>NZ_CP119992.1 GCF_029338575.1 Halomarina halobia
GTAGACGTGCTCGGGGGAGGCGCGCGTCACGGAGGGGTAACACGCCACGCCCTCGACGCGGACGGCCGGGGCGTCGCTCCTTCCCTCGCCATCACCCCCGTCGGCCCTATCGTCCCTCCCGCCCCCACCGCCGTCGTCGCCGTCGTCGCTCGCCTCGTCACCTCCGCCCTCGACGGCGGCGAGTTCCGTGCTCTGTCCCGCCACGGTGCGGTCGTAGACGGCGAGCAGCGCGTCGACGCGCTCGCCCGTTCCCGGCGCGGAGAGGACGGTCCGCTCGTCGTGCGTGAGCCGGAAGCGGACGTCCGGGTGGGCGAGCGCGTAGCGCGAGACGGCGTCGCTGATGCGGGCGAACTCGCGCTTGGGCGTCCCCAGCGACTCGCGGCGCGCCGGCACGCGATCGAAGAGGTCGCGCACCTCGACCGTGGTCCCGACGGCGTGGCCCGCTGCCTCGACGCCCGTCCCGCCCTCGCCGACGGTGACGCGCGTGCCGCTCGCCCCCTCGCCCGCGGCCCGCGTCGTCACTGCGAGGTCGGCGACGGACGCGATGCTCGGCAGGGCCTCGCCGCGGAAGCCGAGCGTCCGTACGCGCTCCACGTCGTCGACGCCCGAGATCTTGCTCGTGGTGTGGCGCTCGACGGCGAGCACGGCGTCCTCGCGGCTCATCCCGTGGCCGTCGTCGGTGACGCGGATCAGGTCGAGTCCGGCGTTCTCGACTGCCACCTCGACGCTTCCCGCGCCCGCGTCGAGGCTGTTCTCGACGAGTTCCTTCACGACCGATGCGGGCCGGGTCACCACCTCGCCGGCGGCGATGCGCGCGACGGTCGCCTCGTCGAGTCGTTCAATCGTCGCCATCGAGCCTCCGTTGCAGGTCGTGCAGGTAGGTCAGCGCTTCGAGCGGGGTCATGTCTGCGATGTGTAGTCCGCCTATCTCGGCTTCGAGCGCGGATGTGCCTTGCGGCTGTGGCGGTTCGGCCCCTCGCCGGCCGCGTCTCCGGTCGCGCCGTCGGCCGGATCGTCGGGTGCCTCGTCGCTCGCACTGCCGGCGTCGCTCCCGACGCCGGAGCCGTTGGCGCGCGCGCGTCCGTCGCGCGCCGCCGAGTCGCGATTCGGGCCCGCCCCTTCGCGGTCCTCTTCGCCGGCGAACGCCGCGAGCGTGATCGCCCCGTCGCCGCCGTCTCCCGGCTCCTCGTCGCCCGGGAGGCCGTCCGCGAGGAGCGCGCGCGAGCGCTCGATGACCGTCGGTGGGACGCCCGCCAGCCGGGCGACCTCGACGCCGTAGGAGGCCTCCGCCGCCCCCTCGACGACCGAGTGGAGGAACGTCACCTCCTCGCCGTCGCGCTCGACGGTGAAGTGGAGGTTCGCTACGCCCTCGCGGTCGGCGGCGATCCGGGTCAGCTCGTGGTAGTGGGTGGCGAACAGCGTCGTCGCGCCGACCGCGTCGTGGACGAACTCCGTCACCGCCCACGCGATGGCGCGCCCGTCGGCCGTGCTCGTCCCCCGACCGACCTCGTCGAGCAGGACGAGCGAGTCCTCGGTGGCGTGGTGGAGGATCTCCCTGAGCTCGGCCATCTCGCGCATGAACGTCGAGTGGCCGCCCGCGATGTCGTCGCTCGCGCCGACGCGGGTGAACACGGCGTCCGTCACGGGGAGGCGCGCCCGCCGGGCGGGGACGAAGCTCCCCACCTGCGAGAGCACGACGATCAGCGCCACCTGCCGCATGTAGGTGGACTTCCCGCTCATGTTCGGGCCGGTGATGACCGCGACCCGCCGGTCGCGCAGGTCGGCGTCGTTCGGGACGAACGCCTCCTCGGTCGTCTCGACGACGGGATGGCGGCCCCCCTCGACGTGGATCCCCTCCGCGCCGAACTCGGGGCGGACGTAGTTCCGCGCGACGGCCACGTGCGCGAGGGCTGCGAGCACGTCGAGCTCCGCGAGCACGCCGGCGACGCGCTGGACGCGCGCTGCCTCCTCGGCCACCTCCGCGCGCACCTCGGCGAACAGGCGGTACTCGCGGGCGTCGGCGCGCTCGGCCGCGCCCAGGATCTCGTCCTCGCGGCGCTTCAGCTCCGGCGTGTAGAACCGCTCCGCGTTCTTCAGCGTCTGCCGGCGCGTGTAGTCGTCGGGGACGCGGTCGAGGTTGGGGTTCGTCACCTCGATGTAGTAGCCGTGGACCTCGTTGTAGCCGACCTTCAGCGAGTCGATGCCGGTGCGCTCGCGCTCGTCGGCCTCCAGGTCGGCGACCCACTCGCGGCCGTCGCGCTCCGTCGCCCGCAACTCGTCTAAGTCCTCGTCGAACCCCTCGCGGATGACGCCTCCCTCGGTGATCTCGATGGGCGGCTCGGGGTGGATCGCGCGGCCGATCAGTCCCCGCACGTCCTCGAGCTCGTCGAGCGCCGCGCGGCGCTCGACGAGCGGGTCGCTCTCCGCGTCGGCGAGGGCGGCCTTCACCTCGGGCACCGCGTCGAGGGTGTCCTTCAGCGCGCGCAGGTCCCGGGCGTTCGCCCGCCCCCGGGAGACGCGCGTGATGAGCCGCTCGACGTCGTAGACGTCCCTGAGCAACTCGCGGACCTCCTCGCGGACGAGCGACAGCCCCGCGAGTTCCTCGACGGCGTCGTGGCGCGCCTCGATCCGCTCGCGGTCGACGAGCGGCCGCCTGAGCCAGTGGGTGAGCTCCCGCCGCCCCAGCGCGCAGGAGGTCTCGTCGACGACGCCCAGCAGGGTGTGATCGTCGCCCCCCTCGCGGTTCTCGAACACCTCGAGCGAGCGGAGCGCGGTCGTGTCGAGTCGCATCCCCTCGCGCGGATCGTAGCGCGCGATCCGCGTGAGGTACGCCAGTCCCCCCGCTTCGACGCCCTGGGTGTACTCCGCGTAGGCGAGCAGTGCCCCCGCCGCGCGCACCTCCGCCGCGTCGCGGAGGGCCTCGCTCGCGCCGTACGCCTCGACGCGTTCGCGGGCGGCCTCGACCTCGAACGCCGACTCGCGGAAGGGCGTTCGCATCCCGTCCACCTCGAAGTCGTGCCCGAGGTCGGGCGCGGCGATGACCTCCGCGGGAGCGAAGCGGTCGAGTTCGTCCTGCACGACGGTCGGCGACGCGCTCGTAACGCGGAACTCGCCGGTCGAGACGTCGATGAACGCGACGCTCGCGCGGTCGCTCTCGGTCGAACCCGCCAGCGCGGCGACGTAGGTGTTCCCGCCCGCTGCGAGGAGTTCGTCCTCCAGCACGGTGCCCGGCGTGACGATGCGCGTCACCGCCCGCTCGACGACGCCCGACGCCTCCGAGGGGTCCTCGATCTGGTCCGCGATCGCCACCCGGTAGCCCGCGTCGAGCAGCGCCTCGACGTAGGGGGCGACGTTGTCGATGGGGACGCCCGCCATCGGGTAGGTGCCCGTCGAGTCCTCGCGCTTGGTGAGCGTTATCTCGCAGACGCGAGCGGCCTCCTCCGCGGCGTCGCAGAACAGCTCGTAGAAATCACCGACCTGAAACAGGACGAGCGCGTCGGCGTACTCCTCGGTGAGCGCGAAGTACTGCGACATCATCGGCGTCAACTCGTCGCGGTTCGCCGCCATCTTCGCGGGCGGCCCGGTGACCGATTCCATGTCCGGACACGGGCGACGGAGGTACAAGTGTTGTGCGTCTCGGGTGCTCGCCCGACGGCCCGATCTGCGTTCCTCTCAGCGCAGCCACGTCGTCAGGATCGTCCGCGTCAGCCCGAGCGCGTACCCGAGCCTCGGCTTCTTGGTCGTGCCCGCCTGGCGCTCCTCGACGGTGATGGGGACCTCCCGGATGCGGAGGCCGTTCTTCCGGGCCTCGATGATGAGTTCCGGCGCGCTGAACCGCTCCTCGGTCAGCGTGAGCCGCTCCAAGTCCGAACCGCGGATCGCGCGGAACCCGTTTGTGCAGTCGGTGATGTCCGCGTCGGTCAGCGTGTTGACGAGGACGGTGAACGCCCGGACCCCCGCGCGTCGAACCGTGCCGTTCCCCGACTTGTCGACGCCCTTGTGCCGTGAACCCATCACGTAGTCGGCCTCGCCGTCGACGATGGGACGAACCAGCCGCTCCAGTTCCTCGACGGGATGCTGTCCGTCGCCGTCCATCGTGACGACGATGTCCGTGTCCGCCTGCGCCGCGATCTCGAAGCCGGTCTTCAGCGCGCCGCCCTGTCCCTGATTGACGGGGTGTTCGACGACCATCGCGCCCTCGATGCGGGCGCGCGAGGCCGTCGCGTCGGCGGACCCATCGGAGACGACGACCGGAACGACGTAGTGGTCGAGCACTACCTCCGGGAGCGACTGGACGACCGTTCTGATGCTCTTCTCCTCGTTGTACGCCGGGATGACGACGTGGATAGTGGGTTGGTTACCGCCGTCCGTGTACGTCGTTCGCTCGGCGGCCATCTTGTCGATCGAGAGCTGCCGGGTTAGCTCGCCGAGCTTTCCGCGCGTCTCCCTGAGCGTTCCGAGAAGGTAGAGACAGAACGCGATGAAGCCGAGGTTTCCGACGAGCAGCATGGTGACGACCCGATTCTCGATGTCCAGGGCGGCCCCGACGACGTCGTACACCGTCGGGAAGAACCCGACGAGGAAGATGCCGAGCGCGATCGTACCGGCGATGTACAGGTCGATCTTCACGAAGCGCCGCCGATACCGCAGAACGCCCCACAGTAACACGAGGCTGGCCACCGCCAACAGGAACAGGGACTGAGTCGATACCGTCACCATTTCGATTCACCCATCGCTACTCTACTCCCGATATTCAGACCCATTATCATTCCATTTCAACTCATCTAATATAATGCTTATCTAGAGCTGAAATATAGTAAGAAAACTGTTTATGTACGGGTGCGTTATCATTCGACTGACAGCCAGAGGTGCGTCTCCAGGTAGGCGTTCTCGACCGACGGATCCTGCGGCGGGGGCCCGCGGTAGAGCAGGAAGACCAGTCGCAGTCGTCCCGTCGTCGAGGGCGCGTACGTGACCGTTCCGCGCGTCGCCTCGTCGTGCGCCAGCGAGACGTCGAACCGATCGACCTCGCGGGTCGCCGTGACGGTCGTCTCGTTCCCGTCGCTCCGAACGCGCTGCAGTTGGACGACGAGCGTGTACCTCGTGCGCTCGTGTTCGTGGTTCTCGACGCCGACGATCACCGATCCGCGCTCCCCGCGAGTGAGGTTGGTGTCGTAACCGTCGGCGACGAGTTCGCCGTCCTCGCCCTCCGTCAGGAGGTAGAGCTCGGAGTACTGATCGCTCTGTTTCGGCGACACGAGCGCGTACGTGACCCCCGACATGGCGATGAGCACGCTCAGCGCGAGCAGGACGTTCAACGCTCGATCGGTTCGCGTGTCCGCCCGCAGCGGGCCTGCCCGGAGCGATCCGTACCACTCCCGGTACGGGACGGCGAACCGTTCCTCGGGGGGCAGTCGAGCGCGCCGCCTCGCGGCGACCGCCGTCGCGGCGATCGTGACGGCGCTGACGACGAGGAGGATCGGGACGAGTCGCACCCCGAGGGGGGTGAAGTTGAGCACGAGCGCGAGCATCGGGACGACCGCCACGCTCGTCCCGATCGAGAGCGCGACGCGCGCGACGCCGGTGATGCCGTCGCCGTCCTCCGCCGACTCCGGGGCGCGCTCGGGAAAGAGCGCGGCCACGAGGGCGTAGCCGGGAACGAACAGCACGAACGCGAGCGCGAGAACGACGCGTATCGGGGTCTCGCTGAGCACCGGGGCGACGGCGAAGACGTCGGCGAGGAGCGTCAGTCCGACGACCGCGACCAGATCCGCCGGGAGTTCGCGGATCGGACGCGGGACGAGCAACCTGAGGGACATTGTATTATGTCTATCGTGCTTGGATAAAAACGCCCCTGTCAGTCCGCGGTCGGTTCCTCGTTCGTCGCGTCGAAGCGACCGGCGTCGTCGAGGACGCGCTCGGCGATGGCCGTAGAGAGGCGGCCGGGGGCGAACGCGGCCCGCTCGTACGCCCGGGTGAGGGATCGAAGCGAGTCCGCCTCGTCGTCGGAGACGTGGTCCGCGCTCTCGGCGTAGAACTCCCAGTGCGTGCGTCCCTCGTCGACGTCGGCGCGCCGTGCAAGGCGTTCGCGGACCGCGAGGTACGCGGCGACGACTCCCTCGTTGGTCTCGCCGCGGTCGATCAGTTCGCGGGCGCGTTCGAGCGAGTGATCCGTCCCCTCCACCTCCCCGATCGGCTCGCCGGGCTCCTCGTCGCGCTCCTCGATCGCCTCGTTCACGCTCGGCCGCTCCCGATCGGACTCCTCGCGCCGCCGCCGCACGGCGTACCAGGCTCCGAGGCCGAGCGCGGCGATCAGGCCGGCCGCGACCGGCGCGAGGTCGGCGAGCCAGTCCTCGGCGGTGCCCCGTTCGATCCGCGCCCTCGCCTCGGCGGTCTCGAGGTTCTTCCCGCTCCCGTCAAAGAGCGCGCCGAGGACGAGCGTCGCGTCGTCGCGCTGGGACTCGGAGATCGGGACCGTCCCGGAGAACGTGCCGTTCTCGTCGGTCCGAACCTCGGTCGTCGCGGTGCCGTTGATGCCGAGCAGGACCGTCTCGTTCGCGACTGAGCGGCCGTCACCGGACGTCAGTCGGCCGTCGACGGCGACCGCGCTCTCGTTCACCCGCGAGGCGTTGATGACGAGCGAGGTGTTCGTCGGCTCGACGGCGAGCGTCGTCGTCGCGTTCCCCGGCGCGATCGCGCGTCCGGGGCGTGAGGCCGTCGCGACGACCGGCTGGTCGCCCGCCGGGACGTCGGCCGGCAGGCGAACCGTCGTCGCGAACGACCCGTCGTCCGCCGGCATCCCCTGAGCGACGACCTCGTCCCCGATCCTGATCGCAACGGGGACGCGGACGCCGCGGTCCTCGACGCTGACGCGCCCGGCGACGGTGACGTTCGTGCCGAGCGAGGCGGTATCGGGCCGCCGCTGGACGGTGACGTTCGGCTCGACCTGCTCGACCGAGATCGGGATCGAGTCCGTGGAGTTGAAGTACGGCGACCCTCGCTTCGGCAGGTACTCGATGCGCACGTCGCTCGCGTTCGACGGGATCTGCGTGGGTCGGTACTCTATCTCGAAGGCCCCGTCACCGTCGGTCGTCGTGTCGTAGGTCCGGTTGCCGACGCGCAGTCGGATCTCCTCGTCCGCGACCGCGGTCCCGTTCTCGGCCGAGAGGTCGCCGCTGATCGCGAGGGGGTCGGTGAACGACGCCTCGTCGCCGTCGCCTTCCACGTCGAGGGTCGTCCCGACGAACGACGTCTCGCGGACCTCCTCCTGGCGCTCCGTGATGTTCTCGGCGACGTTCGTCGTCGCGCGCGACGTCGTCGAGAAGTTCTGACCGGTCTGCGATCCGAGCCGGTCGTAGCCCTCGGTCGCCTGCCCGGCGTTCTCGTTCACGTTCTCACTGATCCGCTGGAGTTTCCGCGCCAGCTGCCGCGCGCGCGTCTCGTTACCCTCCTCTCGCGCCTCGCGGTACTGCTCCAGCGTCCGGTTGTACTGCGAGGCGCCCTGGGTGACCTCGCGCTGGTTCTCCCTCGTGCGCTCGTACGTCCGGGTCGTGTTCGTCTCGCCCGAGACCTCGATGAGTCGACTGAGTTCGCTGTCGTACTGGTCGCCGAGGAGCCGCTCCGCGCTCTCGTACTCCCCTCGCTGAGTCGGACGGAGCTCTCGGCGAGGCGATCGGAGAGCGAGTTCACGAGGTATCGCTCGACCTCGCTCATGTCGCCGTCCCCACTCGCTTCGTTCGGGTTCTCGTGTCGCGTCGTCTGCGTCGAGTTGTCGGCCTCGTCCTGCTGTAGCGGGGCGGTCGCCGCGCCCGGGCCGGCGGCTCCGGCCGCCGTGGCGAGGACGAGCACTGCACACAACGCGAGCGTCAGTCGGGTCACTACGGTTCACTCCGCGCCCACGGCAAATGTATTTTATTCCCGAGTTCACCAGTAGATTCAAACATTGGTAGTTAGTTGTAATTACATGGAATTCACTCGACGGTACTGGGCGGCCGTCGCGCTCGCGGCCGTCCTCGCGGCGTTCGCCGTCGTCTCAGGCCGCGTCTGGCCGCTCGTCGTCGGCGTCCTGATCTGTGCCTGGGCGATCGCCCAGCAGGTCGCGTTCGTCCTCGCGGTCGGTCGCCTCGACGACGCGCTGACCGTCGAACAGTCGATCGACGCGGACGTCGTGACCGACGCCCCCGTGACCGTCTCGCTCGCCGCCCGTACCGACCGCGAGACTCGCCTCGACGTTCGCGTCGAGGCCGATCCCCCGGTGACGGCCGACGCCGACCCCGACCGGGACGTACGCCTCCCGTCGGGAACGACCGAGGCTGAGACGGCGTTCGACGTCGCGTTTCCGGTCGCAGGCCGCGCGACGTTCGACGCGCCGACGGTCACTGCGACCGGTTCCGCCGGGCTGTTCCGGACCTCGTTCGCCCACGGCGAGCCCGTGACCGTCGAGGTCGGGTCGCGCACCCCGGAGGAGATCCACGTCGGACGCGGGAGCGCGGACGTCGGCGTCGCCTACGGCGAGCACCCGGGACTCCGTTTCAGCGCCGGGACCGAACCGGCGGGCGTCCGGGGTTACGTTCCGGGCGACGCGGCCCGCCGGATCGACTGGAAGGCGACGGCGCGCCTCCACCAGCTACAGGTCCGGGAGTTCGAGAGCGAGACGACGCTGTCGACCGTGTTGCTGTTCGACCACGGCTCCTCGACCGGCGAGGGGCTCGCCGGCGAGACGAAACTCGACTACCTGCGGGCGGTCGCCCACAGCATCGTGGACTACGCGGTGCGGGCGGACGACCCGGTCGGCTGTTACACGGTCGACGATCGG
Organism: Halomarina halobia; assembly: GCF_029338575.1. Lineage (GTDB taxonomy): Archaea > Halobacteriota > Halobacteria > Halobacteriales > Haloarculaceae > Halomarina > Halomarina halobia. The sequence continues at coordinate 8,816 of NZ_CP119992.1, forward strand.
GGGATCACCTCCCGCCTGTCGCCGGGGACGAGACGGGAGTACGTCGAGACGATAGAGCGGCGGCTCGACGAACTCACCGCCGCGGGTGATGGCTCGTCGACCGCGACGGCCGTCCGTCCGCTCTCCGCCCGGCGCGTCCCCGTCCTCGACGGCGCGTTCGGACGGACGATCGAGGCGTACCTGTCCTCGGGGGTCGTGGAGACGGCCGACCGGCCGCTGGTCGCCGCCGCGGGAACCCTCCGATCGCGACTCGGCGGCGGTCGCGTCTTCGTCCTGACCGACGACGCCGATCGGTCGGCCGTCCTCGACACCGTCCGATCGCTCGTCGGCGGGGGCATCGAGGTGGTGGTCGTCCTCGCGCCGACCGTCCTCTTCGGTCGGCGGACGATGGACCGGATCGACGCGACCTACCGCGAGTACGTCGAGTTCGAGCGGTTCCGCCGCGAGCTCGATCGGCTACACGACGTCACCGCGTTCGAGGTCGCGCCGGGCGATCGACTGCGAACCGTCCTGTCGGCCGCCCCGAGCCGGCGAGGTGGAGCCCGTGCGTGACCGGTTTCCCCGCGCGATCGGTGGTCCGCGCTCGGCCTCGCGGGGATCGCGACGACGGCGGTCGGGCTCTCGGTCGCCGCCCCCGTCGGACTGTTCGCCGGCGCGGCGCTGTGCGCGACCTGGTTCCTGACCCGGTTCGGCGCGGTGGCGTTCGGGGCCGTCCTCGCCGGCGCGCTCGTCCCCGGGACGGTCCCGCCGGGGCCGTCCGGGGTGCTCGTGATCCTCGGCCTCGCCGGCGCGCTGGCGGGCGAGCTCCGCGACGCGGCCGCGCCGGCCGAGGCACTCGTCGCCTTCGGGGCGCTCGCGCTCGTCGCCGCGGGCGTTCCGACGCTCGCCGCGCAGTTCCCGCTCTGGCAGACCGCCTCAGGGACCGCCGTCGTCGTCGCGATCGTCGCCTACGCGCTCTACCGCTACGAACTGGTGCGCCTCCGACTCGTCGAGGTGGACGCGTGAGCGTCGAGGCGGACGGGGCGACCGACGCGCGGGGCGGCGATCCGACCGACGCGGCGGACGCGGAGGAACTCGCCGTGCGGGTCGAACTCCTCGCCGCCGAGAACCGGCGGCTCCGCGAGGCCTACCGCGACGCGATGCGGACGCGGTACCGACAGACCGCGATCGCGTTCGGCGCGATCGGAGCGCTCGCCCTCCTCGGCGGGGCGTTCTTCCCCGGGTCGCGGACGGTCCTCTACGCGCTCGGCGGAACCGGCGTCTTCGCCGGCGTGCTCACCTACTTCCTCACGCCCGAGCGGTTCATCCCCGCGCGGATCGGCGAGGCGGTCTATCGGACGCTGGCCGACGACGTGGCGACGATCGTCGGCGAACTCGAACTCTCGAACGAGCGGGTGTACGTTCCCCGCTCCGGCGACGCCCGGTTGTTCGTCCCGCAGTTCGCGAGCTACGACGTCCCCGCCGACGAGGACCTCGACACCGCGTTCGTGCTCGCCGGGCGGGGGGAGGAGCGCGGCCTCGCGCTGACGCCCACGGGACTCCCGCTGGCGGAGTTCTTCGAGGACACGCTCGACCGCTCGCCCGGCGACGCGGCCTCGCTCGCGCCCCGGCTCGCCTCGGCGCTCGTCGATCAGTTCGAACTGGTCGAGCGCGCCGAGGCGGACGTCGACGCGCGCCGGGGTCGCGTCAGCGTCGGGGTCGCCGGCCCGGCGTACGACCCGGTCGACAGCTTCGACAACCCGATCGCCTCGCTCGTCGCCGTCGCCGTCGCGCGGACGCTCCAGCGGCCGATCTCCTCTCCGTCGTCGAACCGGACGACGAGCGGTACGACGCGCTCGTCGTCTGTTCGTGGGAGGCGGCGGAGGACGAGGCGGCGGGCGACGGTTCGCCGTCGAACGCGGAGGCGGGGACGAACGCGGACGCGGAGACGGACGGCGCGCGCTGACCGTCGGGCGGCCGTCGCTCACTCCATCGGTTCGACGACCCGCTCCCCGGCGTCGAGCCCGTTGTGGCGGTCGAGCGAGACGCTCCCGGGGGGATCGACCCGTTCGAGGAGGTCGGCGACGACGTCGCTCTCCGTCGCCTCGCTCAGCTCGGCGTCGGTGTGGAGGATGAGCCGGTGGGCGATCACCTGGTGGGCGAGGCCCTTCACGTCGTCCGGGATGACGTACGACCGATCCCGGAGCAACGCGCGCGCCTTCGACGCGTTGAGCAGTGCGAGCGACGCGCGGGGGGAGGTCCCGTGCCGGACGTCGGGGTGGTCGCGGCTGGCGGCGATCAGGTCGAGGACGTACTCCTTGACGGGGGGCGCGACGTAGACGTCGTCGAGGCGTTCGCGGTACGACCGCAGCTCGTCGGGCGACGTGATCGCCTCCACGACCTCGGGGCCGAGCGTCGGCTGCTCGTCGAACTCGTCCAGGATCTGTCGCTCCTCGTCGCGCTCGGGGAGGTCCATGACGAGTCGTTGCTGGAAGCGGTCGCGCTGGGCCTCCGGGAGTTCGAACGTGCCGACCATCTCGATGGGGTTCTGCGTCGCCACCACGAGGAACGGATCCGGAAGCTCGAGCGTGTCCCCCTCGATCGTCACGCTCCGCTCCTGCATCGCCTCGAGGAGCGCGCTCTGGGACTTCGGCGTCGCGCGGTTGATCTCGTCGGCGATGAGGACGTTCGCGAACACCGGTCCCCGGTGGAGTTCGAACTCCCCGGTCGCCTCCCGGTAGATGTGCGTTCCGGTGATGTCGGCCGGGAGGATGTCGGGGGTCATCTGGATGCGGTTGACGTCGAGGCCGCTCGCCCGGGCGAAGAGGTTCGCGACGGTCGTCTTCGCGACGCCGGGCACCCCCTCCAGCAGGACGTGACTGCGGGTGAGGAGTGCGATCGCCAGCCCCTCGACGACGTCAGTGTTCCCGACGAGGACCCTCCCGACTTCCGACTGGAGCTCCGAGTAGAACTCCGCGGGATCGCGCGTGTTCATCCCTTCGGGGTTAATTTCGAGAGGACTTAAACCTTATATAAACTGAACGGAAACCTTCTCGAGTAGGAGAGTTATCCGTCGCGTCGTTCGACGACGGCGTCCGCGACCCGTTCGACGCGCCGTTCGTCCCACTCGGGGTGAGCGTCCGCGAGGTACGCGACAACCTCGCCGCGGTCGAGTCGTATCGAGGCGGGGTCCGGCCGCGAGCGCGCCAGCCCCAGTTCGGCCGCGAGGTCGGCGACGACGCCCCGTCCTCGCAGCGTCGGCCACCGCGCCCACGCGCCGACGAGGCCGACGAGCAGCGTTCCGAGGGCGACCTGGAGCGCCGCCGACTCGCGCAGCGCGAGGACCGCGACCGCGAGCGGCGGGAACCGCTCCGCGTGCGAGAAGTCGAGCGCGACGCGGTCATGCTCCGCGAGGAGCGCCGCGACGAAGGCCCGGTTTCCGGGGCGGTCGAGCATCGCGTTGATGAGCGCGCTCGCGTCGCTCACGACGATCACGCGCCCGTCGCCGATGCGCTCGCTCGTCGCGACGGGGTGACTCTCCATCGGCTCGCCCTCGTCCGGTCTCTCGTTCCCGTTCGCGTCGAGGTAGCCGTACCCGGAACTGGAGACGAGCACCGTCGCGCCGTTCGGCCGCAGCACGGTTCCGTAGTTGAGGGTGAGGTTCTCCGTCCCGACCGCGGATTCGTTCGAGACGTTCGTCGCGACGGGGAGCGCGGGCGAGCGGTAGTGGTGTTGCTCGTCGCGAAGCGTCCGGCCGTCGACCCGCGTGCTCGCGTTCAGCGAGGCGAGCAGGTCGTTCCCGTGCGGGCCGAAGTCCTCGGCGACCACGAGCGTCCCGCCGCGCTCGACGAACGTGCGGAGCCGCGCGCTCTCGTTCGTCTCGTAGGGCTCGTCGGGCGAGAGCACGATCGCGACGGTCCCGTTGGCCCGGAGTCGGTCGTACTCGGTCGTCGAGCGGACGACCGTCGGCTGCGCGTCGGCCTCCTCCGAGAGCGTCCTCAGCTCGCTCGCGCCGTTCCACCCGAAGTTGTAGAGTCCGAACGACGCGCCCGAGGTACCCGCGGCGGTCCCCACGCCGAGCAGGACGACGAGGGCGAACGCGAGCAGCGCCGCGCGCGGCGGATCTATGTCGAGGTCCACCGTCAGACCACCCCCTGCGGGAGGAGCGCGAGCACCCGCCGCACGACCAGGTACGCGAACGCGACGAGGCCGAGGACGACGAACCAGCGCAGGCGGCGTCGCCACGCCGTCGTCGCGTTCACCGGCGCGGTCACCTCGATGAGCACGAGAAAGCCGAGATACGAGAGGACGAACACCAGATCGAGCGCCAGCGCGCCGAGCGCCGCGAGGACTACGATGACGCAGAGCGTCCACGCGAGGTGCCCCGAGACGAATCTCATCCGTCGAGCCGTAGCCATACCTTTTCATCAGGCGCATCCAATACGAATCTATCGGGGGCGACCGGCGGGACGGCGAGTCGGACCGACTTTACGACTCCCGCGCGCAGGGCCGACCATGTGGCCCTGGGGACACCTCGCGCTCGGATACCTCTGCTATCACGTCTACGCCCGTCGGTCGGGCGAGGCGGTGGACGCGAGCGCCGTCGCCGCGCTGGCGCTCGGGACGCAACTGCCCGACCTCGTCGACAAACCCCTCGCGTGGTCGCTCGGGGTCCTGCCCGGGGGCCGGTCGCTCGCCCATTCGCTCCTCTTCGGGGTCGGCCTCGCGCTGGCCGCCGTCGCCCTCGCCCGCCGGTTCGACCGCCGCGACCTCGCCGCGCCGCTGCTCGTCGGGTACGCCTCGCACCTCCTGGGCGACAGCGTGGCACCGATCATCGAGGGGGCGTTCCACGAACTCGCGTTCCTCGCCTGGCCGCTGCTCGCCCTCCCCGAACCGTCCACCGAACCGAGTTTCGGCGCGCACGTGGCCACGATCGGGCCGTCCCCGATGCTCGTCGTCGAGTTCGCGCTGGTGGGACTCGCCGCGGTCGCGTGGCTCCGCGACGGCAAACCCGGCTGGGGTGCCCTCCTCACCGTCCTTCGTCGTACCGCCTCGGCGTCGAGTCGATAGCGGGGACGAGCCGACCCCCCTCGAGCACGAGCGCCCGGTCGAACCGACGCGTGAACTGGGGGTCGTGGCTGATGACGACGAGCGCGGTGTCCAGGCGCTCGTGCGTTCTGAACAGCAGTTCGATGACCGCCTCGGTCGTCTCGGGGTCGAGCTGGCCGGTCGGTTCGTCGGCGAGGACGACCGACGGCCGGTTGGCCAGCGCGCGGGCGAGCGCGACGCGCTGTCGCTCCCCGCCGCTGAGCGACGGCGGGTACTGCTCCGAGACGTCCTCGATGCCGAGGTCGGCGAACAGCTCGTCGAGCCAGGCGTCGTCGACGTTCCCGGCGTGCTCCTGGGGGACGCGCGCGTTCTCCCGGGCGGTGAGGTCGTCGAGTAGCTGGAAGTCCTGGAAGACGAACCCGATGACGTCGCGCCGCAGTCGGGCGCGCTCGGCCTCGCTCGCGGCCGAGACGTCCCGCCCGTCGACGACGACCGACCCCGAATCCGGCGTCGCGAGGAGTCCGAGGACGTTGAACAGGGTCGTCTTCCCCGACCCGCTCTTCCCCCGGACGAGCAGCGACGCGTCCCGGGGGACCGAGAGCGAGAGGCCGTCGAGCACCGCCGTCCCGCCGCGCCGGACGACGAGGTCGGCCGCGGTGATGATGGGTTCGCCCACGGGTACTCACTCCCCCGTCACGGTGCTAAAGGGTTCGGCTCGCAGCCCTCCCGACCGGCGACGGCGTGGAGCGGGTCGGGTCCGCTGACGGCGTACACCACGTCGCCCCGGGCGAGCCAGCGATCGTAGGCCGATTCGTCCATCGGCAACATCCGCGGGAACGCCTGCGCGCCGACGGTCGTCCACGAGCGCTGGGCGATCACCGTGCAGTTCGGCGGGGGGGCGTCACCGCGGAGCCACTCGGCGACCGCGCGGTCGGTCGCGGACGTTCCGGTGTACTTCAGCGCGACGTACACCACGTGGTTGTCGCCGGCCCAGCGGTGTGGGACGCGCTCCGCGGCGAACGTCGCGGCCTCGAACTCCGCCGGGTAGGTGATCGCCTGGTAGGGCTTCGTCCGGTGTTCGGTGTAGGGAAACGGGGCCGTGGCGAGGAGCGAGACGACGAACAGCGCCGCGACGGCGACGCCGACCGCACGCCGCCGGTTGGCCGTCGCCCGGGCGACCGTCACGCCTGCGAGGACGAGCGCCGCGAGGTGCATGAACGTCTGCGAGCGCGTGACCATCCCCTGGTAGTCGACGGTCATCCCGGCGGTGAGTCCGATGCCCAAGACGGCGAGCGGGGCGAGGAGGAGCGCGAGCGTCGGGTTCTCGGGCGTCCGGGCGGCCCGCGGGAGCCCGCGGGCCGCCAGCGCGACGACGACGACCAGCGGGGCCATGAACGCGAGCAGCAGCGGGGGCGTCGGGACCGACCCCGGGTAGACCGGCCGCAGCGCGTTGAGGACGAACACGCCGACGCCGCCGACCGCGACGACCGACGGGGCGGCGCGCCGGAGCCGGTCGCTCCCCGTCGTCAGCCAGAGGGCGAGCGCGACGACGAGGATCCCCCAGGCGAGCGAGAGTCCCGGGGAGTCCGTGAACCGGCCGATCTCGGCGAGCCCCGCGACCTCGTAGTAGCCGATCGCGTAGGCCCAGAACCCGACGAGGAGGGCGGCGGCGGCCCCCGAGAGCCGCGGCGTTCGCAGCACCGCGAGCGCGAGGAACGTCGCGAGCACCAGCCCGCCGATCACCGCGCTCAGGTTGTGGGTGAACGGGAGGAGCGCCGCGAGCGCGAGCGCGACGCCCCACCACGCGCGACGACCCGTCGAGAGGGCGCGAGCGAGCGCGAGCGCCAGCAGGGCGACGAAGGCCAGCCCCTGCACCTCGGCGTTCACGGTCGTGGTCCGCCAGAGGTAGAGCCCCTCGACGGCGAGCCCGCAGCCGGCGGCGGCCGCCGCGACGCGCCGGTGCGGGCGGGGCACCCCGACCGATCGGGCGAGGTCGCGCGCGAGCGCGGCGGCGACCAGCGGCGGTACCGCGCCGAGGACCGCGACCTGGACCTGGACGACGTAACGGGGCGGCACGCCGGTGACCGCCGAGAGCGCCGCAAGCAGCGACGTGAAGACGTACTCGTCCGGCGCGGGGACGAAGTCGCCGGTCGCGGCTAGGTGGCCGGCCGCGAGCGCGGCGCGGGCCTTCCCCGCGAACACGAACCCGTCGGGGTTGAACGGCAGCGGGCTGAACGCGAGCGGCACGAGTCGGACCCCGACGGCGAGGCAACACACCGCGACCAGCAGCAGCCCGTCCTCGCGGTTCATCCGTCCCCCCCGAGCAGTTCGGCGGGCGTCGCGCGCGCGAACCGGCGGGCGACGACGGCGGCGCTCGCGACGGCCAGCGCGAGCGCGACCAGCGCCGTCCCGCCGAGGACGACCGGGTCGGTGACGACCGTGAACCCGACGCCGAAGACGGTGAGCGCGCCGAGCGCGCCCACCAGCGCCACCAGCGACACGCCCGCGGCGACCGCGAACAGGCTCGCCGGGATCGCGAGCACGAGCGCGTCGCGAAGCACCAGCCGGAGGAGGCGACGCGGGGACATGCCGGTCGCCCGCCGGACGCCGACCGACCGCCGTCTGGCGTGGACCGCCCCGGCGAACGCCGCGGTCGTGCTCCCGATGGACATGAACGCGCCCTGCGCGACGATCGTCCCGAGGACGACCCAGAGGTTGCCGAAGCTCCGCTCGACGATGCTCCCGGCGTCGCTCCCGGCGCTGTACCCGCTACTCGCCAGGGCTCCCGCGAGCCGCCGGTCGCCGGTCACCTCGTACCGCTGCTCGGCGACGACGGCGTCGCCGACCCGCAGCGACACCGCGTAGGTCCCCGGCGGCTGACGCGACAGCGGAGCCTCGAACGTCGTTCGCTCGCCCGGCGCGAGTCGGACCTCGCGCGCCCGCGTCCGCTCCGGACCCTCCACCCGGACGCTCCGGGTCACCGGCCGGTCCCACGGGTTGACGAGTCGGACCCGTGCCGTCGCCGACCCGAACGCCTCGGTCGATGGGGAGACCCGCAGCGTCGCGACCGGCTCCCGCGTCGCGTTCTCGGAGACGGTGACGCGGCGGCTGGCGGTCGCCCCGTCCACGTCGGCGGCGAGGCGGTACGTCCCCGGCGCGTCGGGGGCCGCGAGGGTCGCGCTCCCGTTTCCGTCGGTCGGCGCTCGGTCGCCGTCGAGGGCGACGGTGGCGTTCGAGGCCGGCTCTCCCGCCGCCGTCCGGACGCCGACGGTGAACGTCGCGCCGGGAGGAAGCCGCTCGGGGACCCCTTCGATGCGCGGCGACTCCTCGTCGACGACGGCGAGTCGGGTCCGCCGGTCGGCGGCGGTGAGGTTCCACGTCCCCGGCGGCGGCGAGGGGAGCGCGACGGTCACGGTCGTCCGCTCGCCAGGGTCGAGCGTCACGGTCCTCGATCGCTCGGCCGATCCGGCGGCGACCTCGACGGTCCGGGTCGCCGTGTCGTCGCCGACGTTCTGCAGCGAGACGTTGACCGGGACGGGCTCGCCCGCCCGGACCCGGTCGGGGGCCGTCACGTCGAGCGCGACGATCCCGCTCGCGTTCGCGAACGCGGCCGACGGGTCGGAACCCACGCGGATCAGGTTGACCGTCCCGCTCGGGAGGTCGCGCAGGTATCGCGCGGTGTCGAGCGGGACGAGCAACTGGTCGTCTCCCAGCCCCTCGCCGGAGTAGACGCCGGTCACCGTGACGGTCGTCAGGCCGGTCGCCGTGCTGCCGCCGAGGAGGATCGACTCGCCGACGCGCACGTCGAGCCGGTCGGCCAGCGACTCGCCGACGATCGCCTCCCCCGGTCCGTTCGGCGGCCGCCCCTCGACTAGCCGTCCGTCCGACACCGCGGCGTACGCGGTGTAGTTCACCCCCCTGCCGAACACCGGCTCCCCGTCCACCATCGTGAACAGGAGGATCTCGGGGCTCGCCTCGACGCCCTCGGATCGGAGCACCGTCGCGTGGCGCTGGTCGACGTGGCTCGCGACCGGGTGGATCGCGTCCGGCTCGGTGATCGTCCCGCCCGTCGCGCCGATCGCGGTGAACGTCGCGCCGACCGTCCCGACGAGGACGACGAACGCGACGAAGACGGCGAGCGAGCCCGCGGTCGGGAGGAACGCCCGCGGGGAGAGGAGCCGGAGCGAGAGCGCGCCGCCAGAGCGCGCCGCCCCTCCCGACGCGCCGTCCGGGAGCACGGAGCCGCGCAGGGTGGACCGCGCCGCCAGGTAGCCGGCGACCGCCCCGACGACCGCGACGCCGACGACCAGTCCGGCGACGAGCAGGCCGGCCGTCGGCCCGAGCGCGAGGTCGAGCGCGACCGGGTAGCCGAGGGTGAGCGTGAGGTTGACGAGCGCGTTGGGCACGACGACGCCGAGCGCGTACCCGATCGTCCCCCCGACGGCCGCGAGCAGGCCGGCGCGCGCGGCGAACAGGCGGGCGAGGCGACCGGGCGACGCGCCGGTCGCGTAGAGCGCGCGGAGGTCGTCGCGGCGGTCCCGGACCGACATCCGCGTGATGCTGCTGATCAGGATGCCCACGACGACCGTCCCCCCCGCGGCGGCGACGGAGAGCGGGACGAGGAGCTGTCGGGCCCCGACGACGAAGAACGCGAGCGCCCCCCGGAGCGGGACGCCCGAGGTCGGAACGCCCCCGTCGGCGGTGCGCAGCGCGACGGTCCGGGTCACCCCCAGTCGCTCGACGGTCTCGACGTCGGTCACGTACCACTGCGGGGAGACGATCGACCGCCCGGCGCGCGGGCGAACGGTCAGCGTCGCCGCCCCGCGCTCGCCGACCAGGCGCTGCCGGGTCAGGTTCTCGGTCGGGCCGAGCGCGCCGTCCGCGGGCGGGTCGGGCAGCCCCTCGACGCTCGCGTTCGCGGGGACGCCGACGACCGTCACCCGCTCGCCCGAGTCGAGCCGCGCCGCCGCGAGCGGGAGGGCCGTCCCGTCCCCGGGCGAACCGTCGAACTCGGCGACGAGGCTCGACTCGTGCTGGTCGGCGAGCGCGACGGTCTGGGAACTCACGCCCGTCAACACTACCACCGTCGCCACGAGGAACGCCACCGTCACGGCGATGACGACGACGGCGAGCCGATCCCGCCGCGACCATCGGACGAGGAGTTCCCGGCGGTAGCTCACGTGCCTCTTCCTCGCATTTGAATGCGATACGAAACGGTGAAACATAAACTGTGGAGGTAGGGAGAAAAAGGTGGGACGTACGGGCGCGAACGGACGACGCGCGTCCAAAACTCCGGGGAAAGCCCGCGATCGACGCTGTGGGGGCTACTCCACGGTGACGCTCTTCGCCAGGTTGCGGGGTTTGTCGATGGATCGGCCGAGCATCGCGGCAGTGTGGTAGGCGACGAGCTGGAGCTGGACGTTCGCCAGCACGGCGGCCGTCCGGGGTTCGCTGGTGGGGATCCGGAGGACGTGGTCGGCGTAGCGCTCGACGTCGGACTGGCCGTCGGTGACGGCGATGACCGGCGCGTCCCGCGCCTCGACCTCCTTTACGTTCCCGATGGTCTTGCGCGCGAGTTCGCCGTCGCCGGTGACGACCGCGAAGACGGGCGTGTCCTCGGTGACGAGCGCGAGCGGGCCGTGCTTTAGTTCGCCCGCGGCGAAGCCCTCGGCGTGCTCGTAGGTGATCTCCTTGAACTTGAGCGCCCCCTCCAGCGCGACCGGGTAGCACAGCCCCCGGCCGATGAAGAAGAACGCCTCCGAATCGACGTACTCCTCGGCGACCTCCCTGGCCGTCGAGCTGTCGAGGACGGCCTGGACGTTCCCGGGGAGGTCGCGCAGCGCGGCGATGGCGTCGCGCTGCTCGCCGTCGGTCGTCAGCGCGAGCATGGTGAGCGCGACGACCTGCGCGGCGAACGTCTTGGTGGCGGCGACGCCGATCTCGGGACCGGCGCGGACGTAGAGCGTCTGGTCGCACTCCCGGGAGACGGTCGAGCCGACGACGTTCGTGACCGCGAGCGTCCGCGCGCCGCGGCGGCGGGCCTCCCGGAGCGCGCTCAGGGTGTCGGCCGTCTCGCCGCTCTGGGTGACGCCGACGACGAGGTCCTCGCCGATGGGCGGCGGCGAGGTGGCGTACTCGCTCGCGAGGAACGCCTGCGCGGGGATGCCCGAGCGCTGGAGGAGGTGCGCGCCGCACAGCGCGGCGTGGTAGGAGGTGCCACAGGCGACGAACTGGACGCGCTCGGGGTCGAAGTCGACGTCCAGGGAGACGCGTCCCTCCATCTCGTTGACCCGCCCGCGGAGGCACTGCCTGAGCGCGCGGGGCTGCTCGTGGATCTCTTTCAGCATGTAGTGCTCGTAGCCGCTCTTGCCCGTCTCCTCGGGGTCCCAGTCGACGGCGTGGACCCGCTTGTCCACGAGCGCGCCCGCGCCGTCGGTGACGCGCCACCCGTCGGCGTCGATGACGGCGAACTCGCCGTCCTCGAGGTAGACGACGCGGTCGGTGAACTCACGGAAGGCGGGGACGTCGCTCGCGAGGAAGTGCGCGTCGTCGGCGATGCCGAGGACGAGCGGCGAGTCGTTGCGCGCGGCGAACACGCGGTCGACGCCCGCGACGACGACGGCGATGGCGTAGCTCCCGTCGAGCTGATCGACGGCCGCCCGGATCGCCGTCTCGGGGTCGTCGCCCGCCATGAGGCGCTCCTCGATGAGGTGGGGGACGACCTCGGTGTCGGTGTCGCTCTCGAACTCGTGGCCCGCGTCCGTCAGACGGTCGCGCAGTTCCTGGTAGTTCTCGATGATGCCGTTGTGGACGACGGCCACCTCGCCCGTGCAGTCGCGGTGGGGGTGGGCGTTCTCGTCGGTCGGCGGGCCGTGGGTCGACCAGCGCGTGTGTCCGACGCCGACGCTCCCGGTGAGGTCCTCGTCCGCGTCGTCGAGGGCGGCGCGCAGCGCGTCGAGTTCGCCCGCGCGCTTCTCCACCCGCACCTCGCTTCCGGAGAGGGCGACGCCCGCGGAGTCGTACCCGCGGTACTCCAGCTTCGAGAGGCCGTGGACGAGCGTGTCGAGCGTCGCGCCGCCGCGCCCGGCGCACCCGATGATGCCACACATTATCGGATCACCCGCGCGTTCGCCTCGATCCGGCCCTCAGCGACGACGCCGGTGCCGAGCCGAGCGTGCGGCCCGACCAGCGCGCCGGGGACGCACGTGACGCCGCCGCCGGCGCGGACGCGGTCGGCGAAGACCGCCCCGAGGCGCTCGTGGAACACCGAGTCGCCGACGTGCACGTCTGCCGGGCCGCCGGGGACGGTCGTCCCCGCCCCCAGGTGGACGTCCTGTCCCGTCACGCAGTCGAGCAGCGTCGTTCCGGGACCGACGCGCGTGTCCGTGTCGAGGACCGAGCGCGCGAGCGTCGCGTTCGCGCCGACGGTGGTGTTGCGCCCGAGCGCGACGTTCGGGCCGATGACCGCGCCGGCGGCCACCTCGCAGTCGGGGCCGACGACGACCGGCGGCTGGAGGTTGGCGTCCTCGTTGACGCGGGCGGTGTCGGCCACCCAGACCTCGGGGGTGTGCTGGTGGCCGTCGACGATGCCGTGGCGCAGCACCTCGCTCGCGACGGTGAGCAGGTCCCACGGGTAGGTCGCGTCGACCCACAGGCCGTCGGTGCGGACGGCGCGCACGTCCGCCTCCTCGATGAGCCGCTCGACGCCGTTAGTGAGGGGAGCGCGCCGTTCTCGTACTCGGCGTCGGCGAGCGCGTCGAACACCGAGCGGTCGAAGACGTACACCCCGGCGTTGATGAGGCGGTAGTCGTCGTCGCTCGGCTTTTCGACGAGCGCCGTGATGCGGTCCGTCTCCGAGTCCAGCGTGACCGCACCGTACCGTCGGGCGTGGGGGTGTTCGAGCACGCCGAGCGTCGCCGCGTCCTCGGGATCGGCCGCCTCGACGACAGACCGGGCCAGCCCGGCGTCGATAACCCGGTCGCCGTTGACGACGAGGAACGACCCCTCGACGACGCGCGCGGTCTGCTGGAGGGCGTGGCCGCTTCCGAGCTGCTTCGACTGAATGACGTACTCGATGGGGACGTCGCGGTAGCTCGGCCCGAAGTGATCCTGGACGCGGTCGCGCTTGAAACCGACGACGAGGACGATCCGCTCGATACCCGCGTCGATGAGCGCGTCGAGTACGTATTCGAGGATGGGACGGTTCGCAGCGGGGAGCATCGGTTTGGGGCGGTTGTGGGTGAGCGGGTGGAGCCGACTCCCCTCACCAGCCGCCAGTACGACGCCGGTGTCGATGTCCATGGTCAACCAGCGTCCTACGCCGCCGTCAAAGTTCTGTTCTCTGCCCCCCGCGACGCCACTCGTCACCCGCTGCTCGACGCCGCGGGACGCGAGACGCGCCTAGAGTTCCTCCAGGGCGGCGTAGAACACCGCCGCGAGCGCGAGGTGCTGGCGCATCGAACGCTCGAGCCGACGGACGGCGTCGGCGCGCTCGCTCACTCGATACTCCTTCGTGCGGACCATCTCCCGCGGGGCGAGCACGCCCGACTCGGCGAGTTCGTGGAGCCGGGGGTAGACGGTCCCTGGGCTCAACTGCGTGTCGAACAGGTGGGCGAGATCGCCCATCAGCGCCTTTCCGTGGGTCTTCGATCCCCTGACGCCGATGAGTACCAGGAGTAACTCGTCGAGGTTGTCCTTCACGAGCGTCTCGTCGAAGGCGAACGAGGCGTCCTGGAACAGGTCGTCGAGGACGCTCCGGATCAACCGCCGAGTGCGCGCCTCGGGACCGCGCGTCGACGCCTCGGCCGCGACCGTGACCGTCCGGTCGTCGGCCGCCTGGGTCAGGAGTTCGTCGTACAGTTCGTCGATAGTCACGGAACGTGACCGGTCTCTCTCGTTACCGCCTCCCTGCATGCAACCGCTCGTACGTCACGGGCCATCAATTATAAATTATCGGTAGATTCATAGATTATTGATAGTACTTTATTTATTGATGATAAAAACGTATAAGATGATGTGGGAGTAAGTGGTTGGTACGGTGACGGACGAACAGCCTGTCGAAGAGATCCTGGATACGATCGGCGATCGCAAGGCGCGACTCGTGCTCGCGGAGATCAGTCGGCAGCCGCGCTCGGCCAAGGAGCTGAGTGAACTCTGCGGCCTCTCGCTGCCGACGATCTACCGACGCCTCGACATGTTGAAGGAACACGACCTGATCGTCGGGTTAACCACGATCGTCGAGGGCGGCAACCACTACGAGCGCTACCAGTGTAACTTCAACAGCACGCTCATCTCGCTCGAGGACAGCGAGTACGACGTCAAGATCTACCGCGAGGAGAACCTGCCGGATCGGTTCTCCGAGCTGTGGGACGACCTCCAGCGAGCGTGACGATGCGACCGAGACGCCGACCCGGAGGGGCCCCGTGATCGACTCGCTGCTCACGCTCGCCCTGATGGGGATGCGGCTGGTCCTGTTCGCCCTCTCGCTCGGGCTCACGCTCATCAGTTTTCAGGCCTACTCCCAGCGCAAGAGCACCGCCCTCCAGTACGCGTTCATCGGGTTCGCGTTCATCAGCATGGGCGCGGCGCTCACGAGCCTGGGTTCGCAGGTCGGCTCGTGGGAGCGCGCCTTCGGGATCGTCGAGACGATCCCCTTCATCGTCGGTTTCAGCATGCTCTACGTCTCGCTCTACCGGTGAGGACTAGACGAGCATCACCGCCCCGCCGATCACCGCGAGCGTTCCGAGGCCGACGCAGACGCCCCAGAACGCTACGCGTTCGACGATCCGCATCAGCGCGTCGATGGTGAGGTAGCCGACGACGGCGCTCGCCGACAGCGCGATCAGCGCCGTCGCCGGATCGAGCGCGGGGACGCCCTCGTCGAGGACGACGAGCGCGCCCGCGCCGAGCGCCGCCGGGATCGACAGCAGAAACGAGAGGCGAAACGACGCGGGGCCGTCGTGACCGCGCAGCAGGAGCGCCCCCGTCGTGCCCCCCGATCGGGAGACGCCGGGGAGGATCGCGAGTCCCTGCATCGCGCCGACGAGGAGCGCGTCGGCGAGCGTGAGCGTCTCCCGCGTCCCGAACGCGCCCGCCGCAGCGCGCTGGAGGAGTCCGGTCGCGACGAGGAGGACGCCGACGAGCGCGACGAACGCGCCGCCGGTCAGCGCCGAGACGGCCTCCCCGACGGTCGCGTAGACGGCGACGCCGACCGCGCCGGAGGCGAGCGTCGCCACCGCCAGGAAGGTCACCTCGGGCGTGCGTTCGAAGGCGTTCGCCGGCCGCCACGCCGGGAGCGACCGGACGACTTCGGCCACCTCGCGGCGGTAGTACGCCGTCGCGGACAGCGCCGTCCCGGCGTGGAGAAAGAGGGAGAACCGGGTGGCGGCTCCGACAGGAAGTCCCTCGACGACGGTCAGGTAGAGCGTTATCTGTCCCTCGCTGGAGATCGGGAGCCACTCGAAGATCCCCTGCAGGAGGCCGACGATCAGCGCGAGCGCCAGCGAGTCGTCCATACCCTCCCGGGTGCGGTGACGGACAAAACAGATTCGATGTCCGCGTTCCGACTGTTCTCGTCCCCGTGAGTGTTGTTCCCTGTGTGAGCAGGCGATAGGTACATGCGTGGAGAGTCCTCCGTGCCCCCATGGATACGCGAGTCGCGAGTACCGAACCCGCCCTCACTGCCTCCACACGTCCTCGTCCCGTATCCGACCCGACGGACGGCCCCCCAGATGACCCGGGTCGACGCACGACGCGCTCGGGAACTCCTCGACCTGGGACGGGACCTCGGACCGGCCGCACCCGTGAGCGACATCGTCGACGTGCTCACCGTCGGCGTCGGCGCGAAGCCGATGGCGGGCGTCGCGACCTGTTTCACGGCCGCCGGGACGCCCGCGTGGGACGACGTCGCCCCGGACGCCCGGCTCACGTACGGCGCGCTGGGCGACCGACTGGACGCCGTGGGCCTCGACTGGCACCTCACGCCGATCGAGCGCCTCCCCAGGGACGGGGAGGTCACCTGGTACGAACTGCTGGTGAGCGGCGACCGCCGGACGCTGTCGCGCTTTCTCGACGATGCGGGCGTGCAGCCGAGCGACCGAACCGAGCGCGAGTACGGCGAGGCGCTCGGCTATCCCGACTCGGCCGTCGAGTGGTTCGTCTCTACCTCGGTCGCCGCGACGGACGACTCCGTCTTCGACGTCATCGCAGAGCGGTACGTCGGCGACGACGCCGTCACCCTCGCCGCGTCGGTCCCCTACGTCCCAGCGCCGACCGTGCGGGGGGCGCGCGACGCCATCGACGACGGGCGGGCGCTCACCGAGGCGCTCGGTCGGCTCGACGAGTCGGCCGACCGCGACGAGTTCGCGGAACTGCTCCTCGGCGAGCGGGTCCGCGAGACGCTCGCCACGTACGATCAGCACCGCGCATGGCGCGACCCCCTCTCGCGGGCCATGGGGTGACCGGGGGATCGACCGCCCCCGCGACTCTCCCGCGACCCGCACTGTCTGCGTACTGATGACACACAACATATAACGTCGCGTCACCCGAACCGGGGGGTATGTCGTTCGACGAGGTTGAACCCGTTCACAAGTGTAGCTGTGGGGCTACGTTCGACACCGCAGAGGAGCTCAGAGAACACGCTCGTAAGGAACACGGCGCCGTCGTCTGACGGTTTCGGAAACTTCCTTCTCCAACAAGGGTAAGCCTCGTTCGCCCCTGAGGGTCCTATGACGCCCGGCTACGGACTCGGCTTCCGATCGCTCGACGCGGAGGTGGAGACGTCCCTGCCGGTCGAGGGATCCCTCCCGGCGTGGCTCTCCGGGAGCCTCGTCCGGAACGGTCCGGCGCTGTTCGAGGTGGGCGGCCGTCCGGTCGCCCACTGGTTCGACGGCCTCGCGATGCTCCGCCGCTTCGCCTTCGACGGCGGCCGCGTCGACTATCGAAACCGCTTCCTCCGCTCCGGAGCGTACCGTACCGCCCGCGACGGGCACCTCGTGCCCGGGTTCGCCGACGTCGGCTCCGGGGACTCGGCGCTCGCCCGCTTCGCTACGCTGCTCGTCACCGCCGTGACCGACAGCGTGGACGTCCCGCTCCCGCGGGTCTCGCGGTGCCCCGCGCGGCGTCCCGCCGACAACGCGAACGTCATCGTCGAGCGGATCGGCGGCGAGTACGTCGCGCTAACCGAGGCCCCTTACCGCGTGGCGGTCGACCCGGAGACGCTCGCGACGCTCGGCACGGTCCGGCCGAACCTCCCGCGGGGGCACCTCACCTGCGCCCACCTCCACCACGACCGCGAGACGGGCGAGGTCGTCGGGTACGATACCCGCTTCGGTCACCCCTCCAGGTACCTCGTCCACGCGACGGCCGCGAGCGGGGAGCGCAGGCTCCTCGCCTCCCTCGCCGTGCGCGACCCGTCGTACATGCACAGCTTCGCGCTCACGCCGAACTACGTCGTCCTGACCGAGTTCCCGCTCGTCGTCGACCCGCTCGACCTCCTCCGCCCCGACCGACGGGACGCGTTCATCGACGCCTACCGGTGGGAACCGGAGCGCGGGACCCGCGTCACCGTCCTCGACCGGCGCACGGGCGGGGTCGTCGCTCGCCCCGTCGCCGACCCCCTGTTCGGGTTCCACCACGTCAACGCGTTCGAGCGCGGCGACGAACTCGTCTGCGACCTCGTCACGTTCCCCGACCCCTCGCCCGTCGAGGGGATGTACCTCGACGTCCTCCGCGGCGAGGCGTACGAGGCCCCCGGCGGCGCGCTGACGCGCCTGCGGATCGAACTCCGCGCCCGGGGGACGCCGCCGATCTCCATGGAGACGCGCTACGACGGCGGGATCACCCTGCCGCGGCTCTCCCCCCGCGTCCGCGGGCGCGAACACCGCTACGTCTACGGACAGGGGACCCACGAACGCGTGACGGACTTCGCCCACGAGGTGGTGAAGGTGGACGCGACGACGGGCGAGACGCGCCGCTTCTCCCGCGACGGCTGGTACTTCGGCGAACCCGTGTTCGTGCCGGCCCCCCGCCCGGCGGCGGAGGACGAGGGCGTCGCGCTCACCGTCGCGCTCGACGTCGACGCGGGCCACTCGTGGCTGGTCGTCCTCGACGGCGAGGCGTTCGAGGAGCGGGCGCGGGCGGCGCTCCCGCACGCCGTGCCGTTCGACTTCCACGGACAGTTCTTTCCCGAACTCGGATCGGGGCGCTGACGGGGCGCGAAACCGCGCCTCACCACGCAGGGGGAAGGATTTCGCCCCCAGATCCCGCCGTATCGGCAACAACTGTTATATCCCACCCGCGTGGTATTGTTGCGTGCAATGAAATGTCGTAGTAATCCGGCGTTCGGTCGACGGCCGCGGCGGCCGCGTGCGGGGTGGTCGGCGTGATCGGCGCACTCCCCGCGGTCGCGTCGGCGACCGTCCTGCCGCTTCAGTTCAGCGGTGAGTTCCTGTACTGGGCGCTCGTCTTCTTCGTACTGGCCATCGTCGCCGGGTTGGCGGGGTTCAGGGGGGTCGCGGGGCTCTCGATGGAGATCGCCCGCATCCTCGTGCTGGTGTTCCTCGTGCTGGCGATCATCGCGCTGATACTGTGACCGACGGCGCGGCCGGGAAACGGACGCTCCGCCCCGCCCCGCCTCGGCCGGCTTGACGGGCGGGACGACCTCGTAGTCGAGGAACCGTACGCGAACCTCGATCGGTTGTCCGGTCCGCTCGGCGAGCGTCGGGGCGAGGTCCCGATACTCGCGCTCGCCCGTCCGTCCGAGGGTGACCGCCACCGTCTCCGGACGGCTGAACAGGCCGACGTCGTTGTACTGGGTGCTGACGCCGAGGGGTTGAAGCTCGGCGTACCGCTGGCCGTCGACGGTGCCAGCGACCTCGCTCGCCACGGCGTACTCGTACGCGATGGGCTGGGAGGTCATCCCGGCGGTGACGGCCCCGACGACGAACGACACCACGGCGACGACGTACGCCGCGCTGCGGAGGTCGAGGTCGAGCTCGCCGGTCAGCCGGCACCAGCACCTCCAGCCGTCGCATTCGTCACCAGCTCTCGACGGACCGTGAAAACCGTCGTCGCCGCTCCGCGACGGATCCGAAGGCCCAAAGGTCGGGGGCGGCGTTCGTCCGTGCAATGAACGTCATCGAGGTCGCCGAGGGGGCGCTCGCGACCGGTACCGTCTGCGATCCCTGTCTCGGTCGACTCGTCGCCGACCGGAGCTTCGGACTGACCAACGAGGAGCGGGGCGACGCCCTGCGCGTCGCCCGCGCACTCGCCGCGGACGAACCCTACGATCCCCCGGACGCCGAGGACTGCTGGGTGTGCGAGGGCGAGTGCTCCCGGTACGACGAGTACGCGGAGCGCGCGGCGGCCGCGCTCGACGGCTGGGACTTCCGCACCTATCAGGTGGGAACGCGCGTCCCACCCCTGTTAGAGGAGAACGATCGCTTCCTCCGGGAGGACGCGGGGCTCCCCGAGAACGCGGGCGAGGGGATGAACGGCGAGTTCAACCGCGAGGTGGGAAAGCGCGTCGGCGCGGCCACCGGCGCCGAGGTCGACCTCGGACGGCCGGACGTGCTCGTGCTGATCGACCTCGCCACCGACGAGATCGAGGTGCAGGTAAACTCCGCGTTCGTCTACGGCCGCTACCGGAAGCTCGAACGCGACATCCCCCAGACGCGCTGGCCGTGTTCCGACTGCGGGGCGTCGGGGCTGCGCCGCGGGGCACCCTGCGAGACGTGCGACGGGACGGGCTACCGCTACGGGACGAGCGTCGAGCAGCTCACCGCGCCGGTCGTCCTCGAGGCGATGGACGGGAGCGAGGCGGTCTTCCACGGCGCGGGCCGCGAGGACGTGGACGCGCTCATGCTGGGCGGGGGCCGCCCGTTCGTTATCGAGGTGAAGGAGCCGCGGCGGCGCGCCGTCGACGTCGAGTGCCTCGAGCGCGAGATCAACGAGTTCGCCGACGGCCGCGCCGAGGTCGAGGGACTCCGCCTCGCGACCCACGACATGGTAGAGCGCGTGAAGGGCCTCGACGCGGCGAAGACCTACCGCGCGACCGTCGAGTTCTCCGAACCCGTGACCGCGGCGGACCTGCGCGCGGCGTTCGACGAACTCGAGGGGACCACGGTCGACCAGCGCACGCCCCACCGGGTGAGCCACCGTCGCGCCGACGTCGTGCGTACCCGGACGGTCTACGAGATCGACGGCGAACTGACGGACGAGCGCCGCGCGACCGTCGACATCCGCGGCGAGGGGGGGCTCTACGTGAAGGAACTCGTCTCCGGCGACGATGGCCGCACGGAGCCGAGCCTCGCCGGGCTCCTCGGCGTCGAGGTGGCGGTGACCGCCCTCGACGTGCTCCGCGTCGAGGGCGAGGACGAACCGTTCGAACGCCCCGAATTCTTCCGCGACCCGCCCGCCGAGTGATCCCCGCCCCGCCCAGTGGCGTTCGGACGAACGGTTGCCGGCGGATCGGCCGTCGAGGGGGTGAAGGGGGCCGGACGCCTTCGAGACGGTCTCATCGGGTCACTCGACCGGGTCACGCTCGTTTCGACAGTGCTACCGACACCCCCGGCCACAATCATTATAGACATCGAGTGACAATACCGTGGTAGGGTGTAGCATCATGTGTCACCACTTCACCGAGGAGTTCGCGTACCACTACGAACGCGAGGCGCGGCGCGAGCTGGACCGAACCCGGGAGATCGACGAGGCGGACCCCGAGGTCGAGCGGGTTCCGGTCGAAGCGGACGACTGAGCGCGATTTTTCGCCGGCCGCGCAGCCGTCCGATCAGCCGCGCCGACGGGCTCACCACCGATCGACCGTCCGGAGGTGGTCCCAGAGGTCGGAGAGCGTGACGACGTCGATCTCGCCGGCCTGCTCCTTCCGGTGGACGTACTCCACCAGCCGCTGGAACTTCCCGGCGTCTAAGTGGTGAAAGATGGGGATCGACAGCGAGCGGTGCTCGGCCGCCAGGTCGACCAGTTCCTTCGCCCCCTCGAGGTCGCCGTCCACGTCGCTCCCGCCGACGCGCATCGGGTTGGTCAGCGTGTAGTTGAGCGGCGAACTACCGCCGCACGCGAGGTCGAAGTGTTCGGCGGTGACGTCGAGCGTCCGACCGTCGTGCGCGCCGAACGGGGTGACGAGGAAGTTCGTCCCCTTGGTGATGTCGATCTCGTCGAAGAACGCGGTCATCTCCTCGACGTTGGCCCGTATGTCCCCGTTCGAGAGCTCCGCGAGGTTCTGGTGGGCGGTCGTGTGGTTGCACAGGTCCCACCCCGCGTCCTGCATCCTGTGGAGGTGCGGGACGGTGAGCCGCCCCGGACGGCCGATCTCCCGCTTGACCACGGCCTCGATGCCCGGATAGCCGTACTCGTCGAGGGCTTTGAAGTAGTCCGTGTAGTGGTGGCGGTGGCAGTCGTCGAACCGGAAGATCACCTTCCCACGGTCGGGTTTGGGGTGCGCCCGGATGTCGTCGAGCCAGAAGCGGATCGGCCGGTCGTCGCCCGCGTACATATTGACCGTCAGTTTCGTGACGGCAGAGAGGTCCGGCGAGCCCTTCGTCCGCGTCGGCGCGACGTCGTAGCGCTGCCACCGGAGGTCGTAGTTCGCGGCGTACGGGTGCGTGAACTCGACCCGGTTGTCGGCGTCAGGCGCGTGCGCGGCGAGCGCGAACGTCGGCTGGGTCTGCGGCGTATCGAAGTAGGCCGCAAACGAGAGGGCCGCGTCGGAGAGGTCGATCGGGTCGTCGCTGAAGTCCCCCGCGAGCGTCACCTGGTGACGCCCCTCGTAGCGGAGCGACTGCGGGTCCTCGAAGTAGACGTCCCCGTCGCCGGTGACCGTCCCCGCCCCGGACCAGCGCGACAGGTCGCCCATGTCGTCGACGAGGCGGCCGCCGGGGAAGTACCGGCCCTGGTACTCCGGGGTGACCGTTCCCGGCTCGGGCGTCGGCGTCTCCGTCTCCTTCGTACCGTTCGCTTCCGATTCGGTGGCCGTCCCGTTCGGCGCGTTCGCGGGTCCGGATCGGTTCGATCCGGGATCGAACGGGCTGGTGCAGCCGGCTCCCAGCGCGAGCGCCCCCGTCGCGAGGAACGCCCGCCGAGTCGTAAACCGTCTCTCCGAGGTCATGTATTATACGAGAACGCGATATATAATCGTAATCGAGTGTCTATCAAAAAGTTAGCTCAGGAGTATCGCGAGTTCCGGTCGGCGTGACGGTCATTAACCCGTCTCCGTGAGGCGAACCGACGGCTTTGTGAACCCGTCCGTTCGCCGGTAAGTCGAGGATAACGCCCCGGAGCGGGGGATCGCCGGGGCGACACGCCTTTGTGGCTGGGTGACGCTCGGGCGGATATGTACTTCGGCGCGGACGAGGCGGGCAAGGGGCCGGTGCTCGGTCCCATGGTGGCCGCCTGCGTCGTCGCCCCCGAGGCGGCGCTCCCGGACGGGATCGACGACTCGAAGCGCCTCGCGCCCGTCCGCCGGGAGGCGCTCGCCGCCTCCCTCCGCGCCCACCCCGACGTGACACTCGGCGTCGCACGGATCCCGGTCGCGCGCATCGACGCCCCCGGGACGGACATGAACTCGCTCACGGTCGCCGCCCACGCCGAGGCCATCGCCGACGCGGGCGTCCCGGGGCGGGGGCTCTCGGGGTTCGTCGACGCGGGCGACGTCGACGCCGCGCGGTTCGGCCGCCGTGTCGCCGCGGCCCTCGACGCGCCGGTCGAGGTCCGCCCCGAACACCGCGCCGACGAGACCTACCCCCACGTCGCGGCGGCGAGCGTCGTCGCCAAGGTCGAGCGGGACGCCCGCGTCGCCCGGATCGCCGAGGAGTACGGCGAGGTGGGCAGCGGCTACCCGAGCGACCCGACGACGCGGGCGTTTCTGCGCGAGTACGTCCGCGAGCACGGGGCGCTCCCGGCGTGCGCCCGCTCGTCGTGGAAGACCTGCGACGACGTGCTGGCGGCGGCCGAGCAGTCGTCGCTCGACGCGTTTTGACCCGACTATTCGACAGCAGGTCGGGGAGCGTTCTCGTACTTGATCATCTTCTCGGGCTTGTCGGCGATCGTCTCGTAGATGCGCTGGAGCGTCTCCTCGGCCCCCAGGAGGTTGTGATCCTCGAGGAACGTCCGACCCTCGTCGGTTAACCCGTAGAACTTCCACGGATACCCCTGACGGCGCTCGTCGTCCGGGAGGGCGACCTCCCTGACGATACCGGCGTCGATCAGCCTCTGAATGTGCTTGTAGACCGTCGCGTCGCTCACGCTCGGATTCAGCTGCTCGAGTTCGTACATCGACGGGAGCTGTTCGGGGTGCTGGAGGATGTCGTTGACCAGCGCGAACCGCGTCCGCTGGGTCACGAAGTGAACGAGTTCGCGGGCGTCCGTGCCTTCGGGCGTTCCTCCGTCGACACCCATACCGCCTGTGCGAGGTGCCGCGACAAGTAACTCACCCTGAGGTAATTCACCCTGGGGTAAACAGAAGGTTCCTGAATCGGTAACCGATGAGGACCTCGTTGACGCCGTGGAGAACCTGCCGTAACGCTGTATCTGGGCACTGCTCGGTACCTCCTCGATACGGTGACGGATGAGAGGGGAGCTCAGGTGAGCACAGCCAGAGACGACCTCGTATCACTCCCCCAGCACCAGGTTCCGGAGCACGTCGCCGTACGCCGGGCGGGTGATCAGCACGCCGATGAGGACGCCGACGATGGTGATGACGGCGAACCCCTGCAGGTCGCCGAGCGAGAGCACCGCGAGCGGCGACATGGCGACGATGGTGGTCGCCGCGGCCGCGCCGATGACCCAGAAGGCCCGGCGGAACCGCGAGCGGAACACCTTGGTCGTCCGGACGTCGCCCCGCTGGAGGATCTCGTCGGCGATGATGACCAGGTCGTCCACGCCGGTCCCGATCACGGCGATGAACCCGGCGATGTGCGAGAGGTCGAGCGCCAGGCCGACCGCCGCGGCGAACCCGAGGAGGATGTACACCTCGGCCGCGGCCGTCAGGATGAGCGGGACGGCCACGCTCGGCTTCCGGTAGCGGTAGGCGACGACGCCAGCGACGGTGACCCAGGCGATGAGGCCGGTCACCAGCGAGAACGCCTTGAACTCCTCGGCGAGGCTCGGCTGGAGGAAGTACGTCGTCCCCGAGTCGATGTCGAGGCGCGCCGGCAGCGCCCCCGCCTCGAGGTTCAGGCGCAGTTCCTGGGCCTCCGAGACGTTCCGGGCGCTCGTCTGGAAGGCGGGGTCCTTCACGAAGTCGCCGTCCTCGATGCTCCGGGCGAGGCTCGGTCCCATCGAGGCGGAGTAGACGACCTCGCCGTCGACGACCGTCAGGAGGCAGTACCCCGGATCGTTCGGGTTCTGATCGTAGCTGCAGCGGGCGACGCCCGGGCCGGTGAACCCGAACCGCTGCATCGCGTCCGCGAAGTTCCGGGCGGCGTCCTCCTCGAGCGAGACCGGGACGACCGGTCGCCCCTGATCGTCGCGCGTGACCGGCTGCACGCCCGCGAGGTCGTCCTGCGTGAGCAGCGAGACGCGGCGGTAGTCGCCCCCGGCGCTCCCGTTCGTGGCGTTGGTCCCGTTCGTCGCGTTCCCGCCGCCGTCACCCTGTGCGGGGAAGACGGCGACGATCTCGACGCGCCCGCGGTCGCCGATGAGGTCGATGAGTTGAGAGCGGTTCACGCCCGGCGCCTCGACGAGGACGAACGACTCGCCGTCGGCGGAGGTGACGACGCTCGCGCCCCCGCCGGCGAACCCGGCCGACCCCTGTATCTTCCGCTCGATGACCTCGGCGGCCGTCTGCATCGTCTCCCGGGTGACGCCCTGGCGGATGTCGCTCTCCTCGACTTGGTAGCCGGCTCGCTGGAGCGCCTGCGCGAACTCGGCCCTCGTGACGTTCTCCGTGAACACCTCGACGGTGCCGCCGTCGGTCCCGTTCGCGTTCGCGCGCACCTGCACGTCGATCGGCGAGACGTCGAGTTCGGCGGCGATCCGTCGCTGGGCGTCGCGCTGCTCCTGCGGGTCGACGTCCACTCCCTCGGCGGTCAGTCCCACCAGCGGCGCGCGCAGGCGCGTTCCGCCGGCGAGTTCGAGCCCGTAGTCGAGGTTGGTCGGTCCCCCGCCGGTCGCTGCCGTCTCGTTCGTCCCGTTCGACGCGGCCGCGGCCCCGCCGTCCCCCTGGGGAACGAACAGCGCGACGCTGCTGGCGACGAGTATGACGACCAGCAGGAGGATGCGCCAGTTGTCCCGTACCCGGCTCATCTGGCGATCCCCTCGTACTTGTAGTAGCGGAGCAGGCTCACGTTGAGCAGGTAGGTGTTCACGAGATCGACGGTG
Organism: Halomarina halobia; assembly: GCF_029338575.1. Lineage (GTDB taxonomy): Archaea > Halobacteriota > Halobacteria > Halobacteriales > Haloarculaceae > Halomarina > Halomarina halobia. Next base: position 34,181 of record NZ_CP119992.1, read on the forward strand.
AGACCGAAGACGAGGATCAGCCCGATCTCCGGCAGGAGCGGTATCCCGAGCACGAGCGGCGAGGCGACGACGGTCATCACCACCATCGCGGCGATCGAGGTGAGCGTCATCGTCACCCCCGTCCGCATGGCGCGGTAGGTCGACTCGTAGAAGCCGCCGCTGCGCCGGAGGACGTGGTTGTTCAGCAGGATGTCGGAGTCGACGCTGTACCCGATGAGCATGAGGAGGGCGGCGACCGTCCCGAGCGAGAGTTCGATGCCGAAGAGGTTCATCAGGGCGATGGGGACGACGATGTCGGAGAACGCGCTCGCGACGACCGCGATGGAGGGGACGATCGTCCGAAAGAGGACGAACACGAGGACGCTCATCCCGAGGAACGCCGCGCCGACGCCGAGCAGCGCCTGTCGCTGCGCGTCCGCGCCGAACGTCGGCGAGCGCGACTGCGAGGCGAGCACGTCGTACCCGGCGCCGTTCGCCGCGCCCGTTATCTCGCGCACCTGGCTGTCCTTGGTCGCCTGGAAGGTGACGATGTACTGGTCGCTGTCGCCGAGTCCGACCGCCTGCACGGACTCGACGGGGTAGGGCACGCGCTCCTCGAACGTCGCGCGGACCTCCTGTGGGGAGTCGTTCGTCTGGATCTGCACTTCCGTGCCGCCGGTGAAGTCGACGCCGAGCGCCACGGGTGTCCCGGTGGTCGCGTACCACCCGGCGATGATCAGAAGCGCGACCGCCAGCAGGGCCACGGGGACGGCCGCGAGCTGGCGGTTCGTGTACCGGGTGTAATCGACCTCCGGTACCTCGAAACGAACCATATCGACGGTCTGCGGGGGTCTCGAATAAGGGTTCTCATTCATCAACGAGCCACCGGGCGCGACGGCGGCCCGCCGTCAATCCGCGAGCCGGTAGGCCGTGACGCCCTCGCGGGTGTCCACGACGACGCGACAGCCGGCGAGGTCGAAGGAGGTCCGCCCCCACTCCCGGCGTGAGCCGTCGGGTCGCCTGGCGAACAGTTGCTCCAGCGCGTCCGGATCGACGGCCTCGTAGAGGCGCTGTTCGAGCGCCGTCGCGTCGATCCCCCGCACGGCGGCGACCGTCCGCACGATCCGCTCGTCGAGCGGCCGGCGAACGACGGCCGCCGCGTCCTCTCCCGCGCTCATGCGTCTCCCGGGAGCGACTGGCGGACGGCACGGCCCGTCGGGGGCGTCGAGGTGCGGTCCGACCGGTATCGTCGTGAGCGGTGCGTCGTCATCGGTGCTAATCGTCGAGGAGCATCGAGAACAGCTTACGCTCCGCGGAGCGGAGGTGCTTGTTGAACGTCGGCTGTGAGATGTCGAGCGACGCCGCGACCTCCTGGCCCGTCCGGTCGCGGGGCCACTCGAAGAAGCCGCTCGCGTAGGCGGTCCGGACCACCTCGTACTGGCGATCGGTGAGGCGCTCGGTCACGCCCGCGCGAACGTCGCGCTCGGACTGGACCGAGGAGGTCTGGTTGCGTCGGGCGACGAGGTCGGTGTTCGGGTGCGTGGCCTGTATGGACTCCACGAACTCACGCACGTCGGCGTCGTACGGCAGTTCGATGACCGCCCGGATCCCGTTCGCGTCCGCGGCGAGCTCCCGCGTGATCGCACCGTAGTCGGTGAGCGTCGAGGCGATGGTGGTCCCGGTGAGACGCAGTTCGCACCGGATCCCCTCGTCGCGCTCGGCGATGACGTCGGCGCGCTCGACGGTGACGAACTCGTCGGCGAGCGACGACAGCGCCTCGGCGTCCGCGTCCTCGGCCGTGAGGAAGACGAGCGACGCGCCGCCGGACTCGTTGACGATGTCGTCGACGACGAGCCGCGTCCCGAGATGGGTGGCGAGCGTCCGCAGGAAGAGGTCCGGTTCGTCGATCGAGAGTTCGAGCTCGGTGACGCGATCGGCCAGCAACGTCCGCTGGGTCTCGACGGTGTTGATGGCGTTGGCGATCGTCTCGCCCGCCTCGCTCAACACCGTCCGGGTCATCTCGTCGAACGCCCCCTGTTCGTCGGCGTAGACGGCGAGCGTCCCGTAGAGGACGTCGCCGTGGACGAGCGGCACCGCGAGCATCGAGAGGTAGTCGTTCGTGAGCGCGGCCCGCCGCCACGGCTCGGCACGGAAGCCGCTCGTCACCTGGGAGACGACGGCCGGTTCTCGCGTCACCGTCGCCCGCGCGGCGGGCTCCGTCGGCTCGTCGAGCGAGAGCGAGACGGTGTCGAGGTACCCCCGCTCGTGTCCGGCCCACACGCGCGGCTCGAGCGCCGTTCCCTCGGCACCGGGCGTACCGATCCAGGCGAACGCGAAGTTGTCCGCGGTCGCGAGCCGGTCGCAGACGGCCCGCTCGATCTCCTCTCGCGTGTCGGCCTGTACGAGCGCGCGGTCGATCGCCCGGATGATGTCGTTCGTCTGCTTGAGCCCCGTCAGGCGCGTGTTCTGGTCGCTGAGTTCGCGGTCGCGCTCGCGCAACTGCGTCTCGCGCTCGACGCGGTTGAGCGCCGCCTCCGCGCTCGCCGCGAGCAGGTCGGTCAGTTCGACGGTCGTCTCGCTGAACGCGGCGGTGCGGGTCGACTCGGCCACGAGGACGCCGTGTTCGCCGAGCGGGACGTACAGCCCGCTACGGAAGGGGGTATCGGCGTTGTACACCGCGTCGGTCTCGCGGACGTCGTCGCTGTGTAGCTCCTCCCCGGTGACGAACGCCCGCCAGGCGAGCGAACCGTCGCTCGGATCCAGCGCCGGGAGGTCGCCGACCATCGACGTCATCGTCTCCGAGACGCTCGTGGGCTCGAGACGCCCGGTGGTCCCGTCGAAGAGGTAGACCGCGACGCCGGGCAGGTCGAGCACGTCGCTCGCCGTGTCGACGATGCGCTCGCTCACCTCTTCCCGTGACTCCGTCCGGAGCAGGCCGTGCATCGAGTTGTTCAGCGCCGTCAGCGTCCCTTCGTACTGGCGGTGGCGCGAGAGGTCTCGGACGACGCCGAGGATCTCCCCCTCACCGGGTTCCGACAGGACCGAGTAGTGGGTCTCGACCGGTACCGTTCCGTTCTCCGTCGTGAACTCCACCTCGCACGACCCGACCAGCTGTCCGTTCCGATCGTCGGCGTCCGCGAAGCAGTCGATGTCGTCGATGTCGAGCTCGATGAGCTCGCGGGCGTCCAGCCCGACGAGGTCCTCCCGATCGTATCCGAGCATCGAACAGAGCGCGTCGCTCGCCTCGGTGATGCGGTAGTCGAGGTCGAGCGCGTAGATCCCGTCGTCGATCGTCTCGACGATCGTCTCGTAGCGCTTCAGTTCGCGCTGCCGCCTGCGGCGCTCGATGGCGGGTTCGAGCACCCTGGCGACGTCCTCGAGGACGGTCGTGTCGGGCTCGGTGAACACCGCGTCGTCCGGCGCGACGGCGGCGAGCGCCCCCCACGGTTCGTCGCCGACCGAGAGGCCGACCGCGAGGGTCTGCACCTCGCCGTCGGCCTCGTGGGTGTACACCTCGTTCCCGCCGAGCGCGGCGACGGCGAGCGAGTTCGGGCGCGCGCGCGTCGAGTCGATGGCGTCGTCGTCCCACCCGACGCCCGCCCGGAGCACCAGGCTGTCCTCGCGGTCGCGGCGCTCGAACAGTCCGCAGCGGGTCGCGCCGAGCGCGCTCACGACGAGCGAGAGCGCGTCATCGAACAGCGTCGAGAGCGGGGCACCTTCGAGCGCGTCCTGGCGCAGCGAGGAGAGCGACTCGGCGTACTCGAACGTCTCGGACCGACCGTGCGCGCGGATGGCGTTGCGAACCCGCGTTCGGAGGACGGCGTCGTCGACGACGCCGTTCGAGCGCACGACGTCGGTCGCGCCCGCCGCGAGCGCGTCCGCGATCGTCACGTCGTCCTCCGAGACGATCACGACCGGGAGTTCGATGTCGAGCGTCCTCACTCGATCGACGAACTCCGCGCCGGTCATGTCCGGCAGTTCGGAACCGCAGACGACGCAGTCGATGCGACCACCTCCGCTTATCCGATCTAACCCCTCGGCCGCCGTTGCGACACGCCCGACGGTAAGTCCCTCCACCCGGTCCGCTACACCGGTATGTGAGGTTCCCACCGACAGGACGCGGAGTGCGGTAACCGCAGTGTCGTTCGTAACCCGGCCCGAAATCATCGCTTAAATCGCTCTGTTCTACCCGGATAAAGCATTCGGCTTGAAAGTGGATATATGAATACAATCGGGCGTAAAACGACCCGATTTCATGTATATATATGTCTGTAACTGGTGACACTCTTCGAAATGTGACGGGGCTATGCCGAATATTACACCACTCATTCTCGAGGACTGACCTCTATACCTCCGGGTGAGTCACGGTAACGTATGTTTTGTGGTCGCACGACGCGCGCGGCGAGCGGGCCTTCCCCGGACGGTTCGACGGTTAGAGAGGGCTTACAGTCGGTTAGGGGAGGTACCGAACGCTGACGACGCCGTCGGCCGCGCGCACCTCGACCCGGGCGACGCCCAGTCGGGCCGCGCGACTGGGCGTCCCCTCGTCGTCGATGACGTCGTCGACCGCCTCCCTGACGCGTTCGGGTTCGACCGACAGCACGTGGATCTCTCCGACGCCCGCGCGGTCCCGACGGGTGAGTTCGCCCACCTCCTGGTGGGCGGCGATCTCGCGCTCCTGGGCGGTGGGCGGTTCGTCGCTCCGTTCGATCGAGAGCGAGCGGCGCGACTCGACGTCGACCACGCGCCAGGCGACCCGGAGGGGCGGTTCGGGCGCGAGCGTCGCGTCGAGCACGTCGCGCTCCTCGACGCCGGGGTTCTCCGCGAGCGCGTGCACCTGGCCGTCGTGGACGTCCTTCAGGACGGCGCTGTCCGCCTCGGCGTGCGTGACGAGAAACGTTCCCTCCTTCTCGTCCTGCGTCTCCGTCATGTCCCGGGATAGGCGAGCGCGGGCCTTGTCGGTGTCGGGAGTCGCCGAGTCAGCGCAGGTGGCGGTGGAGGAGGTACATCCCGACGGCGACGGCGATCGGGGGGAGGAGTCCGACGGGGCGGGGAAGCGAGTAGAGGAGTACGGCGACCGCCCCCGCGCTCCGCGCCTGCTGGTCCGCCGGCGTCGTGATGACCGCCGCGAGGTAGAGCGAGAGGATGAACAGGAACCCCGTCGCGGCGAACAGGCGGTCGTAGCGCGCGTCGTGCGTCCCGCGGCGGTGGTGTCGCGCGACGAAGAGAACGGGCGCGAGCAGCGGCGCGACGGCGAACAGGCCGACGACGATGAACAGCGGGCGGACGAACGTGAACGATCCCGCGCCGGCCGCGGCGGTGCTCCCGAGGAGGACGACGAGCGCGAGGCCGAACAGCGAGCCGACGGCGAACGCGAGGAACCCGCCGACGACCACGTACAGCTTGAACAGGAGGGAGTCGCTGGACCGGAAGGCGTAGGGGAACGCCCCGAACAGTCCGCGATAGGTCCGCTCCTCGGTCGCCGTGCTCATGCGCGCCCGTTGGCGGCCCCGCCGATTAAGCGGCCCGGTCCGGCGTCGGTTCGTATCGTCGGCAGGGCGTCACTGAACGAAGCGGACGCCCCGGGGCGTGTCCACGACCGTCACGCCGGACCGGCCGACAGTATACCTATCACCCCCCGCGGCGAGTCCACGCACATGCACCTCGACATCGGCAACGCGCTCGCCGGGATCGCCCGCCCGGGCGTCTCCCGCGACTCGCTCGACCGCCTCGACGACTGCGTCGCACGCGCCCACGAGCGCATCGAGCGCGGCGTCGAGGAGCGCGAGTTCGGGTACGCCGCGCTCGCGCTCCCCGAGACGACCGCCGCCGCCGAGATCGAGCGCGCGGTCGCCCCGCTCGCCGACAGCGAGGCCGTCCTCACCGTCGGCATCGGCGGGAGCGCCCTCGGCGCCGCGACGGTCTCGGCCGCCCTCGGCCGCGGCGACGCCGACGCGTACGTCCTCGACAACGTCGATCCGCGCCGCGCGAACGAGCTCCTCGCGGCCCTCCCGCTCTCCGAGACGGCCGTCCACGTCGTCTCGCGCTCCGGCACCACCGCTGAGACGCTGGCGAACTTCCTCGTCGTCCGCGAGGCCATGGCCGACGCCGGGGTGGACTGGACCGAGCGCACCGTCGTCACGACCGGCGAGGACGGCCCCCTGCGCGCGCTCGCGGACGAGCACGGCCTGCCCGCCCTCGACGTGCCCGAGGGCGTCCCCGGCCGCTTCTCGGTCCTCTCGTCGGTCGGCCTCGTCCCGGCGGCGATCCAGGGTCACGACCTCGACGGGCTGCTCGCCGGGGGGCGCGCCGGGATGGACGCCCTCGCGCCGAGCCTCTACGAGTGCCCGGCCTACGGCTACGGCGCGGCCTGCCACGCCCTCGAGGTGCGCGGCGCGACGACGAACGTGTTGATGCCCTACGCCGAGCGCCTCGAGTACTTCGCGGAGTGGTTCGCCCAGCTGTGGGCCGAGAGCCTGGGCAAGGACGGGCTGGGACAGACGCCCGTCCGCGCGCTCGGCGCGACCGACCAGCACTCCCAGCTCCAGCTCTACCGCGCCGGTCGCCGCGACAAGCACGTCACGCTCGTGCGCCCGCGGGAGCGCCCGGAGCGCGCCATCCCCGAGACGGGCATCGAGGGGCTGTCGTACCTCGGCGGCTCCGACCTCGGGACGCTGCTCGACGCCGAGTTCGAGGCGACCGAGGCCAGCCTCGCGGCGGCGGGCCTCCCCAACGTCCGGATCGAGATCGACGCCCTCGACGCCGAATCGCTCGGCCGGCTGCTCTACGACGCGGAGGCCGCCTGCGTCCTCGCCGGGGAGCTGATGGGCGTCTCGACGTTCACCCAGCCCGCCGTCGAGTGGGGCAAGCGCGCCGCCCGCGGCCTGCTCGGCGGGGGCGACTTCGAGGAGGCCGAGGCCGTCGCCGGGAAGGAACGACTCGTGATCGAGTGAACGACGAGCGCAGTGGCGTTCAATCGGTGGCGGCGTTCGATACCTCGAACGCGTTCGCCGCGCGGCGATCTCGATCGAACTTCCTCTAATCCGAGTAGGGAGAAACCGCCTCGAAAGCCCTCGCGCTCTGGACTCGTGCGCCACACGCTGTGCTCCTCGGCTCACTCCCACCGCTGGACTCGCTACGCTCGTCCAGCGCGTTCCCGCTCACTCCGTTCGCGGGAACGCCGGTCGTTCGCCTGCGGTGCTTGCGGTGTCGTACTTCGTCCAGGACCTTCGCCCTTTCAGTCCGCCAGGAGACTCACGTAGCTCGTCTCCTGTGCCCCCGTTCGCTCGCGGTGCTCGCTCACGGGAACACCAGGGTTCCCTACCCAACTCCGTCGCGCACGCACCAGAGCGCGCCCGGCAGTGTGGCCGAGAGGGCGTCTCGTCGCCCGATCCGGGGAAAGGCAGGCGTACTGTGCGGTGCTGTCCCCTGGCGTCTCCGTGAGCGAGTGCAACGAGCGAACGGGGACTCAGGAGACGAGTACGACGAGTCTCCTGGCGGACTGAAAGGGCGAGGGCTCCCGTCGGCTCCCGGCCGACGTAAGCACCGTAGCGAAGCGAGGAGCGTGGTTCGAGAGAGCGTAGCTCTCTCGTCATCTCGAAAGGCGCGAAGCGCCTTTCGGCGACAGCGAGGCCCGGAGTCACGAGAGCCCGAGGGCTTTCGAGGTGTTCCGTTTGCGGTTAGTTACGTGGGTGAGGGCTCTAGAGGTGATCTCTGTCCCCTGCCTTCGAGCGCGAGAGCTTTCCGGACGTTGTTGACCCAACCGTCGAGCGGGAGGGGCGTTCGGGGCGTTCCGTCCCGAGACATCTATTCCCCCCATGATTTAGTCGAACCCTCCCCTGAGCGGATCGCAAAAGACCTATTCGCGGGGTGGCCGTACGCCGGCCAATGAGCGAGCGCGGCGTCGGGTCGGCCGTCGGGGGGACGCGATGAGCGGGGCGACCGACGCGACGCCGAGCGCCGGCCTCGACGAGCGGCTGCGGGCGCTCTCGTTCGCGGTCGGCATCGCGCTCGTCGCTTACGCCGTCGGCAACGTCACGCTCGCGGTCGTCGCCGTCTTCCTGCAGTCGGCCGGGGTCGCCCTGTTCGACGACCGCGCGCTGCTCGTGCTCCTCGGGACGTTCGCGATCCAGGGGGTCGGCTACTGCGGCGCGGTCGCCGTCTACGTCGACCGCTCCGGTCGGCGCGACCTCCTCCGCGTCCGCGCGCCGACGGCGCGCGACCTCGCGGTGGTCGTCGTCGGTTTCCTCGGGTTGCTCGGGGTCCTGTTCGGACTCGACGTCCTCTTCGACGCGCTCGGAATCCGACTGGCCGAGTCGAACATCGTCGCCACGGGCCTCGGCAGCCCGTCGCTCCTGCTGGTGCTCGCGGTCCTCTCGGTCGTCCTCGTCGGCCCCGCCGAGGAACTCCTCTACCGCGGCCTGATCCAGGGTCGCCTGCGGGAGACCGTCGGCCCCGTCGGCGCGGTCGCGCTGACGAGCGCCATCTTCGCGCCGGTTCACGTCTTCGGGCTCTCGGGGTCGCCGCTGGCCGTCGCCGCCACGCTCGGGGCCATCTTCGTCCTCTCGCTGGTGCTCGGGACGCTCTACGAGCTCACGGGGACGCTCGTCGTTCCCGCGCTGATCCACGGTCTCTACAACGCCTCGCAGTTCCTCATCGCCTATCTGGGGGTCGGCGGCGGGGTCTGACCCGCGACAGACGGGCGTCTGACCGGTGTTTATGGCCCGCGCGACGGTACTCCCGTCGTATGCGGCGGTACACCCTGCTCTGCGAGGAGCACCTGGCGCGCGAAGTCGAGTCTCTCGCCCACGAGTACGGAATCAGGCAGGAGGACGTCCTCCGTCAGCTCATCGTGGCGGGGCTCGAGAGCCTCGAGGCCGGCGGCGGGGTGGAGCTGAAGACGGACGGCGACTAGCGCTTTCGGGTCAGTTCGCTTCCGCAGATCGGACAGCGGTCCTCACGGTCGTCGAACGTGCGACCGCAGCCGGTACACTGGAACGTCCACGCGCGCTCCTCGGAGATGCCCTCTCGCTCGATGGTCTCGACCGAGAGGTCGAGTCGGCTCGCGACGTTCTGCATCGCGTAATCGTCGGTGACGAGCGTCGCGTCGAGTTCGAGGGCGGCCGCGAGCAGCGCCACGTCCGTCGCGGAGAGCACGCCGCGGTCGCCCGACCCGGTCGCGGCGCGTCGGACGCGCTCGACGGACGCGTCGCTCGGGACGTGGACGCGCATCCCGGATCCCTCGAAGGCGTCGAAGCGGTAGACGCTCCGCCCCGAGAGCTCCTCTCTGACGCCCGGAACCGTCGCCGTCGGCCCGTCGACGGCGTGTTCGCGGATGAACGCGGACGCGTCGAGAACGCGCATCTATCGCCGGATGACGATGTGGTCCTTGACGGCCTGCACGGCGTTGACCGGCACGAGCAGGTTGCCCTGCTCGTCCTCCTCGAAGCCGATCTCGTGGACGTGGCCCTGGGGCTGCACGACGAGTTCGTTCAGCGCGCCCGTCTTCAGATCCATCGTGATGTTGTACAGCTGTCCCAGCTTCGCGCCATCGGAGCCGATGACGTCCTTGCCCGAGAGGTTCTCCGCCAGTATCTCTGCCATCACCGCACCGTTCCCGTCGATACGATATAAACTCGGTGGAGGTGTCGGACGCGCGTCGTCTCCCGTCGCACCTGCACTAACCTGTCCTTGCGGACCGTATCGTGACATTAATTAAGTACCTATAGCCGTCTCTGACGGTATGGATCGACGAACACTACTCAGGCGCGGACTGGTGGTCGCGTCCGTCGGCGTCGCCGGGTGCCTCGGCGACGAGGGCGAGGACGGGAACGGCTCGCAGTCCGGCGGAAACGGGACGAACGGAACGAACGCGACCGACGACGGGAACGCGACTGGCGACGGAAACGCGACCGACGGCACGGGGGCGGAGAACGAGACGGGGAACGGATCGGCCGATAACGGGACCGAGAACGGAACCGGAAACGAGTCGACCGGGAACGAGACGGGGTCCGGAGCCGACTCCCCCGCCGTGGTGGTGACCGTCGGGCCGGGCGACGAACTGCGGTTCGACCCCGAGTCGGTCGAGATCGAGGCCGGCGACGCCGTCCGCTGGCGCTGGGAGGACGACGGTCACAACGTGAAGCCGACCGCACAGCCCGACGGCGCGGAGTGGACCGGGACGCCGGGCGACGACTCGAAGCTCTACGACACGGGGTTCGAGTACACCCACACGTTCGACGTCGCGGGCGAGTACGAGTACGTCTGCATCCCGCACCAGTCCGCGGGGATGCGCGGGTCACTGACGGTGCGCTGAGCCGGACCGCTTCTGAAAGACTTAACCGGAGCGACGAGGTGTAGCTATACAAGGGGTCTCTCTTTATGTCTGACACGGACACCACCACCGGCCCGAACGCCGACGGCGAGGGTAGCGGTCTCAGGACGCCGATAGTGGCGGTACTGGGCCACGTCGATCACGGCAAGACCAGCCTCCTGGACAAGATACGCGGGTCGGCCGTCATCGAGGGCGAGGCGGGCGCGATCACCCAGCACATCGGCGCGACGGCGGTCCCCCTCGACGTCATCTCCGAGCTCGCGGGCAGCCTCATCGACCCCTCCGACTTCGACCTGCCCGGCCTGCTGTTCATCGACACGCCCGGGCACCACTCGTTCTCGACGCTGCGCGCCCGCGGCGGGGCGCTCGCCGACATCGCCGTGCTCGTCGTGGACGTGAACGACGGCTTCCAGCCCCAGACGCTCGAGGCGCTCGACATCCTGAAGCGCACCCAGACGCCGTTCGTCGTCGCCGCCAACAAGATCGACACGACGCCCGGGTGGAACCCCCAGGAGGACGCGCCGACGCTCCGGACGATCGACGCCCAGAGCGACCGAGCGGAGAACACGCTCAACCAGCGGCTCTACGAGATCATCGGCGAACTGAGCGAGAACGGTTTCTCCGCCGACATGTACTGGCGCGTGCAGGACTTCCGCGGGAACATCGGCGTCGTCCCCGTCAGCGCGCTGACGGGCGAGGGCGTCCCGGACCTGCTCACCGTCCTGATGGGTCTGTCCCAGCGCTACATGAAGGAGGACATGGAGGTGAACCTCTCCGGGCCCGGGGCCGGGACGGTCCTCGAGGTCAAGGAGGAGCGCGGGTTCGGGACGACCCTCGACGTCGTGCTCTACGACGGGGTCGTCCGCACCGACGACACCATCGTCGTCGGGGGGAAGAACGAACCCATCGTCACCGAGGTGCGCGCGCTGCTGCAACCGCGCCCGCTCGCGGAGATCCGCACCGAGAAGCGCTTCGAGCAGGTGGAGGAGGTGACGGCGGCGGCGGGCGTGAAGATCGCCGCGCCCGACCTCGACGACGCCATCGCGGGCGCGCCCGTCAGGGTCGCTCGCGGTCGGCCGGTCGAGGAGGTCGTCGCGGCGGTCGAGGCCGAACTCGCCGAGATCGAGGTGGACACCGCCGAGAACGGCATCGTCGTCAAGGCGGACACGCTCGGCTCGCTCGAGGCGATCGCGAACGCGCTCGAGGAGGCGGAGGTGCCCATCGTCCGCGCCGAGGTCGGCGACGTGGCCCCCCGAGACGTGGCCGTCGCGAGCACCGCCGACGACCCGAAACACGAGGTCATCCTCGCGTTCAACGTCGACGTGCTACCGGACGCCGAACAACAGGCGCGGGAGCGGGACATCAGGGTGTTCGAGGACGACGTCATCTACCAGCTGGTCGACGAGTACGAGGAGTTCGTCGCGGAGATCGAGCGCGCCCAGCAGACCGCGGTGATGGACAAGATCTCTCGCCCCTGCCGGTTCCGCGTCCTCGAGGATCACGTCTTCCGACAGAGCAACCCGGCCGTCGTCGGCGTCGAGGTCGCCTCCGGGACGCTCCGGCGCAACTCGCCGGTCGTCGCCTTTCAGGGGAACACCCCGCGTCGCGTGGGCGTCCTCAAGAGCCTGCAGGCCCAGGGCGAGGACGTCGACGAGGCGCGCAGCGGCGAACAGGTCGCCGCCGCCATCGACGGCCCCACGGTCGGCCGACAGATCGACGAGGGCGACGAACTCTGGACGGAACTCCCCGAGAAACACGCGAAGATCCTCGAGCAGGAACTGATTTCGGACATCCCGGCCGACGAGCGCGAGGCGCTCAGCCAGTACCTGGAGCGACGTCGCAAGGTCGATCCCTTCTGGGGGAAGTGACCCCCGTCCGTCGGCGACCGACCCACCCCAGCCCGACGATCCTCCACCGTCCTTTCAGACAGGAGACGAGAGACGAAATTAAAGTGCGCCGGTAATAACTATTAATTAGCCGGCGCTCGTCCGTCCTAGTGCCATGACCGAGAGCGCCGCGGTTCACTGTCGGTACGACGCACTGCTCGCAGCGGTCGCGGTCGCGCTCGCAGTCGGCGGCCTCGTCGGGTTCGCGTTCGCGATTCCGGTCGCGGTCGGCCTCGCGATCGGGAGCGTCCCGGCGACCGGTCTCGTCGGATACGCCCTGTTCGTCGACCCCCCTCGCGAGTGAGCGTCGAACACAACGCTTGTACTCCCCGCCTCCGACGGACGCGCTGTGGCGCTCGTCTCGATTTTCGCGTCGGCCATCGCCCCCGTCATCGCCATCGGCGCGGTCGGCTATCTCCTCGGTCGCACGCAACGTCTCGACGTCGGTCCGCTCAACACCGTCGTCGTCTACGTCTTCGCCCCCGCGCTCGTCTTCCACAGCCTCGCCACGACGACGCTCGACGGCGCGACGATCGCGAAACTCACGGTCGGGGTGACCGCGTTCATCCTCGTCATGATCGCGATCGCCGCGGCGGTCGGTCGGTTCGCCGCCGACGGCGAACCGCTGTTCAGCGCCTTCGTACTGACGAGCGCCTTCGCTAACTGCGGCAACTTCGGCATTCCGCTGTCGACGTTCGCGTTCGGTGCCGTCGGGCGGAGTACCGCCGTGCTCTTCACCGCGGTCCAGAGCGTCATCGTGTACACCCTCGGCGTCTACATCGCCGCGCGTAGCGGCGGCGGCAACCCGCTACGCGGGGTTCGGCAGGTGTTCGGTATCCCGCTCGTCTACGCCGTGTTCGCCGCCATCGGGCTGCGCTGGCTGGGCGTCCTCCCGCCCGCGGACAGCAGCGCGATGCAGACGCTGAAGCTCGTCGGCGACAGCGCGATCCCGCTCATGCTCCTCATGCTCGGCGTCGAACTCACCGGGACCGACGTGCGGGCGGCGCTCGGGAGCGTGAGCGCCGTCAACGGGCTGAAACTGCTCGTCGCTCCGGTCGTCGCCGTCGTCATCGTCCTCGCGCTCGCCCCGGCGAACGCGACCGCGGCGAGGGTGTTCGTCCTCGAGTGCGCGACGCCGGTGGCGGTCACGCCGCTCATCCTGCTCATCGAGTTCGGCCCGGAGGCGGAGGGACTGTCGGGTGCGGAGTTCGTCAGCGCGGCCGTGCTCACCTCGACGCTCCTCAGCACGGTGACGCTGACGGCACTCATCGCGCTCCTGCAATCGGGAGTGATCGTGTGAGGAACGTGATCGAACGCGTCGCGTTCGCTGCCCTATCCGGCCGTCGGCGCGACGTCGTCCACCGCGTGCTTCACCTGGATGGCCGCCCCGGCGGCGAGCTCGTGGATCAGGGCGACGCGCTCCTCTTCGGTCGCGTCCGTGGGAACGCCGGTCGAGACGACGCGCCCCACGGGCGGCTGGACCGCGACGGTCGCCTCGGGGCCGGAGAGCCCCTCCCGGAGCTCCGAGCCGACCGCGAACTCGTCGGGCAGGAGGGCGCGCACGCTCTCCGTCATCGCGGTGAGGTCCGCGCGCAGCGTTTCGACCTGCTCCGGCGTGAAGTCGGCCTCCGTCGGATTGCCCGCGTAGGGTGAGTTACCGTGCATTCGCCCGACCCTGGGTGCGAGAGGATAAAAAGGGTGCGGGCTCAGAGCAGCGGGACGCTCTCGCCGTACACCGCGAGCGCCACGGCGGTCGTGTACCCCTCCGCGTCGGCGTCGGCGGTGACGAGTTCGCGCCCCTCGTCGACGAACGCCCAGTCCCGGAGTGCCCGCCCGGCGGCAAGCCCCTCCTCCAGTCGCGCTCGTACGGTCGCCGCGTCGCTTCCGGCGGCCTCGTAGAAGATCCCGCGGCCGCTCGCCTCGGTCGTCCACGCGAGGCCCGCGACGGCCGTCCCCTCGGCGACCGTCGCGCGCGCCTCGACCACGGTCAGGCGCTCGCCCGCCGGTCCCAGATCGGGGGCGGTGCCGACGCGCTCTACGTGCGCGCCGGCGGGGATGACCGACGACACGCTCACGAGGTTGTAGTTGTGGATCCCCGCCTCCGCCAGCGCGGCGTCGTACGACGCCATCCGCGTGGGGCCGCTCGCCGCGCCGCGCACCACTCGAATCAGTCCCATTACCGGTACGAGGGGGAGCGCGCGAAAAGCGGTTGCGCTTCGCGGGGACGTTCGACGGGGGCGCTCACCGACCGCGAGAGGCGCGGGGAGCGTGGTACCCGGCTTTGGCGAACGGGCGACGCCGCGGGCGAGATCCGGTTCGCGGGGCGTGGGGTCGCACAACCGCAGACGCCCCGCGGCGACTCTCAGGTCACACGGACGCTGGTCCCGCTCTCGGATATAAAGGTACGGACGACTGACCTCATCACTACCGCCGACGCCAGCGCGCTGTACCGCGAGCGAACGCAGTGAGCGAGCGGACCGAGGAGCGACCAGAGGGAGCGACGAGGGTTTTGATCCAGCTTTTCCCAGGGAGCCGCGGCCGACCGCGAAGCGGGTCGGCCGTCAGCGACCGCAGGAAAAGGTGGTTCAGTAGAAGGCGACCGGCGTCCCGGGTGAGTCGTCCTCGTCGGTGATCTTCGCGCGGGCGTCCTCGAAGTCCCGCATGGTGACGGTGGTGCGGTCGTCGCGGATGGCGAACATGCCCGCCTCGGTGACGAGGCTGGCGAGGTCGGCACCGCTGAGCCCCTCGGTGCGCTCCGCGAGCGCGTCGAAGTCCACGTCGTCTACGTCCATCCCCTCGGCGTGGATCTCGAGGATCCGCCTCCGTCCCTCGTGCGCGGGTTCCGGCACCTCGATGAGTCGGTCGAAGCGGCCGGGGCGGAGGATGGCGCGGTCGAGCATGTCGAAGCGGTTGGTCGCCGCGATGATGCGGATCTCGCCGCGTTCGTCGAAGCCGTCCATCTCCGAGAGCAGTTGCATCATGGTGCGCTGGACCTCGGCGTCGCCGCTGGTCTTCGAGTCGGTCCGCTTCGACGCGATCGCGTCGATCTCGTCGATGAAGATCACCGCCGGTTCGCGCTCGCTCGCCAACTGGAAGAGGTCGCGGACGAGCCGGGACCCCTCGCCGATGAACTTCTGGACGAGTTCGGAGCCGGCCATCTTGATGAACGTCGCGTCGGTCTCGTTGGCGACGGCCTTCGCGAGCATCGTCTTGCCCGTGCCGGGGGGACCGTGCAGGAGCACGCCCGCCGGCGGCTCGATCCCCACGGAGTCGAACTGTTCCGGGTTGAGCAGGGGCTCCTCGACGGCCTCGCGCACCTCGAGGATCTGCTCGTCGAGTCCGCCGATGTCCGCGTAGGTGACGTCGGGTCGCCCCGTGACCTCCATCGCCTGCGCGCGGGCGTCGGTCTCCTGTTCGAGGATCCGCTGGATCGTGAACGAGTCGTTGATCGCGACGCGGTCGTCGATCTCGAGGTCGTCGCGCAGTCCCGGGGGGACGTCCGTCAACACCTCCTGGTTGTTCCCGTGCTGCTTGAGCACCACCTCGTCGTCCGCGATCTCCTCGACGGTGGCGATGTACCGCGCCGCCGACTTGAGCGCCTCGTTCTCCCGCTGGAGCTCGTCGACGTCGTCGCGGAGCGCGTCCCGTCGCGATCGGGCGTCGTCCAGTTGCGCTTCGAGCTGCTCGTTCACCGCCACGAGACGGCTGAAGTGATCCTGCAGCGCGTCCAGCCGCTCGGTCTGCGACATCTCGGGGCTGAGTTCGAGTTGGGGGCGATCCGGCAACGAGGGGCTGCGTGACATAGGGGTATCGAACGTACGCATCTGAGCTAAAAGTGACTTTGGGTCCCGTCAGCCTTACGTTATTCGAGCGAACTCCCCCAGGTACTCGTTGTACGTCTCCAGGGCTGTCTCGATGGGGGCACGACTGGACATGTCGACGCCCGCCCCCCGAAGGAGCGAGAGCGGATACTCCCGAGAACCGGAGCGCAGGAAGCGCAGGTAGTCCTCCGCGGCCGGTTCGCCCTCCTCGAGGATGCGATCCACCAGCGCCACGGCGGCGCTGATGCCCGTCGCGTACTGGTAGACGTAGAACGACTGGTAGAAGTGGGGGATGCGCATCCACTCGCGGGTGATGTGCTCGTCGACGCGCGCCGGCTCGTAGTAGGCGCGCTTCAGGTCGCCGTAGAGTCCGTCGAGGCGGTCGGGCGTGAGCGCCTCGCCCTCCTCGGCGAGCTCGTGAGCGGCGTGCTCGAACTCCGCGAACATCGTCTGGCGGAGCAGCGTCGAGCGGAACCGTTCGAGGTACTCGTCGAGGACGTGCCGGCGGAAGTGCTCGTCGTCGACGGTCTCGAGCAGGTGGTGGGTCAGCAGCGCCTCGTTGACCGTGCTCGCCACCTCGGCGACGAAGATCTCGTAGCCGCTGTAGACGTACGGCTGCTCGTCGCTGGTGAGATCGGAGTGCAGCGAGTGGCCGAGTTCGTGCGCCAGCGTGAACATCGAGGCGATGTCGTCCTGGTAGTTGAGCAGGATGTACGGCTGGGAGTCGTAGGTCCCGCCGCTGTACGCCCCCGAGCGCTTGCCGCGGTTCTCGTAGACGTCGACCCAGCGCGACTCGAGGCCCTCCGCGAGCCGCTCCCGGTAGTCCTCGCCCAGCGGCGCGACGGCCTCGATCACGTGCTCCTTGGCCTCCTCGTATGGTACCTCGGGGCTCTCGCCCGCGGCGAGCGGGGCGTAGAGGTCCCACATCTCGAGTTCCTCCACGCCGAGTACCTCGCGCTTCAGCTCGGCGTGTCCGTGCAGCGTCCCGATGTTCTCGCGGACGGCCTCGACGAGCGTGTCGTACACCTCGACGGGGACGTTCGGCCCGTCGAGGGCGGCCTCGCGCGCGGTGTCGTAGTTCCGCGCCCGGGCGAGCTTCACGTCCGCCTTGACGCTGTTCTTGTAGGCCGCGCCGACCGCGTTACGGACCGTCTCCCACTCCCCGTAGAAGGACTCGTGGACCGTCCGGCGGAACTCGCGGTCCGGGTGCTTGAGCAGCTTCGTAAAGTTGCTCTGGGTGATCTCGACGGGCTCCCCGCCGGGGTCCTCGACGGTGGGGAACTCCATGTCGGCGTTCGTCAGCATCGTGTAGACCTCGCCCGCCGCGCCCGTCACCTCGCCGAGCTCCGCGAGGAGGTTCTCGACCTCCGTCGAGCGGGTGTGGGGCTTCATCCGGAGCACGTCGTCGAAGTAGTGGTCGTACTCGGCGAGCGCCGGCTCCTCCTCCGCGTACGCCTCGATGGTTTCGCGGCTCTCGGCCTGGAGCTCCGGTTCGATGTAGCTCGCGGCGCTCTGGGCGTTCGAAACGAGCGACTGCGCCCGGGCGAACAGCGCCTGGTACTCCTGGTCGCGCGTGTCCTCGTCCGAGCGCATCCGGGCGTAGGCCGCCACGTTCGAGACGGTGCGCATCGTCCGCTCGTAGACGGAGAGCACCTCGCGGAGCGTGGCGGCGTCCTCCGTGGTCCGACCCTCGTAGGCCTCCAGGTCCTCGATGAGCTCCTCGGCCTCCTCGAAGGCCGCCTCCCACTCCTCGTCGCTCGCGAAGATATCGTCGAGATTCCACTTGTGCTCCTCGGCGACCTCGCCTCGATCGGGGACGGTACTCATGGCCGTGCGTTAGTCCGTCTCGCATTAAGAACCTCGCCATTCGAACCGGTCCGCCGTCGGGCGGACGTCACCCCGTTCCCATGCGGAGCAGTTCGACGAGCCCGTAGCCCAGGACGATCCACCCGGCCACGAGGGCGAGGACGGACACGACCGCCACGGGGACGACCGAGTCGAGCAGCACCCCCGTCAGCCCCAGGTACGCGTGCAACTGGAAGAGGGCGGACGCGACCTCGACGATCCCGGTGAGGCCCATGGCGACGAGCACGCTCCCGAGCGAGAGCGCCCCGACGGTCTGGGGAACGCGGCCGCGACCCGTACTGATCGTAGACATATTTTACTGTTACGTTGGTGCAGTAATAATCTTGCGTCAGACGGTCCCGATCCCCGTAACGTGATCGTGCCGTCCGTCGGTTCGACCGTCACGCCATCCCGTCGAGCACCGTCTCCGCGACGCGCGCGCCGGTCAGCCGCTCGACGCGACGCGCCTCGAACACCTCGCGGGCGCTCGCCGCTGCCCGCTCGTCGGCGGCGAAGTCGAGGTCGGGGTAGTCCACGCGGGTCAGCACGAGCGGTTCCGGCGGCGCGGGGGCCACGCCGTCCGGCCCCGAGAGCGCCTCCGCGGAGAGCACACGATCGACGAAGGCGAGGTCGCGCTCGCCCCGCGCCACCGCGGCGACCATCCCCACGACCCGCCGGACGAGCTGTCGGGCGAACCCGGGCGACTCGACGCTGACGACGAGGTACGGCCCCTCCGCGGCGAGCGCGGCGTCGAGGGTTCGGCGCGTCCCCTCCGCGTCGGGGGTGAGGTTGTGGAAGTCGCGGGTACCCGAGAGCGCGCCGAGGGCCGCGCGCGCCCGGTCGGGATCCGCGTCCGGAGCGTGGAGGTGGTAGGTGTACCCGCGGAGCGCCGCGTCGTGGCGGGCGTGAAACCCCGCCGGGGCGTCGGCGCTCGCCCACGCGCGCACGTCGCCGGGGAGTTCGCCGTTCAGCGCGCGCGGCGCGAGCCAGTCCGGCGTCTCGAACGCGACGGTCTGGGCGACCGCGGAGACGCCGGCGTCGGTGCGCCCGGCGGCGGCGTACCCCGGGGGGCGACGGTCGTCCGGATCGTGGACGCCGAGGCGGACGAGCGCGGCGAACAGTTCGCCCTCGACGGTGGGGGCGTCCGGCTGGCGCTGGAAGCCGGAGTAGGCGGTGCCGTCGTACGCTACCCGGAACGCTCGCATGGTCCGAATCGCCGCGCCGCGGTAATGAGCGGACCGGTCGGATACGCTAATTCCTTGCGTATGCCGCCGCAAAGGCAAAACGAGCGGAGGACCACTTTCCCCGTTGACATGGTAGCGAAGGACGGGCGCGAACCGGCCGGTATCGAGATCGAACGTCGCCGGGACGGGGCGGGAGTGCGAGGATGAGCCGACCGAACGTCGTCGTGACCGTACTCGATACTGCGCGCGGCCGGGACACCGTCCCGGCCGCCGCGTCCCCGATGCCGACGCTCTCGTCCATCGCCGACGACGGCACCGAGTTCACCCGCGCGTTCTCGACCGCGCCGTGGACCCTGCCGTCGCACGCGTCGCTGTTCACCGGGACGTATCCCTCCCGACACGGCGCTCACGGCGGGCACACCGTCCTCGACGGGTCGCTGCGCACGCTGGCCGAGGCGTTCCGCGACGGCGGGTACGAGACGGTCGGCCTCTCGAACAACACCTGGATCACCGAGGAGTTCGGCTTCGACCGTGGCTTCGGGACCCTCCGACGGGGGTGGCAGTACGTCCAGTCGGACGTCGACCTCGGGGAGGTGGTCCGGGCGGAACACCCGATGGCGAAGATCCGAGCGGCCCGCGACAGGCTGTTCGAGGGGAACCCCCTCGTGAACGCCGTGAACGTCCTCTACAACGAACTCGCCGACGACGAGGGCGCGGAGCGGACGACCGCCTGGGTCGAGCGCTGGCTACGCGGCCGCGACGAGGACGCCCCGTTCCTCCTCTTTCTCAACTACATCGAGCCGCACATCGAGTACCGACCGCCGAGGGAGTTCGCCGAACGCTACCTGCCGCCGGACGCGAGCTACGAGGAGGCGATGCGGATCAGGCAGGACCCGCGGGCCTACGACGTCGGGGCGTACTCGCTCGACGAGCGGGAGTTCGAACTCCTCGCGGCGCTCTACCGCGGGGAGCTCGCGGCGCTCGACGCCCACCTCGCCCGGTTGCGCGCGGCGCTCGTGGCGGCCGGCGAGTGGGAGGAGACGGTGTTCGTGGTGCTCGGTGATCACGGGGAGAACGTCGGCGATCACGGCTTTCTCGGCCACCAGTACGACCTCCACGACACCCTGCTGCACGTCCCGTTCGTGATCCACGGCGGGGGGTTCCGCGGCGGCCGCCGCGACGAACTGGTACAGACGCTCGACCTCGTGCCGACGCTGCTCGACGCGGCCGGGCTCGCCGCGCCGGAACTGCGCGACCAGGCGCAGGGCCGGTCGCTCCACCCGACGGCGTCCGATCCGCCGCGGTCCGCTGTCTTCGCGGAGTACCTCGGTCCGCAGCCGTCGCCCGAAGCGCTCGAGGCGCGCTTCGGCTCGATCCCCGACCGCGTCCGCGCGTTCGACCGGACGCTCCGGGCCGTCCGCACGGCGGAGGAGAAGTACATCCGGGGGGGAGACGGCACCGAGTGGTTCTACCGGGTCGACGAGGACCCGGAGGAGACCGCGAACCTCGCGGCCGAGGCCCCCGGGCGGACGCGGTCGCTCGCCCGCCGACTCGACGACTGGCTCGGCTCGTTCGAGCACGCCGAGGTCGCGGGCGAGGTGTCGATGTCCGCCGGGACCCGCGAGCGGCTCGCCGACCTCGGCTACCTGTAGCGCCCGGCGCGCCCGGCGGCGGAGCCGACTCCCCGATCACGACAGCGTCTTCGGGGCCCAGCGGCGCAGCGTGTCGTCCACCGCCTCCATCCACTCGACTAGCAGCGCGGCCATCTCGCGGCGCACCTCCTCGTAGTGGGGGTGGTCGATCAGGTTCCGAAGCTCGTGGGGGTCCGCCTCGAGATCGTAGAGCTCGTTCCGGTCCGGGGCGTTGTAGACGAACTTGTAGCGCTCCGTCCGGACCATCCGCTGGGAGTAGAGGCCGAACTCGTCGCCGTGGTACTGCGCGTACGTCGAGTCGGGCCAGTCGTCCGGGACCTCGCCGTCGAGTAGCGGCGTCAGGCTCCGCGCGTGGAGGCCCTCGGGCGGCGGGACGTCGGCCCAGTCGAGGAACGTCGGCATCAGGTCCTGGAGGCGGACGAACGCGTCCGACCGCGTCCCCGGCTCGACGACCCCCGATCGCCGGACGACGAGCGGGATCCGGTAGGTCTCCTCGTACATCAGCGGCCCCTTGTTGAACTGGCGGTGGCTCCCCGTGAAGTCGCCGTGGTCGGAAGCGTGGACGACCGCCGTCCCGTCGTCGAGGCCGAGGTCGGAGAGCGCGTCGAGCACGCGGCCCATCTGCTCGTCGATGAACGTCATGAAGCCGAAGTACTTCGCCGCGGCCGCCGCCCACGTGTCCCAGTCGAAGTCCGCGACGCCGCGGTAGTCGGGGTAGTTCGCGTGCGCTCGCGGCTTCCCGTCGAACGTCTCCGCGTACGTCGGCCACGGCTCGACGTCCTCGGGATCGTACATCGAGGCGTAGGGTTCGGGGACGACGTAGGGGTGGTGTGGCCCGAGGAAGTCCGTGCGGTGGAAGAACGGCCCGTCGCCGTCGGCCGCCGCCCACCGCTCCAGGGCGTCGATGGTCCGCTCGGCGAGGAAGTAGGCCCG
This sequence comes from Halomarina halobia, assembly GCF_029338575.1. Lineage (GTDB taxonomy): Archaea > Halobacteriota > Halobacteria > Halobacteriales > Haloarculaceae > Halomarina > Halomarina halobia. The sequence goes on from NZ_CP119992.1 coordinate 55,814, forward strand.
CGTCGCCTCGGGGGGCGCGGGGGTCGTCGCCGCGACGAGCGTCGGGTGCTCCCCCGCCGTGTAGATCGGCTCCTCCAGGTCGGACGCCCCGACCTCGACGCCGAGGGACTCGCGGTACCGGCGGAACCGGTCGTCGAGGTCGTCGTGGTGCCTGTCGCTGCCGCCGAAGTAGTCGAAGCCGAACGACTCCGGTCCCCTGTCCTGGCCGACGTGCCACTTCCCGACGTAGCTGTTCTCATAGCCCGCGTCGGCGAGCAGTTCGCCGAACGTGGGGAGGGCCGTCGGCAGGTCCCGCCGGATCGCGTCGGCCTCGTGGCTGTTGTTCAGCATGCCGTGGGCGTGGGGGTACAGCCCCGTCAGCAGCGACGCCCGCGCGCTCGTGCAGATGCTGATCGGGGTGTACGCCCGGTCGAACCACAACCCCTCCCCGCGCAGGCGGTCGACGGTCGGCGTCTCGACTGACAGACCCTCTGGCGAGACGAGGTCGGCCCGCTCCTGATCGGTCAACAACAACAGGACGTTCGGCCTCCGGTCGGGCATCGTCTAGTCACGGGCCGCGGCGGAGGTAGTTCTGACGGGTGGAGCGGTCGGTAGTGTTCCGGTGATACTGTCAGTACTGCGAGTCGGTGGTCCGAGCCGTTTCAGCGGCATCGCCACCGTACTCCGAACGGTGTCGAAGCGTCAGGCGTAGTCGTCGTACGTCGGGCGGTCGCGCTCGCCCGGGAACTCCGCGAGCGGGACCGCCGTCTGGTCGCCGCTCTCCATGTCCTTCACCGTCACCTCGCCGTTCTCAAGGTCGCGCTCGCCGACGATGACGACGGTCTCGGCGTTGATGGAGTCGGCGTATCCCATCTGCGCGCCGAAGCTCCGCCCGGCGACGTCCGCCTCGACGACGTTGCCGCGCGCGCGGAGGTCGCGGGCGACCTCGGCGGCGACCGGTCGCGTGTCGCCCACCGAGAGCACGTAGTAGTCCGTCGAGACGGCCTCCTCGGGCCAGACGCCCGCGCGCTGGAGCAGGAGCGGGAGCGTCGAGTTCATCACGCCGACGGCGAAGCCGACCGCGGGCGTGGGCTGGCCGCCGAAGCTCTCGATGAGGTCGTCGTAGCGCCCGCCGCCGAAGACCGCCCGTCCGACCTCGCCGGTGGAGTCGAAGCACTCGAAGACGACGCCCGTGTAGTAGTCCAGCCCGCGCGCCGTGTCGAGCGAGAGCGTGCAGTACCGCCGCGCGCCGAAGTCCTCGGCGGCGGCGAGCACCTCGCGCAGGTTCTCGACGGCCGCCGCCACCTCGTCGGTGCCCGCGAACTCGACCACCGCGTCGAGGTCGCCCGCGTCCAGCAGGTCCGCGAACGACTGCGCCTGCGCGAGGTCGAGCCCCGCGTCCACCAGCAGGTCGTGGTACGCCGCCCGTTCGATCTTCTCGCTCTTGTCCACGGCGCGGATGGCCGCGGGAACGTCCACGTCGGCGTCCATCGATCGCAGGACGCCTCCGAGGATGTCGCGGTGGGAGACGCGGAACTCGAAGTCGTCCGCGTCGAGCCCGCAGTCGGTGAGCGCGTCCGCGGCGACCGCGAGGATCTCCGCGTCGGACTCGGGCGCGTCGGAGCCGAAGATGTCGACGTTCGTCTGGTAGAACTCGCGGAACCGGCCCTGCTGGGGCTCCTCGTAGCGCCAGAACGGGCGCGTCGAGTACCACTTGATGGGCTTCGACAGCTCCTGGTGGCGCTCGACGACCATCCGCGCCACCGTCGGCGTCAGCTCGGGCGTCAGCGACACCTCGCGGCCGCCGTGGTCGGTGAAGGAGTAGAGCTCCTCGACGATCTCCTCGCCGCTCTTGTCGACGTACAGCTGCGTGCGTTCGAGGGCGGGCGTGGCGATCTCGCGGAAGCCGTAGCCGGCGACGGCCGACTCGACCGTGTCGACGACCTGCCGGTGGGCTGCCATCGCGCCGGGGTAGAAGTCACGGAACCCCTTGATGCGCTCGTACATACGCGGAAATCGCAAAGCGGACACTTCAACGACGCGGTCGCCCGCCACGCCGTGACAGAGATCGGCGGGGCGGCCCGGGGGCGGCGGGAGGACGGCCTACCGCCGCCGGATGTTGAAGCTCTTGGAGTCCGGCGTCAGCTCCTGGAGGAGCTGTTTCATCTGCTCCTCGTCGATCTGTCCCTGGACGCGGCCGCTCTGGGCGAGCGCGACGAGTTGCTGCTCGATCTGCTCGCCCTGTTCGGGCTTCGACATCTTCACCGTGTTGAGGCGCTTTCGCGCGCCGTCGGTGAGGTACTGCCGCAGGAGGGCCTTCTTCTGGGCCTCGGCCTGCTCCTGCTGGGCCCGCATGGCCTCCTCGTCCATCTCCTGGCCCTGACCCTGGCCCTGCTGGTCGCGTAGCTGTTCCATCTTCTTCCGTCGGAGTTCCTCGAGTTCGTCCTCGTCGGGCATAGCTGGTCCTTAGAGAGTATCCCACAAAACCGTGACGCCGTCCGATCAGGCGTAGCGCTCGAGTTCGGGGCGGTCGAGCTCCTCGAGCACCTCGGTCGCGGTCGCGTCGAGCAGCGCGCGCCCCTCGCCGGTCACGCGGCGGCCCTCGCCCTCGGCGGTCTCGATGTACCCCTCCTCCTCGAGCTGCTGGAGGATGGTGCGGATGATCTTCCCGCTGGCCTTCACCTTCCGGTCCGGGCGAACGCGGTAGCGCGTCGAGCCCTGCTTGGCGTCGCCGTAGAACGACCGCAGGCGGTCGATTCCGACGGGGCCGTCGATGGCCACCCGGCGCAGGAGGCTCGCGGCGCGGACGTTCCAGAAGTCCTCCTGCTCGGGGGGCAGTTCGCGGGAGACGCCGGTCTTGGTGAACGTGGCCCACTCCGGCGCTTCCAGGTCGAGTTCCTCGGCGACGGCCTCGATGAGGTCGTCGGCCGGGACGTCGTAGAGCGTCGTCATTACCCCTACGTCCGCCGCGCGCCGTTTAAACACATCGATGACCTGCCGCGAACGCCGTGGGCGGCGCTCACAGGAGCCACCCCTCGGCGGCCACCCACGCCCCGAGCGCGAGCAGCACGCCCCCGCTCGCCGCCCGGAGGCGCGCCGCGTTCGCGTCGAGGGCCTCGCTCGCGCGCCCCGCGAGGAGGGCGACCGCGCCCAGGTAGCACAGCGTGAGGAGGGCGTAGGTCGCGCCGAGGGCGAGCAACGAGCCCCGCGTCGCGACCCCCGGGACGACGAACTGCGGGAGGAACGCGAGGAAGAACAGCGCCACCTTCGGGTTGAGGACGTTCACCAGCACGCCCCGGACGTACGGGCTGCCATCGGTCGATTCGAGGTCGACGCTCGCACGGGTGCGGAGCGTCCGCACTCCGAGGTAGACCAGGTACGCGGCCCCGACGAGCTTCACGGTCGCGTACGCGAGCGGCGACTCCCCGACGAGCACCGACAGGCCGAACGCGGCCAGCGTCGCGTGGACGAGCACGCCGGTGCTCACCCCGAGCGCCGAGCGAACGCCCACGCCCCGGCCGCGACCGACCCCCTGCGAGAGGACGTAGATCGTGTCGGGACCGGGCGTGAGGACCAGCGCGACCGCCGCGGGGAGAAAGAGGGCGAGCGCGTCGAGCGCGGCGTCGGGCATGCTTCGGTCGTCCCTAACGCGGCCCTCCGGCGATATAATCCCGTCGCCGATAACGGATCACAGCGCGTCCGCGCCCCACGTCGCCGTGACGAGGCCGCCGAGGAGGGTGGGGAGCCAGTAGGTGGTGGTGCGGTGGAGCAGCACCGCCGCGCCGGCCGTGACGGGGTTGACGCCGAGGGCGACGAGCAGGGTGATGAGCACCGTCTCGACGCCGCCGAGCCCGCCCGGCAGGGGCGTGATGCTGGCGATGCTCCCGATCGGGATGACGATGAGCGTCGCCGCGAACGCGACCGGATCGACGGGCGAGAGCGCGTAGATCGAGAGCCACAGCGAGGTAGAGAGCGCGAGCCAGCCGAGCGTGGCGAGGGAGAGCGCGAGCAGGAGGCTCTCGCGGTCGGCGGCGATGCGCTCGACGGCGGCGAAGAACCCGTCGACGCGGGCGTACACCGAGAACCGACTCGGCGGGACCCGTCCCGGGATCAACCGCGCGAACGCCCGGGACGCCGGCGTGAGCACGTCCGTCAGGCCGTCCTTCACCTCGCTCCGGTAGCGCCACCCGAGGACGAGTCCGGCGGACAGGGCCGCCGCGATGACGACGAGCGAGACCGCGGCCGCGCGGAGGTGGCGGCCGAGCGCGGCCGTCGCCGCGAAGTAGGCGATGCCGATCGCCGCGAACGAGAGCGACGGGACGAAGTTGAGCGCGTCGACGCTCGCGATGGCCGCGAGCCCCGTCTCGTACTCGTTTCGCGTGACGTCCGCGATGAGGTACGCGGTGATGGGCTCGCCGCCGGCCTGCCCGAACGGCGTGACGTTGTTGGCGAACGTCGCGGCGAGGTAGACGAGCACCGCCGTCGTCGCGCGGACTGGCGTGCCGATGACGGTCAGGACGACCCGCAGTGAGAGCCCCCACGCCACCAGCCAGGCGGCGGCGACGACGGGGAGCGCGGCCAGTACGAGCGGGTCGGCCATCGCGACCGCGTCGACGATGGGTCCGAGGCCGACGAACCCGAACGTGAGGAAGAGAACCGCCAACGCGGCGAGAAACCCGAGGATAGTGGCCCGCAGGTTGACGTTCATACCTACATCCCGCGGGACCGCTTATTCAAGCCACCGAACCGGAACGCGTTTTCGCCCCCCGGCGAGTAACGGGGGCATGGACGAACGCGCCGCCCTCGCGCTCATCGACGAGACGCTCCCCGCCGCGGGTGACGACGCCGCGGTCGTCGGCTCGCTCGTCGTCACGACCGACATGCTGCACGAGTCGACGGACTTCCCGGCCGGGACGACCCGCTACACCGCCGGCTGGCGGGCCGTCGGCGCGTCCCTCTCGGACGTGGCCGCCATGGGCGCGCGGGCGACCGCCGCCGTCGCCGTCTACGGCGCGCCCGCGTTCGACCCCGAGGAGCTCTCCGCGTTCCTCCGGGGCGCGCGCGACGTCTGCGCCGACGCGGGCGCGGAGTACGTCGGCGGCGACCTCGACGGTCACGACGAGTTCACCGTCGCCACCACCGCCCTCGGCGAGACGGAGGCCCCCGTCCTCCGCTCGGGGGCGACGCCCGGCGAGACCGTCTGCGTCACGGGGACGCTCGGGCGCAGCGGCGCGGCGGTCCGCCTCTTCCCCAACGCCCCCGAGCGCGCGAACGACCTCTTCCGGTTCTCCCCGCGCGTCGCCGCCGGGCTCGCCGTCGCTCCCCGGGCGGGCGCGATGATGGACTCGAGCGACGGCCTGGCGCGGTCGCTCCACCAGCTCGCGGAGGCGAGCGACTGCGGGTTTCGGGTCGAGTACGACGCCCTCCCCGTCGACGGGAGCGTCCGCGACCTCGCGGACGACCCTGACGACGAGCGGGACCTCGCGCTCTACTTCGGCGAGGACTTCGAACTCGTGTTCACGACGGACGACCCCGAGGCGGCCCGGGAGGCGTCGCCGACGCCGGTCTCCGAGATCGGGACGGTCACCGAGGGGGGCGAGGGGGTGCGCCTCGACGGCGAGGCGCTCCCGGATCGGGGTTTCACGCACAACTGATCGGCCGATCGGGGGGATCAGACGAAGCGGAACGGGACCGGCGTGAAGCAGAGCAGGCCGAGGACGAACGTGAGGACGCCGACGATCATGCGCTTCCGGTCGAGTCCGTCCTCGCGCACGGGGTGGGCGGGCCCGGCGTAGGCGAGGCCGATGGCGATGAACCCCCAGAGGAACCACAGCGAGATGGCCTGTAGCGCCTCGTGACGGACGAGTAGCAGGTACGCGCCGAGGCCGAACAGCGCGGCGGGGACGAGCGCGGCGACGGTCTCCTGGCGCTCGCCGAGCATCGCCCGCACGAGGTGGCCGCCGTCGAGCTGACCGACGGGGAGGAGGTTGAGGAAGGTGACGAACATGCCGACCCACCCGCCGACGACGACCGGGTTGACGCGCAGCTCGCCCGCGTAGCTCAGCGGTCGGCCCGTCAGGGCCGCGATGAACTGGATGAGCGGCGGGTAGTTCAGCGAGTCGATCTGGAAGATGGGGCCGGCGGGCACGGGGTCGAGGTGGAGGCCGACGGCGGTGACGACGACGGCCGCCCCCAGCCCGGCGAGCGGTCCCGCGACGCCGATGTCGAACAGCGCCTTGCGGTCGGGGATGCGGCCGTTCATCTTGATGACCGCGCCCATCGTCCCGAAGATGGTGGGGATCGGGATGAAGTAGGGGAGGCTGGCGTTCACGTCGTAGTAGCGACTCATCACGTAGTGACCGAGTTCGTGGACGCCGAGGACGCCGAGGACGGCGATCGCGAACGGCCACGCGCGCAGCATCGCCCCCGGATCGCGCAGGCTCACGTCGTGGCCGTACCACTCGAGTCCGGCGAAGAGGGTCGTCGCGACGGTCAGCAGCGCGAAGGCGATGTTGACCCACGGGACCCCGTCGATCCCCGAGGAGTGCGGTTCGGCGACCAGGGCCGTGCGGCGGTCCTTCACCTCGACGCCGGTGATGGGATCGGCCTCGCTGTCGGTGACGGTCGTGAGGTGGACCTCGTAGCCCGCTTCGCGAAACAGGGGCCAGACGTGTCGTTCGAGCACGTCCGGGGCGACGGTCGGCTCGCCGAAGTAGAGCAGCGTGCCGTCGTCGCGTCGCACCTCGACGACCCGGAACACGGATCGGAACCGCTCGATCGGCGGTCCGTCCGCTGGCTCGTCGACGTCGTCCATCGACCTAAAACAGGGGCGGCGCGAGTATAAAGCCCCTGAATAGGACGGGAAACGGGAGGGGTACGTGCCGTTCGTGCTGCGGTCGGGGCGGGGACCGTACGCCGTCGGCGATCGCCTACGCGAGACTGACTCGCCACGTCGTGGCGCTCGTATACGACCACTTCTCGATGGTCAGATCGCCCGGGGCGTCGCGGAGTTTGACCATCAGCGCGCCGATCTCCTTGGGCGTGAGCCCGACGTCGTCGGAGATGAACTTGCTCTTGAAGTAGATCTCGCCGTCGGCCGCGCGGCGACGGAGGTACGCGCGGAGGCGGTCTTCCTTGCTCTCGGTGGTCGGCTGCTCGACGGAGTGTGCGGTTGCGCTCATGTGCTGACCTCACCAGTCGCTTTCGATCAGGGGGTGATATAGCGGAAGGAATTTTAGCATCGCTTCGGGGCGCTTCACCACGAAACTCGCGTAAAGCACAGCTTTCATCGGTGGATAAATTCCGGCGAGACGTTTTACGAAGCGCTCCGAATTTTTATTTCTATACTTTATTAAAAGAAATATGTTACTATTACTTACGGGAATCAACCGGTGTTTATTGCCGGAATAGGTGGTGGTCTCGGCGTCCCTCCGCCGCCGCCGCGGTCGCGCGTCACTGTCGGTCGTGGACCCAGAACTCCTCCTCGACCGTGACTTCCTTCTTGAAGATGGGGACCTCGTCCTTGAGCCGGTTGATGCCGTCCTCGACGGTGCGGAACGCCTCCTCGCGGTGGCCCGCGAGCACGACGACGAAGACGATGTCCTCGCCGTCGTGGATGACGCCGGTGCGGTGGTGCATCCGCACGGCGAAGACGCCCTCGCGCTCCGTCAGCTCCCGGCTGATAGCGTCCATCCGCTCCTCGGCGACCCCTTCGTACTTCTCGAACTCGAGCAGTTCCGTCCGGGCGTCGTCCGCGCCGTCCTTGGCGCGCACGCGGCCGGTGAACGTCGCGATGGCACCCGACCGCTCGGCGTCAGGCGAGCGCTTCACCCGGGCGACGAGGGACTCGAGCGTCTCGCGCGGCTCCGTCCCCTCGATCGCCGCCGCGAGGTCGTCGAGGTCCGCGCGGTCGGCGCGCCCGACGGTCGCGACCACGTCGCCCGCGGGGTCCGCCGCCTCCCCCGCGACGATCGTCGGGAGCCGCGGGTCGGCGACGCCGTCGATCAGACAGTACTCGTGCTCCGGCGTCAGGTCGTCGAGCGCCTCGTCGAGGCTGCGCGCGCGGCCGTGGACCGTCGATTCGCCGGGACCGAGGCCGACGACCGAGCCCGCGCCCTCCGCGCGGAACCCGACGACCTCCTCGAACCCGGGTGCGGGGTTCTCGGGGAGCGCGGAGACGGCGGCGACGGGCCCCGAGCGCGAGAGTCTGGAGACGAGTCGTTCGGTGAGCGTCGTCGACTCCTCGCCGACGACGGCGACGGCGTACATACCCGAACAACGCCGGCGCGGCGTCTTTACCGTTGCCCCGTCGCGCCGTCAGGGGAGCAACTGCGGGCCGAACACCATCAGGAAGACCCCCGCGAGCATCGTCATGCTGATGACCGTGGTGATGGCGCTGGTGAGCCGCCGTCGCCCGCCGTTGGGCAGGGGGAGCCGCGAGACGACGGACTCCGTGCTCGCCCGCAGGATGTGGCCCCCGTCGAGCGGGAACGTCGGAATGCAGTTGAAGAAGCCGAGGTTGAGGTTGATCCACGCCGTCCAGAACAGCGCATTCGCGAGCAGGAAGACGCCGCCGCCGAGGAACGCGAGCGGTCCCTGCACGACGTAGAAGTCGGTGATCGGCGCGACGAACCCGGCGAAGTTGTACGTGAGGCCGCTCGCCCCGACCGCGCCGATGAACGGGAGGAACAGCGAGAAGGCGACGCGCTGGAGGAAGGACTGGACGCTCCAGCCGTCCTGCGAGAGCGCGCCGAGGTACTCGGCGGCCGGATAGGGGGTGATCCCCGTGTCGTCGACCGCGATCCCGCCCGTCCCCTGCCGGAGCGCGACCCCGAGCGTGCCGCCCTCGACGCCCCGGGTCTCGCCGAGGGTCACGTCGACGGTGCGCGCCTCGCCGTCGACGTAGAGCTGGACCGACACGGTGTCACCCGGGCTCGTCCGCTGGCGGAGCTCGTTCAACTGCTCGTAGGTCACGACCCGCTCGCCGGCGAACCGCGTGATGACGATCGAGTGGTCTCCGCCCGTCGGGACGTGTTCCGCGAGCGCGCCGTCGGGGCTCACCGACTCGACGTACGCGCCGCCGACCATCTCGAACTCGCCGCCGGTCGTCCGCACCGTCGAGACGGGGTTCCCGCGGAGCGCGTCGTAGAACTCGCCCTCGGTGTTGACCGACCGTCCGTTCACCGCCTCGATCCGGGGCGGCCCGCCGCTCGTGTCGAGGTCGCCGACGACGCTCGGCGTCGTGCGCGTGAGGAGGAGGTCGCGCTCCAGCGTCACCTGCCGCTCCCCGTCTATCGTCACCTGCACGGTCCGCCCGGCGTCGAGCATCGCGGCGTCGAACTCGGCCGCGTCGTTCACGGGCTGGCCGTCCACCGCGGTGATGCGATCGCCGCGCTCGATGCCGGCTCGCTCGGCGGGCGACGCGAACCCGGCGTTGTCGGTGCCGACGACGTCACCCACGGCCGCGCCGGGCGCGACGGCGATCGAGCCGATGATGGGCCCGAACAGGAGCGCGAACGCGAGGACGGCGACGGCGAAGTTGTTCGTCACGCCCGCGGCGAACATGCGCGTCTGCGCCCCGCGGTCCGCCCGGTTCCGCGACTCCTCGTCCGGCTCGACGAACGCGCCGATCGGGACGATCGTCAGCAGGGCGAGACCCATCGACTCGATGCGGATGTCGCCGACGCGACAGAAGAGCCCGTGGCCTCCCTCGTGGACCACGAGGCCGACGAGCAGCCCGAGGACGATCTCCGGGGCGACCGACAACGGGAGGAACTCGTTGACGCCGGGGATGACGAGGACGTTCTGCGGTTCGGTGACGGCGCTCGGCTGCGGGTTCGTGAGCGCGCTGTAGCCCGCGAAGAGGACGGCGAAGAAGGAGCCGAACATCACGACCAGCGCGACGCCGATGCCGAAGTTCCCCCACGCCCGCCAGAGGCGCTTCGGGCGGGCGAGACGGTCGAGGAACTCCTTGCCTCGCCGGGTGTGGATCGTCGTGATGGGGCCGGAGATGCGGACGGAGTCGGGCAACAGCCCCCGCGCCCGGAGGGCCATCGCGACCAGCATGTAGAGGACGACCCCGGCGGCCACCAGCGCCAGCGTACTGACCATTGGTGTCAGAGAGGATCGTTCGCCCTAAGAGGGTTTGGTTCCGCTACCTACGACTCGCGTCGCAGTCGCTCGACGACGAACTCGCGCTCGAGCGACGCGAGGAACGGCCCCAGGCGCGGCCCCTGCTCCTCGTCGAGGAACAACCGGTAGCCGGTCGCAAAGAGGTCGCCGACCTCGACGCCCTCGTCGCGGGCCGCCTCGTAGATGGCGGTCTGCACGTCCTCGCCCTCCTCGAGACCGGCCTCGACCTCGTCTGCGAGCGCGTCGAGCGCCGCGGCCGTCGCCCCGTCCACCTCGACGTCGGGGAGGTCCTCCGCGAGGCGGTAGTTGTACTCGTTGTCGGTGCGTTCCGCCCACGTCCGCGCCCGCTCTACCCTGGCGAGCGCGTTCTCGACGGCCCGCTCGGACGCGTCCTCCGGGATGTGCCCCGCGCGGCGGGCCATCGCCTCGCGTAGCCCCTCGTCGTCGGTCATCCCCAGCACGGCGGCGAAGGTGTACGGCAGGCGCACGCGCTCGGGACGGACCGCGTCCACGGTCATGGGGTAGGCGCGTTCCGCGATCGCCCGCTCCTGGTCCGTCCCCTCGACCTCGCCGAAGTAGATCGCCTCGAAGCGGTCGAACTCGTCGACCAGCTGATCCAGCGTGCGCACGTCGAAGTCGCGGGCGCGCTTCGGCGGCTTCGTGAAGAAGTAGCGAAACACCTCGACCTCGAGCATCGAGAGCACCTCGTCGACGGTGATGACGTTCCCCTTCGAGGAGGAGAGCGCGTCGCCGTTGTAGGTGAACCACTCGTAGACCATCGGGACCGGCGGCTCGAAGTCGAGGACCGCCCGGGCGATGTGCTCGCCGCTGGGCCAGGAGCCCTCGGCGTGGTCCTTCCCGAACGGCTCGAAGTCGACGCCGAGGACCTTCCACTGGGCGGGCCACTCGAAGCGCCACGGGAGCTTTCCCTCCCGCAGCGTGGCGGTCCCCTCGTGGCCGCACCCCTCGATGGTCCGGTTGCCCGCCTCGATGTCCGCGCAGACGTAGTCGACCGTGCCCGCGTCGAGGTCGATCCCCGTCACGGCCTCGGTGATCTTCCCGCAGTCCGCGCAGATCGGGTTGAACGGGACGTACTCCTCGTCGACCTTCTCCTGGTACGCCGAGAGCACCTCTCGGGCGAGGTCGCGCTTCTCGAGCAGTTCGCGGGTGACTCCCTCGAACTCGCCGCGCTCGTAGAGGTCGGTGTTCGAGACGACCTCGATGGGCACGTCCATCGCCTCCGCCATCTTCCCGAGCAGCCGCGTCTGGTGGTCGCCGAAGGAGTCACAGCAGCCGAAGGGGTCGGGGACGTTCGTCAGCGGCTTGCCGAGGTTGCGCCCGAGCGCGCCCGGGTTCTCCGTCTCGCCGAGCGAGACGACCGCCCAGTCGAGGGTCGCGAGGGTGCGGGGGACCCCCCGGAGGGGATCGCGGTCGTCGCTCGTGAACACCTGCCTGACCTCGCGGCCCCGGTCGCGGAGCGCCTCCGCGACGAAATAGCCGCGCATGACCTCGTTCAGGTGGCCGATGTGGGGGACGCCGGAGGGGGAGACGCCGCCCTTTATCACGATCGGCTCCTCGGGGTCGCGCGCCTCGATCTCGTCTGCGACCGCGTCCGCCCAGAACGCGCGGTGGATCTCGCCGGGATCTCCGCGCTCGCCGTCGTCTGCCGCGAGCGCGTCGTCCTCGACGCTCACGGTCGCCACCCCCCGCCACCGGTCCGGCGGGGGTCGGAACGTCGCCTCACGGGACGACCTCCGTCCCCTCGTGCTCGCCGTCGGCGATGGCCAAGCGGACCGCCTGGGGGTCCGTGCCGTCGAGGACGAGCGTCCGCGTGCCCGAGCGCTGGATGATCTTCGCGGCCAGCAGGTCCACCGGCGCGTTGCTCCCCGCGCTCATGTCGATCTCCGCGATGATGTCCACGAGGTCGTCGGTCGACACCTCGTCGTAGCGGGTCGCATCGGGGTGCTCGTCCGGATCGTCGCTGTAGACGCCGGGGACGCTCGTGGCGTAGACGAGCAGGTCCGCGCCGACCGTCTCGGCGAGCGCGGCGGCCACGGCGTCGGTCGTCTGTCCGGGGACCATCCCGCCCATCACCGGGACGTCGCCCCGGGAGATCGCCTCGGCCGCGTTCTCGTACGTCTCCGGCGGCGTGGGCGCGGCCCGCCCGTGAAGCGCGGCGATGAGGAGACGGGCGTTCAGGCGCGTGACGCCGATCCCGAGCTGGTCGAGGGCCATCTCGTTGGCGTCCAGGACGCGCCCCGCCCGGATGTAGTCGCGGGCGACGCGCCCCCCGCCGACGACGAGCCCGAGTTCGTGACCCGCACCCAGGAGCGACCGGACGACGTCCGCGTAGGCCGCGACCCGCTCGCCGTCGAGTTCCGGCACGAGGACGCTCCCCCCGATAGAGACGACTGCTCTCATTGCCGTGGCGTAACCGGGTGGGCCGCTTAAGAATTGTCAAGCGCCGACGAGCGTGTCGTCCGCGCGACGGATCGCGTCCCCGCCCCGGACGCGCCGCCGCCGGCCGAAACTCCAAACGTCCTTATCGGGGCCGTTCCAACCCCCGGTATGCCGAAACCACCGCGGACGGACGAGGGCTGGTACGCCCTCCACGACTTCCGCACCGTCGACTGGGACGCGTGGGAGGCGGCGAGCGACGAGGCGCGCGAGCGCGCCGTCGAGGAGGGCGTCGAGTACCTCCGCGCGCACGAGGACCTGGCCGACGCGGACGAGGGCGGCTCGGCCGTCTTCTCGATCCTCGGGCACAAGGCCGACCTGCTGATCGTCCACCTCCGGCCCACGACGGCCCACCTCGACACCGCGGAGCGGCGCTTCGAGCGGACCGCCCTCGCGCGCTTCACCGAGCGGACCTCCTCGTACGTCTCGGTCACGGAGGCCTCGGGCTACTCGGAGTCCGCGCGCGCCTACTTCGAGGAGGGACCGGAGGCGGTCGATCCCGGCCTCCGGCGCTACATCCGGTCGCGCATCGAGCCGTCCATCCCCGACGCCGAGCACGTCTGCTTCTACCCGATGGACAAGCGCCGCGAGGAGCCCCACAACTGGTACGACCTCCCGTTCGACGAGCGCGCCGAGTTGATGTCCGCGCACGGCGACATCGGCCGTGGGTACGCCGGGAAGGTCACGCAGATCATCACCGGGAGCGTCGGCCTCGACGACTACGAGTGGGGCGTCACCCTCTTCGCCGACGACCCGACGGAGATCAAGCACCTCCTCTACGAGATGCGCTTCGACCCCTCCTCGTCGCGCTACGCCGAGTTCGGTCCGTTCTACTTCGGGCGACGCTTCCCGCCCGCCGACCTCGGCGCGCTCCTCGCGGGTGAGCCGATCCCGACGGGCGAGGGCGCGAGCGAGGACGGGGCGAGGGACGACGCCCTCCGTGCGGAACTCGACGCGCTCGGCGCGACCGTCGAGGAGGGGTCTCACGTCGTGCTCGTCCACTCCGAGGCCGACGCCGACGAGGTCGAAGAGGCGGTCTCCGGCCTCCGGGGGAACTTCGACCACTACGACAGCCACCGCGGTACGACCGTCCACGGGACCGACGACGGCGCGGCGGTCGTGAGCGCGTGGGAGACCGAGCGCGCCGCCGACACCGCCGCCGGCTTCCTCGCAGACCTCCCCGGGGTCACCGAGCGGACGACCGGCGCGGTCGGTGGCGGCTCCGGCGGCGACGCGGCCGGTGCGACCGCGCCCGAGGCGTCCGGGGCCGACGCGGACGACATCCGCGGGGAACTCGCGGACCTCGACGTCTACGCCGGCACGCCCCACGGCGAGGACGTCCACGCGCTGGTGCTCTACTCGGAGGCCGACCGCGACGACCTCGTCCCCGAGGTCGAGTCGCTGCGCGAGGGCTTCGACCGCTACGACACGCACGTCGGCACGTCCGTCTACGAGGCCCGCGGACGCGACCGCCGCGCCGTCGTGAGCATCTGGGAGACGGCGAGCGCCGCGGACACCGCGGGCGGCTACCTCGCCGACCTCCCCGGGATCGTCGCGCGGGCGGGCGAGGAATCCGGATTCGGCACGATGGGCATGTTCTACACGACCAAGCCCGAGTACCGCGAGGACTTCGTCGAGCGGTTCGCCGCGGTCGGCGACCTCCTTGAGGGGATGGAGGGCCACGTCGGGACGGACCTGATGGTGAACGTCGACGACGAGAACGACATGTTCATCGCCAGCCAGTGGCGCGGGCGCGAGGACGCGATGGCGTTCTTCCGCTCGGAGGCGTTCCGCGACACCGTACAGTGGGGTCGGGAGGTGCTCGCGGATCGGCCGCGACACGTGTTCCTCGCGTGAGGGCTCCCCCCCTCTCCCTCCTCGCGCGGGTTCCGTCCGCCGGGGTTCGACGGCATGCCGTCGCCGGCCGGGCGGTTAACGGTCCGAGGATCGTAACCGAGGACGGGATCGACGCATGGTCTGGGAGTTCCAGTGTCCGGTCGACGACTGCGAGTATTCGAACCGGGACAACGAGGAGGCGGTGGTCATCGAGGGCGCACAGGAACACGTGCGCGACGCGCACGGCGACATGCCCACCCGGGACGAGGTCGAGGAGTACGTGATCGGCCCCGGGTGAGTTCGGGGTCCTCGCCCTCGATTTTATATACGATACCGGGACCACCGACCCCCGTGACCTGAGAACCGCCGCCGACGGACCGCGGGAGCGCGACGCGCCCGTCGGCGATCACCGGTCGGCGCGTCGCCCGTTCGCCATCCTCTCTTCGCCACTCCCGTAGCCGTCCCGCCGCCCCGAACCGTCGGAGCGATATAGCCGGAGCGACTGTCACCCCCCATCGATGTCCCCGCGCGACGGAGTGCTGGACGACGAGACGGTCGGCACGGCGCTGGTGGTCAGTTCCGCCGTCGGGTTCGGCACGCTCGCCGTCCTCGGCGAGTACGCCTTCGCCGCGGGGCTGAACGTCGTGTCCGTCCTCGCGCTGCGCTTCTCGCTCGCGGCGGCGCTGATCTGGCCGCCCCTCGCGTTCGTCCGCCGCCGCGCTGGCGACCTCGCGTCGCTCCGCCTGCGGGGACGGACGCTCGCGATAGCGGTGCTGCTCGGGCTGGTCGGCTACACCGGCCAGAGCGCGCTGTTCTTCCTCGGTCTCCGGTATCTCACCGCCGGAATGACGACCATCGTGCTCTACACCTACCCGGTGTTCGTGCTCCTCCTCTCGACGACGGTGCTCGGCGAGCCGCTCACGCGGCGGGACCTGCTCGCCCTCCCCCTCGCGCTGGGCGGCGTGGTGCTTATCACGGGTGCGGATCCCGCCGGCGTCGATCCGACGGGCGTGCTGATCGTCCTCGGCGGCGCGGTCGTCTACTCGCTGTACATCGTCGTCGGCCGGGTGGCGCTCGACTCGACCGACGGGGCGGTGCTGAGCGCCTACGTCATGCCCGCCGCCGCGGTGTCGTTCCTCGCGGTCGGAAGCGCGAGCGGGCAGCTGTCGCTCCCCACGTCCCAGCTCGGGTGGGCAGCCGTCCTCGGCATCGCCGTGCTAGCGACGGTGATCCCCGTCTCGACGTTCTTCCTGGGGCTGCGCCGCGTCGGGCCCAGCCGCGCGGGGATCGTCAGCACGGTGGAGCCGGCGGTAGCGGTGGCGCTCGGCGCGGTACTGCTCGACGAACCGGTCACGCTCGTCACGCTCGTCGGCGGCGCGCTGGTGCTCGTCGGGGTCGCCCTCGTGCAGGCCTAGCGCGATTCGACGGTCGCGCCGGGGACGTTCCGCTTGACGCTCCTGACTCCCTGGACGGCTCCGTAGCGCGACGCGTAGCTCCCGCCGGAGTCCGCGATGATGTTGCCGTTGTCGTGGACGAGCCGCCAGCGCCAGCGCCCGGCGCGGTCGCGGTACACCTCGAACGACGCCTGCGCGTCGACGAGCGGTAGTTCGAACGCGTCGCGCTCGGCGAGATCGGCGAACACCCCGGTCGATTCGCCGTCCTCGCGTTCAGTTCCGTCAGCCGGTGCCCCCTCCCCGTCGAGGGAGTCGACCGCTGGTTCCGGCGTCCCCGCCTCGTCACTCACCGTCGCCGGTTCGTCCGCTCCGTCGCGCGCCGCCTCGTCGCGAGCCACCGCGACGCGCACCTCCCCCGCGATACCGTCCGCGACCAGGTCGGCGACCGCCTCCTCGACGGCCCCCGCGGCGATCTGGAGGGTCCCCTCGTCGAGCGCCACGTCGACCGTGACGTCCACTCGAGTACGTTCACTCATGTCAACAGGTAGGCGACGCGTGGGTTTAACTGGTGGGTCGGGGCGTACCGCCGGTTCCCTCAGTCGCTCGCGTTGGCGTTACCGTGGCGGTTCGCGCGCGACGGCGGGGGGATCTGCGTCGTCTCCTCGACGCGCTCGCCGGGGAGGAGACACCGGGCCGGTTCGCGGTTGACGTGCGCGTACTGCTCCGGCGCGTTCGCGAGGCAGTGGGCGGGGTTCTCCGCGCTGTCGATGCGCGCGGCGCGAAGCTCCTGGAAGCCCGCGATCCGCGCCCTGATACCGCGCCAGTGGTGGCGCGTGGCCGACGGCACCCGGTAGGGGTGGGGCGGTCCGAGCGTCGGTTGCCGCGCGGCGATAGCGGCCCGGTTGACGTTCGCGGCGAGGTCGTCGTGGTCGATGAGCACGCCGACGCGGGCGTCCCGGGGCGCTCGCGCGGCGAGCAGGTCGAGCCCGAGATGCAGCGCCCGGTACTCGGCGACGTTGTTGTCCGGGACGCGGTCGGGAAGCGATCGGCGGGCGACGCACTGCCCGTCGCGCGTTTCGATGACGACGCCGAGTCCGCCGCCGGAGTCGCGGAACGACCCGTCGCACGCGAGGTAATAGTCGCGGTGGTGCGTGCGCGGCGGGTGCGCGATGTGGGGGGTCGGGGACTCGTCGAACAGGTCTCTAAGGGTCGGCCGTCCGTATGCGGCCATATCAAACGTACGACACGGATCGGATATAAACGTGTGCCCTGCCCCCGTCGAAACGTTCACCGGTCCCGCCGCCCGACGGTCGGTGTGCGCTACCGTAACCTCTCTCTGTTCCTGGTTCTCGCCGCCGTCTGGGGGTCCGCGTTCATGGCCATCAAGGCGGGGCTCGACCTGTACGGGTTCCCGCCGGTGCTGTTCGCCGCCGTCCGCTACGACGTGGCCGGGCTGGTGATGCTCGCGTACGCCCTCTACGTCCTCGACGACCCGTTCCCGCGGACGCGGAGACAGGTCGCCGACGTGCTCGTCGGTGCCGTCTTCCTGATCGCAGGCTATCACGCCTTCCTGTTCGTCGGCGAGCAGAACACGACGAGCGCGGCGGCCGCCGTGATCGTCTCCCTCTCGCCCGTGCTCACGACCGCCATCGCCCGCGCGGCGCTCCCGGGAGAGCGCCTCAGCGTCTCCGGCATCGCCGGCCTGCTGCTCGGCCTGCTCGGCGTCGCCGTCCTCTCGGTTCGCGACCCGTCGAACCTCCTCACCGCGGGCGTCGTCGGCAAGGCGCTCGTGTTCGCGGCGGCGCTGTCGTTCGCGTTCGGGAGCGTCGCCAGCCAACGGCTCGACTCGGGGCTCCCCATCGAGTCGATGGAGGCGTGGTCGATGCTCGGCGGCGCGCTGCTGATGCACGTCGTGAGCGCCGCCCGCGGCGAGCGCGTCGCGCCGATGCTCGACGCCCTCTCGGGACCCGACGCCCTCGGTGCGCTCGCGGCGCTCGGCTACCTCTCGCTGGCCGCGAGCGCGCTCGGCTTCCTGGTCTACTTCGACCTCCTGGGTCGCCTCGGCCCCATCGAGATCAACCTCGTCTCCTACGTCGCGCCCGTCTTCGCCGCCCTCTCGGGGCTCCTCTTCCTCGGCGAACTCATCACGCTCCGGACGGCGGTCGGGTTCCTGATCATCGTCGTCGGCTTCGTCCTCATCAAGCGCGAGGCCATCCGCGCGGAACTCACGACGGTACGGCGAGGATCGGGGGTCGGAGCGGACGACTAGCGGGCGACGCGTTCGTGGATCCGGCTACGCGTCGAAGGTCTCGTGGTGGACGATCTCGCTCACCGGACGGCGGTACTTCCGCTCGTTCTCGCGGTCCGCGGCCCCGTCGGCCGGGTAGCCGAGCGTCAGGAGTACGACCGGTTCGTACTCGTCGCCGACGTCGAACGTCTCGCGCAGCGCCTCGGGGTCGAACCCTCCCATGGGGCAGGTCGAGAGGCCGCGGCTCCGCGCCGCGTGCATGAGCGTCATCGCGGCGAGCGCGGTGCTCCGGACCGCCCAGCGGCGGTTCGTCGCCTCGTCGCGATCCCGCAGCCCCTCGATCCGTTCGAGGAGGCCGTCGCGCGCCGCCCGATCCGGGCGGTACCCCTTCTCCAGGAGGTCGTCGACGACCCGATCTGCGTGAGCGGCGGGATCGGTGTTCCCGAGCACGACGACGCCGACGGGCGCGTCGGTCACGTGCTCCTGTCCGTACGCGACCTCCCGCAGCGCCTCGCGGTTCCCCTCCTCGCGCACCACCAGGAACTCCCACGGCTGGAGGTTGTACGACGACGGGGCGTACCGGACGAGGTCGAACAGTTCCTCCAGCGTCTCGTCGTCGACCGGTTCGTCGCTGTAGTCGTGGACGGAGCGTCGATCCCGGACGACCGCGTCGAACGTCGCGCGTCCCTCGGTCTGATCCGTAGTTGCCATCGACCGAACCGTGGAACGCGGACCGTTTGAACCCCCGAAACGCGGCGAGCGCCGCCGATTCCGGTGTGCTACCTCGCCGCCCGTCCGACGTCGTCTCCGTCGCCGAGGTAGTCGTCGACGAGGTGCCCCTCGGCGCGGTGGAGTACCTCGCTGACGGTCGACTTCGCCTGCCCTACCTCCTCGGCGAGGTCGGTGAGCGTGCACTCCCGGGGTGTGTCGTAGTAGCCGCGCTCGGCCGCGAGCGCCAGCAGGCGGTGCTGGCGCTCGGTCAGCAGGCGCTCGTCCTCAGCGGCCCGGTAGACGGCCTCGACGGCGTGGTCGAGACCGAAGCTGTCGAGCGCCTCCCCGAGCGTCGAGAGGCGCTCGTGGGGGAGCGTCACCGTCAGCGTCGCCTCGCCGTCCCGGATGTCGACGGGCGGTTCGATGGGGACGCCTGCCGCCCCGCTGGCGAACGCCAGCAGCGGTTCCGGCGTCTCGAACCGGACGACTGCACGGTCGTCGGTCCGTTCGACGACGTCGAGGGCGGTCACGCCCTCGTGGTCGCGCATCGCGTCGAGGACGGCGGAGAGGTCGGGGGCGTCGATGCTGACGAGGCCGACGCCGCTAGTCGTCCGCGAGAGGATCGCGAGGACGCGGACGTGCGCGTCGGGGTGTGCGGTCGAGACGTCCCGGATCCACGTCCCCTCGGGGAGCGAGACGCGGAGTCGCGCGTGTGCCATACCCGTGGTCGGTCGCGTCGCGGGCATAGGCCTGTCGTCTGTCGTCCCCGACGGCGCGTGGCGTCGTCCGGCGTCTCGAGCCCGCTCACCGTCCGGCGGAACGTCGCCGGCCTAACAGCAGAACATGAACGGGTAGACGAGCGCCACCCTGTCGCCGTCCTCGAGTTCCGCGTCGAACCCGCCGAGGTGTTCGTTGAACCGACCGTTGACGAGGATGCGGGCGTACGCCCGGGTCTGTTCGCCCTCGGGGTTCTTCCGCCACGTTCCGGGGAGCTCCGCGGGCGGGCGCGCCCAGCCGCGGGCCGTCGATTCCGCCTCCGTCTCGGCGATGAGCAGTTCGCGCAGGTCGTCGCCGTGCTCGTCGAACAGCGCGGTCAGGAACGCCCGCAGCGTCGTCCCCTCGAAGGTGAACTCGAAGCGGGGCGTCCCGAGGGCGGTCCGGACGTGCCCGGTACACCGGACGTTCACCGTCGTCTCCGGTCCCTCCGCGTGCTCGCGCCGGTCGGTCGCGCTCATGCCGGGGGGAGGCGACGCGCGAGCAAGGCAGACGCCCCGAACACGTTCGGTGACGACGGGCGGCTTGAGGACGTCCGCGATCAGCGGACCACCGTCACCGGGACCGACGAGTGCCGGACGACGGCCTCGGCGACGCTCCCGAGCAGGAGCCGCGAGACGCCCCGCCGCCCGTGGCTCCCCATGACGATCCCGTCGACGCCGTTCTTCTCGGCGTAGTCGACGATGGTCGCGGCGGGTCGGCCCGTCTCGATGACCGTCTCGACGGTCGCCCCGCGCGATTCGGCCCGCTCTCTCGCCTCCGCCAGCCGCTCCTCCGCCCGCTCGCGGACCGTCTCGTACCACACCTCGGCGGTGCCGGGCGCGCTCGCCCCGGTGGCGAACCCCGAACTCGGGTCGATGACCGTCAGGAGGGTGAGCCGGGCGTCCGGGAACACCTCCATGGCGTGTTCGAGCGCCTCCTCGGCGGGTTCGGAGCCGTCGAGCGGGATGAGCACGTGGCGCATACGTGACCTCTCACGACGGACGGTAATGACCTTTGTGCCGTGGTAGCACGACTTGACGCGGGACGGCCACCTGTCGGCGGCCGCCCGCGAGCGATCAGTCGCGCCCGTGTCGCGTCAGACAGTCGGGGAGGCCGATGATCTCGACGGGTTCGGAGTTGTCGGGCGAGTAGACGACCATCTGTCCCTTCTCCATGTAGGGGACCTTCGACTCCAGCGAGGCGGGGATGTTCACCGACCTGATGGCGTCCTCGTCCCCGAGATTGAGCACGATCGTCGTGTTCACCTGCTTGAACACCGGGTCCGCGATGTCCTGCGGGTCCTGCGTGATGAGAAAGAGCCCGAGTCGCTCCTTGCGCCCCTGCTTCGCCGCCTCGGTGAACTTCCCGATGACCCTGCGCGCCTGGACGCTCTCGGCGTCGGTGAGGAAGTTGTGCGCCTCGTCCATTCCGAGCACGAGCGGCGTCTCCTTGATGCGGTCGTACCGCGGATCGTTCGAGAGCTTCTGATCGATGAGCAGGCTGGAGAGCGCGAGGACGATCGTCTCCTTCGCCCGCGAGGAGCCGATGTGGTACGTCGGGACGACCGTCAGCCCGCCGGGGCGGACGAAGCGGTGGATCAGGTCCGTGACGGCCGGGGCCTCCTGGTCGAACACGTCGCCGAAGCCGTAGACGCGGCGCTTGACCGCATCGTAGGTCGCCTCGTGGACGCGCCCGGACTCGTGCAGTTCCTCGCGGAGCGTGGGATCGTCGAGGAACGACGTGAACTCCCGGTAGGTCCCGCCGTCGCCGTAGTCCCCGAAGAAGCGATCGAGGAGGTACGACAGCGCGCCGTACTGGTTGTCGTTGAGGCCGGACCCGGCGACGAGCCACTTGTTGTCCCGGACCATCGAGAACGGCAGCGTGAACTCGACCTGCTCCGCGCGGTGGTGGCTCGCCGAGTACGAGGCGTCGCCCACCTTCGGGACGAACGCGATCGTGTCGCCGTGGCCGCCGTGGGCGATCCCCTCGCGCTCGTAGCGCCGGGCCGTCTCGCGGTCGAGGTCGTCGTTGTCGTCGTGCATCTGGGCGTACTCGTCCTGCGGGTCGAACTGCACGACCGCGGGGCGGACGGTGCGGCCGCCGGACTCGATGGGGTAGGCGCGCTCCTCGGCGAGATACTGCCGGAGGACGTTCTTCGCGCCGTGGGTCTTCCCCGACCCCGTCCCGCCGGCGACGAGCGTGTGGCGGAAGACGAGCGGGTCGCCCGCCTCGTAGTCGTCCTTCAGGCGGTAGTCGATGGTGGGCGGTTCGGCCGCCGTCCTGACCTTCTCGCCGCCGACCGAGAGGTGTCCGAGGAAGACGCCCTCGCTCGGCATCTTCAGCCCCGTCTTGATCTCCTCTGCGTCGGTGGCCGGGCGAACGACCGTCTCCGGTTTCGGCACCCGGTCGGTCATCCGGCGCTTCAACTCGCCCCCCTGTTCATAGAGGACGGCGACCGGTTCGAGCGTCGCCATGAACTTGTAGTCCTGCTCGTCGATCCCCCGCGAGCGCATCGCGCGGCGGGCGTGGATCTCCGTCGCGTCGTCCGCGCGGAACTCCTGGGCGTACTCGAGGGCGGTGACCCGCGCGAACAGGCGCTCGCCATCCGGATACCGCGCGAGCAGGTACGTCCCGATGCGGACCGAACGGCGGTTCTCCACGGTGACGTACGCCCGCAGGCGCGTGTCGCGCTCGTCCTCGCTGACGACCAGCCCCTCCGACGCCGAGAGCGTCCCGATGCCGCGATCGGGGCCGACGTCGGGCACCTCCACGCGCTCGAAGTCCTTCGCGTTCGCGTCCGCCTCCTCCGTTGCCTCCGTCTCCTCCGTCTCCTCCGCACCGTCCGCGCCCGACTCGCTCGTCGCCGATTCGTCCCGGCCGTCCGCCTGGTAGTCGGAGAAGTCCTCGAGGTCGGTCATGGCAGAGCCGTCGGGGCGCTCGGTAAAACCCGTTTCCCCGTCGGAAGGTTCGCGGTGGCAGAGCGTTCGGAGTGACGGCACGCCGCGCCGGCCGGGCCCGACCCGAACGCGTCCCTCTCGCTCCGACCCGCACCGCTATCCCCGTCGGTGAACTACTTAGCCGAAGAACCCGAATCGTGGCGGTTCCGCCGCTCGCGGTGGACGTTCGTCACCGCCGCGGCCCGCGGCTCCCGCCTCCGGTCAGTGTGGCGCTACTCCTCCGCCAGCTCCTCGATCAGCGTCTCCAGGCTGTAGCTCTGGAGGGCGTTGTGCGTGTCCCGGAGCGTCGAGATGACGTACGTCGAGTTCGTCCGTTCGACCTCCTCGATGGCCTCGAAGTCGCTGATGAGCCGCTCGACCATTTCCGATCCGGTGAGCCGCGCGACGACGACGAAGTCCGTCTCGCCCATGGTGAAGTGCGCCTGCGTGACGCCCTCGACGGCGAGCAGCTTCTCGCCCACCTCCCGGTAGGGGCCGTCGTAGTCGGCGAGCACCTCGACGAGGACGGTGACGCCGAGGCCGAACTCCTCCAGGTTCACGTCGTAGAGGTCGTTCTCGATGACGCCGTCGTCCTTCAGGTTGTTCAGCCGGTAGTGGATCGTCGAGACCGGGATGCCCGTCTCCTCGTGGAGCCGCTCGGGACTCCCGGTGCCGAGGTCGGCGATGGCCTTGAGTAGCCGAATGTCGCGCTCGTCCATCGCCCGTCACGTCGGGAGGCGAGGGGTTGAATCTACCCCACTCGACGCGAGCCGCGGACCGAGCACGACCCCCACGACCAATTCGAATAGAGGTCAATATTATGCATGATTCTTCTATCAATATCGTCTAAGTTGTAGAAGAGTTTAAGTCCGTTCGCCGTCCAGGCTTGCACAAGATTACATGATCACGACACGAAGTTGGAGTTATCTACCACGAAACGGGGTGCTGTTCGTTATCCTGGCCGCGTTCTGGGGGACGTCGTTCGTCGCCATCGAGGTCGGCCTGGAGCACTTCCCGCCGCTCCTGTTCGCGGCGCTCCGCTACTCGGTCGCGGGCGCGATCATCCTCGGGTACGCGACGCTGACGACCGACCGCTGGCGGCCCGTCACGCGCGACGACTGGGCCGCCGTGGGCGTGGTCGGTGCGTTTATCATCGCGGGCTACCACGGCCTGCTCTACCTCGGGGAGCTCTACGTCCCCGGCGCGGTCGCGGCGGTGGTCGTGAGCCTCTCGCCGGTGCTGACGGCGGTGTTCGCGAGCGCCCTCCTCGCGGACGAGCGGCTGGGGGCGGTCGAGGTGGCGGGCCTCGCGTTCGGGCTGCTCGGCGTGGTCGTCGTCGCCGCGCCCGACCCGGCCGCGCTCGCGGGCTCCAGCCTCCTGGGCGTCGCCCTCGTCTTCCTCGGCGGGGCCTGCTTCGCGCTCGGGGCGGTGCTCACCCGCCCGATCGAGTCGGCGCTCCCGATCAGCTCGATGCAGGGGTGGGGGATGCTCGTCGGGTCGGGCCTGCTGTTCGCGGCCGGCGGCGTCCGCGGCGAGTCGATGGCCGCGATCGACTGGTCCGGCCCGGCGCTCCCCGCGCTCGCCTACCTCACGCTCGTCTCCGGGGTCGTCGCGTTCCTCCTCTACTTCGACCTGCTCGATCGGATCGGGCCGACGGAGATCAACCTCGTCGGCTACGTCGAACCCGTCGTCGCGGCGGCGATGAGCTGGCTGCTCCTCGGGCACCTGATCGACAGCACGGCGTTCGTCGGCTTCGGGGTCATCTTCCTCGGGTTCGCGCTGGTCAAGCGCGACGCGCTCTTCACGCTGGCCGGAAGCGCGACGGACGCCGTCGCCGGCGAGTGATTCGGTACCTCGCCCCGCGGCGACCCGGACGACGCACGCTTTTTCCGCTGGGCGGATGTAGAGAGGGTATATGCTCCTCATCCGTGGACACGGCGGCGGGACGGATCTCACCGGAACGCTGTTCGAACGCGGCGAGAAGGCCCCCGAGTTCAAGGGCGCGCCCGACGAGGACGCGCCGTACGTCTGGATCTGCGACGAGTTCTACGCGGTCGAGACCGGCGGGTCCGTGCAGATGGTCGACGGCGAGGAGGTCCGCGTCGCCTTCGAGTCGCCGATGCCGCGGGGGTTCGAGACGAAGGACCAGGCCGTCGCGGCCGCGAAGGACCACATCCGAACGCAGTTCGCCCGGATCGGCGTCCCCGAGCGGGACGTGGAGATCGAGGTCATCAAGGCCGACGAGTAGCGATCTCCCCATCGACGCCCGCACCGATCGGGTACCGGCGTCGATAGGCGATCGCGTCTAGTCCGCGTTCCCGTACCCGAACGTTCCCGCCCCCCAGCGGTCGTCGTCGTAGTCCGTGTCGCGCTCTGTGTCGAACGCCTCCTCGAGCGCCTCCTGGAGCGCGACGGTCTCCGCGCGCCCGATGCGCGCGAGGCTGTCGGCCTTCGCGACGGCCTTCGGCGGGCCGCGCTCGACGGCCACGCCCTTGAGCACCTGTAGCAGCAGGCGCTCGCGGAGCGCCTCGTCGCGCGTGAACGCCGCCGGCGCCTCGACGCGATAGACCACGTCCGTCCGCGGGTCGTAGACGACGCAGAACGTCACCTCGTAGGCGGCGGGGTCGAACTCCCGGTCGAGGCCGAACGTGTCGCCGAGCGTCGAGAGCTCGCGGTCGGCACCGCCCCGCGAGACGAACCAGTTGGTGAACGTGAGCGCGTCCGTCCGTCGCTCCCACTCGCCGTCCACCTCCTCGCGGCGTTCGAGCACCTGCGAGAAGAACGCCGCGTCGTTCACCCACGGCGCGTTCCCGGACCCCTTGCGCACGGTGCGCGTGATGGCCCGCGAGATGGGCGTCTTCACGAACCCGGCGAGCGGCACCTCGCGCTCGACGAACGTCTCGACGAGCCGGAGGTAGTTCTCGATGACGTCGCGCGGCCGCTCGTCCTCGGCGAGCAGGGTCGCCAGTTCGGGCTCGCGGTTCGCCCAGTTGAGCAGCCCCTTCGGGTAGATCGGACCGTCGAGCAGCAGCAGGTCGTCGACCACGTCGGCGTTGGTGCAGGCGTGCTCGCTCTCGGCGAGGTAGAGCGCGAGTTCGTGGACCACGGCCGCCTCGTAGCGACTCACCCGGGGGGCGTGGAGGACCCGCTGGCGCACGTAGCCGCCGTCCTCCATGACCCAGTCGTCGGCCAGCGACGTCGTCGCGTCGTTCGAGTGGACGGTCATCACCACCGTCCGCCCCCGGTGGAGATCGAGGTCGGAGGGGACGGCGCTCATCGCCGCGTGGGCCACGTCGAGCACGAGCCCGTTCTTGAACGTCGTCGGGTTGATCGTCCCCGAGTCGAGCCCGTGCTGGGTCGGAAACGGGTCGTCCTGGAGGGCGACCTCCGTCACGTCGACCATCCGGCGTCGCCGCTCGCCGATCGGCTCGACGATGACGTCCCCGTCCTCGCGCAGCGGGTCGAGCCAGTCGCCCCAGACCCGCTCGGCCATGTCCCGGTGGTCGCTCGCGTCCACGTTCTGCCGGATGCGTCGGGCGAGCCGCGTGATGCCGTCGAAGTGCACCGGGTCGAGAGTCATGCGCGTGGTGGTCGCGCGGGGCCGGGAAAAAGGCATCGCGGTCACGGTGACGATCTCTGTTCGGTGAGTGTGCGAGGGTCGGTGGTGTATCGAACGACTCTATAGATCGAGCAGGGAGGAGCGGACACGTCGAACGCTCTCGGCGTGCTGTAGACGCTGTCGGAACTACCTCGAAAGCCCTCCGTCCTCGCCCTTTCAGTCCACCGGGAAACGGGCGAGGCGGGTCTCATGTATCCCCGTTCGCTCGCGGGAACACCAGGGCCCCTACCCGTCTCCGTCGGGCGCGCAGGAAGCGCGCCCAGCCGCGTGGCCGGGAGGGCGTCCCGTCGCCCGACCCGGGGAATGGCAGGCCTGCAGTGCTGTGCGGTGCGGTGTGTCCCTGCTGTTCCCGTGAGCGAGCCGTCAGGCGAGCGAACGGGGGCTCAGGAGACGAGTACGACGAGTCTCCTGGTGGACTGAAAGGGCGAGGGGGGTGCGCGACCCCGGAGGCCGCAAGCACCGCAGGTGAGCGAGTGAAAACGAGCGAACCGAGGAGCGCAGCGTGTCCCCCGGGGGCGGAGCCCCCGAGGGCTTTCGAGGTAGTTCCGCTCCCCGCGTTTCTGACGTGTCGAGCGCGTCCGAGGCACGCTCGCCGCGATCTAAACGCTCGCCCCCACCGCTCTCCCCCTGTGAGTCGAAGCCTAGTTACGCCCGGATGGCGATCCACTAGCCGATGAAAGCGGCGCTCGTCATCCTCGACGGCTGGGGTCTCGGCTCGGGAAGCGGCTTCGTCTCCGAGGGCGGCCGGGACGCGGTCTCGGCGGCCGAGACGCCCACCTTCGACCGTCTCCGCGAGGCCGGCGCGTTCTCGACGCTCGAGACCCACGGGCGGTGGGTCGGCCTCCCGGAAGGGCAGATGGGGAACAGCGAGGTCGGCCACCTCACCATCGGCGCGGGGCGGGTGGTGAAGCAGGCGTCGACGCGCATCTCCGACTCGATCGCCGCGTGGGACCCGGCGGCGGACCAGGAGCCGACCGGGGCCGCCGCGGCCGACCCGTCGATCGCCGAGAACGCGGCCATCGACGGGGCGTTCGAGTACGCCCGGGAGAACGGCGGCCGCGTGCACCTCATGGGCCTCGTCAGCGACGGCGGCGTCCACTCGATGCAGCAGCACCTCCGCGCGCTCATCGACCTCGCCGCAGAGCGGGACGTCGAGGCGGTCACGCACGCCTTCACCGACGGGCGGGACACGCCCCCGAAGAGCGGCGCGGGCTACCTCGGCGAACTCGAGGCCGCGATCGAGGCCGCCGGAACGGGCCGCGTGGCGACCGTCTGCGGCCGCTACTACGCGATGGACCGAGACCGGAACTGGGAGCGGACGGGGCGCGCCTACGAGGCGATCGTGAACCGCGACGCGCCCTTCGAGGCGGCGAGCGCGGTCGAGGCGTGCGAGGCATCTTACGAGCGCGGCGTGACCGACGAGTACGTCGAGCCGACGCTGATCGAGGGCGGGCCCGACCTGACCGACGGCGATTCGGTCGTCTTCGTCAACTTCCGGGCCGACCGCGCGCGCCAGCTCGTCCGCATGCTCGCCGACATCCGCCCCGAGTGGGACGCAGAGACCGACCCCCCGGAGATTCACCCGGTAACGATGACCGAGTACGACGCGACGTTCGACCTCCCGGTCGCGTTCGCGCCGCACCAGCCCGAGGACACGCTCGGCGAGGTCGTCGCGGAGCGCGGCCTGACCCAGGCGCGCCTCGCCGAGTCGGAGAAGTACGCCCACGTCACCTACTTCATCAACGGGGGGCGCGAGGTGGCGTTCGACGGCGAGATCCGCCGGATCGTGAAGAGCCCCGGCGTGTCTACCTACGACGAGCGACCCGAGATGAGCGCCGAGGAGTTGACCGACACGGCGGTCTCGATCGTCGCGGGGGAGGACCCCGACCTCCTGATCCTCAACTACGCCAACCCCGACATGGTGGGCCACACGGGCGACTTCGACGCCGCCGTGGCGGCCGTCGAGGCGGTGGACGAGCAGCTCGGACGACTGGTCGACGCCCTCCTCGACGCCGGGGCGGACGTGATCGTCACCGCCGACCACGGCAACGCCGACGACATGGGGACCGAGGACGACCCCCACACGGCCCACACGCTCAACCCGGTGCCCGTCGTCCTGCTCGGGCCCGACGGGACCGACGGGGGGCGGACGCTCCGCGAGGGGGCCGGACTCGCCTCGATCTCACCCACGCTCCTCGAACTGATGGCGATCGAGCGACCCGAGGCGATGACGGGCGAGTCGCTGGTGGAGTGAGGCCCGTCACCCGTCGCGCTCGGCGGTACACTCCACCCGGAAGGAGTAGTCGAGCGCGGGCGCGCTGTGGGTGAGCGACCCCATCGAGATCACGTCGACGCCCGTCGCGGCGTAGGCGGGCACGTCGGCGAGCGCGATGCCGCCGCTCGCCTCGGCCAGCACGCCGGCGGGGAGCCGCTCGACGCCCCGCTCGACCGCCGCGGGCGGCAGGTTGTCGAAGAGGACCGCATCCGCGCCGGCGGCCGCCGCGCGCGGACCGTCCGCCGGCCGCTCGACCTCCGCGATCACCGTCGTGGCGAACGAGACGCGATCGCGGACGCGTTCGACCGCCCGCTCCAGGCCGAGCGCGGCGACGTGGTTGTCCTTCACCATCGCGGCGTGCGAGAGGTCGAGGCGGTGGGTGTCGCCGCCGCCCGCCGCGACGGCGCGCTTCTCCACCCCGCGGAGCCCCGGCGTCGTCTTGCGCGTGCAGGCGATGCGCACCGCGGCGCTCGCCGCGCGGGCCGCGTCGACCGCCTCGCGGGTGCGGGTTGCGATTCCCGAGGCGTGGGCCGCGACGTTGACCGCCGCCCGTTCCCCGCGGAGCACGTCGCGCGCCGGTCCCTCGACGGCGAGGACCGCGTCACCGGCCCCGACGCGGTCGCCCTCCTCGACCTGAGGCTCCGCGTCCACCCCGAGGTAGTCGAAGACGGCGCGCGCGGCGTCGAGTCCGGCCGCGACGCCCGCCTCGCGCGCGACGAGTAGCCCCCTCGCCTCGCCGGGCACGTCGTCCGTCGCGTCGTGGTGGCCGACGTCCTCGACCAGCCACGACTCGACCTGGGTGTCAGTCAGCACGCCCGCTCGCCTCTGCGGTCAGGTGGTGACACCCTCGCGATTCGGGGTTTCTGCCGGCCGCCCTGGCGACGAGCAGCGCGGTCACGCAGGCGGCCCGCAGTTCGTAGAGATCGCGCGAGGTCCGCGTCCGGCAGTAGGCGTCCGCCTCGCCCTTCAGGCGGCGGAGCGCCGCGCGCGCCCGTCGCAGGCCGTCGGGGTCGCGTTCGAGGCCGAGGTGCTCGCCGACGATCCGGCGGAGCCGCGCGAACTTGTCCGCGGCGAACGCCGGCGGGAGCGGCGGATCGTCGTCGAGCGGTGGCGGGGCGTCGATCCGTGTCGACTCGTACCCGGCGGCGGCCTCGCCGGCGCGCAGGCCCCACACGAGCCCCTCGAGCAGCGACGTGCTCGCGAGTCGGTTCGCGCCGTGGACGCCCGTCCGGGCGCACTCCCCGACGGCGAACAGCCGATCGAGGCCCGTCCGCCCCTCGCGGTCGACCGCGATCCCGCCGCAGAGGAAGTGCTCGGCGGGCGCGACCGGGATCCCCGAGCGCCACTCGACGCCGCGGGCCGCACAGCGGGCGGCGAGATCGGGGAACGCGGCCCGGAAGTCGAGCGGCGACACGTCGAGGGTCACCTCGCCGGTCCGCTCGCGCTCACGGGCGACGGCCCGCGCGACCACGTCCCGCGGCGCGAGTTCGGCGTCCGGGTGGTACCGCGCCGCGAACCGCTCGCCGTTCCCGTCGCGCAGGAGGGCCCCCTCGCCCCGGACGGCCTCGCTGACGAGGAACGGCTCGTCACCGCCCGCGACCGTCGGGTGGAACTGGACGTACTCCATGTCTTCGGCGGACGCTCCGGCGCGCGCGGCCATGGCGATGCCGTCGCCGGTCGCGCCGTCGGGGTTCGTAGAGCGGGGGAAGAGCGCGCCGATCCCGCCCGTGGCGAGCACCGTCGCGCCCGCGAAGCACGCCTCGACGTCCCCGTCGCGCTCGAGCCACGCGCCGTGGACGCGCCCATCCCGGGCGAGCAGGTCGAGCGCGGCCGTGTCCTCCAGGATCGTCACCCGCTCGCGCCCGCGGAGGTGCGAGAGGAACGGCCCGAGGACGTGCCGTCCCGTGCTGGCGTCGACGTGGAGGACCCGCCGCGCCGAGTGGGCCGCCTCGCGGCCGTAGTCGAACCCGTCGCCGTCGCGGTCGAACGGCACGGAGAGCGTGTCGAGCAACACGTCCGCCACCGCCTCCGGCGCGCCGTCGACCAGTGCGCGGACGGCGTCGGGGTCGGCGCACCCGTCGCTCGCCGCGCGGACGTCCCGCGCGAGGGCGTCCGGACCACCGCGCGGCACGGCGATCCCTCCCTGCGCCCGCCAGGTCGCGCACTCGTCCGGCGCGGTCGCCTTCGTGGCGAGCGTCACCCGCGCCCCGGCCCGGGCGGCGGCCAGCGCGGCCGAACACCCGGCGATGCCGCTCCCGATCACCAGTACGTCGGTCGTCATAGCCGGAGCATCCGGTCGAGGGCTATTCCCGCGAGTCGTTTCTCCTCTGGCGTGACCTCGATGACGTTGCGCTCGCGGCCCGCGGCCAGTTCCTCGAGCATCCACGTCAGGTAGTTCGGGTCCACCTGGCGCATGGCGTTGCAGTCCACGCAGGCGTCCCCGCAGAGCGGGAGGACCGTCACCTCGGGGTGCCACCGCCGGAGGTGGCGGACGAGGTGAATCTCGGTCCCGACGGCCCACGTCTCGCCTGGGTCCGCGTCCGCGACGGCGGCGCGGATGGCGGACGTGCTCCCCGCGCGGTCCGCGGCCTCGACCACCTCCCGCCGGCACTCCGGGTGGACGACGACCTTCGCGTCAGGATGTTCCGCTCGCACGCGCTCCACGTGCTCGACGCTGAACCGCTCGTGGACCTGACAGTAGCCCTCCCAGAGGACGACGTCCGCGTCCGCGACGGCGTCCGGGTTCTGCGTCTCGGGTGCCCACGGGTCCCACTCGACGGCCCGGCCCGCGATGCCGAGGCGGTGGGCCGTGTTCTCCCCGAGGTGCTTGTCGGGGAGGAAGAGGACGGCGTCGCCGCGCTCCAGCGCCCACTCGAACGCGCGGTGGGCGTTCGAGGAGGTGCAGACCAGACCGCCCTGCTCGGCGCAGAACGCCTTCAGGTCGGCGTAGCTGTTCATGTAGGTCACCGGAACGATCTCGCGGTCGGGTAGCGCCGCGGTCAGGTCCGCCCACGCCGCGTCCACCTGCAGGGCCTCGGCCATCCCGGCCATCGGACAGGAGGCCTCCATCGACGGGAGGACGACGGTCTGGTCGTCGTCGGTGATGACGTC
Source organism: Halomarina halobia (assembly GCF_029338575.1). Taxonomy (GTDB): domain Archaea; phylum Halobacteriota; class Halobacteria; order Halobacteriales; family Haloarculaceae; genus Halomarina; species Halomarina halobia. The sequence goes on from NZ_CP119992.1 coordinate 87,267, forward strand.
CGCCGACTCGGCCATGAACGTCACCCCGCAGAACACGACGTAGCGCGCGTCCGACTCGGCTGCCCGCTTCGAGAGCTCGTAGGAGTCGCCGACGAAGTCGGCGCGCTCGACGATCTCCCGCCGCTGGTAGTTGTGCCCCAACACGATCACGTCGTCGCCCAGCGCCTCGCGCGCGGCGGCGATGCGGTCCTCCCGGTCGTCCTCGTCGAGCGCGCGGTACGCGTCGGGGAGCTGTTCCAGGTCGCCGTACTTGAACAGGCTGAGATCGGTCTCGAACCCGGTCGTCTCCATCTTCGGCACGGGTATCTCCTCGTACTCGCGGCGTACAATCGGCCATTATGAATAATTTTCCTCTACATAGCTAGAATAGGATGAAGAATACTGATTCAACTAGACAGTTGGAGTATATACTAGGACGATATGGCCGGAGCGAGAACGGACGGAATCTATACGCGGGATAGAAGACGATTCTTTGAAACCCCCGCACGCTCCGCCGCGTTCCGCGGCCCGTACCGGGCGTCAGTCGCCGCGTTCGTACACGACGCGCCCGTCGACGACGGTGTGGGTCACCTCGATGTCGGCGATGGCCGCCGGATCGACCTCCCACGGCGACCGCGCGAGCGCGGTGAGGTCGGCAAGCGCGCCGACCTCGACGGTCCCCAGCCGATGCTCGTCGAAGCCGGCGTAGGCCGCGCCGCTCGTGTACGCCCGCAGCGCCTCGGTGACGGTGAGGCGCTGGCGCTCGTCGGGCGCGGTGACCGCCTGCTGGACGCCGAACAGGGGGTCCATCGGCATGCAGTCGCTCCCGAAGGCGAGCGGGACGCCCGCGTCGAGCAGGTCGCGGTAGCGGTTCGTCTCCCGCGCCCGCTCGCGGCCGAGGCGGTCCTCGTAGAGGCCCCCCTCGCGCGCCCACTTGAGGAAGTTCGGCTGGACGGAGGCGACGACGCCGAGGTCCGCGAGGCGCTCGATCAGGTCGTCGCGCAGGAGTTCGGCGTGCTCGACGCGGTGGCGCGCGTCCGCCTGGCCGCGCCTATCGGAGCGCGCGGGACGGCGCGGGCGCTCCGCGTAGGCGTCGAGCACGGCCTCGATCGCCGCGTCGCCGATGGCGTGGGCGGCGAACTGCAGTCCCGCCTCGTCAGCGCGCGTGACGAGTTCGTCCAGTTCCTCGGGCGGGACGACCCACTGGCCGGTCTCATCGCCCTCCCGATACGGTTCGGAGAGCTTCGCCGTCCGCGCGCCGAAGCTCCCGTCGGTGAAGCTCTTGACCGCGCCCGTGCGCACGAGGTCGCTCCCGAAGTTCGTCCGCGCGCCGAGGTCGACCAGCGAGTCGAGGTGGTCACTCCAGTAGTTGATCCGCACCCGGAGGTCGAGCGCTCCCTCGGCGTCGAGGTCGCGGTAGACGGCGGGCGCGGCCGACTTCCGCACCATGTCGTGGACCCCGGTGACGCCGAGTTCGTGCGCCCGGTCGCGCGCCGCCTCGATCAGGCGGCGCGCCCCCTCGGCGTCGGGTTCCACGGCGGCGTAGAGCACGTCCACCGCCTCCTCGACGACGACGCCTGTCGGTTCGCCCCCCTCGCGGCGCACGCCGCCGTCGGGCATCTCCCCGACGAACCGGGAGAGCGCGACGGCGTTCAGGCTCGCCGTGTGCATGTCCTCGCGGAAGGCGACGACCGGGCGCTCGTCGCTCACCGCGTCGAGGTCCTCGCGGGTGAGGTAGCGCGCCTCCTCCCACGCGCTCTCGTCGTACCCGTACCCGAGGATCACCCCCTCGTCGTCGGCTGACTCGCGGAGGAGCGAGACGGCCTCTGCCGGGGAGCCGGCGGCGGAGAGGTCGGCGTGGACCAGCGACCGACCGACCATCGGCAGGTGCGTGTGCGCGTCGACGAACCCCGGGAGGACGACCCCGCCGTCGAGGTCGATCACCGTCGTGTCCGCCCCTTCGAGGAACCGCACCTCGTAGGCCGAGTCCACGCGGACGACGCGACCGTCGCGCACCGCGACCGCCCCGTGGACCTCGTCGGGTTCGGCGAGCGTGTGGACCGCCGCGTTCGTCAGCACGAGATCCGCTGGCGCTGTCATGGCGGTAGGGCGCGTCGGGCGGACAAAAGGCTAGCCCATCACGTACACGTCCGAGTTCGTCGCCAGCCGGTAGTAGAGCCGTCCTCCGGCGACGACGGGCTGCGAACCGACGACCCCGAGCCGGTCGCCCGCGATCCGCCGTCGGGCCTCACCGGTCGCCGCGTCGAGCAGGAATATCCCTCGATTCGCGCTCCCGACGAGGACCTCGTCGCCGAGGACGACCGGCGCGGCCGTGCTCGGCCCCGTCTCCGCCCGCCAGAGGGCCTCGCCCGTCTCGACGTCGAGTGCGCGCGCGAACCGACCGTTCCCCGCCGGCACGAACACCCGGCCGTCCGCGACGGCCGGCGGCGCGTACACCCCGTCGGCGATGCGTTGCGTCCAGCGGACGCTCCCGTCGGCCGTCGCGACCGCGGAGAGGCGACCGCGCTTCGAGGTGGCGTAGACGGTCCCCCCGGCGACGACGGGGGCGGTGTACAGCTCCCCCAGGTCGTCGGTCCGCCACCACCGCTCGCCGGCCGGCGTGATCGCGACGAGGTGCCCGCCGTCGTTCGTGTGGGCCGCGGCGTACGCCCGGTCCCCGACGGCCACCCCGGCGACGCCGCCGTCGACGGCGGCGGTCCAGCGCCTCTCCCCGGTCTCCGCGTCGAGCGCGGCGACGACGCCGGAGGCCGGGACGAACAGGGTTCCGTCGCGAACGGTCGGCGACGCGGTGTCGTCGAAGGCGGCGACGCCGACGTCCGCGCTCCACAGCCGTTCGCCGGTGGCGGCGTCGAGCGCGACCGTCCGGTTGAGCGCGCTCACGTAGAGCGCGCCGCAGGCGAGTGCGGGGCTCGTCCCGACGCCGTCGTTCACGTCCTCGAACGACCAGAGGCGGTCGCCGGATTCCGCGTCGCGCGCCTCGACGCGTACGTCACCCGCGACGAACGCGACGCCGCCGTCGACGACCGGACCGCCGTCGACGCTCCCGCCCCCGTTCGGGGTCGTCCCGGTGTGCGAGAGGCGTCGAACCGGCGCGTCGGCGGGCGGGAGGTCGCGCCCGCCGAGCGCGCTCGTCCGAGACGGGTCGTGACCGAACGTCGGCCAGTCGTAGTCCGAGGGTCCGCAGGTGATCGGCGGGTCGCGCTCGCCGTCGGCGAGCGCGCTACAGCCCGCGAACGTCGTTGCGGCGCACGCTGCGAGGAAGCCGCGGCGGGTGGAGGGCATCGAGTACCCCGGTGGACCGCACTGTCATAAATTTTATCACGATCGCCGCGTCCGCTCACTCCTCGTAGACGCCGCCCTCGTCCACCACGAATCGGTAGTGGTGGGGGACCAGGTAGTAGTCGTTGCCGCAGTGCTGCGCCCGGTACGTCGTCCCGTCGGCGTCCAGGTTGACCGTCCACTCGACGGTCGCGCCGCACTCGGGACAGCGGGATCCGTCCAGCGCCTCGACGAACGGGACGACGGCGTCGTCCTCGATCTCGACCATGCGCGGGCTACCGGCTCGGCGGACTTGAAACGATCCCCGCGTTCCCTCCGACTGCCGTCGGCGTCAGTCGATCGACTCCACGTCCACCTCGTCGGGGGTGTCGCCGTAGGCGATCTGTCCGTAGTTGAGCAGCGCGACGAAGACCGTCCCGCCGACGACGTTCCCGACCGTCGTCCACAGCAGGAAGTGGCCGAACTCGGCGAGCGTGACGCCCTGGCCGAGGAACATCGCGCCGAGCACCTCGGTCGTCCCGAGGAGGGCGTGGTGGAACGGGGCGAAGCCGATGCCCGCGGTGACGATCCACACCGCGACGATCTCGCCGACGGTGTCGCGGCTGGCGGCCGCGAGCCACGTCGCGAGACCCATGAGCCAGCCGGCGACGACGCCGCTCAGCAGTATCGTCGGTCCCGAATAGGGGAGGAGGGCGTTCGCGAGCGTTCCGAACGCCGACGGATCGACGATCGACAGCGACGGCCCCACCAGCGCGACGAGCCCCGCGAAGAGCGCACAGCCGACCAGGTTCGTGACGTAGATAATCAGCCAGAGGCGGCCGAGTTCCCGCAGGTCGGCGTGGCCGCTGAACACCGGGAGCCACGCCATCGTCGTGTGGGCGGTGAACAGCTCCGTCTGTCCGAGCATCACGAGCAGGAAACCGACCGCGGAGGCGTTCGCGAGGACGAACTGCTTCACGAGGTCCGACTCGAACCCCGGCGAGAAGGTGAGCGCGACGGCCATGAACAGCGCCCCGAAGCTCACGTTGAGCCCGGCCGCGAACCCGGAGAAGGCGAGCGCGCCCGTCGATCGGCGCATCTCCCTGATCGCGCTCTCTATCTGCCGCTCGAGGACGTTCCTGAACTTGCGCGCGTCGGCGGACGTCGTCTCGGTCTGCGTCTGATTCATCGCGGCGTTCGAGGTCGTACTCGCGGCCGACGTATCAAGGTCCCCCCGGCGCACGCATCGAGCCCCGCGCCTCCCGTGCCGCCCCCGGTCCAGCAGGCGGCGGTCCGGCGGTCGCTCACTCCCGCGTCACGGACAGGGTCGAGGGGGCCGCGCGAACGACGCCCCCGCCGTCCGGCGGGACGATCCCGTCGGCGCTGACGCGCGCGTTCATCGCTCCTCCGCACGCCGCGCCCGGTAGTCCGGGAGCGCGTCGTCCTGCATGACGGCGGTGCGCCCGCCGTCGACGAGGCGGTTCGCGCGGGTGACGAGCGCCGTCCGGCGTGCGAACCCTCCGAGGTCACCACTCCGCGACGCTGCCGTCGTCGTGTCGCCAGACGGGGTTGTGCCAGTCGACGGTCCCCGCCCGGTCGCGGACGTACGCCTCGTCGATCTCGATGCCCAGCCCCGGGCCGTCGGGCAGGCGGACGTACCCCCCTTCGTACGCGAACACCGACGGGTCGGCGAGGTAGTCGAGGACGTCGCCGCCCTCGTTGTAGTGGATGTCGAGGCTCTGCTCCTGGATGAGCACGTTCGGCGAGCAGGCGTCGACCTGCACGCAGGCGGCCAGCGCGATGGGCCCCAGCGGGCAGTGGGGGGCCATCGCCACGTCGTAGGCCTCGGCCATCGCCGCGATCTTCTTGACCTCCGTGATCCCGCCCGCGTGTGAGAGATCCGGCTGGATCACGTCCACGACGCCCTGCTCGAACACCTCCTTGAAGTCCCATCGCGAGTACATGCGCTCGCCGGTTGCGATGGGGATCGACGTGTGGGCGGCGATGGCGGGCAGCGCGTCGGTGTGCTCGGGGAGGACGGGCTCTTCGATGAAGAAGGGTTCGTGGGGTTCGAGCGCGCTGGCGAGGCGTTTCGCCATCGGTTTGGACACCCGACCGTGGAAGTCCACCCCGACGTCCACCTCCGGGCCGACCGCCTCGCGGACGGCCCGGAGACGCTCGGCCGCCGCCGCCACCGCGGCCGGGGTGTCGACGCGGCGGAGTTCGGAGGTCGCGTTCATCTTCAGCGCCGTGAACCCCTCCTCCACCTTGGCGCTCGCGGCCCGACCCACGTCCGCGGGTCGATCGCCGCCGATCCACTGGTACACCCTGACTCGGTCGCGCGCCCGCCCGCCGAGCAACTCGTAGATCGGCGCGTCGAACGCCTGGCCCTTGAGGTCCCAGAGCGCCTGGTCGATGCCGGCGATGGCGCTCATCAGCACCGGCCCGCCGCGGTAGAACCCCCCGCGGTACATCGTCTGCCAGTGGTCCTCGATCGGGTCGGGATCCGACCCGAGCAGGTAGGTGTCCATCAGTTCCTCGACGGCGGCGCGGACGGTCCGGGCGCGCCCCTCGACGACCGGTTCGCCCCAGCCGACCCGCCCGTCGCTCGTCTCGACCCGCAGGAACAGCCAGCGCGGCGGTACCTCGAACAGTTCGTAGTCCGTGATTCGCATGTCGTGTCTCACTCTCCGGGGCCGCCGGCGACGCAGTCGTCGGTCCGCAGGCCCTCCTCGTCGGTCTCGGTCTTCCGCTGTCCCGCTCCGCTGACGTACTCGTTGACGTCGGCCCCCGGCGTGCCGGGGTCGCGCGGGCTGCGCGTGATACTCCTACCGATGGAACTTGCACACATAAACTCCCCGCATAACGCCGTTACTCCCCGCCGAAACGATCCCTCGGAGGGCTCTTCGTACGTGGGACGACGTCCGTCGGCTCGCGCCCCAGGGTCACCTCGCGCGGTCGTCGCGCGCCCGAGGGCCGCTCGTCCCGAACGCATTCGAGAACGGAGTCCCCGAGAGCCCCGCGGCGGAACCCTCCTCCACCTCGTCGCCCGCGGTCGGCCTCCGGGCTCCGGCCAATGGCAAGCGTTAGGCGGGCGGCCCGCTACGCATCCCGCATGACCACCGCCGAGGACCTCGCCGAGCGCGTGCGCGAGGGCGACCTGGGGCTGCACGAACTCGAACAGCACGCGGACGCCGACGTCGCGGCCGAGGCCCGGCGCGTCCTGCTCGAAGCCGAGACGGAGGCCGACCTCTCGACGGTCGGCGCGTACGCCTTCGACGCGGCGGACGCCGACTCGAACGTCGAGAACATGATCGGCGCGGCGCAGGTGCCGATGGGCGTCGTCGGCCCCGTCCGCGTCGAGGGCGGGGCGTCGTCTGGCGAGTACTACCTCCCGCTCGCCACGACGGAGGGGGCGCTGCTCGCCAGCGTGAACCGCGGGTGTGCGGCCATTCGGAGGGGGGGCGGCGCGACCGCGCGCGTCCTCAAGTCGGCGATGACCCGCGCGCCCGTCTTCCGCGTCGCGGACGTGGGGGAGGCGAGCGAGGTCGTCTCCTGGGTGCGCGCGAACGAGGGGACACTCCGCGAGGCCGCCGAGGCAACCACCAGCCACGGCGAACTGCGCGGGGTGACGCCCTACGTCGTCGGGGACAGCGTCTTCCTGCGGTTCGCCTACGACACGAAGGACGCGATGGGCATGAACATGGCCACCATCGCCACGCAGGCCGCCTGCGAGGTCGTCGAGGCGGAGACGCCCGCCTCCCTCGTCGCCCTCTCGGGCAACCTCTGCGCCGACAAGAAGCCCGCCGCGATCAACGCCGTCGAGGGGCGCGGGCGCACCGTCGCCGCCGACGTGGTCCTGTCGCGGGACCTCGTCGCCGACGTGCTGAAGACCACCCCCGAGGCGATCGCCGAGGCGAACACGCGCAAGAACCTCGTCGGCAGCGCGAAGGCGGGCGCGCTCGGGTTCAACGCCCACGCCGCGAACGTCGTCGTCGCCGCCTTCCTCGCACTCGGGCAGGACCCCGCGCAGGTCGTCGAGGGGTCGAACGCCATCACCACCGTCGACGTTCGGGACGGGGACCTCTACGCCAGCGTCACGCTCGCGTCGCTCGAGGTCGGCACCGTCGGCGGCGGGACGAGGCTCCCCACCCAGTCGGAGGCGCTCTCCGTGCTCGGCGTCCGCGGCGGCGGCGACCCCCCCGGCTCGAACGCCGACGCGCTCGCCGAGGTCATCGCCGTCGGGACGCTCGCCGGCGAACTCTCGCTGCTCGGCGCGCTCGCCTCCAGCCACCTCGCCAGCGCGCACGAGCAGCTGGGGCGCTAGCCCGGTCGCACCCGCCGCTCGTCCAGTTGCGTCCGCCGCTACTCGTCCGGTCGCCCCGGCTAGCCCGGCGGCGACCTCCCCGCGGCGAGGAACCTGACGCCCGCGACGGCGACCAGCCCCCCGCCGACGAGCGACAGCGCCTCGTCGGGGGCCGTCGCGCCGAGCAGGACGAGAACGAACCCGAGCGTTCCGACCCCCTCCGCGACCGCCTGCCGCCGCCGTCCCCCGGTCCACGACCTGACGGACCCGAGGAGGACCCCCGCCGCGAGCGACGCCAGCGCGAGGACGGTCACGCTCACGCCGGCGAGCGTCCGGATCCCGATCCCCCCGGCGAGCAGGAACGCGATCCCACCCGCGACGGCCAGTGCCTGTGCTACCCCCGCAGTCGTCCCCACCCGCGAGCGCATCCTACGTGCTACAACGTGTCACTACATCAAACTAACCCGGTACCGGACGACGGTTCAGAGCAGGCGGTACCGCCCGTTCGTCTCGCTGACCTCGCCGCGGCGGTGGAGCTTCGAGAGCGCCCGCCGGACGTAGTCGGCGGGGACGTCGCGCTCGGCGGCGTACTCGACGACCTCCGCCTCGGTGGGTCGGTCGAGTTCCGAGAGCGCGTCGGTGACGACCTCCCTCCGGCTCCGCGAGGTCGTTCCGCCCGCCGCGCGCTCGCCCGCCTCGCGGACGGCGTCGGGGTCGACGCCCCCCGACGCGAGGTACTCCTCGTCGGTGACGACGGTACCCTCCGCGTCCGCGTCGGTGGCCGCGAACGTCCCGACCTCCGCGTACGAGTCGGCGTGTCCGCTCCGCTCGGCGAGCAGGCGCGCGCGGATCTCCCGGGCGGCGTCGAGGTCGTCGCTCCGGTAGAGCGCGCGCAGCTTCGAGAACGTCGTCGTCCGACGACAGCGCGGGCACCGCGTCGTCTCCGGTCGCCCCTCGACGATCTTCAGCGCCGAGCAGTCGGGACACCCTACCACCGTGTACATACCCGGAGTATCGCCGTTCTCGGGGAAAAACCACCGGGTCGGGGTGGAGGTTAACGCGGGACCGAGGCGACGACGGAACGGGGAGGAGAGAAGACGGGAGGTAAGATGACGGGAGAAGAAGAGACGAGAGATGAGAAGACGATCGGACGTACCGTCGTGACGCGACTCGCCACCTCGGGGTGGCGGGATGCTCGACGGGCGTACGTCCGACAGTATTAGGCCCTCTCCGTGCGAGCGGGGGGCATGGAGATCGCTCCACGGACCGAACGGAAGACGACCGAAGCGGTCGACGGCGTCCACCTCGCGCAGCTCGTCGTCGGCGAGAACATGAGCGTCCAGTACTTCCGCATCGAGCCGGGCGCGGAGGTGCCGGAGCACAGCCACCCACACGAGCAGACGGGCTACGTCACGGCCGGCGTGCTCACGTTCGTCGTCGACGGCGAGGAGCGCCGCGTCGGGGTCGACGACGGGTACGCCATCCCGGCGGACGAACCTCACGCGGCCAGAAACGAGGGCGACGAACTGGTCGAGGGCGTAGATATCTTCTCCCCGCCGCGGCTCGACGTGGACTGGTCCGAGTGAGGGCGCGGCGCGCCCGTCGCCAGACCGAAACGGGAATGATAGGTGTGTCGGTTCAGGCGCGGTCGCGGACGTTCTCCGCCACCTTCTCGGCGAACTCGCTGGTTGCGAGCTTCGTGCCCCCCTCGATCTGGCGCTCGATGTCGTAGGTGACCTGCTTCGAGGAGACGGTCTCCTCCAGGGCGTCGCGCACGAGGTCCGCGGCGTCGTCCCAGCCCATGTACTCGAGCATGATGCGACCGGAGAGGATCATCGCGGAGGGGTTCACCTTGTCCTGGCCGGCGTACTTCGGCGCGGAGCCGTGGACGGGTTCCGCGAGGAGGCGGCCGTCGCCGATGTTCGCGCCGGGGGCGATGCCGAGGCCGCCGATCTGCGCGCCCGCGGCGTCCGAGAGGTAGTCGCCGTTCAGGTTCGGCATGGCGAGCACGTCGTACTGCTCCGTGCGGGTGAGCAACTGCTGGAGCATGTTGTCGGCGATGCGGTCGTTGACGACGACCGCGCCCTCCGGCGGCTCGCCGTCGCGCTCGTTCCAGAGGGTGTCCTCGGTGATGACCTCCTCGCCGTACTCCTCCTCCGCGACCTCGTAGCCCCAGTCGCGGAAGGCACCCTCGGTGAACTTCATGATGTTACCCTTGTGGACGAGGGTGACGGAGTCGCGGTCGTGGGCGAGCGCGTAGTCGATGGCCTTGCGGACGAGGCGCTTCGTGCCGAACTCGGTGATGGGCTTGATGCCGATGCCGACCGGCCCGTCGTGGATGGTGCTGTCGTAGCCCATCTCCTCCTCGATGAACGCGCGGACCTCCTCGACCTCGTCGGTGCCGGCCTCCCACTCGATGCCGGCGTAGACGTCCTCCGTGTTCTCGCGGAAGTTGACCATGTCCATCTTCTCCGGGTGGTTCACCGGGGAGGGGACGCCGTCGAGGTGGTAGGTCGGGCGCATGTTCGTGTAGAGGTCGAGCTTCTTGCGAAGCGCGACGTTCAGCGAGCGAAAGCCCGCGCCGACGGGGGTCGTGAGCGGCCCCTTGATCGCCACGCGGAACTCCTTTATCGCCTCGATCGTGTCCTCGGGGAGGTTCTCGTCGTACTTCTCGCGGGCGGACTCGCCGGCGTAGAGGCGCATCCAGTGGATCTCGCGGCCCGTCGCCTCGGCGGCGGCGTCGAGGACCGTCTGCGCGGCCGGTCCGACGTCCCGTCCGATCCCGTCGCCGTAGATGATGGGGATGATCGGGTCCTCCGGGACGTTGAGCTCGTCGCGTTCGGCGTCCGCTACCGTGATGGCCTCGCCGCCCTCCGGCACCTCGACCTTCTCGTAGCTCATACGTCTCTCTCCCAGCGTCTGGCTAAAATGTCTGCCGTTATCCGAGCGTGGTATCGCCCCGCTGATACGACCGATTCGGCGGTTCGCGACCGATTCCGACCCCGAGGACGTCACGGGGCAACGATCGGTCGGCCGCCGTGGCCCTCGGCCGCCGCCCGGATTTATGCCCCTTGCCAACCGGTATCACGACATGGCGTACATCGTCAGGATGCCCAAGCTCGGGCTGGAGATGGAAGGCGGCGCGCTCCTGGAGTGGCGCGTCGAGGAGGGCGAGTCGGTAGCGGAGGGGGACGCGCTCGCCGAGATCGAGTCGGAGAAGACGACCGCCGAGGTCGACGCGCGCGAGTCGGGCGTCCTCCGGAGGACGTTCCTCGCGCCGGGCGACGAGGTGCCGCCCGGTACGCCGATGGGCATCGTCGCGGGAGCGGACGAGGACATATCGGACCTGGAGGCGGAGGCGGGAGCGGACGCCGACGGCGAGGCGGCGCCCCCCGAACCGGAACCCGCCGGGGGAGCCGCCGAGGGATCCGCGAGCGCGTCCGGCCCGCCGTCGGCGACCGAGCGCGCGAGCGACGCCGCGGGCGTCGCTCGCGCCGAATCGATCCGAGCCTCGCCGCGGGCGCGCAAGCGTGCCGACGAACTGGACGTGGACCTCGCGGGGGTCGACGGGACGGGACCGCAGGGGTCGATCACCGAGGGGGACGTCGAGGCCGCGGCCGGGTCGAGCGCCGGCGACGCGGGAGCGAGCGCCGACGTCAGGGCCTCACCGCGGGCGAAGCGCCGCGCCGACGAGCTGGGCGTGGATCTCGGGACGGTCGAGGGGACCGGACCACAGGGGTCGATCACGGAGGACGACGTCGAGGCGGCGGCCGGATCGGCCCCGACGACGACCGGTCCGGAGGGGCTCACGCTCCTGGAGGAGCGTCCGTTCGACGGGATGCGCCGGACCATCGCCCGCCGCCTCGGGGAGAGCTACCGCGAGGCGGTCCACGTCACCGAGCACCGGACCGTGGACGCGGAGGAACTCGTCGCGGCTCGCGAGGCGTCGAGCGAGGCGCTCGGCGTCGACGTCTCGCTCACCGACCTCCTGCTGGTCGCACTCTCGGCGGCACTCGACGAGCACCCCGCGTTCAACGCGCACTTCGAGGACGACACCCACCGCCTCTACGCGGAGCACAACCTCTGTCTGGCGGTGGACGTGGAGGCCGGCCTGATCGCGCCCGTGCTGCGCGACGTGGGGAGCGCGTCGCTCGCGGACCTCGCCGACCGGCGGCGCGAACTCACCGAACGGGTGCTCGCCGGCGACTACTCGATGGACGACCTGACCGGTGGGACGTTCACCGTCACGAACCTCGGCGTGCTCGGCGTCGAGTCGTTCGACCCCGTGATCAACCCGCCCCAGGTCGCCATCCTCGGCGTGAACGCCCTCGAACGCCGCCCGACGGCCGAGGGGGAGACGGGCGTCACCGTTCGGCGGGTGCTCCCGCTCGACCTCTCGTTCGACCACCGCGTCGTCGACGGCGCGGACGCCGCGCGCTTCCTGGGGACGCTCCTCGGCCACCTGGAGGACCCGTGGCCGCTCCTGCCCGAGGCGGTCGAGCGGCCGGAGCGGTCCGCGGCGCTCGACCTCCCCGAGCGCGAGGTCTCCGCGCGAATGCGCGACGGAACCGCCGGGACGGTCTCCGTCGGCCCGGTCGAGTGGGACTTCGACCTGCCGACCGACCTCGGCGGCGGCGGCACCGCTCCGACCCCCGTGGACGCCTTCCTCGGGTCGCTCGCGTCCTGCGTCTCGCTCTCCGTCCGGATGCAGGCCGATCAGCGCGACGTTCCGCTCGACGACGCCGACGTACGGGTCCGCGGCTCGCCCGAGCGCGGCTGGCTCGAACGGGTGGACGTCACCGTGGTGCTCGATTCGGACGCGGACGACGAGACGCTCGAGCACCTCGTCGACCTCGGCGGGCGCAACTGCTACGTCCTCGACGTGCTGGCCGACGACGTCGATCTCGGCGTCTCCTGGCGACGGGCGTGAGTCCCGCCGCTCAGGGGTACGTGTCGTCCGGCTCGGGCAGCGCGTCCACGTTGTCGGCCGTCTCGAAGATCACCCCGTTCAACCGCTCCGCGGTGTCGAAGTACCAGTAGGGCGTCTCCTCGTAGACGCCGCTCTGGAGGACGGGCATACCCGCCTCCTCGAACCGAGCGACCACCGAGGGGGCGTCCTCGAACGCGAAGCATGCGACGTGGTGCAACCCCTCGCCGTGCTCCTCTAAGTGCTCGGTGTAGATGCTCGGTCCCGAGAGCGGCTCGATGAGTTCGAGCATCGTGTCGCCGACCGTCGCCAGCGCGAGGATCATCGAGTAGTCGTGCTCCTCGCCCCGGTAGGTCGTGTCGTGGAGCGCCGGCGGTTCGAACCGGTAGAGCTGCCACGGGCCGACGCCGAGGACGGCACCGAACCGATCCATCCCGTCCTCGATGTCCTCGACCACGAACGCGACCTGACTGATCTCGGGTATCTCCACGTCCAGCTGCGGTATGTCGGTCGGCATGACGGGCTGCTGTTCAATGGTGACACACATCACTGCTTCTCACGGAGCGCGACCGGTCGCACCGGGAACCGTCGCGTTCCGCGCGATCCCGGCGCTCACTCGACGAACAGCCGCTCGCTCGCGGCGCGCTCGAAGACGGCGTCGAAGTCGACGAACCGCGGGCCGTCCGCCCGCGTCCGGACCTCGACGCGGGCCTCGCGGATCTCCAGTTCGCGCTCGCCGTCGGCGCTCAGTACGCCCTCGGGCACGTCGAAGGTCATCGCCTCGCGGTCGTCGAGGCGGCGGTGCTCGCGCACGCCGATGCGGCCGACCACGCCCGGCGTCGTCATCGCCCGGACGGTCCGGGGAGCGCCCTCGGGGCGGCCGAACCTGAGGCCGACGCCGCCGGGGTCGTCGGGCGCGACCGCGCCGAGCGTCCCGGCGATCCCGGAGAGTCCCACGTCGCCGGGCGAGGCGCGGGAGACGACGCCTCCGAGGAAGTCGCCCGGATCGAGGACGGCCCGCGTGCCGACGAACGGACGGTCGAGCACCGACAGCGCGGCGAGCCCCTCGAACCGGCGGTGTCCGCCGTTGTCGTCGACCGCGGCGACGACCGTGCCGTGGCGCACCGTCGCGTCGCGGGCGGGTACGAGCCCCGCGGCGACGAGGGCGGCGGCCGCCCCCGCGGGGGTGCCGTCGATGGCCGTCGGGACGACGTTGTTCGTCCCCGTCGAGATGCTCGCCACCGGGACGTCGCCGATCCCGGTCGCCACGTCGCGGTTGGTCCCGTCGCCGCCGAGGACGACGACGCACTCGGCGCGCTCTGCGAGCGCGGCGGCCGCTCTTCGGGTGTCCTCGCCCGATCCGGTGACCGACTGGTCGAGGAGCGCGGCGTCGACGTCCTCTGCGTCTTCGACCAGCTGCTGGCCGATGTTCGCCTTGTCGGGCATCACGAGTACGTCCGGCGGGGGGTCGACCGTCGTCGCGCCCGCGAGGACGCACCTGGCGGTCTGGAGCTTCGCGTAGCGGTCGCTGACGCTGGCCCCGCCGGTGAGCCGCCGTATGTCGCGGCCCGCCGACGGGTTCACGACCAGGCCGACGGTCGCCACGCTAGGCGATGCGCTCGACCGCCGTTCTGACGTCGTCGGCGCTCGGCAGGACCTCCCCCTCCAGCGCGGGGCTGAACGGGATGTGGGTGTCCGGAACGCCGACGCGCTGGATGGGTGCGTCGAGGCTGAAGAACGCGCTCTCCATCATCCGCGCCATCACCTCCCCGTGGACGCCGTAGGAGAGCGGGCTCTCGTCGGCGACCACCATCCGCCCGGTCTTCTCCAGGCTCTCGACGAGCGTGTCCGTGTCGAGCGGGTAGAGCGAGCGCACGTCGATGACCTCGACGCTCACGTCGCCTGCCAGGTCCTCGGCCACGTCGAGCGACTCGCCGACGAGGCGCTGGCTGGCGACGACGGTGACGTCCTCGCCCTCGCGCTCGACGTGGGCCTCCCCGATCGGGACCGTGAAGTCCTCGTCGACCGGGACCTCGCCCTCCTGCTCGTAGATCATCTTGTTCTCGAAGAAGAACACGGGGTCGTCGGAGCGGATGGCGCTCTTGAGCAGCCCCTTCGCGGCCGCCGGGGTACCGGGCGTCACCGCGAGCAGGCCGGGGAAGTGCGCGAACCACGTGTGGACGGTGCCGGAGTGCTGGCTCGCGGCCCCCATCCCGCCGCCCTCGGTCGTGCGGACGGTGATCGGCATCTCCGTCTTGCCGCCGAACATGTAGCGCATCTTCGCCATCTGGTTCATCACCTGCTCGGAGCAGACGCCGAGGAAGTCGCTGAACATGATCTCGACGACCGGCCGGGTCCCCGTCGCCGCCGCCCCGATGCCCGCGCCCATGAAGCCCGCCTCGCTGATCGGCGTGTCGCGGACGCGGTCCCCGCCGAACTCGTCGAAGAGGCCGGCGGTCACCTCGAGGACGCCCCCGAAGCGTCCCACGTCCTCGCCCATGAGGAAGACGTCCTCGTCGCGGGCGAGTTCCTCGCGAAGCGCCTCGCGGATCGCCTCGCGCATGGTCATCGTGCGGGTCTGGTCTACGTCGTAGCTGGTGCCTGTCTCGGTACTCATGGTCTATCGCTCCGCGCCCCCGTCGGCGCGCATTCGAGCCGCGAACTGTTCGATCTCCGGGACCGTCGTCGCGAACATGTCGTCGTAGGCCTCCTCGGGCGTGGGGTTCTCGGCGTCGCGCGCGTACGCGACCGCCTCCTCGATCTCCTCGTCCGCCGCCGCGCGCATCGAGTCGAACTCCTCGTCGGTCAGTTCGCCGTACTCGAGGAGGCGCTCCTTGAACGACTCGATGGGGTCGCGGTCGCGCCAGACGGCCACGTCCTCCTCGTCGCGGTAGGGCTGCTGGTCGCCCTCGAAGTGCCCGCGGAAGCGGTACGTCTCGGCCTCGATGAACGTCGGCCCGCTCCCGCTCGCCGCCCGCTGGCGCGCCTCGCCGACGGCCTCGTACACCGCCGTGACGTCCATCCCGTCGACGCTGAACCCCGGTATGTCGTACGCCTCCGCGGTCTCGGAGAGCGCCTGTACGTTGTGCTGTTCGTCGACCGGCGTCCCCTCGCCGAACTGGTTGTTCTCGACGAGGAAGACGGCGGGGAGGTCCCACGTCGCGGCGAGGTTGACCGCCTCGTGGACCTGTCCCTGCGCCACCGCGCCGTCGCCGAAGAACGCGAGCGCGGTGCGGTCCTCACCCTTCAGCTGGGCGGTGAGCGCCGCGCCCGTCGCGAGCGGCGGTCCCGCGCCGACGATGCCGTTCGCGCCGAGCATCCCGGCGTCCACGTCGGCGATGTGCATCGACCCGCCCTTGCCGTTGCAGTAGCCGTCGCGCCTGCCGTACAGCTCGGCCATCATGAGCGTCGGGTCGAGGCCCTTCGCGATGCAGTGACCGTGCCCGCGGTGCGTGCTGGTGATGTAATCCCGTTCCTCGAGGGCGGCGCACGCGCCCGTCGCCACCGCCTCCTCCCCGATGTAGAGGTGGACGAACCCCGGTATCTCCCCGTCGGCGAAGAGGTCGGAGGCCGCGCTGTCGAACGCCCGTATCGTGAGCATCCGACGGAGCGCCTCGCGCCGACCCTCCTCCGTTTCGATGTCGATTGCTACCATACAACAGTTTTAGAGGTTCGAGCACGACGGGATATAATTTACCGACAATTTCAGTGGAGGTCCTCCCTGAGTGAACGTTCGATTCGCGTACAGTTCCGTCTCGAACGCCGTACGAACCCCGTCGCGGCTCCCTCGACGGCCGCCATCGGTCGTACGGCCGGACGACTCGGTGCCCCGGATCACCGGGACCCCTGAAACGGTTACAGCCGACGGTACGGAAGCACTATTCCCGGCCCGTGCCACACCTCCGCCCATGCACGTCATCGCGCACGGTGGGGCCGGCGGGGCCGTCGAGGAACCGGAGCGGCGGCAGGCGACGCTCGACGAGGCGACGGCGGCGGGGGCGGCGGCGGCGACGTCGGTGGGCGCGGTCGTCGCGACCGTCCGCGCGCTCGAATCCTCGCCGCGGTTCAACGCGGGGGTCGGCGGCGCGATCCAGTCCGACGGCGTCGTCCGCACCGACGCGGGGATCATGACCGACGATCGGCGGATCGGGGCGGCCTGCTCGATGCCCGGCGTCGAGCGCGCCTGCGAGGTCGCGCGCGTCGTTCTGGAGGAAACCCCGCACGTCTGCGTCTCGGGCGTCCACGCGGCCGATCTCGCGGCCGCCTTCGGGATCGAGACGGGCGTCGACCTCCGGAGCGAGGACACCCGCGAGCGGTGGGCTGACCTCGACCCGTCGCCGCCCGCCCGCGACGACCCACGGGGGCAACTCGACTGGCTCACGGGCGAGTTCGGCGGGAGCGCGGCCACCGGCGACGACGCCCACCCGGAGGACTACGACACCGTGGGCGCGGTCGCCACCGACGGCGAGACGCTCGCGACGTGCACCTCAACCGGCGGGCGATGGGCGGCGCTCGCCGGGCGGGTCGGCGACGTGCCGCAGGTGGGGTCCGGCTTCTTCGCCACGCACGCCGGCGGCGCGAGCGCGACGGGCGCGGGCGAGGACATCGTCCGCGTGACGCTCGCCCGTCGCGCGGTGGACCACCTCGAACTCGGCCGGAACGCGGAGACAGCGGCCGAACTCGCCGTCGAGGAGTTCGAGGAGATCACGGGAAGCGAGGCGGGCGTCGTCGTCATGGACCGCGACGGCGACGCCGGGAGCGCATTCAACTCCGCCGGGATGCAGACGAGCGTCGCCGGCGAGTAGCCGTCATTTGGGCGATCACTCGGGCACCGGCACGACCAGCACCGGCACGTCGACGGTCCGGAGGACCCGATCGGCGACGCTCCCGAGGAGTTGCCCCGCGAGGTTCGACTCGCCCTCGGAGCTCATGACGACGAGGTCGACGCCGTTCGCGTCGACGTACTCGCGGATGCCGGCGTGGGGCGCGCCCCGAACGACCGCCGTACGGGGCTCCGCGCTCGCGTCGGTCTCCCGAACGCGCTCCGCGAGGCGGTCGACCCGCTCCCGCCCCCGCCCTTCGAGGCGCTCGACGAACTCCGCGTCCACGCCCCCGGCGCTGAACAGGCCCCCCTCCCGCTGTACGTCAACGACGTTGAGGAGGTGGAGCGTCGCGCCGTAGCGCCGCGCGACGTCGACACCGTACGGCGCGGCGCGCTCGGCGATCTCGCTCCCGTCCGTCGGGACGAGGACATTCCTGTACCCACCGGCGTCGTCCGCGTCGCCGCCGTCCACGGTGAGTACCGGCGCGTCGCTGCCGCGGAGCACCCGCTCGGTGACGCTCCCGAGCAGGCGTTCGCCCAGTCCGGCCCGACCGTGTCGCCCCATCACCACGAGGTCGATCCCGCGCTCGTCCACGTGGTCGACGATGACCCGGGGGGGTCGCCCTTCGCTCCGGCGCGTCTCGACCGCGACGTCCGCCGCGTCGGCCATCTCGCTCACCTCCGCCAGGATCTCCGCCCCTCGCTCCTCCCGGGCGCGCCTCGCCGCCTCCCCGTCCCGCATCCGGGACGGCTCGATCGCGTACAGTACGTCCACGGCCGCGTCGTACGTACTCGCGAGTTCGAGGCCGGCCGCCGCCGCCCGCCTCGCGGGATCGCTTCCGTCCACGGGGATGAGAATCCGATCGAACATGACGGTACCGCTAGGACGGTTCGTCGCGCGGCGGGTAAGTCGTTGCGGCGCTCCCGGCGGACGACGTGCCGACGCGCGGTGCGGAGTCGCTGCGCTCCTCCCCCGTTCGTCACCGCTCGGTCCCGGCGTCCGCTAGCGTGCGGCGTCGCTCGCGTCGGTCGACCGCCGTCCGCGGCGACGTCCCGTCGGTTCGTCGCCCGTCCCTCTCGCGGACCGCAACGACCCCCTCGACGAGAATCGGGTCGAAGCGCCGATCCGCCGCCAGCGCGACGGCGAGGTCGCGCTCGTCGCCCGTCACTCGCGATCCCCCTCGCGCAGATCCGCGAGCGGCCCCTCGTAGTCTGTGGTCTCGGCGGTACGCTTGCGCTCCTTCGCGCGCTCACGCGCGCGCGTCGCATCAGTCTCTCCTGGGCGTTTCGTACCTCCTCGCCGTCGGCGGGGCGACACTGGGCGTAGGTGCCGTCCGGGTTCATCGTCCAGCGTTTACGGTTGTCCGAGAGCGTCACGTCGAGGATACCCCGGAGTTCGCGCTGGAGGTGGCGTGTGTCGACGGGCGCGACGGCCTCGACCCGTCGGTCGAGGTTCCGCGTCATCCAGTCGGCGCTGCCCACGTAGTACTGCGGGTCCGCGTGTTCGAAGTAGAAGATCCGAGAGTGTTCGAGGAACCGACCGACGACGCTGTGGACGGTCACCGTCTCGCTCACGTCGGGGAGGCCCGGCCGGAGGCGACAGATCCCCCGGACGATCAGATCGATGCGCACGCCGGCCATCGACGCCCGGTACAGTTCCTCGACGATACGCGGGTCCTCGAGCGCGTTCATCTTCGCGACGATCCGGCCCTCCTCGCCGTGTGCCGCCTCCCGGCGGACGAGATCGACGAACCGCTCGCGCATGTTGACGGGGGCGACCAGCAGCTCGCGGTACTCCCTCTGCAGCGAGTGACCCGTGAAGAAGTTGAACAGCCGGGTGAGGTCCTGCCCCACGTCCTGGTCCGCGGTGAGCACCCCGAGGTCGACGTACGTCTTCGCCGTCTCGGAGTGGTAGTTCCCGGTGCCGACGTGCGAGTAGAGGCGGACGCCGTCGGCCTCCTCGCGGACGACGAGCGCCACCTTCGAGTGGGTCTTGTACCCGACGGTTCCGTAGGCGACGTGGATGCCCTCCTCCTCGAGGCGGTGGACCCACCGGAGGTTGTTCTCCTCGTCGAAGCGCGCCTTCAGTTCGACCATCACCGCGACCTGCTTGCCGTTGTGGGCCGCCTCGATGAGGCTCTCGATCACCTTCGAGTCGTGCGCGGTGCGGTAGATGGCCGCCTTGATGGCGAGGACGTCCGGGTCGTGGGCCGCCTCGCTCAGGAACCGCTGGGTCGTCTCTTCGAAGGAGTGATACGGGTGATGCGCGAGCACGTCGGCCCGGCGGATCTCGGCGAAGACGTCGCGCTCCTCGCCCGCGAGCCGGGGGTGGGGCCGGGGCGTCCACGGGTCGAGCTTCAGATCGGGTCGGTCGAGGTCGCAGAGCGCCGCGAAGTCGCGGAAGTCGAGGGGGCCCCGTCGCTCGAACACCTCCCGCTCGTCCAGGTCGAGCTGGTCGACGAGCAGTTCGCGGACCGACTCGGGCATGTCGTCCTCGACCTCCAGTCGCACCACCGTCGCGAACCGGCGCTCGCGGAGGACGCCCTCGATCATCTCGATCAGGCCCTCCGCGACCTCCTCGTTCCGGCGCACCTCGGCGTTGCGCGTCACGCGGAACGCGGAGTAGTCGAGCACCTCGACGTCGGGAAAGAGCAGGTCGAGGTTCGCCCCGACGACCTGCTCCAGGGGGACGAACCGCGTTCCCTCCCCCACCCGAACGAGCCGCGGGCGGTTGCCGGGGATCTTCACCCGCGAGAATCGCGGCTCGTCGTCGTCCTCGCCGCGGGTCAGCACCGCCAGCGACAGCGAGAGGTTCGAGATGAACGGGAAGGGGTGGGCTGGATCGAACGTGAGCGGGGTCAGCGTCGGCAGCACCGACGCCTCGAAGTACTCGCGCAGGTCGGCCCGCTCCGCGGGCGCGAGGTCGTCGGAGTCGAGGACGTGGACGCCCGCCTCGGCGAGCGCCGGCCTGATCTCTTCGCGGTAGCACTCGACCTGCCGCCTCAACGACGGGCGGACCGCCTCGAGCACCGCGTCGAGTTGCTCCTCGGGGGTGCGACCGTCCGGGGAGCGTTCCGTGACGCCCGCCGCGATCAGCTGTTTCAGCCCGCCGACGCGCTTCATGAAGAACTCGTCGACGTTCCGGGTGAAGATGGCGAGGAACTTCACCCGCTCCAGGAGAGGGTTGCGCCCGTCGAGCGCCTCGAACAGCACGCGCCGCTGGAACGCCAGTTCGCTCAGCTCGCGGTTGAGGTAGTACCGCGGCTCCGAGAGGTCCACGTCGGGGGCGATCGCGTCGTTCGGTTCGGCGCGCTCCGCGACCCCGGTGCGGTCGGCGGCGACGCCGTCGGCCGCGCTATCGGGTGCGCCGTCCGTCGTACCGTCGTTCTCGGGCATCGCTGGGTCAGTCTCGAGTGTCGATCTCCGACCCGTCCGGATCCAGTATCTTCCGATCTGCGCGCTTCCTGTACGTCTCGCGCGCGCGGACGGACCGCGTCTCGTCGACAGAGCAGTCGTAGGCCGTGAGTTCGCCGCCGTAGACGCAGCCGGTGTCGAGGCCGACGGCCCACTCGCCGACAACCGGCGCGTCGAGGACCGTGTGACCGAAGAACACGCGCGGGGGTCCCCGGTAGGTCTCGAACCAGAACGGGCCGTCGTAGCCGTTCTCCGGGGGAACCGCCCGCGCGTTGAGCAACCCATCCACGGACTGCTCGGAGAGCGGTCGGCGCGGGTCGACGCCGCCGTGGACGACCGCCGCGCCGTCCCACGAGAGGACGATCGGGAGGGACTCGATGTACTCGGTGACCGGCGCGAGCGCGGGACACGCCACGCGGTCGTCGACGTACTTCTGTTCGTTGTTCCCGCGCACGGCGCGCATGTTCGGGCTGTCCCGGACGAGTTCGACGACGGCGCGACTGTCGGGGCCCTTCCGAATGAGATCGCCGACGAAGACGAGCAGGTCGTCCTCGCCCGGGTCGAGCAGGTCGAGCAGGTCGAGCAGTTCGTCGTAACAGCCGTGGACGTCGCCGACGACGACGATCCGGTCCCAGGCGGTCGCGTCGACGCGCTCGTGGCGCGCGGCGACGTCGGAGGCGAACGACGGGACGTCCGCCGCTCCGTTCGGCGTCCCCCCGTCCGTGCCCCGAACGGACGTCACCTCCCCGCGCGGCGTGTTCGGCATTTGACGATACGTTCCGCGCGGCGGAATAAGCCGTTGCTATGACCGTTCAATATCGTTCCGTAGCTCTCACGAGGGCGGGCCTCGCGTGCGACGGGGGTCCTCGTGCAACACAAGCCCTATCTCCCGCTCCCGCGAGTGCTCGAGTATGAGCGACGCCGACCTCTCGGCCGAACAGTACGAGAAGCACCGCGAGGCGGGGCGCATCCTCGCACAGGCCCGCGACGAGGCCGCCGCGCGCGTCGACGTGGGCGAGAGCCACCTCGAGATCGCCGAGTACGCCGAGGACCGCATCCGCGAACTGGGCGGCGAACCCGCCTTCCCGGTGAACATCTCGATCGACCACGAGGCGGCCCACGCCACCCCCGGGATCGACGACGAGGCGACGTTCGGCGAGGAGATGGTCAACCTCGACATCGGGGTCCACGTCGACGGCTGGCTGGCCGACACCGCGATCACGGTCGACCTCTCGGGCCACGACGACCTGGTGGAGGCGAGCGCCGAGGCCCTCGACGCGGCCCTCGACGTCGTCGAACCGGGCGTCCGGACGGGCGACATCGGCGCGGAGATCGAGTCCGTCATCGAGGGGTACGGCTACAACCCCGTCGTCAACCTCACCGGACACGGCCTCGGCCACTGGCAGCAGCACGTCCCGCCGAACATCCCCAATCGGGCGGTCGACTCCGGGGTGGAACTGGCGGTCGGCGACGTCGTCGCCCTCGAACCGTTCGCCACGGACGGCAGCGGCAAGGTCGGCGAGGGACCGACCGAGGAGATCTTCGCGCTCGAACGCGAGCGGCCGATCCGCAACCGGCAGGCCAGGCAGGCGCTCGACCAGATCACGGAGGAGTTCCGAACGCTGCCGTTCGCCACCCGCTGGCTCGACGTCGACCGCGCGGAGATGGCGCTCCGACGGCTGAAACAGCAGGGGATCGTCCACGGCTATCCCGTCCTCCAGGAGGCGGAGGGGACGCTCGTCAGTCAGAAGGAACACACGGTCATCGTCACCGAGGAGGGGTGCGAGGTGACGACGCGCTCTCGCTAGTCGTTCGGCTCACCGAACACAGTACCGGCAGTAGAATGCGGTAGCTCAGGCGTTGTTCATCCGCATGGCCGTCTCCCCCCCGCAGACCCGGCACGTGCTGACGCGGTAGGGCTCGCGCGAGAACTGCGCGTTCTCCGACTTCTGGCTCTCGGTGCGTATCTCGAGGCGGACGGAATGCGGCGTCTCGCGCCCGCACTCGGCGCAGCCCTCGAGCATGTCGTTCGACTGGTTGCGTGTTGCTGCCATCGGCCCGCCCTACTCCTGACGGGGGTATAAAAACCGATTTTCGTTGGGGGTCGTTTACGAGAAAACCGACGGACGGGGACGTTATTTGCGAACGAAGCGTCGAGAGGGTACGAGACAGTTCATAATTGTTGCTCGGATTGTTTCAACCCGTTTCATCAGTTTCTGAGCCAATATTATTAAGAAGGGTTGGCGTCCCCGGAACGGGCCGAATCCGTACGCTTTACGCGACGGAATACGTCCCCGTCGTATGGAGCAACTGGTCGCCCCCTGGCGTATCGAGTGGGTCGAGCGGGACCGGTCCGACGACGTCGACGGCTGCGTGTTCTGCGAGCTGCCCGAGGGGACGAACGACCGGCGGAACCGCATCGTCGCCCGGTCGGAGCACGCCTACGTGCTCCTGAACAACTTCCCCTACAACCCCGGGCACGCGATGGTCATTCCCTATCGACACACGGGCGACTACCGGGATCTCGACGACGAGGAACTGCTCGACCACGCGCGGCTGAAACAGGCGACGTTCGACGCGCTGGAGGCCGCGCTCGGGCCGGACGCGTTCAACGCGGGGCTGAATCTCGGCGGTGCCGCCGGCGGCTCGATCACCGACCACCTCCACACCCACGTCGTCCCCCGATGGGGCGGCGACACCAACTTCATGCCCGTGATCGCCGACACGAAGGTGATCGTCGAGGCCATCGACGAGACCTACGACCGCCTCCACGAGGCGTTCGCGGCGCGGGAGGGGGCGACCGTCGCGGACGCCGGCGCGGTGCGCCTGTGACGATCGAGCTCGAACGGCGTTTTCGACGCGTCTAATGCCTGAATTCGACGAATAAACGGGAAGCGACTTTACCGGGGGATCCCAACGAGGGGGTATGGACCGCGTCGCCGCCCTCCGCCGCGTCGGCCTCGTCATCCTCGGGGTCAACCTGCTGCTCGCGCTCGCCAAGGGCGGCGTCTACCTGTCGACGGGGAGCATCGCCGTCGGGAGCGAGGCGGTCAACAGCCTCGCGGACGCGGCGTACAGCCTCATCGTGGTCGGCGGCCTCTACCTCACCACGCAACCGCCCGACGAGGTCCATCCGCACGGCCACGAGCGGATCGAGCCGTTCGTCTCGCTGTTCGTCGCGCTCGGGGTCTTCGCCGCCGGCGGGGTCGTGCTCTGGCAGGCGATCGAGGCGGTGCTCGCGGGCGGGGCGGGCGGTCACGACGGCCCCCTCGCGGCCGGCGTCCTCGCCGTCGGCGCGGGCGCGAAGTACCTCCTCTACCGCTACTGCATCCGGGTGGCGGCGGAGTACAACTCGCCCGCGCTGGAGGCGACGGCGCTCGACAACCGCGCCGACATCCTCACCGCGGGGGCGGCGCTCGCAGGGGTTCTCGGCGCGGCCCTCGGAGCCCCGGTTCTCGATCCGCTCGCGGGCGCGGTCGTCGCCCTCGGGGTCCTCTACGCGGGCGTCGAGATCGTCCGCGACAACGTGAACTACCTCGTGGGCGCGGCGCCGTCCGAGGAACTCCAGGCGGAGATCGTCGGCCGGGCGCTCTCCCACCCCGAGGTCGAGGGGGTGCACGACGTCGTGGCCCACTACGTCGGCCCGGAGGTGGACGTGAGCCTTCACATCGAGATCGAGGGCGACCGCACCGTCGCCGAGGCCCACGACATCGAGACGGACGTCGCCACGGCGATCCGCGACATCGACGCGATCGACGACGTGTTCGTCCACCTCGACCCGAGGGAACTCGGGGAGTGGAAGGACGAGTGCGAGGAGAGCGGAGAGCGTGTCGACCTCGACGGGTCGACGGACGCCTGAGCCCGCTTCGCTCACGACGACCCGCGATCCCGTCCTCTCGTTCGAGCGTCAGTCCGGTAGGAATCTCACCAACCCCGGGGTTTTATCACGCCGTCAACCGGCATTGCGATCGTGGTTTACGAGACGGGAAATCGGACGATCGACGACGCGGTCGCGCGGGTGCTGGCCGGCGAGTCGCTCGACCGAACCGACGGCCTGGCGTTGCTCGCACAGCCGACTGACGACCTCGCGGCGGCGGCCGACGCCGTCCGCGCCCGGTTCGGCGACGACACGGTCGACGCCTGCAGTATCGTGAACGCGAAGGCGGGCAACTGCGCGGAGGACTGCGGGTTCTGCGCGCAGTCGGTCCACTTCGACACCGGCATCGACACCTACGACCTCCTCGACCCCGAGGCGATCCTCGAGGCGGCCGAGCGGGCCGAGCGCGACGGTGCCCAGCGGTTCGGGATCGTCGTCGCCGAGAAGGGCGTCAGCAAGGACCGTCGTCCCGACGAGTGGGAGCGGGTTCTCGAAGCGGTTCGCCTGGTGCGCGACGAGACCGACGTGGCGGTCGACGCGAGCCTCGGCCTCCTCACCGAGGAGGAGGCGCGGATCCTCGCCGCGGAGGGCGTCGGTCACTACAACCACAACATCGAGACCTCCCCGCGCTTCTTTCCGGAGGTCGTCGGGACCCACTCCTTCGAGGATCGGGTAACGACGCTCGAACGCGCGAAGGCCGCCGGGATGGACCTCTGTGCGGGCGTCATCCTCGGGATGGGCGAGACGCCGACCGACCGCGTGGAGGCCGCCGTCGCGCTCCAGGAGGTGGGCGTCTCCTCGCTGCCGGTGAACGTGCTCAACCCCGTGACCGGGACGCCGCTGGGCGATGCGCTCGGCGACTCGGCGGCCATCTCCACCGAGGAGATCGTCGAGACCGTCGCCGTCTACCGACTGCTCCACCCGCACGCGCGGGTGCGGCTCACGGGCGGGCGCGAGGTCAACCTCGACGAGGACGAACAGCATCTCCCCTTCCAGGCCGGTGCGGACGGCATCCTCACCGGCGACTACCTCACCACCGAGGGCCAGTCGCCCGGCGACGACATCCGCGTCGTCGAGCGGGCCGGGCTGTCGCCGAACACGGCCGTAAACGGATTCGATCCGGAGGCGGTCAAGGCCCGCACTGCGGGCGACTGCGACGGGGACGGGACGGCGGAGATCGCGAGCGGCGCGGGGCCGAACGAGTGACCCGGAGTACCGCTCCCACGGCCACGACGACCACCGACGCCCGTCGACGGTCGTCGACGGGTACGGGCCGACGACACACCGACCGACGACACACCGACCGACCACATTCGACGCGACGATGAACGACATTACATTCGCCGTACTCGGTACCGGAGGTATCGGCCGACGAACGCTCGACGTCTCGAAGCACAGGGACGACCTCGTTCCCGTCGCGGCCTGCGACCGCGACGGCGTCGCGATCGATCACGACGGACTCGACGTGGACGAACTGCTGGCCGCGACGGAGGGTAACGTCGCCTCCGACGGCGGCGCGTCCGCGGTCGGGGAGGCGAGCGAGGGAACGGGAGTCGCGGCCTCGAGGCAGGCCGTGCCGACCGATACGCCGATCGACGACGTCGTCGCCGAGAGCGACGCCATCGACGCGGTGCTGATCGCGCTCCCGAACCTCGAACACGACTTCATCCCGCGGGTCGCCGATCGCTTCGTGGCGGCCGACTACTCGGGCGTCCTCGTCGACGTGCTCAAGCGCTCGCGGGTCATCGGGATGCTCGACGACCGCGCCGACGCGTTCGAGGATCGCGGCGTCACGTTCGTCTGCGGGGCGGGCGCGACGCCGGGCTTCCTGACGGGCGCGGCGGCGCTGGCCGCCCAGTCGTTCGTCGAGGTCGAGGAGGTCGAGATCTGGTGGGGCGTCGGCCTCGAATCGGGCTACCGGGACAACCGGGGAACGGTCCGCGAGGACGTCGCGCACCTCGACGGGTACGACGTCGAGACGGTCCGCGGGATGAGCGACGACGAGATCGAAGCGATCGTCGACGAGCACGACGGCGTCCTCGAGTTCCACGACATGGCACACGCGGACGACGTCCTGCTGGAGCGGGCGGGGATCTGCGACGCCGAGGACGTCACCGTCGGCGGCGTCCTCGACCTCACTTCCGACGAGAAGCCCACGACCACGACCGTGCGGGTGACGGGCACGACGTTCGACGGCGCGCGGGGGACGAACGTCTTCCGACTGGACGACGCCACGAGCATGGCGGCGAACGTCAACGGTCCCGCGCTGGGGTACCTGAAGGCGGCGGTCGGACGGAATCGCGCGGGCGAGTACGGCGTCTTCGGCCCGGCGGAGCTGATGCCGGGGTTCTGAAGTCGATGGATCGAGCGACCGACCCCCGGCCGGATGCGGCCGACGAGGAGCGACCGACGGACGGGGCGGCCCACGGCTTCGACCCGGCCGCCCGCCTCGCCGAGCGCGAGGCCCGCGACCTTCGACGGGACCTCACGCCCGTCGACCGGGTCGGCCCGCGCTCGCGGACGGCTCCCGATCCCGGGGGGTCCCCACCGGAGTACGAGGAGAAGCGGCTGATATTTGCCGCGAACGACTACCTCGGGTTGGCCGCGGACGAGCGCGTCCGGCGCGCCGCGACGGCGGCGGCGGAGGCGGTCGGCACCGGCGCGGGCGCGAGCCGACTTCTCACGGGAGACACGGGCTGCCACCGCGCGCTGGAACGGGATCTCGCGGCCGCGAAAGACGCCGAGCGCGCGCTCGTCTTCTCCTCGGGTTACGCGACGAACGTCGGGACTATCGCGGCGCTCGGAGCGGACGTCGTCTTCTCGGACGAAGCCAACCACGCGAGTATCGTCGACGGCTGTCGGCTCTCGGGGGCGGAGACGGTCGTCTACGACCACTGCGACGCGGATGCGCTCGCCGACGCGCTCGCCCGTCGGGAGCGGGAGGGAGCCGACGGCGAGCGGTGGCTGATCGTCACCGACTCCGTGTTCAGCATGGACGGAGACGTCGCACCCCTGCCGGACGTCTGCGACGTCGCGGAACGCCACGGCGCGTGGGTGATGGTCGACGAGGCGCACGCGACGGGGCTGTACGGGGACGGCGGCGGAATCGTCCAGCGGGAGGGGCTCGCCGATCGCGTGCAGGTCCAGATGGGAACGCTCTCGAAGGCGCTCGCCAGTCAGGGCGGCTACGTCGCCGGAAGCGAGCCCCTGGTCGAACACCTGCTGAACGCGGCGCGTCCGTTCGTCTTCTCGACGGGGTTGGCCCCGCCAGCCGTCGGAGCGGCCCGGGAGGCGCTGCGCGTCGCTCGCTCGTCGGACCGCCGCGACCGGCTCTGGCGGAACGTCGAGCGCCTCCGCGAGGGGTTGACGTCGATGGGGTACGACGTTCGCGGGGAGACGCAGATCCTCCCCCTCGTCGTCGGCGAGCCCGCGGCGGCGCTGTCGCTGGGCGAGCGCCTCCGCGAACGCGGTATCGTCGCCCCGGCGATCCGCCCTCCGACCGTCCCCGACGGGACCAGTCGCGTTCGCGTCGCGCCGACGGCGACGCACACCGACGGGGAGATCGACCGCTGTCTCGCCGCGTTCGAGGCGGCGGGACGCGCCGAGGGGCTGCTGTGAGTCCCCGCGGTCTCGCGGTCGTCGGGACCGACACCGGCGTCGGGAAGACGGTCGTCACGGCCGGCCTGGTCGGCTGGCTCCGCGAAACGGGCGTCGACGCCCGCGCGATCAAGCCGGCCCAGACGGGCTGTCCCCCCGACGACGACGCGGGGTTCGTCGCCGACGCCTGCGGCACCGACGCGGCGGCGACCTGCGTCGAACGGTTCGGCCCGCCGCTCGCCCCCGCCGTCGCGGCCGAGCGCGAGGGGAGGACGCTGTCGTACGCGGCCGTCAGGGACGGCTGCGAGCGCGCGCTCGCGGACGCCGAGGTCGGCGTCGTCGAGGGGATCGGCGGGTTGCGCGTGCCGTTGACGGCCGACCGCGAGGTCGTCGACCTCGTCGCCGACCTCCGCCTCCCGGCGGTCGTGGTCGCCCGATCCGGACTGGGGACGCTCAACCACACCGCGCTCACGGTCGAGGCGCTCGAACGTCGTGACGTCGAAGTACGAGCCGTCGTCCTCAACGAGTTCGAGGGCGCGACGGCGGCCGAGCGGACCAATCCCGCCGTCCTCGAGCGGATGGTCGGTATCGGGGTTCGAACCCTCCCCCCGACCGACCTCACGGACCCCCGGGCGGCGATCCCGCTCGTCCGCGAGCACCTCCCGGGGTCGATACTCGACTCCGCGCTCGCGTGAGAGCTCGCTGCTCTCGACGGACCGCGTCCCGCGCGAGCGTCAGATCGGTTCGCCGAAGCAGTAGACCGTCTCCGCGCTCGTGATCTCGACCTCGTGGAACTCCCCGGGCTCGATACCGTGCTCCTCGGCGTCCGTGACGATCACCTGCCGGTAGGCCTCGTCGTAGCACTTCACCGAGTCGCCCGTCCCGGGTTCGACGACGAGCACCTCGCGGGTCTCCCCGACCATCTCCTCGTAGGCCTCGCCGACGAGGCGCATCTTCAGGTCGACCATCTCCTTCGAACGCTCCTTCTTGAGCGTCCCGCCGAGGCCCTTCATCTTCGCCGCGTCCGTGCCGGGGCGCTTCGAGAAGCGCGTGACGTTCACCTTCTCCGGGCGCACCCGCTCGAACAGTTCGAGGCTCTTTCTGTGGTCCTCGTCGGTCTCGGTCGGGAAGCCGACGATGAAGTCCGTCGACAGCGTCCAGTGGTCGAGGCGGGCGTCGAACGTCTCCACGACCTCCACGAACTCGCGCACCTGGTGCTGGCGGCGCATGTCCCCGAGCACGTCGTTCGACCCGGACTGGACGGGGACGTGCAGGAAGTTGTAGAGCTTCTCGTTCTCGGCGAACACGCGGGCGAGTTCCTCGCGGATGCCGTGGACGCCCTTCGGGTTCGCCATCCCGACGCGCACGCGGAAGTCGCCGTCGATGTCGCAGATACGATCGAGGAGTTCGTGGAGCGTCCGCTCGCCCGCGTCCCAGCCGTAGACGCCGGTGTCCTGGCCCGTGACCCGGATCTCCCTCGCCCCGGCGTGGACGAGCGCGCGGGCCTTCGCCACGTTCTCCTCGATCGGCGGCGAGTCGATCCGCCCGGTCGCCCGCTTTGTGATGCAGTACGAGCAGTCGCTCATGCAGCCCCGCGCGATGGGCAGGATGCCGACGACGCCGTCGAGTACGGGCTCCGAGTCGGGCGTCGGCGTCGGGCACTCGCCGTTGAGGACGGCCCCGGGCACGTCGTCCCAGTGGAGGACCCGCGCGTCGATGCCCGCCTCGCGGAACTCCTCGCCCTGCGCGAGCGCCATGCACCCGGTGACGATGAGGTCCGCCGTCTCTCGCTCCAGTTCCTCGGCCCGCCTGAGCATGTTGCGCTCGGTCTTCTCGACTACGGTGCAGGTGTTGAGGATCGCCACGTCCGCCTCCCCGACGCCCTCGGCCCGGTGGTGCCCGCCGTCCCTGAGCGCCTGCTCGATGACGCGGCTCTCGCCCCGGTTGGCGGTGCAGCCGTAGGTCTCGATGTGGTAGCGGGCCATGTCTTGTCTCCGTTCCGTGCTGGGGCGCGCGCGAGCAAAAGGCCGACGCTTCGCCGACACCTCCTAGTCCGACTCCCCGGCGGCCCCCTTCGGTTCGGAACCCATCGCGTCGGCCGCGCGGACGGCGGGGGTGACCGGCTCCCCGTGGATCAGCTCGCTGAGGACGACGCGGACCACCTGGATCCCGAGGACCACCAGCAGGGGGCCGAGAAAGAGGCCGTACCAGCCGAACAGCATCGTCCCGACGACGTAGGCGAACATCACGAGGCCGACGTGGGTCTTGCGCCCCGCTATCTTCGGGAGGAGGAAGGTGAGCGGGATGAGGTCCAGCGCGAGCAGCGCAACCGCGAACAGACCCGCCGGGTAGAGCAGCGACGACGGATCAGCTTCGATCGCTCGCCAGCCCAGGTAGGCCGCGAGCGGGACGTACACCACCTTCCCGACGACGAGGGGCACGAGGCTGGCCGCGCCGGTCAGCAGCGCGAGGACGGTTGGGAAGGGGATCGAGAGGCCCGCCGGCGCGAGGAGGTTGTAGCCGTGGTAGACCACGAGCGAGAGCCCCGCGACGAGGAAGACGAGGAGCACGTTGCTGAAGTAGATGGTCCCCAGGTCCCGGTCGACCGCCGTGGCGTAGGCGTACGCCGCCGTCCCGTCCCCACCGATCTCGGAGCGGAACCACCGCGCGATGCGGGCGTCGTCGCGGAGCAGGAAGAACGCGAACGTGACGGCGACGAACAGGTGCGTGACCCCCGCCAGCGTCGGAACGACGAACGCCCCCAGCGCGTCGAGCAACCGGTCGGGCGACGGCGTCGCGGAGCTCTGAATCGCCCGCAGCGGGTTCGACTCGAGCGCCGAGACGTTCAGGTACGGTTCCAGCAGCGTCCCGTAGTTCCGCAGGATCGGCCCGAGTTCCCGCAGGCCGGCGGCCGCCACGTAGGCGAGCAGCACCGCGACCGGCAGCGCGACGGCGAGAAGGGTTAGGGCCGCCGCGCCGCCGCGCGATCCCACCTGCCGCCGAACCCGGCGGCAGACGGGGCGCATCCCGTAGTAAACGAACAGCCCGAGGACGAACGTCCCGATCAGGCTGAACACGGCGAACAGCAACAGCGCCGCCAGCGAACCGGTCAGGAGCCACCACGCGACGCGGGAGCGGTCGAACGATAGCGACGGGCGTGACATGCGTTCGTGTACACCGGTCGCGAGGAAAAGGCCGAGGGCTGCGCGTGCGACGGCGTGCCGCTCGCGCGCCGCCCGCCCGACTTTCGCACGTCACACGCGCCGCTCCGTCGGGATCGTCGGGGGCGGCGATCGAACTCCAACGGCGGGTTCAGCGCCCGAACAGCCGCGCCAGGAACGATCGGTCGTCCGGGCGCTCCGCGAGCAGCACCGAGCACTCCACCTCGTTCACGATGTCGTAGACGAGCGAGCCGGTGAGCAGGCGCGAGAGCAGGCCGCGCTCGGTCGCGCCGATGACGACCATCGTCGCGCCGCGGGAGTGGCGGCCGATCGCGCCCTCGACGTCGCCGGAGTCGTCGACGAGCACCGTCGCGTCGTCGAGGTCGCGCTCCGCCGCCCACTCGCGGAGGAACGCCTCGCCCGCCTCGCGCTCGTCCTCGCCGTCGACGACGTAGAGCAGCGAGACGTTCGACCCCCGGTCGAGGAGCACGCGCGCCACCTCGGCGCTGAGGTCGGAGTCCCTGCCCCCGGCGGTCGGGACGAGCACGTCGGACGGGTCGAACCCCTCGTCCTTCAGCACGAGGAAGTCGCAGGGCAGATCGCCCGTGAGGTCGTCGAGCGTCCCCCTGACGCGCCCGGCGGACCAGAACGGGGACCCGCCCCAGCCCATCACGACGAGGTCGGCGCGGTGCTCCTCGGCCGCGTCGAACACCTCCTCGATGCTCCGGTGGGAGACGATGGTGTGGGTCTCGACGGGGACGTCGAACGTCTCCGCGTCGTCGCGGGCGGCCTCGAGGAGGCGATCGGACTCGGCGTCGATCTGCTCTACGTGCTCCGCCCCGGCGGAGAGGGGGATCTGGTCGGGGACCGTCACGACGTGGACGGCGTCGACGGTCCCGCCCCGGGCGGCGGCCATCACGCTCGCGAGTTCGATGAGGTCCCGCTCGGTCCGGGGGTTCGAGAGCGGTACCATCACGCGGTACTCCCCGCCGTCCGGCTTGACGGTGGTCGCCGCGGTCACCGCGCTGTCGGGCATCGACTCGGCCCGGTCGAGGACGTACCGGCCGAGTAGCCCCTGGCGTTCGGCGTACCGGCGCGCGTAGAGGAAGTACCACGCGACGGCGACGACCACGAACGCGCCCGCGAGCGCGATCTCGATCAGATCCATGAACGCGACGAGACCCAGCGACAGCAGCGCGCCGAGTATCGGCGTCGCGGGGTACAGCGGCACCCGGAAGTCGGGGTCGTAGTCGACCGCCTCGGACTCCCGGAAGACGACGAGCGCGACGTTCATCAGCGCGTAGACGATGAGGTGGAGCACGCTCGCCGCCTTCGCAAGCACGCCGATGTCGCGCCCGAGCGCCGCGATGAAGACGACGATGAGCACTCCGGTGAGGAGGATCGAGCGGTAGGGCGTGGTGAACCGCGGGTGGATCTCGTTGAGCCAGTTGGTGACGATCTTGTCGCGGCCCATCGCGAAGTTGATGCGCGCCGACGAGAGGATCGAGGCGTTCGCGCTGGAGGCGGTCGCGAGCAGCGCGCCGACGGTCATCAGGACCGCGGCGCTCGCGGCGACGCCGTCGACGGTGCCGACGGCGGGGAGCGTCACCGACGCGGGGAACGCCGTCGACGCGGCGTCGGCGACCGGTGCCGCGAGGTCGAGTTCGGACCACGGAACGACGCCGAGCATCACCGTCACCAGCACGCCGTAGACGACCGTGACGATGGCGACGCTGCCGATGATGGCAATGGGGAGGTTCCGCCCCGGGTCCTTCAGTTCCTCGGCGACGGTCGCGATCTTCGCGTAGCCGAGGAAGGAGACGAAGACCAGCGCCGTCGCCGGCAGCACCTCGCCCGTGCCGAACGGGGCGAGCCCGCCGTCGCCGGCGAGCGTCCCGTAGTCGAACGAGAGCCACCCCGCGACGGCGAACAACCCGAGGATCGTGAGCAGGACGAGGACGATGACCGTCTGGATGCCGCCGGTCTCCTTCGCGCCGATGTAGTTGACACCGACGAAGAAGGCCCCCGCGATCAGCGCCCCGACCTGGATGTCGTTGAGGAACAGGACCGTCGGCATCGGCGCGAGCGTGGTGAGGTACTGCCCGAAGCCGATGCAGTAGAAGGCGCTCGCGAACGCCAGCCCCATCCAGTCGCCCATCCCGGCGATGGAGCCGAAGACGGGGCCGAGCGCGCGGTTGACGTAGTAGTAGCCGCCGCCCGCCTTCGGCATCGCCGTGCCGAGTTCGCTCACCGAGAGGGCGTTCACCATCGCGATGAGGCCGCCGACGAGAAACGAGACGACGACGACGGGGCCGGCCTCCCGCGCGGCCTCGCCGGGCAGGACGAAGATACCCGCGCCGATCATCGTCCCGATGCCGATGGTGAGCGCGGAGAGCAGCCCGAGGTCCTTCGCCAGTTCCTCCTCGCTCACGACGTCGCTCCCTCCTGACCGTCGGTGGCTCGGTCGGCGGCGACGCTCCGGTTCGGTTCGGACCGCGAGACTGGTGTCGGTGATTCTGTCCGTTGCATGGGTAGAGTGTCGAGAACTACTGACTGACTCCGGCTCGCGCTCGGCCGTCGGTACGGGCCGCGACGATCGCGTGGTCGATCACGATCGCCGATATACGTCCGAGCGGCTTAATCTATTCGCGATCCGTCCGTCACTCTTATGTATCCCCCTCCGCTTCGCTACTCCTCTCCGGGATACCCCTCGACGATCTCGACGCCGCTCGACGCGCCGATGCGCGACGCGCCCGCCTCGATCATCGCCGCCGCCTCCTCGTAGCTCCCGACCCCGCCGCTCGCCTTGACCGGGAGGTACTCGCTCATGAGTTCGACGTCCCCGACGGTCGCGCCGCCGTCGGCGAAGCCCGTCGAGGTCTTCACCATCGCGGCGTCGGCGTCGCGGGCCGCCTCGCAGGCGCGGCGCTTCTCGTCGTCAGTGAGCAGCGCCGTCTCGAGGATCGCCTTCACGGGAAGGGGCGTCGCGGCCACCACCTCGGCGATCTCGTCGCGGACCGCCCCGTCGTCGCCTGCCCGCAGTCGCCCGACGTTGATCACGACGTCGAGTTCGTCCGCGCCGTCCCGCCAGGCGGTCTCGGCCTCGTCCCGCTTCGCGCTCTCGGCTTGCTGGCCGTGCGGGAAGCCGACCACGGTGGCGACCGTGACGTCGGCGTTCACCTCGGCGACGTAGCACGGCGGGATGCAGGCGTTCATCCCCCACTCCTCCGCCTCGCGGACGACGCGCTGTGCGTCCGCGAGCGTCGTCTCCGGCCCGAGGACTGTGTGGTCGATGCGTGCGGCGAACTCCTCGCGGTCCATACCCCCTCCCTGCGACCGACGATACAAAAGCGGATTGTGATGGTCTTCCCACGACGTGAGTCGTGGGCTTCCTCCGTCGGCGACAGGACGTATCCCCGGCGGCACAGCGGTCCCAGTCTCCAGAGGCGTTTGGGTCGGTTCGGCCCCACCCACCCCTATTATCACACAAATGAACGTATCAGAGATAGTAATGATTTCGATTCTGGCTGAGTTCGGCCCCCGGCTCCGGGCGTACGTGTCGCCGGCACTGTTTAGTTACGAGGTGTCGGTGGGGAGGAGCGGTTGGCGGTCTGCTCCAGGAAGCCCTCGCACGCTCCGGTCGTGGGCCTCGCTGTGCGCCGCGCTCGCTTGGCGCTCGCGCGGTGCTTGCGTCGGCCGCCGTCCCGGAGCGTGCTCGCCCTTCCAGTCCGCCAGGAGCGTGGCTGATCGGACGGCTGTCGCTTATCTAGACCGTACCGGGTCGACCATCGGATCAGGTGTAAAGACTTTCGAGGGTTCGCGCTCGTCTCCCTGACATGCTCCTGCCGGAGGGATTCACCGTCCCGGCGCTCCCGTACCTGCTGCTCGTCGCGGGTGCGCTCGCGCTCGCGCTCGCCTCGCTCGCGCTCGCCCGACCGACGGTCACGGAGGTCACGGTCGTCGCCTTCGCGCCGTGGATGGTCACCGGGGCGGGCCTCTACGCGCTGTACCAGGTAGGGGTGCTCCCCGACGTGATCGCGCCGCTGTTCAGCTCCCCGACGGTCTACCTGACGACGTTCGCCGTCATGGCCTACGTCTGGGCGCTCGCGTCACTGACGAACCCCGACCCCGGGTTCGGCACCGCGGCGCTCCTCGTCGCCGGCCTCGGGGCCATGAGCGCCGTCCTC
Source organism: Halomarina halobia (assembly GCF_029338575.1). Lineage (GTDB taxonomy): Archaea > Halobacteriota > Halobacteria > Halobacteriales > Haloarculaceae > Halomarina > Halomarina halobia. Next base: position 122,816 of record NZ_CP119992.1, read on the forward strand.
GCGCTCGCGCTCGTCGTCGCGTTCGCGAACCCGCCCACGGAACTCCTCTGGCCGACCGTCGGGCTCGTCGTCGCGGCCGTCGTCGCCGGCCTCACCTGGGTCGGGCTCGGCGAGGTTCGCCCCGGCGCGGTGCGGACGACCGCGACGGCCGGCTTCCTCGGCGTCTTCGCGCACGCGCTCGACGGCGTCTCGACGGCCGTCGGCATCGACGTGCTCGGGTTCGGCGAGCAGACGCCGCTCTCGCAGGTCATCATCGGAATCGGCGCGGCCCTGCCGACCGAACCGTACGTCGGCTCGGTCTGGCTGTTCGTCCTCGTGAAGGTCCTGCTCGGGGCGTTCGTCGTCGCCGTGCTCGCGGACTACGTCGAGGAGGACCCGACCTGGGGGTACCTCCTGCTCGCGGGCGTCACCGCGGTCGGCCTCGGCCCCGGCGCGCACAACCTCGTCCTCTTCGCGATGGCCGATCCCGTCACGCCCGTCGCGTCCGCCGCATACGCCGCTTCTCCCGCCTCCGCCGCGCTCCTCGGGCCCTGATCCGGGCCGGCAGGGTTTTGCCCCGCCGCTCCTCCCCTCCCGGTATGCGCGTCGTCTGCGCCGGGCACGTGAACTGGGACGTGACCCTCTTCGTCGACGCCCTGCCCGCGCCGGACGCCGAAGCCCGGATCGGCGATCGCCGCGAGGGCGGCGGCGGGAGCGCCGCCAACGTCGCCGTCGCGCTCTCCCGCCTCGGCGTGACCTCGGGTCTCGTCGGCGCGGTCGCGGACGACCGCGACGGACGGAACGCCCGCCGCGAACTCCGCGAGGCGGGCGTCGACGCGAGGGGCGTCCGGGTCGTCGAGGGCGGGATGACCGCCGTGAAGTACCTCGTCGTCACGCCCGACGGCGAGACCTGCGTCCTCGGCACCGAGGGCGTGAACGAGGCGTTCTCGACCGGGACGGTCCCTCCGGACTACTTCGAGCGGGCGGAGCACCTCCACCTGACGGGACAGGACCCCGCGACGGCGGCGGCGCTCGCCGTGCGCGCCCGCGAGATGGGACTTGGGGTGAGCTTCGACCCCGGCCGACGCCTCGCCGGACGGGCCGACGACGAGGTGCTCGCGCTCGCCGACGTCGTCTTCCTGAACGAGCGCGAGGCCGAGGCGATCCGGGAGCGGGTCCCGCCGGGCCGGGTCGTCGTCACGAAACGCGGCGCGGGCGGCGCGACCGCGGAGACGCCGGCGGGCCGGATCGACCACCCCGGTTACGACGTCGAGGCGGTGGACTCGACGGGCGCGGGCGACGCCTTCGCCGCCGGGTTCCTCGCGGCGATCCTCGACGGCGACGGTTACGAGCGGGCGCTCGCGGTCGCGAACGCCTTCGGCGCGCTCGTCGCGGGCGCGCCCGGGACGCGCCCGCCGTTCGATCCGGCGGACGTGGCGGACCGCTGCGGGCCGGCCTGATCGGACGGGACTCGACGAGACGGCGACGAGTCATACTGTCGGACGTACGCTCTTCAAGAATCTCGCCACCCCGGGGTGGCGAGTAGCGTCGCGACGGTACGTCCGACAGTATCAGCACGATTATGCCCGCCCCGTCCCCGGTTTCCGCCATGACGTTACTACAGGCCGGGCCGTCGCCCCTGCTCGTCGTCGCCGTCGCGATGCTCGCGGGGTTCGGCGCGGCGCTGGCGCTGGCCCCGGTGACGCGCCGGCTTCCGGAGGGCCTGACGCCCGCGTTCGCCGCCGCGTCGGTCCTCTACGGCCGCGACCGCGACGAGCTCACGGAGACGGAGGCGCTCTCCGCGCACTACACGGGCGGAATCCTCGCCGGGGTGCTGTTCGCGCTCGCCTTCCTCGCCGGCGACGCGGCGCTTCCGACGGAGCCCTCCGTCCTCGGCGTGGCGCTCGTCCCGGCCGTCGCGGCGGCGCTCGCCGTCGCCCTCCTCCTCTACGCGCTCTTCGCCCACGTCGCCCATCCCCGCTTCGATGGAGGTGACGACGGCGACGCCGGCCGCGTCCGCGGCGACTGGGCGATCTCGGTCGCCGTCTACGTCGTCGCGCTGGTCGTCCTCTTCCCGGTCGGCCTCCTCCTGTTGACCTGACGGGGGCGATCCGGACCCGGATCCCGACTCACTTTTACCCCCGGCGGCGGAGGCGGAGGTATGGCCAAGCAGCCCCACCTCCTGGTCGAATCGGGCGACGTGACCGACATCGCGCTCATCCCGGGGGACCCCGGCCGGGTCGATCGCATCGCGGCGCAGTGCGCGCGGAGCGAGGTCGTCGCCGAGAACCGCGAGTACCGGGTCGTCAACGCCGAGTTCGAGGGGCGAGAGCTCACGCTCTGCTCTACGGGCATCGGCTGTCCCTCCGCCGCCATCGCCGTCGAGGAGCTGTCGAACGTCGGCGTCGAGACGTTCGTCCGCGTCGGCACGACGGGGGCGCTCCAGCGGGGGATCGAGATCGGCGACATGGTCGTCGCCACCGGCGCGGCGAAGAACGAGGGGACCACGAGGCGCTACGAGTCCGTCGAGTACCCCGCGGTCCCCGACTACGACGTGCTGACCGCGCTCGTCGAGAGCGCCGAGACCGAGGGCGAGCGCGCGTCCGCGGACGACGGGGCCGCGAGTCGGGTCCACGTCGGTCCGATCGCCTCCGACGACGCGTACTACGCCGAGGACGACGCGTACGTCAGCGACTGGGAGGACGCGGGGCTGCTGGCGGTCGAGATGGAGGCCGCGGCCGTGTTCACGCTCGCCCGCCGCAAGGGCCTGCGTGCCGGGGCCATCTGCACCGTCGACGGCAACCTCGTCGAAGGCACCCAGAAGGGCGAGACCGAGGACGACGAACTCCCCGAGAGGGCCCGGAACAACGTCGAGCGCGCCATCCACATCGCGCTGACCGCGGCGACGGAGCTCTAGGCGAAACGCCCAATACCGCCCCCCGTGCGAGATACTGACCGTGAAGGGGGAACGCGTCTACCGACTCCTCGGGCGGCTCCGACGCGCCGAGCGGCGCGAACTCCACGAGTTCCGCGTCTGGCTCGAGTCGACGCGCAATCTCCTCCACCTCTCGGTGCTGGTGCTCGTCCCCCTGCTCATCGCGGTCGTCACGACGATCTCGAACGCCTTCCCGGCGTTCTCGTTCCTGCTGTTCCCGCCGCTCGCGGCCGGGACCTACACCCTCTTCGCCGACCCGCGGGGCAAGTACTCCTCGCCGGTGCGGTTCGTCGCGGGACTGACCGCGGGTGCCGTCTGCGGGTGGGCGGCGTTCGTCGCCGGGACGTTCGCGTACCCGGCTGATCCGACGAACGTCCACGCGGGTAGCGCCGCGCTCGCGGTCTTTCTCACCGGCGCGGTCACGTGGCTGTTCGACGTGGAGGAGCCCTCGGCGTTCTCGAGCGCGCTGTTGATCCTCATCGCCGACGTCCCGCAGTCGGCGAGCGGACGCTTCCTCTTCGACGGGCGGCTCGCGTACGTGGTCAGCATCCTGGCGTCGAGCAGCCTCATCGCCGTCGCGTTCGTCCTCTGGCGGCGACACGTCTACAGCGCCCGATCGCGCTACCTCTACCGCTCCACGAGGGGCGACGACCACGTGCTCGTCCCGATACGCACCGACGACGGGGGGAGCGAGGCGACCGCCATGCTGGGCGCGCGCCTCGCCGCCGCCCACGAGGCCGGGAAGGTGGTCCTGCTCGACCTCGTCACCGACGCCGACCTCGAGGACGCGGAGACCGATCCGGAACTGGGGGTGACCACGACCGACGGCACCATCGAGCCGGGCTCCGGGGTGGGGACGGCCGCGGACGACCACGATCCCGACGTCGAGGGGGAGGACGATGTCCAGCGTCGGGCCGCGGCGGCGGCCGCCACGGACCTCGAAGCGCGGGCGGCGCGCGTCCGGACGAAGGTCGGCGTCCCGTGCCAGGTCGCCGTCGCGGAGGCGGGTCCGAACCCCGCCTCGACGGTCCTCGACGTCGCCCACGAGACCAACTGCGATCTCATCGCCGCGCCCTACGAGACCGAACGCGGCCGCCTCTCCCCGTTCGTCCGGCGGCTGTTCCGCGGCGACGTCGACGTGCTCGTCCACCGGCCGCTTGGCGGGACGACGTGGAAGCGGGTGCTCGTCCCCGTTCGGAGGACGGGCGACGTCGCCCACGAGATGATCGACTTCGCCACGCGGCTCGCCGGCCGAACCGGTCGGGTGTCGGTCTGTCACTGCATCGACCGCGAGGGCGATCGCCGCCGCGCCGAGGCGATGCTCGCGGACGCCGTCGAGACGGTCGACGCGGCCGTCGAGACGCGCGTCGCGCGGTCGTCCATCGAGACGTTCCTCGAGGCGAACGCCGAGGCCTACGATCTCGTGATCATCGGCGCGAGCCAGGACCGGAGCGCGGCCTCCCGGTTCGTGTCGCGTCCGACGTTCGAGCGGGTCCGGGACCTCGGCTGCGACGTGGCGATTCTCGACCGAAACCACCGTCACTGAGTGAAACAGTCACGCGCGGATGAGGGTTGCACACTGTTTCGCCGGTGAACTGACGCAAGCATCGGAGGTGTTGAAAGATTCAGGCGCCAAGTGGGCGCAAGATGACGGCGTTCCGCTGGGAGGTGTTGATTCTTCGTGGAGGTGTCCCGGGAACGCGGGAGTTCCGTCTGATGCACCACACCGGGCGGGTCGAGGTAGGCGTCGTGCCGTACGCCGGCGGTTACGACGCCGCCGACGTCGGCTACGTTGTCGAGGTCGTCGAGTCGACGACGTACGACGCCGACCGCGAGCGCTGGATCGACCACGAGACCGCGACGAGCCTCGGGGCGAGCCCGTCGCTCTCGACGGCGATGGCCATCGCCGTCGAGGCGGTCCTGAACGTCGACGCGTACCTCGATACGCCCCTCGGGGCGACGCCCACCGATCCGCCCCGCGACGACTGAGGCGGCGAGGTCGGCCGTCGCCGCCGGTGCGCGTTCACAGGTCGCGGACGTCGGTCGCGTCGAGGAGGCGCTCGGCGAGCGCCTCCATCCCGCCGGTGCCGAGCGCGCTCCGAACCAGCAGGTGGCCGCCGAGCACCGCCGGGCTGATGACCGTGTCGGCCCCGGCGCGCTTGAGTTTCTTCACGTTCTCGCGGTCGGACGCGCCGGCGACGATGCGGACGCCGGGGTTCAGTTCGCGCGCGGTGAGGACGGCGAGCGCGTCCGCCGCGTCGTCGTCCGTCGCCGCGACGACCGCGCGGGCGCGCTCGACGCCGACGGCCAGAAGCGGGTCCTCGTCGCTCGGATCGCCGACGTAGACGAGGTAGTCCCGCTCGCGGAGCGCGGCCGCGTCGTCGGGTTCCTCGACGACGACGGCGAACTCCGTCTCCGAGTCCGCCAGTTCTTCGATGATCGGTTCGGTCATGTCGCCGTAGCCGGCCACGACGACGTGGTCTTCGAGCAGCGAGAGGTTTCTGTCGGTCATGGTTCCGAGGGAGGTCGCGAACCGCGCCTCGATGGCGGGGACGAGCAGCGAACCGGCGGCGGCCGCGAAGCTCGCCGTCCCGATGACGATGGCGCTCGTGGCGAACAGCCGGGCGACGTCCGTCGCCGGCGTCACGTCGCCGTAGCCGACGGTGCTCGCGGTCACGAGCGCGAAGTAGAACGCCTCGACGGGCGTCTCGACGCCGCTGAACTGCTCTCTGAGCACCCACGCGCCGAGCGTGGCGTACAGCTGCGAGCCGACGACCGCCACGGCCGTCGCCTGCTGCGTGCCGGTCAGTCTACTGGGCCGGTCGAACGCCCGCCGGTTGCGGACGACCGCGAACAGCGTCACTAGCGCCAGCACGATCTGCGGCACCGAGAGCGGGTTCGACTGGAGCAGCCCTAGCAGCGCCGCGAACGGGAGGAACGCGAGCGCGCTGAGCCGCCCGAGGCGACTGCCGCGTCGCAGCCCCCTCGCGCTCAGGAGGAGCAGGAACCCGACCAGGGTCCCCGTGAACGCGGCGGTCCGTCGAACGTCGGGGTTGACGACCCCCACGACCGGGACCGGGGTCACGGCCCGCGCGAAGGCCTCGTTCGCCAGCGCGCCGATCCCCGTCGCGACCGCTACCGCGGCCGTCGCGGCCGTCAGGAGGACCGCGACCCGCGGGTGGGTGAGATCCCGGACTCGCGGCAGTCGCAACGCCATACGACCAGCCACCACGCCGGGCGTCAAAAGCCGTCCCCTTCGGTACCCATTTACCGCCGCGCGCGTAGCAACGGCCATGGCCTCGGTCCCCGTCGAACTGCTCGTCGGACTCTACCTCGGCCTCCTGACGGGCGTCATCCCCGCGCTGGTCTCCTGGATGCTCGGCTTCGTCGTGCGCTACTTCACCGGCGTGTCGATCCCCGGATTCGCCGTGGTCGTCCTCGGACTCGCCATCGCGGGCGTCAACAGCGGCCTGCTCGCGCTCAGCGACCAGGCGGTGCTCGCCTCCGGGGAGCGCGTCGCCGTCGCCATCGTCGTCATCGTGATGATGTCGCTGTACGCCCACGCCCGCGGGGACGCCATGGCCGCGACGTTCCCCCGACGCGTCTCGCTCAAGTCCCTGCGCGACCGGACGCTCTCGGCTGACGTCGTCGAACTGGTCGGCGGCCGCGATGAGGTGCGCGTCCGCGTCATCGGCGACGTGGGTGACCTGGAGGGGTACCCGCCGCTGCCCGCCGACCTGCGGGGACGGATCCGCGCCGCCGAGTGGCGCCTCCCCGCCGACCTCCCGCTCTCGGAACTGGAGGCGCGCGTCGCCGATCGGCTACGGACCGAGTTCGACCTCGCCGACGCGCTCGTGCACATCGACGAGCGCGGCCGGGCGACGGTCAGCGCCGCGCCGCCCCTCTCGGGGCTCTCGAAGCGGATACCGCCGGGCTCGCGCGCCGTCTCGCTCGACGCGCTCGTGCCGACCGGCCTCGCGCGCGGCGACGAGGTGACGCTCCGCGACGGTGATCTCCGGGTCGAGGGGACGGTGGTGAGCGCTCGCTCTGCCGGAAGTGGACCGGCGGACGACGCCCCCCGCCGCGCCGACGTCCCGCCGGCCGCCGTCGAGGAACCGGCCGACTCGGACGACGCGGCCGACGCGGACGACGTACCCGACCCCGTGGTCAGCGCGCCGACGACCGCGGGCGGGGCGGGGCGGGTCACCGTCGCCGTCCCGCCGGCCGACGCGCGCCGCCTGCTCGGCGGCGGGACGGCGACGGTCGTCGTCGAGGCGCGCGGGACCCGACGCGAGTTCGAACTGCTGGCGGTGCTCCGGCGCGCCGGCCAGCGCGTCGCTCGGATCGCCGTGGGCGACGGCCTGCTCGCGGATCAGACCCTCGGGACGCTGGCCGTCCGCGACGAGTACGGGGTCGCCGTGCTCGCCGTCAGGCAGGACGGTTCGTGGCGGTTCGCCCCCCGCGGATCGACCCGCCTGCGCGCCGGGGACGAGCTGTACGCCGTCGGCGAGCGCGACGCCCTCTCGCGGTTCGCGGAGGTGGCGAGGTGACCCCCGTGCAGCTGCAGGTGGCTGCGCGCGTGGTCGCCGAGGCGGCGCTCGTCGTCAGCCTCGGCCTCGTCGCCGGTGCCGTCGCCGCGGGCGTCGCCGTCGCCCACCGGTGGTACGCCCGCGGGGGGATTCCCGAGGGGCTCGCCGTCCTCGCGGGCGTGAGCGTCGTCGCGGTCGCGCTCAACACGACCGCGGTCCTCGGCGGCGTCATCGACGGCGTGGGGACGATCGACGAGACGAAGGCGCTCGTGAACGTGGCGGCGTTCCTCGCGGGGGCGGCCGCGGCCGTCGCTGGCGCTCGGGTCGGCGACGCCCTCGCGGTGAACGTCTTCGAGGAGGACCTCCCGGAGGTGGGTCGCATCGTCCGGAGCGTCGGGCGACACATCACCGTCACGCTCCCCGAGGAGATCGCGGACATGGACGACCACGACCCGGTCCCGCCGGAGGTGAAGGCGGAACTCGCGTGCCGGTCGCTCTCCTTCCCCCGCGGCCTCACGGTCGACGAACTGCGCTCGCGGCTCGTCACCCGTCTGAAGGCGGACTACGGCGTCGGCTACGTCGACCTCGACATCACGGAGGACGGCGAGGTCGAGTACCTCGCCGTCGGCAGCCGCGTCGCGGGCATCGGACCGACGCTCGCGCCCGGGAGCGCCGCCGTCGCGGTGCGCGCCGATCCGGCGTTCAGCGCCAGCCCGGGCGACCTCGTGCAGGTGTGGGACGACGACCCGCTCGCGCTCGTCACGTCGGCCGAGATCCGCGCGGTCGCGGGCGAGACGGTCACGCTCGCGCTCGACGCGTCCGACGCCGACCGCCTCGACTCGAGTGACCGGTACCGGCTCGTCACCCTCCCGGCCGAGGCGCGCTCGGATCGCGAGTTCGCCGCGCTCCTCCGGGCGGCCGACGAGACGCTCGGCGTCGTCGCGGTAGCGGAGGGCAGCCCGCTCGCGGGTCTCGCCGTCGGCGCGATCGACGCGTCGATCGTCGCGATCCGCGGCGAGGAGGGCGTCGCCGCGCTCCCGAAGCGCGGCCGGCGGCTCGCCCCGGGCGAGACCGTGTACGCCCTCGCCCGGCCCGACGTTCTCAGGCGACTCGAATCGGCCGCGCGCGGCGAGGGGCGGCCGCCGCTGGCCGCCGAGGCGGAGGGGGCGGACGACTAGGAATACACCTAACTGTCCGCCGGCGATACGTCGGGTATGCACTGGAAGCTCTTCGCGAACCTCGCCGAGACCGCGGGCGAGCGGGAGGTGCCGCTCGACCTCGAGGCGGGGGCGACGTTCGGCGACGCCCTCGACGCCCTCTTCGAGCGCCACCCGGAACTCCGCGGGGAGGTGCTCGACGACGACGGCGAACTGCGGGGCCACATCCGCGTCCTGCGGAACTCTCGGAACCCGTTCGTGAGCGACGAGGGGTACGACACGGTCCTCGACGAGGACGACGAACTCGCCCTGTTCCCGCCGGTCAGCGGCGGGTAACGTCGATGCGGCGCGAGGCGAGCGTCCCGTCCCCGTCCTCCGGGCCCGTGACGAACGGGCGGGCGCGTCAGCCGATCGTCGGGGTGTCCGGGACGGCGACCGTCAGCGGGTCGTGAGGTCGGCCGCGAACACGAAGTCCGGTTCGTCGCCGATGCCCGCACGGGCGTAGGCGGCGTCGGAGACGGCCTCGACGGTCTCGGGGACGAGCACGCGCGTCCGGTCCGCACCCAGGGCCGCGGCGTCGGCGGCGACGGCCGCGAACAGCGACCGCGCGTGGTCGTGGTCCTCCCACGCCCCGACGCCGTACTCCGCCCACGTCTCCGTCTCGCCCGCCTCGTCCGGGCGCTCGTACGTGCGCGTCCGGTAGGTCATCGCGCGCGTCCCGCCGTCCTGCACGGCGAACAGCCCCTCCCCGTCCGCCGCGCGGCGGAGGCGTTCGCGGGTGACCTCCGACAGCGCCCACGACTCGCCCGTGTCGAGGCCGAGGCCGTGGAGGTGCTCGCGCGCGGGGCTGTCCGTCCAGTAGGTCCACGCGGCGTCCGGGTCGGCGACGACCGGGTGATCGGGGGTCGCGTCGGCGTCGGGTTCGGGGTGCGCCCAGCGGAACTCGGTCTCGGGCTCGAACCCCGCGGCGCGCGACTGGCCGATCCCCGCGACGTTCCACGAGAAGACCATGTTTCGACAGACCGTCGCGCCCGCCGCCGCGGCCCAGTCGAACACGGCGCGGGTCAGGTCGAGGCTGACGCCCTCCCCCCGGAAGTCGGGGTTGACGCGCATCCCCTGGGCCCACGCCTCGGTCGGGGAGAGGAGCACGCTCTGACAGATGCCGGCGATCTCCCCGCCGGCGTCGAGGACGAGCGTCCGCTGGTCGTCGCCGTCGCCCTCGATCCAGTCGTCGAAGACGTGCTCGATGTAGTCGCCCGCGCCGCGGTCGGGCCACGTGTCGGCGGTAAACGCCACGACCGCCTCCCTGTCCTCCGCACGCGCGCGGCGCACCTCGACGGCGTCGGTCACGTCCACGGCACCGACCGCTCGGTCAGCTCGCCCGCGATCGGCGTCCGCATCGTCTCCTCGACCGCCTCGGCGTTGGCCAGCGCCCACATCAGCTTCACCTTCGCCGTGCCGGGGAGCATGTCCTCGCCCTCGACCACGCCGGCCGCTATCAGGTCGCGGCCCGTGTCGTAGACGCGGTCGCAGACCCGCCCCGCGAGACACCCGCTGGTCATGACGACCACCGTCCCGTCGTCGATCATCGACTCGATCTCTGGGATGAGGTCCGTGTGGACGTGTCCGAGGCCCGTCCCCTCGATCACGAGGCCCGCCTTCCCCGCGCAGCAGTCGAGCAGCGCCTCGTCCATCCCGGGGGTGAACTTCAGCAGTTCGACCTCGGTCTCCAGGTCGGGCGCGATGGCGAGTTCGACCCCGCCGCGCGGGGCGTACTCGCGGTCGAACGTGACCGCCTCCGTCCCGTAGTCGACGTGCCCGAGGGGCTCGTTGCCGACGGTCTCGAAGGCGTCGCGCCGGGAGGTGTGGTTCTTGCGGACGCGCGTGCCCCGGTGGAGCGCGCAGCGGTCGTCGCTCTCGGTGGCGTGCATGCAGACGAGCACCTCCGCGCAGTCGGCCTTCGCCGCCTCGACCGAACAGACCGCGTTCATCACGTTGTCCGAGGAGGGACGGTCGGCCGAGCGCTGGCTGCCCGTGAAGACGATGGGGACGGGCGTGTCGAGCACGAACGCCAGCGCGCTCGCGGTGTACTGCATCGTGTCCGTGCCGTGCATGACGACGACGCCGTCCGCGCCCGCCTCGATCTCCTCGTACACCGCCTCTGCGAGCTCCCGCCACACGTCGGGCGTCATGTTCTCCGAGAGGATGTTGGCGACGACGCGGCCGCGGTAGTTCGCCCGCCCCGCGAGGTCCGGAACGGCGCGGAGGACGTCCTCCGCGGTGAACTGCGCCGTCACCGCGCCGGTGCGGTAGTCGACCGTGGAGGCGATCGTGCCGCCGGTCGAGATGAGCGCGATCGTCGGGAGGTCCTCGTCGAACGCGACCTCGGAGGTCGCCTCCTCGCCGCCGGCCCCGCCGACCTCGTAGACGTCGGATTCGAACACCGTCACGTCGCTTCCCTCCCGGTCGATGCCGACGTTGTACCCGCCGTCGAGTTTCACGACGACTTCCTCGGCCGTCGTGGACGGCATGAGGACGCCCTCGTAGACGCTGTCGCCGCGCTCGACGCGCACGCGGTCGCCTGGATTCATGGGTCACCCTTCTCCGAGCCGGAACTTAACCCCACGGAAGCGCCCCGAACCGGGAAAAGGCACATATCCCGGCGCGCTAAACACCCGGTATGTCGCGAACCGACGACCTCCTCCGGGAGCTCGAGACGAGCGAGGGCGGACGGTCGCGCGCCGCCGACTCGGAGGGGCGGAGCCGCCGCGCCCGCCTCCTCGGCCGGGCGAAGGGGCTGTTCTCCCCGAGGTACTTCCTCGTCGCGCTGGTGCTCACCGCCGTCGGGCTGGTTCTCGCGAGCGCGTTCCTCCCGTTCGTCCCCGGAGCGGGGCTCGTCGGCGTCTTCGTCGCCGCGTTCGGCCTCGGCCTGCTCTCTGGCCGCCGTCACTACCTCGAACTCGCCGTCGCGGGCGCGTTCGCCGCGACGCTCAGCGTCTTCACCGACTACGTCGTGTTCGCGCTCGTGGCCGACGCGGGCGCGACCCTCGCCGCGGCGGGTGCCGGGGCGGGCGCGCTCGTCGCGCTGGTCGGCCACTACTTCGGGCGCGACCTCCGGTCGGGGTTGACCGCGGACCTCTAGCCGCTTCCCAGCCGCCAGCGGTCCCCCTCGTCTTCGACGACGCCTCGTTCGGACAGGCGGCGCAGCGCCTCCTCGACGAGCTCCGGGGCGGCGTCCGCCCGCCGGGCGATCTCGTCGACCCGCTCCGCGCCGTTGGCGAGCGCCGCGAGGACCTCCGCGTAGAAGCGCGCGTCGGTCCCTCCCGGCGACCCGAGGCCGGCGCTGTTCTGAACCTGCTCGGAGATGCCGTCCATCACCTCCGTCAGACGCCCCTGCACCCACCGCTGGGCCATCGAGAGTTCGCTCGAGAGCTTCTCCAGCCGTTCGAGTTCGGCCGCCAGTTCGACCAGTTCGGCCGCGTCGTCGGGGTTCGACACGTCGATCGAGAGGTACCGACAGCGCGTCATGTCCAGGCCGCGACTGGCGGGGTAGGCGCTCTTCGCGCCGAAGCCGTACGGCGAGACGCTCACCTCGAGACGGAGGTTCCGCGCGATGGAGAAGTACTTGCGCCGCTGGTCGTCGACGCGCGAGTCGACCAGTCCGGCCTCCTCGAGCTTTCGGAGGTGGTCGATGACCGCCTTCGGGCTGACCCCCAGGTACTCGCTGATCTCGGTGACGTAACAGGGTTTTCGAGCCAGCAGGCGGAGAATGCGCCGACGGTTCTCGTTCCCTAGCAGGTCGAGCAACGCGGCGGAATCCATTACCTCAGGTAAGTCGCCGTCGGACAAAACGGTGACGCTCCGGTCACGACGGACAGGTCAGCGGAGGAGCGCGCTGAGCGTCCCGTTTACGGTGTCCTCGACGGTGCCGAGGGGATCGCTATCGTTCGAGTCGGTCGATCCGTCGGAGCCGGTCGAACTGGTCGAATTGGTCGCGTTCGACCCGTTCGAATCCTCCCCGGCGGCTTCCGTTCCGTCGCCGACGATCGGGAGCGACCCGTTCGAATCGTTCGAATCGGACGCGGGCTCGCGGGGCGGGTTCTCCGCCGACGGGGTGTCGGTGGTCACCCGTCCCGGCGTCCGGTCCGGCCCGTCGCCGTCGGCGATGGCGGGTGCGTCGGGAGTCGCTCGGTCGAGCGTCACGGTCCGCTGCTGCAGTTTCACGAGGCCGGGTGCGTCGGTCGCGGTCCGGTTCGACGCGTCGACCGCGTCCTCGATGTCCGTCCTGAGCGCGTCGATCTGCGCCTCGATGACCGCCTTGCGGATCTGCGCGCCGACGGTCGCCCGCACGCCGGCCTCCGATCGGCTCTCGTTCAGCGCATCGATGCGGCGCTCGAGCGCCCGCTCGCGCTGCTCGAGGAGTCGCTTCCGCTCCGCCTCGCTCTTTGCGTTCTCGAACGCGGCCTCCCACATCTCCCGATCGACCTCGTGTTGCGTCTCGACGGCGCTGACCTGCATGAACGAGGAGATGGTGGTTCCGAGACTCCGATTGGTCTCCTCCGGTTGCGTCGCCGACCCCGCGGTCGCCCCCGCTCCGCTGAGCGCCGCGGCGACCGTGACCAGGAGGACCGTCCCCAACGTGATCGCAGCCCCCTTCCTGAGCATCACCTCTCGATTACGGGTACTGGCTTAAAAGGGGGTGACTCCGTTCGGACCGTTCAAATCGGACAATGACCCATTAAACGGTCCTTTCATCCTTATCGAGGCGGCTAAACGCCGACGAGGCGAGCCACACGCTGACGAACGTCGTGAGGACGGTGAGCAGCGGCAAGGCGAGACCGGGCTCGTACCGGAGCGGGGGATAGAGGAGACACCGTCGGCCCACGCGCCCGAGCGCGCAGCTACCGATCACCGCCGCGAACCCGTAGTCGACGAAGTCGTTGAGGAGCGCCGTCCCCAGCGCGAACGCGAGCGCGCCCCGCGTGGTGCGCCCGAAGTGCGGCAGGAGGTACGCCTCGCCGATGAACGCGAGGTGGGTGAGCATGATCCCGAAGTAGGCCCACGCTTCGGGGAAGTAGAGCGAGACGCGGAGGTTGAGCGCCACCGCCGTCCAGAGCCCGTACTTCACCAGCCAGACGAACGAGAGCGTGTGGAGGTAGGCGAGCGGTCGGTTGACCGGAGCGTCGCGGAGCCGCCGGCCGAGGTTCGGCAGGAGCGTCGCGAACGACAGGGCGGCGAGGAAGGTCGCCGCCGGGGAGTCGGCGTAGAGCGGCCAGACGAACGTGTTCACCCCCGGCATCGTCTCGACGTAGTAGCGGACCCCCACGAGCACCGCCGCGACGTTCGCGACGAGCAACCACACCAGACTCGGCGCGTTCTCGAGGTAGTACCTCGCCCACCGGTCGGGGATCATACCGGAGACCGGTCGCCCGCCGTGAAAGCGATGTCGACTGAAAGCGCGCCGTCATAAACGTTCCCGGAAACTCTTATGCGTGCGACTGATTAACATCCGGATGCACCGATGTTCGAACGCTTCTCCGGTGGATACTATCTCGGACGGTTGTACGTCGAGCCGTACGACGGCGACCGGCCGGTCATGCAGCGCGCGCAACACGAGTGGGTCAACCGACGCTACTACGCGTCGGGGGAGGGGATAGAGCGACTGGACTCGCCCCTCGTGATGAAACTCGGTACCCGACACCTCGCGGTCCACGGCGAGGGCGGGATCCCCGAGGGGACGCTCGCCGTCCCCGCGGACCTCGTCGAGGAGGAGGACGACGACCTCCCCGACCTCCGCGAGGTGCTGCTGGCGAAGGTAGACCGCGCCGCGCAACTGCTCGACATGGGCGCTCCCGTCGGTATTTAGTCACGCCCCTCCCTCGGTCCGGGCATGCTCGACCGGTTGCTCGGTCGCGAGGGGCTCCGCGACCGCATCGACGACCTGGAGGAGGAGCGCCGCCACCTCGAACGACGGCTCGACGCCGAACGCGAGCGCCGCAGCGAGGCGGTCACCGCCCGCCAGGAGGCCGAAGAGCGCGTCAACCGACTGGAGGATCGGATCGCGGGGCTGCGCGGCGAACTCGACGAGCGCGACGCGCCCGACCTCGCGTTCCGCCACCGCGAGGCGATGGGCCGTCGCCGCACCGAATCGGTCCTGGATCGGCTGGAGTGCGTCGCGACCGGGCCGGAGGGCGCGCTCTCCGCGATGGTCGCGGACGGGGGCGAGGTGCCGGGTCCCCTCGCGGACCTGCTGGGCGAGCGGCGGGCGCTGGTCGCCCGGGCGGCCCCGTGCCTCGTCTACGCCGACGACGCCCACCTGGTGGGCGTCGCGCTCTCGCCGCCGCTCGCCCCCGACCCGTTCTGCGAGTGGGGCGACGGCTTCCGCGTCGAGCGCGAGTGGTTCCTCCCGTCGGGCCGCCACGCCCTCGCGCTCGTGCGCGCGGACACCTTCGCGCTCGGCGTCTACGACGGCGACGAGCGCGTCTCCTCCGAGGGGTTCGAGAGCGACGTGAAGGAGCAGCACTCGAAGGGCGGCTTCTCGCAGGGGCGCTTCGAGCGCGTCCGCGACGGGCAGATTCGCGACCACCTCGACCGCTGTGCGGAGGCGCTCGACCAGGTGGGCGGGATCCCCCTCTACGTCGTCGGCGAGCGCACCGTCCTCGATCGGTTCGCGGACCGCGCCGCGGTCACGCGCGCGGTGGACGCGACGGGCGACCCGGCGGACGCGCTCGCCGACGCCCGCCGCGCGTTCTGGCGGACGCGCCTGGCGGCGCTCTGACCTACTGTCGGCCGTACCGCTCCGCGATCCCCGGTATCACGGACACCGGATGTGCGATGGGGACGTCCCGCCGACAGTACACCGCTCGGGCGATCACGTGGTGCTTAATGCCCCCCGCGCGGAGTGGTCGGTATGCGACTCGCGGTACTTGCACACGGGAAGTTCCCCGACGACGCGAAGACGGCGGTCGGACTGCTCCGCTACGGCGACCACGACGTGGCGGCGGTCCTGGATAGAGACCTCGCCGACGGGCGGTCGGACGCGGCCGCCGGCGCGCGCGTCTCCGACTACCTGCCGGACGTTCAGGACGCGCCCGTCGTCGCCGGCATCGACGACGTACCCGAGATCGACGCGCTGGTGATCGGCATCGCGCCCATCGGCGGCGGCTTCGACGAGTCGTGGCGCGACGACGTGCGCGGCGCGCTCTCCCGGGGCTGCGACGTCTGGTCGGGGCTGCACTACTTCCTCTCCGAGGACGAGGAGTTCGCCCGCCTCGCCGACGAGCACGGCTGCGAGCTGTGGGACGTGCGCCGGCCCCCGGCCGACCTCACCGTCGCGGAGGGCGTCGCCCGCGACCTCGACGCGACGATCGTCACGACCGTCGGGACGGACTGCTCGGTCGGGAAGATGACCGCCACGCTCGAACTCCTGGAGGCGGCCCGCGACGCCGGTCTGAACGCCGGGTTCGTCCCCACCGGACAGACGGGGATCATGATCGAGGGGTGGGGCATCCCCATCGACCGGACGATCAGCGACTTCACGGCGGGCGCGGTCGAGCGGATGCTGGTCGAACGGGCGGCGGAGTACGACTACCTCCTCGTCGAGGGGCAGGGCTCCATCGTCCACCCGGCCTACTCCGCCGTCACGTGCGGCATCCTCCACGGCTCGATGCCGGATCACCTCGTGCTCTGTCACGAGGCGGGCCGCGAGGTCGTCCACGGCTACGAGGCGTTCGACCTGCTGGAGCCGGGGGCGGCCGCCGCGCTCTACGAGTCGCTGGCCGAACCCGTCCACCCCGCCGAGGTGGTCGGCGGGGCGGTCAACACCGCCGGCATCGCGGACGACGGGGCGGCCCGCGAGGCGCTCGCCGACTTCGGCGACGCCATCGACGCGCCCGCGACCGATCCGGTGCGCTTCGACGCGGACGACCTCGTGGAGGCGATCAGGTGACGCTGACCGCGGCGTTCGAGCGCGTCTCCCTCCCGCTCGCCCACCCGTTCGGCATCTCCCGGGGCACGCAGACGACCGCCGAGAACGTGGTCGTGCGAGTGAGCGACGGCGAGCGCACCGGCGTCGGGGCGGCCGCCCCCTCGACCTACTACGGCGAGACGGCCGCCACCGTCGAGGCCGTCCTGCCCGACCTGCTCGACGCGTGCGAGGCGGTCGACGACCCGCACAACCTGGACGGGATCGACGCCCGACTCGACGCGGTCGTCGGGGACAACCCCGCCGCCAAGGCGGCCGTCCGCATCGCCTGCTGCGACCTCGCGGCCAAGCGCCTCGACGTACCGCTCTACCGGCTGTTCGGCCTCGACCCCGGCGAGACGATCACCTCCTCGTACACCGTCGGGATCGACGAGACGGACGTGATGCGCGAGAGGGCGGAGGAGGCCGTCGATGCGGGCTACGCCGTCCTCAAGACCAAGGTCGGGACCGACCGCGACGAGGAGATCCTCGAGGCCGTCCGCGGGGCCGCCCCCGACGCCCGCGTCCGCGTGGACGCCAACGCCGCGTGGACGCCCCGCGAGGCGGTCGAGATGAGCGAGGTGCTCGCCGCCTACGACGTGGAGTTCCTCGAACAGCCCGTCTCCCCCGCGAACCCGGACGACCTGCGGTACGTCTACGAGCGGTCCGCGGTGCCGATCGCCGCCGACGAGTCCTGCGTCACGCTCCCCGACGTGCCGCGGGTGGCGGACGCCTGCGACGTGGTGAACGTCAAGCTGATGAAGTGCGGCGGGCCGCGGCAGGCGGTCGAGATGATCCACGCCGCGCGCGCCCACGGCCTCGAGGTCATGCTCGGGTGCATGATCGAGACGAACGCGGCCATCGCCGCCGCCTGTCACCTCGCGCCGCTGCTCGACTACGCCGACCTCGACGGCTCGCTGCTGCTCGCGGAGGACCCCTACGAGGGCGTCCCGCTGCCCGACGGGCGCATCGACCTCTCGGGCGTCGACGCGCCCGGCACCGGCGCGCGGGCGCGGTAACTGCGTGATCGCGCGCACTGACCGCGCGCACGGGGTGCGCGTCCGCGACGGCACCTTTCAAGTCCCCCCGGCCCGCGGTGGGACACGATGACAACCGACGTGGATCTCGTCCTCCCGGTAGGCGACTACGACGACCTCGACCCGCTGGTCGAACAGGTACAGCGCGCCGAGGAACTCGGCTACGCCCGCGTCTCGCTCCCTGAGGTCACGGGCCGGGACGGCGTCTCGCTGCTCGCGCACCTCGCCGCGCACACCGACCGCATCGGCCTCTCGAACGACGTCTTCTCGCCGTATTCGCGCTCGCCCGCGCTGCTCGCGCAGACGGCGACTACCCTGCAGGAGCTCTCCGGCGGGCGCTACCGCCTCGGCCTCGGGACGAGCTCGCCGCCGGTCGTCGAGCGCTGGCACGGGCGGTCGTTCGACCGGCCCCTCCGGACGCTCCGGGAGGCCATCGAGGTGATCCGCGAGGTGGAGTCCGGCGAGCGCGTCGAGTACGACGGCGAGGTGTTCTCGGTCGGCGGCCTGGCGCTCACCTGCGAGCCGCGCCCGACGCCGATCGACGTGGCGGCGCTCGGCCCCAAGGCGGTCGAGCTGACCGGGCGGTTCGCCGACGGCTGGGTGCCCCAGCTGTTCACGCCGGACGGCCTGCGCGAGCGCCTGGGGGACCTCCGGCGCGGGGCCGAACTCGGCGGGCGCGACCCCGACGACCTCCGGGTCGCCCTGACGCTCCGCTGCTGCGCGCTCGACGACGGCGACCGCGCACGCGAGGTCGCCCGCGGGCAGATCGCCTTCATGATCGCGACGTACGGCCCCTACTACCGCGAGTCGGTCGCGCGACAGGGCCACGCCGACGTGACCGACGAGATCCGCGACCTGTGGCGCGAGGGTGACCGCGAGGCGGCCGTCCGGGCGCTGCCCGACGACCTCCTCGCCGACCTCGTCGCCGCCGGGACGCCCGAGGAGGTGCGCGCGACCGTCGAGCGCTTCGCGGCGGTCGACGGACTCGACGCGGTCCGCGTCGGCTCGTTCGGTCGGCTCTCCCACGAGGAGCGCCTGGCCACGATGGACGCGCTCGCGCCGACGACTGTCGACTTTATCGAGTAGTCCGATCCCTTGCAAATAGGTTGTCTAGGGGTACTATAGCGCGGGGGAGTGATAAAGTGACAATCCAAGGAATGCTTTTAGGGCACACTCCCGTGGGACCGACTACCATGTCCGATGCCGACTCCCACCGAACCGTCGAACTGTTCGTGCGGTCGCTGACCTCGAGCGAGCGGCAGGCCGGCCTCTCGGCGGCGATCGACCGCCTGTCGCGCCTCGAATCGGAGGGGCACATCGACGGGTTCGCCGTCCGCGTGTGGGGCGACGGCGTCTGCCTCTCCGGTCCCGCCGCCGAGACCGAGACGGCGGCCGAGATCCGCGAGCGGGTCGAGGAGTTCGCGGAGTGGGCGGAGGCGTCGGGCGTCGAGCTCCCCGGGTTCGAGCGCCGCGAGACGCGGTCGATGGTGACCGATCGGTGCCACGAGAACCTCACGCTTCCCGTCATGGCGCTCGCGGATCGGACGGACGACGACCTGACGTTCGTCGCGCCCTGCGTCGACGGGGGGACGGTCCGCACGGTCGGCGATCGACTGGCGACGCTGGCGGGCGAGGACGCGAAGCGGGCGCGGGGCAGGTCGGGAGCGTCGATCCAGGCGGACGACTAACGCACAACTAACGCACGACTCACGGACGGTTGACCGGACGCTTCGTATCCCCGTGGCGGCGGCGTAGCACGGTCTCAATACACTTATCCCGCGTCATCGGCTTCCTCGGATATGGGCGAAATCACGGTTACGTTGCCGGACGGTTCCGACCTCTCGGTGGACGAGGGGTCGACCGTCGAGGACGTGGCGTACGCCATCGGTCCCGGTCTCGGGCGGGACACGGTCGCGGGCGTGGTCGACGGCGACCTCGTCGACCGGGCGACGCCGGTGTACGACGGCGCGCGGATCGAGATCGTCACCGACGGCTCCGACGAGTACGTGGACGTCCTCCGTCACTCGGCCGCGCACGTCTTCGCGCAGGCGCTCCAGCGCCTCCACCCCGAGGCGAAGCTCACCATCGGACCGTGGACGGACGAGGGCTTCTACTACGACGTCGCGAACGTCGACCTCGACCAGGACGACCTCCGCGAGATCGAAGCCGAGATGGCCGCGATCGTCGAGGCCGACTACCCCATCGAGCGGGTCGAGCGCTCCCGCGAGGAGGCCCTCGAGATCTACGAGGACAACCCCTTCAAGCGCGACATCCTGGAGCACGAGGCCGCGGGCGAGGACCCCGTCACCTTCTACGTACAGGACGGCTGGCAGGACCTCTGCCGTGGTCCCCACGTCGAGCGCACGGGCGACGTCGGCGCGTTCACGCTGCTCGACATCTCCGCGGCCTACTGGCGCGGCGACGAGGACGAGGAGACGCTCACCCGCGTCTACGGGACCGCGTTCGAGGACGAGTCCGACCTGGAGGCGTTCCTCGAGCGGCGCGAGCAGGCGAAGGAGCGCGACCACCGAAGGCTCGGCCGCGAACTCGACCTCTTCTCCATCCCCGATCACTCCCCCGGGTGCGCCCACTACCACCCCAACGGGATGCGGATCCGCCGCGAACTCGAGGAGTACATCCGCGGGCAGAACGACCGCCTGGGCTACGAGGAGGTCTGGACGCCCGAACTCAACAAGGCGGACCTCTGGAAGCCGACGGGCCACTACGACAACTTCACCGCCCAGGGGGAGATGTTCAACTGGGAGCAGGACGACACCGAGTACGGCCTGAAGCCGATGAACTGCGCGAACCACGCGTACATCTACGGCCGCGAGAAGCGCTCCTACCGCGACCTGCCGATCCGGTTCTCGGAGTTCGGCACCGTCTACCGTAACGAGCAGTCCGGCGAGCTCTCCGGCCTGCTCCGCGTCCGCGGGCTGACCCAGGACGACGGCCACGCGTTCATCCGCAAGGACCAGATCCGCGAGGAGATCACCCGGACGCTGCGCGTCATCGAGGACATCTACGGCCACTTCGACCTCGACGTGCGCTACAAGCTGGAGACGAAGGGCGACAACGCCGTCGGCAGCGACGAGATCTGGGGGGAGGCGACCGAGGCCCTGAAGGACGCGCTCGAATCCGAGGGCCTCGAACACGAGATCGAGGAGGGCGAAGCCGCCTTCTACGGCCCGAAGATCGCCCTCGACGCCATCGACGCCATCGGACGGGAGTGGACCATCGGCACGGTGCAGCTCGACTTCAACATCCCCGAGCGCCTCGACCTCGCCTACGTCGGCGAGGACAACGAGGAGCACCGCCCGGTGATGGTCCACCGCGCGCTGCTCGGCAGCTTCGAGCGGTTCATGGGCGTCATGATCGAGCACTTCAACGGGAAGTTCCCGCTGTGGCTCGCGCCCGAGCAGGTCCGGGTCCTCCCCATCACGGACGACAACCTCCCCTACGCCGAGGAGGTCGCGGGCGAACTCGAGCGTGCGGGTTTCCGCGTCGGCGTCGAGGACCGCTCGTGGACCATCGGGCGGAAGATCCAGGACGCCCACGAGCGGCGGGTGCCGTACATGCTCGTCCTCGGCGGCGACGAGGAGGAGTCGAACACCGTCTCCGTCCGCGACCGCGAGGAGCGCGAACGCCAGGACGTCCCCCTCGACGCGTTCCTCGCGCACCTCGAGACCGAGCGCGACGAGAAGCGCGTCGAACCGGACTTCCTCGACGAGTAGTTCCCTACTCGTCCCAGTCGATGTCGCTCGACTGGTCGGTCTCGCGGAGGATGAACGGACCGATGGCGAGCGTCCGCTTCGCCACGGTGCCGATGCGGAGGATGTAGGACAACAGCACCGCGAACGGCGTCAACGTCAGCGCGGCGGCGGCGTTGACCACCCACGCGAGGTCGTCGATCCCCAGCGTGACGCCCGTGAACGTGCCCGTGTCGACGTAGAGCAGCATGCCGAACGTGACGACGAGCGCCGGCACCGAGGCGTAGAGGATGACCCGCGAAAGGTCGACGAGCTCCCACTGGAAGTAGAGCGTCTTCACGTGCTCGCGGGCGGGGCCGAAGAACTCGAGCACCTCGATGAGCGTCTCGAACGCCTCGTCGGCCTCGTCGTCGAGGCTGTCCTCGTGGGTCCGCCGGAGGCGCTGGGCCTCGTAGATCTTCCAGGAGTAGTTGAAGTCGAGCGCGGCGAACAGCACGTCGAACGTGCCGAACTGCGCGCCCTCCAGCTTGTTGCCCACCACCGTCGCCTGATCGGTCAGGCCGTCGACGTACTCGTCGGTGTACTCGCGGAGTTCGTCGTCGGTACAGTCCGCGACCGCCTCCTCCAGTCGGTTCGCGTACGTCTGGATGCCGTCGACGATCGCCCCGAGGAACGACGCGGGCTCGGGCGGGCTGATCTCGGTGTCGAGGAACGCCCCCACGTCCTCGCGGAAGTCGATCGCGCCCTGCATCCGCTCGCGCTGGTCGCCGAGCGGCCCGAGCTCCTGGGAGATGACGAGCTGATTGATCGTGACGACCAGCGTCACGCCGGTGACGATGGCCCCGACCATCGGCGAGAAGAGCCACCACGTGGCGTTGTGGTCCCGGACGGTGATCCGCAACGGGGTGAGCCCCAGCGCGCTGAACACCGTCAGCGCGAGGAAGACCCCGGCGACGACGACCCCGGCGACGGCCCACCGGGGCGCGTCCATCAACAGCCAGATCTTCCAGCGGCTCTCCTGGACCCGCCCGCGCATCGTATCGCTCGGCTGTGAGGTGTCGTCGTCGCTCACCGGGCGCTCCCCCCGCGGACCGACCGCACCGCGGCGACTCGGCTCCCCGTCATGGGACGGGGGTCCCCCGGACGAGGAGGCGGACCGAGTCGACGAGCGCGTCGGTCGCGTCGATGGCGTTGACCGTGACCGGCTTCCCGACGGGGACGCTCATCGTCGCGCTCGTCTCGCCGCCCGAGAGCGTCCCCGTCCAGAACGCCGTCCCGCCCTTCGGGACCACCGTCAGCGTCCGCACCTTTCCGCGCGTCGTCGCGGCGTCCGTCAGCGAGGCGCTCACCCACGCCCGGTTTCCCCCCCACGACAGCGAACTCTTCGAGGAGAACGACGAGAAGACGTTCGACTCCGAGACTCCCTCCGCCCGCACGGACAGGCCGGTCGTGACGCACCCCGCGCTCGCGACGGCCACGGTCCCCGCGAGCGTCCGAAGCAACCGGCGACGCGAGCGTCGCGATCCCAACTGATCGGCGTCGGTCATGCGACGGCCTACTCGCGCCCCGGATAAAACGTGCCCGCCGGCGCGACCGATCCGCGGTCGCGCCGGCTCAGCTCGACGACTCGTCGTTCCGGTCGGTCTCGCGCTCCGTCTCCGTCTCCGCCTCCGGCTCGGCGTTCACTTCGGCTTCGAGGTCCTCGACGGTCGTCTCGACGTCGGTCCCGGCCGCCTCGCCCCCGTCGCTGCCCGCCGAGGGACGTCCCATCTCGGCCCGGAGGGTGTCCAGTTCGGCCTCGACCTCGCTGTCACTGCTGAGTTGTTCCAGTTCGCGGTCGATCTGGTCCCTGTCGGAGAGCACGTCGTCGAGCGCGCCGGTGTCCTGGAGTTCGTCCATCGCCGCCGCGCGCGCCTCCATGTCCTCGGTGCGCTCCTCGGCGCGCTCGATGGCGCGTCCGAGGTCGGCCATGTCGTCGCCCGCGCCCGTCATCGCCTCGGAGACGCGCGCGCTCGCCTCGGCGGCCTCGTAGCGCGCCTTCATCGACTCCTTCTTCGTCCGGAACTCCTCGATGCGCGATTCGAGCTGGTCCTTCTTCTCGACCAGCGAGTCCTGCGTCCCCTGCAGGCTGGCGATCTGTCCCTCGAGCTCCTCGATCTGGTTCATCTTCTGTTTCTTCTTCTCGAGGGCCTTCCGCGCGAGGTCGTCGCGGTCCTGCCGCACCGCCTCGCGCGCCTGCTCGTTGTGCTTGTCGATGTTCTCCTCGAGCCGACGCTTCTGGATCTCGAGGCGCTTCTTCTGGGTAGTCAGATCGGCGATGCCCCGCTTTACGTCCTGCAGCTCGTCCCGGAGCTGCTCGTAGGAGTAGTCGAGGGTCTCCGTGGGGTCCTCCGCTCGGTTGAGGAGGGCGTTTATCTTCGAGCGGATGACGTACGAGGTCCGTGAGAGGATGCCCATGGGCAGGTTTTGTCACCCCTGCGTATTAAAATGCGTACCGCGAACTCGACCCATGAGCGAACCGATCGTACTGGGCGGGGTCCGCGACGCGCGCGGCACCCTCGACGCGCCCGACGCCGACGCCTGCGCGGTCGCCTGCCCGCCCCACCCCCAGCTGGGCGGCCACCGCGGCGACCGCCGACTGACCGCCGTCTCGGACGCCCTCGCACCGGACGTCGCCTGCCTGCGCTTCGACTACGGCGCGTGGGACGAGGGGCGCGGCGAGCGCGCGGACGCCGTCACCGCCGTCCGGTGGGCGCGCGAGCGCTACGACCGCGTCGGGCTGTTCGGCTACAGCTTCGGCGGGGCGGTGGCGCTGCTCGCGGCCGCGGAGTCGGACGTCGATGCCGCGAGCGCCCTCGCGCCCGCCTCGCGGCTCCCGGCGGGTCTCGACGCCGCGGCGGCGCTCGACGCGATCGACTGTCCCGTACAGATCGTCTACGGCGAGCGGGACACGACGGCGGAGTGGGAACCGGTCGTCGAGCGCGCCCGCGAACTGGGCTACGAGGTCGAGGCGATGCGCGCGGACCACCACTTCGTCGGGCAGGGCGAGAAGGTCGCCGGGCGGGTGGCGGCGTTCCTGCGGCGGACGCTCTGAGCGCCGGCGCGCGGCGGGAGTGTTTGGTGCCGTTCCGTGTTCGTGGTCGCTACGTGGTTCCCGGCGCAGCGTCGTCGAACTGCGGGGCAGGTCCATTCCGACCGAGCGCCAACACGCCCGCAGCGAGCAATAGGACGAGCGCAAGCGCGCCACAGAGACCGACGAACCCGATCGGTTGCAGATACGTCGCGACGAGCGGCCCGAGGCTCGCCCCGATGAATAGGATGCACGTGTACAGCGCGACCGCCGCGCCACGTGCCGAAGCTGCCGTCTCCCCGACGAAGCTGATGAGTGAGGGTACCGCCGCTGCGATCCCCGTGACGAAGACGATGCTGCCACCGACGAGCACGGCCAGCGATCCCGCGACAGCTTCGATTCCGAGTCCACCAGCGGCGAGAACGAGGCCACCGATAACGACGCGAGCGCTCCCGTAGCGCACGACTAGCCGCCCTGCGAGTGGTGAAAGCACCATCCCGGGGATACCGGCGAGACGCACGAGCAGGAGTTGCTCTGGACCAATCCCGAAAGTCGTCTGGAGATACGGCGCGAGGCCACTATACATTCCGACGAAGGTGAACAAGAGGGTGAACGCTACGAGGTAGGCCGCGAGGAGGACGCGATTCCGCAACAACCGTCCCATCCGTGCGTACACCGTCAGGAGACTAGTCACGGACTGGTCCGCCGCGCTCCCGGTTCGCGGGAGTACGTAGAGGAGTACGACGAAGACCCCGTATATCGCGGCCAGCCCCCAGAATACCCACTCCCACCCGACTGCCAGCGTCACAGCGTCGGCGTAGACCTGTCCAGCGATCCCGGCGACGAGAAAGCCCGTCGTCGTCACGGCGATTCCTGTGGCGCGGATCGACGCCGGGAGGATCTCACTGAGGTATGCGAGGGCGGCAGGGGCGAACGTCGCGGCAGTGATACCCTGTACGACGCGAAGTCCGACGAGGACTTCGAATGATGGACTGAAACCGACTGCGAGCGTCGAGAGCGCGAGCGCGAGCAGGCCGGGAACCATGATCGTCTTCCGGCCGTACCGATCGGAGAGCGGCCCGAAGACGAGAAAGCCGCCGGCGTAGGCGAGACCGAAGGCGGTTCCGAGCCACGACGCTTCGGCCTGTGAGAGATCGAAGAGCCGTCGCATGGTCGGAAACAGTGGGATCGAGACGTACTGTTCCGAGACGACGGCGAGTCCGGTCAGGGCGAGAATCGCAACCGTCGTCACCGCACTGAGTCGGTTACGCACGTTCATCGATGCCTCCCGTTACCCGGCGGTGTTCCGATGAGCCGTTTACGACCGACCGTATTAGCGGCCGTCCCTGGCCGTTCACGCAGTCGTTTTCGGGGTCGATGTGATCTGTCATCTGCGCGTTCGTCTACGACGCTCGCCGGCAAAAGGAGTCAAGTTAGTGACATAGTACCCGGTACGAGCGGTCGCACTGGGTGTCACCTCTCGCACTCAGCCGCGACCGAGTAACCCCGGCGCTCGGGAGCGGCTATGTCACACTCCCGTCCCCACCCACCGCTACGCTTTTCGGTGCGAGAATCGCACTAAGAGTCATGACGGACGCGACGCGCGATGCAGAGGCGACGGAAACCGGGACGTTCGTCGACTCGATGGACGACAAGTATCTCGGAGTTCGGGAGAAACGGGAGCTGTTCAACCTCCTCGGTAAAGCCCATACGATGGAACTCATCCACGTGTTCGTCCGTGAACCTGGCCCGTGGCGATTCAACGAACTACGCGAAGTAGTAGGGGTCTCACAGAACACGCTGTCGGCCCGACTCAGCGAACTCCTCGAAGCAGATCTCCTCACACGTCGGTCGTACGATGAAATTCCGCCGCGGGTCGAATACCGGGCGACGGAGAAGCTCACTGACCTCAGGCCGGTGTTCCGGCACCTCTCGGAGTGGGCAGAACAGTACGACCACTGAGGCGTCTGATACTGTCCCGGGTGGTTTTCAGGGCGTGAGTCACCGCGTCGCGCGCGCGAAAACGTCAGCCTCTCTACTACCCGGATGAGAGCCGCTGATCTCGACGAGCGCGGTATCGAACGTCGGAGTGACACCGACTGTCGAACCTCACCGGTCCCGAAACCGTTTTCACCGCGACCTGCACACCCTCAGTATGCCGACAGCGCCCACGGAGTACGACCCCACGTTGGGCAAGAAGTTCATTTTCGTCACCGGCGGCGTGATGTCCGGGCTCGGAAAGGGCATCACCGCGGCGAGCACCGGCCGCCTCCTGGCCAACGCGGGCTTCGACGTGACCGCGGTGAAGATCGACCCCTACCTGAACGTCGACGCGGGCACCATGAACCCCTTCCAGCACGGCGAGGTGTACGTGCTGCGAGACGGCGCGGAGGTCGATCTGGACCTCGGAAACTACGAGCGCTTCCTCGACATCGACATGACGGCTGACCACAACGTCACCACCGGGAAGGTCTACCAGCACGTCATCGAGAAGGAGCGCGCCGGGGACTACCTCGGCAAGACCGTCCAGATCATCCCGCACGTCACCGACGACATCAAGCGCCGCATCCGCGAGGCCGCGGCGGGCCACGACGTCTGCATCGTCGAGGTCGGCGGCACCGTCGGCGACATCGAGGGAATGCCCTTCCTCGAGGCCCTCCGCCAGTTCGTCCACGAGCAGGAGCCGGACGACTTCCTCCTGCTGCACGTCACGCTCGTCCCCTTCTCGAAGAACGGCGAGCAGAAGACCAAGCCCACCCAGCACAGCGTGAAGGAACTGCGGAGCATCGGTCTCCAGCCGGACGTCCTCATCGGGCGCTGCGAGGAGCCCCTGGCGGACGACGTGAAGCGGAAGATCGCGCTGTTCTGCGACGTGCCGACCGACGCCGTGTTCTCCAACCCCGACGTGGAGGACATCTATCACGTCCCCCTGACCGTCGAGGAGGAGGGACTGGATCAGTACGTGATGGAGGAACTCGGGCTGGCCGAGCGCGCCCTCCCGTGCGAGGACCGGGCGACCGGATGGCGCGACCTCGTGACGCGCGAGCGGACGGGCGAACTCGACGTCGCGCTCGTCGGCAAGTACGCGCTCGATGACGCCTACCTCTCCGTCCACGAGGCGCTCAAGCACGCGGGGCTCGAGCACGGCGTGGACGTGAACGTCCTCTGGGTCGACGCCGACGAGATGGACGCGGACCACCGCGCCCGCCTCGAGGGCGCGGACGCGGTCATCGTCCCCGGCGGTTTCGGGGTCCGGGGCACCGAGGGGAAGATCGACGCCATCCGCTACGCCCGCGAGCGCGGCGTCCCCTTCCTCGGGCTGTGTCTCGGCTTCCAGCTCGCGGTCGTCGAGTTCGCCCGCAACGTGGCGGACCTCGACGGCGCGCACTCCACGGAGCTCTACGAGAACGCGTCCACCCCGGTCATCGACCTCCTGCCCGAGCAGTACGAGGTCGAGGAGATGGGCGGGACGATGCGCCTCGGGGCCTACGAGACGGACGTCTCGCCCGGGACGCTGGCTGCCGACCTCTACGGCGACTCCTGCGTCGAGCGCCACCGCCACCGCTACGAGGTGAACCCCGAGTACATCGACGACCTGGAGGACGCGGGGCTGGTCTTCTCCGGCCGCGTCAACAACCGCATGGAGATACTCGAACTGCCCGACCACCCGTTCTTCTTCGGCACGCAGTTCCACCCCGAGTTTCGCTCCCGCCCCGGCCGGGCGAGCCCGCCGTTCCTCGGGCTGCTCGCCGCCGCGCTCGACCGCGAACCGGCCGAGACCGAGGGGGTGAGCGCCTGATGGTGGACGTCGAGTCGTTCATCGACGAGGCGACGGCCGGGATCCGCGAGACGGTCGGCGACGCCCACGCCGTCATCGCCCTCTCGGGCGGGGTGGACTCCTCCGTCGCCGCCGCGCTCGCCTACGAGGCCATCGGCGAGCAGCTCACCCCCGTCTACGTGGACACCGGGCTGATGCGCAAGGGCGAGACGGAGGCGGTCCGGGAGACCTTCGACTACATGGAGAGCCTGCGGATCGTCGACGCCCACGAGCGCTTCTTCGAGCAGCTCGCGGGCGTCACGGACCCCGAGGAGAAGCGCCACGTCATCGGCGAGCAGTTCATCCGCGAGTTCGAGCGCGAGGCGAGGGACACGGGCGCGGACTTCCTCGTCCAGGGGACGATCTACCCCGACCGCATCGAGAGCGAGGGCGGCATCAAGTCCCACCACAACGTCGGCGGCCTGCCGGACGTCGTCGACTTCGAGGGGATCGTCGAACCCGTCCGCGACCTCTACAAGGACGAGGTCCGGGAGGTGGCCCGCGCGCTCGGCCTCGAGGAGGTCGTGGCCGAGCGGATGCCCTTCCCGGGGCCGGGGCTCGCCGTCCGCGTCGTCGGCGAGGTTACCCCCGAGCGGGCCGAGGTGGCCCGCGAGGCGTGTCACATCGTCGAGGAGGAACTCGAGGAGTACGACCCGTGGCAGGCGTTCGCCGCCGTCGTCGGCAAGGGGACGGGCGTCAAGGGCGACAACCGCGTCCACGGCCACATCGTCGCCGTCCGCTCCGTGGAGTCGCGCGACGGGATGACCGCGCGCGCCCAGGAACTCGACTGGGAGACCCTCCAGCGCATCCAGAGTCGCATCACCGGCACGGTGCCGACCGTGGCGCGCGTCGTCTACGACGTCACGCACAAGCCCCCGGCGACCATCGAGTACGAGTGACCATGCAGGCTATCATCGTCGGTTCGGACCCCGAGGACCTGGCCGCCGCGCTCGAAGCGCACGACGTGACCGTCGCCAACGCCGCGGGCACCGCCGACAGGGAGGCGCTCCTCGACGCGGGCGTCGAGGACGCGGACCTGCTGGCCGTGACGGACGTCGGCCTCGCCACCTCCATCCCGGTCGCCCGCGAACTGAACCCCGACGTGCGCGTCGTCGTCTACGCCCGCGACTCCGTCCCCGAGTTCGTCCGCGCCAGCACGGCGCTCATCGTCGATCCCGATCTGATCGACCCCGACACGGTGGCAGAGGAACTGGTCTGACCCGGCGATCGGGCCCTCCTAACATCTTAGACGTCTAAGAACTATTCTCGGACCGCATCGCGCGCCCCCCGCACGTCGCCGTGCTCGTTGTAGGCGGTCATGAGGTCGCGCGCGACCGCCATCGCCGCGTCGCGCCCCTGGACCTCGGCGGCGGCCTCGGCGCGCCCCGGGTCGAGCGTGGTGCCCCGGCGGAGGGCGACGCGCCAGCGGTCGGGATCGTCGTGGGAGACGTTCTGCCCGTAGGGGACGATCTGGACGCTCACGTCCCCCTCCTCCGACTCGTAGAGGATCGGCGGTCGGGGGTTGTACCGCTCGGTGACGTTCCGGTCCACGTCGCTCTCGCGCCACCCGTCCGGGAGGGATTTCTCGCTCATACTGGACGTTTCGTCCGCCAGCCGCGTAACGCTGGGGGCGGCGATTGCAGGGTCGCCGGTCGCCGTCACTCGATGCGCTCGCCGAGTTCCGCCAGGCGGACGCTCCCTCCCCGCGCGAACGGGACGCCGTGACCCATCCCGAGGACCTCGACTGCGGGCATCCGCTCCGCGAGGTCGTGGATGCTCTCCCTGACGGCGTCCGTGTCGTAGCTGAGCGCCCACGGCGACGGAGTGAGGTCGCCGTCCCGCTCCACGACGAGGTCGCCCACGAACGCCGCCGAGAGCGGATCGCTCACGTAGGCCACGTGGCCGGGGGTGTGCCCGGGCGTCTCGTAGACGGTGAAGCTGCCCACCCGGTCCCCGTCGGCGACGGGTTCGACCGCTACCCGCGGCGCGCGCGCCAGCGGCGCGAGCGCGCGCTGGAGCGCCCCCTTGCGCGTCGAGACGGGCGGGGAGGCCGCCCCGGTCAGGTAGTCCACGTCGGGCATCCCGACGTAGACCGTCGCCCCCTCCAGGTCGAGGCGCCCGAGGCCCCCGACGTGGTCCAGGTCGTAGTGGGTGAGGAGCACGCGCTCTACGTCCCCCACGCGGTGGCCGGTCGCCTCGATCTCGCGGGCGAGGGTCCGCGCGTCGAGGGGCGTCCCGGTGTCGATCAGCGTGAGGACGCGCTCGCCGCCTTTCGCCCCCGGTTCGTCCGCGGCGAGGTAGGCGTTCACGCCGCGGAGTTCGATCGCCCAGCAGTGATCCGAGAGTCGCGCTGGCATACCCCCACTGTCGCCCGCGTGACGGATATACTGTCGGCCGTTCCGGGGTGACGATCGCCGGCACCCGGGGTGCCGACAGCCGGTACCGACGTCCAGTCGATAGCACTGTGTGCTGTCGGTGATCGGCCCGCGTGGTCGGGGCGCCCGACGGCTACCCGAGGAGCCGCGCCGCGACGAACCCCTTTAGCGTGCGGAGCTTCGAGGGCTGGCGGATGCGCTCCATCTCCTCGTCCGTGAGTTCGAAGTCGAACACGTCGAGGTTGGCCTCCAGGTGCTCGCGGCTCGTCGCCTTCGGAACGGTGCAGACGCCCTCCTGCTGGACGAGCCAGCGGAGCGCGACCTGCGCGGCGGACTTGCCGTGGCGCTCGCCCACCTCGCGGAGGACGGGATCGCGGAGGACGCCGCCGTGACCGAGCGGGCTGTACGCGGTCAGGAGCACGTCGTGGACGGTACAGTAGTCGAGCAGGTCGCGCTGGTCCCAGTAGGGGTGGTACTGCACCTGGTCGGTGAGGATCGGGGCGTCGGAGAGTTCACGCGCCCGGTCGAGGCGGTCGATGCCGAAGTTGCTCACGCCGACGTGTCGGACCTTCCCCTCCTCGACGAGGTCATTTATCGCCGTGACGGTGGCTTCGAGGGGCGTACGCGGGTTGGGCCAGTGGACGAGCAGGAGGTCGAGGTACGTCGTTCCGAGTTTCGCGAGGCTCTCGTCGGTCGAGCGCAGCACGTCGTCGTACTCGCGGTTCCCGCCGGCGAGTTTCGTCGCGAGGAAGACCTCCTCGCGCTCGACGTCGCTGTCGCGGAGCGCGGCCCCCACCGCGCGCTCGTTCCCGTAGGCCTGCGCGGTGTCGACGTGTCGATAGCCGAGTTCGAGCGCCGTCCCGACGGCCCGCCGACAGTCGTCTCCGGTGAGTCGCCACGTCCCGAGTCCGACCTTCGGGACCTCGACTCCCTGCACGGTGGCGTACTCCATGTGTGGGGCCTGCACCTCGCCGGGTGAATAGCTTCCGACACCGACACACTCGGACGACTGACCGACTGCCGGTACCGAAAGTACTTACCACCGGATAGACACCCCCCGAGTATGGTCACCCCTACCCGACGATCGATGCTGCTCGCCGGCGGCGGCGCGTTGACCGCGCTCGCGGGCGGCGTTCCATCGACCGCGCGAGGACGGACCGGGCGGACGCGAGGAGAAGGGAGAACGCTCCGCGCCGAGGGCGCGTCGACTCCGGCGTTCGACCGGGACGCGACGGTCGCGATCGTCTCCGAACGCCTCGAAGCGTGGATCGAGACCGCCGTCGTCCAGGGATCGACACCCGTCGACCTCGACCTCGGCGATCCGGGTTCGAGCGAACTGAGCGTCACGCGACCGGCCGCCGTCGCGTACGGGGGGCGGTGCTACTCCCTGGAGACGGGGCGCGCTCCCGGCGACGGCGGTTCGGCGTGCGAACTCAGGGCGCGGCGCCGTGCGCCCCCGGACGACGGCGGCGTTCACGCGCTCTCGATCCCGCCGCTCACCGCCGACGGACGCGAACTCGTCAGGAGGGCCGCCGGGGAGGGGCCGGTCGCGCTCGACGAATCGTCACGGGGGATCTCGACCCTCCTCGAGCGGTACGACTACGTCGCCCTCGGATCGGGCCTCTACACGCTGCACATCAACTAAGCCCCCGGCCGCCCCACTACGGGTATGACGCTCGACCGCTACGACGTTCCGACGCCCGCCGAGGGCGACCTCGAATCCGGCGAACTCGTTGTCACCGACGACGTGCTGGTGAAGTACTTCGCGCTCGGCCCCGGCGCGGAGCTGACGCCCCACGAGCACGACGACGCGACGAACGTCTTTCACGTCCTGGAGGGGACGGTGACTGTGATCCAGGACGGCACCGAGGAGTCAGTCGAGGCCCCCGGCGTCGTGCTCAACGAGCGCGGCGTCGCACACGGCGCGCGCAACGACACCGACGAGGTGGCGGTGCTGACGGCGAGCCTCTGTCCGCTGCCGTCCTGACGACCGCCTCACCCCGTCGCGGGGACGTCGGCCTGGGAGCGGATCACCCGCCACACGGACCGCGGCCGGAAGCCCACGTCCTCGACGAACCGCTCGGAGCGGAGCGAGGAGTCCCGGTGGAGGGTCGGATCGTCGGGCATCGGTTCGGGGAGGACTCGACGGTACGGGAGGCCGAGCGCGGCCATCCCCGCGCGGTGGAAGGCGAACGCCGTCGTCCGGGGGCTCGGCACGTGGAGGAGGCCGCGGACGCCGTCGACGACCGCCGCGGCCACCGCGGCCGCGACCTCGGTCACCGCCGCCGGGCTCTTGTACATGTCGTCGAAGTACGCCACCGTCTCGCCGGCCAGGACGCGCTCTCTGGTGTGCGAGAGGCGCTTGTCGAGCCGCCCGCGGGAGTACCCGAACAGGTAGTCCGGTCTGAGGACGCAGTGCCGATCGACCCGATCGACGACCCGGCGCTCGAACGCGCGGAGCCGTCGACCGTACTTCGACTTCGGGGCCGGCTCGTCCGACTCGACGTAGCGACCCGCGTCGCCGTCGAAGACTCCGGCGCTCGAGACGTAGACGAACAGCCGATCCCCGCAGGCGGCGAGGAGACGTTCGACCCGATCGACGAACGCGTCGCGGTCGTGGTCCGTGCGCTCCACGTGCGCGGTGAACACGACGGCGTCGCAGCCGTCGAGCGGGAGCCGGGTCGGGTCGTCCGCGAACAGGTCGAACCGGCGGGTCGCGCCGTCGCATCGGTTCGAGTAGTACGTCCCGCGCGTCTCGACGCCCCGCTCGCGGAGGCGGTCGACGACCGCCCGTCCGAGGAAGCCCGACGCGCCGACGACCAGCACCCCCCTCGTCACGACCGGCGGGCGAGCCCCGCCAGGTGGGGGGCCTCCGGGACGATGATCTCGCGCGTTCCCAGCCGGGCCGCGTTCTCGCTCCCCGGGAGGCAGAACACCGGGACGCCGCCCGCGGGGTTGCCCTCGGTGGGGTTGGTCGAGACGACGCCCGCGACGGCGCGCGTACCGACGACGCGCGTGCCGACCTCTTCGCGCGAGAGCTGCCGGAACAGCTCGCCGAACCCGGGGAGCTCCTTGTCGAACAGCAGCGCGCACGCCTCGACGGTCACGTCGTCGGGGGTGATCCCCGTCCCGCCGGTGGTGACGACGACGTCGACCGCGTCGTGCGCGACCGCCTCCTCGACCGTCTCGCGCACGGCCTCGAAGTCGTCGGGGACCACCTCGCGCGCGACGACCTCGTGGCCGGCGTCCGCGAGCAGCCCCTCGACCGCGTCGCCCGCCGGATCGTCGTCGACCGTCCGCGTCGAGGAGACGGTGACCACCGCCGCCCCGACCGTCTCCAGGTCGTGGCGGTGGTGATCGTGCGTGCCCGCCTCGCCGTGGTCGTGGTGCTCGCCGTGTCCGTGGGCGTGATCGCGCCCCTCGTCGCGCTCGTGACCCCGGTGGTCGCCGTCGAGTTCGTGTTCGTCGCGCCCGCCGAGCGGTTCCTCGCTCATGAGTGAGTGGTTCGACGGCCTCCGCCTTAACCGTCGGGCGCGACCGTGCCACCGAGTGACATCGGCAGGGTTTTGCCCCGCCCGTCCGACCTCCCGCGTATGCACGCGGTCCAGTTCTCGGAACACGGCGACGTGAGCGTTCTCGACTACGACGAGTTCGACGACCCGACGATCGGGTCCGACGAGGTCCTCGTCGACGTGAAGGCCGGCGCGCTCAACCACCTCGACGTCTGGACGCGCCGCGGCCTCCCCGGCATCGACCTGGAGATGCCCCACATCCCCGGCAGCGACGCGGCGGGGATCGTGAACGCGGTCGGCGAGGACGTGACGCGGTTCGAGGAGGGCGATCGCGTCGCGGTCGCGGCGGGGCGCTACTGCGGGAAGTGCGAGTTCTGCCGCGACGGCGAGGAGTCGATGTGCGTCAGTTACCACATCATGGGCGAGCACGTCCGCGGCGTCCACGCCGAGCGGGCCGCCGTCCCGGAGGAGAACCTCGTCCCCGTCCCCGAGGACGTCGACTGGCACACCGCCGCCTCCGCCTCGCTCGTCTTCCAGACGGCCTGGCGGATGCTGATCACGCGGGCGGACGTCCAGCCCGGCGAGAGGGTGCTCGTCCTCGGCGCGAGCGGCGGCGTCGGCCACGCCGCCGTCCAGATCGCGGACTACGCCGGCGCGGAGGTCTACGCCACCGCGAGCAGCGAAGAGAAACTCGACCACGCCCGCGAGTGCGGCGCGGACCACGTCGTCAACTACGAGGAGACCTCGTTCGCCGACGAGATCCGCGAACTCACCGGCGGCCGGGGCGTGGACGTCGTCGTCGATCACGTCGGCCCGGCGACGTGGGGGGACTCCCAGAAGTCCCTGGCGAAGGGCGGCCGCATCGTCACCTGCGGGGCGACCACCGGCCCCGTCGCGGAGACGAACCTGAACCGCGTCTTCTGGAACCAGCAACAGATCCTCGGCTCGACGATGGCGACCCCCGGCGAGATCGACGACGTGCTCCCGCTCGTGTGGGACGGGACCTTCGAGGTGCACGTCCGCGAGGTCCTCCCCATGAGCGAGATCCGGCGCGCCCACTCGATGCTCGAGGAGCGCGAGGGTTTCGGAAAGGTCGTCGTCGTGCCGGACGACGAGTACGATGGCTGACGGGCGGGAGGGCTACGCCGACGGCCGTCCGTCGCCGAGCGATCCCGACGGCCTCGACGATCCCGGGGGCCGGGCGGCACGCGCCCGCACCACCCGCGCGTACGTCGACGACGGGGACCTCCCCGCCCCCGACGAGGCCGAGTTCGGCCTGCGCGGCTGGCTCCTCGTCGGCATGATCCTCGTCGCCTTCGTCGTCGCGCCCGCGCTGGTGCTCTACATCCCCTACTCGGGGCCGCTGATCTCCGCGCTCGGCCTCACGTTCCGGGACGCGTACCTCACGATACCGCTCGTCCCGGCGCTGCTGCTCGGCGCGCTCGCGGTGTGGGCGGCCGTGGGGAGCCGCCGCGCCTGACTCCCTGCCCCCTTGCGTTGGCAAGCGCAACTCGTGTGAATCGCTCGCCCCTCTCTCCGGCGCATGAGCAAGATCGACGCGGAGCGCGAGATGTCCCGCGCGGAGGTGGCGGCGTACCTGCGGGAGTTCGCGAACCGGCTCGACGGCGGCGGTTCGGCGGGGATGGGCGGCGCGGAGGCGGATCGCACCCGGACCGCGGGGAGCGCCGACACCGGGGGAGCGACGAGCGACGCCGGCGGCACGCCGACCGTGACCGGAACCGACGACGCCACGCGCTCGCCGGAGAGCGAGCGGGCCGGCGACGCCTCGCGCTCCGAGGGCCGGACCGGCGAGGGCGGCCGCTCGGCCGCCTCCGAGAAGGTGACGATCGTCGTGGGGAACGACAGCGCGACCGTCAACCCGCCGGAGACCGTCGACTTCGCCGTCGAGGTGTCGGGGAGCGATCCGGTGCTCGGCGCGGGGCGACAGGGCGTGGAGTTCGGCATCTACTGGCGCGGCGACCAGGTCGAGGAGGACGACGAGATCTCGATCAAGTAGGCCGCGGTAACCCGCGTCAGCGCTCGTCCACCCTGGAGAGTGGCACCTCCACCAGCGAGAGGTCGTCGCTCGCCACGGCGTCGGCGAACGTCCCGCGGAAGTCGTCCCACGATTCGACGCGGCGGCCCTCGACGCCGAAGCTCTCGGCGAACGCCGGGAAGTCGGGGTTGCCGAGGGCGGTGCCGAAGGCGTCGGCGCGGTCCTCCAGCTGGTGCTCGCGGATGAGCCCGTAGTCGTCGTCGTTGAACAGCAACACCGTGAACGAGCGGCCGAGCCGCGTCGCCGTCTCCAGTTCAGCCGCGTTCATCAGGAAGCCGCCGTCGCCCGTCGCGGCGACGACGTTCCCCTCGACGACCCCGTCGGCGGCCACCGCCCCCGGGACGGCGATGCCCATGCTCGCGAGCCCGTTCGAGACGATGCAGGTGTTCGGCTCGTAGGTCGGGTAGTTCGTGGCGATGGCCATCTTGTGGCTCCCCACGTCCGAGACGAGCACGTCCTCGTCGTCGAGCACGTCCCGGACGATCGGTAGCGCCCGACGGACGCTGAAGGGCTCGTCCGCCTCCGGCGGGCGCGTCACCTCCTCGACGAGCGCCCGGCGCAGGTCCGCGTACCAGTCGGCGTCGGTCCGATCCAGGTCCGCCGCGCAGAGCGCCTCCAGCCCGGCCGCCACGTCGCAGACCACCTCTACCGCCGGCTCGTAGTGCTCGTACACCTCCGCCGGTTCGAAGTCGAGGTGGACGATGCGCTTGTCGCGGTCGGGGTTCCAGCTCTCCGGGTCGTGTTCCGCGATGTCGTAACCGACGGCGAGTACCGCGTCGGCGCGGTCGATGACGCGCTCAGCCTCGTCGCGCGCGCCCGAGTCGAGCGTCATCAGCGAGTGCTCGTCGGCGTCGGAGACCGCGCCCTTACCCATGTAGGTGGCCACGACCGGCGCGTCGATCCCCTCGACGAACGCGCGCAACTGCTCCGCGGTGCGCGTCCGCACGGCCCCGTTGCCCGCGAGCACGAGCGGGCGCTCCGCGGCGGCGAGCACCTCGACCGCCCGCTCGACGGCGGTGGGGTCCGGCGACGGCCGTCGCACCGCGTGCTCGCCGGCGGTGAGGGGTTCGCCGCGGCTCTCCTCGCCCGCGACGTCCTCCGGAAACTCGAGGTGGGTCGCGCCGGGCTTCTCGAGTTCGGCCAGCTTGAACGCCTTGCGCACCGACTCGTGGACGACATCCGGATCGTCGATGCGCGCGTTCCACTTCGTGATTGGGGCGAAGGTGTTCACGACGTCGAGCAGCTGGTGGCTCTCCTGGTGGAGGCGCTCGCGGCCGCCCTGCCCCGTGATGGCGACCACGGGGGCCTTGTCGAGGTGGGCGTCGGCCACGCCGGTGAGGAGGTTGGTCGCGCCCGGCCCGAGCGTCGAGAGGCACACCCCCGCGTGGCCGGTCAGTCGGCCGTACACGTCGGCCATGAACGCGGCCCCCTGCTCGTGGCGGACGGGGACGAACTCGACGGACGAATCGCGCAGCGAGAACAGCACGTCCCCCAGCTCCTCGCCCGGCAGCCCGAAGACGCACTCCACGCCCTCCGCCTCGAGGCAGGCGACGAGGAGGTCGGATGCCTTCATGGGTCCCCTATGGTCGCGCGCGCACATCAAGGCCGGTGCGGACCGAGGGGTACTGTTCGGACGCGCTCCGGCTGGCCGGAACACCGCCGCGGGGCGGGACTGAAAGGGGCCGCCGTCTCGACGACGGCCGGCGACGGTTCCGCGAGGGGACCGAGTGGAACGCAGCGAGACGAGCAGCGCGAGTCTCGCCCGCTAAGCACGCGAGCGCAGCGAGCCGCCCGAGTCGAGACAAGGGGGGCTTTCGAACCGTTCCGCTCGACCGATGCGACGCGGACTCGCGTCTCTGAACACTGCCGACCGACCGTCGCGGACGATACTTTATAATCACCCGCCGTGTTACGTCCTTCTGTACCATGGTGGGTGTTACCAACATCGCGAGCGCGCTCCTGACGGGGCTCCTGCTGGTCGCTATCGTCGTCGCGCTGCTCCGCCTCCGCGACTGGCGGCGCTACACCCCGGGGACGGCGGACGAACCGGGCGGGCGACTGGATCGCGGGTACGGCCTCCTAGCCGCGGCGGCGAGCAGGGAGACGACGTGGACCCTCGGCTTCCTCCTGCTCGCGCTCGGCGTCGGCGCGGCGGCCCTGCTCTTTCTCGCGGGCGGGCCGACGGGGCAGATGGCGGGGGTGGCGGCCGCCCTCCTCGGCGTCCTCGTGCTCTGTGGATTCCTCGTGCTCGGCGTCTACCGGACGATCCGGTTTCGCGGTCGCACCAGCGCGGAGGCGGTCGCCGTCAGCGCCTGGGTCGTCGGCTCGCTGTTCGTCCTCGCCGTCTCGATCAACCTCCTCCTGGCGTAGCGCCGTGACGGTCCTTCGTCGATCCGCGTCGGGGTCGGGTGGTCGACGGTGAGCCTCGCGTCGACCCGGCGGTTCGACCGACTGCCCGCCGACCTCCGCTGGCTCGCGCCGCTCGTCCTCGCCGAGGCGCTGTTGCTCGTCGGCTACTTCGGCGTCACCGACGCGCGACCGACGACGCTCCGGTACGTCCTCTACCCGTTCGTCTGGATCGACGTCGGCCTCTGGGCCGCCGTTCGGACCGCGCCGCGTCCCGCCGGACGGCACCGCCGGTGGGCGGCCGCCCTCGTCGCCGTCGCGTACTTCCTCGTCCTCGCCTGGCTCGCCGGACTGATCGGGGCGTACCCGGGCGGTCACGGCCACGCGCACGCCCACGTCCACGGCTGGCAGTTCGTCCCCTCCGCGCCGGGCTGGGGGCCGCGTATCGCGTACGCGGGCCACGCCTTCCACGTCGCATTCGTGCCCTACCAGGTGCTCGCCTACCTCGTGCTCGCCTACCTCGTCTACGCGCGGGCGCTCGACGCGAGCGCCGCGGCGCTCCCGGGCGCCGTCGGACTGCTCTCCTGTATCGGCTGTAGCTTCCCGATCGTCGCGTCGATCGCCGCGACCGCGCTCGGCACCTCCTCGGGACTGACGACGGCCGCGACGGCGATCTCGCTCGACCTCTCGACGGCCGCGTTCGTGCTCGCGGTCGCCCTGCTCTACTGGGTGCCGCGGCGGGGGTGGGGTGGATCGTGATGCCGCCGCGCGGTCGCCGCGCGACCGCGATCGGCTCGACGGTCCTCCTGGCCGGCTCCCTCCTCGCCGGCACTGCGCTGGCCCACGCCGGGTCGCTCGGGAGCGCCGAGCCCGTCTCGGTCCCGTCGTGGCTCTTCGCGCTCACCGGCGGCGGCGTGGTCGTCGCGTCGTTCCTGTTCACCAGCTTCGTCACCGACCGCGACCTCATCCGCGCGGCCCACGAGCGCGGCCCGACGCTCCCCGCCGGCGCGCTCCTCACGGCGGGCGGTCGTGCGCTCGCGGTCGTCGGGGTCGTCGGCCTCGCGGCGGTCGTCCTCGTCGGGCTGTTCGGCCCGCCCGCGGCCGTCGCCAACCTCGCCGTCCTCCTCGTGTGGGTCGGCTGGTGGGCCGGGTACGCGATGAGCGTCTACCTCGTGGGGAACACGTGGCCCGCGCTGAACCCGTGGGGGACGCTCGCCGAGCGCCTCCCGTCGCTCGACCGGCCGTACCCCGAGCGACTGGGGGCGTGGCCGAGCGTCGCCGCGCTCCTCGCGCTGGTGTGGCTGGAGGTGGTGAGCCCGGTGGCCGACGCCCCCCGCCTGCTCGCGGCGGTCGTCGTCGGCTACACCGCCCTCACGCTCGCGGGGGCGGTCGTCTTCGGCCGCGAGACGTGGTTCGCGACGGTCGATCCCGTCGCGCGCGTCTTCCGCTACTACGGCGCGATCGCGCCGGTCCAGCGGCTCCCGGGCGCGGTCGCGCTCCGCGCGCCGGGCGCGGCCCTGACCGGCGACGGCACCGGCGTCGCCGTCCCCGCGGATCAGCCGACCGGGCGGGATCGCTCGGTGCGCGCCGACGGCGCGGGCGCGGACGCGGCCATTAGGGGAATTCGCCGGCCGCTCGTCGACGGGTTCGACGAGGTCGCGTTCGTCGTCGCGCTCGTCTGGGCGACGACGTTCGACGGGTTCGTCTCGACGGCCGCGTGGGCCGCGCTCGCCCGGCCGGTCGTCGCTCTCGGCGTCCCGCCGCTCGCCGCCTACCTCGCGGCGCTCGTCTGCGGGTTCGCGCTCTTCCTCGGGGCGTACCGGACGGCCTCGCGGCTGGCCCGTCGGTCGGCGGGCACCTACGTCGCGACCCGCGAGATCGAGCGGCGGTTCGTCCTCGCGCTGCTGCCCATCGCCGCGGGGTACCACCTCGCGCACTTCCTCGGCTACTTCCTCGCGCTGTCGCCGACTCTGGCGGCCGTGTTGACCGATCCGCTCGCGCCGCCGACGGACCTCGTCGTGCTGACCCTGCCGGGGTGGTTCGGCGGGGTGCAACTGGCGTCCGTCGTCGTCGGGCACCTCGTTGCGGTGTGGGTCGCCCACGCGACCGCGTTCGAGACGTTCACCGGCCGCCTCCAGCCGGTCCGGAGCCAGTACCCCTACGTCGTCCTCATGGCCGTCTACACGACGACGAGCATGTGGCTGCTCATGCAGCCGTACGCGCCACCGCCGTACCTATGACCCCGACTACCTCCCCGATACCGACCGACGTGCCCGACGGCGCGTCGCCCGCCCGCTGTCCGTACTGCGACCGCCCGTTCCCCGACGAGCGCCTGCGAGCGCTCCACGTCGGCGAGCGCCACGCCCGCGAGTGCACCGACGAGGAGCGCGCGGCCGCGGCGGCGGCCGCAGACGACGAGGCCGACGACCTGTTCGTCTACCACCTGAAGGTGATCGCGGCCATCGTCCTCGTCGTGTTCGGCCTCGCGTACACCTACGCGTTCGTGCTCGCGTGACCGTCTAAGCGCAGATTTGCGCGGATCGCGGGAGCGGACGCCCGCTCCCGGCGCGCGACGTCACTCGGTACTCGGCGGTTCGCGACGGCGCTCGCTCCCGCTCTGGCTCTCGCTCTCGCCCGCGGTCCACGCGATCGCGGCGGCGAGGACGCCGACGCTCACGAGCACCACGACGCCGCCGCCGACCACGAACGCGTCCCCGAGGTG
The DNA here is from genome assembly GCF_029338575.1 of Halomarina halobia. Classification (GTDB taxonomy): domain Archaea; phylum Halobacteriota; class Halobacteria; order Halobacteriales; family Haloarculaceae; genus Halomarina; species Halomarina halobia. The sequence goes on from NZ_CP119992.1 coordinate 164,024, forward strand.
GGCGGCTTCGGCGTACAGGAGTACCGCGAGGCCGGCCACGACGCCGGCGGCGACCGTCCAGTAGAGCGCGTCGGTCATGTCAGGTGATGGAGTACGCCGCGGCGAGCGTGAGCGCGAGCGCGGCCAGGAGGCCGGTCAGCATCACGTACGTGATAGACCGCGGTTCGTACCGGAGGTGCTGGTAGTACGCCGCGACGAACAGGGCCTTCACCGCCGACAGCGCCATGATGACCCAGAACGCCGTCCAGTAGGCGAGGCCCGCGAACTCGATCAACACCTGTGCCGTCGCCGCGACGAAGAGGACGACGTAGATCGCCGTGTACAGTTTCGTGTTCATGGTTGTGGTCGTGTTATCACAGGATGTAGAACAGCGGGAAGAGGAACAGCCAGACGATGTCGACGAAGTGCCAGTAGAGCCCGAAGTACTCCACCGGACGCCCGTCGTCGAGGTACGCCCCCCGCCACGCCCGCGCGATCATGTACAGTACGATGAGCAGCCCCGCGACGACGTGCGCGCCGTGCAGGCCCGTCGTCAGGAAGAACGTGGAGGTCTCGACGCTCGTCGAGAGCCACTGGCCCTCCTGGTAGAGCGCGTACCACTCGATGCCCTTGTTGATCAGGAAGCCGACGCCGAGGAGGAACGTCACGGCGAGGCTCGCGACCAGCCCGCCCCGGCTGTTCTTCTCCGCCGCGACGAGCGCCAGCACGACGGCGAACGAACTCGTCAGCAGGATGTACGTGTTGATGAGCCCCGGCACGGGGTCGTGGGGCACGACGTGCCACGACTGCCAGCCGAACGCAACCCGGATGAAGACGTAGGAGCCGACGAACGCGCCGAACAGCACCACGTCGCTCGCGAGGAACACCCACATCCCGAGCTTCGTGTTCTCGACGCCCGCGAACGGCCACGACTCGCCGAACGGCCCCGACGGACCGTGGAACCGCTCGCGGGCGAGCCCGACGAACGCGTAGGTCAGGAGCACGCCCCCGACGACCGTCAGCCCGACGTACGCCGGGTCGCCGCCGCGGACGCCGGAGAGGCCGAGCAGGGCCACGAACGCGCCGAGCGCGACGGCGAACGGCCAGATACTGGCGTGACTCTCCTCGTGGGCGTGACCGTCGGCGGTCGTCGTAACCCCCCCGTCCGTCTCGGTCTCGCCGCTCCCGTCGGCCGCGGCCGCGGCGAGGCGACCCCGGTCACCGTCGAGGAAGTGCAGCGAGCCGCCGCTGTAGCTCGGCAGACCGGGATAGTTGTCGAGCGGCGGCGGCGAGGGGACCGCCCACTCCGCGGTGGTCCCGTACGTCCACGGGCAGGCGTCCGCGTCCTCGCCGCTCGCGAGGCTCGCGTAGAGGTTGTAGAACATGACGAGAAAGGACGCGCCGAGGAGGAACGCTCCAGCGGTCGCCAGCTGGTGCCACGGGGTGAACGCGACGGGGTAGTCGAACACCCGGCGGGGGGTCTCCCACGCGAGGAACATCGGGAAGTAGAGCAGGTTGAAGCCGACGAAGTACATCCCGAACTGGACCTTCCCGAGGAACTCGTCGTACATCTTCCCGGTGATCTTCGGGTACCAGTAGTAGAGCCCGCCGATCAGCCCCGTCACGCCGCCGACCATCACGTAGTGGAAGTGCGCGACCACCCAGTAGGTGCCGCGGAACTCGTAGTCGAGCACCACCGCCCCGAGGAACACGCCCGTGATGCCGCCGAGGATGAACAGCACGAGCGCGCCGAACGCGAACAGGAACGGCGTCCGGAACCGTATCCGCCCCTTGATCATCGTGTAGATGAGCGCGAACACCATCAGGTCGAACGGCAGCGAGATGCCGATGGTGGTCGCCATGAACAGCGTCTTGATCTGCAGGTTGATGCTGGTCAGGAACATGTGGTGCATCCAGACGACGAACGACTGGAGCGCCACGAGCACCATCGCCGCGATGAACCACTTCCGGCCGACGATGCGGCGACCCGTGAACGTCTGGAAGATCTCGGCCATCGCCCCCAGCGCCGGGAAGAAGACGATGTACACCTCGGGGTGGCCGAAGAACCAGAACAGGTGCGCCCAGAGGAGCGACCCGGCGGCGTCGGTGGCGGCGAAGTACGTCGTCCCGAGGATGCGGTCGGACGAGAGGATGAGCAGCGCCGCGAGCAGCGCGGCGAACGCGAACAGCATCATCCACACCGTGAGCAGGATCGTCCACGTGAAGAGCGGCATGCGGCGGAGGGTGAGCCCCTCCGCCCGCATGCGGTGGATCGTCGTGATGAAGTTCACCGACCCCACCGTCACCGAGGCGACGAACAGGACCAGCGCGAGGATGGTCGTCGTCGCGCCGACGTCCGGCATGTAGATGGGGACGTTCAGCGGCGCGTACATCGTCCAGCCACCGCTGAACGTTCCGCCCTGGAAGAACGAGATGCCGAACAGGACCCCCGAGAAGAGGTAGAGCCAGTACGACAGCGCGTTGAGGCGCGGGAACGCGAGGTCCTTCGCGCCGATCTGGAGCGGGACGACGTAGTTCGCGAAGCCGAAGGCGAACGGCGAGAGGAACCAGAACACCATCAGCAGGCCGTGGGCCGAGACGGTCTGGTTGTACGCGTCCCCGGTCATGATCGTCCCGCCGGACTCGAGCAACTGCAGGCGGATGAGCAGCGCGAGGACGCCGCCGAAGACGAGGAAGAACAGCGACGTCACGATATAGAGGACGCCCACGTCCTTGTGATTCGTCGTGACGAGCCAGCGCTTGACCGACGACTTCGACGGGAGGCCGTGCTCGTGGGGTGCCTCCGCCCTGTCCCCCACTGGAAGGGAGAATTCACCCTCGCTGCCGCTCTCGCTCGCGTGACCGCCGTCGCTTCCGACGGTCGCCGCTTCCCGCTCGTGGTCGTCTCCGTCAGCGCGCCGCTCGTCCGGTCCGGTTTCGTCGCTCATGCGTTGCTCCCTCCGGTGGCGTTACTCCCGTTCGGTCTCGTCGCGTTCCCCCCGCCGGTGCCGTTCGTGGCGTTCCCGCTCGCGTTCGCGTACCACCGCTCGTAGTCGTCCGGTTCCATGACGATCACCGTCGCCTTCATCTCCGAGTGGCCGGTACCACAGAGCTCGTAGCAGTGGGCCGTGTACTCGCCGGGACGCTCGGCGACGAACCACGTCTCCGTCGTCTGGCCGGGGATGGCGTCGGCCTTCGCCCGCAACTCGGGGATGCCGAAGTTGTGGAACACGTCGTCGGAGGTCACCGTGAGGGTCACGCGGGTGTCCGCGGGAACCCGGAGCTCACCCGTCGTCGTGTGGCCGTTCGGGTAGACGAACTGCCAGATGAACTGCCGACCGACGACCTGGATTTCGAGCGTCTCCTCCCCCTCCGACGCGGCCGCGGTCGAGGGCTGTTCGATGAAGAGGAGGGTACCGTACGTCCAGACGATGAGGGAGACGACGATGACCGCGCTGATGGCGAACGAGAGAAACAGCTTCCGCCCCTTCCCCCCGCCCGTGGGCAGTTCGCCGAGCCGAGGGCGATCCGCCGCCTCCTCCCGGCCGTCGTATTCCCGGTAGCGGTAGGCGTTGTACAGCATGTAGCCGACGACGACCACCCCGACCAGCGTCCCCAGAACGAGGAACACCCAGTAGATCTCCCGAAAGATCACTACCCGAGACCCCCTCGGAACGAGGTCGCTCACCTGCGCGATCGCGTATATCGCTTCCCCGTACATCGATCTCCTCTCTCGTGACTCTCATTAACGTCCATTCTATTTATGTATGTGGGGTATGTTACCGCCGACCACTACACGCCCCCGTTCGCGGTGGCAGGTGTCGTGGTAACATTTAACACTAAATCGGTGGTACGTGAGGGTATGGTTGGAGCACCCTCGGAGTTCGACGATCTGACGCCCGCGGAACAGGTGGAGAAGTACGACCGACTGTTCGGCATCGTCGCAGACGGCGTCATCGGTGCCGCCGGGGGGCTGGTCGGGACGGCCCTGATGACGGGCGTCCTGTTCATCGCCGCGTCGATGGGCGCGTTCTCCTTCGAGTCGTTCGCCTCGCTCACCCTGCCGATCGGTCTCACCGACGTCGCCTCGCCGGTGACGGTGGGGTACCTCATCTTCCTCGCCAACGGGATGGTGCCGTTCCCGCTGCTGTTCGCGGCGCTGATGGAGTACCTCCCCGGGGAGCGCCCACCGGTCAGCGGGCTGTTCTTCGGTGCTGCGCTGTGGACCGGGTTCGCGATGGGCTTCTACACCGGTTTCCAGGGACTGGCGCTCGTCCTGTACCTCGGCTTCACGCTGATCGCGCACCTCGTCTACGGGTTCAGCCTGGGCGCGGTGTTCGAGTACCTCGCGAACCGCCCCGACTCGCTCGTCTGAGCCGCCGATCGTCGATCGGCCTCCGCCGGGAGGGCGGTCGCGGACCTCCGGACCCCCTCGACTAGACGTCCTGGTCCGCCGCGGACTGCACCCACACGGTCTTGGCGTTGACGAACGCCCTGATCCCCTTCTCCGAGAGCTCCCTGCCGTATCCGGAGTCCTTGACGCCGCCGAAGGGGAGGCGCGGGTCGGACTTCGTGAGTTCGTTGACGAAGACGCAGCCGGACTCGATCTCGCGCGCGACGCGCTTCCCGCGGTGGAGGTCCTCCGTCCAGACGGATCCACCGAGGCCGTAGTGCGAGTCGTTGGCCAGGTCGATCGCCTCCGCCTCGCCCCCGACGCCGTAGACCGCCGCGGCCGGGCCGAACACCTCCTCGCAGCTCATCGTCGCGTCGCGGGGCACGTCGGTGACGACCGTCGGCGGGTAGAAGAAGCCCTCCCGGTCCAGGGGCTCGCCGCCGGTCTGGAGGGTCGCCCCCTCGGAGAGCGTCGCCTGCACCTGCTCGTGGAGGTCCTCCATCAGGTCCTCGCGCGCCTGCGGCCCGACGTCGGCGTCCTCGTCCATCGGGTCGCCGACCGTCAGCGCCTCCATCTCGCGGACGAAGGCCTCGAGGAACGCCTCGTACACCTCGTCGACGACGATGAAGCGCTTCGCGGCGATGCAGGACTGCCCGGAGTTGAGCGTCCGCGTCCGCGCGCCGACCGCCGCCGCGACCTCGACGTCGGCGTCATCGAGGACGACGAACGGGTCGCTCCCACCGAGTTCGAGCACCGAGGGCTTCAGTTGCTCGCCGGCTGCCTTCCCGACGGCGCGACCGGCTCGCTCGCTCCCGGTGAGCGTCACCGCCGCGACGCGGTCGTCCTCGATGACGTCGTTCACGAGGTCCGACCCGACGAGGAGGCTCTGGAACACGCCCTCCGGGTAGCCCGCCTCCCGGAACACGTCCTCGATCGCCAGCGCGCACTCGGGGACGTTCGAGGCGTGTTTGAGCAGCCCCGTGTTCCCCGCCGTGAGCGTCGGCGCGGCGAAGCGGAACACCTGCCAGAAGGGGAAGTTCCACGGCATGATCGCCAGGACGGGTCCCAGCGGCTCGTAGGAGACGAACGCCTCCGCGTGGGGCTCCGTCCCGATGCGCTCGTCGGCGAGGTACTCGCCCGCCCGCTCGGCGTAGTGGTCGCAGGCCCACGCGCACTTCTCGACCTCCGAGCGCGCGCCCGCGATGGGTTTGCCCATCTCGCGGGTCATGATCTCCGCGTACTCGTCTACGTTCTCCCGGAGCACGTCCGCGGCCCCGCTCAGGAGCTTCTGGCGCTCTTCCATCGGCCGCCCGCTCCACTCCGCGTACGCCTCGGCGGACCGTGTGACCGCCTCGTCCACCTCCTCCGCGGTGTGCTCCTCTATCGGCTCCAGTTCCTCCCCGGTGGCCGGATTCACGCGGTTCATGGGTCACTCCACTCGCGCCGACGTGATAGTGGTTGGCTCCCGCGGATCGACAGGTCGGTTCTCGCGGGCGCGCCCCGGCGGTCGGGATACACCGCTATTCGATATATCGAACGCCTCTACGTTCCACAACTGTTCGAAGAAGCGACCCGCGAAGGACAGCTTTTCACACTATCGTCGGCCTCATTCACAACCCTGACTAGACTCTTCGATCGGTAGATTCCGGAGGTGCCACTCGATCTCCCCTTGCTGTTCGGCTTCGCTCGGGTTGGGAGGTCTGATCCCGGTACTTTCTCGATGGTTACCGAGGCTTGCTCTGCCTGGAGGCGTAGAAGTGGTCGCTTCCGCTTTTTCGGGAGTCGGCTACGCGTCGGGGCGCGGCATCGTCTCGATATCGCGGATGCACGCCGTTTCTTCGACGGCCTGGTACTGGCGTTGCCACGCCGCCCCCGGGAACAGTCCGATCCGGTCGAACAGGGCACGCGCCTCGCGGTGAGTTCGTAGAACGTGTAGGGGTAGTCCCGGAGGCGCTCCCCGGGCTCGAATTCACGCTCTCGGACGACGCCGACATCCATCAGTTCCGTTACATGCCGACGGATTACGAGCCGTCGTTGATGAACTCCCCTGAGGTTGGCACTGTCCAGCCGAGAGATGGAGGAACGAGCAGGTCGTAGTGAGTGGTGCCCCCAGATGACCACGATCTGATCGCTCACAGGGCCGCCGACTCCTACCCGGAGCGGGCGTCGACGAGGACGACCGCCTCGCACCGCTCGCACGGGTGGAACGTGAGCGTCCCGTCGTGCCCGAGGTAGGTCCGGGCGGACCGGGGATGGGGACAGGCGGTGCTCCCGAGAGCGCGTATTCGGCCGACGGTCGACGGTCGTGGCTGATCGTCGGCAGAGATATCTGGCCGGTGTCGCGGCGGTCGGGGCGTGCACACCGGCGCGCTCGAGCGCTGGACGGTGCTGGCCGACCGCGACCGGAGGACGGTCCGGGAGTGAGTGTGTAGGGGTGACGGCTCGACTCCGGCGTTCGGAAACTCCGGGGTTCGAGGTCGCTCTCCCGCGCGAGGTCTACCGGAGCGGATTCCGAGGCGAGCGGGCGTACCGTTCCGCGGCATCGACCGTTCGCCGGGCCGACGATCACTTTCGGCGCGCGGCGGGACTATATCGCGCTCCCTCCCCTCCGGACGGTAGCGAGCGCGAGTACGCATGAACGTGGAGATATTCGGGATGGTGGTCGAGATCGACGGGACGATCCTTGACGCCCCGGCGACGACGATCCGCGAACAGGTTCTGGAGTACGAACGGGGCGAGCGCCGGTCGGTCGACGTTCCGGTCGCCCTCCCAGCCGACCTCACGGGCGACGTGATGGCGGCGATGGTACGTATCCCGTACGGCGAGACGCGCACGTACGGCGAACTGGCCGAGGAACTCGGCGCGGCCCCGGTCGAGGTCGGGGCGGCCTGCGGGCGGAACCCGGTCCCGATCGTCGTGCCGTGTCACCGGGTCGTCGGTGCGGATTCGCTCGGCGGGTTCTCGGCGGGCGGGGCGCGGAGCGCGCTGTTGAAGCGCCGCCTGCTCCACCTCGAAGCGGGTCAGCGGACGCTCGTGTAGCGGTACGTCCGCCCGGCGCTGGCTCGCTCGCGGTACGCCCTCACCACTCGATCACCTCCCGGTCACGCCAGAACCACCACGCGCACCGCTTTCGCGGGGTCCTCCTCGCCGCTCGCTTCGCTCGCGTCTCGTCGAACCCCGCCAAACCCCTGCACGACAAAGCCGCTCGCTCGTTACACTCGCTCGCGGTACGCCCTCACCACTCGATCACCTCCCGGTCACGCCAGAACCGACCCGACTCGCCGCCCGGCTCGAAGCGTGCGAGCCAGACGATGGTGTCCGCCCCCTCCTCGACGCTGCGAGTGGCGTTCGGGCCGCCGAGGTCGGTTCGCACCCAGCCCGGACAGACCGAGTTGGCGATGAGGCCGTCGCCGCCGTACTCGCCGTGGAGGTAGACGGTGAGGGCGTTCAGTCCGGCCTTCGAGATGCGGTACGGACCGTACCCGCCGCTCATACCCTCGCCGAGCGCGCCCATCCCCGAGGAGACGTTGACGACGCGGCCGCCCTCCCGTTCGAGCAGGAGGGGGAGGGCGGCCTTCGTCACGAGTATCGGTCCCCTGAGATTCGTATCGAGCGTGGCGTCGACGCTGTCGGTGCCGACGCGGTGGAGCGGGGGCTTCGGCCCCTCGATCCCCGCGTTGTTCACGAGGACGTCGAGGCGTCCCTCGGTGCGGTCGATCCGATCTACGGCCTTCTCGACGGTGGTCTCGTTGGTCACGTCGAGGCGCACCGGTATCACGTCCGGGTCGTCCACGTCGCGGGCGCTTCGTGCGCCCGCGTAGACGGTCGCCCCGAGATCGGCGAGCGCCGCCGCGACCGCCTTCCCGATACCGCGCGTCGCCCCCGTGACCAGCGCCACCTGTCCGTCGAGGCGATCGTACAACTCCGGCGTCATGTCTTTCTATATGACTGCTACGCGTTTGAGGTTACCTCACTCGAGACGTTACTTCACGGTATCGAGAGTGTCGCCGGGGGGCTCGTTCCCGCGTCGCGTCACTCGAGGTCGCGGCGCATCGCGATCTCGAACCACGGACAGAGGCGAAGTTGGCGGTAGAGCCTGGGGTGTTCGTAGAGGTGTCGGTAGTCCGCCCAGAGCAACCCGCCGACCTCCCCGGGGTCGGGGTCGATCGAGACCTCGTCGAGCGTGAGCTTCAGCACCGCACAGACCTCGTGCTCGACGCCCTCGTTGAGGTAGTAGCGCTTGTACTCGAACTTGTCCGTCACGCGGAGGTCGTCGTACTGGTCGGGCGTGATCCCGAGTTCCTCCTCGAGTCGCTGTCGAGTCGCGTCCTCCTGGCTCTGGCCCCGCTCGGGGTGGGAGGCGACGGTGCCGTCCCAGTAGGTGTCCCAGAGGCGCTTGTCGGCGGCCCGCTGGGCGAGCAGGATGCGCCCGTCGCCGTCGAACACGAGGGCGGTGAACGCCCGGTGGCGGATCCCGTCGCCCGTGTGGGCGTCGAGGCGGTTCACGAGCCCCTGTTCGTTGTCGTCGGCGTCGACGGCGATCACGTCCTGCCGGGCGTTCTCGTGGTCGTAACCGGGGGAACCCCCCGCGCTTGCGTCGTCCGAGCTCATACCTGCCCCTCGGAGAGGCGTCTTAAGGACCCTTCGGGTTGCGCGACCGGGTCAGTCGGGGGCGGGCTCGTACGCGTCGCCGACCGGCAGGCGGAGCGTCCTCGCCCGGGACTCGACGTGCAGGTGGCGCGCGGAGGCGAGTTCGCCGTCGAGGCTGAACGTGACGGGGTCGTCCTCGCGGACGGCCACGTCGAGTTCGGCCGTCTGGAGCCGCGTGATGTTCCCCGTCTCCCGGCCCAGCAACCGGTGGACGGCCGCCTCGCCCGCGAGATCGACGGTCGGGTCCCCCTCGACGATCGTCACGTCCAGCCGGCCGTCCTCGACGTTCGCCTGCTCGCTCCCGCCGCCGGGGAACCGCCGTCCGTTCCCGATGAGGACGCACGCGGCGTCGCCGCGCCACCCCTCGCCGCCCCCGATCGGGGTGACGTCGAGCGTGATCCCCTCGAACGACGCGACCTCCCGGAGCGTGTTGAACACGTACGCGAGGACGCCGTAGCGCTCCTTCTGGTCCGAGGAGGTGCTCGCGCTCGCCTCCGCCGTGAAGCCCCCGACGCAGGAGTTGAGGAAGGGGATCGGGTCCCCGCCGTCGACGGCGACGAGACCGAGGTCGATGGTCCGCCACCGTCCCGCCTCGATCACCTCGAACGCGTGTTCGACGCCCTCGATCCCGACGTTCCCCGCGAAGTTGTTCCCGGTCCCGCCGGGGACGACGGCGAACGCGGTGTCGGGGAGCGCGTCGGCGTTCCACAGCCCCCGGACGACCTCGTTCAGCGTCCCGTCGCCCCCGCAGGCGGCGACGAGGTCCGCCCCGTCCTCGGCGGCCTCCCGCGCCAGCTCGATGCCGTCGCCCGGCCGTTCGGTCTCGCGGACGGCGAAACCGTGGGCCGCGGCCAGCTCTCGAACCCGCGGCGCGTGCTCGCCGTCCCCGCTGACGGGGTTGAGGACGAGCACGCGCTCGTCTGTCCCGTCCGCGTTCCGCCCGGCGCGTGACATGTCGCGGCGTTCTCGGCGGAACCACAAAGAGGTACGCGCTCGTAGCGGCGGGCGTGTTCGCGCTGGATCTCCACACGCACTCCCGGTTCTTCCACGGGTTCGCGGCCCGCCCCACCCCCTTCGACCCCGTCGGAGCGCGGCTGCTCGGAGCCGCCGCTCGGCTGCGCGGGATCAACGGCGTCGCGCTCACCAACCACGACTACTACGAACCGCTCTCCACCGGGTCGGCCGTCCGCGTCCCCGGCATCGAGGTGACGACGACGCGCGGGCACGTCCTCGTCGTCGGTCCGGACCCGCCGCGGTTCACCCACCCGGAGCGCCTCACGCCGATGGAGACGGTCGCCCTCGCGCACGAGCACGGCTGCGTGGCGATCATCGCCCACCCCTACCGCAACAGCACCGTCCGGGAGGTGGACGCGCCGTTCGACGCCATCGAGGTCAACGGCAAGCACCCGCGGACCGAGAGCTGGGTGCGACAGCTCGCGGACGATCACGGCCTCCCGCTGGTCGGCGGCAGCGACGCTCACTACCCCTTCGAGGTCGGCCGCGCGTACACGCGCGTGGACGCCGAGGAGCTCACTCCCGAGAGCGTCGTCGCGGCCATCCGCGCGGGGCGGGTCGAACCGCGCGTCGACAACCACCCAACGGACCGCCTCGTCCGGCGGTTCTACCACCGAATCCACGAGCAGAAGCGCCACCTCCAGACGCCGACGTGGCTCGACGAGGCTCCCACCCCCGGCGTCGGACGACCCCCCGGCGAGGACGACGACTGACCGACGGTCGCGCGGGACGCGTCGGCACCGGCCGCCTCACCCCGACGGGTCCGGCACGTAGCGCTCCCCGACGCGGACCCGCAGCGTCCGGGGGAGCGCCCCGACGTCGAGGCGCTCCGCGCCGACCATCTCCCCGTCGAGGCTGAAGCGGATCGGTTCGCCCTCCGTCGTCACGGTCACCGACGGGAGCGACCGCAGCTCGATGTTGGCCGTCTCCCCCCGGAACAGCCGTCGGAGCAGCTCCTCGCCGGCGAGTTCGAGCGCCGACGCGTCGCTCACGAGCGCCACCTCGAGGAGGCCGTCCTCGACGTTCGCCTGCGTCAGCCGGACGCTCCCGCCACGCGGGAACCCCCGGGCGTTCCCGATGAAGACGCAGAGCGCGTCGCCGCGCCACGGGTCGCCGTCGCCCGGTCCCTCGACCTTCAGGGGGAGCGACTCGTAGGTCGGCACCGCGCCGAGCGTGGTGGCGACGTACGCGAACGGCCCGTAGCGCCGCTTCAGGTCCGCCGAGGTGCGTTCGCTCGCGTCGGCGGTCAGCCCCGCGACGCAGGAGTTGAGGAACAACCGCTCGTCGGCCGTCCCGTCCGCGTCGGTGAAGGTCGCGCGCCCGAGGTCGATCCGGCGCTCCTCGCCCGCCTCGATCACCTCGAACGCGTGTTCGACGCCCTCGATCCCGACGTTCCCCGCGAAGTTGTTCCCGGTCCCGCCGGGGACGACGGCGAAGGCGACCTCGTCGAACGCGTCGGCGGCGGCGATGCCGTTCACGACGCCGCTCGCCGTCCCGTCGCCCCCGCAGGCGACCACCAGGGACGCTCCGTCCTCGGCGGCCGCCCGCGCGGCGTCGACCACCGCCGCGCCCTCGGCCTCGCGGACGGCGAAGCCGCGACCCGCGGCCAGCGCCCGAACGTCGTCGGTGTCGCGCCCGCCGCCGCTCTCCGGATTGAGGACGAGGACGCGGTCCCCCTCGTCGAACCGACGCCCGCCCACCCCCGACGCCCGACCCATGCTACGGGAGCATTGGCCGTTCGAGGGCATAACGCTGTCTCGGCGTGAGGCGGTTCGGGGTCGGCGAAGCCGGGTGCGGCTACCCGAGTTGCTCGTCGAGGATCAGGCGCGTCTTCGTGCTCACGACCTCGTCCTGTTCTCGCGCGCGGGTGATGAGGTCGTTGATGCCCCGGGTGTCGGCCGCGTCGACGATGAGCACGAGGTCCTCCTCCCCGGAGACCTGCCAGACGAAGTCGACGTCCTGCCACTCGGCCATCCGTTCGGATATCTCGCTCGTGTCGACGCTCACGTCGACGCCGATCTCGATCATCGCCTTCACGTTCCCGGTGCGCGTGGCGACGGTGAACCGCTCGATGACGCCGTCCGTGACGAGGCGATCGACGCGGTTCCTGACCGTGCCCTCGCTCGTCCCCACCTCGGCGGCGATCTCCGTGTAGGGCGTCCGCGCGTCGCGTCGGAGGATGTCGAGGATGTCCCGGTCGAGGTTGTCCATCGAGGGGCGTCGATACACCCCTCTTGCACTTGACGATTACGAATTTCGTAATTCAGCTTCGAACACAACGGTTATAGGGGTCGATTCCTATGTTCTTCGTAACGATGGACGCCTACGTGGCACTGGAGGGCGGGCGCGTGGTCGAAGCGCGCGCTCGCGCTCCCGGTCAGACGCGTGGAGAACTGGTGTTCACGACCGCCTACACGGGTTACGAGGAGAGCCTCACCGATCCCTCCTACGAGGAGCAGGTCCTCACGTTCTCCTACCCCCTGATCGGTAACTACGGCGTCCGATCCGAGCGATTCGAGTCCGACGGCGTCCACCCCCGCGCCGTCGTCGCGCACGAACTGACCGACGACGTCGCGGCGTGGCTCGAACGCGAGGGCGTCCCGGCCGTGGACCGCCTCGACACGCGCGACCTCGTCACCCGCATCCGCGAGGAGGGGGCGATGAAGTGCGGCATCGTCGCGGGCGAGGACGTCACCCCGGAGGACGCGCTCGACCAGCTCGCGCAGTGCAAGGGAATGAGCGAGCACGTCGACATCGGCGAGCAGGTCTCGGTCCGCGAGCCGGCGACGTACAACCCCGACGGCTCCGGCCCGGACGTCGCCCTGATCGACTGCGGCGCGAAGGGCTCGATCGTCTCCTCGCTCGTCGAGCGCGGCGCGACGGTCCACCGCCTGCCCTACGACGCGACGCCCGCGGAGATCGAGGCGTTCGCCCCGGACGTGCTGTTCATCTCGAACGGCCCCGGCGACCCGGAGAACTTCGAAGCGACGCAGGACCTCGTCCGGGAACTCGCCGGCGAGATCCCGATGGCGGGCATCTGCCTGGGCCAGCAGGTCATCGCGGGCGCGCTCGGCGGGGAGACGGAGAAGATGGCCTTCGGCCACCGCGGCGTCAACCAGCCCGTGCGCGACCTGCGCACCGGGCGAGTGGTGATGACGACGCAGAACCACGGCTACACCGTCGCGGACCCCGGCCCGCTCGACGTGACGCAGGTGAACGTCAACGACGACACCCCCGAGGGCCTGGAGAGCGACGATCTGCGCGTCATCACGCGCCAGTACCACCCCGAGGCCAACCCCGGCCCGCACGACACCCTCAGCTTCTTCGACGACGTGCTGGCGATGACGGGTTCACGGACGCAGGTCGCGGCGGACTGACCCCTCTCTCCTGCGTTCGCGCATCACTTACCGCTCCCGTAGCGCCCGAAGCGACGAGAACCCGGTACCGACGTAGACGGCTCCGTCGAGGACCGCCGGAGAGGAGAGCGCCGAGTCGCCCGGATGCGTCCAGCGCACGCTCCCGTCCGCGACCGACAGGGCGTAGATCGATCCGCCGTTGACGCCGCTGGTGCCGACGTACGCCGTCCCGTCGACGACGGCGGGCCTGGAGGCGACGGCGGTCCCGTACTCGCTGGCTTCGACGGTCCACCGCTCCACGCCCGTCTCGCGGTCGTACCCGCGTACCGACAGGCCGACGCCCGCGATCAGCGTCTCCTCGCCGACCGACGCGCCCGTTCCCGTCCACTCGTTCGTCGCCGCCCGCCAGCGCCGCTCGCCCGTCTCGGCGTCGAGCGCGACGAGTGCCCCGCTCACCGCGTACGTCTCGGGGTCCTGAGAACTCCCGGTGGCGTAGACCACTCCGTCTGCGACCGAGGGGGCACCGAACACGGGACCGGCGGTCTCGAACGCCCATCGCTCGGAGCCGTCCTCCCGCGACAGCGCCCTCAGGCGCGCCCCTCGACCCCCGACGTACACCGCGCTCCCGTCGACGGCGACAGACGCGATGACGGGGTCGTCGGCCTCCCGTCGCCAGACCTCGCTCCCGTCGCGCACGTCGAGCGCGAGGAGGCCGCCCCCGGCCGTCCCCACGTAGGCGACGCCGGCGTCGACGGCGGGTGACCCGAACACCGCGCCGCCCGCGTCGACGCGCCAGCGCTCTTCTCCCGTGTCCGCTTCGACCGCGACGACCTCACCGCTCGTATCGCCGTCGCGGATGTTTCCCGCCACGGTCCCGAAGACGACTGCGCCGTCGGCCACGGCGGCAGCCTCGACGACGCGTCCGTCCGTCTCGACCCGCCACCGGGGCGCGCCGGTCGCGGCGTCGAGCGCGACCATCCCGCCGCGGTCGGACTCGACGTACACGTTTCCGAAGCCCACGTAGACGGTGCCGTCCGCGACGACCGGCGAGGCGCGCGACGCGCGCCCCGTGTAGGTCCACGCCTGCTCGACCGCCTCCGTCGGCCCCATCGTCCGGTCGTCGCGGCCGGTGTTGGCGGCGTCGTAGCCGAACTGCCGCCACGCGTCGGTGACGGTTACGGTGGCGACCGGCACGCCCGCGACCGCGACGGTCCGCTCGCCGGGACGTCCGAGGTCCTGTCGCAGGGTCTCCGTCCGCCGCTCGCCCCCGGCCAGGTCGACCGCGACGCTCCGGCGGTCGCGCCCGTCGACCGTCGCGGTCAGCGTCGCCGTTCGTCGCACCGTCGCCCGGTTCTCGACCGTAACGGCGAGCGCGACCGCGCTCCCCGCCGGGCACGTTCGAGCGTCGGATCGCGCGTCGCGGACGACGATCGCCGGCTCGACGCGGATGGTTCCGGCGTCGACGCCGTCGACCGAGAGGGCGTACGTCCCGGCCGCCTCGAACGTGCGCGAGACGGACGCGGTGACGCGCTCGCCGGCCGGAACGCGCACGGTCGTCGAGGAGACGACCGCTCCGTCGACGGCGAACGCGACGGTGGCCGTCCCGTCCTCCTCCCCGTCGTTGACGACGACCGCCTCGACGCGGACCGACTCGCCGGCGTAGAGTCGCCTCGGGTTCACCTCGACCCGCTCGACCGCGATCGAGGGGCCGCGCTGACAGCCGGCGAGCGCGCTCACCCCCGCCGCTGCCCCCGCCTCGAGCACGGATCGTCTGGTAACTCGGTGCACGCTCGCGCCTCGGTCCGAGGAGCGGAAAACGTTATCTATCTAGTGACATTCTCCGATTCAGTTCGGTCGGTTCCCCGGCCACCGCCTCGTCGGCGCTCGCCGACCCCCGCGCTGCGATCGACGCCGGGCGCTGCTGTGCTACCGCCTGACGACCGGTTCGGGGTGCCGCCAGTCGACGTCCACGACGCCTGTCACGCTCCCGCGGCGACCCTCCCGGCTCACCACCTCGAACGTGCGGTTCTCGCTCTCGGGGGTGAACAGCGCCGCCACGAGCAGGCGCGCCACGTCCGCGCGCGGGATCGACCCCGAGACGGTGTCCCCGCCCTCCCCCACGAGCACGTCGCCGGCGGCGGGGTCGTTCGTCAGGCCGCCGGGGCGGACGATCGTGTAGTCGAGGCCCGACCGGCGGAGGTGCTCCTCGCTCGCCTCCTTCGCGTCGAGGATGCCGAAGAGGTCGAGCAGCGCGCGGAACGGTCCGGGCATGCCCTCCTTCGAGTCGCCGACCCCGATAGCGGAGACGAGCACGAACCGATCGACGCCCTCGTCGGCGGCGGCGTCGACGAGGTTGACGACCCCCTCGCGGTCGACGAGCGGGCCGCGGAGGAGGTTCGCCCCCGGCGTCGAGCCGACCGCGCAGATCACGGCGTCCGCGCCCTCGACCGCCTCGCGGGCGGTCGAGATGGCGAGGAGGTCGCCGACGACGACCTCGTCCGCGCCCTGTAACTCGAGGGTCTCGACCGTCTCCGGCGAACTGGTGAGCGCCCGGACGCGGATCCCCGCGTCGAGGAGCGCGTCGAGCACGTCGCGGCCGGTTCGGCCGCTCGCCCCGGCGACCAGTACTGTCATCTCGGTCATACGTCGGCGGAGGTGTCCCGGCTCCTTCGTCCTTTCGCGCGCGGCTACGCGTCGCGGAGGTCGTCAACCGCGCGGAGGCGGAGCGCGCTCGCCGCCACCTCGTCGGCCCGTCGGACGATCTCGGCCTCCAGCGTCGCCGGTTCGACCGCCGTCCGTCGCGTGTGCGAGAGGACGACGTGCGCCACCTCGACCGGCAGACCGGCGCGGTCGACCACCGCCGCGCCGTAATGGGGGTGGCCGAGCAGCCGACCGACGGCGGTCTCCTCCATGCCGTCGAACTCGTACAGCTTCGACACGTCGTGGACCAGCGCCCCCGCGAGCACCGCGTCGATCGCGGGATCGTATCCGCGTTCGACCAGCGCCTCCGCCAGCGCGACGGCGGCGGCGGTCACGTCGCGGACGTGCTCGACGAGCGTCGCGTCGGGGAGGTCGAGCCGCCGCTGGGCGGGCGGGAACCACGGGACCGCGTCGAGGTCGTCGATCTCGTTGTCCGCGATCGCGGTCGTCCACGCCTCGCGGACGCCCGATCGCAGGTCGTCGTCTCGGATGGCGGCGAGTTTGGGAAACGCGCGGTCGATGTCCGGGTCGCTCATACCACCGCCTCGCACCGCCGGACCGAAGCGGCTTCGGAATCCCGTGGAGCGCCCCGGGTCCGACGCCGGCTCGTCCTCCAACCGTCACCCGACCGTCCTCCATCGACCTACTTTCCCACACTACTGTCTCTGAGCTAACTCTTAAGACGATCGAGTGAAACTCTCGACCGGATGTCTATCCGATTCACGCGACGGGGATTTCTGGCCGCGACCGGCGCGTCGCTCGCGCTCGCGGGGACGGCGAGCGCGGCGCCCGATCCCGTTCGATTCGCCACGTACAACATCAGGGACCTCACGACCGGGCAGGTCCAGACGCCGGGCGACCCGCAGGCGGAGGCGGCCGCGCGGGTCGTCCAGGAGGCCCGGCCGGACGTGCTGGCGCTCAACGAGGTCGTCAACAACCGACAGGAGGGCGTCCGCACCGACCGCACGAACGCCCGCGCGTTCGTCGAGAACTACCTCTCGGTCCCGCAGCGGGACTTCCTCCGGGGGATCGACTACGAGCACGTCTACGTCCCGAGGAGCAACACGGGCGTCCACAGCGGCATGGACCTCGACGACGACGGGGTCGTCGACGACACGCCCGGCGACCGGACCTACGGCAACGACGCCTTCGGCTACGGCGAGTACCCCGGCCAGTACGCGCTCGCGCTCCTCAGCCGGTACCCGCTCGACGAGGCGGCCGTCCGGTCGTTCCGGACGTTCGTCTGGGCGGACATGCCCGGGAACCTGATCGTCCGGGACGACGACTACGACGTCTACCTGACCGAGGAGGAGGCGGAGCGGTTCCGGCTGTCCTCGAAGACGCACGTCGACGTGCCCGTCGAGGTGGGCGACCGCACCGTCCACGCGCTGCTCGCGCACCCCACGCCGTCGGGGTTCGACGGCCCGGAGAACTTCAACGGCCGGCGCTGTCACGACGAGGTGCGCCTGTTCGCGGACTACGTCGCCGGGGCGGACTACCTCTACGACGACGACGGCGTCCGAGGCGGGCTCGATCCGGACGCCTCCTACGCGCTCCTGGGCGACATGAACGCCTACCCCGGTCAGGCGGACAACTTCGACGCCGCCACGGAGTTCCTCCTCGACAACCCCGACTTCGACGCGCGACCCCTGCCGACGAGCCCCGGCGGCGCGCGCCGGGGGAACCCGCGCGCGACGTTCGACTCGAACGTCACCATCGACTACGCTCTCCCCTCGCCCGACCTCGACCGCCGAGGGGCGGGCGTGGTCTGGCCGGCGAGGTCGTCGTCGCGTCGCGGACTCGGTGCCGCCGCGGAGGCGGCGTCGGACCACCGCCTCGTCTGGGCTGACCTCGCCCCCGGGCGCTGATCGGGAGTATCGCGGGCGTCCATCGAGTCTCTCCGAGAGGCTCGAACACCGTACCCGGTCGAGACTCGCCGTGTCTCCGGCCGGCTACGATACTCCCTATGTGCCCGCGTGATCCGTCCGACGACCACCCGCCGGGACGCGACGGTCGGCGGGGAGCGTCGGTCGGAGTTTTACTCGCGGCGGCCGTCGCCCCGACATGGACGCTCCGACGTCGGATCGCCGCCTCGTGACGCTCGGCGTCATGCTGGGCATCTTCCTCGCGGGCATCGACGGTACCGTCGTGAGCACCGTGATGCCCACCGTCGTCGCCGACCTGGGCGGCCTGCGCCTCTACTCGTGGGTCTTCGCGGCGTACATGCTGTTCGCCGCCATCTCGATGCCGCTGTTCGGGCGGCTGTCCGACATTTACGGCCGGAAGCGGCTGTTCTACGTCGGCGTCGCCGCCTTCGTCCTCGGGAGCGCGCTCGCGGGGCTCTCCCGGACCATGCCCCAGCTCATCGCCTTCCGCGCGGTGCAGGGCGTCGGCGCGGGCGCGATGTTCGCCATCCCCTACACCATCCTCGGGGTCATCTACCCGCCCGAACAGCGCGGCAGGGCCATCGGCTACGGGAGCGCGGTCTGGGGGATCTCGAGCGTGATCGGCCCGCTGCTCGGCTACCTCATCGTGACGACGCTCGGCTGGCGCTGGGTGTTCTACCTCAGCGTTCCGGTCGGGATCGGCGCGGTGGCGCTCATCGCCCGGTCACTGGAGGAGACGACCGGCGCGGCGGACCCGCACGTCGATTACGCGGGCGCGCTCGCGCTCTCGGTCGGCGTCGGCGCGCTCCTCCTCGCGCTCCAGTTGTTCGAGACGGCGGGGACGGCGGCGGGCGCGCTGGCGGTCGGCGGCGTCGCCGCCCTGGTCGCGTTCGTCCGCGTCGAGCGGTCGGCGCGCGTGCCCATCCTCCCGCTCTCGCTGTTCGACGACCGCGTGTTCGTGGTGACCAACGCCGTCGGCTTCCTCTCCAGCTTCGTCGTCTTCGGGGCGATCACCTACGTGCCGCTGTTCGTACAGGCGCTGCGCGGCGGGGCCGGGGCGGCCGCGCTCGCCGTCTTCCCGATCTCCATCGGGTGGTCCGGGACGAGCTTCGTCTCCGGTCGCCTCGTCAACCGGTTCGGCGAGCGCGCGCTCATCGCGACCGGGACGGCGCTCCTGACGCTCGGCTTCGGCGCGGCGACGCTGTGGACCGTCGTGACGCCGCTCTCGATCATCGTCGCGAACGTGTTCGTGATGGGGGTCGGCATGGGGGCGCTCACGCCGCCGCTGCTGACGGCCATCCAGAACCACCTCGGAACCGAGCGCATGGGACTTGCGACCTCCTCCCAGCAGTTCTTTCGCAACCTCGGCGGGACGATCGGCGTCGCCGTCCTCGGGGTCGCGCTCAACGTCGTCCTCCGCGAGCGGTTCGCGTCGCTCCCCGGCGTGTCGAGCATCGGCGACCTCCAGCGGGCCCTGCTCGCCTCCGACAGCCCGCCAGACGGCCTCGCGGCGGCGATGACGGAGGGACTGACGGCCGTCTTCGCCGTCTCGGTCGTCGTCTGTCTCGCCGCCGCGGGGCTGGTCGTCTACCTGCCGCGACTGCCCGGGGGGACGGCGGCCGCGCTCGGGGACGACGACTGAACCCGCGAAACGAGCGGCGCGTAGATCGCGGAAGCGAGGCGGGGGCGTTCGCGTAGCATGGACGAACCGGCACCCCGCACGCTTCCACTGGGTGCGTTCGGACGCGGCCAGTTGAGTGTATCGGTCCCTCGGCGAAAAATCGGAAGAACGGCCAACGAAAACTATATTTAGTTGCTGAATGTCGTATCTTCGAGCAGGTACGGTCGAGGAAAGAGGATCGGTGCGGGAGGGGGTCGTCCGGCGCTCGCGCTCCGCCGCGTCGCCGCGGTGTACGTCTACCTGAGGCGGACGCAGTCGAAGCCGCCGCGGTGGATGGGCAGGCTTGAGACGGCGACGCCGAGGCTCTCGTTCGCGCTCGGCTTCCTGCTGCTCGGACTGTTCCCCAGCGATCTCCTGACCTCGATCGCCGTCGGTTCCTACCTCGCGGCCCACGGCGAGCCGTGAACCCACTCTCTCGGGTTCGTCGCGCTCACGCTGCTGTTCCTGGCTCCCGTCGCTCGCGCGCTCGCGTTCGGGGAGCGGGGGGAGGAGGTCCTCCCGAGGGCTCGCGACTGGATGAACGCGAACTCGTGGCTCGTGAGCGAGGTCGTGATCCTGTTCTTCATCGCCATGAACGTCAACGACCTCGTGGGATGAACGGTCCCGAGATCGATCCGACCCGCCGTCGCACCGTCCTCCGGGGGCGGGCGCGAACCGTCGGTAAAACCGCGATTTGACCCTTCGAGGCGTTTATTCCGCGATAGCGCGTACTCGCCTCCGCCCGGTGGCTGACCGCGGAACCCGGTTCAGGTATCGGGCACGCGACTGGCGCTCCGCTCCGGGTGGGCGTCGCAGGATGTGCGTCTCCTCTCCCCGACGATCTTCCCCTCTCCCCACCTCTCGCCGGAATCGCGGGATTGCGATCCGGCCGACCGCGGGCTACGAGCGGCGGGACAGCCGACGGCGGATCCTCGACCGGTCCCTCCCCCTCGGCGTCATGTCGCTTCGCCGCGTAGATCACGTACAGCCCCGTGAGCATCGACGGGCCGGGGCGATCCCCGTGACGGTCGGGCGACGCGGACGCTTTCCGGCGGCGATCTCACCGGCCCGGATGACGGTATCGAGGGGGCGCGGGAGCCGGGCGCGTCCGGGCGCGTCGCTCGACGGCGCTCGACTGATCGCTCTCGGGTCGGGCGAGCGACGCGCCGCCGGAGCGCCCGATCAGAGGTCGTCGGGGAGGTAGGAGTCCTCCCACTGCCGTCGGGACTGGATGGCATCGCGCCCCTTGTCGGAGAGCGTGTAGTAGTTCGTCCGCCGATCGATCTGTCCCTTCTCCACGTAGTCGTTGTTCACGAGCGTATCGAGGTTCGGATAGAGTCGGCCGTGTGTCACTTCGGCCCCGGTGTCCGCCTCGATCCGGTCCTTGATCTGCTGTCCGGACGGTCGACCTTCGCCGGCGATGACGTAGAGCAGGTCGCGCTGGAATCCTGTTAGCTCGAAGAGCGTCATTGTCCACTGACCGTTCTTCTGCTGGTACCATTGTTAGTCGGGTCCTCCTCGACGCCCACTCGCTGTTTCACCGGGCTTACACGCCGCGCGTCGGCACTAGGCGCACCGATATAAATCACATCGAACAGGTTCGAACAAATATTCCGACGATAACACGTGCAACGATTTGACGCCGTCACGCCGGCGAACCGGACGACGTAATCGGTTATTCAGCGAGGTGGATAGTCAGTGCAACGGATGCAACAGTGTTACCCACCGGGTACGAAACCGTATGGCGTCATTTACAGCGTGTGAAGGAGTGTTAAACGGCGCTATCTCTCCCGTTCTAGACATACCGTCGCCTCCTCGGCGGACGGCGTCGCAGTTCGGTCACTCCGGTGACGTTTTGGACCCGTCGTGGGGCAGATCGGGGTCGAGCGCGACGCTCCGCGGCCGTCGGTCGCTCCCCTTCGTTCCGCCGTCACCAATCGACGGCTGAGTGGGTGACCCCGGCGGGTGTCGGCGTTCGAACGGCCGTCACGACGGCCCCGTCGACGATCCGGACGTCGTAGCCAGCGTGGGTGAACTCGATGACGGTTCCCTCCCTCGCCAGCGCGTCGAGCGCGTCCGGATCGACCGATTCGTAGAGCGGCGGTAGATCGACGGGGTCGACGGCTAACTCGGCCGAGATCGCTTCGACGACACGGGTACTCACGTCAAGCATATTGAGGAACCGGAAATGCGTTGTAATAAGTTTGTTGTTCGCGTGACCTTATCCGAGGTACGATAGTCGTAGGTACGTACTACTCGGACGGCACGCTCCTCAAGGGGGTTCGTCGTCCGCGGCGCGAACCGAGCGTACCGCCTCGGTCGCCCGCGGGCTGGATGCGCGAGTCGATCCGTCGCGTCTCGCGAGAGGAGACGTACTGGGCGGTTACACCGACGGTAACCGCCCGGTAGCCGTCCGGCGCGGCGGGCGCGGCCTCGGGAGTCGCTCGGCCGATACCCGACCGGACGGATAACCGAGACGTAACAAAGGGGGTTGGCGGTGAATCGGCGATCGCTAACAGCCGCGGCGGCTGGCGGCACGAGGCCCAGACAATGAGCACCGAACAACGCGACGCCGATGGACCGGAGATCGAGTTCCTGCAGCTGTCGGACTTCCGCATCAAGCTGACGACGGACGACGACGCGTGGATCATCTCCGACAAGTGGTACGACCTCGACGCGAAGCGCTGACGGCGACCGCACCGTCGAACGTCCCCGCGACGGCACCGGCACCGGCACCGAAGGCGGAGAGCCGGACGCGGGTCAGAACGTCCCCGGGAAGAGGACGTAGACGAACAGTAGCGTGAGCGCGCCGGTCATCAGTCCGTAGTAGGCGAGCGGGATGAGCTCGTAGCGGATGACGCGACCCTCCTCGCCGACCAGCCCGACCACCGCGAGCGCGGCGACCACGTTGTGGACGGCGATGAGGTTCCCGATGGCACCGCCGACCGCCTGCGAGGCGACGACGATGGTCCGCGAGACGCCGAGGTTCTCGGCGACGTTGTACTGGAACGTCCCAAACAGGATGTCGCTCACGGTGTTCGACCCGGCGAGGAACGCGCCGAACGCGCCCACGAAGGGGGCGAACAGCGGGTAGATCCCACCGGCGGCGTTCGCGGTCGCGTTCGAGAGCACGCGCAGCATGCTCTCGGTGCTCGCCGCCTCGCCCGACTGGATCATGATCTGCACCGTCCCGACGGCGAACAGCAGCGCGACGACGGCGGGCGCGACCTTCTCCGCCGTCTCGACCCACGCGTCCCTGATCTCCCCGCCGCTCATCCCCTGGAGCGGGATGGTCACGAAGTGGACGAACACGAACACCGCGCCGGGGAGGTACAGGAGGGCGAAGTCGTTCTCGAGTCCCGTGCCGAGGATGTCGCTCCAGACGAACACCAGGTTGCTCGTCAGGAACTCCGTGACGGGGTCGACGACCCGCGTGATCACGAGCAGCAGCGCGAGCAGCGCGTAGGGCGTCCACGCCTTCCAGAGGGGCATCGCCGCCGACTGCCCGGACGAGTCGGCGACGAACCCACCGTCGGCGGCGATCGCGCCGTCCCTGTCGCTCGACTCGCCGGGTTCGATGTCGCCGACCCAGTGGTCGGGCCAGACGCTCCGGGGGGCGAAGTCCCACTCCTCGTCGGGGTGGAAGAAACCCGCCTTCAGCGCGCCGACGGTGACGGCGAGGCCGACCATCGCGCCGATGAGGCCCGGGAAGACCGGGCCGATGAGGTACGCCGTGAGCCAGTAGGGGACGGCGAACGACGCCCACGCGAACAGCGTCAGCGGGAGCACTTCGAGCGCCGGACGGACGGAGCGCTCCTCGCCGAAGAAGCGCGTCATCATCGCCACGCCGATGAAGGGCAGGAACACTCCGACGACGACGTGGAACGTGGCGGCCCAGACGCCGATCGTCGCCACCCACTCGGGGACGGGCGCGCCGCCGGGCGTGGCGACGTTCGCGGTCTCGAACACGTCGATGAGTCCGATGATGAGCGGCGTGCCCACCGCGCCGAACGTGATCGCCATCAGGTTCCCCGTGAGGGCCACGACGACGGCCGCGAGCGGCGGGAAGCCGAGCCCAACCAGTAGCGGACCGACGACCGCCGCGGGCGTGCCGAACCCGGCGGCGGCCTCGATGAACGAGCCCATCAGGAACACGAGCAGCACGACCTGCACGCGGCGGTCCTCGCTGATGGAGGCGAAGCCGGCGTTGATGGCGTCGAACGCGCCGGTCCGCTTCAGCGAGTACAGGAGGAGGATCGCCCCGAAGACGATCCAGAGGATGTTCGCCGCGGTGATGAAGCCGTTGATCGTCGCGGCCGCGACCCACGCCGGCGTCATCCCCCAGCCCACGAAGCCGACGACGACCGCGGAGAGCCAGGCGACGGGCATCGCCCGCGTCGCGGGCCAGTACCGGACGACCATCAGGTACGCGATGACGGCGAGCGGGAGGACCGCCATCGCGATCTCGACGACGCTAGCCACGGAGGGCCACCTCGGACCCGACCGTCACGCGACCGTTCTCGACTCTTTCTGGCATGGAACTGGCATAGCAGCACCCCGATTTATAATTATCGTTTATTGAACGGCGTCTGATACGTTAATCGGAGCGAAACGGGGCACTGCGACGCCGGTCCGTCGAGCGGCGGTCCCGTCGTTCGCCCGGCCGACCCGTCGTCGCCGTCCCTTCGAACCGACGAGCGCCCGCCGCGCCGTCGGTTCGCGTACCGTCACCTCTCACCCGTGATCCGGGCGTATCGACCGCGGTTACATTCGTATGTGGCGGCGTAGTCCGGCGGTTTCTCGGCCGATCCGTCCGCGACTCTCCCGGCCGCGGGTGCGAGTCGCACGATCGCGACGGCCTTTACACACGTGTGTACAGGAAGTACAGTCGTGTGTAAAGGCTTATGCAGTCGAGTGTGGTGGGGTAGCGCATGGCGGACCGACCGTCGGACGAGCGGGTCAGAAACGAGTTCGGTCAGTACGCGGATCGGATCCCCGCGCTGGCCGCGCTCGAAGTCTTCGAGGCGCGGGAGGATCGTGCTCGCCCCCTGACGGCCACCGACGTCATGGAGGCGCTCGACTGCTCGCGGCGGACGGCGCACAACAAGCTCGACGAGCTCGTCGAGCGCGACCTCCTCGCGACGCGCAAGGTGAGCGCCCGGGGGCGCGTGTGGTGGGTCCCGATGGAACGTCCCGGCGACGCGGCCCGGCCGTCGCGCTCCGCGACCGCGGAGCGGGAGGTCGCCATCGAGCGGGTGGACCTGCCCGGCTCCGGCGAGACGCTCGCCGACAGGCGGGAGGCCCTCCGCGCCGCCTACGACTACCTCAGGGCCCACCCGAGCGCGAAGAAATCGGACTTCCTCCGGGACGTGTTCCCCGAGAACCCCGCCGGATACGAGACGGCGGAGGGCTGGTGGAACGCGATCCAGCCGGCCCTCAAGGACCTTCCCGGGGTCGACCCGCCGAAGGAGCGGGGCCACATCTGGCACTTCCTCGGCGGGTAGCGCCGACTCAGTAAGTATAACCGTACCGCCTCCCGGACAGTACCTAACGCGGAGACGCGTGTGCGATGTATATGGACGCGAGTCCCTCCCGGCGGTCCGCGCGAGGTCGGGGCGTCGACCGGCGTCCGCCGCGGACTCGTCCGGAGCGCGGGGTCGACGGATGAGCTCCGACCGGACGACGGACGGGGACGCCGAGTCCGACCGCTACGCCTCGGACGCCGACGGCCGCGAGTACCGCGGGTCGGTGTACATCCCCGTCGCCTACGACAACCTGGCGGCGGCCCCCGACACTGACGAGTATCCCGACGACGGGACCGGGGGTCGGTTTCGGCTGCTCGACCTCCCGAAGGTCCCGAAGGTGAGTCACGTCGTCGGGCCGAGCGCGATCATGCTCGGCGCGTCGCTCGGCAGCGGCGAAACGCTGTTCTGGCCGCTGCTCGTGGCCCAGCATGGGTGGGCGCTCTACTGGGCGTTCTTCGTCGGGGTGCTGACCCAGTTCGTCGTCAACACCGAGATCCAGCGCTGGACGCTCGCGACGGGCGAGAGCGTCTTCCGCGCGTACGACCGCGTCCACCGGTACTGGCCGTGGTTCTTCCTGATCGCGGGGTTCGTCAGCCTCGGCTGGCCCGGGTGGGCCGCGAGCGCAGCGAAGATCGGGGCCGCCGGCCTCGGCCTCGGTCGCTACCAGCTTCCCGGCGTCGGCGTCACGCTCGTCGGCTGGCGCACCTTCGGGATCGTCCTGATGGTCCTCATCTGGTCGACGTACCAGCTCACGCCGCTCGTCTACAACGTCGTCGAGCGGTTCCAGCTCGTCCTCGTCGGGCTCGCGATCGCGTTCGCGCTACTCCTGTTCGCCGTCGTCGCCCCGTTCGGCGAACTCGCCGCGGTGCCGGCCGGAGCGGTCAGCGTCGGGGCGCTGCCGCCCGACCGTGACCTCGCGGTCTTCCTCGGCGGGCTGGCGTACGCCGGGGCGGGCGGCTACCTCAACCTCTCACAGAGCCTCTGGGTGCGGGAGAAGGGCTACGGGATGGGGCGATATCAGGGTCGCGTGAAGAACCCGCTCATCGGCGACGACCCGGAGCCCGTCCAGCGCGACGGGTTCTTCTTCCGACCGACGCCGACGAACTTCGCCCGGTGGCGCGAGTGGTGGCGCGTCGCCCAGCTCGAACACCTCCTGACGTTCGTGCTCGGCCTCCTCGTCGGCGCGACGGCGCTCATGGCCGTCGCGCGGGCGTTCGCGGCGGGCACGCGGGCGAGCGCCGTCGACATGTGGCTGCTCGAGATCGTCCCCGCCGTCGGCGGCGCGGGCGGGGCGCTCGTCTACGTGGTGCTCTTTCTCGCGCTGTTCACCACCGAGTTCGCCATCGTCGAGTCGTTCGTCCGAAACAGCGCCGACATCGTCTACGAGACCTACGGCCGAACCGCGGGGTGGAGCCTCTCGCGGATCTTCTGGCTCCTGCTGACCGTCTTCGCGGGGTGGGGCGTCCTGATCCTCCTCCTACCGATACCGGTCGAGGACCCGTTCAGCCTCCTCGTCGTCGGCGGGGCGATGTCCGGGATGATGATGTGGCCGTACATCGTCCTGACGCAACTGATCAACGTCACGCGCCTCCCCGAACCCGTCCAGCCCGGCTGGGCCCGCCTGATCGCGATGTGGTGGGCGGCCGCCTTCTTCGGCTACTTTTCGGTCCTGCTCCTCGACGGGGCGATCGCGGCGACGCTCGGCGTAGACGCGTTCCAGGCGGACGTCGCCGTGATCGGGAGCGCCCCCGGCGGCTACCTCCTCTGGCTCGCGTTCTTCCTCGTACAGGGGTACGCGATGGTTCGAACCGTCCAGCACAAGCTCCGGTCGCGGGGAACCGTCGACGGCGCGGCGCGGGCGCGCGGGCGCTTCCCGTGACGTGATCGGCGCTCGCGCTCCGCGGTCGGTCCGATTCGCCGAGCGATCCGACGAGCGCCCCGCCGGAACGAGCGCCGCGGCGTCGACCGTCCACATCCACAACGTTTATGTGATGGTATCACTCGGTGACACACGTCCGGTGGAGAGGAGACAATGGGTGACGTTTCGCACACCGGACGATTCGACTTCGTGTGCAATCGCCCCGCGCCGCGCGGTACCCCCTGGGCGTAACCGCCCCTGATCTGCGGCTCGTCCGCGCGGAGACGGTCTCAGTCCCGCGGGGCGGGGCGATTTCGATCCGAACTGACTCGTTCGACCGCCGAGCGGTGCGACGACCTCGGTCCCCCCGGCCTCCGGCAGGTTGAAACCGCCGACACGCGGAGGTGGACACGCATGTCCGTCGTCACGTCGGTCGGGGCCGCGCTCGTCGCGGGGAGCGTCCTCGGCGTCCGCCACGCGCTCGAAACCGACCACCTCGCCGCCGTCGCGACGCTCGTTCGCGACGGGCGGGCGGAGCGAACCCCGGGTGCGATCGGCGTCTCGTGGGGGGTCGGACACGCCCTCCCGATCCTCGCCGTCGGGCTGGCGTTCGCCTGGCTCGGCCTCCGGGTGCCCGACGCCGTCGGTAGCGTCTTCGAGGCCGTCGTCGGCGTCGTCCTCGTCGTCCTCGGCGCGCGGATGCTCCTCGGCGCGCTCGGCGCACTCGACGCCTACCGGCACTCCCACGGCCTGCGCGCGGTCCACGCCCACCTGCGGATCGGGGGCGCGTCGCTCGGTCTGTCCCACCGTCACCTGCACGGCGACTCCTTTCTCGTCGGCGTCCTCCACGGCCTCGCGGGGAGCGGGGCGCTCGTGGTCGTCCTCGCGTCGACCGCGCCGACGGTCGGGGCGGCGCTCGCGTTCCTCCTCGCCTTCTCCGCGCTCTCGGTCGTCACGATGGGGATCGTCTCGGTCGTCTGGAACCGGACGCTCGACACGGCGTTCGCCTCCGCCCTCCGCCTCGCGGCGGGCGCGCTCGGCGTCGGCGTCGGCCTCCTGCTGCTCGCGGAGCAGGTCGCCGCGGTCGGTCCGTTCTGAGGTCGCGCGGTCGGGTCGCCGCCGTTCGACGATCGGACCAGAACGCCCATTGTCGAACCGTCGGCACTGGAGAGCGAATGTCCGACCCGCCCGATCCCGAAACGCGCGAATCGCGCCCACGGTTCACCCGACGGCGACTGCTCGGCGTCGGGGCCGGAACGCTCGCCGCGGCCGTCGCGGTCCCGGCGACGAGCGGCGTCGCCGCCGCCCACTTCCCCGACCGACTCGACGTCGACGTTCGCCCGCGGAGCGATCGGAACGTCGTTCCCGCGCGCGGCCGCGGCGTCGTCCCCGTCGCCGCCCACCGCACGACGTTCGAGCGGGACGGCGAGCGCGTCGTCTTCGATCCGACGACGCGGCCCGAACACTACCGGTTCGGCGCGCCCGACGTCCTCGCGGACGGCGGCGGCGCGCGCCCGGTCCGGGCGGGCCGACCCGTCGACCTCGACGGCGACGGCGACGACAGCCTCCTCCTGCTCTTCCGCGCGGACGAGGCCGGGTTCGAGCCCGACGACGACGTGGCCGAACTCCGCTGGGCGGAGCACGCCGAGGGCGAGCACGGCTACTCGGGCACGGACGAGGTGACCGTCGTCGGCCGCCGGTAGGTCGGCGACGGCCAGTCCGACCGCGACAGAGCGCGGCCGGATCGACGCGCATGTACGTTCGGAGCCTCGAGGTGGACCGATGAGATCGCAGGCGTGGCTGCACGCCGGTCCGTCGGCGGACGCGGATCTCGCGTTCGCGGCGGTGCTGACGCTCGCCACCCTCGGTTCGGCGGCGCTGTTTGGCCTCGGCGTCGCGGCGTTTCTCAGGCGGCAGTCGCGGTCGTACCTGCTCGTCGCCCTCGCGCTCGCCGCGCTGCTCTCGCGGTCGGTCGTCGCGGGGTTCGCGATCACCGGCCACGTCTCGGCGTCGGAGCATCACCTGCTCGAACACGCGCTCGACGCGGTGATGGTCGGCCTCGTCGTCGGCGCGGTCTACCACGCGCGGACGGTCGCCCGACGGTTCGATCACGATCCATGACACGCCAGCGAACGCGGATCAGAACGCACGTGCGGTCCAACCCCGGCGTCCACTTCAACGAGGTCGTCCGAAACCTCGACCTCGCGCCGGGGCAGGTCCAGTACCACCTCAGACGGCTGCTCGGCCAGGGGGCGGTCGTCGAGGCGCGCCTCTACGGCCAGACGCACTACTACCCGCCGGGGTACGAACCGTGGGAGCGTGCGGCGCTCGCGCTCCTGCGGCGCGAGACGGCCAGGGACGTCGTCCTCCACGTCCTCGAGCACGGTCCCGTGGCCCCCGCCGCGGTCGCGGACGCGCTCGGCATCGCCCGGAGCACGCTCGAGTGGCACCTCGATCGCCTCGCGGAGCGCGACATCGTCCGGAAGGTCCGCGACGACGGCCGGGTCACGCTCGTCGTCACCCGCCCGGAGGCGACGGCACGCCTGTTCTCGCTCGTCTCGCCGTCGCTCCCCGAGCGGATGGTCAGCCGCTTCGCCCGCCTCGTGGACGGCCTGCTCGACGAGTAGCGCCCGCGACGGTCGTCACCTGACGACCGTCACCGGAACCGGCGAGCGCCGGACGACCGTCTCGGCGACGTCGCCGAGCAGCAGCTTCGAGAGGTCGCGCTTCCCCCGGCTGGCGATCACGACGTGGTCGACGTCGCCCTCCTCGACGTACCGCAGTATCCCCCGGGAGGGCTGGCCGAACCCGACGACGCTCGACACCGCGTCCGGGTCGTCCGCTCGCCCGCGGAGTTCCTCGTGGGACTCCCTCGCCTCCTCGCGCACGTTCTCGTACCACTCCCCGGAGAACGCGGGCATCCCCGCCTTCCCGAGCGGCGACTGGTACCCCGGCTTCTCGGGGTCGACGTCGAACGGGTTGATGACGGTGATGAGCGTGATCTCGTCGTGGGGGAGGGTCAGCGCGTACTCGAACGCCGCCGCCGCCTGCTCCGACCCGTCGGTCGGGACGAGGATGTGCTCGCCCATGGGGGCACTACGATCCCGCCGCGCTAAACGCTTCGTCACGGACCCGTGGCCTCCCCGATCGCGCCTCCGGCCCGCGGAACCCGAGCGCCGGCGGTCCTCGCACGGGCTCACAGCACGAACGCGAACAGGAGGTACGACCCGCCGGTCGAGAGGGTCGGCGACAGGATCCACAGCAGGACGATGCGGCCCGTCGCGGCCGCGTCGAACAGGTCCGCGCCGACGAGGTCCTCGACGTTCTCCTCGCCGATCGGGGCGACGCTCGACGGGGCCTCTTCGCGCGCGACGGGCGGGACGGGGTTCGCCTCCCCCGCGGCGAGGTCGCCGACCGTCGGTCCGGGCGGCACGTCCGCGTCGGCGTCGGCGACGAGCGCGCCCGCCGAGAGGTCCGGCCCGCCCTCGCCGTGGAGCGCGGTGCTCGCGGCTTCCGCCACCGTGACCGCCCGGCTGGCGCGCCCCCAGCCGAGGCCGATGATGCACGACGTGGTGCTGACCGCGAGGCTCGCCGGGACGCCGAACCGCGAGAGCACCGTGATGATGGTCGCGCCGATGGCCGAGACGACGAGCGCGGCCAGGATCGGCAGGTCGGTGATCCCCTCGCCGATCGTCGCGAGCGTCCGACGGGCGATGGTGAACCCGCCGAGACCGATGGCGACGATCGCGAGGACGACGCCCTGGTCGATCGTGACGGCCCCGTTCCCGACCAGCGGCGCGATGACGTTCGCCACGTTCGACGCGCCCGCCGAGAACGCCATGTAGCAGGCGATGACGAGCACGAGCGACGCGCCGACGACGTTGCGACCCGTGACGTCCTCGCCGAGCGCCGGGCGCGGCACGCGCCCCGAGCGGTCGAGCCTGAACAGGCCGCTCTCGATGCGGCCGAACGAGAAGCGGGCGTCGAGGTGCGGGTAGACGTACCGCCCGACGATCACGCCGACCCAGAACGCGGTGAGGGGAGCGACGATCCACGCCGAGACGATGACGAACATCTCGGCCTCGTTGAGCGTGCCGGTCGCGAGGCCGAGCCCGGCGATCGCGCCGACGGCGGTCATCGAGGTCGACGAGGGGACGCCGAAGAGGTTCGAGATCAGCAGCGCGACCCCGGTGAAAAACAGCACGGCGATGCTCGCCTCCAGGGTGAACTGGCTCGCCGGGACGATCTCGCCGCTCATCGTCTCTACGACGTTCCGTCCCACGGTCCAGCCGCCCCAGAACGCGAAGGCGGTGAACAGCGCCGCCGCGCCGGCCTTCCCGACGAGGCGGCTTCCGACGGCGGGACCGAAGGCGACCCCCGTCGAGGACCCGCCGATGTTGTATCCGACGAACGCGGCGACGAACAGGCCGACGACCAGCAGTGCTTCCACCATCTCTGCGTCTCTGCCGGGAATTGAGCGCCCAGCCACATTTCCCTTCGCTCGCTCGACACTGACACTACCGTGAACCGACCGAAAGCCGTCGGCCCGCTGATCGTGGAAGTGTCCGACGAACAGGCGTTCCTCGCGTGGTCCCTGCTCCCGCCCGTCGGGTACGCCGCGGATCCGTCGTTCGCGGCCCACCCCTCGGCGATCGAGCCGACGCCGGCGTTCCTGCTCGAACTCGGGCTGTTCGCCGCCGCCGGCCTCCGGGTCCGCGACGGCTGTCCCGGCGTGCGCGAACCCCTCATCGCGCTCGTCGAACGTTTCCGACCGCCGGACGAGTGATCGCGGCCGATCCGGCCGACCGCGACCGCGACCGACGACCGACGACCGACGACCGACCGCCGATCGCGAACGCCACCAGACCACGGTCCGGCCGCGGTCCGTGATCGTGCGTCGGACTGACGTACCGCTCGCCTATCACGATCCGAACATATTTAACTGACCGGCCAGTCAGTTAGGGTGACGACCGGCCCCCTCCACCATGACCGACGAGACGATAGACGAGATCATGGGCGCGACCTACCGCGCGCTCTGCAAGCACGGCTACGCGTCCCTGCGGATGCAGGACATCGCGGACGAGTCGACGAAGAGCAAGGCGACGCTGCACTACTACTACGACAGCAAGCACGATCTGCTCTGTGCCTTCCTCGAGTACCTCTACGACTCCTTCGCCGAGCGGATCGCGGAGCCGACGGGCGAGGACCCGGTCGAGGAGCTGACGGCGCTGCTCGACTGCCTGCTCACGCCGAGAGACGAGAACACCCACCAGCAGTTCCAGACGGCGATCCTCGAGATCAAGGCGCAGGGACCGTACGACGAGACGTTCCGCGAGAAGCTCACGCGGTTCGACCGCCTGATGCACGATCGCATCGAGGGCGTGCTCCGCGAGGGTGTCGAGTCGGGCCACTTCGCGGCCGACGTCGACCCCGACGGCACCGCCGAGTTCCTGGTGACCATCCTCAACGGTGCGCGGAGCCGCTACGTCGCCGTCGAGTACCCCCTGGACGGCACGCGCACCATGCTGCGGCGGTACGTCGAGTCGTCGCTACTCGCCGACGGGAGCGGGCGGGAGGTCGTCGCCGAGTGAGCGCCCGCGATCGGCTCGGGTCGCTGTTCAAGGACCGCGAGGAACTCGACCTCACGTCGGGGAGCATCGCGAAGCCGCTGCTCTACCTCTCGGTCCCCATCGTCATCACGAACCTCCTGCAGACGGCGTACAACCTCGCGGACACGTTCTGGCTCGGCCAGTACAGCACGAACGCGCTCGCGGCGATCACGTTCGCCTTCCCGATGGTCTTTCTGCTCATCGCGCTCGCGCTCGGGCTGTCGGTGGCTGGGAGTGTCCTCGTCGCCCAGCACACCGGCGCGGAACAGCCGCTGCGGGCCGAGTACGCCGCCTCACAGACCGTCGGGTTCACGGTCGTCGTCTCGCTGGCGCTGGGCGCGCTCGGCTACCTCGCCGTCGAGGACTTCCTCCGGATCCTCGGGGCGGCACCCGAGGTCGTTCCGCTGGCGACGGGCTACATGCAGGTGTACTCGCTCGGCCTGCTGTTCGTCTTCGGCTTCGCCGTGTTCGTCTCGCTGATGCGGGGCTACGGCGACACCGTCACCCCCATGCTCGTCATGTTCGGGTCGGTCGTGCTCAACATCGCGCTCGACCCGATCTTCATCTTCGGCTTCGAGGACAACCCCCTGTTCGGCTACCTGGGAGCGCGCGGCCTCGAAGCGACCCTCCTCGCCCGGACCGGGTTCACCGGTGCGGGCATCGAGGGGGCCGCCGTCGCGACGGTGCTCAGCCGCGCGCTTGCGTTCGCCGTCGGCCTCGCGATCATGTTCCGGGGAGCGCGCGGCGTGCGGATCCGCCCCGGCCAGCTCCTGCCGGAGCGGCGGTACGCCCGGAGGCTCCTCGACCTCGGGGTGCCCGCGAGCGTCGAGGGGACCGGCCGCGCGCTCTCGGTGAACCTCATGCTGTTCATCATCGCCGCGTTCCCGACGACGACGGTCGCCGCCTTCGGCATCGGGACGCGGGTCTTCTCGGTCATCTTCCTCCCCGCCATCGCCTTCTCGCAGGGCGTCGAGACGATGACCGGCCAGAACATCGGCGCTCGGAACCTCGACCGCGCCGAGCGGACGAACCACTACGGCGCGAAGGTGATGCTCGTGACGCTCACGGCCCTCGGGGTCGTCATCTTCCTCGCGGCCGCCCCCATCTCGGCCGCGTTCACCACGAACCCCGAGGTCGTCGCCGTGAGCACGGAGTTCCTCCGCATCACCGCGCCGACGTTCGGCTTCATCGGCGTCATGCGCTCGTACAGCGGCGGGTTCCGCGGGGCCGGGAAGACGCTCATCGCGGCCGCCGTCGCCATCGTCATGCTCGGGGTCATTCGGCTGCCCCTCGCGTGGATCGCGGCGAACGCGCTCGGCGAGTTCGGCCTCTGGGTCGCGTTCGCCGTCTCGAACGTGGCCGGCGGCGTCGCCGCGTACCTCTGGTTCCTACGAGGGACCTGGCGCGACGCGGATCTCACCGAGTCGTTCGACGGCGCGCCAGCCGTCGAAGCCGCGGGCGACGACTGAGTCCAGCAGCGAGTCGGTCGTATTGTTCGTCCCGTCGGTGCTGTTCGTCCCGCCGGCAGTCGTATTGTTCGTCCCGTCGGAGCCGTTCGATCCGCCATCCCCGTTCGTCCCGTCGGTGTCGTTCGTATCGTTCTCCGGCGGCGTGGGTTCGGGGGTCGGTTCGGGCGTCGGCTCCGGTGTCGGCTCTGGCGTGGGTTCCTCGGTCGGCTCCTCGGTCGGCTCCTCGGTCGGTTCTTCGGTCGGTTCCTCGGTCGGTTCTTCGGTCGGTTCCTCGGTCGGAGTCGTCCCGTTCGCCGTCGTGTCGTTGGTCGCGTTGGTGTCGTTGGTAGCGTTGGTGGCGTTCGTCGCGTTGGTCGCGTTGGTGGCGTTGCCCGCCCCACCGAAGAACGACGGGAGCACCCAGAGGCCGATGGCGGCGATCGCGATGAGGAGCACGACGACGGCGACCAGGATGACGGTGATACCGCCGATGTCCTCTAGGATCGACTCGTCGTCGTCTCCGCCTCTTCCTCCGCCTCCACCTCTGCCACCACCTCCACCGCCTCCACGCGACGGCGAGCGCGACGATCGAGAGGTGCGCCCCGGCGGTCGGCGCGATTTGTCGGAACTCATTGTCCTGAGATTGGTCGAAGTAACGGATAACGATTTTTGCCGTTCGTGTCTGCCCATCGACCCGTTACGGTTCGCTCGACGGAGGGCTTCCGGACGTCGCCGCGGTCGTCCCCGTCTCCGCCCCGTCTGTCCCGCCTACTCCTCCTTCGGCTGTCCCCAGCGCTCGGCCCGCGTCGGCCGCTCGTCCACGCTCTGTACGTCGAGCGGGTCGTCACGGGCGCGGATCGCGTCGAGCGCGGCGGCCGCGCTCGCGGCCGTGGAGAAGTACGTGACCGCCTCCTCGACGCACGACTCGAGCGTCGGCCGGTCGCGCGAGACGACGAGGTCGATCTCGCCCCCGCGGACGGCCTCGCGGCGGGCCTCCTCGCCCTCGATCTCGCGGACGTCGAAGAACTCCTCGAACCCCTCCACGTCGAGGTCGACGATCGCCGTTCCCTCCGTCGGGACCGGCCGGTCCGTCGCGTCCTGCGCCTTGCCGTAGGCCTTACCGAAGGACCGCGCGGTCCCCATCACCTCGCCGGTGGACTTCATCTCCGGGCCGAGGCGCGGGTCGGAGCCGGGCAGGCGGTCGAACGGGAGGACGACCTCCTTGACGCTGGTGTGGACGGGCACCCGCTCCTCGGCGTCGAGGTCGGCGAGCGACGCGCCCGCCATCACCTTCGCCGCGAGCTTTCCGATGGGGACGCCCGTCGCCTTCGAGACGAACGGAACGGTCCGCGAGGCGCGGGGGTTCGCCTCCAGCACGTACACCTCGTCGCCCTTCACGGCGAGCTGGACGTTCAGCAGGCCGACGGTCTCGAGCGCGCGGGCGATCTTCTCGGTCACCTCGCGCACGCTACGGTTCACCTCGCGGCCGAGCGACCGCGGCGGGATGGCGCACGCGGAGTCGCCGGAGTGGACCCCGGCGCTCTCGACGTGCTCCATGATCCCCCCGACGAGGACGTCCTCCCCGTCGCTCACGGCGTCCACGTCGAGTTCGACCGCGTCCTCGAGGAACTCGTCGATCAGGATGGGCTTCTCGGGGCTGACGCGGACGGCCTCCTCGATGTAGGTCGAGAGCTCCTCGTCGTCGTAGACGACGTCCATCGCGCGGCCGCCGAGGACGTACGACGGCCTGACGAGCACCGGATAGCCGATCTCGTGGGCGAGTTCGAGCGCCTCGGCCTCGCTGGTCGCCGTGCCGCCGCGGGGCTGGCTGACGCCGAGGCCGTCCATCAGGCGGTTGAACCGGTCGCGGTCCTCCGCGAGGTCCATCGCGTCGACGCTCGTCCCGAGGACCTCGCAGTCGAGGCCCCGACGCCGGAGTTCCGTCTCCAGCGGCGCGCCGATGTTCACGGAGGTCTGCCCGCCGAACTGGACCATCACGCCGTCGGCCCCGGTCGCCTCGACCACGTCGGCGACCTCCTCGGCGGTGATCGGCTCGAAGAACAGGCCGTCGGAGGTGTCGTAGTCAGTCGAGACCGTCTCGGGGTTGTTGTTCACGACGTGGGCGTCGATGCCCATCTCGCGGAGCGCGCGCACCGCGTGGACGGCGCAGTAGTCGAACTCGACGCCCTGGCCGATCCGGATCGGGCCGCCGCCGACCACGACGACGCTCTCCACGTCGCGGTCGACCCGAAGTTCGCCGGCGGCCGCCTCGCCCTCGTACGGACCCCGGAACCACTCGGGCTGGCGCGAGGAGTAGTAGTACGGGGTCGAGGCGGCGAACTCGCCGGCGCAGGTGTCGACCTGCTTGTACGTGCGCCCGGGAACGTCGGCCTCCACCTCGTCGACCGTCACCCCCGCGCCGTCGGGGCGCGCCTCGGGCTCCGCGTCGTCCGGGGCGACCGTCGGGAGCCAGGAGGCGTGCGTATCGACGAACTCGCCGCCGGCCAGCGCCGCGACCTCGTGGTTGGTGAAGCCGGCGCTCGCGGCGGGCGCGAAGTCGCCCCGCGAGGCGGCCTCGGCGACCTCGACGACCCGCGCGAAGCGCTCGACGTACCACGTGTGGATGCCCGTCATCTCGACGACCTCCTCGACGGTGTACCCGCGCTCGAACGCCTCGAACACGGCGTACGGGCGGTCTGGCGTCGGCGTCACCAGGTAGTCGGCCTCGAGTTCCTCGTCCTCCACCGTCGACAAGTCGACGTTCGGCTCGTACTCGCTCGACCGGAGGGCCTTGAGCAGCGACTCCTCGAAGGTCCGTCCGATCGCCATCGCCTCGCCGGTGGACTTCATCGCCGTGCCGAGCGTGAAGTCCACGTCGCCGAACTTGTCCTTGGGCCAGCGGGGGACCTTCGTGACGACGTAGTCGATGGCCGGCTCGAAGGCGGCGGTCGTCTCGCCGGTGATCTCGTTTTCGATCTCGTGGAGGCGCTTCCCGAGCGCGACCTTCGCCGTCACGCGGGCGATGGGGTAGCCGGTCGCCTTCGAGGCGAGCGCGGAGGAGCGGGACACCCGCGGGTTCACCTCGACGACGCGGTACTCCCCGCCCGGCGTGCCGTCGTCTCGCCAGGCGAACTGGATGTTACACCCGCCCTGGATCCCCAGGTCGCGGATCACGTCGAGCGCCGCGGTGCGCATCTCCTGGTGGCCGTCGTCGGGGATGACCTGCGAGGGGGTCACGACCATCGACTCGCCCGTGTGGATGCCCATCGGGTCGAGGTTCTCCATGTTACAGATGATGATGCAGGAGTCGTCCGCGTCGCGCATCACCTCGTACTCCAGCTCGATCCAGCCCGCGATCGACTCGGTGATGAGGACCTCGTTGTTGCGCGAGAGGCGGAGGCCCCTCCGGACGCGCTCGTACAGCTCGTCGATGTCCTCGACGACGCCCGACCCGCTCCCCCCGAGCGTGTAGGTGGTCCGCGAGATGACCGGCAGCCCGCCGACCGACTCGACGGCCTCGTCGACGCGCTCGCGGAGCGCCACCTCGTCGAGGTTCGTCACCGACTCGCCCTCGTCGAGCGTGATCGTCGTCGAGCGCGGGACGGGCTGGCCGATGGCCTCCATCCGCTGGCGGAAGAGGTCGCGGTCCTCGGTCGCGTAGATGGTGTCGAGCGGCGTCCCCATGATCTCGACGTCGTACTCCTCGAGGATGCCCTCCTCGGCGAGTTCGGCGGTGACGTTCAGCCCGGTCTGACCGCCCAGCCCCGCGATGACGCCGTCGGGACGCTCCTCGCGGATGATCTCCGCGATGGCCTCGGTCGTGATGGGCTCGATGTAGACCTTGTCGGCCATCTCCGGGTCGGTCATGATCGTCGCCGGGTTCGAGTTGACGAGGACGACTCGGGCACCCTCCTCCTCGAGGGCGCGGCAGGCCTGCGCGCCGGAGTAGTCGAATTCCGCCGCCTGCCCGATCTGGATCGGGCCGCTACCGATGAGCAGTATCGTCCGGTTCTCGGACTCCGCCGGGGAGCCGTTCGAGGTGTCCTCGTCGCTCATTATCCCGTCGAACTCGGTACATCGTAATAAACCCGGCGAAAAGCTACGAATAACGAAATGGAGTTACGAATTTCGGAAGCCGGACGAGACGGCGTCGCGCGTCGCCGTACGTCCACCGATTCGGGGATACGGCCGAGGGATCGACGCCGCTCGGCGCGAAACCTCTCGATCGTGAAGTGCAGAGGAGCCGTCGGCCGCGCGCGGGCGAGGGCGCTCCGCGGCGCGGTTTCGACGTCGCCGGTCAGTCGCGATCGACGACGCGGTAGCGGTACGGTCGGTCCCGGACGACCTCGACTTCGTCCCCCTCGCGTCGGCCGAGCACCGTCGCGACGCGGTGTGCGCTCTCGAACGACTCGCCGTGAGTGTCGAGGAGCGCGAGGATCTCGCGCGCGGTCAGCGGCTCTTCGTGGTCGGCCTCCGCGAGGACGGATCGAATGCGTTCGAACTCGCCTCGGCGCGAGTGCATAGACGGGTACACTTCCCATGGAGTGATAATAGTTCGCCCGGGCGGGACGCGGTCGGTTTCGGCGGTCTCGTCCGACCCGCGTCACGCCGGCCGGTCGAACTCGTCCGCGAAGTCGCGCTGGGCGCGGTACTCCTCGACGAACGCGCTCACGTCGAACTGGAGCATCTGCTCCTCGAACTCGGTTACGGCCCTCTCGTCGCTGGCGTGGCTGACCGCGTGCTCCATCAGTTCGACGAGCAACTCCACGACGATCTCGTGCAGGCGACGGGCGTCGAAGTCGGTCACCCACACCAGCGCGAAGCCGACGTGGCCGTCCTCGCTCGTGTCCCGACTGACGACGGCCTCGGGGAACTCCTCCAGGACGATCCCCATGACGTGCATGGTGTCGAAGTCGTCGCCGGTGGAGGTCTCGACCGTCTCGCACAGCACCGCGACGAGGTCCTCGGGAACCCACCGACTGAGCGGGTGCATGTCCATCACGACGGCGTGCGTCGCGCCGCAGGAACAGGCGAACTCCCGCATCCCCATGTCGAGGTCGTGCACGGCGACGGACTCGCCGCAGGGCAACGACAGTTCGGCGCCACGGCCGCCCGGCACGCGGGGCTCAGACATAGCCGAACGTAACGGGGACTCGCTGTTAAGTACCGCGCTTGCGCCGCGGATCAGCCCTCGTCGTCTTCCTCCTCTTCGTCTTCGTCCTCGTCTTCCACCTGGTCTTCCTCATCCCCGTTGCTCTTCTCCTCTTCGTCGTCTTCGTCGTCTTCGTCCTCGTCCTCCTCGACCGTAATCTCGACCTCCACCTCGATCGAGAGGCCGTCGACCTCGAGTTCGGCCTCCGCCGTTCGGGTCTCGCCGACTTCGATCTCGAGTTCCTGCTCGTCCACTTCGACTTCGACCTCGACGTCGACGTTCGTTCGGTCTCCCATGCGCCGCCGATACGTCGCCGCGGAAGTAAGTCGTTCCGCCTACCGGACCGGGTCGTCCCACTCGTCGGCGTCGGCGAGGCGGTCGTCGTTCGCCCGCCCGGCGTCGCCGCGCTTCTGGGCGACGAGCTGCCGGTAGGCGTCGGCCGCGACGGCGCTGGCGAACACCCCGACCCCGGCGCTGACGACCGCGTTCGCGACGTACGCGAGGACCGGCGGGAGGAAGACGAGGACGATCCCGAGGCCCGAACTGACGAGGACGCCGACGATGAACAACGCGAGCGCCAGCACGAACAGCGCCAGACGGTCGCCCCGCGCGAGCGACCAGCTCCCCACGAGCGCGTCGACGAAGTTCTTGTCCTCGACGGCGATCTCCTGGCGGACGAAGAAGAGGCTCACGGCGAGGAACGCCGCGAGGACGGGGCCCCCCACGAGGAGGCCGACGAGCCCGACGACGAACCCGACGGCGACGACGAGCGCGACGACGACGAGCGCGACGACGCCGTTGACGACCGCGAGTGGGAGGTTCCGCGTCGGCTCGTACAGCGTCTCGGTCGCGTCGCTGACGAACGTCCGATCGGCGACGACGCGGGCCGCCTCGCTCAGGACGAACCCCGCGAGCGCCAGGGCGACTGCCGCCCCGATCGGCATCGGAACGACCGGATCCACGCTCGGGACGCTCTGCCGGATCTCCCGGGCGGCCGCCGGGTCGCCCTGCTCGCGAGCCGCCTCGATCGCGATCTCGCTGACCTGCCGCGAGACCTCGCTCGCGACGACGTCGCCCGCGAGTCCCGAGACGATTCCCAGCGCCGCGAAGAGCGCGAGGAGGAGCAGGCCGTTGCGCTCGAACGCCCGGCTCGCTCCGTCGGAGAGCGCCGAACCGATATCCAGGGCCATACCGAACTCGGATCGGGAAAACCTATAAAGATTCAGTTATATTCCGGCCGACCTACGGCCAGTCGTCGCGCTGCTCCCCGCTCGCGGTCGTCGGGGGGTCCTGATCCCCGACGGTCCACCCGGCGGCCTCGGCGGCCGTTTCGAGGGGGAGGAACTCCCAGCCGACCTCCTCGGCGAGCGCCTCGTCCTCGTCTGTCGTTCCGACGAAGACGTGGCGGTCGGTGTCGAACTGTCGCTTCACGTTCTCCAGGCTCTCGCGCTTGCCGCGCGGCCCCGAGAAGAAGTCCTGGCGGATGCGGTTCTTCCGGGTGAAGTTCGTCACCACGTAGGTCGGTTTCTCGCTCACGACCCCGAGGTACTTCGTCCACGTTCGCGCGTCCGTGAACACCGCCTCGGGGTCGGCGAGTCGCTGGAGCGCCTCCAGTTCGAAGGCGAGCGTCATGTCTGCGGAGCCACCGCCGTTCATATATATCCCTTGCTCGCCCCGCGCAAAACCACTTCGGTACGGTACTCGACCGTCCGGCAGGGTGGGAGGTCGGACAGGTGACGTCCCCGGATGTGGTTCAGCTCGAGGCTTCGGGGGCCTCGAAGTTCTCGAGGTCGATCGTCTCCTCCAGGAGTAGCTCCTTCGTGTCGCTCACGTCGACGCGGTCGCGCGCGAGTCGCTTCAGCTTCGACTGCGGCGCGAGGTCGCCGATGAGGACGCCGCCGACGACCCTGCCGTCCTTGATGGCGACGCGGCGCCACTCGGTGTCGGAGTACTTCCGCTCGACGCTGTCGTCGCCGATGGTCGGGTGCCCGAAGGAGAGGAAGGGGAAGTCGAAGTGGGTGATGGAGTACGAGGAGACCCACTCGAAGGTCGCCTCCTCGCCGTCGCCGCGCTGATCGTGGACCATGTTCGCGCCCGCGATGGAGCCCTGCTCCTTGGCGCTGCCCCACGCGCCGTTCTGGGCCATCTCCTCGATGAGTACGTCGTAGAAGTAGGTGAGATCGCCCGCCGCGTAGACGTCCGCCACGTTCGTGCGCATGTGTTCATCCGTGACGACCGAGCCGTTCTCGGTGCGCTCGATGCCGCTGCCCTGGAGGAACTCGGTGTTGTAGTTCAGGCCGATGGCGACCCCGACGAAGTCCGCGTCGAAGCGCTCGCCGTTCGGGTCGACGACGCCCGTAACGCGGCCGCGGTCGTCCACCTCGAAGCGGTCGACGCCGCTGCCGAAGACCGGGGTGACGTCGTTCTCGCGGAGCGCCTCGTGGATGATCCCCGCGCCCTCCTCGCTGAGCGCGTAGCGCCACCACGCGTTGCCGCGCATGAGGTAGTGCGCGCGCACGTCCTGCGCGCCACAGATCGCCGCGAGGTCGATGCCCAGCAGCCCCGCGCCGATGACCGCGCCCGTCTCGGCGCGCTCGGCGTGCTCCTTGATCGCGCGAGCGTCCTCGAACGTCCAGAAGTGGTGGATCCCCCTCGCGTCGCTGCCGGGGACGGGAAGCTGGGTCGGGGTGCCGCCGGTCGCGATGAGGAGCGTGTCGTACTCGATCGTGTCGCCTCGGTGCGTGTGGATCTCGTGGGCGTCGGTGTCGATGCGGGTTACGTGGGTGTTGAGCTGGAGGTCGACGTCCCGGTCGGTGTACCAGTCCTCGTCGTGGATCGAGATCGGGCCGGGGGGCATCTTCCCCTTCGCG
Source organism: Halomarina halobia (assembly GCF_029338575.1). GTDB lineage: Archaea > Halobacteriota > Halobacteria > Halobacteriales > Haloarculaceae > Halomarina > Halomarina halobia. The sequence goes on from NZ_CP119992.1 coordinate 206,124, forward strand.
AACTCCTTGATGAGAATACGGTTGTAGAGGGGTTCGCCCTCGTCGGTGATGACGGTGATGTCGGCGTCCGGATCCGCCTCGCGGACGGTCTCCGCGGCGGAACTCCCCGCGATCCCGTCACCGATAATTACGTGCGACGTACCCATGGCGGTCGCTAAGTCTGCCCCCTTAATGTGGGTTGCTATCCGTCCAGTTCGTGCGCACGACCGGCACACGGCGACGCCTTCCGGGCGCTCGCCCAACGTTCATTAGCTCCCCGTTCGTACCGAACGTCGATGAAACTCCGACAGAACCCCCGTCACTGGGCCGCGAAGAAGGCCCTGACGACCCCCGGCGTCGGCGCGGTCGCCACCTACGGCCTGGTGAAACTCCACACCGGCATCTTCCTCCGGAAGGCCGACGAGGCCCACCGGGAGGAGCGCCGGGACCACCTCGACGGGTTCTTCGACGCCACGATGGACGCCTACGTCGCGGCGCTCTCCGCGGACTACTCGGAGGCCGAGGCGCGTGAGATCACCCACCTCCAGGCGAACTTCGACTTCTTCAACCACGGCTGGACCGAGATGATGGAGATCCCGGCCGAGGAGTTCGAGGAGCACTACCGCCGCTACGAGGCGTTCTTCCAGCGCCACGGGATCACCATCGACGATCCGCTCGGCGAGTTCCGCCCCGCCGACGGCGTCCCCGAGGCCCCGGCGACGCCCGGAAAGCTCGACGACCCCGCCTACGAGAACGCGGTCGCGGGCTTCTCCGACGACGTGTACGTCGAGGACGAGACGGGCGAAGTGACCGTCGGCGGGGGCGAGGAACCGGCGGGCGTGAGCGCTCGAGACGCGCCGGGGGTGGGCGACGCGGACGACGCGGACCAGGACTGAGCGAGGGCTCCCTGACGAGCGAGGGGGCCGACGACCGCCCCGATCTCAGTCCGCGCGTCGAACCGTTTCGACCGTCGCGTCGCGTCCCCCCGCAATCCTGTTCGCGCACTCGTAGCCGGCCCGTACCGCGCCGTCGAGCGACCGCTCGGGGTACTGCGCGCGACTCGCCATCCCTGCGTAGTAGAGTCCCTCCGCCACCTCGTCCGCGAGGTCGCACGGCACGACCGCGTCGAGGTAGCCCCGCTCGTAGATCGGCGCGGTGCGCGGGTGCCGCGCCACGCGGAAGTCGGTCACCGTCCCGCGGTCGAAGCGGTGGAAGAGGTCCTCGATCCCCGCGAGCCAGCGCTCGCGAAGGGCGTCGTCGTCGAGGGTCCAGATCTCCTCGGTCCGATCCTGCACGTAGCTCGCCACGTAGAGGAGGTGCTCGCCGCCGTAGCGCTCCGGCGGGACGAAGTTCGTGTGCTCGACGAGCGCGCCGAAGGGCGCGTCGTCGGCGACGTTGAGCCAGTAGGTGTCGGTCAGCGCCTCCTCCATCGTGAGGAGCGCGCAGACCGAGCCCTGGAAGTCGATCCCGCAGCGGTAGTCGGCGAGCGCCGTCAGCACGTCGGGCATCGTCGCCACGATCACCGCCTCCGCGTCGTGGGTCTCCGTCCCCGCGTCGGTCTCGACGGTCAGCGACTCGACGCGGTCGCCGTAGTCGAGTCCCGTCACGCGTGCGCCCGTGACGACGTTCTCGCGGCCGACGGCCTCGACGAGCGCGTCGAGCAGGACGCCGAATCCCCCCTCGACGTAGCCGAGGATCTCCCCGCGGAGGGGGTCGCGCTCGCCGCGGAACCGGATCCGGCCGAGGAGCCACGCGGCGCTCACGTCCTCCCTCCGCGAGCCGAACTTCGCCTCGAGCAGCGGCTCGAAGAAGTGCTCGTAGACGCCCTCGGTGGCGTGTTCGAGCAGGAACTCCCGAACGGGAACGTCGTCGAAGGCCGCGAGGTCGTCGTAGGCGTGCCGCCGGGGGCGGCCGCCGCGCACGTCGACGCCGAGCGCGAGCAACCCCAATCGGAACGTGTCGTAGAGGGTCAGGTCGGGGTAGGCGAGGAGCTCCCAGGGCGCATCGAGCGGGTGGATGGTCCCGCCCGCGTAGTAGGCGTTCTTCCCGACGCGCCACTCGATCCGGTCGCCGACGCCCACCTCCTCGGCGAGGTCGACGACTGCCGTCTCCGACTTCGAGAGGTGGTGGTAGAAGCGCTCGACGGGGTCGCCGGCGGTCGGGTACGTCGCGGCGAGGCCGCCGACCTCGGGGGCCGCCTCGAAGACGCGCGCGTCGTAGCCCGCCCGACGCAACCGGTAGGCGGCCGACAGCCCGGCGAGGCCGCCGCCGACGATGCCGATCATGACGGGGGGTTTCGAGGTCCGCCGTATGTGCCTTTCTCTTCAGTCCAGCGGGTCCGCGAGGTACCCCTTGGGGACGGCACAGCGGACGGTCTTCAGCGGGTCGACGACCTGGCTGATCTCGAGGTCGGCAATCAGGCTGGCGAGCAGGTAGGCGTCGGTGAACTCGCCGCCGTGGGCCCGGGCGAGCGCCTCGCTCGCGTCGCGGACGGCCAGTTCGCAGGCCGTCTGGAGCGTCTCCGCGCTGGCGAGGAACGTCCAGGCGTCGTCCGTCTCGATCAGCGGGCGCGAGAGCGGGGCGTCGCCGACGACGCCGAGGGTGACGTCGATCTCGGTGGCGATCTCCGCGCCGGTGCCGCAGTGCTCGCCGTCGGCCATCGCGGCCTTGCAGTCACCCATCGCCAGCAGGCCTCCCGGCTGGAAGACGGGGAAGTAGACCGTCGCCCCCGCCCGGAGGTCGGTCGTGTCGAGGTTCCCGCCGTGGTCGTGGGGCACGAGCGTCGTGTACTCCTCGTCGGCGGTAGCGACGCCGATCGTCCCGATGCAGGGGTCGAGCGGCACCGAGAGGTCGCCGAACCGGAGCGCGCCGTCCTCGACCGGCGTGACGCGGGTGTGGGGGTGGGCCACCTCGGGGTCGTCCCGCAGGAGTCCGAAGCCGGGGATCGTGACGGCGCGGCCGCGGTCCTCGGTCGGACGGATCGCCTCGATCTCGACCCGGAGGGCGTCCCCCGGTTCGGCCCCCTCGACGGCGATCGGTCCGGTCGCGGCGTTGACCTCCTCGGGCACCGACTCCATCAGGTCCCCGTCGCGCTGGACGGCCCCCTCGAGGCTGTCGCGCGTCTCGACGGTGAGCGCGGCCCTCGGCTCGACGGTGACGGACGGCTCGAGGTCGGGCGAGAAGGCGTAGACGACCGACGAGTCGTCTATCGTGTGTCTATCTGTCATGCGTGCTCGTCCTCGTAGCGGAGCACCATGAATACTCCCAGATCAGGCCGATCCGTCCCGAAAGCGTTCGACCGGAACGTCGGTGACGTCGTCGTAATCGCCGTCGCCGCCGCCTCGCACTCCGCTAGGTTTTTCTCTCCGCTGTTGGAAGCGGAAGTCATGCTGATCGTCCGGGCCCCCGCGACGAGCGCCAACCTCGGGAGCGGGTTCGACGTCTTCGGCGTCGCGCTCGACCGCCCGGCGGACGTCGTCCGAGTCGAGAAGGCGGAGCGGACGACGATCGAGGTGACGGGCGTCGGATCCCGGTACATCCCCGAGGACCCGAAGCGCAACACCGTCGGGGCCGTCGCCGAGGCGCTCTCCGCGCCCGCCCGCATCCGGATCGACAAGGGCGTGCGCCCGGCGTCGGGGCTCGGTTCGTCCGCGGCCTCGGCCGCCGCCGCCGCGGTCGCCCTCAACGAACTCTACGACCGCGGCCGCTCGCGCGAGGAACTGGTCCCCGTCGCGGCCGAGGGCGAGGCGGTCGTCTCCGGTGCGGCCCACGCCGACAACGTCGCCCCCGCCATCCTCGGCGGGTTCACCGTCGTCACCGAGGAGGGCGTCACGCGCGTCGACGCCGACCTCTCGCTCGTGGCCTGCCTCCCGGACATCGTCGTCTCGACGCGCGACGCCCGCAGCGTCGTTCCCGACCGCGTGGCGCTGACCGACCTCGTCGAGACGGTCGGCCACGCGGCGACGCTGGTCGCCGGGATGGCCCGCAGCGACCCGGACCTCGTCGGGCGGGGGATGGCGGACGGGGTGGTCACGCCCGCCCGCGCCGACCTCATCGACGGCTACGACGAGGTGTGCGCGGCGGCGCGCGACGCGGGCGCGACGGGGGCCACGATCAGCGGCGCGGGGCCGACGATCCTCGCCGTCTGCCGATCGGGTACCCAGCGCGCGGTCGCCGTCTCGATGATCGAGGCGTTCGAGGAGCGGGGCGTCGAGGCGCAGGCCTACCGGACCGGCGTCGGGGACGGAGCGACGATCTACCGGTAGGCCGAGCGCACGTGGCCGTACCCCGCGCCGAGCATCGGTCCGTAGAGGAGCGCGCCGAGGACGCCCGCGTCGATCAGGGGGACGGCGAGGCCCGTCACGGCGGCCGCCAGCGGCGGGAGGACGAGGTACAGCGCGATGGCCACGACGCCGTAGAGCGATCCGAGTCCCGCGCCCGCGGTGGCGAACGCGGAGCGCTCCATCAGCGGCTGGAGGACGCGCCGGAGCGCGGCGGACTTCGCCGTCAGTTGCATCGTCCGCGCGAGGTACGCGTCGAGCGTCAGGGCGGCGACGGGGGCGAACCCGATCCCGAGCGCCGTCCCGAGGAAGAGCCAGGCGAGGAGCCCGAGGAGCGTCGGTGCACCGGGGGCGAGCAGCGCGCCGACCGTCCGCACCCGCGCCGGCGCGAGCGCCAGCAGGACGCTGGCGAAGATCAACCCCGCGAGGGTGCCGCTCAGGAGCGCCGCGACGTACTCGTCCCGTTCGAGGATCGCGAACTCGTACCGTTCGGTGAGTGTCATGATTCTTCACTCGAATCGATCCCTCATGAATTACACGGATACGGCAGGCTGGAACCCGACGACGGACCGCCCGACAGGCCCGGTAAGGCGGGCGAACTCGACTGCGCGTCCGCCCCCGACGCCGCCGCCTCCCCTCAGCGGCGTCGGCGGCGCGGTAACAGCCCACGGGGTGTGAGATTCCCACCAATAAAAACTTATTATCGGCGCTAATCGAGGGCTTATACGAGCGTGTTGGGGGAGAGTTCACCGGAGCAGCAGTCGGTGCTGATGTATCCGGATTACACGAGCAGCAACTCCTACCAGCGACAGCTTCGAGACGAGTTGGTCGACAACGGCTACGACGTTCACCTGAGCCAGTGCGATCGGCCCTTCCCGCTGCTCGAGGCGGTGTACCGGCAGGGTCGCCCCGACGTCTTTCACGTCCACTGGCTCCACCGGTACTTCGTGACCGAGCGGCCGGTGGTGACCGCGATCCTGGGGGTCCGACTGCTGGTCGAACTCCTCGTCTTGCGCGTGCTGGGTATCGAGATCGTCTGGACGGTGCACAACCTCGCCGACCACGAACGGCGCTCGCCGCGCATCGAGATGGCGGTCCGTCACCTCACGGCGCGGCTCTGCGACCGCGTCATCGTCCACTGCGATAACGCGCGCGACCTCGTCGTCGAGGAGTATCGCCTCCCCGATAGCGTCGTGGAGCGCATCGAGGTCGTCCCGCACGGCAACTACATCGGGAGCTACCGGAACGAGGTCGACCGGGCGACCGCCCGCGAGGCGCTCGACCTGGACGAGGACGCGCGCGTCTTCCTCTACTTCGGGCTCATCCGACCGTACAAGAACGTCCGCAAACTGATCCGGACGTTTCGGGCCGTCGAGGACGAGGACGCCCGACTGCTGGTCGTCGGGAGCCCGTGGAACGACGCCCTCCGGGACGAGATCCTCGACCTCGCCGCGATCGACGAGCGCGTGCGGCCCGTCCTCACCTTCGTGCCGGACGAGGACATCCAGCTCTACATGAACGCCGCGGACGTGGCCGTCTTCCCGTTCGAGGAGGTGCTCACCTCCGGGACGGCGCTCCTCGCGATGTCGTTCGCGCGCCCGGTCATCGCCCCCCAGCGCGGGTGCGTCGCCGCCCTGCTGGACGAGGAGGGCGGCTTCGCGTACGACCCCGACGAACCGAACGGGCTGCGCGACGCGCTCCTGGCCGCCCTGGACGCCGACCTCGACGGGATGGGGGCGTACAACTACGAGAAGGTGAGTCAGTTCGACTGGGGCACCATCGCGCGGAAGACGGCCCGCGCGTACCGGCGCGGCGCGGCGGACCGATAGTCGTCACCTACTCCGGTTAGTCTCGTCATAGTCATGTCCGTGGGAATCTAGCGGTGCCCTACAATGGGATACCGCGTCGCGATCATCGGAACGGGAGCGAACCCGGAGAGGAAGGGCCGAACCGGCTACGCGATGGCGTACCGCCACGCGCCCGGCTACCGGCGCCTCGACGACTGCGAACTCGTCGCGTGCGCCGACATCGTCCGGGAGAACGCGGAGGCGTTCGCGGATCACTTCGACATCCCCCCCGGTAACGTCTTCGAGGACTACGAGGAGATGCTCCGGGCGACGGAGCCCGACGTCGTGAGCGTCTGCGTGCCGCCCGCGATCCACGCCGAGATCGTCGTCGGCTGCGCGAAGAGTGGCATCCCGCGGGCGATCCACTGCGAGAAGCCCATGGCGACCACCTGGGGCGACTGCAAGCGCATGCTCGAGGCCTGCGACGACGAGGGCATCCAGCTCACCATCGACAACCAGCGCCGCTTCGGCGAGCCGTTCCGCGAGGCGAAGTCCCTTCTGGAAGACGGGACGATCGGCGACCTCGTTCGGATCGAGTGGGCCGAGGACAACCTCTTCGACGCGGGCGTCCACCAGTTCGACCTCTGCAGGTACTACACCGACGACGCCGAGGCGGAGTGGGTGCTCGGGGGCATCGACTTCCGCGAGGAGAACGTCTGGTTCGGCGCGCACAACGAGAACCACGGCTTCGTCCAGTGGAAGTACGAGGACGGCGTCTACGGCGTCGCCGCCACCGGCGACGGCAAAGACATGATCGGCTGCTACCACCGCCTCGTCGGGACCGACGGCGTCGTCGAGATGGGCGTCGACGGCGGCCCCGCGCTCCGCTACCGGAAGGACGGCGGCAAGTGGAGGGCCGTGAGCACGGACGACAGCATCCACGCGCCCAGCTACGGCAAGGCCCGCGCCGGGGTGATCGCCCTCGCCGAGCGCCTCCCCGGCGTCTCCGCCCGACGGTTCAAGGAGACGACCTTCTACGAACGGGCCATCGAGGAGGTCGTGAGCGCGCTCCGCGAGGAACGCGAGCCCGAGATCTCGGGGCGGAACGCCCTCGCCGGGACCGAACTGGCCTTCGCCGCGTGGGAGTCCTCGCGCCGACGCGGGCGCGTCGACCTCCCGCTGGACATCGAGGACAACCCGCTCGAAGCGCTCATCGAGGGCGAGAACGGGAGCGCGTCCGACGCCGACGGGGGCGACGCGAGCGAGGACGCGGCCGAGACGCCGGCCACAGAGCAGTAGCGTCCGTCCGACCCGAACCGCGAGGCGGGCGGCGTACCGCCCGACCCTTCGACGCCTGCTCTCGCTCAGAACTCCGTCACTCGCCGTCGACTCGATCGGGACGTTCGCGCCCCAGTCCCGCGATCGCGCCGATCACCACCGTCGGCGCGTCTCGACGGTCCCGAGTCGCCGCCCGCGACGACCGACCCACCGTCCCCGACGAACACTGATTACCGCGCGCGCCCAAGTACCACATCACGTTTCCCCATGTTCGAACGCGTCCTCTTCCCGACCGACGGCAGCAGCGGGGCAGCAGTCGCCATGGACCACGCGATCGCCGTCGCCGATCGGTTCGACTCGACCCTCGTGGTCCTCTCGGTGGTGGACGCGCGCTCGCTCGACCTGGGGCTCGGCGAGGGCGAGTTGCGCGACCGGGCCGAGGACGTCGTCGCGTCGGTCGTGGAGCGCGCCGTCGACGAGGGCGTCACCGCGGCCGGCGAGGTCGACGTGGGGATCCCGGACCGGCGCATCCGCGAGTACGCGGCGGCCAACGGCGTCGACCTCGTGGTGATGGGTACCTACGGCAACACCGGCGTTCGGCGATACCTCCTCGGGAGCGTCACCGAGAAGACGGTCCGCCTCTCCGACGTCCCGGTGCTCACCGTCCGGTCCGACGACGCCGACCCGCACGTCCCCTACGATCGCATCCTCGTGCCGACCGACGGGAGCGAGCGGGCCGCCGCGGCAGCAGAGTGGGCGTCGGCGCTCGCCCGGGCCTACGACGCGACGGTCCACGTCCTCGCGGCCGCGGACACGTCGGCGGTCGGGTTCGACGTGCGGTCGGAGCTCCTCCTCGAAACCGTCGAGACGTCGGCCGAGGAGGCGGTCGCGGACCTCGCGGCGACCCTCCGCGACGACGGCGTCACGGTGGAGACGGCCGTCGAACGGGGGCCGCCCCACGGAGCGATCCTCGACGCGGTCGACGAGAACGACATCGACCTCGTGGTGATGGGAACCCGCGGGCGCAGCGGCCTCGACCGCTACCTCCTCGGGAGCGTCACCGAGAAGACGGTTCGGACCTGCCCCGTCCCGGTGTTGACCGTCCGGACGGCCGGGTCGGAGTGAGCGGCGGGGACCGCAGACCGGCAGCGTCGGAGAGCGCCGCCGCTCCGCTCCCGGCGTCGGGGGGATCCGTCCGTCCACCCGATCGCCCGCGGTCAGACGCCGCGGCCCTGCAGCTTCTCCTCCTCGCGCATGCCGACGTTCGACTGGCCCTTCATGCCGCGGCCGATGCCCGTGGCGATCTCGGCGAGCCGCTCCGGGTCGTCCCACTCGTTGACGGCCTCGACGATGGCGCGGCCCATGGCCTCGGGGTCCTCCGCGCCGAAGATGCCCGACCCGACGAAGATGCCGTCGCAGCCGTGGTGCATCATGAGCGCGGCGTCGGCGGGCGTGGCGATGCCCCCGGCGGCGAAGTTCACCACGGGCAGGCGGCCCATCTCGGCCGTCTCGTGAACGAGGTCGGCCGGGGCTTCGTGCTCGCGGGCCCACCTCTCGCGCTCCTCCTCGGTCTTCCCCTCGAGTTCCCGGACGGCGCTCTTGATCGCGCGCTGGTGGGTGACCGCCTGGTTGACGTCGCCGGTGCCGGCCTCGCCCTTCGTGCGGATCATGGCCGCGCCCTCGTCGATCCGCCGGAGCGCCTCGGGGAGGTTCCGCGCGCCACAGACGAACGGCGCGGTGAACGCCCGCTTCTCGATGTGGTACTCGTTGTCGGCGGGGGTCAGGACCTCCGACTCGTCGAGCATGTCCGCGCCCGTCGCCTCGAGGATCTGGGCCTCCGTGACGTGCCCGATGCGACACTTGCCCATCACGGGGATCGAGACCTCGTCGATGATCTCGCGGAGCGCGGCGGGATCGGCCATCCGGGCGACGCCGCCGCGCTTCCTGATGTCCGCCGGGACGGCCTCGAGGCTCATCACGGCCACCGCGCCCGCGTCCTCCGCGATGCGCGCCTGCTCGCGGGTGACGACGTCCATGATGACGCCCCCCTTCTGCATCTTCGCGAACCCGCGCTTCACGAGGTCCGTCCCGCGCTTCAAGTCCTCCAGGTTCGTCGCGTCGCTCATGTCCGATCCTGAGGACGGAGTGCACTTAACGCGTGCCCTTCGACCGTTCGAACCCGACGGCGCTCGGCCGCGACTTCCGGCCCTCGTTCGACGACGCTTCCCGTCTCAGGCGAGCGGGAACCCGCGTACGGAGGGGTGTTCGCCCCTGCCCCGGAGGAGGTACCCACCGCCGCGGCTCGCCGCGCGAAAACGCGTTAAGCCGGGAGCGCGAACGTACGGGGATGACCGAACCCGACGCGTCCCGCGCTCGCCTCGTCGGTATCAACCACGTCGCGCTCGAAGTCGGGGACGTCGAGGCCGCCCTCGACTTCTACGGGTCGATCTTCGAGTTCGAGCTCCGCGGGCGGACGGCGTCGGCGGCCTTCCTCGACGCGGGCGATCAGTTCCTCGCGCTGACCGAAGCCAACGGCCCCGCCGACGGACGCGACGCCCACCGCCACTTCGGTCTCGTCGTCGACGATCCGAGCGCCGTCGAGGACCGACTCGCGGCGCTCGGCGTCGAGCGCCTCTCCGGTCGGGACCTCGATTTCCGGGATCCGTGGGGCAATCGCGTGCAGGTCGTCGCCTACGAGGCGGTCCAGTTCACGAAGGCAGAACACGTCCTCCGCGCGATGGGGCTCTCCGAACTGGAGAAGTCCGAGTCGGCCCTCGCCGAACTCTCCGAGAAGGGGATGGCACCCGAGTGACCGGCGCTCGCGGCGCGTCTCGGACGGTACCTCCCGCCGATCGGTAGCGTTTTTCTCCCCGCCTCCGCACTCCCCTCCATGTCGATCCCCGGAGCGCTCGGTTCGCGCGCCGAGAGCGTCGCGGAGCGCCTGCGCGCGTTCGTCCGCGAGGGGGACGTCCCCGAGCGCGAGCCGCTGCCCCGCTACGTCGCCCCCCTCCCGGCGCTGCTCGAGGACCTCGGCCTGCGGCTGGCGTGGCTCGTCGTGGGGATCAACCTCGTCGGGACCGCCTTCGGGTTCTGGTACTACGCGCCGCAGTTCTCCCTGACGCCGGTGGAGATGTGGCCGTTCGTCCCCGACAGCCCGCTCGCCACGCTGCTGATCGCCCTCTCGATCGCCGCCTGGAAGCTCGGGCGGAACAACGAGGTGTTGAACGCGCTCGCCTTCTTCGGGTGCATCAAGCTCGGCCTCTGGACGCCGTACGTCCTCGTCGCGTTCTTCCCCGAGTGGGGCTACGCGCCGTGGGACCCGATGTACAACTTCCTGTTCTGGAGCCACCTCGCGATGGTCGTCCAGGCGTTCGTCGTCCACCGCTACGCCGCGTTCCCGGTGTGGGCGGTCGCCGTCGCCACGCTCTGGTACGTGGTCGACCTCGTCGTCGACTACTTCTACCCGGTCGTCGGCGACCCCCACCACACGCTCCTGCCGCTTCCCGACGCGGCCCCGTGGCTCGGCGTGACCGCCCTCCAGGTCGCCGCGCTCGGCGCGGTGCTGTTCACGATCCTCCCGGTCTTCCTCGCGCTGGCGACGCGGGTGGAGAAGCTACAGCTCCGGCTCGACGGACGCTGACCCCGGTCGCCCTCATTCCGCGCGGGCGCTCCCGGAGTCGGAGTGCGCCCGCACCCACAGTTCGCCGATCCGCGACAACCTGGTCCGGTAGGACTTCCCCCGCTCGTCTTGCTCGACGTAGCCCTTCCCGCCCGGACCCAGTCGGTCGACGTTGTAGATGACCTTCGAGCGGAAGCTGTCGGTGTACTCCTCGCCCAGTTCGCGCGCCAGCGTCCCGGCGAGTTCGCTCACCGACTCGAACTCGCCGTGCTCGCCCAGCGTGAACAGGATGAGCTCCTCGAACGGCTTCACCGACGAGAAGGAGGCGACCGGCAACTCGACGACGTGCCCCGCGCCGATGCGCTTCGCGCCGATGGTGGTCCCCCGCTCGTCGAACTCCGAGAGGAGGTCCCGGCCGCTCTCTAAGTGCGCCGCGACGCGGGCCGCGAGGTCGTCGGTCCGCGGGTCGTCGCGGCGCTCCTCCCCGCTCGCTCGTTCGGTCGAACCCCGGTCCCGGTCGACCCCCACCCGCCCGTCGAGATCCGCGAGGAGGTCGACGCAGGCGCGCAGTTCCTCCGCGAGTTCGGTCTCGAGGTACTTCTCGGGGGCGGTGTAGTAGGTGTGGATCCGGTCGCGGTCGGCCTCGCGCTCGACGCCGATGGAGTGGGCGGCGGTGGCGAACGCGAACGAGACGGTGCGGGGCATCGACGCGATGTTCACCCAGATCTCGTCCTCGGCGTCCTCGCCGCCCTCCCCCTCCTCGCTCGCGCCGTCGCCCGACTCGCTCCCCCGGTCGAGTTCGGCGTTGATGAGGTCGTACGCCTGCTCGAAGGCGGCGTCGTAGTCGTACACGTCCTCGATGAGGAAGCGCTCGGTGTCGGCACCCATGAGGTTCGAGAAGTCCTTCTCCAGCTTTCTCGCGAGGTTCCGGGAGTACTCGACGTTGGCCTCGCTGCCGACCGCGCCCTCCAGCAGGATGACGCGGTCCACGTCGAGCCGATCCCGGACGAGCGGCGCGATGAGCCGGTCGTAGTCGAACCCGACCGGGACGATGTGGGTCTGCATACGCCGTACTGCGTCGCCATATGCCCAAATACCCACTGGGTCGCGGCCGCCGAACGGAACGCCGTGTGCGTTCGTCGCTCCGCGGTCGCGGGCTTCCGGAGACACGAGTCGGGCTGTACAGTGCCGAATCCTGCTACCTGGGCTATCGAACGTAGCCACCGATCGCCGCGGTCTAATGCGAGGAGGGGCCGCACGGCGATACAACAGTCCATCGCGTCCGCGGGAGGTCCGTTCCGATAGTAGTCGGGGAACGGGCGAGGTAGCGCTCTCAGCAACTGAACTCACCCCCTGTTCTCCGGGAGCTCTAGCGACTCACAGTTCCTCGAACGGTCTCGCCTCCGACTCCGAGCGCTCCGTCAGTCGCTCGAACGCGGACTCGGGCCAGTCCATGTGAATCCCGTCCTCGCACGCCGGACACCACCACTCGTCGTGCCAGATCTCCCCCGGCTCGACCGGAACGTCACTCTGCCGGTGCACGTCGAGCAGGACGAGTCGCGTCCCGCAGGTCGAACAGTCCGGGTCGACGTAGAACGGCTCGTTTCCCCGGGGATCGGCCGCCGACATCGGATACTCGCTCATTGTTCGTTTCACTTCGGAATCGGCCTCCGACTATATCTGTTTTCCCCGGCTCGCCTGCCAGTATCGGGGATCTTCGTGTGGCGTCCGCAGTTCTAGCGCTGGTTCTCTACTCCCGCGCCTGCCACTCCTCGCGGAGGAGGCCGTACCAGAGCACGTCGTGGTACTCGCCGCGGAACCACGCCGCCCGCCGCAGGGTGCCCTCGTGCTCGAAGCCGAGCGACTCCAGCAGGCCGGCCGAGGCGTCGTTGAAGCTCCCGAGTCGCGCGCTCACGCGCCGGAGGTTCCGGTCCTCGAAGGCGTACCGGACCATCGTCGCGGCGGCGTCGGAGCCGTACCCCTGCCCGTGGCGTTCGGGCGCGAACCAGTAGGCGAGTTCCGCGGCGCGCGACCGGGACGTCTCGTCCGGGCCGTAGCGAGAGCCGGTCAGCGAGACGACGCCCAGCGGCTCCTCGCCGTCGCAGGCGAGGCAGTGGACGCCGTCGTCGCCGGAGAGCACGTCCTCGAAGAACTCCCTGATCTGTACGCGGTTCGTGGGGTTCACGTCGAGCGCGTAGCGCCAGACGCGGGGGTCGTTCATGCAGCGCTGGAGGAACTCGACGTCCGCCTCCTCGATCGGCCGGAGGGTGACCGACTCGCCCTCCAGGAAGACCGGTCCGGGCATACCTGTCCGTCCCACGAGGGGCGTAAAACGCTCACGGGTCGGCGTCCGGACGACCGTCCGCTCCGAGTCCGATACGGTGTCCGTTTCGGTGATCGGGAACGGTCGGTGCCCCCGTCGGTACTACGATCCGTACATACATCGTTCGGACCCCCTAGTGCGAACTGATTTCCCCCTTCCTCCAGATCGGACGATATGGAGGACAGAGATCCGGAGGGGGAGGGAGCACGGACGGAGCGATCCGTCGAGGATACCGGCGAACGGGACGTTCCCCCGGGTGTCCTACAGTTGGACTACGTGTTTCGGGCGCTCGCTCACTCGCGTCGGCGGTATCTCCTCTACACGCTGAAGGAACGATCGCGCTGGACGCTCACCGACCTCGCGACCAAGATCGCGGCCTGGGAGAACGAGATAGCCGAGGAGGCGGTTACGGTGGAGGCGCGCGATCGGGTGTACATCTCGCTCTACCACGCGCACGTCCCGAAGCTGGTCGAGGACGGGATCGTCACGTTCGACGGGGAGACCGGAACGATCGATCGAGGGAAACACGCCACGCAGGTGCTGGCCGCCCTCGAAGGAGTCGGCGCGAGTCTCGACGCCGATCAGGAATCCCACGCACGGAGGGACTTCGATGCCGGAAGCGAGTGACGATCGGACCGACGGCGGCGGAGCGGGCGACGAGGGACCCGCCGACCGGACGCTCGTCCACCAACGGCCCTACGACCCGGACGGCGACGCCGAACTCACCGTCGAGATCGTCTACGCCGTCGCGGCGGCCGAGGGCGTCCCTCCGGTCGAGGTGCACTCCCCGTCCCTGTACGAGTGCGTGGACGTGGTGGCGATCGAGGACGCCTTCTTCGGGCCGGACGTGGCCGGCGCGTCCCGCGCCGGACTCGGCAACGTGGAGTTCCGCTACCGCGACTACCTCGTCAGGATTCGGAGCGACGGCTGGATCCAGGTGTACGAATCCGGGTAGACTCTCTCCCCCCGAACGGCTTCACCGTTCTTCTCCCGCTCGCCGCTCTCCGATTTTCGTGAAGCGGTCGCAGAAGCGGGACTCGACGACCGCGTCGCGTACCTGGGCCGCGGCGACACCTACGCGTTCGACGTGCCCGCGGAACGGCGGTAGCGAGTTCCGTCAGTCGTCGCTCAACTGTTCGAGGACGGCCGTGGGCATCTCCTCGCGGAGGTGCTGGGGGATGTCGTCGGCCGAGACGGCGTCGGGGACCGTCCCTGCGGTCCCGTCGTCCGGCGCGCCGACCGGCTTCTCGTTGTGCGGGTCGAACAGCTGGAGGGCCGTGTTGATCGTGCTCCAGTCGTCCTTCTCGGCGGCGTCGCGCAGGCTCTTGGTCGGCGAGGCGAGGATCTGCCCGACGAGCGCGTCCGCGAGCGACTCGACGACCTCGCGCTGCTCGCCGGTGACCCCGTCGTCGGTCGCCTCCAGCCGGGAGAGCGCCCGGTCGACCTCGCGGCGCTTTATCGCCTCCGCGCCCTCGTACATGGCGGCGATGACCTCGTCGGCGCGCTTGCGCTTGTACTGGGAGAGGAGGTGTTCGAACTCGCGGTCGATCATGGTCTCGACCTCGCGGGCGGCGTCCTCGCGCCGGGACGTCGTCCGGTCGGTGACCGACTGGAGGGCGTCGAGGTCGTAGACGGTCACGTGCGGGAGGTCGTCGACCAGCGGGTCCACGTCGCGGGGCTGTGCGATGTCGATGACGAGCGTCTCGCCCGCGTTCGAGAGCGCGTCCGCGTCGAGGACGTGGCGGTCGGCCCCCGTCGCCGTCACGACGACGTCGGCCTCGCTTGCGGCGATCGGTAGCGCCTTCAGCCCGAGCGCGGCCGCCTCGACGTCGAGCGTGCGGGCGACGTACTCGGCCCGGCCGACCGTCCGGTTGGCGATGAGCAGGCGGTCCGCCTCCCCGGCGAGCGCGCGGGCGGCGAGCGTCCCCATCTCGCCCGCCCCCACGACGAGCGCCGTCGCGTCGGCCAGGTCCGGGGCGAGCCTCTCGCGGGCGACGCGGACCGCGGCGCTCCCGAGCGAGACCGCGCCCTCGTTGATGGCCGTCTCGGCGCGCGCTCGTTCGCCGACGTGGACGGCCTTCATCAGGGCGTCCTCCAGCATGGGACCGACGGCCCCGAGCTCCCGCGCCTCCAGGTAGGCGTCGCGCAGCTGGCCGAGGATCTGGTCCTCGCCGACCACGAGCGATTCGAGGCCGCAGGCGACGCGCATGAGGTGTCGCAGGCTCTCCTCGTGGGTGAGATCGCGCACCGCGTCCGCGGAGATGTCGGTCGCGACGTCCCCCAGCGCGGCCCGACCCGTCTCGGGGGCGTCGGTGACGACGTACGCCTCGGCGCGGTTACAGGTCTGGATGGCGAACGCCTCCGTCACGCCGGGCGCGGCGAGCAGTGAGCGCACGACGGCGGCCTGTCCGGACGCGCTCGCCGCTTCGATCGTGTCGAGGTCGGCGCGCTGATGGGAGACGCTCACGCCGGAGATCACGCCGCGTCCGATCGTCATGCTGACTCACCCAGTTGCGCGGAGACGATTTCGTCCACTATCGCTTCGGTCTTATCCGCTCCTCCACCTAAAGTCTTCCAAACGCGGTCCGACCGAACGACCGCCCGCACGGCGGCCCGCCGCTCGTCGGGCGGGTAGTCGTCCCGCAGCCGCTCGCGCAGGTTCCCCGTGATGCGGGCGAGTTCGCCCGCGCCGTCGATCTCGCGCCCGATCCGCTCGCGGAGGACGCGGCTCAGCGCGGGACTCCGCCCGCCGGTCGAGACGGCGACCACGACGGGACCGTCGCGCACCGTCGCGGGGACCGCCACGTCGCCGGGGTCGCGTCTCCCGGCGTGGTCAGCCCGGTTGACGAGCACGCCCCGGTCGCGGGCCTCGGCGGCGAGCGCCCCGTTGAGGCTCGGATCGTCGGTCGCCGCCACGACCAGCGCGGGCGACGCGCGGTCGAACCAGGCCGGGACGTCCTCGGGAGCGGGGGCGGCGCGGATCAGTTCCGCGCCGCCGTAGGCGTCCCCCTCCCCCTCTCCTCTCTCCCCCTGCCCGTCTCCATCCCCATCCCCGTCCCCGTCGCCGACGAAGACGGGGCTGACGACGATCACCTCCGCCTCGCGGGCGAAGGTGCGCGCCCGTCGCGCCCCCACGCTCCCCCCGCCGAAGACGAGCACGCGCCGACCGGTGAAGTCGTGCAGCAGCGGGATCACGGCTGCGTGTTCGCCTCCGCCCGTTCGGCCATCCGGATGCCGGTCTTCTTCAGGATGCGCGTCGAGAACAGCGTGTCCCAGTCGTCCTCGCCCACGTCCCAGTGCTCGCTCATCACCCCGCGCACGCGCTCGATCCGCTCGCGGCTCTCGGCCTCGGAGCGCCCGTGGGTCATCGCGAAGAAGTTGTACGGCCAGACGGGTTCGTGGCGCGGGCGCTGGTAGCAGTGCGTGACGAAGTCGAGCGAGGCGACGGCGGGACCGACAGTCTCGACGACGTCGTCGGGGACGTTCCAGACCGTCATGCCGTTCTCGGTGTAGCCGAGCGCGTAGTGGTTGGGGATGACGCCGACGCGCCGAACCTTCCCCTCCGCGTCGAACCGCTTGATCGTCCGGACGACCCACTCGGCGTCGCGGCCGATGGCGTCGGCGACGTCGGCGTACGGCGTCGCGGTGAGCGGGAGTCCGCCCTGGATCTCGAGGACGAGGTCGCGCTCCGCGGGCGTGAGGGTCGCCCGCCCCGACGGCTCCACCGACGGCCCGAGGTGCGAGAGGTCCACGTCCCCGTCCGGGATCGGGCCGTCGAGGAGGAACTTCGCCTCGACGCGGAACTCGCGGCGCTTCGGCATGTTGTACGTCGGCTGCCCCGTCTCGGCCTCGATGTCCGCGAGGACCGCCTCGACCCGGTCGGGGGCGGTTTCGCCGCCCCCGTCCGCGTCGCTCCGCGCGTCGCCGTCCCCGCCCGCCACGCTCACGACGAACCACACGTTGAGGTGCGGGTGTTCGCGCTCGTAGTTGTGCGCCACCTCGCGGTGGGCGTTCACCAGTTCCACCACCTCGTCGAAGCGCTCCTCGGGGGCGTGCATCGCCACGAGCGTCGCCGTCCCGCCGATCGCCTCGGCGTTGACGAGCGCGCCGAACCGCGTCAGGACGCCCTCCTCGTCGAGTCGCCGAACCCGCGCGAGGAGGTCGTCCGCCGAGACGCTGACGCCGCGATCGCGGAGGGCCGCCGCCGCCGGCTCGAAGGGCCACTCGACGACCGGGAAACCGCCCTGGAAGGCGTTGAGGATCGCCCGGTCGACGCGACCCAACCGCTCGGCCGTAGTCATACTCGATCCTCCGGGCCACCGTCGTATAAGCGCCTCGCTCGGACGCCCGCGGCGCTTCCGCGCGGCCGCGGTCTCCCCTACACGGTCGCGTAGAGCCAGAGGTTGCTCAGGCCGGGGATGAGCCCCACGAGCCCCGCCGCGAGCAGTACGCCCCGACGGTAGTCGTCGTCCGCGCCCCGGAGGTCGGCGACGGCGACCACCACGGCCAGCGCGAGGCCGAGTTTCACCAGCACGAACAGCCAGCCGGTGCCGAACAGCGGCGCGGTCGGTAGCTCCGCCGCGACCCCCAGGATCGCCCGCGAGAGGGGGACCCGCTCCGCGAGCGACAGGGCGTCGACGCCGATGAGCGTCGAGACGCCGTCGAGCACCTGCCCGAAGACCGCGAAGAGACCGACGTACCCCGCCCGGTCGGCGACGGTCGGCGCGATCTGACGCAGCAGTTCCCACGACGCCGCGGTCACGACCAGCGTTCCGAGCACGCCGAAGGCGGTCCACGCGAGGTTCGGAGCGGCGGGCGACATCACTCCCCGTTCCTCGGCGTCCGGCGGACATGAGCCCGACGGTCGCGGCCGTCGACGGCGGACGGAAGCCCGCTCGTCGGCCCGGCGGTCGTCGCGGTCACTCCTCTCCGGAGAGCCGCTCCCGGCGCTGCTCGTACTCCTCGTCGGTCAGTTCGCCGCGCGCGTAGGCCCGGCGGAGTTCCTCCATGGCACCGTCGCCGCCCCCCGTCGCCGTGCGGTAGAACAGGTAGCCGAGGCCGACCAGGAGCAGGACGAACGCGATCTGCATGACGGCCGAGACGGCGACCATCCAGCCGGGCGCGCGTCCGGCTCCCCACCCGATCATCGGCATGCCGAAGCCCATCATTCCAAATCCCATGACCAGGGCGGGAAGCAGGATCAGCGCCCCTAGCGCGAGGAGTGCGAGCGTGGCGATCCTCTCGGTGTCGTACGTCGTTGTCACGGTCTCTCACCTCCGTTGGCGGTCGGCCGGGATGTCGATGGCGTCCGACCGCCGACACACCTAGCTAGTGGTGCGCACAGCTTAACCCCGTTACCCCTTCGATACAACGGTATTCGCCCCCGGGAGCCTTCGATACCACCGCCGAAGCCCGGGTATCGGTTCGGACCGTCGCGCGACGAAAGTGACAGCTTTTTACGTCGGTGTGGGGTAACAATCACCATGAGTGTCTTCGTCGTCTGTGAGAACTGTGGACGTGGCGAGGCGTTCGCCGACGAACACGAGGCGCGGGCCGAGGGGTGGGTGAAACTGCGCATCGACGGCGTCGTCGGCCCGGCGAACCAGTCGGAGTGGAGCGGTCGCTGTCCCGACTGCGCCTAGCGGTCGGCGGTGGCGGCCAGGAGCGCCGCGAACTCGTCCAGTCGCTCGGTCGGACGGGCGATCCGCGCCACCGGATCGTACTCGATCGCGCCCGCGTCCGCCAGTTTCGGGAGGTGGACGTGGTGGAGTCGGATCCGTCGCCGGTCTGTCGAGTCGCTCCCGCCGACGGCGGCGGCCAGGTCGTCGAGCGTCATTCCCTCTCCGTGCTCTCTCTCGCCGAGCGCAGCGACGACGGCGCGCCGCTGGGCGTCGCCGAGGAGCGAGAGGCACCGATCGCGGCGCGATCCGTCGGGGCCGAGGTTCGGGTACTGTTCCGCGAGCCGTCCACCGTTACATTGTCCGCGTCCGATATTGTTCACGTGTCGTCACCTTCGGTGTATCTGACCTATCCAGACCGACCACTATCAGTCTTATTGCCAACTCATCGACACGTGTATGTCCGGGGAACGCACCCCGGCGATCACTCGCCTTCGACGCCCGTCACGCGGTATCCGAGGGCCTCGACGTCGCCGACGATGGCGTCCTGGTCCGCGTTCGCCTCGTAGTAGAACACCACGTCGAAGGTTCCCTCGCGGAGGAGCTGCTGGCACTCCCAGACGAACTCGTCCTCGGCGATCGTGAGCCCCTGGTGCTGGTTCAGCCCGAAGCGGGAGTCGTCGTTGCCGGAGTAGACGTACCAGTCGCCCTTGTCGGCGTGCCCGGCGATGACCTCCCCGACCTCCAGCGTGGTCTCGTGGAGCCGCGACTCGTCCTCGCTCGTCAGGTCCGTGTGGAGGACGAGCCCGTTGAGCTCGATGTCGCCCGGTTCGAGGAGCGCCTTGGTCCGCCTGTAGAGGTCGTCGTCGAGAGCGTCCATGCTGGGACGCTCGCCGCCGAGGGGCTTACGCGTCACGGTCGCGCCCGCTCGAACCGAACGGTCTTCGGCCGGGGGACGCCGTTATCCCCCGGCCCGAGTGTAAAACGCCGTCGCTTCCCGTCGTTTCACCGTGGGTCGTTTCGTCTACAGCCGCTTCAGGTTCTTCGCGCGCGGGCCCTTGTCGGCTTGCACGATGTCGAATTCCACCTCCTGACCCTCTTCGAGGTCCGGTCCGCCGACGTCCTCCATGTGGAAGAACACGTCCTCGTCGGATTCGTCGGTCGTGATGAAGCCGTAGCCGCCCGTTTCGTTGAAGAAGTCAACCGTACCGGTCGCCATTGCACTTCCCCCTTATCGCCACCGTAGTAAAAGGCTACGGCCCGTCGTTCGACGTCAAAAGACTCATACCTCCCCCAGAGAATCATCACACGCATGATTCGGCGGGTCAGGCGAGCGATACACGGGCTCTACGAGCGACTCCTCGAACGCGAACTCTCGGGGGTGCCGACGCACGTCGCCGTCATCCAGGACGGCAACCGCCGCTACGCGGACCGCCGCGGGCAGGGAACCGCCGCGGGCCACCGCGCCGGGGCCGAGACGACCGAGGCGATGCTCGACTGGTGTGCCGAACTCGGCATCGAGGAGCTCACGCTCTACGCCTTCTCGACGGAGAACTTCGACCGCCCGCCCGCCGAACGAGCCGAACTGTTCGACCTCATCGAGGAGAAGCTCTACCAGTTCGCCGACGACGAGAAGGTCCACGAGGAGCGGGTGCGCATCCGCGCCATCGGACAGCTCCACCGGCTGCCAGAGCGCGTCCGCACCGCCATCGACTACGCCGAGGCGCAGACGGAGGGCTACGACAGCCAGTATCTCAACGTGGCGCTCGGCTACGGCGGTCGCGCCGAGCTGCTCGCCGCCGCCCGGGACATCGCGGCGGACGTGGAGCGCGGCGACGTGTCGAGCGACGCGATCGACGTCGCGACGGTCGAGGAGCGCCTCTCCGAGCGGCCCGCACGGGCCGTCGATCTCATCATTCGCACCGGCGGCGACGAGCGTACCAGCAACTTCCTCCCCTGGCACGCGAACGGCAACGAGGCCGCGGTGTTCTTCTGTGCGCCCTACTGGCCCGAGTTCTCCCGCGTCGACTTCCTCCGGGCGGTCCGCACCTACCAGTCGCGCCGCGAGTCCTGGCAGCGCACGCGCGCGGAGCGCGCCGTCGCCCTGCTCAAGGCCGTCGGCGCGGACGAGCGCCAGCGCCTCCTCGGCCGACTGCGGAGCCAGAACGCCGACATCGACCTCTCCGACGAGCGCGTCGAGGAGGTCGAGATCGAACTCGCGGCGGACTGAGCCGGCCTACCGTCGACTCAGGAATCGCCTCGCCTGTGCGTCCCCTCCCTCCATCAGGTCGCGGAGGAACGACGGCCTCCGGTCGAGTTTCGACGCCGTCGGGAGGCGCTCTTCGAGCGCGATCCACCGGATCTCGATCGGCTTGTACTCCCCGCGGAGCTTCGGCGGATCGGCCCGGAGCCACTCGTTCACCTGCTCGATGAAGGCTACCTCCTGTTCCAGCGAGAGGTTCCCGGCGAGCTCGTTCCTGCGGTCGGCGATCTCCTCGAGCGAGGTCGGTTCACCCCGCCGCTCCTTCGGGTTGATCCGGACGATCCAGATCTCGTCGGGCTTCTCCTCGGCGACGTTCGGAACGTCGAGGAACTCCCTGATCGGCGGGTTCTGCGAGAAGAGGCCGTCCCAGTGGAGGTCGCCGTCGTACACGTCCGGATCGAGGTGCGGGGCCGTCCGCTCGAGTCGAACCGCCTCGAACAGGCTCGGCACCGCGGCGGAGGCGAGCACCGCGTCGGCCGTGATCCCCTCGTTGACGATCGTCTTGAACTCGCCGTCGTTGACGTCGACCGTCCCGATCAGCAGGGTCGGGGACGTCGCGTCGACGAGCGCCGGGAGTCGGTCGAACCGAACGTGCGCCTCGAGCACGTCGCGGAGCCGGCCCCGGCCGATCGCCGCGGTCGGGGCGTGGTAGGGGCTGAACTGCGGGATCGGGAGCCCGCTCTCGAGCGCGCGCGAGGTCCAGACGAGCAGCGCGTTCGCCGTCCGTTCCGGGACGCCGTCGGCGGCGAGGTCGTCCCAGATCGATTCGAGCAGTTCGGCCGCCCGCCCCTCGCCGCCCGTCAGCAGGCCGTACCACGCCGCGAGCGCGCAGATCGCGCCGCCGGACGTCCCGCTCAGCCCGACGATCTCCACGTCCGACGGCCGCTCGCGGAGGAGTCGCCGGAGGACGCCCGCGGTAAACGCGGTGTGGCTCCCGCCGCCCTGACACGCGATCGCGACCTTCGTCGGATCGTCGTCGCTCATCAGTTCCGGCCTCCACTCCCTTCGCCGGCGTCCGGCACCGCTCCGAATCGGAGGAACTGGCCGGGAACTCGTATCGCGGGGCGCTCCGTCTCGTGCGTCATACTTACTCCATCCGCGCCGCTCGTCATGTCACTAGGGGCCGAGAACCGGGCCGGGGTAGGAGCCGAGAACCGATCCGGGGGTGGAACCGTCGTTCGCCGGACGTCGGGGCCGGTGGGGTGACGACTCGGCTCTCACCTCCGTCCGCGATCGCTCACCCTCCCGACGAGTTCCTCGCGGTTCGAGACGGCGTAGTACACGAGCCACGAGGCGAGCAGGGCCAGCGGGACGGCGGCGTACTGATCGAGGCTGGAGGTCACGGCGATGTAGAAGACGAGCGGAAACGTCAGCAGTGCGAGTAGCTGCGGGGCGATGCGGCCGAGGGGTACGTCGACGTGGGCGTCCATGGCTCACAGTCTGCGACGAATGATCATGATCCTTCTGCTCGCCCTTCCGAGTTGACATTTCCCGACGTTCGGACGCTTCGCTGGCGCCCATCGACCGAACTTCCGTCGCTCGCTCCGCTCGTGCCGGAGTTTGGCTTACCGGCCAAACCGCCGCTGTCTGTCCTGGTAATCGCGCACCGCGCGGAGGAAGTCCCGCTTCCGGAAGTCCCGCCAATTGACGTCGGTGAAGTAGAGCTCGGAGTAGACCGACTGCCAGATCATGAAGTCCGAGAGGCGCTCCGCGCCCGTCTTGATGACCAGGTCGGGCGCGGTCGGGAAGACGAGGCCGGCCTCGATGTGCTCCTCCGCGACGTCCTCGCTCGACAGCTCGCCGCGCTCGACCGCCCGGGAGACGTCGCGGACGGCGTTCGTGAACTCCGCGCGCCCGCCGAGGCCGATGCTCACCTGGATCGGGGCGTCGGCGCGCTCGCCGTCGTCGGGGCCGCGCACGGCCAGCGGGCGGGGCGCGTCGAGGCGCTCGAGCGACCCGCGGAGCGTCGGGACGGCCGCCTCGTCGAGCACCGAGACGTACACCATCACTCGCTCCGCGCCGTAGTCGAACGCCCACTCGAGAACCGATTCGAGCGTCGCGTAGGCCCCCGGCTCGAGCAGGTCGCGCTCGGTGATGACGAGGGCGATGGTTCGCGGCGGGTCGGCGGCGCTCCGACGGGTGCGCGCGGCGAGGTACCGGTCGTAGAGTCCCACGACACCCCGTCGAGGGCCGACGGACCTAAGCCTCACGGGACGTCACGGCCCTTCGCCGGACGATGATATTCATCGCTACCCGAGAGGATTAAGTGCGAGTCGGGGGAATCGGAGGGCGTGGTTCCTACCGTCCGGCGCGCAGGGGCGTTCGCGGTCGTCGGGACGCTCTCGTTCGTCGCGCCCGTGCTCGCCGGGCGCATCGACGCCCGGGTCGCGATGGTCGCGGCGACGCTGCCGTTCGTACTCGTCGCGCTCCTGGCGCTCAGGGCGATCGACCAGGACAGCGCGCTGTTCGAACTGTTCGCCCGCCCGGGCGACTACGAGGAGGGACGCCTCTACGGACTCGCCGGGTTCTCGCTCGCCGCGGCCGGCCTCGCGCTGCTCGCGCTCCGCTTCGGCATGCCCGTCGCGGTGTACGTCGCGACCGTCCTCCTGCTGGTCGTCGGCGTGCTCGCCGAGGCGGGCACACGTGAGGTGACGGCGGACGCCTTCGTCGCCACCAGCGCGTTCGCCGCGGGCGCGTTCGGGGCGGGCGTCCTCGGCCAGCTCGCCGTCGCGATGCTCGACGCCTCGACGTCGTTCGATCCCCCCACGGCGCTGTTCCTCGCCGCGACGGGCGCGCTGCTCGCGGCGCTGCTGCGGTCGATGCTCTTCGAGCGCGACGACCCGCTCGTGATGCTCACCGTGGGGCTCGTGCTGTGGCTGTTCGCCGACCTCTCGCTCGCGCTCGACCCGACGCAGGTCCTCGTCGGCCTCGCGATCACCGTCGTCCTGGGGTACGTCTCCTACGCGCTGGAGACCGCCTCCATCACGGGGATGCTCGCGGGCGTCTTCCTCGCCTTCCTCACGGTCATCCTCGGCAGTTACGGCTGGCTCGCGGTGCTCGTCTCCTTCTTCGGCATCGGCGGGCTCTCGACGAAGTTCCGCTACGAGGAGAAGCGCGAGCGCGGCCTCGCCGAGGGGGACGACGGCGCTCGCGGGAGCGGGAACGTCCTCGCGAACTCCGCGGTGGCGCTCGCGGCGGTCCTCGGGGCGGCGATGAGTTCGATGGTCGGCCTCCCGGAGTACGTCTTCTTCTTCGCCTTCTCGGGGGCCGTCGCCGCCGCGATGGGCGACACGCTGTCGAGCGAGATCGGCGGCCTCTACGACGACCCGCGGCTCATCACGACCCTCGAACCCGTCCGGCCGGGTACCGACGGCGGCGTCACCTGGCAGGGCGTCGCGGCCGGACTCGCCGGCGCGTGCGTCGTCGCGGGGATCGCCGCCGCCTTCTTCGGCCTCGGGCCGATCCCCGCGCTCGTCATCGTGATCGCCGGGTTCGCCGGGATGACCGTCGACAGCATCCTCGGCGCGACCGTCGAGAGCGACGCGGGCGTCATCGACAACCAGGGGGTCAACTTCCTCGCGACGCTCGCCGGCGCGCTCGTCTCGGGCGGACTCGCCCTCGCCGTCGGCCCCGTCGTCCTCTGATCCGAAGCCACGACAACCACGACCAACCACGACCAATCATGACTGACGTCACCGTACGCGGGGCGACGCCGGCCGACCGCGACCGCCTCCGGGCCATCCAGCGCGCCTCGCTCGCCGAACCGCAGCCGGAACTGCTCGACCTCGGCCTGGAGGGGATCGCCACCTGTCTCGTAGCCGAGGTGCCCGGGGCCGGTCCCGCGGGCTACGCGCTGGTCGTCCCGGGCGAGCGGTGGTACGTCGCGGAGCTCGCGGTCGCGTCCGCCCATCGCCGCGAGGGGATCGGAGCGCGCCTGCTCGAGGCGGTCCGTACCCGCGCGGACGAGGCTGGCGCGGCGGTCACCCTCACGGCCCGCGTCGACGACGAGCGCGCGCGGGCCTTCTACGAGGCGGCCGGGTTCGTCGTCGAGGAGCGCCTCCCCGACTACTACGACGCGCCCGACGCCGACGGACCGCGCGACGGACTCCGGTTCGTCCGCTCCGGGGACCGGGGGAGCGGTAGGACCTCCGACTGACGCCCGGCCGCTACTCGCGCGGTTCGAGTTGATCTGCGGTCCGAACGCGGACGCCGGTCGGCTGTTTCACGAACTGCGCGGTCCCGCGACAGACCACCTGGTCGACGCCGCGCTGGGCGCAGACGTCGAGCACGCGCTGGGTCAGTTCGGCGTCGAGGACGACGGCCTCAGGGACCGTCTCGGCGTCCTTCACGCGGTCGAACGCCTCCTCGGCGGGCCCCTCGTCGAGCGTCTCGAACTCCGCGGTGAGCAGGCGGACCGCGCCCGTCTCCCCCCCGATGACCTCTCTCGCGTGTCCCCGGAGGGTCTCCGGCTCCGCCGACGCGCGCTCGACCTCGGGTGTCGGCTCCTCGACCGGTTCCTCGACCGCTTCGGCTCGCGCGCCGGCGGCATCGGACCCAGCGTCGCTTCCGTCGACGGGTTCCGTCGCGGGGACGGGCTCCGCGTCCGCGGTCGCCTCGCCCTCGTCGGCGGGTTCGTCGTCGGCGAGTTCGTCGACGGTCGGGGCGGGGGCGGGCGTCGCCTCCGGCGGTGCCGGCCGGGCGCTCCCGTCGGTCGCGGCGACGGCGTCGCGCGGCGTGCTCGCGTCCTTGACGGCGTCGTAGGGGACCTTCTCGCGGAGCGCGCGCATCACCTCGCTCCGGTCCAGGTCCTCGACGCTCCGTCCGGCGGGCGCGATGGCGACGTAGTCGACGTCCCCGACCTGCGCGAGTTCCTTCAGGATGAGGTCGCCCCCGCGGTCGCCGTCGAGGAAGGCGGTGACGGTGCGGCCCGTCGTCAGTTCAGCGACGGCGTCCGGGACGTTGGTCCCCTCGACGGCGACGGCGTTCTTGATGCCGTAGCGGAGCAGCGTCAGGACGTCAGCGCGCCCCTCGACGACGATGATGGCGTCGCTGTCGGCGACGCGCGGACCGGCGGGAAGCCCGTCGTAGGTGGTGATGTCCTCGACGCGGATGGAGCGGCGGACCTCCTCGACGAGCTCCTCGCTGGTGAGCATCGAGCCGTCGAAGGCCTCCCCGAGTAGTTCCTTGGCGCGGTCGACGATGGTCCGGCGCTTCGCGGCGCGGACGTCCTCGATGCGCTCGACCTCCAGGGAGGCGCGACAGGGGCCGACGCGCTCGATGGTCTCGAGGGAGGCGGCGAGGATGGCCGTCTCCACCTGATCGAGGCCGCTGGCGATGGTGACGGTGCCGAACGACTGGCCGTTTCGGGAGTCGATCTGGACGTCTATCCGACCGACCTTCGAGGAGTCCTGCAGGTCGCGGAGGTCGAGTTCGTCGCCGAGGAGCCCTTCGGTCTGCCCGAAGATGGCCCCCACGACGTCACTGCGCTCGACCACCCCGTCCGCAGTGATGTTCGTGTGAATGAGGTATTTCGCGGTGTCGTGCATGTGATGGGTGTGATGGTGATGACGCGCGACCCGACGGTCGCGCTCGCGGGACGGGAGGTCCCGCACGGTTGTCCATGCCCACGAGCATGGTACACATATAAATTGTCGCCGATACCTGTATAAAGGATGCGACACCGCCGCGCCCGCGCGGTGAGGGCGGAACGCTGGTGACGGCGCACTACCGCACGTCGTCCCGCCGGCGAGTGTCAGATAACGTTCACCTATTCGCTCGGTAGACGGTGTATACCAAACTACCGGTAGGACGATGTGGGCGTCGTGGGAGGCTGTCGAGAGAGGGCGAGGTCTGGTATCGCCTCGCCGGACAGCGCACGGCGAAGCCGCGAGGGTCGGCGGATCGTACCGTCACCTCGTCTCACACGACCTGTCATGGGGCTCGCGTCGTGTACCGCCCACCCCCGTGGAGGGGTTTCTCGGTGGAGACGGACCGATCCAGGCGTCTCTCCGCGTCGTACCGCGCCGATCGGCGGAAGCCGCGGGCGACCGCCGAGCGAGCGCCTTCCGGCGTACTTCTGATCGCTGAGCCGCCGACCCGCGAACCGCCGATACGGTCCGTGGGTCAGCGGGCCTCGCGCTCCTGTCTGATCCGCGAGAGCCGCATCGCGTTGCCGGTGACGCCCACGGTCATCCCCGCGTCGCCCAGGAGCACGGCGGCCCAGATGGGGACGAGTCCGAACGGAACGCCGATGGCGAGGGCGGCCTTGGCACCGAGGCTCGTCCAGACGTTCTGCCGGATGACGCCGTTTGCGGTGTGCGCGAGGCGATAGAGGTAGGGGAGTTTGGCGAGGTCGTCGCTCATGAGGGCGATATCGGCGGTCTCGAGCGCGGTGTCGGTGCCCGCCGCGCCCATCGCGATGCCGACGTCGGCGGTCGCGAGCGCGGGCGCGTCGTTGATCCCGTCGCCCACCATCGCGACCGTACCGTACGCGGCCCGTAACTCCCGAACGGCCTCGACCTTCCCGTCGGGAAGGAGGCCGGCGCGGACCTCGTCGACGCCGACGCGCTCGGCGATGGCCCGGGCGGTCCGTTCGTTGTCCCCCGTCAGCATCACCGTCCGCGAGACGCCGAGTTCGTTCAGCCGCTCTACGGCCCGCCGCGCCTCGGGTCGCACCTCGTCCGCCACCGCGATGACGCCCTCCAGTTCGTCCTCGGTGCCGACGAGGACGACGGTCTTCCCCTCGGACTGGAGCGTCGGGACGGTGTCCTCGAGCAGGTCGAGGCAGTTGTTCCGCTCGCAGAGGCGCGTGGCGGTGCGCGTGACCACGCCGCCGTCGGTGGTGGCGTGGACGTGCGAGAGGTCGAAGCCGAGGTCCTCGAAGAGGTCGGGCTTGCCGGCGTAGTGGGTCGTCCCGTCGAGTTCGGCCCGCACGCCCTTGCCCGTGAGGCTCTCGAACTCCGTGACCTCTCGCGTCCCCGACGCGCCGTCGGCGTGCGCGACGATCGCCTCGCCGATGGGGTGCTCGCTGCGCGCCTCCAGACCGCGCGCGCACCGGAGGACGTCCTCCTCCGAGTTACCGTTGAGGGGGACGACGTCGGTGACGGCGAGTTCGCCGGCGGTGAGCGTGCCGGTCTTGTCGAAGGCGACGACGTCGACCGCCCCCATCGCCTCCAGGTGGTTGCCCCCCTTGACGAGCACGCCGTTGCGCGCCGCGCTCGTGATCCCCGAGACGACGGTGACGGGCGTCGAGATGACGAACGCGCACGGACACGCCAGCACGAGGAGGGTGAGGCCGTAGACGAGGTACGTCATCCAGGACGCGCCGAACGCCAGCGGCGGGACGACCGCGACGAGGATCGCGAACGAGACGATCAGCGGGGTGTACCAGTCCGCGAACCGCTCGACGAACTGCTCGCGCTCGGTCTTGTCGGCCCGCGCGTCCTCGACCATCTCGACGATGCGCGCGAGGGTGGTGTCGTCGGCCGCCGCCGTGGTCCGCACCTCGAGATAGCCCTCGCGGTTGATCGTGCCGGCGTACACCGCGTCGCCGACGGCCTTGTCGACGGGCACCGATTCGCCAGTGATCGGTGCCTGATTCACTGCACTCGCGCCCTCGATCACCTCCCCGTCGAGGGGGATCTTCTCGCCCGGGCGCACGATCACCGTCTCGCCGACCGCGACCGCCTCGACTGGAACGGTGACTTCCTCGCCGTCGACGGCTTCGCCGTCCGCTCGGGGCGTCTCCGACGACCCGGTGTCGCGGCGGACGGTCGCCTCGGCCGGCGACAGGTCGAGGAGTTCCCGGACGGAGTGGCGGGCACGGTCCATCGAGTAGCGCTCCAGGAGTTCGGCGACGCTGAACAGGAACGCGAGCGTCGCGGCCTCGAAGTACAGCGCCTCGCCGAACCCGACGCTCGCGACGAGCGCCCCGAGGATGGCGACGCTCATCAGGAGGTCGATGTCGAGGCTCCGGTTGCGCGCGGAGTAGTAACCGTTGCGGACGATCTCCTGGCCCCCGGCGACGACCGCCAGCAGGAACAGCGCGTCGGCGACGTGGACGGGGTTCCCGAGGACGGACGCGACCGCGGCGTCCTGTCCCGTGAGGAGGAACTCGAACGCGAGGCCGAGCGCGACGAAGACGCCGCTGAGCCACGTCTTGACGGCGCGAGGGCTACGCCAGACGCCGGTCGTGTCGGCGTCCGCGTCGCCCTCGACGCCGTCGCCGCCCGCGACCTCGTACCCCGCCCGCTCGACGCGCTCCCTGATGGCCGACTCGTCGGTTCGCCCCGGGTCGTACCCGACGGTGAGCGTGCCCGCCGTGGGGCGCGGGTCGAGGTCGCGGACCCCGTCGAGTCGCTCGACGCTCGCGCGCACCTTCCCGGCACACGACGGACAGTCCATCCCCGGAACCGAGAGCCGGAGGACGCGGGTATCGGATTGACCGTCCCCCCCGCTCGCGTCCTCCGGCGGGCGCTCTCGGCCCGATCGATCGTTCATGTACCAGCCTAGTCGGCCCGGTATTATTAACTCAACTGTTATAAAACGGCCTTTTAACGCTCATCATTGATAACTATAGCGGAATAGGTTATTAATCAGGCGGGGGCGGTATCGGTGGGACTTACTCCCTCGCGTCGCGTTCCCCCGTTGGGTATCGACGATCCCGACATCGCGCCGGAACGATTCCTCGAGGGCGTGGAGATGCGCGCGTCGGCGAGATCGCGAGTGCCGAGCCGTTCCCGGAGGCGCGAGAGGACGTCTACAGGCTCGTCGTGGACTTCGGCGGGGAGCGGCGACAGTCGGCCGCGGGGCTCACCGACTACTACGAACCGAAGGACCTCGTGGGCCGCTAGGTCTCGCCATGGTGAACCTCGGGGCCGTGACCGTCGCGGGCTTCGAGAGCCAGTGTCTCGTCACCGGCGTGGACGGGGAAGACGGCGTCAGCCACCTCCGATCCGAGCGGCGGGTGCCGAACGGCACCCGCATCTACTGAAGGAATCGTCATCGCGTCGCCGGTTCGAAGAGATTTCCTCTTCAACCGTGGCCATCGTTAGTGGAATAGTAATACTTACGTCGGTCTGTCCGCAACCGGTGTCACCGATGATCCGACGAGGCGTACTACTCTGGGCGGTGATACTCGCGACGCTCGTCGCCCTCGGCGTGCCGTGGTTCCTCTGGGGGGACAGCACCGTCGCGTTCGGCCTGCCGGTGTGGCTCTGGTGGCACGTGGGCTGGATGGTGCTCGCGGCGCTCGTCTTCCGAACGTTCGCCCGCCGGGCGTGGGGCGTCGGCATCGAGACCGAGCGACCGGGCGGTGATCGCGCGTGATCCTCGAACTGCAGCTACAGCTCGCCATCGTCGGGGCGTATCTCCTGATCGCCCTCGGCGTGGGCGTCGTCGCCTACCGCCTCACCGAGGCCACCGCCGAGGACTACTATCTCGCCAGTCGGACGCTCGGCACCGTCGTGCTGCTGTTCACGACGTTCGCGACGCTCCTCTCCGCGTTCACCTTCTTCGCCGGGCCGAACATCGCCTACTCGATCGGTCCGGAGTGGATCCTCGTCATGGGGGTGATGGACGGCCTCCTCTTCGCCGTCCTCTGGTACGTCATCGGCTACAAGCAGTGGCTCGTCGGGCGCGCGCAGGGCTACGTCACCCTCGGCGAGATGCTCGGCGACCGCTTCGGCTCGACACTCCTCCGGGGACTCGTGGCCGGGATCAGTCTCTTCTGGTTGCTCCCCTACGTGATGCTCCAGCAGCGCGGCGCAGGCATTGCGCTCGAGGCGCTCACGAACGGCGCGGTCCCCTACTGGGCTGGCGCGCTCGTCATCACGCTGTTCATGATCCTCTACGTCGCCATTTCGGGGATGCGCGGCGTCGCGTGGACCGACACGCTTCAGGGGGCGTTCATGCTGTCCGTGGTCTGGATCGCCGTCGTCTGGGTGCTCGCCGAGGTCGGCGGCCCCGGCGTCGCCACCGCCCGCATGGGCGAGGCGGCCCCCGAGTTCCTCGCGCTCGGCGGCGGCGCGTACACGCCCCAGTACGTCATCTCGACGGCGGTGAGCATCGCCTTCGGCGTCACGATGTTCCCCCAGATCAACCAGCGCTTCTTCGCGGCCGGGTCGAAGGAGACGCTGAAGCGCACCTTCAGCCTGTGGCCCGTGCTCGTCCTCCTGCTGTTCGTCCCCGCGTTCATGCTCGGCGCGTGGGCGAGGGGCCTCGGCGTGCAGGTGCCCGAGGGGAGCAACGTCCTCCCGATCCTCCTCGGGGAGTACACCGCCCCGTGGTTCGCCGCCGTGGTCATCGCGGGGGCGCTCGCCGCGATGATGTCCTCCTCGGACTCGATGCTCCTGTCGGGGTCGTCGTACCTCACGCGGGACGTCTACCGGCCGCTGTTCGGCGCGTCCGACCGCGAGGCGCTGATCGCCCGCGTCGGCGTCGCGGTCTTCGCGCTCGGCGCGTTCGTCCTCAGCCTGAACACCAACGCGACGCTCCTGCAGATCGGCGACACCGCCTTCGGCGGGTTCGCGCAGCTCGCGCTCCCGGTGGGGCTCGCGCTCTACTGGGCGCGCACCACGCGCGCCGGCATCACCGCCGGGATCGTCGGCAGCCAGGCGTTCTACCTCGCGAGCGTCTTCCTCGCGCACGTACCGGCCAGCTACGCGGGCTGGAGCGGGTCGCTCGTCGGGATGGGCCTCGGCCTCCTGCTCACCGTCGGCGTCTCGCTCGCGACGACGCCCGCGGAGACGGAGCGGCGGGCCGTCTACTTCGAGGGGCTGCGGGCCGACTGACGCCTCGTTTCCGTACTGTTCAGATACGGGTAACCGACTCGGACTTGCCGACGTGACCGTCTCGAACGCCCCTTCCCGCTCGCCGGTTGCGAACCGCGCTGCGCGCGCCTCCGGCGTGCTTCCGGGTTCTCGCTCGCCGAGCGGTCGGCTCCGTTCAGTCCCCCCTCGTGGACGCTCGTCCGGCGGCCGCGTACAGGAACACTGCTCCCGCTTCGCGGCGAACCTTTTTATCCGAGGGCGGGACCAGCGTCCGTGTGACCTGACCCCGGCCGCGGGCGGTCAGCGGGAGCGCGGCGCGCTCGCCCGCGGCGTCGGGCCGGTCGAGTCCGCCGACCGCCCGAGCGCGCCGCCTGTCCGCAACTCCCCCGGCCACCCACGCTTATCGGGCCCGCGACCGTACCCCCGCACATGGCAGACCTGCTGAGCGACGAGGAGATCCAGGAGCGCGCGCCGGACGACTGGGAACGCGAGGGCGACGAACTCGTCCGCACGTTCGAGTTCGACGCCTACCTCGAGGGGGTCGGCTTCGCCGCGGGCATCGCGGGCATCGCCGAGGAGGCGTTCCACCACCCCGAGATCACCATCGGGTGGCGGGAGGTCGAGGTTCGCCTCACGAGCCACGAGGAGGGCGGCATCACCGAGAAGGACGTCGACCTCGCCGCCCGGTTCGACGACCTCGCCT
This sequence comes from Halomarina halobia, assembly GCF_029338575.1. Taxonomy (GTDB): domain Archaea; phylum Halobacteriota; class Halobacteria; order Halobacteriales; family Haloarculaceae; genus Halomarina; species Halomarina halobia. The sequence goes on from NZ_CP119992.1 coordinate 238,743, forward strand.
AGCGATGCCCGACGCCGCGTACGTCTTCCGCGTGCGGTTCCGCCTCGATCCGGACGCAGAGAACGTCTCGCTCGCCCCGCGGACGTTCGAGACGACGATGGAGCGGGCCGCCGATCCCCCCGGCGAGGAGGGCTGGCTCTTCTTCCGGGACAACCTCTGGCGCGGCGCGGCGAACGACCCGGGGTACCTCCGCGAGCTCGCCGAGGAGGCGCTCGGCGTGCCCGTCGAGTCGGTCGAGTTCCGCGAACTGCGGACCACCGCGGAGCACCTCGCGGCGTTGAAGGAGGCCATCGCCGAGGAACTCCCGCGCGGGACGTTCGGCAACGCCGACACGCCCGAGGCGGTGATCAGGAATTACCTCGGGAGCTCCGTCCACGTGCGCCCGGAAGGCTCATAGTGTTCGATGCCTTAGATGACGGTCCTCAATGTCGGCTCAATCGTACGACTTCTGGTTGCTCGACCTCGACGGGACGCTCATCGACGTCGAGCGCGGCTACCTCCACGAGGTGATGCGCGAGGTCGGCGACCGCGTCGGGTACGGGTTCTCCGACGTCGAAGCCGAGGCGGTCTGGTACGGGCTCGGCGGCACGCGCAACGAGTTCCTCGCCGCGCTCGGTCTGGACCCGACGCACTTCTGGACGGTCTTTCACGAGGTCGAGGATCCGCTCGCGCGCGCCGAGCACTCCTACCTCTACGACGACGCCGCCTTCGTCGGCGAACTCACCCGACCGACCGGCCTCGTCACCCACTCCCAGCAGTGGCTCACGGACGCGGCGCTCTCCCACCTCGGGATCGAGGACTGGTTCGACGCCGTCGTCTGCTGTACGGACGAACTCGGCTGGAAACCCGATCCCGCGCCCGTCAGGACGGCCATGGCGAGCCTCGGCGTCGATACCGCCGCGGGCGAGCGCGGCGTCCTCGTCGGCGACGGCCCGCAGGACGTCGGCGCGGCGTGGAACGCGGGGCTCGACGGGATCCACGTCGAGCGCCACGGCCACGACCGCCGCGGGCTGTGCGTCCTCGGCGACCGCCGGGTGACGCGACTCGACGAACTGATCGACGAGCCGCCCGCGAGCGACTGAACCCGACCCCCGGCGAGCGCCCGCTTAGCCCTCGTAACCGGGGAGGTCGTCGAACGCGTCGCCGTCGTCGATGGCGGCGGCGAGCGCCCGCACCGCCGGCTTCTCGGCGCGGTCGGGAGTCGAGAACGCCCGGACCGTCTCGGTTCCGACCGGGACGAAGTCCACGTCGAGGCGCGCCGCCGTCGCCCGCAGGCCGAGGCCGACGTCGGCGTCCCCCGCCAGCACCTTCCGCGCCGGGCTCTCGTGAGCGCGGACGCCCGCCTCGAACCCGTCGATACCGTCGACGAGGTCGTGGCGGCTCGCGCCGCGCTCCTCGGCCAGGTCGGCCAGCGCCGCCGTCAGACTCGTCCGCAGCCCGGACGCCGACGTGCGGTTGACGAAGCGCAGGTCCCGGTCGACGAGGTCGGCGAGGTCGGTCACGCCGTCGGGGTTCCCGGCCGGGACGACGAGCCCCCACTCGCGGGTCCACGACCCGAGTTCGACCGTCTCGAACCCGGGCGCACCGCCGGTGGTCGTCACCGCCACGTCGGGGACGCCGTTGCGAAGGCGACGCAGCCCCTCGCGGCTCCCGAACGCGATGAACCGGGGGCGGTCGACCCGATCGAGCATGCGCGATAGGGCGGGGTCGTCCTCGCCGACGGCGAAGAGCGCGGGGGTGCGCACGTCCGGCGAGAACAGGCGCACCTCGACGCGCTCGCCGGCGTCGAGGTAGCCCGTGTCGGGGTGCATCTCGACGATGCCGTCGGCCTCCACGAGGCTCGTGGTCGCGCCGCTCCCCTTGTCGACGGGATAGACGAGCGTCTCGCCCGCGCCGTCGGCTCCGTCGTCCCCGTCGTCCCCGTCTCGGACCGACCGCGTCGGCCCGCTCTCGACCAGCCCGACGGGCATCAGCCGCAGCCGTCCCTCGGCGTAGCGCTCCCGGGTCGCCATCCGCCCCTCGACGGTCGCCGCCGCCGGTTCGGGGACGCCCGCGGCGCGCCGGATCGCGGGCGCGACGAACGTCGAGAAGATGGTGAGCGCCGAGACGGGGTAGCCGGGGAGGCCGACGTACGCCGACCGTTCGAGGCGGCCGACGAGCATCGGCTTGCCCGGCTTGACGGCGACGCCGTGCAGCAGGAGTTCGCCCTGCTCTTCTACCACCCGGTAGATGACGTCCACGGCGCTCGCGCTCGTCGACCCGGAGGAGAGCACGAGGTCGCACTCCTCGGCGGCCCGCACGAGCAGCCGCTCCATCTGGTCGTAGTCGTCCCCGGCGTGCGGGTAGAGGACGGCCTCGCCGCCGGCCTCCTCGACGCCCGTGGCGATCGTGTAGCTGTTGACGTCGTAGATCTCCCCGGCGGCGCTGGAGAGCGGTTCCCCCGGGCGCACGAGTTCGTCGCCGGTCGAGACGATCCCCACCGTGGGCGTCGCGCGGACGGGCACCTCCTCGACGCCGAGCGCCGACAGGAGGCCGATCTCGCGCGGGGTGAGCCGCGTCCCGGGGCCGAGCGCACGCTCGCCCGCCGCCACGTCCGCCCCGGCGAACATGACGCGGTCGCCCGGCGCGACGCCGGTGCGGATCTCGATCGCCCCGTCGCGCTCGCTCGTCCGCTCGACCATCACGACCGCGTTGGCCCCCTCGGGGAGGACCGCGCCGGTCGAGATCTCGGCGCACTCGCCCTCGCCGACGACCACGTCGGGCTCGGTCCCGGCGTGGACGACGCCGGCGAGGTCGAGGACGGCGGGGTCGGCCTCGTCGGCGCCGAAGGTGTCGCGGGCGCGGACCGCGTAGCCGTCGACCGTGGCGCGGTCGAACCCGGGCACGTCGAGCGCTGCGTCCACGCGCTCGGCGAGGACGCGCCCGCGGGCGTCGCGGAGCGGAATCTCTTCCGTTCCGGCCGCGAGGTCGAGCGACGCGATGGCCTCGTGGGCCGCCTCGGGCGGCGCGAGGTCGCGGAACTCCTTTCTCATGGCTGGTACTCCCAGTCCTCGACGGATACCGTTTCCCCCTCGGGGATCCCCTCGCGCGACTCGGGGACGACCACCCAGCCGTCGGCCAGCGCGACCGACGAGAGGACGCCCGACCCGCTCGCGCGCGTCGGGGTCGCCTCGAGTCCGTCGCCGGTCTCCTCCGTCCGCACCCGAACGAAGGTCCGGACGCCGGGCTCGCTCCTGATCTTGCGCGTCAGACGGGCCTCGCGGGTCGGGAGGGGCGACTCGGGGAGGTGTCCGACGTACTTCAGGAGCGGGCGGAGGAACTGCACGGCGTTGACGATGCAGGCGACGGGGTAGCCCGGCAGCATGACGATCGGCGTGTCGTGGACGACCCCGAGCGCGCAGGGGTGGCCGGGCTTCAGCGCGACGCCGTGGACGAGCACCTCGCCCAGCCCGTCTACCACCTCCGGGAGGTGGTCGCGCGCGCCGACGGAGGAGCCGCCGGTCGTCACGATCACGTCCTTCGTGAGGTCGCGCTCGATCGCCGCCCGGAGCGCCTCGGGGTCGTCGGTGACGACCTCGCGGTAGGTCGCCCGGCCGCCCCACGCCTCGACGTATCGCGAGACGGTGAGGCCGTTCGTCTCGACCACCTCGCCGGGGGCGGGGTCGCGCTGGACGAGTTCCTCGCCGGTCGGAAGCACGCCGACCGTGGGCCGGTCGTACACCTCGACCGCCCGGACGCCGGTGGATTTGAGGAGGCCGAGATCCGAGGGCCGGAGCCGGTGGCCCGGCTCGTAGAGCCGCTGCCCCGACGCCACGTCCTCGCCGACCGGACCGACGTTCTCGCCCTCCGCGAGGGCGTCGAAGACCTCGACCTCGCCGTCGACCTCTATGTCGTCGTCCTTCCGCTCGGTTCCGCTTCCCGGGACGCGCTCGGTGTGCTCGACCATCACCACCGCGTCAGCGCCCGGCGGGAGGGCGCTGCCCGTGTGGACGCGGGCGGCCTCGCCGGGGCCCACCTCGTCTCCCGCCTCCCGGAGGACGGCGGGCGAGCGATCGCTCGCGCCGAAGGTGTCCGAGGCGCGCACGGCGTAGCCGTCCATCGCGGCGCGGGCGTAGTGGGGAACGTCGCGCTCGGCGGCGACCGGCGCGGCGAGCGCCCGGCTGGTCGCCCGTTCGATGGGAACCCGATCCGTGCGGTCGTGCGGCGTCGCCGCGGCGAGCAGCCGCTCGCGCGCCGCTGCCACCCGGGTCACCGACTTGAACCCGGACTCGCTTACGTCTGTCATACGCTCACGTTCGTCCCCCGCGGTAAAAGCGTCGGCCATCGCGCGGTCGCCGCGCGGTGCGCCACCGCCCCTCGCCGACCGTGACCGGGGGGTTTTTCGCGCTCGCGTGAGTATCTCCGGGTATGTCTGCCCTGCGAGACGCGTTGCGGGACCTCCCGGACGCGGTGTTCGCGGACCTGTTGGAGTCCGAGGACGCCTACCTCGTGGTCGTCGACCTTCCGGGCGCGACCGCCGACACGGTCGACGCGCGCGTCGACGACGGAACGCTGCGACTCGAAGTCCAGCGCGAGAAGGACCTGCCGGCCGAGTTCCGCTACCTGCGGGAGAACCGCTCGCTCTTTCTCGACGCGGAACTCCGCCTCCCGCCCGACGCGACCGGGAAGGGGGCCGAGGCCACCATCAAACGCGGGGTGCTCGAACTCACGCTGCCGAAGACGTCGACCGCGCCGGACGAGTCGATCCCCGTGACGGATGGGTAGGGTGACGTGACGGTACGCGCCTACCGGCGCTTCTTCGTCGTCGCGTGGCAGTTCCTGCCCGTCCTCCTCGCGTACGCCCGCGACCGCCGGCGCTTCCTGCTGTTCGGTCCCTCCAGGCAGGTCTCGCCGGCGACCCGGCGACGCCGCGCGCGGGCGCTGCTCGAGTCGATGCTCACGCTCGGACCGACGTTCATCAAGCTCGGCCAGCTGCTCTCCACGCGGCCGGACATCCTCCCGCCGGAGTACGTCGAGGAGTTCGCCACGCTCCAGGACGAGGTCCCGCCCGCGCCGTGGCTCGAGGCGCGGCGGGTGATCGAGGAGGAACTCGGCCCCCCGGAGGAGGTCTTCGACGACTTCGACACCGACGCCATCAGCGGCGCGAGCCTCGGGCAGGTGTACGTGGCGCGCTGCGAGGGCGAGCGGGTCGCGGTGAAGGTCCGGCGGCCGAACATCGAGGCGCTCGTCGAGGCCGACCTCCGCGTCATCAAGTTCTCGCTCCCCCTCCTGATGCGGTTCGTCGGCGAGGCGCAGTCGTTCTCGCTGGAGACGCTCGCCGACGAGTTCGCCGCCGTCATCCGCGAGGAGATGGACTACGACCGCGAGGCGCGGATGCTCGAGGAGATCCGGTCGAACTTCACCGACAACCCGACGATCCGCATCCCGGCGGTGATCGAGGAGCGGTCGACCGACCGCGTGCTCACCATGGAGTTCCTCGGGGGGACGAAGATCTCGGAGGTCGACGACATCGACGCGCTCGGGGTCGATCGGACGGGCCTCGCCGAGAACCTCCAGCGCATCTACCTCCAGATGATCATCGACGACGGCGTCTTCCACGCCGACCCTCACCCCGGTAACCTCGCGGTGCAGGACGACGGTACGCTCGTCTTCTACGACTTCGGGATGAGCGGGCGCGTCCCGCCGTACGTCCAGGACAGGATCGTCGAGTTCTACGTCGGCATCGCGAACCAGGACATCGACGCCATCCTCGACGCGCTCATCGAGATGGGGACGCTGTCGCCCGAGGCGGACCGCGACACGATGGGGAGCGTGATGGAACTCGCCATCGCGGACGTGCGCGGCGAGCAGATCGAGCAGTACCGCGTCCAGCAGATCGTGAGCCAGGTCGAGGACACCATCTACGAGTTCCCCCTGCGACTCCCGCCGAACCTCGCGCTCGTGCTGCGCGTCGCCACGGTGGTCGAGGGGGTGTGCGTCACCCTCGATCCGCGGTTCGACTTCATCGAGGTGGCGACGAGCTACCTCCGCGAGCGGGGCTACATGGAAGCGGGGATCCAGCAGTTCGTCGAGGACCGGGTCGAGGAGGTCAACGAGGCGACCCAGTCGATCGTTCGCGTGCCCCCGAAACTGGAGCGGACGCTCGACCGACTGGAGCGGAACAACGTCGCCGTCCGCGCCCGGATCGAGGACTCGAATCAGGTCGTCGATCGGCTGGCGAGGCGGCTCGTCCTCGGTCTCCTCCTCGCCGCGCTCACGCTCTCGACGACGCTCGCGTACACGCAGGCGGCCGACGAGGCCGCCGCGGTCGGCGGCGCGCTCGCGCTCCTCACCGCCTTCCTCCTCTACCGGTCGTTCCGGACGCCCAGGGGGATCCGCGCGCAACCGCAGTTCACCAGGCAGAACCTCCGCCAGCGCGGGGTGAGCGGTCTCGACGGGACGGGCGAGCCGTCGGCCGGAGGGAGCAGTCGGACGGACGGATCGCGCGAGGGGAGCACGACCGTCGGGCCGGCCGAATCGGACGAAGCGTCCGGGTGGGGCGACGCCGGCGGCGCTCGTGACGCCGGCCGGGACGGACGCGTCGCCGATCGGACCGGGGTCGAGGAGTAGACGAGCGAGATGGGCCACAGCCATTAGGCCCCTCGGCGAACGCCGCGCATGGACATCGAACCGTTCGCGCTGGAGCGGTGGTTCGCGCGCGTCGAACACGAGGCCGACGTCATGCTCGCGGAGAGCGGCGTCCGAAGCCTCCCCGCCTCGCGCTTCGACACCGATCCGGGCGAGTTGGGGTACGTCATCCCGACGAACGGCGAGCCCGCGTTCCGCGCCGACGTGGCCGCCGAGTACGGCCGCGAGGCGGACGACGTGCTCTTCACCTGCGGCGCGCAGGAGGCGAACCTGCTCGCCTTCCTCTCGCTGCTGAACGAGGGCGAGCACGCCGTCGTCGTCACGCCGACCTACCAGTCGCTGCGCTCGCTCCCCGACGCGGTTGGCGAGACGACGACGGTCGACCTCGAACCGCCCGCTTGGGACCTCGACCTCGACGCCGTGGCGGACGCGATCCGCCCGGAGACGACGCTCCTCGTACTCAACAACCCGAACAACCCGACCGGCCGCTACCTCTCCGCAGAAACGGTCCGGGCGCTCTACGACCTCGCGGCCGACGCCAGCGCGTACCTCCTCTGCGACGAGGTGTACCGGCTGCTGGCCGACGACCCCCTTCCGCCCGTCGCGAGCATGGGCGAGCGCGGCGTCAGCACGACGAGCGTCACGAAGGCCTACGGGCTGGCGGGGCTGCGCTTCGGCTGGCTCTGCGGCCCGCCCGAGGTGGTGGGCGCGGCGTGGAACTGGAAGGACTACACGACCATCTCGCCGTCCGCCGTCGGCCAGCACGTCGCCCGGCAGGCGTTCGACGCGAGGGATTCAATCCTCGCGGAGAACCGGGCGCTCGCCCGCGAGCACCGCGAACTGACCCGCGCGTTCGTCGAGCGCCACGGCCTCGACTGGTACGACCCGGTGGGCGTCAACGGCTTCATCACCGTCCCCGACGGGTTCGCCGCGGGCCGGTCGTTCTGCGAGCGCGTCGTCCGCGAGGAATCCGTCGTGCTTGCGCCGGGGGACGCCTTCGGCCAACCCGACTACTTCCGCCTCGGCTTCGGCCTCCCGACCGACGAACTGGAGGAGGGCCTCGCCAGGCTCGACGACTTTATGCAGAGACACGCATAACGTTCCCCTCTCGGTCCCTCTCCGACACGCCGCCCCGACATCTCCGGGTCGGATACTCCCCGGAATGGTCGCGTCCACGCCCGGGTTCGTGGTCGGTGTTGCAGGAATAATCATGGTGAACCCTTTAGCGGGTCGCCGTCGTACCCGTATCGATGCTCGTCCACCTACACCAGTACCAGCACGAACAGGTCCAGGAGGGACGCCGGACGGCCGGCGAGTCCCAGACCGAGGACTCGGTGAACAAGGACGCCGAGGAGTACTTCGGCGAGAGTATGGCCGATCTCGACGTCGAGACGTGGGAGACCGTCGAGTACGAGGGCGATCCGATACAGCGTCGGACGGTCACCCTCGACGAGGTCGCCGCCATCTCGGTCCCGCGGGAACCGGCGGAGGACGACGACCCCGACCTCCCCGGACGGACGCTCCAGGTCCGCACGGGCGGCGGCGAGACGTTCATCCCGCAGGCCGAGATCGTCGAGGTGCAGGACGCGACCCCCGAAGAGGGCTGAAATCGGGACCGTCACGTCCACCGGGTGACCGGACGACCGCCCCCGTCGCGGAGCGGTTCGCCCGGACAGATGCGTTCCCCGACATCCCGCGCGGAGTTCTGACGCGAGCGTCCGCGAGCGAAGCGAGCGGTTCACCGGGCGCGAACGGAGTGAGCGCCCGGCGTTTTTAGTCCAGGTTTTTCGAGGAGGGGTGCGCGACCGAAAGGAGCGCACCCGACGAAGAAAAAAGTGGTTTCGCACCGTTTATACTGCCAGCCCGGATAGCCGCACGCATGGCGAAACAGCAGACAGAGGTGCGCGACCTGCAGGAGGGCAGTTACGTCATGATCGAGGACACCCCCTGCGTCATCAACTCCTACAGCACGGCCAAGCCCGGCAAGCACGGGAGCGCCAAGGCTCGCGTCGAGGGGAAGGGCGTCTTCGACAGCAAGAAGCGCAACTTCACCCAGCCCGTCGACGCCAAGGTGTGGGTCCCCATCATCGATCGCAAGCAGGGGCAGGTGATCAACGTCGACGGGAACGACATGCAGGTGATGGACCTGGAGACCTACGAGACGATCACCATGCGCGTCCCCGACGGCGTCGATCCGTCCTCGAACGACGAGATCGAGTACCTCCAGTACGAGGGCCAGCGAAAGATCGTATAGATGTTTCCCGGGGCGCGCGCCGATCGTGACGGAGCCGACTACGTCGTCCTCGGTGCGCCCCTCGACGTCTCCACGTCGTTTCAACCCGGGACCCGGTTCGGTCCCGACCGCGTGCGGACCTTCTCCCGCACGTTCGACGACTTCGACCACCTGACAGCGGCGCACTTCACCGACCTGGGCGTTCACGACGCGGGCGACCTCCGCGCCTGGGACGACGCCGCGGAGTACCTCGACTTCCTCGAAGGGTCGCTCTCCGACGTGTGCGCCGACGGCGCGGTCCCCCTCCTGCTCGGCGGCGAGCACACCGTCTCGATCGCGGGCGTCCGGGCCTGCGACCCCGCGACGGTCGTCGTCCTCGACGCCCACCTCGACCTGCGCCGCGAGTACGACGGCAACCCGCTCAGCCACTCGACGGTCGTCCGCCACGCGCTCGAGGTCGCGGACCGCGCCGCGATCGTCGGCGCGCGGACCGGCAGCGAGGCCGAGTGGGAGCGGGCCGGGGCGGACGACGTGACGGTCGTCCCGCCGGAGGCGGCCGGCGAGTGGGAACCGGCGGTCGAGGGGCCGGTCTACCTGAGCGTCGACGTCGACGCCGCCGACCCCGCCTACGCGCCGGGGACGGGCACGATGGAGCCGTTCGGGTTGACGCCCCGCGAGATGCACCGGATCGTCAGGGCGCTCGCGCCCGACTGCGTCGGGTTCGACATCGTCGAGGTGAACGACCGCGACGACGGGCAGGCCGCGACGCTCGCCGGAAAGCTCCTCCGGGCGTTCGTCTTCGCGCACGCGAGCGCGGCCGGGAGGGCGGGGACGGGCGACCACGGGACGGACGCGTAGCTCGTCGGCGTCGTACGTCGCGGATCGAACGCTCAAAACCGAGTCGGCGGCGTCGAGCCGCTACGGCTTGACCCGCCGGACGACTCGCCGTGCTGTGCGCGTGATGCGCCGTTTCGTGCTGCGCGGCAGTCGTCGCCACGCGAAGAGCGCCTTCCTGAACTTACCCATCGGAATCACCTCCTTCGCGTCTCGACCCTGTCTCGACGACAGGTACTGTCGACAGTCGGCGGGAGGGTTCTTAGGGGTGGCGGCCGACCTCCCGCCATGAAGCTCTCTGCGCTCGTCGAGCGCCTCGACGACCGCCTGCGGACCGACGAGTACGCCGACGCGGACGCCAGCCCGAACGGGCTGCAGGTCGGCCCCGAGGAGGCCGAGGTCGAGCGCGTCGCGTTCGCGGTAGACGCCGCCGAGGCGACCGTCGAGGACGCCGTCGCGGCCGACGCGGACCTGCTCGTCACCCACCACGGGCTGATCTGGGGCGGGATCGACCGCGTGACGGGACGCGAGTACCGACGCATCGCGCCGCTGATCGCGGGGGACGCGGCGCTCTACGTCTCGCACCTCCCGCTCGACGGCCACCCGGAACTGGGCAACGCGGCGGGCCTCGCGGATCACCTCGGCCTCGTCGACCGGGAACCGTTCGGCGCGCTGGGGTCGGTCACGATCGGCCGGCGCGGACGGTTCGAGGAACCGCGCTCGGTCGAGTCGCTCCGCGACTCGCTCGACGCGCTCGAGGGGAGCGCCGGAACGCGGGTGTTCGACTTCGGTCCCGACGCGATCGAGTCGGTGGCGATCGTCACCGGGAGCGGCGCGGACTGGCTCGAGGAGGCGCGCGCGACGGGCGCGGACGCGTTCGTGACCGGCGAGGGGAAACAGCAGGTGTACCACGAGGCGCGCGAGGCGGGGGTGACCGTCCTCCTCGCGGGCCACTACGCGACCGAGACGGTCGGCGTGCGAGCGTTGCGGGCGCTGTGTGCGGAGTGGGGTCTGGAGACGACCTACCTCCCGCACCCGACGGGGCTGTAGCGCGGTCGCCTCGTTTCCCAGTATTCAAATCGTCGCCCCGCCGAGTGGCGGCAATGAGCGATCACTCCGATTCCGACCGCGAGGAGTTCCGCCACGACCCGCTGGGTCACGCGCGGGTCGCGGCGGGCATGTCCGTCGGCGACCTCATCGAGCAGTACGGCAGGGCGGGCATCGGCGCGGCGACCGTCCACGAGGCGGTGGACGTGACGGGCGAGATGTTCGCGGACGAGGGGTGTACCGTCTTCCTCTCGCTCGCGGGCGCGATGGTCCCGGCCGGGATGCGCCGAGTCGTCTCCGATCTGCTCCGCGACGGCTACGTGGACGCGCTGGTGACGACCGGCGCGAACCTCACGCACGACGCCATCGAGGCGATCGGCGGCAAGCACCACCACGGTCGCACCGGGCCCCACGAGGGGACGGGCGATCCCGAGATGACCGAACGCGAGTTCGACGAGCGGCTCCGCGAGGAGGAGGTCGACCGCATCTACAACGTCTACCTCCCCCAGGAGCACTTCGCGCTCTTCGAGTCGCACCTCCGCGAGGAGGTCTTCCCGCCGCTCGCCGAGGAGGGGACCGTGAGCATCGAGCGGTTCTGCCGCGAACTGGGGCGGGCGAACGCCGAGGTGAACGGGCGCGAGGCGATCGAGGAGGACGCGGGCGTCGCGGCCGCCGCCTACGAGTCCGACGTGCCGATCTACTGTCCGGCGATCCAGGACTCCGTGCTGGGATTGCAGGCGTGGATGTACTCCCAGACCTCCGCCCTCTCGCTCGACGCGCTCCGCGACATGACGCCCCTGACCGACCTCGCCTACGAGGCCGAGCGGGCGGGCTGCCTCCTCGTCGGCGGGGGCGTCCCGAAGAACTTCACCCTCCAGACGATGCTCGTGACGCCCGGCGCGTACGACTACGCCGTCCAGATCACGATGGACCCCGCCGCGACGGGCGGGCTCTCGGGCGCGACGCTCGACGAGGCGCGCTCGTGGGGCAAACTGGAGCGGGACGCCCGCAACGTCACCGTCCTCGGCGACGCGACGGTCTACCTCCCGCTGCTCGTCGCCGGAGCGCGCGAGCGGATCGAGCGGATCGAGGGGTGAGACGAGCGCCGTCTGCCCCCCTCTTCGATTCGATTCGATTCCCGAGTCGGCGCGTCCGTCTCGACGACACCGCCACCACCCGGGGAGGCTGCACGTTCCGGGCCAACCCTCATAGCACTGAGACCCCGACCCCTATCCGGGAAGACACAATGGACATCGCCGACGTGGTCACGACCGATTTCGTCGAACGGGACGTGAAGACGACCGCCTCGAAGCTGCGCGGAGCGTTCGAGGAGGCGGACGTGGACGCCGTCGTCGTCACCAACGGCGGGGCGTTCGAGGGATTGGTGACGCGCAAACAACTGCTCGCCTCCCACCACCCGCCGAACGAGACCGCGATGAACCTCGCGACGAGCCCGCCGACCGTCGCGCGGACCGAGGACGTCCGCGAGGTGGCGCGGCTCATGGTCGAAAACGAGCTGAAGCTGCTGCCCGTCTTCGAGGGCGACCGGTTCGACGGCGTCGTGAGCGCGGAGGACCTCCTCCGGGCGGTCCGCGAGAACCTGGACGTACTCTCGGTCTCCGACGTCTACACCCGCGACCCCGTCACCGTCACGCCGGAGACGTCCGTGGGGGAGGTGATCCACACCCTGCGCGAACACCGGTTCACGCGGGTGCCGGTGATCGACGACCGAACGCCGGCGGGGCTGATCAGCGTCTACGACCTGATCGACTTCACCGTCAGACAGATGGATCGCCAGCAGGGCGGGAGCGCGGAGGGGTTCGACGCCCACGGCGGCGCGGGCTCACGCGAGGGGTACCGTCGCACCACCGGCGGCTACGGCGATCGGTCGGGCTTCGCGGCCCGCATGCTCGACCTGCCCGCGCGGGACGTGATGACGCCGAAGGTCCTGACCGCCGCGCCCGACGAATCGCTCGCCGAGGCCGTCGGCCGGATGCTCGACAACGGCGTCTCCTCGCTCGTCGTGGTCACTGACGACGGGTACGCGACCGGCATCGTGACCGAGACCGACGCGCTCCGGTCGCTCACCTGGACCCAGGAGGAGCGGATCCCCGTCCAGCTCCGAAACGTCGACCTGCTGGTGACGCTCACGCGCGAGGAGATCGCCGAGCGCATCGAGGCGATCGACGAGAAACACGATGACTTGACCGTCCAGGAGGCGAACGTGGCCTTCCACGAGCACGAGGAGCGCCTCCGCGGCCTCCCGCTGGTCCTGACCACCGTCCGGCTGTTCACCGACCGGGGCCGGTTCGCCGGCTCCGCCGAGGCCTACGGCGCGGAGCAGTCCTTCCGCGAGGCCAGCGAGGTGCTCGAGGAGAACGTACTGGAGGAGAAGGGCCGCGAGCTGAATACGCACACCCGGAAGGACACGCCGGAGAAGCGCGAGGAGATCGAACGCCTGCTCGGCTGGTGGGTGGAGGCGGTCTGACGCTGTGAGGTAACCGATTTACCGCGTCGGCGTCTCCTCTCGACCGGCCGATGACGAGGCGTGCGGGCCGAACCGGGGTAGGCACCCGGTGATGAGGAGCCCTATGAGTGCCGAGGCCGACTCTCTATCCATACATTTGCGAGAAGAAGTGAACGAACGTCAGAGAATCGCGTCTGCTACCCTCCGAGAGAGGACAGTCGTCGTTCGAAGTCGGTGGGGTGGCCTCCGGGGAGTCCGCACCGACCGACTCCGGGGTATCGTTTTATAGTACCTCCCCCGACAGTAGCGACGATGAGCGGGAATCGAGACGGCCGGGTGGCGGCGATCCACACCGCGCCGGAGGCCGGCGCGGAAATGGAGTCGAGAACTGAGGCGTCGGCGGTCGAGGGGCGCGGCCTCGAGGGGGACCGGTACTTCGAGCGGAGGGGTACGTGGTCGGGCGAGCGGGGTCGGGACCTCCCCCACGCGGATCGGGCGCTGACGCTGTTCGAGGTCGAGACGCTCGCGCTCGTCGAACGGGACGCCGGCATCTCGCTCGAACCCGCCGATCACCGGCGGAACGTCACGACCGAAGACGTGGCCGTCAGCCATCTGGTCGACGAACGGTTTCGGATCGGCGAGGCGGTCTGTGAGGGCGTGGACCTCTGTGAGCCCTGCGCGTATCTGGAGTCGCTCACCGAGAAGGGGGTACTCGGCGCGCTCGTTCATCGCGGGGGGTTGAACGCGCGGATCGTCTCGTCGGGAACGATCCGGGTGGGCGATCCGATCCGCGTCCTCTAGTTCGAGCGCGGACGACCGGTCGTCCGCGCCGGGGTGGCCTCTCTGCGTACCGGTTTCGCGTCGGCACGCCGTTCGTTTCGAACGGCCACCCACCTTCGGTCTCGACTGCGGCGGTGAACGGCCCGGTTAGAGACCCGAGACCGCTCGCGCCGCGCTCTCGACGAGCGATGGCGATCACGCCCTCGGGCATCCGCGGTAGGTTCTGCGCAGTTCCACTGCGTTAAGGTAGTTACGGGTCGTTAGTAACCGTATAGAAGTCACCGTGGAGGCGGGCGAGCCGATCGAACCGCTCGACGGGGCGCCGCGGCGGGGTCGGATCCTCGACGACGCGAACGCCGGTCGGGGAGTCGCCTCCGGCCGTGGTTCCCGTGCGGACGGAGAACGTAACGCACGACGCGGAACGCACGCTCGGTCGACCGCGTCCGGAACGGACGACTCGCCCCCAGTGACGCCACGGTGCCTCGATCACAAATGTTCCCCTCACCGCTCGACACGATCGCCGCGCGGCCGCCCCGAACCGGCGTCCACGGTACCGTCCTCCAGACGGTCATCGAACCCATCGGTCACCACGAACTGTTCGTCGTCATCGTCCAGTTGACGCTCCTCCTGTTCGTGGCGCGAAGCCTCGGGGAGGTGTTCAGGCGCTACGGACAACCGGCGGTCATCGGGGAGCTACTGGCCGGCGTGTTGCTCGGCCCGTCACTCCTCGGTACCGTCCTCCCAGGCGTGTACGAGGCCGTCTTCGCCGTGCCGGAGAGCCAGTTCCACCTCCTCGAGATAATATCGTGGCTCGGGCTCATCATGCTCCTCATCGTGACCGGCCTGGAGACGGACTTCGACCTGATTCTGCGAAAGGGGCGGATCGCCGTCGTGCTCTCGCTGGGCGGCATCCTGTTGCCGTTCGCCACCGGGTTCGCGCTCGGCTGGTATCTCCCGGGCGAGTTCATCGCGTCGTCCGACCAGCGACTGGTGTTCAGCCTCTTCATCGCGACGGCGATGAGCATCTCCGCGATCCCGGTCATCGCCAAGATCCTCATCGACCTCGACATCATCCGTCGGGACTTCGGACAACTCATCCTCGCGGCGGGGATGGTCGACGACACCATCGGCTGGATCCTGCTCGCGACGGTCGCCGGCCTCGCCCAGAGCGGCGTCGTTGACGCGAGTTCCGCGGCGCAGACCGTCCTCTCCGTCGTCGTCTTTCTCGGCGTCTCCTTCACGCTCGGCCGGCGTGCGGTCGCCGGCCTCGTTCGCTGGGTCGACGACGCGGTCGGCGGCGAGACGGCGATGATAACGCTGCTCGTCGTGTTGGCGCTCGCGGCCGGCGCGGTTACCCAGTACCTCGGCCTCGAGGCCATCCTCGGCGCGTTCGTCGTCGGCATCCTCGTCGGTCAGGTGAACCGGTTCGACTACCACCTGCGGCACATCTTCGAGGTCGTCACGCTCGGGCTCTTCGCCCCCGTGTTCTTCGCCATCGCGGGGCTGCGGATGAACGTGGCCGCGCTGCTCGACCCGACCGTGTTCGCGGTCGGTCTGCTCGTCCTCGCGGTGGCGTGCGTCGGTAAGTTCGGGGGCGTCTTCGTCGCCGCGAAGGCGGTCGGCCTGTCGAAGTGGGAGGCGATCGGCATCGGCGGCGGCATGAACGCCCGTGGCGCGATGGAGATCATCGTCGCGACCATCGGCCTCGGACTGGGCATCCTCACGACGGAGATGTACAGCATCATCGTCATGGTCGCGCTCGTCACCTCGCTCATGGCGCCGGCCATCATCCGGTGGGCGGTTCCCCGGATCGAGATGGACGAGGCCGAACGGTCGCGCCTCGAAGCGGAAGACGAGCGCCGACACAGTTTCGTCGGCGGCGTCTCTCGCGTCCTCCTCCCGACGCGCTGCAGCCCCGAATCGCAGTTCGCTGCCCGCCTGCTCGGCGACCTCGTGGCCGACCGCGACGTCGAGATAACGACGATGTACGTCCGGGAGGTCGACGTCGATGAGGGACCGACGTCGACCTCGACGCTCGGCTCCCTCCTCGGACGGATCGAGCGGCGACCGAGGTCGCCCGTGATGTCCGGCCAGTCCGAGGAGCGAGGGGACGCCGTCGGAGACGAGGCGCAGTCCCGTGACGGGTCCGACGGAGGGGGGGCCGCGACCCGCTGTCTGGATCTCATGCGCGAACGCATCGCCGCCGCGGACGGGCCGAAGACCCGAGGTGTCGTCCGCGGCGGCGACGACGCGACGCGAGTCGTCCTCGACGAGGCGGAACGCGGTTACGACCTCCTCGTACTCGGGACCGGAACGCCCGGGAGACGTCCCGACGAGCCCCTGTTCACGAGCACCGTCGACACCATCATCCGCGACTCCCCCTGTCCGTTCGTCGTCGTCCGTTCGAACCGCGACCGGTTCGGAGACGATCCCGGGAGCGTCTCCGACTATCCGATCGAGCGCATCCTGTTGCCGACGACGGGTACGGTGCACAACCGCCGCGCGGCCGAGGCGGCCTTCGCCATCGCGCGGGCGCGGGAGGCGGTCGTCGAGGTGGTTCACGTCGTCGATCCGCCGCGGGAGAACGACCTGTTCGTCGCCCGGCCGGACATGTCCCCGGCGATGGAACTCGGCGAACAGCTCGTCGAGAACGAGGCGGCGGTCGGCCGTCGGATGGGCGCTCGGGTGGAGACGCGCGTACTGATCGCCGACGCCGAACCCGAAGCGGAGATCGTCTCGCTCGCGACCGAAACCGAGGCCGACCTCGTCTTCCTCGGCAGCAGCGTCCGAAACGTCACCCAGCGGGCGTTCTTCGGCCACCGCGTGGGACACATCCTTCAGGAGACCGCCTGTCCCGTCGTGGTCGTCGGGTCGTCCTGACGGCCGGGAACCCGCGCGAGCGCGCCCAGCCGCGTCGGTCCGTACGTATGCGAGACGGGTCGTCGACGCTCGACGCGTGGCTCGCGCGTCCCCTCGCGCACCCGCCTCTCCGCCGACTTCGACGGCGACCCGATCGCGCCGCGGGTCCGAGGGCCGGTGTACCCGAAAGGGGTCTCCGACCGTGGTGAGTGACGAACGACTCGTTACGTTCGCACGACACCACTCGACTATACGCGGAGCGCGCCCTCCGTCCGCGCATGGAATCGGCAACGTCGAGCGACGAACCGGAACCCGCGGCGATTCGATCTCGGGTGCTCGCTTACCTCGTCGACCTCGCGCTCGTCGGCGGTGGCGTGTACGCCGTTACGGTTCGACGCGACCGGTCGTCCCGTGTTCCGACCTCGAACGTCTCGTGGACATGGCCGTCCGGCTCGGCCGAAAGCACGTCGAGGAGCCGTCGACGCCCGCGCTTCCCCGCAGTTCGGTCGCGGTGCTCGACGCGCCGACGCCGAAGCGGATGTACGGCTGCATCGACGGGATCGAGCCCGATACCGCCGATCGGCTCTACGAGGCGTATCCCGCCGTGACGGAGCTACTCGCGGCGTCGCCGGCGGAGTTGATGACCATCGAGGGGATCGGACCGAAGCGGGCGGACGCTATTTACTCGGCGTTGGGGAGCGCGGACTGATGGGCGCTCATCGAGCGATGTACCGAACGGGGGGTTCGAAGGAGCGCGTCGCGGGCTCGGAAGGCCGGCTACTCCAGCCTCGTTCCGTCCTGGGGACAGTACTCGTACGCGTCGTTCCTCGTCCGAAACCCGCAGGACGGACACCGCCGGGGCGGCGCTTCCTCCTCCCGACGGGGTCGTCGGAACAGGAACGGGACGAACGGTACGAACAGGAAGAAGACGAAGCTGTCGAAGTACCACCAGAGGAGCGCGCTGACGAGGAGGCTTCCGACGAGTCCGACCGCCGCGGTGGCCGTCCGAGAGCGAGCCATGCGTTCCGTACACGCCTGACCGAGAAAAGTAGTGGTGCGTCCCCGCCCTGTCGAGGGAACTCGCCGGCGCCAGTTACAAAACCGCCGGTGTCGTACCGCCGCGCGTGCCCCGGCCCGTCGCGCCTCACGCGTTCTCGATGACGTGGACGGACGGCCTGTTCATCCACTGGCCGTTCGACCCGGAGCAGCTTCGCCCGCACGTCCCCGCCCCCCTCGAACTCGACACCTACGACGGCCGCGCGTGGGTCAGCCTCCTCCCGTTCGTCCTGTCACGCGCCGGCGTCCGGTTCTCCCCCTCGTTCACCCGGTTGACCTTCCCCGAACTCAACTTCCGCACGTACGTCCGCTTCGACGGCGCGCCGGGGTTGTACTTCTTCAGCGTCGACGTCGCGCACCCGGTCGTCCCGGCGGTCGTGGGGCGCGGCACCCGGTTGCCGTGCTACCACGCGGACATGGACGTTCGCACGCGCGGCGACCGTGTCGACTTCCGGAGCGTCCGCAGGCGTACGAGCGAACCGTCCGACGGTCGACGGGGCGTCACCGCACGCGTCGACGCGACGTACGGACCCGACGGCGGGATCTTCCGCGCCGAACCGGGGACGCTCGACTACTGGTTGGCCGAACGTCGGCGGATGTACGACCCGGTGGGCGAGAGGGTCCTGTACGCCGACATCGCCCACGACCCGTGGCCGCTCCGGCCCGCCGACGTGACCGTTCGCGAGAACACGATGTTCGAGGCGGGCGGCCTCCCGACGCCGGAGGGCGAGCCCCGGGTCCGCTACAGCGACGAACTCTCGATAACCGGGTCCGTGCCCCGATGGATTCGCGGTTGGGACGGCGACACTTGGATTCGGCCGCGCCACCTGGCCCACCGATAGGCCGGTGGCGGCGAGCGGACGCGAGTCCCGTCGAGCGCCGAGGCCGATCGTTCCCGCGAGGGCGAGAGTGTCGCGGATCGCACCGTTGCACCCGGAACTAAGCGGGTCCCGGTCGTACGTTCGAGGGCAATGGATCGAACTGGCGGAGAGGGGGGTTGGGGGCTCGACGGCATCGACGTCGCCGGACCGTCCGACGCCCCGCCGATCGTGTTCGTTCACGGGTCAGTGTTCACGCGGCACATGTGGGCCCCACAGCGCAGAGCGCTGTCGGGGGAGTTTCGGATACTCGCGCCGGACGTCCCGGGACACGGTGCGCGCGCCGACGAGCCGTTTCGGTTCGAGCCGACCCTGGCGTTGCTCAACGAGGTGATCGAGACGCACGCGGATGGGAGCGCCCTCGTCGTCGGCCTCTCGCTCGGGGGCTATGTCTCGACGGAGTACGCACGCCGTCGCCCCGAACGGGTCGACGGGCTGGTGCTCACGGGGAGCAGCGCCAACCCGATCGACGGGCTGGAACTCGTCACGCGGGCCGTCGGCGGCGTGTCGCGCCTGGCGACCAGGAGCGACCTCGTCGAGCGAGGCGTCGTTCGACTCGCGGAACGGTGGGTCAGAGAGCGGAACCTGCCCCCGGACGTCGAGGCGGAGATCATCGACGCCGGGTTCTACCCCCGGCCGTTCGGGGAGGCGGGGCCGTACCTGGCCGGGCGGGACTTCCGGGCGGCGCTCGCCGAGTACCCCGGGCCGTCGCTCCTGCTCAACGGGGAGCGAGACCGCCTCATGCGGCGGGGAGAGCGGAAGCACGCGGCGGCCGCCCGCGACGCGCGCGTCGAGGTGATCGACGGCGTCGGACACGTCTGCAACCTCCACCGGCCGCGAGCGTACGCGGACGCGGTGCGGACGTTCGATCGGCGCGCGGTCGCTAGAAACCGGTGAACCGGACGACGGTGATCCGCGGTCCGCCGACACACCTCTCGCCGGCACACCTCTCGACGCTCGACGCGTCGAGCGTCGGGCGCGGGGAGCGGGAGGTGCCGTCGGAGAACGAACCGCTTTTCCCCTGTTTCGGAAAACGGGCGGCATGAACCGACTCCGCGAGTCGCTGCACGACGCGCCGATCGTCGACAAGGACGGGTACGAGTACCTCGTCCACCCGATAAGCAACGGCGTGCCGATGCTCGATCCCGGACTGCTGCGGGAGGTGGTGGTCGGCGTCACGCGGGCGGCGGAGCTCGACGTGGACAAGATCGTCGCGCCGGAGGCGATGGGCATCCACATCGCGACGGCGCTCTCGCTGCAGACCGACATCCCGCTGGTGGTCATCCGCAAGCGGTCCTACGGCCTCGACGGCGAGGTGGCGCTCCACCAGACGACGGGCTACTCGGAGTCGGAGATGTACATCAACGACGTCGAGGCGGGCGACCGCGTGCTGATCGTCGACGACCTGCTGTCGACGGGCGGCACGCTGGCGGCCATCTGCGACGCGCTCGACGGCATCGGCGCGCAGATCGTCGACATCGTGGTCGTGATCCGGAAGGTGGGCAAGTCGGCCCTCGACGACACCGACCGCGAGGCGACGAGCCTGGTCGACATCACCGTCGAGGACGGCGAGGTCACGATCCACTGACCGACTCCGCCGGCCGCGGACGGTCGCTGACGCCCGCACACGACATCCCCTCCCCCTCCCCTCCTCGTCGATACCGACGAAGCGTCCCCCTCCTCTTCGCGACGACCGTTACACGCACGTGCATATATTCACTCGTACCGACTCCGATATGCGCTCGATCACGGAACAGTTATTGACGGGGGGTCGCACGTACCGCCAACGCATGTCGACTGACGCTGACGGGAAGATCGAACTCGAGTACGAACTCGACGACAGACCGCCGTGGCCGAAGTCGATCCTGCTCGGGGTGCAGCACGTGGCTGTGATGATCGTTCCGGCGACGGCGGTGGCGTTCATCGTCGCGGGCGCGGTCGGCCTCGGCGCGGCGGACACGGCGTACGTCGTCCAGATGGTGCTCCTGTTCTCCGGGCTGGCGACGATCGTCCAGGCGTACACCGTCGGCCCGGTCGGGGCGCGGCTCCCGATCGTGATGGGGACCAGCTTCACGTTCGTCGGGGCGGCCACGAGCATCGGCGTCGACTACGGGCTGGGGGCCGTCTTCGGCGCGATACTCGTCACCGGGTTCGCCGTCGAGGGGCTGATCGGCTGGCAGTTCGACCGCATTCAGCCGTTCTTTCCGCCGCTCGTGACGGGGCTGGTCGTGATCGTGATCGGGCTCTACCTCGTCCCGGTCGGCGTCGACTACGCGGCCGGCGGCGTCGGCGCGGCGGACTACGGCGCGGTACACAACATCGGCCTCGCCCTGCTGGTCCTGTCCGTCGCGGTCGTCCTCAACGTGTTCACTACCGGCGTCACGCGGCTCTTGAGCGTGCTCGTCGGCATCGGGGTCGGCTACGCGGTCGCCGTCGCGCTCGGCCTCGTCGACTTCGGTCCGGTGGCGTCGGCCGCCCCGTTCGCCGTCCCGCGGCCGGGCGCGTTCGGCTTCGCGTTCGAACCGATCGCCGTCGTCACGTTCGCGTTCCTATTTCTGGTGTCCGCGATGGAGACCGTCGGCGACATGTCGGGCGTCACGGCCGCCGAGGGGAGAAACCCGACCGACGAGGAGTTCCGCGGCGGGCTGTTCACCGACGGCCTCCTGAGTTCGCTCGGTGCGGCGTTCGCCGCCTTCCCCGTCACGTCGTTCTCCCAGAACGTGGGTATCGTCAACTTCACGGGCGTGATGAGCCGTCACGTCGTCGGCGTCGCCGGCGTCGTCCTCGCGGTGCTCGGGCTCAGCCCGAAGGTGGGCGCGGCGGTCGCGACGATCCCGAGTGCCGTCTTCGGCGGCGCGGTCGTACTGATGGCCGGTATGGTGGCCGCGAGCGGCGCGCGCCTGCTCTTCCTGCACGTCGACCTCGACCGCCGGAACATGGTCGTCGTCGCCGTCTCCCTCGGTCTCGGCCTCGGCGTCACCATGCGGCCGGAGGCGCTCCAGGAGCTGCCGCGGGCCGCCCGGACCTTCTTCGGGGAACCGGTCATCGTGACCGCGCTGACGGCACTGCTCCTCAACACGTTCGCCCCCGGCGAGCAGAGCCCGCTCTTCGACGTCCCGTCCGCCGAGACGCCCGCCGACGGTCGGGGCCGCTCTCAGCCCGGAGAGGACTGACGACGCGCACGCGGTTCGACGAGCGGACACGCCTCGGAAGACGGAGGTCGGCGTCGCGGTCGAACGGTTCACGGCGACGACCGGACGAGGTGTCCCGATTACGCGAGGGTCATTCCGCGACCTGCGTCATCGCCGTCGGCGCGAACTCCTTGACCGCGTCCATCGCTTCGCGCGCCTCACGCCGGGTCGGGAAGGTGGTGAGGCTCTCGGCGATCTCGTCTCCGTCCTCGCCGATCAACCGCCAGCGCCACTCGCCCTGGTCCTCGTGAAGTTCGAACACGGTCGTCTCTATCTCGAGAATGCTGGCCTCACCGACCTCCGTTCTGATGACCTCGAGCGCCGCTGTGACGTCCTCGCGGGACGGGTACCCCTCCTCGGCGGCGGCGATGACTTCCTCGTCCCCGTCGATGAGTCGCCAGTACCAGCGATCGCGTTCCTCGTACAGTTCGAACGCGGCGTCGTCGTACTCGAGGGTGCCCGCGTCGGGGAGCAGGGTTCTGATCCGGTCGATCGCCGACTCGACCTCCTCCCGGCCGTCGTACGCACCCTCTCCCTGCATCAGCGGCGTCCAGTCGGCCTCGATGAGCTGCCAGTACCAGGCGTCATCGCGGAGCGTCACGTGGAAGACGGGGCGGTCTATCTCGAACACCGGCACGTCGTCCGCACGTCGCTGGATCGCCGTGACGGCCTCACTGCTCTCCTCGCGGTTCGCGTAGACGGGAACGCTCTCCGCGATCGTTACGCGGTTCCGGTCGAGTATTCGCCATGACCAGTTCCCGGTACGCTCGACCAGCTTGACTGCGACGTTCTCGACGGTGTGGATGGACGCCGACGTCGCCGTGTCGTAGACCTCCTCCTCGATCGCGGTCTCGGCCTCGTCGCGCGTGTTGAAGCTGGTGGCGCTGTCCGCGAGGATCACTCCGTCGGGCCGTACGAACCGCCAGCGCCACTCGTCGTCTTCGGTCGCGTAGACCTGGAAGGTGGCGTCGTTCACCTCTCGACTCCGCGTGTCGCCAGCGCGGGCCACGAGCCGGTCCATGGCCGCGCGGGCCGCCTCCTTCGACGGATGTCGATCGACGCCCCTCGCGGTCGTTCGTCCCCCCTCGTTGACGAGCCGCCAGTTCCAGTTCCCGTCGTCGTCGTTGAACAGTTCGAACGCGGCGGTCTCGATCTCGAGCAGCTCGGCGTTCGGTGCGTTCTCCTTTAGCGTCGTCATCGACGCCGCCGCCTCCGCCCGCGAAGTGTGCTCCTCGCCGCTGTCGGCCATCACGTTACCGTCCTCGTCGATGAGCCGCCACCGCCACTCGTCTCCCGTCTGATAGAGCTGGAACGCCGCGGTCTCGAACTCGATGAGTTCGGCCTCCAGCGCTTGCGTCTTGACCTGCTCGATCCCCGCAGCGACCTCCGTCCGTCCCTCGTAGGGCGTGACGCCCTCGGCGATCGTCTCGCGGGCCTCGGTAACGAGTCGCCAGTTCCAGCCCGCGGGCGCCCGGTAGTACTCGAACTCGGCGTTCTCGACGACGACGGTGTCCGCCTCCGCCGCGTGCTCGGTCATCCATTCGGCAGCCCTGACGCACCCCGACTCGTCGGAGGCGGCATCGTGGTTCCGAGCGATGACGCGATCGTCGTCGGTGACGAGGTGCCACCGCCACGCACCCTCATCGGACGGGGAGACGAGGTACGCGGGCTGCTCCGGTTCGAGGATGGGTGCGTTACCGACGTGCTTCAGCAGGTCGTAGACGGCCGATTCGACCCTCCGACGGGAGGTGAACCCGGTCGTACTGATCGCGAGTTCGGTCTCGTTCGCGTCGACGAGCCGCCACCGCCACTCGGCGTCGTCCTCGAAGAGTTCGACGCCGAAGGCATCGAGGACGAGTTTACCCGCGTCGTCGATCCGCGACCGGACGTGCTCCGTCGCCGCTTCGGCGGCTCCGCGCGTTTCGAACGCGGTACTCGTCTGCGCGACCGTGGATCGGTGTTCGTCGACGAGCCGCCAGCGCCACTGTCCGCCGTCGGCGTAGCAATCGAACGCCGCACCGTCGATGTCGAGTACGGTCGCGTCGGGACCGAACTCCTTGAGGTCGTGTACCGACTCGGCCGCCGCGTCTCTGTTTTCGAATCCACTGCCACTGGCCGCGAGGACGGTGCCGTCCTCGCGGATGAACAGCCACCGCCACTGCCCCTGACGGCTTTCGTACAGCCTGAACGCGGCGTTCTTGATCTCCAGCAGACCGGCTCCGCCGATCTTCGTCTTCACGCTCTCGACGATCTCCTCGGTCTCGAGGTGTGACGGATAGCGGTCCGGACTCCCCGCGATCGCGTCCTGCTCGATGAGCCGCCACCGCCACTCCTTGCCGTCCCTGTACACGGTGAAGAGGCCGTCACGGAGGCGTTCGCCGACCAGGCTGGCCGGGTATTCGCCCGCGTAGCTGAACTCCTTCTCGAAGAGCAGGCTCTTCTCCCCGGTCACGACCGGGACGAGAGCGGCAACCCCCACGAGGATGCCCATGCCCGCGGTGTACAGGGCGATGATCTCCGTGCTGTAGTTAGGCGTCCCTGAGATCCAGTTCCCCGGATAGATGGCGACGAACCACGCGTCCGCGAGTATCGACATCGTCGCGCCGACCCCCGCGACGTGGATACTCCGTCGCTTGATCGGCAGGAGGAGGAGTATCCCGAGGAACAGGACGGGCAATCCGAACGCCGCGAGCGTGATCGATACTTTCCTGACGAAGTACCCGCTCCACCAGAGCGGACCGAGTAGATAGGTCACCACGCCGAGGAGCGAGACGATCGATCCCGAAATGAACACCCAGTAACCGTAGACGTCCTTCCTCGACCTGGGTTCTCCCACGTACCGCGCGTACAGCGCGTACAGTAGCCGACCCAGGACGTTCCTGACGTGCGTTGTCGTGCTTCGTTCTACCTTCATTGTTGTCGCCCCGTTACATCTAATAAACCAGACTGATTAATAAGTAATGGACACTGTCAGGATTTATGACTAATTCACTGAGCAGTGGATGCTCGTGGGTGAGCCCCAGGCCCCGGCGCTGGGTATCTGTGACGGGGATCGAGCGGACAGCCCCGCTCCACCTGGCGTGACAGGGGCCGGGCGGTGTCGCCCACGCGAGCGGTTCACCGTCTGGCGGGCCCGGGCCGCCGTGTCGGGCGTGGCGTCGATCCGCTGGACGGTCGGGACGGAAGTCCGAGAGCGTGGACCGCGTCGACGAGACGCGAATCGCCTCGCCCGTACACCGGAACACGGAGCGTTCCGGGGACACCTCCGAGCGCGGCTGCCGTCGATCGCGTCGGTGTACCGTCCACGGACAGGCAACAGCGGTATGCCGTGCGACCCCCTACGGCCGCACATGCCGGCAGACGTACCCGGAATCCACCACGTTACGGCCGTCGGAAGCGATCCCGGACGAAATCTCGAATTCTACACGGGGACGCTGGGGCTTCGCCTGGTCAAGCGAAGCGTGAACCAGGACGACGTGTCGGTGTACCACCTGTTCTACGGCGACCGGAGCGGGACCCCCGGCACGAGCATGACGTTCTTTCCGTACCCGAACGCGCGCCCCGGCCGCGTCGGCACCGGGCAGGTGGGCGCGGTTGCGTTCCTGATCCCGGCGGGATCGGTCGACTTCTGGGCGGACAGGTTCGCGGAGCGCGGCGTCGACGCTGACGACCCCCACGAGCGCTTCGGCGACACCGTGCTCGCCTTCCGCGACCCCGACGGGGTCCCGATGGAACTGGTGGCTCGCCCGGACGCGCCCGCCGGCGATCCGCCGGACGGCCCCGTCCCCCACGAGCACGCCATCCGCGGCTTCTTCGGCGTGACGCTCTCGCTCGAGAGCGCCGGGCCGACCGCGGACCTGCTGCGGACGATGGGCTATCGGGAGACGGCGGTCGAGCGCGATCGCCAGCGCTACGAGGCCGCGGGCGACCTGGGGTACGTCGTTGACCTCCTCGAGGACCCGCAGGCCCCCCGCGGGCAGCCCGGCGCGGGCACCGTCCACCACGTGGCGTTCCGAACGACGGCGGCCGACCAGCCGGCGTGGCGCGACGCCCTGTTCGAGCGGGGGCTCAGGCCGACGGAGGTGATCGACCGGAAGTGGTTCGAGTCGGTCTACGTCCGCGAGCACGGCGGCGTGCTCTTCGAGTTCGCCACGGAGTCGCCGGGGTACACGGTCGACGAGGACGTCGACGAACTGGGTGAGCGGCTGGTGCTGCCCGAGTGGCTGGAGGACCGGCGGGCGGAGATCGAGGCCGGCCTCCTGGATCTGCCGACGCCGCCCACGAAGTAGCGAACCGCCGGCCTAGAGGTACGAATCGTCGTACGCCTCGTCGGAGCGGGAGGCGTGAGTGTTGCCACACTCGTCGCACTCGACGCGTCCCATCGTGTCCTCCGTGACGTCGAGCGAGCCGCAGTACGCGCAGTAGTAGCCGTACCGCTCCGTGAACTCCTCGTCGAGGTACGCCGCGAAGAACGGGGCCTCCTCGCCCGATAGCTGGTCGTCGCGGTCGACGTACACCCGTCTCCCGTCGTCGGTCATCGCGGTCGGGACGCCGTCTTCGCGTTCGGTCTCCGGGAGGTCGACCTCGGTTCCGTCCGCGTCCGTCTCCGTATCACCGTCAGTCTCCGCCTTCGTCTTCCTGTCTATCCCCGCGTCCGCCTCCGTCTCCTCGTCGGCAGCCCCGGCGGCCGACGGTTCGACGTACACGTACTCCTCGAGGGACTCGTCGCCGAACTCCGCCTGTCGGACGCCGATCCGCTCGTACTCGAACCGCTCGAAGAACCCGTGGCCCTCCATGTTCGCCTCGAGCGTGCTCGCCCGCACCCGCTCCACGCCCTGATCGCGCAGCGCCCCGACCATCGCCTCGAACAGCTCCGTGCCGACCCCCGCGCCGCGGTGTTCCGGGTCGACGAACAGCCAGCGGACCTCGCCGTCGCCCTCGTCGAGTTCGCCGACGACGACGCCCGCGATCGTGCTCGGGCCGCCGTTCACCTCGCTCTCCGCGACGAGCACGGACGCGTCGGAGCCGTCGAAGCCCCGCGTCGGACGAGCGTCGCCGAACTGCGCCTCGACGATCGTCGCTATCTGTTCCGGGCTGAGCGCGTACGACGTCATCATCGCGCTCCGAACGACCTCCCGCACACGATCCGCGTCGTCCGGGGTCGGCTTGCGGAGTTCCATACGGTTCCTTCCGTCCGGATTACGATAAGCGCGGGGGCGGATGACGGTACGGCGGTCACTCACACCTCGCGATCGTTCGAGGCGCGCCGGAGACGGGCGGTCCGGTGAGTTAGGTCGTATCCGGTGGCGACCCAACGATAACGACGATGACAACCGACCGCCGACCCGCGGACGACTTCGAGGTGACTGCGGAGCGCCCGGACGGCCCGGTGGGCGTGACGGGGACCGACCACGTCATCCTCGTCGGGAGCAACGCCGAAGACACGATCGCGTTCCACCGCGACCTGCTCGGTATGCCGCTCGTCCTCAGACAGCCCAACCTCGACGATCCGGAGTCGACGCACCTGTTCTTCGACACCGGCGACGGGCGGATACTCACGTTCTTCGTGCGCGACGACCGGCCGTCGAACCCCGATCCGCAGCGACCGCCGGTCGGCGCGGTCCACCACCTCTCGTTCGGCGTCGCCCCCGAGCGGTTCGCCGACGTGCGCGAGGCGCTCCGCGAGGAGGGGCGCGGTTTCAACGAGTTCGATCGGGGCGTCTTCCACTCGCTGTACACGCGCGATCACAACGGGCTGGTGATCGAACTGGCGACCGACAAGTACGCCATCCCCGACGACCGCCGCGGCGAGGTGCTCGCGACCGCCCAGCGACTCCGCGAGGCGGACGGCGCGGCGTACGCGGAGGAGGAACACCTGGAGGCCGCGCTGGACGAACTCGGTATCGACGCCGACCGGCACGAGTTACCCGACGCGCCGACGGGCACCGGGACGGTCGACTCCGAGTGACGCCCGGGCGACGCCGGCGAGCGCCCCCGTCTGCGTCCCCGTCATCCGAGCAGGTTCCCGTGCTCGTCGATCTCGCCGCGCGCGATGCGGGTCGAGGAGATCCGCTCGCCGTCCTCCGCGAGCACGTATGGAACGACGATCGGGCGGAGCGGGTCCATCCCCCGCTCGGCCCGGCGGCGGTTGAGTTCCGCCACCTCGTCGTCGGTCTCGGGCGAGACGACCAGCGCGTCGAGCGAGGGATCGTCGTCGGCGAACCCGTACTCGTCGCTCACCGTCCTGACCTCCACCTCGCGGTTCCACTCGTCGAGGGCGTCGATCTCCGCCAGTACCCGCCGCTCGCGCTCCTCGTACGGCGGGATCGGACGCGGGTCGTCGCGGCGCGACGAGGCGGCGAACGCGTCGCTCGTGATGCCGACGACGACTCCCTCGTCGCCCCGTTCGAGCGCCGCTCGAAGGAGCGCCCTGTGCCCGTCGTGGAGCGGACCGAACGTTCCGGCGACGACGACTCGCACGCGGGCGGTTTCGATACGAACGCGTAAAGGTCTGGCTTCGCCGCGGGATCGTGGCGAAACGAGGCGCGGGCGACCCCGAGTGGGTGTGAGTCTCGTCGCACGATGGCCGGCCGTCGAGTACGCCGACGCACCGTTTTTCCCGCCGGCGACCGTCCCCTCACGGGTGGACGTGCGACTGCCCGACGAGTCGTCGCTCTCTCGGCGGAGCGTCGGCTCCGCCCTCGTCGCGGCGGCGCTCTCCTGTGCGCTCGTCGCTCCCGGACTCGTCGTTCCCGCGTACGCCCGGATCGCGTCGGCCGCCCTCGTCGCGTTCGGCGTCGCGCTGGCCGTGCGGGCGACGGCGTCGGCGGTCGTCGCCTTCGCCCCTCGCTCGCCGCCGACCGCCCCGGAGTCGCCGCTGCCCGCGGCGACCGTCGTCGTGACCGCGTACAACGAGGCCGAGGTCCTCCCCGCGACCGTCGACGCCTGCGCCGCCCTCGACTATCCCGACGACAGGCTCGAGATCGTCGTCGGCTACGAGTCGGCCTCGACCGACGGGACGGCCGCCGTCGCCGAGGCGGCGGCCGACCGCGACCCGCGGATCGTGGCCACCGAGCGAGACGGATCGCCGGGCGGGAAGGCGAGCGCGACCAACCACGCGCTCGCGAGCGCGTCGGGGGAGATCGTGGCCGTCCTCGACGCGGACCAGCGCCCAGAACCGGGCGCGCTCCGCCGGGCGGTCCGGTGGTTCCGGGACGACGACGTCGCCTGCGTCAAGGGTCGGTGCTTCGGGACGAACCCCGACGCGTCGCCGGTGGCGCTCTGTGCCACCGTCGAGCGCGCCGTCGCGGAGCGGGCGGAGTTCTACGCCCGCGACCTCCTCGGCGGGTTCGCCCTCTTCACCGGCGGCCAGGCGTTCTTCCGCGCCGACGCCCTGACGCGCGAGGGGGCGTTCGACGAGTCGGTACTCCTCGAGGACCTCGACATGGCCTACCGGCTCCAGCGCGCCGGCGGCGAGATCCGCGTCGACCCGGGGATCGTCACCCGCGAGACCAACCCCGCCGCGATCGCGGCGTGGTGGCACCAGCGCAAGCGGTGGGCTCGCGGCGGCATGCAGGTCGCCCGGCGGTATCTCGGGGCGAACCTCCTCTCCGGGCCGCCCTCGTCCCTCGCTCGCGCCGACTTCGCCGCGACGCTCGGCGCGCTCCTCGCGCTCCCGATTCTGACGCTCGCCTCGCCGCTCGCGGCGATCGCGTGGGGTCTCACCCCCGGCGGCCGGCCGTTCGGCCTCGCCGCGCTCGTCGCGGGCGTCGTCGCCGGTCCGCTCGTCGCGTCGTACCTCGTGCTCGCCGTCGACGCTCGCGACGGCCGCCGGCACGAGCGATCGGAGTACGTCGCGCCGCTCCTCCTCTGGCCGTACTTCCTCCTGCAGGCCGGCGCGGTGGTCGCCGCGTTCGTCGACGAGTTCGTCGTCCGACGGACCGCGGTGTACGTCACGAGCGCGAGCGGTTCCGACGGGGAGTAGCGGAGCGTTCGGACCGCGTCGGCAATTGCAGGTCGGTCCGTTAAGCGGGTGTCGACGCAAGGGAACGACGCATGACCGACACCGATCGGGACGACGAGGCCGAGCGGGAGGAGGAGGAGGAGGAGGAACAGAACCAGTACGGCGGCGGAACGCAGGACGTCGACGCGGTCGAACAGACCGAACGCGTCGGGGGCGACGAGGACGACGCCGAGGAGGGCGACGAGGACGACTCGGGCGACTGAACGCGGACGGTCGGAGCCGACTCAGTCCGGGTCCCGTTCGGGATTTCCGGGCCCGTCGGCCGTCGAGGCACGCCCGCCGTCCGGCGAATCGACGGTGTAATCGGCGATCCACGGCGGCTTCGATCGCCCCTTCGACCACCCGAACAGGTGGCGCTTCTCGTTCGCGTAGTAGTACCGGTAGGCGTCCACGTAGTCGTCCGCCGTCCACCGCCCGGTGAGTTGCGGCGGGTCGCTCGCGTCCGCGCTCGGCCAGTCGAGCGCGCGAACGGCCCCGGAGTCGAGCGATTCGACGGTGGCCCAGCAGGCGTGGCGCTCCTCGGGTTCGTGATCCCAGCGGTACCGCCACTCCTCGTGGGCCGCCGCGACGTACGCGCGGAGGTAGCGCCAGTTCCCGCGCGCGTCGGCCGCCCAGCGCACGAGCGGGTGGCTCGCGTGCGTGAAGTACAGGTCGTCGTCGCGGGGGTACCCGTTCAGCTGAACCGCGGTGGTGAGCGCCATGGAGCACTCGAAGACGCTGCTGGTCACGTGCGCGTCGACGAGCCACGCGGCCGCCCGGTCGAGGTCGCGGTCGAGCCAGAACGCGTTGACCATCGACGACGATAGCCGGCGGAGCCGGTTATACTGTCGGTCGCGTCCGTCGCGCGATCCTTCGGCCGACCGTCGGACGTACTCCGACGTGAGCCTCACGCGAGCTTCACGCGGGCGTCTCGCGCGCGTCGAGCGTCAGGTCGTCGGGGTCGAGGACGTAGTAGCGCTCCCAGACGGGCGCGAGGCTGACGACGCGCGCCCCCCGGATCTCCGCCTCCCGGTGGCGGTGGTGGTGGCCGACGAGACAGAGGTCGGGGGCGGTCGCCTCGAGCAGACGGTCGACGTGTTCGCAACCGGGGTCGTAGCCGTAGGAGAGGAGTCCCCGCGGCGCTTCGTGGGTCAGGAGTACGTCCACGTCCCCGAGGTCGACGACCCGCTCTACGTCCTCGCGGGTGAAGTGCCGGCGGCGGTCCCCGTCCAGTTCGCTCCTCGGCAGGTCGTACTGCGTCGGCGCGTAGTTGCCCGAGAGACCGGCGACGCGGAGGCCGCCGACCTCGGCGGCCGTCCCGGCGAGCAGGCGGGCGTTGCGCACGCCGGGCGGCGTCTCGCCCGCCCGGAGTGCGTCGATCACGTCGAGGTCCTCGTTGTTCCCCGCGACGAACCACGTCGGACGGGGGAGGTCGTACCGCTCGAGGTCGCCGACCTGGAGCGCGACCGCCTCGTCCGCCGCCCGGTAGGCGGCGAGGAGGGCCTCCCACTTGTCGGAATCGGACGCGTGTGCGTCTCCGAGTACGAGCATCGTCGACCGTTCGGACGCGACGGGGTTAACTCGTCGCCCGCCTCACCGGTTCCTCGCGGGCGTCGCCGAGGCGGCGAGCGAGCGCGGCCGCGACGAGACCGCGAGGGGGGCGTTCCTCAGAGCGCACAACTACTACCGGACGGCGGAGTTTTCCTCGACGGCGACGACCCGCGGCGCGGGCCGACGCACGAGCGGAGCAGGGCCTCGTTCCGGAGCGCGTCACCTGCCCGACGCTCGCGCTCGCCGGCGAGGACGACCGCCTGACGCCGCTCCCGTTCGCCTACGAGTTCGTCGACGCGGTGAGCGGGCCGACGACGCTCCGGACCTTCACGACCGAGGAGGGAGCGGGCGAGCACTGCCAGGTCGGGACCCTCTCGCTCGCCCACGGGGTGATCTACGACTGGCTCGACGACGTGCTCCGACGGCGCAGCTCGGCCGGCCGATCGCGGACGGCCGGCGGTATCAGTATAGCCGGTAGCTCGCCGTTCCGACGTCGATACGGACGAGCGCGTTCTCGGACCACGCGTCCTCGTCGGCACCGTACTTCCGGTTGATGCGCGCGGTCGCGGCCGCGATCTCGTCGTCGTCCTCGACGACGGCCGCCGTGCCGAGCAGCGAGACCATCCACTGCGCCCGTCCCCCGTCGTCCCTCTGTACCGACAACGCGACGCGGGGGTTCGCGCGGACGTTCGCCAGCTTCCGTCCGGTCGTGACGATCTCGACGCGGTCGTCGGCGTAGCGGTACCAGACGGGCGCGACGTGCGGCCGGCCGTCGCGACAGGTCGCGAGGTGGGCCATCAGCGGTTCGCTCGTGAGCAACTCCGCCGCCTCGGGGGGGACGACCTCCGACATGACGCGGGGTTCGTCCGCCGCGCGCATAACGGTGTGGACGAACCGGGCGCACGCTCCGGTCGTCGATTCGCGTCGGTTCGCAGGCGCGAGTTCACCGACCCCCCGTACGCGAGGGCCGATCGGCGAGGAAGCCGTCGCGGTAGCCGAGCGCGAGGTGGAGCGAGAGGGCCACGACCAGCAGGCCGAGGTTCCACCACGGCGAGGTGTAGTAGAGCACGTCGATCGAGATGGGCTTGTCGAGGAAGGGCCACAGCGGCTCGACCGGCTCGGAGACGTCCGGCGCGGAGAGCACGTCTCCGAACAGGTGGCTGAGCCCGCCGAGGAGGAACCCGCCAGTCACGAACGGGAAGATCGCGCCGTCGGAGACCGCGTGCCCCTCGCTCTCGCGCCACCACCGTTCGAGCACCGACGTGTCGACGGTCTCGGCGAGGACACCGGCGACCGCCGAGACGATCACCACGAAGAGGACGGTGTGCGTGACGCCGTGGTGCTCGACGGTCGGGACGACGTGCCTGAGCACGAGGTCGACGTCGGGGAGCATCGCCGTCGCGAGGACGGTTCCGACGAACGCGAGGCTCACGCGCCCGTCCCAGACGATCCACGCCGGGAGCGCGAGGAGCAGGGCGAGCGCGAGGTGACCGAGCACGTCGACCATCGTCCGTTATCGCCCTCTCGCCGTCGTCTGCGCCGCCTGCACACGGCGGTCGGCCCCCGCGTCGTTCGTCGTGGACCCGTCGGACCCGAGGATGTCCGTGTGGAACGTCCGCTCGTAGGAGAGCGACTCGAGCGGTAGCCGGTAGCGGTTCCCGAACAGCTCCACCGTGGCGTAGAAGTCGACGGTCATGCGCGTCGTCTCGTCGTTCCGGAGGTGCGTGACCCACCACTCATCGAGCCTCGAGTTGTCGATGACCGCGCGGGTTTCGAGCGTCCGCGTCTCGCCCGGCGGTACGACCGTCGGCTCGGCCGCCGTGCCGTTGCCGACCACGATCCCGTTCATCCGGATCGTGTACTCGATGTCGGTGACGGGGACGGCAACCGGGGTGGGGTTGGTGACGGTCGCCGACGCGTGGATGGGCGTCCGCTCGACGGTCGCGTTCCCCCAGCGGGCGTCGGTATCGTTGACGATGAGCAGCGTCCGGTTCGACGCGGTGATCCGTCGGTTCTCCCCCGTCCGGAGCGGTTCGAGCAGGTCCGTTTCGACGGTCCGCGTCCGCGTCCACGACTCGGCGGGCACCCGCACGCCGGCGTACTCGACGGCGACGGTCGGATCCACCCGCACGGTCGTCGTCTCGTTCCGTTCGACGTGCGAGGCCCACCACTCCGGGATGTCGTCGTTGTCGACGCGCGTCGAGAGGTGGACGACGTCCCGCTCGCCGGAGAGGTCGACCGACCGCGTTCGCTCGTGGGCCATCCCGATGCCGTTGAGCGAGAGCGTGTACTCGACGTCGGCCACGGCGTCGCCCACCCGGAGGAGCGCGGGGTTGGCGACCTGGATCCGCGTCTCGACCTCCGTCCACTCCTGCGTGACGGTTCCCCAGTCGTTGTCGACCGCCTCGACCCGCGGGCGGTCGACGGCGACGAGGCCGTAGGCGGTCCCGGCGAGCAGGAGTACGACGACCACGACCGCTACGACCCGCGAGAGTCTCGAATCGAACGCCACTCCCGTCACTTCCGCGCGCACACGTATCGTCACCGACCCTGCGAATCCGCGCCGTTGAAGTACCGACCGGTTCGCGGGGTGTCGGATCACGTCGGCGCTTACGCGGGAGCGACACCGACGGCCGCCCTGCGCGCAGGCCTCGGCGCGCCGGGCGGCCCCGTCCCGGCGGGCGTCGTCCACCGCGACGTGACCCCGAGCGACGAGGGCCGGGACTACGTCCTCTGGCTCACCAGGTCCGAGCCGCGAGTGGCGCCCGTCGACGGGCCGGCGGGGATGGGGTAGCTTTTCGTCGTCGGCGTCGTTGAGCGCGTGAAGCGATGCCGACCGACGAACCGGGGGTCCGCGTCTCGCTCGACATCTGGCACCCGGACTGCTGGACGCTCGAGGTCACCGAGGCGGTGGACGCGGGGCTGCTCGGCCACGGCGTTCACCGCATCGACGGGTTAGCGACGGGGCGGTTCACCGCCTACGGCGACACGACGGCCGCCGTCGACGACCTCGTCGCGGCCATCGACGCCTCTGACCTCACGGAATCCGTCTGGGAGACCGGCGGATCCGCGGCGGCGGGGAACGACGACGCCGTCCCGGGCAGCGCCGCGCGGGGGATCGTCGTCCGGTACGACCTCGCGAACAGCATCAACGGGGCGCTCGTCTCGCGCGGGTTCATCCCGGACGAGCCCGTGCGGATGGTCGGCGGTCGCGAGTACTGGACAGTCCTCGTCCACGAGACGCGCCGGACGGTCCACGACAGGCTGGAGGAGGTGCGCGAGGAGATGGACGCCGAGATCCGCGTCGAACTCATCACCGCCCCGGCGAGCGGTACGGGCATCTTTCAGACCGACGACCTCTCGGAGCGCCAGCGCGAGGTGTTCGATCTCGCGCGTCGACGCGACTACTACACGTGGCCGCGGGAGGTGAGCGCGGGCGAGCTCGCGGAGATCGCGGGCGTGTCGAGGGCGACGCTGCTCGAACACCTCCGGAAGGCCGAGTCGAAGCTCCTCGGGTCGGAGTGACGGCCGACCCGACCATGCTAGGGAGGGGACATATACCCCCGTACCGTGCCGTGTGTACGCATGGCGGAAACAGGAGCGAACGACGGGAACAGTCTCTCCCGCGACATCGGGCTGTTCGGCGCGGTCAGCACGGTCGTCGCGGGGACGCTCGGCGCGGGGCTGTTCGTCACGCTCGGCACGGCCAGCAGCACGACGGGGCCGAGCGTCATCCTCGTGGTCGTCCTCTCGGGGCTCCTCGCGATGAGCATCGCCGTCAACTACAGCTGGATGGCCACCATCTTCCCGGCGGCCGCGGGGTCGTACGCCTACGTCTCGCGGACGTTCGGGAGCCGCCTGCCGGGCTTTCTCGTCACGTGGTCGAAGTGGCTCGGGTACATGGCGGCCGACGCCGTCCTCGCGCTCGGCTTCGGCAGCTACCTCCAGGTGTTCTACCCCGGTATCGACCCCGCGCTGGCCGGCTTCGGGTTGCTCACGGTGCTCTTCCTCGTCAACCTCGTCGGCACGAAGGGCTACAGCGTCTCGCAGAACGCCATCTTCGCGTTCCTGATGCTCTCGATCCTCGTGCTCGTGATCCCGGGGACGTTCAACGTGAGCGCGGCGAACTATCGCCCGTTCTTCACCGGCGGTCCCGACGGCTTTCTCGCCGCCGCGGTCCCCCTCTTCTACGCCTACATCGGGATCGCGGTCGCCGGGCAGATGGGTGCGGAGGTGAAGGACCCCGGCCGGAACCTCCCGCTCGCGATGGTGGGCGGGACGTTCGTCCTCATCCTGCTGTACGTCTGGACGGCCGTCGTCATCTACGGGGTCGCCGAGTACACCACTCTCGCGAACTCGGCTCGGCCGCTCGCCACGGCGGCCGAGGCGTTCCTCGGGACGAACGCGACCGCGATCGTCGCGATCGGGGGGCTGCTCGCGACCGCCTCCAGCGTCCACGCGGTCATGGCCGCGGGGATCAAGATGCCCTACTCCTGGGCGTGGGACGGGGTGTTCCCCGGGGCCTTCTCGAGCGTGAGCGACCGCTTCGGAACGCCCCACTGGTCGCTGCTCACGCTGTACCTCGTCGCCTCGGCGCTCACCTTCTGGAGTTCGGGGCTCACCCAGGTCATCGTCATCGCCACGTTCAGCTACCTCGTCGCGTACTTCGCCGTCTCGGTGACGACGCTCTACGCGTACCTCTCCAGACCGGACCTCGCCGCGCGGGCCGACTTCGACATCGGCGTCGGACTCGTCCTCACCGGCGTCGTCGCCGCGCTCGGCTCGTTCGCGCTGCTGACGCAGGCGTACCGGGGATCGCTCCGGGTGTACGTCCCCTGGCTCGCCGTCGGGCTGGTCGTCTTCGGGGGCTACTGGTACCGCGGCCGTCGGCGCGACACCGACGTCGGGGCGCTGCTCGACACGCTGCCGGGCGTCGCCTCCGACGACCGCGACCTCGCGCGGGGAACGGGCGATGACTGACCGTCCTCCTATCGACCCCGACGAGACCGTCGACCTCCTCCAGGAACTCGTCCGGATCCCGAGCCCGTACTTCGAGGAGCGCGAGATCGCCGCGTTCGTCCACGACTGGCTCGACGAGCGCGGTCTGAACCCGGCGTATCACCACGTGAGCGAGCCGGAGATCACGGGCTACGAGGGCGACAACGTGCTCGCCCGCCTCGAGGGGAGCGACCCGGACGCGCCGACGCTCCTGCTCGACGCCCACGTGGACACGGTCCGGCCGGTCGAGGACTGGGAGGAGGACCCCTGCTCGGGGCGGATCGAGGACGGGAGGCTCTACGGACAGGGGGCCTGCGACATGAAGGGCGGCCTCGCGGCCGTCATGGTCGCCTTCGAGGCGCTCGCGGAGCGCGACCTGGCCGGCGACGTGCTGCTCGCCGCCGTCGTGGACGAGGAGGGACCGTACGGGCTCGGCACCGACCGCCTCGTCCGCGACGGCTACGCGGACGACTGCGACGCGGCGATCGTCACGGAACCGGGGCCGGTCCTCGCGCGGGGGGAGATCGAGAACCCGGCGCTCGTCCTCGGCGCTCGCGGGCGGTTCCTCTACGACGTCACCGTGAGGGGCGAGGCCGCCCACGGCTCGCAACCGGAGCGGGGGGTCAACGCGGTCGTGGACGCCGGGAGGGTGGCCGACGCGCTCGCCGGGATCGACGTCGGCTCGCACCCGAAACTCGGGGAGGGGTCGGTCTGCCCGCTGCTGCTCGAAGGGGGGAGCCAGACGCTCTCGGTCCCGGAGCGTGCCCGTCTCATGGTGGACCGCCACGTCGTCGTCGGGGAGACCGAAGCCGACGCGCGCGCCGACGCGGAGGAGGCGATCGCGGCGCTCGATCTGGACAGCGAGGTCGAGGTCGGCTTCCGCGAAGCGCCGAGCCCCGACGTCCGCTACGGGCCGTACGTCACCGACGAGGACCACCCGCTCGTGACGGCGCTCCGGTCCGCGACCCGCTCGGTGGCCGGCGTCGACCCGGCGATCGGTTACTTCGAAAGCGTCGGGGACTTCAACTACCTCGGCGACCGCGCGGACCTGCCGACGGTCATCCTCGGACCCGACGGCGAGAACGTACACGCCGCGGGCGAGTTCGTCTACACGGACGAGGTGGTCGAGGTGGCGGAGGTCGTCGTCGCGGCGGCGACGGACTTCCTGGGGTAAGGGTCGGCGAGCGCGGTACTGTTCAGATACGCTCTGGCCGGTCGGAACACCACTGCTGGGCGGGACTGAAAGGGGCCGCCGTCTCGACGACGGCCGGCGAGCGCGGGGAAAACGTTCAACTCGCTCCGCCGTGAACCGCGACCCATGCCCGACGACTTCTCGGAGGAGCAGGTCGGAAAGCGCGTCGTCTCCCAGACCGGCGAGGAGATCGGCACCGTGCGCGACGTTCGCGGCGGCGACCTCCACGTGACCGTCGAGGGCGACGTGGACGCCGACCTCCTCGACGAACTGGGGTGGGACGGCACGGTCGAACAGGACGCCCACCACCTCCCCGGTCGGTACGTGGCGAACGTCGACGAGGACACGATCAGGCTACGCGTGTGAGACGCGAGCGCGATCGAGCCGCCGACTCCGCGCTCAGCGCGTCGGCACGTCGACGCCGTGGGGGTTCGAGAGCGGGTCCCCGGTGAGCGGGATGTCCCAGTACTCCTCGGCGTTCACGTCCGCGATGGAGCCGTCGGCCATCGCCTCGAAGGTCGCCGCGAACCCCTCCTTCGTGGCCTGGACCATCTGTCCGAAGCCCTGCTGACCGCGGTCGTCGGTCTGTCCGGTCACCTCGTAGAGCAGCCCCGCCGCGCCCGTCCGCGGACAGACGGTGTCGAGGTACGACCCCCAGAGGGGGTAGTAGCCGTAGCGGGTGACGCTGTCGAAGACGCTCTCGCCGCGTTCGCCGAGCGCCCGCTCGACGAGTACGTTGAGCTGGAGCGACCGCTCGCTCGTCTCCGCGTCGATGAACGGGTCGACGACGTCCTCGACCGGGGCCTCGGGGTCGTCGAACGGCGACCGCTCGCGGTAGACCGGCCCGTAGGCGGGCATCACGCTCATGATCGTCTGCTTCGGGGGTCTGTTGCCGTCGCCGGAGTCGGGGTAGAGGTACCGACCCTGGTGGTGGTGGGTGATCGCGTAGTCCGGAGCGGCGCGCAGCGCGGACGCGGCGACGGCGCGGACCTCCGGCGCGAGCATGAGCCCGCTGCTCCGGAGGGTGTAGCCCTCGTACTCGACGTCGTAGTACCGCCCGTCGGTCCACGTCCCGTCCTGGCTGCCGATCGCGTCGGCGTCGAGCGCGACGTTGAAGTCGCGGTTCATGTCGTAGCCCGGCGGCGCGTCGTCGGGAACGGCGTAGTGGTAGTACGGCTCGTACTTCGAGTCCCCCGGCCGCCACGCCTGCGTGTTCGTCCGCCGCCCGATCCACTCCGCGCTCCCGTCGTCGTCGACGTCGTACTCGAACATCGCGCCGTCGGGGTTCACCCGCGGGACGATAGTGAACGAGAGGCCGTCGAGCAGCGTCTCGACCCGCCCGGAGTTACCGAGCGCGAGGTCGCGGATCAGCTCGAGCGTCACCTCCGTCCCGATCGGCTCGTCGCCGTGGATCTGGTTGATGAGGTGGACGCTCGTGTCGCCGTCGCCGACGGTGACCTCCCAGATGGGCTCGCCGAGCCCCGCCGACTCGCCGATCTCCTGGAGCGAGATCCGGTCGCTCCGCCGGTCGATCCTCCGGAGTTCGGCGGCGAGCTCCTCGTTCGTGTGGAACGCGTCGAGGTTGTACGCCTGCTCGCTGCCCGGCCACGGACCGCCCGGCCGGTAGACGCCGCGGCGCTCGTCCGAGTCCGCCGCCGCCGTCCCGGCCGCCGCCAGTCCGAGGAGCGCTGTGCCCGTCGCCTTCAGGTAGGTGCGTCGACGCATGACGCAGATTCGATCGAGTTTACGACTGATAATTTTTGCTGTTAACATCCGAAAACGTACTGTCGGACTTCCGTACGCGATTCCGCCCGGCGGGATTTCGACCCAGCGCCCTCGACCGCTCGAAACGGCGCGGGACGGCGACGGGGGGCGATCGCGCGCGGCTACCGCTGGTACGAGTTCGGCGACGGCCACCCGTTACTTCCCGCCGCGTGACCGTTAGCGCGCCGACACGCAACTTTTTGCACTCCGCCACGTCTCGATCGCATGAACAGACACCGGGCGGTGCTGGTCGCGCTCCTGCTCGTCGTCGCCCTCGTCGCCGTCGCGTTGATCCTCCCCTTTCTCCAGTACGTTCTCCTCGCGATCCTCCTCGCGTACCTCCTCTATCCGCTGCAGCGCCGCCTGGCGCCGAGGGTCGGACGACGCCCCGCCGCGGCCGCCCTCGTCGCGGTCAGCGTCCTCCTCCTGCTGCTCCCCGTCGCCGTGCTGCTGGGGGTCGCCCTCCAGCAGGCGATCGGCATCGTCGAGATGCTTCGGACGGGCACGATGGGGTTCGAGGTCGTCGAGCGGGTCCTCAGGACGACCGTCGGGGTCTCGGTCGAGGTCGACGTGCTCCTCTCCACAGTTCCGGACAGGATCGCCGAATCGATCCAGCAGAACGGGTCCCAGGGGACCCAACAGGTGCTCTCCGGGGTGTTCGCGCTCGTCGGTACGGTCGTCGATCTCAGTATCGGGATCTTCGTCACGCTGTTTCTGTTCTACTACCTCCTCGTCGACGGCGCGCGGGTCGTGGCGTGGATCGAGCGGGTCCTGCCGCTTCGCCCCCGCGTCCAGCGCGACCTCGTCGAGGAGTGCGACCGCCTC
Source organism: Halomarina halobia (assembly GCF_029338575.1). Lineage (GTDB taxonomy): Archaea > Halobacteriota > Halobacteria > Halobacteriales > Haloarculaceae > Halomarina > Halomarina halobia. The sequence continues at coordinate 279,047 of NZ_CP119992.1, forward strand.
ATGTGGGCGGCCATCGTCGGCAACGTGGTCGTCGCGGTGGTACAGGGGCTGCTGACCGGTATCGGCTTCTTCTTCGTCGGCTTCTCGCAGGTCGTCTTCTGGACCGTCCTGACTATCGCGCTCTCGCTGCTGCCGCTCATCGGCGCGTCGGTCGTCTGGGCACCCGCCGCGGGCTACCTCGCCCTGGTGGGACGGCCCGTCCCGGCGATCGCCCTGTTCGCGTACGGGGCCCTCGTCGTCAGCCTCTCCGACAACTACATCCGACCCGTCGTCGGCGGACACGAGGCCGATCTCAACCCCGGCGTGTTCTTGCTCGGCATCTTCGGCGGCCTCGCGCTCGTCGGCGTCATGGGGCTGTTCTTCGGACCGGTCGTCCTCGGGATGGCGAAACGGCTCGCCGAGGTCACCGCGAGGGAGTTGATGATCGAGGGGTGAGCCGGGGCGGGGTGAGCGCGCCGCGGCGAGGTACCGAGCCCCGGAATCGAGCGCCCGCGACGTTCGCGTCCGTGCTACCGGGGTCGGGGGGCTATATCCATAGCGCCGGCGGAACGAATCTAGCTACAATCCACTTCGCCGTCGTGTCCCCACTACCTGACGCGGATGGCACACGAACCGAGGGAATCGGGGGACGACCCGGCGGGACGTCGCGTCCGCCGCTGAGCGGCGGCCCTCGATCGCCGCGCTGACGACGCCGTCGCGGGACGCGAGCGGTCGTATCGCGCCCGGGGCGTCGTTCATCGCACCGGGGCCGACGCGAGTGAGGGCGGAGACGCGATCGTCCGCGGCACACGCACCTGCGAGGGACGATCGTCAGCCGCCGTCGACCGCGATCGTCGACGGCCGCGGAGCGACGACGGAACGCCGCTCGCGGCCGATCGGCGCCCGCGACGCACGGGGGCCGAACAGATATACGAGATGGCAGACAAGGTGACCGTGAGCGGGGGATTCGCTCGTCGAGCGGAGGGGGACGTTATGAAGGACACGGAGTTACCAGACTGGGCGGGGCCGGAGTACGACCCGAAGACGAACCGGTACCGCGTCCGACGAACGGACGGCGACGAGCGAATCAGCGTCCGCGACGCGCTCGACGCGCTGGAGTCCCTGACCGACCTCGAACTCGCGGACGCCGCGGAGTTCGCGGGCGTGTTCGATCGCGACGAGGACGCGACGACCGCCGCCGGCTCGTTCCGGGTGACGGTCCCCGTCGACGGCTACCGCGTGACGATCACCGAGGACGCGGTGACACTCGACCCGCGCCCCGACGGGGACGACTGAGGCTCGACCCTACTGCCAGTTCGTCTCGGTCTTCCCGTCGACCTCGTCGATCTGTTCGAGGTCGCGCTGTTCGTTGTACTCCTCGGGACCGCCCGCTTCACCCGTGAGCTCCCGGTAGACGGCCTCGCGAACCTCCTCCGGCGAGTCGTACTCCTCGTCGACCAGGCGATCGAAGACGCTCCCCAGCGTCTCCGTCTCGTTCGGCATGTCGAGGGGCTGATCGGCGTACTCCATCGCTAGCTCCTCGCTCGTGACCGGGTACTTCCGGTCGCCGAGGTCCTGTCGAACGTCGTCGAGGATGGCCTCGACGCTCTCGGTGCGTTCGCGCTGGCGCTCGCCCATCCGGTCCTCCGCTCGGTCGGGGTCGGGAGACATGACGAGGCGTACGGCCCCGCGCCCCAAAAGTGCCCTGCGGGCGATCGCCGGGCCGCACCCGCGACCTCGGCGCGATCGGAACCGAGCGTCGCCCGGGTCAGTTCGTCGTGACGATCTCGACGACGTCGCGATGGGAGAGCTCGTGGCCAGACCCGATCTGGCGCTTCGTCCGGCAGTCGACGCCGTACAGCAGGCCGTCGCCGATGTCCGTGTGCAGGAAGTACGCGAAGTCCTCGGTCGTGGCGTTCGACGGGAGGAGGAAACAGTCTCGCAGCACCTTCCCCTCGGAGGTCTTCACGCCCCTGGCGCTCCCGGGGAAGACCGCGACGACGCCGAGTTCGTCGAAGAGCGCGGCCTCGAGCGCGCGCTGGACGCCCGTCCCGCCGTACTCGCTCGCGAAGTCGCGGATCCGTTCGAGACCGCGCCGCTGCTCCATCGAGAGGTCGCCCGTCACCTCGAAGTCGTCGTCGCCGGGGGTGTACTCGACGACGCCCCGCTCCGCGGCGGTCTTGAGCGCCTTCTCGGCGTGCGCGCTGACGGGGACGAACGAGAGGTGGTCGTACTCGGGGTCCGACGCGATCCCCTCGTAGTTCGCCTGCGCCTCCGGGGTGTCCATCTTGTTCGCGGCGATCACCATCGGCTTCGTGCGCCGCCGGATCTCCCGTGCGAGTTCGAGGCGGTCGGCCGCGTCCCACGTCTCGGGGTCGAGTTCGAGGCCGAGCGACAGGACGACCTGCGTGATCTCCTCCGCGTTCGTCCGGAAGGCGTTCATCTGCTCGGCGAGCGACTCCTCGATCTCCGCCTCGGCCCCCCGGTAAGCGTTCTCGTATCGTTCGATCCCCTTCTCCAGGATCTCGAGGTACCACATGTCGAGTTCCTCCTCCAGGAAGGCGATGTCCTCGCGCGGATCGTGGCCCTCCGTGGCCTCGCCCTCGACGTCGGTCGTCCCGGAGAAGTCGACGACGTGGATCAGCACGTCGGTCTCGTTCAGATCGGTGAGAAACTGGTTGCCGAGCCCCTTGCCCTCGTGCGCGCCGGGGATGAGCCCCGCCACGTCCACCAGCTTGGTCGGGACGAAGCGCGTCCCGTGCCGGCAGAAGCCCGTCTCGGGCGTGCACGTATCGCCGAACTCGGGGGCGGCGCACTCGACGCGGACGTACGCCTCGCCGACGCTCGGGTCGATGGTCGTGAACGGGTACGCGCCCTCGGGCACGTCGTTCATCGTCGCCGCGTTGAAGAGGGAGGACTTGCCCACCGAGGGCTTGCCAACGAGGCCGATCCGGTAACTCATTGGGACCGCTCCGCGAGCGACCCCCGAAACGGTTGCGACTCGACCGCCCTTCGGGTCGTGCTCGCACGGGTCGCACGTTTCGATCACACGGTCCCGCGGGTCCCGGGGGGTCGAGCAGGGGAGCCGCGAAACCAGCGGACCCCGACGCTACTCGGGGTGCGACGGGACGCCGTCGCGGTACGACTCCCAGCGCTCCGTGACGCGCTCGACGAACGCCGAGGCCACCCGGAACGCGTTCTCGACGGCCAGCCCGACGAACGCCTCGACGTCCTCGTCTATGCTCTCGCGGGCGGACCGGCCGGGCGCGGGCCGGTCGAAGTTGGCGACCGCGCGGACGTTCAGGTAGCGGTCGAGTCGGCCGGCGCGGTCGAGCGCGAGCGCCGTCCCGTAGTCCTCCATCTCGGTCGTGGCGTGTGGTCCGACGCCGTACCCCTCGACCAGTTCCTCGGCCGCCGCGGCGAGGCGCTCCCCGTGCCAGAACTCGTCGCCGCAGAGCGTAGTTCCGACCCCGACGGTCGGGGAGCCGCGGGCGGCCTCCTGGGGGTAGCGCTCCCGGTACGCCCGCGCCTCGGGGAGGTCGCGCAGGGGGACGTTCGCCGTCGCGCGCCGCGCCGCCGCGACGAGGTCCCCGTTAAGCCGGTAGACGCCCGGCTCGGGATCGAACGGCAGCGGGCCGATCGTCGGGCCCTCGCCGTCGCCGTCCGGATCCCAGCGGAACTTGCGGTCCCAGTCGACGACGGCGTCCGCCAGGAACACGGAACCGAGCGTGCCGACCGCCGGCGAGCCGCCGGCGACGCCCGCGGTCACGACGTACGCCCGCGAGAGGTCGAGGCGGGGGGTGCGGTGGAGCGCCGTCACCGTCGCCGCCGCCTGCGCCTTCCCCATCCCGGTCGTCGCGACGCCGATCCCGTCGTCGGTGCAGCGCACCGCGTCGACAGCGCCGGTGACGGCGATCTCGCGGGCGAAGTCGTAGCGGTCGAGCCAGGGCCGGAGTTCGCTCGGCGCGTCGCCCCAGTCGAACGAGAGGGCGGGCAGGACGAGCGCCCGCAGTTCGACGGGCGAGTGCTCGGACGAGGTCATCGGTCACAGTAGGTCCGCCAGCGCCTCCAACGTCTCGATCTCGCGGGTCGGCTCCGCGAGGACGCCGCCGTCGAAGCCCGCCGCGTCGTAGCGCATCTACCGGTGTGCCGGTCGCGACGAGTTACCCGTATCGGATGACGTTCCCCTCCAGTTCGCGGGGGAAGTAGGTGATCCGCTCGGTCCCGTCCTCGGTGATCGCGACCGTGTCGGAGTGGCGGTAGCCCTCGGTGCCGGTGTAGAGGCCGGGTTCGATCGTGTAGACGTGGCCGGGTTCGATCAGGCGGTTTCCGGGGTCCGCCTGCGCTTCCCCCCAGCCCCTGTCGAGGTACGGGGGTTCGTGGCCGTCCATCCCGATGTTGTGCCCGACGTGGTGGCGCGCGAGGTCGGTCACCCCCTGCTCCCGGAAGTAGTCCCACACCGCCTGATCGACGTCGGCCACGGGGACGCCCGGTCCGAGCGCCTCGATGGCGATCGTCTGGGCTTCGAGCATCAGTTCGAAGTAGTGGACCTGCTCGTCGGTCGGCTCGCCGACGAACATCGTCCGTTCGAGCTCCGAGCGGTAGCCGTCGACGTTCGCCGACGCGCCGGTGATGATGACGTCGCCCTCGCGCAGCCGGCGGTTCGGGGTGTGGCCGTGCGGGAGGGCGGTCTCGCGGGCGCTGACGAACCCGGCGCGGACCGGACCGGTCCCCCGGACGCGCTCGACGTAGCGGTCGCCCAGCGCGTCGAGCATGGCCCGCGAGGCGTCCGTCGCGGCGCGCTGGCTCACCGTCGCGGGGTGGGCACCGGGTTCTGCGTAGTCCGCGAGGTAGCGGTGGCCGAGGTTCGCCCAGCGCGCCGACTCACGGATGAGCGCCACCTCCGCCTCCGACTTCGCCCAGCGCATCCGCCACACCCAGTCCTGCCGGGTCACGTCGAGGTACGTGGAGAGATCCGCCCCCCGGTAACCCATCGTCCCCGGAGCGCCGTCGGCGTCCGCAGCCACGGACTCGACGTCGAGATCCCGGAGCATCGAGACGGCCGTCGGGATCGGCATCCCGCCGGGGTAGTCGAAGTAGCGGTGGACGGCGTCGATGCGGGGGTTCCCGTCCACGCGCTCGACCTCGAGGCGCGGCACCGTGATCTCGGCGCGCTCCTCGGTCACGGCGAGGATCACCGGGCGCTCGGTCTGCACGTGGTGGAACCCCGTCAGGTAGGCGATGCTGGTCGCGTCGAACCACACCGCCGCGTCCGCGGGGGTCCTCGCGAGGCGGTCGCGCACGGCGGCCAGGCGCGCGTCGTACTCGCGTTCGGGGAGTCGCGTGGTCATGCGAGTGAGTCCCGAGGTCAGCCCAAAAGGGTTATCGGCTCGCCCCGGAATCACCCGACTACGTTGCGAAGCGTTCCCACGCCCTCGTAGGTGATGACGACGTCGTCCCCGCGTTCGAGGAGCCCGGGGTTCGCGGGGCTGCCGAAGGCGATCACGTCGCCGGGCAGGAGGGTGAACCGCTCTGAGAGGAACGCGATCACCTCGCGCGGCGAGAAGAGCATCTGCGCGGTCGTCGCCGACTGGCGCTCCTCGCCGGCGACGAGCGTCCGCATCTCGACGTCGGTCGGATCGACGTCCGTCTCGACGTACGGGCCGAGCGGCGCGGAGCCGTCGAAGGCCTTGCGCGCCGTCCGCCCGGGCTGGTCGAGCGCGTCGAGGTCGTTCATGATCGTGTAGCCGCGCACCGCGTCGTCGACCTCCTCCTCGCGCAGATCGTGACACCGGCGGTCGACGACCGCCGCGAGCTCCCCCGCGTAGGTGAGTTCGTCGGTGAAGGCGGGGTACTCGATGGTCGCCCCCGGCGCGAGCACGGAGACGGGCGGTTTGATGAAGAAGTCCGGCTCCGCCGGGCGGTCGTAGTCCATCTGGTCGAGCGTCGCGGCGTAGTTGCGCCCGACGCAGTAGAGCGCCGTCGGCTCGCAGGGTGCGAGCAGGTCGTACTCGTCGGGGGCGTAGCGCGCCCCGTCGGCGTCCACGATCCCGGTCTCCGGGTCGCACTCGCCGGTGACGGTGCCGTCGTCGGTCTCGATGCGTGCGAGTTTCACGCGCGACGGGTCGGACGCCGAGACGTATGAGTGAACCGGAGTGTCGGGATACTCATTTGACACGTGGCGGTGAGTGTGGGGGTATGGACCGCCGCCACTACGCCTTCGAGGGCACCGAACCCGAAATTCACGGAAACGCGCACGTCAGCAACGAGTCCACGCTCGTCGGCGACGTCGCGATCGAATCGAACGCCAACGTCTGGCCGAACGCGGTGCTCCGGGGTGACATCGGCCCCGTCCGCGTCGGTCCCGAGTCCCACGTCGGGGAGAACGCGACGATCCACGCCTCCACCGTCGGTCAGCGGTCGATGATCGCCGCCGGGGCGGTGCTCAACGACGCGGAGGTGGGCGACAACGTACTCGTCGGGTTCAACGCCACCGTCAACGAGGTCGCGATCGGGGCGGGGAGCATCGTCGCCGCGGGAGCCGTCGTCCTCCAGAACACCGACGTCCCGCCACACAGCTTCGTCCACGGCGTCCCGGCGCTGACGACGCCGCTCGAGGAGACGGGGCTGAACGCGGAGGGGCTGTTCGAGGCGTACTCGACGGGCAAGTACGCGAACCTCGCCGCCCGTCACGAAGAGCTGTTCGAGTGAGACGCCGCGAGGACGCGCGGGAGGCCGACGACGGTCTCCGCGGAGCGACCGTCTTCCGTTCCGCGCACGGCGATCGCGCCCGCGGAACGGGAGCGTCGGGTCCACCCCGCCGCCGGCGAGACGTCGTCAGCGCCGCCCTCGCCGTCCTCGTCGGCCTCCCGTTGGCCGGTTGCGCCGGGCTGTCGGACCCGCGGGCGGCCGGCCCGACCGTGCCGGACGACGCCCGCGCCCCGATCGAACGCATCGTCCTGCGGAACAGACGGAGCCGGGAGGAGCGCTTCGGCGTGATGCTCAGGTACGGCGACGACGAGCGTCACGGGTGGGAGACCTACCGGATACCGCCGCGCGGCGTGCGGTTCGTCGAGGTGCGACCCCCCGACGCGCCCGACGCGCCCGACGCGCCCGACGTCCCCGATGCGCTCGGCGCGGCCGGGGCGCTCGACGCGCCTGCCGCCCCCGACGCCCCCGGGACGTTCACGATCGTCGGACGCTCGAACGCCAGCGGCGCGCAGGCGGTCGTCGAGTTCGACCCGACGGACCGGACGGCCGCCGACGGTGGGTTCGAGGTCGTCTTCGTCGTCGAACGCGACGGCGACGTCCGGGCCGCGCTCGCCCGCACGGGGGACGGCGCGAACGCGCCGACGAACGAAGCCGACCGGAACGCTACGGGCTGACCTCCTCGACGACTGCGGGCGAGTCGTTCGTGGGGTCGTTCACCAGCGTCGAGACCGGATAGGCGCGCAGTTCGTCGTCCGCGGGCGGGTCGAACGCCTCGACCCGCTCGCCGTCGAGCCACGCAGCCTCGTCGTCGCGGCGGAGGAGCAGCGCCATCCGGTGGTGGTAGTCCGCGAGGAGGGGCGTCGGCTCGCGCGTCACGATCGTGAACGTCTCCAGCGGTTCGACGCTCCGGGCCGGTCCGGTCCTCACGTCGTCCGCGCCGCCCGCGAACGCGTCGAGTCCCGTCTGTGTCACCTCCGGCGTCCACGTCTCCCACAGGCCAGCGAGCGCGAAGGGTTCCCCGTCGCGGCGGGTGATGCGGTGGGGGCGCTTGCCGGCGTCGGTCTCGACCCACTCGTAGAAGCCGTCCGCGAGCACGAGACAGCGCCGCTCGGCGTAGGCGTCGCGGAACGCCGGCTTCTCGCCGAGCGTCTCCGCGCGGGCGTTGATGAACCCGCCCGACGGGTCGTCGGCCCACGACGGGACCAGCCCCCAGCGCGCCCCGGTGATCGCGTCGCGCGAGGCATCACGGATCACGGGGAGGGACTGGCCCGGCGCGGCGTTGTAGCGCGGGCGGGGGTCGGCGACGAACGCGGCGTCGAAGCGCTCCTCCAGTTCCTCTGGCGGGGCGAAGATGCTGTAGCGACCGCACATACCCGGAGGAGGGACGGAGGGGTGATGACCGTACGGGTGCCGCCCCGACGGACGGGGCATGCGACAGAACAGCTAACACACCGCTGGCCGAACGGCGGTCGTGCTTTCCGAGTGCGAAGCACGCCGCGCCGCACCTCCGGGCGAGCGACCGGGGGAGCCTCGTCACGATCTCCTCGATCGCCGGGAAGAAGCCCTACCCCCTCAGGTCGCCCTACGCCGCCTCGAAGATGGCCGTCATCGGTCTCACGCGGGCGCTCGCGTTCGAACTCGGCTCGGACGACGTCACCGTCAACGCGGTCTGCCCCGGGGCCGTCGAGGGCGACCGCATCGAGCGCGTCTTCGAGGATCGGGCCCGCGAAATGGGCGTGAGCGTCGAGGAGGCCAAGCGATCGACGATCCTCGACGACCAGCCGATCGAGGAACTCGTCCCCCCGGCGGAGGTGGCCGAACTGGTCGCCCACCTCGCCGGACCGCACGCCCGGCACGTCACCGCCCAGGACATCAACGTGGACTCGGGGGCGACCTGGTACTGATCCGGCGAGTTGATCAGCAGACGAACCGGTTTGCGGACGAGCGGAACGGCGGATCGAGGAACGCGGGAGCGGAGGATCGCGGTCGGTTGTGCGTCGTATCCGCCCACCCGGACCCATCGCTATACGCGACTGTCGCCTCTCTCCAGTCATGGAGAACAGACGCGCGTTCCTCGCGGGCGTCGGCCTCGCCGCGAGCGGCGCGCTCGCCGGATGTCTCGGACTGGGAGGCGGGCGCTCGGAGACCGATCTCGACGCGCACCCGGCGGCGGCGGGCGCGACCGACGAACCGCGGCTCGGCCCGCCGCTCGAGGAGGCGCGCGCGGTCATCGTCGCGTTCGAGGACCCCTCGTGCACGACCTGCCGTCGCTTCGAGACGACCACGTTCCCGCGGATCGAGTCCGACCTCGTCGGCTCGGGCGAGGTCGCGTTCGTCTATCGGCTCCTCCCGATCGTCTTCCCGTGGGGGGAGCCGGCCGCGCAGGCGCTCGAGGCCACCTACGATCGGAGCGCCGAGGCGTTCTGGGCGCTCAAGGCGCACTACTACGCGGAGCAGGACGCCTTCGGCTCCGACACCGTCCTCGACCGGACCGGGGCGTTCCTCGCGCGGGAGACCGACGTGGACGCGGCGGGCGTCGTCGCGGACGCCCGCGAGGAGCGCTTCGACGACCGCGTGCGGGAGGACGTGCGCGCCGCCGAGGAGGCGGGCGCGAGCGCGACGCCGACGTTCTACCTCTTTCGCGAGGGGGAGTTCCTGACGCGGGCGGTGGGCGCGAAGGACTACGCGGTGTTCGAGCGCGCGCTCGGTGGGTGAGATGGTCCGGCTGCCCACGCGCGCCCGCGACTGGCGGCTGACGGCCCGGACGGTCCGTCTCGTCCTCACCGTCCCTAGCTACGCCCTGCTGGCACTGGTCGTCGCGGCGTTCGGGTTGACGCTGTTCGTCCTCTCGCTCAGCCCGGGGCTCTTCGGGTTCCTCGCGGGCGGGGCGCTGCCGCTCGGCGACCGCCTCGCGATACTGCTCTCGCTCTACCCGTTCGTCGGGACGGAGTTCGGGCCGGTGGCCGGCGGCCTGCTCGTCGGCGTGTCGCTCCTGTTCGGCGCGAACGTCGCCACGCTCGTCTACCACCTGCGGGAGCACGACCTCTCGGCGCGGGAGGGCGGCGCGAGCGCCGTCGGCCTGATCCTCGGGACGCTCGGCGCGGGCTGTGCGGCCTGCGGGACGGCGATCCTCGCGGGCGTCCTCTCGCTGTTCGGCCTCCCGGCGGCGCTCACGTTCCTCCCGCTGGAGGGACTGGAGTTCGCCCTGCTCGCGCTCGTCGCGCTCGCGCTCTCGACGTACTGGCTCGCGGACGGGATGCGCGGCGGCGAGGTGAACGGCTGTCCCGTGGAACTCTAGCGCGAGTTGTCTACCTCGGGACGCGCGGGCGACCGCGACGCGACTTCCTCCTCGCTTCGCACGGCACGTCGGACGTTCACGCCCTCGATTATAAATCGGATGACGGAGAATGGAGTCGTGTGGCAGACGCGTCCGACGACCCGTCGTTTCGCATCCCGGCCCGTCCCCAGCGGCGGTTCTCCTCGACGACCGTCGAGCACGACGGCGGGGTGGTCTTCGCGCTCGTCCCCGACGGGGACCACGACGACGACGCGCTCGACGCGCTCGTCACGCGGGTGCTCGACGACGGGCCGTACCGCTACGGCGACTGGTTCGACCTCCCCCTCCCGCTCTACCTCGTCCACGACGACGGGACGGGCGACACCTTCCGGGTGGTCGTCCGGGGACGGGCGGTCGAACTCCACGTCCTCCCCGAGACGGAGTCGGCCGGGTTGCGCGCGCTGTACGACCGACTCGTGAGCGCGACCGACTGCGAGTGGGCCGTCGAGTGTCGCGTCGACGCGTGACGGAGTCACAACCGATTTGAGCCGTCCCCGCCGACCGAGAGGCATGACAGTCTCCCGCGTCGTCGAACTGGAGGGGCACATCATCGACTCGGGGATGATGGGTGCCGCCTTCGGGATCGTCATGGACATGGGCGGGTCGTTCGAGGTGGACGAGTTCGAGATCGGTCGCTCGAAGACCGAGGGGTCCTACGCGCGGCTCACCGTCTTCGCGGACACCGAGGACGACCTCCAGCCCATCGTCCACGAACTCCACGGGATCGGCGCGAACCCCGCCGATCCCAGGGACGCCACGCTCGCGCCCGCCCCGGCCGACAGGGTCGTCCCGAAGGGGTTCTACTCGACGACGAACCACCCGACCGACGTCCGCTACGAGGGCGAGTGGCTCCCCGTCGAGCGCGTCGAGATGGACTGCGCGATCGTGGTCGACCCCGAGGCCGAGGGCGGGCCGCGGGCGTACACGAAGGTGCTCAACGCCGTCGAGGCGGGCGACCTCGTGGTGACCGCGGAGGCGGGCGTCCGCGTCCGGCCGCCCGAGCGCCCACGGGGCGACGGCAGCCCCTTCGGGTTCATGCAGGGGGGCGTCTCCGCCGAGCGCCCCTCCGAGTCCACGATCGCGAAGATCGCCGAGTCCATCCGCGAGGTCAAGGAGGAGGGCGGGACGGTGCTCGCCGTCTGCGGTCCCGCGCTCATTCACTCCGGCGCGCGGGAGGCGCTCGCGCGACTCGTCCGCGAGGGCTACGTCGACATGCTCTCGGCGGGCAACGGCTTCGCGGTCCACGATCTCGAACACGACCTCTACGGCACCTCGCTGGGGATGGACACGGAGACGCTCGACCACCCGCGGAAGGGCCACAAGCACCACATCTACACCATCAGCGAGATCATCCGGGTGGGATCCATCCGCGAGGCGGTGGAGTCGGGGCTCGTCGAGTCGGGCGTGATGTACGAGTGCGTCAGAAACGACGTCCCCTTCGTCCTCGCGGGGTCGATCCGCGACGACGGTCCGCTGCCGGACACCATCACGGACGCGATCGAGGCGCAGAACGCCATCCGCGAGCAGGCCCACGAGGCCGACATGGTGCTGCTGCTCTCGACGCTGCTCCACTCGGTGGCGGTGGGCAACTGCCTCCCCTCGACGACGCGGGTGGTCTGCGTGGACATCAACCCGGCGACGGTGACGCAACTGCTCGACAGGGGGAGCGCGCAGGCCGTCGGGATGGTGACCGACATCGGGACGTTCGTCCCGATCCTCGCCGAACACGTCATCTACGGCGGCCGCGAGTAGCCCGCAGGTCCGGCGTGTTCGACGGGTTACGACGGGTTTCGGCGGGTTCCGGAGGGGGGGCCGGGCGACGCGCTACCGGCCGTCGGTCAGCGGGACGGCGACGACCGGTCGCTCGGTGCTCAACAGGAGGTCCTGGGCGGTGCTCCCGAAGATGATCTTCCCCGTCGGGTTGCGCTTTCTGACGCCGATGACCAGTTCGTCGGCGTCGTACTCCTCGGCCGCGGCCAGCAGGTCCTCGGCGGGGCTGTTCCCGCGGACGAACTGGTGGGTCGCGACCGAGCAGTCGAGTCCCTCCTCGAAGGGGCCGAGCGCCTCGGTTCCCTCGCGAACGTCGTCGCCGCTCGTGTCGTCACCCCCCTTCTGCGAGTTGACCACGTACACCTCGTCGGTGGTCGCGACCCGATCCCGGAGGTACGAGAGCAGGCGCTCGCTCGTCTCCACGCCGTTCGTTCCGACAACGAATCGTGCCATGTCCGATGAACACCCGCTGCTATGATATACGTCTTCGCCCCACACGGGCGTGACGGACGCCCGAGACGTACCCTCCGTGGGCGAGTACTCCCGGACCGCTACGGACGGCTCTTCCGGCGCTATCTGAGCCGTGCGTACCGTCCACGAGGACCGCAGTGGCGAACGGCCGGCAGCGCCGGCCGTGAGTGAGGCCGACGGCCGAGCGAGCGGACGCGCCGAATCCCCGACCGCAGTTCCCGCGAGCCGGCGGCGAGCGGGAGCACGCCAGACGAGCACCGCGAGTCCGGCGGTGGGAGTGAGGCGCGGTTTTAGTCCAGGTTTCGCCAGCGAGCGAGCGCGAGGGAGCGCAGTAAAACGTGGGCGTGCAGGCGACGCCGCGGGCTGCTCGCGGGGCGTGGCGTCGCGCAACCGCGGAGCGCCCCACGACGACTCTCACGTCACGGGAGCCTCTGGTCCCGCTCTCGGATATAAAGGTACGGGGGAAACAAGCCCGAGCGGTATCGTCTGCATCGGCGCAGCACCCGCGAGCGAACGTAGTGAGCGAGCGGACCGACGGAACCCCCGAAGGAGCGTAGCGACTGAGGGGGTGAAGGAGGGTTTTGATCCTGCTTTTGCCAGCGAGCCGCCAGCGACCCGCTTCGCGGTCGCTGGCAGGCGAGCGCGGCAAAAGGTGGTGGTTGAAAGGTGACAGTTCGAAAGGCGGATTGTCACTCGGAGAGTGAAATCATTACATATTATGGCGTTATGCTGCCGACGTACAAAGGCATAAGCCGTATCCGTCCGAATATAAGGTCGGTCCACAGCTCATGGTCGATAAAACGCAGCTCGCCAGGAGTAAGTCGATCCACCGGCGGACGGGCCCGACGTTCTACTTCGCGACGCGCGTGCTCCCCGAGCGCGTCAGGCGAGCGACGTACGTCCTCTATGCCTTCTTCCGCATCGCGGACGAGGTGGTCGACGAGGAGGACACCCACCTGTCGTCCGCCGAACAGCACGAACGCTTACTCTCCGTCCGCGAACAGGCGCTGGGTCGGGCGCCCGCGAACGACCCGGTGCTGGCCGCGTTCAGCGAACTCCGCGAGGAGGTCGGCATCGCCGACGACGAGATCGAGCTGTTCGTCGACGCGATGCTCGCGGACATCGAGCAGACCCGGTACGAGACGTACGACGAACTCGCGGCGTACGTGCGCGGATCGGCCGCCGCCGTCGGCGAGATGATGACGACGGTGATGGGTCCCGACCGGCCCGAGGAGGCGCGCCCCCACGCCCGGGCGCTCGGCGAGGCGTTCCAGCTCACGAACTTCCTCCGGGACGTCCGCGAGGACATAGCGAAACACGGGCGCATCTACCTCCCCCGGGAGACGCTCGACCGGCACGGCGTCACCGACGAGCAGATCGAGCGGTTCGAGGCCGACGAGTCGTTCCGCGAGGCGATGCGCGCGGAGCTGCGCCGCGCGGAGGGACGCTACCGCGAGGGGGTCGCCGGGATCAAGTTGCTCCCCGCGGACTGCCAGTTCGCCGTCCTGCTCGCCGCGGTCCTCTACGCCGAACACCACCGCCTCATCCGGGACCGCGACTACGACGTCCTCGCCGCGACGCCGCAACTGAGCACGCCCCGGAAGACGTGGCTCGCCGTCAAGACCCGCGCCTACTGGGCGCTGTCGAAGGACCCGGAGGCCGTCTTCGCGAAGGTGAGCGCGATCCCCATGACGGGAGACCGGCACGCCGAACCCGGCGCGGGCGAACCCCACCCCGTGCGCTGACCCGCCCCGCGTCCGACCTCAGTCCGCCTGCCTCCTCCCTTTCCCCTCCGTCGTCCCCGCCCGTTCGTCCCGGAGCGCCCGGATGACGTCCTCCCGCGTGACGATGCCGACCAGCCGACCGGTCCCGTCGACGTCCGTCCGATCCGCGGCGGGGTCCCGATCCGGCCGCTCCACGACCGGCAGGCGGTTGATCTCGCCGGACAGCAGGTCGAGCAGTCGGTCGATGTCGTCGTCCGGTTCGACCGTCACCACGTCGGCCGTCATCACCTCCCGGATCGGCCTGCTCGCGTTCTTCGCGAGGTCGATCCCCAGGTCGAGGTCGTCCCACGACACGTTCACCGCGTAGGTGAGCGTCTCGGTGAACGGCGGGAGGCCGATCGGGATCCAGAGGACGCGGTCCTCCGTCTGGAAGAGCCGAACGAGGTCCCCCTGCGTCACGATGCCGACCAGGCGGTCCCCCTCGACGACGGGAAAGCCGTTGAAGTCGGCCTTCGCGAGCCGCGAGAGCACCTCGCTCACCTCGGCGTCGGGCGCGACGGTCTCCACGTCGGTCGTCATCACGTCTCGGGCGCGGAGCATGGGAGGGGCTACGTCCGGCGCGGGTCTATCCGTTCCGGTCTCTGACCAGGATAGCATTGCTGCGTCAGCGCGCCCCGACTCCCGGAACCGAGCCGCGCACGTCGAAGTCGAAGCGGTCGGTGTAGAGCAGTCCGAGGCCGAACAGCGCGGCGACGCCCACGGGCACCCAGTTGCCGAAGTAGGCGTTGATCGGTCCCCAGAGCAGCACGAAGCTCACGAGGTCGTCGAGCATGAACTCGCACTCCCGGAGGCGGGAGAGGAGGCCCGCCCGCTCGAAGCCGAGGTCGAGGGCGAGGACGGCGACCGCGGCCGAGAGGACCCAGCCGAGGTAGTTCGAGACGGGGACGCCGTAGTAGGCCCCGCCGTTCGCGTACGTCCAGAAGCCGACGGAGACCGCGGCGGGATCGAGCACGAGGTCCATCCCGAGGACCGCGAGGACGACGGCCGGCAGGCGCACCCGCGCCCGGTCCGCGCGCCCGCCGAGCAGGAGCAGGCAGAGCAGGTAGCTGTTCAGCACGAGGGGGAAGAAGAACACGGGCAGGCCGACCGGGATCGCCCCGAACAGCATCGGCCCGAGGTCGACCGCGTACTCGAACTGCCCGTAGGGCCACCCGGTCGTCACACCGAGGTACTCGACGCCGTAGGCGTAGAGTGTCAGAGCGAGGAGCGCCGCCGTCGCCCGGCGGTCGAGCAGCGGCGCGACGCCCGCGATCAGCGGGAGGCGCATCACGACGACCCCGGCGAGGATGAGATACGGGTTGTAGTTGAGCGGGCCGAGCAACGACTCCGCGCTCGCGACCAGCAGCACCGCCCCGACGACCGGGAAGACGACCGCGATGACGAACCGGTTCCCGCGGACGAGATCGTCGAGGCGCGCCTCGACGCGCGCCCGGGCGGCCGTCGCGCCGACCTCAGCCATGGACGAGCACCCAGAGCCCCCCGAGCGTGATCACCGCGCCGACGAGCGTGTTGATCGCCGGGTACCACCAGTACGCCCGCTCGACCGACACTCCGGAGCGCGCGATGGCGAACACGAGAAGCGGGTAGGCGAGCAGCACCGCGGCGAAGAACGGGTGGACGAGGCCGAAGACGGCCGCCGCGGCGAGCCAGCAGGCCGCGCAGTAGGCGTACGCGCGGCGCTCCCCGAGGACCGTCGCGGTCGTGCGGATGCCGGCGGCGCGGTCCGGTTCGACGTCCGGGATCGCGGAGAACGTGTGCATCCCCATGGTCCAGAGCCACGCGCCCGCCACGGCGGCGACCGGGGGGTACTCGCCCGCGACGGCGGCGTAGGCGACGACGCCGGGGAGGACGTACAGCCCGTTCGACGCCGAGTCGAGGAGGGGCGTCGTCTTGAACCGCAGCGGCGGCGCGCTGTACTCCGTGGCGAGGAACGCGAAGGCGGCGAGCGCGACGAGCGCCGGGACCGGGAGGAACGGGACGAGCGCGACCCCGAGCAGGCCGCTGGCGGCGACGACTCCGAGGACGAGACGGCCCCCCTCGAAGCGCACCTCGCGCCCCTCCTTCTTCTCGTTGTGGGCGTCGATCTCGGCGTCGAAGACGTCGTTGACCCCGTAGAGGTAGACGTTCGCCGGGACGAGGAAGTACGCGAACAGCGCGAGCGCGATCGGCGAGAGGAGTTCCGGAACGCTCCCGGCGGCGTAGGCGGCCCCGACGATCACGGGTCCCGCGAGGTAGAACCAGAAGCGGGGGCGCGACAGCCGGAGCAGGTGTCCCAGGCGCGTCGACTCCGGGGGGAGGAGGTCGTCGAGGCCGACGCGCAGGTGGCGCTCGTCGCTTCCGTTCATCACAGGTCGTCTACGAGCGCGGACGCCGTATGCTCACCGCTGATGAGGCACATCGGGACGCCGATGCCCGGGGTGGTGAACCCGCCGGTGAAGTAGAGGCCGTCGACGGCTCTCGAGCGGTGGGGCGGGCGGAGGAGCGCCGTCTGGCGCAGGGTGTGCGCGAGCCCCAGCGCGGTGCCCCGGGTCGCGTTGTAGCGGTCGGCGAAGTCCTCGACGCAGAACGACTTCTCGAAGACGATCCGGTCGCGGAGGTCGACGCCGGCGTTCTCCGCGAGGTCGGCGAGGACGAACTCGCGGTACGCCTCGCGCAGTTCGGGGGTGTCCTCCAGTCCGGGGGCGATCGGGACGAGGACGAACAGGTTGCCGTGGCCCTCGGGGGCGACCGAGTCGTCGGTCACGCTCGGGGCGCAGACGTAGTACGCGGGGTCGTCGGGCCAGGCGGGGTCGTCGAAGATGTCCGCGAAGTGCCCGTCCCAGTCGGTCGGGAGGACGAGCGTGTGGTGCGCGAGCGGATCGACGCTCCCCTCCACGCCCAGGTAGAGCAGGAAGGCGCTCGGCGCGTAGGTGCGCGACGCCCAGTAGTCGGCGTCGTACTGGCGCTCGTGTTCCGGGAGGAGGTCCTGCTCGGTGTGGGCGTAGTCGGCGTCGCTGACGACGAAGTCGGGACGGTGGACCGCTCCGTCTACAGTCTCGACGTGGAATCCCTCGCGGCGCTTCGTGATCTCGACCACCTCGGCGTCCGTCTCGACCGAGACGCCCAGCCCAGACGCGAGGTCGGCGAGGCCGTCCACGACCGCGCCGATCCCGCCGTCGGGGTAGAACACGCCCATGTTGAAGTCCACGTGCGCCATCATGCTGTAGAGCGCCGGGGTGTTCTTCGGCGACCCACCGAGGAACACGAGCGTGTACTGCATGATCTGCCGGAGTTTCGGGTTCTCGAAGTAGTCGGCCACGTAGTCGTCCATCGTTCCGATTAGCTGCAGGCCGATCGGCGCGGCGCGCAGCACGTCGAGGTCGACCCAGTCGCGCAGGCGGGGGCGGTCCTCGTAGACGAAGTGCTCCATCGCCACCTCGTAGTGCGTCTCGCTCGTCTCGAGGTAGGACTCGAGCGCCTCGCCCGCGCCGGGTTCGATCGACTCGAACAGCGCCACCATCTCCTCGCGGTCGTCGGTCACGTCGATCCGGTCGCCGTCCTTGTAGAAGATACGGTAGTGGGGGTCGAGGCGCTCCAGCTCGTAGTAGTCGGCGGGGCGCTCGCCGAAGTGCGAGAAGAAGCGCTCGAAGACGTCGGGCATGAGGTACCACGACGGCCCCATGTCGAAGCGAAACCCCTCCGCCTCCAGCCGCGAAGCGCGCCCGCCGACCTGCCCGTTCTTCTCCAGCAGCGTCACGTCCGCGCCGTCGCGCGCGAGGTAGCAGGCCGCGGAGAGGCCGCCGAACCCGCCACCGACGACGGCGACCGACCGTCCGGCGAGGGGCGTCCCGTCCGCGTCCCGTCGTAGGACCATGGGCAACTGTTAGTCGGAGCGAACTAAAACCCGCTCGTTCAGACCTATCGCTCGCGACGAAGGAGGGGAGCGCTCGTCGATCTCGCCGCGCCCCGGCCTCCGCGGGAGCCGACGCGGATAGCGGCAAGCCTCCGGACGATCTCGGGGCTTAACTCCCGCCCGCGCGTCCAGTAGCGTGCATGAACGACGTAGCGACGCCCACTGCGGCGGGTGACGGTCGATGACGGGGACGGACGCCCGCGAGGGAGCCGACGGGGGGCGAGATCCGCCCTCGTTGCTCGGCCGCCTCCTGTTCGGGGGCGTGCTCGCGTACACGGCGATAGACGGCTTCCGGAACATGGACGGACAGATCGCGTACGCGGAGGCGAACGGCGTCCCCGCCCCCGACCGCCTCGTCCCGCTGGCGACGGGGTTGCTCGCGTTCGGTAGTCTGGGCGTCGCGCTCTGGCGACTGCCCAGGTTGGCGACGGCGGCCGTCGCGACGTTCCTCGCGGCGATAACGCCGACGATGCACGACTTCTGGAACGCGCCCGACGAGCAGCGGGCCAACGAGCGGAACCACTTCGTCAAGAACGTGGCGATACTCGGCGCGGCGGTGGCGTTCCTCCGCCGCGCCCGCAGGCGGTAGCGCGCGACGCCCACGGTGCGGTCGGCCCGACGCGACTCCCCTTCCGCCGACCGCGGTCACTGCCGAGCGCGAAGTGCTATACCGGCGGCGGGCGAACCGTTCGCCGAGAGCGATGACGGAAGGCTACCGCCGGTGGCGGCGCGCCGCGGCCGCGACGAACCTCGCCGAGCGCGCGGCGGTCCGGTACTACCGCCCGGAGGGCGACGGCCGCCTCTACGCCGTCGCGGTCGACGGCGCGGAGCGGACCTACCCGCTCGTCGCGCGCCGGGGGTGGCTCGCCGGGCGGTCGGGCGTGTCGGGCGTCCTCGGCCCGTACCGGGACGCGAAACGCACCGCGATCGACGAGTCGGTGGTCGCCGCCCTCCGCGCCCGCCACGCCGACCGCAGCGGCGGCGACGCAGAACTCTGGAACGGCGAGACGTACGCCGTGAGCGCGATGGACGCGGACGGCCCGCCCTTCCCCGTCACGCGCTCGGACTACTTCTCGGGCTGCTCGACGGCGGTCGGGCTGGGCGAGGAACTGACGCGCGCGCTCTACGACGCCGGCGCGTCGCCCGACGCCCCCGACGACGCGCTCGGCGGGATCGTCGACGCGCTCTCCCTCCCCCGCCGGGAGCGACGGTTCCCGGACGCCGCGTCGTTCTTCCGGGCGGACCTGCCGCCGAACGTCCTCGGGGCGGGCCTCCTCCCGGTGTTCGACACCGGCGACGGCCACGCGACCCTCTGCTACCGACGCTCGGCCGACGTCGCCCACTACCCCGGGCGGGTCGGAATCGGCGCGTCGGGGATCGTCGCTCCGGATTCGGCGGGCGAGCCGCCGAGCGTCCGCCGCGCCCTCCTCACCGAGTTCGCGGAGGAGCTGTTCGACGCGGAGGGTGGGGCTAGAGACCCGCTCGCCCACGAGTCGGTGACCCGCCTCGAGCGGCTCGCAGAGCGCGGCGAGGCGCACCTCGACTTCGCGGCGGCGGCCTGCAACGCCGTCGGCGGGAACGTGCTCCTCTGCGCCCTGCTGTTCGTCGAGTCGCCTGCGTACTACCGCGACGTCCGCGACGGGCTGTCGATGAACTGGGAGGGGTCGGACGCGGAGTGGGTGTCGCTGACCGACGGCGATCGGCTGGCGGAACTGAGCGCCCCGCGAGGGATCGTCCCCCACGGCGCGCTCTGTCTCTTCGAGGGATTGCGCCGGCTCGACGACGCCTACGGCGTGCGCTCGGGGCTGTCGTTCGAGCGCCGGACGCCGTAGCTCGACCTCCGACGGCCTGCGAAACGACGAAGCGCCCGGCGCGAGTGGGACCCCGCATGGAAGAGTCGACGGCGGTGGTGACTGGCGCGAGCCGGGGTATCGGGGCGAGCGTCGCCCGACTGTTCGCCGAACGGGGGGCGCACGTCGTGCTGTGCGCGCGGGGGGAGGACGCGCTCCAACCGGTCGTCGCGGACGTCGAGGCCGGCGGCGGGAGCGCGACGGCGCTCCGGGCGGACGCCCGCGACGAGTTCGACCTCGAACGGCTGATGGCGGTCGCCGCGCGCGAGGGGGGCGGTATCGACCTCCTGGTCCCCTGCGCGGGCGTCTACCACGGCGCGCCGGGGGAGACGCCGCTCGCCGAGGAGTCCTACGCCGCCGTCGACGACCACCTCCGCACCAACGGCCGGGGCGTCTACGCCGCCGTCCGCGAGGCGGTCCCGCACCTGAACGACGGCGCGCGCGTGCTCGTCCCCTCCGGGGGCGTCGCGCGCGACGCGAGGCCCGGGTACGGCTCCTACGCCGTCTCGAAGGCGCTCGCGGAGGCGCTCGTCCGGCAGTTCGCCGCCGAACTCGACGCCGCGGTGGGGGTGATCGACCCGGGGACGGTCTCGACGGACCTCACCGGGGGGACGGGACGCGACCCCGACGACGTCGCGCCGATGTTCGCCTGGGCGGCGACCGACGCCCCCGCCGAGGAGGTGGACGGTCGGGTCGTCGATCTCTCGGCGTGGAGGCGGGCGACGCGCTGACGACGAACCGAGCGTTTTAGTAACGTGAGGCAACGAGTTGTTAACTAGATGGGTATCACGAACACCGTCACCCGGACGGCGGCGGGTGCGTACTCCCCGATCGGTCTGTCCGCGGTCGTCGCGCTGGTCGCGCTGTCGGCGTTCGCGCTGACGGTCGACCTGTGGAAGGTGACGGCGATCAGCTGGGTGGCGTTCGCGGCGATGGCGGGGGCGATACCGCTCGGCGTCCGGGCGGCCGACGGGGTGAACGCCCGCCGCCTGGTGTGGGGCTACGGCCTCGCCAGCGGCGCGATGGTGGCGAGCGCCGGGGCCTTCCTGCTCCCGCAGGCGATCGGCCTCGACCCGAAGATCGGCGGCTTCGGCGTCGCCGCCGGCCTGCTCGTCGGGTTCGGGTCGCACGCGCTCGGCCACCGCGCCGCCCACCTCGACCTCCCGTTCGACGCGACTGCCGCGCAGCTGGCCGCCCACGCCCTCTCCGCGGGGGCGATCATCGGGCTGATCTACGGGGCGATGCCCGAGCTCGGCCTCCTGCTGGGGCTCGCCATCGTCTCGCACAAGGGGCCGGCGGGGTACGCCGCCGCGCGTCGTCTCGTTCGAGAGGGACGGACCGCGACGGTCCTCCTGCTCCCGGCGGCCGGGGTCGGTCTCACCGCCATCCCGGCGGCGGCGGTCGGCCTGCCCAGCGCGTCCGCGACGAACGCCGCGGTCTTCGGCTTCGCCGCCGGGGTGTTCCTCCACGTGGCGATGGACTTCCTGCCGCGCTGCGAGGTCGGCAGCGAAGTGACGGAGGTGGCCCAGATCTCGGCGGGCGACCACCGCCTGCTCGACCGCCTGCGCACCCACGCGGTCGCGAGCACGTCCCTCGGCGCGTTCGCCGTCTTCCTCGCGTGGATCGCCCTGAGCTGACCGGCGCGGGATCGGCGGCATCGCTACCGTAGAGCGGGCGCTACTCGATGACGACGTCGCTCGTCGGGTCGTCGAGATCCCACAGCAGGGGTGGGAGGAAGGCGTCCAGATGGTCCACGATCCGCCGGTCGCTCACGCCGAGCCCCTCGCAGTAGGTGCGCGCGGAGTCGCGTACGTCGACGTGTATCTCGCCGTCCACGACGCTCACCGAGAGCGGGAAGACCGAACAGCGGGTGGGTTTCCAGTCGTGTTCGGCGTGAAGCGCGCAGAGGCCGTCGTCGCGCAGGAAGTGGCACGCGCGGCCGTCCACGTCGACGTGCTCCTCGCGGTCCTTGTCCTCGCGCTTGACGAAGTCGCGCCCCCGGAGCTGCTTCGTCGAGCGGTTCAGGTTCTCGCGCTTCGCGAGCTCCGCGAAGTCCTCCTCGTACAGCAACACGCCGTGGTGGCAGCACCACGTGCACTCGGGGACGCACTCGAAGGTCAACTCGGGATCGAACTCGACGATCGCCTCACGGCCCGGGTGGACCTCGACGCGGCGGGGCGCGGTCACGCCCTCTACTGGGTCCCACGGAGGCATACGTCCTTCGGCGGGCGATACGCGCGGCGTCCCGTCGAGCGTACCGCCGCGACGGCGAGCGGGTACTCGACGCCCGCCCCGGATAACGTCGCGGTCCACGGCCGACAGCGTATATCTCCGCGACGCCTCCGGGAGCGCATGGACCCGACGCTCACGGCGGCGGACACCCACGTGTCGAGCGTGTTCTTCGCCGTGCCGTTCGACGCGGTCTGGCCGCGCGTGACCGACCCGGAGGCGTTCCCGACGCTGTATCCGAACCGGGCCAGCGCGATCGAGCGGACCGGGCGGGGCGCGTTCCGCGCGACCGGACCGGCCGGCGACGAGTTCACGGTCTACCCGCACCTCGACCGCGAGTTCGGGATCGCCGACGTCGAGGTGGTCGACGAGACGGGGGCGTCGGAGTTCTCCCGCTCGCGGCTGTTCCCGGTCGGCGAGGGCGCGTGCGTCCTCGTCCACCTCGCCGTCCGCCGGCCCCGCCTCTTGGACGACGAGTGGGCGGCCCACAGGCGGGGAACCGACGACGACCTCCGCCGGGCGAAGGTCGTCATCGAGGATGAGTTCGGCGACGGTCGAAAGGGGTAAGGCGGAGCGACGGCCGTCGCTAGCTTCAACTCCGCTTTCACCGACTTTGACGGAGGTCTTTGGGACGGCGACGAGTTCAACGCGAGCGCGACCCACGTCGACATGCTCGTGGACGTGCGTCGGGACTCGCGCATCGAGGTGGACGGCGAGGTCGTCCAGCGGGACGGCACGTTCCGGTTCGAGGGGTAGTCTAGTTGTAGCCGCGCCAGCGGTGGCCGCACTCCTGGCACTTGAAGAAGCGCGTCGGGGGTTCGTCGGCGCTCGCGGTCTGCTTGATCGTGTACCACGCCCGGTCGTGTCCGCACTCATCGCAGGTCGCCTCGGTGCTCGGGAGGCCCTCGTCGGCCGCCTCCTCGGACGATTCGATCACGTCGTCGAACGTCTGTCGCTCGGTGCTGACGAACTGTGCGGCGCGCTCCGCGTCCTTGGCGACGCGCGCGCCGCAGGACGAGCAGACCATCTCGTCCCCGTCACCGGACTTCGTCCGGTTGCCTGCCGAGCTTCGCTCGGTAACGTCGGCGTGCATCAGCGAACCGCAGTCGTCGCAGAACTGCATGAGTTCACGTAGTCGCCCGAGGTGCAAAAGTCACGCGTCGCTGTCGTCGCTCGCGAGCGCGCCCTCGTTGCGCGCGGCGACGACGCGCACCTCGCCCTCGATGCCCAGTTCCTCGAGGGTCGCGCGGGCGGCCTCCTCGGCCGCCTCGGCGCGCGTCGCGGTCGTCACGCCGTAGACGGTCGGTCCCCACGAGGACTGGCCGACGCCCGAGACGGCGGGCGATCCCCGGAGGGCGGCGACGACGTCGCCCGCGGGCGGGCGATACACGCCGCCCTGTTCGTCGGCGTACCACGCGCCGTTGAGGCGGCCGAAGGCGGCGACAGCCGCACCGAACCGGTCGGGGTCGCCCTCCGCGACCGCGGGGAGGATCCGCCGGGTGAGGACGGCCGCCAGGTCGTCCGCGATCGTCGCGTCCGCGCGCTCGATCACCGAGCGCATGCTCTCGTCCTCGTCCGGGCCGTGCTTTCCGCTCTCGGCCACCGGGAGTACGAGGAGAAAGCGCCAGTCGTCGGGCACGTCGTGGCGCGCGGCGACCGCGGGGACGGTCCACTCGCCCGGCGGCGGCGGGGCGGTGGTGAACCGCTCGGCGGGGTGGCCCGCGTCCACGACGAACCCGCCCGCCTCGAACGCCGCGACGCCGACGCCGCTGCGCCCGCCGCGGTCGAGGGCGGGGGCGCGCTCGCGGACGCGGACGGGTCGATCGTGCGCCCTCGCGACGGCGGCGAGCGTCGCGAGGGCGTGCTGCGTGCCGCTCCCGAGACCGACGTGCCGGGGGAGGGGCTCGACGAGGCGGACGCGCGCCCCGGGGACGCCGAGCACCCCGCAGGCGCGGCGGGCGGCGCGCTCGACGATCGGATCGGCGTCGAGCGTCGGGGCGGGGGTAGCCTCGACGGTCGCGCGCGGTTCGTCGAGCGCCACGCCCACGCCGCCGTAGAGGCGCTCGTGGGCGAGCGAGAGGTTCTGGAACCCGAAGTGGAGGCGCGCGCCCGTCTCGACTCGGACCATGGTGCCCCATCACGGCGGGGTCGTATCCCGGTTGCGTCACCGGAAACGCCTACCACCTGTCCCGAGTCCGTTTCCGCCTTCCGCTCTCGTGTTCCTCCCGCGTCCGCGCTTCACCAGTCCCTGAAGTAACCCTCGCCGGGGTCCCGGCCGAGCGCGTACCGGGCGTACCCGACCGCGTAGCGCAGGAAGAGGCCGCCGTAGCCCTCCTCGCGCTGCCGGCGGACGGAGGTGTGGACCCACGCGTGGGGATCGTACACCAGTCTCCCGCGGGCGCGCATCCGGAGCGAGCAGTCGGTGTCCTCCATGAACGGGAGCGACTCGTCGAACCCGCCGGCCGCGAGGAAGGCCTCCCGGCGGTAGCTACAGTTGTTACCGCTCGCCTGGACGAAGCCGACGGGCCAGGAGACGCGGTACCAGTAGTCCGAGAGGAGTTTGAACAGCACCTCGTCCGTTCGGCTCCCATCGAGCGGCCGCAGCGGACCGCCGACGCCCACGACGCGGTCGTCGTGGTAGTGGCTCAGGTGCCGGGCGACCCAGCCGGGCGGGACGACGGTGTCGGCGTCGGTGAAGCAGACGACCTCGGCGCTCGCGGCGCGAGCCCCCCGGTTGCGGGCGGCGGCGGGGCCGTCCTCGGCCGCGTCGCGAACGACGCGGTCGGTCGCCGGGTGGTCCCGGGCGGCCGCCTCGGTGCCGTCGTCGCCCCCGACGACGACGACGACCGCCGCGCCCTGATCGGCGAGCGCGTCCAGCGCCCGAACGACGGCGGTGCGCTCGTTGTACGCGGGCACGACGACGGCGGCATCCATACCCGACGGGGGGCGGGGGCCGCATTAACGGTGGTGATCCACCGCGTCGGCCGAGCGCTACGCTCCCCCCGGGGTTCTTCCCCGCACTCGGAGGACGGCCGGCGTACGGGCCGTCCTGTGCGGGATGGCCCGCTTCACTCGCGCCACTTGCGCAGCAGCGCGAACGCCGGGAGCACGTCCGCGAGTAGCGTTCGATCGTTCGACGTCGTCCGTTCCGTCGCGTCCGTCTCGGACTGGTTCGTGTCGAGACGGACGCCGCAGGCCGGACAGACGAACTGCGGTCGTTCGCCGTCGCGCCCGAAGACGTGGAACCGGTCGCCGCCGCAGCGCACGCACTCGCGCTGCGGGGGGAGCGTCGTCGGATCGCGCAGTTCACCGCCCGTGGGGGTCTCGGTTTCGTGTGTCGTCGCCATCAGTTGCCTCCTGTCGATTGACTCTCACGGCCAGTGGAATGTGGCTCGTGGCTACGTGCGTAGATGTCAGATACACTGTCACTATTCGAACGGGTAGCGGGGCGATCTCTCCGCGACGGCGAAGGACCGTCGCGGACCGGATCTCCTCGCGGTGTCCCCCTCGTGCTCGACTCGCGGTGTCGCCTCGCCCGCGCCGCCGGTCGGCCACCGCCGCAGGGCGAACCTTCACTCGTTGCCATATTTTCACATCTCCTTACCGGAGATATTAGTTATGCCCAGAGATAGAGAATATAAGGTCGTGGGTACCGTCTTCGAACCGGTAGAGTACTACCGACGTACGGAGCGGCGTTATCCGACGATTAATAGAGTAACGAAACGGTGAACGTACCGAGGATCACACCGTAGGGCTCACCGAGACGGGCTCGAGTTCCATACGGTCAGTGGGTCCCGACTGTCGACGGATAGGCCGGTCGGGGGGTCGGCGCAACCGACCGATGGCGGGACGTCGATCGGTCGGTCAGGTCCGCCCGGGGGAAGATACTAACCCCGTGACGTTGTGGTGAATCCATGTCGTTTACACGTCTCAGAGTAACGCTCGTCGTCGCGGTCGTCCTCGCCGTCGTGTGTACGTCGCTCTCAGGGGTGGCGCTGGCGGGGCGTACCTCGGACGGCGCACATCCCGACGCCGCGGGTAGCGCGTGGGCGGATCTGACGGCCGTGGCGCAGGCGAACGGGACGAACGAGACGAACGCGAGCGCACCGCCGGACTCTGACGGCGACGGCCTCACCGACGAGAACGAGACGGGGCGGTACAACACCGATCCGAACGCCGCCGACACGGACGGCGACGGCCTCTCCGACGGCGAGGAGGTCAACGAGTACGGCACGGATCCGACCTACAGCGACACGGACGGCGACGGCCTCTCCGACAGCATCGAGGTGAACAAGTTCGGGACCGACCCCACGAAGCGCGACACGGACGGCGACGGCCTCCCCGACGGCGAGGAGGTCAGGCGCGGGACGAACGCTACCAACAACGACACCGACGGTGACGGCGTCCCCGACGGCACCGAGGTCGAGGAGGGGCTCTCGCCGACCGAAGTCGACTCTGACGACGACGGTACGCCCGACGGTGAGGAACTCAACCAGACCGCGACGCCGACACGGACCGCCGACGGGACGAACCGGACGAACGAGACCGGCGAGAGCGACGGGACGAACGAGACCGACGAGACGAACGCGAGCGCGTCCGACGGTTCCAACGAGGTCGGTCCCGGCTTCGGCGTCGCCGCCGCGCTCGTCGCCGTCGCCGTCGCTGCGCTGGTGGCGCTCCGTCGGAGGTAGTCGCTCACTGCACTCTCGTCGAAGGGACCCACCGCGTCCCGATCGACGCGGTTCGGGTCGGGATCGAGGCGGCGAATAAAGAGGGCACGTTCTCGAGTCGCGGTCTTCGGTCCCCGGTTCCGCGACGGATCCGATCTACGCTAGCGTCGCGTTCGCCTCGATCTCGACGGCGGAGAGCGCCTGCGAGACGGGACACCCCGACTTGGCCTCCGAGACGTACTCCTGGAACGTCTCGTCGTCGATCTCGGGAATCTCGGCCTCCACGTCGAGTTCGATGCGGGTGATCGCGCCGTCCTCCAGGTGGACGCTCGCCGTGGTGTGGATGCGCTCGGGGTCGTACTCGTCCTGTGCGAGGCCGTTCGCGAGGGCCATCGAGAAACAGCTAGCGTGGGCGGCTCCGATGAGTTCCTCCGGGTTCGTCTTTCCCTCCTCTCCCTCCTGGAAACGCGAGACGAACGTGAACTCGCCCTCGAATACGTCGTCGCCGACGACGAAGTCGCCGTCACCGTCGCGCAGGTCGCCTCGCCACGTCGCTTCTGAGGTTCTAACTGGCATTGTGGTACACCTCGATCGGCCCTACGACGGCCATCGTAAAGGAGATTGGCGTGAGGCCCCCGTTTGCGTTACTGTCACGATCGGGCGCAGGTTCGGCGTTCGGCTCGGGATTCGGGTGCCGGAACGGGGATCGGTCGACGGGACCTCGCGGGGTGTCGTCGGCCGGAAACCACGAGCGTCCGTCCTTTCGTAAATATGCGGTTAAGCCGCGACGCACGTACCGAGAGCCCGAGTCCGGACGCTAGCGGATCAGGAGGTCGCGACGGCGCACTACGAACGACAACGGACAGAACAGCCGACGCCCCGGCTATGGATGCGGATGAGTGTTCTCAGCGGCCTCCTCGGAGGAGCGTTACTGACGATCACGGGGCTCACCCTCCTTACCGTCCCGAACGAGGCAGCGGCCGCGGTCGTCGATCCACTCGGCGCGGCCGCGATGATCCTCCTCAGGTTGCTCGGCGCACTCGCGTTCGGCGTCGCGACGCTCCGCGCCGACGCCGAGACGCCCCCGCGACCCGGTGACTGGCTTCCCGTCACCGCACTACCGGTCGGTCTCCCGTTCGCGCTCGGCGTCACCACCTACGTGACGGTGCGGGGCGCGGATCCGTGGACCGGCCCGCCGCTGTCTGTTCTACGGGCTCGCGTGGATCGTCCCCAGTCGCTACCTCTGGGAGCGTCAGAGCGAGGCGTCCGAAGCCGGAGTGGCTCCCGGATAATACCGACCGTTCGATCGACCACCGGCGGAGTATCACTCGTGCAGACGACCGCTCGAAAAGCACCCACCGCCGAAGAGCGGGGCAACTCTACGGATAGTGGCTCGGAGGTAACATCGGCGACCTCTCTTAGGGGATCCCGGATCTACTTCGACGAGACGGGTAGTGCGAGCGTCGAAACACCTGCCGGCCGCGAATCGAGGCCTGATCTAGTGAAATCGCTGTTCGACCTCGAGCGTCTTGTCCACAGCGTCGTCGAAGCGTTCCCGGAGCTCTTCGCTGAAGGTTCGGATGCGGGGATCCTGCTGTACCACCTCTAGCGAGTCCCAGTCTCCAGCTTCGGTCGCGGCGTACAGCTGCGTGAACTTCTCTCCGTTGTTCCCGTACGCAACTGCGATCACGTACGGTCTTGCCTCTTCGGTGCTGTCGACCGGATGGCCCGCTCGCCACTCCTCGATCTCGGTCACGCTTACCCGATCAAACGTCGTCAGCTCCGCGCTGAATTCGCCGGCCACGAGGCGTTGTACCAGCTGTTCTCGATCCCATTCCCGCGTCTCACCCGTGTCGACATCTGCTCCCGTTACCGTCTCGGTCGCGACCGACTCGATACGCCAGTTCGTGAGCAGCGGTCCGGCCATCTCAGCGGGCGTTCGCGTGCTGACGTCACCCTCTTGAATACGGTCACCTTCCTGAACACGAATGTAGCGAGGGTTCGACGTCGAAAGGTCGATGAAGATCTCTCTCGGATCCGTGTTGACTAGCACGTCGATTCCGTCGATCGTTCGAAGTTCTACCGTTTGCTTGGAATTTTCTCTATCCATTGTTGGCCGTTGTGTGGTGTCGGGCATCGAACGTGGGACAGTGTATGGACCGTCCCCGGAGTTCGAGCGATAACTGACGTGGCTCGGTTCGCGGATCGATCGCACCTACCGGCTTCGCCAGCGATCCCTGCCCTGTTCTCCCTTACCCACTATAGCCCGACCAGACGTTTCACCCTGTCGTCGACTATCGCAATCCACGACTGTTCGGCACTCTGATGACGACCGATCGGAGGGTCGTGCGTTCGGCCGATCCGGATTGGCGGACTCTAAACATCGTCTTGGGGAGGGTAGAGTGCCATCTCGAAGCGACAACCGTACGAACGTGGTGAACCGAGTGTGGTACGCACGTCTCCCGTTCCGTCGAAACGCGACAGTCACCCGTCGTCGGAGCCCTCCGATAGGGCCGAGCCCCGGCGGTCGATCGGACATCCGTCTCACCGAAACGTAAGCCCGGTGGCCCACCAGACGCTGACTCCTCCACGTGGTAGGGGTTAGCGGTAGCGGGGTCATAAGGGGGGCGTGCACTCCACGCGTCGGCCACGAAACGCACCTTCCCACGCCGGGCGGGCTTCGCCCGGGAGACGCCCTGCCGGTCGTGGCGGGGAGATATCGACAGCGGTGGGTCGTGGTACCGCGAGCCGCAGAACCGTTATCCGTCGGCGGGGGCTACGTCTGTTCGTAATGGCAAACGGTACGGTTGATTTCTTCAATCACACAGGCGGTTACGGTTTCATTTCCACCGAGGATGCGGACGACGACGTGTTCTTCCACATGGAGGACGTTGGCGGCGCTGACCTCGAAGAGGGAACGGACATCGAGTTCGACATCGAACAGGCCCCCAAGGGCCCGCGCGCGACGAACGTCGTCCGCGCCTGAGACGCGACCGGTCACCGCGCGGTGACGGCGGTTCGCTTCGTTTTTTGGACTCACCTCCGAGCGAGGGCCACGCCGAGCGTGAGCGCCGCGAGTTACGCGCGGACGCCCCAGAAGAACGCGATCCCGAGGACGGTGACGACCGACAGGAGCAACTGCAACGGCGCTCCGACGCGGAGGAAGTCGGAGAACCGGTAGCCGCCGGGGCCGTAGACGAACAGGTTCGTCTGGTACCCCACGGGGGTCATGAACGCCGTCGAGGCCGCGAACGTCACGGCCAACACGAACGCGAACGCGTTCGCTCCGATCGACTGAGCGGCGCTGGCGGCGACGGGGATCATGAGGACGACGCTCGCGTTGTTGCTGATGACGCTCGTCAACAGGCCGGTCGCGAGGTAGAACACCCACAGGACGCCGATCGCCGGCAGGAACGTCGCCGTCGACGCGACGGCGTCCCCCAGAAGCGCGGCCGCCCCCGTCTGCTGCAGGGCGATCCCGAGCGGAATCACCCCCGCCAGGAGGAAGATCACGTTCCACTCGACGGACGAGTAGAGTTCGGTCGGTCTGAGGACGCCGGTGAAGACCATCGCTACCACCCCCGCTAGCGCCGAGACGACGATCGGGAGGACGTTCAGCGCCGGCAGTGCGACGACGCCGGCGATGATAGCGACCGCGAACGGGATCTTCTCGGTCCGGTAGGTCACCTCGTCGAACTCGTGGGCGACGATGAAGTCCTCGTTCCGGACGAGACGGGTGAGGCTGTCCGGCGGTGCCTGCACGAGAAGGGTGTCGCCGACGCGAATACGGATGTCCTCGAATCGGTCGCGGACCACGTCACCGCGGGTTCGAAAGGCGAGGACGTTCGCGGAGTAGCGCTGTCGGAACGTCGAACTCGCCAGGGTTTCGCCGACGAGGAACGATCCCGACGGAACGACCACCTCGACGAGGACGGGGTCGCCATCGTCGGGATGCAGGTCGTCCTCGGTCCGAGGTCCGCCGGCCAGCGCGAGGCCCTCCGCGTCCATGATGCGCTCGAGCGTCCCCCGGTTCGTCCGGAGCCGGAGCGTGTCGCGCTCGTGGATCTCCTTGCGAGCGAGCGGCTCGTCGAACCGCTCCCCGTATCGGATCAGTTGTAACACGTCGATGTCGAGTTCGTCCCCTCCGAGCGCCTCTCCGACGGTCTGCCCGATCAGCGACGAGTTCGCGGGAACGACGACGTCCGTGAGGTACTCCTGGAGGGCGTACTCCTCGACGAGGTCCTCCTCGGCGGGAACCCGCTCGGGGAGCAACCGAACGCCGACCGTCACGAGATAGACTGACCCGACCGCGAAGACGACGACGCCGAGCTTGGTGAACTCGAACATCCCGAACGCGTGCAGCCCGAGACCGGGGGACTCCGCACCGAGCCGGGCCGTGATATCGCTCGCGAGAATGTTCGTCGACGTGCCGATGAGCGTCAGCGTCCCGCCGAGCATCGAGGCGAACGACAGCGGCATGAGCAGCTTCGACGGCGAGGTCCTCCCCTCGTGTGCGAGATCGGCGATGACGGGGACCAGTATCGCCACGACCGGCGTGTTGTTGATGACCCCCGAGACCGGACCGGTGACGCCGATCGTCGCGGCGAGTTGCTTGCGCCGGTCGTTCCCCGCGAACGCGGCCATCTTCCGACCGAGCAGTTGGACGATACCGGTCCGATTGACGCCGGTACTCAGGATGAGCATCGCCAGCACGGTGATGGTCGCAGGGCTGGCGAAGCCGGAGATGCCCTCGCGCGCGGAGATCTGCGTCCACGGTTCGAGCACCATCAACAGGACCATCACCAGGATGGCGGTGACGTCGATCGGGAACCGCTCGGTCGCGAAGAGAACGAGCGCGAGGAGGATGAGCGCGAATACGACGAGCATATCCCCCGTCACCGTGGACGGAGCGGCACTCTGGGCGAGTAGAGCGGGCAGACAGAAGGACACACAGAACAGACGTTACAGCGGGGGAAAAAAGGCTCGTATCCGTACCGGTGGACCGTCAGCACTCGACGTGTCCAGGGAGGCGGAGGAGGTAAGCTCCGGAGTAGCTGCGGTTCGCCGCATCGCTGTTCGACCTACTCGTCGCTCGTCTCCCGCACTGACTGCGCCTGTCGGATCACGAGGCGTTCGATTCGAGCGTCTTCGACGGCCTCGACTTCGAGGGTGTACCCCTTCTGTTCGATCTGATCGCCGACTTCAGGGACTCTCCCGAGGTGACTGAACACGAACCCTCCGATCGTCTCGACGTCCTCGCTCTCGAATCCGGCGTCCAGTCGATCGTTCACCTTCTGGATCGGAACGCCACCGTCGACGACGTACGTCCCGTCGTTCCGCTCCTCGATGGAGGGTTCCTGGGCCGCCGTGTCGAACTCGTCCTGGATGTCGCCGACGATCTCCTCCAGGATGTCCTCGATGGTCACGATCCCCTCGAAGACTCCCCACTCGTCGATCACGACGGCCATCTGTCCCCCTCCGTACGTCTGAAACTCGGCGAGGATCTCGTCGATCCGTCGCGTCTCCGGGACGACGAGCACCTCTCGGGCGAGTTCGCCAGCGGTGAGCGAGTCGTCGCGATCCGCCGCCGTCTCGATCGCTCGCAGGACGTCCTTGGCGTGGACGAACCCGACCGGTCGCTCCCCGTCTTCCTCGAGCACGAGGTAGCGCGTGTAGGTCCCGTCGGCGGCGACGGACCGCAGCTCCGAGAGCGGCATCGAGGCGGGCACGGTCTCCACGTCCGGGCGCGGGACCATGACCTCGCGGGCGACCGTATCCCCGAGTTCGAAGACGCTCTCGATCATCTCGACCTCGTCGAGGTCGATGTGTCCCGTCTCCTCCGAGCGGGTGAGGATCATCCGGATCTCCTCTTCGGTGTGGGTCTCCTCGCTCTCGGACGCCGGCGAGACGCCGACGAGGCGAGTGAAGTAGTTGGCGGTACCGTTGAAGACGATGATGCCGGGCATGAACGCGTAGTAGAAGAACTTCATGAGCGGGGCCACGAGGAGCGCGATCCGCTCGGCCTCCTGGATGGCGAACGTCTTCGGCGCGAGTTCGCCGAACACGACGTGGAGGAACGTGATGAAGCCGAACCCGAGCGCGAACGCGACGAGGTGAATCGCCCCGCCGGGAAGTACCTGACCGAGGACGGGTTCGATGATCGCCGCCACGGCCGGTTCGCCGATCCATCCGAGGCCCAGCGAGGAGAGCGTGATCCCCAGTTGGCTGACCGCGAGATAGTCGTCCAGGTTCCGGAGGGCGTCCTGCACCAGGGTCGCACCGGGCTTGCCCCGCTCGACGAGCGCGTTCACCTGGGTCGGCCGGACCTTGACGAACGCGAACTCCGCAGCCACGAACACCCCGTTCATGAAGACGAGGAAGAACGCGAGGAGCAGTCCGCCGACGGAGATCAGGTCTACCATGGTAGCTCATTCCCGTGTAGACACTTGTAGGGACGGAAACGCGATCGCGTGACGAACTGGCACCGGATCTCTCCCCCGCGTCTCCTCCCCCGCGTTCGCCGGAATCCCCGACGGGCGTTTCGCGACCTCAGTCGTCGAATTCGTCGTCATGTTGCTCGTAGATGATCGTCAGTCTGCCCGTCGTCGGATGCTTCGCTGCGTCTCGAAGCGTTCTGAACCCCTGAAGCAGTTCGCTCGCGTCGTCCGAGCCCTCCCGGACGCTTCGTGACTCCTCTCGAATCGTGTCGTAGGCTCGCTCCAGGATGCGCCGAGCGGCGTACGAATCCGTTTTCGAGTCTATCTCGAAGGAAGCCTCGTATCGCGACATGCCCGCGGTTAGTCCTCCACCGGGATAACAGTCATCACGTATCGCGGTGGCTCCCACTTGATCTGCGTTCAGAAAACACCTAACCTAG
Source organism: Halomarina halobia (assembly GCF_029338575.1). Classification (GTDB taxonomy): domain Archaea; phylum Halobacteriota; class Halobacteria; order Halobacteriales; family Haloarculaceae; genus Halomarina; species Halomarina halobia. The sequence goes on from NZ_CP119992.1 coordinate 312,617, forward strand.
GGGGTTTCTCTAGACGCTACGGCTGTCGTGACGGGCAGACTCGTGAGTTCGACTGACCTACAGCAGCAGATTCAGGACGCACAGGTCGAAGTCGGGAACTCATCAGTGGCTATGGAACTCCGGCCTCGCGAACCTGCTCTACTTCGTCTACAAGTACTTCCGCGAGTCGACCGGAAGTTACTCCCGGACGAACCGTCGAGCGCGGACTGGCCCAACCGTTATCTCCCGTACTGCCCGTATCACACGTATGAGCACCGTCGAGGTGGGCGGCATCGTGCCGGGCGAGGAGTCCGACATCCACGACAAACCCCACATCGAGGGGAGTCGCATCACGGTGCAGTACGTCCACAGCCGCGTCGAGGAGCGCGGCCTCCGCCCGGAGACGGTCGCCGACCGGCACAATCTCGACCTTGCGGACGTGTACGCGGCGCTGGCGTACTACCACCGGAATCCCGAGGAGATGCGCCGCGTCGCCGAACAACGGGCGCGCCGTCTCCAGGTCGCCGAGGAGCGGACGACGCTGACACCGCTAGGCCGCGACTGACCACTTCTATCACCGCGCCGAAAGCCTGTTACAGGTGTGATGCGAAGGGCGAGGTATGAGCAAGACGATCCGCGTCCCGAACCGGGTGTACGAGCGTATCAAGGCTCACCAGCAGGAGCACGAGAGCGTCGGGGAGACCCTCGACCGCCTCGTCGGGGGGCGCTCGCTTCGAGAGCTGTCGGGCATTCTCACCGAGGCGGAGGGCGAGACGATGCGCGAGGCAATCGCGGCAGCCGAGCAGCGGGGTAACCGCGATCTCGACGACCTCGTCGAGCGTATCGAGCAGGCGCGAGAGTCGGCCACGGAGACGGAGTGACCGTCGAGGGATGCTCCTCGACACGGATTTCATCATCGACGTGATGCTCGATCACGCGGGGGCGACCGCGACACTCGACGCGCTCGAGGCCGACGAGCGGGTACTGTTCGTCCCGACTCCAGCGCTGTTCGAACTCTATCACAGCATCAGTCGGGTCAACGACCCCGATGGACGACGGGCCGCCATCGAGGCCGTGATCGAGTCCTATCCGACGGTCCCGGCGGACGCGACGGTGATGCGGAAAGCCGGGCGCATCCACGGCGATCTCGCGGCCGGCGGAGGAGAGATCGGCCCGATGGACGCGATCATCGGGGCGATGGGCGTCGTCCGGAGCGAACCCGTGCTCACGGCCAACGTCAAACACTTCGAGCGGATTCCCGGTCTGACCGTCGAAACGTACGAGAAGGCGTGAGCGCCGCCGGACTAGCGACCGAGCCAGCCAGCAGCGTCACCACCCGCTGAACATCTCGCCCGGGATGAGCAGAAGGGCCCCCCGTCTCGGCGTGGTGGCCGATCACCAGCTCGTCACCGGGGGCCAGCCCGAGGCCCTGCGCCGACGCCCTCGACGGCCCGTCGGACCTCCGCGTCAGTCGCGCCGGACGCCGGATGGAGCGTCCGGACGCCCATCACCGGACCGTAGAGCGCCGAGGCTCTGACGAACGACAGACGACCCGCCATCAGGCCCACCCTCGACTACCGACCCCGGCGGTTTCAGAGGGCTCTCCCGCCCGATGTTGCCGGCGCATATAATTTCTCATGGGACCGCTGAGATTCGAACTCGTCGAGACGGTCCTGCTCGCTCGCTGCGCGGGCTGCGACTCGTCTGCTCGAATCCGCGCGCTCGTAACCGCTACACTCGGCGCTGGCAGGCAGCGCCGAGAGAATCAGTGGGACCGCTGAGATTCGAACTCAGGTCCGACGCACCCCATGCGCCGAGGATACCAGGCTACCCCACGGTCCCGCGTCCGCGTTTCGAGAGATGGCAGTCCCCGGGTTAAGCACTTCGTTTCCCTCCCGTCGCGGGACGGTCGCACTCGCGGCGCGATCGGCCGAGCGGCGACCGGGGCGAGCGATCCCGAACGCGGCCCGTCGCCGACGATGACGGTCACGAGATCGGTTCGTTCCGCGGTCTTATCGCCCGCGGCCGAGTGGGGTCGTCATGCGTATGACCTCCGTGCAACTCTCCGGCGAACTCGGTCGGTTGGAGAACCTCGCCGCGGAGTCGGCCGCGCAGTTGCTCGAATTTCTCGCGCAGCTCGTGGTGTTCACGGTCGTGTTCGTCGCGCTGGCACTCGTCGGCCGATGGCTGGTCGTCCCGCTCGCACAGCGAGTGGTCGACGCCCGTCACGCCGAGCCGACGATCGCCCGGCCGACGATGAAGGCGGTCCGGGGTAGCGTCCTCGTCGTCGCCGTCGGGGTGGCGTTCGCGGTCGCGGGCTTCGGGAACCTCGTGTCCGCGACGGCCACGATGGCGGCGGCGCTCACCCTCGCGGTCGGGTTTGCCTCTCGCGACATCATCTCGAACATCGTGGGTGGCCTGTTCATGATCTCGGATCCGAAGTTCAACATCGGCGACTGGATCGCGTGGAACGAGCGCGAGGGCGTCATCGAGGACATCAGCTTCCGGATGACGCGCATCCGGACGTTCGACAACCAGGTGGTCACGGTCCCCAACTCCACGCTGATCAACGCCGAGGTCACCAACTACGTCACGAAGCCGCGACTGCGCATCGACCTCCCGATCACCATCGGGTACGACGACGACATCGACACCGCGCGGCGGATCGTCCTGGAGGAGGCCGAGCGGATGGACGAGATCCTCGACGTACCCGAACCGGCAGTCTACGTGGACGAACTCGCCGACCGGTACGTCGGACTGGAGACGTTCGTCTGGATCCGAAGCCCCTCGCGCCGGCGGTACCTCGACATCCGCTCCGCGTTCGCGCAGGCGGTGAAGGAACGGTGCGACGAGGAGGACGTGGAACTCCCGTACCCCCAGTACGTCGACGGGGAGGTCGCGGTCGTGGAGCGGTCCGAGCGCGTCCCGTGGCGGGACGGCTAGACCAGCACGCGCTCCAGTTCGACGACGGTCCCCGCGTCCGACGCGGGGTCGCCGACGAGCCGTCCCAGACAGACCGCCGCGGCGTCGGGCGTGTAGCAGGCGACGAGGGCATCCTCGTCGGCGTCCTCGGCGTTGAGAACGCCCGGCGCGTACACCGGTGCGCCGTGGGCGACCTGCTCCGCGGCGCTCTCGGCGACGGTGACGCGGGGGAGGTGGACGAGCGCGCGCTCCGCGGGTCGGACGCACTCGCGCAGGAGCGACTCGTCGCCGTCGTCGGCGAACGCGAGTGCGTCGGTCACGTCGTGCATCGTCGCGAGGTCGGTGTCGTCGAACGGGCCGGTCCGGACGCGACGCAGGTCGCCCATGTGCGCGCCCGTCCCGAGCGCGAGGCCGATGTCGTGACAGAGCTTCCTGACGTAGGTCCCGGACGCGCACTCGACGCGCAGGAGCGCGCGGCGGTCCTCGCGTTCGAGGACCGTAAGCTCGTGGACGGTCCGGGTGCGCAGCCGCCTGCGGACGGCGCTCTTCCGCGGCGGCTTCTGGTAGATCTCCCCCTCGAACTCGGCGACGACGGCCTCGAAGTCGGCCGGCGCGGTGCGGTGGAGTTCGAGCACCGCGACGTATCCCTTCACGCTGTCGTCGAAGACCTGCGCCATCCGCGTCGCGTCGCCGAGCATGACGGGGAGACAGCCGGTCACCTTGGGGTCGAGCGTCCCCGCGTGGGCGGCGCGGTCGACGCCGACGAGGTCGCGGAGCCAGCCCGCGACCTGGTGGGAGGACGGGCCGGGGGGCTTGTCGAGGTTGACCACGCCGAAAGTCAGGAGGTCGTCGAGCGAGCGGTCGTCGGGGGATCCGCGCACGGTCACGTCACCTCAGAACTGGTAGCGGACGCCCTCGATCGGGGCCTTCCCCTCGTCGTGCTCGGGGTCGTAGACCTCGACGAACGCCGCGATGACCCCCACGACGCCGTCGGGGTCGAGTCGGGCGGTGTTGAGCGCGAGGTCGTAGATGGAGCGGTCCCGGATGTCGATGCCGTAGTACTCGCGGTAGCGGAGCGCCTCGCTCTCGGCGCGGGCCTCCGTCTCCCGCCGAGCGAGGTCGATCGACTTCTCCTCGCGCTCGGCGATTCGGGCGGCGCGCACGGCGGGCGGCGCGTCGAGCCAGAGGCGGAGGTCGGCGTAGTCCCCCGCCATCCACCCGGCGAGGCGCGATTCGAGCACGAGGCCGTCGCGCTCGCGGGCGATCTCCCGCTGGCGACGGTCGAGGTCGCGGTCGATGGCGTCGTCCTCCTCCGCGAGCCGGTTCAGTTCGAGGGGGGTGAGGTCGCGCTCTGCAGCCACCGATCGGAAGATGTCGCCGCCGCTCACGTGCTCGTAACCGAGCACCTCGGCGAGGGCGGCGGCCGCCGTGCTCTTGCCGCTGCCGGCCGGTCCGGAGACGGTGATCAACATGTCCCCTCTCCGGGGCACGGGGTAAAAGAGGTTGTCTTACGACGTCGACGGCGTCGTGCTGATGTTTAACGCCTTGCGGATTACCTGCGTGAACCCGAGCGAGCAGACGAAGTACCAGACGATCCACGCCGGCATGACGAACGCGGTCCTGTTCCACGCTACCTCGCCGAAGAGGGGCATGGTCACCGTGCCGAGGGTCCCCCCGTTCTCCAGGATCATCCAGTAGAGCCAGAGGAAGACGGGGATGGTGAGCAGCATGATCCACACCATCGGGCGGAACTGCTCCTTCATCATGCCCATCTGGTCGCCCATCGCCTCCATCTGCTCCTTCTGGATACGCTCGACGGCCGCGTCGTCGTCGCGCGCCTTCGCGTCCTTGAGCCGCTTCTGGATGTCCTTCGCCTTGGCCTGGTACTCGCCCATCTTCTCGGTGTTCATCAGGTTCGCCTGCAGGAGCGTCGAGTACAGCCCCGTCACCATCGCGAGGACGAGCACGACGGCGTAGAACGGGAGCGCCTCGTTGAGCGGTCCGAGGACGAGGTCGAGCGTCTGGCCGATCGCGTTGCGGACCGACCCGATGGAGTACCCGAGGAACATGCCGAGCGCGCCCACGGCGGCGGCCTTGTCGTAGGCGGTCCAGCCGGTCTCCTCGTCGTCGGCCGCGGTCTTCGCCTGCTTCACGTCGTCGTCGTCGAGCGCCACCTCGATCGCGTCGCGGTCCTGGATGGCGAAGCCGTCGCCGCTCGCGCTCTTCAGGACTCCCTTCTCGATGAGCCGACCCCACTGGCCGCTGGTGAGTTCGTCGTTCACGTCGGCCCACTCGACTGTGCCGCCCTCGGCGCGGTCGAGCACGACCCGGAGGGCCTCGTCCATCGCGGGGTCCTCGCGGACGAGGTCCTCGACCTTCGTAGCTACCCGTGCCATTATCGGGGGGTTAGCGAGGCCGGAATATCAACCCTGTGGACCCGCGGTGCGGGTCGCGGGGAGGGGGCGGCCGTCCGCGGTCCGTCCGGTCGTCGGTCGATCGCCTCGCCCCCGTTTCCCGGCTACTCGTCGCTCGACGTCGCCTCCTCGACGGTCTGCCGGAGGTCCTGCCAGACCTCGTCCGGCGTCCCCTCGCCGTCGACGCGCGCCAGCAGGCCGCGCTCCTCGTAGAACTCGACGAGCGGCTTCGTGTTCTCCTCGTAGACGGTGAGTCGCTCGCGCACCGTCTCCTCGGTGTCGTCGTCGCGCTGGACCAAGTCGCTCCCGCACTCGTCGCAGACGCCCTCCGTCTCCGGCGGGTTGAACTCGACGTGGTAGGTCGCGCCGCACTCCGGGCAGACGCGGCGGCCGGTGAGCCGCCTGATCAGCTCCTCGCGGCCCACGTCGAGCAGCGGGACGACGTCGATCGTCGCGTGCTCGTCGAGGAACTCCGCCTGCGACAGGTTGCGCGGGTAGCCGTCGAGGACGAACCCCTCGTCCGCGTCCTCCAGGGCGGTGACGACGATCTCGTTGACGACGGGGTCCGGCACGAGGTCGCCCCTGTCCATGTACTCACGGGGCTTTCCGTAGTCGGTCTCCATGTCCTTGTTCGCGCGGAGGGCGTCGCCCGTCGTGATGTGTTCGACGCCGTACTCCTCGACGACGTTCTTGCTCTGCGTTCCCTTGCCTGCGCCCGGCGGACCGAGCAACAGGATGCGCGGGTTGCTCATACCGGCCCCTCACGGCCCGGCATAAAAGGTTTGTAGGAACCGGCCGCGTTTCCGCCGATGACCGATCCCCGGACGGTCGCCACCTACGACGGCGCGTTCGCGCTCGCGTCGTTCCTCCACGTCCCGCGGACGCAGACGGGATGCTCGCCGGGTGCCGGCGCGTCCTCCGCGCCGGCGGCGTCCTCGGGGGCCGCTTAAGTCCCCCTCGTCCGTACCTCCGTCATGACCCGATTCGAGGCGGACGAACCCCGGGAGCGCCTCGGGCTCGTCGTCGACGCCATCGCCGCCCACCGAACCCGCGACAGCGAGGGGGCGGTCCTCGAGACCGACCGCGCGACCGTCCGGTACGCCGACCGAACCCTCCGCATCGAGTGCGATCCCGACGAGCGCGAGCGCCTGAACGCGCTGCTCGCGGACTTCCACGTCTTCAAGGTCGCCCAGCCCGAGACGCGGAAGGCCCCGGAGGGCGTCGTCTACCTCTCGGCGATCGCCGACCCGAAACACGCCGCGGACTTCGTCGAGGGGCTCTTCCGGCGGGTCTACGGCCACGGCGAGGGGTACGAACTGCGCGTCGTCCGCGTCTGACGTCGTAACGACAACGTTTCAAGACCGTCGGGTGAAGTCCGGGGCAGATGTACATCGTCATCGTCGGGGCGGGAGACATCGGCACCCCGCTCATCGAGATCGCCACCAGCGGCGGTAACGAGGTGGTCGTCATCGAGATCGACTCGCGCAAGGCAGAGCGCACGGCCGCCGACTTCGACTGCCTCGTCATCAACGACGACGCGACGGTGAAGGAGACGCTCCTCGACGCGGGCACCGACCGCGCGGACGCGCTCATCTCCACGACCGACCAGGACGCCACCAACATCATGGTCTGCCTGCTCGCCCAGGAACTCGACGTGCCGGACATCGTCTCCGTGGTCCACAACCCGAATCACATGGGGATCTTCGAGCAGATCGGCGTCAACACGATGGAGAACCCCCAGCGCCTCATCGCGGAGTACCTCTACCGGGCGGTGAAACGCCCCACCATCGTCGACTACATGCACGTCGGGGAGACGGCCGAGGTGTTCGAGATCCGCGTCGGCGAGAACGCGGACATCGCCGGAAAGACGCTCCTGGAGGCCGACGAGGGCGGTCTCCTCCACGAGGACATGCTCGTCGTCGCCGTCGAGCGCAACGGGGAGGAAAACCCCATCACCCCCCGCGGGAACACCGTCATCGAACCCGGCGACCTGCTGACGGTCTACTCCGGCGAGGGGGCGACCCCGGAGGTGACCGACATCTTCGGCCACTACGAGGATCACGCGGACGCGACGACGCCGGACACGGAGTGACCGATGCCGAGTCGCCAGTCCGTTCGCGGCACGCCCGCGGACCTCGCCGTCATCCTCCGCGACGTCGGCGCGCTGTTGCTCATGGAGGCGGCGCTCATGACCGTCACCACGCTCGTCGCGCTCGCCTTCCGCGAGTGGTACGTCGCGCTCGCGTTCCTCGCGGCGGGTGGCCTGACCGCCGGCGTCGGCTACGCCGCCCGCACCCGGTTCGCCGACGCCCCCGCCCCGCGGACGAAACACGGGATGGTCATCGCCGCCGCCGGCTGGTTCTCCGTCGCCGTCTTCGGCGCGCTCCCGCTCCTGTTCAGCGCGCACCTCGTCCCCCCCGATCTCGCCGCGCGGTACGTTCCCGCGGGGGCGGACTACGGCCGGTCGAGCCTGTTCGTCTTCCGGAACCCGCTGCACGCGCTCTTCGAGTCGATGAGCGGGTGGACCGGGAGCGGGCTGACGATGGCCGTCCACGAGCCGTCGCTTCCACGCGCCGTCCAGTGGTGGCGCTCGCTCATGCAGTGGGTCGGCGGCGTGGGGGTCATCGTCCTCACCGTCTCGATCCTCGCCCGCCCCGGGAGCGGGAGCTACACGCTCTACCGGAGCGAGGCGCGAGAGGAGAAGATCCACCCGAGCGTCATCTCGACCGTGCGGACCGTCTGGAAGATCTTCCTGCTCTACACGGTGATCGCGGTCGCGCTGCTGTTCGTCGCCATCCTGACGAGCACGAGCCCGTACGCCCGGGAACTCTCGACGTTCGAGGCGTTCTGGCAGGCGCTCAACCACGCCATGACGGGGCTCTCGACCGGGGGGTTCTCCGTGACGGACAACTCCATCGAGACGTACAACTCGCCGCTGATCGAGTTCGTCCTCCTGCCGATCATGACGCTGGGTGCGATCGCGTTTCCGATCCACTACCTCGTGCTGCGCGACCGCGACCCCGGGGAGCTGTTCGCGGACCTCCAGACGCGCTGGCTGTTCATCCTCTACGCCCTCGGCGTCGTCGGCCTCTCCGCGCAGTTGCTGCTGGTCGGTCTCCCCGGCGGGGGGTACGGCGCGGTCGCCCCCGCGCTCGGCGTCCTCCCGCTGCAGGCGGGCGGTCTCTCGACCGCGCAACTCGACGCCGTCCGCGACGCCGCCTTCCAGTTCGTCTCGGCGCTCAGCTGCACGGGGTTTCAGTCCTCGCCCATCGGGGACTGGAACGCGGGCGGGAAGCTCATCCTCTCGACGGCGATGGTCCTCGGCGGCGCGGCGGGGTCGACCGTCGGCGGCATCAAGATCATCCGCGGGTACACCGTCTCGCGGGGCATCGTGTGGCAGTTCTCGCGGGTGTTCCTCCCCGCCAACGCCGTCGTGACGGCGCGGATCGGCGACCGGACGCTCTCCCGCACCGAGATGGAGCGGGAGTTCTCCGAGGCGGCCATCGTCAGCCTGCTGTGGGTCATCCTGCTCATCGCCTCGAGCCTCGTGCTCGTCAACGCCGTCGGCCCGGGGTTCGGCTACGCCGACGCGCTGTTCGAGGTGGCGAGCGCGCAGGGCAACGTCGGCCTCTCGACGGGCATCACCGGCCCGTCGATGAACCCGTTCGCCGAGGCGATGTTCGTCCTCAACATGTGGATCGGCCGGCTGGAGATCATCCCGGTGCTCGTGTTCCTGCGGTCGGCGATCAAGGGGCTCAACCCCTGATACGGACCGCTGTAAGTCATGTACGCAGCGACCGCCCGCTTTCGGGCGGCCGAAGCGGTAAACAGTTACAGCAGTCCGTATGACGCCCGCTCACCGCCACATCCGCGACCCCGCGGCGAAGAACGCCACGGACAGCGCGCCCGTGAGGACGAGCGCCTCGACGAAGCCGTCCGTCCCGTCGAGGATGACGCTGAGGTAGAGAAACACCAGTCCGGAGAACAGGAACGTCTGGGCGATCATCACGAGCCCGTACATCTGTCGGATGGTGATCTCGTTGCGGTCGACCGCCTCGCGGTACGACGACAGGAGCGTCCGCTCCACCCGGGCGCTTCTCGGCCGACCGGGCGTCTCGTTCGGCACCGCCCGCACCGTCTTGAGCGTTCGCAGCGCCAGGAACCCGCCGCTGTTGCTCGTGAAGATGAAGATGAAGAACGAGGAGAACAGAAGCGAGAGGCCCAGTCCGGCGTACAACCGCGAGGTCACGACGATACCGGGGACGCGGGAGAACGCGACGACGCCGCCGAGCAACACCCCGGTCAGCTGTGCGAGGGTGAGCGCGGTCCGGACGAGACTATCGGAGCGGTCCACCTGGTACTCGATCTGCCGTCGGTGCTCCTCGAGGGCGATCCCGGCACCTCTCCGGTCCGGCCTCCCCCCCGTCGACCGCTCGTCGTCGCTCATCTCGCCGTCCTCCCCGCCGTGTCTCAGGGACGGCGGCCGGCATAATCTCGTTGCCCACCGTTCCGGCGGGCGGTGCGTCGGCGGCGGATCTCAGGACCGCCAGTACGCGCGGGTCAGCAGCACCAGCACGGGGATGATCTCGAGGCGACCGACCCACATCAGAAAGACCATGTAGAGCTTCGAGAAGCCGGAGAACTCGAGGTAGCTCTGCATGGGACCGAGGCTACCGAATCCCGGCCCGACGTTGCCGAGCGTCGCGCCGACGGCGCTCATCGCCTCGAACGCCGACAGCGCGTAGCCGATCCGCTGTGCGTCAACGAGCAGGACGACGACGCTCACGAAGAAGAGCGTGACGTAGAGCAGCGTGAAGGCGAAGATGCCCCGGATGGTGCGCTCGTCGAGGACGTTCCCGCCGAGGCGGACGGGCCGGACGGCCTCGGGGTGGACCGTCGTGAACAGTTCGCGTCGGACGGTCTTCAGGATCACCAGCCAGCGGACGACCTTGATCGCGCCGCCGGTCGATCCCGCCGAGCCGCCGATGAGCATCGCCACGAGCAGGAGGTACTTCGTCGAGTCGCTCCACGCGTTGAAGTCCATGCTCGCGTAGCCGGTCGTCGTCATGATCGAGACGAACTGGAAGGTCGACTCCCGGAGCGACCGCTCGACGTCCCCGGGTATGGTATCGCGCGCGACCGCGAGGTACTCCGCCCCGACGGTGACGCCGCCGGTCGCGAGCCCGGTGCCGGCGAACAGCAGGACGGCACCGAGGGCGCTCAGTGCGCCGAGGAGCCCGAGGTAGAAGCGGAACTCGCTGTCGCGGAACAGCCGTCGCGGCTTGCCGTCGACGACCTGCCAGACGAGCGCGAAGTTCACCCCCGCGGCGATCATGAACGGGATTATCACCCACTGGACGGCCGCCGAGAACGCCTCGATGGAGCGCGCCTCGGGCGAGAACCCGCCGGTCGGCATCGTCGTCAGTCCGTGGGCGACCGCGTTGTAGAACGTCATGTTCGGCGCGAACCCGCCGAGGTGGAGCGCGTAGAGCAGGAGGACCTCGAGCGCCGTCAGTCCGAGGTACGCGAGCCAGAGCACGCGCGCCGTCTCCGCGATCCGCGGGGTGAGCTTCTCGATGCCGGGGCCGGGTGCCTCGGCGTCGATCAACTGCGCGCCGCCGACGGAGAGTTCCGGCAGGATGGCGACCGCGAGGACGACGATGCCCATCCCGCCGAGCCACTGGGTGAGCTGTCGCCACATCATGAGCGCCCGCGAGTGGGTGTCGAAGGAGATGTCCCCCATCACCGTCGCGCCGGTGGTCGTGAAGCCGCTCATCGACTCGAAGAGCGCGTTCGTCGGGAAGCGAAGCGTCGACTCGCTTCCCGCGCCCGCGAGCAGGTACGGGAGCGTGCCGACGCCCGCCACCGCGAGCCACGTCAGCGCCACCATCAGGAACCCCTCGCGGGGACCGAGGTCCGGGGCGGGGTCGAGCCGTTCGAGGAGCGTACCCGCGACGACGGTGATGATGAGGGTGGCGACGAACACCCAGACGTCCTCCCCGTAGTAGACGGCGACGGCCAGCGGGAAGAGGAGCGCCGCAGAGAGATAGCGGAGGACCGTCCCGACGAGGCTGACGCTCGCACGCCACTCGACGCGGATCCGGCTCCCGGTCGAGACGCGTCGCGTGAAATTCACACGAAAGCCTGTCCGGGGCGCGAGTATCAATCCACCGCTCTACGAACGCCAGAACGATGGCGTGAGCAGCAGTAACACGGGGATGATCTCGATGCGTCCGATCCACATCATGAGGATCATCGCCACCTTCGTCGTTCTCGGGAAGACGTTGTAGGTCCCGTAGGGTCCGGCCGGGCCGAACGCCGGACCGATGTTGAGGAACGTCGACGCGGCCGCCCCCATGACCTCGAACTCCCCGAGGGCGACCGACGCCCGCGAGACGTCGACGACCATGAACACCGTCAGCAGGCCGAAGATCACGAGACTGAGCAGGACGTACGCGATGACGTCGCGGATCGCCCGCTCGTCGACGATCGCCGATCCGAGGCGGACGGGACGAACCGCGTCGGGGTGGACGGCGAGCAGCAGGTTCCGCCGGAACGCCTTCGCCGCGACGAGCCACCGGAACGTCTTGATCGAGCAGGTGGTGCTCCCGGCCATCCCGCCGATGAACATGCCGAGAAAGAGCAGGTGGCGCGCGCCGACCGACCACGCGTCGAAGTCGCTGGAGGCGTAGCCGGTCGTCGTCACGATGGAGACGACCTGGAACGCGGCGTGTCGCACCGTCTCCCAGTCCCCGTCGTACGTCCCGTCGAGCGCGAGGAAGGCGGCGACGAGGACGGTACCGACGGCGAGGACGCCGAGGTAGGCCCGGAGCTCCTCGCTCCGGAGGAGCCGGTCGACGTCGCCCCGCAGCAGGTGATACAGGAGCACGAAGTTCGTCGCGCCGATGAGCATGAACGCGGCGATGACCCACTGCACCGCGGGCGTGAACGCCCCCACGCTGTCGGGTTCGGGAGAGAACCCGGCGGTCGAGACGGTCGTCAGGGCGTGAGCGACGGCGTTGTACGGCGTCATCGCGGGGGCGATGCCGACGACGTTCATGGCGAACAACAGGAGCGTCAACGCGACGGTCAGTACGGCGTACAGCCCGCCGATGAGCCGCGCGGTCTGGGTCATGCGCGGGGCGAGCTTCGCCACGTCCGTCGTCTGCGTCTCCGTCTCCATCAGCTTCGCGCCGCCGACCGAGAGCTGGGAGAAGAGCGCGACGACGAGGATGAGGATGCCGAGGCCGCCGAGCCACTGGAGGACCTGCCGCCACATCATGACGCCGCGGTCGTGAACGTCGAAGGACTCGAGGACCGTCGCGCCGGTCGTCGTGATGCCGCTCATCGACTCGAACAGCGCGTTCACCGGATCGGCGAAGACGCCCGTCCCGGCGAGGAGGAAGGGGAGCGCGCCGACGGCGGCCACGGCGAACCACGCGGCCGACACCATCAGATACGTCTCCCGCGGGCCGAGCGACCCGCGCTCGAACCGCCCGAGCGCGAGGCCGAGCGCGAGCGAGAGGCCCGCCGGCGCGAGGAGCGGCACCGGAGACTCGCCGTAGGCGAGCGAGACGCCGGCGGTGAGGGCGAGCGGGGCGGTCAGCGCCGTCAGGACGGTCCCGAGGTAGCTGGCGCTCGTGCGCCAGCGGACCCGCATCATATCACGTTCGTTACCTCGTCGACCGAGTCGGTCTCGGCGAACATGACGACGTGGTCACCGACCTCGATGACCGTGTCGCCGCGCGGAGTGATGAACACCCCGTCGCGGGTGATCGCCCCGAAGACGACGTTCGGGAGGCGGGTGACGACCTCGCGGATCGGTCGCCCGGCGAGTTCGCTGTCGGGAGCGACCTCGACCTCGATGACCTCCGCCCGGTCGCCCTCGATCATGGAGATGTTCTCCATGCGGCGCGAGCGGGTGAACCGGATGATCTCCTCGGCGGTGACCTCGCGCGGGCTGACCGCGACGTCCACCCCGACGGCCTCGAACAGGTCGGCGAAGTCGCCGGTGTCGACCACGGCGACGGCGCGCTCGGTGCCGAGTCGCTTCGCGAGGAGCGTCGCGAGGAGGTTCTGCTGGTCGTTCTCCAGGGTCGCCACGAGCACGTCGGCGTCGCCGATCCGCTCGCGTTCGAGGAAGTCCTGGTCGGTCGCGTCGCTCCCGAGGACGAGCGTCTTCGGGAGCCGTTCGGCGAGCCAGCGCGCGCGCTCCTCGTCGCGCTCGATCAGGCGGGGGTTGAACTCGCGCTCCTCGAGGAGCTGTGCGACCTGGTAGCCGATCTCGCTCCCGCCGACGATGACGACGTCGTTCGGTCCGTTCTGACTCGGGGCGATCGCCGCGCCGAACGCGCGGGCGCTCTCCGGGTGGCCGATCACGACGATCTCGTCCTCGCTCTCGATGCGGGTCTGACCGTTCGGGATGAGGATGTCGTCGTCGCGGATGATGGCGGCGAAGGTGAGCTGTTCGAACTCGTCGGCCTCCGCGACGGTCCGCCCCGCGACCGGGCTGTTCGGTGGCACCTTGAACTCGGTCATCTGGACGGTCCCGCCCGAGAACATGTCCACGTCCTGTGCCGTCGGGAGGCCGATGATGCCGACGATGGCGTTCGCGGTCAGCAGGTCCGTACAGATCATGAAGTCGATGCCGAAGGCGTACTCGGAGCGCTGCCACGTCCGGAGGTACTGCGGGCGCTTCACCCGGGCGATGGTGAACGCCTCGCCGACGGCCTTCGCCGTCCCGCAGGTGACGATGTTCGTCTCGTCGTCGTCCGTGCTGGCGATGATGATGTCCGCCTCCTCGATGCCCGCCTCCTCCAGGACGTCGAGGTCGGTTCCGTCGCCCGCGAGCGAGAGCACGTCCATGTCGTAGGCGAGGGCGTCCGCCCGCTCCGAATCGATGTCGACGACGACGACCTCGTGGGTGACGCTGAGGCTCTCGGCGATGCTCGAACCGACCTCGCCCGCGCCGACGACGACTACGCGCATTCGGACCCCTCTCGCATGGTCGAACCAACGCCCGGCCGCTCAAATCGGTTTTCATCGAGGGCGAAGGATTATTCACCGCCTGGCCGTGCGTTCGTCCATGGACGCACGAACCGGAACCGACGACTCGACGGTGGGGGATCGACGATGACCGACCTCCTCTCGCACGTGCTGGTCCCCGTCGCGAACGAGGACGACGCCCGGGCGACCGCGCGGGCGCTCGCGCCCTACGCGCCGACGGCCGTGACCGTGCTCCACGTCGTCGAGAAGGGGGAGGGCGTTCCGGACAAGATACCCGTGGAACAGAGCGAGGAACTCGCCGAAGCGGCCTACGCGGCCTTCGAGGAGGAGTTCCCCGACGCGGCGACCGAGACGCGCTACGCCCGCGACGTCGTCGCCGCGGTGTTCGAGGCGGCGGCCGACCTCGACGCCAGCGCCGTCGCGTTCCAGCCACGCGAGGGCGGCTTCCTGACGCGCCTGATCACCGGCAACCGTACGCTCAAACTGGTCACGGCGGGTGATCTGCCGGTCGTCGTTCTGCCGGGGGGTGACGGGGGTGGGTGAGCCGCGGTTCGCCGGCGGTGACGCGGGATGACCGACGGCGAGCAGGAACTCGCGAAGGACCTCGGTCCGCTCGCCGCGCTGACGATCGGCGTGGGGACGATGATCGGCGCGGGCATCTTCATCCTTCCGGGCACGGCCGTCCAGCGGGCCGGACCGCTCGCGGCGGTCGCCTTCCTGCTCGGCGGCGGCATCGCCATACTGACTGCCTTCTCGGCGAGCGAACTCGGGACGGCCATGCCCCGGTCCGGCGGGGCGTACTACTACATCAACCACGCGCTCGGTCCGCTGTTCGGCTCGATCGCCGGGTGGGGCAACTGGATGGGGCTGGCGTTCGCGAGCGCCTTCTACATGTACGGGTTCGGCCAGTACATCGCGACCATGTTCGACGCCTATCTCGGCGTCGCGCTCCCGACGCTCGACCTCGTCGTGCTGTCGCTGTCCGGCCCGAAGCTAGTCGCGCTCGCCGGCGCGGGCGTGTTCATCCTCGTGAACTACGTCGGCGCGAAGGAGACCGGTCGCCTGCAGAACGTGATCGTCGTCACGCTGGTGGGCATCCTCGCCGTGTTCACCGTCTTCGGCGCGATGCAGGCCGACGTGGCGAAGCTGACGCCGATCGCACCCGACGGGTACGGTCCCCTGCTACCCGTGACGGGTCTCATCTTCGTCTCCTATCTCGGGTTCGTCCAGATCACCTCGGTGGGAGAGGAGATCAAGGACCCTGGCCGGAACCTCCCCCGCGCGGTGATCGGGAGCGTGGTCATCGTCACGATCGTCTACGCGCTCGTGCTGGTGACGGTCCTCGCGGCCGTGGACAACAGCCTCGTCGCGGGTAACGACACGGCGGTCGTCGACGTCGCGCGGTTGCTCATCGGTCCCCTGGGCGCGGCGGCGATGCTGTTCGGCGGGTTGCTCGCGACCGCCTCCAGCGCGAACGCGTCGATCCTCGCCTCCTCGCGCATCAACTTCGCCATGGGTCGCGACGGCATCATCAGCCCGGAGCTGAACGACGTCCACCCGCGGTACGGGACGCCGTACCGCTCGATCGCGGTGACCGGCGGCTTCATCCTCGCGTTCATCGCGTTCGGCGACCTGACGACCCTCTCGACCGCGGGGAGCGTCCTCCACCTCGTCATCTACGGGCTGCTGAACGTCGCGCTGGTCGTCATGCGGCAGGTCGCCCCCGAGGACTACGCGCCCGACTACCGGGTGCCGCTGTACCCGGTCGTCCCGGTCCTGGGTGCGGTCATCTCGTTCGCGCTCATCGCGTTCTTCTCGACTGTCATCGTCGCGCTCTGTCTCGCGTTCGTGCTGTTCGCGGCCGGTTGGTACGTCCTCTACGCCCGCGGCCGGACGAGCAAGCAGGGCGTCCTCTCGCGGTACGTCCTCTCGCGCCCCGGCGCGTTCCCCGATCCGGCGGTCTCGGCCGCCGCCAGCGTCAAGCCCGACGGCGGTTCCTACCGCGTGATGGTCCCCCTCGCGAACCCCGAGTCCGAGACCGACCTCATCACGCTCGCGAGCGCCATCGCCAGGCAGCGCGGCGGAACGGTGCTCGCGACGCACATCGTCACGGTCCCCGATCAGACGGCGCTCGCCGCCGGGGCGGAGCACGTCGAGGAACTCGACGCCGAGTCGGGGACGCTCCTCGGCAACGCCCGGCGCGACGCGGAGACGTTCGGCGTCCCCGTCGAGACGCACACCATCCTCTCTCACCGGACGTTCGAGGAGGTGTTCGACGCGGCGCGGACGCACGCCGCCGACCTGGTCGTGATGGGGTGGGGCCCCGACGCTCACGGGTCTCCCGGGCGCGCGGAGAGCGCCGTGGACGAACTCGTCGAGACCGTCCCCTGTGACTTCCTCGTCCTGAAGGACCGCGGGTTCGATCCCTCGCGCATCCTCGTCCCGACGGCGGGCGGGCCGGACTCCGACCTCTCGGCCACCGTCGCAGCGCTCCTCGCTCGGGAGTACGGGAGCGAGGTGACCCTGCTCAACGTCGCCGACGACGAGGCGAAGGGGCGGGCGTTCCTCGAATCGTGGGGCGCCGAGCACGACCTGGCGGACGCCGCCCTCCGCGTCGAGACGGGCGACGTGGAGGCGTCCATCGAACGGGCCGCCCGGGACGCGACACTGCTCGTCGTCGGCGCGACCGAGCGCGGCCTCCTGCGCCGACTCGTGGGCGGGTCGCTCGTGATGGACGTGGTCGACGACGTGGAGTGCTCGGTGATACTCGCGGAGCGCAGGCGCGAACGGAGCCTCCGCGAGCGCCTGTTCGGCTAGTCGAGTCGATCGCCGCCGCCCCACCGCGCCCGTTCGCGGTCGCCTCGTACCGTCGGCTGTACCCGTGTTACGCTACGCGGTACCCCGGAGTGCCGGGTGTCCGTTATCGACGTGCGACCGGCGGTATCACCGCGGATCCCCCCGCTCGGACGCCGAGACGCCCCGGCGACGCTCGGCGACGTGACTACCGACGTATCCCCCGAGCGCCCCCAGTCCGACGGCGTACGCCGCCACGAGCGCGACGAGGCCGACGGCGAACGCGCCGACGAACGCGGCGCTGAACCCCGCCGCGGTGATCGGCCAGAGCCGGGAGGCGACGAGGAACAGCGGAACCGCCGCGAGCACCCCCGAGAGCGCGCCGACGCGCGCGCCGACCTCGCGCGTCTCCCGGTGTAAGTACCCCGCCACCCCGCCGCCGAGCAGCGGGGAGAGGGGAACGAACGCCGTGAGGAGCGTGAGCGCCGCGCCGATGACCGCGTTCGTTCGAACGTCAGGAGCCATGCGGAATCGTGTCAACGTTCGCTCGTATAAGTGTTGGCGATCAAGTACGAAACCGGACTGATCGACGTCCCGGAAACTCTGAACGGCGGGCGCGTCCGTGGTGAGCCGTTAAGTACGCCGACCGTCTACGACCGGGGATGCTAGCTCCACGAGGGATCTTCGGCATCCCCCACGGCATCCTCTCCTCGCCGGACGAGCGGATCGCGTTCGCGATCGGCCTCGTCGCGCTCGTGGCGGCGGTTCTGCACGACGGCGATCGGGATCTGAGGCCCGTCTCGGGTGCCGCGGTCGTCGGTATCCTCGTCGCGCTCGGGGGGTCGTTCGTCGCTCCGCCGCTCGTCACGGACGAGTGGCACGTCCCCGTGTTCGTGGTACTCCTCGTCATCGCGGGGGCCGTGGTCGCGCGCCGGCGCGGCTGACGACCGCGGGCTGACGGTCGGCGACGGCGGTCGTCCCCACCGGACCGCTCTCGGAGCGCAGTAGCAGGCAGATCATTCTTGACTCGCGCTCCCGGTAGATCGAGTATGGCATCGAACCTGAAGCGCGCGCTCAAACTCGTGTACAACGTCACGAGCGTCGTCACGACGCTTCGACTCGTCGGACGACTGGTCCGGAAACTGGGGAAGCGAGTCAGCCGTAGCTGACCCGACCGTCGCCGACGCCGAAGGACCGTAATCGGCCGCCCCTCCCGAGTCCGGCGGTCTCCCCCGTCCGCGACACTTCCCCGTCCGTGGAAGTCACGGCGGGACGAGTCTCCGCCTTCCCTAACCAATCCGAACGTTCAATAATGTCGATAACCGATCGTGAGAGCGTGGCTCGGATCCCCTGCGTCGCCTGCGGTGCTCCCATCCCCCCGCAGCGGGACAACTGTCCGGAGTGCGGCCAGCGACAGCTCACGTTTGGGACGGCGGTCGTCTACATGACTGTCGGTCTGCCCGCCGTCCTCCTCTGTGCCGCCGGCGGTGCCCTGCTCGCCGCGCCGGGGCTCGTCACCTCGACGGTCGGCATCGGCGGGCTGATGGGGGGTCTCGTCGCCGTCTACGCGGCCGTCGGGCTGGTTCTCTGGCGGGCGTACACGCGTCGGCAGGCGCGCGTCCGGCGCTCGACGCGGGGTGAGGGGCCCCGGCCGGACGAGTAGGTCACCGTCGCGCGTTCGAGAACCGGACCAACAGGGGTATTGGTCGCCGCCGACTACGCTCCCTCAATGCGTCGTCGTGAGGTTCTACGCGCGCTCTCCGGCGGGATCGCCGTCGCGCTCGCTGGCTGTCTCGACGGGTTCGGAACGCAGTCGGCGTGGCGCGACCCGCCGCTCGTCGAGGACCGCCCGAAGGCAGTCTACGTCCCCGCCGTCACCGAGGCGATGGGGGTGTACGGGCGCGAGACGACGGGACCGTACGGTCTCGCACTCCTCTACTCCTACCCCCACCGCTTCTGGAACGTGACCAACCGCGAGCGGGAGAAGGTCGTCGTGACCGACGACGACGCCGTCCACCTGATGGTCGCCCTCTGGGATCGCGAGACGCGCCAGGTGGTACCCGCGGGGTCGGACGTCTCGCTTCGGATCGAACGCGACGGCGACGTCGTCACCCAGGAGGTCGCCTACCCCATGCTCTCCCAGCAGATGGGCTTTCACTACGGCGCGAACTACCCGCTCGACGGCGAGGGCGACTACGAGGCGACCGTGACCGTCGGCCGGCCCACCGTCAGGGCCACCGGGGCGTTCGCGGGACGGTTCGAGGACGCTCGCTCCGCGACGTTCGCCTTCACGTTCGACACGGACGACGTGTACGGCCTCGAACTGCGACGCCTCGGCGAGCGCTCGGGCGAGCGCGGGGCCGTCCCGACGATGGACATGGACGTGCCGATGGGGATCGTCCCGCCCGTCGACTCGCTCCCGGGAACGCCCGTCGGCCGGACGAGGACCGGCGACGCGGTCCTCGAGGTGCTCGCGGTCGACGACCCCGCGCGCTTCGACGCGGACGGGGGGGCCTACCTCGCCGTCGTGGCCCGGACGCCGTACAACCGCATCGTGATCCCGATGATGGCCCTCTCGGCGACGCTCGCGCGCGGCGGGGAGACGATCTACGAGGGTGCGCTGACCGAGACGCTCGACCCCGAACTCGGGGCGCACTACGGCGCGGGCGTCGAGTCGCTCGAACCGGGCGACGAACTCCGCGTCAGCGTCGACGTCCCCCCGCAGGTCGCCCGACACGACGGCTACGAGACCGCCTTCTTCGAGATGCCCGACCGGACGATCACCGTCGAGCGGTAGGACCCTCGCCCTTATCCGGTGGTTCACGGGCGTCGACGCTAGCGAACCGTCCGTTCGGTTGCCCGCCGTTCGGACGCTCTCCGACCCAGAGGGACGGTGGGATCAGAGGGTGTCGCGCTACGACGCGTCATCCCCCGCCGAGGAACGGCGGGGCCGTCGTCGGCAGCGACAGCAGCCAGAGGCTCACGACCGTGTACCCGATCATGACCGCCACGAACGGGAACTGGCTGCGGATGGCCTGCATGCGGGCCGGAAACGTCCCGTAGGCGGTGGTGTGGGCGAGCCAGATCGAAAGGAGGTGGCCGATGAGGACGAACGTCATCGGGAGCGCGCCGAACCACCACGGCACCGTGAGGACGACGGGGTTCGCCGCGGGGGAGAGCGGACTCGCGAGTACGTCCGCCAGCCGCGGGGTCAGCGTGACGAAGAAGGTGAAGTAGTGCGCGAGGTGGTAGCCCGCGGCGATGGCGAGCAGCGGCGGCGCGAAGCGCACGAGCAGCGTCCGCGTCGGGAGGTACGTCTCCGAGACGCGCCGCGAGCGCCTCGCGGCGTACCGGTACGCCGCGAGGAAGGCGGCGTACCCCCCGACGAACAGCAGCGCGTACACCGCGAGCGGCGGGACGCCGCCGCCGACGATCGACCGGACGACGACCGCGCCGGCGGACGTCGTGACGAATCCGGTGAACGTCAGCTCCCAGACCAGCGCGACGACGAACGCCACGTCGTCCCGTCCGTCGACGAGATCGGAGTCCGGGAGCCGAAAGCCCGGCGGCCGCAGCGACAGCCCACCGTCGGTCCACCGGAGCGGTGCGACCGCGCCGTAGAACCGGAAGGCGACGGCGACGGGGTCCCCATACCGGAACCACGTCGCCGGCGAGAAGACGACCGTCCCGGCGAGCGTCACGGCCGTGTAGCCCACGAGCGCCCACGAGAGCATCGCGGGGACGGCGTTGACGGCCGTCGTCGTCTCGATCCAGATGAGTGCCAGGAACCCGACGACGGCGGGCCACCGTCCGAGGCGCTCGGGGTACGGCCGGTCGAGCGACGGGAGGCGCTGCGCGAGGGTCCGCCACGGGTTGAGCGCGGGCCAGGGGTCGGCGACGAGGTAGGCGAACATCGTCAGCCCCGCCCGCACTCCGGCGAACACCAGGATGACCGCGGCGTTGACCGTCGGCACCTGCGGCCCGGCGAACCCCTGCCAGACGACGTAGGCGAGGGCGACTAGCCCGAATCCGCGCGCCGCCCGTACCGCCCACCGACGGACCACCCCCCGTGACGGGAGGACCACGCGGCTCTCGTGGGCGCGCTCGATGAACCTCCTGTCGGTGACGAAGCTCGCGAGGACCGCCGACGCGCCGATGGTCGCCCCGCCGGTCATGACGTAGAGCCACCGCGGGACGTCGAGGTCGTTCCCCGAGGCGGCGTTCGAGAGGCTCACCGCGGCGTTGCTCGCCGCGGCGGTGTCGATCACCGCGAGGAGGAGCGTCCCGGCGAGTGAGGCGAGCAGAAATCGCCCGAGGAGCCGAGCGCGCGTCCGTCCGGCTGCGTCCATCGCCGGGGGTTCGCTCGCGGGGTCATTGAGGGTGTCGAAAACGTCACGCGTTCCCACCGAAGGCCGGGGACGCCCCGACCCCTCGCCCCCTGACTGACTCGATCCCCGACGGAACGAAGCTATTTGCTCTCGACTGTCATTTGATGTGGCATGGCTCACGTACCCCAGCGGCCGCAGTTGTACGTCTGTGGCGAGTGTCATGTCGTCCACGCCGGGATCCACACCGAGGAGCACACGTTCAGACCGCCGGAGGAGTGCGCGGTCTGCGGCAACCGCGAGTTCTACACCCTGGAGAACTACCCGAGGCATCCGGACTACGAGTGAACGGTCGCCCCCGCCCATCCCGCCCGAGACGCCGGTCGCATCGCTCCTCTCGCAACCGGTCTTTATTAAGCCTCGAAGATATGTGCGAAAACCGGAAAGTATTCGATGCTTCGGGCGTAGGATTCCTCGAGGGCGGCGGTCGAGCGTGCGGCCCGATCGCGGCTCGAACTCACGAGCGCTCCTGCTTCGGTTCGGACCGCGGCGATCGCAGGTGGGGTTGGATACGCGTCTACGCGGCTCGCCGCCCTCCTTCTACGGCTCTTCGAGCGTCCGCGACCGCGCGTCGAGGGGGGAACGGACCGTGGAATGCTCGGCCGTAACCGTCAGTCGCTCGACTGACTGAACATCTGTGGGTGCGAATCACTTACGTGGGAGACGTGGCCGATACCGGAGACCTCTCCGAAAAACACGCGTGGCGGCTTAAGCAGGTTCTCGAAGCCGAGAGTACCGAAGGCGACCGCGAGGCTATCGTCGAATTCCACGACTCCCGACGGTCGGAAGGAAAAGAGACGACGACTCTCACCACGGATTTGAGCACGCTCCGATGCACAAGCGAGCGTGCTTCCGTTCCGCTGTTGGAGATGCGAAAGAGCGACGTGTTCGATCTCTTCACGCTGCTTACCACCGCGAGGAGTGACGGTGGGTACGGACTCACTGCTGACGGAGGTGGGGTGTACAACTACAAGCGCGTCCTGGGGCTGTTCTTCGAAATAGTGGTGGCTGGACGACCGCGACGACTACGACGAGTATCCGTTCTGGGAAGACATTGAAACACCGCGTCGGAAAGTCAGGCCGAGGGCCCCCGACGACCTGCTCACGAAGGGCGAGATTGAGGCGTTGAAAGAAGCCGCGGGTCGTGGACGAAACACGCAGCGTGACCGAGCACTCGTCGCCTTCCTCGCGTACGGTCCCCGTATCACTACAGCGACCAAGAGCGTAAACGTAGGCCAGGGACGGATAGGTTAGTTTCGTGGTGGTGACGTAGCGAATTTGAGGGGGAACACGGACATTCTATAGCGACTACACGCCTTGAAAACGAGAGGACATCTCAGCGCGCCCCGAGCGGCTACGGATTCGACTCGTCTCGTTCCGTGTACCCATCCGAGTTGAACCTCAATTCGATGAATGCGGCTCCACCACACACCGGGCATTCGGTGACCCCTATCGGTCGGATCTCCCCTCCACCGTCAACTGTCGCGACGAGCACTTTCTCACACTCATCACATTGAGCAAGCACTTTGGCCATAGCGACCCCCGGTGAGGATTGTTTGAGGATAATCATAACACTATTGTACCACAGGAGAATTTTCCTCCTGGGGTGAGTGTGGGCCAGTTCTGGCCGGATTCACGACGCCGATGGGAAGACTGCACTGGTCAACCTGTTCAGTCGCCCGAGGAGAACATCTGGCGCATCATTGGGTGCATCTCCATGAGCTGCTCCTCGGCGATCTCCTCGTACAGCTTGTACGTGATGGAGACCGTGAGCAGCAGGCCCGTCCCGGAGACGGTCCCGATGGTGCCGAGCATGTTCGCCGCGACGGCGAGCAGTCCGACGAGGGCACCGCCGATGACGGTGACCTGCGGGATGTAGCGTTCGAGCACCTTCTCCATGACGCCGGGGCTCTTGCGGAAGCCCGGGATCTGCATCCCCGAGCGCTGTATCTGCTGGGCGGTCGCCTCCGGCCCCATGCCGGTGGTTTCGACCCAGAAGATCGCGAAGATGGCCCCGCCGACCACCATGAACGTGAGGTCCACGGCGATGCGGGCGAGGATGTCCAGCGGCTGGGTACTGAGCGCCGGGATCCACTGCTGGGGCGAGTAGATCGGCGCGAAGTAGTAGAACAGCCCGGCGGTGGGCTGTAGCCCCGTCTCCGTCGTCTGGTAGACGCCCAGCCAGGCGGGCATACCGTCGCCGAGTTGCGAGGCGAGGATGCGCCCGAGGAACTGGATGTTCGCCTGCAGCGCGCGGACGAGGATCATCGGCAGGACGCTCGCGTAGATGAGCTTCACCGGGAAGCGCCCGCGGGCCCCGCGCACCTGCGAGTGGCTGAGGGGAATCTCGACGCGGACGGACTCGGCGTACACGACGATGCCGAAGATGAGCAGCGTCGTGAGCAGCGCCAGCAGCTGTCCCTGCCCGAACACCAGGAACTCGAGGCCGCTCGCCTGCGTGAGCGGCCCGGTGTTGACCTGTCCGGTGATGATGCCGAACCAGGTGGCGAAGAAACCGGGGTTCGAGCCCGCGAGCCCCTCCCACGCCAGGAACCCGCCGATGAGCGCCTGGCTCACGCCGGCGACGATGAACAGTCCGATGCCGCTCCCGACGCCCCACTTGCTGATGACCTCGTCCATGAACAGGATGAGGATCCCGCCGACGGCGATCTGCGCGAAGATGATCCACGACATCCCCCAGACGGGGATGCCGAGCGACGCGGCGAGCTGCGAGTTCGCCG
This sequence comes from Halomarina halobia, assembly GCF_029338575.1. Lineage (GTDB taxonomy): Archaea > Halobacteriota > Halobacteria > Halobacteriales > Haloarculaceae > Halomarina > Halomarina halobia. The sequence goes on from NZ_CP119992.1 coordinate 336,857, forward strand.
GCAGGAAATTGCCGAGGAACACGAGCGGGATGCCCGTCAGGAAGACCATCACCACGACGAGCACCTTCTGCAGGCCCTGATAGATCGCCTGGTCGCGGGGATCGTTGGTGTCGAGACCGAGCAGGTCCGCGCCGCCGAGGAGTTGCAGCACGATGCTCGCTGTCACGATGGGCCCGATGCCCAACTGCAAGATACTCCCCTGTCCTCCGGCGAGGATGGTTCTGAACTGACCGAACGCGTCCTCTCCGGTGCCCTGCAGGCCCCAGATGAGCACGTTAGTCAGGAAGAAGTACAACACGAGAACGCCCGCCGTCCAGCCGAGCTTCCGGCGGAACGGCACGTGTCCCTCGGGTCGGGACACCGTGGGCATTCGCGTGAGTACTGGCGCGGCGGTCTCCTTCCAACTCATTACTACTCGTTTCCGCCGTCTTCAGGTGAATCTTTTTCGGACGACCGCTCCTCGCCGCGCTCGGTGAGCGCGGCGCTTCCCCCCTCGCTCTCGAGGAGGTCGACGGCGCTCTCGGAGAAGTCGTCGGCGGTCACGGTGAGCGCGTTGAACACCTGGCCGCCGCCGAGCACCTTCACGACGTCGACGTCGTGACCGGCGTCGACGACGTCGCGCGCGTCGATCGCGTAGCCGTCGTCGGTCTCCTCGACGAGCCCCTCCGCGACGTACAGCGCGATGTCCTCGTCGAGCTTCTGGACGTCGACGGTGGCGACCGTCTCCTGGGCCTTCTGCGGTCGGGTGAAGCCGTGTTTACCGAGCGGTTCGTAGTTGTGGAACTCGTGCTTGTCGCGCCCGGCGCGGCCGCGACCGCCGCGGTTACCGGCCCCGCGGCGGTTCTTGTGCGTCCCGCCGCCGTGCGTGCGCGAGCCCCGCTGTCTGCGTTTCTTGCTGGTCATTATCGCATCGAGGTGAGGAGTTCGTCGATCCCCTCGGTCGTGTGCTTGCCCAGCTGGCCGCCCTCCTTCGTGGGGTGCTTGATGCCGTCGTGACCGCCGCGCGGCGGGTGAAGCCGCAGCGTCGGCGAGAGCCCCTGCTCGCGCAGGGTGGTCTCCTCGTTCACGATGGCAGCGGCCAGCGCGTCGATACCGTCGTAGTCGGTGTGCTCCGCGACCCACTCGTCGTCGACGGGGCCCTCGCCCTCGGCGGGCTCGCCGCGACGGCGGATGAGCGTCGCGACGGTCCCCTCGGAGGGCTCGCCGTGGGCGACCCAGTCGTTCACCTTCGTGACCATGCCGCGGTAGGCGTCGGTGTCGGGTACGAACGTGCAGTGGTTGACGCGCCCGAGGTTGAGCATCGACATGGTGTCACGGACGCCCGCGCTCGTGTCGACCGCGCCGCGGAGCTGGACGAGTGCCCGCATCACTCGATCACCTCGCGCGCCTCGGCCGCGTGCTGGGGCACGCGGGCCTCGGTCGTGTTGCGGAGCGCGTTGAACGTCGCCTTCGCGAAGTTGACCGTCGTGCGGGTGTTGCCCGACGAGCGCGTCCAGATGTCCTCGATGCCCGCGAGTTCGAGCACCGAGCGGACGGTCTCCCCGCCCGCGAGCCCCAGGCCGCGGGGCGCGGGCTGGAGTTCGACCTCGACGCTGCCGGCCTTCCCCGTCGTGCGCAGCGCGACCGTGTGGGGCTGGCCGCAGCCGCACTCCCAGGACCCGCAGCCGCGGGACACCTTGATGATGTTCAGCTTCGCGACGCCGATGGCCTTCTGGATCGCGCCGCCGACCTGGTCGTCGCGCGCCTCGGCGTAGCCGACGAAGCCGTTCCGGTTACCGACGACGACCGCGCAGCGGAACTTCACGCGGCGGCCGGAGTCGGTCATGCGCTGGACCATGTTGATGTCGAGCACGTTGTCCTCCAGGTCCGGGAGGAGGCGGTCTACGACCTCCGGCTCCTTGAGCGGGAGGCCGGATTCGAGCGCCTGCCCCATCTCCGTGATGTCGCCGTCGAGGACCTTCCGACCCAGTCGGGTCTTGGGTTCCCAGCCGTTTCCGTTACTCATCGTTCCTCCTGAAGTCGTTCGCGTACGTCATCGAAGTGCTCGGGTAGCGCGGTCGCGTCGAAGTCGCCGCTGTAGAGCGGCTCGTCGCGCTGTTCCGCGTAGTCGGCGATGTGCTCGCCGCGGGTGCGCTCCCACTCCGCGAACACCGAATCGTTGTGCGGGATGTCGAGGCCGGCGTCGATGGCCCCCTCCTGCACCGCGAACACCTTGCTGCCGGGCGTCGCGGTGTTGAGGCCGATGTCGAGCACCGCCTCCTCGATCCCCGCGTCGACGGCGCGCAGGCCGGCGAGATAGCCGGTCAGGTACGCCGCCGGGAGGTTCCCCGTCGGAGCCTCCCAGCCGAAGTCGGCGAGTTCGCTCGAGTGAGCGCTAGCCAGCGTGCGGTCCCCCTGATCACCAGTCGTCACCAGCTGCGTCCTGGCGTGTTTGTTGCTCGTGCGAGCAACCAGGCGTGACTTGCCGGATTTCAACAGGCGCAACCGCTGATGGTAATCCGTTCGTACCTCGCGGCGACGCCGCATCGGTACCTTGTATCGTGGTCCGGTTGCCATTGTTAGTAGTTGTTCTCGATGTATCGTTCCAGGTCGCTCACGCTGTCGAACTCCCCGCCGCTGGCCTTACCGTACAGGTCGCGGTACTCCGAGCGAGTCAGTTCGCCCGAATCGCGGAGGTCGCGCAGCGTCGCGCGCTGGGCGCGGATGCGACTCATCCAACTGTCCTTCTCCTTCTGTCGGGCTCCGGCCTTCCCCTTGCGGGAACCGGGGCCCTTGCGGTGGCCGTAGGCGCGCTTGCGGTTGCGCTCGCGGGCGCGACCGCGCGAGTTCGAACGCCGCTCGTCCTTCACGGCGATCGTGCCGTCGTCGACGAGCCCGCGAATGTCCTCGCGGGTGATCGCGTCCGCGATCTCGCTCTGCGCGTCGGGGTCGAACCAGACGCGGTTCTTGCCGACGTCGAGCACGTCAGCGGCCAGCCGCTTCTGTGCGCTGAGGTCGCTCATTACTCGTTCACCTCGACTTCCACGTAGGTCGGGTTGAGGACGCGAACCCCCGCGTCCTCGGCCTCTTCCTCGATGCGTTCGCGCTTGCGCGCGCCGACCGAGGAGGCGATGCGGACGGCCTGCGTGTCGCCGTCGACGCCCTCGAGGTCCGCGACGTTGTGGACGCGGACCTCCTCGAAGCCGCTCGGGTGCAGGCCTCGAACGTCCGTCGGCGTGCGGTAGCCGGAGTGGACCTTCGGGCCCTTGCCCTTGAATCCGCGGCGCTGCTTGGACAGACCGCCGCGGGGGCGACGCCACGACTCGGGCGTGCGCTTCTTCTTGTGGTAGTCCTGCCGGCGGAAGGCGGGCTTGCCCTCGCGCTTGCGCTGAGCTAGCAGGCGGTCGGTCTCGTCGTCGAGCTCGGGCGTCTTGTCGTCGAGCCCGCGGGGGCGGAGTTCGGTCTCGACCTCCTCGGCCTCGACCGCCGCCTCCTCCTCGGGCGTCTCGTCCTCGACCTCCGCCTCGGTCTCCTCCTCCTCGCGGATCTCGAGCCCGCCGACGTCGGCCTTGATGCGCGCGGCGAGCGCGTTACCGACGCCATCGGCCCGCGCGAGGTCCTCCTGGCTCGCCCGTCGAACGTCGTCGACGGTCTCGAACCCCGCCTCGCGGAGCGCCTCGGCCTTCGCCTCGCCGACGCCGGAGATGTCGGTGAGTTCCGTGATCTCCTCGCCGTTTCCGTTGTTATCGTCGTCTGCCATCAGGCGTCACCTCGGGTGGGTTTCGACGTGATGTAGACCCCGTCCTGAAAGACGCGGGTGTCCTTGTCGTTGATGCGCGTCAGCTGTTCGATGTCGGCCGCGGTCTGTCCCACGGACTCCTTGTCCGAGCCGGTGAGGGTGATCTCCTCGCCGTCGACCCGAACCTCGGTGTCGCCGTGGATCGTCGTCCGCCGCGGGGCCTTCTCCCCGAGGAAGTTGTTGATCACGACGTCGTTCCCCTCGACGCTGACCTGCATCGGGAAGTGAGAGTAGAGCACTTTCATCTCGTACTCCCAGCCCTCGGTCACGCCGTGGACCATGTTGCGAACGTGGCTCTCGAAGGTGCCGACGGTCGCGTTCGTCTTTCGGTTCTCCGTCTCGGTCTCGATGACCACCGAGCCGTCGTCGACCGTGACCGCCACGTCGGGGTACCACAGCCTCCGGGTGACCGAGCCGTTGGGCCCCTCGACGGTGAGGTCGAGGTGGTCCATCGACGCGCTGACTTCGTCCGGTAGTTCGATCTCTGTTCGGCTCATTAGTACACGTACGCGATGACTTGGCCACCGACGCCCTGCTCGCGGGCCTCGTAGTGGCTCATGATGCCCTTGCTCGTGCTCACGATGAGGGCCCCGTAGTCGCGCGCGGGGAGGTATCGCTTCTCCCACCGCTCGAACTCGTCCGCCTTCGCGGAGTAGCGCGGTTTGACGGGGCCACACTCGTTGATGGCACCCTTCAGTTCGACCTCGAAGCGACCGGCCTTGCCGTCGTCGACGAACTGGAAGCCGTCGATGTACCCGCGGTCGTAGAAGACCTCGAGGACGGAGCCGATGATGTTCGAGGCGGGCTGTATCGTCTGTTTCAGATGCCCGACGCTCTCGGCGTTGTCGAGGCCGGAGAGCGCGCTGGACAGTGGATCGTTGTCCGCCATGGTTAGCTGTACTTCTTGAATCCCATACCGCGGGCGATCTCGCGGAAGCACTGTCGGCACAGCCAGATGTCGTACTTGCCGACGAGGCCCTGCTTGCGCCCGCAGCGCTGGCACGCCTCGAGCTGGCCGGTGCGCTTCGCGGCGTGCTCGCCCGTCTCCTGTTCGGTTTCGCTCTCGCTCATCTCAGTTGACCTCCACGTCGAACTCGGCTTCGAGGAACTCGATGGCGTCCCCGACGGTCAGCCGGTGTCTCGACGGGATCTGTCGGGTGGCCGCGTCGCGCTTGCGGACGCGGTAGCCCGGGCGGACGAGGTTGACCGTCACGTCGAGCCCGTAGATCCCGATGTTCGGGTTGTACTCCTGGCCGGGGAAGTCGGTGTGGTCGTCCACGCCGAAGCTGAAGTTCCCGGTCTCGTCGAACTGCCGGCGTCGGATCTCGACCAGCGGCAGCGCCGTCTCGAGGAACTCCCGCGCGGGTTCGCCGCGGAGCGTGACCTTCGCACCGATGGGGTCGCCCTCGCGGACGTTGAACTCCTGAACGGTGCGCTTCGCGAGCGTCCGAACGGACTCCTGTCCGGTGATCTCCTCGAGGATGTCCTGCGCGTTCGCGAGCGTCTGCCCGCCCTCGCCCACGCCCATGTGGACGACGACCTTCTCGACCGTCGGGTGGCGCATCTCGTGGAACCCGGCGTCGGTCTCGCTCATTCGTCACTCACCCCACCGGTGAACTTCTCGTCGATTACGACGACGTACTCCTCGACGGTCTCGAAGCCCTCGCCGTCCTCCTGGGTGACGGTGACGGTATTCGCGCCGCTGCCGGCCGTGACGGTGATCTCGTCGATTTCGCCGATCTCGCCGGCGTGCGTCCCGTCGACCGCGGTGACGAGCGCGCCCTCCTCGTAGGGGAAGTGCGCGACGATCTCCGTCGACTCGTTGTCGACGACGACCGAGTCCTTGCACGCGACGGACTCGTCGTCGGTCAGCAGCGTCGATCCGTCGTGCAGCGACAGTTGGACGTCGCCGCCGCCGACGTGCTGCTTGCCGATGACCTTGCCGAGCTTGGAGTCGGCCGCGTCCGCCGCGATGGCCGTCAGCGCGAGCCGACCGCCCTCGCCGGGGAAGACGCGGTAGTACTCGTCGCGCTCGGGGAACGCCAGGATGTCGAACATCCCGATGGGCCGGCGTTCGTCGCCCGGCCGCTGCCCGTTGACGAGCACGCTGCCCTGTTCGAGCGCGTAGCGCGCTTCCTTCTTCGAATCGACGTAGCCGAGTACGTCGCGCAGCAGCACGAGCAGGGGAACCCCCGCCTCACCGTGCGGGCCCGCGCCCGCCTTCACGGTGAACGTCGCCGTCTTGCGCTCGACCGGCCACGACTTCGGTACCGAGAGTCGTTTCTGGTGTTTGCTCATGTTATTCGTCCTCCGTCAGACGCCCCTCGCGCACCTCGTCGTCGAGGTCGAGGTCGGTCACGCGAACGTTGCTCGCGTCGAGCGGCCGCGGCACGTCCTCGCCGTCGGCCTTCTCGAGGGTGACGCCCTCGACGTGGATCTCCGCGCGCCGGAGGTCCACCTTCGTGACCTCGCCCTCCTCGCCCGCGAAGTCGCCGCGGAGCACCTCGACGGTGTCCCCGGCGTTGACGCGGACGCTGCGCCGGCCGTACTCGTCGCGGAGGTCGGGCGAGAGCGTCGCCCTGACCTGCTTGTGCCGCTCGTGGAGCGGTGCGTTGGCGCGTCGGTTGCGTTGTTTGCGTGGTTGTCGGGTCATACGATCATCGTCGCCGTGCTGGCGATGCTGCCGAATCGTTCGGCCACTTCCTGCGCGATGGGGCCCTTGATCTCGGTCCCGCGGGGGTCCTCGTTCTCGTCGACGATGACGCCCGCGTTGTCCTCGAACTTCACCCGCGTGCCGTCCGGTCGGCGGATCGGCTTGCGCTGGCGGATGACGACGGCCTCGAGGACCTGCCGGCGCATCTCCGGGGTCCCCTTCGTGACCGAGACGGTGACCTTGTCACCGAGGCCCGCCTTCGGGTGGCGGTTCTTCGTGCCGTGGTAGCCCGAGACGGAGATGACCCGCAGCTCGCGCGCGCCGGTGTTGTCGGCGCACGTGATGAGCGAGCCCTTCTCCAGGCCGGGCGTCACGTCGGCGGTCAGCGCCTGCATGGTCACTCACCCTCCCCCGACTCTCCGGCCGGGGCGCTGATGGTGTCCGCGGCGGTCTCGAACCGCTCTACGATCTCCACGACGACGTGGGATTTCGTCTTCGAGAGCGGTCGCGTCTCTGCGATGCGGACCGTGTCGCCCTCCGACAGCCCGAGGCACGCCGGCGCGTGGGCCGGGATGCGCGAGCGTCGCTTCATGTAGCGGTCGTACTTCGGTACGAACACGTCGTACTCCCGCTCGACGACGACGGTCTTGTCCATGTCCGTGGAGGCGACGCGCCCCTCGACGGTCTGTCCGTGCACCGAAAGGGTGCCGTGAAACGGACAGTTCGCGTCGGAGCAGGTCTCCTCCGGTTCCGGAACGTTCAGTCCTATTGCCATTGTGATCCTCGTGTGCGCTCGGTGCGCCGGGCGGGTCGCGCGACGAGTCGCTCGCCCTCGACGACGACGTACTCGGTGTCGTCTCGTGACGTCCCGTCGCTCGACTGGTCCGCGGAGCGTCGCTCCGCGCTATCGAGTTCGAACTCGAACGTCGCGACCGCCTTCGGCACCTGCACGGTCCGAGCCCCGGCCACGGTGAGCGTGTTGGTCGTCTCCATGACGACCTCGCCCTCGACGCCCACGAGCGTGGGATCCGTCGACTCGACGACCCGCACTCGCAGGCCGATGAGTTCGTGTCGCGGCAGGGTCTCGGCGGTCAACATCTATTCGTCCTCGTCTCGCGGCTCGTCGCCGCTCGATCGTTCCGAGGCGCTCTGCGCCCCGTCGTCGCCTTCCTCGCGCTGGATCGTCTTGATCCGGGCGATGGTGCGGCGAAGCTCCCTGATGCGCCCCGGATCGTCCGGCGCGCCGCCCGCCGCCTCGACGGCGCGGGCGTTGAGCAGTTCCGTCTCGAGTTCCTCGAGTTCGACCCGGCGCTCGGCCGGCGTCATGTCGCGGATCTCGTCGGTGTAGAGGATCGCCATCTACTCCTCCACCTCCTCGTCTCGCGGCTCGTCGCCGCTCTGCGCCTCGCCGTCCTCGTCGAGCTCGACGTCGTCTTCCGTCGTCGGGGCGTCCGCGGACTCGTCCGCGCCGCCCGCGGACTCGTCTGCACCCTCGACGGTCTCCTCGACGTCGGCCTCGGCGGTCTCCTGCTCCTCCATCTCCTGGAGGAGGTCCTCGGCCTCCGCCTCGACGTCCTCGTCGAGTTCGTCGAGTTCGTCCTCGACGTCACCCTCCTCGGGCGGCGCGATCTCCTGGTCCTCGTCGAGGACCTCCTCCTCGAGGACCTCCTCCTCGGCGGTCGGCGGGGCCTCGCTGTCGACCTCGTCCTCGCCCTCCTCGAACTCGGGTTCGTTGGTCTCCGCGGGGTCGGCCTCGAGCAGTTCCTCGACGTCGCCCTCGACCTCCTCGGGCTCGATGACGTACTCGGAGACGTCCACGTCCTCGCGGATCCGGAAGTCGTCGGGGAGCTCGGCGTTCGGCGGGATGATCTTCACCGTCACGCCGATCGTGCCGAGCTTCATGACGGCGACGCCGTCGCCGCGGTCCACGATGGACTCGGCGGGCTCGCCGTTGTGCTTGATGTAGCCCCGGTTGAACTTCTCCACGCGCGAGCGCGCGCCGGTAACCTTCCCGGAGAGGACGATCTCCGCGCCGAGCGCGCCCGCGTCCATGATGCGGTCGATCGTGGTGTGGCCCGCCTTGCGGAAGTACCACCCGCGTTCGAGCGCGTTGGCCAGGCGATCGGCGACGATCTGGGCGTTCAGGTCCGGTTCGTCCACCTCCTGGACGTCGATCTGCGGGTCGTCGAGGTCGAAGCGACGCTCGAGTTCCGCGGTGATCTTCCGGATGTTCTTCCCGCCCTTGCCGATGACCATTCCGGGCTTCTCGGCGCGCAGGATGATCTGCGTGCCCATCGGCGTCTTCGCGACCTCCATGCCGCCGTAGCCGGCGCGGGCGAGTTCGGAACCGAAGAACTCGTCGATCTGCGTGCGCTGAAGGCCGTTCTCGATGAACTCGTGTTCGTCTGCCATTATTCGTCTACCTCGCGGTTACCACCGCTCGTGTTCCCCGAGGCGCTCTGCGCCTCGCTATCCTCCTCGAGGACGAGTTCGACGTCGACCTGCGGCGTGTTCCACGAGGTCGCGCGGCCGAACGCCCGCGGCTTGCGCCCGGGCGACTCGCCGACCTTGTGGGCCGCGACGTGCATGATCGTCATGCGCTCGCCGTCGAAGCCCTGGTGGTCGGCGTTGCCGACGGCGTTCTCGAGGAGGTCGAGGAACGCCTTCGTTGCCTTCTCGGGGTACCGCCCCGCGTCCCAGCCGGAGACGTCCTTTCGGTGGCCGACGCCGGTGTTGTGGGACTTGAACGGGACCGATCGCTCGCCGTCGAGCACGTCCTGCAGGTACGCCTGCGCGTCGCCGGCGGTCATACCCTTGATCGCGCGGGCGATCTCCTTGCTGTGCTTGTGGCTCATGTGACGCTCCCGAAGCATCGCTTTCGCGGTGGTTTCCGGGTCCGCGTCGACACTGTAGCTGATTCCCATAGTTCGATCACTTCAGGGGGACGAACTTCGACGAGCGCGTCGCCCCGATGCCGGCCTGGCCGTGTTCGACCGACGTGCGCGTGAGGACGAACTCGCCGAGGTAGTGCCCGAGCATCTCGGGCTTGACCTCGACGCGCTCGAACTCCTGGCCGCTGTAGACGGCGAACGTCTTGCCGACGAACGCGGGCACGATCGGCATGTCGCGCAGGTGCGTCCGAAGCGGGTTGTTCGCCGACTCCTCGGCGGAGCGCTTGTCGGCCTTCGCGAGCAGCTTCTCCTGCTCCGCGGTCAGGCCGCGTTCGATACTTCGCCGCATTCGCGCGGGGAGCAGTTCCGCGAACTCCTCGAGGTCCATCTCGCGGAGTTCGTCGACCGTGTAGCCGCGGTACGTGAACTCCTCGTCCTTGTCGCGGCCGATCTGGTAGTCCGTGCTCATTTGTTCCCTCGGTTACCGCCGCGGCCGGTCTTCCGGCTGGCGATGTCGCCCACCTTGCGCCCCGGGGGCGCGTGGCGGGAGACGCTCTTCGGTCGGCCGGGGTGCTGTCGGCCGCCGCCCCCGAACGGGTGGTCGACGGCGTTCATCGCCACGCCGCGCACGCGCGGCCACTTCGTGCCGCGCGCGCGCATCTTGTGGTACTTCTTCCCGGCCTTCACGAACGGCTTCTCCGTCCGGCCGCCGCCGGCGACCACGCCGATGGTGGCGCGGCAGTCCGGCGAGAGCCGGCGGATCTCGCCGCTCGGGAGCTGTACGACGGCCGCCTTCCGGTCGTGGGTGAGCAGCGTCGCGCTCACGCCCGACGAGCGGGCGAACTTGCCACCGTCGCCGGGCTGGCGCTCGACGTTGCACACCGGGACTCCCTCCGGGATCTCCCGCAGCGGGAGGGTGTTGCCGGGGGCGATCTCGGCGCTGACGCCGACCTGGATCTCGTCGCCGACGGCGATCCCCTCGGGCGCGAGCACGAGGCGCTGGTCGCCGTCCTCGAACTCGACGGCCGCGACGGGGGCCGAGCGGGCCGGGTCGTGTTCGATGTCCACGACCGTGCCGCGGACGACGTCGCCGTCCTCCACCTTTCGGTGATCGAGCTGCGCCTTGTAGCGGTGCGACGGCGCGCGGAACGTCGGCGTGCCGCGCCCGCGTCGCTGACCCTGGATTCGTCGTCCCACGGTCAGAACACCCCGATTCGGGAGGCGACCTCCTGTGCGTCGTCGTCCTCCGACAGGCGCACGGTGGCCTTCTTCGTTCCCTCGGGCGTTACCTGCGTGTTGACGCTCACGATGGCGATGTCGAACTGCTCCTCGAGGGCCTCCTTGATCTCGGGCTTCGAGGCGTTCGCGTCGACGACGAACTCGAGTTTGTTCTCGAAGTCCATCTCGTTCATCGCCTTCTCCGTGACGTTGGGGTACCTGATCACGCTCATCTGTCTGCCACCTCCTGGATGGCGCTCTCCGTGAAGAGCGTCAGCCGACCGGCGTGCGCGCCGGGCGCGAGGTCCTCGGCGTTGACCTCCCGGGCGGTCGCCACGTCGGCTCCCGCGAGGTTCCGGGCGGCCTTCGAGGGCTCGCCGGCGGTCACGAAGAGGATCGACTTCGGGCGCTTGTACTTGCGCCCGCGGGTCGTCCCGCGGCCCGCGCGGACCCTCTTGCCCGCGTCGGCGCGCTCGATGTCGGCCGCGACGCCGAGCGCGTCGAGCGCCTCGACGACCTCCCTCGTCTTCACGAGGTCCTCGAAGTCGTCCGAGACTACGAGGGGGAGTTCGACGTCGTCGTCGAAGCGGTGACCGCGCTCGCGCACCAGCTCCGCGTCCGCCGTGGCCGCGATGGCCGAGCGGACGGCGAGCCGGCGCTCCTTTTTGTTGATCTTCTCGCCTCGATCCTTCTCGGTCTTCGGCGGGTGCGCGCGTCGCCCACCGACCGTCTGGGGGACGCGGCGACCGACGCCGTTCTGTCGCGGCACGTGCGCCATGCCGCGACCGGAGCCGAACGACTCGGCCGGGGTTCGCATCCCGGCGTACTCGTCGGCACCGTAGTCCTGTTTGCGGTTGGCCTGGGCGGCGCGAACGGCCCGACCGATGAGGTCGGGGCGGTAGGGGGTCTCGAAGACCTCCGGAAGGTCGAGTTCCTCCCCTTCCCCGCCGTCCAGGTCGCGTACTGTCGCATTCATCCTTGGTTAGACTCCGTAGAGACGTACCGCACCTCGGGGTCGAGGCGGGGCGTTTCGCTCGGCCGAACGGCGGGTCGGAAGCGCAGCAGACGCTTCTTCGGACCGGGGAGCGACCCCTTCACGAGCATGTAGTCGCCGTCGACCTCGCCGTAGTTGACGAAGCCGCCGTCGGGGGTCACCGCCTCGTCGCCGATGGCGAGGACGCGCTTGTTCAGTTCGGTGCGCTGGTGGTAGCCGGTCTGTCCCTGCTGGGGGACCGTAGAGCGCACGCGCGAGGGGTTCCACGGGCCGAGGTTGCCGATGCGGCGCCGCCATCCCTGCCGGGCGTGCTTGCCCTTGCGCTTCTGGACGCCCCAGCGCTTTACGGGACCCTGCGTCCCCTTGCCCTGGGTGATGCCGGCGACGTCGACGAACTCGCCCGCCCGGAACACGTCCGAGGCGGCGTGTTCGCCGCCCTCGTCGACGAGGTCGAGCGCGTACTCGACGCGGTCCTCCAGGCTGCCGCCGCCGACGCGCGTCTCCATCACGTCGGGTTTCTTCTTCGGGACGCCGGGGAGGGCGCTCGGCAGCGTGTGCGTGATGAGGCGCACGTCGCCGAGGTCGCCGGACTCAAGCGCGTCCCGGATCAGCTGTTCCTGGCCGCCGCTCCCCTCGGGGAGGTCGATGGCCCGTTCGAGGTCCTCGTGGAACTCGTCGGTCCAGACCTCGGTGAGCGGACGGAGGCCGTACGCGGTGTCCTCGTAGGCTCGCAGGGCGACCGCCCGCATGGACGGCGTCTCGACGACCGTGACGGGGACGGTCTCCTCCATCCCCTCGCGCGGCGAGTTGGGCTCGTCGTTGACCATCACGACGTGCGACATGCCGGCCTTGTAGCCGGCGAAGCCCTGGAGCCGCGGCTGGCCGTCGTCGTCGGGCCAGGTGCTGATACGGGGCACCTCGCTCGACGCGCGGACGCGCGGGCTGAAGCCCATCGAGCCTTTTCGTGGTCTGCTTGGTTGTGGCATTGTTATTCGAGGTTGAGGCAGGCGAGCGTCGCGAACATCGCTTCCTCCGTTCTGACGACGTCGCTGCCCTGGTTCGGAACCGTATTCAGCCAGAGGTCGAACCGGGTTTGGGCGTCCGGTTCGGTGTGAGACCGCGAGTCGCCGTCGGTGACGGCGTCGGTGTCGTCGCGGGGGTCGATCCTCGGGGGGTCGACCCCCAGTATCTCCGGGAGGCCACGTTCCGGTGCCCCGAACGCCACGGTGAACCCATCGCGCACGCGCGGGGCGAGTTCGCCCAGGCGCGCGACTGTGAGTTCCTCGCCGTGGCGCGACGCGGCGATGCGGACGCCGGCGTCGGGACGCGAGAGCGTCGTATCGAGCTCCGACTCCTCGACCGCTAGTCCCGGTGGTGGGACGTCGACGATTCGAGCGCGGAGTGGCCGTCGCGAAGAGACCCTGATGGTAACGCGCTCCCCCTCCTCGACCGCCATCTCCGGCGGAACGGGGAGGGAGACCGGGTGTTGCAGGCCGCAATTGACCCGAACGCGCCCGTCAGATCCGACCTCGGTCACGATTCCCTGTCTTAACGACCCCGAATCGTCCGATCCGGAGCCGGTCTGTGCCACAGCGCGGAGCGGCGGCAGGACGCCGACGTACTCCAGTTCGTCGCGCCGTTCCCAGGCCTCCTTTCGGAGGTAGGGGGGCGTGGCCGCGTAGGCCAGCACGGTGCGAACGAACCCGCCGCCCCATCGCCGTTCCCCCGATCGGTCGGGGTAGACGACGAGGCGATCGGCGCGGAATATCGTCGCCGCGCGGGCGACGTATCCCAGCTTGCGTGTCGCTTCCCGCTTGTCGCGGGACTCGCGCGCGAGGGACGACGGCACGAGTACGGTACGTGTCATGCCGGTACGCTTCCCCGCTGTGCACTAGACTGTGACGGTCGTACCCGGTCGAGTCCTAAAAGGGTAGCGTTTCCCCCACGGCACTGAGACGGCTTCGCATGACGGTTTTCGATGGTTGAGTGTCCCGCGGACGTGAGTCCCACGGACCGACCGACTCCGGTACGTTTTTATGGTCGCACGGCGGAACAGAATACGCACGCAAACCGGTGCACCACGCGCTGATAGTGTAGTGGTATCACGTGACCTTGCCATGGTCACAACCTGGGTTCAAATCCCAGTCAGCGCACTTCCGTGATTTCCACCAGCGCGGAGTTCCATCTCCGCGCTACGCTTGGGAATCACTGTGAGCGAAACGATGGGATTTGAATCAGGGAGCACCAACCCGCGCAGGCGAACGGGGTGACTGACCGTCCTACCAGAACGGAGACGCACCACCCGAACGGCTGAGAGAGCGCGGAACCCCTCGGACGAATCGACACGACCGCCGCTGACGGCGGTATCGATCCACGTTTCGAACGCTCCGTCTCTGCGGCGGCACGGGATAAATACCGGTTACGTAGCGTCGAAATAGTAACCGTTACTGATCTCTTATGCCGCTCCCCGAGCGAAGTGATCGCATGGTTCGAGTCGGCGGTCCGCTCTCGCGGCGCGCTCCTGGCCCGGGAGCGCGCTGGTGAAGACGGCGCTCTACCGCGTCGTGATGGTCGTGGTCTCGATCGCCGTCGCGTGGCTGGTCGTGGGCGACGTGAGCGACGCGCTCAGCATTGGCGTCGCGACGAACCTCGTGAAGACGGTGACGTACTACTGCTACGAGCGGGCGTGGGACCACGTCTCGTGGGGCGTGTTCGTCGATTGAACGCGGGGGTCAGACCGGCAGTTCCTCGGCCACCTCGGTCGCGGCGGCGGTGATGCGCCCCCGCTCCTCGTCGCCGGCGGCCCACTGGTCCGTGACGGCGCGACAGAGCGCCAGGAGTTCCTCGTTCTCGATGGGGGTGCGGTCCTCGTCGAGGCGGACGAGGCGCTCCTCGACCGGACTGGTGGCGTACTTCCAGTCGCGCGCCCGGAGGATGCGCTGGGGGTGGCCCGTCCGGCCGCGGGCGAACGGGGCGTCGAAGGCGCGTTCCGGGTCGAACTCGGGGTCGGTGGCGAGGCCGAGGACGAGCTCCGGGAGATCGAACAGCGAGAACGGCGTCTCGACGCGACCGGTAGGGCCGTTGGCGACGACGAGCGGTACGTGGGCGATCGGCTCCTCGAGTTCGTAGCCGTGGCCGTAGCGCCCGCGCTCGCCGAAGGCCTCCCCGTGGTCGGCGTGGACCATCACGAGCGGATCGTCGCCGACGTCGCGCGTGAGGCGGTCGAGGAAGGCGTCCGTGTAGCGGACCGTGTCGTCGTAGGCGGTGACGAGGGCGTCGTGGACCCACGAGCCGGGCGTGATGTCGCGCCCGGAGTAGAGCCAGGCGTTGGCGGCGTAGGTGCGCGCGAGCGACTGGCTGCGGTAGCCCTTCGGCGGCAGGTACGGCATGTGGGAATCGACGAGGAACACCCACAGGAAGTACGGTTCAGGTGCGTCCGTCAGCCAGTCGAGGATGTCGTCGTAGAACGCCTCCCAGGACATGAACATGTCCTGTCCCTGCCACCAGTTGAGCGCCTGGACGAGCAGGAACGTCGCCTTGCTGTCGGGCGTCCCCTCGCTGATGAACGACTCCGTCGCGTCCTCGTCCATGAAGTCCTCGAAGTAGTCGAACCCCACGTCGAAGTCGAAGTAACGCGACGTCCAGGGGTTCGCCGTGAACGCCGCCGTGGTGTACCCACGGCGGGAGAGGCGGTCCGCGAGCGTGTCCCGGGAGAGCATGTGCTCGCGCAGGGCCGCCTTCGTCGAGTCGGTCGCCGGCCGCTCGATGGGGTACTCGCCGGTCAGAAAGGAGTACGCGGAACCGTTCGTCGCCGCCGCGGGGGCGATGGCGTTCTCGAACGTCAGTCCCTCCTCGGCGAGGGCGGCGAGCGCCGGCGTTCGTCGACCGTCGTCCCCGTCGAGCCCGCACCGGTCGGCGCGGAGGCTGTCGACGGTCACCAGGATCACGTTACGCGGATCGCTCATACCGGGTCGTCGCCGCTCGTCCGTATCGTTATGCGCGTCGTAAACCGAGACGCCCCCCGACGGGTGCCGAGCGAACCGCGGCGGACCGAGCGCGCGCCGCGCGTGCGTTCGGTCCGATAACCGCCCTCTACGACGTGACACTCACGGAATCCCTAACGATAACTGACACATAACAATGCCCGTCACGTCGGAACCGTCGGGTGAACGATGAGCCCCTCGCACGATACCACAGAACGGACGACCGTGAAGTCGGACGAAGCCGTCACCGTCTCGCTCCCGCCGGACCTCTACTCGCGGGTCGACGATCGGACGCGACGGACCGACTTCTCGACGCCGGACGCGTACGTCAAGTACGTTCTGGAGGAGGTACTCAGCCGCGTCGAACGGGACGGCGCGGAGTTGGGGAGCGCCGAGGTCGACGAGGCGGAGGTACAGAGCCGCCTGCGCTCGCTCGGCTACCTCGACGAGTGAGGCGTTCCCCCGTCGGTTACTACTCGTCCCGCTCGCTCGGCATCGTTCATGGGTGTTCGAGCGTGACCGTCTCGCCCCCACCGGATTATACCCGCGCCTCGCACCAGTCGAGCACCGCGCTCGCGACCACGTCCGGCCGTTCCCGGTGGATGAAGTGCCCCGCGTCGCGGACCCGGAGGACGCGACAGTCGCCCGCGAACGCCGCGGCCGCGTCGTCGAACAGTTCGACCCCGACGCAGCCGTCGTCCGTCCCGGCGAGCACGAGCGCGTCGACGTCGAGCGGCGGCCCGGAGCGCGTGTCGCGCCGAAGCGCCCCCCGCTCGAGCACGTCGCGGGCGAACTGGCGGTAGTACTCGAGCGCCGCCGCCGTCGTCCCCGGGGCGTTGAGCGTGTTCTTCACCGACTCGATGCGCGCCTCGGAGTAGTCCCATCCCGGACTCCAGGTCGACCAGAGGAACTCCACGAGCGCGAAGTCACCCGCCCGGAGGAGGCGCTCCGCGCCGGGGAGCTGAAACGCCGCCATGTACCAGCTCCTGAGCCACTGTCGCGGCCGCTCGCGGGCCGCCGCCACGAACCGGGGTGGGAGGGCCATCCCGACGACGGTCTCGAACGCGGCGGGGTCGATGCGCGCGGCGACGTAACTCGCCGCCGCCCCCCAGTCGTGGCCGACGAGCACCGCCGGGTCGCCGTCGAGTGCGTCGACGAGCGCGAGCGCGTCGCGGCCGAGCGCGCCCGCCGAGTAGTCCCCGTCCGGCGCGAGCCCGGTGGGGGCGTAGCCGCGCATGTACGGCGCGACGGCGTGGTACCCCGTCGCGGCGAACTGCTCCAGAAGCGGCGTCATCGATCCGGCGTCGTCGGGAAAGCCGTGGAGACAGAGCGCGAGCGGGCCGGAGCGATCGCCCGCGCGGAGGTACTCGAACGCGACGCCGTTGGCGGTGGTTCGTCCGCGATCTACGTCCATGATCCCGTGGACGTCGCCCGGGCATATCATAGCGAGTATCGTTCGTCGCGACGAATTCCAGCCGACGATCGGCCGCGGATCCGGCTGCGGGTACGATGCTCGCTATCAGTCACCGGCACGCTTTACCCGCTCACGGGTGTAGTAGGAGGGGACCATGACCGTCATCGCACTACTCAGCGTCGCGCCCGTCCGCGAGGGGAGCATGAGCGAGGAGGTCGCGAAGGCCGTCGCCGCCCTCGACGACTTCGACGTGAGCTACGAGACGAACCCGATGGGGACCGTGATCGAGGCCGACTCGATCGACGACCTGCTCGACGCGGTGCGCGCGGCCCACACCGCCGTCGAGGCCGACCGCGTGAGCACGTTCCTGAAGATCGACGACAAGCGCGCGAGCGACGAATCCGCCCGCGAGAAGGTCGAGGCCGTGGAGGAGCACCTCGGCCGGCCGGCGAGGAGCGAGGAGTAGCCGGTCTGCCACGTCGGCTCGTCTGCTGGACGGGGTGATCGCCCGTCCGCGCCCCTCGCGGGTCAGTCCCACGTGACCCAGGTGAGGAAGAACAGCCCGCCGAACTCACAGAGGCGGAGTGCCGTCATGGCACCCTGCGCGATAGGAGGGACGGAGGTCACCCACACCCGCAGCGTGGGTTCGAACATGTAGAAGTAGAGCGCCAGAAGGTTCTCCAGGAGCAGGAAGCCCGTGAAGAGGACGAGTCCGAGGGTCTGTTTCGACCGGAACTGGAGGTAATTCCGACCCCAGACGTACCCCAGTACGAGCGTGAGCAGGACGTTCGCGAGGATCGCGATCCGGGCGACGTCGACCCACAGCGTCATCTCCGTTCCCCCTCGCGAGCGGCGCGTTCGTCGGTAGTTGTCGGTCCTTCCATCGTCATTCGACGCTCTCGATGATCCCCTCTATGAGTTCCCAGCAGTGTCGCGCCTCGCCGGTCGGGAGGTAGGTCGCCCCGCGTTCCTCGCCGCTGTTCTCGAAGATGCTGTCGTCGACGAGGACGTCGAGGTGGTGTCGAACCGTCTCGTAGTGGCGGTCGAGTTCCTCGGCGAGTCGATCGGCGTTCCGCGGCCGCTCGACGAGCGCCCGGAGGATGCGCGCGCGGTTCTCGCCGCCGTGCGTTCGCGTGAGCACGTACCTCCGAACGGGCTCCATCGTATACGTCTATCTAACATGTCTTCGTGAATCCACCGACCCCCGTCGCGTCGCTCGATCGGTCGACGAAAGATCGGTCGACGAAAGATCGGTCGACGAAACGGCGTGCCGACGAGAGCTAGTCGAGGTGGACGTCCACACCGATCGACGGTTCGTGCGAAACATGGGTTCAGGTGGGGTGGAGGGCAAGCTGTCAGCCGGGGACGGACGGTCGTCGTCGTCGGTTCGCCGGCGCGCTTCGGCCGGCCGTCGGACGCGAATCGCGACGCGGACCCCGAGAACGGCTTCCGTCCTCGCGGAGGCGCCTGCCGAGAGTGGATGCGCCCCTTCGTGACATCCACCGGCGGCGTGCGTCCGCGCCGGGGGTCCGGAGCGGTCGTCCGTCGCGAGCCGACCTGTGCGAGCTATCGCACGGATAGACCGTCGATCGGTTCGTATAAGGCCGTTTCCAGAATTGCGATCGAACTCGGACCGAAATTCGTCCAGAGTCTCCGCCACGTACCGCCCGCTCGCAACTGTTAGAACACGAGGGCGCATAGCGGGACGCCCTCGGAACGCGGCCGGTGACGTCCCTGCCGTTACTCGTCGCTGACGATGAACTGGCCGGCGGCGGCGAGGACCTCGTCCATCGTCTTCGCCGGATCGAAGGCGTTCGGATAGGGCAGGCGGAACTCGTGGAGGTTGAGGTAGCCGGCGTGGCGCGCCTCGACGCTGTGGATGCTGAGCGCCGCCGAGAGGATGTCTTCGTCGTCGATCAGGGGGGCGGCACCGGCGTACGCCGCCACCCCGAGGTTCTCGAAGGTCGCCGCGAGCCCGATGAACTCGTCGAGGGTCTCGTAGGGGAAGCGGAATTTCAGCCCGCTGACCGGCGTACCGCCGAGGTCCTCGATCGTCGCCGTGATGGCGTCGACGTGCGCCTTCTCGTGGTCACGGATCCTCTCGAAGCGCTGGTAGGTCCCGTACCGGGGCCGCGGGCTGTTGAACACCATGTCCCCCGGACTCCCCGGCCCCTCGAAGTCCTCCTCGGTGAACGTCTGGAGGCCGTCGCGGTAGAACGTGAACTCGAGTTTCTCGAGCGTCAGCGCGAAGTTCAGGATCTCCACGTCGCTCGGCCCGCCGTTCGCGTCGCCGTCGCCGTCTGTCGCGGCGGCCAGGCCGGTCCCGCCGAGCGAGAGCAGCGTCGCCCCGCCGCCGATCTTCGCCGCCGTCGAGAGGAACCCTCGCCGATCTGTGCTTCCATCGCTTCCGTCGGTAATGTCGTTCGACATGATACATTCAATCGCCAACGTGACGCGACAAAAGTGTTTATTGAATGTCATGATTCTGGGTATTGTTTTTTATACGTTCAGTGGAGACAGCGGTACGGTCTCCCTCCGGAGGATTG
Organism: Halomarina halobia; assembly: GCF_029338575.1. Taxonomy (GTDB): domain Archaea; phylum Halobacteriota; class Halobacteria; order Halobacteriales; family Haloarculaceae; genus Halomarina; species Halomarina halobia. Next base: position 356,334 of record NZ_CP119992.1, read on the forward strand.
CCGGCGGGACTGTTCGGCCCCGCGTACCCGCATCGAGATCGGGACGACAGTCAGACGGCACCGTCGCGACGTTTCGAGCTACTTAGGCCGGAATTCGGTGTAATCTCGAAAAACGTTCATGACGAGGGTCGTACCTCGGTTAGAACGGTACCACACCACGGCGTGTGCTGCCGGAACGTGTTCGAAATGAACGAAAAAACCAACGGTTCAGACAGCGAGCGTTCGAGTGCGGACGTCAGGCGAGTGATCGACGAGGTCCGGGGGCGGGGTCCGTCGCGCCGGACCTTCCTCGCCGGCACGGCGGTGGTCGGTGCCGGCGCGCTGGGACTCAGCCCGCTCACGCAGGCGAGCGGCGACGGTAACGCGAGCGGGAACGGGACGGCAAACGGTACCGGAACCGCCGGGAAGCGGAACGGAACGCCGACCGTCCACGAGATGGGAACGGACGTGGACGTGCTCAACTACGCCCTCACGCTGGAGCACCTGGAGGACGTGTTCTACCGGGAGTTCCTGAACGACGTCAGCAAGGAGGAGTTCGTCAACTCCGAGGCGCTGCAGAACTTCAACGCCTGGGAGAAGCGCGCGTCATACGACTTCGTGAGGAAGGTCGGAGAGCACGAGTCGACGCACGTCGAGGCGCTGACGAAGATAATCCGGGCGCTTGGCGGCGAGCCGGTGCCCGAGTGCACCTACGACTTCGGCGTCGAGAGCGTCGGCGAGTACCTGACGGTCGCCCAGGCGCTCGAGAACACCGGCGTCGCGGCGTACGACGGGGCGCTCGCGCTGATCGAGAGCCCCGACCTCACGACGGCCAGCGCGACCATCGCGACCGTCGAGGCGCGCCACGCGTCGTTCCTCAACTTCCTCAACGGCGACGTCCCCTTCCCGGCGGCGTTCGACGACGCGAAGTCCGCCGAGGAGATCCTCGCCGTCGCCGGGCAGTTCGTCGAGAGCTGTCCGGAGGAGTGAGTTCGGGGAGCGGTAGCCGCACGGAGGGCGGCCGACGTCGCGGAGCAGCCCCCCGAACTCGTCCCATCTTCGGACGCGTAGGCTCCGTTCGCGGGGTCGCTATCAAAAGCTAAATGCGAGCGTCCCAACCCGGGGACATGAACGGGAACCAGTTCGGGCGGCTCTTCCGGGTCACGACCTACGGGGAGAGCCACGGCCCCGCCATGGGCGTCACCGTCTCCGGCTGTCCGGCGGGCCTCGAGCTCTCGGCGGAGGACGTCCAGCGCGAACTCGACCGACGCAAGCCCGGCCAGTCGATGATCACCACCTCGCGGGACGAACCCGACGCCGTCGAGATCCAGTCGGGTATCCAGGACGGGTACACCACCGGCACGCCGATCGGGATGGTCATCCAGAACAAGGACGCCCGCTCGGGCAAGTACGAGCCCTTCGTCACCGCGCCGCGACCCAGCCACGGCGACTTCACCTACTCGGCGAAGTTCGGCACGCGCAACTGGGGCGGCGGCGGTCGCTCCAGCGCGCGGGAGACCGTCAACTGGGTCGCCGCCGGCGCGATCGCGGGGAAGGTGCTCGATCGCTTCGGCGTGCGGGTGAAGGCCCACGTCAACCAGATCGGCGACGTGCGCGCCCCCGAGGTATCCTTCGAGGGGATGCTCGAACACACCGAGGAGAACCCCGTGCGCTGTGCCGACCCCGAGACGGCCGAGGAGATGCTCGAGGTCATCGAGCGCTACCAGGGGGAGGGCGACTCCATCGGCGGGTCGATCTACTTCGAGGCCCGCGGCGTCCCCCGGGGGCTGGGCGCGCCGCGGTTCGACTCCGTCCCCGCCCGCCTCGGGGCGGCGATGATGGCCGTCCCGGCCGCCACGGCCTTCGAGTTCGGCCTCGGGCGCGGGGCGCGCTCGGTCTCCGGTCACGAGCGCAACGAGGACTGGACACTGGATACCGACGGCGACCCCGTCCCCGTCGGCAACGACCACGGCGGCATCCAGGGCGGCATCACCACCGGCGAGCCGATCTACGGCGAGGTGACGCTCCACGCGCCCACCTCCATCCCGAAGGAGCAGACCACGGTCGACTGGGAGACCGGCGAGGAGAAGCGGGTGCAGGTCATCGGCCGCCACGACCCCGTCCTCCCGCCGCGCGGGGTCCCGGTCGTGGAGGCGATGCTCAACCTCACGATCCTCGACTTCATGCTGCTCGGCGGGCGGATCAACCCCGACCGACTCGACGACCGCCCCGGAGAGTACGACACCGACTACCACCCGAGCAGCCCCCTGAACGAGGAGCGCGAGGAGTAGTCGGGTCGTCGAACCGTCCGCTCCGGGACGATCGATCGGTCGTCGACCGCCGGTCGTTCGGGCGACGCTCCCCGCGCCGTCCACTCGTTCACTGCCCCCGCGAGACGGTCACCCGGTACGTGTCCCCCTCGAACTCGACGGTCCGCGAATCCGCGTCGTAGTCGACGGCTCGCTCCGCCGTCCGCTCGTCGGTCCGCAGGACGACCGTCTCGACGCCCGCCTCGACGCCCGCCAGCGCGTTCCGCAGACCGCGCAGCCGACGGCGCATCACCTGCTCGGGGACGAGGCGCTCGTCGGCGTCGGCGTCCGTTCGCGTCAGTGTCAGCGTCGCGGGGCGCCGGTGCTCGCCCTCCGCGCGATGCCGCGGTGACGTGACGACGACGCGCTCGCCGTCGCGCGCCGCGCGCACGTCGTCGGTCGGCGTCACCTCGATCGCGGGCGCGTCGAGGTCGAACAGCGCGGCGTGGACGCCCTCGCCATCGTCATCGCTCTCGCCGTCGCTCTCCCGAGAGAGGGCGACCCGGAAGGCGTAGCGACCGCCGCCGAGGTAGCCGACGTCGATACCGTCGTCACAGGGTGCGGCGCGCCCCGAGAACGCGCGGATCGTCCACTCCTCGGTGCCGCCAGGGGGAAGCGTCGTGTACGGTACCGGGATCGCCCAGGGGACCACGTGGAACCACTCCCCGTCCACGAGTTTGAATAACCGCCAGTCGTGGCGGTTACCGCCCATCTCGTCGCCGCTGTGATTGTACAGCGTGAAGCCGACGCGAGCGGGCGCTTCGACGCGCTCGGCGCTCGGTTCGAGGAACGCCGGCGTCGTCCCGCCGGCCTCGTGGAACCACGCGACGGACGACGCGTCGGGGAGGGATGGGACGGACTCGCCCGCGAACCGCGAGGTCTCGTCCGGACCGGGCGCGCCGGTGTCCCACGCGGCGACGGTGAAGCGCGTCTCGCCGGACCGCCACTCGTAGCAGCCCGTCGGGTACCCCCTCGCCTCCGGGTGACGGACGAGGACGAACTCGCCGGCGACGGTCTCCCCGGAACCCAGTTCGAGCGTCTCCGGGAGCCACGTGCCCGTCTCCGGGAGCCGCCAGTAGCCCTCGGCGGTACGTTCAACCCCCGGGATCGCCTCGGCGAGGTCGGTACGCTCGGTCGGGGCGAACGCCAGCGCGTCCCGGTATGGACGATCGATGCCGGCGTCGGGCGGCGCGCTGTAGGGGTCGCCGAAGGGCGGGAGGTCGCGCAGGGCGATCGTGTTCGGTCCCTGCATCCGGTTCGTCAGCGTCGCGCGGATCGTCGCGGGGTGGTCCGCGGTCGCCGTCCCTGCGAACCAGACGCGAACCTCGGCGTCGTCGGCCGCGTACCACGGCGTCGGGAGCGCGAGCGTCCGTCGAACCGTCCGGAGGTCGACGACGGTCCAGTCGCCGGGGGGAGGCGTCACCTCGCCGTTCGGGCCGTCGCCGTCGTTCGTCCCGTTCCCGCCCGGCACGTCGGCCGGGGTCACCGGCGGCGTCTCCGATTCGTCCCCCGAACACCCGGACAACGCCGCGACGCTACCGCCGAGGAGCGCGAGGACCCGTCTCCGCTTCATACCGCCACGTCATACTTGTCGGATAAGTGCTTTGTCTGCGGTCAAATCGTCGTTTGATGCTTTTACCTGTCTCCGCGCCCACCACCCGCCAATGGACGCGGAGCAGGACACCCTCGTGAACCCCTTCGGGATGGACGAGACGTGCACGAACTGTCCGGAACTGTGCGGGACGCGCGAGCGAGTGGTCCACGGCTACGGCCCGGTGGACGCGGAGTTCCTGGTCGTCGGCGAGATGCCCGGTCCCGAGGCGGACGCGTCGGGGGTCCCGTTCGACGGCACGCCCGTCCTCGACGTGCTCGAACGGGTCGGGTTCGTGGAGCGATCCGACGGCGACGTGCGCGTCGAGAACGCCTATCTCACCTACCTCACTCGTTGTCGTCACCCCGAGCGCGGCCCGACCGACGCCGAGGTGCTCGCCTGCGACGGCTACCTCACCGCCGAGATCCGGATGATCAACCCGGAGATCATCGTCCCCGTCGGCCAGCGCGTCTGCGAGGCGCTGGCGACGGAGTACACGACGCGCGATCCCGGCGACTTCGACGTCGAGGCCGAGCACGCGACTACGGTTCGAGGGCGGGGGTTCGAACTCGTCCCCCTCCACCCCGACCCGGACGACGACCGGCGCGACGAGTTCGTCGCACACCTCGGCGAACTACTGGGACGCGACTACCGACAGACGAAGGGGCGGCGCGGGCGGTAACCGGGTACGCGGCCGGGGTCGGTTCACATGTTAACCTCGCCCATTATTGCGCTCCGTACAGGCTGTTAGGGTATGCCACGGAACGCGTACATGATCGGCCTGTGCCTCGTCGCGCTCGGCCTGCTCGGCACGGCCGTGATCGGGGAGTACCGGCTCTTCTCGTATCTCGCCGCGCTGCTCATCGTCGGCGTCGTCGGCGCGTCGTCGATAGAGCGCGCGGGTCGGGAGTTCGACCTCGGTCCCTACACGCTCCTGCTCGGCTGGGTGCTCGGGACGTTCGTCGTCGGGTTAAGCGCCATCTGGTTGCTCTGGACGCCCGGACAGACGGAGTACGCGTACGCGCTCGGCCTGCCGCAGTCGACGCTCGCGTACGTCGTCTTCATCTGGCTCCTCCCGCTCGTCGGCGCGGTGTACTACTCCGTGCTGTTCCCGCGGATCGGGGGCGACGACGTGGTCGACGAGATCATGGCCGAGGCGCGGACGGCTCAGTCGCGCGAGGCGTTCCCGCTCTCCCCCGAACAGCCCGCGGTGGGGAGCGGCGCGCGTCACACCGACGGGGGCGAGAGCGGGGGTGAGGAGGAGTGACGCCGACGCCCGGCGCGTCCTCGCTGCCACTGCAGGAGATCCCGATCGCGGACAGCCCCTACGTCCTCATCTTCGGGACGGCGTACATGCTGATCGTGCTCGCCATCGGCGTCTGGGGGTACCTGCAGACCGACAGCACGAGCGACTTCCTCATCACCGGCAAGTCCATCGGGACGTGGGTGCTCGCGCTCACCGCCTTCTCCGTCATCCAGTCGGGGTTCGGGTTCGTCGGCGGACCGGAGCTGATCTACGCGGGCGGCTCGACCGCGCTGTGGATCTTCTTCACCGCCCCCATCGGGTTCCTGCTGACGTGGGTCGTCCTCGCGAAGCGCATGCGCATCCTCGCCGACCTCCGTAACGTGCTGACGCTCGCGGACGGGATGTACGTCCGCTACGAGAGCGACGCGGTTCGCGGGCTGACCGGGCTCGCGGTGATCGTGGGCGTCATCGCCTACCTCGCGACCAACCTCGCGGCGCTCCAGTACGTCATGCGCGCCATCTTCGGCATCGACGTGACCGTCGGGCTGTTCGTCGGCGCGCTCATCCTCCTGCTCTACAGCATGCTCGGCGGGATGATCGCCGGCGTCTGGACGGACTTCGTGCAGGCGATCACGATGATCGTCGGCGCGGTGCTCGTGTTCTTCTTCGCCGTCTCCTTCGGCGGCGGGATGGAGAACATCTCCCGCAACCTCGCCAGCGCCGACCCGGCGCTCATCTCCCCGTTCGGGGCGCTCGGCGCGCCCGAGGCGTCGAGCGCGGCCGTCATCTTCACCGCACTCGGCTGGTGGATCCTCTTCTCGGTCGGGTCGGCCGGCCAGCCCCACCTCATCACGAAGTTCTACATGAGCCGCAACCTGAAGATCCTCCGGTGGGGCGCGCCGATCGCGGCCGTCTCCTACGCCGTCTCGAGCCTGCTCGCGTTCTCGACGGGCCTGTCGATGCGCTCGATGGTCGAGGCGGGAACCGTCGCCGAACCCGCGAGCGCGTCGATAGTCGGCCCGCTGTTCGTGCTGGAGTACACCCCCGGCGTCGTCGCGGGGCTCATCCTCGCGGCGCTGCTCGCGGCCATCATGTCGACGAGTGACTCGTTTCTCAACATCGGCGCGGCGGCCATCTCGCGGGACCTCCCGCGCGCGTTCGGATCGGCCATCGAGGACGACCGCGTCGAACTGCGCGTCACGCAGGCGGCGCTCGTCTTCCTCACCGTCACCTCCACGCTGGTGGTGTTCTACTCGAGCGAACTCGTCGGCATCCTCGGGACGATCGGCTGGGGCTTCTTCGCCGCCGCCATCTTCCCCGTCGCGGCGCTCGGCATGAACTGGAAGGGCGCGACGAAGTGGGGCGCGATCCTCGCCGCCGTCGGCGGCATGGCCGTGAACCTGCTGTTCAGCGCCGTCCCGCGGATCGCCGACGAGATCGGTCTGAGCTGGCTGTCGGAGGCGATCCGCGGCCTCTACGGCTCGCTGTTCGTCGGCCTCCCGGTCGGGGTGGTGGCGCTGCTCGTCGCGATCGTCCTGTTCGTCGTCGGATCGCTCGCGACGCAGAGCGGGAGCCGCGTGCCGGCGGACATCGCCGCGCTCATGGAGCGGTGACGATGACGACCGGTTCTACCGGAGAACGACGCCTCGGTCGCTTCACCCGCTGGCTCCGCCAGCGGCCGAACTCCCTCGAGTTCTGGGAGGTGCTGGTGACCGACGAACGACTCGTCCTGTGCTTCGCCGGCGAGTCGTTCCGGTCGATGCTCCTCCGCGCGGACGTGGGCGAGCGAACCCGCCGCCTCCTCGACGACTGCACGCCCGCGGAGGCGCTCGAACTCGCGGACCGGAACGTCGCCGTCCCGCTCGCCGACCTCCGAACGATCCGCCTCCGGGCCGGCACGCCGACCCGTCGCGCCCGGCTCACCCTGGAGTGGGAAGGAGAGGGCGGGCGGGAGTCGTGGACGCTCTCGAACACCGCGGACGGCGACGGACAGACCGACCTCCTCGAACGCCTCGACGCGTGCGAAGGGTTATCACACGTCGAGTGCGAGGTCGAAACGCCACGGTTCGCCTTCATCTGAGGCGGGCCTCGACTCGACCGCGAACCGACACTGACCGCGAATCCACACATGGCCTGGCACGTATCACTCGACTACGACACGTACGAAGCGGCGCGGGAGGCGTTCGCCTGGGACCTCCCGGACGACTACAACCTCGCGCACGACCTGCTCAGAAAGCACGACGACGCGGACGCGCCGGCGCTCTACCAGGGGTACCCCGACGGCCGCCGCGAGACGTACACCTTCGACGACCTCGATCGGCTGTCGAACCGGTTGGCCCACGGGCTCTCCGACCTCGGCGTCGAGCGGGACGACCGCGTCGCGGTCGTCCTCTCCCAGCGCCCGGAGAACGTCCTCACGCACCTCGCCTGCTGGAAGATCGGGGCGGTGTCGCTGCCGCTCTCCGTCCTGTTCGGCGAGGACGCCCTGCGCTACCGCCTCGACGACAGCGGCGCGAAGGCGGTCGTGGCCGATCCCGACCGGACCGGGACGGTGCTCGCCGCGGCGGCCGACTGCGACGCGCTCGAACACGTCGTCGAGGCCGTCGACGGCGGGAAGGGCGGGGGCGGGACGGACGCGACGGAGGGAGCGCTCGCGTTCGACGCCGTCCGCGACGGCCAGCCGGACGACTTCGCCCTGGCGGAGACCGACATCGACACGCCGGCCATCGTGATGTACACGAGCGGATCGACCGGCCCGCCGAAGGGCGTCCTCCACGGCCACGGCGTCTGGGTCGGCCACTGCCCCGCGTTCGCGATGTACTTCGAGCGCGACCTCGCGGGGACGTACTGGACGCCCGCCGACTGGGCGTGGATCGGCGCGCTCGGGGACCTCGTCTTTCCGGCCTGGCACTACGGCCAGGCCGTCGTCGGCTCTCCGATGGGGAAGTTCGACCCCGAGGAGGCGTTCTCGATCCTGGAGGAGTTCGACGTGACCGGGGCGTTCGTCCCGCCGACCGCCATCCGGATGATGATGGACGTGGACGACCCGGCCGACCGCTATGACCTCTCGCTGCGCGCGATCTGCTCCGGCGGCGAGCCGCTCACCCCGGAGATCCTCGACTGGGCCGACGCGGCACTCGGCGGGGGCGGGGGAGCGGGCGGTTCGCCCCCCTCGTCGGGCGAGTCGGACGGCGTGGTGGTGAACGAACTCTACGGGCAGACCGAGGCGAACCTGCTCGTCTGCAACTGCCGCGGCTGGTTCGAGGCCCGTCCGGGGAGCATGGGGAAGCCCGTCCCCGGCCACGACGTGGCGATCGTCGATCCCGAGACGGGCGAGGAGGTCCCGACCGGGGAGGTCGGCGAGATCGCCGTGCGGCGGGAGGGCGACCCGGTGGTGTTCCGGGAGTACTGGAACCTGCCGGAACGGACCGCCGCCGCGCGGGCGGGCGAGTGGCACCTGACGGGCGACCTCGGCTCCCGCGACGAGGACGGCTACGTCTGGTTCAAGGCGCGCGACGACGACGTCATCATCACCGCCGGGTACCGCGTCGGCCCGGGGGAGGTCGAGAGCGCGTTGCTCGACCACGAGGCGGTCGGACAGGTCGGCGTCGTCGGCGTCCCCGACGAGACGCGCGGCGAGGTGATCAAGGCGTTCGTCCAGCCGGCGGCCGGCGCGACGCCCGACGACGACCTCCGGGCGGAGCTGCAGGCCCTTGTGCGCGACCGCCTGGCGAAGTACGAGTACCCCCGCGAGATCGAGTTCGTGAGCGAACTCCCACAGACGACGACCGGGAAGATCCAGCGACGGAAGCTCCGCGAGCGCGAACGAGGGGAACGCGGGGAGGGGACCGACGCGACCTAGGCGGCGTCCACCGCCGCCTCGTCGTCCGCCCGCCGCGTCACGAGCACGGAGACGTCCGCCGTCCGGAGCACGCGCTCCGTGACGCTTCCGAGCAGCGCCCGCCGGACGCCCCGGCGGCCGTGGGTGCCCATCACGACGAGGTCGACGCCGTGCTCGTCGGCGTAGTTCACGATGACCTCGTGGGGCGTCCCCCGCTCGACGGCCGTGACGACGTCGAGGCCGCGCTCCTCGCCCGCGTCGGCGATCTCCCGCGTCGAGCGTTCCCCCTGGGCCCGGAGTTGCTCGAGCAGGCGGCCGGGGTCGAAGTCGTAGGTGTAGACGAGTTCGACCACGTAGAGGACGTGGACCGTCGCGTCGTGGATCTCGGCGAGGTCGAACGCCTCCTCGACGGCGACCCGCGCCCCATTGCTCCCGTCGGTCGGGACGAGTATCGTGTCGTACACTGGTATCACCGACCGTGAGATGGACTGGTAGCGGCATAATACCGAGACCCGGTTATCGGATTTCGGGAACGGTGCGACCCACGATGGCGATGACGCCGGTGACTACCGGGCTGTCGGGTCCTTCGGTGACCGGGTTACCAGTAGGGGTTCCGGAGCAGGCGCGAGGACCGCGCGCCGAGCGCGCTCATCAGGACGACGGCGACCGCGACGAGGACGAGGACGGCGACCGCCGAAGTGACGTACTCGCCGGCGAAGAGCGCTCCGAGCGACAGGAGCGAGCCGACGGCCGCGCCGATGACGACGACGACGGCGAGCGCACCGACCGGACGTGACCAGTTCATACCGGTCGGTTCGGATCCGCGGGCATAAAGCCATCCGATTCCGCACCCCTAGGTATGACCACCGTCGCCGTCCTCTGTGACCCGCCGCGCCCCGGTCTCGTGCTGTCGTCGCTCGTCGAGACGTCGCCGCTGACCGCCGAGGAGGTCAGCGACCTCTACGCCGCGATGCTGGGCGACGTCGTCCGGGCGGTCGAGTCGAGCGGCGGGGAGTTGCTCGTCAACTACCGTCCCGACGAGTCGCTGCCCGGGTCGTTCGCCGACGGTGAGGCGAGCGCCGAGGCGGAGGTGCGGGCCGTCGTCCGCGGCGCGTTGAAGCGCCCCGACGAGGCGCGCTTCGAAGTGCAGGTCGGGCAGACGTTCGCGGGGCGAGCGGGGAACACGGCGACGCACCTGCTCGACCGGGAGGGCGTCACCACCGTCGCCGTGGTCGAACCGAGCGCCGCCTTCCTCGCGCGATCGCACGTCGACAACGCGGCGATGAAACTCCGGCGGAGCGAGGTCGTCCTCGGCCCTACGACGCGCGGCCGGGTGTACTACGCCGGGTTCGCCGGGACCATCGACTACGCCGACGCGTACGCCAGCCCGGCGATAGAGACGCTCACCGACCGCGCGCTCGACGTCGGCCACGAGGTGGACTACCTCCCGATGCTGCCCGTGATCGAGACCGGCGAGGACCTCGCGGACGCCCTGACGCTGCTCCGCGCCCGCCAGCGCGCCGGCCGGATCGTCCCCGAGCGGACGACCGCCGCCCTGGACGAGACCGGGCTGACCGTGGTCGCGGACGACGAACCCCGACTGGAGAGATGATCGATAGGTCTTAGGACGGAGCGATCGAACTTCCCATCGAGGTGGGGTGGCGGAGTGGACTAACGCGCCTGTCTTGAAAACAGGTGGCCTACGGCCTCATGGGTTCGAATCCCATCCCCACCGTCCTACGGAACGTCGGCCATGGCACGCACGAGGCTTCGTGCGTGGCGCTGGGCGAACGGCGGTAGACTGTACACGATGGGTTCGAATCGGACGAGGCGCGCGCACCGAAGAGAGCACGTCTCGGCGCGGTTCGAACCCCATCCCCACGGTGATAGGGTCGACACCCGCGGTTCGGCTCGTCCGAACCGGGATCGTATCGCGAGGTTTTCGTGGAACGATCGGATTCGAACGTTCGAGCGAGCGCAGCGGGCGAGAGGAGTTCGAATCCCGTCTCCACCGTGAACAGGAGAATACCCGCTGTTCGGATCGTCCGGGCTGCGGGATCGCGCGAGATCGCCGCGAATCGGGGGGCGCGAACGCGAATGGGAACAACCCTTTAGGTCGGGTGCCGAAGGGTCGGACATGCGACAACCCGAGGCCGTCCGTCGGGGCAAGACCATCGCGATCCTGCTCCTGGTGATCTTCGCCCCGGTCGTCATCCTCTCGATCACGCTCGGCTTCCTGCTGGTCGCCGAGGGACTCGTGCTCAGCGAACTCTCGCTGCTCGAGATACTCGAACTCTACCTCCTCGATCTGGCGCTGTTCGTCGGCGCGGCCTACCTCCTCTACCGGCTGACGCTGCTGTCGGTCGAGCGGCGTCTCCCGGAGGCGGCGGACGACCCGGATCGGACGGACGATCGGGGGATAGCCTCCGACGGGGAACGCGAGGCGCGGGAGTCGCCGCCGAACGGCCGCGATCGCTAGGGACGGTGTGAAGCGGTAGACCGAACGGGGGCGAGCCGACGGTTCTCGGACCGGCGATAGCGACCGTTCGTATTTTACATCTAGGCGTCCAAGTAATTATTAACGGCGTCACCGCCGGTCACCCGATTCGGCGGTCGCGCGGAGAGACCCATGGCGAAAGTGCTCGTATACCTCTCGAACCGGCCGGAGTTCCTCTACCGGCAGGACTGCACCGTGCTCGAAACGTACTGCTTCGGCGACGGGGTGGAGGCGGCGGCGTACGTCGACGTCCCCGACGACGCCGACCTGCTCGACGACGCGCGGGTCGTCGGCGTCGAGGAGCCGATGACCGTCGAACCGCTCTACGAGCCGGCGTTCGTGAGCGAGGAGCCCGACGACGTGGCGACGATCGAGGACGTGCGCCGGTTGCACCGCGTCCCGGCGGGCGAGGGGACCGGCGCGGGCGTCACCGTCGTCGTGATGGACTCCGGGATCGACGCGAGCCACCCGGTCTTCGACGACGTCACGATCCGCGAGGTGGACGTGACGGGCGACGGGTCGGGCGACGCCGTGGGACACGGGACGGCCGTCGCGGGGCAGGTCGCCCTCCTCGCGCCCGAGGCCGACATCGTCTCGCTCCGAATCTTCGGCGGGGAGGGGCAGACGGCGACGAACGTCGTCCTCCGGGCCTACGAGTGGCTCCACGCGAACGTGGGGCGCTACGACGTGGTGAACATGTCGTGGGGGGGCCGGAGGCGCTCGCCGAACCTCGACCGCGTCCACGACGCGCTCGTCGAGAAGGGCGTGCGCGACGTCGTCGCCGCGGGGAACACGGGCGAGCGGTCCGGGAGCCCGGCGACCGCCGATCGCGCGTTCAGCGTGGGGGCCTGCACCGTCGACGGCCGCATGGCCGAGTTCTCCTCGTACAACCCGGAGGGCGACAATCCGGACGTCACGGCCATCGGGAAGGACAACCGCCTCGCGCAGGCGACGGGCACGGCCCTCGGGACCGACCTCCCCGGACGGTGGGTGAAGGCCTCCGGCACGTCGTTCGCGTCGCCGGAGGTGGCCGGGATGGTGGCGAAGCTCCTCTCGCTGTGCGGCGAGACGCCGCCCGTCACCGTGATGCGCGCCTTCGAGGCGAGCGCGCGCGACATCCCGGATCAGCCGCGAGACGGCGCGGGGCTCGCGGACTACCGGGGCGCGCTGGAGGCGGTCCGCTCCGGATCGCTGGAGGTCGGAGAGGGATCTGAGGAGGGCGAGGAGGGCGACCGCGCCGTCGTGGCCCGACTCGGCGGCCGGACGCTGGCCGTCTTCGACGGCGAGGCGATCCCGGAGGGCGAGTACGCGGTGGAGTACGACGACGCCGATAGGGGGTGGTCGGTGCGGTTCCTCCCGGTCGAGCGCGCCGACCGGTGATCAGTCGTCCGCGCCGGCGGCCTCGTCCCCGACGACCGGACGGTTCACGTCGCGGTCGGTCGCCTCGCCGTCGATGTCGTAGGGGTACTCGCCGGTGACGCAGCCGAGACAGAGGTCGGCGCGCGAGCGGGAGAGCGCCTCCGCGACGGCGTCGATCGAGAGGTAGGCGAGGCTGTCGGCGTCGATGCGCTCGCGGATCTCCTCGACGGTCCGTTCCGAGGCGATGAGTTCCTCCCGCGTGGCCATGTTGATGCCCATGTAGCAGGGCGCGACGATGGGCGGCGCGCCGATACGCATGTGGACCTCCTCCGCGCCCGCCTCGTAGAGGAGTTCGACCAGCTGATCGGAGGTGGTCCCGCGGACGATGCTGTCGTCGACGAGCGTCACCGTCCGCCCCTCGACGGTCGAGCGGATGGGGTTCAGCTTGAGCTTGACGGCGCGCTCCCGGGCGTCCTGCGTCGGCATGATGAACGTCCGGCCGACGTAGCGGTTCTTCATCAGCCCTTCCGCGAACTCGATGTCCGCTCCGTCCCCGTCGGCGTCGTCCGCGTCGCCTCGCGCCTCGCTCGCGGCCTCCGCGTATCCCGAGGCGAACGCCCGCCCGGAGTCGGGGACGGGCATCACCACGTCCGTCTCGATGCCGGACTCCTCCCAGAGCAGGCGGCCGAGTTCGCGGCGCACCTCGTAGACGAGCTCGCCGTCGATGACCGAGTCCGGCCTGGCGAAGTAGACGTGCTCGAAGAAGCAGTGGGCCGTGCGCTCGCGCTCGACGAGCCGGTAGGTCTCATAGCCCGAGCCGTCGGGTTCGAGGACGACGAGCTCGCCGGGGCGCACGTCGCGGATCAGTTCGCCGTCGAGCACGTCGATGGCGGCCGACTCGGAGGCCAGCACGTAGCCGTCGTCCAGCCTCCCGAGACAGAGCGGGCGGTTCCCCTCCGGGTCGCGCAGGCCGACGACGGTGTCGTCGTGCATGATGGTCAGCGCGTACGAGCCGTGGACGCGGTCCATGGTGCGCCTGACGGCGCGGATGAGGTCGCCGTCGAGCAGGTTCCGCGCGAGGTCGTGGGCGATCACCTCGGTGTCGCCGTCGGAGGTGAACGCGTGGCCCAGCCCCTCGAGGTCGTCGCGGACCTCCTCGGCGTTGACGAGGTTGCCGTTGTGCGAGAGGCCGAGCGATCCGCTCTTGAACGAGACGGAGAACGGCTGGGCGCAGGAGCTGTCGACGCTCCCCGCCGTCGGGTAGCGCACGTGGCCGATGCCCACCCGACCGCGGAGGCCGTCGAGGTCGGCCTCCGCGAAGGCGTCGCCGACGAGCCCCATGCCGACGTGGTCGTACTGCTGGAAGCCGTCGTGGGTGACGATCCCCGCCGACTCCTGGCCGCGGTGCTGGAGCGCGTAGAGCGCGTAGTAGAGCGGTCGGGCGGCGTCGCGGTCGGCGAGGGAGACGCCGACGACCCCGCACTTCTCCGTCGGCCCCTCCGTCCACCCTGCGGTCATGGTCGTTGCTCGGACGGCGGAGGATAAAAACTCCACCGTCTTGGTGTTCGGACGGGTCCCTCGCGCGGAAAATATACACAAATGTGCATCAATTGGGGTGACGATCGCGCGTCGTCCGGGGCGACGGTCCCGTCTCCCCCGAGTCGACGCTCGCGGGGCGTGACGTGTCCATCGGCGTCGGGGCGGACGGAGCGGACTCGGCGAACGCGTGCCGGTGCGACCGCTACGCGAGGGACCTCGAGTCGCAGAACGGATCGATTACACGAAATCGAGGAGAAAGCCTACGACTTCAGTCGTGGGAGAAGTCACTCGCCGGCCTTCGACTGCCATGCGTACTCGCGGCGCTTGGCGGACTTGCCGAAGCCGCACGACGAGCAGACCTTCTTCTTCACGTGGTAGGACTTCTTCCCGCAGCGCCGGCACTTCACGTGCGTCGTCTTGTTCTTCTTCCCTTGCGAGGGGGTTCCTGCGCCAGTCATGGAGTGATCGAGACGACGTTATCGCCGCGTATAATCGTTATGTCTTCCTCCTCCTCGATGACGAGGTTCATGTGCTGGTCATAGCCCGTGAGCTCGCCGCTGAAGACCTCACCGCCCTTCAGGTGGACGGTGACGTCGTTCCCCAGGGACTCTTCGAGCACGTCGAGGGGTCGTCCGGTCATGACGTGAACCGCACACGCCGAGGTATTAATACCACCGGCACGCCGTCGGCGTCGCGCGGGCGACTTAAACGGCCTACCAGCGACGGAGCAAGCTACTTTCAACCCCTCCGTCCTGTTACCGTATCCCGTCCGGGTCGGGCGGGGTGATTCACAATGGTCGAGGCGCGCACACGAGCGGGTCCGCTCGACGGGCTCCGAATCGTCGACTGTTCCGGGATGATAAGCGGCGGGTTCGCGACGACGCAGCTGGCGGACTTCGGTGCGGACGTGGTGTTCGTCGAACACCCCGAGTATCGCGACCCGCTGCGCGAGTGGCCGCCGTTCGAGGGCGAGACCTCCCTCTGGTGGAAGTCGATCGGCCGCAACAAGCGCTGCGTCACGCTCGACCTGAACACCGGGGAGGGCCGCGAGCTCCTGCTCGACATGATCGCCGACGCCGACGTGTTCTTCGAGAACTTCAGGCCGGGCACCATCGAGCGGTGGGATCTCGGCCCCGAGACGCTTCACGAGCACAACCCCGAGCTGGTGATCGTCCGGCTGTCGGGGTACGGTCAGACCGGCCCGCGCTCGGAGAAACCGGGGTTCGGGACGGTCGCGGAGGGCATCTCCGGGTTCGCCCACGCCAACGGCTTTCCCGACCGCGAGCCGCTACTCCCGCCGATCTCGCTCGCCGACCTCACGGCGGCCACCTTCGCCGTGCAGGCGACGATGTTCGCGCTGTTCGAGCGCGAGATCGGCCGGGGCGGCAGCGGCGAGGGGCAGGTGGTGGACGTGAGCCTCTACGAACCGCTCTTCCGGCTGTTCGTCGGCGACGTCGAGGCGTACGACAGGCAGGGGCTCGTCGCCGAGCGCACCGGCAACCGCCACCCGAACGCCGCCCCGCGGAACGTCTACGAGACGGAGGACGGCTACATGACGCTCTCGGCCTCGAACCAGCGGACCTTCGAGCGCGTCGCCGAGGCCATCGACCGCCCGGACATCGTCGAGGACGAGCGCTTCGCCACCAACGACCGGCGCGTCGAGAACGCCGAAGCGCTCGACGCGATCATCGAGTCGTGGACGCGCGAGCGCACCACGGCGGCGGCCATAGAGCGCATGGAGGCCGCGGACGCCATCGTCGGCCCCGTCTACGACATCGCCGACATCTTCGAGGACGAGCAGTACGCCGCCCGCGGGGACATCGTGGAGGTGGACGACCCGGACGTCGGCCCCCTGAAGACCGCCGCGACGGTCCCGAAGTTCTCGCGCACGCCGGGCGCGGTCGAACACGCCGGGGCGGGCCACGGCGAACACAACGAGGAGGTGTTCCTGGGGGAGCTTGGACTCGACGAGGCGACGTACGCGGACCTCCGCGACCGGGGGATCGTCTGATGTACCTCGCCGACGTCACGCTGCGCGAGGGCGACCAGATGCCCGGCCGCGAGTACGCCGCCGAGGCGAAGGTGCGGGCCGGACGCGCGCTCGACCGCCTCGGCGTGGACGCGATCCAGGCCGGCTTCCCGGTCACCGGCGAGAAGGACGTGCAGGTGATCGGGGAACTCGCCGCCGAGTGCGAGGCGGACGTCGTCGCCCTGGCGCGGGCCGTGTCGGGCGACGTGGACGCCGCGCTCGACGCCGAGGCCGACGTGATCGAGGTGTTCGGTCCCGTCTCCGACCTCCAACTGGAGTACGCCCTCGGGACCTCCCGCGGGTCGATGTTCGAGCAGTTCGACGCCGCCATAGACCGGGTGCGTGACGGCGGCGCGACGCCCCACCTCACGCTCGTCGACGCCTTCCGCACGGAGCGCGAGCACCTGCTCGAGGCGTTCGACCGCTACGCCGACGTGCCGATGATCACCCTCGCGGACACGGTCGGCGCGCGGACGCCCGCCTCGCTCCGCGGCGACCTCGACGCGCTCGCGGCCGACGTCGACCTCTCGCGTGCGGGCGTCCACCTCCACGACGACCTCGGCTGCGCGACGGCGAACGCGCTCGCGGCCCACGAGGCCGGCGTCGGCAAGGCCGACGTGTCGGTCGCCTCGCTGGGCGAGCGCGCGGGCAACCCCGCGCTGGAGGAGGTCGTCGTCGCGGGCGTCGTCGAGCACGGGGAGTCGTTCGGCGTCACCGCCTCGGAACTCGTCCCCGCCTGCCGCGAGGTGCTCGACGCGCTTGGCGAGTCGATCCCGCCGCGGAAGGCGATCCTCGGCTCCGAGGTGACGGAGCACGAGTCCGGCATCCACACCGCCGCGATGCTGCGCGAGCCGCGCG
Source organism: Halomarina halobia (assembly GCF_029338575.1). Lineage (GTDB taxonomy): Archaea > Halobacteriota > Halobacteria > Halobacteriales > Haloarculaceae > Halomarina > Halomarina halobia. The sequence goes on from NZ_CP119992.1 coordinate 373,582, forward strand.
CGTTCGAACCGTTCGACCCCGGCGACTTCGGCGGCGAGCGCCGGCTCGTCTTCGGAGCCGGGACGGGGCGGTCGGGCGCGCGCCAGCTACTCGGTCGGGCCGGCGCGCCGACGGACGACGAGACGGTCGCCGTCTACCTCGACCGCCTCGCCGCCGAGGGACCGCTCGACACGGAGGAGGCGGTCGAACTGGCGCGCCGCGAGTTCGCCTGACGGCCGGCCCCTCGGACGACAGTGTATACTGCCGGCTGTACGTCCCTGCCGAACCTCGATACGCCGTGCGCCGAGCTTCGGAAGCGGGCACGGCCGACAGTATACTTATACTGACGGACTCCCCTATGCCCTCCAACGAGGGGGCCGGCCGTGTATCAAGCCGAACTACACTTACAGCAGGAGAAGGAGTGCGTGCTCACCGACCTCGCGCGCGAGGTGGACGCGCCGCTCGACATCGAGATCGAGGAGCTACACGACCACAACGTCACGTTCGTCCTGCACGCCGGGGAGCGCGCCGGATCGTGGTACGACCGCCTCTCCGACGCCGACGCCGTCCACCACGTCCAGCGCCTCGACGGCGAGGCGCTGCTGGTCACCAAGCACTCCTGCGGCGCGTACGCCGCCGTCTCGAAGAACCACGGCGTCCTCCGTCGCGTGAACCGCATCGGTCCGCGACAGCGCGTCTACCACGTCCTCGTCTTCCAGCGGGAGGACCTGAAGGCGATCATCGAGGAGTTCCGCTCCATCGGGCTCGTCACGCTGGGACAGCTGACGGAGTTCGGCGGCGCGACCTCGGCGCTCACGACGCGCCAGCGCGAGGTGATCGAGACGGCGCTCGAGGCGGGCTACTTCCAGTGGCCCCGGGAGGTCACGAGCGAGGAACTCGCCGCCGACCTCGGCATCAGCCGCCCGACGTTCCTCGAACACCTGCGGAAGGCCGAGGGGACGCTCCTCACCCAGCTTCTCGACGAGACGGACGGCCGCACGCGGTGGTAGTGACATAAACAGCCAACCTGCGAAGGGTGAACCCTTAGCCCCGGTCGGACGGAGGTCCACCCGAGAGTGAGACAATGACTTACAATCTCGGTGTCGACGTGGGCGGCACCTTCACTGACGTGCTCGTCTTCGACGAGGTCACGAACGCGCTCACCATCGACAAGGTACTCTCGACGCCCGAGAATCCCTCGCGAGGGGTTCTCAGTGGCGTCGAGGCGGCGATGGGGAAGGCGGACGCCCGCATGGACGAACTCGGCCTCGTCTTCCACGGGACGACCGTCGTCACGAACATGCTCCTGGAGGAGACCGGCGCGCGCGTCGGCCTGCTCACGACGAGGGGGCACGAACAGATCCTCCACCTCGCGCGCGCCTGGACGCCCGGCCCGCTCTACGGCTGGATGGCGATGGAGAAGCCGGAACCGCTCGCCGACCTCGTCGACACGCGCGGCCTCGACGCCCGGGTGAGTGCGCCCGACGGCGAGGTCGCGACCCCGGTCGACCCGGACCAGGTGCGGGCGGCCGCGGCCGACCTCGTCGACTCGGGCGTCGAGGCGCTCACCGTCGCCCTGCTCAACTCATATCTCAACCCCGAGCAGGAGCGCCGGGTACGGGAGGTCGTCGAGGCGGAGTACCCCGACCTCCCCGTCTCGGTCTCCTCCGAGATTGTCACGGAGTACGGCGAGTACGAGCGCACCCTCACGACCGTCATCAACGACTACGCCCGCCCGCAGGTGATCCGCTACCTCGACGACCTCGACGCGGAACTCCGGGAGTCCGGGTCCTCGGCCGCGCTGAACGTGGTCCGCTCGGACGGCGGGATCATGTCCACCGACGCGGCCAAGCGCCGCCCCGTGGAACTCGCGCTCTCCGGGCCGAGCGGGGGCGTCGTCGGGGCCGCGACGATCGCGGAGCGCAAGGGCGTCCCGAACGTCCTCACGCTCGACATGGGCGGCACCTCGACCGACGTGAGCCTCGTCGAGGACGGTCAGCCCTCGACGACGAGACAGACCAGGGTCGGCTACCGCGAGTTCAAGTCGCGGGCCGTCGACGTCAACACGGTCGGCGCGGGAGGCGGCTCCATCGCGCGCGTCCAGATCAACGGCTCGCTCGTCGTCGGCCCCGACAGCGCCGGGGCGGATCCCGGCCCCGCCTGCTACGGACGCGGCGGCACCGATCCGACCGTCACGGACGCGAACGTCGTCCTCGGGCGCATCCCGCCGTCGGTGAAGCTCGGCGGCGACCTCGAACTCGACCGCGAGGCGGCCCGGACTGCCATCGAGAGCGTCGCCGAGGAGCGCGGCTCGACCGTCGAGGAGGCAGCGCAGGCCGTCCTCGACCTCGTCAACGAGAACATGTACGGCGCGCTGCGCGTGGTGAGCGTCGAGCGCGGGTACGACCCCCGCGAGTTCGGCCTCGTCGCCTTCGGCGGCGCGGGACCGATGCACGCCAACGCGCTCGCGGACCTCATCGGCTCCTACCCGCTGATCGTCCCGCCCGCCCCGGGGGTCATGTCCGCGTTCGGCTTCCTCACCAGCGACATCCAGAACGAGTTCTCGGAGACGTACCTCAGGACCGAACGCGACGTGGGCGGGCGAGACCTGCGGGACGCGCTCGACACCCTCGAGACTGAGGCCGCGGACTGGCTCCGCTCGGAGGGCGTCGAGGAGGCGGATCACCGCTTCGACTACTTCGCCGACTGCCGGTACTTCCGCCAGGACATCCAGATGTCCATCCCCGTCGACACCGACGACCTCGTGAACGGCCCGGGGATCGAGGGGTTGAAGGCGGCGTTCGAGGCTCGCCACGAGCGGCAGTTCGACTTCTCGCTCGACGCGCCGCTCGAGATCGCCACCCTCCGGGTCATCGGCCGCGGTACGATCGAGGGAGTGGACCTCGAGGCCCGCGAGATCGGCGGCGAGGATCCCTCCCGGGCGCGGGTCGCCACCCACGAGGTGTACTTCAATGACGAGTACCACGACACGCCGGTCTACGAGCGGGGGGCGCTCGCGCCGGGGAACGTGATCGACGGCCCGGCGATCGTCGTCGAGGACGACGCGACGGTGGTGCTACAGCCGGACCACGCGGCGACGGTGGATCGCTTCGAATCGCTGGAGATCACCCGAGGTGAGGGACAATGAGTACCGAACCGGACTTCGTCGGGGAGCACGACATCGACCAGACCACGCTCGACATCGTCGAGAGCACGCTCGCGAACACCCGCTACGAGATGGACCGCGTCGTCGAGACGACGGCCATCTCGCCGGTGATCCGCGAGCAGTCGGACCAGTTCCCCATGATGGCCGACCGGAAGGGACGCATGATCATGGGGCAGTTCGGCAGCGCCATCGAGGACATCATCGCCAACGCGCCGTTCGACTGGGACGACCTGAACGACGGCGACGTGATCGCCACGAACGACCCCTACATGTGCGAGGGGGCGATCTCACACACGCCGGACGTGCTGCTCCTGCGGCCGATCTTCTACGAGGGGGACCTCGTCGGGTTCTCGAGCCAGTGGGGGAACCTGATGGACGTCGGCGGGAAGACGCCGGGGAGCATCCCCATCGACGCCTCGACGATCTTCGAGGAGGGCGTCCGCCTCCCGCCGACGAAGCTCTACAGGGGGGGCGTCTTCGACGAGGGGCTGTTGGAGACGTTCAAGCACAACACCCGCCTGCCCGCCCACGCCGAGGCGGACATCAAGGCGCTCGCCGCGGGCACCGCGACCGCCGAGGCGCGCATCCAGGAGCTCTGTGCGCGCTTCGGGAAGGACACCTACCTCGAGGCCTGCGACGCCATCCTGAATCGCACGCGCGAGGGCGTCACCCGGCTCATCCGCGACCTGCTCCCGGAGGGCGAGACGTTCGTCTTCGAGGACTTCGCGGACGACGACGGGCGGGGTAACGGCCCGATCAAGCTCCACATGGAGCTGTACCGGGAGGGCGACGAGCTGTTCATCGACTGGACCGGCACGGACGAGCAGGTGCCGGGGACGGTGAACTTCCTCCTGAACGAGAACATGTTCAAGATGTTCGTCGGGGTGTTCCTCATCATGGCGTTCGACCCGCAGTTGACGTTCAACGACGGGTTCTACGACCGGATCAACGTGGAGATCCCCGAGGGCACGGTGCTGAAGCCGGAGTTCCCGGCGGCGCTCGGCAACCGCCTCACGCTCATGGCGCGGCACTTCGACATCCTCCAGGCGGTGTTCTCCGACGCGCTCGGCGAGCAGTTCTCCGTCGCGGGGAGCTACGGCACCAGCCCGAACCTCGTCTACGCGGGGACCGACTCCGAGGGCAACGACTTCCAGCTGCTCGAGATCCTCTACGGCGGCATCCCGGCCCGTCCCGGCGGCGACGGCCTCGACGGCCACTCCTGGTGGCCGCTGTTCAAGACCGTCCCCGTCGAGTACCAGGAGGCGTACTACCCCCTCACCGTCGAGGAGTACAGCGCCCGCGCGGACACCGGCGGGGCGGGTCAGTTCCGCGGGGGCCACGGCGTCAGGAAGGTGTACACCTTCGAGGAGGACGGCGCGATCACGTTCCAGGACGACCGCGCGGTCACCTATCCCTACGGCGTCGACGGGGGGAGCCACGCCCAGCCGTCGCGAAAGCGGCTGCTTCGCACCGACGGGACCGAGGAGGAACTCCCCTCCAAGGTCGAGAACGTCCCCGTGCGAGCGGGCGACAGGCTCGTCTTCGAGACGGCGGGCGGCGGCGGTCTCAGAGACCCCTTGGAGCGCGACCCCGACCTCGTCGCCCGGGAGGTCGAGCGCGGGCTGATCAGCGCGGACGCCGCCCGCGAGGAGTACGGCGTCGCGGTGGGCGACGGCGCGGCCGTCGCCGACGAGACCGAATCGCTCCGCGCCCGACTGCGCGGCGAGCGCGAGGAGCTCCCGGGGTTCGACTTCGGACCGCTCCCCGACGAGGAGACGCTGGCCGAACAGATCGCGGAGGAGCGACGGGCGTTCGACGCCCGCCGCGAGTGAGACGATGGAGGACGCACCGGACGCCGAGACCCGGGACGTCTACGACCGCCGGGCGTTCGGCCGCGACGTGGGCTTCGGCGAGCGCCCCGCGCTCGTCGTCGTCGACCTCATCGAGGCGTTCACGGACCCCGAGACGAACCTCGGATCGAACGTCGATTCGGTGGTCGAGTCGACCGGTCGCCTCCTCGCGGCGTTCCGCGAGCGCGACCTGCCGCGGTACTTCACGACGGTCGCCTACGAGGAGTCCTACGGCGACGCGGGGGTGTTCGTCGAGAAGGTCCCCGCGCTGCGCGAGCTCCGGCTCGGCACCGACGCCGTCCGCGTGGACGAGCGCATCGCGCCGCGGGAGGGCGAGCGCGTGATCCTGAAGAAGTACGCGAGCGCCTTCTTCGGCACCGACCTCTCGACGGAGCTGACGACCGCGGGCGCGGACACGCTGGTCGTCGCGGGCGTCACGACCAGCGGCTGCGTCCGGGCGACGGCCGTCGACAGCCTCCAGCACGGCTACCGGACGATCGTCCCCCGCGACGCGGTCGGCGACCGGGCGGCGGAACCCCACCGCGCGAACCTCTTCGACATCGCCGCGAAGTACGGCGACGTGGTGACGACCGACGAGGTGCTCGCGGAACTGGGCGCGTAGCTCAGAGCCCGGCCGTCAGGTCGAACGCCGACGCGCTCGCGCCGACCGCGCCGAGCAGCGTCGCGAGCGCGTCGAGGTCCTCGGTGTCGATCACCTCGACCGGCGTGTGCATGTAGCGGTTGGGTAGCCCGACGTTCGCCGAGGGGATGGCCCCGCGGGAGGCGAAGACGGCGTCGGCGTCCGTGCCGGTGGAACTCCCCGTCGCCTCCAGTTGCACGTCGATTCCTTCGGACTCGGCGACCGAGCGAATGCCCGCGACCAGGCCGCGGTGGTTCGCGCTCCCGCGGGCGACGACCGGCCCGCCGCCGAGTTTCACCGTCGTCGCCCGCTCCGAGGGCGTCTTCGGCGCGTCCGTCGCGTGGGTGACGTCCACGGCGACGAACGCGTCCGGCGCGAGGTCGAAGCCGACCATGCGCGCACCGTTCGCGCCGAGTTCCTCCTGCACCGTGGCGACGGCGTGGACGGTGACCTCGGCGTCGCGCGCTGCGGCCCGGCGCAACCCCTCGGCCGCCGCCCAGATCCCGACGCGGTTGTCCATCCCGCGCGCCGCGAGGCGCGTCCCCCGTAACGCCTCGACGCGCCCGACGATGGTGACGGGATCGCCCACCTCGACGAGTTCCTCCGCTTCCTCCCGCGAGCCGACGCCGATGTCGACGTAGATCTCGCGGATCTCGGGGACTGCGTCGTCGTCGCGGTCGCGCAGGTGGACCGCCGTCTGCCCCACGACGCCCGACACCGGCTCGTCGGCGTGGACGACGACGTGCTGGCCGCGCACGACGGTCCGGTCGGCCCCGCCGACGCGCGTCAGCGCGAGGAAGCCGTCGTCGTCGATATCCCGTATCATCAGGCCGATCTCGTCGGCGTGGCCGCCGAAGGCGATGGAGCGGTCGCTCTCGCTACCGCCGCCCTCGCGGGTGGCGACGGCGTTCCCGTAGGCGTCGACGCTCACGTCGTCGGCGAACTCGGAGACGTAGTCCACCCACGCGCGGAGCGCGGGTGACTCGAACCCCGAGGGGCTGTGCGTCGAGAGGAGGTCGTCGAGGAACTCGCGCTGCGGTCCGTCCATGCGCGTTACTGTCTACTGCCGGACGTATCAACGTCTCGATGGTCGGGGGTGGCGACGCCCGATTCTCGCTGCCTGCCAAACGCTAAATCCCCGCGTCCCGATTGTGAACCCATGCCCGACATCACCGTCTTCAAGGTCGACCTGAGCGGTTCGAGGTTCAACGCGCCCTTCTCGCGGCAGTACGAGGGCGGCGAGCGGGAGGAGAGCGAGGGCGAGAGCGGCGGCGGACGCGGAAAGCTCCTCGCGGTCGTCGGTCTCGTCGTCGCGCTCCTGACGGCCGTCGGCGGGTTCCTCGCCGTCAGGAGGTTCCGCGGGCGGGGCGGAGAGGAGGACGAGGAGGCCGGCGGCGAACCGGCCGAGTTCGACCCCGACACGTTCGAGACGGAGGAGGACCGGTCGAACCGTAAGCGCGCCGTCGCGGCCGTCGTCGGCCTCGCCTTCCTCGTCGGGACGGCGGCGGTCGTGAAGCTCCGCGGCGGCGACGAGGAGGGCGAGGAGTACGAGGACTACCGGGTCGACGTTGAGGGGCCGTCCGAGAACCTCGTCGGGGAACCCGAGTAGTCGGAAGGCCTTTGCCCCGCACCCGCCTCCCTCCGTTATGAACTTCTATCGCGCGGTGCGGGCCGTCACGGACGCGTCCGGCGAGGGGCCCGTCGACTGGGTCGCGGTCGGCGACGCGGCGAAGGCGGTCACCGCGCCAGGGACGCTCGACCTCGCGCCGGCCGACGAGCGGGCGTACGCCGCCGACGTCCGAGCGGCGCGCGATCAAATCAGGTCGGTCGCGGGCGTCGACTTCGACCTCCCCGAGACGGTCGAGATCCAGAACCGCCACCACTGGATCGACGCGAACGTCGTCACCTTCGAGCGCATCCTCGACCTGCTCGAACCCGAGGCGGGGCTCATGCCGGGGATCGCGCGGTCGCTCAACACCGGGTCGATGGCCTTCGCCGTCGGCTTCCTCGCGAACAACGTCCTGGGCCAGTACGACCCGCGGCTGCTCTCCCCGGGTGCGGGGGACGACCACTCGCTCTACTTCGTCCACCCGAACATCCGGCGCGTCTCCCGCCAGCTCGACGCCGACGAGGACCGCTTCCGACGGTGGATCGCCTTCCACGAGGTCTCCCACGCCGCCGAGTTCGGGGCCGCGCCGTGGCTCACCGACCACCTCGAGGACCTCATCGAGACGACGCTCCGGGACCTCTCCGCCGCGCGCTTCAACCGCGACGACTTCCTCGCCATCGACACCACGATGACCGCCGTCGAGGGCTACGCCGAACTCCTGATGGACCAGACGTTCGACGAGGAGTACGAGGACCTCAGGCGAAAGCTCGACGCGCGCCGCCGGGGCGGCGGACCGATCGCACAGCTGATCCGCCGACTGCTCGGTCTAGGACGCAAGCGCCGCCAGTACGAGCGCGGCAAGGACTTCTTCGAGGCCGTCGTCAACGCCCGCGATCTCCGAACCGCGAACCTCGTCTGGGAGCGCCCCGAGAACCTCCCGACCGACGACGAACTGCGCAACCCGACCCGCTGGCTCACCCGCGTCGCCTGACGCCGCGTCACAGCTCTCGGCCATCGTTACCGCTGTTGACGGGTATATCTACGAGAGCCTTCTAGCGGCGGTACTCGGCTATCTTCGAGACCAATGGCTAACCACTCCGCTATCGTCGACCCGGGATCGTTCGTCGAGAACCTCCGCTCGTTGCGCTACCGCGAGGTCCTGATGTCGCTCGCGACCGCGGCCGTCCTCGCGGGGACGGTCGTCCTCTACCCCGGCGCGGACCGCGTCACGTCGACGCTCTCGGCGGAGGTGACGACCGGAACGCTCGCCCTCGTCTTCCTCGTCGCCGTCGTCGCAGGAGTGGTAAAGGGCGCTATCGGCTTCGGCTACGCGCTCATCGCGACGCCGGTGCTCGCCTCCGTCATCGACGTGGACCCCGTCGTGGCGGTCGTCGTCCTCGCCGTCCCACCGTGGATGATCAACGTCTTTCAGGTGGGCGAGACGAACACCGGCCTCGACTACGTGCGCCGCGAGTGGCCGCTGATCGCGCTCGCGGTCGTCGGCACCGTCGCCGGCGTCACGTTCCTCGCCGAGTTCCGGACCGGCCCGCTCGTCCCCCTGCTCATCGCGCTCCTGATCCTCGCCTACGTGGCCTACCAGGTGCTCCGGAACTTCGTCGTGGTCGAGGAGGCCCACCACCCGGTCGCGCTCGGCGGCGTCGGCCTGCTGGAGGGCTTTCTCCTCGGCGCGGCGAACCTCGGGCCGCTCTTGCCCGCCTACCTCCACACCTTCGAGCGGGACCGCGAGCGCTACGTCGGCGGGCTGTCGATGGTGTTCGCGTTCGTGTTCACCGTGAAGATCGCCCAGTCGATCGCCGTCGGCCTGCTGACGCCGCCGCTGCTGTGGCTCGGCTGTGCGATCTCGGTCGTCACGCTCGTCGGCCTCTTTCTCGGCACCTACCTGCGCCGCCTCGGCGTCGACGAGACCTGGTTCAACCGCGCGGTCGTGGGGATGCTGTTCGTCATCGGGGTGAACATCCTCCGGAAGACCGCGCCGAAGGTGTTCGCCGGGGCGTTTTGAAGCGTCCCTTCTATTCCGAGCGCCGCTCAGTCCTCGGCGCGGAAGATCGGCGCGGGATGGCCGTCGTCGGCCTCCATCGCGCCGTCGAAGACGACGCGGTCGCCGATGGCCGCCTCGCCCTCGATGCGCGCCGTCACGCGCGCCGGACCGACCTGAACGATGCCGACGCGGTAGGGCCCCTCGAAGCCGACGGGCGGGACGGTGACCGTCGTCTCCGTGTAGACCTCCCCCTCCTCGGGGAGGTCGACGGCCTCCAGGTCGCGCCCGCCGCAGGCGTTACAGACGGAGAAGGGCGTGCCGTAGGTCGTCCCGCAGTCGGCGCACTCGACGCCGAGGAGGTCGCCCTCGCGCAGCGCGGCCGCCCACTCCCCGTGCGCGAGGCTCATCGGCGCACCTCCATGACCGTCACGACGGTCGTACCGGCGTCGCCGCCCAGGTTGTGTGCCACGGCGCGCTCCGCCCCGTCGATCTGCCGTTTCCCGGCGTCGCCCCGGAGCTGTTCGGTCAGTTCGACGATCTGGCCGGTCCCGGTCGCACCGATCGGGTGGCCCTTCGCCTTCAGGCCGCCGGAGGGGTTGATCGGCCGGTCGCCGTCGAGGGCGGTCCGTCCCTCCTCGGCGGCGGGGCCGCCCTCGCCGTCCTCGAAGAAGCCGATGGCCTCGCTCGCCATCACCTCCGCGCCGGTGAAGCAGTCGTGGACCTCGGCGAAGGCCATCCCGTCGGCGCTCGCTTCCGCCTGCTCGTACGCCTGCGCGGCGGCGTCGCGCGCGGCCCGCGTGGCGTGCGGGACGGGCTTCGCCGAGAGCGGGACGACGTCGGTCGCGTGCCCGACGCCGGCCACGTCGACCGGGGCGTCGTAGGAGTCGGCGCGGTCGTCGCCGGTGACGATCACCGCGCTCGCGCCGTCGGAGAACGGACAGCAGTCCATCAGGCGAAACGGATCGGCGACCAGCGGCGACTCGAGCACGTCCTCGACGGTGATCTCCTTGCCGAAGTGCGCGCGCGGGTTTCGCGTCCCGTTGGCGTGGTTCTTGACGGCGACGTGCGCGAGCTGCTCCTCGGTGGTGCCGTACTCGTGCATGTGGCGCTTCGTCAGCAGGGCGAAGACGCCGGGGAAGGTGAGGCCCGTCGGCTGCTCGTACTGCCGGTGGGAGGCGCTGGCGAAGATCCGCGTCATCTCGCCCGTCCCGAGCCCCGTCTCGGGGGTGCACCGCTCGACGCCGCCGACGAGGACGGTGTCGTGGATCCCCGCCTCGACGGCCTGGACGGCGTTCTTGAACGCGTTAGACGACGTGGCGCAGGCGTCCTCGAAGCGCTGGGCGGGGACGCCCGCGATGCCCACCTCCGAGGCGAGCTTCGGCGCGAGGTGTGTGTCGTTCTCGGTCAGCCCGCCCATCGCGTTCCCGAAGTAGAACGCGTCCACCTCGTCGGGGGAGACGCCCGCGTCGTCGTATGCGTCGAGCGCCGCGGCGGCGAACAGCTCCGCAAGGGTCGAATCGTGGACGCCGAACGTGGTCATTCCGGCGCCGACGACGCTTGCTCGTGTCATCGTGCCTGTGTGGGACGTACGCGCACTAAGGTGTACCGCGATATGGCGCAGGCGGCCGAGTACGACGGCCCCACAAAAAGACCCTCCACTATCAGGGGAAACGGTGAACAGAACGATCCGCATGGTGTCGAGTGACCTCTCCCGAGGAGCGCCCACGAGGGCGTGAACGTCGAGGGCGGATCGGTCGGCGGCACGCGAACTTCCCCACGGTGCAACATCCCCACGCACCCCAGCACGTATCGACCGTCCCGACGGAAGCAGGAGCGAACCGGCGCGGGCCGAACCGCGGATGGCGCGCGAAACCGGTCGCCTTCTCGGCGGAGAAGGTGCTGTCAGAGGCACGGACCAGGCGATGCGGTGGAGGGGTCACCCATTTTACGCGGCGACGACGCGGTGCGATGCGACGCAGTTCGTGTGACACGCCGCGCGGGCAGACGACGCGCTCGTCAGCGACCCGCGGGTTCGTCGCCGCCGGAACCGGGAAAGACGAGCCAGACGACGAGCGCGCCGAAGACGGTGCCGAGGAGCGCGATCAGGGCGACCTCGAGGGGCGTCGCGTTCCCCTGCGAGGTGATGAGACCGGCGGAGGCGCCGATGAGGAGCGCGAAGAAGGCCTTCAGTCGTCGCGTGAGCGACTCCCGGTCCTCGTCGGGCATCGGACCGACCATCAGAGCCCCTCCCGGGCGGTGCTGACGTGCATCCCCGCGAAGCGCCACCCGCCGTCGCGGACGAGCGTGCCGCTCCAGCGCGTGTCGAACTCGAACCTGACCCCCCGGTCGACGTCCGTCCACGCCAGGAACACGTCGTCCGAGAACCACCCCGCGTCGTCGCGCCGCTCGACCGCCAGGTTCGAACTCCCGACGACCCAGTCGGTCGTCGTCCGGGTCTGCTCGCGCAACCCCGCCGCGATCTCGTCGTACCCGGCCAGTCGCTCCGAGAGGCCGAACTTCACCACCGAGGGGGCGTCGAGAAAGAAGGGGGCGAGCGGATCTCCGTTCCGGAGCGCCGCGTAGTACTCGCGGACTGTCGTCTCGGCGTCCATACGTGATCGTGCGCCCGACGGGACCTAACCCTACTGGAATCCCCGGTCGGCCTCCTCGACGAGGTCGCCGAACTCGGCCTCGAGGAGGCGCTCGGCCTCCTCGAACTCGTCGGCGAGCGCGTCGAGGTCGTCGGGCCGTCCCCGCCCGAATCCCTCGTAGGTCATCGGTCCGTAGGCGGGACTGTCGACGGCGTCCATCACGTCCTCGAAGAAGGCGTCGGGGGTCGTCGGCGCGTCGGCGTGCGTCTCGACGACGGTCGCCAGGCGCTTCGCGGCGGTCTCGGCCTCGTCCTCGTCGGTCGGGGGCGAACGGACGCCGAACCGTCCCGTTCCGTCGGTCGGGAGGAACGGGTCGATGTCGTCGTCGATCCGTCGGGCGACCTCCGCGCCGACGCCGCGCACCTCGAACGGGTTCTTCGCGTACGTCTTGAGCTGGAAGACGCCCACCCGCGGGTGGGCGAGGAACATGTCCTCGCCGATCCCCCGGCTCCGGTCGCCCGCGACGGCCCGCCACTCGGCCGGATCGGCCCTCGCGTCGACCACCTCGCGCAGGATGTCCTGCCAGTCCCGCACACGCATACGGCGTCGGTTCGTCGCCGCCTCCAATGAACGTGTCGGCTCCGCGCGAACGCGCAGGCCCGGCGCGGGGGCAGAACTATACCGCCGCTGGCCATTCCCTCGCACATGTCCGAGACAGAACCCGTCCTGCTCGACCGCGACGGTGCCGTCGCGACGCTCACCGTCAACCGCCCCGACCGACTGAACGCCCTCGACACGGAGGTGCTCCGGGCGTTGCTCGACGCGCTCGAGGGACTGCGCGAGGAGGACGTGCGCGCGCTCGTCCTCACCGGGGCGGGCGAGAAGGCGTTCGTCGCCGGCGCGGACATCGAGTACATGTCGCAGCTGTCGGTGGACGAGGCCCAGCGCTACGCCGAGCTGGGCCACCGGGCCACCGACGCCATCGAGGGGTTCCCCGCGCCCGTCATCGCCGCCGTGAACGGCTACGCCTTCGGCGGCGGCTGCGAACTCGCGCTCGCCTCCGACCTCCGCGTGGCGAGCGAGAACGCCGTCATCGGGCAGACCGAGATCGACCTCGGCATCGTCCCCGGCTGGGGCGGCACCCAGCGCCTCTCGCGGCTGGTCGGCGACTCGATGGCCCGTCGCCTCGTCTTCTTCGCCGAGCGCGTCGACGGCCAGGACGCCCAGCAGATGGGACTCGTCGACGAGGTGGTCGCGCAGGGCGAACTCGACGACTACGTCGCGGACATGGCCGCCGACCTCGCCGCGAAGCCCGCCTTCGCCCTGCAGGCGGCGAAGGAGGCGCTCAACTACGTCCACGAGTCCGACCTCTCGGCCGGGCTCACCTACGAGCGCCGCCTCTGGAGCGGGCTGTTCGGCACGCACGACCAGCGTGAGGGGATGGAGGCGTTCGTCGAGAAGCGGGACCCGGACTTCGAGTGATCCGCCGCCCGGACTGCCCGCCGCGATAGCCCCCGCGTCACACCGTCCGAGACGCCGGACTGTGGCCCGACGAGGGCGGTTACCCGACCGGGGTTTATACTCCTCTCAGGCGCAACGAGGCCGCTCATTGAGGTCGTGGACTAACGTCCGACCGCATCATGTCCGCTGATTCCGACGCGCTCGAGCAGCTGTTCGAAGAGGGGCTACAGAAGGTGTACTACACCGAACAACAACTCGTCGACGCGCTCCAGCAGATGGAGGAGGAGGAGGTGTCCGACGAGAGGGTGAAGCAGGCGTTCTCGGAACACCGTGAGGAGACCCGGGGACACGTCGACCGTCTGGAGGAGGTCTTCGAGAGCATGGACGCGTCGCCCGAGACGAAACAGGACCGGGTCGTCGACGCGATGATTCAGGAGCACCAGGAGTTCGTGGAGCAGAACTCCGACGAGAGGGTCCTCGAACGGTTCGACATCGCCGCCGGACAGAAGACCGAGCACTACGAGATCGCCACCTACGGCAACCTCACTCCCCTGGCCGCCGACCTCGGGATGGACGACGCCGCCGACAGACTCGAACGGAACATGCGCGAGGAGCAGGAGGCGCTCGACAGGCTCTCACGGATCAGCGAGCAGTTCGACCGGGAGCAGGAGCAGCAACAGGACTGACCGATCCCTGACCGCTCTCCCTTCGTCGTCTCGCGTCGAAGCGCGCCGAGCCGCGCCGAGCCGATCTCCGGAGCCGGTCGGTGCGACGGGCGCGCTCATCTCACTCGAAGATGACGCCCTCGAACTCGCCGGTCAGCACCACCTCGTCGTCCTCGTTGGTGCAGATGGCCTCGGCCGAGAGGTCGACGCCGCCGTTCCGATCCGCCACGTCGAGGACGGTCAGTTCGCAGCTGATCTCCTCGTCGGTGTAGACCGGCTTGCGAAACTCGAAGACCATGTCGCGAGCGAGGTAATCCAGGTCGCCGCCGAGCTTCGTCGGGAGCGTCGCCGTCAGCAGGCCGTGGACGACGACCCGCCCCTGCTCGTCCGTCTCGAGGTGGTGTTCCCCCTCGTCCTTCGAGATCTCGGTGAACTGCTCGACGTCGTCGCGCGTGAACGTCCGGGAGTAGGTGTAGGTGTCGCCCGGGGAGACGTCCGTGTCGCTCATGTCCGACCCTCCACCGTCCCCACGTAAAAATGCACCCCCGGCGGCTCCCGTCCGTTCCGCCCGTGTCTTCGGCGGTCGGGGCATCGCCCGCGCGTCGCCCGCCGACTCAGTCGTCGCCCGGAACCGCGTCGCCCGACGAGGGGGTCGGCGCGTCCCGCCGCGCGTGGTCGGGACGGGACTCGACGACGAACTTCCGGGCGTGCTCCGGGTCGTCGACGGTCGTGACGAGGCTGACGGCGACGAACAGCGCGGTCGTGACGAACAGCCCCCACAGCCCCGCGTGGACGCCGTACGGCGACGGGAGGACGAACGTGTAGAGGACGGTGACGGCGCTCCCGGCGACGAGCCCCGCGATCGCTCCCTCCCTCGTGGCGCGCGGCCAGAAGAACACGCCGAAGATCAGCGGGAGGAACTGGATGACAGCGCCGTACGCGCCGGCGAGCAGGTCCACGATGTCCATCGTGCTGACGACCGCGAAGTAGTAGGAGACGGCGACGACGCCGACGACCGCCACCTGCGTGAGTTGCGTCTGCCGACGGTCGCTCACGTCGGGGTCGACGACGCGGCGATAGAAGTCGCGCGTGAAGACGCTCGCGGCGGCGTGGACGATCGAGTCGGCGCTGCTCATCGCGGCGGCGAGGCCGCCCGCGAACAGGAAGCCGACGATCCACGGGTTCAGCCCGAGGTTCGTCACCATGTAGGGGAGGATGTTGTCCGCCGGCTCGACGCCCGGTGCGTAGAGGACGCCCGCGAACCCGATGAGCAGGATGGGCACCATGATGAGCCCGAACGTCGGGTAGAACGCGATGGTCTTCTTCAGCGTGCGCTCGGAGTCGGCGGTGTACGCCCGCATGAACAGGTGGGGCCACATGACGAACCCGAGCACCGACACGACGACCGTACTCGAGTAGGTGAGCATCGGCATGCCGGTCGCCTCGCCGCCGATGACGAGGAACTCGGACTTCCGGGCCGCGATCGACTCGAACATCGGGCCGATGCCGCCGTAGAGCTCGAAGGGGAGATAGAGGCCGAGCCCCCACGCGAGCACGAGCATCATCACGCCCTGGAGGACGTTCGACCAGCCGACGCCCATCATCCCGCTCGCGAGGACGTAGGCGACGATGACGAGAAACGGGATGAGCGCCGCCGCCCAGAAGGGAAGCATCCCGCCGCTGGCCTCGCTCAGGATGTACCCCACGCCCTTCATCTGGAGGACGGTGTAGGGGATGAACGCCCCGATGCTGGCGACGGCCATCAGCGCCGAGAGGGTCGGACTCCGGTACCGGTCGGCGACGAGCTCCGCCTGCGTGACGTACCCGAACTTCCGGCCCAGCCTGGCGGCCTTCGGGCCGAACAGGTACCAGAGGACCATCCCGAAGCCGGTGTAGGCGAGCACGTAGTAGGCGGCGGCCCCTTGGCTGTAGGCCTCACCCGGTCCGCCGAGGAACGCGAACGCGCTCATGATCGACGCGCCCATGATGAAGTAGAGCACCACGAGACCGATGCCGCGGTTGCCCGCGATGAACCCCTCGGTGGTCGTCTGCTCGGCCGATCCGCGGCCGGCGAGACCGACGACGAGCGCGACGACCAGGTACGCGATCGGCACGCCGAGGACGATCAGTTGCCCGGTCGTCGCCATCTCAGTTCAGGAAGCTGCCGTACTCGAAGCGGTACAGCAGCACGGTGTTCGCGAAGACGACGAGCAGCGAGAAGGCCGTCCAGAAGAGGACGAACGGCATCCCGAGGACGTACGGCTCGACGGTGTTGAACGGGACGACGCCCGGCCAGACGACGAGCGAGAGGCCGACGACGTACACCAGCGCGTGGAGCAGGTACCGCGTCCGCTCCCGTCCCGAGGTCCGCGCCGCGAAGAGATCGAGTCCGAACCCCGATCCCGCCGTCTCGACGGCTTCCCCTGACTGCCGCTGTTCTCCCTGAGCCATGGATACCCCCACCATGCCATGACGTACTCGTAAACGGACGCCTCCCGACAACGATTGCCTATTCCATTCGTGATTAACTTTCGCGAAATAATTGACGAGTCGGTGACGTGACTCGGTAGCGACGGGTTCTGCGCGCCGGGAACGTAGCCGACCGACAACCTCTTTCTCCCGGAGGTATCGGTTCCGGTCGTGACGCTGCGTGGCCCCGTCGTCGAGGTGAACGACCCGCGAACCGTCGAGACGCGCTACGGCGAGCGCGAACTGGCCGAGGTGCGCCTCCGCCCCGACGGGGGAGCCGCCGCCCCCGCGACGGTGACGCTGTGGGGCAAGTGGGCCGAGACCGCCGAGGTGCTCGACCCGGGGATGGAGCTGCTCGTGACCGATCCCGAGGAACGCGAGTGGAACGGCGAGACGACGTACGGCACGTCGAAGGGGTCGCTCGTCGTCGTCGAGCCGGACTTCCTAGTGGACGTGACCGACGTCCGCTCGTGGGTGCAGTGCCCGCGGATGTACTACCTGAACAAGCTCTCGGGGGTCCCGCTGAACTACCCCGTGGTGATGGGGACGCTCGTCCACGAGGTGTTCGGCGACCTGCTCCGCGGGCGGGACCTCGAGGCGGCCATCGACGACCACGTGGCCGACGCGGGGCTCGAACTCGGCCTGCTCGGACGCGACCGCGAGGAGGTGACCGACGACGTGCGCCGCAACGCCCGCGCCATCGAGGGGTGGCTCAGCCAGGGGCGGCTCGGCGGCGACGGCGGAGACGACGGGGCCTCGATCGACGACCCATCCGGCGACGACTCGAATCGGGACTTCGGTCCCGAGCGGAGCGAGTGGCGCTCCGAGCAGACGCTCGTCGGCGAGCGGGTGGGCATCAAGGGCCGCGCCGACGCGGTCCGCCGCGGCGTCCCCGTCGAGCTGAAGACCGGAAAGAACCTCCGGAAGGAGCCGCGCTTCCAGGACAAGGTGCAGGCGGCCTGCTACGCCCTCCTGCTGGCCGAGCGGGACCGCGCGGCGGGAACCGCGACCGCGTCCGACGGCGGGCGCGCGCTGCCCGACACCGGCACCCTCCTCTACACGAAGAACAGCGCACTCGACCGCAACGAGGAGACCGGCGACCTGACGCCGGCGAAGGACTTCTCCATCGGCTCCGGCCTCGTGAACTACGTCCTCCGCCAGCGCAACGCCATCGCCGCGACGGAGGCGCGGGGGGACGTGCCGACGGGCTACGAGGCCGACGCGAAGTGCGAGTACTGCTTCGAGCGGGACACCTGCATGGTCGTCTCCGGACGGCTCGACCAGGAGTCGAAGGCGGGGAGCGTCGGCCGCGCCGTCCCCGAGGAGGAGCGCGAGTACTTCGATCGCCTCTACCGGGCCATCGAGGAGGAGCGACGGGAGGTCCACCGCGAGTACGCGAAGCTGTGGGAGCAGACGGCGGCGGAGCGCGCCGACGACGACCGGGCGCTCGTGGACCTCGAACCCGTCGGAAATCGGCAGCGAGACGACGGCCGGTGGGAGCTGCGCGCGGCGGGGACCGACGCCGTCTCCAAGATCCGCGAGGGCGACGTGGTGCTCGCGAGCGACGGCCACCCCACCCGGGGGACGGCCGAACTCGCCCGCGTCGAGCGGCTCTCGCCGGAGGTGGTCGTCACGACCGACGAGCCCGTGGAGCTTCGCCGCCTCGACGTCTACCCCTCCGAGCTCTCCGTCGACCGGATGCTCACCGCGCTGCACGACGCCGTCCTGAAGGGGTCGACCGAGCGCAAGGACGTACTGTTCGGACGGCGCGCACCCCGGTTCTCGGAGACGGACGGGACGTTCATCGACAACAACGACGCCCAGGACCGGGCGGTTCGACTCGCGGTCACCGCCGAGGACTGCGCGCTGATCCAGGGGCCGCCGGGGACGGGGAAGACCTACACGCTCGCACGGACGGTCCGGGCGCTGGTCGAGCGGGGCGAGCGCGTCCTGCTGTCGGCGTTCACGAACCGCGCGGTGGACAACGCGCTCGAGGCGTTACGAGAACAGGGCTTCGACGACTTCGTCCGGATCGGCACCGAGACGGGGATCCGCGAGGACGTGCTCGACCACCGGCTCGACCCGCGCGGCGACCCCGGCGAGCGGGTGCGCGAACTTCGCTCCGCGCCGGTCGTCGCCGCCACCACCGCCTCCTGTGGCTCCCGGATCCTCCGGGAGTGTTCGTTCGACGCGGCCGTGATCGACGAGGCGGGACAGCTCACCGAGCCCGCGACGCTCGCGGCCGTGAACCTCGCCGACCGGTTCGTCCTCGTCGGGGACCACCAGCAGCTACCGCCGGTGGTGCGCAGCGAGAACGCGCTGCGCCGATCGCTGTTCGAGCGCCTCGTCGAGCGCTACCCCGAGGCGTCGGTGCTGCTCGACCGGCAGTACCGCATGAGCCAGCGCATCCAGTACTTCTCCTCGACCGCGTTCTACGACGGGAGGCTCAGGCCGGCGACGCCCGAGGTGGCGGGCCGACGCCTCGACGACCTCGACGGCGTGGACGCGGACGCCCTCCCGACCGAACTGCGCGACGCCGTGACGTTCGTCGATCCGGACGGGCGCGCGGCCGGGAACACGAACGCCGCGGAGGCAGCGCGCGTGCGGGAGGTGGTCGAGGCCTACCTGGCGGCGGGCGTCGCGCCGGGGGACGTGGGCGTCATCGCCCCCTTCCGGGCGCAGGTGGCCGAGATCGGGAGGCGCGTGCCGGCGGGCGTCGCGGTGGACACCGTAGACCGGTTCCAGGGGTCGGCGAAGGAGGTCGTCGTCGTCTCGTTCGTCGCCACGGGGAGCCTCGACGGGCCCATCTTCGAGGATCACCGGCGGGTGAACGTCGCGCTCACGCGGGCGAAGCGCGCGCTCTGCCTCGTCGGCGACGCCGCAGCGCTCGAGAGCGATCCCTTCTACGCCGACATGCTCGACTGGGCGCGCGGCCGGTCGTGTTAACGCGTGGCGCGGACTTTTGTCGCGCCGCGCCGTACGTGCTACCATGGCGCTCGACGACACCGAGGAGACGACGCTCGCCGATACGAGCGAGCCGACGGACGAACTGGTGGGCGCTATCGTCGACGGGATCATCGGGGCCGCGGGGGGGTTCGTCGGTACGGCGCTCATGACCGTCGTCCTGCTCGTCGCCCAGGGAGTGGGTGCCTTCGACACGGCGTCCTTCGCCGACATTGCCCGCCTGATCAACCTGCAGGCGGTCCTCGACCCAGGGCTGCTGGTGGCCGTGGGCTACCTCATCTTCCTCGCCGGGGGGATGACGGCGTGGCCGCTGCTGTACGCCTCGGTCGAGCGGTACCTCCCCGGGAAGACGATGGCGCGCCGCGGCGTCTCGTTCGGCACGGTGCTGTGGACCGGGTTCGTCCTCGCGTTCTACACGGGCCAGACCGGGGACGCGCTCTACCTCTACGCGGGGCTCACGCTCGTCGCCCACTGGGCGTACGGCTTCGGCCTCGGCCTGGTGTTCACCTACTTCAGCACCCGCCCCGACACCCTCGTGTGACGGACTTCGATCTCCCCCTGGGGACCGGCCGCGTCCGCGTCTCGGTTGACGCGTCGCGGTTCGTCGACGCGCCGGCACGGGCGTGAGCTGGCGCCCGCTCGACACCCCGACCACCCGTATTGACGGGCGCGCGGTCCGTACGCGGATCCATGCCGCTGTTACAGTTTGATACGACCGTCGCGGCGACCGACGACGAGCGGTCGGCGTTCGCCGCGGCGGTGACTGACCGCTACGCCGATCGGATGGAGACGACGACGGGCCACGTCGCCGTCGTGATCCGCGAGCACCCCCCGGCGAACCTCTCGCTGGGGCGGAGCGAGGGCGGCCCCCTCCTCTTCCTGAGCGCGGACGTGCGCGAGGGGCGCTCCCCCGAGCAGCGCCGCGAGTTCGCGCTGTCGGTCATGGAACTGGCCGCCGAGCGCCTCTCGATCCCGGAGGCGAACGTGAAGGTGGTCTTCACCGAGCACGCCGGCGAGGAGATGATGGGAGTGGATCGCGTCGGAGACGATTGGTCGCCGGAGGAGGGCTGATCGCGGCCGGCGGAGCGACCCCGCGCGTCGAGGAGTGCGACGACCCGTCCGCCCGTGTGCGGGTGGGCCGTGGTTCCGAGACCAGTTCCCCGCGTGGACGAACCGAAAGACCCGAGGCGACTCGAACGACCCGTCCGGTATGCGCGAGGACGTCCCGCTCCGATCGTACCTGCTGGTCGCACTGGGCGGGTTCGCCTACTGCTGTCTCACGTTCGTCTGGTTCTCGTTGCCGGCCTTCCTCGCGCCCGTGAGCGACGCGCTGGGGTTGTCCGGCACCGAGGCGGGGGTGCTCGTCGGTGCGATACCGCTCACGTACGTCCCCCTGTCGCTCGCGAGCGGGCTCGTCGTCGATCGGATCGGGCCGTTTCGCGCCATCGGCGCGGGGACGGTCCTGTTCGGCATCGCACAGATCCTCCGGGGGATCGCGCAGGGATTCCCGTCGATGCTCGCGCTCACCGTACTGCTGGGCGTGGGCGCGACCGCGATCACCTTCGGCCTGCCGAAGCTCGTCTCGGAGCTGTTTCCGGCAGAGCGCGTGGGGACGCTCTCGACCGTGTACCTGCTCGGTTCGTACGCCGGAACCGCCGCCGCGTACGGGATCGGCCGGCCCGTGCTGGGACCGGCGCTCGGGGGGTGGCGACCGCTGTTCGTCGCGAGCGGCGTCGCCGTCCTCGCGTTCGCGCTCTGCTGGGTGGCCGTCTCGCGGGCGTTCTCCGCGCCCCGGTACGGGGACGACGAGCCGCCGTCGTCCGTTCGCCGGGACCTGCGGCGGGTGTTCGCCCACCGCGAACTCCGCCTGCTGGTCGTCGTCGGCTCGGCGTACCTGTTCGTCACGCACGGTCTCCAGGGGTGGCTCCCGGCGGTCCTCGAGTCCCGGGGGATCGCGCCGGCCGTCGCGGCGGCGGTCGCGTCGGGGTTCGTCCTCGCCCGCGTGGCCGGCACGCTGACCGTGCCGCCGCTCTCCGACGCGCTCGGTCGACGACGCGCCCCTGTCGTCGGCTGTGGGGTGCTCGCCGCCGTCGGCGCGGCGGGACTCCTGGCGGCTGACGCGGGCGTGCCGGCCGCGTCGCTCGCCGTGGCGGCGTGTGGCCTGGGTATCGGCGGCGTCGCGCCGCTGATACGCGCGCTCCCGACGGAGATGGAGGGGATCGGGCCGCGCCTGACCGCCACCGCCGTCGGCCTGGTGTTCGCCGTCGGGGAGGTGGGCGGGTTCCTCGGTCCCCTGTCGGTCGGCGTGGCCCGCGATCTGACCGGCGGGTTCGGCCCCGGCGTGGCCGGCCTCGCCGTCGCGGGGGCGGTGATGGCGCTCGCCGGTCTGAGGCTGTCCGATCCCGCCCGTTGATCGTCGACGGTTGATCGTCGACGGTCGACCGCCGGCACGCGCCGTGAGAGCGCCCCGGACGGCAGGCCGTCAGACGGGGGTCGACGCCTCGGCTCGCCCCCGGCGCAACGGCGATCGCCGCGGCTAGCCCTGGAGCGCCCCCGCGAGGAGGGCGTACTCGCCCCGGACCGTCCCCTCGTCGTGGTACTCGACCGGTTCCTGGATCGCCGCGACGAGGTCACCGTCGACGTCGGCCGCGGTGGCGATCCCGTCGAGGTGCTCGACGCCGCCGTCGCCGCTCGCGAGGTCGAACCACCGCAGCGCGTGGGTCGCCGGATCGCGGGTCCGGAAGTTCTGCGCGACGGGCACGACGAGACGGTCGCCGTCGGCCGCCAGTTCGTGGGCGAACCCACCGAGGATCGCGCTCCACAGCGTCCTCCCCTCGGTATCGAACGTGACGATCCGGTGTTCGTTCGGGTGGCGGCCGTCGGTCTCTCGACCCTCCTCGGCGTACGTATTGCCCGTCACGAACGTCACGCGTCCCTCGGTGGCGTGCGCGTGGTTCGGATACGCGTACAGCGTCTCCGCGCCGACTTCGGTTTCGGTCGCGAGATCCGCGCGCCACAGCTCGGAACCGTCGGCTCCGAGCAGGTATCCTCGCTTGTCGCCGTGACTCGAAACCGCCAGACACTCCTCGCCGAACGAAACGTCGCCGACGCGTCGATCACCCGCCGTCCCGGGGTCCCACGTCCACTCGACGCGACCGGACTCGGCGTCGAGGATCACCAGTCCGTCGTCGTGGTCGCCCGCGCACCGGTTGTAACCGACCGCGAGTCTGTCCCCTCGGTCGTCGAGGTCGACGCTGATCGGCGAGGCGTCCGTCGAATAGCGCCACCGGACGGTCCCGTCGCGATCGAACGCGTAGACAGCGCTGTCCCAGCGACGTGCGTCGCGATCGCGCTCGTATCGTCTGGCGGCGGCGAACGACCGGTCGCCGTCCGCGACGACGTCGACGACGTACGGACGACAGAAGACGCTCTCGGCGGACGGTTCGCCGACGTCGGTCGCAGTCGCGTAGGACCACCGCTCGTCGCCGGTATCGGGGTCGTAGGACGCGATCCGTCCCGACGGGCCGCGTCCGCCGACGACTATCGATCCGTCGGTGGCGGCCAGCGTCACCGCGCTGTCGACGTGATCGAACTCCCACTCGATGTCGATCGATTCCCGATCGAGGGCGGTGACTCCACCGTTCCATCGCCCGACGACGACGAGATCGTCGCCGACGAGGACGCCCGACCGGGTCCACAGGTGACGGCTCCGCGCGCTGTCTATCTCGCCGAGACGGACGGTCTCGAACGAGGGCACCGCGTGCGCCATAGTCAGTCCACCGGGAATGTCTCGTGGAGCAGATCGTGGGCGTCCGCCAGGCCGGCGCAGACGCTCTCCCCCTGGGAGGCCAATCGGCGCACGGAGCGTTCGGCGTCCCGCATGGCGAGCAGCCGTCCGCGGAGGTAGTCGTATTCGGGGTCGTCCTCGTCGGTCGTCGCGACCTCGCCTTCGAGGTCGACGAGCGCCGCGTCGAGGTGGCGTTCGATCGCGGATAGGTCCTCCGCGTTCGCCAGCGCTTCGATCGGCCCGTCGAGGTGTCCATCGAGTTCCCGCTCCGCGTGTTCGCGGGCGGATCGATCCCCGGTGCCGAGGACGTTCATCAGTCCGAGTCGGAGTGCTTCGAGTTCGTAACAGCTCATGGTCGTTGGGTGAGTGTTGTGCGTTCGTTCGAGGGTCGGTACCGCTCGCGTCTCACAGTACCTGATCGACGAGGTCGCTGACGATTCGGTCGCGGTCGAGGTGCGACGAGGCGATGCGCTCGGCGTCGGGGGGTCCGACGCCGCCGTACCAGACGCCGTCCGGGTAGACGGCGACCATCGGACCGTCGCCGCAGCGTCCGAGACACGAGGTGCGCGTGATTCGCGCCTCGCAGTGCTCGGAGTCGCGGGCGGCCTGCCGCAGTCGCTCCAGAACCGCCGGCGCGCCGTCCGCCGCGCACGTCCGATTCGTGCAGACCGCGACGTGCCGCTCCGGCGCGTCGTGAGCGTGCGGCTCGTCGTCGACGTCGTCCCGGTCGGCGTGGGCCTCCCGGTGGGCGAGGGCGCGGAGCATCGCCCGGGCCCCCCCGACGTCCTCCTCGTAGCCCGTCAGGTCGACCTTGTACTTGCAGGTGTCACAGGACATCTCGACGCTGTCCGTCCGCGCCTCCTGCCAGCGATCGGCGAACACGTCGAGCAGCCGCGAGTCCGTCCCGAGGGGATCGCCCGCCGCCGCGGCGACGTACGGATACTCCCCGTCGAACTCGGCGGTCCGGTCGCGCACCCGCTCCGTGAGAACGCCGTCGCCGAGCATGTACGGCAGTACGACGATCGCGTCCGGCCGGTGTTTGGCGAGGCCGTGCAGGGTCTCCTCGAGTCGGGGGTCGGTGACGCCGACGAACGACGACTCGACGCGGGAGAAGGACCGCCCCTCGTAGCAGAGCCGCGCGAGTTTGTGGACGTCGCCGTTGGCGTCGGGGTCGCTCGACCCGCGGGCGCAGAGCACGAGTGCGACGTCGTCGGTCCCGCGGTCGACGTCGAGATCGCGCTCTACAGCCGCGGCTCGAGCGTCGAGCAGGTCGAGGATCGCGGGGTGGATGCCCAGGTGCGCGCCGTTGTCGATCGCGACGTCGTGTCTCGCTCGGGCCCGCTCGACGGCCAGCGGAACGTCGTTCTTGACGTGACTCGCCGCGAACAGCGAACAGTGGACGACGGTCAGTGCGGAGACGGCCGGCGCGAGCCCGGCGACCGCCTCCCCGATCGTCGGCTCCGCGAGTTCGAGGAAGGCGGCGTCGGTCGGGATCCCGAGACGGGATTCCAGGCCCGCCGCGAGATCGCGGACCTGTTCGTTCGACTTCTCGCGGCGGGAACCGTGACCGACGAGCAGGATCGCCTCGTCGTCGAACGCCGGGGCCTCGTCGGGTCTGCTCATCTCACTCAGCGGTACGCCTCGGCCCGTTCGATGCTACGCTCGAGCTTCCGCCGTCGGCTCGGCGCGTACAGATCGGTCCCCTCGCAGTCCCCGTAGATCCAGGAACCGAACTCGGGTGCGGCCCCGTCGTCGACGCCGAACCAGTATCCGCCGGAGGACGTCTCCGACAGATCACCCGTCGGCGCGTCCGCCGGACAGTCGGCGACGAGTTCGCGCACGAGGTCGAGCAGGTTCCGGTCGTCGTGGACGAACGAGATCCCGACCGTCCCGCTCGAGGACTTGAAACAGACCGTGCCACACCCCTCGAGGAGCCCGCGGAGGAGTTCCCGGTCGTACGCCCCGAACGCGGTGAAGCGGTACCGACCCCGTCCGTCGACCGGCAGGCCCAGGGAGCCGCTCCGACCGAAGAGGTCGTCCCGCGAGACGGTGACGGTGTACTCGTCCTCGGTGCGCGTGATCGAGGCGTCGTGGGCGTACTCGCGACTGGCCGTCCCGCGCGCGAGCGCGCCTCCGGCGATCGTCGCGAGCCGCTCGGCGGCGTGCTCGTCGTTCGCCCTCACCTCGAGTCGGTCGTCGGTCACCTCGCCGTCGCCGGCGACGCGACCCCAGAAGTATGCGGTCGCCGGGCGGCCGGCGAGGAGGTCCCCGCGGGCGGTCGGTCGGCTCACTCGGACACCTCCCGAACGGTGATCGCGTTCGTCGGGCAGGCGCGGGCGGCCTGCTCGGCCTCGCCGATGCGATCGTCGTCGAACGCGGCGACGATGCGCCCCCGCGATTCGACGACCTCGCCCTCGCAGTCGTAGACCGGGTCCGCGTCGGGATCGATCGTCGCCAGTCCGTCCGCCGCCTCCACGAACCGCGGGTCGCGGGTGAGACAGGCGAAGATGCCGTCGCAGGGGGCTTTCTCCAGGATGACTTCGTAGCGCGTCATGAGTTGTGTCTCCGGATCGTAGTCAGTAGTCGTACTTCGTCTCGTATCCGCGTGGCGTGACCATGCGGTCGTCCCAGACGTAGGTCTCGTCGTTCCCGACGAGGACGGTCGTCGTCATGTCGACGAGATCGGTCTCGCCGAGGTCTTCGAGCTCGCCGAGTTCGGTGACGAGGACCTCCTCGTCGTCCCGGCCGGCCCCGTGGACGATCCCGACCGGCGTGTCCGGACCGCGATGCGCGAGCAGGATCTCGCAGCACTTCTCGAAGTTCGACCGGCGCTTTCGGCTCCACGGGTTGTAGATGACGATCGTGAAGCGCTCCTTCGCCGCGGCGTGCAGCCGCGACTCGATCTCCGGCATCGGCACGAGGTGGTCCGACAGCGAGATCGAGACGGTGTCGTTCACCAGCGGCGCGCCCAGTCGCGCCGCGCACGACTGGGCCGCCGGAACGCCGGGGACGACCTCGAAATCGACCATCGAGGCGGTCGCGCCCTTCGACTCGAGGATCTCGAGCGCCAGCCCGGCGAGCGCGTAGACGTTCGGGTCGCCGCTGCCGACGATGGCGACGTCGTTGCCCGCGAGCGTCCGGTCTACGGCCTCCTCCGTGCGGGAGACCTCCCCGCACATCGGGGTGTCGTAGAGTTCGTCCGCGGCCTCGGTGATCTCGTCCGGCAACAGCTCGATGTAGGTCGTGTAGCCGACGACGTGATCGGCCTCGAGGAGCGCCGCCCTGGCGCGCTGGGTCATCCCCTCCGGGTGGCCGGGGCCGAGGCCGACCGCCGTGAGCGTCCCCGGGTCGGCGTCGAAGTCCTCGACCGTCGAGGCGACTCGCTCTCTCGTCTCGGCCCGCTTTCTCGACGCGCCGCACTTCGATTCACCCGTCGATCCGCTCGCGGCCCCGCCGCACGTCCCGGCGCTCGATTCGTCCTCGGTGCTACCCTTCGCGCCGCACTCGGACGTCGGTTCTGTCGTCTCGGTGTTCGGATCCGTACTCATGTTCAGAAGTCCTCCACGTCACGCCCGCCGCGCGGGGTGACCAGGTACTCTCGGAAGTCGTTGCGCCAGGTCGTCGTCTCGTGGTTGCCGATCACGAGCGAGGTCCCCATCCCCGACACCTCGTCGTCGTGGGCGGTCGCCTCGCCGAGCGTCGTGACGGTGTAACGCTCGCCGTTTCGGCCGGCGTCGGCGCGTCCCGCGTCGTTGACGATGGCCACGAGCGCGTCGTCGGTCCGCTCCTCGCGGACGATCTCGATCGCCCGCTCGTAGTTGCGCCAGCAATTGTACAGGACGACGACGAAGCCGCTGATCGCCGCCGCCCGCAGCTTCTCCTCGATCTCGTCCCAGCCGCGCCACTTGTCCGACAGCGAGACGGTGCAGAAGTCGTTACACAGCGGCGCGCCGACGTTCGCCGCGACGCCCAGCGCCGCGGTCAGGCCGGGGACGACCTCGATCGGCACGTCCGTCGCGCCCTCACGTTCGGCCATCGTGAACACGAGGTCCGACTTCCCGTAGACGCTCGGATCGCCGCCGGAGACGTGCGCCACGTCCTGACCGTCGCGGACGCGCTCGAACGCCTCGCGGGCGAGCTCGACCTGCCGTCCCATCGTCGACCGGACGATCTCCTGCTCGCGGCCGTCCTCGCGGACCGCCACGCCGCCGTCGGTCACCGCGTCCGCGGGCGGTAGGACGCCGTCCTCGCGCAGGAACGCCTGGTAGAGGTTCGAGGCGATCACGCAGTCGGCCGACTCGATGACCTCACGGGCCCGCCGGGTCGTGTGTGCGGGCAGGCCGGGGCCGATGCCGACGACGTAGAGCGTGCCGACCCCGTCGGGGGGTTCGACCGCGCGCCCGTCGTCCGCGGCGTCTCTCCCCGTCATCGGCCGATCGCCACCGTGACCTCGTTCTCGTACCCGATCTTCTCCACCACCAGTTCGTGTTCGCGGCCGCCGGCGATCGCCGACGCCTCCGAGACGCCGGGCCACCCGATGAGCCGCTTCGACTTCGAGGGCGTCGGTCCCTCGTACTCGAGCAGCGTCTCCCTGTCGAAGGTGACCACGCCGAGGCCGAGTTCGTCCGCCGCGGCGAGCAGCCCCTCCTCGTCGGCCTTCCGCGTGGCCGTGGCGACGAACTCCACGTCGTCGAACCCGTAGCCGGCCGCCGCGAGAGCGCGCTCCCACGCGGCGAGGAACGACTCCCTCGACGCGCCGGAGACGCTCCCGGTGCCGACGACGACGCCCTCTGCCTCGTTCCGCTTGAGGACGGTCACGTCGTCGCCGACGAGGACCGCCCGGGGGCCGTCCAGGCGGGCCACCGGGCCGAGTTCGTCGTCGAGGACCGCGAGGTTCGTCGCCACGGTCGAGTCGCCGTTGACGACGTGGGCGTCCATCGCCCTCGCGCGGGCCTCGACGCCCCGTTTGCCGGCCGCCTCCGAGGCGGTCGTCATCGCCGGGATGGCCCCCAGCGACGCCAGGTCCTTCGCCACCTGGTTCGCGCCGTGGTGGCCGCCGGTGATCGGGATCGCCCACGTCAGCTCCTCGTCGATCACGACGACGGCGGGGTCGTCCCACTTGTCGTCGAGCAGGGGTGCCGTCTTTCGCATGGCGATCCCGCTCGCCATGAGGCCGACGAAGCAGTCGTACGCCCCCCAGTGCTCCGCGAACACGTCCGTGTGGTACTCGATGACGTCGATGCGTTCGTAGCGACCTGCGAGCCCCGACCGGATCTCCTCGGCCGTCTCCAGTTTCCGCTCGAAGGAGACGATCGCGATCTCCTCGGCTACCTCGCCGTCGCTGTCGGGCGTCGCGCAGTGTCCGTCAGATTTCGTGTCGTCAGTACTCATGTATCAGTCGCTCCCCGCTCTCCCGTCCGCGTCCGAACCGCGATTCGCCCAGTCGCCGTAGAGGTACGAGCGCTCGTACCCCGCGCCGGTGACGGCCTCGCCGACGATCACGAGCGCCGAGGCGCGGTAGCCCGCCTCCTCGACGCGGTCGGCGATCGTGCCGATCGTCCCGACGAGGACGTCCTCGTCGGGCCAGGAGGCGTGGTAGACGACCGCCACCGGGATCTCCGGGTCGTGGCCGTCCTCGAGCAGTCGCTCCATCGTCTCGCGCACCGCGTGGGTGCCGAGGTAGATGCACGTCGTCACGTCGCCCATCCCGACGAAGTCGCTCACGTGGTCCGCCTCCTCGCTCAGGGTCTTCCCCCGCGGCCGGGTGAACGCCACGTGGTTCGCCACCTCGTTGAGCGTCAACTGCGTCCGGAGGGTGGCGCTCGCGGCGAACGCGGACGTCACGCCCGGCACGAAGTAGGCGGGGACGCCCTCGTGTTCGAGCGCGTCCATCTGCTCGAGCGCCGCGCCGTAGACGGCGGGGTCGCCGCTGTGCAGGCGGACGACGGCCTCGCCGCCCTCGTAGGCGTCGCACATCAGCGGGACGAGCTCCTCCAGGTCCTTGCCGATCGAGTTCACGAGGTCCGCGTCCGCGCAGTAGGCGTCGAGCACCTCGCTGTTGACCAGCGACCCGGCGTGGACGACGAGGTCGGCACCCTCGAGCAGCCGCCGGCCCGTCACGGTCAGGAGGCCCGGATCGCCGGGACCGGCCCCGACGAAGGGGATCCCCTCCTGCTCGTCGCCAGCGCTCAGCTCGGTGATCCGATCGTCGAGCGCCTCCCTGCGGCGCTCGCCCCGCGCGTCGATGGCGGCCTGCGGGTCGCTCCCGGTCTCCGCGCCGCCGCCCTCGTTCGGGTTCGGGTCGGTCACTCGTGTCCCCCGCAGTCGCCGGCCTCGCAACCCTCGGCTCGTTCGAGTTCGATCGTCTCGGGGTCGGCGCCGCCGTTGGCCCGCCGCCGCTCGGCCGCGTCGCCGGCGTCCGGAGCTGCTCCGGGGGATCCTCGTCCCCGCTCCGCGTCGGCTTCGTGACCACTCCCCACGTCGGTCGCCCGCTCGCTCCCGTCGTCGATCTCGTCCAGAAACGCCGCGGTGGCGGACTCGACCTCGAGGTCGCGCCGCTCGGCGTACGCGAGCGTGTAGTAGTCGCGGTCGGCGATCTCCCCCGGGTCGTCCGTCACGACCGTCTCGCCCTGCTCCATGAAGAGCCGCCGTCCGTACAGCACGTCGTAACCGGCCGCAATCAGCCCCTGGTGGGTGGCCGGCGCGTCGGTGACCTTGAACAGGATCATCCGGTCGGGTCCCGTCGGGCTGGCCCCACCAGCGGCCTCCCGCAGCGAGAGCCCCGCGCCGGCCTCGATCTCCACGCCCAGGGCGGTCGCGAACGCCGTCACGGCGCTCACGCCCGGAACGATCTCCAGGTCCACCTCGGGGTGGAACGCCTCGACGGTGCGTCGCAGGTGGCCGAACGTCGAGTAGACGTTCGGATCGCCGAGCGTGACGAACGCGACGTCGTCCGCGACCGCCCGCGGGGCGACCTCCTCGGCGGCCGCCCGCCAAGCCCGCCGGAGTTCGTCCTCGTCGCGCGTCATCGGGAAGTCGAGGTCGCCGATCGCGTCCTCCTCTACGTGCTCCAGCGCGACCGACCGCGAGAGCCGCCCCGGCGAGTAGACCACGTCCGCGGATTCGAGGATCCGCTTGCCGCGGACCGTCACCAGGTCGGCCTCGCCGGGACCCAGTCCGACGCCGTAGAGCGTCATCGCGGGTCCTCCGCGGGGCTGTCGACCCCACCCACGCGGTCGGCGTCCGGCTCCACGCCCCCGTCGGCGGCGACCGCTTCGTCGTCCGCGTTCGCGCCACCGACGAGCATGTAGACCGGGTTGTCCGACTCGAAGCTCGTCGCCCCCGCGAGTTCGTACCCGTGGCTCACCTGGAACTGGACGACCTCCGAGAGGAGGTCGCGCTCGCGGAAGGCCTCGACGGCCTCGGCGGCGACCTCGAGGCGCGAGACGTTCATCACGATCCGACCCACGCCGGTCGCCGCGGCGTGGTCGAGGACGGCATCGAAGTTTCGGCTGCCACCGAGGAACAGCGCGTCCGCGTCGTCCGGGAGTCCGTCCGGCGCCTCGGCGTGTCGGAGGTCGACCGCGGCCGTGGTGTCGTTCGCGGCGAGGTTCCGCTCGGTCACCGAGAGGCGGTCCGCCTTCCGCTCGAGGGCGGTGACCCGCCCCGCGCGCCGGGCCGCCTCGATGGTGACGGCCCCGGTGCAGGAACCCACCTCCGCGAAGTGGTCCCCGGGGGACAGAGAGAGCTTGCTCAGGAGGACCGCCCGCACCTCCGGTTTGGTGGGGCCGGCCCTCGCGTCGTACGGGAGCGCGGTGTCGGGCATCGAGCGTGGTGACTTACGCCACCCGTAAAACAATTTTGGTTGTTGTAAGAAAAGCGAACTTGGCAACCTTGGGTTGTAATAACGAAAGCTGAGTTGGTCGACTCCACAGGGGAGTCGGTCCGGGGGTATCGGGCTACGTCGACAGCGACTCGACGAAGCGGTCGAACGCGCCGCTCTCGGCGTGGACGTGCGCGTACGTGCCGAGCGTCCGGTACTCGAGGAGGCCGTCGCGCTCGCCGTCGACCCCCCGGCCGCGCGCCACGTCGAACGCGAACCGCGCATCCGAACCCACGTCCGCCGTCGAGTAGTGGAACTCGTGACCGCGGAGACGGTCGCCGCGACGGGCCGTGAGCGCGTCCGTCGTCGCCTCGAGTTCGACGTGGTCGAGCGCCTGATAGCGGTCGCGCATCCGCACGTCCGCCGGGAGGACGCCGGCCATCTCGTGGGTCTCGCCGTCGGCCGTGGTGAGCGACTCCGCCATCGCCATCAGGCCGCCGCACTCCCCGAGGACCGGGAGCCCGTCGCTCGCGCGCCGTCCGAGTTCGGCGAGCGTTCCGCCGGCCGCCAGTTCGCGGCCGTGGAGTTCGGGGTAGCCGCCGGGGAGGTACACCCCGTCGCACTCCGGGATCGGGTCGCCCGCCACCGGCGAGAACGTCTCGACGACCGCTCGCTCGCGCAGGCGCTCGACCGTCGCCGGGTATCGAAAGGCGAAGGCGGCGTCCGCGGCGACGGCGACGCGCGCGGCGACCGGCGCGGCTGATCGAGCGGTTTCGGCCTTCGGCCCGGGGGGCTCGCGCGCGATCTCCGCCAGCCCCTCGACGTCGAGATGCTCGGCCGCCGCGTCGAGCGCGGCCGACGGGAGCGGCGCCTCGTCGCCCATGTGGAGGCCGAGGTGGCGGTCGGGGATCTCGAGGTCCTCGCGCGGCGGGAGCCGCCCGAGGTACGCGATGTCGGCGGGCAGCGCCTCGCGGATCCCCCGCTCGTGGCGGCCGCCGTGCGCGCGCTGGGCGATCAACCCCACCACGTCCACGTCCCGCCCGATGACCTCGGCGTACTCGCGGAAGCCGAGCGCCGTCGCGGCCACGCTCTCCATGCCCGCCTTCGCGTCCGCGACGAGCACGACCGGCAGGTCGAGCGCCTCGGCCACCATCGCGGTGCTCGACCCGGAGCCGTCGTACAGCCCCATCACGCCCTCGACGACGCACACGTCGCCCTCCCCGCGGTGGTAGTTGCGACGCGTCCCCTCCTCGCCCTCGAGCCACGGATCGAGCGTCCGCGAGGGGCGGCCGGCGACCGCGGCGTGGTGGCTCGGATCGATGAAGTCCGGGCCGGCCTTCGCGGGCTGAACCTCGTACCCGGCGGCCGAGAGCGCGCGCAGCGTCGCGAGCGTGGCGACCGTCTTCCCCACGCCGGAGCTGACGCCGCCGAGGACGAACCCCCTCACCTGAATCCCCCCGTCGGGGGTCGTGCTCCGTTCACCGCCGACCCGCCCGCGGCCGTCGTCGCGCCGGGAGCCGGCGTCATCTGGCCGTCCTCCGGACCGCGAGCACCGAGAGGTCCGAGAACGGCGTGTCGTCGCGGCCGTCGCCGCCGGCGTGCTCGGCGAGCCCCTCGAGGGTGTATCGGCGGATCGCCTCGTCCTCGTGGGTCAGTCGCTCGCAGACCAGCGCGTCGAGATCGGCGTCTGCGCCGCGGTCGAGCAGGAAGGCCGCGACGTCGCCCGGCATCCAGTCGAACGGCCGCGGCAGGACGAGCAGGTGACGGTCGCCGACGGCGGCCGCCAGCCGCTCCAGGTCGGCCTCGATCGGCCCGCTCTTGTGCAGCGTGACGAACGTCGTCCCCTCCATCGGGGTGCGCGCGCGGCTGGCCGCCACCTGTAGCGACGAGATGCCCGGTATCACGCGCACCGGCGCGTCCACGGCCCGCTGAACCTTCCCGACGAACTGGTAGCCCGAGTGGTTCGGATCGCCCATGAGGACCGCCACCCCGCGCTCGCCGCCGGCCACGCGCTCCGCGAACGCGGCGAGCGTCTCGGCCTCGTCGCGATAGCCGCAGGCGAGCAGGTCGGCATCGGTCACCCCGGCGACGAACTCGACCACGGTCGAGAAGCCGACCACGACGTCGGCCTCCCGGATCGCCCGCTCGCCGCGGGGCGTGAGGTACTCGGGGTTCCCCGGACCGATCCCGACGGCGCGGACGGGGCCGACCCCGTCCGCGCCGGAACCGGCGGGGTCCTCGATCGGCTCGGGCTCGGCAGCGGCCACGTCCGCGGGATCGGCCGGTGCGGAGCCGGCCTCCGGGTCGGACGTTCCGCTCACGCGGCCCCCCCGTCGTCCCCGGAGCCGGGGGGTAGCTCGAGTTCCCCGGTCCGAACGTCCGTCGCCACGTGGATCAGCTCGTTCGTCAGCGCCGCCGCCAGCCCGCTGCCGCCGCGCCGACCGACGTGCGTGATCGCCGGCACGCCGCGGGCTTCACACGCCTCGCGGATCCTCGCCCGGCTCTCCTCGGCCTTGACGAAGCCGACGGGGTGCGCGAGGACCACCGCGGGGCGCGTCCCCTGTTCGATGCAGTCGGCGAGGGCGAGCGCCGCCGTCGGCGCGTTGCCGACGGTCACGACCGAGCCGTCGAGCGCGCCCTCGCCGTCGAGTTCGAGCATCGACGCCGCGGTGCGGGTCATCCCGGTTCGCTCCGCGAGCTCCGTCCCCCGGCCGATCGCCTTGATCACCTCGCAGTCGTGACCCCGGCCGGTGATCCCGGCTTTCACCATCGTGATGTCGGTCACGACGGTCGCCGCGTCGAGGACCGCCCGCGCGCCCGCTCGGACGGGGGCGTCCTCGTCGGGATCGCCGTCGGGACCGGTCCCGGTGAAGCGAAGCAGGTGCTGGAACTCGATGTCGCCCATCGAGTGGACCGACTTCTGGCGGAGCCGATCGGCGAGCGTCTCGTCGGGGACGAACTCCCGGACGATGTCCATGCTCGTCTCGGCGATCTCCATCGCGTTCCGGGTAGTCGCCCCGAGGTCGGCGTACTCCTCGTCGAAATCCGGCTCGGCCCTCGCTCCGGTTTCGGGGCGATCAGTCATCGGTCGTCACCTCCGCGCGGTCGTCCGCGGTCCGCGCCTCGAGGTCGCCCTCGACGGCCAGGTTGAGGTCCCGCAGGCGATCCGACGTCTCCCGGTCGGCGTCCCAGAGGTCGCGGTCGATCGCCTCCAGCAGCGTCCCGGTGATCGACTCGAGCGCCCAGGGGTTGACCTCGCGCATCCACGCCCGCCGCTCCTCGTCGAGGGCGAACCGCTCTGCGACGCCCTCCCACAGGCGGTCGGAGACGACGCCCGTCGTCGCGTCCCAGCCGAGCACCACGTCGACCGTCGTCGAGAGGTCGCCCGCGCCCTTGTAGCCGTGTTCCTCCATCGAGTCGAGCCAGTCGGGGTTCAGCACGCGGGCGCGCATCGCCTTTCGGACCTTCTCCTCGTTCGTGTACACCGAGACGTTGTCCGGATCCGAGGAGTCGCCGACGTACGAGGCGGGCTCCGCGCCGGCGACCTCCGCGACCGCGGAGATGAACCCGCCGTGGAAGGCGTACCAGTCCGAGGAGTCGAACTCGTCCTGCTCCATCGTGTCCTCGATCTTCACGGTCGCGTCGACGTTCGAGAGGCGGCGCTCGAAGGCGTCGTGCGCCGCCGTGACCCGTCCGCGCTTGCCCATCGCGTAGCCGCCCCACCGGACGTACACCGACGCGAGGTCCGCGCGGTCCTCCCAGTTGCCCTCGTCCACGGCCTTGTTCGTGCCGGCCCCGTAGCCGCCGGGCGTGGTCGTGAAGACGCGGTGGGTCGCGGCGCGCTCGGCCTCGTCCGCGTCGAGCCCCTCCGCCGCCAGCTCCTCGGCCTCCTCCTCGACGTGCTTCTTGACGTAGTTCCGCTCGTGGGGTTCGTCGAGCGCGACCACCGCCTCGACGGCGTCGTGGATCACGTCGGCCGCCGCCGGGAAGGCGTCGCGGAACAGCCCCGAGACGCGCGTGGTCACGTCGATCCGCGGCCGACCCAGTTCGTCGAGCGGGATCGGCACCACGTCGTCGATTCGACCCGCGTCGGTCCACCGCGGCTCGACGCCCATGAGCGCGAGCACCTGCGCGATCGTCTCGCCGCGGGTGCGGACGGTGGGCGTCCCCCACGCGACGACCCCGATCTCCTCGGGATACTCGCCGCGCTCCTCGCGGTGCCGTTCGAGGACGCCCTCGGCGACGTCCCGCCCGACCTCCCAGGCGTGCCTGGCGGGTACCTTCCGGGGGTCGAGCGTGTAGAAGTTCCGGGCCGTGGGCAGCAGGTCGACGCCGCCGCGGGTGGGCGCGCCCGACCCGCCCGGCGGGACGTACTCGCCGGAGAGCGCGTCCGCGGTACGGGGGACTTCGTCCGCCGCGCCGCGAACGCGGGGGGCGGCCTCCTCACAGATGAACGCGAGCACCTCCCGGAGGTCGTCGTGCGCGCCGGGGGTCGCCCTCGCGTCGCCGATCGTGTCGACGTCGACGACGAGCAGGTTGACGTTCACCTCGTCGTCCGGTCCGGCCACCCGCTCGGAGGCCGGCAGGTCGAAGTCGTGCTCGGCGAGCGTCGAGACGAGGTCCACGCAGGTGTCGTAGACCGCGTCGGCCGCCCGTGCGTAGGTCATGCCGAGGGCGTCGTCGTAGGCCCCCGGCGAGTCGAGCATCGCCTCGTAGTCGACGCCGAGCGCGCCGGCGACGCTCTCGCGCAGCGAGGGCGCGCCCGCGTTCTCCAGCCGTGTCAGCGCCACGAGGTACTCCACCAGCCGATCGCCCGCGGGCGGTTCGGACATGGTGTGCAGCCCCAGCCGGATCTGCGTCGTCTTGACGTCCGTCAGGTACTCGTGGATCCGCTCGACGAGCTCGTCGATCTCGACCTCGTCGCCCTCGATCGCGCCCTCGGCGAGCGTCGAGCCGGCCTCCTCGGGGCCGCGGACGTCGACCGTCTCGTCCACGGTCCCCGCGACGCCGAGCTCGACCGCGAGGTCGAGGTCGTCGACGGCCTCGCGGATGTGCGCCGCGAGGTGCTCGCCCTCGTCGGCTCGGGCGGCCGTCATCCCGGCCTCGCGGTACTGGTCGGCCAGCTCTTCGAGCGCCGCCAGCTCGTCGTACGTGCCGGCGTTTCGCATCACCGGCGTCAGGTAGTCGACGACGGCGGCGTACGACCGGCGCTTCGCCTGCGTTCCCTCCCCGGGGTTGTTCACGATGTACGGGTAGACGTTCGGGAGGTCGGCGATCAGCGCGTCGGGGGCGCTCTCGCCGTTCAGTCCCACGGTCTTCCCGGGCAGCCACTCAAGCGATCCGTGGGTACCGAGGTGGACGACCGCGTCGGCCTCGAACGCGTTCCGGAGCCAGGCGTAGAACGCGACGTAGTCGTGGGGCGGCTGCAGGTCCGAGTCGTGGTACACCTTCGAGGGGTCCATCCCGAACCCGCGCGGGGGCTGGACCGTCACGAGGACGTTCCCGAACTCGACGCCCGGGACGGCGAACGGTCGGTCGGGAGGGTCGCCCCACTCCGCCACCACGTGCTCTCTGAACCGCTCGTCGCGGGCCTCGAACCACGCCGCGTACCGCTCCGGGGACACCACGTCCACGGACCGCTCGCGGACGTCCTCGGGGGCGACCCAGCGGTCGTCGAGGGTGAGCTGCGACGTCAGGCGGTCGACGAGCGCCCGCCCGCTCTCCGGGCGCTCCCCGCCCAGGTCGTAGCCGCGAGCCGCGAGTTCCTCGAGCAGGTTGACCGTGCTCTCGGGGGAGTCGAGCCCGAACGCGGTGCCGATGCCGTCGTCGCTCGGCGGGTAGTTGTGCAGCACGACCGCGACGCGCTTCTCGTCGTTCGGCGTGTGCCGAAGCGTCGCCCAGTTGACCGCGAGCCGCGCGGCGTGTGCCACCCGGTCGTCGATCGGGAAGTGCTGCTTCGGCGCGCTGCCGATCCCCGCCTCGTCGTCCATCCGCTCCTTCCCGCTGATGGGGTGAGTGATGACGTTGCCGTCGAACTCCGGGAGCGCCACCGACAGCGCGAGTTCGAAGCCCATGACGCCCGCGTCGCTCGCCTCGTAGCGGGCCCGGGAGCGCATCGTCGTGATCGTCTGGATCACCGGGACGCCGAGCCGGTCGAGGAAGACGCGTTCGGCGTTCTTCCCCTCGTCGCTCGCCGAGCGCCCGCGCTCGTCCATGGACAGCGAGAACATGAACGAGGACAGGACCGCGTCGACGATCGGTTCGCCGTCGCGGAGCAGCCAGTTGTCCGCGATCCACTCGGCGTCGCGCTGCCCGTCGGCGTCGGTCGCCGGGTTGCAGAACACTGGGAGCGCGTTCGCCCCGAGCGCCTCCACCGCGCGAACCTGGGCGTCCACGTACCTGGTGTTCTCGTGGGTCCAGTGGGACTCGTAGAACCAGATCCCGACCGTCGGCGCGGCGGGGTCCAGCTCCGAGAGCAGTTCCTCGTACTCGATCCCGGGGTGATCGGGGTGGTAGACGCCCTCGGTGGGGAGCGCCGCGGGGTCGTCGTACTCGTCGTCACGACCGCCGTACTCGACGGCGAGGTAGCGACAGAGGTTCTCGAGGTTGATCGTCCCGCCGCGCTCCAGGTACTCGTAGACGCGCTCGCGCCCTTCCTCGGAGACGGTCGTGTCCTCGACCGCGAAGGCGTCGCCGGTGGACTTGACGACAAGCGGGACGCCCGCCTCGTCCAACCGGCCGACGGCGTACTCGTACCCCGGCATGCTGTCCTCGGCCCCGTGGAGCCAGAGGATCGCGGCCGAGGCGGCCGACAGTTCGTCGACGAACGCCTCCACGTCCGAGTCCTCCTCCAGGTCGCTCTCCGAGCGGACGACCAGTTCGATCCCGTCGAGTCGGTCCGCCGCTCGCTGAACGGAGCCGAGTTCGTTCTCCGTCGCGGTGTAGATGCCGAGTCGTGTCATAGTTATTTAAACTGGTGTTGTATTAACGCAAGTATGGTTGCTGACCCCCCGCGCAAAAAGATATCGACCGTCCCCTTCCCGGCGATCGTCGGGCAGGAGTCGCTCAAGCGGGTGCTGTTGATCGCCGGCGCGAACGACGACCTCGGCGGCGTCCTGCTCTCGGGGGAGAAGGGAACGGCGAAGTCGACCGCGGTGCGGTCGTTCGTCGATCTCCTCCCGCGCCAGCGCGCGGTGGCCGACTGCGCCTACGGCTGCTCGCCGGACGACCCCGCGGCGCAGTGTGCGGACTGTCGGGATCGGGACGATCCGCCGGTCGAGACGCGATCGGTGCCGCTCGTGACGCTGCCGCTCGGCGCGACGCGGGATCGCGTGGTCGGGACGCTGTCGATCGAGGACGCGCTCGCGGGCGAGGCCGACTTCGATCCCGGACTGCTGGCGCGCGCCAACCGGGGGTTCCTCTACGTCGACGAGATCAACCTGCTCGACGACCACCTGGTCGACGTGTTGCTCGACGCGGCCGCGAGCGGCGTCAACGTCGTCGAACGCGACGGGGTCAGCGTCAGCCACCCGTCCCGCTTCGCGCTGATCGGCACGATGAACCCCGAGGAGGGGGACCTCCGCCCCCAACTGCGCGATCGGTTCGACCTCCGGGCGACCGTCGAGGGGTGTCGCGACGTGGCCGACCGCGTCGAGATCATCGAGCGGGCGCTGACCCGGACCGACGACGGGCGCGCCTTCGCCGCGGAGTACGACGAGAGCGTGGCGGCGCTCGGCGAGACGGTGAGCGCCGCTCGCGGGGCGCTCCCGTCCGTCACGTTGCCCGCGGAGCTGAAGCGGACGATCGCGGAGCTGTGTCTGGACGCGGGCGTGGACGGCCACCGCGCCGACATCGCGACCGCCCGCGCGGCGATCGCGCTCGCGGCCCTCGACGGCCGGACGACGGTGATCGAGTCGGACGTGCGCGAGGCGGCGTCCTACGCGCTCCCCCACCGTCTGCGGAGCACGCCGTTCGAGGAGCCGCCGGATCCCGACGAGTTGCTGGACGAGCACTTCGACGAGCGGGGGGACGCGAGCGACGGCGACGCCGATCCGGCAGACGACGGCGACGGGGAGAACGGGAACGCCGACGCGGACGGTGATGGCGATGCGGACGCGGACGGTGACGCCGACGGCGCACCGGACCAGTCCGACGGCGACGGGGACGGCCCGACCGATCGACCGGAGTCGGCCTCCGACCCCCCGCCCGAGGCCGAGACCGAAGCACCCGGCGACGGATCGTCGGGCGGGAGCGCCGGCGACCGCGACGCCGACGGGGACGCCGGCGATTCCAGCGACGGTGCCGAGGAGGCCGCGCCCGTCGTTCCCGGGCAGCGGCGAGCCGAGATCGGCGAGGGGCGATCGCCGGAGGTCGCGGCACCCGACGCCGAGGGCGCGGACGGCGGACGCGGAACGCGGGTCGGCGCGCCGCCGACGGTCGGCGATCGGGGCCTCCGGGTCCGAACCGAACCCGCGACGGGCGACGATCCGGTCGACGCCGCCGCTTCCGTGCGGGCGGCGGTCTCGCGGGGAAGCGCTCGCGTCGAGTCCCGCGACCTAAGGCGCACGGTGCGGACAAGCGAGGCGTCGTCGGTCGTCGTCTTCGCGGTCGACGCCAGCGCGTCAATGCGTCCGGCGATGCGGGCCGCCAAGGGCGTCGTCCTCGACTTCCTCCGGGGCGCGTACCGGCGGCGCGACGAGGTCGCCTTCGTCGCCTTCGCGGGCGAGGACGCCGACGTCCTGCTCCCGCCGACCCGGAGCGTCTCTCTCGCGGCCCGGCACCTCAAGGAGCTACCGACGGGCGACCGGACGCCCCTGCCGGCGGGTCTCGATACCGCCCGCCGGGTGATCGACCGCGCGGACTCGGACGCGAGCGTGGTCGTGCTCGTGACCGACGGACGGGCGAACGTCTCCGACGGGAGTCCGACGGCGGCGACGCGGCGCGCGGCGCGGAGGCTCGCCGCCGCCGGCGCGCACGTCGTCGTGGTTGACGCCGCGTCGGATCGGGGCGCGGGACTCTCCGGCGTCGTCGCCGAAGAGACCGACGGCGAGACGGTACCGCTGTCGGCGCTGACGCCCGAGGTCGTCGAGGCGGCCCTCGACGCCGCCGGGGAGGGGCGATCCCGGTGAAGCGTCGCACGCCCGACCGGGAGGCTCACGGACAGGTCGCTCACGTGTTCGTCTGCACCACCCGTCGTGATTCGGAACACGCGTGCTGCGGGGCGGTGGGCGGCGACGCGGTCCTCGAGGCGGTGACGGACTGGCTCCGGTACCGCGACGCCTTCTGGTCCGACGTGTCGGTGAGCACCACGTCGTGTCTCGGACTCTGCAGCGAGGACGGCGCGGCGCTCACGGTCCAGCCCCACGACGAGTGGTACTCCGACGTGCGCGCCGCGGACGTCCCCGCGCTGCTCGAAGGGACGGTGGGGACGGAGGTCGGTGACCCCGTCCGGGAGTAACGCGGTCGGGAGCGGTCAGGCCCCGAGGGGTTCGCCGTCCCCCGACCGTTCCAGGGGGGAGCCGTCTCCCGCGCGGCGATGGAGCCAGCCGTAACAGGAGGCCAGGAGGAGCCACAGTCCCGCCTGGCTCAGGACGACCAGTCCCCGAAACGCCGTCGCCAGCGCCGGGGGGACCCCGCCGTGCGCGACGGCCGACGGGCTGACGAGCGGTAGGATCGCGACGGGCAGCGCGAGCGGCGAGAGGCCGAGCGCGATCGCGCGTCGGGTCGTCGTTCGCGCCGCCGCCCGGCGGTAGAGCAGCAGCGACGCGCCCGCGGTGAGCGCGCCGAGGAGCATCAGCCCGGCGTAGATCGGCACTCGGAGGTCGGTCGAGAGGGACTGCTCCGCCCCGGGAACGACGGGGGGGAGGACGAGCCACGGGGTCGCGGAGACGGTCAGGAACCCGGCCCCCGCGAGCACGTACGCCTTCGCACGTCCGCGTCCGGGAAGCGCCGGCTCGAGGAAGTAGAACGCGACGCCGAACGCGGCACCCAGCAGCACGCCCCAGAGGACGCCGCCGCCGACGCCGGCTGCGGCGGTCGTCAGTTCCGAGACCGCGTGGGCGTGATCGTGACCCCCTCCGTGGCCGTGCCGACTCACCTCCTCTACGTATCCGACGAGCGGGCCCGCGACGACAGCCACGAAGACCCCGTAGGCGATCCCCGCGAGGGCTCCCGCCGCGACGCCGCGCTTGAGATACGCGACGAGCATCAGTGGCAGGTGATGCCGGCGGCGTGTCGGAAGGTGTGCAGCGAGTCGTGGGCGAGCGGATCCTGCAGGAACATCAGGGCGAAGGTCAGTGCGGCTAGCAGCGCGAGTCCGGCCGCGATCTCGCCCGCCGTGAGTTCGATCTGTACGGTTTCGAAGCGGTCGTGCACGGTTTCGTTCGTGGACGTCATACAACTCGGCTTTAGGTACTGAAACTTTAGTTGTAAATGTTCCGCTTGGGATGACGGTCGATCTACAGGACGCCCCGGTTGCGGAGCGCGAGGGAATTCCGGGACCGGCCGAAGTGAGAGGAGTCGGTGGAGGAGAGCGGGGAGCACCGCACGCGCGTCGAGGGCGAAGGGCGGACGGTCCGAGGACCGGCGTCCCGGATCGGCGCGTGACGGATCGGCGGGCGGTCGCGTCGTCGGCGATCTGTTCGCGGCGGACGCGAGAGCGGTCTCGGAACGGCGGTCGAGGGTCCCTCACCACAGCACGACCGGCCAGACGAACTGGAACAGCAGCCAGATGAGTCCCGTCAGCACGAGCGTCATCAGGACGTTGAGGACGACGCCGGCCCGCATCATCTGTGACTGTTCGATGTAACCGCTGCCGAAGACGATGGC
This sequence comes from Halomarina halobia, assembly GCF_029338575.1. GTDB lineage: Archaea > Halobacteriota > Halobacteria > Halobacteriales > Haloarculaceae > Halomarina > Halomarina halobia. The sequence goes on from NZ_CP119992.1 coordinate 415,411, forward strand.
GTTCGGCGGCGTGGCGACGGGGAGCGCGAACGCGAAGCTGGCCGCGATGGCACCGGAGACGGCGAGGAAGACCGCCGCGGCGACCTCCGAGAGGCCGAGGGTCGTGGCGAAGACGCCGCCGATGCCGATGAGGATGGGGACGATGATGGTCGCCGTCGCGGTGTTCGAGGTCATCTCGGTGAGAAAGATGACGAGCAGGACGACGACGGCGACGACGAGCACGATCGGCGCGCCCGTGAGCGAGGAGAACACGGTGTCCGCGATCCACTCCGTCGCGCCGGTGTCCGCGAGCGCGTCGGCCAGCGCGATGCCACCGCCGAACAGCAGGATGGTCCCCCAGTCGATGTCCACGAGGTCGTCCCAGTCCATCGTGTCGGAGAGCACGAGCGCGGGGATGGCGAACATCCCGACCATGACGTAGTAGAGCAGGCCCTGGTGGCCCTCGACGCCGAAGACGGTCATGCCCTCGCCGCCGAAGATCGTCGTCGCCCACGCCGCCGGCAGCCACGGGCCGATGAACTCGCCGAGGCCGCCGAGGACCCACAGCGCCGCCGTGGCGGTGAAGATGTAGGCGACGCGCCGCCCTCTCACGCTCAGTTCGCCCTCCTCGCGGAGGTACTCGCGGGCCTGCTCCTGTGCCTCGTCGACGCTCTCGACCTGCGGCGGGTAGAGGCGATAGGTGAGGACGTACCAGACCAGCGGCAGCGTGACGACGACGACGGGGACGCCGATGAGGAGCCACTGCGCGAACCCGATCTCGTAGCCGAGAATGGAGTTGAGCTGTCCGGCGAGGATCGCGTTCGGCGGCGTCCCGATGAGCGTGCCGACGCCGCCGACGCTGGCGGCGTAGGCCGTCCCGAGGAGCATCGACACCTGGATGTTCGTGAACCCGTCGACGTCGAGGTCCGCCGACGCGAGGCCGCCGTCGGCCGCGACGTCCGAATCGACGTTCGCGCTCGGATCGCTCGCCGCCGCCTCGATCCCCTCCCGGCCGACGACCTGCGCGAGCACGCCGAGGGCGATGGGCGTCATCATCGCGGCGGTCGCGGTGTTCGACACCCACATCGAGAGGAACGCCGTGGCCAGCATCACGGCGAGGACGAGCCGGCGCGGCGACGTCCCCATCCACGCCATCATGTAGAGCGCGATGCGGCGATCGATCTCGTACTTCTGGAGCGCGTTCGCGAGCATGAACCCCGCGATAAACAGGAAGATGATGTGGTCCGCGAACCCCCTGAGCGCGTCGTCCATGCCGGCGTAGACGCCGAACCCGGTCAGCAGGACCGGGATCGATAGCGCGGTGACGGCGAGCGGGAGCGCCCCGGTCACCCAGAGCACTCCGGCGAAGAACATGGTCGCGAGCGCGTACTGTCCCCTGAGAGGGAGTCCGTCCGGCGTCGGCGCGGCGGCGATGCCCGCCACCCCGAGCAGCGCGACGGCGAAGACGAGCAACCGTCCGTACCCCCCTGTCTTCCCGTGTATCATTGATACACTGCGATCCGTCGGCTACCGCGCGATTAATACTTTCGAACGAGACGGAGTGACTTACCGCAACGAACCGTCGACGGCGGTCAAAAGTTCTTCGCGATGGCTTCGATCTGTTCGGGGGTGAGGTCGGCCGCGTAGAGTTCGAAGAGGGTGCGTCGACGCGACAGGGAGAGCGCCCGCGTCCCCCGTTCCAGCATCGAGACGTGCGCCTGGAGGACGCCGTCGACCTCCCGCTCGACGGCGCGCTGGTCGTACCCCGCCGCGACGCGGAGGAGGCGCCAGGCCAGCGGCGAGAGAGTACCGACGTCGATCGGCTGCGGGGAACCCATCGATCGAAACGGGCGGTGGGTCCGACATAAATCACCCTACTGACGCGAGCGACGGTAGGACGACCGGCCGCCCCCCGCCGGTCGTCAGTCGGTCTCCCCGAGCGCCCCGGCGGCCGTCCCGTCGCCGATCTCCCGCAGGACGCGCCGGTGGAACTCGCGGAGGACGGCGCTCTCGTCCTCGGCGAGGACCACGTCGCTCGCGGCGAGCGTCGCGAGGCCGAACGCGCGCGGCGAGGGCGAGGTCACCTGTCGGCTCTCGACGACGAGGTCGCCGCGCCGGACGGCCGAGAGCACGTCCTCGATGGCCTCGACGTGCAACTTGTCCTCCAGAATCTCGCGGTAGGTCTCCTCGACGACGGCGAAGTCCTCCAGGTCGTCGGCGAAGCCGAGCAGCATCTCGCTCGAGACCTGCTGTTGACTCGCGGACTTCTCGTAGCCCTTGTACCGCTTGAGGATCATCAGCGAGCGCGTCGCGTTGATCCGGAAGTAGCGCTTGAGGAGGTCCGTCCCGGAGAGCGCGTCGCGGAGGTCCGTCCGGACCTCCGCCGGGGCGACGTCCTCGAGGACTCCGACGAGGTCGACCTTCCGGTTGAGCGGCATGGAGAGGGTGAACCCGTGGTCGGCGACGGCGACGGTGACGTTCGCGTCGGCGGCCCGCGCGCAGCGGTGGGCGAGCAGCCGCGAGAGGCCGTCGTTGAACCGCCGGCCGTAGTTCGAGTGGACGTAGTAGCGCCGGCGGTACTCGGTGCGGTCGAGTTCCACCTCGATCGCCAGGCGGTCGTGCGTGCTCACGCTCCCAGCCCCGGCGTAGCGCACCTGCTGGTCGTACGTGCGCGTCGTCGCGCGGACGGCGTTCTCGTCGATCGGGAACCCGCGGAGCCACGACCGGACGGCCGGCGGGCCGCCCGATTCGAGCCGATCTAGCAACTCGCGCTGGAAGGTGAGCACCTCACGCCCGAGGTCGTACGAGAGGGGGAGCCGCTCGGAGAACCACGAGGGGACCGTCGGTCGGGCGCTCGTCGGATCGACGTACACCTTCGATCCGCGCCGGTAGCGGTACTCGAAGTGCGAGCCGCCGAGGACGAACACGTCGCCCGCCTCGAGCGTGTCGAGGTACGCCTCGTCCAGTTGCCCCACCCACTCGCGCTCCCCCCGGGTGAACACGTCGCAGGAGAACGAGTCGGGGATGGTGCCGACGTTCGTCAGGTAGATGACGCGGGCGAGACGGCCGCGCTTGCCGAGCAGCGGTTCGCCCGCGGGGAAGTCGGGGTAGTGGTACTCGCCGTCGGGCGGGTCGTTCTCGTCACGCCACACCTTCGGGTAGACGTTGCGATCCGCGAGCCCCTCGTAGTCGGCCGTCAGGTAGCGAAGCAGCGTCTCCCAGTCGGCGTCCGAGTAGTTCCGGTAGGGGTAGGCACGTTTGAGAATCCGCTTCGCCTCCGCCTCCGGACGGACGGCGTCGATCGCCATCCCGTAGACGTGCTGGGCGGCCACGTCGTGGGCGTTCTCGGGGACGAACACCCGGTCGACGAACCCCTCCTCCGCCCGCTTCAGCATCACCGCGCACTCGACGAGTTCGTCGCGGTCGAGCGCGACCACCCGCCCGGTCACCGTCTCGCCGAGGCGATGGCCCGCCCGGCCGACGCGCTGGAGGAGCGCCGCGACGGACTTCGGCGAGCCGACCTGCACCACGAGATCGACGTGGGGCATGTCGATGCCGAGTTCGAGGCTCGTGGACGTGGTGACGACGTCGAGTTCGCCCGCCTTCAGCCGCCGCTCGGCGCGCCGCCTGCGGTCCGCCGAGAGCGAGCCGTGGTGGCAGCCGGAGTTCTCCTCCGTGTAGTCGTCGTACCGCTCACGAAGGTTGTGCAGGACGCGCTCGGCCCCCGAGCGCGTGTTGGTGAACACGAGCGTGTTCGTGTGCGCCCCGATCAGTTCGTGGAGCTGTTCGTAGAAGCGGTCGGTCACGACCTCGGGCGGCGTGTTGACGAGGTCGTCGGTCGGGCAGGTGAGCCGGAGGTCGAACTCACGGACGAAGCGCGTGTCGACGATCTCGTACTCGCGCACGTCGCCGTCGTCGTCGCGCCCGACGAGGAACTCGGCCATCGTCGAGAGCGGTTCGACGGTGGCCGAACAGCCGATGCGGGTCGGCGAGCGGTCACAGAGCGCCTCGAGGCGTTCGAGCGACACCGCGAGGTGGGTCCCGCGCTTGTTCTCCGCCACGCTGTGGATCTCGTCGACGACGACGTACTCGACCGTCCGCAGCTTCTCCGAGAACTTCGGCGAGTTGAGCAGGATGGCGAGCGTCTCCGGCGTCGTGTTCAGGACGTGGGGCGTCTCCGTCAGCATCCGCCGGCGCACCGCGTCGTCGGTGTCGCCGTGGCGGATCGCGTGGCGGATCTCGATCTCGTCGTCCGCGAGGTCCGCGATCCCCGACAGGGGGACCTCCAGGTTGCGGTGGATGTCGTTGGCGAGCGACTTGAGCGGCGAGACGTAGAGGCAGTAGACGGAGTTTCCGAGCCCCGACTGGCGGTCCCGGCGGTAGAGCTCGTTGATGATGGCGCAGAAGCTCGCGAGCGTCTTGCCGGAGCCGGTCGGCGCGCAGATGAGCGCGTTCGTCCGGTCGTGGATCAGGGGGATGGCCTCCTTCTGCGGGGGCGTGAAGAAGCCCCCGTTCTCGGGGACGTACGCCCCGAACTCCCGGACCCACCACCGCGCGACGGCGGGTTCGAGCAGGTCGAGCACGTCCGCGTCGTCGATCGACACCGCCTCCGACGCGAAGTCGAAGTCGTACGACGCGAGGAGCGCTCTCCCCCCTCCGGACGTCCCCCGTTCCATCGTCGCGAGCCGGTAGGCTTCGAGGACGGAAGTGGGTTGGGTAACCGGAGTGAAAGTGAATCCGACGGGACGACGGCGGTCGGGACGCGGAACGGTGGTCGCGGTGCGGGGCGGCCGTCTCCCTGCGAGCGACGCCCGCGGACATTTAGGCCTCCGCGTCGATTGCCGCGACATGCACGTCACGTTCCTCGGCACCGGCAGCGCCATGCCCGCCGGCGACCGCGCGCAGACGGGCCTCCTGCTCGAATCGGAGGCGGCGGACCCGCTGCTCGTCGACTGCGGGAGCGGCGTCCTCTCCGCCCTCGCGGGGACCGACGCAGGCTACGAGGGCGTCCGGACGGTCCTCCTCACGCACCACCACCTCGACCACGTCAGCGATCTCATGCCGCTGTTCAAGGCGCGGTGGCTCGCGGGCGCGACGGACGTCGAACTGATCGGGCCGCCCGGCACCGCCGACCTCGTGAGAGGGCTGTTCGACGTCCATGAGTACATGCAGGGTCGCCTGGACCTCGTCATCCGGGAAGTCGAACCGGGGGAGTTCGAGGCCGCGGGGTACCAGGTCGCGGCCGCCGAGACGGTCCACTCGATGCCGTGTCTGGCCTACCGCTTCGAGGCCGACGGGGCGACGTTCACCTTCAGCGGCGACTCGGAGGCGACCGAGGACCTGGCCGCCTTCGCCGACGGCTCGGACGTGCTCGCCCACGACTGCTCGTTCCCCGACGAGGTGGACGTCGACAATCACCCCACGCCCTCGCAGCTCGGCGCGGCGCTCGCGGGCCACCGCTACGGACGGGTCTTCCTGACCCACCTCTACCCGCACACGGAGGGCCGCCACGAGGCCATGCTCGAATCCCTCCGCGAACACTACGACGGCGACGTGCGCTTCGCGCGCGACGGCCTCACCGTGACGGTGGAGTGACGGCCCCGTAACGGTCGAGCCGCCGTCGATCGAGACCGTCGCGGGGAGGTTCGACGGGCCGGTGACGGTGCCGTGGAGGGGCCGGCCGACGGGGACCGGGACGGACGACGAACGGGTGACTCGGATTACTCGAGTCGGTACCGCAGGATCGCGGCGATCCCGCCGAGGTTCGACAGCTGTTCCCCCGGCGCGAATTCGGAGGAGAAGACGACCACGTCGCCGCCCTTCCGGTCGACCGTCTCCAGCAGGTCGTTCGCGTCGACGTCCCACTCGCCCTCGCCGCCGCGCTCCTCGCGGAGGCGCTCGTCCACCACGAGCAGCGTCTCGACCGCGCCGTATTCGGCGGCCTCGGCGACGCTCTCGACGCCGTAGGCGGCCTTCGCCCCGCCCGCGATCTCCGCCATCAGCCGGTCGATGAGCTCCGCCTCGCGGGCGATGCGCGTCTCGGCCTGCACGTCCTCGACCGCGCCGCGCTTGAGCACCTCGTGGACGCCGCGGTCGCCGACGGCGCTCGTGTCCACCATCGTCACCCGCTCCGCGACCTCGGGGGCGTTCTCCTCCACGTACTTGTAGGCGTCCTGCTTCGTGAAGCCCGGCCCGGCGAGGATGATCGCGTCGGCGTCCATCCGCCGGAGCACCTCGGTCAGTTCGGCGAACAGCTGCGTGCGCGACTGGGCGTACTCGCCCTTGCCCGTCGCGCCCGAGAGCGAGGTGCGCTCCTCCGCGCCGTACTGCGCGACGGTGTGGACGTGCGCCGCGCCCTCCTCGACGGTGGCGATGGCGACGTCGGGGTTGTCGGTCGCCTCCTCGGCCTCCCGGAGCCGTTCCAGCTGATCGGGCTTCCAGCGCTTCGTGATCTCGAGCTCCTCGTTCTGCTCGACGTTGAGGGTGTGGTGGAAGCCGAGCTGGTCCTCGCGCGAGCAGTCCTCGATGACGCCGGAGACGCGCAGGCGGTTCGCGAAGCGCGCGAACTCCGTCTCCTCGACTGCGACGGTGACGTACATGTACTCGCGCTCGCCGCCCGTGTCGCGGAGGTTCTCGTCGTCGCGGCGCACCCGGCGGGTCGTGTCGCCACCGACGAGGTCGCCCGGTTCGAGCACGTAGCTGAGGTGCCAGAGGTCGTCGAGCGTCTCCGGGACGACCGTTATCCGCTCTCGTCCCCCCTCGACGCGCTGACGGTCGGCGATTCGCATGGCGGGTACTGGGCGGTCCCCCGGTAAGTGCCCTGCTATCCGGCGTTCGAACCGTCGGTTCGAGCGACCGCTACGGCCGTCTCTATCCCACGACGTGGGGATCGTCACGGCGTTCGAGGATACGCTTATCACGCTCGTTACCGATTACCGTGTGCTATGCGAGCAGCAGTCCTCAAGGAGCACGGCGAACCGCTCGAGATCGAGGAGGTAGACGACCCGCAGGTCACCCCGGACGGGGCGATAGTCGAGATGGAGGCCTGTGGCATCTGTCGCTCCGACTGGCACGGGTGGCAGGGCGACTGGGACTGGCTCGGCATCCAGTCCGAGGAGGGGCAGATCCTCGGCCACGAACCGGCCGGTCACGTGATAGCGGTCGGGGAGAACGTCACGCGCTTCGCGGAGGGCGATCACGTCGCCATCCCGTTCAACCTCGGCGACGGCACCTGCATCGAGTGTCGCACGGGCCACGGCAACACCTGTGAGAACCTCATGCCGCTCGGCTTCGTAAAGGAGGTGCAGGGAGCGTTCGCCGAGGAGGTACACGTCCCGGCTGCGGACCAGAACCTCGTCGCACTCCCCGACGGCGTCTCGTCGGTCGACATGGCCGGCCTCGGTTGCCGGTTCATGACCGCGTTCCACGGGCTGGCCCACCGCGCCGACGTGGGCGCGGGCGACTGGGTGGCGGTCCACGGCTGCGGCGGCGTCGGCCTCTCCGCGGTCCACATCGCGGACGCGCTGGGCGCGAACGTCGTCGCCGTCGACCTCATCGACGAGAAGCTCGAGAGGGCGAAGACGCTCGGCGCGACCGAGACCGTCAACGCGGGCGACGTCGAGGACGTCCCCGGCGAGGTGCAGGCCATCACCGACCGCGGCGCGAACGTCTCCGTCGACGCGCTGGGCATCGCCACCACCTGCCAGAACTCCGTGCTGAGCCTCGGCCGCCGGGGGCAGCACCTCCAGATCGGCCTCACGACCGAGGACGAGCAGGGGATGGTCTCCCTCCCGACCGACGCGATGGTCATGCAGGAGATCGAGTTCATCGGCTCGCTGGGCATGCCGCCCACGCGCTACGACGAGATCTTCCGCATGGTCGCCACGGGCAAGCTCGACCCGAGCGCCGTCGTCAGTGAGACGGTCGGCCTGGAGGACGTCTCCGACAAGCTCGCGGCGATGACCGACTTCGAGACCGTCGGCATCCCCGTCATCGAGCGGTTCTGACGGTCGGTCGTCCGCGCCTCGCCGGTTCCGTTTTTCGTCGCGCCGATCACCGGTCGGGAGCGGATACGAGCGACGTGGGTGCGTCACCGTCGCCTGCGGAACTCGTCGGCGGCCGGGTCGTCGTCGGCGACCGTCGGATCGAGCTCCGTCGGCTCGGGGCGACTCCCGCGCCAGTCGGCCTCGGCCGCGGCGCGGGCGGAGGCCGTGTGGTCGAGCGACACCTCCGTGGCCGACTCGCGGTCGCCGTCCGCGTCGTCCCCCTCGCCCGCCTCGTCCGGGTCGTCGGCGAGCGCGGCGCTCGCCGCCCGCGCCAGGAGGTAGCGGGTGACCACGTTCAGGTGGAAGTGGACGACGACGCCGACGAGCAGCAGCGCGTAGAGCAACAGCGCGATCGGGACGAGCACGACGACGACGCCCGCGGCCATCGCCCAGCCGACGACGTAGTCCTCGGTGAACGCGGCCGCGCGGACGGCCGAGAGGTCGAACGCCGCGCGAACGTCACCCTCCTGGGCGAACCTGACCGTCGCCACCGGGACGAGGTACGTCGCGAGGAGGCCGGCGAGCAGACCGAAGAGCAGCGAGAGCGCCCCCACGGTGTCGACGACCGCGCCGAGTCCCTCGCCCGCGTCGATCGCCACCGTGAGCGCGGCGAGCCCCACGAGGGCGAGCGCGGGGAGCAGGTAGGCGACGACGACGCCGAGCGACCGGACGGCGTCGGCGCGGACGAACGCGCGAACGGAGGGGGCGACCGGGCGCGGTTCGCCCGCCACCTCGCGGGCGACGCCGACCGCGTGTCCGCGAAACATCGTCCGCACGACCAGCGAGAGGACGACCGAGAGCGCGAGCGCGGCGGCGAGCGTCAGCACGGAGGGGGAGGTCGCGTCCGCGGGCACGGCGTCGACCGTTTCGGCGGCGAGGGTGATCGCGGCGAAGAGGACGACGAGGTCGGAGACCGTCAGTACCAGTCGGAGGACGCAACCGAGCAGATACGACCCTGCGGCTGCGGTGCCGGAGAGCGGATACAGCAGGGCGTCGCGAAACACGACTGAAAAGTGAGTCAGGGGGGTGATAAACCCTGCTTCAGGCCGCGGGTCGGCCGGTCGGTTCCTCGGGGGCGGGTTCGATGGGGGTCGCCTCGCCCACGCCGCGTCCGTAGAGGTACGCCGTCACGACGCCGGCGTAGAACGTGATGGCGAGCCCGAGGAGCACCTGCACGCCGAGCAGCGAGAGGTCGAACAGGAGGTTCGAGACGCTCCCGGCGGCGACGCCCACGACGAGCGCGAGCAGCCACGCGACCGCGTAGGTGCTCGTCAGGGCGACGGGCCGGATCTCGCTGAACTGGAACGCGCTGCCCATCCTGCCCGTCCGCGCGAAGCGCGCCAGGCCGACGGGGAACACGTACCAGAGCGCGAGCACCAGGACGATGCCGACGACCGCGAGGATCGCACCGAGGATCCCACCCGCGAGGCCGCTGACGTTGGCGACGACGAGATCGGCACCCACCGCGACGACGACGAACACGACGGGGATGGCGAAGTAGCCGACGCCGATGAGGAACGCCTTCAGGCCGTCGGTGAAGAGGTTCCGCCACTCGTCGAACACGGGCGGTTCGTCGTCAGTGAGCGCCGCTCGGACGACCCGAACGGTGTACCCCGCGACGAGGAACGCCGGAATGACGAGGAAACTGAGGAACGACAGGACGGTCCCGATCAGAACGGTCCGGACCGCGCTGTCGCTCCGGCGCAGGTAGGTGAGTGCTTCGGTTATCATTGGATTCACCGTTGTACGACCCGAGCAGTGGGGCTCCCCTCGCGGGGAGGTAGACCCGTCACTCCGGGGTCATAATCAACGAGTACTGATTGTCGTACGAGAATATAAACTGTGTTGATAGCTAGCGGGAGGTTCTCCCCCGCTGTACGGTTCCGTCGGGCGAACGCCCGGTTCCCGCTCACCTCTCGACGATCCGACTACCGCCCGGCGGGAGGAACTCCTGGATCAGGTCGGGGCTCGCCACCTTCCGCACGAACGAGGTGTCGGCGAAGCGCTCGCGGAACTCGCGGTAGAGGAGCTTCGCGGCGTCGTTCTGGGCGTAGCGTCCGGGTTCGACCCGGACGCTCGTCGCCGCGCGCGGCTCGATCGCGCTCGGCGGTCCGCCGATCACCCGGGTCTGTGGCTCGCACGCGATACCGACGCTCACCCCGACCGGCGTGTCCTCGTAGTAGGTGCGGTCGCCGCGGACCACGAACGACCCCTTCTCGACGTACTCGCCGCTCTCGGGGGTCTTCGACACCTGATCCGGGTGGACCATGTAGACGTCCCCGGCGAAGTGGCCGTCCTTCCAGACCGAGGAGTAGGAGACGGCGAACTGGGCGGCCTCCTCGCGGCTCCGCTCGGGGACGTCCACGTCGCGGGCCGCCTCGCTCGGCTCGGTCGCCTTGAGGATCGTCACCGGCGCGCCGGGGGCCTGGGTGTGGAAGAACAGGTCGCCGCGCTCGGTGTACTTCTTCACGAGCTCCTCGTTCTGATCGGCGTTGCGCCCGCCGAGCACGAGGAAGCCGTCGCTCGTCCGGAACCAGCGGAAGCGCTCGTACCACTGCTCGTCGCGACGGACGGGGATCGACGCCCGCGAGAGCCAGTCGACCGGCTCGTCCCCGCCCTCGTCTGCCTCGCCGTCTCCGTCCCCGTCGCCCGCGTCGCCGGCCTCCCACTCGTCGCGTCGCTCCCTCACGGCCGCGAGTTGCTCCCGGGTGTCCTCGATGGCCTCGAGCGCGCCCTCCTTCTTCTCCTCGACGCGCTTCGCCTCGCGGTACAGCCGGTCGGCGTTCTTCTCGACGCCCGTCGTCGCGTCGAGCGTGACCCGCGTCCCGTCGAGGTCGAGCGTGACGCGAGCGTTCGACCCGTCGACGTCCTCGACGGCCTCGGCGGCGGCGATGCCGCGCTCCCTGCCCTCCTCGAAGCGGGCGGCGATGTCGTCCCACGGCACGTCCTCCTCGCGGGCCGACCGGATCGCGGAGAGCACCTCGTCGACGAGGTCGTAGCGCGCGTAGAGCAGCTCCGCCCTCTCGCGCTCCTCCTGTGCCTGCTCGTCGAACCCCTCGATGGCCCCTTCCTGCTGGGCGACGATGCGCTCGTACTTCGCGATCTCCTCCTCGAAGTCGGGCCGCCCGCTCGCCCCCCCGCCGCCCGCGCCGTCCTCCTCCTCGTAGTGATAGAAGTAGTCGTCCAGGGCGGCGTTGAAGTTCGGGAAGGTCTCGGCGCGCTGGCCCTCCCGCTCCTCCAGGGGGAGCGGCGTCGCGTCCACGCGGATCGGCTCCCGCTCCTCCTCGCCCGCGTCGCCCGCGTCACCGGCACCCTCCGCGCCGCCCTCGCTCCCGTCACCGCCACTCTCCGGGTCGGCGTAGTAGACACGCGGATCGAACGCGCCCGTCCGGAGGGTCGTCTCCAGGCGCTCGACGGCGTCGAACAGGCGCGCGTAGTCCTCCTCGGCGGCGTCCGCGATGTCCTTCGTCTTCTCGACGCCCGCACGGGTGCAGAGCTCCTCGGCCCAGAGCCCGCCGAAGTTGAGCAGGGTGGCGAGCGTCCGCACCACGTCGGTGTCCGACTCCTCCATCCGCGCGGCGAACCCCTCCTCGTCGAGGGCGAAGGGATCGAGTCGGGCGGATGGGTACTCGTAGAGCGCGCCGGGGGCGACGGTGCGGGACTTCAGGCGGATCGTCTCCAGACAGCCCATCACCTCGCGGTTCTCGTCGAGGACGGCGATGTTACCCTCCCCGAACAGCTCCGCGACGACGTAGCTGTCGCCGTCGGGGCGCTCGAAGTGGAACGTGAGGATGCGGTCGAAGCCGAACTGCTCGACGCCCGCGAAGTCCGCGCCGGAGATACGATTGCGCAGCATCATCGCGAAGTTCGGGGGCCGGCCCGGCGCGTCGGGGACGCGCTCGGGGGCGACGAGGTGGGCGCGCTTCACGTCGCCCACCTCGACGAGCAGCTCCAGCCGTCCCTCGTCGTAGTCCCGGAGCTTGAGCCGCAGGAGGTCCTCGCCGTAGAGGTAGGCCTTGTCGACCTTCGCGCCCTCGTACGCCCCGAGCTCCGTGACGAGGGCCGCGCAGTCGACGCTCGTGAGTTCCCGCTTTCGATCCATACGGTGTCGTGAACGGGGAAGGCGAAAAGGCGTGTCGTTCTCCGCGGTGGCGATCACCCCGCTCTCGGGAGGCGATACGGCCCGTGGGGGCGATTCGTCGCCGCTCGCGATCGGTTCACCACCCTCGAGAGCGGTTCGCAACTGTTATGCGTGTGCGCGAACGACGACCACAGGTAATGGCTAAAGGTAAGGTCGCCTTCTTCAACGACACGGGCGGCTACGGTTTCATCGAGAGCGACGACGCGGACGACGACGTTTTCTTCCACATGGAAGATGTTGGCGGTCCGGACCTCGAAGAGGGACAGGAAGTGGAGTTCGACATCGTGCAGGCCGACAAGGGCCCGCGCGCGAAGAACCTCCAGCGGCTGTAACTCGGCGAGAGCAACTACGATCACCCTATTCTTTCGACGCCGACCGACGAGCGGCGCATAGAGTTTAGCGCCCCCCGCGCGAACGACGGGCCATGCCCACGGAACTCCTCCCGGCCGTGTACGACCTCACGGTCGACGAGCGAAACGGCGCGCGCTACCGCGCGTTCCTCGTCGACGGCGAGACGCCCACCCTCTTCGACTGCGGCTTCCCCGACACGACGGACGCCCTGTTCGCGGAGATCGAGGCGACCGGCGTGACGCCCGAGCGGCTCGTCGTCACTCACGCCGACGGCGACCACGTCGGCGGCTTCGACGCGGTGGTCGAGCGCTACGGCGTCGAGACCTACCTCCCCGAGCAGAGCGACACGGGCGCGGCGTACGATCCGGATCACCGCTACGCCGACGGCGACCGCGTCGGCGACTTCGTCGCCGTCTACACGCCCGGCCACCGCGACGACCACCACGCGCTCGTCGACGAGGGACGATCGCTGGCCGTGCTGGGCGACGCGGCGAGCGGGTCGGACCAGCGCGGCCTCCCGGCGGGCTACTTCCTCCTCCCGCCCGCGGTCTACACCGACGACCTCCACCGGGCGGAGGCGTCCCTGGAGCGCCTCCTCGATTACGACTTCGACGCGGCCCTGCTCTACCACGGCGCGTCGGTCACCGAGGACGCGAGCGAGCGGCTGCGCGCGTTCGTCGAGTTCGCCGGACGGCCCTGACGCGCCGCCGTCGACCCCCACCCTCCCCCAGCCGTCTCGAACCGCCGGGCGAACGCTTACCGACGTCTGGGGACAAGGATCACGCGCCATGACCGGGAACGATTCGCTCGTCGATATTCCCGTCGACGGCGCGGAGCTGGAGGGGGAACTCGCCGTCCCGCAGGAGGCCACTGGACTCGTCGTCTTCTCCCACGGCAGCGGGAGCAGCCGCAAGAGCCCGCGCAACAACTTCGTCGCGGAGACGCTCCGCGAGCGCGGCCTCGGGACGCTCCTCTTCGACCTGCTCACCGAGGAGGAGGATCGGGTCTACGAGAACCGGTTCGACGTCCCGCTGCTGACCGACCGCCTCGTCGCCGTGACCGAGTGGCTCGACGGCCGGAGGGGGACGGCGGACCTCCGGTACGGCTATTTCGGGTCGAGCACGGGCGCGGCGTCGGCGCTGCGCGCCGCGGCGCGCCGGGAGGACGTCGGGGCGGTCGTCTCGCGCGGCGGGCGGGTGGACCTCGCCGCCGCCGTCCTCGACCGGATCACCGCGCCGACGCTGTTCGTCGTGGGCGGCGCGGACGCGCAGGTGCTCGACCTCAACCGGGAGGCGTACGACCACCTCGCCTGCGAGCGCGAACTCCACGTCGTCGAGGGGGCGGGCCACCTCTTCGAGGGGCCGGGCGAACTCGAGGAGGTCGCGGCCGCGGCCGCGGGCTGGTTCGCCGAGCACCTCGCCTGACGGGGAACTGCGGGTCAGCGCGCCGCGATCCGCGCGCCCGCGTCGAGCCCGCACCGCAGCGCCCGGTGGACGCGCCCCTCGCCGACGACCCAGTCGCCCGCGACGTAGAGCCCGTGGCCCTCGCAGCGGCGGTGGGCGTCGCCCTCGATACCCGCATTCGGTAGCGCGTAGCGCCAGCCCCGGCCGTCGGTCCAGTCCGGGTCGGCGATCCGCCCGTCGTCGAGCAGGTCGGCGACGAGGCGGGCCGCGTCGGCCGTCACCGCGTCGGGGTCGTCCCCGAGGCGCTCGGCCGACCAGTCGGGGGCCATCTGCGCGATCAGCAGGCTCTCGCCGTCCGGGACGTGCCCGCGCTTCTCCTCCTCGCGGGAGACCCACCCGACCGGGTGCTCGCGGTCGGTGTTGACGAGCGCGTACCACGGCCGGTCGAGTTCGAAGCCGTAGTGCAGGACGGCCGAGTAGACGCTCCGGTAGTCCACGGCGGCGACGGCGTCGCGCACCTCCTCACGGAGGCCGTCGTCCCACGCCGTCCCGTCGAGCAGGGCCGCCGTCAGCGGCGCGGGCGGGGTGAGCAGGAGGGCGTCGTACGTCCCGAGGTTCCCGCCGTCGGCGTCGGCGAGCGTCCAGCCGCCCCCGTCGCGCTCGATCCCGCCGACACGCGTCTCCAGTTCGACGGTCGCGTCGGTCCGGTCGAGCAGCCGCCTCCCCAGCCCCGCGATTCCCGCCTCGTAGGTCCACTTGTGGTCGTCGTCGTCGCGCCCCTCCTCGATAGCCCCCGCCGCGTCGAACGTCCAGACGGGCGTCTCGACGTCGACGAGGGCCGGTGCGGCGAGGGTCTCCGTGACGAGCCGTGAGACCCGCGGGTCGTCCCCCTTGACGTAGTTCGCGCCGTAGTCGTAGCGACAGCCGTTCCTCCGCCGAGTCGCGGCCCGGCCGGAGACGTCGCTCGATCGCTCGAAGACGGTCACGTCGGCGTCCGCCCCGCGCAGGGCGTAGGCCGCGCCCGCCCCGGCCGCCCCCGCGCCGACGATGGCTACCTCCATGCGGGGAGTACGGACGGGTCGGGCAAAAGCGTGGGTCCGCCGGGAGCGCGTGGATCGTCCCTCGCGGTTCAGGTGAGCCGGGCCGCGAAGTCCCGGAGGCGGGCCGCGCCGCCGCTGGTGAAGGGGATCCCGTGGCCCATGTAGATCGCGTCGAACGGCTCCGCGCGCGCGACGAGATCGCGGACGCTCTCGCGCATCCGTCGCCGGTCGTAGGAGTCCCCCCAGAAGGGGAGTTCGAGTTCGCCGTCGGTCTCCCAGAGCAAGTCCCCGACGAAGGCGACGCCGTCCTCGTGGACGTAGGTCGTGTGTCCGGGGTTGTGTCCCGGCGTGTGGTGGGCGGTGAACCCGCCGATCCGGTCGCCGTCGTCGACGATCCGGAGGTCGGCGTCCTCGGGGAGCGGGAACAGCTCGCGGGCGACGCGGTGGACCCAGCCCTTCGGGTGCGCGAGCGGCGGGTCCCAGCGCCCGGCGACGAGGTCGGCGTCGAGGCGGCCGAGGTAGACCGGCGCGTCGAGGTCGGCGTAGTCGAGCCCGCCGGTGTGGTCGAGGTCGTAGTGGGTGAGCAGGACGCGGTCCACCTCGGCGGGGGAATAGCCGGCGTCCGCGAGCTCCTCGCGGAGCGACCGCCGGGGGTAGCGAAGTCCGGTGTCGACCAGCGTCACCTCGCCGTCGTCGTGGACGTAGCCGTTCGCGTCGAGCGGCGCGGGCCACCCGAGGTGGAGGAGGGCGGTGTCGGCGGAGAGTCGTTGCACGGCCCTCGATAGGGCATCCGAGGATTTAGGACGCGCGTTCGCGCCCGCTCGCTATCGCTCGCGATCACAGTCGCTTGCTCACGTACGG
Source organism: Halomarina halobia (assembly GCF_029338575.1). Classification (GTDB taxonomy): domain Archaea; phylum Halobacteriota; class Halobacteria; order Halobacteriales; family Haloarculaceae; genus Halomarina; species Halomarina halobia. The sequence goes on from NZ_CP119992.1 coordinate 431,231, forward strand.
GCCGTCCTGGAAGTAGCCGAGCTTCTCGCGGTAGTACTCGCGGACGCCGATGCCCGAGATGACCGAGAGCTTCCCGTAGCCCGCGTCGGCGGCCAGCCGCTCGGCCTCCGCGAGGAGTCGCCGGCCGTAGCCCTGGTGCTGGAAGCCCGAGCCCGTCTCGTCCTCCAGACCGACGCCGACCTCGTTGCCGTAGACGTGGAGTTCGCGCACGATCGCGGCGTCGGTCAGCTCCCGTCGGACGGGGTCGTTCGGGAAGCGGAGCCGACAGAACCCGACGAGCAGGTCGTTGTCGGGATCCTCGAAGGAGACGAAGTGCTCCGTGCCGCCGCAGACCTCGTAGGTGAGGGCGTCGAGTTCGACCGACTCCGGGGTCTCGTCGTTCATGCCGACCTCGCGACACCGGATGCAGTCGCAGGTCCAGCCGTGCTCCTCCATGCGCTCTCTCGCTAGCTGCCGGAGGTTCGACTTCCACACCCCGGCGTCGATGAAGTCGGCGGGGATGTCCCGCTGGACGCGCTGGAGGCGCGTGTACTTCGGGATGATCGACTTGATCTCCGCGACGAGCTCGGCGGCCGCCTCGTTCGTGAGGGGGTCGTAGTCGCCCCGACGCCACATGTCGTAGGTGCGCGTCCCGCGGACGACGAGCGTCGGGTAGATCTTCAGGTAGTCGGGCCGCCACTCGGGGTTCTCGAACAACTCGCGGAAGTCCTCCAGGCACATGTCGCGGGACATCCCCGGTTGACCGGGCATCATGTGGAAGCCGACCTTGAACCCCGAGTCGCGCAGGCGACGGTTGGCGTCGATCGATTCCTGGATGCCGTGACCGCGGTGCATCTCCCGGTTGATCCGCTCGTAGGTCGTCTGCACGCCGAGTTCGACCTTCGTCCCGCCGAGCGCCAGCATGCGGTCGATCTGCTCGGGATCGCACCAGTCCGGCTTCGTCTCGAAGGTGGTGCCGACGTTGCGCACGTCGGCCGTCTCGTTCTCGGCGATCACGTCCTCCAGGTAGCGGAACGCCGCGTCCTCGGGGTCCTGCGCGAAGCTCTCGCCCTCGGCGGGTTCCGGCTCCTTCGTCACGTCGTAGTCGTTCATGGCCTGGAGCGCGCGCTTCACGAACCACTCCTGGTAGTCGTGGCTCCTCGCCGTGAGCGTCCCGCCCATCAGGATGAGTTCGGCCTTGTCCACGGGGTGGCCGATCTCCCGGAGCTGTTCGAGCCGCAGCGTCACCTGCCCGTAGGGGTCGTAGTCGTTCTGCACGCCGCGGGCGGCGGCCGGCTCGTGGCCGGTGTAGCTCTGGGCGGAGGAGAACTCGCTCGCCGGCCCACCGGGGCAGTAGAGGCACTTCCCGTGGGGGCAGGTGTGCGGGCTGGTCATGACGGCGATCGGCGAGACGCCCGAGGCGGTGCGGACCGGCTTGCGCCGCAGGACGGGCTCGAGTTCGCTCCGGCGCTCCTCGCCCGCGAAGTCGAGCAGCTCCGAGTTCTTCGGCACCTTGGGCGCGGAGAACTCGGCGCACGCCTCCAGCTTCGCCCGCTCCAGCCCGTCCCGGTCGACCTCGCCGTCGAGGATGCGCTCGATCAGCGCCTCGCAGGTGCGCTCGAACGCGTCCGTCTCGGTCGGCTGGGTGCTCATTCGTCGACCGGTGAGAGGGAGGCGAGCGATAAGAGTGTGCGGTTCCGCGGTCGCCGTCGCCCCGCGCTCACCCCCGCGACAGATCTCGTCGTTACGCCTGCTCGGCGATGGCGTCGATCACGGCGTCGACGACGCGCTCGCGCTCGCCGGCGACGAACTCGATCCGATTGCGACCGCCGCGGGCGGCGACGCCCGCGTTCCCGACGGTCTCGGCGGCCGTCTCGGCGACGGCGCGCACGTCGAGGTCGAAGGTGCTCCGGACGTGCAGTTCGTCCGTGTTCACGCCGATCGTGACGAACGACCCGTCGCGGTTGCGCCGGTGGACGGCGTCGAGCAGGACGTCGGTCGACGGGAAGTCGAAGCGGTGGGTGTAGGCGTCCACGTCGAGGACGGCGAACGCCACGCCGCCCTCGGCGCGGCGCTCGAGGTTCGCCTCCGCGGTGGCGACCTCCGCGTCCAGCTTCTCGCGGAACTGCTCGCTCACCTGCTCGACCAGCCGCTTGCTCGGGCCGGTCGACCCCGACTCGTCGGCGAAGAGCAGGTCGATCACGAGTTCGCGCTTGTCCTCGTAGGACTGGTAGTACGCCTCGAGCGCGATGGCCTCGCGGAGGCGCTCTACGTCGGCCGCGCCGTAACCGGCGTCACCCGCCAGGTCGAGGTACGCATCGGGGGTGTCCTCCCAGAAGCTCGCCGCGGGGAGGTGCCGGAGGTCGTCGGCGACGGCCTCGTTCACGTGCTGGGCCACGGCGACGGCGAGCGCGGTCGCCGTCGTGCTCGCGTCGGCGCTCGCGCGCGCCGGGTTGACGAGGACGTCGACGGCGTCGGCCACCTCCTCGTCGGCGGGCGCGCCGTCCACGACGACCCGCTCGGCGTCGTAGATCGAGAGGAGCTCGAACCCGTCGAGCGAGTCGCGCGTCGACCCGGCGGCGGCGAAGACGACCAGGGGGATCTTCTCGTCGTGGCGATCCCGGTTCGAGAGCATCATCGTCGTGTCCTTCGTCGCGTCGTCCATGTCGTAGACGCCGTCCTCGAGGGGCCGACGGTCGAAGTAGTGGTAGGCGGCGTCGGCGTTCGTGTACTCGTCGCGGACGAGCGGGAGAATGGCGCGCTCGAGGGCCGCTCCGGCGAGGTAGCCGTCGACGTTCGCGTCGTGACGAACGACGACGGGACGCCCCGCGATGATCGCGCGCCGAATGGCGGTGGCGGCCTCGCGCACGTCGTCGAGGGCGGCCTCGACGGCCGGATCGGACGCGAGCGGCTCGACGTCCGCCGGTCTGGCGCGCTCGTCGAGGGCGGCCGCCATGCGGTCGGTGACCGCGTCAGCGTCCTCCTCGTCGAGGACGGCGAGCGCCTCCGTCTCGATCTGCAGTTCACCGCGGCGGCGGCGCACCTCGCCGTCGAGGCGCACGAGGTCGCCGAGGTCGACGGCGGGGTAGGCGCGGACGCCCGCCTCCTCGAACGCGGCGCAGTCGACCGTACCGGACTCGTCCTGGAGTTCGAAGACCGTCGGGCCGCTCGTCTGTCGGATGCCGGCAACGCGTCCCTCGAGGCGAACGGTGTCGCCGACGCGCTCGTCGAGCTCGGCGACGGCGGCGCGCGGCCGTTCGGCCACGACCGCCGCGTCGGCCGACGCGACGGCCGGCTCCGCGTCGGCCGACGACACGTCAGTCTCTGTCTCGTCGGTGCCCGTCGCGGCGTCGGGCTGCGACCCGGCGTCGGACGCCGATGCGGCGTCTACGTCCGCACCCGCGTCGGACGCGGGTTCCGGTTCTGATCGCGACGCCGAGTCCGCCTCGGGCGTCCGGACTCGGGGCGTCGACGGTTCCTCGTCCTCCTCGCCCGCCTCGTCGGGGAGGTACGTCGAGGGACTCGCGCTCGGGTCGTCGACGAGCGCGCCGCGGAACTCGCGGTCCGCCTGTCGGATGGACCAGCCGAGGTCGACGTTTCCGTTGTCGCGGACGTTCTTGACCTGCACGTAGACCGGATCGCCGACCTCCCACGTGAGGCTCTCCAGGCGGCGGTTCAGCTCGCTCCGGTGGAGCAGGCCGGTCACGTTGTCGCTCAGGTTCACGAACACGCCGAAGTCGGCGTAGCCGTCGACTTCGCCGCGGTAGAAGCGCCCGGGCGTCAGCTGGTTGGGGTGGTTCCCGCGAAACTCGAAGACGACGTCCTCCTCGTGGCTCTCACAGATGCGGCCGTCGGTGGAGGTGCCGCAGATGATACAGGTACCCATTAGTCGAAGCTATCTGTCGGGGTTGAAACGGTTGTCGGAATCGACCGCTCGTCGGACTGTGAACACGCCCCACGCGCTCGCCGCCCGGGTCACCCCTCGATACCGTTCGCGACGTTCGTCCCATCAGTCACGTTCGTCGCGTTCGTCGCGTTCGTGACGGGCTCGGCGGGTCCGACGAGGTCGACCCCCGCGAGCGCCTCGATCGCCGCGACGCCCTGGTAGCCGAACCCGAAGACGAGCAGCGCCGGGAGCGCAGTCACGAGCGCCGAGCGCGGAACGGAGATGTCGTGGACGACAGCCATCCCGCGAACGAGCAGGACGACGCCGTAGGCGGCGGCCGCGAGGCGGAGCGCGGGGATCGGCGCGCCCGAGAGCGCGCACGGAGCGGTCGCGTACGCGATCACCTGCACGGTCTGGCTGATCCCCGCGCGCGCCGGGACGAACGCGGCGAGCAGGAGCGTCTGGACGGCCGCGGTGAGGTGCAGGGCCAGCGGCGCGCCGATCAGCGCCGCGACGAGGAGGAAGAAGACGAGCGAGGCGGTCGGCCGCCCGGCGATGGTCGGTACCGCCGCCGGGTCGAGGGCGAAGCGGACGGCGAGGTGACAGAGCGCCACGGCGACGGCGAAGACGAGCCCCGGCGCTTGATCGCCGGGGACGACCCCCCGCTCGAAGAAGCGCCGAGGGGCGATCAGCACCGCGACCCACGCGCGGACGAGCCCGACCGGCCCGCGCTCGCGTCCACCCTCGGTGGATTCGACCCACTTCGTCACGCTCCCACGGTCGCGCGGGCGGGGTATGAGGGTTCCGGGAGCCGGCCGTCAGTCGTCCCCGCCGACGTTCTCGATGCTCTCGACGGTCCGCGGGTCGGGTTCGATGTGCGCGTACTCGACGACCCGGCGGCCGAGCGTCTCGACGCGCTTCTCGATGCTGGCGTCGAGGAACTCCGTCCCGTCGAACTGCGACCGGGAACCGGGGATGGCCGCCTGGTGGGGAACGACCCACGCGTTCAGCGCGCGGCAGACCGACCGGAGGTGATCGAGCGTCGTCACCGGGAACGCGCCGCCGCTCACGGCGAGCAGGCCGACGGTCGTGTGTTCGAACTCGTCGAAGCCGCAGTAGTCGAGCGCGTTCTTCAGCGCGGAGCTGTAGGAGCCGTGGTAGACCGGCGAGCCGAGGATGAGGCTGTCGGCGGCGTCGACGCGGCGGCGGAGTTCGTCCGCGTCGCCCGCGTCCCTCTCGTCCGGATCGAAGACGGGGAGGTCGAGTCCGCGCAGGTCGACGTGGTCGGTGCTCGCGCCGAACTCCTCGGCGGCCGACAGCGCGCGGTCCAGCGCGATGCGGGTGAAGCTGGCGTCGCGGAGACTCCCGCAGACGGCGACGACGTGGGTGTCGTTCATACCGAACCGAACGGCCTGCCGCGCAAAACAACTGCGGATCCCCGTCGCGTCACGGTACTTCGGGCCGGGGGGCTACTCCTCCGTCTCCTCGCGGGCGAACTCCTCGAACAGCCCCTCGACCACCTCCCGCGCGGTCGCCGCGTCCGCGTCCTCCAGCAGGCACCTGACGAACGATCCGAGGAGCGACGGCCGGATGCGAAGGTCGACGTACGTGACCGCACCGTCGAGTACGACGACGTCGACGTCCCACTCGCCCGCCTCCGGATCGGTCATTCGAACGTCGACCCAGTCGTCGGCGCACGGTACGTTCTCGTCAGTCGGCGATTCGATGTTTGCAGTCATGATCACGCGAATAGACGACGGCATCCGAGATAAATTATAACGCTCTTTCGTGTATGTCTCGTCCGGCGGAGGCGGCGGTGGGATCGGAGCTAGCGTGCGCTGATCGGATGGTCGGCGCACGGCGCGCCTCACCGCCGCAGCTGATTAGTCGTGGTGCCGTCTCGTTCTGTCGGCTGAACAGTCTGCCGTCGACGAGTTGTGAGAGTAGACCGCGGTGAACTGGCCTGCGTTCGTCAACGGAGCCGCGCTCCTCGGTGAAGCCACCGTCGGAGCGTAACGAGCATCAGTCGGCGAGTTCGACGAACTCGTCAGGGGTGACGATCTCGATACCTCTGTACGATTCGAGATCGAGCAAATCTCGGTCCCCGGAGACGACGTAGTCCGCGTCCCCCGCGAGAGCGACCTCCAAGAACTTGTCGTCGTCGGGATCACGTACGAGTTCGGCACCTTCGTCCGGTTCGATGACGTCGGCTACCCGTCGGAGGATCGCCGGATACTGTATCCGATCGGCGTCGGTGAACGGGAGGCGGTCGTACCTCATGACCCGTTCCAGTTCGGCCATCGTCTCGTCGGACACGAGCAGTCGAACGTCGTCGTCGAACGTCCGGAGAAGTGCGTCGAGTGGCGGTCCACCGAACCCGAGTGCGGACACGAGGACGTTCGTATCGAGCACTACTCCGAGCGTGCCCATGAAATCGCATCCTCGACGTCGTCCTCGCTGACCTCCTCCCTCTCGAACCGTCGGCGCGTCCGCTCTGCGAGCGCCCGGAGTTCCGCCCGCTCGTCGGTGCTCCCCCGGTTCTCTTCGGCCCCGAGGCGGACGGCGAGTGCAGCCAACGCCATCGCTCTAGTCTTTCCGATGCCGGTCGCCCCCGTCTCGGAGTCGACGGCCGTGTACTCGCCGTTCTCCTCGGAAATCTCGACTGTGGCGCTCATGCTCCGATGTCCGTCTCTAGGTATCCACGAGTGGTAAATGGTTCCGTCGAATGGACGGTCGGCGCGCGGCGCGCCTCACCGCCGCAGCCGGGCGACCGTGTCGCCGTCGCGCTCGTCCAGTTCCACGAGCCCGTCGTCCGCCAGGTCCGAGAGGAGGTCGCGGAGCCACGCCCGGCCGAACGTCCCGCCGGGGGCGTAATCCACGCGAACGCGCGGCCCGAGTGCGTCCAGCGCGAGGTCGTCGTACTCGCGGAGCGTTCGGACCACCCGGCCCCGCATCTGTCGTCGACTCCCCTCGAAACTGGGCTGGGTCGGTACGTCCGGCGCGGTGAAGTCCCCCGTCTCGTAGGCGCGACACGACCCCCGCCACGGACAGCCCGCCTCGTCGCACCGCGGCACCTTCCCGCAGGCCACCCCGCCGAGTTCCATGATCGCGTTGTTCCAGGTCCGGGACTCGCCGTCGGGCATGAGTCTCTGCGCCGCCTCCTCGAACGCCGAATCCGAATCCTCGACGTCGAACGCCCGGTGGAGCACGCGCTTCACGTTCGTGTCCACGACGGCGTTGCCGCCGTTGAACGCGAAGCTCGCCACCGCGTTGGCGGTGTAGGGTCCCACGCCGTGCAGCTCCTGTAACTCGTCTGGCGTCTCGGGGAACGCGCCGTCGTAGTCCTCGACGACCTGTCCGGCCGCCGTGTGGAGGTACGTCGCGCGGTTGTTGTACCCCAGTCGGTGGTCGGTCCAGAAGCCGACCACGTCGGCGCGGTCGGCCGCGGCGAGGTCCTCGACCGTCGGCCACGCCTCCAGGAACGCGCGGTACGCCGCCTCGACCCGCTCCAGTTGCGTCTGCTGGCTCATCACCTCGCAGACGAGGATGCGGTAGGGGTCGGTCGTCTCGCGCCACGGGAACGAGCGGTGGTCGGCCTCGTACCACTCGACGAGCGCCGCGCGCACCGCGTCGACGTCCTCGGGGAGGGCGGCATCGGCGTCCGGCCCCGCCTCGGCGTCCGCGTCGGTCATCGACGGATCGTGGTCGGGGAGGCGTTTAGCGGTGGTGATTCGGGACGCGGCGTCTCCCGTCGGTGCGCAGTACCGACCCGTTCGAACCGCATGGTACAATCAGGTGGTAAGGTTTTACGCCCCGCCGCCCGTCCCTCCGCCATGACCTTCACCGACGAGTTGCGGGAGGTCGCCGCGCCGATCTGGGACGCGACGATGGAGCACCCGATGGTGCGGGGCATCGGCGACGGGACGCTCGACGAGGAGCCGTTCCGCGAGTGGGTCCGCCAGGACTACGTCTACCTGATCGAGTACGGTCGGGTGTTCGCGCTCGGCGCGGCGCACGCGCCGGACCTCGATCGGATGGGGCGCTTCGCCACCCTGCTGCACGAGACGCTCGACACCGAGATGGACCTCCACCGCGCGTACGCCGCGGAGTTCGGCGTCTCCGAGGCGGAACTGGAGGCGACCGAACCCAACCCCACCACGCGGGCGTACACCGACTTCCTCGTGCGCGCGGGTCACGAGGGCTTCGAGGAGACCGTCGCCGCACTCCTCCCGTGCATGTGGGGGTTCAACGAGACCGGACTCCGGCTCGCGGAGGCGGGCGTGCCCGACCACGAGCGGTACGCGGAGTGGATCGAGACGTACTCGGGGGAGGAATTCACCGAGCTGACCGCGTGGTGCCGGGAGCTGATGGACGACGTGGCGGCCGACGCGCCCGAGCCGGACCGCGAGCGCTACCGGGAGCTGTTCCTCACCTCCTCGCGCTACGAGTACATGTTCTGGGACGCCGCCTACCGGCGGGAGGGGTGGCCCGTATGAGCGACGGAGGGCGACCGACCGACGGAGAGCGGTTCACCGACCGCCTGCGCGCGGGCGTCGCGGACGACTGGGAGGCCGCCACGGAGCACCGCTTCACGCGCGAACTCGCGGCCGGCACGCTAGACGACGCGGTCTTCCGGCGCTACCTCGTGCAGGACTTCGCGTTCGTGAACACGCTGGCGAGCGTGATCGGCTACGCGGCGGCCCAGGCCCCCGCGCTCGAGGCGAAGGCCGAGTTCGCCTCGTTCCTCCGGGCGGTCACGACCGACGAGAGCGACTACTTCGCGCGGTCGTTCGACGCCCTCGGCGTGCCCGAGGCCGACCGGACCGACCCCACCCTCGCGCCCGTCACGGAGCGCTTCGAGGACCTCCTCCTGCGCGCCGCGCTCGACGGCGGCTACGCCGAGACGCTCGCGGTCCTGGTCCCCGCCGAGTGGGTGTACCTGACGTGGGCCTCGGCCGCCGGGGACGCCCGCCCCGACGCGTTCTACCTCGCCGAGTGGATCGACCTGCACGCCGGCCCCGAGTTCGAGTCCGTCGTGGCGTTCCTCCGGGGGGAACTCGACGCGGCCGCCGGGACGCTCTCCCCCGAGCGTGAGCGCCGGGTCGAGCGGCTGTTCGAGCGGTGCGTCGCCCTCGAAGTCGCCTTCTTCGACGCCGCCTACGAGCGCGCGTGAGGTGGCTGAGTGAGGCGCGGTCGGACGGGGCGGGGGCGGGCGAGGCGAGGACGGCGGCGGCCTCCGGGATCGCCCCGGGCGGCCCGGCGAACGCAACCCGTATCCCTCCGGCGCGTCAGGGGGGCCCATGAGCCTCGACGAACTCGACGACGCGGTCGAGCGGACCTACCGCGACCTCGGCGACGGCCTCGCCGTCGACCTCGACCGCGAGACGCGCCACGAACTCGCCTTCCTCACGGCGGCTCTCGACCCCGAAGATCCGGACGAGATCGTCCGGCGCGCCGTCCACATGTTCTTCCAGACGGCCGTCGACACCGGGCGCGCCGACTTCCACCTCCGCAGCGGCTTCGACGTCACCTACGACGAGTACCTCTCGGGGATGACCTACGAGGAGATGACCGGCGCGCCGAACCCCCCCGACAACGACGGCCGGCGGTATCAGTTCTAGACCACCACCTTTTTGGAGAGGGTCCTCGGCGCTCGCGGAGCGAGCGCCTCGAACCCCCACCAAAAACCTGGACCAAAAAAGGCTGCGGACGCGGAGCGTCCGCGGTGAACCGCTCGATCGGGCCTTCGGCCCTCTCTCGCGGATGCTTCGCCCCGGCAACCGCGGCGAGTGTTCGCCCAGTCGCTTCAGGTATCGCGTATCGCCGGCATCCCGTCCGGCTCTGCGGTTCCGGGAGGATCAAGAAAGGCGCGCCTCGCTCGGCGCGCGCCGCGCTCGGTACGGACGGGCGTGCGACCGTCCGAGGTCAGTCGTCCGGGGTCCCCTACGGTCGATCGTCCTGCTCGACGACGCCGAACAACCGTTCGAGCAGGGGCGGCACTCCCTCGATCCGGACGAGGTCCCGCTCCTGGTCGTATTCGACGATCCCGGCGTCGACGAACTTCGGGACGTGCGAGTGATACAGCGACATGTAGACGTCGAGCACCGCCCTCTCGTCTATCGCGGGAAGCGGAGCGTCGTGCTCCCGCACGGCGACTTCGTCGGCGAGGTCGGCCAACGCGATCGACGGTCCGTACTCCTGCAGGCAGGCCAGCGCGTACCGACGACGGCGATTCGACAGGAGTCGCAGGTGCGTGTCGACCGACCGTTCGATCTGCTTGACCTTCATGTTCTATCACTCTCAGTTGCGGACTTCCGCAACTGTACTCCGAACGACGGGCCCTGGGGGCATGGATCCTGTGGATTACGCACCATCATGAATTGCGTAATCCACAACGGCCCGGGGGGGAGCGCGACGTTTTCGGCAGTATAGAATCTGGGGGGATAAATTATGGTCACCGACAAACTCCCTCGGGCGAGAACGCCCGGCGAGCGGTTCACTCCTCGACGACCTCATCCCCGAAGTGATCGAACGGCTGTGCGTGGGATTCCTTGACGATGTTCGTCGAGACGAGGTCGAGGCCGATCTCGTCCAGCCGCGTCGTGATCCGGTCGACGGCGTCCGAGTCGGTGGCGATCGCCTCGACGTAGAGGTTGTTCGATCCGGTGAGCATCTCCCGGACGTTGACGACGTTGTGGAAGTCGAGCACCTCCCCGGCGAGTTCCGCCCGCCGGGCGACCGGCGCGTGGCAGGCGATGAACACGTGGAGTTGGAAGCCGGCCCGCTCGTAGTCGATCTGCGGGTGGTACCCCTCGATCACGCCCGCCTCCTCCATGGCCGCGAGCCGGTTGCGGACGGTGCTGGCCGACACGCCGACCCGCTCTCCCACCCCGGCGGCGGTCGCGTTCCGCGCGTCCCGCTGGAGCAGGTAGAGGATCCCCCGATCGACCTCGTCGAGCTGGAGCGGGCTCATCGGGCGTACGTCACGACCTCGTCCCAATGAGCGTTGTGCCGGCGCAGCGCGCGTCGGGTTGCCGTCCGCCGATCAGGTCGCGTCGGCGACGGCGTCGAGCAGGAGATCGCAGGCGAGGTCGACCTCGCGCTCGGTGACGTCGAGCGGCGGGAGCAGGCGGAGGGTCTTGTACCCGCAGCCGAGGGTGAGAAAGCCGCGCTCGAACGCCGCCTCGATGACGGCGTCGCGCAGCTCCCTCGTGGCGAACTCGACGGCTAGCATCAGCCCGAGCCCGCGCACGTCCACCACGCCGTCGGGGTCCGCGTCGCGCAGCGTCTCGACCAGCTGGCGGCCGCGCGCCGTGGCGTTGTCGAGCAGGTCGAACTCCTCGATGGCGTCCATGGTGAGCGCCCCCTGTGCGGAGGCGAGGACGTCACCCGCGCCCCACGTCGAGGAGATGCGGCTCCGCTCGGCCGGGAAGACCTCCTCGCGGGAGATCGTCGCGCCGACGCGTAACCCCTTGGCGCTCGAGATGACGTCCGGCTCGACGGGGAAGTGGTCCGATCCCCAGGGCTTTCCGGTGCGACCCATCCCGGACTGGATCTCGTCGGCGACGAGCAGCAGGTCGTACTCCTCGACCACGTCGGCGACCTCCCGCATGAACGCGTCGCTCGGGATCCGGTACCCACCCTCGCCCTGAACCGGTTCGAGGACGACGTAGGCGACCTCGCTCGGATCGACGTAGCCCGACTCGGGGGCGAGCATCCGGCGGAGCTGGGAGGTGCCGTCGACGAAGAAGCCGCAGGAGCAGGAGGCGGGGTCGGAGCCCGCGTCGTCGCAGTAGGGGACGTCGTGGATCGCGGCGATCTCGGGGTAGTCGCGGCGGTAGACGCCCTTCGAGCGGTTGAGCGAGAGCGCGCCCAGAGTGCGCCCGTGGAACCCGCCCTGGAAGGTGATGCCGTACTTCGCCCGCGTGTGGTCGTAGCAGATCTTGATGCCGTTCTCGATCGCCTCCGCGCCGGAGTTAGAGAGGAAGACGGTGTCCATCCCGTAGTGGTCCGTCGCGTCCACGAGCCGCTCCATCAGCCCCGTCGGGCCGGGGAGCCCCTCGTCGCCGACGCCCTCGCCGCTCACGTAGAAGTCCTGGCCGGCGATCTTGAGGGGGTCGACGAGGTCGAACTCGCGGAGGCGGTCGAGGACGTACGGGTTGTTGTATCCGAGCGGGGCGGCCCCGACGTGGCTGGTGAAGTCCATGAGGACGTTCCCGTCGACGTCGGTGCAGAACGGTCCCGCGGCGTCCGCGGTGAGATCCCAGACGAAGTCGTAGACGTAGGTGCTCGTGGCTGCGTACGCTCGGTGGCGGGCGGCCCACTCCCGGGCGCGCTCGCCCGGCATCGACCGCACCGTCGGCGTGGCCGTCTCTCGATCCATACGACCGCGCTTGGCACCGGGGGATTAAATAAGGGATTGGGATGGAGGCAGGTATTACCGGGCCCTCACGCGCCCATCAGGAGCGCGACGCTGGCCGCGGTCGCGCCGACGGTGAGGCCGGCGCTCCAGACGGCCACGCGGTAGCCGAACGACCGGGAGGGACTGGCCAGGGTGAGCGCCGCCTTCACCCCGACGCTCGCGACCGTCGCCACCATCACCCCGAGGATGGCGGTGTCCGCGTCGAGCGCGCCGCCGTTGTAGAGCAGGACCGCGGAGGTGGTCGCCCCGGCGCTGGAGACGAGTCCCGAGAGCGCGGCCGCGAGGAGGAACCCCGCGTTCCCCAGCAGGGCCTTCGCCACGCTCGACCCGGCGAGGATGAGCGCGAACAGCGCGCCGAAGCCGAGCGCGTTGCGCAGGGAGAACGGGCTCTCGAGGTCGACGTCGACGCTCTCTCCCCAGTCGGCGGTGAACGCCGCGACGACGACGCTCCCGACGATGATGACCCCGAGCGGGACGACGAGGCCGAACAGCGGTCCGGATCCGAACGTGAACGCGAGGACGATCGCCAGGTTGCGAAGCGCCATGGCGGCGTCCGCGAGCAGGACCGCCGCGACGGCGTAGGAGATGGCCTCGGGTCGCTGGCGGACGTGGTCGAGCATCGTCCCGACCACCGCCGTCGAGGAGGCGAGCCCGCCGAAGAAGCCCGTGACCGCGATGCCGCGGCTGCCGTACGCCTTCACGATGGCGTAGTTGACGATGCCGATGGCCGCGACGCTGACGACGAGCAACCAGACCAGCCGCGGTTCGGCGGAGACCGAGAGGTCGGCGATCCGCACCGTCGTCTCGCCGGCCGGGAGCAGCGGGTAGACCACGAACGCGAGGATCCCGAACTCCGTCGCGGAGCGGAGTTCGGAGCGCGTGAGCCCCCACGCGAAGCTGTGTAGCTCCCGCTTCAACACCAGCAGGAACGACGAGAGCACCGCCACCGTCACTCCGGCGGTGATGTGTCCCTCGCCGACGAGCACGCCTACCCCGTAGGCGACGAGCATCGAGGCGGCCGTGGTGAGCGAGAGCCCCTCGTCGGTGTCGAGCAGCCCGCGAACCATCAGCGCGGTCCCCTGTACCACCACGAGCGCACCGCCGATCAGCAGGAGGCCGTCCGCGTCGAGGACGGTGAACACCGCCCCGAGCAGCGAGATCAGCGAGAACGTGCGGACCCCCGCAGAGCGGTGGGCCCACTCGCGCTCCAGTCCGAGGAACAACCCGAGCGCCGCGGCTAGCAGGAGCCGCTGGAGCATCGGGTCGACGAACTCGACGAGTTGCGACATATAGAGTCCTACATAGCGCTCGGTAGTTCATAAACCCTCGTGCTGTGTGCGCCGGGGGGTTTTTGTCCGGTTCTCGATATGCAGGTGTATGGACCGTCCCGCTATCGACTGGTGGCGCGCAGGCTGGGTGGGCGTCGGCGTCGTCCTGACGACCGCCGTGCTGTTCGTCGTCTACTCCTTCATCGGGACGTTCGTGTTCGGCGTCTTCATCTACTACGCGACTCGCCCGGTGTACTCGCGGTTGAAGCGGCGCATCTACCCGCCGAGTCTCGCCGCGTTCGCGGCGCTGTTCGTCCTCGCGCTCCCCGCCATCCTGCTGTTCGCCTACACCGTGGCGATCGGCCTCCAGGAGTACCAGCGCATCGCGACGACCCAGGGCGTGAACCTCGGACCGCTCGACCCGCTCGTCAGGCCGTACCTCGACGTCTCGAACATCGTCCAAGACCCCCAGACCCTCCTCGGCGACCCGACGCTGCGCGACATCGCCCAGCGGGCGTTCGACCAGGCGCTCGGCTACCTCGGCTTCATCGGCAACGCCCTGCTGCACCTGTTCGTCATGCTCGCCATCGCGTTCTACCTCCTCCGTGACGACGGCCGCCTCTCGCGGTGGTTCTTCGGCCGCTTCGACGACTCCCGCGGCGTCCTCCGGGACTACTGGAAGGCGATCGACACCGACCTCTCGAGCGTCTTCTTCGGCAACATCCTCAACGCCCTCATCACCGGCGTCATCGGCGCGCTCTCCTACACCCTGTTGAACGAGCTCGTCCCCGGGACGCTGATCCCGTACCCGGCGCTCCTCGGCCTGCTCACCGGCGTCGCGAGCCTCATCCCCGTGGTCGGGATGAAGCTCGTCTACCTGCCGCTCACCGGCTACCTCCTCGTGCAGCAGTACGCCGCCGGCGAGTACCTCTGGTTCGTCGCCGTCTTCTTCGCCGTCTCCTTCGTCATCGTCGACTCGGTGCCCGACTTCGTCCTCCGGCCGTACGTCTCCGGGCGGAACCTCCACATCGGGATGGTGATGTTCGCCTACATCTTCGGGCCGCTGCTGTTCGGCTGGTACGGCATCTTCCTCGGGCCGCTCCTGCTCGTCCTGGTCTACCACTTCGCCCGGATCGTCCTCCCGGAGTTGCTGTCGGACGAACCGGTCAGGCCCTACGCGGTCGACCCCGGGGCGATGCCGAGGGCGTTCGAGGCGGCCGCGCCGACTGACGCCGACGCCGATGCAGAGGCGCTCGAACCGACTCCCGACGGAGGGAACCGAACGGGGAGAAACTAGCGGGAGGTCGACGACTTCGACGCATGGACGACGACCCCCGGCGCGGGGTCCCGCTTCTCCCGCGCTAGGCCTCGATTTCGCCGTCGAGGTACTGCGACTCCCACTCTTGGCGCGCGCTGATCTCGCGACGGCCGCGGCGGGTGAGCGTGTAGAAGTTCGTCCGGCGATCCCGCTGGCCCTTCTCGACCAGCCCCTTCTCGACGAGCGTGTCGAGGTTGGGGTACAGTCGCCCGTGGTGAATCTCCTTCTCGTAGTAGTCCTCCAGCTCCTCCTTGATCGCGAGGCCGTGGGGTTCCTCGCTGCCGGAGATGACGTACAACAGGTCGCGCTGGAAGCCGGTCAGATCGTACATGTGTCTTTTAAGATAATAATTCGAGGGCGGTATAAACATGTCGGCCGAGGGGGATCGCACGACGGTCCGTCCGACGGAAACTCCCCGCCCCCGCAGAGATGCGTCGTCTCGGTGCCGCGTTCCCAGGGCTCGTCACATCACGGGGCTAGCACCTCTCGTCGACCGACTTATCCCGTTTCCCGTCTATCGGGGGGTATGGAGGAAATACTGTTCAAATCCGAGCGGACCGAATCGCGGTCGACCGTCGCCGAACACCTCCGGGCCGTCGCGGACAAACTCGATGCCGGCGAGGCGATCACGCTCTCGGCCGGCGGCGACTCGGTGACGCTCGAGGTCCCCGAACGCCCCGTCTTCGAGGTGAAGGCCGAGCGCGAGACCGGATCGGGCGCGCCGGAGCTCAGCGTCGAGTTCGAACTGGAGTGGCACGAGGGCGAGGAGGGAGAGGGCGGCGAGGGCGGCGGCTTCTCCGTCGAGTGAGGCGCACGGCGCGCTCGCCGTTTCGCGTTTTTTGCGGTATCAGACCAACGCACGCGTAGCTCCGCTGGCGTCGAGTAGGAAAGGAAAGCAGGCCGGGACGGGATGAAAACGCCCATCCCGGCCCGCCGCCCTGAATTGGTCCCCGCTGACGCTTCGGCCCTCCAAGCGAAGCGTCAACAGAGACAAGCGGTCACAGTAGTATAAACTTACCGGCACGCCCTCACATGTGTTCCTCCTCTAACACCCACCCCAGCGCGCGGCGGTAGTGCGTGAACAGCTTTCGGACGCCCTCGTGGCGCATCTCGTCGCTCTCGAGTTGCTCCTTGAGGAACTCGTACTGCTCGCGGACCTCCTCCTCGCTGCGCATACGCACACCACCACGCGGCGAGGGCAAAAGCCTGTGCCCGGCCCCCTCAGACGCGGTCGAGCCGGGAGAGCCCGCGCCAGATGGCCTCCACCAGCCGATCCGCGCCCTCCTGACTCGGATCGGTCTCCTCCCACCCCCGCGCGAGCGCGTCCTCCAGTGCGAGGAGCGAGTGGTTCTCGAAGTTGTTCGTCCCGCGGAACTCCTCCAGGGCGGCGCGCGCCTCCCCGTCGAACGTCTCCGACGGCGTCCCCTCGTAACACCCCGCCTCGGCGAGCGCCGCGAGGATCTCGCGGGCCGTCTCGCCCGTCAGTTCGCGCGTCTCCTCCGGCTCGACACGTTCGAGCAGCGTGACGTCATAGAGCCGGAAGACGCGCTCCAGTTCCTCGATCGGCGACTCGTGGTCGTCGACCCGCACGTCCACCCAGCGATCGTTGCCCCCGTCGTAGCCGCCGTCCGGCTTCGCGACGTAGAGTGCCGCCGACTGCTCTCCGCGCCTGTCGCCGCCCGCCTCGTTGCCCGCGCGCAGGGCCGCGAGCAGACGCTCGGGGAGACCCCTCTCCGTCGTCTCGAAGGCCGACGCCATCGCGTCAAGGGTCTCCGGCCCCTCGAGGATGTTCCCCTGGACGGCGTAGGTCTCGCCCTGACGGTGGCCGGCGTAGTCGAAGCAGTCCTCGCCGGTGAACGCCGCGACCGAGCCGTCCCGTCCGACGACGCCGACCTGCCTCGACGGAGCCTCGTCGTCCGCCCCCGTCAGCTCCTCGATCACCTCCCTCGCCGTCCTCCCCTCGCGGAGCATGTCGAGGCCGTCCGGTCCGTAGGCGACGTTCGCGAAGCTCTGCGTGGCGATCGCGCCCGCGTCGGCGGCGGCGAACGGGACCACCGCGCCGACGCTGACGAACTTCGAGTGGACGGCGACGCCGACGGCGTCGGTCTCGGGGTCGCGCGCGACGATCGAGAACGTCGACGGTCTGGGGTGCATGTGCGACGCATCGACCGTCGGGGGAAAAACCTTCCCTACCCCCCGTCCACCCCTTCCGGGCGCTCAGCGGCTGTCCGCTGACTATCCGGCAGTCGAACGCCGGGTGCGCCGCGACGTGCCAGACGAGCACGTGGCGACGGCCACCCGTGGCCCCCTCGACGTCGTCGGCCGTGAACTCGGAGGGGGGGTCGTCGTAGAGCACGCGCAGGGCGCGCGCCTCGGCCGTCGAGAGACGTGCTCGTCCTCGCCGACCGTCAGCACGACCGCGCGGCCGTCGGGACGCGACCACGCATCGTTTTCCCGCGTCGGTTCGTAGCACCGCCATGAAGGTCCGGGGGCGACGCGAGTGCACCCAGTGCGGAACCCGGTGGTCGTACTACGAGACCGGCGAGGTGACCTGTCCGAACTGCGGGAGCCTCCGCAGCCGCGGCGTGGACGAGCGGACGCGCCACACGGACCACCCGGTGACGCTCGACCTCACGGCGGCGCGGGCGGCGGCCGACGACGATCTGCTCGAGGCGGCGTCGGCCGCCGCCGAGCGGTGTCGCGAGTACGTCCGTCGGACCGGCTTCATCAACGAGGGGCGGCTGAAGCCGCTCTCGGACACGTACCTCGCCGCGACTGAACTCGTCCACGTCGCGGGCGACCTTCGGCGGGCGATGCGCGTCACGGACGACGAGGAACTCTACCTGCTCGCGCTGCTCCGCGGGGCCGACCTCGACGACCGACCCGCGCCGAGCGACGTCCCCGACTCGCTCCGCGCGGCGCGCGGGCTCGCCTACGCCGCCGCCGTCGAGGCGTACCGCGGCGACGTGCGGACCCACCTCGACGATCACCCGGACGAACTCGCGGGGCGCGTGCTCGGTCGGCTCCGGGATCAGGCGAAGCGCGTCGAAGCGCTCGACGGAGAAGTGTCCACCGCGACGAGCGAACGGCTCGCGCGGGCGGCCCAGGACCTCGGCGCGTACCTGATCGACGGCGACGAGGACGCGCTGGCGGCCGCTGAGGAGCGCCTCGACGCCGTGACGTGAGCCCCCGTCCCCGTCACCGCCCCGCGCTGACGCGCCCCGATCTACAGCGATCGCTCGACGACCCCCGGATCGTCGAACGTCCGGGTCGGGCGAATTGGGCGAACAGGCGGCGAGGGGAGGGAAAACGCGAGACGGCGCGCCGCGCAACCGCTGTCCGGGAGCGACTCCCGCGACCGTCCCGCGTCGGTAGTCAGATCACACGGGGTCTGGCCGCGTTCTCGGTTATAAACGCTCGCCCCGAACGAGGGGCGGTGTTCAGATACGGTGGCGACCACCACCAGCTTCGCTGGCGGATCGAAAGGGCGAGGTGCGCTCGACGAACCCCGGCGACGTAAGCACGTGAGCGAGCAGCGCGAGCGAACGCGCGCGACGAGCCGCGGGAGTCGAGAGCGCCGAGGGCTTTCGATTGGGGACGCCGGTGCTTCCAGTTCCCCCGTTGGTCCAAACGCTACCGATCGAGGAGCGCGAGGACGAGATCGCGGTCGTAGGTGTCCGCCGGGATCGCCTCGCGCCACTCGACGGCGCGGATGTCCTCGCCGTCGAGCCCGGGGTCCTCGGGCGGTTCGGTCGTCGCTGGCGTCGCGTCGAACGTGGCGAAGTAGAACCGGAACGCCTCCGCGCCGCTGACGAACGTCTGCTCCGAGATCGCGGCGAGGCCGTCTATCTCGACCTCGATCCCCGTCTCCTCCCTGACCTCTCTCGAAGCGCCCTCGGCGGGCGTCTCGCCGGGTTCGAGCATCCCCCCGGGGAGGAACCAGCCGCCGTCCTGCCTGACGAGCAGCGCGCGCGACTCGTGGACGACGAGCGCGCCGACGCCCCAGCCCCGCTCGGCGCGCGAGCGGATCGACTCGAACGCCTCGGCGTCGAGTTCGACGGCGTTCTCGTTCCGGATCGCGTCGCCGTAGCGGTCGAGCAGGGCGTCGGGAGGGGGGTCCGGGGCCGGATCGGGAGGGAGGGTGTCCGGGTCGGATCCGTGGACGTGGTCTCCCATCTCAGGGGAGGTCGACGGGAACGTCCTCCTGCTCGCTCGCGGCCTTGACGGTGTTGTAGAGGAGCATCGCGCGGGTCATCGGCCCGACGCCGCCCGGAACGGGCGTGATGGCGCTCGCGACCTCCCTCGCGCTCTCGAAGTCGACGTCGCCGACCAGCTCGTAGCCCCGCTCGGTGTCGGCGTCCACGCGGTTGACGCCCACGTCGATCACGACCGCGCCCTCCTTCAGCATCGAGCCGTCGATCAGTTGCGGGACGCCGACGGCGGCGACCACCACGTCCGCCCCGCGCGTCTTCGCCGCGAGATCCCTCGTGCGCGAGTGACAGACCGTCACCGTGGCGTTGCCGCCCGTCCGCTTCTGGATCAGGAGGTTGGCGAGGGGCTTTCCGACGATGCTCGAGCGGCCGACGATCGCCACGTCCCTGCCCTCGGGGTCCACGTCGACGCTCTCGAGGAGCTTCTGGACGCCGTGGGGCGTACAGGGCTTGAACCGGGCGTGACCGGCGACGAGGCGACCGACGTTCTCGGGGTGGAAGCCGTCAACGTCCTTCGCGGGGTCGACGCTCCGGAGGACGCGCCGGGTGTCCACGTGGTCGGGGACCGGCATCTGGACGAGCACGCCGTGGATCGCGGGGTCGGCGTTCAGGTCGTCGATCGCGTCGTAGAGGTCCTCCGCGGGGGCGTCGGGGGCGATCTCGACGTGGACGCCGTCGATGCCGACCTCCTCGCAGTCGCGCTGCTTCATCGAGACGTAGGTCCGGCTCGCCGGGTCGTCGCTCATCAGCACCGTCGCGAGGCCGGGGGTGACGCCGGCGTCGGCGAGGGCGTCGATACTTGCCTCGAGCCCGGCGCGAACGTCGGCGGCCACGGCGTTGCCGTCGATGACGTCGGTCATACCCGAGAGGCGGACCGCCGCGCTAATGAATACTCGGATTCGTGCTCATCTTCCGACACCGTTAGCGCATAGATGTGCACGTTCGAGCATAGGACGGGCGGGATCGACGGAGCGAGGGACGGCGTATCGGCGGACCGGTCGCGGGGCGACGCGGTTCGCCGGGCGGGGCTCAGTCGTACAGCGGGAAGTCGGCGCAGAGCGCCTGCACGTCCTCCGCGACCTCGGCCTTCACGTCGACGTCGTCGTGGTTGTCGACGACGCGGTAGATGAGGTCCGCGACCTCCTCGCTCGCGGCCTCGTCGAAGCCACGGGTGGTGAGCGCGGGCGTACCGGCGCGGACGCCCGAGGGGTTGAACGGCGAGCGGGTCTCGCCGGGCACCGTGTTCTTGTTCAGGATGATCCCCACGTCCTCCAGCGCGGACTCGGCCTCTCCTCCGGTCGTGTCGGGGTGTGACTCGCGCAGGTCGACCAGCACGAGATGGGTGTCGGTGCCGCCGGAGACGAGCGCGAGGCCGTTCTCCCGCAGGCGCGCGCCGAGGGCCTTCGCGTTGTCGACGACCTGCCGTGCGTAGTCGGCGAAGTCGGGTTCGAGCGCCTCCTTAAAGCCGACGGCCTTGCCCGCGACGTTGTGCATGAGCGGGCCGCCCTGGCCGCCCGGAAAGACCGCCGAGTCGATGGCGTCGGCGTGTTCGTCGCTCGTCAGGACGATGCCGCCGCGGCCCGCCCGGATCGTCTTGTGCGTGCTCCCCGTGACGAAGTCCGCAGTGCCCACCGGCGAGGGGTGGACGCCGGCGGCGACCAGCCCCGTGATGTGCGCCATGTCCGCCAGGTGGTAGGCGTCCACCGCCTCCGCCGTCTCCTGGATGCGCTCCCAGTCCACCTGTCGGGGGTACGCCGAGTAGCCCGAGACGACGACGTCGGGGTCGAACGCGCGGGCGAGGTCGTCGAGCCCCTCGTAGTCGAGGTAGCCGGTCTCGGGGTCCACCTCGTACTGCTCGACCTCGTACAGCTGTCCGGTGAAGTTGGCGGGGTGGCCGTGGCTGAGGTGGCCGCCGTGGGTGAGATCGAGCGAGAGGATCTTGTCCCCGGGCTCGAGCATCGCGAAGTAGACCGCCATGTTCGCCTGCGTCCCCGAGTGCGGCTGGACGTTCACGTGCTCCGCGCCCCACAGCTCCTTCGCTCGATCGATGGCGAGGGTCTCTACCTCGTCGGCGTACTCGCAGCCCGCGTAGTAGCGCTCGCCGGGGTAGCCCTCGGCGTACTTGTTCGTGAGTGCGCTTCCCTGCGCTTCGAGGACCGCCGGGGAGACGTGGTTCTCCGAGGCGATCATCTCGAGCGTCTCGCGCTGTCGCTCGACTTCGGCGGTCAGCGCGTCGGCGACCGCCGGGTCGACGGCACGGACGTGCTCGTAGTCCATGTGCGCCCATCGGCCGGGCCTCTTCAATAATCTACCCCTACCGGTCGAATCGGGAGTGGGCGATACATCTTTACGACTCTGCTCGTATCAAGTGATTGAATGAGAGAGCGCGCGGCCGATGCGATGAGTTCAGTCGACGGTGTCGGTACGAACCCGCCGTTACTCGCCGTCTCGGCCACGCCTACGGGTATCGCGACGGCGCTGACGCATCTCTCGGCCCGGATGCGCACGACGGACGCGGCGCGCTCGCACCCCGACACCCGTCCCCACCCGCCGCTCGTGACCGTGAGCGACGAGCAGCAGGTCCCCCCGTCGCTGCGCGAGAACCGCCTCGACACCGGCGTCGAACTCCGACTGCCCCCCGAACGCGAGTACCTGTTCGTGGCCGCGCCGCTCGCGTACTACCTCGGCGCGACCGTCACCCTCGCCGAGGAGGGGTCGGCGCCCCCGCGCCTGCTCACGTCTGAGGGCGTTCGCGACCTCGCGCCGCTTCCGGAGTTCCAGACCGACGTCGCGGACCTCCTTCGCCACGTCTTCTTCCTCGACTGTCTGGTCCGCGAGCACCGGGGCGAGGAGTTCACGTGTCACCGCGACGCGCTTCCGGACCACGGCCTCTGTCCGATCGCGCTCGCGGACGCGCCGATCCCGGCGAGGCTGGAGGCGTACCTCGACGTCCCGATCGGGGCGTTCGACGACGACTGGCCGGAGTGGCACCTGGCGACGTACGCCGACCCGACCACGGCGTCGCTGCCGTGTCTGCCCTACCTGCTCGACTCGCTGAGCCTCGTCTACCTCCCCGAGTGGTCGGACATCGACGCGCAGGGGCTGCTCCGCCGCTCGCTGGACGACTTCTTTCGCGCGCCCAGGTCCGGTCCCGTCGCGTCGGTCGACGTGGTCGATCCGGAGCTGCAGGAGGGCGAACTCCACGCGTGGCTCGCGGAGGGCGTCCCGGTGTCCGCGTTCACCCCGTCGCTCGCGGCGTTCGAGAACCGCCTCGCGGCCCCGCCCCCGAACGGCGAACTCGACGTCTGCGTCGTCCTCAACGACGACGCGATGGACGGCGAACACGAGGTGGTCGCGCGCACCTACCGCGAGCGGTCGGCCGGGATGCCCGCCGACGTGACCGTCCACGAGTCGCTCTCGGTCGAGGAGCTGGCGCGCCTGCTCGAGTCCGAGCACGACTTCGTCCACTACATCGGTCACTGCGAGGTCGGAGGACTCCAGTGCGCCGACGGCGGTCTCGACTGCGAGAGCCTCTCGGGGTCCGGCGTCAGGACGTTCTTCCTCAACGCCTGCGGGTCGTACCACCAGGGTCGGGCGCTCGTGGAGCGGGGGAGCGTCGCCGGGGCGGTCACGCTACGGACCGTCCTCAACCGCCCGGCTGCGACCGTGGGGACGACGTTCGCCCGGCTGCTCATGTGCGGGTTCGGCATCGAGCGCGCGATGCAACTCGCCCGGCGACAGATAATGATGAGCACGGACTACGCGGTGGTCGGCGACGGCACCTACTCCATCACCGGCGCGGAGCCGGCGGTCGTCCACCTCGACGAGACCGAGGACGGCTACGAACTCACCTACCGGGTCCCGGCGGACGGGCGGGTCGGCGACGGCTTCCGCGCGCCGTTCGAGTCCTGCCGTCGCCTCCGCGGGACGGCCGCCAGGGCGTCGTTCGACCCGGCGTCCGCCGAGGCGTTTATAAAAGCCCGGAACGTGCCGGTCATCTACGACGGTACGCTCTACTGGTCTGACACGTTCAGCGACGATCTAAAAAAGGCCTGAATCCCGCGAATATAAACTCAACGGGCGGTTTCAGTTATTGACAATCAGTGAAATTAAATACCTGATTACCCTATAGTCTAACAATGACCTCGAACTTACTCGAGTCGAACATCGAATCGCTTCTGTCCGCCGCGCTCGCGGACGCCGAGGGGACGATGTACGTGGTCAGCCCGTCCGCGGACACGTTCGAAGCCGCCGTCGACGTCATCGCCGACGCGGAGGACGTCTCCGTTCGACTGCTCGGCGACGAGCGCATGCTCAAGGACGTGCTCGACGACTTCCTCGTCGCGAGCACCGCCGCCGACCTGATCGACGCCGGCCGCCTCGAACTGCGCGGCTACGACGAACCGTCGAACACGCTCATCGTCACCGACGAGACCGTCACGGCCATCGTCGGTGCCGGCAACCTGGTCGCCGGACTCGCCACCGACGACGGGGACTTCGTCGAGAGCGCGGGCCAGCAGTACGAGGCCGCCTGGGAGGACGCGGAGCCGTTCAACCTCCGCACGCCCCCCATCACCCGCGTCCGCGACTCGCTGAACGAGGAGATCGGCGCGGACGTCGCGGGCGACTTCGACGGCGTGCTCGCCTCGCTCGAGACCGCCCGCGGCGACGGCGACGGGCTCGACGAGGTGACCATCAGCCTGCTCGTCGCGGCGAAGAACCAGGAGCTCCTCTACGACATCTCCAAGTGGGGCGAGGACGTCGGCATCGCCTCGAAGGCGACGTTCTCCCGCACCAAGACCCGTCTGGAGGAACTGGGCCTCATCGACACCGAGAAGGTTCCGATCGACGTCGGTCGCCCGCGCCTGCGCCTCGTCCTCGGCGACGACCGCCTGCGCGAGGCCGACACGGACGAACTCGCCAACGTCGCCCAGAGCCTGCTCGCCTCGTAACGCGGACGGATCGTAACCGCCCGACTTTTCCTTCCTTCCACGCTGGCTACTGGCATGACTGTCGCACTCGTCGGTGACGGCCCCGCCGCGGACGCCGCGCGAGCGACGCTGGCCGACGTCGGCGCGGGGATCGTCGAGACGACCGCCGCCGACCTGGGCGGCGTCGACGCCGACCTCGCGCTCGTCGTGGACGCCGTCGGCGCGCCGACCTTCGAATCGACGACCGCCGACCGCGGTCGCTGGCTCGCCGTCGAACTGGGCGGCGTCGGCGGACGCGCCGTCGCGGGCGTCGAGGCCTCGGTCGCCGGGTTCGGGCCGGCGACCGGCTGTTACGACTGCCTCCGGGGCCGCGTCGCGGCGAACCTCGCGGGGACGGACGACGGTGAGGTCGACGCGCCGACGGCGCGGCTGGCGGGGACCGTCGCCGGGCGGGAGGCCGCCCGGTTGCTCGCGGGCGACGGTTCGTCGGGCGCGTCGATCCTCGGGCGCGTCGTGGAAGTCCCGCACGCGCGGCGGGAGTTCCTGCCCCTCCCACACTGCTCCTGCGCCCCGGAGCGCGACTGGGGACTCCGGCGCGATCACGAGGGGCGGAGCCTCGACGACGCGCTGTCGCGGGCCGAGCGCGCGCTCGACGAGCGCGTCGGCGCGGTGCGCGAGGTGGGCGAGGCGGAGTCGTTCCCCCTGCCGTACTACCTCGCGACCGTCTGCGACACGAGCGGCTTCAGCGACGCGCGCGCGGCGGGGCACGCGGCGGGCGTGGACCCCGACTGGAACGCGGCGCTGATGAAGGCGCTCGGCGAGGCGCTCGAACGCTACGGCGCGGGCGTCTACCGCCGGAGCGACCTGCTCACCGCGCCCGCCGCGGGCCTGTCAGGGGCCGTCCCCGCGAGCGAGTTCGTCGCGCCCGAGGGGGTCGCCCCGCCCGCCGACGAGCCGACGGCGTGGGTGCCCGGCGAGGACCTGCGGACGGGCGAGCGCGTCGCCCTGCCCGCCGAGCGCGCGCTGTTCCCCTACGAGACCGACGGCCCGACGATCACCACCGGCCTCGGCCTCGGCAGTTCCGGCGCGGCGGCGCTCGTCTCGGGGCTCACCGAGGTGATAGAGCGCGACGCAGCCATGCTCGCGTGGTACTCGACGTTCGATCCGCTCGGGCTCGACGTGGACGACGCCGGGTTCGAGGCGCTGGTCCGGCGCGCCCGCGCCGAGGGGCTGTCGGTGACGGCGACGCTGCTCACGCAGGACGTGGACGTGCCGGTCGTCGCCTGCGCGGTCCACCGGGAGGGGGAGTGGCCCCGCTTCGCGCCCGGGACGGCGGCCGACCTCGACCCCGCCGCGGCCGCGCGCTCCGCGTGCTGTGAGGCCGTCCAGAACTGGCTCGAACTGCGCGGGATGGGGCGCGCCGACGCCGCCGACGCGGGCGGGCGCATCGGTCACTTCGCCTCCCTCCCCGACTCCGTCCGGGGGTTCGTGGAGCCGTCGGCGACGGTCCCCGCGTCGAGCATCGCCGGCCGGGTGCCCGAGGGCGGGGCCGAACTCTCGACGCTCGTCGAGCGCGTGACGGACGCCGGCCTCGACGCCTACGCCGCCCGCCTGACGCCGCGGGACGTGGGACTGCTCGGGTTCGAGGTCGTCCGCGTGCTGCTCCCCGAGGCCCAGGCGCTGTTCATGGGCGACGCCTACTTCGGCGAGCGCGCTGAGACGGTGCCCGCCGAACTGGGTTTCGAGTCGCGCACCCGTCGAGAGCACCACCCCTTCCCGTAGCGCGCTCGGCCGCAGAAGACGCGTACCGTGGGACGATCGACATCGACGTCGATCTGCCGAAGGGGGTCGCTGCGACGGCCGAGGCGCGATAGCGGTCGAGGGGGGGCGCTCAGATCCCGAACGTCGCGCGGAGCATGTCGCGCGTGCCCGGCCCGAGGCCGACGGCGACGATGGCGACGAGCAGCAGGATGGCGTAGCGCGGGCTCTCCTCGAACACCGTCTCGTCGAAGATGTAGACGACGAGCGTCGCGGCGACGACCTTCACGAGGAGGAACGGCCACGCGCTCCCGATGGCGGTGACGACCCCCTCCGGCAGGACGACCGAGGAGTACTCGATGATGAACTCGTTGATCGGGTGCTTCGGGACGTACTCGAACGGGAGGCCGATCTCGCGCGCCCAGTCGGCGGCGATGACGTTGGCGACGCCGTCGAGCGCGTGGGCGAACAGGACGACGAGCGCGATGAGCCCCGTCCCGGCGGTGATCTCGGGCGCGTACCGGTCGGCGGCGAAGTAGACCACGCCCGCGATGAACACCGACAGGAGGACCGTCAGCACGAGCATCTGGGGGTAGAAGCCCGCGTTCGGGAGCACGGCCTCCAGCCGGCCGGTGACGACGACGTAGAGGTACGCGAGCGTGCCGAGCAGGAAGACGGTCCCGAAGGCGGCGAGCGGCGTCTCGTAGTGCTCGACCACGTCGGCGCGTTCGAGCCAGACGGCGGCGAGCAGCGAGGCGAGCGTGATCGCGAAGACGGTGAAGTAGATGACGGGGCTGATGAGGAGCGTGTTGAGCGGGTACGCGACGAGCTGATCGACCCCGCTCGCGGCGACGGCCGCGTCGTTCGCGTCCTCGACGACGCGGAGCGCCCCGCCGAAGAACATGAACGGGACCAGCGCGAAGAAGGCCGACCGCTCGCGGACGAGGTCGAGGCGGCGGAGCAGGAAGAGCACGCCCGCGAGCATGAACACGAGCGTCGCCGCGTAGCCCACCTCGGAGACGAGCGTGTACCCCGGTTCGGCGACGATCCGCCCCGTCGCCTCCGCCCGCGCGCAGGTGGCCGGGTCGTAGACGAGGTCGACCGACCCGCCGGCGCGGACCGCGCACGCGGCGTTGTTCGCGTCGGCGACGACGGGCCCCCAGAAGTACTGCCAGAGGAACTGATCGTAGACGAGTTCGCGGAAGACCAGCGACCCCCCGACGAGGACGACGAGGGCGGCGATGCCGACGTAGAGCCACGCCCGTTCGGGGCTGAGCCCGGCGCCGAACCGCTCTTCGAGTTCCATACGGGGAGTGGCTGTCCGCGACGTGTTTAGGGTTCCGGTCGTCCCCAGTCGGCGCGCAAAACCCCTCCGGCACCGGGAGCGTCGACGCGGCCATCCCGTCGCGTGCGGGGGCGCGCCGCCCTCCCGCGCGGCGGGATACACCCGACACCGCGGCGAATGCCCACCGATTATGTCGCGCGGCGACGAGGGGGAACGCATGAACACGCTCGCGAAGCGGATCCACAACGTCGCGCCCGAACCGGTCCGACTGCGCCTCGACGGCGGCGACGAGATCGACCTCGACATGCGGAGCGCCGAGTTCTTTCAGGAGTCCTTCCAGGCCGAGGGGGTCGACCGCGACGGCGGGACGACCTACCGGATGGTGACCGACGGCGAGGACGATCCCCTGCTCGTCGCGCGCGCGACGGCGAGCGGGTGGGAGGTCGTCGGCGAGGTGACGGACGTCGAACCGGTTTGACCCGCCGACAGACTGGTATCGCCCCCGTCTCACTAGCCGACGATGCGCGCCGCTTCCCTGCTCTGTTGCTTGCTCCTCGTCCTCGCCGGATGTTCCGGGGCCTCGCCGGGCGTACCGACGCCCGAGACGCCGGACGACCCGCCCGACGGCGACGACGGCGACGAATCGGTCCCCGAGCTGGGCGCGAACGGGACCCTCTCGGTCCACTTCATCAACGTGGGTCAGTCGACCTCGGTCCTCGTGATCTCGCCGACGGGCGAGACGATGCTCGTCGACTCGGGCGACTACACCGACGACGGCGAGCACGTCGTTCGGTACCTCGAACGCCGCGGGGTCGATCGCATCGATCACCTCGTGACGAGCCACGCCGACGCCGACCACATCGGCGGACACGCCGCCGTGATCGAGCACTTCGAGACGGAGGGTGAGGGCGTCGGGGCGGTGTACGACCCCGGGATCGCGTCGAGCACGCGGACCTACGAGGAGTACCTCGACGCCGTCGAACGCCACGACGTCCCGCTCTACCGGACGGTCGCCGGGGACTCGATCCCCCTCGGCGGCGCGTCCGTCGAGGTGCTCGCCCCGCCCGAGGGATACCTCCAGAACCGCGAGCGAAACGAGAACAGCCTCGTGCTCTCTCTCGCTCACGGGAACACCACGTTCCTCCTCCCGGGCGACGCCGAGGCGGCGGGCGAGCGCTACGTCGTGAATCGGACCGGCGGTTCCCTCCCCACGACCGTCCTGAGCGCCGGCCACCACGGGAGCGCGTCGAGCACCGGCGAGGCGCTCCTCGACGCCGCCGACCCGAAGGTCGCAGTTATCTCGAGCGCCTACGACTCGCGCTACGGCCACCCACACGAGGAGACGCTGCAGCGCCTCGCCGAGCGCGACGTGCGGACCTACTGGACCGCCACCCACGGCGACGTGGCGTTCGCTAGCGACGGCGACCGCGCGGCCGTCTACACGCAGCGTGCCGCCCCCACCGACCCGCTCGCGCTGCGGGAGGGCGATCCCGTCGCCCCCGGTGCGGACGGCGCGCTGGAACGCCGGACGGTCGTCGAGAGCGCGGACGGCGGGAACGGAACCGACGGAACCGATCGAACCGACCGACCGGCCGCGCTCGCCGTCGCGGAGATCCACGCGGACGCCGCCGGCGACGACCGGCGGAACCTGAACGACGAGTACGTCGTCTTCGAGAACGCGGGCGACGCGCCGCTCGACATCTCGGGGTGGACGATCCGCGACGAGGCGGGCAAGACCTACGCCGTCCCCGACGGCGTCGTCCTCGCCCCCGGCGAGCGCGTGACGCTGCGCACGGGCGACGGGCGCGACGACGATACCGACCTCCACTGGAACGCGAGCGGGCCGGTGTGGAACAACGACGGCGACACCGTCGTCGTCGAAAACGACAACGGGCAGCGGGTCCTCACGGAGACGTATGCCTGAGTACGCGGCGGTGCTCGACCGCTTCGAGGGCGACGACGCGGTGCTGCTCCTGGAGGACGACGACGGGGTGGCGGGCGACGTCGTCGTGGACCGCTACGACCTGCCGCCCGAAGCGCGCCACCAGGACGCCGTGCTCGCGGTACGCGTCGAGGACGGCGAGGTCGTCGGGGTCGACTACGACCCCGACGAGACGGACCGCCGCCGGGAGGACGCCCAGTCGCGCTTCGACCGCCTCGCGCGACGCCCCGACGACGCGGACGACGAGGAGTGAGCGCGGGGCGAGAGTTTATGAACGAGGGCGGGACCAGCGTATCCCGTGCCGTCGCCGACCCCCGCGCTGCTCGCGATCTCGCTCGCCCTCGCCGCGCTCGTCGTCCCGTGGACCCCCGCTCCCGAACTGACCGCGACCGAGACCGCCGTCCTCGACCGCTTCGAGGGCGACGACGCGGTGCTGGTCCTCGCCGACGGCCGCGTGCGAACCGTCGAGCGCGACCGACTCCCGCGCGCGGGTCGTCGCGTCGACGCGTCGTTCGACGCCCGACTCGCGCTCGGTCGGATCGTCTCGCTGCGGTACGACCCGGCCGCGACGCGGGAGCGACGGCGGCGGGCGAGGGCGCGCTTCGATCGCCTCGCGCGAAGCGTGGACGCGGGAACGGGTGGAGAGGCGGACAGCGGAGGGACGGAGCGGTCGAGTCGGGTACGCTGCCGCCGATCCCCGACCTACGTCGGCAGCGAGCGCGTCCCCAGCACCTCGACCTCGTCGCCCGTGCGGAGGGTCTTCCCCCACTCGCGCTCGGGGACGCGGGTGTTGACCATCAGCCGGAAGTCGTGGTCGTACCGCTCGCTGTCCAGCCACCCGGGGCGCGTCTCCCCCCGCCGCCGGATGAACGTCTCGCGGAAATCGAGCGTCGCCTCGCCGGTGTCGGGGTCGCGGGAGGGGACGACGCAGCGCTGGCAGGGGTTCACGCCGAGCAGTTCGACGTCCCCCACGCGGAACGCGACCGCCTCGCCGCGGTCGGCGTAGAGGCGGTCCTCCCAGAAGGCGGGGACGCCCCCGATCTCGAGGGAGGCGCGGAACCGCCGCCGGGCGGAGTCGAGGTCGAGGTCGAACCACGAGGCCACCTCGCGGAGCGTGGCGGTGCTCACGACCGTCGGGCCGGAGTGCTGCCGGTCGTCGGGGAACCCCCCGGCCGGTTCCCGTCGCACGCTCACGGGCTCGCCGAAGTAGTCGCTCAGCCACGCGTTCAGCGCCGCGCGGTCGTCGAGATCGAACGTCAGCGACCCCTCGGAGCCGTGCTCGCGCAGGGTGAGCGTTCGCGCCTCGCGGTCCACCGTCGAGCGCAGGCGGTGGACCCGCGCCGTCCGCTTGCCGTTCACGTAGTCGCCCCGTCCGCCGACCGACGCCGTCTCCGGGTCGTGCGGGGCGTCCTCGGGGGCCGCGACCATCGCGTACTCGCGGTCGCCGTCGAGCGCGCCGCGTTCGACGACGCGGGCCGCCTCGCGCACCTGCGGGTCGAGGGACTTCACCGGGTAGGTCGTGATGCGCCGGAGTTCCGCCATCGGTCGATGTGACGGCCGCTCGGGTAAGAAGGTTGTCGCGCGGCCGGAGCGTGAGCTATCGGAGTGACGTTTCGAGGGGTGTTGCGAGGGAAGGCCGCTCCAGTGCGGTCTTCCGCATCGTACGCACGATGCGAGGGACAGGATTCGAACTACGCCCGAGAACCTGCGCGAAGCGCAGAACCTCGGTCTACTTCGAATCCTCTCGTCTCGTGCGAGGACGCTCACGTTCGTTCGCGTCCATCGATGCGAGGGACAGGATTCGAACCCGTGAACCTCTACAGGAGCGGATCTTGAGTCCGCCGCCGTTGGCCAGGCTTGGCTACCCTCGCACGCACCACTGAGTCGCCGGGGAGAGCGTTAAAGCGTTGCGAACCGAACCGCAGCGACGCGTTTCGAGGCTCGAACGCCGTCGCCCGCGATCGAGCGGCCGGCGCGGCGACCGGCGCGAGAGCGGTCGGTCGCACGTCGCCCCGTCCCTTCGATCACGTTTCGGGTTACTACTCGCCGTAAGCGCCGAGGGACGGTCGAGCGGCGGGTTATCGCGTTCGTTCTACCGCACTCTCCCGGAAGGTCGCGGGGTTGTACTGAATGTTTAATACTCTCTGGGAGCTCCGTTAATACATGGCAGTGGTAAGCGTCTCGATGCCGGATTCGTTGCTGCAGCGCCTCGACGAGTTCGCGGAGGAGCACGGGTACACCGGTCGGAGCGAGGTCGTCCGCGAGGCCGCGCGGAACCTCCTCGGGGAGTTCGAGGACAGGCGGCTGGAGGACCGCACGCTGATGGGCGTCGTCACGGTGCTGTTCAACTACGAGACGACGAACGTCGAGGAGCGGATGATGCACCTGCGCCACGAGCACGAGTCGCTCGTCGCCTCGAACGTCCACAACCACGTCGGCGATCACTACTGCATGGAGCTGTTCATCCTCGAGGGAACCCTGGAGGAGATCTCGACGTTCGTCGGCAAGATCCGCGCCACGAAGGACACCCTCACCGTGGACTACTCCGTTATCCCCGTCGACGACTTCGAGCGGACGCTGACCGCCGAGGGATGATACTGTCGGACGTACCTTCGTGACGCTACTCGCCACCCTGAGGTGGCGAGATTCCCGACGGGCGTACGTCCGACAGTATGAGCGCGGGGCGGGGACCGGTGGGCACATGTCCCCCGAGTCACAACCGCGTCCATGGCGACCGCCCCGTTTCTCGCACGCGACGGAGACGAACTGAAGCTGATCGCCGCGGTCGGTACCGCCCGGCGGCAGTTCGACCTGACCGACCGGGCCGTGGGCCTCCTCCGCGAACGGGGGTACGACGCGGCCGACGTCGTCCCGTGGGTCACGGCGAGGGCGCTGGTGCTCGCGGGGGGTGCGACCCTCCCGGAGGGCAACGACGCCCGCGAGACGGCGTGGGACCTCCGCGGCGCGGACGGCGGCCGACGGGCGACCGACGAGGAGTGCCGCGAACTCGCGGCGTACCTGACGGGCCTCCGGATCGAGAACCGCACCCTCGAGACGCTCCGCGAACACGTCCGGGAGACGCGCCTCTCCGCGTTCGTCGACCCGGACGACCTCAGGGGTCGCTCCGCACGGGTGAACGCGCTCAACGACATCGCGAAGGACCTCTGAGAGTCGACGGACGGGGCGGAACGACCGCCGACAGAGCAAGTGAGATGTCCCGGCGGCGCGAGTCGACGAGAGCTCCGAGCGAGCCTCGATCCGAGGCTCGCTCACCCCCACGTTCACATCGACTTTCGACGCGCGCCCGCCGGAGGCATCCAGTCCACGGTTCGAGGCCTACCCGTTAGCGACGACGGTTGACATGACAACTACTTATACGTGCCGTCGTCCACGACGGTGTTCCTGACGAGGTTCGCCTCGCCGCGTCGAAGCCGCGCGGAGAGCGCCTGTTTCGAGATGTCGAGGTCGTCGGCGACGTCCCCGAGCGAGCAGTTCCGCGGCACCTCGAAGTAGCCCGCCTCGTAGGCGGCGACGAGCGCCTCGCGCTGTCGCTCGGTGAGCTGGTAGCGCTCCCCTCCCGTCGCGTCGAGGCGGTAGAGCCCCTCGAGGTGAAACGAGATACCCCGTTCCTCGTAGGCCTGGCGGAGCCGCTGGAGCGCGTCGCGCGACGGAACGCGCACCCGAACCGAACTCGCCGTGCTCGTCATCCGGCAGTCGAGCAGCGAGATGTCGAGGTCGGCGATCGCGGGGTAGACGATGCACTCTTCGCCGTGCGAGGTGAGCGAGATCCGATAGAATCGCCGATCGTCGACGGTACTGAGGACGAGGTGCGATTCGACGGTCGCGTCGTCGTCGAGCGCCGCCTCGAACGCCTCGAAGTCGTCGCCGCTCGCCCGGGCGACGACCCGGACCGGTTCGTCGTGGAACATCCGAACGTCTTCGACTTCTACCCGCATCGAGGGAACTGCCTGGAGTGCGCTTCGAAGAAACGGCGAGACGACCCGGTATTCCACGATGAGTCCCATCGTCCGGGGGCGGGGGACGGACGAGCCTAAAGGTTTACATTTGAAGGCGATCCCCTCCGCCGCGCTCCCTCCACCGACGGACCTACCCGGGCGTGGGGTGTGGTACCCACATGGACGACCACACCCGCGATCCCACGGTCGGGCCGCCGCGACGCGGGAGTCCGACGGGGTGGCGCGACGACGGTCGCTGGGAGCACGCGACGCTCCGGCGCGCGACGGTTCACGGTGTCCGACTGTACAACTCGGGGGCGTACCACGAGAGTCACGATTGCTT
Source organism: Halomarina halobia (assembly GCF_029338575.1). GTDB lineage: Archaea > Halobacteriota > Halobacteria > Halobacteriales > Haloarculaceae > Halomarina > Halomarina halobia. The sequence continues at coordinate 464,530 of NZ_CP119992.1, forward strand.
CGAGGATCAGTGGTACAACTACGGGCGCGGCACCACCGAGAGCAAGTTCCTCCACGGGATGGTGCAGGTCGCGGCGGGGGCGTACAAGCGCTTCGACTTCGGGGACGACGGGGGGATGCGGTCGCTGTTCGACACCGCCCTCCAGTACTTTCACGGCGTCCCCCGCGACTTCTACGGCGTCGACGTGCTCGACGTGCGGGAGACGCTCACCGCCGCGCTCGACGATCCGACCGCCATCGACGGCTGGCGCATCGTCCTCGACGGGGAGACACTCACCGCCCGCGAGAGCGATTTCGAGTACGCCGCGGGGCTCGAGCGCTGACGGGTCGGCGCGGACCGCGGCACTGAAATGGGGGCCGTCCGTACTCCCAGCAAATGCGGGTCGAGCAGTTGGGGGAGGGGGAGCCCGAGTACGCGGTCGTCGGCGCGCTCCACGGCGACGAACCGTGCGGTGCGCACGCGGTCGAGCACTTCCTCCGCGAGCGACCGTCCCTCGAACGACCGGTGAAGTTCGTCGTCGCCAACGAGCCGGCGCTCGAGAGGAACGTCCGCTACACGGACGTCGACCTGAACCGCGTCTTCCCGGGGGATCCGGACGCAGACGAGTACGAGCGCAGACTGGCACACGAGCTGCTGCGCGAGCTGCGCGGCTGCACCACCCTGTCGATCCACTCGACCCAGTCGTACGACCGACCGTTCGCCATCGTCGACGACGCGGACCCGTTGACGGAGGCCATCTGTCCCTACCTCTCCATCGACGCGGTCGTCGAGGCCGGGGGGTTCACCGAGGGGCGGCTCGTCGAGTACGCCAACGTGATCGAGGTCGAGGCGGGTCGGCAGGGATCCGAGGAGGCGAAGGCGTACGCCGTCCGTCTCGTCCGCGAGTTCCTCGGCGCGATCGGAGCGCTTCCCGCGGGCGAGCGCCGATCGGCGGACATCCCCGTCTTCCGCCTCGAGCGGCTCATTCCGAAGACGCCGGCGACGACCTACGACGTCCGGGTGGCGAACTTCGAGCGCGTCTCCCCCGGCGCGACGTTCGCCACGGCCGACGACGACGAACTGGTCGCACGGGAGCCCTTTTACCCCGTGTTGATGTCGCCGTACGGCTACGAGAAGGAGTTCGGCTACGCGGCGGAGTTGACGGGGACGCTCGGTTAGGGCTCTCCGTCTCGGGGCGCGAACTCCACGAGCGTCAGGTCGCGGTCGAGCGCGCAGTACTCGTGGGGCGGGTCGCCGACGACCTCGCGGATCTTGTACGACTCGTCGAACGCCGCGCCGAGCGGTTCGCAGAACTCGTGGCTCGGACACTCGGTGTGGGGACAGGGTCCCTCGAGCGTCGCCGAGGACCCGGCGTAGGCGCTCTTCGAGGCGACGTTCGCGCGAACGGGCGCGGGTTCGACCTCGACGGCGGTGACGCCCGCGTCGTGGACGGCGCAGTCGAGGATCCCGGAGTCGCGCACGTCGGTGACCCGGTAGCGGACGCCCTCGTCGAGGTTGAGACACTGTCCCCGGTAGGGACAGCCCTCGCAGAGGGGCGACTCGCCGTTGAAGACGAACTCGACGCCCTCCTCCGCGAGTCGGGGACCGATGAGGGTGACGGTGCTCATATCCGAGAGACGGGTGCGAGGGCGGTTAAGCCTCCCGCCCGGAGTCGCGTCCGGTGAGTTCGTCCAGCCTCTCGAAGTACTCCTCGCGGGGGACCTGGTACAGCCCCCGGTAGTCGATCTCGCCCCGGGCGAACCGTTCCGCGAGGTCGCGAGCGGTCTCGAACGCCTCCTCGCGGTCGTCGTGGAGGTGCGGACCGTGCTTCACCTCCGGTTCGAGGAACAGCGTCACGTGCCACGGGTCGTCCGGACGCGGGTTCGGTCGAACGCCGGGGCGCCTGGTGCGCGACCCCCGGGTGACGTAGATGGTGGGGAGGCAGGGCGGGGGGAAGTCGCCGCCGTCGAACACGTCCGGACGGTAGGCGAGCACCAGCCGGTCGTCGGCGTCGCTCCAGACCCGCCATCCCTCGGCGAGGTCGTCGGTCATACCGGCAGTACCCACCCCGCCCGCATCAGTCGTGCGGTCCGACCCCCTTATAAACTCTCGATAGTTAATAATTTCTGACACTCAGTTTCACCCGAGCTGTCCGTCGATTTCCCTTCTCGTGGGGGCGGGAAACCCGTCGGAAATCCGACGTCCGTGGGAAGACTTATCTATGTGAGGCAATAACAGAGCCAACAGTATCGGTGGTCACAGCCCCATACGATCAGTCCTTGTGCGCACCCGAGTCGTGACAGCGACGTGGGCCGCACGGGGAAGTCGCGTGATAGCACACCACACGTGGGCGAACGAGCCGCGTGAGTTCACGAAGGGGGGTGGCCGTCGGCACTTGCGGGCAGCGTGGCTGTCCGTTCCGGGCGAACCGGGAATGAGACATACCGTCTCCGTGATACCATGACAGGCGACATGGAAACCCTCGAAGAACTCAGTCGGGAGTACCGGGATTCGATACCGGCGGATCTGCGCGAAACCCGGACGTTCGACTGGTATCTCCGCGAGGTGTACGAAGAGCCGCGGATCGCGCGTAACGCACACCAGCGCGTCGCGGACATGTTCGATTACTACGGCACCGAGTACGACGAGCGACTCGGGGTCGTCGAGTACCGCCTCGCCAGCGAGGACCCGCTCCACGACGGCGAGAACACCTTCTACGGGCGCAACATCCACGAAGCCATCCACGAGTTCGTGAACAAGGTGAAGAGCGGCGCCCGCGGCCTCGGGCCGGAGAAGCGCATCAAGCTCCTGCTCGGGCCGGTCGGCTCCGGGAAGTCCGACTTCGACCGACAGGTGCGCCGATACTTCGAAGACTACACCGCCCGGGACGACGGGCGCATGTACACGTTCCGCTGGACGAACCTCTGTGACGTCATCCGGGATCAGGATCCGGCGGACGACGTGGTACGCTCGCCCATGGACCAGGACCCGATCGTCCTGCTCCCGCAGGCCCAGCGCGACCGCGTCATCGACGACCTCAACGAGCGCCTCGACGCGCCGTACACCATCCGCAACGAGCAGAGCTTAGACCCCGCGAGCGAGTTCTACATGGACAAGCTGCTCGAGCACTACGACGACGACCTCCAGCGGGTCCTCGAGAACCACGTCGAGATCATGCGGCTGGTGGCCGACGAGAACAAGCGCCAGTGCGTCGAGACGTTCGAGCCGAAGGACAAGAAGAATCAGGACGAGACCGAGCTCACCGGCGACGTCAACTACTCGAAGCTCGCCGTCTACGGCGAGTCCGATCCCCGCGCGTTCGACTACTCGGGGGCGTTCTGTAACGCCAACCGCGGCATCTTCTCCGGCGAGGAGCTGCTGAAGCTCCAGCGGGAGTTCCTCTACGACTTCCTGCACGCGACCCAGGAGCAGACGATCAAGCCGAAGAACAACCCGCGCATCGACATCGACCAGGTGATCGTCGGACGCACCAACATGCCCGAGTACAAGGACAAGAAGGGCGACGAGAAGATGGAGGCGTTCAACGACCGCACCAAGCGCATCGACTTCCCCTACGTGCTCCAGTACGACGAGGAGTCGAAGATCTATCGGAAGATGCTGCGCAACGCGGACGTGCCCGACATCCACGTCGAGCCCCACACGCTGGAGATGGCCGGCCTCTTCGGCGTCCTCACCCGCATCGAGGAGCCCACGGGCGGCACCGTCGACATCGTCCAGAAGGCGAAGGCCTACAACGGCGAGATCGACGACGGCGACGACACCGACGTGAAGAAGCTCCGCGAGGAGGCCGAGGAGACGGCCGACATCGGCGAGGGCATGGAGGGCGTCTCACCGCGGTTCATCGGCGACGAGATCGCCGAGGCGATCATGGACTCGATGCACCGCGGGCGGGACTTCCTCTCGCCGCTCACGACGTTCAACCACCTCGAGACCAACCTCGAGAACCACGGCTCCATCCCCGAGGACCGCTTCGAGCGGTACTACCGGTACCTGGAGATGGTCCGCGAGGAGTACAGGGAGCGCGCCATCGAGGACGTTCGCCACGCGCTCGCCTACGACGTGGACGAGATCCAGCGCCAGGGCGAGAAGTACATGGACCACGTCATGGCCTACATCGACGACGACACCGTCGTCGACGAGATCACCGGCCGCGAGCAGGAACCCGACGAGAAGTTCCTCCGGAGCGTCGAGGAGAAGCTCAACATCCCCGAGGACCGCAAGAACGACTTCCGCCAGGAGGTCTCGAACTGGGTCTCGCGGCGCGCCCGCGAGGGGACGAGCTTCAACCCCCAGGACAACGACCGCCTGCGCCGCGCCCTGGAGCGCAAGCTCTGGGAGGACAAGAAGCACAACATCAACTTCTCGGCGCTGGTGTCGAGCGGGGAGATGGAGGACGACGAGCGCAACGCGTGGATCGAGGCGCTGACGGACCAGGGCTACTCGCGCGAGGGGGCTAAGGAGGTGCTCGAATTCGCCGGCGCGGAGGTCGCCCGAACCGAGATGGAGGAATGAGCCGGGATTTCATCGGGGAGGCGGACCGCGCGCTGACGGAGACCTACGAGGAGCCGATGAGCCTCGCGGAGTACGTCGACCGGGTGTTCGAGCAGCCGCGCATCGCCTCCCACGCGAGCAAGTACCTGCTCGAGGCCATCGAGGCCGCGGGGACGCGCGCGGTCGTCGAGGAGGGCGAGGAGAAGGAGCGCTACCGTTTCTTCGACGACCCCTACAACGACGGCGAGCACGCCATCCTCGGCAACACCGAGGTCCTGAACGAGTTCGTCGACGACCTGCGCTCCATCGCCGCCCGCCGGGGGAAGGAGGAGAAGATAATCTGGCTCGAGGGGCCCACCGCGACCGGCAAGAGCGAGCTGAAGCGCTGTCTCATCAACGGCCTGCGCGAGTACTCGAAGACGGACGAGGGGCGGCGCTACACCGTCGAGTGGAACATCTCGGGCGCGGACACCGAGGGGTCCGGCCTCACCTACGGCGAGGCCCCGGTGAGCAACGACGAGGACTGGTACGTGAGCCCGGTTCAGGCTCACCCGCTCTCGGTGTTCCCCAAGGACGTCAGGCGGGAACTCCTCGCGGACCTCAACGACCGCCTCGACGACCACATCGACATCCAGGTCGAGGGGCGACTCGACCCGTTCTGCCGGGAGGCCTACGACTACCTGGAGGAGCAGTACCGCAGGCGCGGCCGGGACGACCTCTTCTCGGCCGTGACGGATCCGAAGCACCTCCGGGTGAAGAACTTCGTCGCCGACGTGGGGACCGGCATCGGCGTCCTCCACTCCGAGGACGACGGGACGCCCAAGGAGCGCCTCGTCGGGTCGTGGATGCACGGGATGCTCCAGGCGCTCGACTCGCGCGGGCGGAAGAACCCGCAGGCGTTCAGCTACGACGGCGTGCTCTCGCAGGGCAACGGCCTGCTCACCCTCGTCGAGGACGCCGCCCAGCACGCCGACCTGCTCCAGAAGCTGCTCAACGTCCCCGACGAGGGGAGCGTGAAGCTCGACAAGGGGATCGGGATGGACATCGACACCCAGCTGCTCATCATCTCCAACCCGGACCTCGAGGCCCAGCTGAACCAGCACGCCGAACGCCACGGGCAGGACCCGCTGAAGGCGCTGAAGCGGCGGCTCGACAAGCACGAGTTCCGGTACCTGACGAACCTCTCGCTGGAGGCCGAGCTGCTGCGCCGGGAGCTCACCAACGAGACGACGGTGTGGACGGCGACGACGTACGACCGGCTCGAGGAGAAGATCCGCGAGCCGGTCGCCATCGACGTGCGGGACAACCGCCGGCGCGTGAACCGCAAGGAGCTCGCGCCCCACGCGATCGAGGCGGCGGCGCTGTACAACGTCGTGACGCGCCTCGACACCGAGGACCTGCCGCCGGGACTCGACCTCGTCGACAAGGCGCTGCTGTTCGACGCCGGCTACATCCAGGACGGCGACGAGCGCCGCGACAAGGACGACTTCGAGTTCGGCACGAACGCCCGCGACGGCCAGCAGGGCATCCCCGTCACCTACACGCGCGACGTCATCGCCGACCTGCTGCACGAGCAGAGCGACCGCCACCACCCTGACCTCCCGGTCGAGCACGTCATCATGCCCCGCGACGTCCTGAACGGCATGGCAGACGGGTTCGTCGACGCGCCTGTGTTCTCGAACGCGGAACGGACGGAGTTCGAGAACCGGCTCGTGCAGGTGAAAAATCGGATCTTCCGCCAGCAGGAGCGGGACGTGCTCACGGCCATCATGCGCGACAAGCGCGTCGACGAGGCAACCGTCGAGGAGTACGTCGAGCACGTCTACGCCTGGAACGAGGGCGAGACCATCACCAACGACCGCGGCGAGGAGGTCGAACCGGACCCGCTCAAGATGAAGGTGTTCGAGATCGAGCACCTCGGGCGGTTCGACGAGTCCCACTACGACGGGACGCAACCGCTGCCCGCCGTGCGGACCTTCCGCACGGAGAAGGTGATGACCGCGCTCAACCGCCACGCGTGGCGACACCGCGACGAGGAGTTCCGGATGGGCGACATCGAACTGAAGGAGATCCCGGTCATCCGCGCGGTGCTCGGCAGCCACGACTGGGACGACGTCCGCCGGGTGTTCGAGGACTTCGACCCCCGCCAGTGGGACGACCCGCCGACGGGCACGGAGACGAAGGCGGTGAAGGAATCGACGATCGACGACATGCAGGACCTCTTCGGCTACAGCGCCGCCTCGGCGGAGCTGACCAGCCGACACGTCATGAGCCAGGTGAGTTACCGATGGGACTGAGAGACGACCTCGAGCGGTACCGCGAAGTGGGCGAGGCCCGCAGGCAGGACCTCTCGGAGTTCATCCAGTACGGCGACCTCGGCCAGAGCCTCCCCGAGGAGGTGCGCATCCCCATCAAGATCGTGGATCTCCCGGAGTTCGCCTACGACCGCCTCGACCAGGGTGGCGTGGGGCAGGGCCAGGGCGGGACGCCCGACGTGGGCGACCCGGTCGGCCAGCCACAGCCCCAGCCGGGCGACGGCGACGGCGAGGAGGGCCAGGCCGGCGAGGAGGGAGCCGACCACGAGTACTACGAGATGGACCCCGAGGAGTTCGCCCAGGAACTCGACGAGGAACTGGGGCTGACGCTGGAGCCGAAGGGCAAGCGCGTCATCGAGGAGAAGGAGGGCGACTACACGGACATCACCCGCACCGGTCCCGCGAGCACCCTCGACTTCGAGCACCTGTTCAAGGAGGGGCTGAAGCGCAAGCTGGCGATGGACTTCGACGGGTCGTACGTCCGCGAGGCGCTCCGCGTCGAGGGGTGGGGCCCCGACGAGGTGTTCGCCTGGGCGCGCGAGAAGAACATGCCCGTCTCGCGGGCCTGGATCGTCGACGCGGCCTCCGAGATCCCCGAGACCGAGCGCGACCGCTGGGCGAGCATCGAGGAGATGGAGGCCGAGGTCGAGGAGGAGACGCCGATCCAGCGCATCCGGCGGGAGGGCCTGCGGCAGATCCCATTCCGTCGCGAGGACGAGCGCTTCCGCTACCCCGAGATCGTAGAGGAGCGCGAGAAGAACGTCGTCGTGGTGAACATCCGCGACGTCTCCGGCAGCATGCGCGAGAAGAAACGCGAACTGGTCGAGCGCACGTTCACCCCGCTCGACTGGTACCTCACCGGCAAGTACGACAACGCCGAGTTCGTCTACATCGCCCACGACGCCGAGGCCTGGGAGGTCGAGCGCGAGGAGTTCTTCGGCATCCGCAGCGGCGGCGGCACGCGCATCTCGAGCGCGTACGAGCTCGCCAAGGAACTGCTGGAGGAGTACCCGTGGAGCGAGTGGAACCGCTACGTCTTCGCGGCGGGCGACTCGGAGAACTCCTCGAACGACACCGAGGAGCGGGTCATCCCGCTGATGGAGGAGATCCCGGCGAACCTCCACGCCTACGTGGAGACTCAGCCGTCGGGCAACGCCATCAACGCGACGCACGCCGACGAGGTGGAACGGCACTTCAAGGGGAGCAACGACGTGGCCGTCGCCTACGTCACGGGCCCCGACGACGTGGTCGACGCCATCTACACCATCCTGAGTACAGAGGACAATGAGTGAACCAGAGCGCATCCGGAAACAGCAGGTCGCCGCCTCGCTGCGGGAACCCGTACGCGAAGCGGCCGCCCTCGCGGAGAAGCTGGGACTCGATCCCTACCCCGTCAACTACTGGATCATCGACTACGACGAGATGAACGAACTCATCGCCTACGACGGGTTCCAGGAGCGGTACCCGCACTGGCGGTGGGGGATGAAGTACGACCAGCAGCGAAAGCAGCGGCAGTTCCTCGGCGGCAAGGCGTTCGAGATCGTCAACAACGACGACCCCGCCCACGCCTTCCTCCAGGAGTCAAACACGACCGCGGATCAGAAGGCGGTCATCACGCACGTCGAGGCGCACTCCGACTTCTTCAAGCACAACCAGTGGTTCGGGCTGTTCAGCGACACGCCGGACGCCGCCCGGATGCTCGCCAGTCACGCGCGCATCGTCGAGTCGTACATGAACGACCCGGACATCGACCGCGAGGAGGTCGAGGCGTTCATCGACCACGTGCTCTGCCTGGAGGACTGCATCGACCAGCACGACCCGTTCACCCCGGTCGCGACGGGCGGCGACGAGCCGTTCGAGGCCGAGGACATCGCCGAGCGGCTCGACCAGCTCGGGCTGAGCGACGAGGTGAAGCGGCAGGTGTTCAGCGACGAGTGGCTCGAATCCCAGCGCGGGACGTCCGACGAGGCGCGCTTCCCCGCGGAGCCGGAACTCGACGTCATCGCGTTCCTGCGCAACCACGGCAAGCGCTACGACCGCGACGCCGGCAAGGCCGTCGACTTCGAGGACTGGCAGCTCGAGGTGCTCGACGTGCTCCGCCGGGAGGCGTACTACTTCGCCCCCCAGCGGATGACGAAGGTGATGAACGAGGGGTGGGCGGCCTACTGGGAGTCCATGATGATGGCCGAGGAGGGGTTCGCCGACGAGAACGAGTTCGTCGACTACGCCGACCACCAGTCGATGGTGCTCGGTTCGCCGGGGTTCAACCCCTACAAGCTCGGCAAGGAGCTGTGGGAGTACATCGAGAACACGACCAACCGCCGGGAGGTCGCCGAGAAGCTCCTGCGCGTCCGGGGGATCACCTGGCGGAACTTCTCCGACCGGGTGGACCTCGACGCGGTCCTCGCGGCGCTCGAACCGGACCCCGCGATCGCCCACGTCGACTCGGACTCGCTCGACGCGCTCGATCCGGACGACCCGCGCGTCGACGCCGAGGCGCTGGCGGCGGCGAGGGCGGGCGAGGTCGACGTCGGTCGCTACCCCTGGAAGGTGCTCACCTACGAGGGGCTGTGCGAGCGCCACTACTCGCTGGTGAAGCGCCAGCACCGGGGGTTCCTGAAGCGCCTCTCCCAGACCGACCTGGAGCGCATCGCGCGCTACATGTTCGACGACGACCGGTACGGGAGCGTCGAGGAGGCGCTCGCGGACGTGGACCGCCGTCGCGGCTGGGACCGGATGCGCGAGATCCGCGAGAGCCACAACGACGTGACGTTCCTCGACGAGTTCCTCACCCAGGAGTTCGTCGAGGAGAACCACTACTTCACCTACGAGTACACCCACACGACCCGGGACTACCGCGCCACCAGCACGGACGTCGAGGACGTGAAGAAGAAGCTCATGCTCCGCTTCACGAACTTCGGCAAGCCGACGGTGGTCGTCGAGGACGGCAACTACAACAACCGCAACGAACTGCTGCTCGGCCACCAGTACAACGGGGTCATGCTGGACGTAAAGCAGGCCCAGCAGGTACTCGAACGCGTCTTCGAGCTGTGGGGGCGGCCGGTCAACCTGAAGACCATCGTGAAGGAACTCGACGATCACGACGTCGAGGTGGCCCGGCGGCGCGACCGCGAACCGATCCCCGAGGAGCGCGGGAAGCTCATCCGCTTCGACGGCGAGGAGTTCGCGACGCGGGATCTCCCCTGGGACGAGGTCGAGCACCTCGCCGCGACGGACGTCGACTACGACACGAAGCCCGAGGAGTGGCTGGCGTGAGGTCGAGCGAGCGCGTTCCTCCGCCTCCCTCGCTCCCGAACGCGCCCCGCTGAGTACCGGCTGCGCACTACTTCCGCGGCGGTCGGAACGCCCGGAGCGTGTCCCGTCCGACCGGCTCCGACTCGATCTCTGTGAGTCCCAGTTCGGCGAAGATCCGCCCCCAGTCACGGTAGTACAGCGGGAACTCGCCGTTGACGTAGTTCACGTCGATCACGCCCGATCGGCGGCGACCGTCGTCCCCCGCGCCCTCCGCTCTCCCCCGGTCGCTCTCCCCCTCGGGTCCGTCCTCCCCGTCGCGATCGCTCCGCCCCTCGTGTTCCACCGTGACGAGGAGGTCCCGCGCGATCCGGGGGAGTTCCCCGAAGACCCACCCGTTGTCCGGGTGGACGTGTTGCAGCGTCTCGACGGAGAACACGGCGTCGAACCGATCGTCGTCGAAGTCGGTGACGACGCTCTCGATGGCGTCGGCGTGGAACGTCACGCGCGCGGCGAGCTCGGGCGCGGTCTCCTCCATCACGCGGAACGCCTCGTCGTTGACGTCGATGCCGTGTAAGTCCTCGTACCCGTGGTCGTGCAGGTGAGAGAGGTGTCGGCCCGAACTGCAACCGAGCTCCAGGACGGTCGCCTCCCGTCCGACGACGGAGTCGAGGAGCCCGCGGATCCGTTCGCTGGTTTCGTTGGGGCCGTAGTAGGCGTAGTAGCTCGGCGAGAACTCGCCCGACCGCTCCGCCCACCGTCGGATGACCTCTGAGGAGTCCACTAGTAGCCACAGCGCCCCCGGCGGTAAAGGTCACTCGACTCCCGCGTCCCTCGTACCTCACGAGCCGCCCGGGACTCCCGGGGCGTCAGTCGCCCGCCAGCGGGGCCTCGGCGTAGAGGTCCATCACCTCGCCCTCATAGCGGTCCAGGATGGTGCGACGCTTCTTCTTCATCGAGGGCGTGAGCATGTCGTTCTCGACGGTCCACTCCTCGGGGACGAGTTCGAAGCGCTTGATCCGCGCTTCGCTCTCGAGGGTTGCGTTGACGGCCTCCACCGATTCGGCAACCCAGGCACGAACCCGGTCGTCCCGGCAGACGGCCGCGGGGTCGTCGGGGAGGTCGATACCCGCCCGGTCGGCCCACTCGCGGGCGGCCTCGAAGTCGAGCACGACGAGCGCCCCGACGAACTTCCGGTCGTCGCCGACGACCATCACCTGCTCGACGCGGTCGCTCGTCGAGAACGCGTCCTCGATGGGGCTGGGGGCGACGTTCTTGCCGGTCGAGAGCACCAGCAACTGCTTGAGCCGGTCGTGGAAGATCAGGTAGCCGTCGTCGGTCTGCTCGACGATGTCGCCGGTGCGGAAGTAACCGTCCGCCGTGAACGCCGCCTCGGTGGCGTCAGGACGTTCCCAGTAGCCCGCCGTCACGTTCGGCCCCCGCACCAACAACTCGCCGATCTCGCTTCGCGCGCGGCGCTTCCGATCCTCGGAGACGACCGACTCGTCGAGTCGCACCTCCACGTCCACGAGCGGCGGACCCAGGGTTCCGGGCCGGGGATCCTCCGGCGGGTTGACGGAGACGACGGGGGCGGTCTCCGTCAGCCCGTACCCCTCGAGGACGTGGAGTCCCATGCCGGCGAACAGTTCGGCGAGGTCGAGAGAGAGGCTCCCGCCGCCGCTGATGAAGAACTCGATCTCGCCGCCCATGCGCGTCCTGATCGTCCGGTAGACGAGGCGGTCGTACAGCGCGTGGCGCAGCCGGAGGCCGACGCCCGGACTGTCGGTGCGCGCCCGCTCGCGGGCCGTCTCGACCGCCCGCTCGAAGATGCTCGACTTCAGGTCGGACTCGCTCGCCCGCTCGCGCATCGAGTCGTAGATCCGCTCGTAGACGCGGGGAACGCTCGTGACGTTCGTCGGGCTGACGAGGCGGATGTCCTCCGCGACGGTGTCCGCGGACTCCGCGTAGTTGACGCACGCGCCGCTCGCGAGCGGGAACAGGTGCCCCGCCGTGCGCTCGAAGATGTGTGCGAGCGGGAGGAACGACAGCGTCCGGCAGTGCTCGTCGAACACCGCGAGGTTCTCCGGCTTGTCGGGGCGCGGTCCGACGCGCCTCCTGATGCCGTTTATGTTCGCCCGGAGGTTCGCGTGCGTGAGCCGTACGCCCTTCGGCTCACCGGTCGTCCCCGACGTGTAGACGAGCGTCGCCAGGTCGCCGGGCGACCGTTCGTTGAGCCACGATTCGAGGTCGGCGGGATCGAACGCCTCGCGGCCGCGCTCGTAGACCTCCCCGAGCGTGAACACGTCGTCCCGGTCGGCGTACCCCGTAACCTCGTCGATCACCACGACGAAGGAGAGGTCGAGCGCGTCCTCCACCTCGAGGACGCGCTCGAGCAGTTCCGCGTTCTCGACGACGACGCCCGTCGCCCCCGGGTTCGAGAGCAGGTACGACGCCTTGCGGGGGGTGGACTCGGCGTACACCGTCGTTACGACCGCTCCCGCCTGCAGCAGCGCGAAGTCGGTCTGGGCCCACTCCATGCGGGTGTTCGCGAAGATCCCGACGCGGTCGCCGCCCGTCACTCCGAGGGTACGAAAGCCCGCCGCGAGCCCGTGGACCACGTCCCGCATCTCACGGTAGGTCAGCGTGGCGTAGTCGCCCGGCGGGGCCGGCTCGATAGCGTCCACCTCGACGAGCGACCGGTCGTGAACGCCGCCCTTGTAGCCCTGCGCCGGCCGGTCGGCGTTGCGCTTCGCGCTCGCCTCGAACAACCGCCCGGTGGTGTCGGAGCCGATGACCGCGTCGGTGTACTCGCGCTCCTGTTCGAGGAGGTCCGCCGTCCGTCGTCGGTCGGGAGCCATCGTCGGCGCACACATTGCGAGTGATATACATCAATGTTACCGTAGTTCATGACGGAGAGACGAAGGATCGGTGTTCGACCGAGCGGGCGGCGGCCGACCATCGGCCGACGTGCGTGGCGGAACCCGCGCAGGGCCGACCCCACGACCGACGTCGCGGGCAGTCTACTCGATGTCGATCCGGTGGGCGTCGTCGCCCGCGTCGGCGGTGGGGAGTCGCACTTCAAGCACGCCGTTGCGGTAGGACGCGGTGACCTCCTCGGCGAGCACGTCGCCGGGGATCGTCACCTGCTCGAAGACGTTGCGCCGACGGGCGCTGGTCTCGTCCGCGACCTCGTGGTCGCCCGAGAGCGTCAGGACCCCGTCATCGAACGTGAGTTCGAGTTCGTCCCGCTCGAAACCGGGGAGATCCGCGTGGACGACGTACCCGTCGTCGTCCGTCTCGATACTCACGTTCGCGCCGGCCGTCGCTCCCGACGGCCACCGGCGGTCCGGCGTCGGGACGGACAGGTCCCAGGTGCCGAGCATCGAGTGACGCATCTGGTCGAACACGCGCTCCATCTCCTCGAAGGGGGTACGTCTATTCATCATAGCTGTTCGGTACTCCCTAACGATGCTCGAGATATTAAGGATTGCGAGAACGGTGATATCACGTGTTTTGAGGGCTCTACACCGAGACTAACTAGAAGTAACCGAGAGCGTGTAACGCACGCGCGCCGTCCGTGAACCGGCGAGGTCCCTACGGTTCGACGAGGATCGTCCCGTTGCTCTCGACGGTGACGTGGCACCCAGCGAACCGAAACCGGATGCGGCCGTCGATGCTCGGTTGCCTTTCCGGGCCGGGACAGAACAGCTCGTCGAGCGCGTCCGGATCGACGGCCTCGTACAGCGAATCGAGGGCCATCGGATCCACGTCCACCACCGCGCCGACGGCCTGCATGACCGTGATACTCAGCGATCCCGGCTCGGTCATGTCGTGGAACGCGCGGTACGCGATGCCGTCGTCGGTCGCCACCGGTTCGGGGGACACCGTCTCGCGGGATGAGTCGGCCGTTATCATTCGTGCTACCTCTCTTGTTGGAGTGCGGCGCAAAAGTACAAGAAGGTTCGTCAGACAATATTATAATAATTGCTAATTAATATTATTATTGTAATAGATGGATTAATAACACAGTTACGGGACGGTGTTCGGTTCCGAGGGGAAGGCGGGCGGGGTTCGAGGCGACCGACGACCTTCTAGTTGTGATTCCCGTCGGGGTATTCGGCGGAGTGCGGTCTAACGTGCTCGGCTACATCGCCCGAGTAATCGCGTTCGCTCCCCACGTTCGTCGCAGAACGCTCGGTCGGGGAGTTGAACACGTGAAGACGTTCCGGGCTGCGGCGCGAAGCGCCGTTCCGGGCGTGCGACTTCCCTGCTCAAATCCACTCTCTGCGCGCTTTTTTCACTTCGTTCGAAAAAGTACTCGGTCGGGGATTTGAACCACGCCCGAGAACCTGCGCTTCGCGCAGAACCTCGGTCTCCTTCGAATCGCCCGAGTGGTCGCGTTCGCTTCTCACATTCGTTCGTCGCAGAATGCTCGGTCGGGGATTTGAACCCCGGTCGTTGGCTCGAAAGGCCAACATGATTGGCCGGACTACACCAACCGAGCCGTACGGAAACGATTCGCCGTCGGCCGGTTAAGTGTTCCGAGTTTTACTGACCCTGGAACTCGGGGTCGCGGTCGCCCATGAACGCGGTGATGCCCTCCATGAGGTCGTCGGTGTTCATGAGGTGGCCGAACGCCTGCGCCTCCAGTTCGAGGCCGGCGTCGATGTCCTCCCAGCCGCGGAGCATCGCACGCTTGGTGAACAGCTGGGCGATCGGCGGACCGCCGGCGAGCCGCTCTGTGAGGTCGAGCGCCGCCTCCTCGAACTCGGTGTGCGGGACGACCTCGTTCACGAACCCCCAGTCGGCCATCGTCTCGGCGTCGAAGCGATCGGAGGTGAAGACGACCTGCTTCGCCCGACCCATGCCGATGAGCCGCTGGAGGCGCTGGGTGCCGCCCCAGGCGGGCAGGAGGCCGAGGCTGTGCTCCGGCAGGCCGAGTTCCGAGCGGTCGCTGGCGATCCGCAGGTCGGCGCAGGCGGCGAGTTCGAGCCCGCCGCCGAGCGCGAAGCCGTCGATCCCCGCGACGACCGGCATCGGGGTCTCCTCGAACCTGCCGAACGTGGCCTGGCCCTTCTTCGAGAGCTCGATGGCCGAGAGCGGCTCCGCGTTGGCGGCGAAGCCGGAGACGTCCGCCCCGGCGGAGAACGCGCGATCGCCCTTGCCCGTGACGAGGATGGCGCGCACGTCGTCGTCCCCCTCGAACAGGTCGACGGCCGCCGAGAGCTCCTCGAGCACGTCCGCGTTGATCGTGTTCATGCGCGCCTCGCGGTCGAGCACGATGTGCCCCACGTGCTCGCGGGGGTACTCCACGCTGATCGTGGTGAACTCGATCCCCTCCACGTCCTCGCTTCCGCCGTGGAAGCCGCCGGAGTGGGCGGCCTCGCGGAGGCCGTCCGCGACCGCGTAGCGCGCCGCGCCGGTCTCCTCGTAGAGCTCCTCCAGCGTCTCCACGAGCGCGTCGAGACCGACGCCGTCGGCCATCTTCGCCGGGCCTTCGGGGTAGCCCGCGCCGAGCATCACGGCCTGGTCGATGTCGCGCGGCGGCGCGACGTCCCCCTCGACGAGGTGGCCGACCTCGTTCGCCATGATCGCGAGCAGGCGCAGCTTCACGTCCTCGCGCGTCTCGTCGGTGGGGATCTGCGCCCCCTCGCCGCCCTCGTAGTCGTAGAACCCCCGCCCCACCTTCTTGCCGTAGCGCTCCTCCTCGACGGTCTCCTCGAGCAGCGGGCAGGGCTCGTAGGCCTCCCCGAGCACCTCGTTCATGTACTCCAGGACGTGATAGGTGACGTCGTTGCCGACCTGGTCGCCGAGTTCGAACGCGCCCATGGGCAGGCCGATGTCGAACTTGACGGTGGAGTCGACCTCCTCCATGGTGGCGGTTCCGTCCTCGACGGTCCAGCAGGCCTCGTTCATCAGGGGGACGAGCACGCGGTTGACGATGAACCCGGGGACGTCCTTGCGGACGCGGACCGGCGTCTTGCCGAAGGCCTCGGCGAGATCCTCGGCGAGTTCGAGCGTCCGCTCGTCTGTGTGCGCCCCCGAGATGACCTCGACAAGCGCCATGCGGACCGGCGGGTTGAAGAAGTGCATCCCGCAGAACTGCCCGGGGCGCTCGGTCACCTCCGAGAGGTCGGTGATCGACAGCGAGGAGGTGTTCGTGGCGAGGATCGCACGGTCGGGGGCGTACTCGACCACGTCGCCGTAGACGTCCTTCTTGATGTCCATCTTCTCCGGGACCGCCTCGATGACGAAGTCGACGTCGCCCACGGCCTCCTCCATGTCGACGACGGGCGTGATCCGGTCGAGGCTGGCGTCGGCCTCCTCCCGCGTGATCTGGTCCTTCTCGGCGAGCTTGTCGAGACTCCACTCGATCTGCTCGTAGCCGTTCCGGACGAACTCCTCGTTGATGTCGCGGAGCATCACGTCGTAGCCGGCCATCGCCGCGACTTCGGCGATGCCGTGACCCATGTTTCCGGCCCCGAGAACCGCAATAGTCTCGATGTCGTCGAATTCCATAGTGACGTTCGTAGCGTCTCACGCGGGAATGTTCAACGTTTCCCATCCGCTCGACGACAACCGGTTGCGAGTTTACAGACTGCGGAAAATGATTATGTGGAAACGACGGCGAGGTAAACCGACATGGACTTCGAGCTGTCCGACGAGCAGAGGCAGATCAGAGAGGAGATCCGTCGCTTCGCGGAAAACGAGATCGCCCCCGTCGCCCGGGAGTACGACGTGGAGGAGAAGTTCCCGTTCGAGGTGCTCGACCGGGCCGCCGAGATGGGTCTCAGCGGGGCCAACATCCCCGTCGAGTACGGCGGCGCGGGCTACAGCGCCCTCGAGACCGCCCTCGTCGTCGAGGAGCTGTTCGCCGTCGATCCCGGCATCGCGCTCTCGATCACGGCGACGACGTTCGGCAGCGACGCCATCATGGAGTTCGGCACCGAGGACCAGAAGGAGCGGTTCCTAGAGCCGGTCGCCACGGGCGAGGCTATCATGGGCGCGGCCATCTCCGAGCCGGACACCGGAAGCGACGTCTCCTCCGTCTCCACGCGCGCCGAGAAGGAGGACGACGGGTGGGTGATCGACGGCAACAAGATGTGGATCACCAACGGGACCGTCGGCGACTTCTTCGTCGTCATGTGCGAGACCGACTCCGAGGCCGAGGGGCGGTACAACGGCTTCTCGCAGATCGTCGTCGAGGCCGATCGCGACGGCTTCACGGCCGAGAAGATCACCGGCAAGCTCGGCATCCGCGCGAGCGACACCGCGGAGCTGATCTTCGACGACGTGCGCGTCCCCGAGGAGAACCTCGTCGGCACCCGTGGGATGGGCTTCCTCCAGCTCATGCAGTTCTTCGACGTGACCCGGACGATGGTCGCCGCGCAGGGCGTCGGCATCGCCAAGGGGGCCTGCGAACGCGCGCTCGACTACGCGACGGAGCGCGAGCAGTTCGGCCGCCCCATCGGCGACTTCCAGGCCATCCAGCACAAGCTCGCGGACATGCACACGCGCACCGAGGCCGCCCGCCAGCTGACCTACAAGTCGGCGTGGAGCGTCGACAGCTCCGACGAGCAGCTGACGACGCTCGCCTCGATGGCGAAGGAGTTCGCCTCCCGCGTCGCCGTCGACTGCGCCAACGAGGCCGTCCAGATCCACGGCGGGGCCGGCTACGTCAACGACTTCGACGTGGAGCGGCTCTACCGCGACGCGAAGATCACACAGATCTACGAGGGCACGAGCGAGATCCAGAAGAACATCATCGCCCGCGAGCTGCTCGGTAAGGGCTTCTAAACCACCACCTTTTTCTTCGTCGGGTGCGCTCGCTTCGCGAGCGCACCGCTCCTCGAAAAATCTGGACCAAAAAGGGCCGGGCGCGAACTCCGTTCGCGCCCGGTGAACCGCGCCGCGAAGCGGCGCGGACGCTCGATGGCCTCGTTTGGGTCGGTTCGCGTCGGCCTTGACCGACATAGCGTCTCCGTAGTATAGACGCACGGCTGGTCCAGTCCGAGAGCGTCACCCGTCTCCAGCGACGATACCGGATCGGACGTTCACGGAGTGTGTGGATCTACGGCCACCGTCGGTCGTGCTACGGTCGCACAGTCTCGCCACCCTTTTGTCCACACCGTGAGAATAGCCGAGCATGCGCGACAGCATCGGTCGCCGTCGGTCGTTCGCTCACCGCTCGCTCCGGAGCCCGTGCTGTCGCTGTTGAGTCCGCTGTTCTCACCTCCGGCCAGTTTCGCCAGACGACCGCACGCCACGATACTCACCACGCACCATGTTCGATCGACTCAGAGAGGACGTTCGTACCGCCCTGGAGACAGATCCGGCCGCCAAGAGCGCCACGGAGGTGTTCCTGACCTACCCCGGCGTCCATGCCCTGTGGTTCTACCGCGCGGCGGCGCACCTGCTCGACGCCGGCCACCCGCTCGCCGCCCGCGTCGTCTCGCACGTCGCCCGCGTCCTGACCGGCGTCGAGATCCACCCCGGCGCGACCATCGGGCGACGCCTGTTCATCGACCACGGGATGGGCGTCGTCGTCGGCGAGACCGCCGAGGTGGGCGAGGGCGTCCACATGCACCACGGCGTCACGCTGGGCGGGAACTCCCCGGAGCCCGTCAAGCGCCACCCGACCGTCGAGGACGGCGTCCTCATCGGCGCGAACGCGACGCTCATCGGCGACATCACGGTGGGCGAGGGCGCGCGCGTGGGTGCCGGGGCCGTCGTCGTCGAGGACGTCCCCCCGGGGACGACCGTCGCGGGCGTCCCGGCGAGACCGGTCGGCGACGCGGCCGCTGACGGTGCCGACGGGAGGCCGTCGGAGCGCGCCCGGCACAGCTGCGACGGACGCCGCTCGGCGGGGTGACGACGGCGGATCGACGGCCGGCGACGCGCGGCCCGTCCGCTACCCGTCGGACTCGTACTCGGCCCACACGTACCGCATCGCGTGGCTCCGGTACGGACGCCACCGCTCGGCGATCGCCCGCATCTCCTCGCGGGTCATCTCCTCGCCGTTCCCGTAGATCTGCCGGATGCCGTTACGGATCCCGAGGTCGCCGAGCGGGAGCACGTCGTCGCGGCCGAGGACGAACATGAGGTACATCCGGGCGGTCCACTCCCCGACACCCTTGATGCGGGTGAGTTCCTCGATGACCTCGTCGTCCGTGTGATCGGCGAGCCCCTCGCGGGTGAGGTCGCGCTCTACGAACGCCTCGGCGGCGTTCCGAACGTAGTCCACCTTGGTCCGCGAGAGGCCCGCCTCACGGAGCGCCTCGCGGTCGGCGGCGAGCACCGTCTCCGGCGTCACGTCGCCGAGGAGGGCGAAGACCCGATCGCGGACGGCGGCGGCGCTCGCCGTCGAGAGTTGCTGGTTGATGATGCTGACGCAGAGGCGCTCGAACTCGTCGTCGGCCGGGGACGTGTCGATGGGACCGTGCCGATCGACGAGGTCGGCCATCACCGGA
Organism: Halomarina halobia; assembly: GCF_029338575.1. Classification (GTDB taxonomy): domain Archaea; phylum Halobacteriota; class Halobacteria; order Halobacteriales; family Haloarculaceae; genus Halomarina; species Halomarina halobia. The sequence goes on from NZ_CP119992.1 coordinate 484,058, forward strand.
TCCCGGCGCAGGACGTCCAGCGCGTCTTCGTTCGCGGGTGGTTGCACGCTCGACCGAACGGAGCGGGGGCTCTCGACTGTTACGTTCTCGGCTGACAGGCACCACCGGACCGCCGGGGACCGCGAGGTGACGTGGTGCGCTCCCGCTGCCCACCCCGCGTCGGCTCTCAGCTCACGGGGAGGGTTGGTCCCGTTCTCGTACAAAAAGGTACGCCGAGGCCGAGGGTGACCGGAGTGCGGGTTACGCTACTCCTCGAGCGCTTCCTCGTCGTCGGAGCTGGGGGCGTCGCCGTCGGCGCGACGGCGTACGTCCACGCGATAGTGCTGGAGGATGTCGCGCCCGAGCAGCAGCGGGTAGTCCATGTGGCTGCGGTCCTCGACGCTGGCGGTGACGGTGTGCTGGCGGCCGCCGATGCCGATGACGAGGTCGACCACGGGCCGTGCCTTGCCGGACTTCACGCTGCCGGACTTCACGCGCGTCATGCTCTTGATCGGCCCCGCGCCGATCTCGGCGGCGAGGGAGGTGTCGATGCTGGTGCGGGTCGCGCCCGTGTCCGACTTCGCGAGCGCGCCGGTCGAGCCGCTGGTCCCGCTGACGACGACCTCCTCGATGTAGCCGATGAGGGGGGCCTCCTCCTGCTCCATCGGGTCGATCCGGGGCATGCTCGCGGGCGTCGAGTCGTCGAGCGTCGCGGACAGTTCGCGCACGCGCTCCTCGTCGACGGTGCCGCCCACCCGCTCGATGGCCATCTTCGCGATGTAGGGGGCGGGACTGCGCCCGGTCGCCTTGTAAAGCCCCTTGAAGCCCGCCGTGGGGTTCACCTCGAGGACGAACCAGCCGTCTTTTCCCTTCACGAGGTCGACGCCGGCGTAGTCGAGGCCCAGCACCTCGGCGGCGTAGAGGGCCGTCTCCGCGGCCTCGGTCGGGAGTTCGCCGGTCATGTCCTCGACGGCCCCGCCGAGGGCGACGTTCGTGCGCCAGTCGCCCTCCGGGGCGAAGCGACGCATGGCCCCGATGATCTCCTCGCCGACGACGTACACCCGGAGGTCGCTGTGCCTCTCGTCGTCGAGTTCGATGAGCTTCTGAAGGAACGCCTGTCGGTTGCCGACCTTCGGGTTGACGGGCTCGGTCAGGTCCACCTTCCACGTCCCGCCGCCGTGGGTGCCGATGGCCGTCTTGTAGACGCCGACGTCGCCGAAGCGGCCGCGGTTGCGGTTGAGGCCGTCGTTCGAGAGCGCGAGCAGGGCGTCCGGGACCCGGATGTTCCAGTCCGCGAGCGTCACCGCCGTCGCGAACTTGTGGATGGCGGTGAGGACCGCCCCCGGCTGGTTGAGCATCGGACGGAGGCGGTTGAACGTCGTCGCGAGACCGAGCCCCTCCGCCGGCTCCTCCGTGTTCGAGAGCAGGAGGCGATTCGCGACGATGTCCACCTCGGGTTCGATCGTCACCTCCCCGTCCTCGATCGAGATAGCCGTGTTCTCCGCGCGAAGCCACTCCGAGACGTGGCCGAGGTCGTCGACCGCGTTCAGGATGGCCTTCGTCTCCTTGCTGTTGTGGAGCGAGAGAACGCCGACTCGTACCCGGTTTTCGTCAGTGGTGGACATACCGCGATTCAACAGTGCCCCCGGACAAATGTGTGCCGGTCTTAGAGGGCTATGGCCTCCTCTCGATCGTAGCTGGTTGTGACGAACTGTCGTGCGCGATCGTGAGACGCGGGCGATATATACCGTCCGGGACAGTTCTCCGCCATGGCAGAGCCCGAGGCGTTCACCTACAACGGGGGGACGGTCGCCCCCGGTGAGACGCAGAACCTCCGCTACAGCGTCAGCGAGACGTACCTCGGCGACCCGGTTCGCATCCCCGTTACGATCGTCAACGGCGAGCGCCCCGGACCGACGGTGTTCCTGAGCGCCGCGTCCCACGGCGACGAGTTGAACGGGATCGAGGTCGTCCGCGAGGTGGCACACACCTGGGATCACGCCACGCTGGCCGGAACGCTCGTCTGTCTCCCCGTGCTCAACGTCCCCGCGTTCATCGCCCAGCAGCGCTACCTCCCCATCTACGACCGCGACCTCAACCGGTCGTTCCCCGGCAGCGAGACGAGTACCGGGGCCAAGCGCATGGCCTACCGCATCTTTCGGAACTTCCTCGACCCCTGCGACTACGGCCTCGACTTCCACACCTCGACGCGCGGGCGGACCAACATGCTCCACGTCCGCGCGGACATGGAGGACCCGGAGGTGGCGCGCCTCGCGAACGCGTTCGCCTCGAACGTCATCCTGTCGAGTGAGGGGGCCGAGGGGACCCTCCGCCGGGAGGCGAGCGAGGCCGACACGCCGACCATCACCGTGGAGATGGGCGAGGCCCATCGGTTCCAGCGCTCGCTCATCGACCGGGCGCTCGACGGCGTCATGAGCGTGCTCGCGGAGTTCGGCCTCCGCCCCGCGGAGCAGGTGCGCTGGCCGGGCTGGCGGACGGTCATCGACGACAGCGGCGAGAAAACGTGGCTCCGGGCGGACGTGGGCGGCCTCGTCGACATGAAGTACGAGCGCGGGACGCTCGTCTACGAGGGCGACGTCATCTGCACCATCTCCGACCCGTTCCGCGCGGACACGGAGACGGTCGAAGCCCCGTTCACCGGCCTGCTCGTCGGCGTGCTCGAGAACCCGCTCGTCTACCCCGGTAACCCGCTCTGTCACCTCGTGAAGCTGGAGGAGAAGACCCTCCGCGCGCTCGAACAGGAGCAGTCCATCGCCCGCACGCCCTGATCGTCCCCGTCGATTCTCGACTCTCCCCGTCGCGTATCGGGGAGCCGGTCGCCGCCGTCGGCCCTCGCGAGTCCGCTCGCACGGGGAGTTAGTAACTACTATACCCGCACGCCCCCCTGCGACAAACACACATGAGCCAGTCGTACGACAGGGGGCTCGTCGAGGACTTCGGCCGCTGGCGGGAGTTCTCCGCCGGTATGTGGGCGTGGGTGTTCCACAAGTTCACCGGCTGGGTCCTCATCGGGTATCTCTTCACGCACATCGCCGTCCTGAGTACGGCCGTGCCCGCCGCGAACGGCGTCACCGCCGCCGGGGGCACGGACATCTACACCGCGACGCTGCAGGGCCTCGAGGGGCTGATCGTCGTGCGCTTCCTCGAGGTGGGGCTGCTCGCGGTGGCCGTCTTCCACATCCTGAACGGCGTCCGCCTGCTGTTCGTCGACCTCGGCGTCGGCCTCCGCGCGCAGGACAGGAGCTTCTACGCCTCGATGATCCTGACGGGCGCGATCGTCGTCGCGAGCGTGCCGTCCTTCCTGGGGGGACTGTAGATGGCGGAGCACTACTCCTCCTTCGAGCGGGGCGGCACCAAGTGGCTCCTCCAGCGGCTGACGGCGGTGTTCCTCATCGGCGTGCTCGCCTTCCACTTCATGCTGCTTCACTTCGTGAACCACGCCTACGAGATCACCTTCGCCGGGACGCAGGCCCGCATGGGGCAGATCGGCTACTTCGCCACGATGTGGCTGTTCCTCGTGACGGCGACGTTCCACGGCGTCAACGGCGTCTACAACGCCCTCATCAACCAGGGGCTCGCCGGGACGCGAAAGCGGATCGTCGGGGCCGTCCTCGCGCTCGCGAGCCTCGCGCTCGTCGCACAGGGCACCTACGTGGCGCTGGCGATGAACGGCTTCCTCTAACACAATGAGTACGCAAATCACCGAATCCGAGACCGAATCCGAGACCGAGACCGAAGAGCAATCCGCGGGCGGGGCGACCGCCGCCCAGCAGCAGCGCAGGCTGGAGGCGAAGCGCGCCCGCGCCGAGGCCGAGGAGGCGGAGCGGACCGCGGAGGAGAGCGCGCTCGACGGGGAGACGTACACCCTGAAGGTCTTCCGCTACGACCCGGAGGTGGCGGGGAAGGAGCGCCCGCGCTTCGACGAGTTCGTCGTCCCCTACCGCAAGGGGATGACGGTGCTCGACGCGCTCATCTACGCGCGCGACCACTACGATTCCTCGCTCACCTTCCGGCACTCCTGCCGGCAGGCCATCTGCGGGTCGGACGCGATGTTCGTCAACGGCAGCCAGCGTCTCTGCTGTAAGACCCAGCTGAGCGACCTCTCGAACCCCGTGCGGGTCGAGCCGCTGCCCCACCAGGAGGTCGTGAAGGACCTCGTCGTGGACATGCAGCACTTCTACGACCAGATGGACGCGGTCGAGCCGTTCTTCCAGACGAACGACCTGCCCTCGGGGCTGGACGAGCAGCAGCAGACGCGCGAGAACCGCGAGAAGATCAAGATGTCCACGCGCTGCATCTGGTGCGCCGCGTGCGTCTCCTCGTGCAACATCGCCGCCGGCGACAACGAGTACCTCGGCCCCGCCGCCATCAACAAGGCCTACCGCTTCGCGATGGACGAGCGCGAGGGCGAGGACCTGAAGCAGCACCGCCTGGAGATCATCGAACAGGAGCACGGCGTGTGGCGGTGTCAGACGCAGTTCTCCTGCACGGAGGTCTGCCCGAAGGACATCCCGCTCACGAAGCACATCCAGGAGCTGAAGCGCGAGGCGGTGAAGAACAACCTCAAGTTCTGGTAATCCGAATACGACTACAAGACTACTCATGGCTATTCACGAACACGACGTCATCGTCGTCGGCGGCGGGGGTGCCGGCATGCGGGCGGCGATCGCGGCGAACGAGGAGGGGGCGGACACCGCAATCGTCTCGAAGCTCCACCCGGTCCGGAGTCACACGGGCGCGGCCGAGGGCGGCATCAACGCCGCCCTGCGCGACGGCGACTCCTGGGAGGACCACGCGTACGACACGATGAAGGGGTCGGACTACCTCGGCGACGCCCCGGCGGTCGAAACGCTCTGCCAGGACAGCCCCGAGGAGACCATCCAGCTCGAACACTGGGGGATGGCGTTCTCCCGCGACGAGGACGGGCGCGTCTCCCAGCGCCCGTTCGGCGGCCTCTCGTTCCCGCGCACCACCTACGCGGGCGCGGAGACGGGCCACCACCTGCTCCACACGATGTACGAGCAGGTCGTGAAGCGGGGGATCCGCGTCTACGACGAGCACTACGTCACGCGATTGGCGGTCACCGACCACGAGAACCCCGAGGACCGGCGCTGCCACGGCGTCGTCGGCTACGACATCAAGACCGGGCGCATCAACGGCTTCGTCGCGAACAAGGGGGTCGTCGTCGCGACCGGCGGCCCCGGCCAGATGTACGACCACACCACGAACGCGGTCGCCAACACCGGCGACGGTGCCGCGATGGCCTACCGCGCGGGCGTCCCGCTGCAGGACATGGAGTTCGTGCAGTTCCACCCGACCACGCTGCCGTCGACGGGGGTGCTCATCAGCGAAGGCGTCCGCGGGGAGGGCGGTATCCTCTACAACAGCGAGGGCGAGCGCTTCATGTTCGAGCGCGGGTACGCGAACAACGTCGGCGAACTCGCCTCCCGCGACGTGGTCGCGCGCGCAGAGCAGACCGAGGCGAACGAGGGCCGCGGCTTCGAGGACGACAGCGTCATGCTCGACATGCGCCACCTCGGCGAGGAGCGGATCATCGACCGCCTCGAGAACATCCTCCACCTCGCGGAGGACTTCGAGGGCGTCGACGCGCTCGAGGAGCCGATGCCGGTCAAGCCCGGCCAGCACTACGAGATGGGCGGCATCGAGACCGACGAGAACGGCGCGACGTGCATCGAGGGGCTGTACGCCGCGGGCGAGTGCGCCTGCGTCTCGGTCCACGGCGCGAACCGGCTCGGTGGCAACGCCCTGCCCGAGCTCATCGTCTTCGGCGCGCGAGCGGGCCGCCACGCGGCCACCCGACAGCCCGAGACGGCACAGATCCGGACCGGTCCCTCCGCGAAGACGGAGGACGGGTCCGTCGACTCCCCGGTCGCGCTAGGCGAGATCGACGCGGGGACGGACGACGTCGCCGCGGACGGCGGGGCGCTGCTCGACGCGACCCCGGACGCGGTCGTCTCGCGCGCCGTCGAGCGGGAGGGGACGCGCGTCGAGCGGCTGATGGAGCGCGACGGCGTCAACCACGCCGAGATCCGCGCCGACCTCCAGAAGTCGATGACGCGGAACGTCAACGTCTTCCGCAACGAGGACGGCCTGAAACAGGCGCTCCGCGACATCCGTCGCGCCCGCGAGCGCTACCTCGACGTCGCCGTCAGCGACCCCTCGCGCACCTTCAACACGGACCTCATCCAGACGATCGAGACGCGGAACCTCATCGACCTCGCGGAGGCGCTGACGCTCGGCGCGCTCGCGCGCGAGGAGTTCCGCGGCGCACACTGGCGCGAGGAGTTCCAGTTCCGCGACGACGAGAAGTGGCTCAAGCACACGCAGGTCGCGTGGACCGACGGCCGGCCGGAGCTGTACTACACGCCCGTCATCCTCGAGGGCGAGGGCGGGAAGTACGAGCCGAAGGTCAGAAGCTACTGACCGCACCGGTCGTGCGTCGCGGACGGTCACCGTCGCGGCGGCGGACGAAGCGACGCATGTCGCCCGCCCACCGCTAGACGTCAGCCGCTTTCCGTGGTGATCGGAGCAACGTTATCCCTCGCGTAGGATAAAAACCGCACGGCCGAGGCATCCCGTACGGAGTACCAGTGTCTATTTCTGGTCACTCGGAGTAGACGTACTGGCGCGGAAGGGTACGCGTGGTAGAAGTCGCGACGCCGGTACTCACGAGTCGACCGGCGGGACCAAGGGCTTCGCGTGGTTCGATTCCCGCCCCTTCCGCTGCGTTTTCGGAGGACACCTCCACCGCCGTCACTGTTGTGGCCGTTCAGGGTGCGCCGAGGGCGATCCAGAGCGACTTCGGAGTATAATCCTTTCGCCCGTCGACGCCCAGAAAAGCATAACCGGGTGGCCCGAAGAGTGGCGGTATGCAGGCTGTGATTCTCGCCGCAGGCGAGGGTACTCGGATGCGCCCGCTGACCCACTCGACCCCGAAGCCGATGCTCCCGGTGGCCGACCGACCGCTGGTCGCGCACACGGCCGACTGCGCCGTCCGGGCCGGCGCGGAGGAACTCCTGATCGTCGTCGGGTACGAGGCCGACGACGTCCGCGAGTACTTCGGCGAGGAGTACGCGGGGGTCCCCGTCCGTTTCGCCGTACAGGAGGAACAGTTGGGGACGGGCCACGCGGTCAACTGCGCCCGGGAGTACATCGACGGCGACTTCGCGGTCCTCTACGGCGACAACCTCTACGACGCCCCGAGCGTCGAACGGCTGTTCGAGCGCGGCCCCTCCGTCGCGGCGTATCGGGTCGAGAACCCGACGAACTACGGGGTGTTGACGCTGGGCGACGAGACGCCACGCGCCTCTGACCGGTCGAGCGAGCGGGGGACCGACCCGCGAGACGACGCGCGCGTGGTCGACATCGTCGAGAAGCCCGCCGACCCGCCGACCGACCTCGCGAACGCCGGCGCGTACGTCTTCCCCGCCGAGGCGCGCGACTGGCTCGACGTGCCGAAGAGCGAGCGGGGCGAACACGAGTTCACCGACGTGCTCGCGCGCGTCGTCGACGAGCACGAGGTGCGGGCCGTCCAGGTCGAGCGCTGGATGGACGTCGGCCGCCCCTGGGAGCTGTTAGAGGCCAACGAGTGGAAGCTCTCGGAACTGGAACCGCGCGTCGACGGGGAGGTGCGTGGCGACGCCGACCTGCGCGGCCCCGTCGTCGTCGAGGAGGGCGCGGTCGTCGAGGCGGGCGTCGTGATCGAGGGGCCGGCGCTGATCCGCTCGGGCGCGAGCGTCGGACCGAACGCCTACGTCCGCGGGGCGACGCTCGTCGGCGAGCGCTGTCACGTCGGTCACGCCGTCGAACTCAAGAACAGCGTCGTCATGCGCGACGCGAACGTCCCCCACCTCTCCTACGTCGGCGACAGCCTGCTCGGTCCCGGCGTGAACCTGGGCGCGGGGACGAACGTGGCGAACCTCCGGCACGACGGCGGCGACGTGAGGCAGACCGTCAAGGGCGAGCGCGTCTCGACCGGGCGGCGCAAGTACGGCGTCGTCGCGGGCGATGGCGCGAAGACGGGCATCAACACCTCGCTGTCGCCGGGCGTGGTGCTCTCGCCCGGCGCGACCACGACCCCCGGCGAGTCGGTCACCCGCGACCGGTAGGACGTCCGCCCCGCCGTCCGTGGTCCGTCCATGCTCGACACGCCAGACCTCTCCGGACGGGTCGCGTTCGTCACGGGCACCACCCGCCCCATCGGGAAGGCGCTCACGCCCTTGCTGGCCGACTGCGAGGCGACCGTCGTCTCGTCCGGGAAGACCACCGAGGCGGACGCGACGGCCCTCCCGGGAGCGTAGTAGCGGACCCCGCGCGAGATCCGCGAGTGCGGCGTCGACCCTCTGCGACACCGTCCACGAGATCGATCGCCGGGAGCCGAGCGAGCGCACGTGGAACGCCTCCTACGGCGAGGAGGTGCTGCGCGCGGCGGGCGTCGGGGACCTCTCGCGGTGCGCCGTCGTGGAGGGGGCGATCCCGATCCGAACTCGGCGCAGTTGTTCGATCCGACGTTCGACCGCGAGGCGTGATCGCGTGACCGACACTATAAGTGCTCGTGGGACGTTCCCACGGCTCATGCGACGCTCGCCCGCGTCTTCCGGGGAGGTGCCCCGCTGATGGTCGACCCGACGTCGGACCTCGGGGAGGAGGTCGACGAGTCGAACGCCCCGCGGTGTGCCGTCTGCGACCGACCGATAGTCCGGGATCCGACCCACCGCGTCGTCACGTGGATCGACGACGGGCGCATCGAGGTGGCTCACTTCTGCGGGCCGGAGTGCCGCGAAGCGTGGTCGGGTCTCCCGGGTTAATTTCGTCTTTAATCGGAGTGTATCGATATAACTCACCGATTCCGACGGCCGGTACAACTAAGACATCGGTCCGAGAACACCGACTTGGCTTCCACCGGAGTTACCGAGTAACGGGAGCCACCCCCGGCGCGAGTCGGGACCCCCACCTGTGACTGGGTGCGGCGGCATCGCCTGGCTCAACTGCGATGCCGTCCGCACACTCACACATCGTTTCGATGGAGTGACGACACCGGCGCGCCCGAACCGTCTTCCGAGGCTTCGCCGTCGGTCGTTTTAATCGGTCAATAACGGGGCGACACGCCGCTTGAGCGCGTCCATAACGACCCACTCATTCGCGTTCGTGTGAAATTAACTATGCCGGATACGGACGTTGCCGTCGGTGATGGATACGCTCGTCGGCGGTCTCGCGTTCGCGGCCGTCGTACTCGAACTCGTCGGCGTCGTCGGCCTGGCCGTCGCGGGCCTGACCGTCAGCGCGGCGGCCGCGCTCTGGGCCGCCGCGCTCGGCCTCATCCTCGTCGCCCGGATCTACGAACGCGTGGCCGGACCGTTCCCGCGCCCCGGACGCGCCTGACCCGCGCGCCCGGCCTCCACCCGTTCGCCGTCTATGACTGTATTCGACCCCTGTGGATACCGCGTAGGCTCGTCCCGGTCGGCGCGTGACGTCACGACGTGAAGAATGCTCGAAGGCGGGGACGCCGGGGAACGTGGCGAAGGCCGCCCTGTTTCTCGTGAGTGACCGCTCCGCCTCCGTCAACGGGGAGTCGCTCGTCCTCGACGGCCGGATGTCGAGCACGCAGTGACCGCCCCCGTCGTCACTCGTCGCTGACGATGAACTGTCCGGCGGCGGCGAGGACCTCCTCCATCGTCTTCGCCGGGTCGAAGGCGTCGGGGTACGGCAGGCGGTACTCGTGGAGGTTGAGGTAGCCGGCGTGGCGCGCCTCGACGCTGTGGATGCTGAGCGCCGCCGAGAGCAGGTCCTTGTTGTCGATCATGGGGGCGGCACCGGCGTACGCCGCCACCCCGAGGTTCTCGAAGGTCCGCGCGAGGCCGACGAACCCGTTCACGTCGTCGTACGGGAAGTCGTACTCCGCCTCCTGGACGGGGGTGCCGCCGAGTTTCTCGACCGTCTGGGAGATGACGTCCACGTGGGCCTTCTCGTCGTCGCGGATCCTCTCGAAGCGCTGGTAGGTCCCGTAGCGCGGCCGCGGGCTGTTGAAGATCATCGCGCCGGGACTGTAGACGCCCTCGAAGTCCTCCTCGTCGAAGGTCTGCAGCGCGTCGCGGTAGAACGCGTGTTCGAGGTGTTCGAGCGTCAGCGCGTAGTTCAGGATCTCGACGTCGCTCGGATCGTCGTCCGATCCCTCGCCGTCGGCGGCCGCGGCCAGGCCGGTGCCGCCGAACGAGAGTAGCGCCGCCCCGCCACCGATCTTCGCTGCCGTCGAGAGGAAGCCACGCCTGTCGGTTCCGAGGTCCGTTCCGTCGTCGATACCCGATCCCTGCGTTCCGTCGAGTTCGCTGGTAGAGTCCTTCATAGTCGTGCGCGGTAGTGCGCCGACTGATGGGACGGAATGTCGGAACGTCAACGTTTTCCGAACTGGGACCGAAATTCGGCTGTATTTCCTCGCGGGACAGTCACGTAATCGGTAGACTTCGGCGTGGCAGGGCGAGGGGAGCGCCGTCAGTCCCACGTGGTCCACAGCAGGACGCCGATCGCGACGAACTCGAGGACGCGGAGGCTCAGCATGGCGATCTGCGCCGGGCGGGGGACGAGCGTCGGGTCCGCGACCCAGGGGGTCAACACGGGGTGGAACGCGAAGAAGTAGAGCGCGAGGGCGTTCTCGCCGAGCAGGAACACGCCGAACAGCGACAGCCCGAGGGTGTGTTTCGAGCGGAACTGCAGGTAGTTGCGGACCCAGACGTAGAGGAGGGCAACGAGGAGGACGAGGTTCACCCCGAGCGTTACCCGCATGAGGTCGATCAGTGCGCTCATAGCGATCCCTCGACGGTCGCTGCCGACGGACGCTCTCCTGTCGGGGTCATGGTTCCTTCCTGTTCAGTCATGAGTCGGTGTCACTCTCCGTATCGGTTTCGGCTCGCTCCTCGCCGTCGTCCACCTCCTGGAGGATCGACTCGACGACGTCCCACTGCTGTCGCACGCGCGGCGACGGGAGGTACACTGCGCCGTAGCCGTCGCCGCCGGTCACGAGGATGTCGTTGTCGACGAGAACGTCGAGGTGGTGGCGGATCGTCTCGTAGTGGAGGTTGAGCGACTCCGCGAGCTGGTTCGCGTTTCTCGGCCGCTCGTCGAGCGTCCGGAGGATTCGCGCGCGGTTGGGCCCGCCGCGAGTCCCCGTGAGCACGTACCAGAGAGCCGCCTCCATCGACTCCCCCTTCGTACCGAAGGGTAAAGAACGCACACGGTCCGTCACTCCTACGGATCAAAGCTGACTTCACGACGCTCCGACTCGGAGAGAGCGGAGACTGATGATTCTCACAGGAACGGTGCTCGTCGATTCGAGCACCGTCGTCGAGGACGGGGCGGTCGTCGTCGAGGGATCGCGGATCGCGGCGGTCGGTCCCCGCGAGGACCTCCTGGATCGGTATCCCGACCGCGAGCGGGGGGAGTACGACCTGCTCATGCCGGGGCTCGTCGGCGGGCACGTCCACTCCGTCCAGAGCCTCGGGCGGGGCATCGCCGACGACGCGGAACTGCTCGACTGGCTGTTCGACTACGTCCTGCCGATGGAGGCGTCGCTCTCGGCCGAGGAGATGCGCGCCGCCGCCGAACTGGGCTACCTCGAACTGATCGAGAGCGGCACCACCACGGCCGTCGACCACCTCTCGGTCGCCCACGCGGACGCCGCCTTCGAGGCGGCCGGCGAGATGGGGATCCGGGGCCTGCTCGGGAAGGTGATGATGGACAAGCGAGCGCCCGAGGGGCTGCTCGAGGACACCGAGACGGCACTGACGGAGTCCGAGCGGCTCATCCGGGACTATCACGACACCCGCGGCGGGCGCATCCGCTACGCGCTGACGCCGCGCTTCGCCGTCTCCTGCACCGAGGAGTGCCTCCGTGGCGCGCGCGAACTGGCCGACCGCTACGACGGCGTGCGCATCCACACCCACGCCAGCGAGAACCGTAGCGAGATCGAGACCGTCGAGCAGGACACCGGGATGCGCAACGTCCACTGGCTCCACGAGGTCGGCCTCACGGGCGAGGACGTGGTGCTCGCTCACTGCGTCTGGACCGACGAGACGGAGCGCGAGGTGCTGGCGGAGACCGGCACCAACGTGACGTACTGCCCGTCCTCGAACATGAAACTCGCCTCTGGGATCGCGCCGGTCGCGGACTACCTCGACCGGGGGATCAACGTCGCGCTGGGCAACGACGGCCCGCCGTGCAACAACACCCTCGATCCGTTCACCGAGATGCGCCAGGCCAGCCTCCTCCAGAAGGTGGACCGGCTCGACGCGACGGCGACGCCCGCGCGGGTCGTCTTCGAGATGGCGACGCGAAACGGCGCGCGGGCGGCGGGCTTCGAGCGCGTCGGCGCGCTCCGGGAGGGCTGGCGCGCGGACGTGATCGGCCTGACGACCGACGTCACGCGCGCGACGCCGACGTACGACCCTTACTCGCACGCCGTCTTCGCAGCCCACGCTGACGACGTGCGGTTCACGATGGTCGACGGCGAGATCCTCCAGGAACGCGGCGAGGTAGTCGTCGCGGACGCCGACGCGATCCGGGCGCGCGCCCGCGAGATCGCGGCGTCGCTCGCCGACCGGCTCGACGCCTGACCGCCCGGCTCCGCGCGCTCCGACGGGCGCGACTCCCCCGTCGGAGGCCGAGAGCCGTCACCGTCGGGCGGCGGGTCGGTCGAGGTGGTCCGCCATCTCGCGCATGACCTTGTGCTCCGCGCGCTTCAGGTGCTCCCACGTCGTCGTGGGGGCGATCCCGACCTCCTCGCCGATCTCCTCGATGGTCGACTCGCGCTGCACCCGGTAGTAGCCGCGCTCGATGGCGGTTGCGAGCACCTCCCGCTGTCGGGACGTGAGTTCGCGGACGAGTTCCGTCACGTCGAGTTGCTCGTTGACGTCGATATCGCTCAACTCGACGCTCCTGACCAGCCGCGTCTCGTTGCCCGCCCCCTCGATCGCCCCGACGATGGTAGGGAGGTCGTCGTCGTCGCCGAGGTAGAGCGTCCACCGCTCCCAGCCGGCGGTGATGGTCGTCCCGTTCCGGTAGTGGATGCCCATGTCCGAGAGGCGCTCGGAGATGCTGTCCCACTTGTACGCGTCGTAGGTCATCGCCACGAACACGCGCTCGCGGTTCACGGGCGAGAGCGGTTCGAGCGCGAGGATCGGGTCCGCCTCGCCGAACTCGTCGAGGAACGCCGGGATGACGGCCGGATCGCCGCTGACCTCGATGATGCGCTTCCTGCTCGCCGTCCGGCCGGTCATCGACGAGCGCGACTGGAGGGTCACCTCCGGGTACCTCGCGCTGATGTCGCTCTCCGGTTCGCCGTGGTGGCGGATCAGGAGGATCACTTCCCTCACGCGCTCCCACCGGACGGATCGGCGTCCCCCTGCTGTCGCAGGCCCATGACACCGAGTATATTCGGCCCCATCATAATGGGACACGTTCTCACAGTACTTGCCGTATGACATCCAGCGACTCGGACACGTCCCGGTTCGCGCCGGAGGATCTGAGCGGCCCGACGATCGACAGGCGGACGACCCTGAAGCTGCTCGGCGCGGCGGGGATGGCCGGCCTCGCCGGCTGCCTCGGCGGCGACGGCGGAAGCGGCGGCGACGGCAACGGGAGCGGCGGCGGTGGGTCCGGCGGGACGGGCGGCCGCCTCCGGGCGGGGTGGTTCACCGGGAGCATCGACGTGCTCGATCCGCCCTACATCAGCGTCGGCCAGTACTTCCAGGTGGCGGCGAACGTCTTCAGCGGCCTCGTCACGCTGAAGAAGGACCTCACCATCCGCGGCGACCTCGCGAGGGACTGGACCGTCGAGAACGGCGGCGCGACGATCCGCTTCGACCTGCGGAAGGGGGTGACGTTCCACGACGGCTCCGAGTTCACCGCCGCCGACGTGAAGTACACGATAGAGCGGACCATCTCGGAGGAGGCACCCGCGGCGTCGAAGCTGAGTACGCTCAAACCCGTCGACGAGGACGGCGTCGTCGTCGACGGCGACTACGCGGTGACGCTCAACTTCGAGGAGCCGATGGCCCCCGCGCTCGTCTACCTCACGCGCGGCCCCGGACGGGCGGCCACGATCGTCTCGAAGACGGCCATCGAGGAGATGGGTGCCGAGGCCTACAGGACCGAGCCCGTCGGCACGGGACCGTTCCAGGTGCGCGAACACCAGGTCGGTTCGAAGCTCGTCCTCGACGCCTTCGACGACTACTTCGAGACCGACGAGGACGGCAACGCGCTTCCCTACCTCGACGGCATCGACGTGAAGCCCATCCCGGAGGCGGCGACGCTCGTCAACGCCCTCAGGAGCGGCGAGATCGACTTCGCCAACCTCGTGCCGCTGCAGAACCTGGACCAGGTCGAGGGCGCGAGCGGCGTCACCGCCTCCGTCTCGCCGGGCGTGAACTGGTACGGCTTCGCCATGAACGAGACGAAGGAGGTCTTCTCCTCGCGGAAGGGCCGCCTGGGGATCGCGAAGCTCATCGACAACGAACAGTTCGTCGAGACGGCCTACTTCGGCAACGCGCTCCCGGACACCGGCCCGATCAACAAGGCGACCGAGTGGGCGTGGCGCGACGAGAAGCCCTCGATCCAGGATCACGATCCGGATGCGGGGAAACAGCTCGTCGAGGAGGCGGGCATCGCGGGGGCGAGCTTCTCCATCCTGACCGCGCAGGGCGACACCCGCGCCGCGAAGGCGATGCGACAGCAGTTGAACGCCGCCGGCTTCGACGTCGAGATCGAGCAGGTCACCTCCTCGACCTACTGGGAGCGCTACGAGAAACTCGACTACGACACGACCATCAGCGGGAGCGTCGGCGATCCCGACCCGGACCAGTCGCTGTACAACTTCTATCGGCTGCCCGACGACGGGGGCGTCTGGAACTGGGTGAACTTCGAGGACGAGCGGGTCCACGAGCTGCTGGCGGAGCAGCGCCGCGAGCTGGACCGGAAGAAGCGCACGGAGATCCTCCACGAACTCGAGGATCGGCTGATCGAGCAGGTCCCGCACGCCTACCTCATGCACCAGAACGACATCGCCGCCCACACTGACCGCGTGAAGGGGTTCTCTCACATCCCGTTCATGCGGAACTTCCATACGGTGCGGTTGGACGGCTAGCATGCGCCGGTACATCGCAAAGCGCGTCGCACACGCCCTGTTCGTCATGTGGCTCGTCGCCACGACGGTCTTCTTCGGCCTCCGGGCGATCCCCGGCGGCCCCGTCCAGACCATGCTGGGCCAGGAGGCGACGCCGGAGGCGAAGCGCGCCCTGCGCGACCAGCTGGGGCTCAACGACCCCCTCCCCGTCCAGTACGCCGACTTCATGCTCGACCTGCTGACGTTCGACTTCGGCCAGAGCATCACCACGAGCCAGTCGGTCGCCACGCTCGTCGGACAGGCCGCGCCGCGGACGTTCTCCGTCGCGCTCGTGGCCGTCGTCGTGGGGCTCGCCGTCGCCGTCCCGGCGGGTATCGTGAGCGCGACCAGGAAGCGCCAGCCCGTCGACTACGTCGCCACCGTCGGCGCGTTCCTCGGGCTGTCGATGCCGGCGTTCTTCGTCGGGATCCTGCTCGCGCTGGTGTTCGGCGTCTGGCTCGACCTCCTGCCGATCGTCGGGCTGCCCACCGAGGAGGGGTTCGTCCCGTGGTTCGAGCACATCGTCCTCCCCGGGATCGCCGTGGGGCTCCCCTACGGCGCGGTCGTGATGCGGATGATGCGCTCGTCGCTCCTCGAGGTGCTCGACGAGCCGTACATGAAGACCGCCCTCGCGAAGGGCGTCGGGTCGCGCACCCGGCTGTACAAGCACGCGCTGCAGAACGCGCTCATCCCGGTCGTCACCGTCGCGGGCATCCAGCTCGCGCTCGTGCTCGTCGGGAGCGTCACGGTCGAACTCGTCTTCAGCATCCAGGGGCTCGGTCGCCTGCTCGTGGACTCGATGCTCGACCGCAACTACCCAGTCACGCAGGTCGTCATCCTGCTCGTCGCGGGCGTGCTCGTGTTCACCAACCTCGTCGTGGACATCGCCTACACCGCCATCGATCCGCGCATCCGCTATGGAGGTGAGGGGTGATGAGTTCCGACACCTCCGCGGGTCCCGGCTTCGGCGAGCGCGGGGAGTTCGGCCCCGGCGAGATGCCCCCCGAGTACGAGCGCCCCGAGCGGACCGAGGAGCACCGGAGCACGCGCCAGCGCCTGGCCGAGGGGATCCTCGGCGACAAGCTGGCGCTGTTCGGCGCGGTCGTCATCGTCGTCTTCGTGCTCACCGCGGCGCTCGCGCCGGTCGTCGCGCCCCACGACCCCGAGGCGACGTTCGGCTTCTTCAAGGAACCGGGGTCGTACTCGGCGGGCGACTTCGACGGCGACGGCGAGACCGAGCGCGTCTTCCACGCGCTCGGGACCGACTCGTTCGGCCACGACATCCTGACGCGGCTCGTCTACGGCGCGCGCGTCTCGCTGCTCGTGGCGATGGCGACGCTCGCCGTCGCGTTCACCCTGGGGACGACCATCGGCGTCCTCGCGGGCTACTACGGCGGCTGGATCGACAGCCTGCTGATGCGCTACGTGGACTTCCAGTGGGCCTTCCCCGAACTCATCCTCGGGGTGGCGATCATCGCGCTCTCGGGCGGGCTTGGCGTCGTCAACGTCGTCATCGCCATCGGCATCGCGTACATCGACGACTTCGCCCGGCTCGTCCGGGGGGAGGTGCTCTCGCTGCGGGAGGCCGAGTACGTCACCGCCGCCCGCGCCGTCGGGATGTCCGACCGCCGGATCATGCTGCGCGAGATGCTGCCCAACGCCGTCGCGCCGCTGATCGTGCAGGCGACGCTGATGATCCCGCTCGCCATCCTCGCGGAGGCCGGCCTGTCGTTTCTCGGCCTCGGCGTGAAGCCCACCACGCCGACGTGGGGGCTGCTGCTCTCCGACGGGCGGCAGTTCATCGAGCGGGCCTGGTGGATCTCCGTGATCCCCGGGCTGGCGATCATGGTCACCGTGCTGGCGTTCAACACCTTCGGCGACGGCCTGCGCGACGCTTTCGACGTCGACCACGGGGAGGTGGAGGAGCGATGACCGGGACCGCGACGACGTCGCGCCGTCACCTTCCCGATCGCGGAGACCGCGCGGGGTGGTCGCCGTGACGCTCCTCGAGATCGAGGGTCTGCGGACGCAGTTCCCCACCGATCGCGGCGTCGTGCACGCCGTCGACGGCGTGGACCTGACCGTCGAGTCCGGCGAGATCGTCGGCCTCGTCGGGGAGTCCGGGTCGGGAAAGAGCGTCCTCGCCCAGAGCGTCCTCGGCATCGTCGACGCGCCGGGACAGATCGCGGGCGGCGACGTCCGCCTCGACGGCGAGTCGCTGCTCGAAAAGGGCGAGGCGGAACTGCGGGAACTTCGCGGCGGACGGGTCTCGATGGTGTTTCAGGACCCGATGAACAGCCTCAACCCGACGCTCACCGTCGGCGAGCAGATCGCGGAGACGGTCCGCCTCCACCAGGACGTAGACGAGTCCGTCTCCCTCCCCGCCGAGGTCAAGCGCAAGATCCTCGGTGCCGCGAGAGACGGCGAGGCGTGGCGGCGTGCCATCGAGATGCTGGAGGCGGTTCAGATCCCCGAACCGGCGGCCCGCGCGCGGGACTACCCCCACGAGTTCTCCGGCGGGATGCGCCAGCGGGCGATGATCGCCATGGCGCTCGCCTGCGAGCCGGACCTGCTCATCGCGGACGAGCCGACGACCGCCCTCGACGTGACCATCCAGGCGCAGATCCTCGACGAACTGCGGGACCTGAAGGACGCCTTCGACACGTCCGTCCTGTTCATCACGCACGACCTCGCGGTCGTCGCCGAGCTCTGCGACCGCGTGGCGGTGATGTACGCGGGCGAGATCGTAGAGCGCGGCCCCGCCGACGAACTGTTCGCGGACCCGCGACACCCCTACACCCAGGGGCTCATCGCGAGCACGCCCCGCCTCGACGACCCCGAGGCGGACGTCCGGCCGATCGAGGGGTACGTCCCGGACCTCATCGACATCCCCTACGCCTGTCACTTCGCGCCGCGCTGTCCGGAATCGACGCGCGAGTGCTTCGAACGCGATCCCGACTTCCGACCCGTCGGCGGGGACGGCCACGAGGCGGCCTGTCTCCGTCGCGGCCCCGGGGGTGATCGACCGTGACCGACGCCGAACGCCGCGACGCTGACGGACGGCCCCCGCTGCTCGAGGTCGAGGGGCTGAAGAAACACTTCGACCAGTCCGACGGGCTACTCGACCGAGTCGTCGGATCGTCGTCGTCGGTGAAGGCGGTCGACGGCGTGGACCTCGCGATCCGTGAGGGCGAGACCCTCGCCGTCGTCGGCGAGTCGGGCTGCGGGAAGAGCACGCTGGGGCTGACGGTGCTCAACCTCCACGACGCGACGGCCGGGAGCGTCCGCTACCGCGGCGAGGAACTGGCGGGGCTCTCCCAGCGGGCGATGCGCCCGTACCGCCGCGACCTGCAGATGGTGTTCCAGGACCCGCTCGCGTCGCTCAACCCCCGCCAGACCGTCGGCCAGATCCTCACGGCCCCGATGGAGGTCCACGGCATCGGCGGGAGCGACGCCGACCGGACCGAGCGCGCCAAGGAGCTGCTGGAGCGGGTCGGCCTGCGGGCGAGTCACCTGGACCGCCACCCGAGGCAGTTCTCCGGCGGGCAGCAGCAGCGCGTCGGCATCGCCCGCGCGCTCGCGGTCGAGCCGGACCTGATCGTGGCCGACGAGCCCGTCTCCGCGCTCGACGTGAGCGTCCAGGCGCAGATCCTGGACCTGCTCTCGGACCTCAAGGAGGAGTTCGACCTCTCGCTGCTGTTCATCACGCACGACCTGAGCGTCGTCCGACACATCGCGGACCGCGTGGCCGTGATGTACCTCGGGCGGATCGTCGAGACGGCACCGGTCGAGGCGCTGTTCGACGATCCACAGCACCCCTACACGGAGGCGTTGCTCTCCTCGGTGCCGCGGATCGACCCCGAGGCGCGGCGCGAGCGCGTCGTCCTCCGGGGGGCGGTCCCGTCGCCGCTCGATCCGCCGTCGGGCTGCCGCTTCCACACGCGCTGTCCGGCGATCGTCCCGCCCGCGGACTGGCCGGGGGACCAGGGGGCGTTCCGCCGGGCGTTCACCTTCCGCACGCGCGTCGAGGACGGCGCTCTCGACCCGGAGGCCGTGGCGGCGCAACTGGCGGCGGCGGGACGACCGACGGACGACGCGTCGGTCGCGTCGGCGGTCGTCGAACAGTCGCTCCCCGGCGACCGCGGCGACCTCCCTGAGGAGGCCGCGGAGGCGGTCGAGGCGGCCGCGCGGGCGGTCGTCGCCGGCGACGAGGAGGAGGCGACGCGCGTCGTCCACGCGGCGTTCCCCTCGCCGTGCGCCGACGAGGCCCCCGAGCGCGTCCCGCTCGGGCCGGACCGCGCCGCGGACTGTCACCGCGTGGAGCCGACGGACGGGGCGGACGCGGAACCGACCGACGCGTCGGGCGTGTCGGTCGAGAATCCCTGATTCGCGCCGCGAATCGCCCGATGCGTTCAGTCGAAGATCCGCGACTTCTTCGCCTCGGTGAACGTCTCGCTCGCCTCGCGGGCCGCCTCGTAGACGCGGCGGAGTTCCGCGATCGGCACCTCGTGCTCGTCCACGCGCAGGTCGTGGTAGATCGTCGTCTCCGGAGCCTTGACCTTCAGCGCGGCGGAGGTGTGCCCCCGCTCGTCGCCGCCCGCCTCCCTGCCCGCCGCGAGCGCGCCGACGAGCCGTTCGCCGATCGGGCCGTCGCCGTCGACGTAGGCCGCCGCGGCGGCGTGGAGGGTCTCCTCCCCGACGAGCATGTTCCCGGCGGCGGTGACGCCGCGCTCCTCGTCGACGACGTGGCCGCACCACCCCTCGCAGCCCTCGCCGGTGTGGGCGAACGCCGTCCCACGGGCGTCGACGCCGTGGACCTGCCGCAACTCGGCGTGGTCGTCCCGCGCGAGCAGCCCCGAGAGCGCGTCGTCGACGGCGAGGTCGGGCAGCAGGGCGACGCCCCGCCGCCCGAGGCGAACGTTGACGAAGCTCTGGGTGCTGATGGCCCCCTCGTGGCTCGCGCAGGGGGCGAGCGCGCCCACGGCGGGCGCGTCGGTCGCGACGGCGACGCCGAAGGCCGCGCCGTCGTCGGTCTCCTCACGGACGCAGATGGAGAACGTCACGACGCGACTCGGAGGCCGCGGGACACATATACTGTCGGATCCCCGTCCGCGGGGGGCAGGGACGCGGGGCGTCGAACCCCTCGACACGGGGGCGTAACGCCGGTTGAACGCCCCCGAACCGCCCCCGTATCCGTCCCAACCGAAACTATTCGGCCCGCGGCTTTCGGCGGTTTGCGTGAATTTAACGCGCATGCCAACGGTAGATCTGGACAGATTCAACTCGCGCCGCTCGACGGTCTACGGCCAGCGCGGGATCGTCGCCACCAGCCAGCCGCTCGCGTCCCAGGCCGGGATCACCGTCCTCCAGCGTGGGGGGAACGCGTTCGACGCGGCCGTCGCCACCGCGGCGGCGCTGAACGTCGTCGAACCCACGAGCACGGGCCTCGGCGGGGACGTGTTCGCACTCTACCGGACGGCGGACGACGACGTCGGCGCGATGCGCAGCTGCGGCGGCGCGCCCGCCGCCGCGACCCGCGAGCGCGTCCGGGAGGCGGTCGCAGCGGAGGCGGGCGTCGATCACGCGGACGCGACGATGCCCGAGCGCGGCGCGCACACCGTCACCGTCCCCGGCACCGCCCGCGGCTGGGAACTGACCGTCGAGCGGTTCGGCCGCCTCTCGATGGAGGAGGTGCTCGCGCCCGCGATCCGGTACGCGACCGAGGGGTACCCCGTCACCGAGGTCGTCGCCGCCCAGTGGCGTCACGGCGAGGAGCTGTTCGCCGACGAGCACGCCCGCGAGGCCTACCTCCCGGGCGGTCGCGCGCCGACGGTCGGCGAGCGCGTCCGCCTCCCGGACCTCGGGCGGTCGCTCCGGCGCGTCGCCGACGAGGGCGCGGACGTCGTCTACGAGGGCGACATCGCCGAGCGGATCGTCACCGAGGTGCGGGCCAAGGGCGGCCTCCTCGCCGCGGACGACCTCGCGTCGTTCGAACCGGAGCTGCTCGATCCCGTGAGCACGACGTACAACGGCGCGGAGGTGTATGAGCTCCCGCCGAACAACCAGGGGCTCGTCGTCCTCGAGGCGCTCAACATCGCGGGGGTGCGCGACGCCGCCCGACACCCGCTTCACTCCCCCGAGCGCGTCCACGAGTTCGCCGAGGCGACGAAGCTCGCCTTCCACGACGGCCACCACTACATCACCGACCCCGACTACGAGGAGATCCCTCCACTCGGCTCGATGGAGTACGCCCGGCGGCGCGCGCGCGAACTCGACGGCGAGGGGCTCGCTGACGCCTCCTTCGGCGTCCCCGGGGCGCGCGCCGAGGACGCGGACACGGTGCTCCTGTGCGTCGCCGACGACGAGGGCAACGTCGTCTCCTACATCAACTCCCGGTTCGCGGGCTTCGGGAGCGGTCTCGTCGCCGGCGACACGGGCATCGCGCTCCAGAACCGCGGCGCGTCGTTCTCGCTCGACGCGGACCATCCCAACCGCCTCGCGCCGGGCAAGCGTCCGTTCCACACGCTCATCCCCGGCCTCGCCCGCTTCGGCGACGACGACTGGGCGGCCTTCGGCGTCATGGGCGGCTACATGCAGCCCCAGGGCCACGTACAGGTGATCTCGAACCTCGTGGACTACGACCTCTCGCTGCAGGCGGCACTCGACGAACCGCGGTGGCGCTACCGCGAGGACGACACGCTCGCGCTCGAGGAGCGCGTCGCCGACGGCATCGCGCCGAAGCTCGTCCGGAAGGGCCACGACGTGCGGACCCTTCCGGCCTCGCAGTTCGGCGGGGCGCAGATCGTCCGCAACGAGGAGGGGATCCTCTCGGGGGCGACCGAGCCGCGCAAGGACGGTCTCGCGGTCGGGTACTGACGGAGCGGCCGTCCTCGAGACGCCTCGCACCTACCGGCCGCCGACCGACGCTCCCGACGACTGACGCGGCCCGGTCGCTCTCGCTCTTAGTCGTTCGCGCGTGCGGCTGATTCCTGTTCGATCACCCCGCCCACGTCGATGCTGCCGGTGAGTTCGCGATGGGGGTACGGCATGTCGATCCCCTCGGCGTCGAGGCGCTCCTTCACCGCCCGGACGAAGTCGGACTGCACCCCCACGAGGTCGCCGCGGGAGGGATCGGCGATCCAGAAGCGCGCCTGGAGGCCGACGGCCGAGTCGCCCAGTTCGGTGACGCGAACCGACGGCTCCGGGTCGTCGAGGACGCCCTCGACCGCCGCCGCCTCCTCCAGGATGGCCCGCGTCGCGCGGCCGATGTCGTCGTCGTAGCCGATGCCGAAGACGAACGTCCGCCGGAGCGTGTCGTACGCGACCGGGTTCGTGAGGGCGTTGTTCGCCAGTTCGGAGTTCGGGACGGTGATCCGCTCGTTGTCGAAGGTCCGCACGCGCGTCACGCGCAGGTCGATGTCCTCGACGACGCCCTCCATGCCGTTCCACTCGATCCAGTCGCCGATCTCGAACGGCCGGTCCTTCAGGATGAAGACCCCGGCGACGAAGTTGCTGAGCAGGTCCTGGGCGGCAAAGCCGAGCGCCAGCGCCAGCGCGCCGCCGACGGTCGCGAACGCCGCGAGGAACACCCCGAACCCCGCGACGGTGAACGCGACCGCGATCGCCGCGAACAGGACGCCGACGCCGACGACGTTCTCCGCGAGGCTTCGGATCGTGGGATCGAAGTCGCGGGCGCGCATCGCGCGGTTGGTCAGCGGGACGAGCAGGAGGCGACCGAGGAGGTAGACGACGACGAAGGCGGCGACGAACGCGACGACGTCGCCGATGAGGCCGCCGTACGTCTCGACGGCCGCCGCCGGACTGTCGGGGATCAGGTCGCCGGACTGTAACAGCGCCGTGGAGTGCGTTCCGAAGCTCATAAACAGAGCGCGGGCGACGCGCGGCGGACGGGGACGTTCGTTCGACTCCGGCCTCCCGCCGCACCTCGATCCGCGTTCGGCCCTCGTTACTCACGAGTACGATAAAGTAGCGATGCATCCGGCGGGTGTTTCCGAGAACGCGTCCCCGACCCGCTACTCCTCGTCCATCCGGACCGTCAGCACGGGCACCGACGCCGTCCGGACGACCTTCTCGGTGACGCTCCCGAGGAGGTAGCGGTCGAGTCCGCGCCGCCCGTGGGTCGCCATCACGATCAGGTCGACGCCCTCGTCGTCGGCGTAGTCGAGTATCGAGGGGTGGGGTTCGCCCTGTACCACCTCGCCGACGGCGGAGACGCCCCGCGCCCGGACCGTCTCGACCGTCTCGCCGACGACGCGCTCGCCCTCCTCCTCGAGGGCGTCGACCACCTCGCCGCCGAGGACCGTCAGGCTGTCGCGGTTCGTGTCGGCGACGTAGAGCACGTGGACCGTCGCGTCGGACAGTTCGGCGAGCGAGAGCGCGTAGTCGAGCGCGTCGTCCGCCCCCTCGCTTCCGTCCGTCGGGAAGAGAATCCGTTCGTACATCGCTGTCGCGTGCACCCTCGTTCGAAACGCGCTTAACTGCACCGGACGGGGCGTCGGTTCACGCCGCGTCGTACAGTCGCCGGAACGCGAGCGTCGAGAACCGCGGTTCGAGGCGGCTCGGCGGCCGCCCCCGGCCGGAGTCCGCCGCGACCGCGACGCGGTCGAGGATGCCGTCCTCGGCGAGTTCGTACAGCACCCGCGTGACGGTCCCGACGGAGAGCGCCACGTCGGGGGCGGCCGCGATCGCCTCCGCGGTGACCCCGACCGACGTCCGCTGTTCGGCGTCGAGCGTCACGAGGTGCCTGAGGACGATCCGCCGGGCGTCGGAGAGCGCGAGGACGCGGCCGATGGGGACGCCGCCGCGCGGCACCGCCGCCATCCCGGCCTCGACGTGGTCGTCGTCCAGGCGATCCGCCCCCGCCGCCAGCGCGGCGTCGACCGCGCAGAACAGCGCACAGAGCGCGTCGTGGGCGTTCCCGTCGCCCCACGACGCGATGCAGGCGAGCTGTTCGTGGCGGACCGCGCGCGCGGCCAGTCCGCGGGAGGCGCGCGCCGTCAGGACGTCCTCCAGTGCGTGCCGGTCGTACGCCGGCACCTCGACGACCCGTCCGGGGTCCCACCCGTCGTCGGGGGGCTCCCGTCCGACGCAGACGGTCGCAACCGACCCGGAGATCGGGGCGAACTGCTCGGTCGCGAACGACGCCGGGTACGTCTCGGGTTCGCCGACGTGATCGACGACGACGAGGACGCGCCGGTTCCGCCGGGAGAGCCACTCGTCGAGGCGCTCCCTGAGTGCGTCGGTTCGGACGCCGCCGCGCGGGATGGGGTCGTCGGAGAGCGCGTCGAGCACCGCGTAGTAGAGCCCGAACGCGCTGTTGGCCTCGCGGGCGTCCACGTACTCGACGGCGAGCGACGGCGCGGCCGCGCCGCCTCGGGTCGTCGTGTAGATCGCCCGGTGCCCCCCGACGACGAGCCGCGAGAGGTGATCGACGAGCGCGGTGACGAGCGCCGACTTCCCGCTTCCCGCCGGCCCCCAGAGGTAGCTGTCGGCCGGGAGTCCGTCCTCGAAGATGGGGGCGACGGCGTCGAGCAGTCGCTCGAGGACGGGGCCGCGACCGACCGGTTCGTCGAGGTGCGCGAGCGGGTTCACCGCGTCGTCGTCGCGCACGAGTCGGGCGTCCCCGTTGGTCCGCTGTCGTCTCAGGATGCGTTCCTCGAAGTCCATCTACGGTAGGTGTGGTGAGATCGATCGCGCGGGGTGACGGCACCGGGCGTCCGGCCCGTCAGCCGCGCGGCGTCAGGGGTCAGGGCAGCGGCACCCAGACGCTCTGCGGGAAGACGCCGAGTATCGCGAGCACCGCGACGAGGAACGTCCCGAAGACGATGCCGGCCGCGGGCGGGTCCCAGTGGGTGTCGCCGTGCGCGTAGAAGACGCGCTGGAACAGCTCGCCGAACAGCGCGCAGATCAGCCCGAAGGCCGCGCCGACGACGAGGACGGTAACCATCGACACCTCCGCGATGGGCGTCCCCTGCGGGACGAGCGCCAGCGCCGCCGTGCTCGCGGGGAGCGACATGTGGTGCGTGACGGGGATGTTCGCCACCCCGAGGTTGAGAAAGACGAGGCTCGCCGCGCTGATGCCGAACGCGAGGAACGGACTCTCGGTCACGTAGGCGGTGTACGCGGCGAGCACCCCGACGACCGCGCCGATCGCGGCCACGTTCGGCCACTTGTACTGGTGGGGGAGCCACGGCTCGACGAGCAGCCGCGAGTTCTCGGCTCCGCCGTCGGTGGCGTGCTCGCCCATGACGCGAAGCTCCTCCCGCTCGAACGGCTTCATGTTCAGCAGTCCCTGCGAGGTGTCCCCGATGATGGGGTAGCCGAAGGCGACGCGGTGGACGAGCGCCGAGAGGACGACGCCCATCGCGATGGGGTCCCACGGGAGCGAGAGCGCGCCGGAGAGCGTGGCGATCCAGTAGCCGACGATCCCGAAGATCCCGCCGACCGCGAGCACGTCCGGCTTCGTCCCGAGCGCGTAGGGGATGTCCTTCGCGGGGTGGTAGTCGAAGCCGGGGTCGTCGATGTACCCCTTGCGGGCGGCGTAGGCGGTCGCCGCAGCGCCCGCCGCGAAGCTGATGTGGGGACCGAAGACGGGGCCGAACGCGATCGAGCCGGTGATGCCGACGGCCTCGAGTTCGGCGGGGTCGAGGCCGCCGACGTCGGCGACGGCCTTACCGAGGATGTTGGCCGCCTCCCCCGCGATGACCATGAACCCCGTGAAGATGAACGCGGGGAGCGCGCCGAGCGCCGCGCCGAACGCGCCGCCGGCGAACGCCGCGATGAGCATCTCCAGCGCCCAGAGCCCCGAGAGGTCGATCTGCGCCATTCAGTCACCCCCGTCGGTCGCCCAGCCGCGCGAGCAGTCCACCGCGTCCATCCAGCGGGCGTGCAGGCCGTCCGCTTCCGCCGCGGCCATCTCCGGGGTGAACTCGCGGTCGATCTGCCAGTTGTCCCGCAGTTCGTCCACGGTCTCCCAGTAGCCGACCGCGAGGCCGGCGGCGTAGGCGGCCCCGAGCGCCGTCGTCTCGTCCACCTCGGGGCGGACGATGTCGGTCCCGACGATGTCGGACTGGAGCTGACAGAGGAAGTTGTTCTTCACGGCACCGCCGTCGACGCGGAGCGTCCCCATCTCGATGCCGGAGTCGGCCTCCATCGCCTCCGCGACGTCGCGGGTCTGGTACGCGATGGACTCGAGCGTCGCGCGGACGAGGTGCTCCTTGCGGGTGCCGCGGGTCAGCCCCACGACGGTGCCGCGGGCGCGGCCGTCCCAGTGGGGTGCGCCGAGGCCCGTGAACGCGGGGACGAGGTAGACGCCGTCGGTCGAGTCGACGCTCCGGGCGAGCGTCTCCGTCTCGGCCGGGTTGTCGATGAGTTCGATGTCCTCGAGCCACTGGATCGCCGCGCCGGTGATGAAGATGGCCCCCTCAAGCGCGTACTGGACGGGTTCGCCCGAGCGCTGGAAACCGACGGTGGTCAGCAGTCCGTGGTCGCTCTCGACGGGCTCGTCGCCGGTGTTCATCAGGAAGAACGAGCCCGTCCCGTAGGTGTTCTTCGCCGTTCCGGCGTCGAAGCAGGTCTGGCCGAACAGGGCGGCCTGCTGGTCGCCGA
The DNA here is from genome assembly GCF_029338575.1 of Halomarina halobia. Lineage (GTDB taxonomy): Archaea > Halobacteriota > Halobacteria > Halobacteriales > Haloarculaceae > Halomarina > Halomarina halobia. The sequence continues at coordinate 510,858 of NZ_CP119992.1, forward strand.
GCGCGCCCGCGACGGGGATCTCCGCGTCGAGGAAGCCGTTTGGGTCGGTGTGGCCGTAGTAGTCGGCGTCGCTCGACGGGCGCACCTCGGGCAGCGTGGCCGCGGGGACGCCGAACTCCGAGAGGAGCTCCTCGTCCCACTCCATGTCGTGGATGTTGTACAGCATCGTCCGGGAGGCGTTCGTCACGTCGGTGACGTGGTTCCCGGTGAGCTTGTCGATGAGCCACGCGTCGATCGTCCCGAAGCGGATCTCCCCCGCCTCCGCGCGGTCGCGCACGTCCTCGGGACGGGCGCGCTGAAGCTTGATGGGGTCGGCGTTGTCGAGCAGCCACTCGGCCTTCGTCGCGGAGAAGTAGGCGTCGACCTCCAGTCCGGTCTTCTCGCGGATGGTGCCGGCCATGCCCGCCTCCTGGAGCTCCTCGACGCGGTCGGTCGTCCGGCGGTCCTGCCAGACGATGGCGTTGTGGACGGGGTGGCCGGTTTCGGCGTCCCAGAGGAGCGTCGTCTCGCGCTGGTTGGTGATGCCGAGCGCGGCGAGCTGGTCGGCTTCGAGGCCCGCCTCCGCGAGCGCCCGCGTGACGACCGTCTTCGTGTTCTCCCATATCTCGACCGGGTCGTGTTCGACCCAGCCCGGTTCCGGGTAGATCTGTTCGTGCGTCTCGTAGGCGTTCGCGACGACCCTGCCGCCGTGGTCGAAGACCATGAACCGCGTTCCGGTCGTCCCCTGGTCGATGGCACCGATGTATGTCTCGTCTTGCACTGTGGGTCACCTCCGTAGAAGCGCCGCGGCGGACCGTGACGCCGCTCGCCCCCGGTGCGACGATCGATTATTTATCGCCGCACGGTCTACGATGGTAAACAATATTGAATATCGTTATAAATCTTCCTCACGGCCGCCGACAGATACGGCCTGATACGGGCGATCTGTCGGATAGCTCACGTCCACAATCCGACCGGTCCGGGTTCGGACACATATCTTTACCGACGAAGCCGCAGTCGCGATAAAATAAAGTACACCCCGGCCCTCCTTCGGGCAGTAACCGATGGCGTCGGAGACAGCGGTCATAGTTATCGGCGGGGGATCGACCGGGTGCGGTATCGCGAGAGACCTCGCGATGCGCGGCGTCGACGTCACGCTCGTGGAGAAGGGGAACCTCACCCACGGAACGACGGGCCGGATGCACGGCCTGCTGCACAGCGGGGGGCGCTACGCCGTCTCGGATCGGAAGAGCGCGCGCGAGTGCATCGAGGAGAACCGCGTCCTCCGGGAGATCGCGAGCCACTGCGTCGAGATGACCGGCGGCTACTTCGTCCAGCTGGAGGGCGACCCGGACGACTACTTCGAGGAGAAGCTCGCCGGCTGTCGCGCCTGCGACATCCCCGCCGAGGTAGTCGACGGCGAGACGATCCGGCGCGAGGAGCCGTACCTCTCGCCGGACGTGACGCGGGCGATCCGCGTCCCCGACGGCGCTGTGGACCCGTTCCGCCTCTGCGTGGCGAACGCCGCGAGCGCGATCGAGTTCGGCGCGCGCGTCGAGACGCACGCGGCGGTGACTGACGTGCTCGTCGAGGGCGGCGGACGACGCGCCTCCGGGACGCCGTCGGCGAGCCCGGGGGACCGCGTCGTCGGCGTCCGCGTGCGCCACGGCGACGGCCCGGGCGGGCACGGCGAGGGGACCCCCGGCTCGACCGAGGAGATCTACGCCGAGCACGTCGTCAACGCGACCGGCGCGTGGGCCGGCCGCGTCGGCGCGCTCGCGGGCGTCGACGTCGAGGTGCGCCCGTCGAAGGGCGCGATGGTCGTGATGAACTGCCGGCAGGTCGACCGCGTGGTCAACCGCTGCCGGCCAAAGGGCGACGCCGACATCGTCGTCCCCCACGAGACGACCGCCATCCTCGGGACGACCGACGAGGAGGTCGCGGACCCCGAGGACTACCCCGAGGAGGGGTGGGAGGTGGACCTCCTCATCGACGAGCTGTCGAAGCTGGTCCCGATCCTCGCGGAGTCGCGGACGGTGCGCTCGTTCTGGGGCGTCCGCCCGCTGTACGAACCGCCGGGGACCGGGACGGCCGACCCGACGGACATCACTCGCGACTACTTCCTGCTCGACCACGACGAGCGCGACGACCTCCCCGGGTTCACCTCCATCGTCGGCGGGAAGTTCACCACCTACCGGATGATGGCCGAGTCGATCACCGACCACGTCTGCGAGAAGCTCGGCGTCTCCGCCCCCTGCCGAACCGCGGAGGTCCCCCTCCCCGGGAGCGAGGACTTCTCCGTCCTCCGGGACTACATGGCGGACTTCGGCCTCCGGTCGCCGATCGGCCGCCGGAGCGTCCAGCGCCTCGGCAGCCGCGCCGACGAGGTCCTTCGCACCGGCGAGCCGAACCCCGTGCTCTGCGACTGCGAGGCGGTCACTCGCGCCGAGTTACGCGACGCCATCTCCCAGTCCGGCTCGGACCTCAACGCCGCGCGCATCCGCACCCGCGCCTCGATGGGCAACTGCCAGGGCGGCTTCTGCGCCCACCGGATGGCGTTCGAACTCCACCCGGAGTACGACGAGGCGACCGTCACCGCCGCGTTCGACGACCTCTACCGGGAGCGCTACAAGGGCGAGCGACACGCGCTGTGGGGCGAGCAGCTCTCGCAGGCGATGCTCAACCACGCGCTCCACGCGGCGACGATGAACCGCGACCGCGATCCGGCGCGGACCGATCGACGGGTGGACTTCGCCGCCTTCGACGGGGGCGAGCATGGCGATTGAGGACGACGTCCTCGTCGTCGGCGGCGGGCTGGCCGGGGTGACCGCCGCCATCGCCGCCGCGCGGACCGGCGCGCGCACGCGGCTCGTCTCGCACAAGGAGAGCACGCTCCGGCAGGCCTCCGGGCTGATCGACGTACTCGGCTACGCGCCGGACGGGGAGGACCCCGACCCGCTCGCCGACCCGTTCGAGGCCATCGACGCCCTCCCGGAGGACCACCCCCACCCCTACGCGCGCCTCGGGAGCGAGGGCGTCCGCGAGGGGCTCGCCCTCTTCGACGACCTCGCGGGCGACTCCTACCGGGGCGGCCACACCGACCGCAACGCGCTGGTGCCGACCCACGGCGGCGCGATCAAGCCGACCGCCCGCTACCCCGCCGGCGTCGCCGCGGGCCTCGCCAGCGACGACCGCGAGGCGCTGCTCGTCGGCTTCGAGACGGTGACGGACTTCTCGGCGGGCTACGCCGCCGATCACCTCCGGGCCGCGGGCGTCCCCTTCGAGGTACGGGGCGCGACCCTCCCCTTCCCGGGCGACTTCCGGGACGACGCCGCGGTCACGCGCCTCGCGCGCGCGCTCGACGAGAACGCGCTCGTCGAGCACGAGGGGTCGCGGGTCGCCGCCCGAACCGCGCTCGCGGAGCTCGTCCGACCCCACCTCGGGGACGCCGAGCGCGTCGGCTTCCCGGCGCTCCTCGGCCACGACCGTCCCGAGGAGGTGCGCCGGGCGCTCGAACGGCTCCTCGACGCCGCGGTGTTCGAGGTGCCGATGGGGCCGCCGAGCCTCCCCGGGATCCGCCTCGCCGAGCGCCTCTACGCCGCCGCCGACGAGGCGTGCGTGCGCGCCACCAACGGCGTCCCGGTCGTCGACCACGAGGCCGACGGGGATCGGATCGAGGCCGTCCGGGTGCGCCACGAGCGGCGGGTGGTGCCCTACCGCGCCGACCAGTACGTACTCGCCACCGGCGGGCTGGTCGGCAAGGGCATCGGCTCCGATCGCGGGGGCGTCCGCGAGGCCGTCTTCGGCTGTCGCGTCCCCCACCCCGACGACCGCTACGACTGGTTCGAGGACCGGACGTTCGACGCCCACCCCTTCGCCCGCTTCGGCGTGCGCGTGGACCGCGACCTCCGCCCCCTCGACGCGACCGACGACCCGCACTACGAGAACCTCCGGGCCGCGGGCGCGGTCCTCGGAGGCTACGACTTCGCCGCGGAGTGCTCCGGCAGCGGCGTCTCGCTCGCCACGGGCGTCCGGGCCGGAACGATCGCGGGAGAGACCACGGAGAGGACCACATGAGCGACTCAGTAGACCCCAGCGACGCGACGGACCGAACCGACGACGCCTTCGACGACGAGTACCCCGTACAGGTGTTCCCGGAGGCCGAGGAGATGGACCTCCGGCCGGGCACGGACGACTGTTACAAGTGCTCCAGCTGTGACGTCTCGTGCCCGGTCGCGGAGGTGGACGACACCTTCCCCGGCCCGAAGTTCCAGGGGCCGGAGCAGTGGCGGCTGACGCGCAAGGAGGACGTGGAGGTGGACGCCTCGATCAAGCAGTGCTCGAACTGCATGCGCTGTGACTCGGCGTGTCCCTCGGGCGTCCCGCTGAGCCAGATGCACAACACGGCGCGCGCGAAGTACGTCGAGGAGCAGGGCCTCTCGCTCACCTACCTGCGCGACCGGATCCTCGCCAACTACGGCACGCTCGCGCGGCTCGGCTCGCGCGTGCCGCGGCTCACCAACCTCGTGATGGGCCTCGGGATCACGAAGCTGGTGAACGAGCGCGTGCTCGGCATCACGTCGGAGCGCGAGTTTCCGGCGTTCGCCACCGAGACGTTCCGCGAGTGGTGGGACGAGCGAGGCGGCGACGACGCCTCGAAAGCGCGAGCGCAGGAAGCGAGGCGGCTGCGCCGCCTCGGACAGGGCGAACGGCGTAGCCGTGAGCGGACGCGAGCAGAGCGCGGCGACGAGGACCGCAAGCGCGTCGCGTATTTCCACGGCGACTACGCGAACTACAACACCCCCGAGGTCGCGAAGGCCCTCGTCCGGGTGTACGAGCACTTCGGGTACGAGGTGGCCGTCCCCGATCAGCGCTGCTCCGGCACCCCCATGTTCGCGAACGGGATGATGGACGACGCCCGGCGGGCCGCGCGGTTCAACGTCGAGACCTTCCGCGAACTGATCGAGGAGGGCTACGACGTGGTCTGCTCCTGTACCTCCTGTTCGATGGCCCTCCGGAAGGAGTACCCGGAACTGTTCGACTTCGAGGGGACCGACGCCGTCGCCGCCCACACCTACGACGCGGTCGAGTACCTCCGCATCCACGAGGACCTCCCCTCGGCGCTCGCCGACTCGGCGGTGTCGCTCGGGGAATTCGCCTACCACGCGCCCTGCCACGCCCGCAACCAGGGGCTCGCGAACCAGTCCCGCGAGGTGTTCGCCGACCTCGACGGCGTCGACGTGACCGACGTGGGAGACTCCTGTTCCGGGATCAGCGGCACCTACGGCTGGAAGGGGGAGAACTACGACGTCTCGATGGCGATCGGCGAGGAGATGTTCGAGCACATGGAGGCCGTCGAGTCGAGCGTCGGCATGACGGAGTGTCCCACCTGCGCGATGCAGATGGAGCACGGAACCGGCTACGAGATCCGCCACCCGCTCGAAGTGCTTGAGGCGGCCGTCGTCGAGTGAGCGTCAGCTCCTTGCCTCCGTCTCGACGGGCGAGTCGTCCATGTAGACGAGTTCCCCCGCCGCGCTGAGCCAGTCGACCCCCCACTTCACCGTCATCGGGACCATCGCCGTCGTGAACATGGCGAGGAAGACCAGGACCGAGAACAGGTCCTGGCTGATGATGCCGTTCGAGAGGCCGATGGAGGCGATGATGATCTCGACGGTCCCCCGGCCGTTCATCCCGAAGCCGATGACCACCCCCTCTCGGGAGGTGAGGTTCGTCGGGAGCGAGAAGAGCCACGAGCCGACGATCTTGCCGACGAAGGCGACTGCGACCAGCAGCGCGAGCAGCCCCGCGTTCTGCGTGAAGATGTCGAGCGATATTTCGAACGCCACGGTGACGAAGAAGATGGGCGCGAAGAAGCCGATCGCCAGGTCGTAGATGACGTCGTGCATGTGCCGGTAGAGCGACTCGTGGAGGTCGGCCTGCCGGAGGAACATCCCGGCGACGAACCCGCCGATGATCATGTGCAGCCCGGCGAGGTCGGCGAGCCCGGCGAACACGAGCGAGACCAGCAGCGCGATGGAGAACGCCGTCGTCTTGTCGACGAAGCCGTAGCGCTGGCGCAGCGTATCGAACTGCTCCCAGACGTGGGGCAGGAAGCGGTACCCGATGAACAGCGTCGCGGCGAAGAACGCGACCGCCTCCAGCAGGGTGACGGCGATCGCCGTCGCGTCGATCACGCCGGCCTGAACGAACCCGAGAACGGCGGCGAACGCGACGAGCACGCCCACGTCGGAGGCGAGCGCGCCGCCGAGCAGTATCTTGGCGATCCGCGTGTCGAGGATGTCGAGGTCGACGAGGATGCGGGACTTCGTCGCGAGCGACGTCGCCGCCATCGCGAGGCCGAGAAAGAGCGCGCCGCCGGTCGACACGCCGATGATCAGCCCCGCGCCGTAGCCCAGCCCGAACGGGATGACGAACGCGCCGAACGCGACGACGAGCGCCTGCGGCCCCAGTTCGAACAGGTCGTCGAGATCGACCTCCATGCCGACGTACACCATCAGGAGGAAGACGCCGAGTTCCGCGAGCACGTCGAGCGTCTCCGAGGGTTGGAGCAGTCCCAGTATCGCCGGACCGAACACGACGCCGGCGAACAGTTCGCCCATCATCGCCGGGTAGCCGACGCGCTCGGCCGCGGCACCGAACGTCCAGGCCACGACGAGCACGAAGAGGAGGTTCAGGATGTCGATCTCTCCGCCGCCCGCTACCATCCGTTGACCTCGTCCGGGACGATCGCGGTCGTCGTTCGCGGCGTCGGTGACGCCGGCGCTGTTCGCGTCGCGGTCGCTCTCCGTTTCGTTCTCATCATGGTATCGAGTTATCGTGCTACTGGTCGTTCGACCGTCTCGGCGAGTGCGTCAGCGAGCGTGGTGGTGGTGCAGACGCGATCCACGTTCAGCCCCTCGAACGCCGCCTCGTTTCGCGGATCGTTGATCCTGACCACCACCCGGTCGACGTACTTGACGAGCGTCTGGGCGGCGAGCAGGTTGACGCTGTCAGCGTCGGTCGAGACGATGGCCGTCGCGACGTCGTCGAGCGACGCCGATCGGAGCGCCTCGGCGTCGGTCACGTCCAGGCGGTGCGCGGTCAGCCCGGCGGCGCGCGCCGCCTCGATCGCGTCGGCGTCGGTGCCCACGAGCACCGTTCGGTGCCCGCAACGGTCGAGTCGCCCCGCGAGTGCGCGGTTGATCGCGTCGTCACCGATGATCAGTACGGTCATGTCGTGGCTGTAGTTCGCCCCGCTCCGCCCGGCGAGGCTCGGGGCCTTCGTACTACCCTGTACCCTCACGGATAGGAATCAAAACGTTATAAGAATGGCGGTGACTCGATCGGTACGTGAATTATGAACGATTATTTTGCTGGATTGTCCTGGATCCCGGTGATGTAATCCGCCGCGTCCGTGCGCCGATCGGGAGTGAACGGGACTCAGTCCTGGCGCTCCTGGCCCAGAAAACCGTGGTACGGGCAGACGTACTCGTTCCTGATGAGTTCCTCCTCGGTGATGCGGAGGCCGAGGGCGCTCAGTTCGCGCCCGATGCGGCTCAGGTCGTCGTGGTCCTCCCCCACCGCGTTGATGTAGACGTTCTCGTCGCCGGTCATGACCTCCCTGACGGCGGCGACGCCCGGAACCTCGAGCGCGCGCTTGGCGAGTTGCTCGCGCTCGTCGATGGGGGCGGTACAGATGAGTTTCGTGTACAGCGGGTAGCCCGCCCGCTCGTAGTCGATGTCGATGTGATAACCGCGGATGATCCCCGCGGCTTCGAGTCGCTGGATGCGGTTTCGAACCGTGCTCGCCGAGATGTCGATCTCCTTCGCGATGTCCCCCGAGGAGGTGCGACGCGCGTCCCGTTGCAGTTCGTAGAGGATCCGTCTGTCGACGTCGTCCAGTTTACCGTTCTTCATTCCCGCCGAGAGGTTACCGCGGGCGAAAATCAACGTTACCGTCGATCGGTGCGAATATTTGATATAGGATAACTCACGTAATCAGTACAATCGAATGTCGTCTCCATCGTCGCCTCCCTCGCCGTCCCCGGATCGGTTCGAGTCGATCTGTACCGACTTCGTCGATACGATCCGGGAGGCGGTCGTCGCCGAGCGCGAGTTCCTGGAGACGGTGCTGACCGGCGTCGTCGCCGGCGGACACGTGCTGATCGAGGACGTGCCGGGAACCGGGAAGACGCTCACCGCCCGCCTGTTCGCCGAGGCGCTCGGTCTGTCGTTCTCGCGGATCCAGTTCACCCCCGACCTCCTGCCCGCCGACGTCACCGGCTCGCACGTCTTCGACGAACGGGCGCGCGAGTTCGAGTTCCAGCGGGGGCCGATCTTCGGGAACGTGGTGCTCGCCGACGAGGTCAACCGCGCGCCCCCCAAGACCCAGTCGGCGCTGCTCGAAGCGATGGAGGAGGGGCAGGTGACCGTCGACGGTGAGACGCGCGCGCTGCCCGAGCCCTTCTTCGTCGTCGCGACGGCCAACCCCGTCGAGCAGGCCGGCACCTTCCCCCTCCCCGAGGCCCAGCGGGACCGCTTCGTGCTCACGGCGTCGATGGGATACCCCGACCGCGACGGCGAACTCGAACTGCTGGAGCGACGCGCCAACCGAACCACGCCGAGCGCGACCGTCGAACGGGTCGTGGACGGATCAACCCTGTCCGCGCTCCTCCGGCACCCCGAGTCGGTGACCGTCGAGGGTCGGATCCGGGAGTACATCGTCGACCTCGCGCGCGCCACCCGGACTGACGGCCGCGTCGAGATCGGCGTCTCGCCGCGCGGGGTGCAGCGGCTCTTCGAGGCGACCCGAGCGCGGGCGACGATCCGCGGGCGCGACTACGCCGTCCCGGACGACGTAAAGCGCCTCGCGGTGCCCGTTCTCCGGCACCGACTCGCGTTAGCCCCCGAGGCGACGGTCCGCGGCGACGACGGTGCCGCGGTCGTCGGTGACCTCCTCGACGACCTCGAGGTACCCGCCGTCACGAGCCGCTGAACGTCCGCTCCGAGCGCGACCGTCGCGGCCTCAATCGCCGCGAAGCGACCCGCGCAGCGCGGCCACCAGGAGGGCGAGGCCGACGAGCGCGACCGGGAGAACCGACGAGGACGTCTCCCCTCCTCCGCCGCCGATCAGGGCGGTCAGCGTCGCCGCCGCGACGACCGAGACGACCGCCACGGCGGCGCTCGCCGCGCCGTGGACGAACTCCGGCGGGCGAAGCGTCCGCGCGCCGCCGAGATCCTCCGCCAGCGACGTGGCGAACTCCCCCGCGTCCCAGACCAGCATCGCGACGGCCACCCCGACGAACAGCGCGAGCGTCTCGCCGTGGACTGCGGCGACGAGCGCGGCGGCGACCAGGAGCGCCCCGCTCGCGAGGGCGGGTCCGGCGACCCGGTCGGGGACGGCAAGCAGGCCCGCGAGCAGCGGGAGGGCGACGACGAGGCCGTACGCCGCGGACAGTGCCAGGAACGCCGCCATCAGGGCGAGGGTCGGCCCGCCGAACATCGCCGCGACGAACGCCGCGAAGTCGCCCGCGACCGGCGTCCGGTCGAGCCGTTCGACGAGCGACGCGCCCCCGACGGCGAGGAAACCGGCCGTCGCGACCGCGCCGCCGGTCATCGGGGCGAGCGCCCCGACGAGGCCGGCGGGGCGGAGGCGGCTCGCCTCTCGAATCGCGCGGGCGACGACGATCACCGTCAGGGCGAGTGCGAGCCACGCCAGCGACGGCCACCGGATCGCGGGCGCGGTCGTGAGCGCCACCAGCGCACCCCGTACGGGTGACGGGAGCGCCCGATAGGCGAGGGGAAGCGACCCGGCGACCTCGAACGCGCCGACGAGGAGGCCACAGACCAGCGAGAGCGGGCCGAACCGGCAGGCGTGCACCACCCGCTCTCCGGCCTCACGGACGCCCCGGCGGCGGGCGTCCGGCGCGAGCGCGGCGAGCGGGAGCCGCCGCACGGCGCGGCGGGTGGCGACCTGTGCCGCCCCCGTCACGATCAGGAACGAGCCGACGGCGACCGAACCGGACGGGAGCAGCAGCGATCCGAGGGCGTCGCCGGCCGCGTCGAGGGCGCGGCCGACGCCCGGCGCGAGCGCGACGGCGGCGACGCCCACCTCGGCGATGAGCAGGACAGAGGGCGGCACGAGCGACCGTCCGAGCGCGTTCGCCGCGGTCCACAGCCGTCGGTAACCGACGGCGGCGGGCACCGTCGCGCTCGCGGCGAACACCGCGAGCGCCAGCACCGCCACGAGCGCCGCCGTGCCGACGGGCGGCGGGGACGACGGGGACGGCGAGAGGGGCCTCGACACCCCGTAGAGGACGAGCGCCGGCGCGACGACCCCGGCCAGGCTGCCGAGGGCGACCCGGTGCGGATCGTCGTCGCGGAGCGCCACCGCGGCGACCGCGAGCAGGAGGCTCCCGGCGATCGCACATCCGAGGGCGATGATAGCGCCGACGAGGGTAGCGTACCAGAGCGCGGTCAGGAGGGTCAGCGCCGCGAGCGCGGTCGCGCCGATTCGCGACGGGACGAACGAAGGGTCGTGCGGGCGGGGCGACCCCCTGATCGGCGCGGCGTCGTCCCGCGTCATGCCGTCCGGGCGGAGGAGGAGGCGGTCGCGAACGCGAGTTCCAGCGATCCTGCCGCGGGCCAGACGACGACGGTACAGCCGCGTGCGCGCAGCGCGCCGACCCGGAGGGTGCGGCGGTGCCGGGCGACCCGCCGTCCCGGCGAGGTCCCGGACACCACGTCCGGCGAGACGACCGTCGTCGGGTGGCCGTGGCGGTGCAACCGCTCACAGAGAGTCGTCGCACCGTCGTCGAGCAGCGGCGAGACGGCGATCACCCGCGCGTCCGACGGGAGGTGTCGAGCGAGGCGGTCGACGCGCTCCCCGACGGACGGGTCGGTCGAGGCCGGCCCCGCGGAGAGCGACACGACGCCCGCAGCGTCGGACGGTTCGCCGTCCGGGATGGCGGCGAGCGCCGCGTCGATCGTCGCGGCCGCTCCGCGACCGCTCGACGGGGGGACCCACGCGACGCCGCCCGCGTCGGGCGGGGAGATCACGGCGAGACCGAGGCGGGCGTCGGACCGGCGGACCGTCGCGGCGATCCGCGCCGCGGCGTGAACGCAGCGCTCGACCCCGCTCGGTCCGCCGGGGGAGGCGATCGCGCGGCCGGCCGCCCGGTCGTCCACGACGAGGACGACCCGCGTCGCCCTCGGCTCGTCGAACTCGAGGGTCGCGAGTTCGCCATGCCTGGCGAAGTGACGCCAGTCGATCCGGGACAGCGGATCGCCCGGCCGGTACGCCCGCGCCGAGTGGAAGTCGGTCCCGTCGCCCGTCGCTCGCCCGGTCAGCGATCCGGCGAGCGATCGCGTCCGCGGGTCGAGCGGGACCGCCGCCGCGCGCGGGTCGAGGCGGAGGGCGGCGTCGCCCGAGACCGCGACCGAATCGGTCACGCGGGTCCCCGCGCTGACGCTCCGGAGGCGGACCGTGGCGGGACCGAACGTGAACGCACCGGTACGCGCCCGCACGGCGTACTCGATCGTCGTCCGATCGCCGGGGCGCAGCGACAGCCCGCCCCGTGGGGACCCTTCGGCGACCGCGAGGCCGTCGGGGACGCCGTCGACCACGCGAACGTCCGGGAGCGGCCGCCTCCCGACGTGTTCGACGGCGAGCGTCACCGTCACGAGGTCGCCCGGTGCCGCCTCGGCGGCGTCGAACGATCGGGAGAGAGCGACCGTCCCGTCCGGAACCCCCACGGCGGTGTCGTAGAGGACGAACGCGAGGGGGATGACCGCCGCGAGGACGATCGGGGGCGACGCCGTCGCGAACCCGACGCCCGCGAGGAAGAGCGCTCCCGCGAGCGCCCCCCGAAAGCGGGGGTGTTCGGTCGCCGCGGTCACCACGGTCCGACCGCCTCCGTCGCGTCGGCATCGGCGGGACCCGTCGCGGGCGAACCGCCCCCGGGGGAACCGACGCCCTCAGTCGGAACGCTCGAGCCGTCCGAGTCGGTCGCCCCGGCTCCGTCGGTCGGTTCCCCCGCGCCGGTCGAGCCGGCGGGTTCGTCCGACAGCGTCCCGCGCTCGAACCGGCGCACCGGGCGCGGATCGACGCCGTCGAGGTCGGCCGCGAGCGCGTCGAGCGCGTCGAGCGTGCGATCGAGGCGACGGTCGAGTTCCCGACCGGGTGCGAGCCACGCCCACATCCGCCCGCGTATCGGGACCGCGGGGGCGCGGTCGTCGCCGAGGAACGCCCCCGCGATCGGGTCGTCGGTCCACTCGCCGGTCGCGACACGCTCCCGACAGGCGTCTGGCGGATCGCCGGTCGAGGCGACCAGCAGGTCGCGCGCGACCTCCCGGAGGACGCCGCGGAGGCCGTCGAGCGACTCCTCGAAGGGGACGCGCCGGTCCGTCACCGCCCGCCGGAGCGCCCAGTAGCTCTCGTCGAACCCCTCGCCGACGAGCGCCTCGTCGGTCCGCGCGACCTCGGGCGCGGGCGCGCTCGGTGCCAGGGGGCGATCCGCCGGTTCTGCGGCCCCGCGGCGGGCGGCCACCGCGGCGTACAGCACCAGGCCGACGCCGAGGACGGCGGTCGCGGCCGTCGGACCGGGGGCGCCTGGCGACGACCCGAGCGCCGCTCGCGTCGGTGCGAGCGGGCCGGGAACGAGCGCGTCGAGGAGCGCGAGCGCGACGCCGGCCGATCCGAACGCCACCGCCGCCGGTCGGACGATCCGCCGGAGCATCAGCCCTCACGCTCCTTGCGTTCCTCGTGGAGCGCGTCGACCGCCGTCTCCGCGGCCGCCCGCCGAGGGGACGGATCCCGCCCGCCGTATTCGACCTCCCGGAAGGCGTCCGTGAGGGCGTCCACCGCGTCCGCGGGGTACCGCTTCGCCTTCGCCATACGGGCGATCTCCCCGGGCGTCAGGTGCCGCCACCGATCGAGTTCGAGGGCGACGACGAGCCGTCGCCACGCGCGCCCCACCGCCTCCCGATCGTCGCGGTCGGCGGTCGAGCCCCCGGCCTCGACGGCGGCAGGACCGGGGGGGCGAGCCGACGGTCCGAGAAGTCGCCGTCCGCCGATCCGATCGACGGCGTCCGCGACTCGCACGGGGAGCGCCCACCCCAGCGCGCGCGCCAGCGATCGCCCGTCGAACGCGCGCAGTCGATCGACGACTCCGACCGCGAAACCCACCAGAAGGCCCGCGAGACCGGCTGAGAGGACGGTCAGGAGCGTGCTCCCCCACGCGCGGAGCCGCCTCCGGATCCGGTCGCGTCGGGAACGCCGCGAGGCGACGAGGAGGAGCCCTCCCGCGAGCGCGAGGAGACCGGCCGCGACCACGCTCGCGGTTCGGCCGTCGGGGACCGGGAGTAGTCCCGTCGCGGTTCCGGGGAGCGTCTCCTCGCGGGTTCCGTTCGCCTCGGGCCCGCGACCCCGATCGGCGTCGCCGAGCGCCTCCCGCTCGGCCCGCAGACGGGCGTCCGCCGGCGTCGGATCGAACGCCACCCAGCCGTGATCGGGGAAGTAGACCTCGACCCACGCGTGGGCGTTCATGCCGCGGACGGTGTACGTCCCGTCGCCGTTCGGCGTCCCCGGCGTGTAGCCGACCACGTAGCGGGCGGGGATCCCCTGCGACCGGAGCATGACGGTCATCGAGGCGGCGAAGTACTCGCAGTAGCCCGCCTCCATCTCGAAGAGGAACTGATCGACGACGTCCCGGTCGGGGTCGTGCGTCGCGTTCAGCGAGTACGCCCTGTTCTCCCGCAGCCACCGCTCGACGGTCGTCGCCGTCCGGTAGGGCGTCCCGTCGTCCGCGGTGAGACGCGCGGTGAACGACGCCACGCGATCGGGCACCGACGGCGGGAGACGCGCGTACCGCTCCTCGATCGGTCGCGGGTAGTCGGCCCCCGCCGCGTCGAGCGCGGCCGCGTCGGGCGTCTGCCGCGCGCTGACGACGGTGTACGTCGCGCCGGCGGGGAGCGACCGGTCGACGGAGAGGCCGCCGCCGCGTTCGTAGAGGCGGCGATCGGACTCGACCGCCGCGTCGATCGGTCGCCACGCGGCCGGGAGGACCGTCGCCGAGCGGTTCAGCGTCACCGTCTGGACGAGCGTCCCGTCGGCGCTCCGGGGCGTCTCGCCCGCGAACCGTCGACGGTCCTCGGCGCGCTCCCATCCGCCGCCGGTGTAGGTCGCGTAGGACGCCGACCGCCAGTAGGCCGGCCGGGGGCTCTCGACGGTGAAGTGCGGCGTCCGCGAGAGCGTCGCGATGCCGTTCCCCTCGCGGGGTCCGATAGAACCGCCGACGGCGAGGCGCTCGCTATCGGCGAGCGCCCCGAGTTCGCCCGGCGCGCGCGAACCGACGCCCGGTCCCGACCACGGCCCGCCCGCCGCGCGCGCGAACAGGTCCGCGACGGGCGCGACGGCGTCTCCGAGACCGGGCGAGCGGTCGACAGGCCCCGCGCTCGGCCCGGTCGACGGGAGGAGCGTCGAACTCGTCACGACGGCGACGAGACAGACGAGCACGAGGACCGTCCGCCCCCGCCGACCGCCGCCCGTCCCGCCGGAATCGTCCGTTCGAGCGCGCGCGTCCGGACTCTCCAGTGTCACAGCGGATATCTGTCTCTATCGCATATATGTTTTTTCGAGCTATTCACGCAATAGATACTTATCGACGAGGGATCACTCCGGGGGAGTCCCGAGGAGAAGGTAGATCACGCGGCCGAACGGAGCTCCTGTCGAACTGATACCTTTCGACGGGCAGGGTAATCATCATGATCGATCCGTGCAAGAGACGAACCGGGTGACGTAAGTCGATTTTCGCTGTCTGAGAAAGCGGTTCAGAGGGAGTAATTACCCTCATGGATCCAAAACAGTCCGCAACAGAAGTAAGTGTTAATAGCGGAGGTATCGCACGGAAGGGTAACCACTGGCACGTGGGAGGTCGGCCTCGCGGGATCGGCGCTCCTCGCCCTTCGGGGCGGGGACGCGGGCTCCCGCACGACCGCGCGTGCGGTCGACGGTCGGCTCGTGACACGGTGGGAACACAACAAGACATGAACTTCAGAAAGCTACTCAACGCGGACGAGCGGGCCGTCAGCCCTGTGATCGGCGTCATCCTCATGGTGGCGATCACGGTCATTCTGGCGGCCGTAATCGGCACGTTCGTCCTCGGACTCGGCGACAACATCCAGACGAACGTACAGGCGGGCGCGTCGGTGAACTTCGACTCCGCCAACGACGAGATCTCCATCACGTTCAACTCCCGGCAGTCCGACTCGGCGACGCTGGACTACACCGTGACTGAGGTGAGTTCGGGTACTACCGTCGACTCCGGTAGTCTCACGAGTATCGGTCAGAGTACGACCGTCACAGGCCTAACCGATGGTGAGCGATACAAGGTGGTCGTCGTCGCGAACGACGAGGGCACCAGCACGACCATCGTGGACAGGACCGAAAGGGTCTAAGTCGCCACGCGCCCACCCGGGCGTTCGTTACCCCCGTTTTTTTGAAGACCATCCCCGGTAGCGACCGCGTCACCAGTCTTCGTAGCGATAATCGATTCGGCAGGAGATCGGCACGCTCTCGCCCTCGTCGTCGGCACGAAATGGTGACAGACAGGGTGTCCCGTGTGGGACACCGACCGCCGTGGAGAGTGGGGCCGTGGTGCGGCGGAGCGGCGGCCCGCAGGCGGTGTTGGATGACGGTTCCATGCGACTGGCGGCACCAGCCATTTCATCTTACGTCGCTACACTCGTTAGGCGCGGTGGCTAGCTATTCAACCCCGATACGCGACGGCGTCGAGCGGACTCCTCCCGACGCCCGCGAGCGACCGGCGTCCGACGCGTCGGAGTATTGATACGGCGACCGGACGACGTAGATCGGAGCCGTTCAAAGTTCAGGTACCGATGCCTCGGTAGTCTACTATCGGTATATATTTATGATCTTCTCGTATAGTTCGAAAAAATATATTCGGATGGGGTGTCTCCTCGCTACAGGGTGCGACCGACCGCGAATCGATACCGTTCCCGACGGGGGACACAGGTGGGGATGATACGGTTCGGTGGGAGAACCGTTCGGATTCGCGGTCGGTCGTCGCCCGCTCTTTCACCCCGAACCCAGTGGTTCTCGTCGTCGCTCCGACCCTCTCGGCCGGTGATTCGAGCGTCCGCTGAGACGACCGCTCTCCGCGGCGTCAGTCCGTCGCCGTCGGTCGATGGGGACAAGCACAACACCTTTGCTCCGACGTGGTGGAGACTCGCCCATGATACGGACGCTCGACGACCTCGACGCGCAGGGTGCCGCCGTCGGGGTGCGCGTCGACATCAATAGTCCGATCGGAGCGGACGGAACGCTCGACGACGACTCCCGCCTGCGAGCGCACCGAGAGACGCTCGCGGAGCTGGCCGACCGCGGGGCGCGCGTCGTCGTGCTCGCCCACCAGGGCCGTCCCGGCGGGGACGACTTCACCACGCTCGAGTCCCACGCTGCACGCCTGGGCGACCTCCTCCCCGCGTCCGTCGAGTACGTCGACGCGACGTTCTCTGCCGCCGCGCGCGAGCGCGTCGAGGGGCTCGACGACGGGACGGTGCTCGTACTGGAGAACACGCGCTTCTACAGCGAGGAGGTGCTGCAGTTCCCGCCCGAGGACGCCGCCGAGACGCACCTCGTCCGGGGGCTCGCGCCGGTCCTCGACGCCTACGTGAACGACGCCTTCGCGGCGGCCCACCGCGCGCAGCCCTCCATCGTCGGCTTCCCCGTCCGGCTGTCCGGTTACGCCGGGCGCGTCATGGAGCGCGAACTCGACGCGCTCGGGAACATCGGGGAGACGCCCACGCCGCGGGTGTACTGCCTCGGCGGGGCGAAGGTGGACGACTCCATCGAGGTGGCCGCGTCGGTGCTCGATTCCGGTCTCGCCGACGCCGTCCTCACGTCGGGGGTCGTCGGAAACTCGTTCCTGCACGTCTCCGGGGTCGACCTCGGCGCGGAGAGCACGCGCGTCGTCAACGACCGCGCGGGCGACCGCCTCGCGCAGGCCGAGCGCCTGCTCTCCGAGTACGGCGACCGCCTCCACCTCCCGGTCGACGTGGCCGTCGAACGCGACGGCGAGCGCGTCGAGGTGGCCGTCGCCGACCTCCCGGTCGAGGAACCGGCGATGGACATCGGTTCCGCGACGGTCGACGCCTATGCTGACGTGCTCGAAGACGCGGGCACGGCGATCCTCAACGGCCCGGCGGGCGTCTTCGAGGACGACCGCTTCGCCGCCGGCACGGACGGGCTGTTCGCGGCCGCGACGGCCGCCGAGTACACCATCGTCGGCGGGGGCGACACCGCGGCCGCCATCCGCCACCTCGACCTCGAGGGGTTCGACCACGTCAGCACGGGCGGGGGGGCGGCGCTCGCGATGCTCACCGGCGAGTCGCTGCCCGCGGTCGAGGCGCTGCGCTGATGGAGATCGAGGCGCTCCGGATGGAGGAGGTGGACGCCGTCGCCGACCTCTGGGTCGCGCTCGCCGAGGGACAGCGCCGCTACGGTTCGTACCTGGCCGCCGCCGAGAACCGCCAGACGGTGCGCGAGGCGATCGCACGCTCGGTCGTCACCGGCGGCCTGCTCGTCGCCCGCGAGGAGGACGACATCGTCGGGTTCGTCATGTTCGCGCCGGAGACGGGCACCTACGAGCAGTCCGTGACGAAGGGGGTCGTCGAGAACCTCTTCGTCCGTCCGGAGCGGCGCGGAGAGGGCGTCGGGACGGCGCTCCTCCGCGCCGCCGAGGAGGCGCTCCACGTCGACGGGTGCGAGGTCGTCACGCTCGACGTGATGGCCGCGAACGAGGACGCCCGGCGGCTCTACCGTCGCTTCGGCTACCGCCCCCACCGGATCACGATGGCGAAGGACAGCGAAACCGATATGGGTCCGAAGGAGAACGATTCATAGGGGCGCGCCAAGGGAGCTTGGGCGGCTCAAGCACTCGATTTGTAATCGAGAATTCGTGGGTTCGAATCCCACCCTTGGCTTCCCCCGGGGGTCGGAGTCGCCACCGACCGAAACCTGTTTTCACGAGCGGGGTCGAGTCGTCGAGCGCGCGACCCCGGACTCGACGTTCGTTCCGCTCGCCCCGCTGAACGGACGGAGGTCGGCGTGGCACTCCACTCCGGCGTGTACGCCGCCGTCGCGTGAGCGCGGGACTACCGCCGGAGCGGAGGCACCCCGGACGACGCGAACAGGCCACGACGTCGCGCTACGGACAGCCGATAGGATTCCCCCCTGCCACGAAACGGATTCAGGCAATTCCGTCTACACTCTACTTTTGATAACATAGTACCTCATGTTTATTAGTGATTGGAATGAGTAGCAATCGAGCTAATGGTTAGCAACGAACACGAAGTGGCAGCACCGGACGACGTGGACGACGAGTGGTCGATCACCCGACGACGGGCCCTGGCGCTAGCGAGCGCTGGAGCCGGTATCGGCCTCGCCGGTTGCACCGGTGGCGGCGGTGACGGCGGCGGAGACGGTGACGGCGGCGGTGACGGCGGATCGCCCGTTCACGTTCTCACCGACTACAACAACGACGCCTGGCAGAAGAAGTGGGAGGAGGACCTCGTCCCCGCCTTCACCGAGGAGACGGGGGTGGAAGTCAAGATGGAGTACTCCGGGTTCTCCGGCGATCAGGAGAACCGGCTGGCTAACCTCGTCCAGGCCGGCAACCCGCCGGCCATCAACACGTCCACCTTCGAGCAGGTCGGCGACCTCTGGGCGTCGGATCAACTCGCGGACGTGGGCGACGTGGTCGCGAAGGCCGAAGAGCAGAGCGGGGAACTCATCTCCCAGCCGTACCACGACGGCGACTCCTACTGGGAGGTCCCCCACGGCGCGTACGCAGGGACGTTCATCTACCGCGAGGACGTGTACGACGAACTCGGCCTGGAGGTACCGACGTCCTTTCGGGGCGTGTTGGAGAACGCCCGCGCCATCGACGAGTCCGACCTCGACATCCGCGGATACGGACTCGCCGGCTCGAAGGTCGGCAAGGCGCAGGACGAGTTCCAGACGTACCTCGCCAACATGGGCGCACAGGAGATCCGGTTCACGGATCGAGAGACGCAGGAGGAGGTCGAGGTGTGGTTCCCGGAGGAGGAGATCGTGACGCTGCTCGAGTACTTCAAGGAACTGGCTCAGTACTCGCCCGACCCGACCAACATCGGGTGGGGTACCTCGTTGCGGAACTGGGCCGGCGGCCAGTTCGCCCAGCAGTACAACCTCAACGTGTGGCCGGGCGGCGTCGCGGCCAGCGCCGGGAACGACGCCCTCGCCGAGAACACCGGCGTCGCGCCGATGCCGCTCTGGGAGGAGGGCGGCATCGCGAAGGAGGATTCGTATCTCTCGAACCCGACGCCGGACGGCCACCACGTGTTCTCGGCGTCGAAGAACCCCGAGGGGGGCAAGACGTTCCTCTCGTGGCTGTACGCGGAGGACCCGGACCGAAGCGCGAGGATGTACGAGACGGAGCCGACGCGGTTTCTCCCCATCTACCGGGACATCATCGAGACGGACGCCTTCGAGAGCTACGGCCTGTGGGAGGACTACCCCGGGTTGTTGGAGAAGCTCCAGCGGGTGGGAACCGAGATCGTCCCCGAGTACTACGATAACATCGAGGGTGCCGACGTGCTCGCCAACCATCCGGTCGGCGTCTACTACTACCGGTTCTTCTTCCAGGCGGAGATGGTCAACCAGGTGGTCACCGAGACCGCGACGCCGCAGGAGGCCTACGAGTTCGGACTCGAACAGTGCAAGAAGCGCGTCGAGGAAGGCAGGAGACAGATGACATGACGGCCAGTAACTCCGCCGCGAGGGGTTCTCTGACCGCCTATCGACGGGGGACCGATCGTGACGGGTGAGACCATCGAACCGGAGGACGCCCGCGGGTTCGACCTCCCGGTCGATAGGCTCCCGGTCGACCGCGAGACGCTCGTGGGCGTCGGAACCGTCCTCCCCGTCGTCCTGCTGTACCTGATCATCTCGATCATCCCGGTGGGCTTTGCGATCTGGGCGTCGCTCCACGACATTCCGCTGCTCAACCCCGACTGGACCTGGGCCGGGGTGTCAAACTACGCCGAGGTGTTCCGGGTGCCGAGGTTCTGGCAGTCGCTGTGGCGCGGCGTCGTGTTCATGGTCGGCAGCACGCTGCTGCAACTGGTCGTCGGGCTGTGGATGGCGTTGACGCTCAACCGCATCGCCCGGGGCCAGAAGCTGTTGACCGCCGTAGTGTTCACCGCGTACCTCGTCCCGACGGTCGTGGTGTCGCTGGTCGCGCTGTTCATGTTCGATACCTTCTACGGCGTGCTCCACGTCGTCGGCTCCGAGTGGTTCGACCTCTGGGGGGTCAACCAGTTCGCGCTCGGGCAGAAGTCGCTGGCGATGCCGTTGGTGATCCTCATCGGGAGCTGGAAGTTCTCCGTGTTCATCACCATCTTCACGCTCGCACAGCTCCGATCGATCCCCCCGCGGTTCTACGAGGCCGCTCGCATCTGCGGGGCCAACAGGTGGCAGATGTTCCGCGACATCACGCTGCCGCGCATCCAGGGGGTCATCCTCGTGGCGGTGCTGCTCCGGTCGATCTTCATGTTCAACAAGTTCGACCTCATCTGGATCCTCACGCAGGGCGGGCCCGGGTACGCGACGACGACGCTGCCCGTCCTGGCCTACCGCGAGGCGTTCGTGGCCGGAAACTACGGCCTCGCGAACGCGATGGCGGTCGTGATGTTCGTGTTTCTCGCGGTCGGCGGGGTCGCTTACTTCTGGGCGTTCAATCCTAGCGAGGAGGTGAAGACGTGAGCACCGACGCGGACACGACCGGCGTGTTCGGCCTCGACTACCGAACCGCCGACAGGCTGTACCGGATCGGCCTGGGGATCAGTGCGACGCTCTTCTTCGCGTTGATCCTGTTTCCGATCTACTGGATGTTCCAGAGTTCGCTGAAGACGGAGTCGGCGCTGCGGGCGACCACGTGGGTACCGAGCGCAGAATCGTTCACGCTGTCGAACTACGACGTGCTGTTCAGCAGCGACGTCGGCCTCTACCTGTTGAACAGCGCGGTCGTCACCATCGGGACGGTCATCGCGGTGGTGGTGATCTCGCTGATCGCCGGCTACGGCCTCGCGCGGGTGGACTTCGGTCACAAGGAGAACTTCGCCCGGTTTCTCCTGTTCGGCTACATGTTCAGCCCCATCGTGCTGGGGCTCCCGCTGTATCTCATCTGGCAGTCCATCGGGCTGTTGAACACGCGCGTCGGCCTCATCCTCGCGCTGACCGCCATCTCGATGCCGTTCTCCGTGTGGCTGATGTGGAAGTACATCCAGACCATCCCGGAGTCGATGGAGGAGAGCGCGTGGATCGCCGGCGCCTCGCGGTGGCGGACGTTCCGCGACGTGATCGTCCCGCAGACGCGACCGGCGGTCATCGCGGCCGCGCTGTTCGCGTTCGCCATCGCGTGGAACGACTTCACGTTCGCGCGCATCCTCCTGCCGGAGAACCAGGCGACCACGTTCGCGCCGGGGATCCTCCGGCTCATCACACAGGGGTACACGTTCTCGTGGGGCGATATGATGGCGGCGTCGCTGCTGATGACGATCCCGCCGCTCGCGTTCGCCTACTTCCTCCAGAGCTACCTGCTGAAGGGGTTCCAGATCCGCTCGCTATGAAAGTCCACATAGAAGACCTGACGCGCGTGTTCGGTGACGGCGACGGGGCGACCGTCGCCGTCGACGGTATCGACCTGACGATCGACGACGGCGAGTTCGTCACGCTCGTCGGCCCCTCGGGGTGCGGCAAGACGACGACGCTGCGGTGCGTCGCCGGGCTCGACAGGCCCACCGGCGGCCGCATCCGCTTCGGCGACCGCGACGTGACCGACCGCCCGCCCCAACAGCGCAACGTCGCGCTCCTGTTCCAGGACATCGCGCTCTACCCGCACATGAGCGTCCGCGACAACATGGCCTACGGGCTGAAGATCGCGGGCTTCTCCCGCGAGGAGCGCTACCGGAAGGTGGAAGACGCGGCCGGCCTCCTCCAGATCACCGACCAGCTCGACAAGAGCCCGGCTGACCTCTCGGGGGGTCAACAGCAGCGGGTCGCGCTCGGACGCTCGCTCGTCCGCGATCCGGCCGTCTTCCTGTTCGACGAGCCGATGAGCGACCTGGACGCGAAGCTCAAACGCGAACTCCGACCGGTGGTCGAGCAGGTCACCGACCGCATCGGCTGTCCCGTGCTGTACGTCACGCACGACCAGGAGGAGGCGATGACGATGAGCGACCGGGTGGCCGTGATGAACGACGGCGAGATCGAGCAGGTCGGCGGGCCGAAACGGGTGTACGACGACCCTCGAACCGAGTTCGTCGCCAGTTTCATCGGCCAACCCACCACCCAGTTCTTCGACGGCAGGGTGGCGGATCGCGGCGGCGAGGCGCGGGTTCGCATCGGGGACTACGAGTACCCGATCTCGCGGTCGGCGGCGACGCTCGAGGGCTACCTCGGCGAGTCGGTCCGCGTCGGGATCCGGCCACAGCACCTCGGCGTCGTCCGCGGAGTCGACGGGAACGTCCCCGCGACCCACCTGCTCGACGAGCCGCTCGGGGACGTCACGCACAGCTTCTTCGAGACGGAGTTCGGCGAGGTGACCGTCGTCACCGGCGCGGACTTCGAGGGCAACCGCGAGGAGTACGGCATCGTCATCGATCCGGAGGAGGTGATGCTGTTCGACCCCGATACCGGCGTCCAGATCGGCACCGCGACGGCGGCGCGCGTCTAGCGCGTCCGGACGACGACCGTCCCGGCGAGGCGGTCCCCCAGTCGCCGTCCGGTCGGCGATCGGACGGCGCTCACGACGCCGACGACGAGCGGCGGGACGCCGAGGAGATCGACGTACCGGAGGAGGTTCCGCACGGCGCTCGCCCGGAGCGTACAGGGGTCGCCGTCGCCCGTCACCGTCGTCAGCTCGCGCCACACCTTCCCCGGTGTCCGCGAGTAGCGCCACTCGAAGCCGAAGCTGTAGGTGACGTACAGCGGTACCAGCGCCGCCACCGAGAGCGCGGGCGCGACGGCGGCGGTGACCAGCGTCCCGCCGGCGAGCGCGTCCAGGAGATACAGCGCCGGGAGTTCGACGAGCAGGTAGCACGCGAACAGGTCGGCGATCCCCGCGAGCGCGCGGTCGGCGAGCACGTCGCGGTCGCCGGCGGTGTCCAGCGCCGGCACGGGCGGCCGCGCCGTCGGAAAGAGACCGAGCAGGCGGCTCGTCCACGGCTCGCCGTCGTCACCGCCCGCAGTCACCATGCCCCTACTCCCGTTACGCGGTACGAAAAGGTTCCCTCCCGTCCGAAGGTTTAGGACCGTGTGGATTGTTGTGTGGGAACATGTCCGGTGGCAGTACGGCAGACGGTGGTGTCGGCGGGGGCGCGAACGACCTCCCCGACCGACTCGAGGGGAACCGGTTCGGACGGGTGGTCGTCGCGCGCTGGAAACACGCCGTCGTCGCGGTCGTCGTCGGTCTCACCGCCTGGGCCCTCTATCGCATCGGCGGCGGCTGGACGCTCGACGCGACCGTGTTCGCGATCGCCGCGGCCGTCGTCGTCGCCTACAGCCTCCTCACGCTCCGTTCGGACATCGAGTAGCCGGACCGAGCACTCGCTCCCGACCACCACAGCGGCCCGTCGGCTTACAGCTCGACGGTTCGGCGTCGGAGGCCGGCCGCCGCCACCGGTTCGAAACGCGGACACGTCGAGGGCCGTCCGGCGCGTCCACGACCGCCCGGAACCCGTCGCCGTCCAGGCGTCGCAACGTGGCGTGGGATCGGGTCTCGTACGGAGTGGTCCGGACGACGCCCGAGCCGTTCCAACCTCGCGGCCGGAGGGGTGTGCCCTACCGAGCGCGCGGGCCCCGAACGGAGCGGGACGTACCACTCATAGGAAGGTAAAAATACAGTCATGCCGAGCTGAAATTTGATGTTCACTGATCGGAACACGTCCCGACGACGGTTCCTGCTCGGCGGTGTGACGGCGCTCGGCGCGACGCGAATCGGCGATCGACGGTTCGGATCCGGCGGTCGTCCGACCACCGTGCGGGCGTGCTCGTTCAACGTCCGCTACGACAACCCGGAGGACGAGTACTCGTGGGACGAACGGCTGCCCCGGGTCGTCGAGACGGTCGAGGAGATCGCCCCGGGTCTGCTCGGCGTTCAGGAGGCCCAGCCGAACCAGTACGACGACCTCCGTGCGGCGCTCGACGACTACGAGTGGTACGGCGTCGGCCGCGACGACGGCGACCGTGAGGGCGAGATGGTCCCCGTCGCGTGGCGCGCGGACCGGTACAGGGTGCGCGAGACGGGCGAGTTCTGGCTCTCCGAGACGCCCGACGAACCGAGCGTCGGCTGGGACGCCGACCTGCCACGCGTGACGACGTGGGCGAGCCTGTCACACCGCGAGACCGGCCGGCGGCTGTGGCTGTGCAACACGCACTTCTCGCACGTCGGGGAGACGGCGCGGGTCGAGTCGGCGAAGCTCGTCCGCGAGCGCGCGGACGAGCGGGCGATGGCCGGCGAGGACGTCGTCGTGACGGGCGACTGCAACTCCAAGCCGAGCGAGCGGCCGTATCAGATACTGACCGGGACGGCGGGGAGCCCCGCTAGCCCCCTGTTCGACCCCCGCCGGGAAGCCGACACGGACACCGTCTCGGGTCCGTGGGGGACCTATCACGGGTTCACGCCCGAGATCGAGGACCGCATCGACTACGTGTTCACCGCGGACACCGCCGCCGTCGACTGGTATCGGACGCTCGACGTTCGACCGGGCGAGTATCGATCCGATCACCTCCCCGTCGTGACGGAGGTCGAGTTCGGGTCACGCCGCCGGCTCCCTTGGCGGTAGGTTCGAGCGACGTTCGTCGGCGGCGGAGTACCTCTCGGCGGAGGCGGTGGACGTCCGCTCGGACCGCGACAGCGCGGGCGCGGGCGGGAGGCGGTTCGTCGAATGCGGCCCGACGCGCGTCGGGAGGGAGTCGGCGGTGTCAGGAGGCGCACGCTTCCCGCCCACGCGACGGTCACCCCACGCGGAACGTTATTCACGCTGTCTTAGTGGCTTTATTGATCGAGCGCATCGCTGCGGGCGGCGCTCTGCGGCCGACACAGGTAGGAAAACCGTGGTTCGCTACTGACCCGTCACGGTTGTCCGCGGGCGGTGCGTCGTTTTTCACTCGGATCAGTCCGCCTCGCGAGCGCGCGGAACTGGGGCGAGGTCTGTCGCGCTCGCCCGCTCACGCCTCCTCGGCGCAGTTCGGACACTCTTCGTCCTCGATGTAGGCGCTGAGCACGGTCTCGCCGCAGTTCGGACACTCCTCGATCGGCGTTTCGGATTCTTGGTCGGTCATCGTTCGTAAACCTCAGCTCCGGGCGCGTCGACTCGCTAGCGCCTACCGGCTACTCGTAAAAGTAGCTTGCGCAGGCCGGGGAGTCTGTTAAGCATCGAGAGGGATCGGCAATCGTGAAATTCAGGGATTCCCGGTCGGACCTCGGGAGTTCGGCGGCGGCTTCGGGATCGCCGCCGAAACGGATCGGCGTTCCCGGGCGGCGCTCGGTCGCTTCCGCGCCCGCACCACCCGCAGGAGGGACGGCGCGGTATGTAACGCCACCGCTCATTTCGCCGCCGTCGGCGCTCGCCTCCCGGGGGAGAAACTCCGGTCCGCAACGGGCGTTGGCTGACGACTTGACGCTCCTGAACGTATGTAACCCACTCGACACGGAGTGATGGGTTTTTTATCCCCCGGGTCAGAGCTACCGCGTGACTACCACTCATGGGCGTAAGTGACGCATATTCGCGCGGACGGCGGCTCGTCATACAGCAGCCGGCGACCCTGGTCGTGACGGTGATCGGGCTCCTGCTGGTGTTCGACGTCGTCGCGAAGCTCGCGACGGGCGCGCTCCCGCCGCAGACGCTGGGGCGCTACCTCTGGAACGGGCTCAAACTCGGCCTCATCTACGGGCTCGCCGGTATCGGCCTCTCACTGACCTACAGCATCCTGAGCTTCGCGAACTTCGCGCACGGGGAGTACGTGACGGTCGGCGGGTTCTCCGGCTGGGCGGTCGCCTTCGTCGTCGGCGGGCTCGGCGTCACCGACCTCGCGAGCCTCCTGCTGGTCCAGGCGAACCCCGGTGTAAGCATCACGAGCACGCCACTCGCGATCGTCGTCGGACTGATCGGGGCCATCGTCGTCACCATCGCGGTGGCGCTCGTGCTCGACCGACTCGTCTACAAACCGATGCGCGACCAGGGCGGCATCTCGCTGCTCATCGCGAGCGTCGGCGTGGCGTTCGCGCTCCGATACCTCATCGCGTTCGTGTTCGACCTGAACGGCCGCGGCGTGACCGGGGGGACGGTCAGCTTCAACGTCGGCGGCCTGCCGATAAACGCCCACGACCTCACGCTCGTCGTCATATCGGTCGTGCTCATGCTCGGGGTGCATCTGCTGCTCCAGCGCACCAAGCTGGGCAAGGCGATGCGCGCGATGGCCGACAACAAGGACCTCGCGCGCGTGACCGGCATCCCCACCGAGCGGGTGGTCCGCTGGACGTGGATGCTCGGCGGCGGACTCGCGGGAGCGGCGGGCTACCTCGTGGTCCTCTCGCGGGGGACGATCATCTTCGACTTCGGGTGGATGCTGCTGCTGTTCATCTTCGCCGCGGTCATCCTCGGCGGCATCGGCTCCGTCTACGGAGCCATCGCCGGCGGGATCATCTTCGGCGTGGCGAGCAACGTCTCCCGCGTCTGGCTCACCGGGCCGTGGGTCGACCTCGCCGACCCCATCGCGTTCCTCCTGCTCATCGTCGTCCTGCTGGTTCGCCCGCAGGGGCTCTTCGGGGGGGTGACGACGGCATGAGCGCCGGTCTCGGCGGCCTCGACGCCGTCAGGGAGCGGGTGACGGCCCTCGACCGCCCCGTCCGCGACGCGCTCATGGTCCTCGGGATGATGGTCGCGCTCTACGCCCTCTTCGCCGTCGTCGGGAGCGTCATCGGGTTCAACACGAGCGGGATCTTCCGCCTGTTCGCGAACCTGACGCTGTTGACGGCCGTCTACGCCCTCGCGGTCCTCGCGCTCAACCTCCAGTGGGGGTACGCCGGACTGTTCAACATCGGCGTCGCGGGCTTCCTCGCCGTCGGCGCCTACACCTTCGGGATGCTCAGCGGATCGCCGACCGGGTCGCCTCCCGGCCTCGGCCTCCCCCTCTGGCTCGGCGTCGTCGGCGCGATGCTCGCCACCTCGCTCGTCGGCCTCGCGACGGCGTTCCCGGCGCTGCGCCTGCGCGCCGACTACCTCGCCATCGCCACGCTCGCCATCTCCGAGGTGATCCGACTGACGGCGCTCTCGCGGCCCGCCAGGGAGTTCACGATCGCCGGCGTCACCCTCGGCACCGGCGGCGGCCAGGGGTTCCGAAACTGGCCGGAGAACCCCCTCGACGCCGTCTTCGACTCCGGGGCGGGCGACGCGATCGTGGCCGTCTTCGAGGCGGTCGGCGTCGACAGCAGCACGGCGGTGGAGGGCTTCGTCTACGCCCTCGTGGTCGTCGTCGTCGTCGCGGTCGTCTACCTCCTGCTGTCGCGGACGGCGAACTCCCCGTTCGGCCGCGTGCTCAAGGCCATCCGCGAGGACGAACTCGTGGCCAGTTCGCTCGGCAAGGACACCCGCATGTTCAAGGTGAAGGTGTTCATGGTCGGCTGCGCGCTTATGGGTCTCGCGGGCATCCTCTGGTACGTCTACGGCATCAACGCGGTCGAGCCGAACTCCTTCCGCCCCGACATCACCTTCTACATCTTCATCGCGCTCATCATCGGCGGCTCCGGGTCGAACACCGGGAGCGTCCTCGGCGCGGGGCTGTTCGCGGGCGTGCTGTGGCTCCTCCCGCAGTACCTCAACAACCTGCTCGGGGAGGTCGGGTTCCTCCAGGGTATCGCGACGCCGAACACGTTCGCGGACGCGGTCGCGCCGCTCGCGTCGCTCGACGTCGGGCCGCTCGTGGGCTACACCATCGCCCACGTGGACCAACTGCGCTTCGTCGTCGTCGGCGTCCTGCTCGTCTACCTGATGCAGCGCCGCCCGGAGGGGCTGCTCGGCCACCGCATCGAACCGGCCGCCGCCGTGGACCTCACGAGGCGACCGGAGGGCCGCGCGGCCGCGACCGACGGCCGGGGTGATCCGGATGAGTGACGCGGGGACGGCCCCGAACTCGTCCGTCGACGAGGCCGAGACGGCCGACTCGGCGGTCGAGGCGGCCGCGAGACACACGCCCCGCGGGCTCCCGCTCCGGGTGGAGAACCTCCGGAAGGAGTTCGGCGGTATCACCGCCGTCGACGGGGCGACCTTCTCCGTCGAGGCGGGATCGCTCACGGGGCTCATCGGGCCGAACGGGGCGGGCAAGTCCACGACGTTCAACTGCATCACCGGGGTCCACGACCCGACGGCTGGCCACGTCTACTTCCAGGGCGAGGAGATCACCGGCCTGCGCCCGGACCAGATCGCGAACCGCGGGCTCGTTCGCACCTTCCAGATCGCCCGCGAACTGCACGACATGACCGTACTGGAGAACGTGATGCTCGCGCCGCGGGGACAGGTCGGCGAGTCGCTCGTCAGATCGGTGCTCCCCGGCCTCCGGCGCGAGGTCGTCGAACAGGAGCGCGAACTCCACGAGCGCGCCTGGGAGACCCTCGAGTTCTTCGAGATCGACCACCTCGCGTTCGAGTTCGCGGGAAACCTCTCCGGCGGGCAGCGCAAACTGCTGGAGATGGCGCGCGTGCTGATGACCGACCCGGAGATGGTGCTGCTCGACGAGCCGCTCGCGGGGGTCAACCCGACGCTCGAGAGGAAGCTCCTCGGGCGGGTCCACGACCTGCGCGAGGACGGCTACACGTTCCTCCTCGTCGAACACGACATGGACGTGATCATGAACAACTGCGAACACATCATCGTGATGCACCAGGGCAAGGTGCTCGCCGAGGGCGAGGCAGCGGACATCAGGAACAACGAACAGGTCGTCGAGGCGTACCTGGGGGAGACGATATGAGCGAAGCGCCCCCCGACGCGATGGACGGACCGGCGACCGACGGACCGACGACCGACGGACGGGCGGCCGCGGCGGGCGAACCGGACGACGGGCTGCTCGTGGTCCGGGACCTCGACGCGGGCTACGGCGACCTGCAGGTGCTCTCCGACCTCGACCTCACCGTCGGCGACGGCGAGTACGTCGCCATCGTCGGACCGAACGGGGCGGGCAAGTCGACCGCGATGAAGTCCGTCTTCGGGCTGACGACCCACATGGGCGGTCGGATCTCCTTCGACGGCCACGACATCGCCGGGATGGTCCCCGAGGAGGTCATCCGCTACGGCATCGGCTACGTCCCGCAGAACGACAACGTCTTCCCGTCGCTGTCGGTCCAGGAGAACCTCGAGATGGGCGCGTACATCCTCGATTCGGTGCCCGAGGAGCGCCTCCAGTCGGTGTACGACCGCTTTCCCATCCTGCGCGAGCGCGACACGCAGAAGGCGGGGACGCTCTCGGGCGGCCAGCGCCAGATGCTCGCGATGGGACGGGCGCTGATGCTCGATCCCAAACTGCTGCTGCTCGACGAGCCCTCGGCGGGGCTCGCGCCGGACCTCGTCGACGAGATGTTCGACCGCATCGACGCCATCAACGACGCCGGGACGGCCGTCCTCATGGTCGAGCAGAACGCGAAGGAGGCCCTGCGGCGCTGCGACCGCGGCT
Source organism: Halomarina halobia (assembly GCF_029338575.1). GTDB lineage: Archaea > Halobacteriota > Halobacteria > Halobacteriales > Haloarculaceae > Halomarina > Halomarina halobia. The sequence goes on from NZ_CP119992.1 coordinate 540,625, forward strand.
ACGTGCTGGTCAACGGACGGAACCGGTTCGTGGACACCGGGGACGCGCTGCTGGCCGACGAGGAGGTCAGACGGGAGTTCCTCGGCGGGTAGTCGCGCCGCGAAAGAACGAGTCGAGTCGGTTTTCGATCTCCGCCGTCAGCCGCCGAACTCGATGGTTTCGATGGTCTCGATGCCGCCGCCCTCCTTGAAGCCGAACAGCTCGTAGACCGCGGTCTCGAGGTCGCCGTTGTCGTCGAACTCGACGGAACTCGACGCGCCCTGGTAGTTGATGTCGTCGCCGTTGCCCGCGGCCTCGAGCGCCTCGGGGAGTTTGTCCGGCGTGAACTCCTCGCCCTCCGGGTTCGCGACGGTCCGCATCTGCTCGGCGATGGCCGCGCCGGACTGGTCGCCGGCGGCCGCCTGCGCGAGCAGGAGCGTCGCCGTCGCGTCGTACGCCTGCGCGGTGAACACGCCGGGGGAGCCGCCGTACTGGTCCTCCCACTGCTGGTTGAAGAAGTCGCGGCCGGGGCCCGCCGCGCTGGGGGCGGTTCCCCGCACGTTCGACATCGCGTTGCCGACCTCCGTCGGCAGTTGCCCGTCGCGCAGTCCGTCCGTCACGAGGACGGGGATGTCGGTGTCGAACCCGGAGTAGTAGTCCCGGAAGAGCTGGATCCCGCTCTCGGGGTAGGCGATGACCAGCAGGAGGTCCGGATCGCCACCGAGCGCCTGCTGGAGCTGCGAGGAGTAACTCGACTGCCCCGGCTGGAACGACACCGTCTGGTTGACGGTGCCGCCCTGCTCGCTCTCGAAGGCGTTTGCGAACTCTTGAGAGAGCAACTGGCCGTAGTCGTTGTTGACGAACAGCGTCGAGGCGCTCCCCGCGCCCTCGTCGGCCGCGACCTGCGCGAGCACCTGTCCCTGGATGTTGTCCGCAGGGGGCGTCCGGAAGATCAGGTCGTCGTCGTCGAGGTTGGTGATCTCGGGCGAGGTACTCGCGGGTGAACACGCGCAGACCTCGTTCGGGACGAACACCTCGTTCGCCGCCCGGATGGTCACGCTCGACGCCGCCGCGCCGGTGACCGCCGCGAAGCCGGAGTTCACCAGCGTCTCGGCGGACGTCACCCCCTGGTTGGGGTCGGTCGCCGTGTCCTCGGTCTGCTGGGAGACGTCGTAGTTCGTATCCGAGTTCTGCAGTTGCGTGACCGGGAGCTTCGCGCCGTCGGCGATTGGCTTGCCGAGCGTGCCGAGGTCGCCCGTCAGCGGCATGAGTATGCCGACCCGGAGTTCACCGCCACCGCCGCCGCCACCGCCGCCGTTACTGCCGTTGCCGCCGCCGTTTCCGTTGCCGCCGAGACAACCCGCAACGAGGGTCGTGCCCGCGACCCCCGCTCCCTTCAGGAAATGACGCCGATTGATGCCATGTCGCATGGTGTTCGGGGGTATCAAACGTGGAGATATAAACCTATCTTCTCTTTCGACCTGCGTTTTCCGAGTTACGGCGGGGAGCGGATCGAAGCGGCGGGGTCGGAGTAGGGTGGGGTCGGGTGAGGTGGGGCGTGGGAGAGCGGGCCGCCGTGGAGCGAGACGGACGGCTCAGGTGTCGCGACAGTCGGCACAGAGCGCGAGTCCGTCGGCGACGGCGAGCGAGCGGGTGAGCGTCCCGCAGCCCTCGCAGATGCCCTGTTCGCCGTAGTTCGGCGTCGAGGTGCGCATCTCGTCGTCGAACGAGCCGGACCCCTGGGGCACCGTCAGGATGTCGCGTTCGGTGAGGACGCCGAGGAGTTCGTCGCCGTCGGTGACGAGCAGGCGATGAACTGACCCGCTGAAGCGGTTGCTCGCGGCGACCACGGACGTATCGGGGGGGACCGTCTCGACGTCCGTGTTCATCACGTCCGAGACGGTGGCCCGCTCCGCGTCGCCCCGGACGTACGCCGCGAGCACGTCGCCCTGTCCGACGACGCCGACCGGTTCGCGGCCCCGGAGGACGACCGCGCACGTCGCGTCCTCCTCGACGAGCAACGCCGCGGTCCCGGCGAGGGTGTCCCCCTCGGTCACGCCCACGTACGTCCGGGTCATCGCATCGCGCACGGTGACACTCCCATCCATGCCCGATGGTATCACACGTCGGGACTAAAAGCTATCCCCGGCTCCCGCTTCCTCCAGTCGCCAGTCCAGCTCGACGTCGGTGCGGTGCTCGCGGCAGACCTCGAGCGCGTGTTTCGCCTGCATGCCCGCGTCCTGGGCCGTTCGCGCCCGTCCGACGCCGACCTTGAGTTCGACGCCGACCATGTCGCGGACGTGGTCGACGGCGTCCCGGTACTCCTCCTCCGCGAGGTCCGGACAGACCGCGATGACGTTGTCGCCGCCGACGAAGAAGGAGAGCGAGTCGTGGGCGTTGCGCATGTAGCGCATGAGTTCGGCGTACCCCTGCTCGATGTGGATGAACGTGTCGAAGGCGTTGAGCTGGTCTGTGTACTTCCCCGTCGCGTCGTTCACGTCGAAGTGGGCGATCTGCACGTCCTCGGGGCCGCGCTCGGCCTCGGGGAGCGGGTCGCCCTGGAGGATCTCCTGTCGGGTCTCGTCCTGCGCGCTGCCGGCGTCCTGCAGCAGGGTGCTCGCCCGTCCGAGCGCGGCGGCGGGCCGCTCGTCCACCGCGACGCCGAGGCTGATCGTCACCGGGTAGCGGTTGCGAACCGACTCCTGGATCAGCGCGTGGGCGTCGCGGTCCAGGCCGTTCGTCACCGCGATCATGTTGTCGAACCGAGTGAAGAAGACGTACCCCTCGCGGTTGCCGAACAGCTGCGAGAGGTCCGCGTAGAGGCGCGACTGGAGCGTCTGGAGGTCGACCTCCCGTCGGGGCTCCGGCGTGACCGTCCACGGACCGTAGTTGTCGATCTGGATGAGGGTGACCTGTGTGCTCGTCACAGGCGTCGATATAGCGAGGCGGGGTATGCCTCTTTGGTTTTACCGGTTTCCCCGGGATCTACCGGTCGTCCGCCGCGAGGCCCGCGAGCCGCCCCTCGAACTGGGCGGCCGCCCGCGAGAGCGAGAGCGCGTCGCGCGTCGAGTCGTAGGCTACCACGTCCGTCGCCAGCAGCTTCGGCAGGTCCTCCTCGTGGAGCGCCCACCAGACGGCCCGCCGGTCCTCGGGTCGGACGTCCTCCACGGGCACGCCCGCCTCCGCCGCCGCGATGTGCGCGGCGAGCGTCGCGAGCGCCGTCGGCTCGTCGCGGCGGTAGAGGAGCCCCAGCAGCCGACGACGACGCGGCGCGGCGAGCAGGTCGTCGACGACGTCCCCCGGTAGCTCCGCGGTGTGAGATCTCGTCGCCATGGTACGATATTCGACGCCGGGCGGCAAGTATGTGTCGTGAGAACATCCCTCACTGGATCGAGTCACCGTCGAGCAGCCGTCTCGCGGCCCCACAGAGCCGTTCCCGGATCGGCGCGAGGACGGGGTTCGCGCCGACGCCGAGGTACGCCTCGAGCGGTTCGTACGCGCCGGTCCGCAGCAGGTGGAGTCCCGTCGCCGTCGCGCGGTGATTGCCGTCGACGACGTGCGTCGGCGCGCAGCCCCGGCGGGTCGTCGCCACGACCGCCGGGAGCGCCTCCCCGCGGGCGAGGTCGTCGGCCAGCCGCTCGACGAGGTCGACGTCGATCGTCGACGAGTCGGGGAGGCGCGTCGTGCCCTCCTCGATGCGACGGGCGGCCCCGAGAACGGTCCCGTCGGGCGAGAGCGCGTGCCAGCCGAGCTCCTCCGGCCCCTCGATGACCCGGAGTCGACCGAAGCGCTCGCGGGGGAGCCGGAGGCGGTACCAGGTCGCGGGCCTGACCTGCCAGACGAAGGCGGCCGCGCCGGGGTTCGCCGTGAGCAGCGCGTCGAGCGCGTCGGCCCGCGACAGGGCGGACGGGTCGTCCGACGCGTCGGGTTCGAGGCGGAGCCAGTGGGCGACGACCTCGGCCTCCTCGACCCGGACGGGCCTCATCGCGTCCGCCCCAGCAGGTCGAGCTGGTGGGCCACGTACGTCAACTCGCCCGCGTCGACCTGCGCGCGGCGCGTCGTCAGCCACTCCTCGAGCGCGTCGGGATCGAGGGTCGCCGCGCCGCCGTCGGCGTTCGTGTCGGCCGTCCGCTCGCCGACCGCCCCCGCGACGGTGTCGAGGACGTACCGCAGGAAGTACGCCTCGTCCGCGGGGTATCCCCCGTCCTCCGGGTGGACGACCCAGTCCGATCCGGCCGCGGCGAGGAGGTCGGCGCGATCGGGCAGCGCCCCGATGACCGCCCGCGCGGCGGCGCTCCCGGCCTTCGGCCGCGCGTCCATGTGCGCGTGGTACGCCCGCTCGACGGCGTCGTCCAGCGGATGGGCCGGGGCGAAGCGCGTCCCGCCGTCGTACGTGATGGGGAAGTACCAGCGGCCGCCCGCGTCGAGGCACGACAGGAGGTCGGGCAGCGCCGACGGGTCGACGAGGTCGAGGAACGCCTGCCCGACGAGCAGGTCGCACTCGCGCCCGGGCGCGACGGCAAGGGCGTCGCCGCGGACGAACTCGACGCGCACGCGCTCCTCGCCCCGCGAGAGGAGCGCGTCGCCCCCGAGCGAGGCGTTCTCCGACACCTCGTAGCCCAGTTCGCCCGCCCACGCGGGGAGCGACTCCCGGGCCGCGGTCAGGGTCGCCTCGTCCAGTTCCACGAGGGCGTACTCGACGCGGTCGGGGAGCGCCCCGCGCGCGAGAAACCGGCGCAGCGACGCGCCGAGCCCCGCGCCGACGTCGAGGACGCGCGCCGACTCGCGCCCGGCGAGCCCCTCGCGCAGGCGGTCGAACACCCGGCGGTCGACGGCGCGGTCGTCCACGGTCCGCTTCGCGCGGAGGTAGCGCAGGAAGCCGTCGTCAGTCACGCGCGTTCCCTCCGGGCGGGGCGCTCGGCGAGTTCCGCGAGGAACTCGCGCACCCTCGGTCCCGTCTCGTCCCACGTCGGGTGGCGTGCCGCGCGCTCCCGGGCGACCTCGCCCAGCCGCGCGAGGTGGTCGCGGTCGGCCTCGAGTTCCGCGAGGCGCAGCGAGAGCGTCCCCACGTCGTCCGGCTCGACGAGGTACCCGGTGACGCCGTCCTCGACGATCTCCCGCGCCCCGCCGCTCGCGCTGGCGACGGCCGGGAGGCCGAAGGCCATCCCCTCCAGGTAGGCGACGCCGAACCCCTCGTGGCGCGACGGGAGCGCGAGCACGTGGCTCCGTTCGAGTATCGCGGCGACGGCGTCCGCCGGGAGGTCCCCGGTGAACGCCACGCGCGAGTCGAGCCCCCGGTCCGCGACCAGTCCGCGCAGCCGGCGGACGTACGCCGGGTCCGCCGCCAGGCTCCCGACCACGGTGAGCGTCCACGGCGCGTCGAGGCGCGAGAGCGCCTCGAGGAGCGCGTCGATCCCCTTTCGCGGGACGACGCTCCCGAGCGCGACGACGCGGAGGGGATCGTCCCGGGCGCGCGCGTCGACGTCCACCGCGGGCGGGTCGAACTGGACGCGGGCGGGCGGGGCGACCAGCGCGCGCTCGACGGACGCGAGGTCGCGCACCGACGCCAGGGTGGCCTCGCTGGTCGCCACGACGCCGTCGAGCGCATCGAGGTAAGCCCGCTCGACGGCGCCGTAGGCGCGCCGACGCCAGCCCGAGACCTCGTCGCGCCGGAGGTGGTGGACGACGCCGACGAGCGGGCAATCGAGGCGGGCGCGCAGTCGGCGGTTCGTCAGAACGAGCGACGGGTGGGCGAGTTCGTCCTGGAGGAGCACGTCGTACTCGCCGACGAGGCGCTCGACGAACGCGGGGTCGAGGTTGTCCAGCAGGCCCCGTCGATAGGTGCGCCACGGCAGAGAGACGACCTCGACGTCGTCGCCGCGGTCGCGGAGATCGGAGACGAGCGTCCGGTCGTAGCCGAAGCCGCCGGTCCGCGCGTCGAGGTCGCCGTAGAGGACGAGGCCCACGCGCATCAGACCGACTGCTCGTAGCCCGCACAGGCGGTCTCGTCCTCCCAGATCCGGACCTCGAGCGCCTCGACGTAGTCCGGATCGAGCGCCTCCGCCACCCGCTCCCAGACGACGCGGGCGAAGCGCTCGACGCTCGGGTTGCCCCCCTCGAACTCGGGCAGGTCGTTGAGCGTCTCGTCGGCGTAGCGCGCCTCCACCTCGTCGAGCATCGCGTTCACGGCGTCGATGTCGGTGAGGTACCGGTACCGGTCGAGTTCCGGCCCCCTGAGGGTGAGTTCGACCCCGAAGTGGTGGGAGTGGAGCTCGCCCTCCGGTCCGGGGTTCGGCACCGTGAGGAAGTGCTGTGCGATGAGGTCGCGGGTGACGGTGACGGTGTACATGGCCTGTGGATCGTGCGGCGTTCGGGTGCGCGACGCGTCCGACCGGTCGGCAACTCGGTACGGGCCCGACGAGCCGCTGACGCCGGACGCTCGATGGACGCCGATACGCACCTACGGCGGTGTGACAGATAAAACTGGACGCGTCGGGAGCCGCGGTCCGGGGTCGATCGGTCTCGGTTCGAGACAGTCTGGCGGGATCTCGGTACCGTATACGTAGACGCTGTTCCTTCAACCGGTTCCGGGCCCAACACCGGACGTGGTCATAGCCTACTGCGCCGAGTGCGTCTGGACGGAACAGACTGGAGAGGAGTGTTCGCGCTCGGAGATGACGAGGGCCATGGTCGACCACTACGTCGAAACGGCTCACTCGCCCATCAGAACCACCGAGTACTTCCCCGACCGGTCGCGCTGCCGCTGTCGGTTCTGGGATATGGTCTCTCCCGGCTATGGGTAAATCCCCATCGGGCGGAGACCCTTCGATCGCCTGCCGCGACGTTTTCCGATTCGCACCCCATCGGTGGCGTATGGTGTCGATCGGAGAGTTCCACCTGCCGCTACACGACTTCCCGCTCGGGGAGGCGATAGCGTCCGAATCCGACGTCCGCGTCGACTTCGAACGGGTCGTGCCGACGGACGACGGTGTGATTCCCCTCTTCTGGGCGTGGGACGGCGGGGACTTCGACGAGTTCGCCACTCTCGTCCGCCGATCTCCCGAGATCCAATCGCTCACCGAGATCGCGCGGATCGAATCAGGGCGGCTCTACCGGGCGGCGTGGGTCCCGGACGCCAGCGGGATCGTCCACGCGCTGTCCGAGGTGGACGCGACGCTCCTGAGCGCCAGTGGAACCGCCGACGGCTGGCAGTTCGTCCTTCGCTTCCCCGACCGGTCGCGGGTCCGGGAGCTGATCGAGTTCTGCACCGATCGGGGGCTGGCCCTCGAACTGAAGTGCGTGTATACGCCGCGGGACCGTCTCGAGGGGACGCGGTACGGTCTCACGGACCGGGAACGCGAGACGCTTCGTTCCGCCTACGAGCAGGGCTACTACGACGAACCGAGGGGCGTCACGCAGACGGAACTGGCCCGTCAGTTCGACGTCTCCCAGCGGGCGATCTCCCGTCGGCTCAGACGGGGCATCGGCCGCCTCCTCGGGTCGACCGTCGTGGCGACCGACGAGGCGGAGACTCCTCTCGCGGCGAGCACCGAAAGAGACTGAACGCGCTGCGCGCCCGACGAACCCTCGCCCCGGCGTCCCCGATCAGAGCCGGCGGCCAGTTCCGAGGACGGCCGCACACCCCACGAGGTCGTCCCCGAGCCGGGCGGTGAGTTCGTCGGCGGGAAGGAAGCTCGCCAGTCCCGTCTCGACGTTCCGGGCGACGAACCCCTCTACGTTCTCGTCGGTGTCGAGCAGCGGGGGCGAGAGCAGGCTGTCGTCGAACGCGGCGAGGTCGCGAGCGCCGTCGTAGTACTGCACGTCGAACAGTTCGTCCGTCGCAGGCGAGGCGACCGCCGCGGTGGCCGCGCCGTCGAAGTTCGCCTCGACGAACCGGCTCCGGACGAACGCGCCCTCGGCGAGCACGCTCGCCCGCCGGTGGCTCTCGTAGACCGTCAGGGCGACGTCGTCGAGGCGGTCGTACGAGCCCGGCTCAGCCTCGCGGCGGTCGCGCAACCGGGCGAGCCGCCAGGGGCGCAGGAGATCGACGCCCCGCCCGCTCGTCTGGACGACTTCCCCGCGGTCGAGGGCGAACCCTCCATCCGTGTAGAAGCCACACCCCTCGAAGACGGCGTACTCGCCGCCCTCGTCGAACCGGTAGAGCGTCCCGTCGGTGAGCGTCGTGACGTGCATCTCAGTAGGTGAGGACGACCTGAACGGCCGCCCCGGGGTCCGCATCCAGCAGTCGGTACGCCTCGTCCGCCCGCCCGACCGGGACGCGGTGGGTGACGAACCGCTCGGGTTCGAGCGCGTCGAGCCGCTCCCACGCCGCGTCGAGGCGACGGGCCTTGTCCCACCGCCCGGCGTGCTCGGGATCCACGCGACTGACCTGGCTCGACCGGAGGCGGACGTGGCTCCGGTGGAAGCGCCCATCGAGCGTGAGTTCGACCGGTTTCGTGCCGTACCACGACCCGATGACGACGCGCCCGGCGTACCCCGTCGCGTCGATGGCCGCGTCGAGCGCGGGGGGATCGCCCGACAGCTCGTAGGTCAGGTCAGCGCCGTCCCAGTCCTCCTCGGAGAACGCCTCGCGGACGGCCTCGCCGTCGTCGAACGTCCGCGTCGCGCCCACCGCGGTCGAGAGGTCGCGTCGGCGATCGGACGGTTCGACCGTGACGAGTTCCGAGAGGGGAAACTCGGCCAGCAGGCCGGCGGTCAGCAGGCCGACGACACCCTGGCCGAAGACGCAGACCCGCTCGCCCACGGTCGGCCGGCCGTCCATCACGAAGTTGACGGCGGCCTCGGCGTTGGCGAGGAAGGCGGCGCGCTCGGCCCCGACGCCGTCGGGGACGCGCACCACCGCCTCCGGCGACGCGAGGAAGTGGCTCTCGTGGGGGTTGAACGCGAACACGCGCTCGCCGTCCCACCCGGCGACCGCCTCGCCGGTCTCGACGACGCGCCCGACGGCCGCGTAGCCGTAGCGCAGCGGGTACTCGAGCGTCCCCGACAGCGCGTCGATGGTGTCGTCCGCGTCGAGCGCCCGTTCGGCCTCCCCGCGGTAGACGAGCAACTCGGTACCGGAGCTGATAGCCGTGAGTTCCGTCTCGACGAGCAGTTCGTCCGGCCCGGGCGTCGGTCGGTCGCGCTCGCGCACCGCGATCTCCGTCGGCCCGGTGAAGTAGAGCGAGCGGGCGGTCATGTTCCGAGTGGACGACGCGCGCGCTCGACGGTCGATCCGCGTTCCCGGTGGCTCCCCCACACGCCGTGCATGTGAGGCAGTCACGACACCCGCCGACATATACTTCAGTTCGTCCCTCTGGCGAAGAGATTCCGCTCAGACGGGGTCGTCGCCGTCGGGGTAGTAGTTCCAGTAGCCGGCCTCGCGCATCGCCCGGCCCATCGCGGTGTGGAAGTCGGTGATCGTCTCGAACTCCTCCACGTCGAGGTGCTCGAAGATGTCCGCGACGCTCACGACCTCGTCGTAGTTGACGCGGATGGGATCGTCGGCGTGCTCGTCGAGGAAGTCGCCGGCGCGCAGCGGAAAGTCCTCGTCTTCGTCCACCTTCTTCGCGAGGATGGCCTGCCCGTACTTGCGCATCCCTTCGCTCCCCTCGTCGGAGTCGGGGTCGTAGGGCCAGTCTGTGTCCGCCATGGTCGATCCTCGCACAGACGACGCAAAAGCGTTCTCGTTCGCGGCTTCGCCCGTCAGTACACCGCGTACAGGAGGAGGTAGACGACGATGCCGAGCGCGAACGAGACGAGCCACAGCGCCGCCGCGATCCGCCCCACGCGAGGGTGGTTCGTCGCGGACAGTTCGGGCCACGGCCGGGTCGCCGCCAGCAGCAGCACGTAGTAGAGAAGCGGGATGCAGACGATCGCGAGGGTGACGTGGATCGCGAGCACGGGGAGATAGAGGTACGTCTCGACGGCGGCGGGTCCCGGAAACTCGGACGGCCCCTCGATGCTCACGCGGTAGAGGTACAGCGCGAGAAAGGTCGCGAACAGCGCGAACCCGGCGAGCATCGCCGCGCGGTGGCGATCGACGCGCCCCCGGCGGATCCAGTACCACCCCGAACCGATGAGGACGATGGCGACGGCGCTGATGACCGCGTTCACGTGGGGAATGAGATCGAGGAACGCCGCAGAGCGCGGCAACGCCCCCGTCGGGAGGTAGCCGAGGACGGCCCCGAACACCAGCGCGAGCGAGACGACCGTCAGCACGCCCGTCAGCGCCGGGACGTGCTCTCTGACCTGGAGCTGCACGGGTGAACGTCGGCGCGACCGGTGCATCACTGTTCCGCCTCGACCCGACGACGTTCCCCGGAAGCGGAACCGTAACGCCGCGGAGTCGCGACGCCCCCATACCGTCCGACCGCCGGGGGCGTACGACACCGTCGATTCTCGACACTTGAATTTTAATATTTGACACATAATTGCGACGATTTACCACGTAGTGTCGCGTACTGTCGATCGTGAACGATCTGGAACTCCCCTCCGCGCTGCTCATCGGGGAATCCGTCGGGGACGAGCGCGTTCCGACGCCCGACGTTCGCGTCCGCCCGCTCGACGACGGATCGATCGCGGTCGTTCGTTCCGACGACGAGTACGTGGCGGCCGAACTGACGGAAGTGCTCGGGGAGATCGGTCGGCACCCGGAGGTGGCCGTGACTCACGTCGAATCCGTCGAGCGCCTCCTCGAGCGGTACTCGGCCCCCGCGGTCGGGCGCTTTCTGTCGCTCCTGCGCGCCCGGACCGAGCTATCGGACGGGCGGGTGTACGCGTCGCTCGACGACGGTCCCGTGCCGCGGGCGGTCTCGGCCGCGTTCGAGCGAGAGCGGTGGCTCGAGAGGTAGCTTCGAGAGGAATTTGCGTGGGTGCTGTCTGCGAGCACCCGCACGTGTGCGGTGGGCGTCCACCGGGCAGTGCGTGGTTCGCTCAACAGTGCGTGGGACCGGATTTGAACCGGAGCAAGACGTGCTCACTCGCTTCGCTCGTTGCGCGCGCCTTGCAGGGTTCAGAATCCACTCCTGACGATTTTCACGACTCTCCTTGCGGTCGAGTCGGAAAATGCGTGGGACCGGATTTGAACCGGCGGACCTCTACAGGACAGCGCCCTCAACGCTGCGCCGTTGGCCTGGCTTGGCTACCCACGCACGCTGTGTCGTACGCGTCTTCCCGTAATCAGCGGTCTAATAAAAGCGCTTCCGTTTGGCGCTTCGGATGGGATACGTCAGCAAGCGGGTGTTTCAATACGGAGAACCCGCTACTGTGGCCATGGCGAAATACTCGACCGGCGGCGTCCGCTCGGGCGAGAGCGACGCGTGCGAACTCTGCGGTGCCGAGGGTAAGTCGCTCGAATCGGCGCACGTAGCCGGCGCGGTCCTCCAGGTCTGTCCGGACTGCCGCCGCCACGGACGCGACGAACGCTCGCGGGGCGACGGTCAACACCACGACTCCGACGACCGCGATTCGGGGGGACGCGACCGCAAGAGGCGCGCCGTCCGCAACGCCGCCCGCCTGGCCGACGCGCGCAAGGGCGACTCCGCCCGCTGGGAGCAGGGCACCGACTACGAGGACGACCCCCTCCCCTACCTCGTCCGGGGGTACGGCGACAGGCTCGTCGAGGCCCGCGAGGACGCGGGACTGACCGCTGCGGAACTCGCCGACGAGATCGGCGTCCGGGAGGCGGACGTCGTCGCCGTCGAGCAGGGCCGCGCCACGGGCGCAGACGTCGGCGGATCGCTCATCAGCGCGCTCGAGGAGCGCCTAAACGTCGAACTCGCCCAGGAGTGACGGAGCGTCGCGCCCCGACGCTTCGAGGGATTTTTCAGCCAGCGCGACCCCCGAGAGGGTGATGAGTCCCCACGCCGCACGCGACCCCTACACGATCCGCTTCGAGGCCACCGTCGAGTCGCGGGAGGGCCGCGAGGTCGTCCTCGATCGGACCTACTTCTACCCCGAGGGCGGCGGTCAACCCGCCGATCGAGGGGCGATCGCGGGGATCCCGGTCGACGACGTGCAGAAGCGCGCCGGGCGGGTGGTCCACGTGCTCGCCGGGGACGGCGACCCGGCCGCCGAGGGGATCGACGCCGGTGCGACCGTCGAGTGCGCCGTCGACGAGGCGTTCAGGACCTACTGCATGCGCGCCCACACGGCTAGCCACGCGCTCTACGGGGCGGGGCGGCGGCTCCTCGACGACCTCGGCTACGGCGGCTTCGGCATCACCGAGGAGAAGGTCCGGGTGGACTTCTCGACGCCCACGGCGATCGACGACGCGACGCTGGTCGAACTGGAACGGCTCGTCAACGAGGTCGTCTGGGACTCCCGGTCGGTGACCTGGGAGGAGTACCCCCGGGAGGAGGCCCTTTCCCGTGACGGGATCGCGTTCAACACGAAGACCGAGGAGGGGATCGAGGGCGACACCGTCCGCGTGGTCACGATCGACGGGGCCGACGAGCCGTGGGACGCCGCGGCCTGCGGCGGCACTCACGTCTCGAACACACGCGAGATCGGTCCCGTGACGGTCCTCGACCGGTCGAACCCGGGCGAGGGGCTCACCCGGGTGGAGTTCGCCGTCGGCGGCGTCGGGATCGCGCGTCGCGTCGCGGAGAAGCGCGCCGCTCTCGACGCGGCGCGAGCGGCGGAGACGAACGTCGGCGACCTGCCGGACGCCGTCGCTCGGCTGCGCGAGGAGCGCGAGGACCTCCGGTCGGAACTGGCCGACCTCCGTAACCGGCTCGTCGACGTCCGGATCGCGGAGCTACGCGAGGGGACGATCGAGCGCGACGGGCGGACGTGGCTCGTCGGAGAGGTCGAGGGGTTGGACGCGAACGGCCTCGCGGACCGCGCGCAGGCGCTCGCGGGCGACGGCGCGGACGTGGTGGCGCTGGTCGACGGCTCCTCGCTCGCGGTCGCCACGACGGGCGACCCCGAGGCCGGCGCGGTGGTTGACGAGGTGACCGACGAGTTCGGCGGCGGCGGGGGTGGCAGCCCGACGGTCGCGCAGGGCGGCGGACTCGACGCCGACGGCGAGGAGGTCGTGGCGTTCCTGCGCGGGGAGTAGCCGCTCCGCTCGGCCGCGGTGTCGACGAGCGATCGGTCCTCGTGCGACCAGCGACGCGTCCCGGCGAACAGGCGACGCCAGGGTGGGGATCGCGGAGTCTGGTATCGAGCACCCGCGAGTGAGGCCGACGGCCGAGCGAGCGGACGCGCCGAATCCCCGACCGCAGTTCCCGCGAGCCGGAGGCGAGCGGGAGCACGCCGGACGAGCACCGCGAGTCCGGCGGTGGGAGTGAGGCGCGGTTTTAGTCCAGGTTTTACCAGCGACCGAGCGCGAGCGAAGCGAGCGCGAGGGAGCGCAGTAAAACGTGGGCGTGCAGGCGACGCCGCGGGCTGCTCGCGGGGCGTGGCGTCGCGCGACCGCGGGGCGCCCCGCGACGGAAGTTACGTCACGGGGGAGTCTGGTCCCGCTTTCCGGTATAAAGGTGTGGACGAGAGATCACGGTCTACCACCGGCTGTACCAGCGTAGCATCCGCGAGCGAGGGCCGACAGGCCCGAGCGAGCGGCCCGACGAATCCCTCGAAGGAGCGAAGCGACTGAGAGGGTGAGGAGGGTTTTGGCCCAGCTTTTGCCAGGGAGTCGGCGGTGACCGCGAAGCGTGTCGCCGCCACACGACCGCAGCAAAAGGTGGTTGTCGAGCCGCGTGACTTTTGCCCGGGGGCTCGAACTGTCGGGTATGACACTCACGGCCGAGCAGGAGGCCATCCGGGAGGTCGTCCGCGAGTTCGCGGTCGAGGAGATCCAGCCGATCGCGGCGGCGTGCGACCGGGAGGAGCGCTTCCCCGAGGACGTGTGGGACGGCCTCGCGGAACTCGATCTGACGGGACTGACCGTCCCCGAGGAGTACGGCGGGTTCGACGCCGACGCGCTCACCTACGCGGTGGTCAACGAGGAGGTCGCCTACGGGACGCTCGCCGTGGCGACGGCGCTCTCGGTCCACTGCCTCGCGACCTCCTGTATCGCGGAGTTCGGCGACGAGGAGCAGCGCGAGCGGTGGCTACCCGAGATGGTTTCCGGTCGGCCGGTCGGTGCGTTCTGTCTCTCGGAACCCGGTGCCGGCTCGAACCCGGCGGAGATGACCACCACCGCCGAACGGGAGGGCGACGAGTACCTGATCGACGGCGACAAGCAGTGGATCACGAACGGCGAGCGAGCGGGGGTGTACATCGTCTTCGCCAAGACCGCCCCCGACGAGATCACGCAGTTCGTCGTCCCGGCCGACGCCGACGGCCTGACGGTCGGGCCGAGGGAGGACAAACTGGGCCTGCGCGCGAGCGACACCACGAGCGTCTCCTTCGACGGCGTGCGGATCCCCGCGTCCTACCGGCTCACGCCGGAGGGGCGCGGCCTGTCGTCGGCGCTCTCGATCCTCACCGGCGGGCGCATCGGCATCGCCGCCCAGTCGGTCGGCCTCGCGCAGGACGCGCTCGACCGCTCGATCGCCTACGCGCAGGAGCGCGAGCAGTTCGGGGAGCCGATTGCCGAGATCCAGGCGGTCCAGCACAAGCTCGCGGACATGCACGCGACCGTCGAGGCGGGGCGGCAGCTCACGCGCGAGGCGGCGCGCAAGAGGGACGCGGGGACCGCCGACGTCGCGCGGGCGGCGAGCGTCGCCAAGTACGTCGCCAGCGAGGGGGCGATGGACGTGACGAACGAGGCGATCCAGATCCACGGCGGCTACGGCTACACGACGGACTTCGGCGTGGAGCGGCTCTACCGCGACGCGAAGATCACGACCATCTACGAGGGCACCACGCAGATCCAGAAGACGGTCATCGCCCGGGAACTCCTCGACTGAGTTCGGCTCCCTCCGCTCCCTCTACATCCGAGGTGGCCGGGCTGAGGTCGGCGGCACGCTTATCTCTCCCGGCCCGCGTCGTGGACGTATGGCGGCCACGAACCCCTCGACGGTCGTGAACTTCGACGCGGACGCGGCCCGCGCCGCCGCGCTCGACGTCGCGGGCGACGACCTGCTGCTCGTCGTCGAGTTCGACCGCCGGTCGTTCAATCCGCTCTATCTCACCGATCGGGTGCGCGAGTACTACGACGACGAGGCCGCGATGGCGCGTCACTTCGAGGAGATCCACTCCTACATCTACCTCGATTTCACCGAGCGTGACCTCTACGAGGACCTCTATCCCCCGGCGGGCGAGAGCCGCGCCTTCGCGACGTACCTGGAGGAGTTCGTCGCCCTCCGGGTGCTATTCGACGGCGAGGGGCTGTTCCTCGCGCTCGCGCCCGACGCGGACGTCACGGGCGTCGTCGGGGCGGTCGAGGGGGCCGCGTAACCTTTCTACTCCCGTGTCCTACTCGGCGGCGTGACGGGGTACCACGCGGACGGGGCGGACTACGAGGCGGTGGTCTTCGACCTCGACGGGACGCTCGTCGATCTCGACGTCGACTGGGCGGTCGTCGAGCGGGACGTGGGGACGGTCCTCGGCGACCGCGGCCTCGCCGTCGACGGCCACGACCTCTGGGGGATGCTCGAACTCTCTGACGAGGCGGGCCACCGGGACGCGGTCGAGGCGACCATCGGCGAACACGAGCGCCGGGGGGCGCGGCGTTCCGACCGACTCCCAGCGGCCGACGACCTGCCGCTCTCCGTCCCCGTCGGCGTCTGCTCGCTCAACTGCGAGGCGGCCTGTCGCATCGCCCTCGACGCCCACGACCTGTCGCGGCACGTGGACGCCCTCGTCGGTCGGGACAGCGTCGCGACGGAGAAACCGCACCCCGAACCGCTCCTGACGACGGTGACGGCGCTCGACGCGCGCCCGGAGCGGACGCTCTTCGTGGGCGATTCCGAGCGCGACGAACTCACGGCGCGGCGGGCGGGGACCGGCTTCCGCTACGTCTGACGGCTACGCCTCGGCCTCCGCCTCGGCGGCGTCGGCCTCCTCGGTTTCGACCCCGGATTCCGTCCGCCGCGCGTAGAGGTAGACGCCGGTGGCGGTGCACAGCCAGACGAGCGCGCCGACGCGGACGGCGAACTCGGCGCGCTGCCCCCACGTCTCGAGCGGCGGCGCGAACAGCGAGAGGGCGGCGACGACGGGCGCGCCGACGACGATGGTGAGCACGAACGTCGTCTGCATCACCCACCCGTAGTCGATACCCTCGGGGTCCGTACGTTCGACGCGGGGTGACACATTCGACCCTCGGGAGCGGTGCGGTATGACCCCTTCGTTCGAGCGCGCGGCGCGCCACATCGAACACGTTTTGTCCGCACGGGCAGGCACCTCACTCATGACAACCGTTACCGATATTCTCGGGAAGACGGGCGTCGAGCCCATCACGATGCTCACCGCCTACGACGCGCCGGGAGCCGAGATCGCGGACGAGGCGGGCGTGGACGTCGTTCTCGTCGGGGACAGTCTGGGAAACGCCGTCCTCGGTCACGACTCGACGCTCCCCGTCACCGTCGAGGAGACGCTGAGCCACACGGCGGCCGTCGCCCGCGCCGTGGAGGACGCGCTCGTCGTCGCCGACATGCCGTTTCTCTCCTTCGGCGTGGACGACGCCGAGAGCGTCCGCAACGCCGGGCGCATGCTCAAGGAGGCGAACGCCGACGCCGTCAAGCTGGAGTCGGGGGCGCACACGGTCGGACTGACCGAGCGGCTCGTCGCGCTGGGCGTCCCGGTGATGGCCCACCTCGGGCTCACTCCCCAGCGCGTGAACCAGCTCGGCGGCTACGGCAGACAGGGGACCGACGAGGGGGCCGCCCGCGAGATCGTCGACCTCGCCCGCGACCACGAGGAGGCGGGCGCGTTCTCGCTCGTGCTCGAACACGTCCCGGCCAACCTCGCGGCGCACGTGACCGCGGAACTCGACATCCCCACCATCGGCATCGGCGCGGGACCGGACTGCGACGGCCAGGTGCTCGTCTTCCACGACGTGGTGGGTCTCTCCGACTGGACGCCGCCGTTCGCGAAGCCGTTCGGCGACGCCCGCGGCGAGATGGAGCGCGCCGTCGGCGACTACGTCGCCGCGGTCGAATCCGGCGCGTTCCCCGCGGCCGAGCACAGCCACGTCGAGGAGGACCTCGAACACCTGTACTGAGGCGCGGTATCGCCTCGCGACCGTGGCGTGCCTCGCGTCTCCGGGGCTTCCGCGGAGTTCGGACGCGTCCGGCCGCGCGACGTGTCGGGCGGAGCTACATTACGGCGAGCGGCACGCGCAAGCGTAGCTTATAATTGTCGGGCGCGATGAGGTTAGCGCGGACGACAGTCCGGTCGGTCGATTAGTCGACGAAGCCGTAGCGGCGGAGCGGACGCTCTCGGTCGGTTCGGAGGACGGACTCTACACATGGCCACGGACGAACGACAGTCATCCGCGGGTATCGGAATCGGGGCATCGGTGCGGAAATTCTTCGACAGGTACGGACTCGGGTTCGTGATGGTCGCGAGCTACTTCGGCTCGGGCTCGGTGTTCATCGCGAGTTCCGCCGGGGTACAGTACGGCTACGCGCTCCTGTGGGCGGCGATCGGGGCGGTGCTGTTCGGCTTCATGGCCCAGGACATGAGCGCCCGACTCGGCATCTTCGGCGAGTCACTGATGGTCTTCACCCGACGGAAGCTCGGGCGCGTCGGCGCGACGGCCGTCGCGCTCCTGTTGTCGGTCGGCTGCGTCGCGTGGTGCCTGGAGCTGACCGCCGCCGTGGGGAAGGGCGTCGCCGTCCTCTCGGGCGGCGCGGTCGGCTGGCAGCCCGTCGCCGTGCTCACCGGCCTGGCGGCCATCGTCACCGGGGTCCAGAGCTACGACCGCATCGAGCAGGTGATGACGGCGATGATGTTCGCCCTCCTGATCGCCTACCTCGTCGTCGCGGGAGCGAGCGCGCCCGCCCCCGCGGCGGTCGCGACCGGCCTCCTCCCCTCGCTACCCGATCCGGGGGCGCTCACGCTCGTCGCGGCCATCATCGGGACGACGGCGCTCTGGCCGAACTTCTTCCTCGAGTCGATCCTCGTCGAGGAGAAGGGGTGGACCGACGCCGAGAGCGTCCCCACGATGCGCCGCGACCTCGGCCTCGGCTACCTCGTCGGCGGGCTGACGACCGTGGCGATCATCGTCGCCACGGCGGCGGTGCTGCGACCGATGGGGATCAACAGCCTGGAGACGTTCATCACGCCGGGCCGAGCGCTCGCGGAGGTCCTCGGCGGGTGGGCGCTGGTGCTGTTCCTCGTCGGCGCGCTGGCCGCGGCGTTCAACAGCATCGTCCCGATCATGTGGACGCCGGCGTACGTGATCCCGCAGGCGCTCGGTCACGACGTCACGCCCGACGATCGGGGTTTCAAGCTGCTCTACGCCGGCCTCGTCGCCGTCGGGACGCTCTCGCCGCTCGTCCACGAGGTCTTCGGACTCAGCGTCGTCGAGATGATCATCCTCTTTCCGGCCTACAACGGGGTCGTCGGCCTGCCGCTCACCGCCCTGCTCCTGTTCTGGGCGGTCAACGACGACCGGACGATGGGCGAGCACGACAACGGCCTCGCGCTGAACGTCGTCAACGTGTCGCTCGTCCTGCTCGCGGTCTTCCTCGCCGTCTCCTCCGCGGGCGACGTGTTCGGCGCGATCCTCTCGGGGAGCCTCTGAGGCGTCGCCGTGCCCGTGCCCGATCCGACGACGGCGCTCGCGCTCGATCCCGCCACCGCACTCGCGCTCGTCGCCGTCGCCCTGATCGGCGGTGTCGGCATCACCGCCATCGGTCCCGGCGGCATCCTCGTCACCGCGGCGCTGTTCGCGCTCACGACCGCGACGCCGGCCACCGTGGCCGGAACCGCGAGCGCGACGTTCGTCGCCACCGGCCTGCTCGGCGCGGCCGTCTACGCCCGCTCGGGCGAACTCTCGGCGCGAGCGGGGCGGCGCGACGCGCTGCTGCTCAGCCTGGTGGGCGTCGTCGGCGCGCTCGCGGGGGTGTGGTTGAACGCGCGGCTCCCGACCGCCGCGTTCGGGATCCTCCTCGGCGCGGTCGTGTCGCTGTCGGGGGCGCTCGTCTGGTGGCGCACCCGCGGCGGGAGCGGCGGGACCGACCGCCCGGGGGGCGGCGCCGTCGCCGCCATCGGGTTCGGCGTCGGCGTCGTGAGCGGGACGCTCGGCGTCGGCGGCCCGGTGCTCGCCGTCCCGCTGCTCGTCGCGGCCGGAACGCCGATGCTCGCGGCCGTCGCCGCCGCGCAGGTGCAGTCCGTCTTCATCGCCGGCGGCGCGACGTTCGGCTACCTCGCGCAGGGGGCGGTGTCGCCGACGCTGACCCTCCTGGTGGGGGTCCCGGAACTCGTCGGCGCGGTCCTCGGGTGGCGGCTGGCGCACGCCGTGGACGAGATCAGGCTGAAGCGGGCGCTCGCCGCCGTGCTGGTCGCGCTCGGCCCGTACGTCGCGTTCGCCTAGGCGGTACGTCGGGTCGGCGCGTCATCGCGTTCGTCGGCCGTCCGGCGTCGGCCCTCAGGCGGGCTCGACGCATCCATCGAGGAATTCGGCGAGCGCCGCGTTCCACGCCTCGCTCTCCTCGATCATCGAGAGGTGGGCCGCGTCGGGAAGGACGGCCAGGTCGCAGTCGGGGAGCCGCTCGGCGAGGTACTCGTGGAACGCGACGGGAGTGAGGCGGTCGTGCTCGCCGGTCACGGCGAGGCAGGGGACGTCCAGGTCGCCGAGTCGCTCGCGCGCGTCGAAGGCGTCGCAGGTGAGGAAGTCCCGTTCGGTGATCGCCCGGCCGGTCTCGCGCATGGCGGCCTCGGACGCCGCCCGCGCCTCGTCGTCGGCGTCGTGGAACAGCATGTCCTCGCCGTGGAGCGTCCGGATCGCGCGCTCGAAGTCGTCGGCGAGCGCGTCCTTCAGGGGGTCGGCGACGCCGAGCTTCGCGCCGGTTCCGCACAGGACGAGCGCGGCGAGGTCGAGGTCGTCGCGTCGGTCGAGCGCGACGCGCAGGACGACCGCGCCGCCGAGGGAGTTCCCCGCGAGCACGTCCGCGCCGACCTCGCGGGCGACCGCGAGCACGTCGTCCGCGTAGGCGTCGAGCGTCTCGAGGCCGGGCGGGGTCGTCACGTCGTCGCTCTCGCTGTGGCCGCTCAGGTCGAGCGCGACCGCCGGACCGGTGTGGCCCCGCCAGCCGTACTGGCGGACCCACACCCCGTGGTTCCCGCCGCTCCCGTGGACGTACAGCACCGTCGGGCCGTCGCCGAAGTCCGTCCGGCGGTAGGACGTCGTCCGCCCGTCGTGCGCGACCGTCTCCAGTTCCATGGCCGTCCTCCGCACAGGCGCGACATAAATCACGGGACCGTCGCGGGACCATCGGCGGAGCCACAACACCGTCGCTCCGCCGACCATCGACCGCACCCCTCGGACGGCCTGTCGGTGCGGACCGCAAATCCACCGAAACAGTATAGACCCTCCGCCGTCTCTCGATTTCTTCGGGAAAGGTTTAAATAGAAACGTGACTAACTACGAGTTAGTCTATGAGCAATCAGCAGCGGTTCACAGAGCGTGAGGATCCGATCCGCCGGTACGACTACGAGGACTCGGTGGTGTTCGCCGCCGACCTCGGCGGCGTCCGCGACGCGGACGTCGACGTGGTCGACGGGACCGCGATCATCGTCATCGACGGCCAGCAGTACGAATTCGCCGTTCCCGACGGCGACGCGCAAGCGTTTATCAAAAACGGGGTCGTCACTATCGAGGTGAAACAATGAAGCTCACCGTCAAACCCCTGAAACAGAAGGACGCCGGGCGAGGGCTCGCCGCCATCGACCGCAGAGCGATGGCCGACCTCGACCTGGAGAACGGCGACTACATCCTCATCCGCGGCGGTGAGGGGCGCGCCGTCGCGCGGGTCTGGCCGGGCTACCCCGAGGACGAGGGCAAGGGCGTCATCCGCATCGACGGCCGGCTCCGCCAGGAGGCGGGCGTCGGCATCGACGATCGCGTCGAGGTGGAGACGGCGGACGTCAAACCCGCCACGGCCGTCACCGTGGCGCTTCCGCAGAACCTCCGCATCCGGGGGAACATCGGCGGCCACATCCGCGACAAGCTGAGCGGACAGGCCGTCACGAAGGGACAGACCGTCCCGTTCTCGCTCGGGTTCGGCCCCCTCTCGTCGATGTCCGGCCAGCGCATCCCGCTCAAGATCGCGGAGACGAAGCCGACCGGCACCGTCGTCGTCACCGACTCGACGGAGGTGCAGGTGAGCGAGAAGCCCGCCGAACAGATCGTCTCCCAGCCGAGCGCTGAGAACGGCGGTACGCCGAGCGTCACCTACGAGGACATCGGCGGACTCGACGACGAGCTCGAGCAGGTCCGCGAGATGATCGAACTGCCCATGCGCCACCCCGAGCTGTTCCGCCAGCTCGGCATCGAGCCGCCGAAGGGCGTCCTCCTGCACGGGCCGCCCGGTACCGGCAAGACGCTGATGGCGAAGGCCGTCGCCAACGAGATCGACGCGTACTTCACCGACATCTCCGGGCCGGAGATCATGTCGAAGTACTACGGGGAGAGCGAGGAGCAGCTCCGCGAGGTGTTCGAGGAGGCCTCGGACAACGCGCCCGCGATCGTCTTCATCGACGAGCTCGACTCCATCGCGCCCAAGCGCGGCGAGACGAGCGGCGACGTGGAGCGCCGCGTCGTCGCGCAACTCCTCTCGCTGATGGACGGCCTCGAGGAGCGCGGGCAGGTCACCGTCATCGGCGCGACCAACCGCCTCGACGCGCTCGACCCCGCGCTCCGGCGCGGCGGCCGGTTCGACCGCGAGATCGAGATCGGCGTCCCCGACAAGGGCGGTCGCAAGGAGATCCTGCAGGTCCACACCCGCGGGATGCCCCTCGCCGAGGACGTGAACCTCGACGTCTACGCCGAGAACACCCACGGCTTCGTCGGGGCCGACCTCGAATCGCTGTCCAAGGAGGCCGCGATGAACGCGCTCCGGCGCATCCGCCCCGAACTCGACCTCGAGAGCGACGAGATCGACGCCGAGGTGCTCGAATCACTCCGCGTCACCGAGAACGACTTCCGCGAGGCGCTGAAGGGCATCACGCCCTCCGCGCTCCGGGAGGTGTTCGTCGAGGTGCCGGACATCACCTGGAACGACGTCGGCGGACTGGAGGACACCAAGGAGCGCCTCCGCGAGACCATCCAGTGGCCCCTCGAGTACCCCGAGGTGTTCGAGGCCATGGACATGGAGGCCGCCAAGGGCGTGCTGCTGTACGGGCCGCCGGGGACGGGTAAGACCCTCCTCGCCAAGGCGGTCGCCAACGAGTCCCAGAGCAACTTCATCTCCATCAAGGGGCCGGAGTTGCTCAACAAGTACGTCGGCGAGTCCGAGCGGGGCGTCCGCGACGTCTTCGAGAAGGCCCGGTCGAACGCACCGACGGTGGTGTTCTTCGACGAGATCGACTCCATCGCGGGCCAGCGCGGGCGCAACATGAGCGACTCGGGCGTCGGCGAGCGCGTCGTCTCCCAGTTGCTCACCGAACTCGACGGGCTCGAGGAACTCGAGGACGTCGTCGTGGTCGCCGCGACCAACCGCCCCGACCTCATCGACACGGCGCTCATGCGCCCCGGCCGCCTCGACCGGCACGTCCACGTGCCCGTCCCGGACGAGGCGGCCCGCCGCGCCATCTTCGGGGTCCACACCCGCGAGAAGCCGCTGGCGGACGACGTCGACCTCGACCGCCTCGCCCGGCGGACGGAGGGCTACGTCGGCGCGGACATCGAGGCCGTCTGCCGCGAGGCCGCGATGATCGCCTCCCGCGACTTCATCAAGAGCGTCGACCGGGAGGAGATCGAGGGCTCCATCGGCAACGTCCGGATCACGATGGACCACTTCGAGCGGGCGCTCGACGAGGTCAACGCGAGCGTCACCGACGAGGTCCGCGAGCGCTACGAGGAGATCGAGGAGGCATTCTCGAGCGGCGAGACCGCCGCCGACCGCGAGCAGGTCTCCCGGACGTTCCAATAGCACTTTTTTAACCGGGGGCCTCGCACCCGCCTTCGGCGGACGCTCGACTACGACCTCCCCAGGTGCTCCTCCGCTCGCAGTACGACACCGGATAATGCCGTTCGCCGACGCTCGGCGATCGTACCCTCGATTTTATAAGCGATTACGGGACCAGCGACGGCCGTGCGTTGACGCATCGCCGCCGACGGTCCCGCGGGAGCGCGACACAGCCGTCGGCGAGGGGTACGTGTCGCCTGTCAGCCCGACTCAGTCCAGCCGCTCGGCCGCGTCGCGCTGGAGGAGCGGCCGGGCGTTCGGCGTCGGGAGCGTTACCACGTCCTCGGTACGGAGGTCGTAGGCGCGCTCGTCGACGCCGAGGATCTCGCCGACGTCGGCGGTGATGCGGACGACCGTCCGCTCGACCGCCTCGTCGTCGGGAGAGCCATCCGCGGGCGTCTCGTCGGTCGTCCGGGGCGCGTCCGGCGGCGTCGGGTCGTCGTCACCGCCGCGCTCGGGGGCCGGCCGGCCCTCCGGTTCGGGCGGTGCGTCCGGGGGAACGGGATCCCCGGCGTCGTCGGTCGTCGGCGTCGGATCGGTCCGCGACGCCGCGGGGCCCGAACCCATCGCGTCGGCGGCGTTCACGCTCCGCGACGCGTCGGCAGCGGCGTCGTCGGAGGGAGACGCCTCCTCGGTCGGGGGGCGTTCGGCGTCCGCCGTCGATCCCTCGCCCCCCGTCGAGCCGGGGGCAGGTGCGCCGCCGTCCGCTCCGTCGTCGAGCGCGTCGTCGAGGACGCGCGCGCGGTTCTCCTCGATGGCACCGACGAGCCGCCCGAACACGTCCTGCTCCTCGCGCGTGAGCCCCGACGCGTCCGCGGCCATCCCCGCGGCCTCGAGGCTGGCCTGCTTGACCAGCTTCCCGATTCGCCGCTCGTAGATGGCCTCGACGGTGCGCTCGGCGGTCTTGATGTCGTCCGTGAGCCGCCGCACCTCCGGCGCGTCGAAGGGGTCGGCGGCGCGCTCGGCGGCGCGCTCGCGCTCCTCGCGGAGCTGGCGGATGAACCGACCGGCCTCCTGGTAGAAGGACTCCCGGAGCTGTTGGAGGCTGTCGGTCTGCCGCTCTCGGCTCTGTGCCGACTGGAGTTCGTCGAGGTTCATTCTGCCGCCTTCTCCGCGTCGCCGCGCGCCATCAGGAACACGCCGACGCACTCTCGAACCGTATTGTTTCCGTCCGTAATATTATGTGTTTCCCCGCTCAGGCGCACGGCCCGCGGACCGTCGGCGTCGATGCGGATCTCGTGATCGCGGAACGTCTCCGGGACTGCGTCGACGAGCGGGTCGAAGTCCCGCAGTTCGTCGCGGTCGATGCGCGTGACGGCGAGGCCGCTCCCGCCGTGGAGGCTCCCCGGTAGCCGGATGAGGCGGTTGATGTCCGTCGTCACCGGCTCGTCGATGGGCGCGTTCTCGGCCTCGATGGCCCGCTCGGTGAGCAGGTCGGCGAGGGTCCGGGTATACTGCCCGGCCGCCTCGAGGTTACCCGCCGCGATCTCGTCGTAGTTGTCCGTCATCGCCGCATAGAGCGTCGCCGCCCCCTTCTCGCCGATCCCGTCGAACTCGCGGAGGCGCGCCACCCCCGCCTCCTCGTCGAGCGCGCGGACCTCGTCGGCGAGCGCGACGATGCGGGCGTGGACGCGCCGCCCCCACCCGCCGTCGGCGCGGAGGATGCGCTTCTCGACGGGGTTCTTCAGGCCGAGACCGGAGACCGTCTCGACGCGCGTGAGGTCGTCCACGCGGTCGATGCCGCGGCCGCGGACGTAATCGACGATCTCGCGGCGCTGCTCCCGGTCTAGTCGGCGGATCGCCGGGTCGCGGACGTGGACGTGGTAGCCCCGCCCGCCGGAGAAGACGACGGTGAGGTCCTCGAAGCCGAAGTCGTCTTCGAGAAAGGACAGCAGCCTGAACAGCGCCTCCTTGCAGGTGGCGAGCATGTCCGCGTAGGCGTCGCCGTCGGGATCCACGCCGGGGAGGTGGTCGGCGTCGAGGTCGAAGACGAGGTCCGACTCCCGCCACCCCTTCTCGTTCATCGACCGCGCGCCGGGGTCGGCGTAGCGCCCCGCCGAGAAGTAGACGTGGCGGGGGCGCTCGCGGGAGAGGAACGTCCCGAGGTCGCCGAGGTCGAGGTGGGAGTTGTGCCGGATCATCGTCGTCCCCGACCCCGACGTGAAGGGGATGTACCCCCACTCGCGCTCCTCGAACGCGGGGGGCGGCGTCAGCTCCGTTCGTCGATAGTAGTCGCCGAACCGTCCCCGGAGGTACTCGCGCGTCCGATCGTTCATGCGTCACGGTACATCCGGGCGCGAGGACAAGAAGGCGTCGGGTTGAATCCCGACCGAGAGACTGTGTCGTGTTCGTGTCAGATCCCCTCGACGGCACCCTGGCGTCGGGGGTCGGCCGCGCCGACGTACTCCCCGGAGTCGGGGTCGACGAGGATGACCTGCGCGTTGCCGAGCTGCGTCGCCTCCGACTCGAAGGAGAAGCCCGCTCGCCCGAGCACTCCTCGGACGCCCCGCGGGACGCCGGCCTCCCAGAGGACCTCCGGGTCGGTGTCCTTGTAGACCCGCGGCGCGGCGACGGCCTGCCGAACGCCCATCCCGAACTCGACGACGTTGAGGACGATCTGCGCGACCGTCGTGATGATGGTCTTCCCGCCGGGCGAGCCGACGGTCATGAACGGCTCCCCGTCCCTGAAGACGATCGTCGGGCTCGTGCTGCTGAGCGGGCGCTTCCACGGCTGGACCTCGTTCGGCCCGCCGGGGACGGCGTCGAAGTCGGTGAGCTCGTTGTTCAACATGAAGCCGTAGTCCGGGACCATCAGCCCGGAGCCGAAGAACTGCTCGATGGTGCTGGTCCACGAGACGAGGTTCCCCTCCCCGTCGGCGGTGGTGAAGTGCGTCGTCTGCCCGCGGTCGCGGACCCGCCCTTGCTCGAGGTCACCGCGGCCGACCGGCGTGACGCGGTACGGTTTGCCGGGCTGGTAGTCCCACGGGTTCCCCGGTTCGAGCGGCGACAGCGCCTCGCGATCCGGGCGGATCAGGTCGCGGCGGGTCGCGAGGTACGCCTCGTCGAACAGGCCCTGCCACGGCGCGTCCACGAACGCCTTGTCGCCCATGTACTCCCCGCGGTCGGCGTAGGCGAGGCCGAACGCCTCGAGGAGCACCTCGTACGTCTCGGGCGAGTAGCGACCGTTCCGCCGCAGTTCGAACGGCTCGACGAGCTTCAGGATCTGTCCGATGGTGAGCCCGCCCGAGCTCGGCAGCGACTGCGTGCGGACGGTCACGTCCCGGTACTCGGCGTACTCCGGGTGGTCGATGGTGACGTTGTAGCGCGCGAGGTCGGAGGGAAGCATGCTCCCGCCAGCGTCCCGCACCGTCTCGGCGAGCGCCTCGCCGATCTCGCCCTTGTAGAACGCGCCGATGCCCGCATCGCGGACGGTGCGGAAGGTGTCGGCCAGGTCGGGCTGGACGAGTGTCTCGCCCTCCGCGAGCGGGTCGCCGCCGGGTGCGAAGACCTCGCTCGCGGCCTCGTTGAACACTTCGGCGTTCCCGGCGATGGCCTCGGCGAGCGCCGCATCCACGGTCACCTCCGGGCCGTCCTCCCCCGCCAGACCGATCGACGGACCGACGAGGTCAGAGAGCTCCATCGTCCCGAACCGCTTGAGCGCGACGTCCGCCGCGCGGAGGGTGCCCGGGACGCCGACCGCGTCGCCGCTGGCGCGGCGCTCCTGGAACGGGATCGGTTCGCCGTCGTCGTCGAGGAACATCTCCGGGTCCGCGCCGAAGGGGGCGCGCTCGCGGTTGTCGATCGCGTAGAGTTCGTCCTCCTCGGCCACGTAGACGACCATGAACCCGCCGCCGCCGATGCCACTCGTGTGCGGCTGGACGACGTTCAGCGCGAACTGGACGGCGACGGCGGCGTCGATCGCGTTCCCGCCGTTACGCAGTACCTCCGCGCCGATCGACGTCGCCTGCGGGTGGAGCGACGACACCATCCCCTCGGAACTGCGCGCGACCGGAACGTCGCCCGGCGTGATCCCGTCGCCCCCCGACTCCTGCGCCGACGCCGCGCCGACCGGCAGCGCGCTCGCGCCGAGCGTCGCCGCCGATCCCTTCAGGAACGTCCGTCGGTCGGTCCTCGTCCCCTCGACCTCGGTCGATTCGTCCTCGGTACCGCTCTCGTCTCCGCCGCGAACTGGCATGACGTTCGGGAGACGGAGAGATTGTAAATATTATTTTCTGAGAGTGAATTTATATATTACATTCGCTAATATCAACTAAATTCCGTCCGAGTGCTTTCGCGTGCGGCGGACGTCGGTCGAGGCCGCCGCCTCGGCGGTTGCACGCGCTACCGGTACGAATGCGACCCGACCCCGGCGACCAGTCCGTGACTCCCGCGCGGCCGAGCAGAGCGAGGCCGCGACCCGCCGAACCCCCGAAGGAGCGCAGCGACTGAGGGGGTGAGGCGGGGTTGTGGTCCTTCCAGACCCGCGTGCGGGCCTGGAAGCCTGCGAGCCGCGAAGCGGCTCGCAATGCAGGTTTTGCCAGGGAGCCGCCGGCGACCGCGGAGCGTGTCGCCGGCACGCGACCGCAGCAAAACGTGGGGTTTCAGAACCCCATGAAGCGCGAGAGCTTCTCCCGGAGCCCGGCGTCGTCGCCGAGGCGGAGGTAGTAGGCGTCGCCGCCGTCCTCGTAGTAGCCGTTGACGCGGCGCTGAATCTCGAAGCCGAGGTGTTCGTAGAAGTCGAGGGCGTTGTGGTTCGTCGTCCGGGCGTGACAGGTGACCGAGGGGTGGTGTTCCGCGACGGTCGCGACGAGCCGTTCCCCGAAGCCGTCGCCGCGGAACTCGGGGGAGACGGCGAGAAAGAGGATGTAGCCGTCGCGGCGCGTCGAGGCGAACGCGATGAGTTCCTCGGTGACCCCCTGCGATACGTAGCAGTAGACGGTCGAACGCCGGTACGCGTCGACGAAGAACCCCCGACGCTGCTTGAGGACGCCCTCCTCCCGCCGGATGTGCTCCTTCAACTCCCACGCCTCCTCGACGTAGTCGTCGCTGCCCGGCGAGACGATACGGGACTCGACGTTGACGCTCACTACCACACGTATGCGGTCTCTCGAATATAATTCCACCGGGGGTGAATCCCGTCCTTCTTTGAGGGACGGTCGCGTCGGCCTGAACATGCCGCTGGGGGATCGGAACGTAGGTCGACCGAGGACGGATCGCACGCTTCGAGGGGCAGTCCGTCAGTGGTTCATCACTGGCGCGGCGCTCACGATCCCGCTGTTCGCGACGCTGCTCGTGTTCGTGTTCGCGCTCGACTTCCTCTCCGGACTGCTCGATCCGGTCGTCGCGTTCCTCGGGTACGTCCCGGAGACGGAGGCGGAGAACGTACAGCCGCTGGTCCTCAAGGTCTCCACCGTCCTCGCGTTCGTCGCCGTCGTGTTCCTCGTCGGCATCGTCGCGGAGACCCACCCGACCGGCGGTCGCCTCACCGGCGCTATCGACCGGGGCATCGAGCGGATCCCCGGGGTGGGATCGCTCTACACCGGCTTCCGACAGATGAGCGAGGTCGTCGTCGAGAGCGACGTCGAGAGCTTTCGGGACGTGAAGCTCGTCGAGTTCCCCACCGAGGGGTCGTACACGCTGGCGTTCGTCACGGCCGAGACGCCCGCGCACATCGAGGAGACCGCCGGGTACGACGACATGGTGACGCTCTTCATGCCGATGGCCCCGAACCCGGTGATGGGCGGGTACGTCCTCCACGTCTCCCGCGCCCGGGTCATCGACGTCGACATGACCGTCGAGGAGGGAGTCCAGTCGATCGTCACTAGCGGCGTCACGGTCAACGGCGAGGCCGACTCCCGCGCGATCCCGCCGGAGCGCCTCCGCTCGCTCGGAATGGACGACCCCGCGGGCAACCCCGCCGACGGAGACGGCGACGCCGCGAGGACGCTCGACGGCGAGTGATCGGCAGCGGGCCCCGGGTCGGCCACCCAGAAGCTCTTTGCTCGAATGCCGCGACTTCCCACGCATGATAGACGAGACGGTCGAGGAGATCCGCGAGATGCAGACCCACAGTTCGTCGATCGTGGCGGTGAAGGCCGCCCGCGCGCTCGCGACGCTCACCGAACGCGACGTCGCCACCGTCGAGGAGTACCTCCGCGACCTCGAGCGCAACAGCAGCGCGCTGCGCCGGGCCAACCCCTCCCACGCCTCTCTCTACACCACCCAGCGGGACATCGTCCAGCGCGTCACCGAGGCCGATCCCGAGACGCTGTCGAAGGCGAAGGCGCTCACGGTCGAGGCGGTCGAACACGCCGTCGAGCAGGTCGAGACGGCGAAACACCGCGCGGCCGAGCGTGGCGCGACGCTGCTCGAGGACGGGACGACGATCCTCACCCACGACTACTCCTCGACCGTCATCGAGGCGGTCGAGCTCGCAGTCCAGGACGGCGCGCACCTGACCATCTACGTGACGGAGGCCCGGCCGCGCTACCTGGGGCGGAAGGCCACCCGCGTCCTCGCCGCGATGGACCGCGTCGACACCCACCTGCTCGTGGACAGCGCCTCCGGCTGCGTCCTGCCCGAGTGCGACCGCGTGGTCGTCGGGATGGACTGCATCGTGGAGGAGACGCTCTACAACCGCGTGGGGACGTTCCCGATCGCCGCGACGGCGAACCGGCTCGACGTGCCCGTCACCGTCGTCGGGTCGCGCGCGAAGATCATCGAGAGCGGCTTCGTCTTCGAGAACGAGTACCGCTCCCCGAGTGAAGTGATGCGCGAACCCGCGGAGGGGTTCACCATCGAGAACCCGGCGTACGACGCGACGCCGATGGACCTCGTGGACGGGGTCGTCACCGACTGACCCGACCGCTCGGGGTACCGCCCCCGCTCACAGACCGCTGTTTCTTAGATATCTAAGATGTCTAAGAAAGTTGGGCGCACCGAGCATCCGAGGCGGATCGGTGACTCGGTAGGGTCGCCTCGAACGTGGTGGGATACGGTACGGAAAAGCGACGCTTCGCGACCGGAGCGGTCAGTGGTGTGCCAGGGTGACGCTGTGCACGCTCACGACGCTACCGCAGACGGGACACTCGTACGTGAGTTGTCGCTCGTCGTCGCGCGTCCGCTCGACGAGCATCCAGTCGCCGTCCGCCGTCGCGGTGCTCTCGTGACCGCAGGTCGGACAGAACAGCGTCGTCTTGGGCCGGATGCGGCGGCCCGGGGAGCGACGACGCAGGTCCACGTGACTCATCGTGAGACCGTAGGGTCCGAACGGGTAAATGCTTGGTGAACCGAATCGATCCGTAACGGTCGTTTACGACCGTTTCGGGCCGTGAATCGCGGTATCACGGGTCGATCTGACAGCGAGAGATACCGCCCGACGTGACGTCCATCGAGAGCGACTGACAGAAGAGGAGGATCGACAGAGACGTGTTTCGCCGAGGTCACCCGACCACAGACGCCACCACCGCTCCCACCGTCCCACCACCGCTATCACCACCACCGCGATCATCGCTGTCACCGCCATCACCGCCATCACCGCCATCACCGCCAGCGCCAGCACGGTACCCGTGAGTAGCGCGGGACGCTCCGAGTCTCGCGGTCCACGCGAACGGCTAGCTCTACCGGCCGTGAGCGAGGCGCGAAGCGTCGAGCGAGCGGACGCGCCGAATCCCTCGAAGGAGCGAGGCGACTGAGGGGGTGAGGCGCGGTTTTGTCATCGGAACGCGAAGCGTTCCGATTGCTCGCCGCGGCGCGTCGCGCCGCGGCGGTGGTCCAGATTTTGCCAGGGAGCGGCCTCCGGCCGCTCCCGCGGCAAAAGGTGGGTTTACAAGCGGTGCAAGGTGAATGCTACGGGGCTCGACCCCGTGGATGAAGCCGACAACTCGTGATACAAACCATTAAGTGAACACATTAATAATCAAGACATAGCGATGGGATACAGTCACCGCTACCCTGCATACCCAACACAAGAGTAGCGGCTGAACTGGAACGCCACATCGACATTCATCGCCAAGCGTACAACTACACCTTGTACGAGTACGAAAACGTGGACGCCGACGACATCGGTTCCGCGTACAAACACCACTACCGACTCCCCGGATGGAAAACCGAGTTCCCCGTCTTCTCGGAAGTTAACTCGAAGGCTCTGCGACGAACCGTCGCACGGTTCTACCAGAACCTCGACGGGCTTTCCAAGCAGAAACAGAACGGTCGAAAAGTCGGGAAGCTCAAGTGGAAGTCACCGAGAGAGTTCCAGAGTATGACGTATTCGCAGTCTGGCTTCGAACTCAAAAACACGAGTGGCCGAGGTGCGACTCTCTGGCTCTCCAAAATCGGCGACATCAAAATTCGCTATCACCGCGAGATTCCCGACGACGCCGACATCAAAGAGGTCACCATCAAGGAGAAGACGACTGGCGACTGGTTCGTCTCCTTCGGGCTCGAAACCGATAAGGCTGACCTCGAGAAACCCGCTGTGGACGCGCTGGATACAAGCAATAGTGTCGGCGTTGACCTTGGAATCCTCAATTACATTCACACGAGCGACGGCACGACCGTGGACTGGCTCGCCCTCGACGACGAGTACGACCGACTCCACCGTGAACAATGGAAGTTGTCGCGGAAGGAGGATGGGTCGAACAACTGGGAGAATCAACGTCGGGAAGTGGCGAGGGTCAAGCGCCACATTCGTCGGAAGGTGCTGGACTACCAGCATAAGATAACGACGTGGCTCGTCCGCGAGTACGACGCTGTGTTCGTGAAGGACTTGGACGTGAAAGGAATGCTCGAACAGTCGCACAACGCTCGCAACAAGCAAGATGCGGCGTGGCGACAATTCATCACGCTCCTCGAATACAAGGCCGACCTGTACGGCTGTCACGTCGTTCAGGTTGAGGCCCGAGGCACCACCAAAGAGTGTGCCTCATGTGGTGTGGAAACGGCGAAACCTATCTGGGTGCGGGAACACTTCTGTCCGGCGTGTGGATTCGAGACGGACAGAGATGCGAATGCGGCGATGAACGTCTTGAAGCGCGGCTTTTCTGAACTAGGGCTGGGATGGCCCGAAGACACGCCCGTGGAGACTGCGCTCCCTACGGACACACCTGACTTTCAGCGTGTGTCTGCAAAGCGCGTCGTAGAAACGGGAAGCCTCGGGGTCGTCCGAGACGGCTGAGCCGTCTCGGGATGACGAGAGACTGAAGGTCTCTCGAATCACTTGACTCCGAGGCGATTCACATGTACATCCGGTCCTCCGGCTGGCGACCCCCCTCGACGGACTGCATCCGCGCGGCGAGTTCGGCGTAGTGCTGTCTCACCTCCTCGGCGAACGACTCCAGCGGCTCGGTGTCGACGTCGAGGTCGTAGACGCGCTCGGTCGCGTCGAGCAGGCGGAGCGCCGCCTCAACGTCCGGCGTCTGGGCGTGGGCGGGCGTCGCGAAGACCGCCACCCGGAGTTCGGAGTCGAGCCCGCGCTGCATCAGCGCGCCGTTGACGCCGTCGAGGAACCCGCCGCCCATCGGCGGCAGGTCGGCGTCCTCGAGGCGGTGCGCGCGGTAGTCCTCGGTGGCGATGTAGAACGCCTGATGTTGCTCCGGTCCGTGGGCGACGGGAACGCCCGAGAGGACCGCCACCTCGGCGATCTCCTCCTCGGCCCAGTCGAGGACGGCGTCCGCGAACGGCTTCGCCATCCCGACGGGGATGAACAGCTCGCCCACCAGGACGGTCAGGTCCAGGCCCTCGCGCGAGAACAGCCGCGTGTGGTTGCGCGGCGTCCCCCCGCTGAAGGGCGTGATGGCCGGTAGCCCCTCGGCGGCGACGTGTCCGGTCTGTGTGAGGTCGAGCTGCTTCACGAGGTAGTCGGCCGCGGTGAGGCCGGCCAGCCCGAACTCGGAGAAGCCACACAGCAGCGTCTCGGTCGGGGCGCTGTCGTGGGTGACGCCGAACTGCGCGCGCTCGGTCGAACGGAGAGCCATGTGTCAGTGTGGGTCGTGTCGTGACTTAGTGTCGCGGGTCGCAACTCTTTTTCCCATGTCGCCGAAGTGACCTGTAATGGTGGCACAGGACGGCTCGAACGGGTCGGGTGGGAACGGGAGTACGATTCTCGGCGGGACGAACGGGACGAACAACACCACCGGAAGCAAGTTCGCCCGCGAGATCGTCGAACTCTTCCCGGATTGGATCCCGACGGACCTGGCGGAGCCGGTCGGAAAGTTCATCGCCGCGGTCTTCATCCTCGCGCTCGCGTGGTACGCCTCGAAGTTCATCAACCGGATACTCGGCCGACGTATCGCGCGGCGGTTCCGCCGCCCGAGCGTTTCGCGGACGGTTCTTCGCCTGATCCGGCTCGTCGTGATGCTCTTCGCGCTCTCGGTCGTCCTGACGATCTACGGGCTCCGACTCGGCGATCTCGTCCTCTCGGTCACCGTGTTCACGGCGGTGGTGGGTGTCATCCTCGCGCCCATCGTCGGCAGCTACATCAGCGGGCTGTTCGTGCTGGCCGACCAGCCCTA
Organism: Halomarina halobia; assembly: GCF_029338575.1. Classification (GTDB taxonomy): domain Archaea; phylum Halobacteriota; class Halobacteria; order Halobacteriales; family Haloarculaceae; genus Halomarina; species Halomarina halobia. The sequence continues at coordinate 574,142 of NZ_CP119992.1, forward strand.
CGAGGTCGGCGACATGGTCGAGATCGCGGACTCCGGAACCGAGATGCGCGGGTTCGTCGAGGACGTCACCCTCCGGTACACGAAGATATTCACGCTCGACAACACCTTCCTCACGATCCCGAACGGAACGATCCGCGACCGTGACATCGTAAACTACTCCGCCGAGGACCCGCGGACGCGCCTGCGCCTCGACATCACCGTCACGTACGAGGGCGACCTCGACGAGGCCAGACAGCTCATCGAGGACGCCGCCCGCGGCGTGGACATGGTCATCGACGGCGGCCCCGACATCCGGATCGGGAGCGCGCGCTACCCAGCCGCGCCGACGTGCTACGTGAACGAGTTCGCCGACCACGGCGTGCTCCTGACGCTCCGCTACTGGGTGAAGGAGCCGTACAAGCTGCTCACCGTCCGCTCCAAGGTGCAGAGCCGCGTCTGGGAGCGGCTGGCGGACGTCGACGTGGCGATTCCCTATCCCCACTCGCACCTCGTCTTCGACGACACGAGCGGGAACCTCGACGTGGCGATCGACGGCGCGAGGGCGGACGAACGGCGCGCCGGGAAGCGCGCGACCGACAGCCGGACGCGGACGCCCGGCGACTCGATCGGGACGAACGACGCCGACGCCGACCGAAACGAGCGGGGTTAACCGACCGTCACGAGCTCGCAGTCGAGGCTCCGCCTGAGGTACCGCTCGACGTCCGGGTCGTCCATGAGCTGGCGGATCATCCGCTGCCAGCGGCTCGCCTGCTTGCGACCGATGACGACCACGTCCGCGCCCTCCGCGGCCACCTCGTCGAGGATCGTCTCCTCGACGAGAAACCCCGACCGAACGAGGTAGCGCGCCCTGGCCAGGGGACCGACCTCGGCTTCGACGGCCCGCTTGAGGTCGAGTCGGGTGACCTCCCGACCGTCGTGATAGAGGTCGACGTGCAGGACGGTGAGGTCGGCGTCTCGCTCGCGCGCGATCCGTACGCCCTCGCGGAGCGTCGCCCGCGAGTGCTCGGAGAGGGGGTACCGGACGGGGACCACGACCAGCGTCATTGCCCGGGATTGTCGGCGGGACGCTCTCAACCTTTTCATCGAAGTACGACGCGTCCCTCGCACTCGGGGGCGACCCCGACCGCGCGGGCGTAGTCGGCGAGCACCTCGTACTGGACGCCGTGGGTCTCGACGCGGTGGGCGGGGCGGAGCGTCGGGAACTCGTGACTTGCCTGGAGGAGGTAGGCGTTCGTCGCCAGCCGGTAGGTCGCCCCGTCGGACACCGGCAGGCCGTCCACGGTCAGTTCGACCACCTCGCGCGCGGCGGTGTCGTAGACCACCGCCGCGCCGCTGACGTGGGCGTTCCAGTTCGGATCGCCGTGGGGGGCGCGGTAGGCCTCACCGAACAGGGAGCGCAGGTCCTCGCCGGTCACCGCCGCCACCGCGACCGGTTCGTCGAACGGGACCACGCTCACGAGGTCGGCCACCGTCACCTCCCCCTCGAGCGGCGGCCCGTCTCGGAGGCCGCCGCTGTTGTGGAGCGCGCAGTCGGCGTCGGTCGCCCACCGATAGGCGTCGGCGACGAAGTTCCCGACGCGGCACTCCCCGTTCCGCCGGAGGTCGCGGGTGCGTCGGATCGGCGTCTCGACGCGCGCGACGACCTCCGAGAGCCCCGTGGCGGATCGGTGGCGCTCGAAGCGCGCCCGGAGGTCCGCGTCGGGCGTCGCGCCGTCGACGGAGTGGGCGGTCGCGGTTCCCGAGTCGAGGTCCACCTCGATCAGGCGCTCGCCGTTCGGGCCCGGGCGGGTGCAGACGGTGCCGGCGACGCGCTCGATCCGGGGGACGTGGACGTGACCACCGAGGATCGCGTCCACGTCGAACCGGCGCGCGAGGTCGTCGTCCGCGCCGCCGAGGTGCGAGAGCACGACGAGGTGGTCGGCACCCGCGTCGCGCAGGCGGTCGAGTTCCCGGCCGGCGGCGGCGAGCGGATCGGCGAACGAGAGCCCGTTCGCCCGCGGGCTCATCTCCTTCGTGGCCGGGTCGGTGAGGCCGACGAGGCCGACGGTCGCGCCGTCGGCCGCGAGCGTCGTCGACGGGACGACGCCCGCCTCCTCGCCGAAGACCGACCCGTCGTCGCGGACGTTGGCGCTGAGCCACCGCTGGGGGGAGTCGCGGACGATCCCGAGGGTCGCATCCAGACCGTAGTCGAAGTCGTGGTTCCCGAACGTTTCCGCGTCCGGGCGGACGGCCTCGAAGAACTCGACGGCCTGCCTGCCCTTCTTTACGAGCGGGAGGACGCCCGGCGCGGTGTTGTCGCCGGTGCCCACCACGAGCGCGTCGTCGCCGCGTCGCTCGCGGAGCCGCCCCGCGAGGCGCGCGAGGCGATCGGGCGCGTCGTAGACCCCCTCGAGGTCGGAGTAGTGGAGGAGTCGCGGAGACACTACCACCACGGGCGGTGCGACGGAACAAAGACCCATCGCCTGTACCTGCGGGGATCGGCCGTCCGTACGCGTTCACGGACGCGCGTCGTCGGCGCGTCGAATCCCGTGCGACAGGTACGGTCGGCAGTATATTTACGCCCGGGGCGACGAGGGGTGTGCATGGAAGCGCGAACGCATCCCGACGGGATGACGCTCTTCGTGGCCCGTGACGAACCCGAGCGCGGATCGAAGGGGCCGTTCTACGTGGTCTACCGCACCGACGACGGCGAGCGCCGCTGGGGCTTCTTCTGCTCGAACTGCGAGACGTTCGACACCGCCGTCGACGCGATGGGTCGCATCCAGTGTAACGTCTGTAGCAACCTCCACAAGGCCGAGGAGTGGGACGCCGCTCACGAGTGATCCCGGGCGATCACCGCCGGAGTGGACGGGGGCCGAGGGGGATCGTCGGCGACCGCTGGTGATCGCGGCCGCGACGTTCTCCCCCTCGTGGGTATCGTGCTAATTCGTGGCAAAGACTAAGCCCCGTCGAATACAATCCGCATACGAATGGTGGTTGTTAACAAGCCGCTACTCGACGAAGCGCGCACGATCTTCACCGACCTCGGGTACACCGTAACCGACCTCGGCTCCGAACTCCGGGCCGAACGAAAGTGGCGGATCGTCTACGTCACGGCCGACGATCCCGACGAGGTCACGGAGGACGTCGACCTTCGCTGTTTCATCACCAACGAAGATCGCGCGTCCCGGCTCCGGGAGGAACTCCTCGCACGCGGTCCCGACTACGACTGGGCGGTCATGAGCGTCGGCGACGACGGGTACGACGTTCTCCACCCGCAGTCCAGCCAGGCGCTCCCGACCTGACGCGGGTCGACCCCACGCCGACGGTGAGACACCGGGTGTCACGAACGCCTTTTAGGTGTCGAATAGATAGGAGATGCATGTTCGTCGGGCACGGTCTGCTCGCCTTCGCCCTCGCCGCCCTCGCCGCTCGGCGGATCGGCTGGTCGCGCGAGCGAGCGCTCACCGTCGGCCTCCTCGCGGGGGCGTTCGGCGTCCTCCCGGACGTGGACATGCTCTACGCGGTCGTCGGCTTCGCCTCGGGCGCGGACTCCGCCACCGGCCTCGCACGGGACTTCTGGGCCGCGAGCACCGTCGTTCACCGCGCGATGACCCACTCGCTCGTCGCCGGGAGCGTCGCGGCCGCGGGCTTCGCGGCGTGGCGCTCCGAGAGGACGCGGGTCCGCCTCGCGGGTGGTAGTCTCCTGGGGGCGCTCGTCGTCGTCGCCGCGCTCGCGAGCGGCGCGCTCGGCGCGTTCGTCATCGCGGCGTTCGTCCTCGGCGGACTCGCGCTCGTCGCCGCGGCGCGGCGCGCCGACCTCTCCCCCGCGGCGGTCCTCGGCGCCGCGCTGGTCGGCCTGCTGAGCCACCCCTTCGGCGATCTGTTCACCGGGGAGCCGCCGCGCCTGCTCTACCCGCTCGACGCCACCGTCCTCGTCCACCGCGTGACGCTCGCCCCCGACCCGACGCTCCACCTCCTCGGCGCCGCGACGGTCGAACTCCTCGCGCTGTGGGCCGGCGCGGTCGTGTTCCTGCGCCTGCGCGATCGCCGCGTGCGCGACGTCGTCCACCCCTGGTCCGCGTTCGGCCTCGCGTACGCGGGGGCCGTCCTCGCGCTCCCCGCGCCGACGCTCGACCTCTCCTACCCGTTCGTCTTCGGCGTCATCGGCGTCGGCGCGCTCGGCAGCGCGCCGCACGTGATCCGTCGGGACCGCCCCGAAACCGCCGTCGCGGCGGCGGTCACGGCCCTCGCGACGATCACGCTGGGCGTCCTCGCGTACACCGCGGGCTACCTCGTGGCCGGCTAGCGCCGAGTAGCGCCCGACCCCCCGGCCGTCGCTCGTTCCTCTCACGTCGCCCGTCGCCCGAGCCGGCCGACCGCCGGTTCGGCCGACTCCCGGGTAAGATTTCTAACCCCGCCGCACTTCCTTCGAGTTATGGAGACGAGTGATCTGGGTCGCGTCCTGCGAAACGCCCGGTTGAACGCCGGGCTGGCGTGGGCGCTCGTCGGCGTCGTGGTCCTGGTGGCGGTACGCAACGCGCTCGACGGCGACCCGCTGTGGGCCGGATTCGCCGCCGTCGTCGCGCTCGTCTCGGTCGTGCCCGCGGCGCTGCTCCGATCGACGAGGGCGATGCTCCCCTGGGAGGTGGTGCTGCTCGCGGCGCTCCCGCTGCTCGCCCGCCCGTTCGGACCGCCGGGCGTGAGCGACGTCGCCACGTACATCGCGGTCGCCGCCATCGCGCTCATCGTGGCGGTCGAACTCCACGTGTTCACGCCCGTCGAGATGAGCTACGGGTTCGCCGTCTTCTTCGTCGTCGTGGCGACGATGGCCGCGGCCGGGATCTGGGCGGTGGTGCGCTGGGTCGCGGACATCTACCTCGGAACGGGCTTCCTGCTCGATCAGCGCGGCCTCATGCTCGAGTTCGTCGCCTCGACCGCGGCCGGCGCGGTCGCGGGCGTCGTCTTCGAGTTCTACTTCCGGCGGTACGCCAACGTGTCCGAGCGCCTGGAGGTGGACCTGTGAGGGTCCGCGAGTACCTCGGCATCGACGACCGCCGCCAGCGCCAGCTCGTCTGGGCGATGGAGGTCTGTCTCGTCGGGATGTTCTTCATCGGCCTCGACCGGGGTAACACGGGCATCATCGTCAACACGGCCGTCGCGCTCGGCGTGACGCGCCTCCCGTCGCTGCTCGAACGCGACTTCAGCATCCCGATGGACCCCGGGCTGACCCTCTGGATCACGACGGCGGTCTTCCTCCACGCGCTCGGCACCGTCGGGCTGCCGAAGATGAATTCCCCCTTCTACCAGTCGGTGTGGTGGTGGGACCACCTCACGCACACCCTCTCTGCGACGGTGGTGGCCGCGGTCGGCTACTCGGGGGCCCGCGCGCTCGAACTCCACTCCGACAGCAACCGCTTCCCCGGGCCGTTCATGTTCGTCTACATCCTGCTGTTCGTCATCGCCTTCGGCGTCCTCTGGGAGGTCATCGAGTTCCTCATCGGCGAGGTCGCCGCGCTCGTCGGCGCGACCTCCGTCCTCACGCAGTACGGCGTCGAGGACACGATGCTCGACCTGGTGTTCAACACCATCGGCGCGGTCATCGTCGCCGTCTGGGGCACCGCCCACCTCACCGACGTGGCGCACGCGCTGAGCACCCGGCTGGCGCTGCGCCGGGCGGACTGACGCCGCGGGCGCGCTACCTGCCGCCCGCGGTGACCCCCGCGCCGCGTGTACACTTATTGCACAGCGGGGAGTAGCGTAACGGGCAATGGTCTTCAAGAAGATCACCCTCATCGGGACCAGCGAGGAGAGCTTCGAAGCCGCGGTGGACGACGCCATCAACCGCGCCGAGGAGACGCTCGAACACGTCCAGTGGGTCGAGGTGACCCACCAGGGCGTGGAGATCGCGACCGCGGAGGACCGCGAGTACCAGGCGGAGGTCGAAGTCGCGTTCAAGATCGAGTGACGCCGGCGGGGACGGACGTCGCGGCGGCGCTACCGACTCGTCGATCTCTCGACCTCTTTTACGTCCGGAACGACTCGCCGCAGCCGCACTCGCTCACGATGTTGGGGTTCTCGACGTGGAAGCCCGCGCCCTGGAGGCCCCCCTCGAAGTCGAGGACGCTCCCCTCGATGTAGCGCATGCTCGCGGGATCGACGAATATGCGCAGTCCCTCGTGTTCGGTGACGGTGTCGTCCGGCTCCGGCTCGTGGTCGAACCGCATCCCGTAGGAGAGCCCCGCGCAGCCGCCCTGCTGGACGAACAGGCGCAGGCCCGCCTCGGACGTGTCGAGCCCCTCGCCGTCGAGCAGCGAGAGCGCCTGCTCCGCGGCCTCCTCCGTTACCTCGACCGCCGCGTCGGCGTCGGCGTTCGCAGTCGTGCTACTCATACCCGAACATGCTCCCCGCAGGATGTTAATCTTGACGCCGATCTCCCGGCTCGTCGCCGTCCTTCCGTCGGCGGACGACACCGGCTGTCACGGCCCCGCCAAACGAACGTCCGCGGCGTGCGAAGCCGGCGCGATGACCGACTCGGCCGACTCGATCCGCGAGGCGACGACCGAGCGGGAGCGACGCGACATCGGCGCGCTCCAGGGACAGCTCTTTTCGGACCTCGACGACGGCGACGTTCGGGCGTTCTTCGACGACGCCTACCGCGCGTTCTACCTCTACGAGGGGGACGCGCCCGTCGCCGTCGTCGGCGTCTCCGTCCGGTCGGTCCTGCACCACGAGCGCCACGTCTGGGTGCACGACCTCGTCGTGGACGAGGCGAACCGGGGGGAGTGACGCGGCGCGCGCCCGCTTACCCTCGTCGAGGACCGGGCCCGCGAGCGCGGATGCGACCTCGTGGCGTTCGCGGTTCGGGAGGGCAACGACGGCGCACGGCGGTTCTACGAGCGCCGCGGGTACGAACCCTGGGGGACGGTCTACGAGCGACGGCTGCCAGAGGGGACGGACGCCCCGTGATCACTCGGCGTCCGCGTTTCCGTCCTCCCCGTTCTCCCCGTTCTCGTCGGCGAACCGCGCCTCGACGCTGTCATCGGCGAACCGCGCCTCGATACTGTCATCGGCGAACCGCGCCTCGATACTGGCCGCGTGCGCGTCGAGCCCCTCGGTCCGGGCGAGAGTGGTCACCGTCTCCCGGAGGTCCGCGAGCCCCCGGCGCGAGAGGCGCTGGACGGTGGTCGAGCGGAGGAACGTCTCGACGGAGAGGCCGCCGAAGACGCGTGCGCCGCCGCCCGTCGGGAGGACGTGGTTCGTCCCGCTAGCGTAGTCCCCCGCGGCGACCGGGGTATTCGGGCCGAGGAAGACGCTTCCCGCGTTCGTGACCCGCTCCGACAGCGCCTCGTCGTCGTCGGCGACGATCGCGAGGTGCTCTGCGGCGTACTCCTCGGCGAACAGCACCGCCTCCGACATCGACCGGGCGAGGAAGACGCCGCTGGCGTCGTTCGAGAGCGCCTCGCGGATGACCTCCGTCCGCTCGCGCGCCGCGGCCTGTTCCTCGACGGCCGCCGCGACGGCCGTCGCGAGCGCCTCGTCGTCGGTGACGGCGACGACGGCGGCGTTCGGGTCGTGCTCCGCCTGCGCGACGAGCTCCGCGGCGACGTACCCGGGCGGCGCGGTCCCGTCCGCGAGCACGAGCACCTCGCTCGGCCCGGCGAGGAAGTCGACGGCGACGTCACCGCGCACCTCGGCCTTCGCCGCCGTCACGAAGCGGTTGCCAGGGCCGACGATCTTCTCCACGCGGGGGACGGTCTCCGTCCCGTAGGCGAGCGCGGCGATCGCCTGCGCGCCGCCGACCTGGTAGACGGCGTCCGCGCCCGCGACGTGGAGGGCCGCGAGCGTCGCCGGGTTGATCGGGTCCCCCGGGGGTGTGACGACGGCGACGTGCTCGACGCCCGCTACCTTCGCGGGAACCACGCCCATCAGCGCGCTGGAGGGGTACGCGGCGGCACCGCCGGGGACGTACACCCCGACGCGCTCGATCGGTCTGAAGCGCCGACCGAGTTCCCGTCCGGGGGAGAACTCCCGCCGCCAGTCCTCGGGGAGCTGCGCCTCGTGGAACTCCCGGACGTTCGCGGCGGCCCGCTCGATGTGTTCGCGGAGGTCGTCCTCGATGGCCTCCGCGGCGCGCCCGGCGTCGTCGGTCACGTCGAGGTTGCCGACCTCCACGTCGTCGAACTCGCGGGCGTACTCGCGGAGGGCGACGTCGCCCTCCTGGCGCACCCGCTCTACGATGTCGCGGGCGGTCCCGGCGGCGGCGTCCACGCCGGCGTCGCGCTCGAAGAGCGCGCGCCGGTCGGCCGGACCGAGGTCCGCGACGCGTCTGACGTCCATGCTCGCGGATTCGGAGGGGACGCGGAAAACGGTTGCTGACCGGCGTCAGCGCGTGACGTACCAGGCGACCCCGACGGCGAGGAGGACGAACAGGCCGCCGAGGAAGAAGGCGAGGGCCGGATCGAGCCCCGCCGCGGCGTCGGCGGAGGCGCGGGCGGCCTCCGCGGCCGCCTCGGTCGGGGTGGAGGCCGAGTCCCCCGAGACGACGGAGGCGTTATCCGACGACGAGGTGGGCGCGGTGGCTTCGTTCCTGCCCGCTCCGCTCGAGCCAGAGTCGGACGCGGCGGTATCGTTGCCCCCGCCGGCCTCCGGCACGGCGTCCCCGTCCCCGGCGTCCGCGCCGCCGTCCCCGCCCGCCGGACTCCCGCCGCCGAACCGCGGGAGCAGTCGCCCGTAGAGGTACTGTCGGAGGAGGAGCGTGGCGACCACGAGCGCGAACGCGACGCCGAACAGCCGGGAGAGGAGCGACCGGAGGCGCGAGCGGTCGTCGTCCCGTCCGGCGAACAGCACGACCGCCTCGCTCGTCGGGGCGTAGACCGTCATCTCGGTGCCCTTCTCGGAGTAGCCCACCCCCGCGGCCTCGATGAGGTTCGCGTCCTCCAGCTTTCCGAGGTGGTAGTGGACGTTCTGGAGCGAGGTACCGACGGCGTCCCGGAGTTCGGCGGGCGTGGCCGGCTGGTCGTACAGCCGCGAGAGCACCTCCCGCGTCGTCCCGGCCGAGAGGACGTCGAAGATCTCGTCGGCGCGCTCCCCGTCGAGACCGACCACCCGCGGCTCGCCCGGTTCGGTCGTCGGGGTGCCACGGAGCGGCAAGAGACTCATCAGGTTCCTCTATCGAAGATCACGGTAAGGCTCTTCTGGTGGATCAAGACGCGGTTTGATTCATCGCAGTCCGGCGATTCCCAGGTACGAGAGGAGCCCGCGGACGAACAGGAAGCAGGCGAGCGCGGCCGCGAGGAGGGTCGTCGGCGCGGCGAGCAGGCGCGCGGTCCGGAAGCCGACGATCCCCCGCGAGAACCCGAGGACGACGAAGCTGAGCAGTATCAGCGCGAAGACGAGCGCCGCGAGTTTCCCGTACGTCTGGTGTCGCATCCGAACGTCGTGTCGCACCGCCGCGTATCTAATCTATCGCTCGTGACGCTACGGGCGGACGACCGACCGGTCGAAAGCGCTAACTCTCCGTCGCGTGGACGTGACGGACGTGACGGAGTACGACGCGGTCCTGTTCGACAGCGACGGTGTCCTCGTCGAGCCGCCGGCACGCGAGACCCAACTGGAGGCCACGCGAGCGGCGTTCCGCGAGGTGGGCGTCGACGACCCCGAACGCCGACACCTGCTCGACGTCGCGAGCGGCGTGACCGTCGACGGACTTCACGAGATCTGCGCCGCGTACGACCTCGACGCCGAGACGTTCTGGGACGCGCGCGAGCGTCACGACGAGCGCTCGCAGTTCGAGGCGTTCAGGGCGAACGCCCGCCGTCGCTACGACGACGTGACGGCCGTCGCCGAACTCCCGGTGAAGCGGGGCGTCGTGAGCAACAACCACCACAGCACCATCGAGTTCAAACTGGACTTCTTCGACCTGCGCCCGCTGTTCGACACCTTCTACGGACGCGAGATGACCATCGAGAGCCTCTCGCTCAAGAAACCGAACACCCACTACATCGAGCGGGCCATCGCGGACCTGAACGCGGAGTCGGTGCTCTACGTCGGCGACAGCGAGAGCGACGTCGTCGCGGCGCACGGAGCGGAGTTGGATTCCGTATTTCTCCGGCGTTCTCACCGCCGCGACGTCGACCTCTCGGTCGCGCCGACGTTCGAGGTGGACTCGCTCCACGACGTCGCCGCGCTCGTGAAATAAATACGGAAACGTCGTCCGGAACACTAGCAACTCTGGCCGTAGATAGCGGGACGTGTCGCATAAGCGTGCAGCAGTAAGCGGCCGATCGACCCACGTCTGACTCACGGATTCGCCATCTAGACACCCATAGCAGGCGACGTGCGTGGCGCTGGCGATGGTTTTGGAATGTCGCCCGGAACACTAACGTCCGACCTCATCCCGTGGCTGCGTGCCGCGTCGGTCGGGAAACCCTCGTGCCGGGCGCACGCGGCCCTGACGGGCCGCGGAACGACGAGACGGCGTCAGCCGTCGCGTCCACGGTGCCGAAGGCACCGCGTTTCAGTGAGGCGGCGTCAGCCGCCGAAGGCGCGGTCCTGAGGGACCGCGCCGGAATGTCGCGCGCCCGGGTTCTCCGCGCTGTCATCGCATCCGCGAGGGATGAACTCGGGCGGGGACTAGAGGCGCGCACTTTATATAGTGAACGCGGCGAGATAAGCGCTTCCCTCCGCTCAGACGGCGTAGTCGCCCTCGCGGATCTGGACGTACCGGCCGTCGCGGTAGCGGCGCTTGACGCGCTGGTAGCGGGCGAACAGCTTCGCTCCCGCCGTACCCGCGGCGACCGAGTTGCGAAGGCCGAATCCCTCCCCGCGCTCGACGATGTTGCCGGCGGTGCGAAGCGTCCGGTCCCAGTCGGCGGGACCGTACCCCCGGACGAGTTCGGCGAGCGCGACGCTCCGGAGCACCTCGTCGCCGATCGCCGCTTTCCACTCGCTGTTGTACGCCCGGAGCGCGCCGAGGGCGGCGAGCCGGCCCGCGATCTTCCCCGTGCGGACGGCGACGTGGTCGCCCCCCTCGTGGAAGGCGCTGGTCGCGCCCATCGCCCCGCCGACGACGGCGACGTTGGCCACCGTGGGCGAGTCGATCGGCCGGGTCGAGGAGATGGGATAGGTCTCGGTACCGCCCCGCTTGCCGCGGTCCTCGACGAGCGGGAAGTGCTCGTCCACGTCGTAGCGGTCGCCGTACTCCTGTTCGAGTAGGCGGCGGAGGTACACCTTCCCCTGTGGGATGCGCTCGTCCTCGGGGCGCAGGAGCCGGTACGAGTCCCGGTCTTCGACCTCGCAGAGGTCCATCCCGATGGGCATCGTGAGGCCGACGCGGGCGACGGTGCCGTCGTTGGGGAACACCCACGGATACGCGGTGTGGCCCGGCATCGCGCCCCACCAGAACTTGAGGAGGTCCGCCTCGAACACCTCCTCGGGGAACTCGCGGTACTCCTGGTAGGCGATGTGGTTCGCGCGGGGCGCGGCGAGGCGCTCCACGGAACCGTCCGGGAGCAGCGGGTCGAGCACGCGACTCGTGACGGTGCGCTGCGGGCCGTCGGCGAGGACGAGGTAGTCGGCCCTGATCCGCTCGCCGTCGCGGAGCGTCAGCGTGTGCGTGTACGCCCTGTGGTCGGTCTCGACCTCGCGGACGGCCGCGCCGACGCGGTACTCAGCGCCCGCGTCCTCCGCGCGTTCCCGGAGCCAGTCGTCGAAGCGCGCGCGGTGCATCGTGAACCCGAAGTTCGGATAGGACGACTCGATGCCCGTCGACCGGAGGGTCATCGACTCGTTCGGGCCGATGAACTCCGCGCCCGAGAGCTCCCGACACTTCACCCACTCGGGGATCTCGTCGGGGGCGAAGTCCATGATGTCGACCCAGTAATCGAGGATGCCTGCGGCGTCCGTCGAGTCCGGGCCGAGGCCGTCGCGGTCGGCGCGGGGGACGCCCTTCTCCAGGACGACGGCCTCGGCCCCCTCCTCGGCGGCCGCCCGCGCCGCCGAGGAGCCGGCGGGGCCACCACCGACGATGGCCACGTCTACCTCGTGCATACGCCTACCCCCTCGCGTAGTGACTTAAGCGCCGTGACTCGTTCGTAATGCGTGACTTACACGATACGCTGCTCGATCGGGACGTCGCCCCAGTACAGCAGGTAGGCGTAGATGGCGAGCGAGAGCACGAACATCGCCGAGAGCGCGTACGCGCCGTTGACGAGAAAGAGGAACGCGAGCATGGCCGCGGCGACGAGTATCGTCCGCGTGAGCACGAACCCGAGCAGTGACATGTGACACCGTACGGTTCAGGGCCGGATAACCACGCCCCCTAACTCCTTCGGGCAGCGACGTCCGATCGGCGTCGGACCCACCCTACGGATTTATTACTCATTGCCCGTAGACGTACGGAGTGGGATTAGATACCACGAACCGCGACTAATCCTAACGTCATACATACAAGAGAGGACTATGAGCGAATCACCCAACGATCCGACGAGGAGTGACGGTGGTGTCGTCGGGGACGACGTCTACGCGAGCGACGAGGTCGGGGAACAGTACCGCGACACCGTGTATCGGGATCTCGATTACGACGACCTCCGGACGGCTCCACACACGGCCGAGTACCCGAAGCCGGGTCGCCTGGAGTCGTTCAGGGAGGCCGACCTGCCGAAGGTCCCGAAGGTGAGCCACATCGTGGGGCCGAGCGCGATCATGCTCGGCGCGTCGCTCGGGAGCGGCGAGACGATGTTCTGGCCGACGATCATCGCCCAGTACGGCTGGGTGCTCTACTGGGCGTTCTGGGTCGGCGTCATCACGCAGTTCTTCATCAACACGGAGCTGCAGCGGTGGACCATCGCGACCGGCGAGAGCATCTTCAGGGCCTACGACCGCATCCACTGGGTGTGGCCGTGGTTCTTCCTCGCGGCCGGGTTCTTCCACCTCGGCTGGCCCGGGTGGGCCGCGGGCGGGGCGGAGGTGTTCGCCCACTGGACCGGCGTCGTCGCCCCGGAGCAGTGGTGGATCATCGGCGTCGTATCGATGGTCGTCATCTGGCTGTCGTACATGGCCGGCCCCGTCCTCTACAACATCATCGAGAAGGTCCAGGTGGCGCTGATGGCGCTGGCGATCGTCTTCGCCGTCGTCCTCATCTTCGTCGTCGGCTCGGCCGGCGAACTGGTGAATCTGCCCGCGGGCGCCGTCAGCTTCGGCGCGCTCCCGCCGCAGGACGAACTCGACATCGCGACGTTCCTCGGCGGGCTCGCCTACGCCGGAGCCGGCGGCTACATCAACCTCTCGCAGGGCGTGTGGGCCCGCGAGAAGGGGTACGGGATGGGCACCTACCAGGGACGCGTGAAGAACCCGCTGCGCGGCGCGACCCCCGAGACGGTCCACGACGGGTTCGCGTTCGAACCGACCGAGACGAACCTCCGACGCTGGCGCGGGTGGTGGAAGGTCACCCAGCGCGAGCACTTCCTCACGTTCGTCATCGGCCTGCTCGTCGTCGCGACGGTCGCGATGACCGTCACGTCCGCGTACGTCCCGCGGGGGACGAACGTCGTCGACGACGCCATCGGCATGTGGGTGACCACGATCATCCCGCAACTCGGCGGTGCCTCGGCGACGCTGCTGTACGCCGTCCTGTTCATCGCGCTGTTCAGCACCCAGTACGCCATCGTCGAGTCGTTCGTCCGCAACAGCGTGGACATCCTCTATCAGGGCTACGGGCGCACTCACGGCTGGGACCTCTCCCGGGTGTTCCTCGGCCTGCTGACGCTGTTCACGCTGTGGGGGATCGCCATCATCGTCGCGACCGGCACGATGGGCCTCGGCCAGCCGTGGATCCTGCTGGTCATCGGCGCGGCCATCGCGGGCGTGATGATGTGGCCGTACAACGCGCTCACGGTCATTCTGAACACGACCCGCCTGCCGGAGCACACCCAGCCCGGCTGGGCGCGCGTCGTGGCGATGTGGTGGGCGACGGGCTTCTTCGGCTTCTTCAGCGTGCTCCTCATCGGGTCGCAGTTGGCGGGTCCGGTCGGCCTGGAGACGTTCAGCACGGCCATCAACGTCGTCGACAGCGCCCCCGGCGGCTACGTCCTCTGGTTGCTCGCGCTCGTCGTGCAGGTGTACACCATGTACGTCTCCGCGCGGGCGAAGCTGAACGCGAGCGGCACCGTCGCGGACGCGGAGGAGGCCACCGGCTTCCTCTCCTGAACGCTCCTGAACGCCCCCGGGGATACGCTTTTTACGTCGGAACGCCCCAACACGGACTGACAGCGCAGATGTTAGACCTCCTCGTCACCTACCGGATGGTCGTCTACCTCGGCGGCCTCCTCGTCATCGCCCTCCCGGTCGTCCTCCGGTCGGCGGTCGGGATCACCGTCCCGCGAGCGGTCCGCACCGCCCTCGTGGCGGTCACGCTCGCGGTGATGGTGGTGACGTACCTCGGCGAGCGGCGCGTCCGACGGGCGGAGCGACGGGGCGAGGGGACCGGGCGGCGGTCGTACCCGCTCCGAACGCGCGTCGCGGTGGTCGTGGCCATCGTGGGCGTCGCCGCCGGCCTCTACGCCGCCCTCGAGGTGGACCCGATCTTCGGCCTGCTGTTCGTCGGCGGGGCGCTGCTGTTCGCCCGACTCGCGTTCCGCGACGGGGAGGAGGAAGAGAGCCGGAGGGCGGACGCGTGACGGACCCCGCGGACCCCGGGGAACCCCTCGCGGACGCGGATCCGGACGAGTTCGAGGACCTGCCGACCTCTGACATCGAGGTGGAGTGTCACGTCCACTTCGGGATGACGGGGTCGTTCCCGTTGCGCCTCGCCGAGGTGTTCTTCGCGAACGACGGCCTCCACGTCGCGGAGTACGGCTACCTCACGCCGCTGTTCGGCCTCGGCATGCGGAAGCACCGCCGGGAGGCGGGGGCGATGGAGCGCATCTACGAGGTCCACGGCATCGACGAGGTGCTCCTGCAGGCGGACGCCGTCCACTGGTACGGCTACGGCGCGCTCGATCGGGTCGTCCTCCACGACGGGGGGCAGCTCGGCCGACCGCGCCTCGCCGTGCACCCCGCGACGGGGGCGAGCCACGCCTACCGCCTGCACGAGGTCGACGACTTCGACGCGCTCTGCGAGGCGGTGGCGACCTGCGGCGATCGCCACGGGGTCGCCGTCGAGCGCGGGCGCGGCCTCGGGTTCAGCCCCCGCGAGAGCGTCGAGCGGTTCTTCCTCGACTGAGCCGCTCCCGACCGCGGATCGCCACGTGGCCCGCGAGGGCGAGGCAGACGCCGGCGACGTAGGCGAGCGTCAGCGCCGTGGCGAGCGCCCCCCGCGCGAGCGGCGACGTCCGGGCGTCGCGCACCCGAACCAGGGCCGCGCAGCGCTCGATCAGCCAGCGGACGGCGCGGGCCGTCCGCGCGTCGGGATGGTCGGCGAGCGTCGCGGCGACGGGGGGGCTCACGACCCCGTAGACGGCGACGAGCGCCCGACCGACCGGCGTTCGACACATCGTCCCGTCGCGGAACTCCCGCAGGGCGTCGAGCGACGCTCCCTCGCCCGCCGCCGCCGTGGTGACGAAGCAGGCCGAGTGGTGCTGATTCACCGCGACGTGGGCGAGGTCGGCCTTGGCGTAGCGCGTCGTCTCCGCCTCGGGGAAGTCGAAGTCGGTCGAGACCTCGAACGCGTCGGCCGAGTGGCGCAGGTAGACGTCGCCGTGCTCGTGACGCTCGCCGTCCGCCGTATCGACCGTGACGTGCTTCTTTCGCCCGTCGCCGACGAACCCGTCCTCCTCGCTCATGCGTGGGGCGCTTTCGCCCGGGCGGGTAAATCGATTGCCCCGCGAGGAGCGACGCGCGTCGGTTCCGAACCGTCTCGACGATCCGATCGGAACGTCCGCCGCCCTACCGCCTACATTGAATAGACGGTGGGCAGAACGGTCGAACACGATGACCACCGTTCTCGTACTGCGCGACGGCGTCCACGGGATGCCGGTCTCCGCGTACGCCGACGAACTCCGGGAGCGCCTCCCGGACGCGCGGATCCGCGTCGCGGAGACGCCGGAGGAGGAGCGCGAACTCGCGGCCGACGCCGAGGTCGTCACCGGAAAGCTCGTCGATAGGGCCCTGCTCGACCGGGCTCGGGAACTCCGGCTGTTCGGCTGTTCCTACGCCGGGTACGGCCACCTCCCGCTCGACGCGCTCGCCGAACGCGACGTCGTGGTGACGACCGCCTCCGGCGTCCACGGCCCGAACATCGCCGAGCACGTCGTGGGGGCCATTCTCGCGTTCGTCCGGCGCTTCCCCGAGGGCTGGCGTCGCCAGCAGCGCCGCGAGTGGCGTCACTACCGGGCGCACGAACTGGCGGGGAGCACCGTCACCGTCGTCGGCCTCGGCGCGATCGGGTCGGCGGTGGTGGAGCGCCTCTCGGGGTTCGGCGTCCACACCATCGGCGTGCGCCACTCCCCCGAGCGGGGCGGGCCGACCGACGAGGTGCTCGGCACCGACGACCTCCACCGGGCGCTCGCGCGGACGGACTACCTCGTGCTCGCCGTCCCGCTCACCGACGAGACGGAGGGGTTGATCGACGCCGAGGCGTTCGACACGCTCCCGCCGAGCGCCGTGCTCGTGAACGTCGCGCGCGGGCCGGTCGTGGACACCGACGACCTCGTGGACGCCCTGCGGAGCAACCACGTCCGGGGCGCGGCGCTCGACGTGACCGACCCCGAACCCCTCCCGCCGGATCACGTCCTCTGGACGCTCGAGAACGCGTTCGTCACCCCCCACAACAGCGGTCACACGCCGAAGTACTACGAGCGACTCGCGGACATCGTCGCCGAGAACGTGGGGCAGCTCGACGCCGAGTCTCCCGAGTTCGTGAACCGGGTCGACCTCTGAGGGTCGTCCGGCCCGTCCGTCGGAACCGTCTCCGACGCGAGAACCTCTAGTTTCGCGGGGATACTGTTTTGTCGGGTTCGGTCGTGGTACGTCACGTCATGTCTCACACGCCGCCGAACGTTCGCCCGCCGACGCCCGGAGAGATCCGCACGATGGCTGCCCGTCACCACATGCACCTGTCGGACGAGGAGGTGGCCGACTTCGCCGCGGTCATCGAGAGAACGCTCGCGGGCTACGAGCGACTCGACCAACTGTCAGCGCCGACTCCAAAGGTGGAGTTCACCGACCGCGATTCCGGTTACCGTCCGGACGCGGCCGAGGATCCCCTCAACGCCTTCGTGACGAAGTGCACCGTCGAGGGTGCAGACGACGGGCCGCTCGTCGGCTACGAGGTCGGCCTGAAGGACAACGTCGCGCTCGCGGGCGTCGAGATGACCTGCGGCTCGAAGTTGTTCGAGGGGTACGTCCCCCGGACGGACGCGACGATCGTGACGCGCCTGCTCGGGGCGGGCGCGACGATCACCGGGAAGCTGAACATGGAGGACATGGCGTTCTCCGGCAGCGGCGAGCTCTCGGCGACCGGCCCGGTCCTCAACCCGCGGAGCGACGAGCACGTCGCGGGCGGATCGTCGAGCGGGTCGATCGCCGCCGTCGTCGCCGGCGAGGTGGACGTCGCCATCGGCGGCGACCAGGGCGGCTCGATCCGCATCCCGGCGGCGTGGAGCGGCGGCGTCGGCCACAAACCGACCCACGGCCTCGTCCCCTACACGGGCGTCGTCGGCCTCGGCCACTCGTTCGACCACGTGGGGCCGATGGCGCGCACCGTCGAGGACTGCGCGCGCGTGCTCGACGTCATCGCCGGCCACGATCCGCTCGACCCTCGACAGGGGCGCGTCGAGATCGACGCGTACGAGGACGCGCTCGACGCCGACCCCGGGGAGGTGACCGTCGGCGTCGTCTCGGAGGGGTTCGGACTGGAGGAGAGCGAACCCGGCGTCGACGCGGCGGTCCGGGACGCGATCGACGCCTTCGAGGCCGAGGGGGCGACCGTCGAGGAGGTGTCGATCCCGATGCACGCGGACGGCCTGCCGATCTGGAACGCCGTCGTGATCGAGGAGACGACCGCGCTCGTCCGCGACGAGGGCGTGGGTCGGTACGGGACCGGTTACTACGACACGCAGTTCGCGGAGGCGTTCGGCCGGGCGCGGCGGGCGCAGGCCGACGACTACCTGACGACGCTCAAACTCACGCTGATCCTCGGGGAGTACCTCTCGGATCGCTACCGCGGGCGCTACTACGCGAAGGCCCAGAACCTCCGGCGGGAACTCGCGGCGCGCTACGACGACGCGCTCTCGGGCGTGGACGTCCTCGCCATGCCGACGACGCCCCAGACCGCCCACGAGGTCCGCGAGGACCTGACGCGCGTCGAGGCCATCGAGCGAGCGTTGAACATGCTCGCGAACACGGCCCCGTTCGACGTGACCGGCCACCCTGCCGTCTCGGTCCCCGCCGGGACGAGCGACGGGCTCCCCGTCGGACTCATGTTCGTCGGCGGACGCTTCGAGGACGCCGACGTTCTCCGGGCGGGCGACGCGTTCGAACGATCGGTCTCGCAGACGTGACCGACGCGGGAACGGACGGTCGCGGCCACGCGGCTCCGTCTCGACCGTCGCGCTGCACCGCGGCGGACCGCTGCGAGAGCGGGGACCGAGCGCGTGGACGCGGCCGAACGTCGGGAGCCGGGGGGCGTACACGCGCTCCCCGGACGACGTCTCACCGGGTGAGACACTCGCCGTCGGTCAGGCGATCTCGACGGGTCGCGCGGCGTCGCGGTAGCGCTCGGTCGGCGCGTGCGGCGTCGCCGTCGTCACCGTCGCGGTCCAAACGACGGCCGGCGGTATTAGGGTCCGTGATAGTCCGGATAGTTACCTTCCACCACAGGCTTAACACCCGCGCGCCGTACTGACAGACATGGCTGTCGAGGACAGGTATTACGATCCGAGCGATCTCGAGACGTCCGTCGCCTCACTCGGTTTCGAGCACAGCGACGTCGCCGAGTACCGGGCTCTCGCGCGCGACCTCCGCGACGAGATAGACGGGGGCGTCGCCTTCGACGAGTACGCGCAACTCCTCTACGCGACCGACGGGAGCATCTACCGGGCTCGACCGGCGGGCGTCGTCTACCCGAAACACGTGCGCGACGTTCGGGCGGCCGTGCGCGTCGCCGCCGACCACGGCGTCCCCGTGCTTCCGCGCGGCGCAGGTTCCTCGCTAGCCGGGCAGGCCGTCGGCCCCGGCTGCGTGGTACTCGACTGCTCGCGGCACATGAACGACGTCCTCGAGGTCGACCCGGACGCCCGCCTCGCGCGGGTCCAGCCCGGGGTCGTGCAGGACCACCTCGACGCTTCGCTCGCGCCCCACGGGTTGAAGTTCGCGCCCGACCCGGCCTCCTCGAACCGCGCCACGATCGGCGGCGGTATCGGGAACAACTCGACGGGGGCGCACTCGGTTCGCTACGGCATCACGGACGCCTACACGGAGGAGCTGAAGGTCGTCCTCGCGGACGGATCGCTCCTCCACACGCGGGAGGTCGTCCTCGATAGCGAGGAGTGGGACGAGATCGTCTCGAAGGACGACCTGGAGGCGCACGTCTACCGCGAGACGCGACGGCTGGTCGAGGAGAACCGCGAGGAGATCGACGAGCGCTACCCGACGCTCAAGCGCTCCGTCTCGGGGTACAACCTGCACAAGGTGATGTACGAAAACGACGAGGGCGAGGAGGTGATCAACCTCTCGAAGCTGTTCGTCGGGGCTGAGGGCACCCTCGGCGTGGTCGTGGAGGCGACGGTGAGCCTCGTCACGAAGCCCGAGGAGACGGCCCTCGCGCTCTACTGCTTCGAGAACCTCGTCGACGCGATGGAGGCGGTCCCGGAGGCGCTCGACTTCGACGTGAGCGCCGTCGAACTGATGGACGACGAGGTGTTCCGCCTCGCGCTCGACTCGACGGAGTTCGCCCAGTACGCCGAACCCATCCCCGAGGGGACCGCGGCGGCGCTCATGCTGGAGTTCGACGACGAACTCCACGACGACTTCGAGGACGCGGTCGCCGAGACGAACGCCCACTTCGTCCACGCCGGGGCGGCCTTCGAGGTGCTGGAGGCGTACACCGACGAGGCGCAGGCCGACCTCTGGAAGCTCCGCAAGGCGGCGATCCCGCTCCTCATGAGCCTGGAGGGCGACCCCAAGCCCTACCCCTTCATCGAGGACGCGACCGTCCCGCCCGAGGAGCTCGCGGAGTACGTCACGGAGTTCGAGCGGGTGCTCGACGATCACGGCACCTCGGCGGCCTACTTCGCCCACGCCGGCAGCGGGACGCTCCACATCCGGCCCATCCTCAACCTCAAGACGGAGGACGGCATCGAGACGATGCACTCCATCACCGAGGACGTGACCGACCTCGTGCTGGAGCACCACGGCGCGTTCTCGGGGGAGCACGGCGACGGGATGGCCCGCACGGAGTTCAACCCGAAGATGTACGGCGAACAGCTCTGGACGGCGTTCAAGGAGCTGAAGACCGCGTTCGACCCCGAGTGGTGGATGCACCCCGGCAACGTCGTCTACCGCGACGGGCCGGACGACGTCGGACCGGCGGGCGAGCGCGGCGTCGGCGCGGACATGCGCGAGCACCTCCGCTACGGCGCGACCTACCAGTCCATCTCGCCCCAGACCGCGATGGACTTCTCCGAGGAGGGGGGCTTCTCCCACCTCGTCGAGCTGTGTAACGGCTGTGGCACCTGTCGCCAGACCACCTCCGACACCATGTGCCCGACCTACCGCGCCTCCCAGGAGGAGATCCAGACCACGCGCGGCCGGGCGAACATGCTCCGGGCCGCGATCAGCGGCGAGCTGCCCGAGGAGGAGCTCTACTCCGAGCGCTTCCAGTCGGAGGTGCTCGACCTCTGCGTGGGCTGTAAGGGTTGCATGAGCGACTGCCCGACCGGGGTCGACATGGCGAAGCTCAAGACGGAGATGAAACACCAGTACCACCGGCGCGAGGGCGTGGGCCTCCGCGAGCGGCTGTTCGCCGACATCGACCGCCTCTCGCGGGTCGGTAGCGCGCTCGCGCCCCTCTCGAACGTCGCGCCGAAGCTCCCCTACGCCCGCGAGGCGATGGAGCGCACCCTCGGCATCGCCGCCGAGCGCGAACTCCCGCACTTCACCCGCACGACGCTCGAGGACTGGTTCGAGGCCCGCGGCGGGTCGCGGGTCCCCCAGGACGAGGCCGAGGAGCGGGTGCTGCTGTTCCCGGACACGTACACCAACTACAGCTACCCCGAACCGGGGAAGGCCACGGTGCGCGTGCTCGAAGCCGCCGGCTGTCACGTCGAACTCGCCCGGGACGTCGCCTCCAGCGGTCGCCCGGCCTACTCGAAGGGCATGCTCGACCTCGCGCGCCGGCGCGCGAGGCACAACGTGGACGCGCTCGCGCCGTCGGTGCGCGACGGCTGGTCGGTCGTCTTCGTCGAACCCTCCGACGCCGTCATGTTCCAGGACGAGTACCTCGACCTCCTCACCGGCGAGGAGGTGGCGGAGGTCGCCGCCAGCGCCTACGGCGTCCTCGAGTTCCTCGACACCCACCGCCTCGACGAGAACGTCGAGTTCGGCCAGGTGAGTGAATCGCTCACCTACCACGGCCACTGCAACCAGAAGGCGACGAACAAGGACCACCACGCGGTGGGCGTCCTCCGCCGGGCGGGCTACGAGGTCGATCCCCTCGACTCCGGCTGCTGCGGCATGGCCGGGAGCTTCGGCTACGAGGCCGAACACTACGACCTATCGCAGGCCATCGGGCGCATCCTCTTCCGGCAGGTCGACACTAGCCCCGGCGACGAGGTCACCGCCCCGGGCGCCTCCTGTCGCTCCCAACTCGGCGACCGACCGGGCGCGGCGATGCCGCCCCACCCGATCGAGCGGGTCGCGGACGCGATGGCCGACCGCCCGTGGGAGCTCCGGACCGACGCGGACGCCGACCGGCGGCGGTCGCCGGCGGACGCGGCGGCGGCGCTGATCGGACGGTTCCGGTAAGACGAGATCCTCCCCGGCCCCGGGGGTTGGCGAGACGTCGGCCCCTCTCAGTCCCACCCCGCGGCGGTCGATCGGCCGGGAATCGCTCCGCACGCCGCCCACGATACCGTCAGTGGGTGTGTTCCGTCGGCCGTGAACGGCGATCCGATGGACTACAGGGGCCTCGTCGTGGGGTTGACGTCCCTGATCGGCAATGGCGGGCGGCCGCGGGCGGTCCTCTCTGATCCGTCGCGGGCGGCGGCGCGGGGATCGACGCGGGGTGGGTCGCGGAGTCCGACCGGCTGCGTCATCCCGACTGTCGGGTCGAGGAGTTGGCTCGCTTCACCATCGTGTGGCTCCTGTACACTCGGGGCGATCTCGACACCAGAGCGCTCGCCGATCTGCTCGAACGTGATCGGAACGTTCTCCACCACCACCTCCGCCGACCCGACGCCGGTTTCGCGCGCCGCGAGCGACGACGGATCGACGGACGTAAACGGTCGTTCTACGCGCTCACGATCGTCGGAGAGCACTACGCCGAACCCCTCTACGATCCCCTGAAGCGGCAGAAGAGCGCCGCCGAGTCGACCCGGTGAACGAGCCGATTCGGGTTACCGCCACCGTTCAGTCCGAGAGGGGCTGTACCAGCTCCACCACGTGCCCGTCGGGGTCCCGCACGAACGCCGTGCGAGCGCCCGCCTCGGGCTGATCGCCCGGCTCCTTCACGACGCCGTGGTGCTCGATCGCCTCGAACGCGGCGTCCACGTCCTCGACGCCGAGCGCCAGGTGGTCGAAGCGGTCGGCCTCGGCGATCGCGTCCTCCCCCTCCGCGTCGGTGAGCTGGAGTTCGAAGCCGTTGCCGTCGGCGACATAGACGTGCCGCGCGCTCCCGTCCGCGGCGGTGAACTCCCACGAGCGCTCGAAGCCGAGTTGCTCGACGTACCAGTCCGCGCTCTCGTCTGCGTCGGCGACGCCCAGCCTGACGTGGATGAGATCCATACGCGCATCCGCGCGCGGGTCCGGAATAAAGGGACGCGTCGCGGCGGTTCTTACGGGCCGTACGCGAGCGCGCTCGAAACCGGCCGCCGTACTACAGCCAGCCGTCGTTCAGGAGCAGTTCGCCGTTGAGCACGGACGCGCCCGCCGCGCCGCGGATGGTGTTGTGCGCGAGGCAGTTGTACTGCACGCCGCCCTCCGTCTCGCGGAAGCCCCCGGCGGTGACGGCCATGCCGCCGCCGCGCATGCGGTCGAGGCGGGGCTGGGGGCGGTCCGGCTCCTCGAAGACGTGGATGAGCGGGTCCGGCGAGGAGTGGAGGTCGAGGCTCGGGTACTCGCGCATCGCGTCGGCGGCCCCCTCCGCCGTCACCGTCTCGTTCGTGTCCGCCCAGACGTTCTCCAGGTGGCCGTCGAGCGTCGGGATGCGGTTGCAGGAGGCGGCGACGTCGGCGTCGTGCCACCGAACCTCCGCGCCGTCGAACGAGCCGAGCAGCTTCCGCGCCTCGCTCTCCATCTTCCGTTCCTCGCCGCCGATGTGGGGGATGGCGTTGTCGATGATCTCCATGGAGGTGACGCCGTCGTAGCCCGCCCCGGAGACGGCCTGGAGGGTGGCGACGTGGACCGATTCGAGGCCGAACGCGCGGTCGAGCGCCGCGAGCGTCGGGACCATCGTGATCGTCGAGCAGTTCGGGTTCTTCACGAGCGCGCCGTCCCACCCGCGGGTGTCCCGCTGGACCTCCAGCAGGTCGATGTGATCGGCGTTGACCTCCGGGATGGTGAGGGGCACGTCGTCGGCGTTGCGGTCGTTCGAGGAGTTCGAGGAGACGACGTACCCCGCCTCGCAGAACGCGGGTTCGACGCGCTCGCCCACGCCCGAGGGGAGCGAGGAGAACAGCAGTTCCACGTCGTCGGGGACGGCGTCCGGCGCGGTCCGGGTAACGGTCATCTCCGCGACGTCCGCCGGGATGGGCGTGTCGACGCGCCACTTGGCCACCTCGCGGTACGGCCTGTCGGCGCTCTCGTCGCTCGCGGTGAGCGCGACGAGGTCGAAGTCCGGGTGCGGATCGAGCAGTTGGATGAGCCGTTGGCCCACGGCACCGGTCGCGCCGAGGACGCCTACTCTGACAGCCATTACCGTGGCTCGGTCGCTGTCGATGAAAACGGTTGTGATCCACGCAAGCGCGGCGCGACGGGGGCCCCCCGACCGCCCTCGGGCGGACCCCCGGACGCTCCGCTCGCGCTCGCGTTGCGTGTCTCGACGTGAGAAGCGATCTACTCGACGGTGCCGCCCTTCTTCCGGGTGATGTAGCCCGCGATGCGGTTTCGGACCTCCTTCGACTCGATGTTCGTGAACTCCGTGACGAGTTCCTTGTTGCGCTCGAAGTCCGCGTTGAACGCGTCCGAGTACCGCTCCAGCAGCACGTTCGCCGTGTTCTTGATGTAGGCGGGTTTGATGGCCATACCGTATCGTCCCGACGCCGCGGCTAAAAGCATTCGTCTTCGTCCCAAGATCCGGACGAGACACCGCCCGGCCTGTGACTGTCTCGCGTCGCTCCGGACGACGGTCGGGACGGATTCGTGTTGGACGAACTGGACGATTGACCTTCACGTCGCCATAAGACCGACGGTCCTTCGTCGCCAACGGCCGTCTCGGGGGCAACGGGACGCCGGAACGTCACCGGACGGGACCGTCGAGAACGCTTCGGCCCGAACTTCGTCTTCGCGGCGGAGACGGCAGACTGCGGGCAGATCGTCCCGCTCGCGCCCGTCTCTGCCGTCGCGCGCGTCGCGACGATAGGAAGCGTCGATCGGACGGGGCGATGCAACCGAACCCTGGGACAGCGCGCTTCGAGCGATGCCCACGAGTGCCGCGGGTCAGATCCAGGGACGCCGTCGCCGCCAGCCGCAGTCGCCTCGCTCCGGCGGCTGGCGAGGACCGGCGATCCGCGCTCGATAAAAACCGCAGAGTCCAGCAACAGCCGCCAGGGCTGGAAAGGGTGCACAGGAGCTCACTCAGGCACCTTCGCGCGTCGTGCTGTCAGAGGCACACCCCACGCGACCAGTTGCTGTATCCTCCCCCGACGACTGGGGTGGATAAATCTGTTGGTTACTCGCGTTGGGGTCGTCGTCGCATCGTGCCCCGAACTCAGCCGTCGAGTTCGGGGCGGGGGCCGTCGTCCGCGTCCGCGTCCAACTCCCTCGTCCCCGAACGTTCCGACTCCTCCCGCTCGATGGCCCGCTTGCGGATCCGCTCGTCCCACTCCACGAACATCCCGTGTTCGGCCATCGCCTCCATCCCGGCGAGCGCCGCCCGGAGCTTCAGCCCGACCAGCGGCACGTCGGCCACCGAGATGACGACGTCCGCCTGTAGCACGACGCCGTCGCCCAGCAGCACGTCGACGAGGTCGACGAGCGCGTCGTCCCTACGCGGCTCCATCGTCGTCCCCCTCGAGCGTCGGCGCGAACGTGTACGGCGGCCACGGACCCGTGTACCGGACCTCGACGCCGTCCTCGGACGCCACGTCGTCCAGCACGCCGCCGATCGCGTCGGCCCCGTCCTCGGTGGCCAGCACGGCGAGCCGGGCGAGCGTGTCTCGATCCTCGCGCTCTACGAGCCCCGCGGTCTGCCGGTCGCGCGGGAGCGCTCGCACCTCGCGGGCGTGCTCGGCGAGTCGCGCGGCGAGCGCGTCGGTGCGGTCGCCGCCGCGCTCCCGACGGGCGCGGGCGAGGCGCTGCTCGTACTGCTTCTCCAGGAGGTGGCCCGTCCCGCCCTCGGCCTCCTCCGCGCGCTCTCGCAGCGCGGCGAGGTCCTCGTCCTCGCGGAGGACGGCGGCCTCGACCGCCTCGGGGTCGCTCGCGACCTCGATCCGGTACTCACGGCAGCCCCGCAGTTCGTCGAGGTGGCCGACGAACGCCTCCCGTCGGTCGTCCACCAGCCCCCTGACGCTCTCGTCGTCGCCCCGCACGAGCGTGTCGAAGCGGAAGGGGATCGGGGTTCCGAACTCCTCGCTCGCGGCGTCGATGACGCGCTGGTGGGCGAGCAGCCACCGCCTCACGACCGTCGGGTCGTCGTCGTCGTAGGGCTCCGCGCGCTCGTGGGCGACGAGCCCCACGCCGTCGGCCTCGATGAGGAAGACGGGTTCGTCGTCGACGCCGGTCGCGTCGAGGGCGCGCCGCCCGGCGTCGTCCGATCCGTCACCCCCATCGCCGCTGTCGACTCCGCCCCCCTCGTCCTCGATCCGGACCGCGCAGTAGAGGTACCGTCCCTCGCCGTCCGCCGGACGCTCGTCGCTTGCGGGTGCCGTGGCGGCCCCCTCAGGCATCGTCGCGCACCTCCCAGCCCGTCGGCGTCTCCTCGACGCGATCGAGGAACTGCCCCACGAGACCGTCCAAGTCCGCGCGCAGGTCGTCGACCGGCTCCTCGAGCCCCTGGCTCGCCTTCAGCTCCTCGAGTTCCTCCTCCAGCGCGGCCAGTTGCGCGCCGACCCGTTCGATCTCCTCGTCGGTGAGCGTCCCCGACTCCATGCGACGGACCGCCTCGCGCTCTAACGCCTCGACCAGCACCTCCACGACGGCGATGACCAGCGAGAGCAGCCCGTCGCTCGCCCGCTCGCCGTCGACGTCAATCGTGGTCATCGTCTGCCCCCTCCCCTCCGTTCGACGCGTCGTCGGTCGCTCCCTCGCCGTTCCCGTCACCCTCGGACGCCTCGTCCGCGTCCGTGGCCTCCTCGGCGTCCCCGCCGTCCCGGGCGTCTCCGTCGGAATCGGCATCGGAGCCCTCGCTCTCCCCGACGGGTGCCGTGACGTCGATGGGTTGCGCCTCGCCGATGTCCTCGATCGAGGCCCGACCGGAGGCCCGTTCGAGCCGGCGCGCGTCGGTCCCCTCGGGGAACTCCAGGCCGTACTGGGCGGCCGTGTCGAACGACGCGAGGGCCGCTCGCAGGCGGATCCCGAGCAGCTCCGTCTCGCCGATGGTCACGACGATGTCGGCGTTGATGACGACTCCCTTGTCGAGGACCATCTCGACCACGTCGGCCAGGCTGTCGGACTGCGGTCGCCTCGACGGGCCGCTCCCCGATCGCTGCGGTTGTTCACTCATCGCGCTTCCCCCGCTGGCGGAGCCGACGCCCCACGATCCGGTCGAAGTTCGGGGCGGTGGAGTAGCGCGTCTCGGTCGGCACCGTCGAGGTGCGACCGACGATGCCCACGTCCAGACGCTTCCGGGTACGGGGGGCCAGCGAGACGGCGGTCGGGTTGCGCGACGACGCCGAGTCGCGCTCGGGCACCTGCTCCTGTGCCGTCTCGATGGCGACCTCCAGGCGGTCGCGCGCGTCGAGGACCGTCTCGCGGAACTCGTCGAGCGACTCGGCGATCCGCTGCTGGGCGCTGGTCTGGATCGCCTCGGTGGGGATCTCGTCACTGTCGTCGAGACTCACGTCGACGTCGACGCCGTCCCCCCCGACCTCGTCGACGATCGAGTCACCCTCCTCGGCCGCCTCGTCGCCGACGAGGTCGGTCACCGCGTCGTCGAGTTCGCGCTTGTTGCGCCAGAACTCCCGAACGTCGACGCTCTTCCAGACCTCTCCGAGTTCGACGAGCCTGTGGAGCCGTTTCAGGTCGACGGCCCCGCTCACCTCGCCCTCGGACAGCGCGTCGGTATCGACGGCCTCGGGGAGCTCGGAGGGGTCGACCGACTTCGCGGCCTCGGTCACGTCGACGGTCTCGAGCAGTTCCTCGGCCTCCTCGACGACGCGGAGGAACGCCTCGACGGCCTCGACCGCGTCTTCGACGCCCCCGTCACCGTCTCCGAGGGCGTCCACGAGTTCTTCGACGGCTCCGCGTGCGCCCTCCACGAGCGCACTCGGGTCCGGAGACGATTCGTCTGCGTTCTGCGTGTCGTTGTCGGGCATGGATCTGTCACCGTTTCACTTCGACGCGTCCGCTGAGGTGTTCCCGCGCCTCCTCGGCGAGGGCTATCTGGGAGCGGATCTCGTCCTGCCGTCGTTCGTACTCCTCGCGCGACAGCTCCCCGAGTTCGTACAGAAGGCGGTTCTCCTTGAGGTCGTCACGCAGCGCGTCGACGTCGTACATCTCCTCGATGGCCATCGAGTGGATGACGTTACCCAGCGAGACCAGCGGCCGGAGGAGCAGGTCGTCGACGACGAACATCAGCGCTGCGCTCCGATCTCGATATCGACGAAGTTGTACGGTGCGTACGGTCCGGTGTACTGGACCGTCACCTCCTCGCCGTAGTCGTCCTCGATACCCTCGACCGCCTCGTCGAACGCCTCCCGGGACTCGCGCTCGACGAGGTAGGAGGCGTTGAACACGAGGCGGTCGCTGAACAGTCCGTTGTCGACCTCGCCGACGCTCGCCGCCGACAGTCGCTCGGAGACGTCCTCCGCGACGGCCTCGCGGTCGATGGACGTCTCCTCGGGCGCGACCAGTTTCACCCCGAGTTCGACCGTCCCGTCGAGGTCGTGGAGCGCGCGGGAGAACGCCGGACGCGCCTCGCGGAGGACGCTCTTGAGCGTCCGGCCGTTCTTGAACACCATCCCGAAGCGCATCGGGACGAACGTCCGGCCCTCACCGCCCTCCATGACCGCCCGGATGACCTCGTCGTGGGCGCGGCTGTTCTCGTCGGTCTCCTCCGGTTCGAGCGTCTCCACGTCGCTCACGACCGCCGAGAACGGCCCGTAGTCGACCGGGTAGACCTCCGTCGCACCCTCCACGCCCTCCATCTCGAGATCGATCTCGTCGCGCTCGACGACGCCGTAGACGTACAGGTACTGGTCGCTCATATCGCACCGTCCGCGCGTCGGTTCGGGCGGGGCGAGCGCTGCCGGAGCGGCGACGACTGCGGTGGCCTCCACGAGTCCTCCATCGCCGTGAAACCACACGACGTAGCCGTATAAGTGTGCGCCCGAAGTGAGCAAGGCGAACGTCTAAATACGCCCGTCGAGTTGGCGTTACGTACGATGTCCAGCCAACGACCCGGGACGTCCAGCCTCGCTGACGTACTCGACAGAATCCTCGACAAGGGTGTCGTCATCGACATCTGGGCGCGAATCTCGATCATCGGTATCGAGATCCTGACCGTCGAGGCACGCGTCGTGGTCGCGTCCGTCGATACGTTCCTCCACTACGCGAAGGAGATATCACGTATCGAACTGGCGAGCGAGTCCGGCGACCTGGAGGACCTGAACGAACTCGACATCGGGTCGTCGCCGCTCGTCGAGCCGAAGCAGACCTCGTCGTGAGCGATCCCCGATAACTAACCCCCTCAACAATGAACGACCAGGGCGAACAGACGCAGTGTCTCGCGCTCACCGCCGACGGCACTCGCTGTGCACGCTCCGCGAACAGCGACGGTTTCTGTTACCAACACGGCCCTGACGATCCGACCGTCGACGCGGACGACCGGGCGGAAGAGCCGGTCGTCGTCGCCGACGGCAACGGGGAGGGAGACGAGGAGGGAGGTGAGAACGACGAGAGCGAGGCCGAAGGCGAGGAGGGCGGGAGCGAAGAGAGCGAGCAGAGCGAGGGCGACGAGAGCGGCGATGGTACGCGGACCGCCGACGTCGCCGAGGTCCGCGACACGATCAGATCGTCGGCGGCCGACCTCATCGGGTATCCGCTCGACGGCATCGCCGCTATCGAGCGCGCCAACGGCGGCGAGGAGTGGTCGGTGCTCGTGGAGGTGATCGAGCGGCGATCGATCCCCGACACCTCCGACATCATCGGTGAGTACCGCGTGGACCTCAGCGGCGGCGGCGAGGTCCAGAGCTACCGGCGCGTCCGACGCTTCCGTCGCGGCGACACCGACCAGGAGCAGTTTTAGAACTCCACCAGTTCTTCGAAGCGCTCCCACGCCGAGCGTTCGCGCTCGCCGGCGCACGAGTCCACCACCGATTCGAAGTACGCGATGCGCGACCGGAGCGCCTCGTCGTCGTAGCCGGGCGCGCCCAGCCGCGAGGCGGCCACGGTCGCCTCCACGACGGCGCAGCGGGCGCGGTTCGTCGTCGGGACGGCCCGTCGCTCGACGCTCGACTCGACCGGCCTGAGCGTCCACTCGACCCACCGCGTCCCGTCGGTCGTCCCCGCGTCTGACTCCTCGACGGTCACGCGAGACCAGGCGTCGGCGCTGTCGAGGACCGGCGTCTCCTCCTCGCGGATCGAGCAGGCCGCCTCGACGAAGTCGACGAGGTCCCGCGTGAACTGGACGTAGCCCCCGCCGCGCTCGTCGAAGTTGCGCCGCGTCCGGGTGCGCCCCCACGTCCGGGCGGTCACGCGGCCGTCCCCCGCCGCGGACAGGCCGAGCGCGGCGACGTTCCAGCGGTCGTTCGGACCGAGCGTCGTCACGATCGACTCGGTGACGCCCGAGAGCTCGACGGGCCAGTCCGCGGGCGACACGTCGGTCACACCTCCATCCCGCGCTCGAGCGCGACGAACAGCGCCGCGGCGGTGACGTCGGCCGTCGTCCCGGGGTTCACGCCGCGGGCGACGAACTCCTCGGCCAGCGCCTCGGGGTCCGCTCGGCCGTCGAGCGCGTCCCGGGCGCGCTCGGTCGCCTCCCGCGCCGTCTCGGCGTCGAGGCGCTTCTCGACGAACGTGTCCGGTTCGTCAGCGAGAAGCCGCAGGAACGCCCGCGACGCGCGGTCGGCGATCGGCCCGTCGTCGGCGAGGAGCCACGCCGCGGCCTCGAACGTGCGCGGGAACCCCTCGTCCCACTCCCGGGCGACGCCGTCAACCCCCGCACTGTCGGCCAGCACGTCCGCCAGGGTGAGCCCGCGCTCGCGCAGCGCCGGTTCGGCGTCGCCCCCACGGCGCACGTCGAGCGCCTCCATCCCCTCGGGGGGGTCGTCGACGGCCACGTCGACGGCCTCGAACGCGCGGTAGAACGCGCAGGCGTCGTCGACCGTCGTCGTTGCGCAGACGCGCCGCGCGCCCGCAGGCGAGAGGTCTCCCCCGCTCGCGGCCCGCACGAGGGGGACGAGCAGCAGCAGCGCGCCGAACTGCGTGTTGCCGCCGGACTGCTCCCCCATCCCCGCGACGGCCCGCTCGAACGCGTCGCCGAGCGGCGCGTCGCCAGCCGCCAGCCGAAGTCCGGGGACGCTTCCGACCGCCCCGGCGAGGAAGTGCTCGAAGCGCAGATCGGGGTGGTCGCGGCGGCGGTCCACGTTCCCCGGTTTGGGCGTCCCCGCCACCTCGAGCAGGAGGGCGAGTTCGGCGTTCTGTACGGGGTCGCGCATCAGGCGTCGGCTCCCTCCTCCCGCTCGACGTCCCCCTCGCGCTCGGGCGCGCGCTCCCCCGGAGGCGGCCCCCGTTCCCCGGCGAACCACGCGTCGGCCGCCCGCCGCACCCGCGCGAGGACGGCGGGGTTGTCGCTCGGACGGCCGACGCTCACCGCGTCCGCGCCGTGGTCCAGGTACTCCTCGACGGTCGCCCGGTCGCGCACGCCGTTGTTGGCGATCACGAACAGGTCGCAGGCGTCGACCACGTCGGCGACGACGGCCTCCGAGTCCATCGCGTCCACGTGGATGACCTCGCCGCCCGCCGCCTCGATCCGACGCGCGAGGTCGGGGAGGTCGACGCCCGACACCTCGGCGCGGACCTTCGCGCCCACGACCGCCCCCTCGTCGCTCGCGGCCGCCACCTGCTCGCAGAGCCGGTCGGGGTCGCGCAGGAGCGCCTCGCCCGCGCCCGCCGCGCACATCTCGTCCTGTCGGCAGTGGGCGTTCACCTCCAGGATCGCGTCGCGGTCCCGGCAGACGCGGGCGACCGCACGGACGGGATCGAGCGTCGCGCTGCGGACGTTCACGCCCGCCCGGAGGGGGACGCCGTCGAGCGCCGCGAGTTCGCGCTCGACGAACGCGACCGGATCGTCGGGGAGGAACTCCTCGCGCTCGCGCGCGACGAGCGCGCGGGCGGCCGCGCGGGTGTCGCGGTCGAGCGCGATGCCGCCGAGGAAGGCACAGCCCGCGTGGTCGGCTGCGCGGCGCGCCCACGCCGCGTCGGACGCCCCGCTCAGGCTGGCGAGCGCGACGCGCGGCTCGAAGGGACCGACGTTCGTCATCCGCCGACCGCCTCCAGTGCCTGACGGACCGCTCGGGCGACGCGCTCGCCGTCGGCCTCGCCCGAGAGCGTCGTGTCCGTGCGCACGACGGGCCGGTCGAGGGCCGTCGGGTCGGCCTCGTCGAGGACGAACGCGTCCGCGAAGGGGTACGCCTCCGCGACCCCCGCGGTGGAGGGGTCGTAGCCGACCGCCGCCATGAGTTCCGCCGCCGGTCCGGAGAAGACGCGATCCCCGACGAACGGCGAGACGGCGACGACGGGCGTCGCGTGCAGCGCGCGCTCGAAGGCCTCCATCGCCAGCATCGGACCGACGCTCGTCACCGGGTTGGACGGCCCGACGACCACCGGCGCGGAGAGCGCGTCGAGGACCGCGTCGGTCGGCCGCGCCTCGTCCGCCCCGCGGAACTCCACGTCGGTCACCCCGGGGTCGCCCCCGCGCCCGACCCACCACTCCTGGAAGTGCATCGGGCCGTCGGGCGTGTGGACGATCGTCGCGACCGGGTCGTCGCTCATCGGGAGGAGGTCGCGTTCGAGGCCGAACGCGTCGGCGAGCGTCCGCGTCGCCTCCGTCAGCGTGTGCCCCTCGTCGAGGAGGCTCGTCCGCGTGAGGTGGACGGCGCGGTCCCGGTCGCCGATGAACATGAACTCCGCGACGCCGGAGAACCGCCGCCACCGGGCGAGATCGCGGCCCGCCGTCTGTCGCTTCTCGGGGAGGTAGCGCGGTCCGGCGTCGAGGCCCGCCCGCTCCGCCAGGCGGAGCAGTTCCGCGTGCGTCGCGTCCCCGTCGTCGTCCACGCCCCACCACGTCTCGCGGTCGAGGACGCCGCCGTCGAGAAAGAGCACGGTGTCGACGTCCGGCGAGACGAACTGGCCCCCCAGTTCCACGTCGTCGCCCGTGTTCCCGATCACCGTCGTCTCCCCCGGCGGGAAGACGGCGTCGGCCCCCGCGAGCAACTTCGGCGTGCCCGTACCGCCTGCGAGGAAGGTCGTCATACCCGCCACTCCCGCGCGGCGACGCTAAACGGTTGCGCCTGTCCGCCGCTCGACGGCTCCCCCGGACGACGGGGAACGAGCGCCTCGGCACGCGGCGTCCGAACGCACCAGTCACCGTGACAGAGGGAACCTCGCCGCTGTTACGGGTCGCGCTGGGGGATCTCGTGCCACCGCCCGCGGGACGATAGTCACGGAATGGAGAGTATTGTTTTAAACAACCGGGTATTCCTGTGGTAAACGATAACGGACCGCGGTTGATGTGTACCGGTAGGCCATGCCAATCGACAAGAAGCGGTTCGCGACGGTGTTTCTCGTGGGTAACCTCCTGCTGCTCGGCGTGGGCGCAGGCGTCGTCATGGGCGGAGTGGCGGTCGCGGTGCCGACCGCGGGGGTCGGCGGCTTCACCGTCACGTTCGACGAGTTGAAGGGACAGGGGTTCCAGCAGTACGCGACGTTGGAGAACAACAGCGACTGTTCCGCGTACCCCGCCTCGGTCGCCCAGATCGAGGAGGGGACGATCGAGGGGTTGAACCTCTATAAGGACATCGAGAGCCCGACCGGCGACACGGTCCGCGTGCTCATCACGACCGACGAGACGGTGCAGTTCACCGGCCTCACGCAGAAGTTCACCTACCTCAACGGCGATCTGACGTTCGACCAGGGCCAGCGGATCGAGGCGGGCGCGCCGAGCTCCGACGTCGAGGACCAGCTATCGCTGTCCAGTCCCGCCATCACGATCGAGGACGGGCGGATCAAGGCCCAGAGCCAGTTCGTCGAGTCCATCACGCTGAAGGGGACGGTCGTGAAGACCGAGGTCAACCCCAACGAGTCGGCCGACATGCCCGAGAGCGCGTGCGCCCAGCCCGCGTGAGGTGACCTCGACATGAGTACACGATTCGACGTTCCGACGGCGAGCGCGGGGGCGGACGGCTACAGACGGCAGTTCAGTTCGTGGAAGCGCGAGCGGCCGTTCTGGGGTGGCGTGTTGCTGATCGTCTCGGGGTTGCTCATCGGGATCATCCCTCTCGATCTGGCGGTCAAGTTCGCGCTCGTCCCGGCCGAGTTCGCGTACATCGGACTCATCTTCACGGTGTTCGTCCTGCTGTGCGGCGTGTTCGCGCTCGCGCAGCCCGAACTGGCGAGCTTCTTCGGCGTCGCGGGGATGCTCATCGCCGTCGCGTCGATCTTCGGTGCGCTCGGCGGGTTCGTCATCGGGAGTATCGTCGGCGTCGCCGGCGGGTCGCTCTGCGTCGCGTGGGAGCCGCCGGCCGAGACCGAGTAGTTATCCGACCAGCGCGCCGAAGAGGCGCGCTTCCGCCTTTCTCAGGTGTTCGTCGATCGTACTGGAGGCGCAGTCGAGTTCGCGAGCGATGCTCGCGTGCGTCGCCCGTCGCGGGATGTCGTAGTAACCGAGCTGGACGGCGGTCTCGAGCACCTCGCGCTGACGGTCGGTGAGCGCCGCGAGCAACTGTGCGTGTCCGGGGACGTACTCGCCAGCCTGCTCGACGTCGATGACCACGTCGTCAGGGAACTGCTCGAACGCCTTCCGGAGCATCTCGGGCCGGCCGGCCACCGTGACGCGCAGGCGGCCGTTCCCGAGGAACTCGAGCGGCGGGTCGAGGATGAGCGCGTACTTCTCGACGAGATACATGAGCGTTCCCGCTGGATGGCCCGGCTTGACGTACACGTAGCAGTAGTGGCCGTCGTCTGGCTCGTCGACGAGGTCGTATGAGATGACGTCGGGGTGGTCGTCGAGCATCGGGCCGAGGGGAGAGACGTCCCCCGAGAGGCGATACACGAGCACGCCGTTGCCGTCGAACAGGGCGTTGACGTGGAGCAGTCCCTCCCGCGTCACCCCCTCCAGGTCGGCGATGGCCGCGCCGACGGGATGAACGCCACCGTCAGGAAGCGTGAGCGTGACGGTCGCATACTTCATGTAAAACCACAATATTCTCCGATGGTATTACTGTACTGGCTCGCATGACAGGCTCCGTTTCACGACTGACTCCGTCCCGTGACGGCCATTCGCGGGAACATAAACTCCCGGCAATAACTCGGACAAGCGACTTGCTGTAACACGGTATCACACTACAACGAGACCGTGTTACGAAACGTCCACCGCGGCGGCCTCGTGGTCGCCCTCGTCGTCTGTCTGTTCGTGGTCGCCGCCCCGGCGGGCGCGCTCGACGGAGGGAACGCGACCGACGCGGGAGGCGACGGGAGCGCCGACGCCGACGCTTCCGCCTCCGCGGCGTCGGAGAACGAGACGTCCGAATCGGGGGGCGAGTCGAACGGGTCGCTGTCGGTGGAGGACGTCGTCGGCTGTTTCCCCTCGCCGTCCCTGTCCGACGTGACCGTCGACGCCTATCGACAGACCGCGTCGGACCTCAGCATCGAGTCGGTCGCGGCGAGTTCGACGATCGAACCGGCGGAACGCGAACCGGGGACGTTCCGCATCGTCTCCGCGGCGATCGACGCCGACCGCATCTG
This sequence comes from Halomarina halobia, assembly GCF_029338575.1. Classification (GTDB taxonomy): domain Archaea; phylum Halobacteriota; class Halobacteria; order Halobacteriales; family Haloarculaceae; genus Halomarina; species Halomarina halobia. The sequence continues at coordinate 609,617 of NZ_CP119992.1, forward strand.
CTTCGACCTCCTCTCCTCCTCTCCGGAGACGCTTCAGGTCACCATGGTGGGCGTCTCCCTCCGCGACACGGAGATACTCGGGGAGCGGACCGACCTCTCCTTCGAGTCGGGCCGGGCGGCCGAGCTCACGCTTCGCGTGCCGTCCGACGAGGCGCTCGACCTCGCCGCCCAGCTACCCGTCTCCGTCGCGTCGGAGAACGGGACGAACCCCGTCGAGGACGCGACCGGTCCGGTGGAGAACGTCACGGAACCGTTCGACGACGTCACCGCCCCCGTCGACGACGCCACTCGACCCGTGGGGAACGTCACCGAGCCAGTCGGCGACGCGGTCGATCGCGTCACGCAACCGATCAGGAATACGACCGACACGGTGAACGAGACGACCGACGCGGTGAACGACACGGTGAACGAGACGACCGACGCGGCGACCGACACGGTGGACGAGACCACGGACGCCGCGGACGAGACAGTCGGCGAGACGACGGACGCGGTCGACGACGCGTCCGGCGGCGCGACAGGCAATGCGACCGACGCGGTCGACGACACCGCGGAGCGCGCGGGAGACGCGACCGACGACACCGCGGAGGACGCCGGCGAGACTACCGACGACGCGACGGGGACGGTCGACGAAACTACCGAGGCGACCACCGGTGCCGTCGACGACGCGACGAACGACACGGCCGCGGTCGGCGACGCGACGGACGAGACGACCGACGCGGCAAACGACACGGTGGACGGGACGACGAACACCGCGAACGACACCGTCGACGGGACCACCGACACCGCCGAGAACACGAGCGACGGAGCCACCGGCGCGCTCTCGGGGGACGGAAACGACTCCGGTGGCTCGGACGGTTCCGGATCCCCGGACGGTTCGGGCGGTTCCGACGACGGCGGTCTGCTGTAAACTCCCCCCGCTCGCTCGCCTCGACCACTCCTACTCGCTCCGCGAGGTCGGAGGCTCCCCCTCGAATTACGCCAGTACGTCGACGGGCGACGGTTTTTAAACTATAACGACGAACCGGGCGTATGACGACCATCAAGGACAGCGTCCACGACCACATCGAGGTGTCGGGCGTCGCCGAGGCCCTCCTCGATACCCCGATGGTCCAGCGGTTGCGGCGCATCAGCCAACTGGGCACCGTCGCCCTCGTCTACCCCTCCGCGAACCACACCCGCTTCGAGCACAGCCTCGGCGTCTACCACCTCGCGAACGAGACCCTCTCGCACCTCGGCATCGAGGGGGTGAAGGCCGACCGCGTCCGGGCGGCCGCCCTCCTGCACGACGCCGGTCACGGTCCCTACAGCCACAACGTCGAGGACGTCATCCACCGCCACACGGGCAAGTACCACGACGAGGTCCACGACCTGCTGCGGGCGGGCGAGGTCGCCGAGGTGCTCGACGACCACGGGCTTGACCCCGGCGAGATCGCCGACCTCGTCCGCGGCGACGGCGAACTCGGCCAGCTGGTCTCCGGCGAGCTCGACGTCGACCGGATGGACTACCTCGTCCGCGACGCCCACCACACGGGCGTCCCCTACGGCACCATCGACCACGAGCGACTCGTCCGCGAGCTGCGGTTCGTCGACGGCGAACTGGTTCTCGCGGAGGGCAACGTCCAGACCGCGGAGAGCCTGCTGGTCGCGCGCGCCCTGATGACGCCAGCGGTGTACGGCCACCACACCGCGCGCATCGCCAAGGCGATGCTCCGCCGCGCGGCCGAGCGCCTGCTAGACGCCCCCGACGTCAGCCCCGAGGGGCTCCGCCGGTTCGACGACCACTCCCTGTTCGCCGCGCTGCGCGACTGCGAGGCGACCGCCGGCTACGCCGACCGCCTCGACCGGCGCGACCTCTACAAACGGGCGGTGTGGGCCGAGCTCGACAGCGTCCCCGACGCCCTGCTCGACGCGGGAGACGGCGAGATCGTCGACCTCGAACGTGAGGTGGCCGAGGCGGCCGGCGTCGACCGCGAACACGTCGTCCTCGACGTGCCGGGTCGCCCCTCGATCCCCGAGTCCACGAGCCGCGTCGTCGTCAACGGGAACATCCGCCGGCTCGAGAGCCAGTCCACGCTCGTGCAGGCGCTCATGCGCGTCCAGCACGACCAGTGGCGCTTCGGCGTCTACGCGCCCGATCGGCACACGGAGGCGGTCGGTCACGCCGCGGAGCGCGTCCTCGGGCTCGACCTCGACGCGCTCGTCAGCGAGGTCCGGGTGGGACGCCACCGAACGCTCGACGAGTTCAGCGAGAACTAAGGGCGTCGGCCGCCGCTATCGACTATGCACGTAGACGGGACGATACTCGCCGGGCGCGATCTCGACCCGGTCGAGGGGCGGGTCGTCGTCGAGGACGGCCGGATCGCGGCCGTCGAGGAGGCACGCGTCGAGTCGACGGACGTCGTCCTCCCCGCGTTCGTCAACGCTCACACGCACGTCGGCGACTCGATCGCCAAGGAAGCCGGCGCGGGGCTCTCGCTGGACGAACTCGTCGCGCCGCCGGACGGGCTGAAACACCGCCTGCTCCGGTCGGCGAGCGACGAGGAACTGGTCGGGGCGATGCGCCGCTCGCTCCGCTACATGCGGACGGGCGGCACCGGCGCGTTCCTCGAGTTCCGCGAGGGCGGGAGCGCGGGCGTCCGGCTGCTCGACCGCGCGGTCGAGGGGCTCGACCTGGAGCCGGTCGTCCTCGGCCGCGGGTCGATCGACGTGCTCGCTTCGGCCGACGGGTACGGCGCGAGCGGCGCGCGGGACGCCGACTTCACCCGGGAGCGCGAGGCGACCCGGGAGGCGGGGAAGCTGTTCGGCATCCACGCGGGCGAGCGCGACCCGGACGACATCGACGCCGCCCTCGATCTCGACCCGGACTTCCTCGTCCACCTCGTCCACGCCCGCGAGCGACACCTCGACGTGATCGAGGAGCGGCGTATCCCCGCGGTAGTCTGCCCGCGGTCGAACCTGGTGACTGGCGTCGGCGTCCCGCCGATCGAGGAGCTGCTCGACCGGACGACCGTCGCCCTCGGGACGGACAACGTGATGATGAACGCGCCGTCGATGTTCCGCGAGATGGAATTCGTGGCGAAGCTGACCGACCTCGACGCGCCCGAGGTGCTACGCGCCGCGACCGCGGCGGGTGCGGAGGTCGCGGGGCTGAACTGCGGCGTCGTCGAGCCGGGCCGCGAGGCCCGCCTGCTCGTGCTCGACGGCGACTCGGACAACCTCGCCGGCGCGCGGGACGTCGTCAGGGCGGTGGTCCGTCGCGCCGGCGTGAGCGACGTGAAGCGCGTACTCCTCTAGCGGTCAGGACGTGTCGAGCGGGCGGAGGTGTTCGCAGTCGCCGGCGGTGACGCGCACCGGGCCGTCGTCGGTCTCGACGACGAGCGTTCCGGGCGACTCCACGTCGACCGCCCGGCCGACGACCTCGCCGCCGGGCGTCTCGACGCGGACGCGCTGGCCGAGCGTGAGCGCCAGTTCGCGCCACGCGGGCAGGACCGCGTCGAGGTCACGACGGAGGTCGTGGAAGGTCTCGAGGAGCCGCTGGACGAACGCGCGGCGGTCCGGGTCGACCCCCTCCGCGCGGAGGCTCGTCGCCCCCGCCGGGAGCTCCTCGCGGGTCGCCTCGACGTTCACGCCGACGCCGACGACGAGCCACTCGACGCGGTCGGTCTCGCCGCGGGCCTCCGTGAGGACGCCCGCGAGCTTTCGCGTCCCGCCCTCGTCGTCCGGGACGAGCACGTCGTTGGGCCACTTGATGCGCGCGTCGACACCCGCCTCGCGGGCGGCGCGGGTCGCGGCGACGGCGGCGGCCAGCGTGAACAGCGGCGCGCGCGCCATCGGGAGCTCCGGCCGGCAGACGACGCTCAGGTAGACGCCGCCCGGCGGGGAGGTCCACTCCCGGTCGAGGCGACCCCGCCCGCCGGTCTGCGCGTCGGCGACGACCGCCACGTCGTTCGCGCCCCCCTCGGCGAGTTCCCGGGCGCGTCGGTTGGTGCTGTCGAGGCTCGCGTGGTGTTCGACGGAGAACGGCGCGTCGAGGCCGAACTCCAGCGCCGCCGCTCCCGACTCGGGGACGGCGGTGAGCCGGTACCCGTCGTCCACGCTCTCCACCCCGAAGCCCGCCTCGCGGAGCGCCTCGACGTGCTTCCAGACGGCGGTCCGGGAGACGCCGAGGTCGTCGGCCAGCGCCGGGCCCGAGACGGGGCCGTCGGCGAGCGCGTCGAGCACCCGGCGTCGCGTCTCGTTCATGCGCCGCGATTGCCGGCGCTGGCCCTTCTAGTTATAGGTGTTCCGGTGGGGTCGACCCGGAGCGACGATCGACCGGAGGGATCGCGGGGTCGTGCGCGGGTCAGAACGGCACGTCGTCCGGATCGTAGCCGAACGGCGCGTCGGAGCCGAAACCGGTCTCCGCGTGGACCGTGTCGATCTCCGGGATCTCCTGGATCAGGCGCGTCTTCAGCGCCTGGATCGTCATCGGCGAGATGCCACAGCCGCTGCAGGCCCCGCCGAGGGCGATGGTGACGCTCCGCCCCTCGACGTCGAGGTCCTGGATAGCGGCGCTCCCGCCGTGCATCTGGATCTGCGGGAAGTTGCGCATCATAAAGCGGGAGATGCGCTCCCTGAGTTCCTCCTCGTCTACCTGTTCGACGCTCATCACCGGAGAGAAGGGGGCGGCGGGTCTTAGCGCCGTCGCTCGGACGGGGGCGCGGTCGTCGGAGCGGTTCGCGGGATCGTCGGGGTCAGTTCCACGTCACCCAGGCGAGCGCGAGCAGGCCCACCGCCTGCAGGAGTTGAAGCGCCGCCACGGCGCGGATCGCGGACGGCTGGAGCGACGCCGCGGCGGTCACGTAGTAGAGCGCGAGGAGGTTCGCCGCGAGCAGACAGCAGGCGAAGACGAGCAGGCCGAGGGTCTGTCTGGTGCGCAGTTCGAGGTGGTTGCGTCCCCAGACGTAGCCGAAGCTGAGGAGCAGTCCGACGTTCACCGCGGACGCGACGCGGGCGACGTCCAACCAGCCGACCATGCCCCGTCTCCGAAACGAAGCGGGGAATATACTTTCCCAACTCTCGCCCCAATCAATCGGTCTTCGCGATGATCTCCTCGACGGTCTCCCAGTGTCGCTGTACCTGATCGCTCGGGAGGTACACCGCGCCGTAGCCGCCGCCGCTCTCCTCGACGATGCCGTTCGACTGGAGTACCTCGAGGTGGTGTCGGACCGTCTTGTAGTCGAGATCGAGTGCCGACGCCAGCTGGTTCGCGTTTCGCGGGCGCTCCGCTACCGCGCGGAGCAGGCGGGTCCGGTTACGCCCGCCGCGGGTGCCAGCCAGGACGTACCAGAGATCACCCTTCATCCCGTATCCCCTCGGACGTCGAAAGCACGGGCTCTTCGCCGTGCTGAGTGTGGTCGTATCTCCATCTGTGGTCACTCGCCGCGCAGGTGGCCCGGCACGCGAGCGGCGACCGTCTCGTACGTACCGACGGTCGGCACGCGTTTAGCCCCTGCGGTTAGCCCACGTCCCGCCGTACGTCAGGGAAGACGGACCATCAAAACATAGAGATACACGATGTGTTTCGGTATTATGAGATATAAATGTACAGTATTACGTCTCAAAAACAATAAGATGTCGCTCTATTGGGGTAGAAATTGGGAAAACTAATAACCCTGTTGTCCGGCCTACATTGCTTTGAGCGACTCATGACTGAGACAAACCGACGGACGGTCCTCAAGCTGCTCGGCGTAGCGGGTGCGGCGAGCGCGATCGGCGGCGCGGGGTTCGTAACAGCACAACAGGACGGTAACGAGACGGACAGCGAGGTCTTCCCGCCCGGGGAGGACGGAATCAGAACCGGCGGGGTTCGGGTCGGTCACCTCTCCCCGGATACGCCTCCGGTAGACGTGTACGTCGGACTCGACGCTGACTTCAACCCGACCGACACCTCGCCGGCGGTCTCGGGCCTCGAGTTCGGGAACTTCGCGCCGAGCAACAGGGGGCGCTACTTCGAGGTCCCCGTAGGGGTCTACGCGCTGAAGGTGACGCCGGCCGGCGACCCCGGGACGGTCGTCCTCGACGTGCCGGAGTTCAGAGTGCTGAGCGAGCGGGACGCGACCGTGCTCGCCGTCGGCGAACTCTCGCCGGAGGGCGACGAACAGTCGCTTGCGGTGCAGGTCATCACGGACAGCGAAGACGCGAGCGTCCCCAACCCGACGAGCGAACGCGCGGCCGTCCGGTTCGTTCACGCGTCGCCCGACGCAGGCGAGGTCGACCTCGTCGCCGACGACGAACCCGTCGCCGAGAACGGGGAGTTCGGCGACGTGAGCAGCTACGTGCTGTTCGACGCCGGCGAGCAGGTCCTCCAGGTGGAGCGGGCAGACGGTCCCCCGCTCGTCCTGCAAACCTACCTCCCGAGCGGAACGAAGTCGACGCTCTACGTCGCCGGCGAGGCGACGCCCGAGGCCGCGGCCGGCGCGGCGAACGAGACGAACGTCACGGACGACAACGTCACCGACGTCACCAACGACACCAACGTGACCGGGGACAACGCCACCAACGTCACTAACGACACGAATCTCACCGATAACGCGACGAACCTCACCAACGAGACGAACGAGACGAACGTCGCTAACGCCACCAACGTCACTAACGACACGAACCTCACTGACAACGCGACGAATCTCACCAACGAGACGAACGTCACGGACGACAACGTCACCGACGTCACCAACGACACCAACGTGACCGGTGACAACGTCACTAACGACACGAACGTCACTAACGCGACGAACGCGACGAACGGCGGTGCGGTCGATCCCGCGGCCCTCGCGACCGACGATCGACCGCTGACGGCCGTCGCCACCATCGACGCCGTCGCACCGCCCGTCGTGTCGGTCGAAGTCGGCGGTGGCGTCGGAGCGGACGACGGCGCGCCCGGTGACAACGTCACCAACGAGACGAACGTCACGGACGACAACGTCACCGACGATAACGTCACCGACGTCACCAACGACACCAACGTGACCGGGGACAACGCCACCAACGTCACTAACGACACGAACCTCACCGATAACGCGACGAACCTCACCAACGACACCAACCTCACCGACAACCTCACGAACAACAGTTCGTAGTCGTCCGCGCGACCCGACCCACCTCTTCTCGGGCGAGCGGACGCCGAAGCGCCGCGGCGTTCCGTGTCTCCCGTGTCTCAGTCTATGACGACGAGTACGTCGCCCATGTCGACGCTCTGGCCCTCCTCGACCACCACCTGCGTGACGGTGCCGCCGCGCTCGGCGACGACGTCGTTCTCCATCTTCATCGCTTCGAGCACGCAGAGCACGTCGCCCGACTCGACCTCGTCGCCCTCCGAGACGTTCACCGAGAGGATCGTTCCCTGCATCTCGGCTTCGACCTGTTCGCCCTCGGCGCTCGCGGCCGCGCCGCCGTCGCCCCCACCGCCTCCACCGCTGCCGCCGCGGGAGGGACGCCGCTGGCGCCCCGGGGAGTTCGAACCCCCCGCCGCGGGGAGTGCCGGGCCGCCGCGCTCCTCGAGGCTCACCTCGAAGCGCTTGCCGTTGACCTCGACGGTGAACTCGCGCTCGGTGACCTCCTCGTCCTCGTTCGCCTCGCCCGCGGCCCCCGCGGGACCCCACCGCTCCTGTGCGGCGTCGAGTTCGTCCTGATCGAGTTCGTTGTCGAGGTAGTTCGTCGTGTGCGTCCCCGAGACGAACGCCTCGTCCGTGAGCATGAGGCGGTGGAACGGGATGACCGTCACGACCCCCTCGACGTCGAACTCGGCGAGCGCACGCTTCGAGCGGGCGAGACACTCCTCGCGGTTCTGCCCCCAGACGATCAGCTTCGCGATCATCGAGTCGTAGTCGCCGACGACCGTGTCGCCCTGTCGGAGGGCGTCGTCCATGCGGACGCCGATGCCGCCCGGCGGGTCGTACGTCTCGAGCGTCCCGGTCGCCGGCGCGAAGCCGTTGGCCGCGTTCTCCGCGTTGATGCGGAACTCCATCGCGTGGCCGTCGATCTCGACGTCGTCCTGTGCGAAGGCGATTTCCTCGCCCGCGGCGACGCGGATCTGCCACTTCACGATGTCGATCCCCGTGATCTCCTCCGTGGCGGTGTGCTCGACCTGGATGCGCGTGTTCACCTCGAGGAAGTAGAAGTCCGCGTCCCCGCCGAGCACCTCGTCGGCGTCGCGGTCGGGATCTTCCTCGACGAGGAACTCGACCGTTCCCGCGTTGACGTAGTCGGACGCGGCGACGCCCCGGCGGGCGGACTCGCCGATGCGCTCGCGGAGGTCGTCGGAGAGCGCCGGGGAGGGGGCCTCCTCGATGATCTTCTGGTGGCGGCGCTGGAGCGAGCAGTCGCGCTCGCCGAGGTGGCGGACGTTGCCGTGGTGGTCGGCGACGATCTGCACCTCGATGTGTCGGGGCGCTTCGAGGTAGCGCTCGAGGTAGACCGAGGGGTTGTCGAAGTACGCCTCGCCCTCGCGCTGTGCGCTCTCGAGTTGCTCCTCGGCCTCGTCGGGGTCGTGGACGACCTTCATCCCGCGGCCGCCGCCGCCCCCCTCGGCCTTGATGGCGATGGGGTAGCCGTGTTCCTCGCCGAACGCGCGGACCTCCTCGACGGACTCGACGGGGTCGGTCGTGCCGGGCACGATCGGCACGCCCGCCTCCTGCATCACCTTCCGCGCCTTCGTCTTCTCGCCGAGTTGCTCCATCGAGTCGCTCGACGGGCCGATCCACGTGAGGCCGTCCTCCGCCTCGACGCGCGCGGCGAACTCGGCGTTCTCGGCGAGGAAGCCGTAGCCGGGGTGGACGGCGTCCGCGCCGGCCTTTCGGGCGGCGTCGACGATCGCCTCCTGATCCAGGTACGACTCGGCGGCCCGGGCGGGCCCGACGTTGTACGCCTCGTCGGCGTACCGGACGTGTCCCGCGTTCTTGTCGGCTTCGCTGTAGATAGCGACGGTCGAAACGCCGAGTTCTTCGCAGGCGCGCATCACGCGCACCGCGATCTCGCCTCGGTTGGCGACGAGAACCTTCTCGAACATGATCGTCCCTATCAGGAGTCGCCAGATAAATCTACGTGAAGCGTCCCGCGATTCTCACCCGACCGACACGACATCGCGTCGCGATGCTTGATGTACTCTCCGACCGAACAGAGCGGGTATGCGCTGCATCGGACACCGGGGGTGTCCCGCTCACGCGCCCGAGAACACGCTCCTCGCCGTCGAGCGCGCCGCGCCGCACGTCGACGCGATCGAGGTGGACGTGCGACGCTGCGGGTCGGGTGAGCTCGTCGTCTTCCACGACGAGCGCCTCGGTCGGCTCACGGGCGCGGAGGGTCGGGTGGACCGAACCGACTGGTCCACCCTCCGGACGCTCACCGTCGGCGGGAGCGACGAGCGGATCCCGCTGCTCTCGGAGCTCCTCGACGCCGTTCCCCCCTCCGTCGGCGTCAACGTCGAACTGAAGCACGCGGGGATGGGTCGAGAGGCGGTTCGCCTCCTGGAGGGCGTCGAAAACGAGGTCATCGTCTCGTCGTTCGAACCGGCGGCGCTGCGGGAGGTGGGCGCGCGGAGCGACCTCCCCCGCGGCTATCTCTTCTCCCGCGAGCTCACGACGAAGCGCCGATCGTGGCGGCGCGGGATCAGGCGGGCGCGGCGGCTCGGCTGCGAGTGCGCCCACCCGGAGTACCGGCTCTGTCTGGACGGCGGGCGGCGCGTCGGCCGCGCGCGGGACCTCGGGCTGGCGGTGAACGCGTGGACCGTCCCGAACCGCCGCGCAGTTAGAGAACTCCGGCGGGCGGGCGTGGACGGCGTCATCGTCGACGACTGGCGGGTGGTGGGGTAGTCAGAACCGCTCCGCGCGCGCCGCCGCCGTCCAGGGGTCGGTCGGCGCGAACTCGGGCACGCGGCGGGTGCGACGGCGCGTCGCCTCGAGCCGCCCGGTAAACGACCAGCGCCTGCCGTCCCACGACGCCTCCTCGCCGTTCGCGGCGAGCAGCGCCGCCTGCCGGCTGAGGTGGGCGTTCAGCGCCGCGACGATGGCGGCGGCCTCGTCCGGGTCGGCGTCCTCGGGCAGTCCGATCCTCATAGCGGGATGTTGCCGTGCTTGCGGCTCGGCTGCTGCTTGCGCTTGCTCCGGAGCATCTCCAGGTCGTGGACGAGCCGTCGCCGGGTGTCGGTCGGTTCGAGCACGGCGTCGACGAACCCGCGGTCGGCCGCCACGTAGGGGTTGGCGAACGCCTCGCGGTACTCGTCGATGAGTTCCTCGCGGCGCGTCTTCGGGTCGTCGGCCGCGGCGAGCTCCTCGCGGTAGAGGATGTTCACCGCGCCCTGGGGTCCCATGACCGCGATCTCGGCGGTCGGCCAGGCGTAGTTGACGTCCGCGCCGATGTGCTTCGACGCCATGACGTCGTACGCGCCGCCGTATGCCTTGCGCGTGATGACGGTGAGCAGCGGGACCGTCGCTTCGGAGTAGGCGTAGAGCAGCTTCGCGCCGTGTTTGATGATGCCGCCGTGTTCCTGGTCGGTGCCGGGCATGAAGCCGGGAACGTCCACGAACGTCAGGATCGGGAGGTTGAACGCGTCGCAGAAGCGCACGAACCGCGCGCCCTTCAGCGAGGCGTCGATGTCGAGCGTCCCCGCGTTCACGCGCGGCTGGTTCGCCACGATCCCGATCGAGTGGCCGTCGAGGCGGGCGAACCCGACAACGAGGTTGCGCGCGTAGGAGCGCTGCACCTCGAAGAACGAGTCCGCGTCCACGACGCCGTCGACGACGTCCGTGATGTCGTAGGGCTTCTGTGGCTTGTCGGGGACGATGTCGAGGAGGTCCTCGTCGGCGCGCTCGGGGTCATCCCACGGATCCACCCGCGGCGGGTCCTCGACGTTGTTCGACGGGAGGTACGACAGGAGGTGCCTGATGTCGTCGAGCGCCTGCTCCTCGCCCGCCTCGGAGAAGTGGGCGACGCCGCTGGTCCCGGCGTGCGTCTTCGCGCCCCCGAGTTCCTCGAAGCCGACCTCCTCGCCCGTGACGGTCTTGATGACCTCGGGGCCGGTAATGAACATGTGGCTCGTCTCCTGCACCATGAAGACGAAGTCCGTGATGGCGGGGGAGTAGACCGCCCCGCCGGCACACGGGCCCATGATGGCCGAGATCTGCGGGACGACGCCGCTCGCCTGCTGGTTGCGGTGGAAGATGTCGGCGTAGCCCGCGAGGGAGGCGACGCCCTCCTGGATGCGCGCGCCCGCGGAGTCGTTGAGCCCGACGATGGGCGCGCCGACCTCCATCGCTCGATCCATCACCTTACAGACCTTCTCGGCGAACACCTCCCCGAGCGACCCGCCGAAGACGGTGAAGTCGTGGGCGAAGACGAACACCTTGCGGCCGTCCACCTCGCCGTAGCCCGTCACGACGCCGTCGCCGGGGACCTGGCGCTCCTCCATGCCGAAGTTGTGGCTGCGGTGGGTGCGCAACTGGTCGAACTCCTCGAACGTCCCGTCGTCGAGGAAGTACTCGACGCGCTCGCGCGCGGTCAGCTTCCCGCGGTCGTGCTGGGACTCGATGCGGTCCTCGCCGCCTCCCAGTTCGGCGCGCGCGCTCTTCTCGCGCAACTCCTCGATCCGATCCTCCATCGTCATGGTTGAGTATCGGGGGTCCGTGCAGACGGGTCAAAAGGGTACCGGGATAGCACGTACCGGCCCTCTCCGGGGGCGCGTCGCTCCGCGCTGGTCGGCGAGGAACCGAACCGTACGACCTTTTCACCCCCACGGCGTACGCGTCGGCGTGAAGAACGTCACCGACCGCACGAGCAATCCCTTCGGGATGCGCCCGCCCTGCGACCGCTACGTCGCGGGGTACGGCGACGCGAACGCCGACTTCCACGTCGTCGGCGATCACCCCGGCGTGCACGGCGGGGCGGACAGCGGCGTCCCGTTCACGAACGGCGCGGGGCTCCGCCTCCAGCGGGCGCTCGTCGACGCCGGACTGCTCGCGAGCGCCGGCGAGCGACCGGCGGTGAACCGGACGTTCCTCTCGTATCTGCACATGTGCGTCGTCGAGGGGACGCCGACGGAGCGCGAGTACGTCGAGATGGAGCGCTTCTTCGACGCCGAACTGCGGGCCATCGCCGCGCACGTCCTCCTGCCGGTCGGAGAGCGCGCGACGCGACACGTCATCGAGCAGTACACCGCCCGCTCGCCGACGCTCGCCGACGACGTGCCGGGGCTCCACGGCACCGAACTCCTCGGTAGCGGCTTTCTCGTCTACCCCGTCCGCGACCCGAGCGAGTGGACCGGGGACGACCGCGACCGACTCGTCTCCGCGCTGACCGACCTGCAGTCGACCGACTTCTACCGCGAGGTGGACCTCGGGCGCTTCCTCCCCGAGGGCGACTCCTACCGCGTCCGCTAACGCGGCGCGAGACTGCCCGAGCGAGGACCGCGAGGGGCGACGGACGCGACTGGGACGCCGTCGCGTCGTGAAGGGGCGCGAACCGTGAAGAAGCGGGGAAAGCGTAGCGGTCGTCAGCGCGTCACCTGAAGGGCGGCGGGAGGATGTACACCGCGTCGTCCGGACTCGAGACCGTGAACAGGTCGTAGAGGTTGAGCGCGACGACGCCCACGACCGCCACGAGCACGAACGTTCGCAGCGCCCACAGCCAGACGGGGGCGATCCCCTCGGTGCTCATCCCCTGGCGTAGTTCGTCCGCCGCGTCGCGACCCATCACCCAGCCGACGAACAGGACGACGAGCAGCACGGCGATGGGGAGAAAGAGCGAGACCGAGATGCCGTCGAACCAGCCGAGCCACGCCGTGTCCCACGCCGACGGCACGCCGAGCAGGAAGACGATCCCGCCCAGGCCGGCCGCGGTGGGCATCCGCGAGTAGCCCCGATCGACGATGTAGGAGGTGACGGCCTCGAGCAGGCTGATCGACGAGGACAGCGCCGCAATCAGGACGACGAGGAAGAACACGACGCCGATGGCCCGCCCGGCGGGCAGGTTCGCGAGCGCCGTCGGGATCGCGACGAACACCGCGCCGGGGCCCCCCGATCCGGGGTCGCCCGTCTGGGTCGCGAGCAGCGGCAGGACGACGAGCCCGGCGAGCACGCCGACGAACGTGTTCGCGACGGCGATCGTGAGCCCGTCGGTGACGAGGTTGTCGTCCTTTCCGATGTAGGACGCGTAGGTGATCATCACGCTGAAGCCGAGCGAGAGCGAGAACAGCGCCTGGCCCACCGCCGCCGGGATGACCTGGGCCGCGTTGTCGGCGATGGCCGAGGCGTCGAACGCGAGGAGGAACTCGTACCCCTGGCCCGACCCCGGGAGGGTCGCCGCGAAGACGGCCAGTCCGAGGAGCAGCACGACGATGCTCGGCACCATGAACTTCGTCGCGAGTTCGATACCGCGCTCGATGCCGAACGCGACGATGACGACGGTGACGAGCATGAACGCGGCGTGGAAGGCGACGGCCTCGGGGCCCGCCGAGACCGCCCCGAAGTAGTCCCCCGGTGCGGTGAGCGCGTTGCCGTTCAGGCTCCCGACGACGTAGCGGATGACCCACCCGCCGACGACGCTGTAGTACGACAGCGTCCAGAAGCTCCCGACGACGCCGATCGCGCCGACGAACCACCACTTCGGTCGGCCGAGTCGCCTGAACGCGTTGATGGCGTCCAGGTGCGAGCGACGGCCGATGACGAACTCCGCGAGTATCGTCGGTATGCCGATGACGACCACCGCGAGCAGGTACACCGCGAGGAAGGCCGATCCTCCCGAGGAGGCCGTCTGGAACGGGAACCGCCAGATGTTCCCGAGACCGACGGCGCTCCCGATCGCGGCCAGTATGAACCCGAGCCTCGTGGCCCACGTCTCTCGTTCTACCATGTTCGAGAAGTGCAGACTCGGAGATTACCTATAAACTCCACGGATGTTATCGAGGCCGGAACTGGTGTCGCGGTCGGACCGTCGCTCCGGCGACGACCCTCCACCCCCGTCGGTTCCCTCGTCGCGTTCCGTCGGGCGCGTCGCAGGTGCAAGGCTGCCCTCTTTGTCTCCGGCGCGACCACTCCCGACGATGGACGGAGACGAGCTGACCCAGGTTCGACCCGCGAGCGAGGTCGGCACGAGCGACGACGACATGATGGGATCGGTCGCGGAGTGGCTGTTGATCGACGGAAACCGCCTCCTCATCACCGTCGGGGGTTCCGTCCTCGTCGGGGGGATCGTCTACGCGCTCATCCGCCTCGGCGTCCTCCTCGTCAGACCGGGGACGATGCTCCCGACGCTGCTCGGGAGCGGCGTCACCTCCGGCCTCCTGACGCTCGTCACGGTCGCCCTCTCAGTCAACCAGCTCGTCCTGTCGCGCGTCTTCGGGTCGCCGAGCGGCCTCTCGGACCGCCTCGACGCGACCGTCGACTTCCGGTCGACGGTGGAGGACATCGCCGGGCAGACCTCCAGCCCGAACGACCCGGCGCGGTTCATCTCGCTCGTCGGAGTGACGATGCGCGACAGGGTCGAGCGCCTCTCGACGGCGCTACGGGAACCGGGGCTCGGCGAGGACTCGTTCGACGACTACCTCGGGAACATGCGCGAGTACGCCGACGGCCTCGTCGACGCGCGCGAGAAGGACGGGAGCACCGTCGAACTGGTCTCCACCCTCCTCGGCCCCGCCTACGCCGACAACCTCGTCGCGACGAAACACCTCCGGCGCGAGCGCGGCGACGAACTCTCGCCGGAGGCCAACGAGCACCTCGACGCCGTCTTCGAACTCCTGAAGGCGATCGCGATGATGCGTCAGTTCTTCAAGACGATGGCCATCCACCGCGACCTCGCGCGCCTCTCGCGGCGACTGATCTACCTCGGCCTGTTCGCGCTGCTCGTCACGTTCTGCCTGACGCTCGTCTACACCCGGTCGAGCGTGTCCCTCCCGCCTGACGTGCTGGTCGTCGCGGTGAGCGCCGGCCTCGCGATCATCGTCTCGCCGGTGGCGCTGCTCAGCGCGTACATGCTCCGGGTGGCCACCGTCTCGCTGTACAGCGTCTCCGTGGGACCGTTCGTCCCGCCCGACGAGCGATAGTCCGGGCGGTCGACGAGGCGATGCTGGGCGGTCTGGCGACGCAGCGTCGGGCGACGGCCTACGCCTCGCCGTAGACGGGGATCGCCGCGCCGCTCGTGACGCTCGCCGCGTCCGAGCAGAGGAACAGGACCACCTCGGCGATGTCGGCGGGGTCGACCCACTTCCCGTGGTCCGCGTCCGGCATCATCTCGCGGTTCGCCGGGGTGTCGATGACGCTCGGCATGATGGCGTTCGCGCGGACGACGCCCGCGTTCTCCTCGGCGATCGTCTCGGTGAGCAGGCGCACGCCCGCCTTGGAGGCGCGGTAGGGGCCGTCCCCCTCGCCCCCCTCGAGCGACGAGCGGGCGGACACCGAGACGATCGCCCCCTCGGTCTCCCGCAGGTTCGGGATGGCGTGCTTCGAGGCGAGGAACATCGTCTTCAGGTTCACGTCGAAGAGGAAGTCGAACGTCTCCACGTCGGTCGACTCGATGGCGTCGCCGCCGCGCCACGTCCCCGCGACGTTACAGAGGGCGTCCAGTCGCCCGTGGTCGTCCACGACCTCCCCGATCACGCGCGCGACGTCGTCCTCGTCGGTGAAGTCGGCCGCGTAGAAGTGGACGCCCTCGCCCGCATCCAGTTGCGCGTCCTCGTCGCTCGGTTCTACGACGTCGGCCGCGGCGACGGTCGCGCCCGCGTCGCGGAACGCCTCGCAGACGGCGCTTCCGAGCGCGCCGCTCGCGCCCGTGACCAGCACGACCCGCTCCCCGAAGTCGAAGGTGTGGGACATGCCGGCACGGAGGGTCGCCGGGCGGATAAATCTACGTCGCGCTCGCGCTCACGGTTCCAGGACGAGCTTCCCGAGGAAGCTCTCCTCCAGCACGTCGCGCTGGGCCTCGCTCGCCTCCGCGAGCGGGTAGGTGCGGGCGACCTCGGGAACGACCGTCCCGGCGGCCATCAGCCGCGCGAGCCGCGAGAGGACGGCGCGCGTGTCGTCGGTGTTGTACATGCTCATCAGCTGGAAGCGCAGGTCCTTGCCCTTCGACGGCCCCATCGGGACGGTCGCCTCCGAGGCGGTGTTCCCGATGCCGACGATCCGGGCGCGCTCGGCGGCCACCTCCGCGTCGAACGGGAAGTACTCGTTCGTGATCGTGTCGAGGATCACGTCCGGCGGGCCCGCCGCCCGGACGGCGTCCGCGAGGTCGTCCCGTCGGTAGTCGAGCACCGCGTGCGCGCCGACGTCGCGCAGGTGATCGTGGTACGCCTCGCTCGCGGTCGTCACGACCCTCGCGCCCGCCGCGGCGGCAAGCTGGACGGCGACGTGGCCGACCCCGCCGCTCCCGCTGTGGACGAGACACGCCTCGGCGGGTTCGAGTTCGGCGTGGAAGACGAGCGCCTGCCACGCCGTCACGCCGACGAGCGCCATCGCCGCGCCCTCCGCGAACGAGACCTCCTCGGGGAGTTCGGCGACGAGGCCGGTCGGCGCGATCACGCGCTCCGCGTACGTCCCCTGGCGGTCGTTCCCGAGGCCGGTCGCGTAGACGCGGTCGCCCGCGGCGAAGCCCTCCACGCCCTCGCCGACGGCGTCGACCACGCCCGCCACGTCCGAGCCCGGGATCATCGGGAGTTCCGCCGGCGGGTACTCCCCGGTGCGGAAGTAGGTGTCGACGGGGTTGACGCCGATCGCGCGGGCCTCGATGCGGACCTCGCCGTGTCCCGGTTCCGGGACATCGACGTCGTCGAGTTGCAGTACCTCCGGGCCGCCGGTCTCGTGGTAGCGAATCGCGCGCATGGCGGGACCTGGGCGCGGGAGGCGATAAAGCCACCCGACCCCGATCCGTCGGGGTCGACTGTCCCGGGCGGGGACCGGTCGGCTCGCTCGAATGCAACGATTTGTCCGCTCGTGTCCAACCTCCCGCATGAGTCTCGACACGCGCTGTCCGGACTGCGGGGTTTCGATGATGCGGGCGGAACCGGTCACCTCGACCGAGGGCGACCGACTGACGCTCGTGACCGAACGAGCGCGCCGGCGCGCGATCGGGCCGGCCGCGATGCTGACCGTCGAGGCGTACGTCTGCCCGGAGTGCCACCTCGTCCGGTGGTACGCCGATCGCACCTGATCGCGGGTATCGTACCCGCAGAGCGATCCGCGACGGCTCGTCGGCCGTGGAATCCATCGCGACGTACGATACTCGCTACGGGTACCGACGCGAAAGGGGTTTGTCGGCGGGTTTCGATGCGGGTGAACATGGGGCTCAAGCGCGTCGGGATGTCGCTGTTCGGGTTCGGACTGCTCTTCGGGAGCGTCGTCGCCGTGGTCTTCGGACTCTTCGAGGGCAGTACGGACGTGGGGTGTCCGCCGGGGGTCGAACCGCTCTACTCCCTCGAGAGGGTCGCGCTGGTTCCGGTTCAGACGCTCGGGGGGACGCCGCTGTCCGACCTGGTCCGGCCGCGGATTGTCGTGAACGACGGCTGCAACGCGCTCGAGGTGAGCGTCCTCGCGCAGTGGGCCGCCCTGTTCGTCCTCCTGGGCGTCGTCGTCGGCGCGATCGGTCTCCTCCGATCCCGTTCGTGAACCGTCCGTTTCCGCAATGAGAGGAGTTATTACGGAAGATCGTGACACGTCGGACGCCCGACGCAGGTTCCTGCGATTGGGTGTCGCGCGCGTCGCGTCGGCCGCCACACATCGGCACCAGCTGTGAAGCTCTAACCGTTGGCATCCTCTCGGCGGACCGCGCGACGCACCACGCGCTCGTGGCTTCCGTCGGCCGTCGCTCCGCTCCCGAGCGGCGTCGTCATCGCCCGACCGCCGGCCGCGTGGTACCTGCCACCGAACCGGCGGGATTTATGCGCCCGCCAGTCCCGGTTCCGCCTGATGAAGCTTCACGAATATCAGGCGAAGGGAGTATTCGCCGAGGCGGGCATTCCGGTCCCCGAGTCGGAGCTCGCCGAGACCGTCGACGAGGTCGTCGACGCCGCGGGGCGCATCGGCTACCCCGTCGCGGTCAAGGCGCAGGTACAGGTCGGCGGCCGCGGGAAGGCCGGCGGGATCGAACTCGTCGACGACGAGGAGGCGGCCCGCGAGGCCGCGGACGCCATCCTCGGGATGGATCTCAAGGGCCTGCACGTGGGGAGCGTGCTGGTCGAGGAGGCCGTCGACTTCACCGACGAGCTCTACGTCGGCGTCACGATGGACCGCACCGTGGGCCGCCCGGTCGCCATGGTCTCCACGAGAGGCGGGGTCAACATCGAGGAGGTCGCGGCGGAGGACCCCGACGCCATCGCGCGCGTTCACGTCGATCCCTCGTTCGGCATGCACCCCTACCAGGCCCGCAACGCCGTCTACGACGCGGGCGTGGACCGCGACGTCGCGGGCGACGTCGCCTCGGTGCTCACGACGCTCTACGACCTCTGGGACGACAAGGACGCCACCGACATCGAGGTCAACCCGCTCATGGTCACGGCTGACGACGAGGTGATCGCCGCGGACGCCGTGATGAACGTCGACGACGACGCGCTGTTTCGCCACCCGGACCTCCAGGAGATGGAGGAGGAGGGCGACGCCGACGGGGACGACCTGGAGGCGAAGGCCGACGAGTACGGCTTCGACTACGTCCGCCTCGACGGCGACGTCGGCATCATCGGCAACGGCGCGGGCCTCGTCATGACGACGCTCGACCTCGTGGACTACTACGGCGGCGCGCCCGCCAACTTCCTCGACATCGGGGGCGGCGCGAAGGCCGAGCGCGTGACCAACGCGCTCGACATGGTCTTCTCGGACCCGAACGTCGAGAGCGTCGTCTTCAACATCTTCGGCGGGATCACCCGCGGCGACGAGGTGGCGAAGGGCATCAACGAGGCGCTCGAGAGCTTCGAGGAGATCCCCAAGCCCGTCGTCGTCCGCCTCGCGGGCACGAACGCGGAGGAAGGTATGGAGATCCTGAACACCGACCTCGTGACGGTCGAGGGCACGCTGGAGGAGGCCGTCCAGCGGGCCGTCGAATTCGCGGGCACGGAGGGCGAACAATGAGTATTCTGGTCGACAACGACACGCGCGTCGTGGTACAGGGCATCACCGGCGGCGAGGGTAAGTTCCACACCGAGCAGATGGTGGAGTACGGCACGAACGTCGTCGCCGGCGCGGTCCCCGGCAGGGGCGGACAGGACGTGAACGGCATCCCGGTCTACGACACCGTCGCGGGGGCCGTGGAGGAGGAGGACGCGGACGCGAGCGTCGTCTTCGTCCCGCCGGCGTTCGCCGCCGACGCCGTCTTCGAGGCGCTCGACACCGACCTCGACCTCGTGGTGGCCATCACCGAGGGCGTTCCCCAGCAGGACATGGCGCGCGTCTACAAGCGCCTCTCGGAGGTCGACACCCGCCTGATCGGGCCGAACTGCCCCGGCCTCATCACCCCCGGGGAGGCGAAACTCGGCATCCTGCCGGGCAACATCTTCGCCGAGGGGAACGTCGGCCTCGTCTCGCGCTCGGGCACGCTGACCTACCAGGTCGTCGACAACCTCACCCAGCGCGGCATCGGCCAGTCCACCGCCATCGGGATCGGCGGCGACCCGATCATCGGGACGGACTTCGTCGACGCCCTCTCGCTGTTCGAGGACGACCCCGAGACCGAGGCCGTCGTCATGTGCGGCGAGATCGGCGGCGAGGACGAGGAGGAGGCCGCCGCCTTCATCAAGGAGCACATGGAGACCCCCGTCGCGGGCTTCATCGCCGGGCGGACCGCCCCGCCGGGCAAGCGCATGGGCCACGCCGGGGCCATCGTCTCCGGCTCCGGCACCGGCACCGCCGAGAGCAAGATCGAGGCGCTCAACGACGCGGGCGTCCCGGTCGGCGACACGCCCGACGAGGTCGCGGAGAACGTCGAACAGTTCCTGTAGGCACTTCCCCGTCGATCGCTTTTTGCCCACCGCGCCCGCACGCCACCCGATGAGCGACTGGGACGCCGACCGGTACGACGACCGTCACGGCTTCGTCTCCGAGTACGGGCGCGACGTGCTCGACCTGCTCGCGCCCGAGCGCGGCGAGCGCGTGCTCGACCTCGGCTGCGGCACCGGCCACCTCACTGCCGCTATCGCCGACGCGGGCGCGGCCGCGGTGGGCGTCGACCGGGAGCGCTCGATGCTGGCTGAGGCGCGGGCCGCCCACCCCGGCTCGGCGTTCGTCCGGGGGGACGTTCGCGCGCTCCCCCTCCGGGAGAGCTTCGACGCCGTCTTCTCGAACGCCGCGCTCCACTGGGTGCCCGAGGCGGACGCGGGGCGCGTCGTGCGCGAGGCGGCGCGCGTCCTCCGCCCCGGCGGGCGGTTCGTCGTCGAACTGGGCGGGGCGGGCAACGTCGAGAGCGCTCGGGCGGCCCTCCGCGCCGAGATCGCCGCCCGCGGTCTCGACCCGGACGAGCGCGACCCGTGGTACTTCCCGAGCGTCGGAACGTACGCGACCGTCCTCGAACGGGCGGGGTTCGAGGTGACGGTCGCCCGCCTGTTCGATCGGCCCACCGAACTCGACGGTCGGGACGGCCTGCGGGAGTGGCTCCGGATGTTCGCCGGAGCGTTCCTCGACGGCGTCTCCGATCCCGAGGCGGTCGTCGACGCCGTCGAGGATCGGCTGTCGGGTCGGTACGATCCCGATCGCGAGGCGTGGACGATGGACTACCGTCGGCTCCGCGTGGCGGCCCGTCTCGCGCCCGCAGCGTCCGGGCGGCCGGCCGAACGAACCCTTTAGTCCGCTCCGACCCTCGTCTCGGTATGCGAGCCCAGCCTCCGGGTCCCGCCGGCTACCCCGTCGTGGGCAACACCTACCACTACGCTCGCGACCCGCTCGCGTTCATGGACGCCGTCCGCCGTGCCTACGGCGACGTGGCGCGGTTCACGCTCGGCCCCGTCGACGCCTACATGCTGTCGAACCCGGACGACGTGGAGCGCGTGCTCGTCACCGAGGAGCCGACGTTCCGCAAGGCGGACTTCGCGGACGAGGCGGTCGAGGCGCTGCTCGGGAAGGGCCTGCTCCTGAGCGATGGCGTCTTCTGGGAGGAGCAGCGCCACCTCGCCCAGCCCGCGTTCAACATGGGGCGCATCAGCGGGCTCGTGGAGATGATGACGGAGAAGACCGCCGCGACGCTCGACGGGTGGACCGACGGCGAGACGGTGAACCTCCAGCTTCCGATCGCCCGCCTCACGGTCGAGATCATCGTCGAGGCGATGTTTGGCGCGGGGATTGACGAGCGGACCGTGCGGACGGTCCAGGACAACCTCGAACCGCTCGGCGCGCGATTCGAACCCGACCCGGTCCGGTTTCTCACCCCGTCGTGGATGCCGAGCGCGGGCAACCGCGAGTACTACGAGGCCCTCTCGACGCTCGAGGGGATCGTCGAGGACCTCATCGAGCGCCGCCGCGGGACGGAGACGGGCAGGACGGACCTGCTCTCGATCCTCCTGCGCGCGCAGGCGAGGGGCGACCAGACGGACCGCCAGCTGCGCGACGAGATGATGACGATGCTGCTCGCGGGCCACGACACGACGGCGCTGACGCTCACCTACGCGTTCCATCAGGTCGGCTGTCATCCGGAGGTCGAGCGACGATTGCACGAGGAGGTCGACCGCGTGCTCGGGGACGCGCGGACGAGCGAGTCCGCGCGGTCAGGAGAGGAGCGACTGCGGCCCGCGATGGCCGACCTGCGCCGCCTCGACTACACCGAGCGGGTCCTGAAGGAGACGATGCGGGTGCTACCGCCGGTCTACACGCTCTTCCGGCAGGCGAACGCGGACGTTCGCGTCGGCGGCTACCGCGTCCCGAAGGACGCGCTGGTGATGCTTCCGCAGTGGGTCGTCCACCGCGACCCGGCGTACTGGGACGACCCGGAGGCGTTCGACCCGGACCGCTGGCTGCCCGAGCGCGCCCGCCTGCGCCACCGCTACGCCTACTTCCCGTTCGGGGCGGGACCGCGCCACTGCATCGGCAAGCAGTTCTCCATGGTCGAGGCGAAGGCCATCGCGAGCATGATCGCGAGCCGGTTCTCGCTCGAGCTCCGCTCCGACCGCGAACTGTCGCTCCGACCGTCGCTGACGATGCACCCCCGCGATCCGATCGAGGTGCGACTCCGCGCGCGCTGACGTCGCATGAACCGGTAGCGGCGACGTCACGCTACCGGTTCATGTTACCGCTATTTCAGCGGCTAAGTAGCCGGGAGGTGAACCCTGTGACTTGCCAATGGCCGATACAGAACTCACCGAGGACTTCGGGAGCGACAGCGGCGGCGGGAAGGTAAAGCGCACCGTCGGCGTGCTCGCCGTGCTCGCCGTGTTGCTCGTGCTCCTCAAACTCCGTCGGGGCGGGTCGTCCGACGAGGGCGAGGGCGAGAGCGAGGAGTACGTCGAACTCGACGAGAGCGACGAGCGCGAGGGCGTCGACACGGTCACCACCTCGAAGGACGAGGGGGACGAGATCGAGGTCACGACGTCGACGTCGAAGTTCGGCGGCGGTCGTCTGGAGGAACTCGACGTGGTGGACTACCTCGGCATCCTCGCCGCGGCGCTGCAGGCCGCCCGCGACGAGTACCGCATCCGAACGAACCGCTGAACGGTCGCGTCTCTCCACCCTCCTGCCCCCGGCCCTCCTGCCCCCCGGCCCCCGTCGTCCCGTCGCCTGGATCTTCGCCACCGGTAGAGTGATCTCCCCGCCCCTCCCGCGTGTACCCGATGCACACACCGGACTTCGAGGTCGAGGGACAGTCGGTCGTCGTCACCGGCGCGAGCCAGGGCATCGGTCGCGCCATCGCGGAGACGTTCGCCGCCGCGGGCGCGGACGTGACTATCTGCTCCCGATCGATGGAGCGCGTGGGGCCGGTCGCGGAGGGGATCAACCGGGCGGTCGATGAAGCGGACGGCGGGCGCGCCCTCGCCGTCGAGTGCGACGTCCGCGACCGCGACGACGTCGAGGAACTGTTCGCCACCGCCGTCGCCGAGTTCGGCGCGCCCGACGCGCTCGTGAGCAACGCGGGCGGCGAGTTCGTCGCCCCCTTCGAGGAGATCTCGGAGAACGGCTGGCAGGCCGTCACCGACCTCAACCTCGGCGGGACCTACCGCTGCGCGCAGGTCGCCGGCGAGTACATGCGCGAGGCCGGCGGCGGGACGATCGTCAACTTCGCCAGCGTGAACGGCCAGCACCCCGCGCCCGGCGAGAGCCACTACGGGGCCGCGAAGGCCGCCGTCATCCGCCTCACGGAGACGCTCGCCGTCGAGTGGGCGACCCACGGCATCCGCGTCAACTGCGTCGCCCCGGGGCTGATCCAGACGCCCGGCGTCGCCGAGACCCTCGGCATCGACGAGGCCGACATGCCCCCGCGCGACGAGGCCGACCGGCGCATCGGGCACCCGGAGGAGATCGCCGACCTCGTCTGCTTCCTCTGCTCGCCCGCCGCGTCGTTCCTGAACGGCGAAACGGTCACCGCGAAAGGGGTCCCCCGGGCCGGCAACGCGATGAACGTCGACCTCGGGTTGCAGTAGCGAGGCGGCGCGTCGGTCGCGGTAGCGGGGACGGGACGCCGCCTCGATCGCGGGCGTGGGCGTGGGCGTGAGCGCGGGCGTGGGCGTGGGCGTGAGCGCGGGCGTGGGCGAGGAACGTCGCGGCCGAGGGAGTTGAACGCCGCCCGGACGCGGGCGCGGTACGCTTTTCCCGGAACCGGGACAGAGCACACCATGGGCGTCCCGCTCCTCCCGGAGAAGTACGACAGCGATCCCGTCCTCGCGCCGCGGGGAGCGTCCGAGTACGCGGACGACCGCGGGTCCGGGGCGCGGTCGCTCCCCGCGGCGATGGTCGTCTGTTACGCGCCCGTCGTCCTCGAATCGGTCGCGGAGCGCTACGACGGCACCGAGGTGGCGGACTATCGCGCGGGCGGGTCGTGCTACAGGCTCGAGGCGACGGGCGGGCGCGTCGGGATCGTCGGGGGGTTCGGCGTCGGCGCGCCGGCGACGGCCCTCCTCCTCGAGGGCCTGTTCGCCAGCGGCGTCGAGACCGTGCTCCTCGCGGGCTACGCGGGGTGCCTGGCCGACGAGGTGGGTCCGGAGGACGTGATCGTCCCGCCGAGCGCGCTGCGCGACGAGGGCACGTCGTATCACTACCGGCCGCCGGAGCGATACGCCCCCGCCGACGCCGCACTGGTCGAGCACGTCCGGGAGCACCTGGACGCGGCCGACGTCGACTATCGCGTCGGTCCCACGTGGACGACCGACGCGCCGTACCGCGAGACGGTCGCCGAGGTCGAGGCGTACGCGGCCGAGGGTGTACTCACCGTCGAGATGGAGGCCGCCGCCGCGTTCGCCGTCGCCGCTCACCGCGAGCGGGCGACCGCCGCGCTGTTTACCCCGAGTGACTACCTCGTCGGGACCGAGCGCGATCCCTCCACACACGACCTGGACGAGGCGCTGCGGCGGCTGGGACGCCTCGCCGTCGATGCGATCGAGGCGTACTGACCGCCGGCGAACCGACGTCCGTCCCTGCCGTCCCCATATCTCACGTATCTGCGGTCGTCCGTGTATCTTAGACATCTAAGAAACCGTCGCAGGGCCGCCGAGCGGCTCAGCATGATTCGAGATGGAGCCTCCGGCCTCAAGTCGAGAGGGACCGTAGGTCCCTCTGACCATTCGAACGGGCGCTCCGCGCCCGTGAGAAGAGACCGAGGCGCGTATGCGCCGAGGGAGTAGGGAGGGGTAGTTTACAGCGCCTTTCGCATCGAGAGGTGTGGGATCCCCGCGTCCATGAACACGTCGTCGCTGGTGACCTCGTAGCCGAGCCGTTCGTAGAACTCGACGGCGTGGGTCTGGGCGTCGAGGACGAGGCGGTCGTAGCCCGCCTCGCGCGCGGCGGCCTCGACGGCGTCCACGAGGCGGCGGCCCCACCCCTCGCCCCGCACCGACTCGCGGACCGCGACGCGCTGGACCTTCCCGGTGTCGGGGTCGTAGGGGACGAGCCGCGCCGCCCCGACCGCCTCGCCGTCGGCGTAGGCGACGAAGTGGATCGTCTCGCCGTCCTCGTCCCTGTCGTCGTACTCGAGGTCCTCGGGGACGTCCTGCCCCTCGACGAACACCTCGCGGCGGATGGCGAGCGCGTCAGCCAGTTGCTCCTCGGTCTCGACGCGAACGACGCGATCGGTCATGCCCCGCCGTTCGGAGCGCGGGGGTGAAATCCCGTCGGTTCGGGCGGAGCGGACCGACGGTCGTCCGTCGAGTGGGCGGCGGTACCGACCCGCTCCGACGGGTGCCGATCACGGCAGTCGCCGATCGCGACATGCGCCGATCACGACACTCATCAGCGAGTGCCAGTTACTCCAGCGTAACGACGCCGGGGTTCGAGATCGGATCCCGGCGTGACGAAACGGTTTCGTTCGAAACACCCCTCATGTCCTGATAAACGGGCTGGAAATTTCGTTTTTGATGTGCATTCGTCCAATTAGTGAACCGGTGACTGCGGACGGTCGGGGTCTTCTCGATTCGGACCCCTTCCGGTTCAGAGCATCCCTTTCATGTCGGCGATGGCGCGGATGTCCTCCGCGACCTCGTGCATCGCCTCGTCGATCTCGGAGAGGACGGTGATGGTGGCTTCGAGGCCGGTGTTCAACTCGGCGACGTAGTAGGTGCCGCCCTTGACGCCGCCGCTCTGGCTGGTGAGGGCGATCTGGCCGTGCAGGGAGAGTTCCTGGAGGTGGTCGCGCATGCGGCGCTGGACGAGCGGTTCGCTCCCGACGCTCTCGGCGATCTCGCGGTAGACGGGGTAGACCTCGCCCGTCCGCGCGGGCGTCTCCTCGCGCACTTCGAGGAGCGTGACGGCGGTGAGGACGTACTTGTTCTGGGGGGTGAGTCCGCGGATCCCCTCCATCACGTGGTTGCGCTTCAGGATGTCGTGGGCCGTCTCCACGTGGTCGGTCGTCACCACGTGGTCGCCGTCGGTCTGGGCCATCTTGCTCGCCTTGTAGAGGTGGTTGATCGCCTGTCGCGCCGACCCCTCGTCCTTGGCGGCGTACGCGGAGCAGAGCTCGATCACGCCGTCGTCGAGCACGTCGTCCGCGAGGGCGATCTCCGCCCGGCGCTTCAGGATGTCACGGAGCTGCTGGGAGTCGTAGGAGGGGAAGTCGATGACGTAGTCGTAGAGGGTGTCCTTGACCTTCGGCGAGAGGTTGTCGCGGAAGGAGAAGTCGTTCGAGATGCCGACGAACGACACCTTCGCCTCCTCCAGCTTGCCGTTTGAGTGCGCCCGCGGGATCTGATAGAGGATCTGGTCGTCGTCGCCGATGGCGTCGATCTCGTCGAAGACGATGACGATGGTGCCGCCGATCTCGTCCAGGTGACCGAACAGCCGCGAGTAGAGGATGTCCGGGGCGTGACCGTTCGGCCGCTCGGTGATGTCCTCGTCGAGTTCCACCAGGAGCTGCCCCGTCACCTGGTAGGAGGAGGTGAGTTCGTTACAGGAGACGTAGACGGGCGTGAGATCCTCGTCCATCTCGTCCTCGAAGAACAACTGCAGGTCGTTGAGCGCGTACCGGGTCGCCGCGGTCTTGCCCTGTCCCGCCTTCCCGTAGAGGAACATGTTGTCGGGGGTGAACCCGCGCGTCGCGGGCGAGAGCGCCTCGTACATCTGCGACAGTTCGGCCTCGCGCTCGGGGAGGTCCTCCGGCACCCAGTCCTCCCCGAGAACCATGTCGTTCTCGATGATGTCCGTCTGCTTCCGGAACGAGGGCATACGCGAACGCCTAGCGCAACGTGAATAAATAACCCCACGTCTTCATTGTCCGCATCGGCCGCGACGTCTCACGGGTTAAAAGCCGCCCCACCCCTCGTGTCCGCATAACTCTCGGGAGGAAGGGGTCGGCGGAGATCCGACGGCGTGCGTGCATTTCACACGCCATCTATGGGATCATATTGCCGGATTATGCCACCTAGACTCCCGCGGGCGAATTTATGCGGACACGAGGGGTGGGGGCGTCGCCCGATGCATCGCCATCTGCTCCACGAACAGCCGCCACACCGACGCTCGTCTAGACTAGCTGACTGAGGGTGTCATACAACGGTTCACATGCAGTTGTTTTCAACTAATTCGCCGTGAATTGGCTTGTGCGTAGGTATGTGTATCTACCGCCGGAGTCAAAAGCCCGCTACTCGTCCGAACTAGGGAGCGGTCCAAGAAGTTCGAGATCGTACCTTGGGGCCAACGCTTCGAGCTTCTGAATATCTGGCTCAGTCGGTTCTGGAAGCTCCCGTGCTTCAGCAGGCTCACCCGCCTCGTGGAAGAACTCCTCGAACCCTGCCGGTGAGAGGAGAACGAGTTTTCTGGTCGGCTCGTCACTCGTAATTCGGTAGCCGTGAGGTTGGTCACGGGGGATAATCACCGTTTGACCAGGAGTCGCCGTGAGCGTGCCATCCTCAGTGTGGAGGGTGAGTTCGCCGTCAATGATGTAGAAACGCTCCTCTTCGCCGTGATGAATATGATACGGCATCTCGTAGTTCGGGGGGAGCAGATGTTCGGTGAGCGAGTATGCTCCATCCGTCTCTTCACCGGTTACCCGATTCGTCACCAGGGTGCCGAGAAACCAACTGGCCTCGCCTTCATCTTCCTTCTGCACGAACGGGGTAGGTGTCATTGCCGCTAATGACTACGTCACCCGCCGTATTAAACACGCAACGACCTCGGAGCCATTCTGCCGAAAGATCATTGTTAGCGCTCTCAGCAGACGATTGGTATCGCCCCGGGAAACGACAGATACAGCCTCTGTATGTATCGATTCTCGCCCATACGACACAGGTTTGTGAACTGTTCGAGGGCGTCATAGGACTCTTCTCACCTCGCGCTCGCGCTGGCGGGCATCCCGGGCGCGCCCGGTTCGAGGGCGTCATAGGACTCTTCTCACACCGTGATGACCGTGCTTCCCGGATCGTCTCCGCGTTCGTAGTTGGTGATAGCGACAACGAGGCGAAGACACGGAGCAAGGAGGATCATCTCGCAGGGTCGCTGAGCACATGCCACCTCAGCATTCACCCTGCTCTTTGGTGTGGTAATCGTTCTATGACTCCCTCTAGCTAGCTGACTAGCTACTAGGCTTAGCGAACGACACAGACGTTCAAAAGAGAGTGCTGCGCGCGGCAGCGTTAGCTCTGCTGCTGGTTCTGGCTCTGGTCCTGCTGCTGGTTCTGGTCGGGTTCGTCGCCGGAGTCGGTGCCGGCCTGGATGGCCGAATCGACGGCGACGTCACCGCCCGACTGGCTCTGCGTGCCGGACTCCTCGTCCTGCATCTGGGTCATGTCGCCCTGCGACTGATCCTGCGCGCCGGTGTCCTGGGACTGGTCCTGGCTCTGCTCGCCGTCGCAGTCACACTCCCCGACGGACCCCTGGCCCTGGAAGTAGGCCTCCGTGTGGTCCTCGTCGGACTCGCTCAGCGACTGGAACTGCGCGCCGCCGCTCAGACTGTCGCTCTGGGACTGGCCCTGTAGCTGCGACTCGTCGGCGGTGTAGCCGTCGGTCGTGCGCTGCTGGTCCTGCGCCTGCGCGCCGAGCTGGAAGCCGCCGAAGTCGAAGTTGGCCTGCGCCTGCACCTGGCCCTCGTTCTGCGACTCGGTCTGGACGCCGTTCTGGCCGTCCTGGCTCTGGTCCTGGCTCTGGCTCTGGTCCTGATCCTGGCTCTGCTCGCCGCCGTCGTTCAGCTGGACCTGACCCTCGCCCTGACCGGCGTTCTGCTCCTGGTCCTGCACGTTGTCCTCACCCGACTGGTCCTGGGTCTGGCCCTGGTCCTGGCTCTGGTCCTGGCTCTGGTCCGCATCGTCGGCCAGTTGGCCCTGGAGCTGACCCTCGATCGCGTTCTGCTCCTGGTTCTGGTCGTTGTCCTCGCCGGACTGAACCTGCGCCTCTTCCTGGTTCTGACTCTGGTCCTGACTCTGACTCGAGCCGTCGGCCAACTGACCCTGGGCCTGCAACTCGACGCCCTGCTGGGCCTGCGACTGGTCGTTGTCCTCGCCGGACTGCGCCTCAGCCTGGGCCTGGCCCGCTGACTGCGACTGCGATTGATCGTTGTCGGTTCCGAACTGACCCGACCACTGGGCCTTGTACTGCGACTGTGATTGGTCCTGGTCGTTATCCGCCGCGGTCATGCCTCCGTTGGCACTCACCGTGCCGGCGAAGCTGCTCGCGACGAGCATGACGACGACCAGGCTCACCACGAGCCGCGCGATGGTCGATCTCCTTCCTGCGCTCGAATTCGAGCGCCTTCTGTTTGGAATCATCCGCGCCGATGACACATCACAGATAGCCTTTATTATAGACTGATTGAGAAAATGTACGACGGGATTTAATCCCGTCCCCTCCCGTTATCTACGCCATTATCGCTACGCGATGACGGTGTTGATTTCGGATGCGATAGACTAGCACGATTCTGTCGTCGGCCGACCGGTACGGTCCGTGGCGGGCGAAGGCGTCCCCGAACCGACCGACCGAACGACCGAACGGACCCACCTGCGAGCGGCGCATCGGGCGTTGCCGGCCACCGCAGCACTGAGCGCGAGAGGGACGACGGTTCGCCGTCGCCCTCGTCGCGCTCGTCGACGACTGTCGACCCCGTCGATCCTCACCGACCGTCGATCCTCACCGACCGTCGATCCTCGCCGGTCCTCGCCGACCGCCGAACGAGGCCGGCTCTCGTCGAGGGCGGCCGACGTTCCGAGACACGCTCCGAGGTGGACGTCACTCCGACGCGGAGACGCCTCCGGGGGAGGAGGCCCCGAGAGCTCGGAGACGCGGGGGGAAGCGTCGGAACGAGCGAACGGGCCGGTTCCGAGACGAGGCGCGGAAGACGCCGAGATAGGCGTGACGCTGGGACGAGAACGGGTCGAGATGGGGTCTCCAACCGGCCGCAGTGCGGCTTCGGATCCGATCTCACGGCGCTTCGGTTCGACGGCCACGTCGCGTTGAATCCGATAGCCGTGCCGCTTCCGATAGCCGTGCTGCGTCGAACGTGACTCTGTCGAGAACCGGCCGCGATCCGAGATCGACACACCTGCCAGTCGGCGTCCGCCTGTCGACACCCGCTCGTCGACGCCCCTTGCTCGCCGGGGCCGTCCGGCGCCCGCCCGCGCTTACCCGTCGGCGTTGCGAGCGCTGTGGGGCCCTGCGGGCGCTCACGATCGGGACCGAGATCGAAAAAACAGTACTGCGGATCGTAACCGTCGGCTACCCGTTCAGAGGAGCGAGCTCGCGCTCGTGTCCGAGTCGCCGTCGAGCTGGACCTGCGACTGGTCCTGGCTCGAGGACTGGTCCTGCGACTGGGAGTTACCGACGCCGCTCTGGCTCTGGTCCGCGTCCTGCGCGGCGCTCTGACTCTGCTCCTGGTCGTTGTCCTCGCCGGACTGCGACTGGCCCTGCTCCTGGTCGATGTCCTGGTTCTGCTCCTGGTCGTTGTCCTCGCCGGACTGCGACTGGCCGGCGTCCTGCTCGGCGTCCTGGGACTGGTCCTGGTCGTTGTTCTCGCCGGTCTGGTACTGGCCCTCACCCTGCGAGGTGTCCTGGGACTGGTCCTGGTCGTTGTTCTCGCCGGTCTGGGTCTGCTCGGCGTCCTGATCGGAGCCCTGAGACTGGTCCTGCTCGCTGTCCTCAGCGGCCTGACCCTGCGTCTGACCCTGGTCGTACGACTGGGACTGGTCCTGGTCGTTGTCCTCGCCGGACTGGCTCTGACCCTCACCCTGCTCGGCGTCCTGGTCCTGACTCTGGTCGCTGTCGTCCGCGGTCTGGACCTGAGTCTGGCCCTGGCTGCCGTCCTGGGACTGGTTCTGTTCGTTGTCGATACCGCGCTGGTTCTGACCCTGGTCCTGCGAGTTGTCCTGGTCGGCCGACTGGCTGCTGTCGACGCTCGCCTGCGTCGAGGACGACGCCTGGTCAGCGTCCTGGGACTGGCCCTGGTCGTTGAACGCGCCGGCCTGGCTCTGACCCTGACCCTGCTCGCTGTCCTGGGTCGTGTCCTGGTCGTTGTTCACGCCAGTCTGCCCGTTGACCGTCGTCTGGTCGGTGGACTGCGACTGGTTCTGGTCGTTGAGCGCACCGCGCTGCTGCTGACCCTGCTCTTGCGTGGCCGTCTGGGTCGTGTCCTGCTCGCTGAACGCGGCGAAGAGCTGACCCTGCGCGGCGTTCTGCGTCACGCCCTGTTCCTGCGTCTGATCGTTAACGATGCCGGACTGCTCCTGGGCCTGATCCTGGGCCACGCCCTGGTTCAGGGCCTGGCTGCTGAGGATAGCGACCTGGTAGTTCTCGCCGGCCTGGCTGTCGTACTGGCCCTGGTACTGGTCGTTGAAGACGCCCGACTGCTCCTGGACCTGGTACTGCGACTCGTACTGGTTCAGGCTCTGGCTGCTGAGGACGGCGACCTGTCCCTGCGCACCGTACTGCTCGCCGATCTGGTACTGGCTCTGGGCGTTACCGTAGCCCGTCTGCACCTGCGCCTGGGCCTGACTGCTTCCCTGATTCAGCACCTGTGCGCTAAGGACGCTGAACTGCTCGCCGATGCCGATCTGGGCCTTGAACTGCCCCTGGGACTGGAAGTTGTCGTCCCCGCCCTGGGCCTGGGCCTGCCGCTGGTCGGCGTCCTGCCAGGCGACCTGGTCGCTCAGCGCAGCGAACTGTTCGCTCGAGAGGTCCTGATAGTGACCCTGTGTCTGTTCTTGCTCGTTCGCGTCCGCGTTCGTGACGGAACTACCGCCGGCCGCGCCGGCGATGGCGGCCCCGCTCCCGACGACGACGACCACCACCATGGCGATCGTCAGCAGGCGCGTGACCATCGTGCTCCCACGAGAGTCGCGCCGCGAACTTTCTTCGGATTGTTCTTCTTGTAACATCCGCGGAGAATACGCCACCGCAGAGGAACTTTATTATAGATAGATGAAACGAACGTCCTATCTGATTAATACCTGTCCGGATCCGTGGGTTTCGGGTTAAGTCGACCGTCTCATCCCTGCACTGTGGTGCGGTTGTCGGTGTAATATTCAATTGAACCGAATTATCGGCGGCTCGGCACGCTCTTTCGTCGTGTCCGATGGTGACGGAATCTTACGCACTTCCGACCCCGATCCCGTTATAAAGCGGCACGAGTGTTTGATCATATTACTGTGATGTTACGTGATTCCGATTCGATGTCCCCTCACAGATGCCATGTATGTGGTTTGAACGGACGATAAACCGTTCACGGACGTTCACCTAGAAACATCAGATAGATGTGAAATTTCCTCGGCCCGGCTCGGCGTTCGATCGGCCCGACGACCGCCGCTGTGGCGGTCGACGCCGTTCGATCGACGACCGGTCGACGACCAGTCGCCGTTCGATCGACGTTCGGTCGTCGGTCAGTTGTCGACGGCGATCCGGTTTCGGACGCCGTCGTTCCCCGGGTCGTAAAAGAGGACGCTGTGCCGGGTGACGACCTACGCCTGGACGGTCGTCGCTGCGGTCGAGTTCGTGCCGGCACCGGCCGGCGAATCGGAGGAGTTCGTCTCCGGCCGGTCGCCCGCGCCGAGGAGCCCTTCGAGCACCTCCGGCGAGAGCCGACCGACGGTCTGTCCGTCCTCGTTCTGCGCGACGACGAGCGTGCGCGTCACGTTGGCGTCGCCCGGCGTCTGGATCTGCACCTGCTGGTCGCCCTGCGCCTGCTGCTGGCTGTCCTCGCCGACGCTCGCGTCCTGGTACTGCAGGACGAAGAGCACGAGGTTGACCGTCACGTTCCCGCCGGCCTGCACCTGCACGGTCTGCGTGCCGAGCGCCTGCTGCTGATCGTCGCCGCCGACCTGCACCAGCGAGTTGTTCTGCGCCTGCGCCTGTTCGACCACGGTCCCGTTCTGTACCTGTCGCTGGTTCTGCGAGGCGGACTGGTTCTGGAGCTGCGAACTGTCGTTCCCGCCGCCGGTCTGCGTCTGGTCCTGCTCGACCGCCTGGTCCTGCGTCTGGTTCGCGTCGTCGCCCTTCTGTAGCTGCGCCTGGTCCTGGTCGACGGTCTGATTCTGTAGCTGCGTTCCGTTGTCCCCCACGTAGGTCTGATTCTGGTCCTGATCGTAGGTCTGGTTCTGTCGCTGGGTACTGTCGTTCCCCGACTGCGCCTGTCCCTGCGTCTGATCGGCCGTCTGGTTCTGGAACTGGGTCCCGTTCTCGCCCTCGTACGCCTGGTCGGACGACTGGTTCCCGCTCTGGTTCTGCTCCTGCGTCGCGTCGGCGGAGCGTGCGGGCGTGGCCGTCTCGTCCGCGTCCGAGGAGGAACCGTCGTCGGTCCCGTGCTCGCCGGCTACGTTCTCGTTCGTCTCGTTCTCGTTCGTCTCGTTCGTTCCGTTTCCGTCGCTCGCGTTCGAGGAATTGGATCCGAACGGCGAGGACTCCCCCTCGTAGTCGACGGTCGACTGACCGTCGGCCGCGTCGTCGGCTGATGCCTCATTGGCGGACGGACCGTCGGCCGCCCCGGCGGAGTCGTCGGGCTGTGCGTCCGTCGTCCGCGCCGAGTCGTCGGTCGACGCCGCGGAGCCGTTGTCACCGCCGGCGGGGTCCGCGTCGGCCTGTCCCTCCGAGGTGCTCGTCGAATCGGAGAGTGCGCCGATCGCGCCGAACCCCGCGAGGGCGAACGCCCCGACGGCCGCACTCACGACCAGCACGGCGACGACGGCGGCGAGGATGCTTCGTCCCGACCACCGTGCCGTCCGGGAGGGCGTCGCGCCCTCGCCCGTCGACGAGCGGTCGGTCGGCGATTCCGTTGATCGACCGGATGTCATTCTCGAATCACGGATAGACGAGCGGCTATGAGTGTATTAATTACAGCCACAATTACACAATTAACACACATATTAACCGTTGTTGGAACCAGGCGAGCGGTGACTTCGGAGCGTAGATTCGGTCGAAACGACGGCCGAATATCGGGAGATCCGACCGACCGCGACCGCGGCCGATCTCGATCGCGTCAGTCGCCGCACGGGGCACGACGTCGCTCCCGATGGACACGGAACGTATTCAGATTCGAGCGACAATAACGTGAACGAAAATAACTCCCTGGGGCGTTAGCCTGGTCGTACGAACTCCTTATACCGGATTCGTCGTAAGATATTCAGTTGGTCCGACGCCCGGTCCGCTCCGCCGTTCCTCGGGTCGAGCAGCACCATGGGAGGTCCGACGGAGGTCGACGGGAGCAACGGACGATAGAGCGATTGACGGGTGGCCGGACCTCTCCGGTCTCGAACGAGGGCGAAGTGCTACTCACCGAGTCGCGGACTCCGAACCGCTTATAACTAATTAGGCCGACCTAAAGCCGTGACCCGACCGACGCCGTCAGAGAGGGGCGTAGAGCGGATCTACGAGGTCCGGGGCGTCCGTCGCCGGCGGAGCGGGGACGTACACCGCGGTCCACGGCGCGTCGGCCCCGCCCGCGACCTCGGCGACCGCGGGGGGCGTGACGCACCTGATCCCCACCTCCGGCCCTCGCGACGGAACGAAACACGTCTCGCGTCCGGAGGCATTCGAACCGCCCGAATGTCCATTCGATCGCGCCGGGGTGGGCGGTAATGCAGGACGGACGCCACGCCGGGGAGGGGGAAACGCAGCGCGGAGTGCTCACGGAGCGCGGAGGCGACGCGACCGACACATCCGACGCGGCCGACACACCCGCGTGCGAACTCCACGGCGAGGAACTCGTCCTCGGCTACCCCTCGACCGACGAACCGGTCGTCCAGTGCGACACGATCGTCGTTCCGGCCGGCGAGATCACGGCGCTCGTCGGGCCGAACGGGTCCGGGAAGAGCACGCTCCTGCGCGCGCTCTCGAACCAGCTCTCCCCCGAGGGCGGCCAGGTCCTCCTCGACGGCACCGACGTGCAGACCCTCGGGACGAAGACGCTCGCGCGCAAGCTCGGACTGCTCTCCCAGGAGCACGATTCGCCGCGCAGCCTCACCGTCGAGGAACTCGCCTACCACGGTCGCTACCCCCACCGCGGGATGTTCGAGTCGCTCTCCCCGGACGACCACGAGGCGGTCGAGCGCGCGCTCTCCCTCGCGGGCGTCGCGCGCCTGCGCGACCGGGAGATGGGCGACCTGAGCGGCGGACAGAAACAGCTCGCGTGGATCGCGATGGTGCTCGCCCAGGAGACCGATGTCCTCCTGCTCGACGAACCGACGACGTACCTCGACCTCCACCACCAGCTGCGGGTGATGGAGGTCGTCCGCTCGCTCAACCGCGAGCGCGACGTGACCGTCGCCGTCGTCCTCCACGACATCGGACAGGCGGCGCGCTTCGCCGACAACCTCATCGCCATGAAGGACGGCGAGCCCTACGACTGGGGGCCGCCCCGTGAGGTGGTCTCCGAGGAGCTCCTGGAGGACGTCTTCCGCGTCGAGGCGTCCGTCGACGCGGCGAGCCCGACCGGTCCGCACATCTCGCCCCACCGCGCGCTCGATCGGTGATCGCCGTGATGGGGAGCACGCTCCGGGAGATCCGCTGCCGGATCGAGGACCTCTCGACGCTGACGGGTGACTTCGTCGTCCAGTGCGCCCGCACGGGCGAGCGGCCCGCCCCGGTGTTCCGCCGGCGCTTCCCCGACCGCCAGACGGCGACCGAGGCCGCCCGCCTCGGCGAGGAGTACCGCGCCGAACTCCGGCGGTACGACCCTCGCGTCCCCCACCACGACCTCGTCGTCAGCGAGGCGATGGCTCCCGCCGGCCGACGATCGCCTCCCGACGCTCCCCATCGTCGTCGCCCTCCTCGGATCGCTCCCGCGCGACGCGACGGTCACCGAGGCGCGACGGACCGAGGGCGGCTGGACGCTCACGCTCGTCGCGGGAGCGTCTCGACCGACCGGCCTCGCCCGCATTCGGCCGCCGCACGGTCGGGCGTAGATCCCCTCCGACGGGACGGCGGACGCCTCTGGCCGCGGTCACTTCAGCCCGACCTCGGGCTCGCAGCGGTGCGGTAGCGTGAATAGGTTGTACACGGCGGACCGTCCCGTCCATTCCCTGATCTCGTCGAGGGTCCCCTCGTCGACATCCTCGCCCGACACCTCGATCTCGACCTGCAGGTCGCCGAACATGTCCCTGGGCGCGCCGTCCTCCCCCTCGACGTCTTCCAACCAG
This sequence comes from Halomarina halobia, assembly GCF_029338575.1. GTDB lineage: Archaea > Halobacteriota > Halobacteria > Halobacteriales > Haloarculaceae > Halomarina > Halomarina halobia. The sequence continues at coordinate 645,795 of NZ_CP119992.1, forward strand.
AGGAAGACGAACGGGTCCCACTCGATGCGCACGGTGGTCTCGAGTTCGTCGAGTTCGACCCCCTGCGCGAGGGCGCTCATGGAGACGGCGGCGTTGAGGCAGCCGGCGAGGGCGGCCAGCGCGGTCTCGATGACCTCCCGGCGGTCCGTGGGGTCGACGAAGCCGACGGCCTCCTCCACCTCCCGGTGTCCACCGAAGTGGTAGGTGTACTCGCGGGCGACGCGGTCGATCTCCCCGCCCCCAAGTGTGTACGGACCCGTCTTCGCCCTCGTGTGGATCGCCCGCCCCTCGTAGGTGCCGACAGCGCCGAGTTCGAACTGCACGTCCGCCGGGTTCGCCTCCGCGTAGTCGAGGAACGCCTCCACGTTCTCGAGGTCGACGCCCTGTTTGATGCGCTCTTCTCCGCGTTGGGTGGTCTCTGTCATCTGTAACACCTCCCTCGCACGGTCGTACGCGCCGGGAGAAAATGTAATCATCCAGTGATAATTTCGCGGCTCGTGAGACGGAGATCCGCGAAACCGTTCGGTGTGCGGACTGTAGCGTCCTCGCACGCTACAGAGTTAATACCGCGTCGCGCCGTTTTCTAGCCATGCAGGACCACGGCACGGCGGGGACCGATCTGCTGGTCGGACTCGTCAAGCGCTCCCCGGTGCTCGCCGAGTTACGGAGCGGGCGGTTGGACCGCCGGGAGTTCGGACGACGACTGGACGTGTCGATCGCCACGAGCTACCGGCTCGCCGGCTGGCTCACCGAGCGGGATCTAATAGCGGACTCGGACGGCGCGTTCGCGCTCACGGCGCTCGGCGAGGTGATCGCGGACGTCGCGTCCGGGTTCGAGACGGACGTTCGGACGGCGCTGCGTCCCGCCGCGGCGACACCCGACCTGCTCGCTGATCTCATCAGGTACTCGGCGATGCTCGAAGCGCTCGGGGAGGAGCCGCTGGACCGGAGGGAGCTAGAGCGGCGGCTGAACGTGTCCAGGGCGACCAGCCACCGATACACCCGATCGCTCGAGGAGCTGAACGCGATCGAGAGGGCGGACGGAGGATTCGCGCTCACGGCGCTCGGCGCGGCGGTGACGGATGCGGTGTCGACGTTCGAGACGAACGCTCGGATCGCGCTCACGCTCGCGCCCGTCCTCGAGGCGATTCGCGAGACCACCCCGGACTTCGATATCGGAGTTTTCGCCGACGCGACCGTGACGAGCGCCGAACACGGCGACGCCTACGGCCCGATGGCTCGGTTCGTCTCGCTGCTCGAGGAGACGGAGACGGTACGGGGGTTCGACACCTTCTCCATCGCCCCGACGTACGTGGGGGAGTTCCAGCAACGGATCCTCGACGGGATGGAGACGGAGATCATCGACCCGCCGGCCGTCACCGAGAACGTCATGGACAACTACCCGGAGAAGTGCGTCCAGGTGTGCGCCAGCGAGCACTTCGCGCTCTTGATACACGACGACCTCCCTTACGGACTCGTCATCTTCGACGACCGGGTCGGCATCGGCGTGCGCGAGACGGACGCGAGAACGCTACGGGCGTTCGTGGACACCGACTCGGCGGCGGCGCGCGAGTGGGCCGAAGCCGTCTACGGATTCTACAGGCAGAAGGCCGTCCGCCTCGAGACCTTCACCAAGAAGGGACTCCGCGAGGCGATGGCGGCCGCGCGACGCGGCGACCGCGCGCACGTCGTCGGGGCCGTTCAGCACCTACCGGGGTCCGCTCGACGAGGCACCGCGACTCGAGACAATAGCTAAGAGACCGTACGGGTAACCGTTCGATCCCGCCGCCGACGGAGGGAGAGACGACATGGTCAAGGAAGTGAGCTGCATCAACGCCGGGTTCGAGGACTGCGCGTTCCTGATTCGCTCGGAGAACGAGGACGAGATCGTCGAGTTCGTCCGGCGACACGCCGAGCGGGTCCACGACACGTCGACGTCTCGCGATCACATCGAGAAGATAATGGTAGACGTGTAACCGTACGCACCTCGCTGGTCCGTGGATAATTCGCGCGTAGAACGACGGTCGAGAGCGGCGGGACCGTTGCGCTCTCCGGGCGTCCGAAGATTTCGTATCGCGATATCCGATTCATACACGCCGGCCGCGACCCGATCGTCACGCCGTTCACTCGTATCGTAACTGTTCCCACCGGACGATTTAGTTGCGAAACGTCCTATTATCCCCGATGACTACTGCGGCTCCTATCGGTCGAGAACTGACCGACGCCGGGGTGCGCCTGCTGCACTCGCCCGGGCGGACTACGGGGAGGACGAGGAACTCGCGGAGACGCTCGAACTCGAGCGCCCCCCGTCCGCGTCGACGGTCACCTCGACCGTAGCGACGCGATAGACGTAAACCGCCTCTCCCCCGAGTGATACGGAACGTCAGGGAGAAGGCCTCGTGTTTCGGGGCGAGGAGGATATCAGGGGCCGGTGTATCCGCTACCGATGCCCGTCGTTTCCATCGTCGTCTCGCCCGCCAGCAGCAGGTAGGTAGCGCCGATCAGTTTCGGATGGTTCGCGAGAACCCGTTCGAGAGCGTCATTCTCGGACATACACGTTATATCATAGCTTTATGGTATTTAAAATATCCTATGTAACTCGATATATAACGAATGTGTCAGCGAGAGTGATGACGCTGGGACTTTCGTCCCGTTATGACCGCCCATCGGCCGTAGACGCGCTCGATCCCACCCCGGTCGAGGTCGATCGAGGGGTATCGGTGCCGTGCCCTCGTGCGTTTCCGGACAGTCCCCCGTCGGCCGACGAATATTTACATCCAGTGGCGAATGTCCGTTCGTGAGTGGCGATCCGAGCGCGTCCGTGACGGCGGACGTACGGGAGGGGGTCGGACGGTGCGCGTACGACGAGGCGACGGTCGGCGCAACGGGCGAGACGGATCTCTTTCGGGCGCTTCTCGGGAGCGCCTCGGAGGGTATCCTCGCCGTCGACGCACGCGGTACGATCGTGTTCACCAACGCCGCGAGTGCGAGCCTCTTCGGCTACGACCCAGCCGATCTCGTCGGGGAGTCGCTGACGACGCTCATCCCCGATTCGCTGGCCGGTTCCCACAGCTGCGCGTTCTCCCGGTATCTCGCCACGGGCGAGCGAACTTGCGACTGGGACGACGTCAGGCTGCGCGGGCTACGACGGGGCGGCGAGGAGGTGCCCATCTCCGTCTCGTTCCGGGAGGTCGAGTGCGGCGACCGACGCCTCTTCGTCGGCCTCGTCCGCGACGACGGCGAGCGGCGTCGCCGCGAACGGGAGCTCGCGGCCCACTGCGAGGAACTCGCACGCCTGAACCGCGTCAATCGGGTCATCCGTCGCACGAACCGCGCGCTCGTCGACGCCGAGCGCCGCTCGGAGATCGAACGGGCCGTCTGCGAGCGGCTGATCGACGCCGATCCCTACGTCTTCGCGTGGATGGGCAGCGTCAACCGGCCCGGCGAGCGCGTCGTTCCCGAGGTGTGGGCCGGCGCGGAGGACGGGTACCTGGACGACATCTCGATCCCGCTCTCGGGTGACGCGGCGGAGGGCCCGACGGCGCGCGCCGTGCGAACCCGGGAGGCGGTCGCGATTCAGGACCTCGAGACGGACGAGACGTACGCCCCGTGGCGCGAACACGCGCTCGAGCGGGGGTATCGCTCGTCAGTGGCGATCCCCGTCGTCTTCGAGGACCGGCTGTTCGGGGTTCTCTGTCTCTACGCCGACGCCTCGGGTGCGTTCGATACGGAGGAACGGGAGGTGCTCGCCGAACTCGGCCGCACCGTCGGCCACGCGATAAACGCCCTCGAACGCAAGGAGGCGCTGATGAGCGACAGCGTCCTCGAGGTCGATTTCCGCTGCGAGGCGGTCTCGCGGATGCTTCCGGACGCGGTCGCCGAGGCGGGCACGGTGACGTTCGACCGCATCGTCCCGGCGACCGACGACCGGTACCTGCAATACGTGACGATCACCGACGTCGAGGCCGACCGCGTCGCCGAGACCGTCCTCCGGCACCCTACGTACGAGGACGCGCGGTGCATCAGGGAGGACGAGGAGGAGTGCGCGTTCGAACTGCACGCGCTCGATCCGCCGGTCACGTCGCTCGTCGCGACGTACGGCGGGCGGGTGGCAGACGTCGCCGTCGATCGTGACGAACTCCGCGTCACCGCCAGACTCCCCATGCAGACCGACGTTCGACAGTTCGTGGACGCGCTGCGAGAGCGCGTCCCCGACGCCGAACTCGTCTCCCAGCGGACCGTCCCGCGCCGGAGTCACACCCCTGACGGCATCCGGGTCTCGCTCGAGGAGGAACTCACCGAACGCCAGCGGACGACGGTCGAGACCGCCTACTACGCCGGGTACTTCAACTGGCCGCGGGACAGCACGGCGGAGGAGGTCGCAGACCGCCTCGACGTCTCCTCGCCGACGGTCCACAAGCACCTCCGGGCCGCCGAACAGAAGATCCTCCGGACGATCCTCGAGTAGCGGACCTGCCGGCGACGGGCGCGACGGCGTCCTGCGTCTTAACTAGATTAGCTATCTACCCCGGCCCGTCCGTCTTATCCGATTCAGCGATCTCGTCTGACGTAGAGTTAAGACGCCTTAACCGTCACGTACTCGTAGGAATGGCATACCGGCTAGCACTTTTGAACCAGAAGGGCGGCGTCGGGAAGACGACCGTCGCCATCAACGTCGCCGGGGCGCTCGCGGCGCGGGGGAACGACGTGCTGTTCGTCGACCTCGATCCGCAGGGGCACGGGACGGAGGGGCCGGGGCTTGCGGACGCCTACGACGCCGCGCCGCCGAGCCTCTTCGACGTGCTCCTCGACCTCGACTCGCGGTCGCTCATCAACGAACTCGTGCACGAACACGAGGAGTTCGACGTCGTCCCGTCGAACGTGGACATGTTCAGCGCGGAACCGAAGCTGACGACCGCGATGCGAAGCCGCGAGCGCTTCGGGATGGCGCTCGACGAACTCGACCGGGACTACGACTTCGTCGTCGTCGACTGCCCGCCGTCGCTCGGCAACCTGACCGACAACGCGCTGCTGGCGTGTCGCAACCTGCTCATCCCGGCGCTGGCCGAGGGGACGTCCGTCCGCGCGCTCGAGATCCTCTTCGATCAGGTCGACGCGCTCCAACAGGGGTACGGCGTCGAGATCGACGACGTGGGTCTCGTGGCCAACCGCGTCGAGACCGACGGCGAGGCGACCGAGACGAGGGCGTGGTTCGAGGACATCTTCGGGGGGCGCATCCCCGCCTGGGAGGTCAGGAAGCGCGTCGCGCGCAAGCGCGCGTGGAACGAGGGGGCGTCGATCTTCACCCACCGCGAGGACTGCGACATGGAAGACGCCTTCCCCCACAGCGCGGCCCACCTCGAGGAGGTGGCCGGATGACCGACCGCGACGAGCGGGCGAATCGGCTGAAGCGACGGTTCGAGCGCGACGATCCCGACCCGACGCCGGACGCGGCGAGGGGCCCGCCCGACGAGCGGTCCCCGACGCCGGCGGACGACGCGGACGACGCGGACGACGCGGACGACGCGGACGACGCGGACGACCGGCGGTCGATCAAGGAGCGCCCGAGCGTGCTCATGTACCTGCCTGACGACCTCAGGCGGGAACTCGACATCCGCTTCGACGAACTCAACGCCCGGCACAAGCGCGAACGCGGCGAACCGCTGGAGAAGAACCGCGACTACTACCCGGCGGTCGTCGAAGCGGGCCTAGAGGGGACGACGGTCGAAGAGATCTTAGAGCTCTAAGATCAGGTGGTCGTGCAGGGGGCAGAGGGGGTTCGAACGTCGCCGTGATGCTGACTCGTCAGGTAGTGGCGGAGAGGATTCTACCGCCCGGTGGAAGCCGGGCGGACGACTCGGTCAGTGACCGATCATCCCAGATCCTCGAGGTCGAACTCGAGGTGGGGCGTCCCGTCGTCGTCCTTCCAGACGAGCACGGGTTGCCCTTCGAACTCTCGAACGTCTTCGATGTCCAACTGACTCATGAGTCGCCCCGCCTCTTCGGTGTCTAATTCTCGGTCGACTCGACCCCCCTCGGAGGACTCGGCGGTGATCTTGAGGCGATCGTCGTTATCGCCCACGACCGCGACGTCGCTCACCTGTCCGTCGTAACCGGTATCCTCGGGTTCCTCGCTCCGACTCGGCACCTTTTCGGTGTCGGGATCGGTCTCCACCTGCTCGTTGAACGCGTCGAAATCCCCGGCCATAGCTAGTAGATCGTGCGGGGTGGTGACACTAGCCTTCCCGCTGCATATGCCGCCCCGTTATAGATCGTCCGGGCGGGACGAGCGCGCCGCGTCGCAGAGGAGTGGGCTGGGGCGGATTTGAACCAGGGAGCGAAGCGAGCGCGAGCGAGCGGAGCGACCGAGGTTCAAATCCTTCGTCACCACTCTGCCGGCGCAGGTCCTCGCTTCGCTCGTCGCGTTACGCCGGCAGTAAGTGGGTTGGGGCGGATTTGAACCGCCGACTTCCTCCGTGTGAAGGAGGTATCATAACCGGACTAGATCACCAACCCGCGCTCGGAAGAAACGACCGATGGGACTTAACGCTTCCTTTCGCTACTCGGCGGGCGGTTTGCCGCGCACCCTGTCGAGTCGGAGGCGGGCCTCGGCGATGGCCTCCTTGGCCTCGCCCTCCGCGCTCTCCTGAAGCTCCTTCAGCTCGGCGCGAAGCTGATCGATCCGGGACTGCTCGGGTTCCTCGTCGCCGCCGAGCAGGTCCTGCAATCGGGCCTGCACGCCCTCGATCTCCCGTGCGACGCCCTTCTTGGCGGTGGCACCGGCGCGTTTCAGGTAGTACTGTGCGTCTTCGAAGTGACGGTTCATGCTGGGAGTTAGCAAGTATTCGAATAAAACAGTTGTGACCCGTAGGTCGGGATGGGAACCAGGAGAGCAATCTTTTTGTACTTTTAGGCTCCCCTAAAGACAGGGGAGTCGTCCCCGTGCTGTCGAGGCGCACAGCCGCCGTCTGGCGCGAGCATCAACAGTGGGTCCGGCGTTACGCCGGAGCGTCCGTCCATTTCTCCGACCGTCGCCGCCGCGAGCGCTCAGTACGTCGGGGCCTCCTCGGTCTCGCCGTCGCGCTTGTTCACGACGCGCGCGAAGACGAACAGGGCGTCCGAGAGCCGGTTCAGGTACGTGATCGCGTGCTCGTTGACCGGTTCGTCGGTCGCGAGGTCGACGGCGCGGCGCTCGGCCCGGCGGACGACGGCGCGCGCGTGGTGGAGTTTCGCGCCCGCCTCACTCCCGCCGGGAAGGATGAACGACCGCAGCGGGTCGAGTTCCTCGTCGTAGTCGTCCATCCACGCCTCGAGTTGGTCGACGTCCTCCTGATCGACGCGCGGGGCGTCGCTGTCGTCGTCCGGGTCCGCGAAGTCGGCCTGAATGACGTGGAGGTGGTTCTGGACGGCCCTGAGCCGCTCGTCGACGTCGTCGTGGCCCGAGGGGCGGACGACGCCGACGAGCGCGTTCGCCTCGTCGACCGTCCCGTAGGCCTCGATGCGCGCGCTCGTCTTCGGGACGCGCTCCATGTTCCGCAGGTCCGTCATCCCCTCGTCCCCGCGGCCGGTGTAGATCTTCATACCTCCGCTACCGCCGCCAGCGACTTATATCCCGCCGGGCACCCCGCCCCTCCATCGCGCCCGGAGACAGAAAGCGAAGCGTGAAGTGACGCCCGCACGGAGGGCGACGCATGAGCCTCGAGATCCGACACTACTGCCCCCAGTGCGGCGGCGAGCGCGAGTTCTACCGCACCGCGAGCACCCTCATCCACCTCGGGGAGAAGACGAAGTGGCGCTGCGCGGAGTGCGACCACGCCATCGTGAAGATCGGCGACGACATCGTCGCCGACACCGACGCCGACGCGTCGGCCTGAACCGTCCGTCGTCGCTCTCTCTACCCCCACGTCCTTCACCGTTCCCCGGTAGTCGTTTCGTCGGTGATCCGCCGTCGCACGCGACCACCCCCGGTTCCGCATTACGGCGCGCGCTTCGCGGATTGTCAACGAGGCGCACGAATTCTGAAGGCTTATGCTACGCCGTGTCATACTGGTCGCCGTAAGACGACAGATAGTCCGAGAACGTAGCACAATGAGCACGCGAACTCACGACGAGACGAATCAGCCGTCCGACACGCCCGACACGCTCGAACTCGACTGCGTCGCCCTCCCTCTGGACGACGGACAGGTCATCCTCTACGATCCGTCGAACCACCACGCGTGGATCCAGTCCGACACCGCCGTCGAACTCGAGGGCGACCCTCCGAGCGACGGCTGAACGGCTCCCCCCGCCCGGCGCCCTCCGCGAGGCGGCCTCCCCGGCGTGCCGCCCGCAGTTCCGAGGAACGACTATACCGTTGGGTGTCCGAGCACGTACATGACACACGTCGTCGTCATCGGCGCGTACGGCAGCGCCGGGGTCGCCGTCGCCGACCGACTCGCGGACGAACCGGACGTCAGGCTCACACTCGTCGACGACGGCGACCCCGGCGGCGGTCTCTGCATCCTCCGGGGGTGTATGCCGTCGAAGGACGTGTTCTCGGCCGCGGAACACCGATACCGGGCGCGCGTCGACGATCGGCTCGCGGGCGACCCCCCCGACGTGGACCTCGAGCGCGTCGTCGCACGGAAGGACGAACACGTCTCCAACTTCGCGCGACACCGTCGCGCCGCCGTCCACCGCCTCGCGGAGCGCGACGACGTCGAGTTCGTCCACGAGACCGCCCGCTTCGTCGACGACCGGACCGTCGCCGTCGGCGACCGTCGGATCGAGGCGGACTACGTCGTCGTCGCCACGGGGTCGACCCCGAACGTCCCCGACGTCCCCGGCCTCGACGACGTGTCGTACGCGACCAGCGCCGACGTGCTCGACGCCACGGACCTGCCGGAGTCCGGTATCGTCGTGGGCTTTGGCTACGTGGGGTTGGAGATGGCACCTTACCTCGCGGAGGCCGGCGGCGTCGACCTCACGGTCGTCGAGCACGACGCCCGGCCGCTGGACGAGGCCGACGACGAGTTCGGCGACGCCCTGCTCGACGTCTACCGCGAGGAGTTCGGCATCGAGGTACTCACGCGCGCGGACGAGCGATCGTTCGCCCCGACGGAGGCGGGCGCGGAACTGACCTACGAGCGCGACGGCGAGGAGCGCACCGTCGAGGCGGAGGAGGTGTTCGTCTTCGCCGGCCGACGCCCGGCCCTGGACGGGCTCGGACTGGAGAACACCTCGCTCGAACCGGGCGAGGGCTGGGTCGACGCGACGATGCGGGCGCGCGACGCGGAGCGAACCTTCGTCGTCGGCGACGCCAACGGCCGCGAACCCGTCCTCCACGTCGCGAAGGAACAGGGGATCCTCGCCGCCGACAACGTCCTCCGTCACCGCGACGGCGAGGACCTCCGGGAGTACCACAACCTGCACCACCACGTGATCTTCTCCGGGCTCGCGGTCTACCCGTTCGCGCACGTCGGCCACTCGCGGGCGTCCGCGGAGGCGGCGGGCGTCGACCACGTGGCGGTCACGCGCGAGGCGGCGAGCGACGGGGTGTTCGCGGTGAAGGACGCGGCGCGGGGGCTCGCGCGGCTCGTCGTCGCGACGGACGGCACCGTCCTCGGCTATCAGGGGCTCCACTACCACGCGGACGTGATGGCGAAGACGATGCAGGTCGTCGTCGAGCGCGAGATGGACGTCCGGGAGGTCCCCGACCGGGCGTACCACCCGACGACGCCCGAGATCATAGACGGCCTCCTCCGGGAGGCGAAGCGCGAGCTGGACGGGGCCTAGACCTAGACCGTCGCCGACTCGAGCGTCTTCAGCCGGCTCCTGACGGTGACGTGGTCGCCTCCGCGATGACAGGGGGCGACGTGGCTCACCCTGTCGTCCTCGAACTCCACGAGCGTCACCGACGGGAACTCGACGCAGACGAACGACTCGCCGGTGACCGTGGAGTGGCGGGCGCAGGTCGGAAAGCAGAAGTCCAGTTCGGCACCGGCGCGCTTGGCCCAACGCCCGAACAAGTCGAGTCGGTCGAGGACGAACCGACCGAACTTCGTCTGTGCCGCCCGCGACTCGGGGTCGATCCCCGAGCCCCAGACGTACAGGTCGTACCCGTCGATCTCCCCCGTTCCTGCGCACGCGCGCAACCGTTCTAGCACCTCCTCCTGTCCCCGGAGTTCGTAGCCCGGCGTCAACGACCGGACGTACACCTCCACGGTACGTCGACTCGTGTCCCCTAGTGCCATGGTACTTCCCCGCTTACCATCAACCATCGCCCGCGCAAATAGTTTACTCAGCCGATAATTCAAAAACTCGCGGATAGCTCTCACGCCCTGACAGGCCCACCAAGCGTTTTACGGGCGCGTCGACTATTCCGAGACATGTCCGAAGACGGTGAATACGAGTGCTCCGCCTGCGGTCGGTCGTTCTCGAACGAGGAGGAACTCCGTCGGCACGTCCACGACGTGGGCCTCGTCGACTAGGCGAGTTCGTCGGCGAGGTCGTGAAGCGTCTCGACGGTGAGGTCCGGTTCGCCGTCGAACGGCTCCCACGGGGACCCCTTCCGGTCGGCCCAGACGCCCTGCATCCCGGCGTGCATCGCCCCCTGAACGTCCAGCCAGAGCGCGCTCACGTGGGCGATCTCGTCGATGGGCGTCCCCGCCCGCGCGGCGGCGTGACGGTACAGCTCGCGGGCGGGCTTGAACGTCCGCACCTCGTCGGCGCTGATCGTGTCCTCGAGCAGGTCCCGGATGCCCGCGTGCGCGACCATCGAGTCGAGCATCTCGGGGTTCCCGTTCGAGAGGACGTAGCAGTCGTAGCCCGCGTCCCGGACGCGCTCGATGGCGTCGCGCACGTCCGGGAAGACGTCGAGTTCGTGATAGACCGCGAGGATCTCGTCGCGCTCGGCCTCGGGGAGGTCGACGTCGTACGCGTCGAGCGCGTACTCGAGGGCGTCGCGGTTCATCTCGTAGAACGGCTGGTAGGCGTCGATCTCGTTGGCGACCATCGTGTACTCGAGCGAGCGCGCCCGCCAGAGCTGCGAGACGGGTAGCGGGTCGTCCACGCGCTCGCGCAGGGCCGCCTCCGCGGCGTCGACGTCGACGAGCGTGCTGTACGAGTCGAAGGTCACCGTCGAGACGCGGTCCGCGTCGAAGGTCATGACCGGCCCTTCCGCGGGGAGGAGTATAGCTGTAGGGTCGGACGTGTGCGGCCGCGACACGAACGACGTGATCGTCGCGGAGTGCGACGACGGCCGGAACGCGTTCCGGTCGCCCTGACACTCGCCGCGCGCGGCGAATTCGACGGAGCTAACTGGGACCACGGCCTCAGGGGTCAAGGGTTCACACGAATGAACGTCAGAACTGGACTCTCGTACGGGGACGTCCTGCTCGTTCCCCAGCGCTCTCCGGTCGACAGCCGTAGTCACGTCGACCTCTCGACGAAGCTCACGCCGTCGCTCGACCTCGAGATCCCGGTGCTCTCCGCGCCGATGGACACCGTCACCGAGGTCGACACCGCGATCACGCTCTCGACGATGGGCGGGCTCGGCACGATCCACCGCTTCATGGGCGTCGACGAGCAGGTCGAACAGGTCGGCGCCGTCGCCGACGCGGGCGAGCGCGTCGGGGCCGCCGTCGGCATCGACGAGGACTTCCTCGACCGAACCGGGGCGACGCTCGCGGCGGGTGCGGACTGCGTCGTGGTCGACGTCGCCCACGGCCACATGGAGGCGGCGCTCGCCGCCGTCGAGCGCATCGACGCCGAGTTCCCCGACGCGCCCCTCGTCGCCGGCAACGTCGTCACGCCCCAGGGGGTCAGGGACCTCCACGCGGCGGGCGCAGACTGCGTCAAGGTCGGCGTCGGACCGGGCTCCCACTGCACCACCCGGGAGGTCGCCGGCGCGGGCGTCCCACAGCTCACCGCGGTGGACGACTGCGCGGCGGCCGCCCGCGACCTCGGCATCCACGTGATCGCCGACGGCGGCATCCGAACCTCCGGCGACGCCGTCAAGGCGCTGATGGCGGGCGCGGACACCGTCATGCTCGGCGGCTTCTTCGCCGGAACCGACGAGGCACCCGGCGACCTCGTCGAGGTGGACGGCGAGCGCTACAAGCGCTCGCGCGGCATGGCCTCCACGGCGGCCAACGAGGCGCGCACGGACAAGGCGCTCACCCCCGACGCCGACGAGGGCGTTGACGGCCTCTCGCCGTACCGCGGTCCGCTCGAGGTCGCGCTCTCGGAGTTCCTCGCCGGCGTCCGCTCGGGACTGAGCTACTGCGGCGGTCACACTATCCCCGAGGCGCGCGCGAAGGCGGAGTTCATCCGGGTCGCCCCCGGCGCGAAGGAGCGCGAGGGGGCACACTCGGTTCTCGAGGCTCACGCGCGCGACGAATAGACGCGGACGCGGCCCGTGCGCTCGTCACGTCGACCTTCCGCCGAGCGACGGGTCCGCGCCGCTCAGAGCGGCGCGACGTTGCGATCGCCGCAGACGGGACAGCGGAGGGCCTCGGCGTCAGCGGGTGCCTCGAACGTCTCGGGGCACGCCGAACACTGGTACTTGGTCGGGCTGTCCTCGCCGCCGCCGAACACGCGTCTGAGTAGTTTCACGGGCTACCACTCCAGTTTCGGGTGGGTTCGACGTGGAGATAAACGGGGGCGCTCGTTGCGACCGTTGCGGGTTCGCAACGGTGGAAAACGGCGTGAACGTTTCGGAACTCGGTTACCTCGGATGGGCTGACCGGCCCTCCCCCGGGGATCTCACTCCTCGCGGTCGAGCGCCTGCCAGGACAGCCGCGGGTTCCGCGCCGCGCTCACCTGGTCGATGCGCCGCGCGGCCGTCCGCTCGGGGGCGGACTCGACCGTCGCCTCGTCCTCCGCCGCCACCGCGTCGAACGCGGCCGCGAGCTGGTCGAGCGACGAGCGGTTCTCGACCTCGGTCGGTTCCGTCATCAGCGCCTCCGGGACCGCCTCGGGCCACTTCGTCGTCGGCGGGTGGACGCCGTAGTCGAGCATGCGCTTCGCCACGTCGGCGGCGTCCGCGTCCGCGCTCGCGACGAACTCGTGGTGGAACGGGCCGAACGGGATCTCGTAGTCGATCCGCTCGGCGAGGTAGTTGGCGTTCAGGACGGCCTTCGCGCTCGCGTCCGCGAGCCCCTCGTCGCCGAGACGGGCGATGTAGGCGTAGGCCTTCACGAGCACGAGCCAGTTGCCCTGGTAGCCGTGGACCTTGCCGATCGAACGCTCGGGGGCGTACAGCTCGTAACCGCCGTCGGTCCTCCGCACCCGGGGATCCGGCAGGAACTCGGCGAGGTCCTCCCTGACGCCGACCGGCCCCGCACCGGGGCCGCCGCCGCCGTGGGGCGTGGCGAACGTCTTGTGGACGTTGTAGTGCATGACGTCGAAGCCCATGTCGCCGGGGCGGGCGCGCCCGAGCAGCGCGTTCAGGTTCGCGCCGTCGTAGTAGAGCAGGCCGCCGGCGTCGTGGACGATCTCGGCGATGCGCTCGATGTCGCGCTCGAACAGCCCGAGCGTGTTCGGGTTGGTGAGCATGAGCGCGGCCGTCTCCTCGCCGACCGCCGCCTCCAGCGCGCCGAGGTCCACCCGTCCGTCCGCCGCGCCGGGGAGCTCGACCACGTCGTAGCCCGCCATGGCCGCGCTGGCGAAGTTCGTCCCGTGGGCGGAGTCGGGGACGACGACCTCGGTCCGGTCCTCGCCGCGCGCCTCGTGGTAGGCCCTGGCGATCAGGATGCCCGCGAACTCGCCCGCCGCGCCCGCCGGGGGCTGGAGCGTCACGGCGTCCATCCCGCCGATGCGCGCGAGGTAGTCCTGGAGGCGATAGAGGAGTTCGAGCGTCCCCTGGGCGCTCTCCGGCGAGCGGTCGGGGTGGATCCCGGCCTTCGGGTGGGCGGCCGCGTCCTCGGTGAACTTCGGGTTGTACTTCATCGTGCAGGAGCCGAGCGGGAACGGCCCGTTCTCGACGCCGTAGTTCATCTCCGAGAGGCGCGTGTAGTGGCGCGCCAGTTCGGGCTCCGAGAGGTCAGGCAGGTCGAGCGTGTCGCGCGTCAGGTGCTCGGGGAGCTCCGACTCCACCTCGACCTCGCGGGTGTGCTTCTCGGAGAGGAGCGGTTCGTACCGCTCGTCGTCCGCGGTCCAGCGCGCCTGGTCGTAGACGAGGGTATCGCGGCCGCTCCCGCTGGTCGCTCCCTGATCGCGTTCGTCTCCACTCACGCGACCACCTCCAGCGCCTCCACCAGCGCGTCGCGCCTCGCGGCGTTGGTCTCCGTCGTGCAGAGCTGGATCTCGTGCTCGCCGACGACGTGAACGGCGAAGCCCTCGTCCTCGAGGTCCGACGCCACCGCCGCCGCGGGCTGGTCGGTGTGCGCGACGAACTCCCGGAAGTGGTGTCGGTCGTGGACCGGCGCGCGCATCCCCACGATCGCGTCCACGCGCTCCGCGAGGTCGGCCGTCGCCGTCACGCAGTCGTTCGCGAGGTCGACGAGCCCCTGCGGGCCGAGCGTCGCCGCGTGCATGGCGGTGCGGAGCGCGACCCACGCCTGGTTCGTGCAGATGTTGCTCGTCGCGCGCTCGCGGCGGATGTGCTGCTCTCTGGTCTGGAGCGTCAGGGTGTAGGCCCGGCGGCCGGTCGCGTCCTCGCTGACCCCGACGAGGCGACCGGGCACCTGCCGAAGGTAGTCGTCGCGGCAGGCGAACAGCCCGAGGCCCATCCCGTAGCTCGCGCCCAGGCCGAGCGAGGCGGCCTCGCCGACGACCACGTCCGCGCCGACGCTCGCGGGCTCTCGGAGCAGCGCGAGCGCCAGCACGTCCGTCCCGAGCACGAACAGCGCGTCGTTCTCGTGCGCGAGGTCGCCGATCTCGGGGAGGCGCTCCTCGATCGTCCCCCGAACGGTCGGGTTCTCGGCGTAGACCATCGCCACGTCCTCGTCCACGCGATCGGCGAGCGCCTCGACGTCCGCGTTCGCGTCGTCGGTCGAGTAGGACTCCACCGCGAGCCCCGCGCCCTCGACGTAGTTCTCGAGGACGGCCCGGCGGCCCTCGTGGAGCAGGTCGGGGACGAGCACCGTCTCCCCGGAGACCCGCCGGAGGCGGGCGGCGAGCGTCGCCGCCTCGCCGAGCGCCGTCGCGGCGTCGTACATCGAGCAGTTCGCCACGTCGAGGCCCGTCAGTTCGACGAGCATCGACTGGTACTCGAACAGCGCCTGCAGGAAGCCCTGGGCCACCTCGGGCTGGTACTGCGTGTAGGAGGTCAGGAACTCCGAGCGCAGGGAGAGGTGATCGACCAGCGAGGGCACGTAGTGGTCGTAGTGACCGCGACCGAGGAACTCGGCGAGGTCGGCGTTGCGTCCGAGCGTCGCGTCGACGTGCGCGCGCGCCGCCCGCTCGCTTCGCGACTCGATGCCGAACGCGCCGTCGAAGCGCAGTCCGTCGGGGATGTCGAAGAGGTCCTCCTCGCTCGCCGCGCCGACGGCGTCGAGCATCGCCGCCGTCTCCTCGGGGGTGTGCGGCGCGAAGGGACTACCGGAGTTATGGCTGCTCATGCGTTGATGTGATGGGTGTCCGTGGGCGGGACATCTGGTGGTACGGCGTTACAAGTCACTGCATATGATACCGTCGGATCCGGGTCGGTGACGACACGGACGTGGTGTCTTCGTGAACTAGATCGATCGGGACGGACACGAACGCGGAGGACTCCCCGTCCCCGAGCCTCGTTCGTCGGGCGGCGCGAGTCGCCCCGGCTACTCGACGAACCGGTACTTGCGCTCGCCCATGCGGCCCCAGCCGTCGAAGGCGAACTCGCCGTCGGGGACGGTGAACTCCTCGACGTCGTCCAGCCGCTTGTCGTGGTTGTGGGCGTCGTGGACGCGCTCGTACTCCTCGAAGGAGATGTCGCGGCGGGCCTCCAGCTGCTCGTCGACGGTCAGGTGGGCGATCTCCTCCTCCCAGCCCGGCTGGACGGTCTCGGCGTGGATCTCCGCCTGCGCGCCGCTGCCGTAGGAGCCGACGAGGAGCTTCTTCCCCTCGATCTCCCAGTCGTTCTCCAGGGCGTGCTTCAGTCCGCTCGCGCGCGCGACGTGGACCGACCCGGTGTACCAGTTGCCGACCTCGCGCGCGATCTCGAGGGTGGGGGCGATGACGCGGTCGTACCACTCCAGGTACGTCTCGGTGCCCTTGAGCGCGTCCGTGTACTCGCGGACGGCGTCGAGGAACGCCGCCTCGTCCTCGAACGCCTCGTAGCGCGGCTGTCGGCCGATCTCGGCGGCGAGTTCCTCCTCGATGCTCGTGTCGCGGATCATGTGCCGGTAGCCGAGCAGGGCGGCCTTGCGGACCATGCCGGGGAAGGGCGTGTGGAAGGGGACGAGGACGAAGTCGTCGGGGTGCGTGTCCCCCGAGACGCTCTCGAAGTCCTCCAGGGCCTCGCGCATGCGCGCGAGGTAGACCTGCACCGAGCGCTTGCCGTCGACGCTCGGGAACTGCTGGTTGGGCTTGAGGAAGTCCGTCTCGTCGGCGCTCCCGTACCCCTGCTCGGTCGAGAGTTCGACGAGGTCGGGGTCCTCGCCGATGAGCATGGCGACCGCGCCCGCACCCTGGGTCGCCTCGCCGGCGTCGCCGCGCGCGTAGAGCGCCGTGTCGGTGGCGATGACGAGCGCGCTGCGCCCGCGGTTGCGATCCGCCTTGATCCAGTTGTAGGCGTCGTCCAGGCTCTGCGTGCCGGAGATGCAGGCGAACTTGCGCTCGCCCTTGTTGGCGTGGTGAAAGTCGCCCTCGAAGACCTGCTCCAGGCAGCCCGCGATGTACGTCGAGACGGGCTTCGAGTTGTCGAACGCGGACTCGGTGGCGACGTCGATGCGGCCGATGTCGGCCGGTTCGAGCCCGCGTCGCTTCATCAGCCGGTGGGCGGCGTTCGCGCCCATCGTGACGATGTCCTCGTAGGTGTCGGGGAAGGAACTCGCCGCGAGGCCGAGGCCCTTCGTGTACTTCTCCGGCTCCTCACCCTTCGCGGGCGCGAAGGTGTTCGCGAGGTCGAGTTTGAGCTTCCCGGTGTGGATCTCGATGGCGTCGATGCCGACGGATGTCATGGCTGGTGAGTCGACCGGGGGATATAAGTGTTTGACGACGATGAGTTCGTCGTTCGTCGAACTCCGTCGGACGCGGGGCCGACGGCTGTCGGCTCGGCGTCGAGAGAAGTGCGACGTCGGGTGCGGGTGGGGGTCCGGGGGTGCACCGGGTCGGTCGCCCGCGCTGCCTGCGTTCTCTGTGGCTCCTACGCCTCGTCCTCCTCGACGACCTCGGGGTCACGCATGGCCTCGTAGAGGCTGTTGAGCCCGTCGACCCACTCGGCGACGAGGCCGTAGTCCAGGTCCTCGACGAGCGAGAGGTCCATGTCCTGGCCGTCGATGATGAGCGTGCCGGCCTGCACGCAGTGGACGTGCGCGGCGTCGAGGTCCTCCTCGGACTCGGCGTTGCGCGCGGCCTCGACGTGCTCCTCCACGCTCCCGTCGCTCGTCGCCCCCGCGGCGACGTACTCCTGGGCGGCGTGGAAGACGCAGACGAGCGCGGTCTGGACCGCGTCGATGAGCATCAGGGTGTCCTCATCGTCGAACTCGACCTCCGAGAGGACGATCTCCTGGATGCCCGCCAGTTCCTCCATCGCCGCCTGCTCGTCGAGTTCGCCCTCGTCGTAGGCCGAGACGACCTTCGCGACGGCGATGACCGTGTCGTCCTGCAGGTTCAGTCGGAGGCGCGCGGAGCTCTCGTCTTCGAGGTCCACGCCCTCCTCGTCCAGGCGGTCGAGCCAGTTCTGCCAGCGCTCTTCGGTGTAGTACTCACCCTCCGGCGTACTCATACTCACGACTTCGAGCGGCCGGCCATATGCCTTTTCGTTATTCTAACGTGGCCCGGGTATCGATACCGTAGACCATCCGCGGCGTCTCGACGTGCGCGCGCTCGAGCGCCCCGTCGTAGCCCTCCTCGCGCAGCCAGCGGGTCCGCCGCGGCACCGTCTTCGGGCCGAGCACCGCGCCCGGTCGGTCCGGGTCGTCGATGAAGTCCGTCTCCATCATGAAGGGGATCCCGCGCTCGGCCGCCCGCACGAGCTCCTCCCTGTCCGCAAGCACGCTCGGCGTCGGCCCGACCACGCCGCCCGTCGAGTAGTGCTTGACGACGTGTTCCCGCCGTATCCCCGCCGCCTCGGCCCACTCGGCGACCTCCGTGAAGTCCTCGCCGTCCTCGGTGTGGAGCTGGACGGCGCACCCCAGGTCCGCCCCGAGCGCGAACGCGTGGCGCATCACCTCGTTCGAGGCCTCCCACACGGCCTCGTCCACCTCGTAGTGGGGCCGCCCGGACTTGAGCGCGAGCGCCCTCCCGTCGGCGACGTACTCGGCGGCGGTGTCGAGCCCCGCCCGCATCAGGTCGCGGGCCTCCTCGGGGGCGTAGCCCCGGTCGACCAGTTGCGAGATCAGCGCCGGGTGGACGCCGAGGACGGGCCACGCGCGCCCGGCGAGCACCTCGTTCGACTCCCGGACCACGTCCACCGTGTGGTCGTAGGCCGTCTGGAAGTCGCCCCCCTCCTCGACCTCGACGCCGTAGTGCCACGACGGCTTGTTCAGCACGAGCAGGTGCGTCCCGCCGTGGTCGGCGAACTCCTCGCACGCCTCCACGCCGCGACCGTTCACCGGATCGAGGTGCATGTGGTCGTCGAGCACCGGGTCCATGTCGGTCCGTGCGTCGCGGCCGGGTAAAAGGACGGCTATTCGGCCGGTCCGAGCGTCACCGCCTCGTGGGCCGTGCTCGACAGCGCGTCCGAGCGCCCGTAGTCGCCGGGGGCGATGGCGAGCGTGCGGACGCCGCGCTCGGCGGCCGTCTCCAGCACCGGCTTGAAGTCCATGTCGCGGGAGGCGATCGCCAGCACGTCGATCGCGCCGTCCGCGACGGCCGCCGTCGCGTCCACGGCGAGCTTCACGTCCACGTCGCCGCTGGTGGTCACCACCCGGAAGCCGTGGGCCTCCGCGGCCTGGATCAGCCCGGGCGTGGCGCGCTCGTCGACGTACAGCCGGGCGTGAGTCAGGCGACCGCGTTCGGCGGCCGCCGCGCGAACGTCGTCGAGGTCCACGTCGAACTCGGTGCGGAAGACGTTCGGCCCGTCCACGAACAGCCCGACGCGACGGTCGCTCCCTCCGACGAATCGACGCACGAACCCGCTCATACCCCCCGAAACCCGGCGGCCGCCTAAAGCCGTGCTGGTTCTACTCCCAGCGGCCATCTCATATTTATCCTTATAGATATGGCTAGAATAAAATAGTATAGTGGAATCTGTCCTGTCGTGATGCGTGAAAGACGCGCGCTCGGCCGTCGTAGCTTCCTCGAACTGTTCGGTCTCGCCGGCGTCGGTGCCTTCGCAGACGTCGCCGGCGCGACGCCGGGACGGTCGCCCGGCCCGAAGGAGGACGAACTCCTCGTCGGCCTCTCTGCGGACGGGAGGAGGGTAGAGAGGCACGCGAGGAAGATCAAACGAAAGCTAGAGCGGAAGTACGACGTCACCGTCGCGCTCCGCCACGGGAACGAGGCGCTCCGCTACGCCGCGATCGAACTCCGCGACGCGTCCCCGAGGGAGGAACGAGAGATCCGCAAGCGGGTCGGGAAGTACGAGGCGACGAAGTACGTCGAGCGGAACGCCACCCTCGAGGCGCTGTTCGTCCCGAACGACCCCCGTTTCGACGACCAGTACGCGGACCAGACGGTGAACGCGCCGACGGCGTGGGACACCACGCTCGGCGATGCCGGCGTCACGATCGCCGTGATCGACCAGGGCGTGAAGTACGACCACCCCGACCTCGACGGAAACGTGGCCGCGGATCCCGGCTACGACTTCGTGGACGGTGACGGCGATCCGTACCCCGACGCGCTCGCCGACGAGACCCACGGCACGCACGTGGCCGGCATCGCCGCCGCCGAGGTGAACAACGGCGAGGGCGTCACCGGCATCGGTAACTCCACGGTCATCGCCGGGCGCGCGCTCGACGAGGGCGGCACGGGGAGCACGAGCGACATCGCGGACGCGATCCAGTGGGCCGCCGACCGGGGGGCGGACGTGATCAACCTCTCGCTGGGCGGGAGCGGGTCCACGAGCACGATGAAGAACGCCGTCTCCTACGCCTACGGCAACGGCTCGCTCGTCGTCGCGGCGGCGGGCAACGGCTACGGCGGGTCCGTCTCCTACCCCGCGGCCTACGAGGAGTGCCTCGCCGTCTCGGCGCTCGACCCCGACGGGACGCTCGCCGCCTACTCCAACTACGGGTCGGAGATCGAGCTCGCCGCGCCGGGCACGAACGTCCTCTCGACGTGGACGGACGACGGCTACGACTCGATCTCGGGCACGTCGATGGCGACGCCGGTGGTCGCGGGCGTCGCCGGCCTCACCCTCGCCGCCTGGGACCTCACGAACGAGGAGCTGCGCGGCCACCTCACGGCCACCGCCGTCGACGTGGGGCTTTCCGCCAGCCAGCAGGGGAGCGGACGCGTGGACGCCGGGAACGCCGTCACGACCCGGCCGGGGAGCGGCTCCGGCGGCGATGGCGGTGACGGCGACGGCGGGAACGACTCCCGGACGGTGAGCGTCAGCGACTCCCTCTACGGCTACTGGGACGAGGACTGCTGGTCCTACGCCTGGAACTACGACGACCCGAGCACGGTCGTCGTCGAACTGGGCGGCCCGGCCGACGCGGACTTCGACCTCTACGCGAGCGACGGTACGGGTCGCTGTCCCACCACGTCGAGCTACGACTACCGATCGTGGACCACCGGCAGCGAGGAGTCGGTCACCGTCGACGACCCGGACGTCTCGACGGACCTCTACGTCCTCGTGGACTCCTACAGCGGGAGCGGCGACTACGCGTTGACCGTCACCGAGTACGCCTGAGCGCCCGCTCAGCGCCCGTCTGCCGCCCCGTCGTCCCTCTCTCCGTCTTCGACACGTTGCGCTCGCGCGCCCACGCTTATCCCGCCTCGTCCGGTGGAGTGAACCATGTCGGTCGCCGCCATCGACCCCGTCGCCCTCGTCGCGCTCGCACAGGAGGCCGCGAGCATCGAGGGGATCCTCCTCGACCTGCTCCCGATCGCCATCATCGCCGCGGGGGTCGGGATCTTCGTCGCCAAGGTCGGGCGGTTCCCCTACACCGTCGCGCTCCTCCTCGCGGGGTTCGCCGTGTCCGTCGTCGGCGCGACGACGAGGGCCGTGGACATCGACATCGCGCTCTCGCACGACCTCATCCTGCTCGTCCTCCTGCCGCCGCTGCTGTTCGAGGGGGCGGCCACGACCGACCTGGAGCGGCTTCGTCGGAACCTCGTCCCCGTTCTGGCGCTCGCCGTCGTCGGCCTCGTCGCGTCGGTCGTCGTGCTGGGCGTGGCGGGCGCGGAGCTGTTCGGCTTCCCCCTGCTCGTCGCGCTCCTGTTCGCGGCGATGATCCTGCCGACCGACCCGGTGAGCGTCCTCGCACTGTTCAAGGAGCTCGGCGCGCCCGACCGCCTCGCGGTCCTGGTCGAGGGCGAGAGCCTGATCAACGACGGCGTCGGCGTCGTCCTCTTCTCCGCGCTCCTGTCGCTCGTCGTGCGGGGTGCGGACCCCACCCGGCTGTTCACCGTCGAGGGCGTCGCCCGCGTCGCGTTCGACCTGGTCGCGGTGAGCCTCGGCGGCCTCCTGGTCGGCCTGCTCACCGGCTACGCCGTGTACAGCGTGATGGTCAACCTGGACGAGCGCATGACGGAGACCGTCCTCACGCTGATACTCGCCTACGGGAGCTTCCTCCTCGCCGAGCACTACCTCCACGTCTCCGGCGTCATCGCCACCGTCGTCGCGGGGCTGTTCATCGGCAACCGCGGCGCGGAGTACGCCATGAGCCCGCAGACGAAGATCTCCGTCTTCAGCAGCCTCGAGACCGTCGCGTTCCTCGTCAACACGTTCGTCTTCCTGATGATCGGCGTCGTCACGCCGGTCGAACAGCTACTCTCGCACGTCGAACTCATCGCGCTCGCCGTCCCGGCGGTGCTACTCGCCCGCGCGCTCGCCGTCTACCCCATTGCGACCGCGCTCAACCGATTCGTCGAACAGACGATCCCGCGGAGTTACCAGCACGTCATGCTCTGGGGCGGGCTCCACGCCTCGATCCCGATCGCCCTGGTGCTCGGCCTGCCGCGCTCGCTCGCCGACGGGACGCCGTTTCCCTACCGGGAGGAGTTGCGCGCGATGGTCTTCGGGGTCGCCGCGTTCAGCCTCGTCGTCCAGGGGATGACGATGTCCAGCCTCCTGCAGCGGCTCGGCATCGTCACGCGCTCCGAGGTCGAGGAGCTGTACGAACTCCTGGTCGGGCGTCGCCGAGCGGTCGAGGAGGCCCTCTCCGCGGCCGAGCGCCTCGAGGGGCGCGGTAACCTCCCCAGGGAGGTCTACCGGGACTTCACGGACGAGTACGAGCGGGAACTCGACGACCTGCGGACGGCGATCGCCACCCTGCTCGCGGACAACCCCGAGCTCCGCCGCGAGCGCCTGCTCGTCGGCGAGCGACAGCTCCTTCAGCGGGAGAAGAGCGCCGTCATGGACGCGGTTCGGTCGGGCGTCGTCACCGACGACGTGGGCAGGCAGCTCCTGGACGAGGTGGACCTGAAACTCGACCAGTTGCGGAGCGGGGAGACCACCGTCGAGCGCGGGGAGGAGGGGTACACGGAGTTCTGGCGCTCGCGCGCGGCGGAGTTCGGACTCGACGTCGAACTCGAGAAGGACGGGGACGCGGGGACGCCCCACGACTGACCGCGCCCGCTCGACGCCCGCGATCGGGGAGGGCGGGTGGACGGCCACTCGATCCCCGGGACGAACCTTCAAGTGCGAGAGCGGGACGAGTACCCCCCACCGGCGGCTCGAACGCACCAGCCGGTCTTTCGACCATGCACTGTCAGAACTGCGGCAACGCCGACCGATTCGTCCTGCTCGTCGAACTCACCTGCCTCGTCGGTCCCGACGGCCGCCGCCTCGATCCCGACTGGTCGGTCGGCGCGGAGTGTCCCGACTGCGCGAGCACCGACGTCGCCGGCGATCCCGTCTCGCTGCTCACCGCGGCCGTCTGAGTCCGCTCCCGGCCCCCCGGCCGCGACCGTTCGCGTCCATCGACACGATCAGCGGCACGCCGGACGCGCCCGCCGCGAGCGCGAGGTCGCAGGTCAACCGCGAGACCGACCCCGCCGGTAGCACCTCGAGCAGGAGCGGGTACTCGCGCAACCGGACGGTCGTCGGTGCGCGTCGGTCGATCTCGCGCCGCGCGCGGTCGAGCGCGGCCGCGGGTCCCGGCGTGCTCCAGCTGACGCACCCGTCGTCGTCGATCGCGGTCACGACCAGCGGCGTCGAGTAGCTGTCGCCGTCGAAGGTCGTCCCGAGCCCCGGGCCGACGGTCAGGCGTCCCCCGCCCCGCCCCCGGGCCTCCGGGAGTCCCTCCGGCCGTTTCGAGACGATCACCCGTCCGCGCTCTCCCCCTCGCCGTACCTCGATAGTCACGGTTACCTATTTCGGCAAAATAGCTAAAAGTGCATAACAGTGTCGACTGCCTTCCACGGACGATGACCGACGATGAGCGGATTCTCGGTACGACGAAAGTGACGGATCGGTGGCGGATCAGCCTCATCAAGGCCGTCCGCGAGGAACTCGCGGAGGCCGGAACCGAGGTCGAGGTCGGGGATCGGCTCGTCTACAAGCTCCGCGACGGGCGGATCGTCGTCGAACCGGCGTAGCCCGTCGCCCACCTTGCTGTCGCCACCATCAGTCCTTTGCGAGCGGCGCGAGTAGTCCGATACATGGCCGACGACGAACACGAACACGGACGCGACGTCGAACTCGCCGGGGAGCGAGACGAGGAGGGGCCGGACGATAGAGAGGAGGCCGAAGCGGAGGCGGAGGAGGCCGCCCGCGAGCGCCGCAACGAGGAGATCGAGAGGGAAGTCGAGCGGGAATCCGAGGTACGCGCGGAGGAGGCGGCCGAACAGGAGAACGTCGACAACCACCGCGACGAACCGCCGTTCGAGAGCTGAGTTTCGTCGGTCAGTGGCCCGCGGTGAGCTTCAGCCCCGAGACGCCGACGACGATGAGCGCGATGAAGGCGAAGCGGCTCACACTTCGCGGCTCGCCGAAGAGGTAGACGCCCGCGACCGCGGTCCCGACCGCCCCGATGCCGGTCCACACGGCGTAGGCGGTTCCGATCGGGAGCGTCTCGACCGCCCGCGCGAGCAGGAGCATGCTCACCGCCATCGCGGCGACGGTGAGCGCTGTCGGCACCGGGCGGGAGAAGCCGTCGGTGAACTCGAGCCCGACGGCCCAGCAGATCTCGAACGCGGCGGCGAGGAGCAGATACGTCCACGACATCGGTGGAGCGAACGCCGGCCGCACACAGGAGCGTTGTGGATCGCCGGAGCGGCCGACAGCGCGGGGCGCGTTCGGCCGCTCGCGGACCGCCGACGCCTCGGTCGTCGGGAGCGACGCGGCGGATTCTGTATCCCGAAATGCGGTTTATATCGGCGGCGGTCCCGCCCGTCGCGCAAACCAAATCATTACGTCGTTCGCCCCGAGGGGAGGCATATGGCCCTTCGGAAACCGCCGTTGCGGGACCTCCTCGCCGACCGCGCGAAGTTCACGGAGTTCGGCGGGTGGGAGATGCCGGTGGAGTTCGACTCCATCCGGACCGAGCACGAGGCCGTCCGCGAATCGGTCGGCATCCTCGACGTCTCACACATGGGCGAGATCGCGGTCCGGGGACCGGACGCGACCGAGTTGATGCAGCGGCTGACCACGAACGACCCGTCGCGACTCGCGCCCGGCGAGGGGCAGTACTCGGCCGTCACCGACGAGTCCGGCGTCATGCTCGACGACACGGTCGTCTACGCCCTCCCGGAGGCGCATCAACCCGATGCGGGCGACGCCTACCTCTTCGTCCCGAACGCGGGCCACGACGAGGAGATGGAGGCGCGGTGGGTCGACCACCGGGACCGGTGGGGGCTGGACTGTGCCGTCGAGAACCGCACCGAGGCGTACGCCATGTTCGCGGTGCAGGGCCCCGACAGCGAGGACGTCCTCGCCAACGCGACGGGCGAGGCGATCCGCGACGTCTCGCGGTTCGACGTCGCCGAGGCGACCGTCGAGGGGGTCGACGTCCTCGCCGCGCGCACGGGATACACCGGCGAGGACGGCTTCGAGCTCCTCTGCCCGTGGGACGAGGCGGAGACCGTCTGGTCCGCCCTCCCGTGTCAGCCCTGCGGCCTCGGCGCGCGGGACACGCTCCGCATCGAGAAGGGGTTCCTGCTCTCCGGACAGGACTTCGACCCCGAATCGAACCCGCGGACGCCCTACGAGGCGGGAATCGGCTTCGTCGTCGCGCTCGACACGGACTTCGTCGGTCGCGACGCCCTCGCCGACGCGACCGATCCCGACGAGCGCTTCGTCGGGCTGACGCTCCTCGATCGGGGGGTCCCGCGGAGCGGCTACGACATCACCGACGCGGACGGCACCGTCGTCGGGACCGTCACCAGCGGCACGATGAGCCCCACGCTGGGCGAGCCCATCGGCCTCGGGTACGTCCCGCGCGAGTACGCCGACCCCGGTACGGAGATCGGGGTCGTCGTCCGCGAACGAAAGAAAGACGCACGCATCACCGAAACACCGTTCCTATGAGCTTCGAGATACCCGACGACCTGTACTACCTGGAAACGCACGAGTGGATCCGCGTCGAGGACGATACCGCTCGAATCGGCATCACCGACTTCGCGCAGGACGAACTGGGCGACGTGGTGTTCGTCGAACTCCCCGACGAGGGCGACGAACTCGAGCAGGAGGCGCAGTTCGGCGTCATCGAGTCCATCAAGGCCGTCTCGGACCTCTACGCGCCGCTCTCCGGCACCGTGAGCGCCGTCAACGAGGAGCTGTTCGACGCGCCAGAACTCGTCAACGAGGACCCCTTCGGCGACGGCTGGATGCTCGAACTGGAGGGCGTAGACGAGGACGAACTCGACGCGCTCCTCACGCCCGAGGAGTACGAGGAGCAGATCGCCTGACGACGATCCGGCTGTTTCTGCAGGTGTCGCACGCGGCGTAGTCGGTACGCGCCGCGGGACGATACACTCCATTTCGCAATACGTAATCAGTCGCGCCGGCGCCGAACCGCCGGGGGCGTACAGTGGCTACCCTCCGTCGCGGTCAGTCCTCGTCGTAGAGGTGCATCTCCTCGAAGAAGCGGTCGCTCACCTGCTCGGCGGCGTAGCGGAGGACGACGTCGTCGTCCGCGGCGTCGGCGAAGAGGCCGAGCGGTATCTCGCCGCCCGCCATGTCGCGGTAGCCGCCCGCGCTCCCCACGTCGTCGAAGGCCCGCCGGACGACGTCGCCCGCGTTGACGCGGGGGTCCGTGGAGCGGACGCTCATCCGGATGGTGTCCTCGACGATGCCGAAGACGAGCACGGTGCGGACGCCCTCGAGGTTGAGCAGGTACCGTGCCGCCTGCGGGAGGGCGTCCGTCTCGGTCGTGATACCCGCGGAGGTGACGAGCACCGACCCCCTGACCTCCCGACCGCGGATGGCCTCGCCGATGGCGTCGAGCGTCGCGGGGCTGAACGCCGCCCCGTACATCTGCTCGACGAGTTCGAGGTCGGCGTACGGGCGGACGTAGGCCCCGGCGGCGTACTCGTTGGCCGTCGGGTTCCGGACGTGGTCGAGTCGCTCCCGGTGGAGGGCAAAGAGGAGCGCCGAGGCGAGGCGCTCGGAGGGGACGATGTCGAGGGCCCTGAGGTACTCGACGACGATGGCCGCCGTCGTCGCGTAACCGGTGCGACAGTCGGTGAACGAGACGTTCTCGGGTCGGTCGCAGGGCCGGTGGTCGATGACGATGTCCGGAGCGGCGTCCGTCGGGAGGTCGTCGTAGACGCCCGGCTCCGCGTGCCCGACCAGCGCGATCCCGTCGAACTCGCCGGGGCGTAACTCCTCGGCTTCGTGGAGTTCGATGTCGAGGAGGTTGATGAACGCCAGGTTCTCCTGGTGGGAGATCTCCTCGCTATAGGCGGTTCGAACGGTCCCGACGCCGACCACCTGCGCGATGGTCTCGAGCGCCAGCGCGCTCGAGATGCAGTCAGGATCCGGGTTGTCGTGACAGACCACCAGCAGTGATTCGACCTCGTCGAGTGTTTCGACGAGTTGCTGTGCGTAGCCCACGGTGACACTACGGTCGATTTACGAATAAACCTCGCTTTATTTTTATAACACTGTGAAAATCACGTATCCCGGACGGCGCGCCGTCGCTCGACGGAGGGGGTATGTGCGTTCCCGTCCTCCCCGCGGTATGGAGTTCACCGTCGAAACGGACGCGCGAACGCAGGTGGTGGACGTGACCGACCGGGTCGCCGGGGCCGTTCCGTCGGACGCGACCGGGGTCTGCACCGTCTTCGTCCGACACACCACGGCCGGCGTCGTCGTCAACGAGGCCGAGTCGCGCCTGCTCGACGACGTGGTCGGGTTCCTCGGGGACGCAGTCGCGGACGACGGCTGGCGGCACGACGAACTGGACGGCAACGCCGACGCCCACCTCAGGGCGCTGCTGCTCGGCCCGAGCGTGACGGTCCCCGTCGCGGACGGCCGCCTCGCGCTCGGACGGTGGCAGTCGGTGCTCCTCGTCGAGTGCGACGGCCCGCGCTCGCGGCGGGTGACGGTGACCGCGACGCGGAGCGACTGATCCCCGTCGCGACGACGGTTTCGTCGGGGCGCCGGGGTCCGTCGTCCCGCGGGTGGCACGTCGACCACGGTGCGGAGCGGAGCGTCAGGCGACCGTCCGGAGCGCGTCGAGCATCGCGTCGAGGTCGAGGTCGGTGACGGCGAGCGAGAACCCGTCGACCCGCGCGAGCGCCGGGGCGTGCTCCCACAGCGCGTCGCGGTCCATTCCGTGGAGTACGACCGCGCTCGGCGTCGGCGTGACGACGCGGAGCGCGACGAGCGGTGACTCCCCGCGGGTCACGTCGGTGAACACGAGCGCGCGGTTGGTCGACTGCCCGTAGAGGCGGTAGAACTCCTCGCTGGAGAGGCGCGTGATGGCCTCGATGGAGTTGATGACGGTGTGGCCGGCGATCGTACGCTGGGTCCCCTCGACGACCTCCTCGGCGTCGATGGCGTCGTAGAACCGCGAGATCGGGACCGTGGCGGGGTACTCCCGGAGGTCGTAGACGATGTCGCTCTCGAAGCCCGCCGAGATGACCCGCGCGAACTGGCGGACGTGGGTCCCGCCGCGCGCCTCGTCGATGTCGAGCAACGCCTCGACGACCCGCCGGACGACGCCGATGCCGGGGCTCTGTCTGCGGCCGCTCTCGTAGTCGGAGATGACGGACGGCGAGACGTCGAGGTGGTCCGCGAGCGCCGTCTGCGCGACGTCGAAGTCGGTGCGCCACTTGCGCAGCGTTCCACCGGGATCGTCGCTCAGCACCACCTCACCGGCGATGCGCTGTGCCAGCGTGTGGCGGAGGTCGGTCATTCGTCTCGTCCCGAGTTCCCGGACGGTAAAGCGCTGGCGTATCGAGGACGTTTTTACCCGATGTGTCCAACGATCGACGTAGTGACCCACCCCATCCCCACCGGCTGTCCGCCCATCGACGACCTCCTCGGCGGCGGGTTCGAGCGCGGCACCGTGACGCAGGTGTACGGCCCGCCCGCGGCGGGGAAGACGAACCTCGCGCTCGGGGGGACCGTCGAGGCAGTCGCCGAGGGCAACCGCGCCCTCTACATCGACACCGAGGGGCTCTCGATCGACCGCTTCGAGCAGCTGGCGCGCGCCCGCGTCGGCGAGGACGGCGTCGACGACCTCGCCTCGCGGGTGATGATCACCGAGGCGCTCGACTTCGACGAGCAGGCCGAGGCCGTCCGCGACGCGACCGAGGTCGCCTCCCAGATCGACCTGATCGTCCTCGACAGCGCGACCGGCTTCTACCGCCTCGAACGCGAGAACGACGACGAGGGCGAGGCGCTCCGGACGGTCGTCCGCCAGGTGACCCACCTCCTGTCGCTCGCCCGGCGCTACGACCTCGCGGTCGTCATCACGAACCAGGTCTTCTCGGACCCCGAGGGGGACCGCACGCGGGCGCTCGGCGGACACACCCTCTCTCACTGGTCGGGCGCGGTCCTGCGCCTCGAACGCTTCCGCGGGGGTAACCGGCGCGCGACGCTCGAGAAGCACCGATCGAAGCCGGTCGGCGAGTCGGTCCGCTTTCGCATCGTCGAGGGCGGGATGGTGGCCGGCGGGGAGCCCTGATCGTGTCACGGGGGCGACCGTGACTCGGGCGAGAGAGACATGCCCGTGCGGTCCCGAGGTGAGACCGTGATCGTCGTCGCCACCGAGGACTTCGAAGTCTACCACGGCGTCGTCAACGAACTCCGCGAGCGCGGCGCGGGATTCACCACCCAGGAGCTCGACGACCCGCTCCCGCCGGACGCCCGCCTGCTGATCGTCGGTCCGGACGACGACGTCCGCGAGGCGGCGCTCGCGGGGGCGGAACGCGACGTCGCGGTCGTCCGCGCGGACCCGGCGGCCCCCCGTGCGGCGGTCGAGGAGGCGCTCGCGGTCATGCGGGGGGCCGAGGGACGCACCGTCGTCGGCATCGACCCCGGCGAGCGCCCCGGTATCGCCGTCCTCTCGGGCGACCTCGTCGTCGCGGCGTTCCAGGTACCGGCGACCGACGCGGCCGAGGTCGTCCGCCGCGAACTGGAGGAGGCGGTCGACCCGGTCGTCCGGATCGGCGACGGCGCGCGGCTGGTCGGCGCGCGCATCGTCGACGACCTCGCGGCCGACGTGCCGGTCGAACTCGTCGACGAGACGGGGACAACCCCCTACGTCGGCACCGGGGCGCGCGGGATGGGGGACGTGCTCGCCGCCGTCAACATCGCGCTGCTGCCGGGCGAGCGCGTCGAGGGACGCGAGATCGAGCCCACCGACGGCGAGATCCAGGTGATAAAGAGCCGCTCGCGCGAGCGCAGCGAGGACAACCGCACCATCACCGAGTCGCTGGCTCGCCGGGTCGCCCGCGGGGAGTTGAGCCTCGACGAGGCGCTCGACGAGCACCGGAGGGAGTGACGCGCCGCCGGCGGGACGGCGCGCGCGAGGTAAGGGCACCGGTGGGGTGCCACCGGATCGCACGCTTATCCTCTCGGACGACGTGTCCACCGCATGTCCGAACCGACCGACACGAACGTTGAGTTCGCACACTGGATGGACACGTCCTGGCTAACTGGACCTGCGTGACCTCGTGCTCGTCGTGCAGGACGGGGGCGGGCCGACCGCCGTCGGGCTGACGGAAGCGGCTGTCCGCGGTAGGGCCTGACCGCGGCCGCCGTCGCTCACTCGGCGCTCGGCGGTCGATCGGGGCTCCGGTCGATGCGCGCGGCCGCCGTCCGCTCGTAGCGGAGGGCCAGGCGCGCGCCGCAGCGATCGCAGGTGCACAGCCGCGTGTACTCGTCCCGGCGTTCGTCGTACAGTTCGGTGTCGGGCGTGACCGCGTCGTGGTCGCAGGCGGGCGACCCCCGGCGCGACAGGGGATCGACCGGCAGGCGGATCGGCGTGGTCAGTGTCTCCAGCAGGACGGTGAGTGCCGCCGATAGGTTCATCCGGCGGCACTCGGTGAGGGGGTCACTTATGTCTTTCTCGCGACCGAACCTGTCGGTCGGCGTCCCCGACCGCCGCCTCCGCCCGGCGCATCACCTCCCGGGTCGGGAGGCCCGTCTCCCGCGCCGCGCGCGCCGCGTCGTCGTACTCCGCGCTCGCGTCGAAGACCCGGCCCTCCTCGTCGCTGGCGACCTTCACCGACACCTCGACGGTCCGCCCGTCGATGTCGAGTTCGACCGTCTCGAAGGCGCGCCGGGCGACGAAGCGGTGTCGCACGCCCGTCTCGCGGACGCCGAGGGTGCCCGTCTCCTCGGCCAGGCGGCGCGCGACGCGGCCCGCGTCCTCGGGTTTCACGATCACCTTCACGAGGTGTCCCGGTCGGGACTTCTTCATCGTCGCGGGGAGGATCGAGACGTCGCGCGCGCCCGCCTCCGCGAGCGACTCGTGGAGGCCGCCGAGCACCTCCGGGGACGCGTCGTCGACGTTCGTCTCCAGCACGCGGATCTCGTCGCGGAGGAGACCGCCGCGCGCGCGCCCCGCGAGCGCGCGGAGCACGTTAGGGTGTTCGGGGAAGTCGTAGCCGCCCGCGCCGTACCCGACGCGCTCGACCGCGAGCGTGGGGAGGGTCTCGACGCCGGCCGCGACGTGCGCGAGGATCGCCGCGCCGGTGGGGGTCAGCAGTTCCGCCTCGACGGGACCGCCGCGCAGTTCCCAGTCGGCCTCGGCGGCGATATTCACGACCGCCGGCGTCGGAACGGGGTAGGTGCCGTGGCTCATCGACACCTCGCCGCCGCCGGTCGCGAGCGGCGTGGTCACGACGCGCTCCGGGTCGAGGTCGGCGAGCAGGAGGCAGACGCCCACCACGTCCGCGACGGCGTCGTCCGCGCCGACCTCGTGGAAGTGCGTGTCGTCGAGGTCGGTGCCGTGCACCCGCGCCTCGGCCTCCCCCAGGATCCGGAAGATCGCCCTCGCGTCGGCCTCGACCCCCGCCGGGAGACCCATCCCTTCCACGAGTTCGACGACCTCGCGATAGGTGCGAAGCGGACCGGCCCCCTCCGCGTGTTCGTGGGGGTGATCGTGGGCGTGTTCGTGGGGGTGATCGTGGGCGTGCGCGTGGTCGCGCCCCCCGTGATCGTGCTCGTCCCCGCCGTTCTCGTCGCGTTCGTGGTCGTGTCCGTGCGCGCGGTGCTCGTTCCCCTCGCCGTCGCGGGACTCGGAACCGTCCGGGTCCGCCGCGTCGTCCGTCAACCGCACGACGACGCGCGTCGCGAGGATGCCGTTCTTCTCGATCTCGCGCACGTCGTACTCGACGGGGAGGGCGTCCTCGACGGGGGCGAGGGCGTCGCGGTCGGCCCCGGCGGCGAGGAGCGACGCGAGGAGCATGTCGCCGCTCGCGCCCATGCGCCCGTCGAACGCGATGGTGTCCATGGTACCCGGTCGGCGGGGAGCGCGAAAAAAGCGCGTGGTCGGCGCTCGACCCGTCGAAACGCCAACCCGTGACTGTGACGAGCAAAAGGGATATACCCGGTCGAACCCGACCTACGGGTAACCCCGCAATATGAACGAAGTGCAACTGGAGGTGGCGAAGGCGTACCCCAACGACTCGGGGCGCGGCATCGCCCGCCTCGACCCGGACACGCTGCTACACCTGAAGTTGAGTCCAGGTGATATCATCGAGATCGAGGGGGGCGACCGGACCGCCGCGAAGGTCTGGCGCGCCGACAGACAGGACTGGAACACCGACACCGTTCGCATCGACGGGTTCACCCGCCAGAACGCCGACGTGGGTATCGGCGAGCGGGTGACCATCCGCAAGGCGGAGGCCAAGAAGGCGAACAAACTGGTGCTCGCGCCGCCCGAGGAGGCGAGCGTGCAGTTCGGCAGCGACGCCGCCGGGATGGTGAAGCGCCAGATCTTAAAGCGCCCCGTCGTCGAGCGCGACATCGTGCCCGTGATGTCGAGCACGAACCACCCGTTCATGCGCTCGCCGGGCCAGGCCATCCCGCTCATCGCCGTCGAGACCGAACCCGAGGGCGTCGTACTCATCACCGAGGATACCGAAGTGGAACTCCGCGAAGAGCCCATCTCCGGCTTCGAGAAGACCGGCGGCGGCATCACTTACGAGGACATCGGTGGCCTGCAGGGCGAGATCCAGCGCGTCCGCGAGATGGTCGAGCTCCCGATGAAACACCCGCAGATCTTCAAGAAGCTCGGCATCGAGCCGCCCCAGGGCGTGCTGCTGCACGGGCCGCCCGGTACCGGTAAGACGCTGCTGGCGAAAGCCGTCGCCAACGAGACCTCGGCGAGCTTCTTCTCCATCGCCGGGCCCGAGATCATCTCCAAGTACTACGGCGAGTCGGAACAGCAGCTGCGCGAGATCTTCGAGGACGCGAGCGAGGAGTCGCCCTCCATCATCTTCATCGACGAACTCGACTCCATCGCGCCCAAGCGCGAGGACGTGACCGGCGAGGTCGAGCGGCGCGTCGTCGCTCAGCTCCTGACGATGATGGACGGCCTCGAATCGCGCGGGCAGGTCATCGTCATCGCCGCCACGAACCGCGTCGACAGCGTCGATCCCGCGCTGCGCCGGCCCGGCCGGTTCGACCGCGAGATCGAGATCGGCGTCCCCGACGAGACGGGCCGCAAGGAGATCCTCCAGATCCACACCCGCGGGATGCCGCTGTCCGACGACGTGAGCCTCGCCCACCTCGCCGACGAGACCCACGGCTTCGTCGGGGCGGACATCGAGTCGCTGACGAAGGAGGCGGCGATGAAGGCCCTCCGGCGGTACCTCCCCGAGATCGACCTCGACGAGGAGGACATCCCGCCGAGCCTCATCGACAAGATGATCATCAAGCGGGACGACTTCCGCGGCGCGCTCGCGGAGGTCGACCCGAGCGCCATGCGGGAGGTGCTCGTCGAACTCCCGAAGATGACCTGGGACGACGTCGGCGGCCTCGCCGACGCGAAACAGCAGGTCCAGGAGTCCGTCGAGTGGCCGATGAACAACCCCGAGCGCTTCGAGCGCATGGGGATCGCCCCGCCGTCGGGCGTGCTGCTGTACGGCCCGCCGGGGACGGGTAAGACGCTGATGGCGAAGGCCGTCGCCAACGAGACGAACGCGAACTTCATCTCGGTGCGCGGCCCGCAGCTACTCTCGAAGTGGGTCGGCGAGTCCGAAAAGGCCATCCGCCAGACGTTCCGCAAGGCGCGGCAGGTCTCGCCGACGGTCGTGTTCTTCGACGAGCTCGACTCGCTCGCGCCCGGCCGCGGCGGCGACGTCGGCTCGAACGTCTCCGAGCGCGTCGTCAACCAGCTGCTCACCGAGCTCGACGGGCTGGAGGAGATGGAGAACGTGATGGTCATCGGCGCGACCAACCGCCCGGACATGATCGACCCGGCGCTCATCCGCTCGGGTCGCTTCGACCGCCTCGTCTTCATCGGCGAGCCGGAACTCGAGGGGCGCGAGCAGATCCTGCGCATCCACACGCGCGACACGCCGCTCGCGCCCGACGTGAGCCTGCGCGAACTCGCCGAACTGACGGGCGGGTACGTCGGCTCCGACCTGGAGAGCATCTGCCGCGAGGCGGCCATCGAGGCGCTCCGCGAGGACCACGACGCGGACGAGGTCGAGATGCGCCACTTCCGCCAGGCGATGGAGTCGGTCCGGCCGACCATCTCCGAGGACATCCGCTCGTACTACGAGGACATCGAGGACCAGTTCCGCGGCGGCCAGCGCACCCCGGAGCGACAGAGCGGCCGCATCGGCTTCCAATAAGAACCCAGCTTTTAACTGCCACCTTTCGCCGCGCGGGGTCCGAAGGACCCCCGCTGGCAAAATCTGGACCAAAAGCCCGCGTCACCCCCTCAGTCGCTTCGCTCCTTCGGGGGTTCCGTCGGTCCGCTCGCTCCCTGCGGTCGCTCGCGGAACGGCGCGCTCGTGCGACGGTGGACGAACGGCCGATGGCGTCGGACGCTGAGTCTCAGTAACGCTTCTGTCGCGAAGCTCGGTGTCTCGCCGGACGTTCGATGGACCGGCGTTGCCGCGACACCACGCTCGTTCTCCGTGCGCTCGCCTACTTCGACGCGCTTCAGCGAGTTCGTGGTCAGTCCACTCGTACCGGCCGTGACCGACGGTCTCGGGACGACGACGAGCGTCCTCGGCGTCGGGTTCACTGCGATGACCGCCGGGTACGCCCTCGTACAGTTGCCGAGCGGGATGCTCGGGGACCGTGTCGGCGAGCGTCGCGTCGTCCTCGGATCGCTGGCCGCCACCGCGGTCGGCAGCCTGGGGTTGGCGCTGGCTCCGAGTCCGATCACGTTCGTCCTCGCCATGACCCTCCTCGGTTTCGCGACCGGCCTCTACTACACCCCGGCGACGACCCTTCTGACGAATCTCCACGCGGAGACGGGGAGAGCGATCGGCGTCCATCGGCTCGGCGGGCAGGCGGTCGGCCTCACCGCCCCGACGTCGCCGCGCTCGTCGAGTTGCTCTCCCGCCGCGACCTCGCGGTCGCGACCGTGATCGCGTCGCTCGGCCAGTTCGCCGACGTGGCGACCTTCTCGTTCCTGCTCGCAGTGCTGGAGGAGCACCACGGATTCGCGCCGACGACCGCGGGCGCGCTGTTCGCCCTCTACTTCGCGGTGCTGACCGTCGGCCAGCCCGCGGTCGGGTGGCTCTCCGACGAGATCGGACGCGGCGCGACGACGGTCTCGGCGCTCGCCGCCGGAGCGTTCGGGTACGCGCTGCTGGCGGTCCGGACGGATCTCGTCGCCGCGACGCTCGCGACCTGCTTCGTCGGCGTCGGAATGACGTGGAGCCCGCCGGTCCAGTCCCGCATCGTCGACGGCCTCAGCGTGGACGAACGGGGCGTCGGGTTCGGTCTCGTCCGTACCGTCTACATCCTCGTCGGGTCGCTCGGCGGGGTCGTCGTCGGGAGCGTCGCGACGCGAGCCGGCTGGTCGGCGGCCCTCTCCCTGCTGACCGGCTGCGTCGCTCTCGGGGCGCTCCTGGTAGTCGTACAGGGGACGGTGGCGAGCCGCGCAGAGTGAGGTCTCGACTCGACACCGCACTCCCTGCGTGCGCTGGACGACACCCTGGCGTGCAGGCGACGCCGCGACGGGGCGGGGGTCGCGGGGGTGTGGCGTCGCGCACCCGCGAGTGAGCGCCGCAGGCGCGAACGAGCGGCCGCGCCGAACGACCGCAGGGAGTGAGGCGCGGTTTTGGTCCAGGTTTTGCCAGGGAGCGAGCGCAGCGAGCGACCGCGGCAAAACGTGGGCGTGCAGGCGACGCCGCGGCGGGGTGTCCGGTTCGCGGGGCGTGGCGTCGCACAACCGCGAGCACCCCGCGACGATCCTCACGTCACGGAGGTCTCTGGTCCCGTTCTCGGTTATAAAAGTACGGACCGGCAAGACCACCCTACCGACCTGAACACCACCGATAGCACCAGCGCGGCACCCGCGAGCGAGTGAAACGAGCGAGCGGACCGACGAACCCCCTCGCTTCGCTCGGGGGTGAGGAGGGTTTTGGTCCAGCTTTTGCCAGCGAGCCGCCAGCGAGCGCGAAGCGTGTCGCTGGCGCGCGAGCGCAGCAAAAGGTGGCAGTTAAATGGTGGGTTCTAGTAGATCAGTTCGTCGCTGTTCTCGACCATGTAGAGGGTGCGCGCGGCGATGTTGACGGCGTGGTCGCCGACGCGTTCGAGGTCGCGCACGGTCAGCAGGAGGCGAGAGACGTCCTGCATGAGCGCCTCGATCTCCTCGTCGTCCCCCTCCACGAACTCCGTCTCGATCAGGTCCCGCACGACGATCTCGGAGGCGCGCTCGCAGAGGCGGTCGAGGTCGTCGTCGCGCTCGGCGATGTCGAAACAGGCGTCCGCGTCCTCCGACTCGTAGGCGTTCATGGCGTCCTCGATCATCTCCAGGGTCACCTGACCGATCCCCTGGATGTCGACGTCGGGATAGACGTCGCGTTTCGCGTCGAGGGTGTAGGTCCCGAGGTTGGTCGCGAGGTCGGCGATGCGTTCGAGATCGGTGATGATCTTGAACGAGGCGGCGATGAAGCGGAGGTCGCCCGCGACGGGTTGTTGCAGCGCGAGGAGGTCGATGCACTGACTCTCAAGATCGAGGTAGAGTTCGTTGACCTCATCGTCGCCCTGGATCACCTCCATCGCGAGGTCGCGGTCCTTCCCCTCGAGGGCGGACAGTCCCATCCGGAGACGCTCGGAGACGACTTCGCTCATGTAGAGCACGTCCTCGCGGAGCGAGGACAGCTTCTCTTGGTATCCCTGTCGTGCCATTAGCGGATCACCACGGACGTGTCGTTCATATACCTGTGGGCGCGCTCACGAAATAAATATGCTTGCGTTCACATCACGACCGAGACGTGTGGGTACGTATGTCATCATATTACTCGATTCCCGCTGCTGATCGCGCGAGCGACCGGTTTCGAGCTCGACGCGACGTCGCCGGACGTCGAACCGGAGTCGTCGGTACTTCCGGCGAGGTATCCCCTGGTGACATGTCGGAACTGTAGACCGCCACTCGATATATAGAAATGGATTGATTTATGGCCCGTCGCTCTCGACAGCGGAACATGGAAACCCGCAAGGTGCAGGTGACGGGTGGCTCGACCTACACGGTGTCGCTTCCGAAGACGTGGGCGACCGACAACGGCGTCAGCGCCGGAAGCATCGTCGAGTTCTATCCGGAAGACGATTCGTTGTTGCTGACGCCCAAGGGCGAGGAGCGGCGGACGGAGGGGACGCTCGACATAACGAACCTCGAGGGGAGGGAGCTGATGCGGGCGGTCATGACGATGTACGTGAGCGGCTTCGACATCATCAACCTCGAGACAGCGCGGGTCACCGCCTCGCAGCGTCGGGCGATCCGCGAGGCCGCCCAGCGCCTCGTCGGGCTCGAGGTCATCGGGGAGACGAGCGAGCACATCATCCTGCAGGACCTTCTCGACTCCTCCGAACTCTCGATCATCAACGCCATCACCAGGATGCGATTGGTCGCGCTCAGCATGCTCAACGACGCCATCACGGCGCTCGTCGAGAACGACGACGACCTCGCCCAGGACGTCATCGAGCGCGACGACGACGTCGATCGCCTGTGGTACATGACCTCGCGGGTGTTCCGGTCGGTGCTGCGCGACCCGAGTACCGCGACCGAGGTCGGCCTCGGACGGGAGAGCTGTTTCGACTACCACTCGAGCGCCCGCCAACTGGAGCGCATCGCCGACCACGCGACGAAGATCGCGGAACACGCCCTCGAACTCGAGGAGATCCCCGGGGAGGCCGCGGACGGGTTGCAGAAACTCCTCGTCGAGGCGAGCGACATCACCGAGACGGCGATGGACGCGCTCCTCGAGGACGACTCGGAGCGCGCGACGCAACTCGCCAACGAAGCCCGCGAGCGCGTGGACGAGATCGACGCGCAGGCCCGCGAGGTCGACAAGCTCATCCGCGAACTCGACCCCCAGCAGGCCCAGCTGCTCGGCCTCGTCGTCGACTCCCTCGGCCGGAGCGCGGACTACGGCGGCAACGTGGCCGAGACGGCGCTCCAGAAGGCCGCACCCAAGCCGTAGAACCGAAATCGTTCTGAAGCGTTCGATCCCGGACGATCCCTTCTCCGTCACCGCGCCGCCGACCGTCGGAACGTCGCGGGGCTCCGGTCCTCGGTTCGCCGGGAGAGGTGGTTATCCCCGGTAGATCGAGTCCCGTCAGGTCCACGAGGAAACGGCCCACGACGCGATGCACCCGGAGACGAGCGCTGCGGTCGGCGGTCCGGCACGTTCGCGTTCGTCCCCTGTTCGCCCCTATTCACCCCTATTCGTCGTCCACGAGGACGGCGTTGACCTGTCCGTCCTGACCGGGGCGGGAGGTGACGCGGGCCGCGCCCTCGGACGTGTCGATGACGGCCCCCTTGGTGATGATGTTCCGGCGGACGTAGTTCGGGTTGGCGTCGTTGCGCGTGACGCCGTTGATGGTCGCCGAGACGACGCCGTCGTCCGTCGCGACGCTCGCGACGTCCGTGGAGATGGCGCGGACCTTCACGTTGCCCCCGCGCGTGTCGACGGTCTTGAGCTTCGCGTCGGCGACGCGGGTCTCGGTCGGGGTCGTGCCGAGCTCGTGCTTGCGTTTCTTGTGGATCGGGCGTCGTCGACCACCGGTGCGCTTGGTCCGGGAGCGTCCCTGGTACTTCATACGGTGGAGGTGTCCCGAGAGGTGCTTAAAACGCTCGATGCGGACCGACAGGGTTACGCCGCGGGC
Organism: Halomarina halobia; assembly: GCF_029338575.1. GTDB lineage: Archaea > Halobacteriota > Halobacteria > Halobacteriales > Haloarculaceae > Halomarina > Halomarina halobia. Next base: position 684,724 of record NZ_CP119992.1, read on the forward strand.
GACGTCCCTCCCGCCATGAGTCTCCGGCAGGCCGTCGCCGCCCCGTTTCGCGCGAAGGGACGCGAGCGTATCGCCGAGAGCGAGTTCGTCGTCGCGCTCTCGCTCGACCGCGACTGGTTCTCGCCCGACCAGGCGAAACGCCTCCTCGACGTGGCCGCGAGCGAGGGGCTCCTCGCGAGGGAGGACGGGGACCTCGTCGTCGCGTTCGATCCGGAGGACGAACCCGTCCCCGACGACTTCCGCCCGGACGAGTCCATCATCCAGCGGCGGAGCACGTTCCAGCGGATCCTCGACGCGCTCGTGGACGCGGGCGAGGCGAAGCAGGAGGCCGTCGCGGGCATCAACGCGCTCCAGTCCGACCTCGGCGTCACCATCGAGGCCGCGGCCGTCCTCTACGCCCACCGGCGGGGCGTGGACGTGAGCGACCACGCCGCCCGCGCGCGGTCGGAACTGTGAGGCAAGTCCCGCGAACCGGCGACCACAGAGTGATCCGGGTACGCCCTCACCACTCGGCCGCCGCTTCCGCGTGGTAGTCCTTCGCCAACTTGTGTTGTTCCGTCAGATCGGCGATCGGCGTCCGCGAAGCGTCGACCCGGAGGTCGTTGTACCACTCGTTGGCGATCGGCGCGCCGGGATCGACGACGCGGACGGCGGCGCTCCGAACGTCGTCGTTCCGTCGGTCGCCGCCCGCCTCCTCGCCGGCGGCGAGCGCCTCGACGAGCCGAGCGGCGAGTTCGCGGTCCGGGTCCGCGTGCTCGAACGCCTCCGCGATCGCGTCGAGCACCGCCTCGCCGGCGAGCGTGTTGCCGGCTACCGAGTAGTTCCCCCCGACGCGGTCGCCGTAGACGGACGGCGCGTCCCCGTGGTGGACGCCTCTCGACTCCCGGCAGAGCGCGTGGACCTGTCGGAGGTGGGGTCGGGAAACCGCGGCGAGGGTCGCGGCGACCGCGTCGTCCGCGCGGAGGCCGTCGTCGAGGTACCCGAGTAGACGTGGGCCGACTTCGCCGACAGTGTAGTGCTGCGTCGCTACCGCCCCGTTCCCGGAGACGAACGGACAGAACACGCCGATCCCGGGGTTGTTCGTCGCCACGGCGACGCCGAACCGGACGCGCTCCCCGTCGCCGGCCGCGCGGGTCTCGCGAACGCAGATACTGAACGTCACACGCCGAGTCGCGACGCGACGGACAAATCCTTTCGGGACGCGACGGCCGCCCGTGGGGACGGCCGTCCGCGGATCGACTCGCCGCCGTACCGGAGGCTCGCCCCGCCGGGATCGTCGGAGGGATACGGGCGGAGGGGGTAGCCCCACCATGACCGACGAACGGGTGACCGACGGCCGCCGGATCGCCGAACTGCTCGCGAGCGAACTCGTCGCCCGGACGGACGGGCCGCTCGCCGGCCTCGAACTGGCCGACGTTCGGGACGCGGACGGCGACGCGTTCGGGGAGTTCGCCTACGCCGTCGAGCGGGCGGGCGAGCGCGTCGCGGAGGTCTACGTCCACGACGACCGCGCCCGCGTCGAGTTCCGCGTCGGACTCGACGCCTTTCCGACGGCGGCCGCCGAACGCGGCCTGCGCGTCCGCCCGAAGGCGAGTCGGCCGCCCCGCGCCGTCGTCTTCGTCGAAGACGGCGCGTCGGTGAAGCGCGTCCTCCCGGTCGTGGCCGACGCGCTCGACGCCGCCTGAGGTCCGCGCCCGCAAGCTTTTATCCGCACTCGTCCCACCGGAGACCGATGACCACGGTCCCGCTCGGCGCGCCGCTCGAGATCGGCGGGCTGCGCGTCCGCAATCGCCTCTACCGCGCGCCGCTCCTCGAGTGCGCGGGCGACGGTCCCGACGCCGGGGAACGCCTCGCCGACGAACTCGAACCGGCGGCCGCCTCGGGGGCGGGGCTGATCTTTCAGGGCGCGACGATCGTTCGCGGGGAGGGCGGCTGCGTCGCGCCGAACATGACGCGGATCGACACCGACGGAAAGGCAGAGCGCCTTCGGGCGGTCACGGACGCCGTCCACGCCCGCGGCGGGCGTATCGCGATACAGCTCGATCACGGCGGGCTGCGGTGTCTGGAGACGTGGCACCGCGAGTACCGCGCCGCGCATCCCGACCTTCGACAGCTCGCCGTCTCGCGCCCGCCGGGGCTACTGCGGGCGCTCGATCGGATCGGCGCGCTCCGCTACGAGCCGCACGTGCTCACCACCGACGAAGTGTACGACCTCGCCGCCGACTTCGGACGGGCGGCGCGCCGGGCGACGGACGCGGGCTACGACGGCGTCCACCTCGCCGGGGCGAACATGGGTATCGTCCAGCAGTTCCTCTCGCCGTACTACAACCGGCGGACCGACGAGTTCGCCGACGGCGCGCGCTTCCTCGAACTCGTCCACGACGAGGTCCGCGAGCGGACGGGGGACGTCCCCCTGCTGACGAAGGTGCCGACGGAGTCGCGCCGACCGCCGTTCGTCCGGCGGGGGCTCTCGCGCGCCGACGCCGTCGAGCTCTCCGTTCGCCTCGCCGACTACGGTTACGACGCGCTCGTCCCCGTCGAGGGATCGACGTTCTGGGACGCGAGCCTCGTCCGGGGGGAGTACCCGAGGCGCGCCTGGGAGGCGTCGCAGTTCCGGGCCGGCTACGCGGCCGCGTTCGGCGGCCGCGGCCGCGCCGCGCTCGTCCGGGCGCTGACGCGCGTCAGCATCGCGGCGAACGACTTCGAGCCGCGCTGGAACGCGGACCTCTGTCGCGCGGTTCGCGAGCGGGTCGACGTCCCCGTCCTCTGCGAGGGCGGGATCCGCACCCGCGAGGGGATCGACCGCCTGCTCGGGACGGCGTGCGACGCGGTCGGCCTCGCCCGCCCGTTCTACGCGGAGCCGCGGCTCCCGGCCCGGCTGCTGGCCGACGCGGGGGCGGCGGCCGCCTGCGAGAACTGCAACAACTGCGTCGTCCCGCAGGCGACGGGCGCGCCGGGGATGTGTCGCACGCCGTCGGTCGTGCGGCGGCGCGGCGAGTACGAGCGCCGCGGCGCGTACGATCGTGACCGGTAGCCCTCCCGTCGCCACTGTTCAGTCGTCGCCGTCCGTCCTCGGAGGCGTACGGACATCGCCATCGCGGGCCGTGGTACCATCGCCGAGGCCTACGCGGACGGCGCGCTGGCGGATCCCGAGTTCGCGGGCGGGCGAGCATCGAAAGCTTGTAGCGGTCGCTCCGGGATTGACGGGCAATGACCGCGAGTGACGGCTTCTTCGACCGCCTGCGCGCGCGTATCGACTCGGTCGACAGCGTCGTGTCGATCGGCCTCGATCCCGACCCGAAGCGCCTCCCCGAGCACCTCCGCGATCGGGACCTGCCGCGCTGGGCGTTCAACCGGCGCATCATCGACGCGACCCACGAGTACGCCGCCTGCTACAAGCCCAACGCCGCCTTCTACGAGGACGCGGACGGCTGGCGCGCGCTCCGCGAGACGATCGCCTACGCCGAGGGGAAGGGCGTGCCCGTCCTGCTCGACGCGAAGCGGGCGGACATCGGCAACACCGCCCGCCAGTACGCGGGGCTGCTCGACCACGCCGACGCCATCACGGTCAACCCCTACATGGGCCGCGACTCGCTGGAGCCGTTCCTCTCCCGGGCGGACCGGGGCGTGTTCGTCCTCTGTCGCACCTCGAACCCCGGCGGGGCGGACTTCCAGAACCTCGAAGTCGCCCCCGGAAAGCGGCTGTTCGAGTACGTTGCACAGCGCGCGGGCGAGTGGAACGAGCGCGGCAACGTCGGCCTCGTGGTCGGCGCGACCGCTCCCGAGGAACTGGAGCGCGTCCGCGAACTCGTCCCCGACCTCCCGTTCCTCGTCCCCGGCGTCGGCGCGCAGGGCGGCGACGCGGAGGCGGCCGTCGAGTTCGGGCTGGCCGACGGCGTCGGCCTCGTCAACTCCTCGCGCGGCATCATCTTCGCCGGCGAGGGCGAGTCCTTCGACCGCGCGGCTGGACAGGCGGCGAAGCGACTCAAGGAGCGGTTGAACCGGTATCGGTAGGCGCGGCGGCCAGCGTGCGCTAGCGTGTTGTGCCGCGAGCGACCGAAGGGAGCGAGCGGACCGACGAACCCCCCGAGCGAAGCGACTGAGGGGGTGAGGAGGGTTTTGGTCCAGCTTTTACCAGCGAACGAGGCGCGTAGCGCCGAGTGAGCGCAGTAAAAGGTGGGCGTGCAGGCGACGCCGCGGGCGGCTCGCGGGGCGTGGCGTCGCACACCCGCAGTGCGCCCCGCGACGGCTCTCACGTCACGGGGGGCTCTGGTCCCGGTTTCGATTATAAAGGTACGGCCCGAGCGAACGGCTCGAATACCCAGACCGCCACCGCCGACACCAGCGTGGCAGCCGTGAGCGAGGCGCGAAGCGCCGAGCGAGCGGACCGACGAACCCCCGAGCGAAGCGACTGAGGGGGTGAGGAGGGTTTTGGTCCAGCTTTTGCCAGCGAGTCGGCGGCGACACGCTTCGCGGTCGCCGCCGCACGAGCGCAGCAAAAGGTGGTGGTTCAGAACTCGTAGGTGTCCACGCCGTCAGGTCCGGACCGTTGATCCGGTTCGCCCTCCCTGTCCGACGCGTCCCCGACCTCGAGCAGGCAGTCGGTGCAGAGCCCGGTCGATCGGTCGTAGTGACGCTCACAGACGAGCCTCCCGCAGCGGTCGCAGCCGTCCACCACCTCGTTCGTCTGGCAGAGTTCGCACAGTCCGGAGACGCTCATGGGTCGGGCTAGCACGCCGACGCGCAAAAGCGCCCGGGCTGCCGACGCCGCCTCCCCGGCCGTCGTCTCCCCGACCGATAGTTATCTATCTAAGATATCTAAGATATCTTAGAGAAATGGCGTATAAGGTGGGGTAGCGGTAGTGTGCATCTCGGACTTCCTACGCCGCTTAGAAGCCATCGAATCGGTCGCATCCGGGCGGTCTATCCCGGAATCAGATCGGCAGGCCTCACCGATACCCGTCTATGCCGTCTACGCAAGCTACGTACGATCTATCCGATCTAAACGACCGTGTCGCGGTGCGCCGCTCGCGCCTCGCCGCCGCGGGCGAGAGGCTTACGGTGTCCGCACCGTAACCGGGGGTGTGAACCGTCCGCGGCTAGTTTCGGCGCTCACGCTCGTCTTCGCGGGGCTGACGCTCTTTCTCGTCGTCGTCGGCCTCGTCCTGGAGCCGCTGGTCCTGCTGCTCGCCGTCCCGTTCGGCGTCGTCGCCTACTTCATGTGGTACCAGTCGTCCGGGCGGCTCGTGGAGCGGATCTACGCGGGCGTCGAGCGGCGGGCCCGCGTCGAGGATCGCCGGGACGCGAGCGACGGGCGGCGGTGGGACCCCCGCGAGCAGTGGGAGCGAAGCGGCGACGTCGGGGGACCGCAGGGGCGTCGGCGGGCGCGGACCGGCCCGCGCGCGAACGGCCAGCGGCGGACGCGGCGGCCGAACCCCCTGCGGCGGGACGCCGGGCCGACCGCGCGGGAGGCCTACGAGATCCTCGGGCTGTCCCCCGACGCGGACCAGCGGGCGATCAGGCGCGCCTACCGCGAGCGGGTGAAGACCGCCCACCCGGACACCGCGGAGGGGAGCGAGGAGGAGTTCAAGCGCGTGACCGCGGCGTACGAGCGGCTCACCGAGTAGCGTCGTCGTCGGTACGGGAGTCGGTTCCACGTGACGCGGTCGTCCCCCGGTGACTTGATACCGGCGGCGGCCGCCCTCCCGGTATGCAACCGCTGGCCGTCGACATCGACGGGACGCTGACGGACGACGACCGGGCGCTCGACCCCCGCGTCGTCGAACCGCTGCGCGAGTGGCCCGCGCCGGTCGTCGTCGCCACGGGTAAGGCCCTCCCCTACCCCGTCGGCCTCTGTGAGTTCCTCGGGATCCCGATCCGCGTCATCGCGGAGAACGGCGGCGCGGTCTACCTCGCGGACGACGACGAACTGGAGTTCCACGGCGACCGGGAGGCCGCGCAGGCGGTGGTCGAGCGGTACGAGGCGGCGGGCCACGAACTGGGCTGGGGGGAGGTCGACTTCGTCAACCGGTGGCGGGAGACGGAGGTGGCCGTCAGCGTGGATCAGCCCCTCCAGCCGCTGCGGGACATCGCCGCGAGCGAGGGGATGCACGTCTTCGACACGGGCTACGCCTACCACGTCACCGCGCCCGACGTGGACAAGAGCCGCGGGTTGCGCTCGGTCGCCCGCCGCCTCGGGTACGACCCGGCGGACTTCGCCGCCGTCGGCGACTCCGAGAACGACGCCGGGATGTTCGAACTCGCGGGGACGGCCTACGCGGTCGCGAACGCCGACGCGACGGCGAGGACGGCCGCCGACGGCGTGACCGAGGGATCGTTCGCGGACGGCTTCCTCGAAGCGGTCGAGCGGATCCGCGGCGGGTCGTAGGCGAGCGCGCCCGCGTCCGGCGCTCCCGAGGGCTCCCGAGCGGTTCCGTGGGGTTCCGTGAGAAACGAACGCACGCGAGCGCGAACGCTTTTACCCGGGGAGTTGCTAACCACCCCCAATGAGCCCTGACCGGGCCGTGTTGGAGCGGGCGCTCGAACGCGGCGAGCAGGAGGGTGGCAGCGTCGAGTTCAAGGAACGACTCACGCGCGAACTTCACCTCGCGGACGGTCGCCTCGAGAGTCTGGCCGCGCAACTGCGCCACCGCGTCCTCTCGGGGGACGGCGAGGCGACCTACGTCGTCGGCGTCACCGACGACGGGGGGCTCGCGGGAATCGCCCCCGACACCTTCTCCGAATCGATGGACGTCCTCTCGTTGCTCGCGGAGGAGGCCGGCTCTCACATCGAGGAGGTCCAGACGTGGGGGGTCGGCGAGGACGGCGAGCGCGGCATCGTCGGCGTCGCCACGATCCGCGAGGGGGCGATGCTCGACACCGACGACCGACACATCGTCGTCGGGACCGCGGGCCACGTCGACCACGGGAAGAGCACGCTCGTCGGCTCGCTCGTCACGGGTCAGCCGGACGACGGCGAGGGCGGCACGCGCGGGTTCATGGACGTCCAGCCTCACGAGGTCGAGCGCGGCCTCTCGGCGGACCTCTCCTACGGCGTCTACGGCTTCGACGGGGACGGCCCCGTCCGCACCGCGAACCCGCACCGGAAGACCGACCGCGCGCGCGTCGTCGAGGAGGCCGACCGCGTCGTCTCGTTCGTCGACACGGTCGGCCACGAGCCGTGGCTGCGCACCACGATCCGCGGGCTCGTCGGGCAGAAGCTCGACTACGGGTTGCTCGTCGTCGCCGCGGACGACGGCCCGACCAAGACCACCCGCGAGCACCTCGGCATCCTTCTGGCCACGGAACTCCCCACCCTCGTCGCCATCACCAAGGCGGACGTGGTCGACCCCGAGCGCGTCGCCGAGGTCGAGCGCGAGGTCGAGCGCCTCCTGCGCAACGTCGGCAAGACGCCGCTGCAAATCGAACGCTACGGCGTCGACGCGGCGATCGAGGAGGTGTCGGAGCGCGTCGTCCCGGTCGTCACGACCAGCGCGGTGACGATGCGGGGGCTCGACGCGCTCGACGAACTGTTCGAGCGCCTCCCGAAGACCGCCGACGGCGCGGGCGAGTTCTCGATGTACATCGACCGCACCTACTCGGTGACGGGCGTCGGGGCGGTCGCCTCGGGCACGGTCCGCTCGGGTGAGGTCGAGGCGGGCGACGAACTCCTGCTCGGTCCGACGGCGGACGGCGCGTTCCTCCCCGTCGAGGTGCGCTCCATCGAGATGCACTACCACCGCGTGGACGAGGCGAAGGCCGGGCGCATCGTCGGCATCGCCCTCAAGGGCGTCCGCGAGGCCGACATCGAGCGCGGAATGGTGCTCCTGCCCCGGGACAGCGACCCGCGGGCCGTCCGCGAGTTCGAGGCCGAGGTGATGGTGCTCAACCACCCGACGCGCATCGGCGACGGCTACGAGCCGGTCGTCCACGTCGAGACGGTGAGCGAGGCGGCCGTCTTCTCGCCCGAGGGCGGCCAGCTCCTCCCGGGCGACACCGGCACGACGCGCGTCCGGTTCAAGTTCCGCCCGTACCTCGTCGAGGAGGGCCAGCGCTTCGTCTTCCGCGAGGGCCAGAGCAAGGGCGTCGGCACGATCACGCGCGTCGTCGGCGAGGAGTGAGCCAGGGGCGCACCACCGCTCTCCACCACTCTCCACCGCACTCCGCCGTCCTCCACCGTCCGTCGCCGGCGCGCTCGACGCCTCGATAACACTCCACCGCTCCGTTCGCTGCGCAGCGTTGCGATTTATGTTGATCGCGAGGCAACGGTACGTATGGCGCTCTCCAACATCGGCAGCCGAGTACGGGATATCGACGACACCCTCACGGAGGAGCAGAAGTTCCGCGGCGGGAGCCTGCTCATCGTCGCCGGTGCCGCACTGGTGACGCTCCTCGTGTTCGTCCCCATGACGTCGATGGCGCTCCAGGTGGTGCTGGCCGTGATGGGCGTCGCGCTGATGGTCGTCGGGACGCTCTCGGTGGGCACCTCGGGGCGGCGCAGGCGGCCGGTCTGACCCCGCGCCGGCGAACCGCCGGACCGAACGCCTCGACCGTCCGAGCGGCCGCTCCGTCTCAGCCCCGGTATCGCGTTCCCCCCTCGCGCTCGACGCGCTCCGCGAGGTCGAACGCGACGGCCCACTCCAGGATCCGGCGGACGCGCTCGCGCCAGACGCGCTCCCAGTCGGTGCGTCGACTGCGCTCCCACTGCGGCACGTCACCGCGCACGCGCTCGTAGGCCGCCTCGGGGGAGATCGGCTCCTCGGCCGCCTCGAGCGTCGCCAGCACGTCGTCGGCGGTGTGGACGCGCTCGCGGAACGCCCGCGCGAGGTCGGCGTCGGTCGGGTCGGCGCGCGTCCGGTAGTACCCCCCGTCGCTCTCGGCGGCGAGACCGAGCGCCCGCAGGAACGTGATCCACTCCTTCGCGACGTCGCGCGACGGGAGTCCGGCGTCGGCCATCAGGCGGGCGCAGCAGTCGTCCTCGGTCCCCGGGACGAGCGGGAGCGCCCTCGCCGCGTCGCGGGCGAAGGACGGCGGGCGCGGCTCAGGGACGACCTTGAACTTCACAGTCCGAAGCTCGCCGCGAGGAGGTCCTCGTCCACCTCGCCGAGGGCGTAGGTCGGCCCGCCGACCACGTCCACCGCGACCCGCGCGGGCGCGAAGACGCCCTCCGACAGGTCGTAGAAGTCCCAGTCGACCGCCTCGAACACCTCCTCGAAGGGCGCGCCGTACTCCTCGCGGGCCGTGGAGGGCAGCTCGTCGAACCGGTCGAAGTCCGACTCGACGGTGAGGTGGACGCGGCTCCCGTAGGCGAGCGCGTCGTTCGTCCGGGCCATCGCCGCCTCCTCGTCGGCGGCGACGGGCGCGACGGGCGCGCTCGCGCTCGCGGTGAGCACGTCGAGCGGGTCGTAGCCGAGTTCGAACGCGCGCCAGACGGCGAGTTCGGCGGCGCGGGCGGCGGTCGTCACGCTCCCGACGATGCTCGCGGTGGGGTAGGTCGGCAGGAAGACGGCGTTCGGCGCGACGCCGGCGAGGTCGGCGACGTGCTCGGCCACCGCCTCGCCGGGCAGTTCGTCCGACTCGATCGCGAGGACGGCGAACTCGAACGCGTCCGCGTACCCCAGCCGGCGGAACTCCTCCTCCTCGGCGACGAGCGCGCGGGCGGGCCCGCTGCCGAGCCCCTCGAACCCGTCCACCGAGACCTCCCAGCCCGCCTTCTGCGAGCAGAGTAACGCGAGCGCTGGGTGGTCGGTGGTGACGTCCACGACCGGGCGGGGCGCGCCCGCGACGTCCGCGACCGAACTGGCGACGCTGGCGAGGCCCGCGCTCTGGATCTCCGCGAGCAGCAGCCCCGCCTCGACGCCGCCGAGGGCCTCGACGCCGAAGTCGACGACCGTCGCGCCGTTGTCGAGTTCGTGGGTCTCGATGGCCAGTTCCTCGGCGAAGTCGAGCGCCTCGTCGACGAGGTCGAGCGCCATGCGGTTGAGACTCTCCATACGGGGAGTTGCGCGGTTTCGGCTAAAGGGTTTGTCAACGTCACCACGCCGCTTCGAGCGTCGCCAGCACGTCGTCGGGCGAGGGGTCGTACCCGCGCGGCCGGTTCGCCATGAGGCCGTCCTCGTGGGTCAGCCGCGCGACGGCGGGCAGGTCGTCGCGCTCGACCCCGTCGAGGTCGCGCAGGCGGTCCGGCAGGCCCAGGCCGTCGCGCACGCGCTCGACCGCGGCGACGATCCCCGCGGCGCGCTCGTCGTCGCTCGCACCGTCCGCGTCGAGGGCGTCCGCGAGCACCGCCCGCCGGCCGTCGACCGCCTCGAATACGTCGCGCAGGACGTGCGGGACCATCACCGCGTGGGCGACCCCCTGCTGGACGCCCGTGCGACGGCGCAGGCCGTGACCGTAGGCGTGGACGACCGAGAGCTTCATCGCCCCCGGGAGGATGACGCCGTACTGACAGCAGAGGACGCCGGCGGCCGCCGCCTCCATCACGGTCGGGTCGTCCGCCGCCTCGCCGAGTCGGGGCAGCGCGTCGGCGAGCAGCGAGAGGCCGCGGGACGCGGTGCCGTCGGTGATCGGCGTCGCGTACCGCGAGTAGATCGCCTCCACCCCCTTGTCGAAGCCGTTCATCGCGGACCCCGCGAGCACCGCGTTCGGGGTCGTCTCGAACAGGTCGGGGTCGTAGAAGAGCGCGTCGGGCATGAGCGCGCGCCCGGAGAGCCCCGCGCTGACGCGCTCTGCCCCCTGCGGGACGCTCATCCCCGCGATGGGCGAGAGGTCGGCTCCGGCGAGCGTCGTCGGGACGACGGCGGCCGGCGGCATGGCGTCGCGCTCCGGAACCCGGAGGTATCCGACCTCCTCGATCTCCTCGAGCGCCGCCTCGAGCGTCAGATCCCGGCCGGCGAGCACGCGGATCGCCGTCGCCACGTCGAGGCTGCTCCCGCCGCCGAGCGCGACGAGCGCGTCCGCGCCGCGCTCGCGTAGCGCCTCGACGCCCTCGACCGCCGTCTCGATCCGCTTCTCCGGGGTCGTCTCGGCGAACACGCCCGCGAGGCGGTCGCCGAGACCGTCGCGGACGGGACCGACGACCGCCTCCGTGGTCCCGACCGTCCGACCCGCGACGACGAGCGCGCGCGCCGCGCCGAGGCGGTCGAGCGCGTCGTCGAGGTCGGCGACGCACCCCCGACCGAAGTGGATGGCTCCCGGTTCGTAGTCGAAGACGAACGGCGTGATCCCTGCTGTCATGCACCGTCCATTCCCCCGGCGGGCGAAAAGCCTTCGCCTCTCTAGCGGTCCGCGAGGCGGACGGCCCCGAAGGGGACGAGCATCTCGTCGGGGTGCAGTCCGCCGTGCATACCGACGAATCCCAGTTGCTTCCCGGGGTACCAGACGCTCAGGTCGCGGTGGAGCGCGAGGAGGTCGGGTTCGCGGCGCGCGAAGCGCGCCGACGGGGCGCGGTCGCCGAACAGGTCGCGCTCACGGAACGCCTCGCGGCCGAACATCCGCGCGTCGAGACCCGACAGCTCCTCCCGGACGGCGTCCTCGTGGCCGCCCGCGCCCCCGTCGCGGAGGTGTAGCTGCACGTTGCGCGGCCCCCCGACGGCCTGCAGGGGCGTCCCGTCGGGGCGGCGGCGGAGGTGCGGCGCGAGGTCGAACGACCCGAGGTCGACGTTCCGCTCGGGGTCGGTGTCGACGTGGCCGTGGTCCGCGGTCACCGCGAGGAGCGTCTCGGCCGCCGTCCCGGGGGAGAGCCGGTCGAGTTCCCGCTCGACCGCCGTCGAGAGGTCGGAGAGCGTCGCCCGGTAGGCGTCCGACCGAGTTCCCGCCTCGTGGGCGGCCGCGTCCACGTCGGGAACGTAGGCGAAGACGTAGGTCGGGCCGTCGGCCGCCTCGAGGGCCTCGCGGATCCGTCGGGCCATCTCGCCGAACCCGTCGTAGGGGACGCTCGTCGCGCCGCGGGTCGCCAGCCCCGAGTAGGCTGACCCGACGAGGTCGGCGGGCTGGATCACGTGCGGATCGATCCCCGCCGACGCGGCCCGCTCGTAGACCGTCGGGCCGTCGAGCAGGAGCGAGGCGTCGGCGCTCGGATACGCCTCGGTCGCGGGCGTCCCGTCGAGCGTCGTGAAGGGGAGCGTCCGGAGCACCGCGTCGAGCTCCTCGACGTAGCCGAACCAGCCGAGCAGGCCGTGCTCGACCGGCTGGCGGCCGGTGTGCATCGTCGTCATGGCGGCGGCCGTCTCGGAGGGGAAGATCGAGGTCAGCGGCGTCACCGTCCCCCGCTCGGTCACCCGCGCGAGGAGGTCGTGGCGCTCGTGCTCGCGCAGCCACTGGCGGTAGTACCCGAAGCCGTCGACGAGCAGGACGACGACGCGGCTCGCGTCCGTCTCGACGCCCGCGAAGACGTCGTCGGGAAGCGGCCGGCGCGCGTCCCCGCCGAGGATCGACAGGACGGTGTCGGGGACGTTCGCGAAGCAGTAGTCCCCGTAGGCGGGGAGGAGCGAGCCGTCGTCTTCGTGCGCGTCGCGGAGGTCGGCGGCGACGTCCCGTCGGAGCATCGTCCCCACGCTCGCGCCCCACGGGCAAAGCGTGGCGGGGTCGCCTGCGGGTCGGTGGCGCGGACCGCGCGCTCGTCGTCGCGCCACTACGCCGACACGCGTCTCACGCCGACTCGACCGCCGCGCCGAGGCCGCGGAGGGCGTCGAAGAAGCCGGGGAAGGAGACGTCGACGTGCTCCGCACCCTCCACGGTGGTCTCGCCCTCCGCGACGAGCCCCGCCACGGAGAGCGCCATGACGATGCGGTGGTCGTGGTAGCCCGCGACGCGCGCGCCCCGCAGGTCGGAGTCGCCCCCGCGGACGACGAGCTCGTCCGGCTCCTCCGCGACCGCCGCGCCGAGTTTCTCCAGTTCGGTCGCCATCGCGGCCACGCGGTCGGTCTCCTTGTAGCGGACGTGCTCGCAGTTGACGATGCGCGTCTCGCCGGCTGCGGCCGCGCCGAGCGCCGCGATCGTCGGGAGGAGGTCCGGCGTGTCCCCGACGTCCACCTCGACGCCGCGCAGGTCGGACCGCTCGACGGCGATCTCGCCGGCGTCCCGATCCCACTCGATCGACGCGCCCATCCGCTCGAGCACGTCCACGATGGCGGAGTCGCCCTGCGCGCTCGGGTGCGCCCCCTCGACGATCACCCGCCCGCCGTTCTCGGCGGCGAGCGCGCCCGCGGCGAGCAGGTAGGAGGTCGAGGAGAAGTCGCCGGGGACGGCGTAGGCGTCAGTGCGGTAGGACTGGCCGCCTTCGACCGAGAAGCCGACGTCGGTGCGCGCCGCCTCCACGCCGAACGCGGCGAGCACCTCGAGCGTGATCTCGACGTACGGCGCGGACTTGAGTTCCGTCTCCAGCTCCACGTCGATCCCCCCCTCGGTGACGGCCCCGGCCATCAGCAGGGCGGTGACGTACTGCGAGGAGACGTCGCCGGGGATCGAGACGCGACCGCCCTCGACCGCCCCGCCGACGATCAGGGGGGCCTGCCCGTTCCCGCGGGTGCTCTCCCCGCGCCCGCCGAGCTGCTCGATCGCGTCGAGGAGCGGTCCCTGCGGGCGCGAGCGGAGCGAGTCGTCGCCCGTGAGGACGGTCAGCCCCTCCCCGAGCGCGCCCGTGGCGGTGACGAGGCGCATCGTCGTCCCGCTGTTCGCGCAGTCGATCACGTCGTCCGGGGTGTCGGGACGACCGTCGAACCCCTCGACCGCGAGCGCGGACGCGTCGTCGGCGGCCGCGCCCTCGCCGGAACCCGTCCGACTCGAACCCGACCCCGCCGGGTCGGGCGCGACGCGGCCGCCGTAGGCCTCGACGGCGCGCATCGTCGCCCGCGTGTCGGCGCTCACGAGCGGGTGGTCGATCCGCGCGCCGTCCGCGTACCCGGCGGCGAGTATCGCGCGGTGGGTGTAGCTCTTCGAGGGGGGCGCGCGCGCCCGACCCGAGACGGGAGAGCGGGAGATGCGTACGTCCATGCGCCGGCCTCGTAGTGACGGCGTATGAGGGTTCCGACGGGGGCAGGTATTCCCCGGGGTCGGCGCACGTCGGAGTCCGACGCGCGCGGTTCGACGCTCCCGCGGCGGTCGAACGGCGCTCCGGCGCCGTGCGCTCGCCGACCTACCCGAGCAGTCGATCCAGCTCCTCGCTCCCGTGGCGCATCGATTCGAGCGGGTCGTCCGGCTCGTCGTGCTCGTAGACGAACCACTCGCAGCCGGCGTCGAGGGCCGCCCCGACGCACGCCGGGAGGTCCACGACGCCCGCGCCGAGTTCGACGCTCGCGCCCGCCCCGTCCACGTCGGCGGCGTGCACCAGGGGGACGTGGGGACCGAACCGCCGGAGGATCGCGGCGGGATCGTAGCCACCGGCCGCGGCCCACCCGAGGTCGAGTTCGTAGCCGACGCCCACCGTGGCGGGGACGAGCAGCCCGTAGGCGCTCGACGCGCCCACGTCGGCGAACTCCTGGGTGTGGTTGTGATAGAGGAGGTCGATCCCGCGCTCGGCGAGCGCGTCCGCCGCCTCCGAGAGCCGGACCGCCGCGCGGTAGGTCGCGGTCTGCGTGGCGAAGTGCTCCGGGTCGAGCCAGGGGACGACGACCCGATCGCAGCCGAGCGTCCCGCACGACTCGACGAGCGACGCGGGGTCCGACTCGACGAGGTCGATCCCCGCGTGCGCGCCGACGGTCGCGAGCCCGGTGCGGTCGAGGGCCTCGCCCACCGCGTCGCGCTCCCCGTCGGGGACCGGCTCGGCGAACTCGACGCCGTCGTAGCCGGCGTCGGCGATCTCGCGGAGGAGGTCGGGGAGCGGCGCGTCGGCGTCGCGCAGGGTGTAGAGCTGGACGGCGGTCTTCGCCATGTCCGTGATCGGTACGTGCGATCCATAAAGACCGTCGGCCGTCGCGTCGATCCGTCCCCGCTCGCCCCGTCGGATTTCCGTAGATTCAAGCGTCGCCGTTCGGAGGTAAGAGGTAGATGACGCGACCCTCGTTCGTGATCGGGATCGCCGGGGGGACGGGCGCGGGCAAGACCGCCGTGGCGCGGGAGGTCAAGGCCGCCGTCGGCGAACCCGTCACGCGGCTCCCCCTCGACAACTACTACCGCGACCTCTCTCACCTCCCGTTCGAGGAGCGCCGGTCGGTGAACTACGATCACCCCTCGGCGTTCGAGTGGGAGCTGCTGGCCGACCACCTCGACGCCCTCCTGCGCGGGGAGACCGTCGAGGTGCCGCGGTACGACTTCTCCGTCCACAACCGTCGGGAGGAGACCGTCACCGTCGAACCGAGCCCGGTGATCGTCGTCGAGGGGATCCTCGCGCTCTACGAGGAGCGCGTGCGCGAGCGACTCGACCTCCCCGTCTACGTCCAGACGGACGCCGACGTGCGGGTCCTCCGGCGCATCCAGCGCGACGTCGTCGAGCGCGGGCGCGAGCTGGAGGGCGTGATGGACCAGTACCTCGCCACGGTCAAGCCCATGCACGAGCAGTTCGTCGAGCCGACGAAGAAGTACGCAGATATCATCATCCCCGAGGGGCTCAACCGCTCCGCCGTTGACCTGCTCGTCGAGCGGATCCACGCGGAGCTACGGGCGGCCGACTCGGCGATCGAGGCGTGAGACGCCTCCGAACCTCTCCCCTCTACCGCCGCCCGTCGCGCCCGGCGTCCGCCAGGCGCTCGACGGCGACCGCCAGCCGGCCGAACGGGGCGAGAAACCGGACCGTGCGGTAGAGCCGGATCGACAGCGCGACGACGACGAACCCAGCAGGATCGCCCCCTCGACGAGAACGGCGTAGGGTAACGGTAGGACGGCGAACGCGACGAACGCGAGGAGCGCCCACGACGGGCGTCGATCGGTGCGGACGGACGGTGCACGACGACGGTTATTCGCTCTCGCTACTGAGTCCGGTCGTCGGACGAGTTCCGTCCCGAGGACGGAACGGGTGGCGAGGAGACCGGGTGGGGCTTCTCGCGGTGGCGTAAAGAACGACGCGGCTAGGATCGAGGGTCCGGCGAACGCCGAGCGCCCCGTCGACCGCTCGACGCGCCCCGAATCGCCGGCGGTCTCTCCTCTCCCTCCGAGACGGTACCGCGCGAGGAGCTGTGTCTCGTGTCACCAAGGGGATACCTTATACAGTTCACAACACCACGTTGGCTACTAGTCACATTGCTACAAGCGCTTAATCGGGTGGAGCCGAGACGACCACACGCAATGACCGACAACGAGACGCGGACCCCGGACGAGGACCGCTCCGAGCCCGAGACGACGAACGACGAACCCGACTTCCCGACGCCGGGCGGCCTCCGCGGCCTCTGATTCCGGCGTCGAGCATCACCCCGTATCCGCGGCCGTCGGTTCGAATCGCGGACGTGGTCCCCGCATCGACATCGACATCGACGAACCTTATTCGCCCGTCGACCGAGGGGTCGGTATGGACTATCGCGGCGCGCTGGTCGACCTCGACGGGACGGTCTACCGCGGCGGTCACCTCGTACCGGGCGCTATAGACGGCCTCGCCACCCTCCGCGAGCGCGGCATCGACGTGCTGTTCGTGACGAACAACCCGACGCGCTCGCCCGCGTCGTACGCCTCACGCCTCGGCGACCTCGGCCTCGACGTGTCGCCCGAGCGGGTCCTCTCCGCCGGCGCCGTGACGACGAGCTACCTCGCGGAGCACCACGCCGACGAGCGCGTCTTCCTCATCGGGAGCGACGGCCTCCGCGAGCAGCTTCGCGAGCGCGACCTCCGGCTCACCGACGACCCCGAGCGCGCCGACGTCGTCGTCACCTCCCACCACTACGGCTTCGACTACGACGATCTCGCGGAGGGCCTCTGGGCGCTCCGGTCCGCGGAGACGTTCATCGGGACGGACCCCGACCTCACCTACCCCGACGCCGACGGACGCGATTTACCCGGATCGGGGGCGATCACGCGCGCGGTCGGGAGCGTCGCCCGGCGGGAGCCCGACCACGTCCTCGGCAAGCCCTCCCGCGAGACGCTCGACCTCGCGCTCGACCGGCTGGACCACCCGCCGGAGCGCTGTTTCGTGGTCGGCGACCGACCCGACACGGACGTCGCGCTCGGCCGGCGTGGCGGGATGACCACCGCGCTCGTGCTCTCGGGGTCGACGCGGCGGGAACACCTCCCCACGCTCTCACACCGCCCCGACCACGTGATCGACGACCTGTCGGAAGTGGAGACAGTGTTGAAAGGAGACGTCTGACGTAGATTTATATGCGCTGACGCCCCATATCGTGTCATGGTTTGGCATAACACTCCATATCGGTACGACGACTTCGACGACGCGGACCTGGACGACGCGCCCGATCCCGACCCCGTCGACGTGAGCGACGAGACGGTCATCGTCGACGGGTCGACGATGACGTACCGCAGTTACCGGCGGCGCGGGGGGGTGGACTGAACGAGCGTCCGCTCCTAGTAAACTCCGGACGGCCGACGGAGGGTTCCATACGATTTTTTGTGTTCGTCTGCCAACGTCGAGCCGTCACATGGCAGACAAAGCAGAACTCCGCGAGCAGATGATCGACGCCTTCGGCGGCGCGGACTACCCGATCAACAGCCCGATGGATCTCGTCCCGGCCCTCCCGAACGGGCCGTCCACGAAGTTCGAATCGGGGGACTTCTCCATGACCGCCATGGAGCTCAACACGAAGCTCGGCGGCGGGGACTTCCCCTACGAGGACGTCGACGCCTTCGTCGACGACGTCCTCGCGCAGCTCGAAGCGCAGAACGAGATCTGAGGTGGCGGTGCCGCCCGTTCTTTCGTCAGCGTGCGGCGCCCAGCGCCGTCGCCGCGGCGAGCGCGCCCAGCGCGAGCAGCCCGTAGTTCGCGATCGCGTCGTCCGACCGGACGATCCCCAGCGTGTATCGACGCCCGGAGAGGGGCCACAGCCACGGCACGCCCATCGGCGTCAGCGTGTCCGCGGCCAGGTGCGCGCACACGCCGAAGACCCCCACGAACGCGCCGACGAACGCGAGATCCGGCGTCGGTACGGCGAGCGACGCGTCGAGCGCGCCCCCGCCCGCGCCGAGGAGGAGGCCGACGAGGAGCGCGAACGCCAGCGTGTGGGTCGCGCCCCGGTGACTGACGAGCGGGAGGCGGAGGTCGACGTCGGGGAGGCTGGCGAGCGAGAGGACGCCGACGCCGCAGGCGACGGCCAGCGCGGGGTCGTCCGCCGCCAGCGCCGCTCCGACCGGCGCGTACGCGAGCAGCGAGAACCCCAGGTGTCCTACCCTGTGCATGTCCCCGCTGTCTGCCGCCGGCGCATGAACGTACTGGTTCCCTCGCCCCGCCGGCGTACCCCGGGTATACCGGTGTCGGAGCGACCGATCGAGACGTTCGGCCCGTCTCTCGTTCCAGCCGCCGTCTCCGTCGCATGGTCGGTCACGGACTCCTCCTCCCGCCCGGTCGGTACGCAAACGCCTTTGACGGTACGTTCCGTGTTCACATATCATGGAACCGATGCGGAACTTCCCCGTTCCCGACCGCGAGGAGCTGCCCGAGGACCTCAGAGAGCGCATCGAGGAGGAGACCGAGCGCGCCGGATTCACCCCGAACGTCTTCAGCGCGTTCGCGTACAAGCCGAGCCACTTCCGCGCGTTCTTCGCCTACCACGACGCGCTCGTGGAGGACACCGCCCTCGAACGCGACGAGATCGAGATGATCGTCGTGACGGTGAGCGGCGTCAACGACTGCCTCTACTGCGTCGTCGCCCACGGCGCGCTCGTGCGCATCTACGCGAACGATCCCAAACTGGCCGACCAGCTCGCGACGAACCACCGGTCGGCCGACCTCTCGCCGCGCCACCGCGCCATGCTCGACTTCGCCGTGAAGCTCACCGAATCGCCGGACGAGGTGGAGGAGGCGGATCTCGACCGACTACGCGAGCACGGCTTTTCGGACGAGGCCATCTGGGACATCGGCAGCGTGACCGCCTACTACAACCTCTCGAACCGGCTCGCGACGATGGCAGACATGCGCCCGAACGAGGAGTTCTACGAACTCGGTCGGACGCTCTCCCGCGAGGAGTGACCCGGCCGTCTCGACGGCAGAGGACGGCTTCCGGGACATTCGTTTCGAAACTCACTTCGCCGGAAACGATTTCAATCGAAGGCGCGTGCCCTCGTCCATGTCGGACCTCGACGACATCGACCGCACGATCCTTCGCCTGTTGGTCGAGGACGGACGGCGCCCGTACAGCGACATCGCCGAGACGGTGAACCTCTCGCCTCCGGCCGTCTCCGACCGCGTTCAGCGCCTGCGCGACCTCGGCATCATCCGCCGCATCACCGCCGACCTCGACCGCTCCCGCCTCCGGGACGGCGTGGCCGTCCTCGTCGAACTCGAGGTGGCCCAGAACGCCGTCGAGGCGGCCCGCGCGTCGCTCGCGGGCGCGGACCCCGTCGAACACCTCTTCACCACCGCCGAGGGGCGACTCGTCTTCACCGTGCGCGTTCCCGACGGCGACGCCCGGGCGTTCCTCGAGGACACCGTCTCGTTCGACGTCGTCGAGGACCTCGACGTGCGGCTGCTGACCTCGCAGTCGTGGTCGCCGGGCATCGGCGCGGCGGAGTTCGCCCCCTCGTGTGCCGAGTGCGACAACACGGTGACCAGCGAGGGCGTCTCCGCGACCCTCGACGGCGAGACCTACCACTTCTGCTGTTCGTCGTGCGCCGACCGCTTCGAGACGCGCTACGAGACGCTCCGCGAGGGAGCCTAGCCCGTCACCCGTTGCCCCACCCCTCGTCACCGACGTCGACTTTGGATCGTTAGGCAGGAACCCCGATAGAGGTTCGAATCGAATGCAGAACCGGATTGAACGAGTATCCCGTAGGGAGTAACGATGACTACTCGACGGAGTCGCCTCGGGATCACCGGGATGACCTGCGCGAACTGCGCGGGGACGGTGACGGGGGCGCTCGAATCGCTCGACGGCGTAACGGAGGTGACCGTCAACTACGCGACCGACGAGGGGACCGTGTCCTACGACGCGGGCCGGACGTCCCTCGCGGAGATCTACGCGGCCATCGACGACGCGGGGTACGGCGCGGTCGACGAGACGGCGACCGTCGCCATCGCGGACATGACCTGCGCGAACTGCGCCGGGACGGTCGAGTCCGCTCTGTGCGGGGTCCCGGGCGTGATCGAGGCGGACGCCAACTTCGCCACCGACGAGGCGCGCGTGCGCTTCAACCCGGAGGACGCCTCCCGGGAGGACCTCTACGCCGCGATCGAGCGCGCCGGATACGAACCGATCCGCGAGGACGGGGGCGGAGGCGACGGGGGCGACGAGGGCGACGGGCCGGACGGCGGGCGGACGCGTCGCGACGCCGCCCGGGCGGCGGTGACCGAGCGGCTCCGCCGGTTGACGCTGTTCGGCGCGGCGCTGTCGGTGCCCCTGCTGGCGATGCTCGTCGCGGAGCTGTTCGTGCCCGGCCTGCTCCCGACGGAAATTCCGAGGACGGGACTGCCCCTCGGCTGGGTCGCGTTCGCCTTCGCCACCCCGATCCAGTACTTCCTCGGGCGGGAGTTCTACGAGAACTCCTACAACGCGGTCGTGCGGAACCGGCGGGCCAACATGGACGTGCTCATCGCCCTCGGCTCGACGACGGCGTACGCCTACAGCGTGGCCGTCCTGCTCGGTCTCGTCGCGGGCGGCCTCTACTTCGACACGGCCGCGCTCATCCTCGTGTTCATCACGCTGGGGAACTATCTCGAAGCCCGATCGAAGTCCCGCGCGGGCGACGCGCTCCGGCAGCTGCTGGAGATGGGGGCCGACACGGCCACCGTCGTCTCGGCCGACGGCATCGAGCGTGAGGTGCCGGTCGAGGAGGTCGAGGTCGGCGACCGCATGAAGGTCCGCCCCGGCGAGAAGATCCCCACCGACGGCGTCGTCGTCGAGGGCGAATCCGCCGTGGACGAGTCGATGGTCACCGGCGAGTCCGTCCCCGTCGAGAAGGGCGAGGGCGACGAGGTGCTCGGCGCGACCGTCAACGAGAACGGCTCGCTCGTCGTCGAGGCGACGAGGGTCGGCGAGGAGACGGCCCTCCGGCGGATCGTCCGGCTGGTCCGGGACGCCCAGTCGCGCCAGCCGGACGTACAGCGCCTCGCGGACCGCATCAGCGCCTACTTCGTCCCCGCGGTCATCGCCAACGCCCTCCTGTGGGCCGGCCTCTGGTACCTCTCTCCCGACGCGCTCGCCGGGATCGTGAACGCCCTGCCGCTCTGGGGGCCCGTCGCCGGCGGACCCGAGGTGGCCGGCGGGGGCGTCACCGCCTTCGAGTTCGCGGTGATCGTCTTCGCCAGCGCGGTGCTCATCGCCTGCCCCTGCGCCCTCGGGCTCGCCACCCCCGCCGCGACGATGGTCGGGACCACCATCGGCGCGCAGCACGGCGTGCTGTTCAAGGGCGGCGACGTGCTCGAGCGCGTCCGCGACGTCGACACCGTCGTCTTCGACAAGACGGGGACGCTGACGAGGGGGGAGATGCGCCTCACCGACGTGGTGCCCGCGGACGATCTCCCGGCCCCGTCGGATCGCCGGGACGCCGCGACCGACGGGGGTCGACTCGCCGCCGTCGAGCGGTCCGACGAGGAGAGCGTCCTCCGCCTCGCGGCCACCGCAGAGCGCGACAGCGAGCACCCGATCGCGCGCGCCGTCGTCGCCGGCGCGGACGAGCGCGGTCTCGACCTCGACGCACCCGAGTCGTTCGAGAGCGTCCCCGGTCACGGCGTCCGTGCGACCGTGGAGGGATCGACGGTCCTCGTCGGTAACCGAAAGCTGCTGCGCGACGCGGGGATCGACCCCGCGCCGGCCGAGGCGACGATGGAGCGACTCGAACGCGAGGGTAAGACCGCAATGCTCGTCGCGCGCGACGGTCGCCTCGCCGGCGTCGTCGCCACCGCCGACACCGCGAAGGAGAGCGCGGCGGCGGCCGTCTCCGCGCTCCGCGCGCGGGGGGTCGCGGTCCACATGATCACCGGCGACAACGAGCGCACCGCTCGGGCGGTCGCGGAGCGGGTCGGGATCGACCCCGAGAACGTCCGCGCCGGGGTCCTCCCCGGGGACAAGGCGGACGCCGTCGAGTCGATCCAGGCGGTGGGGCGCCGCGTGATGATGGTCGGCGACGGGGTGAACGACGCGCCCGCGCTGGCCGCCGCCTACGTCGGGACGGCGATCGGGAGCGGCGCGGACGTCGCCATCGAGGCGGCGGACGTGACCCTCATGCGCGACGACCCCCGGGACGTGGTGCGCGCAGTCCGCATCAGCGAGGGGACGCTCGCGAAGATCAGGCAGAACCTCTTCTGGGCGCTCGGCTACAACACGGCGATGATCCCGCTGGCCTCGCTCGGCCTGCTCCAGCCGGTGCTCGCCGCCGCGGCGATGGCCCTCTCCAGCGTGAGCGTGCTGACCAACAGTACGCTGTTTCGCGCCTACGACCCCGACCGCGACTACCGCCTCCTCGGATTCCTCCGGCGCTGACGGCGGGGACGACCGCCGATCCCGTTCGATTCGGACGACCCCGTCGCAACGTGCCGGGGCCGAACGATCGGACGGGCGCGTACTCGATCGCGCTACGTCCAACGCAGACCGCGGTGGGACGTCTCGATCGTAGAACTCACCTCGTCGATCACAGTCGGCTCGGGCTATCAGTCGTCTCCGACTGTTTCAGGGCGAAGAACGAAGCGCCTCCAGGGAAAGCCACGTTTCGATTATATAGGATAGATCCCACGACTGCAATCGTGCGCCGAGTAGCCGGCACTGACCCCGGATCGGCTCCACTCTCGGCGGGACGTTCGGACTCGACGACGTCGACAGGTGATCGCGGAGGCGGCCGCTAACGCTGGTAGTCGCGAACAGTTCGAGAACCGGTGATTCAGGAGGGCGGTCGTACCGAGTGCCGGGACCGAACTGGTCGGCTCACTCGTCGTACATCGGGGAGACGGAGTCGAGCGCCCGCTGGACGTCGCTCACGTCCGAGAGCGCCCGGATCGCCCGGCGCATCTCGCCGAAGTCCGGCATCCGATGCTGCACCGCCGATCGTACTACTCGCGTCATGAGAGTCAATACACCGGATTCGCCCATGACTGTTTTGGCCCTCACAAGTGAATCTCGGTCACCTCATAGAGGTGTGCACCACTGTCAGCGCACCCGGGAGGAGAGCTCGGAGAGCTGTGTCACCGGCGTGGTAGTTATCACGGTAACCAATATTTCAATACTCGCCTGACGTGGATGAATCACCTCCGTCGTCTCTGGGATCAGCCGACGGGGACAGACGCCGTTCGAGTAGATTCCAGCCGTCGTTTATGTACGCGTCGAGGCCGATCGTGCGCCCAGTCGGGGTTTAATCCCCCCGATAGTCGGTCGCTGGGGGTGAGGTGGCGTGAAACTGCCGGACAACCGTCGAACGTTGTACGTACCGTTTTCGAACCGATCGGTCGCGTTCTCTCCACTCCGCTAACTGTTCACGTCGGTGCCACGACGACGGTCATCCGTTGAAACGTGAGCGTATCGGCGCCGTTTAATTTTATTTGTCCTATAACATGTCGGAGTGGATAACAAATACGGAACCGACCGACCGACCTCACGTCGGCGTCGATAAGGATGCCGACGGACCAAGATAATCATGTTCGGAAAGAACTCTCGACGACTCGTCATCCTGGCCGTGGTCGCCATGATCGCCCTCGGCGGCGTGGGTGCGGTCTCGGCGGACGGTGACCACACCAAGAAACAGCAGACGAAGTGTATCTCGTTCTTTAACGACCAGGACCAGGACCAGAACAACTTCCAGGCGCAGGCCCAGCAGCAGAGCGGCGCGTTCAACGACCAGGACCAGGATCAGAACAACCTCCAGGCGCAGGCCCAGAAGCAGTGTGGCGTGTTCAACGACCAGGAGCAAGAACAGAACAACTTCCAGGCGCAGGCCCAGCAGCAGAGCGGCGCGTTCAACGACCAGGATCAGGACCAGCGTAACACGCAGCTCCAGGCTCAGAGCCAGAGCGGCGTCGGTAACACCCAGAGCCAGTCCCAGTCCAACACCCAGGTGCAGGCGCAGTCTCAGGGCTGACGATCCCGAACGGACCGTCGTGTAACCGCCTTTTTCGACCGACGCGATAGCGGTCCGAGATCTCGACCACCGGAGGGGCGTCGCTCCGTGAACGACCTGTCTACTCCGGGAGCAGGGAGTCGAGGAGCGATCGGTACCACGACGGAACAGTCACCGGTGACCGCTTCCCCGGTCCGACCGCCGGTCCGGGAGCGTCGAGGTCTCTCACCGGCGAGCGTCGATCCCTCCCGCTGCAGGCACACTACTCTCGGCGTCTCCGGAGGAACCGCTTCCGGAGTCGTGACACTCCTCTGGTAGTTGTCCCGGTAGTGGAACCCTCAACGTTCCTTCATTACGGACTGATTCGTCATTGTTGTTCTCACGGTGCTAGAACGGGGAGAGAACCCAATTCAGTAGGTCCACGGCGCCGAATATGTGGACCTTACGGACGTTCGGACGTCGGGTTGTGGTTTAGTCCCCGACGAGTCCCGACGCTCTCGGAGAAACAGTGTGAAACCGTCGGGCAACCGCCACGTCCCGTATCTGTTCGGCTTCGGACCGATCGGACGTTCACCCCCGCTTCCGTAATTGATCAGTCCGCTATCATAGCGACTGTCCTCCTTCGAACCGGGAGCGTATCGGTCACGTGGAAGTTTGTATTCTAAATAACATGTCTCGATGCATAACAAATACGGGACCCGCTAATCCCCCTACGTCGGTGTCGATAGGACGCCGGCGGAGCAACATAACCATGTTTGGAAAGAACTCTCGACGGCTGATCATTCTAGCTGTTGTCGTGTCGCTCGCCCTCGCGGGGACGGCGGGTATGGCCGCAGCGGACCACAAGAAGAGCGCGAAGAAGTGTCCGGCGTTCTTTAACTACCAGGACCAGGACCAGTACAACCTCCAGGCGCAGGCTCAGCAGCAGAGCGGTGCCTTCAACTACCAGGACCAGGATCAGAAGAGCCTCCAGGCGCAGGCCCAGAAGCAGTGTGGCGTGTTCAACGACCAGGAGCAGAACCAGCGTAACACGCAGCTCCAGGCTCAGAGCCAGAGCGGCGCGTTCAACTGGCAGGACCAGGACCAGCGTAACACGCAGCTCCAGGCCCAGAAGCAGAGCGGCGTGTTCAACGACCAGGAGCAGAACCAGAACAACTTCCAGGCGCAGGCCCAGAGCCAGAGCGGCGCGTTCAACTACCAGGACCAGGATCAGAACAACTTCCAGGCACAGGCTCAGCAGCAGAGCGGTGCCTTCAACACCCAGAGCCAGTCCCAGTCCAACACCCAGGTGCAGGCGCAGTCCCAGGGCTGAAGTCCCGAGCGGTTCACGGCCCAACGGCGCTTTTTCTACGGTTCGATGATCGGTCTACCCGACGAACCGAACGGCGCAGCTTCGCGAGCGAGACGTCGACGAGTCGTCAGCTCGGTCGAAAAGCGGAACGCTTCGCCGACGGATCAGGGTGAATCACGCGACCCCAGCGTGTTAACGCGCGTTGCCACGAGCGATAAAGGTGCGACTGGTGCGGCAGACGCGGTCGCTCGACGCCGCGCTGAACGGGGTGGAGGGGGCCGTCACTCGGATTCGAGGAGCTCGAGCTCCTCGGACTCCGCTTCGGGTTCGGGTTCCGCTTCGGGCGATTCGACGATGGCGACTTCGCGGTCGTACTCGCGCTCGACGAGCTGATGTGCCTTGTCAGCGCCCTTGCGCTCGCGTCCGCGCTTGGTGTCTGCCATGAAGTGACATACCACTCCTCGAGGTATGAACCTTTCCGACCGCCGACCGCTTACCGGCGGCGGGTGTCGTCCGGTCGGTGAGAGGGTCACGCCCGCTCGGGGCGCTCGGCGTACTCGATCGGATCGCGCGCGCCGGCCGCGCGGAACGCCTCGAGGCGAAGGGCACAGGAGTCGCAGGTGCCGCAGGCCGGGGCCTCCTCGCGGTAGCAGGACCAGGTGTGTTCGAAGGGGACGCCGAGTTCGAGGCCCCGCTCCGCGATGTCGGTCTTCGACCACTCGGCGAAGGGGGCCTCGACGCCGATCCGCGTGTCCGGCCTCGTCCCGACGTCGACGACGCGCTGGAACGCCTCGAAGAACTCGGGTCGGCAGTCGGGGTAGCCCGCGAAGTCCTCAGAGTGCGCGCCGACGAAGACTGCCTCCGCGCCCCGCGCCTCGGCGCAGGAGACGGCCATCGCGAGCAGGTTCGCGTTGCGGAAGGGGACGTACGTGGCGGGTACCGCCTCGCTCTCCGCGTCGGCGTCGGCGACGGCCATCGACTCGTCGGTGAGCGACGACCCGCCGATGCGCGCGAGGTGATCCGTTCGGACGTGCATGAAGTCCGCGGCGTCGGCTTCCGCCGCGAGCCTGCGGGCGCACTCGTACTCCTTCGTCTCGGTCCGCTGGCCGTAGGAGGTGTGAAGGAACAGGGGTTCGTAGCCCCGCGCCGTCGCCTCGTAGACGGCGGTCGCGCTGTCCATCCCTCCGGAGACGAGGACGACGGCGCGGGGTGCGGGGTCGGAGTCGGCGTCGGATTCGCTGTCGCTCATGTCGCTCTCGTCGTCCGTCGGGCGGTCCCGGGCTTATCCCTTCGGGTGTTCGTGTCGGGGTCAGCCGGTGTTCTTCATCCCGGCGGCGATGCCCTGCACCGTGAGGCGGAGGGTCCGCTCGCCGACGGGCGTCCGGTCGGACCGGCCGAGGAGCGCCACCTGGAGGAGGTTGAGGGGGTCGACGCGGGGGTTGCGCTCGTGGAGGCTCTCGCGGAGCCACTCGCGGCTGAGCACGTCCTCGCGCTCGGTGACGGCGAGCACGAGTTCGACCGCGCGCTCGTACTCCTCCTCGAACTGGGGGAAGAACCGCTCGCGGTCGGCCTCGTCTGCGAGCTGGGCGTACTCGGCGGCGATCCCCATGTCGGTGCGGGCGAGCGCGAGCGCCGCGTTGTCGAGCATCGTCCCGAAGAACGGCCACTCGGCGTAGAGCTCCCGGAGGTCCTCGACCTCCCCGCCGTCGTCGAGGTAGGCGTCGAGCCCCGTCGCGAGGCCGTACCACCCCGGCAGGATGCACCGGGACTGCGTCCAGGAGAACACCCACGGGATCGCCCGGAGGTCCTCGACGGTCCGCTCGCCGCCCGAGCGCGAGGCGGGCCGCGAGCCGAGGTTCAGCCGCTCGATGACCGTGATGGGAGTCGTGTGCTCGAAGTAGCGGACGAACCCCTCGGTGTCGAGGAGGTCGCGGTACGCCGCTCGCGCGGCGGCCGCCATCGTCTCCATCGCGTCGCTCCAGTCCTCGGGGACGTACTCGACGCCGTGCCGGAGGGCGCGCTGTCGCGCGCGGAGCTGCGCGTTGAGCATCTGTTCGAGTTCGCGCTCGGCGATGTGGGGGTTGCCGTACTTCTCGGCGATGGCCTCGCCCTGCTCGGTGAAGCGGACGCTCCCCGTCACCGTCTCGGCGGGCAACGCGAGCAGCGCCTCGTTCATCGGCCCGCCGCCGCGGGAGATGGAGCCGCCGCGGCCGTGGAACAGCCGCAGGGTGACGCCGAACTCGTCAGCGATCTCCGCCAGGCGGCGCTGGTTCCGGTAGAGGTCCCAGTTGGCCGCGAGAAAGCCGTTCTCCTTGTTCGAGTCGGAGTAGCCGAGCATCACCTCCTGGGTGTCGCCGCGGGCGGCGAGGGCGGCACCGTACGCCTCGTTCTCGAACAGCGTCCCCATCAGCTCCCGCGCGCCCGAGAGCGCCGCCTCCGTCTCCAGCAGCGGAACGACGTCGACGGCGCAGTAGTCGGGCAGCTCGACGACGCCCGCCTGATCGGCCAGGAAGAGCACCTCGAGGACGTGACTCGGCTCCTCGGTCATGCTGATGCAGTAGGCGTCGACTGCATCGGGGCCGTACTCGTCCTGCCAGTCCGAGAGGCGGTCGAAGCGTTCGAACACGCGCGCCGCCGTCTCCGAGCACTCCGCCGTCTCCGAGAGGTCGACGACCGGGCGCTCCTGCAGGACGGCGTCGGTCAGCAGTTCGACGCGCTCGTCCTCGTCCAACTGGTCGTAGGCGACGCCGACGCGCCGGAACGCCTCCGTCACTGCCTCGGTGTGGCTGGCGCGGTGGTCGCGCAGGTCCAGGCTCGCCAGGTGGAGCCCGTACGTCTCGACCTGCCGCAGGATCGGATCGACGTGCGATCGCGCCACCGGCTCCGCGCCGTTCGCGGCGAGGCTCTCGCGCAGGACGCGGAGGTCGTCCACGAGCTCCGAGGCGCGCTCGTAGCCGCCGGGCCTGACGTCGTTCACGCGGTCGAGGCGCTCGCGCATCAGGCGGAGCTTCTGTCGGTACGGTTCGTTCGGGTAGCGGTCGCTGGCCGCCGCGGCGATGCCGGGGAAGCGGTCACTGTCGAGCGCGAGCGACCGCTCGAAGTCGCGCCCGACCCCGATGCGACGGCCGTCCTGGCTGAGGACGCCCGAGAGCGTCTTCAGCTCCTCGCGGTAGCGCTCCACCGCGACCTCGCGCTGGCGCTCGAGCACCTCCTCGGTCGTGTCGGGCGTGACGTAGGGGTTGCCGTCGCTGTCGCCGCCGGCCCACGAGCGGAAGGCGAACAGTTCGGGGACGTCGGTGTCGCCCAGTTCGTCCGACAGCGCCCGCTCGACCTCCTCGTACACCTCACCGACCACGTCGAGCAGGACGTTGTCGAGGTAGTAGAGCACGTTCCGCGCCTCGTCGGCGGGCGTCGGCCGTCGATCACGGACCTGCGCGGTCTGCCAGAGGCTCGTGACCGCGGCGCGGAGCGCGCGGTGGACGCGCTCGCGCTCCGCCTCTGTGAGGTTCCGCTCGTCGAGCGTCTCCAGGTAGCGCGCGATGTCCCACAGCTTCGCCTTCACCGTCTTGCGCCGGGCCTCCGTCGGGTGGGCCGTGAACGTCGGCGCGATGAACACGTCCGCCAGGATCTCGGGGACGAGATCGGGCGTCTCCGCCAGCTCCGCGGCCGCCGCGTCGAGGTCGTCCCCGAGCGTCCCCTCGTCGTCCGCGTCGCGGATGGCGCGCACCCGCTGGCGCTCCTCGGCGAGGTTGACGAGCTCGAAGTAGGTGGTGAACGCCCGCGCGACGGCGTTGGCCGTCTCCTGATCCGCCTCGCTCAGACTGTCTCGCAGCGCCTCGCGCGTCTCGGTCCGCCCGCGGCGGTAGTCGAGCGCCGCCTCGCGCGCCCCCACGACCGTCTCGAACGCCTCGGGCGGCTCCTGCGTTCGGATGACGTCCTCCAGCAGCGCCGTGAGATCGCTCACGTCCCGCTCCGCGTCTCTGTTGTGCGTAACCATCCCTATCGTGGCAAGCTCACCCACGATTGAAAAGGCTGTGGGTTCGGGACACGTTCATGTAAAACGATAGCTATCGAGCGATCTTCCCGAATATGCGTCCACTCAAATTGACGATGCGTTCGCATTCATCATTATCTTCCATCCCATACCGGATGGGCCGGTCGCGTAGTCGGCGCGTCGGCTCGCCGCGCCCGCCGACGAGGCGAGCCGGGCGCGCGAGGTGTCACGTCCCGGGCGCGTCGTTCCAGAGGTCGACGTGGAGCCGGGGCGTGTAGCGGAAGCCGTACTCCAGCGCGAGGTCGGCGACCTCGGTACGTCGCTCGGCCAGCGCCTCGCGGGTCGTCCCCTCGGGCATGAGCAGCACGTCGTCGTTCGGAACCGGCGCGGCCGCCGCCGCGCGCACCTCCTCGACGAGCGAGACGACTTCGGGCAGGTCGTCGGGACCGGTGACGACGAACTTCAGTTGCGTCTCGTAGTCCTCGACGAACCGCGCGAGCGACGCGAGGTCGATCCGCCGCGCCTCGTGGCGCTCGGTCCACGCGCCGGCGTCCGCGCCCTCCGGGGCGTTCTCGGGCGTCGGCGTGCTGGAGGCGAGTTTCGGGCTGACGCTCGCGAGGTCGATCGGCGCGTCGCGGTGGATCGTCCCGTTGGTCTCGACGGTGGTGTGGTAGCCCGCGTCGGCGAGTCGCTCCAGCAGCTCGACGCTCGCCTCGTGGACGAGCGGCTCGCCGCCGGTGAGGACGACGTGCTCCGCGCGCTCGCGGGCGCGCACCTCCCTGAGCACGTCATCGACGGTCATCCGGGCGTGGGTCGGCTCCCAGGAGGTGTGATAGGAGTCGCAGAACCAGCACCGGAGGTTGCAGCCGCTCGTGCGGACGAACACTGAGGGGACGCCGGCGAGCTTCCCTTCCCCCTGCAGCGAGTAGAACAGCTCGTTGATCGGGAGGTCCCCCTCGTCGCCGGTGGCGGGCACCGTCTCGCGGTCGGCGTTGACGGGCACGGCTCAGCGCCCCGAGCAGAGCTCGCCCGTCTCGGCGACCGTGACGGACACCTCGGAAACCGTCTCCGGCAGGTGATCGCGCAGGCGCCCCTCCAGCACGACCGCCATCACCTCGGCGGTCGGGGGGTGTTCGAGCACCACGAGCGCGTCCCCGTCGCCCGAGGCCTCGAACGCCTCTATCAGCGGATCGCCCCGTTCGACGAGGAAGGCGTGATCCCACTCGTCGATCACGTCCGTCACCTCGCCCTTGTCCACGATCCACCCCTCCTCGGTGAGCTCGCCGCGCACCGTCACCGAGACCTCGTAGTTGTGGCCGTGCGGCCGCGAACACTTCCCGTCGTGGTGGAGCAGGCGGTGGCCCGCGCTGATGCGGATCGGTCGATCGCGCCCCACCCGCAGGACGCGCTCGCCGGCCGACGCGAGCGCGTCCCGGTCCTGCTCTCCGAGTACTCCTTCGCCCATACCTCGAGATTATCGCAACGCGCACTTAAGCGTATACGGGTCGCGCGAGGGCACCGTTACCGTAGCGTCGACTCCGCTGATGCGGAGACCGAGAGTAGCCAGAAAGCCCCGCCACCCATTCAACGCCGGGTGGGGCTTTCTGGACGTGTGAAACCGTCTCGACGCAGTGCCTGGCGATGCCGCCGCCATCCGTCCACCACTCTTCTAAGGTAACGCTGCCGCGCGAGGACGCAACCGGTTTGGGAACCGCGGCCCTATTTCCGGTAGTGTCTGAGCAGTCCGACTCCGAGGCAGACGACGCGGCGGGGGGGTTGAGCGCGGATCGGTTTCACGAGGTGATACAGGAGCTGGGTCGCCCGGTCGTCACGGCGAGCGACGCGGCCCGGATCCTCGGCGTCTCGCAGGCGGAGGCGGTCGAGCGCCTCGACGCCCTCGCGGGCGCGGGGCGCGCGGAGCGCGTCGACGTCACGGCCGACCCGGTCGTCTGGTACCCCACCCACCTCCAGGCGCTCGCAGAGCGCGAGCACGTGATCGCCTTCCCCGACCGGCGCGAACTCGTCGTCGAGCATCCCCAACAGTTCACGCGGGCGCAGCTCGCCCAGTTCGCCCACCTCGTGGACTCCACCCGCGACGGCGCGTACATCTACCGCATCCGCGAGGAGGACATCTGGCAGGCCCCCTACGACCACCTGGACGGCCTCCTGCGGACGATGCGCGGGGTGCTCCCCGAACGCTCGCCCCACCTGGAGGAGTGGGTCGAGCGCCAGTGGACCCGCGCCCGGCGGTTCGCGCTCGTCACCCACCCGGACGGCTACACGCTGCTCTCCGCCTCCAGCCCCGAACTCATGGGCAACGTCGCCCGACAGAGGCTCGAACCGGGCGAGCACCTCCGCGCGGACGTCTCCGACACGGAGAGCTGGGTCAACGACGAGGCGATCGGGGAGGTAAAGCGGATCCTCTACGAGGCGGGCTATCCCGTCCAGGACCAGCGCGACCTGGAGACGGGCGATCCGCTGGACGTGGACCTCCGCCTCGACCTGCGGGACTACCAGCGCCACTGGGTCGAGCGCTTCGAGGAGCGCGGCTCGGGGGTCTTCGTCGGCCCGCCGGGCAGCGGCAAGACGGTCGCCGCGATGGGCGCGATGGCGAGCGTCGGCGGCGAGACGCTGATCCTCGTCCCGAGCCGCGACCTCGCAGAGCAGTGGCGCGGGAGCCTGCTCTCCGACACCGCGCTCGAACCCGACCAGATCGGCGAGTACCACGGCGGCGAGAAGGAGATCCGCCCGGTGACGATCGCCACCTACCAGACCGCCGGAATGGACCGCCACCGAACCCTGTTCGACGAGCGGCGGTGGGGCCTGATCGTGTATGATGAGTGTCACCACATACCATCCGCCGTCTTCCGGCGCTCCGCCGACCTGCAGGCGAAGCACCGCCTCGGGCTGTCGGCGACGCCCATCCGGGAGGACGACCGGGAGCGGGAGATATTCACGCTCATCGGGCCGCCCATCGGCACCGACTGGTCGGCGCTGTTCGAGGCGGGGTTCGTCGCGGAGCCGGAGGTCGAGATCCGCTACGTCCCGTGGGCCGACGACATGGCGCGCAACGAGTACGTGAGTAGCGAGGGCCACGAGCGCCGGCAGGTCGCCGCGATGAACCCCGCCAAGGTCGACGCCGTGCGCGCGCTGCTCGCCCGCCACGCCGGGCAGAAGGCGCTGGTGTTCGTCGAGTACCTCGATCAGGGGCGCGCGATCGCCGAGGCGATCGACGCGCCGTTCATCTCCGGCGAGATGCGCCACGGCGAGCGCAGCGCGCTGTTCAGGGAGTTCCGCGACGGCGATCGCGAGGTGCTCGTCGTCTCGCGGGTGGGCGACGAGGGGATCGACCTGCCGAACGCGGAGGTCGCCGTCGTCGCCTCCGGCCTCGGCGGCTCGCGCAGGCAGGGCGCACAGCGCGCCGGCCGGACGATGCGACCGGCGGGAAGCGCCCTGCTGTACGTCCTCGCCACGCGCGGCACGGTCGAGGAGGACTACGCCCGCCACCAGCTTCGCCACCTCGCTGGCAAGGGGATCCGCGTGAACGAGGGCGACGCGCCGATGGCGGTCGAGGGGGACGGCGGGAAGGGCGCGGGCGATGCGGAGGAAGAGCGGTCGGAGGGGGACGGCGACGGGCCGAGGTAGGACGACCGGTCGGACTGTCCTCCCCGCGTCGATTCGGGTCGGGTGTGGCAAGCTTCGGACCGGGATGGGCGACCCGCTCACGCGTCGAGCCGCGCGGAGAAGAACGTCCACGGCGCGTCCTCCTCCTCGTTTCTCCCGTCCGCTTCCAGCGAGGAGGGGGTTCCCCACGTGTCGACGATGGCGAAGCCGGCATCACACAGCTGGTCGCCCGTCGCTTCCGCGCCGGCGATCTCCTACTCCATCCTCGCCGCTATCGAGCCAGTCCGGATTCTCGCCGATCCGTGCGTTCTCTCGCCTCCGGCGGCGGCCGGCCGTCGCCGGTCGACGTCGGTGTCGGCTACGTACTGCGCCGTACTCGCGATTGGTGTGCGCGCCGTTTCAGTGGCCGACAAGCCGACTCGATCGCCGCAAGTCGTTCGTGCGAACTGTCTCCCGTAATCGGAGTCGGAGTACCGGCTCCGCGATTCGCCGGATCACTTCGGGACGGCCGCGGTCGACCCCGCTTTCCCTCCGACGCGCCGGCGTCCGACGACCGATAGACGTGGTCGAACTGTGGTGTACAGGTGTGGTCGCGATCCCCCGATACTGTACGGCACCCATAGATCGATAAATGATAACATTACACAACCGTTATACGGCGGGGCCGTCAAGGAGAGATTGCACTCGTCACTGCCTTCTGCATCCCCACGCGACGAGTGCGTTGTGTTCGCGGACCGTGTGCTCCCGACCGGGTGGAACACCCACGCGC
Organism: Halomarina halobia; assembly: GCF_029338575.1. Classification (GTDB taxonomy): domain Archaea; phylum Halobacteriota; class Halobacteria; order Halobacteriales; family Haloarculaceae; genus Halomarina; species Halomarina halobia. Next base: position 718,474 of record NZ_CP119992.1, read on the forward strand.
CGTCACGAAGCGGGCGCCCGTGCGAACGGGCAGGTGCGCCCGGTCCGCGAGTACATCCCCACCTGTGGCCGGGTCGTCGACCTGACTCACGTCCGGTCGACGATCGCCACGATCCCGTCGGCGAGCGACCGCCCCGCGTCCTCCCGGAGACGTGCATCGCTCTCTCGACCCGGACGTTCGGCTGGTCGCTCGCCGTTGGGATCAGGTCGCGTAGCGGTCGGCGTGGTTCCCGCTCGTGACGGGGCCCAATCTGGAGAGGGAGACGAACGCCGGCAGGTCGTCAAATCGCGCCGTCGGGGTCGTCACTCGCTCCGGGCGTGCGGTTGTCACCGGGTGCCGATAGCCTTGAGATCGATGCCCACGCCGACGGGGTTATATCGGTTCGCCCGTCAGAGTGGTGCATGTCAGTCCAGTTCGAACTCTACGGGACGCTCCGCGACGCGGTCGGGGAGCGCCGCCTCGCCCGCGAGGTTCCGGCGGCCGCCACCGTCGAGGTCGCCCTCCGGGAGGTCACAGACGAGTACCCCCCCCTGGGGTCGCTCGTCTTCGACGGCGACGGTCGACTCCGCCCCCACCTCAACGTCCTCGTCAACGGCGAGAACGTTCGTGACCTCGCCGGGGGGAAGACCCGCCTCTCGGCGGGCGACACGGTCGGCGCGGTCCCGTCGGTCGCGGGTGGTCGCGCGTGAGGGGCGTCGACGCCATCAGCCTCGGAAACACCGCCTTCGAGGGGCTGAACAACGCGTACGTCCTCGACGGCGCGGTGACGACGCTCGTCGACACGGGCGTGTCGACGCCCGACACGCGCCGGCAGCTGCACGAGGGACTCGACGCCCGCGGCCTCGCCTTCGAGGACGTCGAGCAGGTACTTCTCACTCACTGGCACGCGGACCACGCAGGCCTCGCGGGCGAGATCCAGTCGGCGAGCGGCGCAGTCGTCCGCGCCCACCGCGCGGACGCGCCCCTGATCGAGCAGGACCCGGATGCACAGGCGGCGATGACCGCGCGGCAGCGCGACCTGCTCGCTACGTGGGGGATGCCCGACGCGCCCCGGGAGGAACTGTTCGACTTCCTCGGGGGAGAGTCGACCATCGCGGGCGACCCCGCCGAGGTCGAACCGTTCGAGGCGGGCGACTCCTTCGAGGCCGGCGACCGCGAACTCACCGCCGTCCACCTGCCGGGACACACGAAGGGGCTCTCCGGGTTCACCGTCGAGAGCGAGTACCGCGCACCGTCCGGCGCGGCCGGCGCGGAGTTGTTCAGCGGCGACGCGCTCCTCCCCTACTACACGCCGAACGTCGGCGGCGCGGACGTCCGCGTCGAGCGACCGCTCGAACGCTACCTCGAGACGCTCTCGGAGATCGTCGAATCGGGGTACGCCCGCGCGTGGCCGGGACACCGCGGTCCGATCGTCGACCCCGCCGGTCGCGCCGCCGACATCGTCGTGCACCACCGCGAGCGGACCGACCGCGTCCTCGCGGTGCTCGAGGAGCACGGCCCCGCCGACGCCTGGACGGTCAGCGCCCACCTCTTCGGGGAACTCAGGAGCATCCACATCCTCCACGGCCCCGGCGAGGCGTACGCGCACCTCCACCACCTCGAAAGCGCGGGCGTCGTCGAGAACACGGATGGGAGGTACGCCATCGCGGACGCGGACGCCGACCTCGATGCGCTCTTCCCCGACGTCTCCGACTCCGACGCCCGCCCGGAACCCAGTACCTGAACCGGGTCGAACGAGCAACCGCGCGTCACAGGTGCACCCCCGATTCACGACATCGGTAATATGAGAGATTGATTACCAATACATAGGTCCGACTCGCCTGAAGGCCCGTCTCGTGTGGTAATGTCTGTCGCTATCGGCGGGCTATCCGGCAACGTGAAGTCCTCTACGAACCGAAATCGCCGTCAGTTTCAAACGCTGAAACGGGACACATATCTTGATATACACGGACAGAGTAATACCATTATGTCGATTAGATCAGTAGAACAATACATTTCCGACGACGACACGGGCGTCATCAGAGGACGTGCATCGGTCGACTGGGCATCGAGCGATCCGGTGATCGATGCGGTCATCGACGCGCTCGTCGAGGTGACCGGCACCGACGCGACCGATCTCGATCCGCTGTTCGAGTACGTCGATCCCGACGCACTGACGGCACTGTTCCAGCCCACGTCGAATGCGACGCCTCCGGCGGTGACCGCGATGCAGTTCGCGTACGATGAGTACGCCGTCGTCGTCACGGCCGACGAGGTCTTCGTAATCGAGCACTGAGCGCGACGGGCCGGTCCGCCGTCACTCGACGGTCAGGGCCATCCCGTACTGGTCGTCACGGGGGCGTTCGAGGCCGAATCGCTCGTAGTAGCCCTCGACGTCCGCGCCGAGCGTGACGTACGCCGAGGGCGGGGCGCACTCGTCGAAGCACTCGCAGGCCATGATCGGCACTCGACACACCTCGAGCATCGTCGCACGGATACGCGCTCGCCCGGCCCATACGGCGACCCGCCGAGATGCGTCGAATGGACGCCGGGTCACGCCCGACGCGGGCGCTCTACCTCGAGGTCAGACTCCGCGTCGTCGGTGAAGAACGTCTCCCTGACGAGGGTCTCCTGCGCGCGGCGGAGGCGTTCGGAGAGCGCCTGGTGGGAGATGCCGAGCTCCGCCGCTACCTCCTCGAGATTGGCGGTCCGCGGTACCTCGAAGTAGCCCGCGCGCGTCGCGATCAGCAGGGCCTCGAGTTGCGCGTCGGTCAGTCCCCGCGATGGGAGCGTCTGGATCTCCTCGCCGTCCTGGATCCGTTTGACGTCGTAGTCCAGGTCGTATTCCCGGTTGTGCTCGTGCGCGTTCGAACAGGCATCTCGCGACGGGTAGAGGAGGCGGAACGTCCACTCGGCGGCGTTCCCCCACGCCTTGAGGAGGATCGCGTCGTTCCGCAGCAGCCGATCGAGTTTGGCGGTGACATCGGGCCGCCACCACACCCGATAGAGTCGACGGGCGCTCCGGCCCACGACGACCACGGTCTCCTCGACGTCGGGGTCGTTCCGGAGCGCCGACGCGAGGCGCGGGTGCCGCGCCGTCCGCATCCAGAGGAGCGACGCGGGCGCGCCCTCCGCCGCGGCCATCCGTTCACACTCGAATGCGAGGTCCGGAACGGCGTCGAACGTCTCCGCGAGGGCGAACGAGTCCGCCGACAGACTCCCGGTCACGAGAGTGCTCATGCGGAGGTTTTTAATACAGGCGGTATTAAGCTATATTGCTAAAATAGCTGAACTCGACGATATTCTTGTGTTCTTTTCAGCGATTATGGCTCGCTATTGGCGGTTAATTTCGTCATTCGTCTCGTTTTGATGGGATCGGACGCCGGAAAACCGTTCGCCGACGGGACCCGGGCGCGCGTTCGTCAATCCGCGCGCCGCCTCGTCGGGGCTGCTATAGTCTCGAGGTCGGCCCGGCTCCACCCTCTCCCGCGACTGGTCGAACTGCGGTACGTTACCCTGAATTCGACAGTTCCGGCGGCGCAGACGGCACCAGCAGGCGACACGCATATGCAGATAGGTAGCTATCTTCGAAACGAGGGGTGACGTAACCAAATCGTGTGCCATCCGACCCCTCTCATGCTCATCGGCGGACGTACCGTCAACCGTGCCCACGACGAGTCCGCCGCCGTTCCTGTCTTTTCGACGGCGTCGCTATCGTTCCGGAGCGGTTGCGAATCCGTACGGTTCGTTGTTGGCCTCACTTCGTTCGGCACAACAGCGGGCGTGACGGGATTCGAACCCGCGATCGAGAGGTTAGGAACCTCTCGCCCTGTCCACTAGGCCACACGCCCCACGAGAAGTCCCCGGGGAGAGAAAAAATCAGTTCTGCTTTTCGGTTTCCGCCTCGGTTTCGGTTTCCGTCCCGTACTCCGCCTCGGTCTCGGGCTCCGTGACCGACGTCGTCGCGGTGTCCTCGGTCGTCTCGTCGTCGCTGTCGGACGTCGTACCGCTCTCGCGCATCTGCTGGAGTTCCTGTTCTACCTCTTCGCGGCCCTTCTGGAACTCGCCCATCGCCTGCCCGCTGGAGCGGGCGAGCTGCGGGAGCTTGTTCGCGCCGAACAGCACGATGATGATGAGGAGGATGATCAGGAGTTCCGGCCCCCCCGGTATCCCGGGAAACAGCGGTACTACGGTGGTTGCCATGTATACTGTCCTTTACGAACTGCCGATTATAGGCCTTTTGCTCGGAACGAGTAGCCGATCTTATGTACGATTCGTCCGTACGCGGAGGTGTACATGGTCGACGTAGGAGACACGACACCGGACTTCACCGCACCGCTCGCGACCGGAGAGGACATCGAGACGTTCACCCTGTCGGAGGCGCTGGACGACGGTCCCGTCGTCCTCGCGTTCTTCCCGGGCGCGTTCACGAGCGTCTGCTCGCACGAACTGGCGACCTTCCGCGATCGCATCGACGCCTTCTCCGAGCAGGACGTCCAGTTGTACGGGGTGAGCGTCGACTCCCCGTTCGCGCTCAACGCCTTCCACGACGAACTCGACCTCACCTTCCCGCTGATCAGCGACGCCAACGACGAACTCGTCGAGCAGTACGACGTCTCGATGGACTTCGAGGAACTCGGGGTCGAGGACATCGCGAAGCGCGCCGTGTTCGTCATCGACGCGGACGGCGAGGTCACCTACGCGTGGGTCAGCGACGATCCGGGCGTCGAACCGGACTACGACGAGGTCGAGGACGCGGCCGTCGCGGCCGCGTAGACCCGTCGAAGCTATCCCCCAGCAGAGCGCCCGCCGATAGCCAAAGTCATTTTCTCGCGGCCGTCTAGGTCCCTACACATGAGTACAGCAGACCGCGGCAACGGCGGCCGGACCTACGACCCCGACGCCGAGCATGCGTTCCCCGACGAGCGCCTGAACGAGGTCCTCGCGTACATGGACCGGGACGAGGAGATCCAGACGTACCTCGACGCGCAGAACGTCAACCCCGTCGACCGCAAGGGCTACAACGACCACGGGCGCAAGCACATCGCCATCGTGCGCAACCGGGCGCTCTGTCTGTACGATCTGCTCAAGGCCGGCGGCGTCGAGTTCAACGGCGCGAGCCAGCAGGACCTGGATGAGGCCGACGAGGGCGTCATCATCGCACTCGCCGCTCAGCTTCACGACATCGGCCACGTCGTCCACCGCGACGAGCACCCCTACTACTCCATCCCGCTCGCGGCCGACGTCCTCGACCGGATCCTGCCCGAGTTCTACGACCTCGCCGACTGCGTCCGCGTGAAGGGTGAGGTGCTCCACGCCATCCTGTGTCACCACACCGAGGAACAGCCGCTCACGCGCGAGGCGGGCGTCGTCCGCGTCGCCGACGCGCTCGACATGGAGCGCGGGCGCTCGCGCATCCCCTACGAGAAGGGTGGCCGCGGCATCAACACGCTCTCCAGCCAGGCGATCCAGACGGTCACCCTGCGCGAGGGCGACAGCTTCCCGGTACTCGTCGAGATCGAGATGACCGACGCCGCGGGCGTCTACCAGGTGGACGAACTGCTGAAGTCGAAGCTCCACGACTCGCTCATCGAGGACGACATCCGAATCGTGGCCATCAACGTCCACGAGGGCGGTGACCGACTCGTCGAGCGCATCGAACTCTGAGTCGGGCGAACGTTCTCGTGCGATGACGGGGCCACCCGACGTATGACCTGATAGTGATTATCGTAACTATTCGGGGATTCTCGTAACGCCGTGTGGCGAGGTTTCTGTGGTGACTTACGATAATCACTGTGACCCGTCGCCGCGGGGGGTACCGCGGTAGCGTGACGCGTCCCCTCGCGATCGTCCGGCGTCCGTGCCCGGTGTCCGTGTCCGGCGTCCGATCCCGGCGACCGGTCACGGCGACCGATGCCCGGTGTCACCTGTTCGCACCTTCGTTGCACTGCGGTACCGTGTTTCACTCACTTCCGCGAGTGATGGGCTTAAACGACTCGCGCACGGAGGTACGGGCAACGTGTCTGGGGGGTCACTGAGCGTACTCCGCGACCGCGAGTTCCTCGCGCTGAGCGGCACGGCCTTCGCCCGCGCGCAGGCGTACTCGACGATCGCCATCGCGCTGGCGCTCTACGCCGACCAGTTCCACACGACCAGCACCGTCGAGGGGCTGTTCGGGACGGCCTTCGCGCTCGCCCAGTTGCTCATCGTCCTCCCGCTCGGGCGAAAGATCGACACCGGCAACGCGAAGCGCTACCTCCTGGCGGGGCTCGCGCTCAACGTCGTCGTCTTCGTCGGCTTCTGGCTCGTCTCCGGCGTGGTCGACGTCATCCTCGTGCGCGTCCTGCAGGGGGTGAGCGCCAGCCTGCTGTGGATCACCGGAACGACCGTCGTCGGCGAGATCAGCCCGTCCGGCGAGCGCGGCCAGTGGCTCGGCACCTACAACCAGGTCGGGGCGTTCTCCTCGCTCGCGGGGGACCTCGTCGGGGGGTACCTGCTGGCCGTCTACGGGTTCGGCGCGACGTACGGCGCGCTCACGGTCGTCTCCACGGGGGCGTTCCTCCTGCTCTACTCGTTCCTCCGGGACAACCCCGGCGGCCGGACCGATCCCGAGGAGGCGACCGGGCTGGAGACGATCAGGCGACTCGTGGGGCGATCGACCGTCCGCGCGCTCGTCGTCTTTCGCTTCGGCCTCTCGTTCGGGAAGATGGCCGTCCTGCTCTTCCTGCCCATCTACGCGCACAACGCGTTCGGGATGAGCCCGTTTCTCGTCGGCGGCATCCTCGCCGGCGGGAAGGTCACGAAGGGGCTCACGCAGGGGTTCGTCGGCGGACTCACCGATCGCGTCGGGAACAAACACCGCTTCGTGTTCGCCGGGGCGCTGCTCTACGCGGTCGGCGCGCTCGTCATCCCGCTCGCGGGCCACGCGGAGGGCGTGCTGCCGAGCGTCGCCGTCGCCGGACGGGCCCTGCCGCCCGCCTTCTTCGTCCTGTTCGCCGCCTACGGGATCTGTGGCGTCGCCGACAGCGTCCGCCTCCCGGCGAGCATGGCGCTGTTCGTCGAGGAGGGCCAGCGGTTCGACGCCGTCGCCGCGAGCATGTCGCTGCGCTCGATCGCCTGGAAGGTCGGTCAGGTCGCCGGCCCGGTGACCGTCGGCGTCGTCTGGGACGCGAGCGGCGTGTTCACGGCCTTCGCGCTCGCGGCGGGACTGATCGCCCTGGCCAGCGGCGTCTTCGCGTTCATGTACACCGCCGATCCCGACGGTATCGCCGCGCCGGCCCGAGCGGACTGACCGCCACCGGGACCGTCCGACGCCGGGCACAGCGGCGAACGAGGACCGCCGGCGGGGAGGCTGTGTCGTGTCCGCCGGATCGAACCGATGCGCGACGTCACGCGGGGACGATCGAGGTCGCCTCACTCGCGCCCCGCCTCGGATCCAAGCGGTACGGAAGTGCGTCACGTGGTGGCAAATAGAACCGTAATGAAAGTATTTACGCAACAATGAGTAAATCTTTTCAGTAGCGTATCTCCTCCGTCTAGGTGATGGCACGATACGATTGGCACACGGCAGTAGCACACGCTGAGGTGGAAGAGTGATGTGGCAGGATCTGATCTTCCTCGCGGGAAGCGTCTCCTCGCTGTTCGTCCTCGTCCCCACCCTGCGGGACTCGATGGCGAACGTGCCGCTCGGGACGAGCGCCCCGTCGGCGACGATCGGGATCGTCTACGGCGTCACGTTCTTCTCCCTCGGCATGACCCTCTCGGCGGCCGGGGCGTTCCTCACGGGGATCATGTGGAGCCTCATCGCGGCGATCCGCTCGCCGCACCCCTTCAACCCGACCCGAGGGTCGAACGGCGCGCGACAGTCCACCGAGGCCGCGCCTCCGAACGCCGACTGAGACGATCGTAGCGAACTGGCCGAATTCTTCCGACCCACACTGCACGCGGTACCGTGCGGTACGACGCGCTGGATACGTACGTAGAGCGTGTAGACTATCCGATGGCGTCTATCGCTTCGACCGCGGCTAGAATGTAGCGTCCGGCGTTTCGATGCTCAGATCGGCAGCGATGTCACTGGATGTGACCCTCGGCGCGGAGCTGCGCGGCGTCCTGTCCCGTGTAGCGCCACTCGATGGTCGCCTTCTCGTCCTGCCAGTCCCACGGCTCGGCGAGGACCACGTCGTCCTCGTTGATCCAGATCCGGTACTTCATTCGCCCGGGGATCCGTCCGAGTCGCGTCTTGCCGTCCTCGCAGTGGAGGCGGACGTGGTTTCCGCCGAGATGTTCGGTCACGACGGCGAACACTTGATCGCTGTTGGGCATGCGGAGGTTCCGACGCCCTGATTCCTCGCTCACACCTGCTCTATGCAGTAGGCACGGTTAAGTCGTGGGGGACTCGCGGTAGCGCGTGACACGCCGGTCGCGGCCCACCTCGCCTCGCCGCTACGATGGGTCGGGCGTCTGGACGTGAGACACGTAGGCCGTGAGGTCGGACGTGGTGATCATCCCGATGAGGCCCTCCGTCTCGTCGACCACGGGCAGGTGGTGAAAGCCGTGTTCGATCATCTCGTCCGCGGCGTCGCGGACCGGCGTCTGCGCCGTGGTGGTGATTACGTCCGCGGTCATGTACGCCGAGACGGCGGTCTCGGCCTTCGGATGGCTCTCGGCGACGATCCGGACGAAGTCGGTGGTGGTCAGGATCCCCGCGACGCGGTTGTCGGCGTCGGTGACGACGACCGACCCGATGTCGTTCGCGAGCATCGTCTGCGCCGCGTCCTCCACGAGCGTGTCGGGGGAGACGGTGTACGTGATCGAGGACATCAACTGCGCGACGAAGACATCGTCCATGCGTGACGATAGCACGAGGGTCACATAGTCGTTGTCATCGGAACGGCCCGCGGGTCGCTGAAAAGGAGACGTTCGAGCTTCGATCGGGAGGCCGTCTCGGTCCTCGGGGGGTCGGTGGGGGGCGTAGGCGAGCAGGTGGGCTTCGTCGAGGGCGGTCTGTGCGGGGCCGTAGCCGTCGAGCGCGACCAGGTCCCGCTCCTGATCGTAGGTGAGCACGCCGACGGCCGCGAGCGCCGGAACGTGCACGTCGTAGAGCTCGTGGTAGTGTTCGCAGACGACCGCCGGTGGTATCTCGGAAAGCGGGCGGTCGTGCTCGCGGACGGCCACCTCGTTGATGAACCGCGGTCGCTCCGCTAGTCGACACGCTTCACTCCCTGATTCGAATCGCCGGCGGAGTGCCTTCGCTCGTCACCGTCGTTCCTCGCAGAAGTGCACCGACCGGGATTCGAACCCGGGCTATGGGCTTGGAAGGCCCATGTCCTACCACTAGACTATCGGTGCGCGTCTCCCGCACCCGCCGCCCCGTCGCGCGCGGAACCGCCGATGCGTACTCGAGGCTTTCGCGGCTCGCGTTAAGGGCGTTTCCCTTCCGCGTCGATCACCTCGACCGGACGGTCCGCCCATCGCGCCGTCAGCCAGCCGACGAACGTCGCGACGTCGTCCGGGTCGTCGAGGCGCGCGGCGGCCGCCGTCGCGGACGGCGAGCCGACGACGACGCCGATGCCGACGCCGTCGGCGAGAACGCCGAAGGCGTCCTCGTCGGAGGTGTCGTCGCCGACGTAGATCGGCAGCCAGCCGCCGCCCACCTCGGCCGCGAGCAGCGAGACGATCCGCCCCTTCCCCCAGGGAATGCGCGGGCGGATCTCGAAGACGGCCTTCCCGTCGGTGACGCGCAGCGATTCCGCCCCGGCGACGGTCGAGACGACCTCCTCGATGGCGGGGACGGCGGCGTCGGCGGCGTCGCGGTAGTGGACCGTCGCGGTCACGCCCTTGTCCTCCACCCGACAGCCCGGGATGGTCCCCAGGCGGGCGTGGATGGCGCGGCAGGCGCGCCGGAGCGCGGGACGCGACGCCGACGCGAGGGGGTGAACGGTGAGATCCCCCCCGCGTTCGAGTTCCAGCCCGTGGTTGCCGGCGTAGACGAGGCCGTCGAGGCCGACGCGCTCGCGGACGTCGGTCAGCGCGCGCCCGCTGACGACGGCGACCTGGACGCCGTCGAGCGCGTTGAGCGCCCGTATCCGCTTGCGGGTCGCCGCGGGGATCGCGGCCTCCTCGGGTCGCGGAACGATCGGAGCGAGCGTCCCGTCGAAGTCGAGACAGACGAGGAGCCCCTCCGCGTCCGCCAGGCGGTCGGCCACGGCGTCCGAGATACTCCACAGCGAGGGGACCCCCGCCCCCGATTCGGCCTCCGCCTCCGACTCCGATTCCGGGTCCGACGCCGAGCGCGACTCTCCGGCCGACAGCCACTCGTCAGTCGTCATCGGTCGTGGAGGCGACGGGACTCCGACTCTATCGCGTTCATCGCCTCGAAGACGGCGTCCATCCACCACGACAGGTCGTACGTCCGGACGTGTCGCCTGAGTCGCTCCATGCGCTGGCGGCGCTCCTCCCGGGGGAGCGACAGCGCCGTCCGGATGGTCTCCGCGAACTCGTCGGTGTCGAGCGGGTCGGTGGTGAGGACGTTCTCGGCGAACGTCGGCTCGTCGTGGGCCCCCGCGTGGCGGCTGAGGACGAGCACGCCGTCCACGTCGCGCTGGGCGGCGACGTACTCCTTCGCGACGAGGTTCATACCGTCGCGGATGGAACTCACGAGCGCGACGTCGGCGTGGCGGTAGAGGCCGGCCAGCGCCTCCTCGGAGAGCCGCTCTCCGAGCGGAACGACCGGTCGCCAGTCGTCCGTCCCGAACCGTTCGTTCAGCCGCTCGACGGCCTCCTCGATGCGGTTCTGGTACTCCTGGTACTCGCGGATACCCGTGCGCGTCTCGGTCCCCTTCTGGACGTAGGTGAACCGACCGCGCCACTCGGGGTGGTTCTCCCAGAGCCGCTCCAGCGCGTCGAACCGTTCGAGGATGCCCTTCGCGTAGTCGAGGCGGTCGACCCCGAGGACGAGCTGTCGCTCCGGATCGACGAGGTCGTGTTCGCGGGCGAACTCCCACCAGAAGCCCGCGGCCTCGTCGGAGGCGCTCTGACGGTCGATGCGCTCCGCGTCCACCCCCATCGGGAACGCCCGGACGAGCGTCCGGTGACCGTCGTACCGGACCGCGTCGTTCTCCCGGTCGACGACGGCCCCCTCCAACAGATCCTCGACGCAGTCGAGGAAGTTCTCCACGTACCGATCGACGTGGAAGCCGAGGAGGTCGTTCGCCAGCAGTCCGTCGAGCAGTTCTCGACGTTGCGGGCAGGCCTGGTACACGTCCGGGCCGGGCCACGGGATGTGCCAGAAGTGCGCGAGCAGCGCCTCGGACTCCCCGCGGTCGCGGAGCATGCGAGGCGCAAGCGCCAGGTGGTAGTCGTGGAACCAGACCCACGACCGGTCGCCGGCGCACTGCTCCGCGACCGCGGCCGCGAAGCGCTCGTTCACCGCCCGGTAGGTGTCCCAGAACCGCTGTGAGAAGCGGGTCTTCGTGAGGGCGGAGTGACACAGCGGCCAGAGCCCCTGGTTGCTGTACCCGTAGTAGTACTCGTCGACCGCCTCCTCGTCGAGCCAGATCCGTCTGAGCGTGTACGCGGGGTCCTCGGGCGGGACGACGACGCAGTCGTCGTCGTCCGCGACCGCCTCGTCGGCCTCGCCGTCGCCCCACGCGATCCACGTCCCCTCCGTGGACTGCATCACCGGATCCAGCCCGGCGGTCAACCCGCCGGTAGGTCGTTCGACGACGACCTCCTCGTCGGCCGCGGAGGCGAACTCGTGGCGGTACGGCTGACGGTTCGACACCACGAGCAGGTTCACCCCGGCGAGCGAGTCGGTCGCCGCGCCCTTCGACTCCTCCACGACGTCCGTATCAGGTACTTGCATCGATTCGTACCTCAGTGTCGCAGTTCCAGCCAGCGGGACGACGGACGGCCGGTGCGAACGGGATATCGTCCGGACGGCGTACTCGCCATCGCTCCGGTCTCGTCGAACTGGCGGAACACCAGTGGGAGACGATCGAGCACGCTCTCGATCGTCGGTGCGGTGTGGAACGTCGTCTCGTTCCGCGCGTCGGGAAAGCCGTGAGAGACCGTGCCCTTCCACATGTCGGCGTCCCCGAGGACGTGGTGGTCGGCGCGACAGCGCTCCACGGTGATGACTACCGGTTCCGTCTCGTGGCGGAACCGGAGTTCCTCTCCGTGCGGATCTGCCTCACACGTCCACCCGGGCGGCGGATCGATGTGGGCAAGCGGGTCTTCCATGGGTATTCGTTAGCAGCGTATCCCGGAAGGTTCCGCTTCTGCCTGCCGGTGCCTGACGAATAAGTAGGGTAGGATCCCCCCTCTCGTAGGATGAGTATCGCGCTTCTCGACCGTTAATGCCGACGGTAACGACCGTTTCTCGTCGCCGCAGCAAGCCCCGATAGACGCACCCACGTCGGGACACCGGAGATAAACGAGCGGTTTATCCGGGCGATCGGCGCGTAGACATAACGACTGCGTAACAGTTTCCCCCGCTCTCGTAGCACCGCTCGACGGCGAGCGCGCTCTCGCGCACGTCTCGATCGAACTCCTCGGGGTCGTAGACGTGGTAGTAGCGCTCGACCACCTCGCCGCCGGGGAGCGTCCAGCCGACGGTCGTATCGAAACCCTCGGTCGCGTCGAACGTCGAATGGGTGACGCTCCAGACGCTCACGAGCGCCCGGCCGTCGGGCGCGAGCACCCGCGCGAGGTCGTCCAGGCTGGCCCGGCGGAGCGCCCTCGACGGGAGGTGGTGTAACGCGGCGACGTACACCGCGAGGTCGACGCCGTCGGTCCGAAGCGGGAGGCTCGACGCGTCGCCCTGCACGAGATCGAGGTCGAAGCCCCGCGTCGCGGCGCGCTCGCGGGTCGTCGCCAGCACGCCCCGACTCAGGTCGAGGCCGACGACGCGCTCGGCGCGCTCGGCGAGCAGTTCGGCGTGCCGCCCGTTCCCGCAGCCGAGGTCGAGCGCCGTTCGCACGCCCTCCGCTCCCTCGACGAACGCCTCGACCTCGGGCCAGGGGTACTCCCGCGTCTGTGCGAAGTGAGACGCGATGCGGTCGTACGTGTCTCGCACCGCCCGTCGGTCGGTCATCCTTCGTCCGGAGGGTCGCCGCCGACCGTGATGTAGCCACCGGTCGCCCACGCGGACGGTGGAGCGCGTCGACCGACGCCCGCTTCCGGGGGAGTCGAGGACGGCGATCGGGGATCAGATGATCCGCCTGCCGAGCGCGCTCGCGACGAGTTCGACCGCGAGTTCGGCGGTGCGGTTGTGCTGGTCGAGGATGGGGTTCACCTCGACGGCCTCGAGCGAGCGCAGGTCGCACTCGGCGACGACCTCCATCGCGGCGTGGGCCTCGCGGTAGGTGACGCCGCCCCGGACGGGCGTGCCGACGCCGGGTGCCTCGTCCGGGTCGAGCCAGTCGAGGTCGAGGCTGACGTGGACGCCGTCGGTCCCGCGCCCGGCGACGTCGAGCGCCTCCTCGGTCACGTCGATGACGCCGCGCTCGTCGATGTCGGTCATCGTGAACACGGTGACGTCGGTGTCGGACAGGGCCTCGCGCTCCGCGTCGTCGAGGCTGCGGACGCCCACGAGGGCGACGTTCTCGGGAGCGACGGTCGGGGCGCGCGCCCACTCGGCGTCGGCGAACTCGCCCTCCCCGAGGACGGCCGCGAGGGGCATCCCGTGGACGTTCCCGCTGGGGGAAGTGGCGGGCGTGTTGAAGTCGCCGTGGGCGTCGAACCAGACGACGCCGACGTCCCCCGTCCGGGCGCTCCCGTTGAGGCTCCCGATGGCGATGGAGTGATCGCCCCCCAGTATGAGCGGGACGGCGTCCTCCTCGAGCGTGGCGGCGACCTCCTCGGCGAGCCCCACGCAGACGGACTCGACCTCCGAGAGGTACTTCGCCCGTCCTCCCTCGGGTGAGGCGTCGGGGTCCCCCTGCTCCGGGTGGGTAACCGGGAGGTCGCCGACGTCGATGCAGGCGCGCGGGAGCGCGCCGATCGTCTCGGCGAGCCCCGCGTACCGGATCGCGGAGGGACCCATGTCCACCCCTCGCCGGTCCGCGCCGAGGTCCATCGGCGCGCCGATGATCTTGACGGGTCGTGACATGTCGGGGCGTACTCCGCCGGTCGGTTTAGGGACCGCGGTTCGACCCCGACCGGCGACCCCCTCCACGTTCGAACACTACCGTCGTCGAGTATGTAACGGAATTCGACGCGACGGAACGGAGAACGACTATACCCCTCCGTCGAGGGAGTGTCCGTACATGCGGCTGATCAAGCTGGTCGTTCCCCGCGCCAGGTGCGACGAGGCGGTGTCGGTGCTGGAGGCGGAGAACGTCGACTTCGTGCTCACGCGCGACGCCAGCGACGACGGGGAGACGGCGCTGCTGGAGTTCCCGCTACCGACCCAGGCGGTAGGGTTCGTCCTGGGGAAGCTCCGCGAGGCGGGGTTCGACGACGGACAGTACACCGTCATCGCCAGCGCGGAGACGGCGAAGACGGCCAACTTCGAGGACCTCGAGGACCGCTTCGTCGCGGGCGTCGAGGAGGACGACGCCGTCGCGACCGAGGAGATCCGCGCGAAGGCGTTCGACATGCACCGCGGCGCGCTCACCTACTACTCGATGACGGTGTTCAGCGCCATCGTCGCCGCGGCGGGCCTCCTGCTCGACTCGCCGGCGGTCGTGGTGGGCGCGATGGTCATCGCGCCGCAGGTCGGGTCGGCGATGACCGCGAGCGTCGGCATGGCGCTCGACGACCGCCGGATGACCTGGCTCGGGCTGAAGTCACAGGCGCTCGGCCTCGGGCTGGCGGTCGTCGCCGCGTTCGCGTTCGGCTACGCGCTCAAGACCGGTCAGTTCGTCACCGCCGTCCTCGACGTCTCGACGGTGAACCAGATCACCAAGCGCATCTCTCCCGGACTGCTGTCCCTGTCCGTCGCGCTCTGTGCGGGCGGTGCCGGGGCGTTCGGCCTCGCCACCGCGCTCCCCGTCTCGCTCGTGGGCGTGATGATCGCGGCGGCGCTCATCCCCGCCGCGGCGGCCGTCGGCATCGGCGTCGCGTGGGGGTTACCCTCGGTCGCGCTCGGCGCGTTCCTCCTGCTCGTCGTCAACGCCGTCGCGGTGAACCTCGCCGGGTTCCTCGTCCTCTGGTACCTCGGCTACCGGCCCGACGGGTGGACCGGCGGCGTGCGAGGGGCCCGCCGGTACGCGTCGCTCGCGGGGGCGTTTCTCCTCCTCGTCGGGACGTTCGCGCTCGCCGGGGGGCTGGTCGCCGACCAGGTCGCGTACAACAACGACGTCAACGAGGGCGTGTCGGCCGTGATCGAGGGACCGGAGTACCGACAGCTCGAGGTGTCGCAGGTGCAGACCGAGCTCAGCACGGTCGAGTATTTCGGCCAGCAGCCGAAGGTGACGGTGGTGGTGTCGCGCCCGGCGGGCGAGAGCTACCCGCTGCTCGCCGCCGACCTGGATCGGCAGATCGAGGAGGCGACCGGACGGTCGGTGCTCGTCGAGGTGCAGTTCACCGATCGCCTCCGTTCGGAGTAGGTGCGGGACCGCTGTCGCTCCGTTCTGGTCATCTGTAGGGAGCGCAGACCCGCGCGACGCCCTCCTCGAAGTCGATCCGCGGCTCCCAGCCGGTCGCCTCCCGCATCTTCGTCGCGTCGGCCTTCGTGTCGTGGACGTACACCGGGAGGGGGTTCTCGACGTACTCCGGTTCGACGTCGGTGCCGAGTTCGGCGTTGATCATGTCGATCATCTCGTTGAACGAGTAGCTCACGCCCGTTCCGAGGTTGTAGATCCCGCGGAGGCGGTGGTCGGCGGCGAGTTCGATCCCGCGGACGACGTCGTCGACGTGGGTGAAGTCGCGCGTCTGGGAGCCGTCGCCGAAGAGGACGGGCCGCTCGCCGTTCGCGATCTGGTGGGTGAACTGCGCGACCGTGTTCGCGTACTCGCCCTTGTGTTCCTCGTTACCGCTCTCGAAGCCCTGGTAGACCGAGAAGAAGCGCAGTCCGGCACACCGCACGCCGTAGTGGTTGTAGAAGTACTCGCCGTAGCGCTCTCTCGCGAGCTTCGAGGCCTCATAGCCCGTGTGCGCCTCGACGGGCATCGACTCGGGGGAGGGCTCCGTGCGCGACCCGTAGATCGAGGAGGTCGAGGCGTAGACGACCGTGTCACAGCCGTCCTCGCGGGCCTGATCGACGGTGTTGACGAACCCCTCGACGTTCACCCGTGCGCCGACGCGAGGGTTCTCCTCGTGCATCTTGTACGAGGAGAGCGCGGCGAGGTGGAAGACGACGTCCACGTCGGTGGGGAGGTCGTCGTCGAGAACGCTCGCCTCGACGAACTCGACGCCGTCGTCGAGGTTGTCGGGCGTGCCGAGATAGAGGTCGTCGACCGCGACGACGTCGTTCGACGCCGCGAGGTAGTTTGCGAGGTTCGACCCGATGAAACCGGCACCACCCGTCACGAGGACTCGCTTGCCGTCCATACTCCCTTCCCCATGTCGGAACACTAAGTAATACCGCCTTGCGCCCGTCTCACCGTCGGACTTATGGCGAGCAGTTTCAAATGATAAGCTATGTCATCAATCGAACTCACCTCGAGCCAGCGGGAGATACTGCAGGAACTCATCAACCTGTATGGGGTTTCGGAGCGAGCTGTAAAGGGCGAGGACATCGCGGCGAAGGTAGACCGTAACCCGGGCACCATCCGGAACCAGATGCAGAGCCTGAAGGCGCTCCAGCTGGTCGAGGGCGTCCCGGGACCGAAGGGCGGGTACAAACCGACGGCGACGGCCTACGAGGCGCTCGAACTCGAGCAGCTCGACGAACCGGCGGACGTCCCCTTCTACCACAACGGCGAGCGCGTCTCGGGGGCGAACGTCCAGGAGATCGACCTGACGAGCGTCCACCACCCCGAGCTCTGTCGCGCCGAGATCCGCCTGCACGGCTCCATCAAGGACTTCCACGAGGGCGACACCGTCGTCGTCGGCCCGACGCCGCGCTCGAAACTCCGCATCGAGGGCGTCCTCGACGGCAAGGACGACACGAACAACGTCCTCATCGTCTCGACGACCGGCATGGAAGCCCCGTCCGGCGAGGAAGCGCCCGAGCACTGAGCCGGGACGGAGTTCGCCCCGCTACCCGACTATCGCTCCCGCTCGACCCGTCGGTTCGAGAGTCCGTTTGCGACCGAATACCACGGCGAGAGTGCCGATAACCGTTCCAAAGCCTTTGTATCCGAGGGGGTTGGAGGGGTGGACATGACGGAAAACGTCGTCGTCCTCGGATCCGGGTACGCCGGGGCCGGCGCGGTCAAGAGTATCGAAGAGAACCTCGGTGACCGGGTCGACCTCACCTGGATCTCCGACGTGGACTACCACCTCGTGCTCCACGAGGCCCACCGCGTCATCAGCGATCCGTCGGTCAAGGAGAAGATCGCCATCCCCGTCGAGGAGATCAAGGCCCCCTCGACCCGCTTCATCCAGGCGGAGGTCACCGGCATCGACACCGACGACCGCGAGATCGAACTCGACGACGGAACGACCGTCAACTACGACTACTGCGTCGTCGCCATCGGCTCGCGAACCGCCTTCTTCGGCATCGAGGGGCTGCAGGAACACGCCTACACCCTCAAGTCGCTCGACGACGCGCTCGCGATCCACGACGCCGTCAAGCAGGCCGCACGCGAGGCCTCCCGGAGCGACCGCGCGCAGATCGTCGTCGGCGGCGCGGGCCTCTCCGGCATCCAGACCGCCGGCCAGATCGCCGAGTTCCGCGACAGGCACCGCGCGCCGATCGACATCCACCTCGTCGAGGGCCTCGACAGCGTCTTCCCGCCGGGCGAACCCGAACTCCAGGAACGGCTCGACGAGATGCTCCGCGAGCGCGACATCAACATCATGACCGGCGAGTTCATCGGGGAGGTCGACGAGGACACGGTCTACATCGGCGACGACACGGAACTGCCGTACGACGTGCTCATCTGGACCGGCGGCATCACCGGTCAGGGGGTCGCGGAGAACCTCGACATCGGGCAGGACGAGCGCAGCCACCGCCTCACCACCTCCTCCACGTTCCAGACGAGCGACGAGCGGGTCTTCGCCATCGGCGACTCCGCGCTCGTCGAGCAGTTGAACGGCGACCCCGCCCCGCCCACCGCACAGGCGGCCTGGCAGGCGGCCGAGGTCGTCGGCGAGAACGTAAAGCGCGCGATGAACGGACAGCCGCTCAGGGAGTGGGAGCACGTCGACAAGGGGACGCTCATCTCCGTCGGCGAGGAGGCCGTCGCCTACGACGTCAAGCCGGTCAACGGCTTCTCGCTCCCGGTGAAGCTGTTCGGCGGGTTCCCCGCCGAGGCGCTCAAGAAGTCGGTCGCCTCGCGCTGGATCAACACCATCACCGGCCCCGGTCGCGCCGCGAAGGCGTGGCCGGACATGTAAGACCACCTTTTTACGCCTCGGGTTTCCTCGCTCGGTCTTCGACCTCGCTGCGGGAACCGCTCGGCGCAAAAGTCCGGACCAAAAAACGCCGCTCGCTCGTTTCACTCGCTCGCGGTATGACACGGAGCGTACCGCGGCTGCTGTCGGCTCGAAGTCTGCCGAACGTTTATAACTGAGAGCGGGACCAGACTTTCCCGTGACCTGAGAGTCGCCGCGGGGCGAGCGCGGTTGTGCGACGTCGCGTCCCGCGGAGCGGTCGCGGTGCCGACGTCGCCTGTACGCCAGGAGGTTTTGCCGGGGAGCGAGGCGAGCGGCCGCAGCAAAACCTCCACCAGAACCGCGGCTCTCCCCGTGGTCGTTCGGCGCGTCCGCTCGCTCGGCCGTCGGCCTCACTCGCGGGTGCTCGACGCCACGCCCCGCGACCCCTGGCGGGGGGTCGCCCGTTCGCCCGCCCGGCCTACCCGTCGGACCGGTTCTTGTAGTCGCGCTGTTCGACCTCCTCGACCGGGTAGCCCGCCTCCCGCCAGGCGGTGAACCCCCCGTCCAGGTGGGCCACGTCCTCGAAACCCATCTCGCGCAGGCGCTCGGCGGCGAGCGCCGAGCGGCCCGCCTCGTTACAGAACAACACGTAGCGCCGCCGCGGGTCGAAGTAGTCCCGGTAGTACTTCGTCTCGGGGTCCGCCCAGAACTCGAGCATCCCGCGCGGCGCGTGCTTCGCGCCCGGGATCGTCCCCTCGATCCACAGCTCGCGCACGTCGCGGATGTCGAGGAGCGTCACGTCCTCGTCGTCGTACACCTCGCGAACGTCCTCGATAGAGATGCGCTCTACGTTCCGTTCGGCCGCCTCGGCCATCCCCCACGCGGTACGGCGCAGTTCGGTCATCTCCGTGTGGTGCGGGGACGAGTGACAAAGGTCTGTCGGATGGCGCTCAGTCGAGCGAGAGCCCGGCGTGCCAGCGGTCGGCCCCCGCCTCGGCCGTGACGGCGTCCATCCGCGCGAGCAGGTGGACCGCGAGGTTCGCCGTCTCGACGGCGCGGCGCTGCCCCTCGACCCGGAACTCGTCGGTCACGCGGTTCGCGTAGACCGCGCACACCGCCCCCGCGCGGAGCCCGTAGACGTTCGCCAGCGTGAAGATCGCGCTCGCCTCCATCTCGAAGTTCTTCACGTTCGCGTCGCGCATCTCCTCGAACAGCGCCGTCCCCTCGGCGGTGACGTACCCCCCGAAGCCGGGGCGGCCCTGTCCCGCGTAGAAGGAGTCCGTCGAGGCAGTGAGCCCGACGTGGTAGTCGTAGCCGAGGCGCTCGGCGGCGGCGACGAGCGCCGTCACGACCTCGTGGTCGGCGACCGCGGGGTACGTCTCGCGGACGTACGCCGCGCTGGTCCCCTCCTGCCGGACGCCGCCGGAGGAGACGACGAGATCGCCGATCTCGATCCCGGGCTGGATCGCGCCGCAGGAACCGACGCGGACGAAGGTGTCCGCGCCCACCTCCGCGAGCTCCTCGACGGCGATCGCGGCCGACGGACTCCCGATACCCGTCGAGGTGACGGAGATCGGCGTCCCCTCGTACGTCCCGGTGACGGTGCGGTACTCGCGGTGGGAGGCGACCTCCTCTGCGGTGTCCCAGCCGGCGATGATCCGATCCACTCGCTCGGTGTCCCCCGGGAGGAGGACCGTCCGGGCGACGTCGCCCGGCCCCGCCTCGATGTGGTACTGCACGTCGTCTGCGTCGCTCATGTCCGTCGTTCCGGGGCGGCGGACAAATAGCCGGGGGATTACCGCGCTACCGTTCGCCGGCGGCCTCGAGCGTGTCGAGCGAGATCGCGTTCGGGAGGAGGTCGCCGAGCGCGTACTCGCGGATCGAATCGCCCTCGTCACAGAGCACCGGGAGGTCCTCCCCGCAGAACTCGACGAGCGTCTGCCGGCACATCCCGCAGGGGGTGACGCCGTCCCGCGCGCCGGAGGTGACGGCGATGCGCGTGAACTCGGCGTGGCCGTTCTTGACCGCCTCGGCGACGGCGACCTCCTCGGCGTGCAGCGAGTTCGAGTAGTTCGCGTTCTCGATGTTACAGCCAGTGTAGACGGTGCCGTCGGCGGTCTCGAGTGCGGCACCCACGCGGTACCCTGAGTAGGGGACGTAGGCGTCCGCGAGGGCCTCCCGGGCGAGTTCGACGAGTCCGGTCGCGTCCATGGCTGGCGTTCACGGTGCCGGGGGAAATAGCCTCCGCCGCGGCGGACGACGGAGACGACGGACGCCGTCGCCGTCTGCCGTCAGTCCTCGCCGGACTCGTAGTGCTCGCCGGCGGCCTTCGGGATCCGCGTCCGACCGACGAGCGCCAGCACGACGATCACCGTGAGGTACGGGATCGTCTGGATGAGCGTATCCGAGACGGCGATCCCGCCGAACTGGAGCTGCGTCTGCACGGACTGGAGGCCGGAGAACAGGAACGTCGAGAGGAACGCCCCGATCGGGTTGTAGTTCCCGAACAGGTACGCCACGATGGCGATGAACCCGCGACCGCCGACCATCGTCTGCCCGCCGCCGATGAACGTGCCGAGGCCGAGCGAGAGCGACGCGCCGCCGACACCGGCGAACACGCCGGAGAGCAGGACCGCGGCGTAGCGGATCCGATGGACGCTCACGCCCACGGTGTCGAGCGCCTTCGGGTTCTCGCCGCTCGCGACGACCCACCGGCCGAAGGCGGTTCGGTTGAGGACGTACCACGCGACGGCCACCGCGACGAACATGAGGTACACCGACGCGCTCAGGTCGAACCCCGCGACCTGCCACTCGGGCAGCGTCGGGACGTTCGACGGGTCGACGTTCTTCGAATCGTAGATGACCTGGGCGGCGAACGGGGCGAACCCGAGCGCGACGAGCCAGATCGCCAGCCCGGCGATGATCTGATCCGCGCGGAACTCGATACAGACGACGGCGAAGACGGCCGCGAGCAGCACGCTCGCGAGGGTGCCGATCGCCATTCCGGCCCAGACGTTCCCGTTCGTCACGTCCGCCCCGTAGACGGCGGCGAACGCGGAGACGATGAGCAACCCCTCGAGGCCGATGTTGATCACGCCGCTCTTCTCCGCGAAGATGCCGCCGAGGGCGGCCAGACAGATCGGCACCGAGAGGCGCAGCGTCGCCTCGACCGTGCTCGGTCTGGTCAGAACGGCGTACAGCACGCCCGCGACGCTGGCGGGGAACAGAGTCCCGGCGAGCGCGAGCGCCGCGAGCGTCGCGAGCGCCGCGAGCGCGATGTACCCCCGCGCGGAGAGGTCGCGGACGCGACCGACCGGGTCGAACGTCTCGTTACTCACCGCGATCACCTCCGTCATCCCCCCCGTCTCCCTCCACCGCGGTACCGCCGTCCGTGGCGACGGTCCGCCCGGAGCGTCCGCCGGCGGCCGTCACCCGTCTGCCGACGAGCCGGAAGAACTCCGGCATGGCTACGAACAGGATGATGAGACCGCGGAGCACGTCGACCAGTTCCGGCGGCACGTTGGTCGCCTGCACCGACAGCGCCCCGTTCTTCAGGACGCCGAACAGGAACGCGGCCGGGAGCACTCCCAGCGGGTTGTTCCCGGCGAGAATGGAGACGGTGATGCCGTCGAACCCGTAGGACGGGACCGAGGCCCCGAAGTACCCGAAGTAGAGGAGGACGTACACCGTCCCGCCGAGGCCGCCGAGCGCGCCCGACAGCGCCATGCTGGAGACGACGGTGCGCTTCGCGTTCACGCCGCCGTACTCCGCGGCCTCCGGCTGGATGCCGCTCGTCCGCAGGTCGAACCCGAACGACGTGCGTTCGAGCATCAGGTAGACGCCGACGCCGAGAACGACGCCGAGGCCGAGCGCCAGCAGCGAGAACGGGGTTCGGGGATCGAACGCGACGGTCGGGAACGAGGCGAACGCGGGGAGCGTCGCGGTCTTCGTCGCCACGGCGTCGGGGTCCTGGAAGTACGTCCGCACGAGGTACAGCGCGACCAGCGACGCGACGAAGTTGAGCATGATCGTCGTGATGACCTCGTTGGAGTCGGCGTAGGCCTTGAGCGCCCCCGGGATCGCCCCGTAGAGGCCGCCGAAGAGCGCGCCCACGAGGAGACCGAGGGGCAGGACGACGAGCGTCCCGACCGCCCCCGAGAGGTGGGGTGAAACCGCGAGCATGGCGACGGTGCTCGCCAGCCCGCCGACGACGAGCTGTCCCTGCGTCCCGATGTTGAAGATCCCCGCACGGAACGCGACCGCCACCGACAACCCCGTGAACAGGAGCACCGTCGTCTCGGCCAGCGTCCGGGCCATCTGCGCGTTGAACGGCGACCAGCCGGTCTGGATCGGCGGCGCGAACTGCCCGTGCAGCGGGTCGAAGTAGGGGTTGATCGGGTTCCCGAGCGCCCCGAGGAACAGCCTGTCGTACACCGCCGCCGGGTCGTAGCAGAACCCGACGCCGACGTACGTGACCGCCGGTCGCGCGCACGTCGCCGTTCGACCGGCCGCGAGGACGATGACGGCACCGACGAGGATCGAGAGCGCGAGCGCCGCGAGGCTGATCAGGAGCCGCTCCGTCGCGGACGACTCCGCGAACCGCCGGAGGATCGCCTCGCCCCGGTCGCGGGCGCTCATCGCTCGCCCCCGGCCTCGGCCTCCCGATCGCGCGGCGGGTTCAGCTCAGTCCCCTCTCCCGCGTCGGGACGCTCGGGACGCTCCCCGGCCATCAGGAGGCCGATCTCCTCCTCCGACGCGACGGCCGGATCGACGACGGCCATGATCCGGCCGTCGTGCATCACCGCGAGGCGGTCCGAGAGGCCACGCACCTCGTCCAGGTGCGCCGAGACGAGTACCACCCCGACCCCCTCGTCGCGGAGTCCGAGGAGCCGCTCGTGGATGAACTCCGTCGAGCCGATGTCCACGCCGCGCGTGGGGTGGGTCGCGACGACGACCGTCGGGTCGCGCGCGAACTCACGGCCGACGATGAACTTCTGCTGGTTGCCGCCGGAGAGCGAGCGCGCTTCGGCGTCCGGGTCGGGCGGGCGCACGTCGAACGTCGAGATGATCTCCTCTGCGTGGCCGCGGGCGCGCCGCCAGTCGACGCGCCCGCCGCGCGAGTACGGCTCGCGGTGCTGGTTCCCGAGCAGGCCGTTCTCCACGAGGTCGAAGTCCATCACGAGGCCGCGCTCGTGGCGGTCCTCGGGGACGTAGGCCATGCCGTCGGCGATGCGCTCGCGGCGCGACTCGTCGGTGACGTCCCGCCCGTCGAGCGTCACGCGCCCCGCGTCGGGTCGGCGGAGGCCGGTGACCGCCTCGACGAGTTCGGACTGGCCGTTGCCGTCGACGCCGGCAATGCCGAAGATCTCGCCGGCGCGAACCTCGAACGAGACGCCGGAGACGGCCTCGACCCCCCGGTCGTCCGAGACGACCAGGTCCTCGACCCCGAAGACGCGCTCGCCGGGTGACCCCGGCGAGCGCTCCACGTCGAGCAGGACCTCCCTGCCGACCATCATCCGGGCGAGCGACTCGCGGTCGGTCTCGGCGGCGGCGACGGTGCCCACGTTCCGACCGTCGCGGAGGACGGTGATCTCGTCGGCCGCGTGCATCGCCTCGCCGAGCTTGTGCGTGATGAAGATGACCGTCTTCCCCTGGGCCGTCAGTTCCTCGAAGACACGAAAGAGGTCATCGACCTCCTGGGGCGTGAGCACGGCCGTCGGCTCGTCGAGGACGAGCACGTCCGCGCCCCGGTACAGCGCCTTCAGGATCTCGACGCGCTGCTGGACGCCGACGCCCACCGCCTCGATGCGCGCCCCGGGATCGACGTCGAACCCGTAGCGGTCGCTCAGTTCGCGGACCTCACGCTCGGCCCGCTCGCGGTCCACGGCGAGGCCGAACCACTTGTGGGGCTCGTGTCCGAGCGTGATGTTCTCGGCGACGGTCATCGGGTCCACGAGCATGAAGTGCTGGTGGATCATCCCCACTCCGGCGTCGATGGCGTCGCTCGGCGTGTCGAACTCGCGGGGCTCGCCGTCGACGACGATCCGCCCCTCGTTCGGGCGGTACAGCCCGTAGAGGACGTTCATCAGCGTGGTCTTTCCCGCGCCGTTCTCGCCGAGGAGCGCGTGGACCGTGCCGCACTCGACGGCGAGGTCGACGTCGTCGTTCGCGACGACGCCCGGAAATCGCTTCGTGATCCCGTCGAGGTGGACGGCGCTCGTCATGGGCGGTCTGTGTGGGACTCCATCACCTGCCTGTACCGGTTAGACCTGCGACGGATCGGTGGGGACCTCTATCTCCCCGCCGACGAGTTGCTCTCTGACCTGTTCGACGCTGTCCTTGACCGCGGAGGGGATGTCGCCGCCGATCTGCTGGCCGTAGACGGCCGCGACGCCCTCCTGTTCGAGGCCGAGCGTGGTCGTCTCGCCGCCGGCGAACTCGCCGCTGACGGTCGCCTCCACGGAGTTGTAGACGGCCGTGTCGACGCGCTTGACCATGCTCGCGAGGATGACGTCGGCGTACCCCTCCTTGGTCACCGACTGATCGCGGTCGACCCCGATGGCGAATCGCCCGGCCTCCTGGGCCGCCTGAAAGACGCCCGTCCCGGTGTTCCCGGCGGCGTGGTAGACGATGTCCGCCCCCTGGTTGTACATCGCCAAGGCGGCCTCCTTGCCGCCCGAGGGGTTGTTGAAGTCGCCGACGTAGCTCGTCAGGACCTCGACGTCGGGGTCGGCGTTCTTCACGCCGGCCTCGAATCCGGCCTCGAACCGGCCGATGAGCGAGCCCTCGACGCCGCCGACGAAGCCCACCGTCGGGTCGCCGTTCGTCTCGCCCGCGCCGGCGCTGAACTCCCGGGTCGTCAGCAGTCCGGCCATCTGCCCGACGAGGAACGAGCCCTCCTCCTCGCGGAAGACGTAGCTCGCGACGTTCTCGGCGTCGACCGACTCGTCGACGATCATGAAGCTCTGCTCGGGATACTGGGGTGCGGTCTCCGACAGCGAGTCCTTCTGGAGGAACCCGATGCAGCAGACGAGGTCGTACTCGCCACTCGAAGCGAGCTCCTGCTGGAACGTGCTGAACTGCGAGACTTCGTCCGGCTGGCGCTGCTCGTAGGCGATGTTCAGCTCCTCCTCCGCCTGCTTGATGCCCTGCCGGGCCTGATCGTTGAACGAGCCGTCGCCGAGGCCGCCGGTCGCGTAGACGATGCCGATGTTCGCTTCGGCCTCGCCGGAGCCGCCGCCGGTCCCGTTCGAGTCGTTACCGCTGCCGTTGTCGCCGCCGGAGCCGCCGTCTCCGGTCGGTCCGCCGGTGCAGCCGGCGAGGCCGGCCGCCGCTACGATGCCCGCTCCCGTCAGGAAATCACGCCTCTCCATGGCTATAGACACCTATGCGTGAATCCGTAACGGACCCTGAATAAGTACGTCGTTTCACAGTCCGCCCTGTCGCATCGTCACACGCGTTATTATTTCGACGATCAGTGGACGAATCTACCCTCGACGGCACGTCTCCACCGGGGGGACGGCCTCACTCGGCGTCGGCGACGGCCCGCTCGACGGCGTCGACCACCGTCTCGACGAGCGCGTCCACGTCCTCGCTCTCGGCGTAGATCCGGACGTACGGCTCGGTGCCGCTGGGGCGGACGAGCGTCCACGCCCCGTCGAACCCCAGGCGGAGGCCGTACTCCGTCTCGACGGACGCCTCGGGGAACGCCGCCGGCAGGCGCGACTCGAGCAGGCGCATCGCACCCGCCTTGCGCTCGTCGGAACAGGGAACGCTCACCTTCCGGTACGGCCGCTCGGTGACGGGCTCGCGGAGCGCGAGCAGGCCGCCCGCGCCGTCGGCCGACGCCGCCCCCGCGACGAGCGTCGACAGCACCGCGGCGCTCGCGACGCCGTCGATCCACGGCCCGAGCGCGGTGTGGACGTGTTTCCACGGCTCGCCCGCGAAGACGACGTCCCCGCCGCCGGCGCGCGCGGCCGCGATACCCTCGTGGAGCGCGCCGAGTTTCACCCGCTCGGTGCGGCCGCCCGCGGCGGCGACGCGCTCGTCGATCCGCCCGGAGGCGTTCGGGGTCGTGACGACGACCGGGTCGGCGGCGTCGCTCGCGCGGACGTAGTGCTCGGCGAGGATCGCGAGGACGGTGTCCTCGTGGACCACCTCGCCGTCGCGCCCGACGACCACGATGCGGTCCGCGTCCCCGTCGTGCGCGAGGCCGAGCACGGGAGCCGGGTAGTCCGCGACGAACCGGCGGAGGTCGGTCAGCGTCTCCGGCGTCGGCTTGCTCGGCCGCCCCGGGAAGTGGCCGTCGACGTTCGCGTTGAGCGCGACGACGCGCGCCCCGAGCGCGCGGAGCACCTGCGGGGTCGCCAGCGCGCCCATCCCGTTCCCGCAGTCGACGACCACCGTCAGATCCGAGAGCGCGGGGCCGCGCTCCCGGGCGTACTCGACGACCGCCCGGCGATAGTCGGGCAGGGGGTCGACGCGACCGCCGTCGCCCCACTCGTCCCACGCGACGGGCCCCTCGCCCGCCTCGACGCGCGCCTCGATGCGCGCCTCGCCCTCGCCGTCGTACTCCTCGCCGTCCTCGAACAGCTTCAGGCCGTTGTCCGTCGGCGGGTTGTGGCTCGCGGTCACCTGCAGGCCGTGGCGACCGCGCGAGGCGAACGCCAGCGCCGGGGTCGGCACCTGACCCGCCCGGCGGACCGTCGCCCCGGCGCTCTCGGCCCCGGCCTCGACCGCGGCGGCCAGCGCGGGCCCCGTCTCGCGACCGTCGCGCCCGACGACGAGTTCGTCCGCCTCCCGGCCGATCGCGCGTCCGACCGCGAGCGCGAGCTCCGGGGTCACCCGCTCGCGAGCGTCGCCGCGGATCCCCGCGGTTCCGAACAGTTCCATGGCCGTACGCCCGCACGGGAGGTACTTATGCGATTCTACAGCGCGAAACCCTCGCCCTTCAGAACGGGGAGGATGTCAATTCGTGTCCTCTCTCCGGCGGCTAAGGGGCGAGCAAGTCATGGTTCGCTCCCGATGACCGGCCCCGCCGGGACCACTCGCG
The DNA here is from genome assembly GCF_029338575.1 of Halomarina halobia. Taxonomy (GTDB): domain Archaea; phylum Halobacteriota; class Halobacteria; order Halobacteriales; family Haloarculaceae; genus Halomarina; species Halomarina halobia. The sequence continues at coordinate 745,931 of NZ_CP119992.1, forward strand.
GCAGTAGGGAAATGGCGATTCGGGCGCTCGTGAGCGCGTAATCATCGGGGCGGAGCATCCGCGAGCGAACGAAGTGAGCGAGCGGTTCACCGCGGACGCGGAGCGTCCGCGGCCTTTTCGGTGGCGGGCGAGACGCTTCGCGCCTCGCTGCTGCTGCGAAGCTGCGCTTCACAGAACAGGTTTTTAGCGGGGTCCTCCCTCGCGCCCTTCGGGCGCTCGGTCGAACCCCCGTTAAAAAAGTGCCTCTAGAGCTCCACGCCGCTCGGGATGAGGCTGTGCTGGCGGAGGAGTTCGCCGTCGGGGTCGTAGACGAGGAACGTCGACTTGTCGTAGGAGGCGATCTGTCGGTCGCCGGCGAGGATCGCTACCTGATAGCGGCCGTCGTCGATCTCCGCCGCCTTCCCGTACTCGCGGGCGGCGTGCACGAGGTCGAGGACGGCGTCGCCGTCGACGTTCACCTCGAAGACGTAGTCGCCGGTGATGCGGTTGGTCATCGCGAAGACCCCGGTCGCCTCGGGTGCCATCTCCCCCTCCCGGAGCCGATAGGTGACGTCGATCCGCTTCGAGTCGAGGGTCGCGCCCGATTCATCGACCAGACGGTCCTCGAACTGTCCCTCGGGGCCGATGAACTCGATCGTGACCACCGGCTTCGCACCGTCCCCGGGCCCGCCGTCGACCTCGAGAGTGAAGTAATCTCGCCTCATCTTGCATGAGGGTTGGCCATCGGGGGCCATGAACGTAACGCCGCAGGGCGGTTTCGTCGACGCTACTCCTCGCCGTCGAACACGTCGACGCTCGCGACCCAGTCGAGGGTGTCGAGGCGCATCACGCGGACGCCCATCGTGTTGCGTCCCTGCTCTGACACCTCGCTCGCGTACGTTCGCATGATCTGTCCCCCCTCGCTCATGATGACGACGTCGTCGTCCTCGCTCACGGTCTTCAGGGCGACGACGTGGCCGTTTCGCGCGTTCGTCTTGATGTCGATGAGCCCCTTGCCGTACCGGGACTGCCTGCGGTACGCCGAGAGCGGCGTGCGCTTGCCGTACCCGTGCCACGTCACCGTGAGCAGGTCGCGGTCGTCGTCCGCCTTCGCGCGGACGAGGCCGACGACGGCGTCGCCCTCCCAGTCGCGGCGGTCGGAGAGGTTCTCGTTCCCGACGTTCCCCTCGGTCAGCTTGATGGCGTTGACGCCGCGCGCGGTGCGACCCATCGCCCGCGCCTCCGTCTCGTCGAAGCGGATGGCCATCCCGCACTCCGTGCCGACGATGACGTCCGACTCGCCGTCGGTGACCGCCACGTCGACGAGTTCGTCTCCCTCCTCGAGCGAGACGGCGCGGATGCCCGTCGAGAGGATGTTGTCGAACTCGCCCACCGGCGTCCGCTTGATGTAGCCGCCGCGGGTCACCATCGTGAGGAACTCGTCCTCGTCGAAGTCCTCGGTGTTGACGATCGCGGTCACGCGCTCGTCGCGGTCGAGCGAGAGGACGTTCACCGCCGACCGACCGCGGGCGGTGCGACCCATCTCCGGCAGTTCGTAGGTTCGAAGCTGGTAGACCTGACCCGCGCTGGTGAAACAGAGCAGGTAGTCGTGCGTGCTCGCCTGGAAGACGGTGCTCACCCGATCGCCGTCCTTCAGGCGGGTGCCGATGATGCCCTTCCCGCCGCGGTGCTGCGGGTCGAACGAGGAGAGGGGCATCCGCTTCACGTAGTCGCCCTCGGTGAGCACGACGACCATCTCCTCCTCCGGGATGAGGTCCTCGTGAGTGACGGTTCCGGTGTCCTCGATGATCGCGGTGCGCCGGTCGTCGTCGTACTTCGCCTTCACCTCGAGCAGTTCCTCCTCGATGACGCCGAGCAGCTCCGACTCCGAGCCGAGGATCGTCTCGAGGCGCTCGATCTCGGCGGTGACTCGCTCGTACTCCTCTTCCAGCTCCGCCGCCTCCATCGACGTGAGGCTACCGAGCTGCATGCGAACGATGTGTTCGGCCTGCGCCGTCGAGAACCCGAACCGCTCCCGGAGGGCGGCCTTCGCGCCGTCCCGGTCCTCCGCGTTACGGACGAGTTCGACGACCTCCTCGACGTGGTCCAGGGCCTTCAGGCGACCTTCGAGGATGTGGGCGCGGTCCTCCGCCTCCGTGAGGAGGTACTCGCTGCGCCGACGGACGACCTCCTTGCGGTGGTTCAGGTACTCGCTGAGCAGTTGCTTCAGGTTCAACACGCGGGGTTGGCCGTCGACTAGCGCGAGCGAGATGACGCTGAACGTCCGTTCGAGGTGGTGCTCGAGCAGCTGGTTTCTCACCACGTCGGCGTTCGCGCCGCGCTTCAGCTCGATCACGACGCGGATGCCCTCGCGGTCGGACTCGTCCCGCAGGTCGCTGATCCCCTCGATGCGACCGCTGTTGACGTCGTTCGCGATGCGCTCGATGCGCCGGGCCTTGTTCTCCTGGTAGGGGAGTTCCGTGACGACGATCCGGCCCTCCTCCTCGTCGACCTCGAGTTCCGCGCGCACGCGGAGCTTCCCGCGGCCGGTCTGGTAGGCGTCGTAGATGCCCTGCCGGCCGACGATCTTCGCGCCGGTCGGGAAGTCAGGCCCCCGCACGAACTGCATCAGGTCGCTCACGGTGCAGTCGGGGTTCTCGATGAGGTGGACGACGCCGTCGATCACCTCGCCCAGGTTGTGCGGCGGGATGTTCGTCGACATCCCCACCGCGATGCCCGAGGAGCCGTTGAGCAGGAGGTTCGGTACCGCCGCGGGCAGGACCGTCGGCTCGCGCAGGCGGTCGTCGTAGTTCGACTCGAAGTCCACCGTATCGCGCTCGATGTCGCGGAGCATCTCCTCCGCGACGGGGGCCATCCGCGCCTCCGTGTAGCGCATGGCGGCCGGTGGGTCGCCGTCGACGCTGCCGAAGTTCCCCTGGCCGTCGACGAGCGGGTAGCGGAGCGAGAACTCCTGTGCCATGCGGGCGAGCGCGTCGTAGATCGACTGATCGCCGTGGGGGTGGTAACTCCCCATCGTGTCCCCGACGATGTTCGAGGCCTTGCGGTGGCCCGCGTTCGAGGTGATCCCCTCCTCGTGCATCGCGTAGAGGATGCGCCGCTGGACGGGCTTCAGCCCGTCCCGGGCGTCGGGGAGGGCGCGCCCCACGATGACGCTCATCGCGTAGTCGATGTACGACTGCTCCATCTCGTCCTCGACGCGGACGGCGCTCACCCGATCGGCGGCGGCCGGCTCCTCGCCCGGGAGGTCGGCGCTCATCGACCCGCCCCCGCAGTCTCTCGGTCTCGTTTCATACCCGTCTCTGTCTCGGTGGTACTCGTGTGCATTGTCGTGTACCGTCTCGTCAGATGTCCACCCACTCTGCGTCCGTGGAGTGCTTCTTGATGAACTCGCGGCGCGGTTCGACGGCGTCGCCCATCAGGACGGAGAACATCCGGTCGGCCGCGGCCGCGTCCTCGATGGTGATCTGCTTTAGGATGCGGTTCTCGGGATCCATCGTCGTCTCCCAGAGCTGCTCCGGGTTCATCTCGCCGAGGCCCTTGAACCGCTGGACCTGGTCGGGTTCCCCGCCACAGACCTCCTGGACGACGCGCTCGCGCTCCTCCTCGGTCATCACGTCGTACGTCTCACCCCTGTACCGGATGCGGTAGAGCGGCGGCTGGGCGGCGTAGACGTAGCCTGCGTCGAGCAGCGGCTGCATGTGCCGGTAGAGGAACGTGAGATACAGCGTGCGGATGTGCGCGCCGTCCACGTCGGCGTCGCTCATGATGATGATCTTGTGGTACCGCGCCTCCTCCAGGTCGAACTCCTCGCCGATGCCGGTCCCGATGGCGGTGATGAGGTTGCGGATCTTCTCGTTCTCCAGCACGCGGTCGAGGCGGTGCTTCTCGGCGTTGAGGATCTTGCCGAACAGCGGGAGTATCGCCTGGAATTCGGGGTTTCGTGCCTGTTTGGCCGACCCCCCGGCGGAGTCGCCCTCCACCACGAACAGCTCCGCCCGTTCGGGGTCGCGCGTCTGACAGTCGGCCAGCTTGCCGGGCAGCGAGGTCGAGGAGAGGGCGCTCTTTCGTCGGGTGAGTTCCTCGGCCTTCTTCGCCGCCATTCGGGCCTTCGCCGCCTCGACCGCCTTCGAGATGATGGTCGCCGCGGTCTTCGGGTGCTCCTCGAGGTACGTCCGCAGCTCCTCGTGCATGGCGCTCTCGACGATGCCGCGGACCTCGCTGTTGCCGAGCTTCGTCTTCGTCTGCCCCTCGAACTGCGGGTCGGGGTGCTTGACGGAGATGACGGCGGTGAGTCCCTCGCGGATGTCCTCGCCCTTCAGGTTGCCGTCCACGTCGGCCGCGAGGTCGTTCCGCTCGGCGTAGTCGTTCACCACGCGCGTCAGCGCCGTCTTGAACCCGGTGAGGTGGGTGCCGCCCTCCCGCGTGTTGATGTTGTTGGCGAAGGCGTGGATCGAGCTCTGGACGCCGTCGGTCGCCTGCATGGCGACCTCGACCTGGATGCCGTCCTGCTCGGCGTCGAAGTAGACCACGTCGTCGTGCAGGGCGCTCTTCGTCTCGTTGAGGTAGACGACGAACTCGCGGATGCCGCCGTCGTACTTGAACGTGGCCTCCTCGCCGGAGCGCTCGTCGCGGAGCGTGATCTCGACGCCCGGGTTGAGAAAGGCGAGTTCTCGGAGCCGCGACTCGAGGGTGGTGTACGAGAACTCGACCGTCTCGAAGATGTCGTCGTCCGGCCAGAAGCGGATGGTCGTGCCCGTCTCCTCGGCTGCGTCCATCTCGCGGACGCGCCGGAAGGCGTCCGGTTCGGGTTCGCCGTGGTCGAAGCGGTCCGCCCAGACCGCCCCGTCGCGGCGCACCTCGACCTCGAGCCACTTCGAGAGGGCGTTCACCACGCTCACGCCGACGCCGTGGAGGCCGCCGGACACCTGGTAGGACTTGTTGTCGAACTTCCCGCCCGCGTGGAGCACGGTCATGATGACCTCGAGCGCGGGGAGGTCGTACTCGCTGTGCGTGTCGACCGGGATGCCGCGCCCGTCGTCGGTCACCGTCACCGAGTCGTCCTCGTGGATGGTGACCTCGATGGTGTCGCAGTAGCCGGCCAACGCCTCGTCGATCGCGTTGTCGACGACCTCGTAGACGAGATGGTGGAGCCCGCGCGTGTCCGTCGAGCCGATGTACATGGCGGGCCGTTTCCGAACGGCCTCCAGGCCCTCGAGGACCTGGATCTGACCCGCGCTATAATCTGATTCGTGAGACATGAACGTCTTGCCAGCCCTTAGTAGTTATCGGTGATAAAACCCTCGCACGCGCGCGGGCGCAGTGACACTACTGTTGCTACTCCGTATCACGGTTTTTCGGGGCGGTCGGGCCACTTTCACCACGCTTGCGCGGAGGTTTTAAGCTGGGGTTCACAAAGGGGAGACAGGAATGACGTCATACCAGTCGGAACTCGGCGGCGGCGGTAACGTCGCCGAGGAGCTGGCGAAGGGCCAGCGAGCCATCTCCATCGCCGAGTTCTTCGAGAAGAACAAGCACATGCTCGGCTTCGACAGCGGAGCGCGTGCGCTCGTCACCGCCGTCAAGGAGGCCGTCGACAACGCCCTCGACGCCACGGAGGAGGCGGGACTGCTCCCCGACATCTACGTCGAGATCGTCGAGGCCGGCGACTACTACCGACTCGTCATCGAGGACAACGGCCCCGGCATCACCCGCGAACAGATCCCCAAGGTGTTCGGAAAACTGCTGTACGGCTCACGGTTCCACGTTCGGGAGCAGAACCGCGGTCAGCAGGGCATCGGGATCTCGGCCGCGGTGCTCTACTCGCAGCTGACGAGCGGCAAGCCCGCGAAGATCACCTCCCGGACGCAGGGCGACGCCGAGGCCCAGTACTTCGAGCTGATCATCGACACCGACGAGAACGAGCCGGAGATCGCAGTCGAGTCGACCACGTCGTGGGAGCGCCCCCACGGGACGCGCATCGAACTGGAGATGGAGGCGAACATGCGGGCCCGCCAGCAGCTCCACGACTACGTCAAGAACACCGCCATCGTCAACCCCCACGCGCGCATCGAGTTCCGCGAGCCGAACGACCACCTGAAGTTCGAGCGGGCGACCGACCAGCTCCCGGCCGAGACCGAGGAGATCCGCCCCCACCCCCACGGCGTCGAACTCGGGACGCTGATCAAGATGCTCGGGCGGACCGACTCCTACTCGCTGTCGGGGTTCTTCCAGTCGGAGTTCACCCGCGTCGGCCAGAAGACCGCCGATAGCCTCCTCGCGAACTTCCGGGACCAGCACTTCGGCCGCGAGATGAGCTGGCGGCCGCCGGAGCCCCACGAGGAGTCGGACGTCGAGGCCGCCGTCACCGAGGCGGTCAACGGCAAGGGCGCGGACGCGACCGGGGTGTTCGCCGGGGCGGTCGCCGACGTGGTGAACGAACGCGCGCGCCTCGCCCACCACGAACTCGTCGCCGTCGTCGCCAACGCCGCCGACCGCGCCGCCGAGGAGACGGGGACCACCTTCGGCGACACCGTCCGCGAGCGGGCCGTCGAGGCCGCGTGGAACGAGGTCGTCGCGGACCGCGAGGCAGACCTCTACCGCATCGTCGACGAGGCGACGACCAGCCGGAAGGACGACGCGGCCGTCGCCGCCCTCGCGCGGCGACTCGCGACCGCGTTCGAGAGCGACGAGGACGGCCGCGACCGGATCACCCGCCCGACGCTCGTCGCCCGCGTCGAGCGGGCCGCGGAACGCACCAGGGAGCGCGAGGGGGTGAGCTTCGGGGAGACCGCCCGGGAGAACGTCGTCGACGCCGTCTGGGGCGTCTGCCGGACCGTCCCCGATGAGGTGCCGAAGGTGAGCGAGGTCGCGGAGGACCGCGACGCCGCGAGCGACCTCCTCGAGGCGATGCGGGTCACCGACATCCTCGCACCGCCGACCGACTGCCTCGCGCCGATCACCGCGGAACTGCTCGAGGAGGGGCTCAGGAAGGAGTTCGACGCTGACTTCTACGCCGCGGCGACCCGCGACGCCGAGGTCCACGGCGGCGACCCGTTCATCATCGAGGCGGGCATCGCCTACGGCGGCGACCTCGGGGCCGAGGGGCGGGTCGACCTGCTCCGCTTTGCCAACCGCGTCCCGCTCGTCTACCAGCAGGGAGCGTGCGCCGTCACGGGCGTCGTGAAGCGGATCAACTGGCGCAACTACGGGCTCGACCAGCCCGGCGGGAGCGGCATGCCGAACGGCCCGGCCGTCCTGATGGTTCACGTCGCCTCGACGAACGTCCCCTTCACCAGCGAGTCGAAGGACGCGGTCGCGGGCGTCCCGGCCATCGAGGACGAGATCGAACTCGCCCTCCGCGAGGCCGCCCGCGACCTCAAACGCTACCTGAACAAGCGCCGGTCGATGGAACGCCGCCGCCGCAAGCAGGACGTCATCGCGGAGATCCTCCCGCGGATGGCCGAGAAGCTCTCGACCGTCACGGAGCGCGAACCGCTCGCCATCGAGGACTCGCTGGCCCGCATCATGAACAACGTCCTCGTCGAGCGGCGGGTCGAGGACGGCCGCGTCCGGGTGGTCGTCCACAACTTCTCCGAGACGAGCACGTCGCTCGACGTGACCGACATCGTCAGCGCCGACCCGGGCGACCCGGAGGGAGCCACCGTCGTCGAGATGGACGGCGAGTGGTTCGTCAAGTGGAGCCCGAGCGTCCCGAGCGGCGAGCGGGCCGTCCTCGAGTACGACGTGACCGACGAGGCGGAGTTCGACATCTCCGTCGAGGGGATCGAGACGACGAAACTCACCATCAACGCGTAACCCATGAGCACTGACACACCCAAGACCCCGAAGAACGAGGAAGCGCGGGAACGACTCATCGACCTCGCCGCGGAGTTCTACGACCAGTTCGCGCAGGGCGAGGTGCCCGCGATGCGCATCCCGACCCGCACGAAGTCGAACATCGAGTACGACGAGGAGCAGGGCGTGTGGGTCTACGGCGACCGCCACTCCACGCGCTCGGCGAACTCCGTCGGCGGCGCGCAGAAGCTCCTGAAGGCCGTCTACGTCATCGACTTCCTCTCGAACCAGCTCCAGGAGGGACGCTCCTCGACGCTGCGTGAGCTGTACTACCTGAGCGAGTCGTGGGACTTCGACGCCGCGCAGTTCAGCGACCAGGACGAGTCGAACCAGCTCGTCGAGGACCTGGAGATCGTCTCCGACGTCACCCGCGAGGACTTCAACATGCGCCCGGAGGAGTCCGGCGCGACCCTCATGGGGCCGCTCTTCCTCCGCGAGCAGACCCGCCGCGGCGAGCGCGAGATCCACTGCCAGGAGGACGTCGGCGAGGGGGGCTACCAGATCCCGAACAACCCCGACACCATCGAGTTCCTCGATCACGACGCCGACTTCGTGCTCTGCGTCGAGACCGGCGGAATGCGCGATCGGCTGGTCGAGAACGGCTTCGACACGGACTACAACGTCATCATCGTCCACCTGAAGGGCCAGCCGGCCCGCGCGACCCGGCGGATCACCAAGCGCCTGCGCGACGAACTCGACCTGCCCGTGGTGGTGTTCACCGACGGCGACCCGTGGTCCTACCGCATCTACGGCTCGGTGGCCTACGGGTCGATCAAGTCCGCGCACCTCTCCGAACGCCTCGCCACCCCCGAGGCGCAGTTCGTCGGCATCCAGCCGTCGGACATCGTCCGCTACGAACTCCCGACGGACCCCCTCAGCGACTCGGACGTGAACGCCCTCCAGTCGGAACTCGAGGACCCGCGCTTCCAGTCGGAGTACTGGACCGAGCAGATCGAGCTCCAGCTCGACATCGGGAAGAAGGCCGAACAGCAGGCGCTCGCCTCCCGCGGGCTCGACTTCGTCACCGACACCTACCTCCCCGAGCGGCTCTCGGAGATGGACGTCGTCTGATCGCTGCGCGTCGGGAGACTCCCGCGGCCGTGGATCACCGTTTTCCGGTTCGCCCCCCTACGTGGAAACATGGGAATGGACGGCTGGACCCGCCGCCGGGACCTGGAGGGCGGCAAGCAGGTGTGCATCTGGCTGGAGGAGGAGGGATCGCGGGAGCTCTACGTCGAGGACCAGCGCTACAAGGGCGAGCCCCACGCGGTCTGGCTCTACGACGACGCGACCGACGAGTGGACCGACCTCGGGACGTTCGACGAGGTCGAGGCCGCGGTCGACCGCGCGATGGAGTGGGCGACGGCGGAGGCGGACGACGATTGACGACGGTTGACGACGAGTGACGGCGATCCGCGGCGACCGACGACGACTGATCGGAGGGAGCGCCGCGCGCTCGGCGCGCCGACGTCACCGCTCGTCGAGGACGACCGGGATCCCGCGTCCGGCCACGTCCGCCGCGAACGCCCCGGAGTCGGTCTCGAGCGCCGCGAACGTGTTGTAGTGGATCGGGAGGACGAGTTCCGGGGCGATCGTCTCGGCGAGGTCGGCCGCGCCCTCGCGGTCCATGGTGAACGACCCGCCGATCGGCGGGAGGAGGAGCGTCGCGTCGACGGCCCCCTGGGCCGGGAGGACGTCCGAGTCGCCCGGCCAGAGGGCGATCGCACCGCCCAACTCGACGACGAAGCCGCAGCCGAACCCTTCGGGGTGGTACGGCTCGCCCCCTTCGCGGGTGTGCGGGCCGTCGGGCTCGTTGTACGCGGGGACGGCGCGCACCTCGACGCCGTCGAAGGCGACCTCGTCGCCGTAGCCCGCGCGCTCGACGTGGTAGGGAAGGGTCTCGACGGGTTCGACGTCCCGGGAGACGTTCGCCGCGTCCACGGCCTCGTAGACGACGAGGGTGGCGTCCTCGCTCGCGACGCGCCGGACGCCGTCCGAGTCGTAGTGGTGGTCGTGGGTGATACAGACGAGGTCGCCGTCGCGGGGCGCGTAGTCCCGGCCCGGCGGGTGGGCAACGCCCGGCGTGTCGGGGTCCCACTCGCCGGTCAGCACGCCGTAGCGCCCGGGGTCGAGGTAGGCGACGAACCCCTCCGGCGTCTCGATCCGGACCGTGGCGTAGCCGAACCAGTCGATCGCGAGCCCCCGGTGGTGGACGGTCATGGACCGCCGTACGAATCGACGGGGCAAAAAGCCGGCTGGCCGGGGTGCGGACGCGCCGCGCTCACATCCGCCCGTCGAGCGGGCCGTCGTGCGATCCGACTATCCGACGACCCCCGATCCCGTCAGTCGAACTGCCGGCCGACCGTCAGCGCCGACGCGTCGCGGAGTCCGGGGACGTCGCGGTAGCGCCCCCCGGGTGCGACCGTCGCCGTCCAGCGACAGTCGGGGCAGGCGAGGACGCCCTGCCCCGAGACGATCGGCTCCGCACAGTCGGGACACGTACCGAACTCGACCCGCTCGGACCGGCAGGCCTCGTCGACGCGCGGCGGGAGGTCGCCGGCGCGCAGCGTCGCGGTCACCTCGGTGACGCCGTAGGTCCGCTCGCCCTCGGTGTGCGGAAAGACCGCTCCGAGACGGTCGTCCACGTAGATAGCGAGGCACACGAGCGGCGTCCTGAGTATCTCTCGGCGCTCGTTCGTTATCTCGGAGACCCGGGTCCGGCGTTCGAACGGCGGGCAGATGCTGACCCCCTGGCGCTCGGCCCACCGCCTGAACCGCCGGAAGGTCTCGATCGTCTCGTCCGACGTGACCGATCCCGAGAGGCTGACCTCGCTCGGCCACGATCGCAACACCAATCCGTCGATGTGTCCCTCGCGCTCGCACCGTTTCAGCGTCTCCACGTGCGCGTCGATCGGCTCCAAGAGCTGCGTCGGCCGGACGTGACACGCGATCGTGAGTTCCCCAGTAGCGTTTGACATGGTGACCCCCCGAGAGATCGGGCAGTCACGACGTTTCGGTCCGACTGCTGTAACACTTTTTACAGAAATCGCGAATGAGATTTCTCGATAAAACAGCGGGGGTGAACGAAGGGGGATGGATGAACTCCGCGCCTCCGAGACGAAGGCGACGGTCCGAGGTCAGCGTCGTCACTGCAGGTGGACCGCCACGTCCGCCTCGGTGATGATCCCCGTCATCCGCCCGCCCTCGATGACGATGACGGCGTCGTGGTGATCGAGGTGGTTGTCGATCTCGTCGAGCGTCGCGTCGGGGGTGACCGTCGTGATGGACTCGCGCATCACGTCGGCGACGGGGAGGTCGCCGAGCCCCTCGTCGTCGCCCACCCGGCGGACGTCGCTGTTGCTGATGATGCCGACCGGGTAGCCGTCGTGGACGACCGGAAGCTGGGAGTAGCCCTCGTCGCTCATCACTTCGACCGCCCCGCGGACGCTGTCGTCGGGGGCGATGGCGGCGACGGGGCTGTGCATGATGTCGGCGGCGCGGAGGATGTCGCCCTCGGCCTCGTCGAGCGCGTTCACGATGCGCCGGAGGGTCGAGAGGCGCGGGTCGACGTCGTTCCCCTCGATCCGGGCGATGAGCGGCTGGGAGACGCCCGCCCGATCGGCGAGTTCGCTCTGGGTCAACTCCAGTTCCGTCCGTCGCTCGCGGAGGTCCTGCGGGGTGGGGAGTTCCATGCGGAGAAATAACTACTGCTCATACTTGTTTGTACCGCTCGGCGGGAACTCGCCGCGTTCCTACCGGTCTCGGTCCTCCTCGTCCTGCATCTCGAACGTCTCGATGACCTTCAGCGGGACGTCGCGGAGCGCGCCGCCGATCTCGCTCTTGGCGATGCGCTGGGCGTGCTGCTCGCCGTCGGCGTTGAACACCTTCATCTCCAGCAGGAGACCGACGAGGGCGGTGTCGGCGGCGATGAACGCCGAGTCGAACGTCTCGCCGCAGGCCGGACAGGGCGTCCCGCCGACCTCGACCTCCACGTAGTCCATGTCCTTCCGGTTCAATCGCTTGCCGGCCTCGCTCACCGCGACGCCGATGGCGTCGTCGATCGCCTCGACGTCGCGCACGAGCCACGCCGCCTCCATCGCCACCAGATAGTTCGTCATACGTCCGCCTCGTCCCGCGCGTTATCGGTCTTTGTGGTTTCCGCCCGCGGACCTCGCCCGCGCACGTCACGCCGAATTCCGCCATAACTTATGCGGATATTGCCGATCGCTAAACTGCCAGTTACGCGAAACTGGAGGTCGTAGATCGGCGCGGTTGCTCCCCGATCAAGTACGGTTGAATCGCCATACGTAGCGACCGTGCGTGGACGTGTCGTGGCACCGGGTGAGCCACAACGCTTATGTGCTCATCTGTGGCTGAGGACTGATACGAGATGGTGTTCGAACGGCTTCGGTCCGTCACCCTGTTTGCCCTGTATCAGGCCGCCCTCCTCACGGGCATCCTCATGCTCCCGGTAGCGATGGTCGCGCGTCGCGTCGGCCTCCCGTTCCTCCCGGTCCACCGGGCGATCGGGCGACTGGGGGACGCCTACGAGCGATCGAGGGAGTTCGCGGAATCGACCGACGAGTGATCGAAGGGGTGCTTTTATCAGCGCAGGACGGATAGCCCGTGGTAATGTACCGCCACAGTCAGTCCTCGTTCGACTTCGACCGGCGCGACTACGAGGCTCCGATCTACGAACCGGAGATCGGCCAGCTGCCGGACGTCTCCGAGAAGGACTTAGAGAAGGTAAACCAGACAGGGACGACGACCATCGGCATCTCGACCGCGGACGGCGTCGTCATCGCGACGGACATGCGCGCCTCGCTGGGCGGGCGGTTCGTCTCCAACAAGAACGTCCAGAAGGTCGAGCAGATCCACCCGACGGCCGCGCTCACGCTCGTCGGGAGCGTCGGCGGCGCGCAGTCGTTCATCCGCTCGCTCCGCGCCGAGGTGAACCTCTACGAAGCCCGCCGCGGCGAGCCCATGAACATGCGGGCGCTCTCGACGCTCGCGGGTAACTTCGCGCGGGGCGGCCCCTTCTTCGCCATCAACCCCATCCTCGGGGGCGTGGACGACGAGGGCCACCACGTCTACTCGATCGACCCGGCGGGCGGCGTCATGGAGGACGACTACACCGTCACCGGCTCCGGCCTGACGGTCGCCTACGGGACGCTCGAACGCGAGTACCGCGACGACATGACCAACGACGAGGCGAAGGAGGTCGCCGCGAGCGCCGTCAAGGCCGCCGTCGAGCGCGACACCGGCTCGGGCAACGGCGTCTTCCTCGCCGAGGTGACCGGGGAAGGCGTCGAGATCCGGGGGCACAAGGACTTCGGCGAGGTCCTGTAACACTCCTCCGCCCCCGCCCTCTCGACCCCTCCTTCATCCCCGCGGGAGTTCCATCGCGAGCTGTACGTAGAGGTTCACCTTTGTCCCCGGCCCGCGTGGAGTGCACCATGGCCCGACGGGTTCTCGTCGCCTACGACGGATCGCTGCTCGCCGAGCGCGGACTGGCGTTCGCCACGAGCGAGTTCCCGGACGACGACATCGTCGCCCTCTACGTGGTCGACCGGGAGCGCGACGCGACCGCGATGAGCGGCTGGGGCGACGACCCCCACGAGTGGGAGGACTGGCTCGACGCCGAACGCGAGCACGCGGAGGAACTGTTCGATCAGGCGGAGACGATCGCCGAACGCGAGGGGGCGACGATCCGGACCGCCGTCGCCGTCGGCCGGGTCCACGAGACGATCGTGCGATACGCCGCGGACCACGACGCGGACATGGTCGTCGTCGGCACGCACGGCCGGTCGACCCTGAAGAAGGCCCTCCTCGGGAGCGTGGCGGAGGAGGTCACCCGCAGATCGCCCGTGCCCGTCGTGACCGTCCGGTAGGTCGGTAGCCCACCCGACGAACCGCCTACGACAACGTCAACCCCCGGATCTCTACCGCCCCCGCCTCGCCCTCCGCCTCCTCGACGCGACCGACGACGCGACCGTCGGTCGCCTCGGCGACCGACTCGGCGTCCGCCGGGGCGAGCGCCGCCACGAAGCCGGTACCCATGTTGAACGTCCGGTACATCTCCTCGTCGGCCACGTTCCCCTCGTTCTGAACGAACTCGAAGACCGGGTTCGGGTCGAAGGGGTCGTCGACGACGTAGCGGCGCTCGCCCATCCGCAGCAGGTTCGTCCACCCGCCGCCGGTGACGTGGGCGGCGGCGTGCGCGCCGTGCTCGCGCAGGGGCGCGAGCAGCTCCGCGTAGATGCGCGTCGGTTCGAGCAGCACCTCCCCCACCGTGCGCGACTCGTCGAGCGGGAACGGGTCCGCGAACTCGTGGTTCCTCGCGGCGGCCTTCCGCGCCAGCGTGAGGCCGTTCGAGTGGACGCCGCTCGCCGGGAACCCGACGAGCGCGTCGCCCGCCTCGGCCGCGCCGGGGAAGAGCGCGTCCTTCGGCGCGAGGCCGGCGCAGGTCCCCGCGAGGTCGAGTCCCCGGATCACGTCGGGCATCACGGCCGTCTCGCCGCCGACGAGCGCGACGCCCGCCTCGGCCGCGCCCGCCGCGAGCCCGCGACCCACCTGCTCCGCCACGTCGTCGTCCGGCGCGTCCACCGCGAGGTAGTCCACGAACGCCACGGGCTCGACGCCCGCCGCGACGAGGTCGTTCACGTTCATCGCGATGCAGTCGATGCCGATGGTGGTGAAGTCGTCCAGCGCCTCGGCGACGAGCAGTTTCGTCCCGACGCCGTCCGTGGCGAGCGCGAGGTAGCGGTCGCCGATGTCGACGAGGCCCGCGTAGTCGCCCTCGAACTCGCCGACCGCGCCGACGAGCGCCGCCGTCGCCGCCTCGCTGTCCGCGATGTCCACGCCCGCCCCCGAGTAGGTCATCCGCTCCTCGCCGTTCTCGCTCCCGCCGTCGCTCTCACCGGCGTCCTCGCTCATGCGCGAGAGGGCGAGAGGGGCGGACAAAAGCCCACCGGAAGGGGGTGGAGGCGGAGGCTGGCGGGGGGATCAGGTTGGCCGCGCCGGCCGCTCGAAGACGACGAGGCGGAACGCGACGAACAGCGCGAACAGCACGAGACCGCTGAGCGCGGCGGCGACGTACGGGAGGCTCGCCCCGCGCGTCCAGCCGAACGCGGGGTGCTCGGCGACGAGGCGGGGAACCACCCACCCGGCGAGGAAGACGCCGAGGGTCGCCCCGAAACCGAGGAGCCACCGCGCGGCGCGCGGGGCGAGGGCGGCCACGGCGACGACGAGCACGACCGCGGCGAACGGCGCGGCGTACGACGAGAACAGCCCCAGTACGTACGAGACGAACAGCAGGGCGCTCGCCGCGACGACCGCGCCGTCGAACGCCGTCTCCCGCAGTCTGGCGGGCATACCTGTCCGGTTCGTTATTCTGGATCGACAAGTACCTTCCCCCTAGAACCCCGTTCCGACGAACAGCAGCGCGAGCACCGCGAGGCCGGCGCAGATCACGAACGAGACGGCGAAGATGACGGTGCTCCACCCGAGGACCTTCCGGCCGTCGAGCGGGCCGAAGGGAATCATGTTGAACCCCGCGAGGATGAGGTTGATGGTCACGCCCAGCTGTCCCACCGTCCCGAGCGAGGGGAGGACGAGCAGCGGCGCGAACACGCCCGCGAGGACGACGTTGGTCGCCGGGCCGGCGAGCGCGATGAGGCCGACCTGTCGCTTCGTGATCGGCCGCCCGCCGTGGTAGACCGCCCCCGGCGCGGCGAAGAGGAACCCGGCGAGCCCCGCGCCGATGGCGAGCGCGAGCATGCCGTAGTCCGCCCGAAACTCCGCGAGCTGACCGAAGCGCACCGCGACCACCTTGTGCGCGAGTTCGTGCAGGAGAAAGCCCACGCCGACGGTGAACATGCTGACGAGGAGAGGCTCGACGGCCCGCGCGACGGCGAGGTCGCCCCACAGCAGGCCGAACGCCAGGCCCCGGTCGAGAAAGAGCGCGAAGGCGACGCCGAGCGCCAGCCACGCCGCGCCGAGGTCGACCACCTCCCGGGTCGAGAAGCGCACCTCAGAGCACCCCCCGGAGTACGAGGTCGACGCTGTTTCTGACCCCATCGAGCAGGAGGGCGACGATCTCGCCGGCGCTGTCGAACCCCTGACCGCTGAACAGGATCGGCACGAGGACCCAGAGGAAGAGCACCGATCCGATGAAGCTCCCGACGTTCGCCATGGCGACGACGAGGATGAGACGGAACAGGGGCACCTCGCGCATCCGCGCGAGGAGATCGCGGAGGGGGCTCTCCTCGTCCTTCAGGATCTCGTTGAGCGTGGCGATGTCGGTGACGTTGACCTGCGTGTAGCGCAGTTCGACGTACCCCGCGAACCAGCCCGGCGCGAGCAGCGGGTTGATGCTCGTGAGCCAGGCGACCGCGCCGCCGACGAGCGCGCTCGTCCAGTGGGCCCCGGCGAGCTTCGCCAGCGCGAACGTGAACGCGCCGTTGACGAGGAACCACGCGGCGAACAGTTCGAGCAGGAACGAGTCCTGGACGCCCGCCATCGCCAGCAGCACGAAGAACACGAGGAAGCCGAGGGTGAACAGGTAGCCGAAGACCTTCGCCAGCGAGAAGCGCCGCCCCGACTGCGTGCCGACGAGCGAGTCCATCGGCGGCAGCGTCTCGGGCCGGGCGAGGTAGCGTTCGATCCCCTCGCGGTGGCCCGCGCCGACGACGGCGACCACGTCGTGGCCCTGCTCGCGGAGCGAGACGAGCCGGTGTGCGATGAAGGCGTCGCGCTCGTCGATGAGCGCCTCCGCGCCGCCGGGGGAGAACCGGCGGAACTCCTCCATCATCGCGCTCACGACGTCGGTGTCGGTGAGATCGGACATGTCGAACTCCTCCACCTCCTCGGGCTCGGCGTCGACGACGCCGAACACGACCGCGAGCACCGCGCCCAGCGCCGCGCCGAGTCCCAGCGCAACGACCGCCGCGTCGGCGAGCGCGATCAGCAGGCCGGGACCGACGGCCGGGACGAGAAACGGCCCGGCGATCGACTCGGCGACGATAGCGACGAGCGCGCCGAGAAACAGCCCCGTCGCGACGCCGAGCTTCCGCGCGTCGGTGATGTTGAGCGCGAGTCCGCCGACGAGCTTCAGCTTCTCGAACGCGGAGAGGCGCGCCCAGAAGCGCTGGATCGTCACCTGGATGTCGCGGTCGACGAGCGCGACGCCGAGGCCGAGTCGCTCCGCCGCGTCGATCCCCGCGAGCATGTCCGCGCCGGGGCTGATGTCGAATTCCTCGCCCAGTCGCGCCTGCACGTACGAGAGCATCCAGTACGCGAGAAACTGAAAGACGGTGTTCCCCCGAAGGAGATCGCCAGCGTCGAGGTCGTCCGGGCCGTCGCCGCGAAGTTGGCGGTAGCGTCCCTCGTCGAGTTCGACGGCCACCACGTCGGGCCGTTCCTCCTCGACGGCGCGTTCGACTTCCTCGACGCTGTCCGCGGAGACGTGGGCCGTTCCGACGACACGTACCGACCCCCGCTCCGGGGCCTGCTCACTCATTGCTACTGGCTATCGGTTCAGCCTTCATACCAGTATCGCCGTCGAACGAGAAGTGGCCGACGGACGGTCGTTCTACTCGACGACGACGGATCCCGTGCTCTCCACCGTGAAGGTGTGCCCGCCGTAGTCGAGGATCACCTCCCCGGGCGCGCGGGGTTCGCCGTTGTAGCGCGGCGCGAACAGCGAGTCGAGCGCGTCCGGATCGATGACGTCGTACAGCGTCCGCGGCGCGTCGGCGTCAAGCGTCTCTTTCATCGCGTAGACGAGCAACTCCGACAGGTCCGAACGGTCGACCGCCATATCCACGCTTGCTGGACTGTACACCGTCTGTGAGGGGGCATTTTGCGACATACGCTCTTGGATGCCGGTCAGTGGGTTGCCTCTACTGTCGTACGGACCCGACGACACGCCGCCGTCGGGCCCTGTACCCGGATGCAACCGGGGGCCGACTGGCTCCCGCCGCCTCGCGCGGCGGTTGGCACAGCTTGGCACTGCTAACACATAAAGTTTCGAGTTATTCTCTATTTCTTGTTTTTATTGATACCGTATCTATCCGCGGGCGTTCGGGATACCAGCACCTAAGACCCGCGGACGCCACGGGGGCGACATGGAGCCGGTACCGTTGTCGGCGTCGTACACCGAGATGACCGAGATCCTGCTGCCGAACGACACGAACAACCTCGGCCGCGCGCTCGGCGGCGCGGTGCTGAACTGGATGGACATCTGCGGGGCCGTCGCCGCGATGCGCTTCGCGAGCAACCAAGTCGTGACGGCGTCGATGGACCACGTGGACTTCATCTCGCCCATCGAACAGGGCGAGGTGGTCGTCGTGGAGGCGTACGTCTTCGCAACCGGTCGCACGAGCCTCGACGTGAAGGTGGACGTCCACGCCGAGAACCCCCGCAGCGAGAGTCCCGACCGCGCGACGACGAGTTCGTTCTTCACCTTCGTCGCGCTCGACGAGGACGGCCGGCCGACGCCGGTCCCCGAGGTCGCCTGCGAGACCGCGGAGGAGGAGTCGATGCGCGAGGAGGCCGCCGCGGAGCGGCGGGCGCAACTGGAGCAGGTCGTGGATCGGCTGGAGGAGGGGTAGTCGTACTCGAGCGAGGGACCGCGGCCGACGAACCGCTCGTCTTCAGTCGAACATGCCGGTGGACATGTAGCGCTCGCCGCTGTCCCAGAACACGGTGATCACGAGCGGACACTCCGCCCCCCCGCCGTCCGACGCGACGACGGGACGCTGCTGGGAGGGCCGGTCGGGGGTCGGCGCTTCGGGTGCCTCCGGGCAGTCCGCCTCCGGGTCGGCGAGTCGGGCGGCGACCCGCCGGGCGGCGAGGTTCGACGCGCCGGAGGACTGCCCGACGAGGATCCCCTCCTCGCGGGCGAGGCGGCGGCACTCGGCCTCGGCGGCCTCGATGCTCACCGTCTCGACCGAGTCGATCAGGTCGAGGTCGAGGTTCGGGCTGACGAACCCCGGCCCCATGCCCTGGAAGCCGTCCCGCCCGCCCTCGCCGGTCGAGAGGACGGCGTTGTCCACCGGTTCGACCGCGACGACCTCCATTTCGGGGAACGCCTCGCGGAGGCGGCGGCCGGTGCCGGAGAGGGTACCGCCCGTGCCGACCCCGGCGACGAGCGCGTCGACGCGCCGCCCCTCGACCTGCTCTACGATCTCCTCCGCGGTGGTCCGGTAGTGGGCCTCGGGGTTGGCGGCGTTCTCGAACTGGCGCAGCTGGACCATGCCCTCCGCCGCCTCCAGTTCGTCCGCGCGCGCCTTCGCCTCCGAGATGTCGCCCTCGACGAGTTCGATGTCCGCGCCGTAGGCGCGCATGATTCGGCGACGCTCGGGCGACATGTCCTCTGACATCACGATCGTGACGTCGTAGCCCTTCGCGGCGGCCACCATCGACAGCCCGATGCCGGTGTTGCCGCTCGTCGGTTCCACGAGGCGGTCGCCGGGCCGGAGGCGTCCGTCGCGCTCCGCGGCCTCGACCATCGCCAGCGCCGGGCGGTCCTTTGCCGAGCCACCGGGGTTCTTCGACTCGATCTTCGCCGCCACCGTCGCGCCGGGCGGCGAGGCCACCCGCACGAGCGGCGACCCGATGGTGTCGAGGATGGAGTCGTCCATGTCCGTGACTTCCGGTCGGACGAGTAAAGGGGTGGCGGACACCGGCAGAACGCGCCGCCCGGCCGCGACAGGTTTTTCCCGCCGAGCGCGGAGATCGGGGTATGAGCGGGAGCGACGCGGGAACGCTCGCGGAGACGTACCTCGCCGCCGTCCAGCACGACCTCGTCGACCTCTCGGGCGAGGAGACGCTCGTCGGGGTCGTCCGCCGGCCGACCCGCTGGTTCAGCGGGGCGGTCGACGAGAACCGCCCCGAACTCGGCCCGCCCGGGGAGCTGCTCGACGAGGTGAAGGCGCGCCACGAGGACCTCAAGGCCCGGGGGCTCTGCGACGAGGGGGCGCACAACGCCGCGTGGGAGGACGTCGACTTCGAGCGGCGCTACCGCGAGCACCTCGCGGAGAGCGAGAACGCGCGGGCGGCGATCGAGGACCTCGCCGAGCGGGTCGGGTCGGGCGAGGACGTCGTGCTCGTCTGCTTCGAGGGCGAGAAGAAGGCCTGCCACCGCCACGCGCTCCGGGAGATCGTCGCGAGGGAGGTGTGACCGGGCGCGAGCGACCGCGGCGTGCGGGTCCTCGTCGACGCGCACGAGGAGCGACGGGCAGACGAGCGGGACAGGCGGGCGAGCGGGACGGTTAAGCCCCCGGGCGGCCGAGTGGGGGCAATGAGGTTAGAGACGATGTCGCCGAACCCGGTCTGGTCGGCCGACGCGTACGAGCAGACCGTCGCGACGCTCCGCGCGGCGGACGACGTGACCTACAAGGTGTGGGGCGGCGACTGGTGCAAGGACTGCCGGGCGCAACTGCCCGACTTCGCGGCGGCGCTGCGAGCCGCGGACGTCCCCGACGAACGGGTCGAGGACTTCCCCGTCGAGAAGGACGACGACGGGAACAAGGTCGGCCCCGGCGTCGAGGAGTACGGCGTCGAGTACATCCCGACGGTCGTCGCCGAGCGCGACGGCGAGGAACTCGCCCGCTTCGTCGAGTCGGCGGACGTGCCGGCGGCCGTCTACCTCGCGGAGGCGCTCTCCGAGCGGGACTGACGCAATCTTTTAGTGACGCCGGCGGGATACTCCCGACGGGTGAGAGTTCATGCCGGAGAGCGACGGCACCACGCACACCGGAATCGCATCGGACGACCCGGCCGAGGGACGACCGCCGCTGACGCGCTACGACGCGCTCCTCGCCGTCATCCCGGTCGCGTTCGCGGCGGCGCTCCTCGTCGCGCAACTGTTCCCCGTATCGCCCCACCGCGCGCTGCTCGGGGCGTCGATCGTCGGCGTCCTGGCCATCGGCGACGGCCTCTTTCGCAACCCCCCGCGGCCGACGCCGGCCGCCTGATCGCGACCGCTTACTCGCGACCGACTACCCCTGTCCGCGCCACGCCAGCGCGTCGTCGAGCGACGTCTGCGGCGGCGAGCACGCGAAGTCCTCACAGAGGTAGACCGTCGGCCCGTCGACGGCGTCGCGCGACGCCCAGATCGGCGGCGCGTCGTCGAGCCCGAGTTCGGAGAGCCACGACGACAGCCCGTCGTCGGCCGGCGGTCGCGGGGCGAGCAGGCGACGCGGGAGGTAGGTGGTCGCCAGGCGGTCGCGCCACTCGCGGGGGAACCCGTCGGCGGCGACGGTGAGCTCGACGTGTCCCGACGCGTACTCGTCGGCCGCCAGCGCGAGCGCCGTGTGCTGGAGCGGGTCGCCGCGGATCCGGTCCCCGTGCGTCGAGAGGACCGCCTCGGCGACGTCGGCGAACCCCTCACCCGGATCGAAGTGGTCGAGCGCGAGCAGGAGCGAGGCGGCCACCCCGGCGCTCGCGGGCGTCGAGTGGTCCGTGAGCTCCTGCGGGCGGGCGACGAGGTCCTCGCCGCTCTCGGGCGTGAAGTAGAGCGTCCCCGACGACTCGTCCCAGAACTCCTGCTCGATCGCGCGGGCGAGGTCGAGCGCGAACGCGAGGTACTCGACCTCGCCGGTCGCCTCGTAGCAGTGCAGCGCGCCGCGCCCGAGGAAGGCGTAGTCCTCGAGATACCCCCTGATGGCAACCTCCCCGTCCCTGTACCGTCGGTGGAGGACCTCCTCGTCTGCGTCCCAGAGGTGCTCGCGGACGAACGCGAGCGCCTCGGCGGCGCGGTCGGCGTACCCCTCGTCAGCGACGAGCGACCCCGCCGCGAACGCGGAGATCATCAGTCCGTTCCACCCGGCGAGCACCTTCTCGTCGCGCGGCGGGCGCTCGCGCCGCTCGCGCGCCTCGAAGACGTCGTCGTGCGCCGCGGCGAGCTTCGCCTCGACCGTCTCCGGGTCGAGGTCGAACTCCTCGGCGAGGTCGGCGAGCGAGGAGGAGACCGTGAGGACGGTCGTCCCTCCCTCGAAGTTGCCCGACTCCGTGACGCCGTAGTAGGCACAGAAGAGGTCGGCGGCCGTCCCGTCGTCCACCGCCTCGCGAACCGCCTCGGGCGTCCAGACGTAGAAGGTGCCCTCCTCGCCGCCGCTCCGGGCGTCGAGCGTCGAGAAGAGGCCGCCCCCCTCGTGGCGGAGTTCGCGCTCGACGAACGCGAGCGTCTCGTCGGCCACGTGGCGGTAGCGGGCGTTGCCGGTCGCCTGGAAGCCCGCGAGCATCGCCCGGACGAGTTCGGCCTGGTCGTAGAGCATCTTCTCGAAGTGGGGCACCGTCCAGGAGCGGTCGGTCGTGTAGCGGTGGAAGCCGCCGCCGACGTGGTCGTACAGCCCGCGGTTGGCCATCGCCGAGAGCGTCTCCTCCACGACCGCGCGGTAGGCGTCCCGCCCCGTGCGATCGTACGCCCGCAGGAGCAGGTGGATCCGACCGGTCTGGGGGAACTTCTGTCCCCGTCCGAACCCGCCGTGTTCGCGGTCGGCGGCGCGGACGGTCGCCTCCGCGACCCGGTCCAGGTAGTCCGTTCCGGGGGCCTCGCCCGGCTGATCGGGGACGGATTCGAGTTCGTCCTCGATGGCGCGCGTCCACTGGTCGGCGCGCGTCTCCATCTCGCGGCGGTCGTCGGGGTCGGACCACGACCCGGCGATGTCGGAGAGCAGTCCGCGGAAGCCGGGCATCCCCCGCTGTGGCTCCTTCGGGAAGTAGGTCCCGACGTAGAAGGGCCGCCCGTCAGGCGTGAGCCACACCGAGAGGGGCCACCCGGCGTTCCCCCTGACCATCTGACAGATGTTGATGTACAGGCTGTCGAGGTCGGGGCGCTCCTCGCGGTCGACCTTGATCGGGACGAAGTGCTCGTTGAGCAGTTCGGCGACCTCCTCGTCCTCGAAGCTCTCCTCCTCCATCACGTGACACCAGTGGCAGGCGGAGTAGCCGATCGAGAGGAAGATCGGAACGTCCCGCTCGCGCGCCGCGGCGAGGGCGTCCTCGTCCCACGGCTGCCAGTTGACGGGGTTGTCGGCGTGCTGGCGGAGGTACGGACTCTGCTCCTCGTCGAGGCGGTTTCGGTCCGTGGCGCTCATGTCTCTCCCTTGGACCCGCACGCGGTAAAGGCGTGCCCGTCGTGCGGGGCGGTGTTCAGAGACGCGAGTCCGCGTCGCATCGGTCGAGCGGAACGGTTCGAAAGCCCCTGCCGTCTCGACGACGGCCCCTTTCAGTCCCACCCAGCGGGGGATCCGGCCAGTCGGAGCGCATCTGAACAGTACCTCGCGCGGTGATCGACACCGTAACGCCGCCCCGCACGTACCGTGAGGTATCGTGAGGCAGAACGTGCCGAGTCACACGTCGCCGATTCCGAGGAGCGAACCGTCGGGGACGAATCGGGGGACGAGCGCGTGAGGCGGTACGCGACGGCGGGGTTGTTCCTCGTGACCGCGCTGCTGTTCGGGACCGCGTTCGCCGGAATCGAGGTGGGGCTGACGGCCCTCCCGCCGGTCCTCTTCGCGGCGCTCCGGTTCGACGTGGGCGCGCTCGTCCTGCTCGCCGTCGTCGCCGTCCGCGGCGGCTACTGGCGACCCCTGACGGGCGCTGACTACCGCGCCGTCGTCGTCAGCGCCGTCTTCCTCGTCTCGCTCAACGCCGTCCTGCTCTTCGTCGGCCAGCAGTACACGACGAGCGGGGCCGCGGCGGTCATGTTCAGCCTCGCGCCGGTCCTCTCGCCGCTGTTCGCGCGCTTCCTCCTCCCCGACGAGCGCATCTCCGCGGTCGGCGCGGTCGGCATCCTCCTCGGACTGGTCGGCGTGGTGGTGGTCGTCGCCCCCGACCCGACGCGGCTGCTCGCCGCGGACGCAGTCGGTCAGGCGCTCGTCGCCGTCGCGGCGGTGTCCGTGGCCTTCGGGAGCGTCCTCCTGCGGCGCATCGACCCGGACGTGGGGAGCCTCGCCATGACGGCGTGGGCGATGACGCTCTCGGCCGCCCTCGTCCACGTCGCCAGCCTCGCGCTCGGCGAATCGGCCGCCGCGGTCGCCTGGACGCCCGTCGCGCTCGGTGCCGTCGCGTACCTCGGGCTCTTCTCGACCGCGGGCGCGTTCCCCGCCTACTTCGCGCTCATCGAGCGCGTGGGGCCGATCCGGGCGAACCTCGTCACGTACGCCGTGCCCGTCGTCGCGTCGGTCACCGGCGCGCTCGTTCTCCTCGAACGGATCGCCGCGACGACGGTCGTCGGCTTCGCCGTCGTCGTCCTCGGGTTCGTCCTCGTCGAGCGGGACTCGCTCGGCGAGGAACTCGCCACCGTCCGGGCGCGCCTCGGCGGACGAGCACCTCCCGACGAGGCGGACGACTGAGACCGCCGTCCCTCCCGCGAGTATTCACGCCCGTGCACATGGCTCGCCCTTCGAAGAGCAACCTTTACATCACCGTGCGCACGCCTCTCGCGCATGACCGAGACCGTGCTCCTCGTCGGCGGCGGCGGCCGCGAACACGCCGTCGCCCGCGCGCTAGCGTCCGCTCCCGACTCCTCGGACGGGTCGCGCCCCGCCCCCGACTGCGCGCTCTACGCCTGCGCGAGCAACCGCAACCCCGGCATCGTCGACCTGGCCGACGGGTTCGAAGGGCTGGACGAGACGGATCCCGACGCGGTCGTCGCCTACGCCGAGGAGGTCGGGGCGACGCTCGCGGTGGTCGGCCCCGAAGCCCCGCTCGCGGCCGGCGTGGCCGACGCGCTGGACGAGGCGGGCGTCTACGCGTTCGGCCCGCGCGCGGAGCAGGCCCGCATCGAGACGGACAAGGCCTTCCAGCGGCGGTTCATGCGCGAGAACGGTATCCCGGGCTGTCCCGACTTCGAGACGTTCGACGACGTGGAGGCCGCCTGCGAGTACGTGGACGCCTCCGACGGCGACCTCGCGGTGAAGCCCGCGGGCCTGACCGGCGGGAAGGGCGTCCGCGTGACGGGCGATCAGATCACCAAGGAGGAGGCGAAGGCGTACCTCCGCGAGTCGGGGTACGACCGCGTGGTGCTCGAGGAGCGCCTCGTTGGCGAGGAGTTCACCGTGCAGGCGTTCGTCGCGGGCGGCGAGGTCCGCGTCTCGCCCGCCGTGCAGGACCACAAGCGCGCCTACGAGGGCGACGAGGGGCCGAACACCGGCGGGATGGGCAGCTACAGCGACGCCTCGTTCGAACTCCCCTTCATGACCGAGGCCGACTACGACGAGGCGGTGTCGATCGTCGAGGCCACCGTCGAGGCGCTCGATGGCTACAAGGGCATCCTCTACGGCCAGTTCATGCTCACCGCCGACGGCGTGCGAGTGGTCGAGTTCAACGCCCGGTTCGGCGATCCCGAGGCGATGAACACCCTTCCGGTGCTTCAAACCCCCCTGCTCGACGTGCTCGTCGCCGCGCGCGAGGGCGACCCGCTCCCGGAACTCGCCTTCGACGCGAAGGCGACCGTCTGCAAGTACGCCGTCCCCGCGGGGTACCCGACCGATCCCGAGGCGGGCGCGAGAGTCGAGATAGACGAACGGAGCGCCGGCGACGCGCTCCTCTTCTACGCCAGCGTGGACGAGCGCGAGGACGGCATCTACACCACCACCTCCCGGTCGTTCGCGGTCGTCGGCGTCGGACACACCATCGCGGAGGCGGAGGGGATCGCCGAGAGGGCGCTCGCCGTCGCGGGCGAGGAGGGGCTGCACGTGCGCCACGACATCGGGACCGAGGCGCTGGTGCGGCGACGCATCGACCACGTGAAGGAACTCCGGGGCTGACGCGGACCCGTAGCCGTTCATTATCCCCCCGGACGAAGCGCGACCGTGACCGACGACACGCGCCGCCACGACCGCCTGGATCGGGTCGCCACGCCGGGACCGCTCAACTCGCTGCAGCACTGGACCGACGCGAAGTCGCCGCTCCGGGTGACGCTGAACTACCTGCTCGTCCTGCTCGCGCGGATCGCCCCGAGCCTCCGCCTGCGCAACCGGGCGCTCCGGCGCGCCGGCGTCACCGTCGGCGAGGGGGTCTCGTGGGGGCTCGAGGCCACCCCGGACGTGTTCTGGCCCGAGCGCATCACCCTCGAGGACCACTGCATCGTCGGCTACGACGCCGTCCTGCTCTGCCACGAGTTCCTGCAGGACGAGTACCGACTGGGCGACGTCGTCGTGGGCGAGCGCGCCATGATCGGCGCGAAGGCGGTCGTCCTCCCGGGGGTGACGATCGGAGCGGGCGCGCAGGTGGGCGCTAACTCGCTGGTCGTCGAGGACGTGCCGCCGGGCGAGACGGTCGTCGGCGTGCCGGCGGAGCCGGTCGACCGGGACTGATTCGGGGATCGATCACTGACGAACCCGGACGATGCCGGACTTGAAGACGAGGTGATTGGGGACGATGAACTCCTCGTCGTCGTTCTCGACGTGCGTGACGAAGACGTCGACCTCCTGGACGATGCCCCGGTGTCCGTCGACCTCGACCGTGTCGCCGATGCCGTACGGCTGGGTCAGCAGGAGGAACACGCCGGCCGAGGCGGCGGCGAGCACGTCGCGAAGCGCGAGCGCGCCGAAGACGATGACCGCGAGGAAGTAGCCGCCGAGCAGGATGAGAAGCGCCCCCGAGGGGAGCCCCAGCGTCGAGAGCGCGATGACGACGGCGAGGTAGACGACGCTGTACTTGACGATCTGCGGGAGGACGCCCACCTCGGTGAGCTTCACGCCCTTGAACCGCTCCTGGATGGCGAGCTCCAGTTTGTCCCCGATGATGAGCCCGACGATGAGCACGAGCACGGCGGCGAACACCTGCGGGACGTACCCCAGGAGCGCCATCAGTGAGAGTCGCGTCTCGAGGAAGCCCTCGAGTTCGAGCGCCGCGCCGATGGTCGCGAGGTAGATGAACAGGGTGACGAGCGTGGCGATCAGGCCGACCGTCGAGGTGCCGAGGCGCTGGGCCCCCCGTTCGAACGCCGTCCCCTCGACCGCCCCCGGAACGCCGACGGCGGTCAGGAGTCGCTGGGTGAGTCGCCCGACGAGAAAGCCGAGTATCAGTCCGAACAGGAGAACGAAGACGGAGATGAGCGAGGTGGAGAGCACCTCGACGACGTCCCGTGCGAACGCTCGGACCTGCGACATCTCAGTACTCCTCCGGATCGAGTTCGAATATCAGCTCGCCGCCCGAGAACGCGCGGACGAGGCCGTCGCTCTCCGAGAGGACGACCGCGATGGCGTTCGTGTCGCGGGTGATGGCCCCGGCGGCCATGTGCCGCGCCCCGAGGCCCTTCGGGATGTCGACGCCCTCGGCGGAGGGTTCGAGGTACCGGTAGGCGGAGACGATCTTCCCCGAGTCGCTGATGATGAACGCGCCGTCCAGCCGGGAGAACTCCTTCAGCATCACGTTCACGATGGGGTCGCCGACGTGGACGTGTGACTTCTCGAAGGGGTTGTACGACAGCGACCGCGACTTGTTCATCACCTTCCCCGCGTCGCCGACGACGAACAGCGCCCCGACCGGCTTTCCCTTCTGGCCCTTCTTTCCGAGCTCGATGGCCACCTCGAGCACGTCGCGGATGACCGACGGCTCGGCGCGCGAACTGACGAACAGGTCGTAGACGCCCGAGTGAGTGAACTCCCCGCCGCGAACGTGCGTCACGGTGTCGATGCCGTCGGCGAAGAGCCGCGTCGCGCAGGCCACGTCGGTCCCCTCGTCGATGTATCCCTTGTCGAGCGCGCCCTCGAGCCCGAACCGGATCCGTTCGGTCACCTCCGTGAACTCGAGGGGGAGCTCGACGAACTGTTCCGCGTCGACGGCGTTCTCCAGCGCGACGACCACGACCGGCGTCTCCTCTGAGTCGGCGAAGTGGTCGTAGGTAGACGCGCTCGGTGAGAACAGAAACACGACGTCGACATCCTCAACGATGTCGTCCAGCAAGTCACCCAGCGCGGACATACCTCGTATATCTAAGGAGTACGTCAAAAACCTTTGCGAACGTCATCCGAACGGCGGACGAACGTCTGACGGGCGTGCTCCGATCCGCCCCTCGCCACGCTGAACGTTCAAAAACCCATACACGTCGCGGCGAGAGCGAGGTCCGTACGCGCGCATCACCAGAGGAACATCACGAACCCGACGGTGAGCCAGGCGCCGACGAGTCCCGCGACGGTGACCGCCAGGACGAGATCCCGCGGCGAGATCCCGCCGCTCGGGTTCCGGCGGCCGCTCTCCGTCGCGATCGTACCGCAGCGTCGACACTCCAGCACGACGCCGCGAGCGGGGTCGTACCGCCACCGGTGGCCCGTCGTCAGACAGACGACGGGCGCGAACAGCGACGGATCGTCTGCCGCGTCGGTCATCGGTGGCTCCGGAGCGTCGGCGTCGCGGCCGGGGGCATCCGCCGTCGAGACCCCCGCCGCGACGCGGAGCCGTTCCGACGCGGTCGCCGTCGATCGAGTTCGGGGAACGTGGACACGGTGCTACTGGTTCGCACTCGTTAGTCCGAAATAACGTTTGACCCGGATCCATCCTGTTCATTACCTTTCCGGCCGCGCGGCCGGCGAAGACCACCACCGAGGGCGACGACGAACCGGCTATCCGCTCCGCTCGTCCGGTTCGCCGCTCTCCACGTCGATGCGCCGAACGTCGTCCTCGCCGCTATCGCCGCCGCCGAGGAACTTCGCCCGCAGGTCGTCGGTGATGGACTGGACCTGGTCCTTGAGCGTCTTCACCTCCTCCTCGAACCGCTCGACGGTCCGTTCGACGTAGTAGACCCGCCGAGCGGGGATTCGGCGGACGATGTCGCGGCCCTCCTCGTCCTCGCCGGTCTTCACGATCCAGTGATCCTGGAAGTACGCGACGTGCTCGTTCTGTACCGTTCGTTCGACGGTGCCCTCGTCCGGGTCCTCGTACGCGATCGTCGCCTGTCCGAAGTCCTCCTCGACCATGAACCGGGGTAAACACCCGACACGGGTAGGCCCTGGGGTTGCGCAGGCCTGCCCGATTCTCCGTGGTCGGGCCGGGAACCTTTATGCGCCGCGGCCACGCGGGATCGACTCTATGCCGACCAACGACCCCGGGATCGGAGGGGCCGCCGGCCGCGATCCGGATCTCGACCTCGGCTTCACCGTCGGACTCAGCATGCCGTTCGAGGAAAGCGTGGCGTGGGCCGCGGACGAGGGGTTCGACTTCGTCGAACTGTTGCTCGACGGGCCGTACGCCCGCGAGCGCATCGTCGACCGGCGCGCGTCGATGCGGACGACGCTCGACGCGGGCGGCGTCGACCTCGTCGTCCACCTCCCGTTCGCCGTCGATCCGGGGTCGCCGTTCGCCCCCGTCCGGCAGGGTGCCGTCGCCGAACTCGTCGCCGGGATGGACCTCGCTGTCGACCTCGGTGCGGGG
Source organism: Halomarina halobia (assembly GCF_029338575.1). Lineage (GTDB taxonomy): Archaea > Halobacteriota > Halobacteria > Halobacteriales > Haloarculaceae > Halomarina > Halomarina halobia. The sequence goes on from NZ_CP119992.1 coordinate 775,172, forward strand.
ACGGTCGTGTTCCACCCCTCCTCCGACGCCTGGGACCTCGGCTGGACCGCGACGGAGCGCCGGGAGTTCGTCCACGCGGGGCTCGACGACCTCGTTCCCGCGGCCCGCGAGCGGGACCTGGAACCCTGCCTCGAGAACGTCATCTCGGGGTACTACGACGCGACGGCCTTCCCGGAACTGCTGGAGCGCTACCCCGACGCGTCGATGACCTTCGACACCAGCCACGCGCTGCTCGCCGGAATGGACGAACCGGGGATGGCGTCGTTCTGTCGCGACCACGCAGACCGGATCGGACACCTCCACCTGGTGGACACCCGGGGCGGCGGCGACGAGCACCTGCCGGTCGGGATGGGTCGGATCGACTTCGCCGCCGTGTTCGCGGGGCTGACCGAGGCCGGTTGGTCCGGCACGGCGACGCTGGAGGTCGGGACCGAGGACTACGACACGATCGCCCTCGGGAAGCGCCACGTCGAGGAACTGCTCGCGCCCGCCTGAACGGCCGGCGGTATAGCGGGAGACGCCCCCGATACCGGTCGGGGCAGCGTCCCCGATACCGGCTTCGGATCGGTACCCCCGCGAGGCGTTGCTCTTCCGGGGCTTACTCGTCCGAGGGCTCGGCGAGCCGTTCCTTGATGTCGGTCGAGGACACGATCCCGACGTAGTCCCCGTCGCTATCGCGGACCGGGAGGTGGTTGAAGCCGTACGTGGTCATCATCGCGGCGGCCTCTCCCAACCGCAGGTCCGTCGTGACCGACTCGACCGGGGTCGTCATCACGTCGGCGACGCGGCACCGGTCGGGGTCGTGTCCGTCGGCGATCGCGTCCCGCAGATCGGTGCTCGTGAAGATCCCCGCGTCGACGCCCGGGACGAGGAGCGCGTTGATGTCGTGATCGCGCATCACTACCGCCGCTTCCCTGGCAGTCGCATTCGACGCGATCGTCTCCACCGGCGTCGCCATCACCGCTTCGACGCGAGTTTCGCTGAGAATACCCATATACACTCACTCTCGGCCGACGGCTTGTCTGTTGTCCCCGGCGCGCCACCCTGTTATAGCGCACCTCCATGCTCGGGGGGGGGGTCCCTCCCCCGTCCCCACGAGTTCAACGGGCGAAACTGGTCGACATCGCGCTCGAACACCGAATAACGACACAAAGCTCATGTCCTCTCGCCAAGAATTCCTCGCGTGTCAAGCTCGTGGGCGGCAGCGCGGACGCACGGACGGTTCGTTCAGGTCGCCCTGTTCACCTTCTTCCTGCTCTCGTGGGTCGTCGCGAGCGTCGCCGTGGCGCTGTTCTTCCGTATCGAGGGTATGGCCGTCGTACTGGTCCTCGTCGCGGTCGGCATCGTCCTCGGTCGCGCGTTCCTCCCGCTCTTTCGTCTGGTCTACCTCGCGGAGAGCAACCGAAAGTGGAGTCGCTGACAGTCGAAGCGTGCGGATCGGGGGACCGGTGACTCCGCGGACGGAGCCGGTCGTCCGGAGCATCGACCCGCCTCCAGAGTACCGGTACGCGCTCCCCGATAACGCGGCGAACTCGCCGCCGAGATCGGCGACTGGCCCGCGAGAGGGCGGACGGCCCCGGCTACGTACGCTCCGTCACGTCTATCGTGCCGTTCGCCGTCACCGGTCTTCGATCGGCCGAGACGTCCCTCGGCCGCGCCTCGACGCCGTATCGGTACGATCCCGGCGGCGCGGTCGACTCGACGAAGACGGGGAGCTCGGCGGTCACCCGGTCCCGCGGCTCGTCCCACTGCCAGTAGGGCGGGTACGACTCCATCGTGCCGTCGGGCCGCGGTCGAACGGACGCCTCGTCGATCCCGAGACCCATCTCGACGGGAGAGGCGTGCGAGGGAGGCAGCGACTCGGCGAACGTCTCGGGGGGAAACACCTGTACGGTGCTCGCGTGCCGGACGAGCACCGTGGCGGTCCCCGACTCCCCCTGCAGGAGGACGACGTCTTCGACGCACGCGGTCACCGACCCGTCGTCCGGACAGTTCACCCGGGATTCGGTCGACGCGTCCGCTCCGCCGCGTCGATCGTCTCCGCGTCCATACCGGCCCAGGCAGCCGGCGACGCCGACCGCGCCGACGAGGGCGCACCGGTAGAGCGCGGCGCGACGGGAGCAGGAGGGCATGCCGATAGGATACCACCGTTTCGGGCATAGCCTTTCTGCGCGACCGACCGTCGGGAAACCGCCGTACATCCCCTGGGTTCGAGCGTCGGCGAGTGAGCGGGTCGGAGAACCCGGACGACGCCGTTCGCCGAGCGCCTGCGGCGCTCGGGCCAAGGAGCGACCGCAGGGAGCGACGCTGTGCTTTTGATCGAGCTTTTGCCGAGGGCTGCCTTCGGCAACTCGGAGCGCAAAAGGTCGTAGTGCGTGGGACCGGATTTGAACCACGGTCGTTCCGCTCGCTCGCGCTCGCTTCACTCCCTGATTCAAATCCGCTCTGTTCGCTTTTCGTCCTCGCTGTCGCTCGGACAGAAAATGCGTGGGACCGGATTTGAACCGGCGGACCCCTACGGGACAGCGTCCTAAGCGCTGCGCCGTTTCCTGGCTTGGCTACCCACGCTCACCTCCACGTACCCCGATGTTCACAATGAATTTGTCGCTCTCGCTCTCCTCGGGCAAAAGCGCTATGCGCGTCGGGCGTCCACCGTAGGGCATGTTCCGCGCGCGCGACCAGGTCGAGAACGAGCAGTGGTTGGCGACCCTCGACCGGATCGGCGACCGCCTCGATCTCGGTGCCGCGGCCCGCTCGCGCGCGACCGACCTCTTTCTCTCCACGCTCCCGGAGTCGGAGCGCTCCAAGCAGGCCACGCTCGCGGCGAGCGTCTACGTCGGGGCGCTCATCGAGGGCGAGCGGCGCTCGCAGGGCGACGTGGCCGACGCCGCGGGGGTGTCCAGGCTCACGATCCAGAAGCGGTGGAAGGAACTGATCGAGGAGGCGGGACTGCGACGGCCGAACTGGTAGTGACCGATAGCTGATGACGCAGACGGTCCCGAACGTCGATAGCGAGCGGCGTCAGCCCTGTTCGCGCGCGGGAGGTCGTCCCGCCGCGTCGGGCGTGAGGTCGCCGTGTTCGTCGATCTCGCCGCGGACGATGCGCGTCGAGGAGATCCGCTCGCCGTCCTCGGCGGGGACGTGGTCCACGACGACGATCTCGAGCGGGTCGAACCCCTTCTCCTCGCGGATCTCGTTTACGAGCTCACCGCCCTCGGTCGTCTCGGGCGAGACGATCAGGTAGTCGAAGTCGGGTTCCTCCGTCGCGATACCCGTCGGTTCGTGGAGCGTGCGGATCTCGTACTCGCGGTCGTGGCGCTCGGCGTAGGCGGAGAGCTCGCGCTCGAGGTCGCGCCGCCGTTCCTCGTACGGGCGGACGTACCGCTCCTCGTTTCGCGTCCTCGGTGCGAGATCGTCGCTCGTCAGTCCGACGGTGACGTCGCCGAGTTCGAACGCCCGCTCGAACAGCGCCCGATGACCGTCGTGCACCGGGTCAAACGTCCCCCCGAGCGCGACATTCATACACATGCCGTGGGGCGCACGGGGCTTATGCCTTCGGCTATCGATCCGCGGTCGAGCGGAGCGGTCAATCGTCGTCCGGCGCCTCCTCGACGGGTCGCTCGACGGAGATCTGCACCGGTCGCTCGTCGCTCGCCCGATCGGCGAGTCGGTCGTCGAGGTTGAACACCGTGTTCAGTTCCGCCTGGACGTCCCCGACGATGTCGGCCACGAGGTCGCTCGGCGAGATGGCGACGTACTCGTAGGGGTTGTTCCCCGCCCCGGCGGACTCGCGCTTGTCCCGGGTCACCTTGCCGTCGTCGTTCAACTTCGCGAGCGCCTCGCGGACCGTACTCGGGTACAGCCCCGTCCCCTCGGCGATCTCGTCGCTCGTCGAGTCGGGGTACTGCCGCAGGTAGAGGTAGATGCGCGCCCGGGTCTCGGTGTCGAGCACCCACGCGAGCAGGTCGACGAGCCCGTCGTCGAGCGTCTCTACCGCCCTGTCGGCCTCCCCTTCGAGCCGCTCGCGGACGCCTCCGCCGTGGATACCCGACGCGTCGTCGTTCTTGTCATCTGTCGCCATAGATTGAGTGTATCCGATTCCAGGGAATTGGCCAATAAAAATCCTCCCCTAGAGGAGCAGCGACTCGCACAGCGCGTCGAGCCCTCCCTCGCGCCGGACGCGACGCTGTCGGTCGGCCCCACTCTCGTCGTCGTACACGTCGCGGATGCCGGAGATCCCGAGGCGCTCGCACTCGCGGTCGACGACCTCGCCGAGGCCGCACGTCGACTCGCACGCGCGATCGATGAACGACGCCTCGTGCCCCCAGCGCATCGCCCGCCACTTGTTCTCGTCGAGCGTCTCGCGCCGGTGGCGCGTTCCGTCGCCGCGGTGGCGGGCCTCGCCCCACGGGTCCCGGCTGTCCTCGTATCGCTCCCCGAGCTCCGTCACGAGCGCGTGGACGTGCTCGACGAACGCGAACACCCGCTCGGGGTCGGCCTGACCGTCGGGGGTCCGCACCTCGACGGTGCCGTGGGCGGAGTGGGGCCGGACGTCGTACCAGAGTTCCCCGCGATCCCTGATGGAGTTCGTCTCGATCATCAGCCGCTCCAGCCGGAGGAACTCCTCGAACGACCCGAAGGCGGTGGGCATGCCCGTGTTCGGCAGCCCCTCGAAGATCTTCGCCCGGGCGGAGGCGAGGCCGGTGTCGTAGCCGTCCCAGAACGGCGAGTTTGCCGACAGCGCGAGCAGCACGGGGAGGTGCCAGCGGATCTCGTTGGCGATCCACGTCGCCTTGTCGGCGTCGTCGACGCCGACGTGGACGTGCAGGCCCGCGGTCGTGTTGCGGTGCTGGGGGTACTGGATGCGGTCGAGCTGGGCGCGGTAGCGCGGCTTCTCGGCGTGTTCGAGTTCGCGCCACCTCGCGGCGGGGTGCAGTCCGGCGGCCGCGATCCGGTAGCCGTGGGCCGCCGCGTGCTCGACCAGCGCCTCGCGGACCTCGACGAACGCGGCGCGGGCGTCGGCGAGCGACTCGACAGTCGGCGTCTGCGTCTCGATCACGAACTTGAACAGCTCGTGGTCCAGTCGCCCCTCCAGTATCGCGGGCGGCTCCGTCTCGTAGACGAGTTCGTCCGTCCCGGAGGTGGGGCGACCCCGCTCGTCGACGACGAAGAACTCCTCTTCGATGCCGAGCGTCCCCGTCCGGTCGAACGCGTCGGCGGACCCCAGTTCCATACCAGCAGTGTCCGTCCCGCCGAGTAAACACTTACCCTCTGGCCTCAGCCGTCGAGGAACGGCCGGACGGCCGTCGGAGATCCCTCTCGGCCGACCCTCACCCGCCGAACTCGTCCTCGGTGATGCGCACGACCATCGTCTCCTCGACCTCCCGCAGGTCGTACTCGGGTAGCTGCGGCCCGGTGCGGGTGACGTACATCGGTTCGACCGGTCGCGCCGCGCCGTCCTCGGCGGTTTCGAGGCCGTAGACCATCAGGTATCGGCCCGACTCCTCTGGAGGGACGCTCCCCTCGCGGACGGCCTCCGCGAGCGCGCGGGAGAGCCACTCCGCCCCGCTAACCGAGGGTTCGAGCACGAGCGCCGCCTCCGCGAACCGGACGAGGTACCAGTCGAGGTCGTTGAGCAGCGAGACGGCGCTCCCGAGGCTGATGGTCTCGACGGCGACGCTGTTCTCGAACGGCCGGTTCAGCCGGTAGGTCGAGAGCGCTTCGCGCGAGGTCTCCCGGGAGAGCAGCTCGTAGCGGAGGTCGCAGTCGTCCGCCCCGAGGAGACAGACCGTGGTCATGGGCGTACTCGACGTAGACGCGGGAAATCGGTTTCGTTACGCGGCGTGGCGGGGTGCGAGATGCGGCGCGCCCCGGTCAAAGATACTGTACGCTCGCAGTTCCGCACCCGCGAGCCGCGATACGATAACCAAAGAGACGGCGCGAAACTCGTCGGAGTGGATCGCCGATATCGAAGCGTCCGCGAGCGACCGCAGGGAGCGAGCGGTTCACGCGCCGAGCGGAGCGAGGCGCGCCTTTTTAGTCCTTCCAGAACCGCCGCCCGTCGGTTCTGGAAGCCTGTTGGACGCGAAGCGTCCAACAATGCAGATTTTTGGTGGGGGTTCGAGGCGCTCGCTCCGCGAGCGCCGAGGACCCCCTCTAAAAAGGTGGTTCTTAGAACGTCGCGAGTTCGCCGGCGATCACGCGCTCGGTGATCGATGTCACGTCCGCGAGTTCGCGATCGATGACGGCTTCGACGTCGGCCTGGATGTCCGCGACCTCGACGCCCGCCTCGGTGACGAGCGCCGCGTCGGCGACGTGCGGGTCGTCGATGGGCTGGCCGATCTGGGAGAGCAGGCGGACGCGGATCTCGCGGATGCCGCCGACCTCCGCGACGACGGCGCGGGCGATCTGCGTCGAGAGGAGGTTGTAGATCTTCCCGATGTGGTTGACGGGGTTCTTGCCGCTCGTGGCCTCCATGCTCATCGAGCGGTTGGGGGTGATGAGGCCGTTGGCGCGGTTGCCCCGACCCACCGAGCCGTCGTCACCCTGTTCCGCCGAGGTGCCGGTCGTCGTGAGGTAGATGGCTCCCTGGTCGTAGTCGTCGGCCGTGTTGACGTGTATCTCGACCTCACGGTCCGTGTAGTCGGCGGCGACGTCGAGGACGAACTCGCGGACGCCCGCCACCGCGTCGCGGTAGTCGGCCAGGCCGTCGACGTAGGCGTCGATCATCGCTGCGGCGACCGTCACGTCGATGCGGTCGCCCTCGCGCTTGCCCATCACCTTGATGTCCTGTCCGAGTTCGGGGTGGTCGCTCGCGTACTCGGCGTTCAACCGGCGCTCGGCGTTGAGGACGATCTCCTCGGTCTCGGTGAGGGGGGCGTGTCCGACCCCGAAGCTCGTGTCGTTGGCCATCGGGACGCTGCGCCCCTCGTCGCCGAAGACCTCCTGGAGGTCGCCGGACCCCTCGCCGAGTTCTACGTCGACGACGACGTCCGTCCCGAACTCGAGTTCGGGAAAGTGCGTCGAGAGGTACTCGCGGGCGGCGCGCAGCGCGGTCGTCTCGGTGGGTATCTTCGTCCCCTCGTACTCCTTCGTGGCGCGGCCGACGATGAGCAGGTAGATCGGTTCGATGGTCTCGCCGCCGCCGAAGGCCGGCGCGGCCGACCCGGCGACGAGCTGAGTCTCGTCGGTGTTGTAGTGGAGGACCGTCCCGACGCGGTCGAGGTACTCGCGGGCGAGCGCCTGCGAGACGTGTTCGGCGACCCCGTCACAGATGGAGTCGGGGTGGCCGAGTCCCTTTCGCTCGACGATCTCCACCGCCTGATCCTCGACGGCGAGCCCGGCCATCGGCTCGACGCGGATGTTTCGATGACTCATTGACCCCCCTTCACCGGCTCCGGCCGTATAACTTACGGAAACCACGATGGCCGTAAATATGCGCATCGGTTATTCGCCGAGGAGCAGTTCGAGGTACGACGCGCGTATCTGATCGTCGGGGTCGAGGCCGAGTTCCCGACACAGGTCGAACGCGCCCTCGCGGGTAGCGGCCACGTCGGCGCTCTCGCGCTCGACCTCCACGAACTCGCCCAGACCCTCCACCGCGTCGAGGACGACCGCGTACCCGTCGAGGGCGTACACCGCCCGGCGCTTCTCGACGGTGGCGACCGCCGAGAACCCGAGACGGTCGAGAACCGCGGCCATCGTCTCGCCGTCCTCGACGCCCGTCTCCACCTCCTCGCGGGTCTTCGAGGCCTCGTCCACGAGCGGGCCCTTGTAGGCGATGCGGGCGTCGGTCGTCCCGTCCCGTCGCACCCGACGGATGCGGAGGGCCTCGTCGGTCTCGGCGAAGGAGCGGTGCGGTGCGTCGTAGTAGGTGTCCCGCTGCTCGACGGTCGCCTCGTGGACGGCGTCGAGTTCGTCGAGTCGTCGCCGGAGCCGCCCGTGGTCCGCCGGGAACTTCACCTCGACCTCGTACATACGCGGAGACGGGGCCGCGGACGGTAAAAACCGCCCGGGCCGCCCGCCGTGGTACAGCGACTCACTGGCCTCCTCGAAACGTGGTTATTAAGGGCGCTTCGAGAGGACGTGTTCGGTATGAGCGACGAACCCGAGGAGACGGACCAGGAGCAGACCGAGGCCGAGGAGGCCGAAACGGAGGCCGAGGCCGAGGGGCTGGGGGACGGCGACTTCGTCCGACTCGCCTACACCGCCCGGACCGTCGAGGGCGATCAACTGGTCGACACGACTGACGAGGAGGTCGCGGAGGAGGAGGGCATCGAGACCGAGGGCCGCGAGTTCGAACCCCGCGTCGTCGTCCTCGGGGCCGGTCACATCTTCGAGGCCGTCGAGGAGGACGTCGTCGGCAAGGAGGTCGGCGACTCCGGCTCCGTGACCGTCCCGGCCGCCGAGGCCTTCGGCGAGTACGACCAGGAGAACGTGCGCACGGTCAGCGCCGAGAAGATCCCCGAGGACGACCGCTACCCCGGGGCGCAGGTGAACGTCGACGGGGAGCAGGGGTACCTCGAGACGATCATCGGCGGCCGCGCGCGCGTCGACTTCAACCACCCGCTCGCCGGCGAGGACATCGAGTACGAGTACGAGATCGTCGACGTCGTCGAGGACAAACTCGAGCGCACGAAGGGCCTGTTCGACATGTACCTCGACGCCGACCTCGAGATGCACATCCAGACCGACGAGGTCGAGGAGGAGCAGCTGGTCGAACCCGACGAGGACGAGGAGGGCGAGGAGGACGGGGAGGGCGAAACCGAACCCGAGTTCGAGACCGTCACGGTCGAGAAGGAGACGCTCTACGTCGAGGCCAGCCCGCAGCTCTCGTTCAACCAGCAGTGGATGTTCCAGAAGCAGCAGATCGCCCAGCAGATCATGGAGCAGGTCGACCTCGACCGCGTGATCATTCAGGAGACCATCGACAACGCGTCCGCCGGCATGGGCGGTCTCGGCGGCATGATGGGCGGCATGGGCGGTGCCGGCGGTGCCGACCTCGAGGCCGCGCTCGAGGAGGCCGACGTGGACGCGGACGAGATCGTCGAGGAACTCGAGGGCGGAGAAGAGGGCGACGGCGGCGAGAGCGCCGGGGAGTAACTCGACTCTCCCCCGGCGGCCCGCCCTCCGACGGCGGTCCCACTACGCTGTGTCGGCCGGGACGGCGAAAGAGAGACGAGATCGAACCGGTTCTACGCGGAGCTGCCTTCCTGTGGTACGCGCACGGTGCTGTCCTCGAGGACCACCTCCTGGTCCTCCGGGCGCTGCCGGCGGACCGTATCAGCGTCCCGATCGTACTCGATCACGCCCGCGTCGTCCAGCCTGGGCAGGTGGACGTGCGTGAGCGTGACCTCGACCGATTCCGGATCCACCGGCGTCGGTCCCATGACCAGCTCCCGGGCGACGACCTGGCTGGCGAGGTCGGCGACCGAAACCGCCTCGCCCGAGCGGTCGTCCAGGTACGAGAGCACGTACCGCCGCCGGTGGTTTGCCAGTAACCCCCTCGTGACATCGTCCATGTGTACTCGTCCTCATCAGGGACGTGCATCGTTATATCACTGCGAGTACGTTCCGCACGGTCCCGCGGAGTTTCGGACCGTTTCACCCCGTTCACGTGCGCCGGTTTTTTCGTTTAGGAGGGGCTGACCGAGAGTCACGTAACGCTAACATTTCAACAGGAGCGCCGGGGACGAGGGGGTCGTTTCATCCCCGAACCCCCCGACGGGCCGGGGTAAGAGCCGCGTAACGTTGGCGCTACCGTGACACACGCTCGTCCGGGACTACCACGGCCGCCGACAGGGGGCTGGCGGGCGCGTGGCGACCGGTCCGGCTCACGCAATGTCTCGGCTCGTGTCGATCGTGACCTCCTCCGCGAGCCCGAGTTTCACCACGTCCGTGAGCGCGCGCCCGCCCCGGAACTTCGGCACGGTGAGGCGGTTCTCGATCTCGTCGCTTCCGACGTGCGTCTCGAGGTCGAAGACCACGTCAGCCATGTGTCGCGTCGTGTCGCGCCCCGGGGGGACGGCGATCCCGTCCAGACAGTAGAACACCGCCATGCTCCCGGTGTTCTGGAGGTGGTTCTGGACCTCGTTCAGGAAGTTCCGGTAGCGATCCGCGTCGTGGCGCTCGAGCACGTCCGCCGGATCGACGATGAGGTTCGAGGCCTCCGGGAGCGCGCTGACGAATTTCGCCGCGTTGTCGATGGGCGCGTCGCCCGTGACGTGACGGATCGTGGGAGTCCCCGTCCGCGTCGGCGAGTTCTGGATGCTGTCCGCGACCGCCGCCTCCGTGCGCCCGAGCGTGACGTAGAGCGTCCCGCGCATCGCGGTGAGTTCGTGGAGGAACAGCTCCGCCTGACTCGCGGGTTGCGCGCAGAGGGCGACGAGGCTCCCGGTGGGGATACCGCCGCCGAGCTTGCGGTCGAGAACCTCGACGCCCGTTCGCAACCTCTGTACCATCTCGATCTATTATAGATCACGATTCCGTGTATGTATAGCTGTTTTGGTCGCGAAAATATCAGGTGAAATATCCGGCGATCCGGGCGTACGCCGCCCTTGCGTCGCGATTCGAGCGGGGTGAGGGGGCCGCGGGGACGCAACCGCGGATCGGACACGAGAGCAGGCGCGACGCGTTGCGCGGGGCGTCGTCGCACCGCGTCAGCACCGCGCCGACGACGCGGGTGTCGAGCGCCTCGGCCATCGCGACCGTCTTCGCCGCGTCCCGGAGGCTGGCCGGCGTCGGCGTCGAGACGACGAGCGCGCGGTCCGCACACAGGAGCGGAAGCGCGGCGGCGCGACCGGCTCCCGCCGGACAGTCGACCACGACGGGCGCGGCCGTCCCCGACGTGACCGAGAGGCCGCGTCGGAGGGTCGCCGCCGAGCAGCGTCGGGTCGAGACGACGGTCACGTCGGGGTTCGAGGGGAGGGGACGACCCGCCTCCGCCGGGGTGCGTCCGGCGGCGAGGGCGGCGACGCCCGCCTCCGGCGCGTCGCGCGGGCCGACCTCGCAGAGCCCGGCGGCGCGCGCGAGGTCCGGCATCTCCCTGTCGGCGTCCACGGCCACGGCTCGCCCCGCCTCCCGTGCGAGCGCGTCCGCGAGACCGAGCGCCGTAGTCGTCTTCCCGACGCCGCCCTTCCCGCCTGCGACCGCCAGCATACCGACGCTGGTCCCGTCACGCTATATGAACCTACGGCTCGGTTCGGGAGATTCAAGCCGTTCGGTGTCCGGTTTGCAACTGATGCGGCACGACCACCTGATAAGCGCGAAACAGCTCTCGCGGGACGACATCGAGGCCGTGCTCGACCGTGCCGCGACCATCGCGGACGATCCGCCGGACCACGGCGACGCGATCCTCGCGCTCCTGTTCTTCGAGCCGAGTACCCGGACGAAGATGAGCTTCGACACCGCGATGAAGCGCCTCGGCGGGACCACCGTCGACATGGGCTCCGTCGAGGCCTCCTCGATCAAGAAGGGAGAGACGCTCGCCGACACGGTGCGCGTCGTCGAGGGGTACGCCGACGCGATCGTCCTCCGGCACCCGAGCGAGGGAGCGGCGAAGATGGCGAGCGAGTTCGTCGACGTCCCGCTCATCAACGCGGGCGACGGGGCCGGACAGCACCCCACCCAGACGCTGCTCGACCTCTACACGATCCGGGAGAACGCGGGACTGGACGACCTCACCATCGGGATCATGGGCGACCTGAAGTACGGCCGGACGGTCCACTCGCTCGCGTCCGCGCTCACGAACTTCGACGCCCGCCAGCACTTCGTCAGCCCCGAGAGCCTTCGGCTGCCGCGCTCGGTGCGCTACGACCTCCACGAGGCGGGGGCGAAGGTCCGCGAACACACCGACCTGGAGGAGGTGCTCCCGGCGCTCGACGTGCTCTACGTGACGCGCATCCAGCGCGAGCGCTTCCCCGACGAGAACGAGTACCGCGCCGTCGCGGGGCAGTACCGCATCGACGAGGGGACGCTCGCCGCCGCCCGCGATGACCTCGTCGTGATGCACCCGCTCCCCCGGGTGGACGAGATCTCGGCCGACGTGGACGACACGACCCGCGCGAAGTACTTCGAGCAGGCGCACAACGGCGTCCCCGTCCGGATGGCGCTGCTCGATGCGATGCTCGGAGGTGACGACCGATGAGCGACGACACGCTCCGCGTCTCCAAGATCCGAAACGGGACCGTCATCGACCACGTCCCCGGCGGGCAGGCGCTCAAGGTGCTCGCCATCCTCGGCATCGACGGCTCCGCCGGCGAGACGGTCAGCGTCGGGATGAACGTCCCGAGCGACAAGCTCGGCCGGAAGGACATCGTGAAGGTCGAGGGGCGCGAGCTGAGCCAGGCGGAGGTGGACGTCATCTCGCTCATCGCGCCCGCCGCCTCGATCAACATCGTCCGCGACTACGAGGTGATCGAGAAGAACCGCGTCGTCCGCCCGGAGCGCGTCGAGGGCGTGCTCGCCTGCCCGAACCCCAACTGCATCACGACGGGCGACGAACCGGTAGCGTCCGCCTTCGAGGTCCTCGACGCCGGCGTCCGGTGTGCGTACTGCGACACGATCATCCGGCGGGACATCGCGGACCACATCGGGTGACGCCCGCTCCGCCGGGCCAGGGAGAAAGACTATGGTCCGTCGCGGTGACCGATCGATCGATGTCCAAGAAAGTACTCGCACTCGTCGCACTGGTCGCCATCGCCGTCGCGTTCTACGCGAAGCGGTAGACGAACGATCCCCGACTCCTTCGGACACGCCCCCTCTCCGGGGGTGCGATCCCCGCCGAACGAACCACTTAGGCGTACCCCCGCGAAAGCGGGGGACATGTACGGCGTCGTCACGCGCAACCCGCCAGAGCTGGAGTGGGAGGAGTTCGACCGGCGGTTCTACGAGGCGAAGGACGTCTCCGGGCGCGCCTCGGAGCCCGTCTCCGGCGCGGTGAACATGGTCTCCTGCTTCGCGGACAACGCCGCGACGCGGGCCGAACCGGACCTCCTGCCGGTGAACGACGAGGGCCAGCCCGCCACGCGCGAGCGCCGGTTCTTCGACTGGTCCTACGTCTGTCCGACCCACGAGGGCTACCGCGAGGGGCTGCTGGAGACGATCGAGGACTGCGCGGCGGTCTCGCCGGACGTTCGCCTCGACGACGTGGGCTTTCCCCGCCCGGAGTACTGCTTCTGCGATCGGTGTGCGCGGGAGTTCGAAGGGAGCGACTTCGAGGATCGCTTCGAGTGGCGCGCGCACGTCATCGAGGAGTTCGTCGCCGAGGCGCGCGAGCGCGTGCCCGGCCGCCTCCACCTCACGCTCTACCCCGATCCGTACCCCGGGCACCTCCGCGAGCGCGCCGGGCTCGACCCCGCCGCCCTCGACGAGTACGTGGACGAGTTCGTCGTCCCGATCTACGACATGGCGTACTCGACGACCTACTGGCTCGAGGTGATCGCCACGGGCTTCGTCGACGAGCTGGTGACGCCGTTCTCGATCGAACTGTACGCCGTGAACGTCGACGTCGACCGCCTGATCAAGGCGAGCGAGGTGGCGGACGCCTACTCGAAGGACGTGCTGTTCGGCTACGACGCGGCGAACGCCCGCGCCGCCCTCCGGCGGATGGACGCCGACGCGCGCCCGGGAGAGACGTTCGGTCCGGAGTAGCGGGGGATCCGTCCCGAGTAGGGGACTATTTACCCGGTCGGGTCCGGTGACAGTCGCTCGAACCGGACGAAACGCCGCGGCGGGGGCGAAACGATTTGGCGATGCTCGTGCAGTGTGCACGCATGCCAGACCCACGGATCGTCGCGGTCGGCTGTTCGCCGATCGGTCGCACCGACCTGCCCGGCCGGGACCTCTTCTCGGTCGCGCTGGCGGAGGCGTTCGAGGGACTCCCCGACCCCGCGGAGGTGGTGGAGGCCCTCTACGTCGGCAACCAGTCGGAGGCGTACGAGCACCAGATCATGTACGGGACGCTCCTCGCGGAGTGGGCGGGGTTGCGGAACGTCCCCGCCGAGCGCGTCGAGGGGTGCGCCGCCGCCGGGGCGCTCGCGCTCCGCCACGCGGTCGAGGACGTGCGCCGGGGAACCCACGAGGCCGTCCTCGCCTGCGGCGTCGAGAAGATGACCGCCGGCGGGACGGCCGGCGCGACCGACGCCCTCTCGGCGGCGTTCGACCGCGCGCTCGAACAGCGCTCGGGGATCACCGCGCCCAGCCAGTACGCGCTGCTCGCCCAGCGGTACCTACACGAGCACGACGCGACCGAGGCGGACCTCGCGCGCATCGCCGTGAAGAACCACCGGAACGCGGCCGACAACCCCCGGGCGCAGTTCCGGCGGGAGATCGACCTCGACGCCGTCCTCGAGTCGAACTACATCGCGCCGCCGCTGAAGCTGTTCGACTGCGCGCCCGTCTCCGACGGGGCGGCCGTCGCGCTCGTGACCACGCCGGAGCTCGCGGACGACCTCGCGCCCCGCGACGAGCAGGTTCGGGTGGCGGGCGTCGGGGCGGCCGCGAACAACATCAGCGTCGCCGAGCGGGACCTGACCTTCGTCGAGGGGGCGAACGTCGCCGCCGAGCGGGCCTACGGGGAGGCGGGCGTCGGTCCCGAGGACGTCGACGTCGCGGAGGTCCACGACGCGTTCACCGTCTGCGAGGCGCTCCTCTCGGAGGCGGTCGGGTTCGCCCCGCGTGGGCTGGGCTACGAGAGCGCCCTCGACCCGGCCGAGCGCTCCGACGGCTGGACCGACGTGCGCCTCAGCACGAGCGGCGGGCTGAAGGCGCGCGGCCACCCCATCGGCGCGACGGGGATCGCCCAGGCCGTCGAGGCGTACGAACAGCTCACCGGCCGGGCGGGCGACCGGCAGGTCGAGGACGTCACGACTGCGCTCCTGGTCAACGAGGGCGGCGTCGCCGACGCCGTGACCGTCTCGCACGTGGTGACCGCGCCATGACCGGGCCGCTCGCGCCCGACGACCTCGACGCCGACAGCCCGTTCACCCTGCCGGGGTTCTTCGCGGCGCTCGCCGACGGGCGGCTGCTCGGCGCGACCTGCGAGGACTGTGGGACCGCGCTCGTTCCCCCGCGCCCAGCCTGCTACGCCTGCGGCGGGCGGGCGGTCGCCGTCGAGGAACAGCCGCGCTCCGGGACGGTCGTCTCCCACACCGAGGTCCGGACGCCGCCGCCGGCCTTCGCCGACCTCGCGCCGTACACCGTCGCGGTCGTCGAACTGGACTCCGGCGCGCGCCTCACCGGTCGGGTGGACGCGCCGTACGACGCGGTCGGGATCGGTTCGCGGGTCGAACTCGCCGTTCGAGAGCCCACCGACGCGGAGCGGGCGGCGGCGCTCTCCTACGAGGACGGCTGGCCGATCCACGTGTTCGAACCCGCCTGACGCGAACCGGCGCGTGGTGCGCTATGCGTCCTCGGTCCGCGGCGCGGTCACAGCGCCTCGGCACGCCAGGCGAGCAGTTCCTCTCGATCGCGCGTGTCCGCGGGGAGGTCCGCGAACCAGCGGGCCTCGCTGATCTCCTCGTCGGGGTCCGACACCGTCGGCTCGACCGTCTCCGCCCGGGCGGCGAACACCGGGAGGACGCCCCACGTCCGGTAGTCGCCGTGGAGGAGTTCGACGCGCGTGAGCATCGCCAGCCCCTCGTAGGTCACCTCGACGCCGGCCTCCTCGCCGAGTTCGCGGCGGGCCGTCTCGCGGAAGGACTCGTCGCCGTCGACGCCGCCGCCCGGGAGGACCCACATGTCGACCCCCTCGTGGCGGACGAGCAGGAGTTCCCCCGACTCGCGGTGGACGACCGAGTGAGCGCCGTAGGGGGCCCCGGTCGCGCGGATGCGCTCGGCGAGCGTCTCGAACCGGCGTCGGGACACGACGCGCTGGCGGGTGAACTCGAGGCAGTCGCCGTCGCGCTCGCGCAGGCGGTGGTACGCCCGTTCCGCGCGCTGGGTCGCACGGTCGGCGAGGAACCACAGCTCGTCGAGCGTCACGGCGGACACCTCGCTGTCGTTCCGTCGTCGTTCATCGTCCCGGGTACGTCGAGTGGCCGGAATATTCTATCGGTCGGACCCGATCTCCCCTCGACGTCGGACCGATCCGACGAGCCCGTTCGAGGGCGTGCGACCGGGGTACGCGACCCCGCAGGGCGGAAAGCGGGCGGCGCGACGATGGCCGCCGAGGTGACAACGACGGATGTTCTATAAAAGACGACGTGACCGGTAATGAGATCTTAACCAGCTTAGAAAGAGTACGGTCGTGACGCGTCCTCGGTCGCATCCGGGCGTCGGAGCGGGTAGAGAGTTCGTACCGGATCGGGGGGCAGTGCGGCCGTCGGGGGAGCGACCGTCGAGGAAAGCGGCGGTCGGGGGAACCTTTACAGCGTTGCTGGCCGCCTACGTAGTGCATGGCCGTCATCGGCGAAGTCGCCCTGCCGCCTAACAGCTTCCCCCTGGGCACACTCCTCACTGCCGACCGAGACCTCCACATCGAGTTCGAACGGGTCGTCCCGATCGACGACGGCGTCCTCCCCATCCTCTGGGCGTGGGGGGGCGACATGGAGGCGTTCGAGCGTCGGCTTCGGCGGAGCGACGACGTCAGCGCGTTCACCCTGCTCCAGCGGGTGGACGGGCGGTCCCTGTATTCGGTCACCTGGAGCAGCGAGGCGACGGGATTCATCGACGGACTCGCGGCGACCGAAGCGCTCATCCTGCGGGCTCACGGTCACGACGACGACAGCTGGGACTTTCGCCTCCTGTTTTCCTCCCACGAGAAGTTCTCGAGCTTCCACAATTTCTGTCACGATCTCGATCTCACGTACACGCTCGGCCGCGTCCACGCGCTGTCGGAAGCGGGCCTCGACCGGCCGGCGGTCACGCTCACGGACGAACAGCGGGAGGCCCTCCAGTTGGCGCTCGAGGGCGGATACTTCGACATCCCGAGCCGGGTGACCCTCACCGAACTCGCGAGGGAACTCGGCATCTCTCAACAGGCGCTGTCACAGCGCATCCGGCGCGGGAACAGGGCGATCCTCGAGCAGGTCCTCGTGGGGACGCCGTCGGACGCCGAGTGAGGCGGACGCCGGGCTTCGGATATTTAAACTCCTTGTCCCAACAAGGCGGAGACAAATCTCCCCGGCAGGTGACGGTTCGCGTCAATGGTCGTCATCGCCGAAATTTCCCTCTCGCCGTCACACTTTCCTCTCGGCGCGATCCTCCGCGACACGCGGGACGTTCGGGTCGAGTTCGAGCGAATCGTCCCACTCCGCAAGGGTCCGCTGCCGCTCTTCTGGGCGAAGAACGGCGACCTGGAGGCGTTCGAGAGCCGGGTCGTGGAGAGCGAGTACGTCGACGAACTCACCGTGCTCGAGCGACTCGACAACCGGGTGCTATACTCAGTACAGTGGAACGAACCGAAACTGGGGTTCCTCGACGGACTGGCCGCGACGGACGCCGTCATCCTCCAGGCACACACGCAGAGCGACGAGAACTGGGACTTTCGCCTCCTGTTCCCGTCCCACGAGCGGCTCTCCGAGTTTCACAACATCTGTCTCGACGGCGAGGTATCCTACTCACTCGGCCGCATCTACTCGCTGAACGATCCGATCCTCGAGCGGGACATCGTCGACGTCACCCCGGAACAGCGGAAGGCGCTCCTCCTCGCGCTCCACCGCGGGTACTTCGACACGCCGAGCCAGACCACGCTGACGGACCTCGCGAACGAACTCGACATCTCCCAACAGGCGCTCTCACAGCGCATCCGCCGCGGGAACAGGGCGATCCTCGAACGCGTTCTCGACACCTCCTCCGGAGATCCACCGATCGAACACTGACCGGATTTGTTACACCGTTTTAAACTACTTGAATAACTGGATGGGACAAGGACGGAGCCTATTCCCGACGCGCGCCCGGTCGTGGTATGGGCCCCGACAAACGGAATCGGTCTATCGCCGCTGCCGGAGGGAACGGTCGCCTCGACGCCCGACCGTCCCGCGACGAGTTACTCCGCGTGCTCGCCGACGGGAACCGTCGGCGCGTGCTCTCCTACCTGAGCGACGCCCCCGCGGACGACGTCACGTTCGACGAACTCTGCGAGCGACTGTCCGACTCCGCCGGCCGCGGGGCGGGGATCACCACGCAGGGCGGTCGGGATCGACTCGCCCTGCGACTGCACCACGAGCACCTCCCGAAACTCGCCGACGCGGGGCTCGTAGAGTACGACCCCCGACGCGGGCGAGTCTCGTACTCCGAGCATCCGGCCGTCGAATCGCTGCTCCACGACCTGGCGACGCTGGTCGACGACGCGCGCGAGACGAACTCGTAGACGTCTCGCCGGTTCGGTCGCCGTACCGACGACGATATACGGTCACCTCGGCTATCCTTCTGGGATCATGGGGGGAACAGTTGCGGAGGTGGAGATACCGGCCGACGAGTTCGCGCTGCACGAGACGCTCGCGGCGTTCGGCGACGTGGTGTTCGAGATCGAGCGCCTCGTCGCCCACGACATGGATCGGGTCATGCCGTTCGTCTGGGCCAGTGGTGCCGACGGCGACGAACTCACCGCCGCGCTCGACGCCGATCCGAGCGTGGAGAACCTGAGACGACTGGTCGATGGCGACGGGGAGCAGCTCTACCAGATGGAGTGGATCGACCGGATACAGACGCTCGTCCACATGCTCGTACAGGAGGAGGCGACGGTCCTCGCGGCCGTCGGGCGGGGCGACGTGTGGCGCTTTCGCGTCCTCTTTCCCCGACACAGCGCGCTCTCCGAGACCTACGAGTACTGCGAGGAGAACGGGTTCGCACTCGAGTTCACGAAGATCTATCGGATGGACGACGGTTCGGGACGGGAGGGGGGACTGGGACTGACGAGGATGCAACAGGAGACGCTCACCGCCGCGCTCGAGCGCGGGTACTACGGGGTCCCCCGCGAGGTCACCACGGCCGAACTCGCCGACGAGATGGGCATCTCCCACCAGGCACTCTCCGAGCGCCTCCGGCGGGGCCACGAGGCGCTCATCGAGAACGCGCTGATGACCGGGCGCGACGGGGACGACGGGAACTGATCGACGCCGGCCTTCGGCCGGCGTCGGCCGCACGGCCATAGTCCGCCGCCGGACGGCGGGTCCGTCGGGCAAATCACGGGCTTTTTGTCCCGTCCTCGGGTACCACCCCTATGGCATTCGAAGAGGACGACCGCGTCGTTCTACACGACCAGCACAGCGAGTTCGACGGCGAGACCGGGACGGTCACGCAGGTCGTAGAGAACATGTTCGGTAACGCGACCTACACGGTGAGCTTCGAGGACGGCCAGGAACAGGGCGTCGCGGAGGACTCGCTGGAGGCCGTCGCGGAAGACGAGGAGTAGCGCGACGACGGATGTCGGGCGTTCCCTTCCACTACGTCGACCTGCAGGCGTTCGCCTACGCGACGGAGGACGACCGGCGCGTCGAGGACGCCCTCCGGACGTATCTCCCCGAGGAGTTCCCGGTCGAGCGCGCCGAGAGCGTCGGCCACCACGGCGACCGCATCGTCGTCCTCTCCGCGCGGGTCGAGAACGCCGACGACGTCCGTCACGTGCTGTCGCGACTGGCGACCTCGGACGACCTCGACGAGATCCTCGACGAACTCGACCGACGCGTCACCGAGGACTGCGAACTCTACCTCTACCTCGACAAGCAGGGGGCGCTGGCCGGCGACGTCGCGCTCGGGAGGGGCATCTCGTTCCGGGCGAAGGTCGAGGCCTACCCCGCGAAGAAGGACGCCGCCGTCGAGAACGCGAGGGAGACGCTCTCCGAACTGTAACGCGATCCTTTCGGGACCCCCGGAGGAGTCCCCGTGCGTCCGACGGCTCCTCGATAAACGTCACCTTGAGGATCGTTTTCACGGTGTAGCCGACTCGTAACTATTCGGCCGTCGTCCCTCACTTCGGGCGGCCGCCGTGAAGTCAAGTGACCACCGTGACGAGGTGCGGCGGCCCCGGTGTGGCCCGGCACGCCGGTTCCTTTCTTCGCGCGGAACACAACCGTCAAACCGTCCACGGGTGAACGGCGGGTATGTACGAGGCCGTTCACGTCCGCCCCGACGGGGAGAGCACGGTCGCCCGCATGGCGCTGACCGCCGCCGAGCAGGGGTACGAGGGGCTCGTGGTCCGCAACCACGGCGACGCGACGGCCGACTACGACGCCGCGGCGATCGCCGACGAGTACGGCATCGACGTCGTCGACGGGGTGGAGGTGCGCGCCGACCGCCGCCCCCGGGCGGCCGGGTTCGTCACGAGCCACCGGGCGCGGCGCACGATCGTCTGCGTCCACGGCGGCCCGCTCAACCGGTTCGCCGTCGAGGACGAGCGCGTGGACGTGCTCGCGCACCCGATGGACGGCGGCGACGTCAACCACGTCCTCGCCCGGGCCGCCGCGGAGAACGGCGTCCGCGTCGAGTTCAACCTCTCGCGGGTGCTCCGCGCCGACGGCGGTCCGCGGGTGCGGGCCATCGCGGACCTGCGAAAGCTGCGCGAACTCGTCGGGAAGTACGACGCCCCCCACGTGGTGAGCGCCGACGCGAGGGGACACCTCGAACTGCGCGCGCCGCGCGAACTCGTCGCCGTCGGCGAGGTGATCGGCCTCGACGCGGAGTGGGTCCGCGAGGGGCTCCGGGAGTGGGGTCGACTCGCCGCCCGGAACCGAGAGCGGCGCTCCGATTCGTTCATTGAGCCGGGCGTCCGACGTGGTCGGTATGAAGAGGACGATTGAGGAACACGCCGACCGCTTCGACGAGATCGCCGCCGACTACGACGACTCGCAGAACCAGACCGCTGAGTACCGGGCGTGCGTCTCGCTCGTCGTCGACCACGCCGACCCCGGACCGGAGGACGTGGTCCTCGACCTCGGCTGCGGGACGGGGGCCATCGGGCTGGCGCTCGCCGAACGCGCGGGGCGCGTGGTCGGCCGCGACATCAGCGAGGGGATGATGGAGCGCGCCCGCGAGAAGGCCGCCGAACGGGGCCTCGACAACGTGGAGTTCGGGCGGGGGACGTTCCGCGACCCCGCGTACGACGGACGGGTCGACGTGGTCGTCTCGAACTTCGCCATGCACCACCTGGCGGACGAGGAGAAGCGCGAGGCGATCGAGACGATCGCGGCGCTCGGCCCGCGGCGGTTCGTCCTCGGCGACGTGATGTTCTTCGGGTCGCCCGACCCGGAGAACCCGCTGTACAGCCCCGAGGTGGACGACCCCGCCACCGTCGGGATGCTCGCGGACGCGCTCACCGACGCCGGGTTCGCGCTGACCGCGGTCGAGATGGTCCATGAGCAGTTCGGCGTGCTCGTGGCGGAGCGGGCCGAGGCGCGAGAGTAACGAACTGAACCGGACGGTTATTACGCCTCACTCGCTCTCGTAGAGCGCAGAGGAGAGACAGGACAATGGCAGGAGCGGGTTTCAGATCGGGATCGAGCGGTAGGATGCCCAGAATAGTGAACACTGAGGGCGTACTCGGGGGCGATCCGCGTATCGAGAACCACCGCATCGGGGTGTATCACGTCTATCAGCGGTACGTCGAGGGGGGCGAAACGCCCGAAGCGATCGCTACAGGGTACGATATATCGATCGCCGAGGTCCACGCCGCACTCGCTTACGCCTTCAGCAACCCCGACGAGATGCGCGACATCGAGGCCCGAAACCGGAAGAGACGCCAGCGAAGCGCGTCGAACCGCGTTACCCCGGACGGGCACGACTGAGGGAACCGATGGAACTTCTCGCGGACGAAAACGTCGAGACGGAGTGGATTCAGGCGCTTCGTGACGACGGACACGATCTCGTTCGTGTCGTTGACGTAGAGGAACTCGGCGTGAGTGTACCGATGCGAACGTCCTGGCAGTTGCATCCCGAGAGAACCGCGTTCTCCTGACCGCAGATCAGTCCGACTTCAGCGACCTACCGGCGGACGACCACTCCGGCGTCGTCATCATCGCCGACGTCACTCGGACAGGCGGACAGGTCAGACGTGCCGTCCACCGAATCGACCGTTCCATTCCGGACCTCTCCGACCACGTCGCGTACGTCAGCGATTGGCTCTGACCCTCCACCTCCTCGGTCCGCACGTCGATTCTGATGCTCGCTGCGCGATTCCGAGCGGTTAAACCCCGTCGACGCCGACCCCGGGACGTGAGACACCTCCCGAAGCACCTCCGCCCGCGCTGGCGCTACCTCGGGGTCGGCATCGAGGGCTGGCCGGACGCCGATTTCGACCGCGGGGCGTTCCAGCGCGAGGTGTGGTACGCCGCGCAGAACCTCGTCGGCGACGCGGGGAGCGCGGCGATCGACCTGAGCGTCTACGGGTTCGCCTTCGAGGACGGCGCCGGATACGCGGTCGTTCGGGTCCGACGCGGCGAGGTGAGCCGGGGGCGGGCGGTGCTCGCGTGCGTCCGCGAGGTCGACGGTCACCCCGTGGGGGTGACCGTCCGCGGCGTCAGCGGGACCGTCCGGGCCTGCGAAGAAAGGTATATACGGCGCCCGCCGGAACTTTCCGAGGAGAACACCGTCGCGTTCGAGGGCGCCGAGCGACCCGCAGTCGAGCGGAACGACCGCGTCGACGTGCGGGTCGAGTCGGGGTTCGCGGGGGCGACAGGACACGATCTCAACTAACGATGCAGGGTCAAAGTCAACAGCAGGCCTACGACCGGGGAATCACCATCTTCTCCCCGGACGGACGGCTCTATCAGGTCGAGTACGCCCGCGAGGCCGTAAAGCGCGGGTCCGCAAGTATCGGCGTTCGAACGACCGACGGCGTGGTCCTCGTCGCGGACAAGCGAATCAGTTCACCGCTCCTCGAGGGCTCCAGCGTGGAGAAGCTCCACAAGGCCGACGACCACATCGGCATCGCGAGCGCGGGCCACGTCGCCGACGCCCGACAGCTCATCGACTACGCCCGCCGGCAGGCGCAGATCAACCAGCTGCGCTACGGCGAGCCCATCAGCGTCGAGACGCTGACCAAGGCGGTCACCGACAACATCCAGCAGTACACGCAGGTCGGCGGCGCGCGCCCCTTCGGCGTCGCGCTCATCATCGGCGGCATCGACGACAGCGGCAGGCCCCGCCTGTTCGAGACGGACCCGTCGGGCACACCCTACGAGTGGAAGGCGCTCGCCGTCGGCGCGGACCGAAGCGCCATCGAGGACTACCTCAAGGAACACTACCGCGAGGAGATGGACCTCGACGCGGGCGTCGGCCTGGCGCTCAACGCGCTCGCCTCCGTCAGCGACGACGGGCTCCGGTCGGACGGCCTCGGCATCGCCACGATCGACGCCGAGACCGAGCAGTATAGCGAGTTCGACGAGGAGCGGATCGCCTCCTACCTCGAGGAGCACGACCTCCTCGCGGAGGAGGAGCAGTAACGCGCGACGACCCGCGCTCGTATCGCTCTCTCTCCCGTCCGCGTCGCGACCATTCGCCGCCGAAGAAACACACTTTAGGAGCGAAGCGGTACTCTCCGTCATGATTTCCCTCGACGAGGCGGTGACGGCCCGACTCGAATCCCACGGCGCTCGATTCGAAGTGCTCGTGGACCCGGACGCCGCGCTGGCGATCAAACGCGACAAGTTCGACGGGGACCTGGAGGAGGTCATCGCCGCCGAGGACGTCTTCGAGGACGCCTCGCGCGGCGATCGGCCCGCCGAGAGCGATCTCGAGGACGCGTTCGGAACGACCGATCCGATGGAGATCATCCCCGAGGTGATAAAGCGCGGCGAGATCCAGATCACCGCCGAGCAGCGCCGCGAGATGCAAGAGCAGAAGCGCCGCCGCCTCATCGACCGCATCGCGCGCAACGCGGTCAACCCGCAGATGGACAACGCCCCCCACCCGCCCGAGCGCATCGAGCGCGCGCTGGAGGAGGCGGGATTCAAGGTCGACCCGATGCTCCCCGTCGAGGGGCAGGTCGACGACGCGCTCGACGCGCTCCGGCCGATCATCCCCATCCGCTTCGACGAGGTGGTGATGGCCGTCCGCGTTCCCCCCGAGTACGCCGGGAGCGCACAGGCGCGCATCCGCCAGTTCGGCGACCTCCTGCGCGAGGAGTGGCAGAACGACGGCTCCTGGGTCGGCGTCGTCGAGTTCCCCGCCGGACTCCAGAACGACTTCTACGACCTGGTCAACGAGACGTCGAGCGGCGAGGCCGACACGCGCGTCATCAGGGACGAGGACGAACTGAGCACGCGCTGAGTCGGGGACCGCCCTCCTACCCACCTCGCCACTCGGACCCGCCCGCGCCCTCGAGAAGCGTTCCGTCCCTGCGCCAGCGCTCGACGACGGCGTCTGCCCCGACGAACGGGCGGGCGAGCCACCTCGGCACCCGGCGCGATTCCGGCGCGTCGAGGCGGGGTGGGACGGAGTGAGACGGGTGTGGCTAGCGCCGTGATCCGAGCGCGGAACCCGCCGCCACCGCGACCAGGGACGCCCCGGCGAGCGAGAGCGCGGCGAGACCGCCGAGCGTCGCGGCCCGCGCCGGACGACCGACCGGGCCGGAGACGACTGACGGGGGGATCGAGAGGGTGACGAGCGCGCCGACGGCGAGGACGACCGCGAGGACCGCGAGGTCCGCGCGGGAGGGTCGGGAGGGCATCGACCTGTAGACTCGCTGACGTCGGCAAAAGCTTTCTGCCGCCGAGGGGGGAGGTCGTCGGAGCGTCGCCGTCGGGCGTCACCGCTCGGGGTCGTCGCTCATCCGGCCCTGAACCCGACGAAGAAACCGGCGGCGAACCCGCCGGAGACCGAGGCGGTCGAGAGGAGCGACGTCACCCAGGACGGCGGGGTGCTCGAGGAGGCGGCACCGCCCGCCTCGAGCAGACCCGCCGAGAGGCGCTCCCAGTCGACGACGAGGATCCGCTGCGACTCGAGGTACTTGAACAGGGCGAGTTGAACGCCGACGAGGACGGCGACGAACTTGGCGACCTTCTTGGCCGCGAACCCCGTCACTGCGCCGACGACGCCGCCCGTGCCGAGGTCGAGTCCCAGTTGTGCCACGTCTATATTCATGTTTTCGTGATACTACACGAATCAGATAGATAAGGCTCTTTCGGCGGCCGGCCCCGGAGTTATATACGAGGCTGTCGTAGTCGAGGACGAGTGACTGGCGCACCGAGAGACCCCGAAACGGCGGTTATCGCAACGCGAGTCGATCGCGGGACGCCCGACACGGCGGAGATCCGAGAGCTCGCCCGCGCGGCGGACTACCGGGTCGCGGGAGAGGTCACGCAGACGCGCAAGGAGGACCCCGCGCTGTGTCTCGGCGAGGGCAAGGTCGACGACCTCGTGGCGCTCGTCGTCGAGACGGGCGCGGGCGTCGTGATCTTCGACAACCGCCTCGGACCGTATCAGACGTACAACCTGGGCACCCGCCTGCCCGACGGGGTCGAGGTCGCAGACCGGTTCCGTCTCATCCTCGACATCTTCGGGCAGCGCGCGCAGACGCGCAAGGCGCAACTGCAGGTCGAACTGGCCGAACTGCGCTACGAACTGCCGCGCGTCGAGGCGAAGGTGAGCCTCGCGAAGCGCGACGAGCGTCCGGGGTTCATGGGCCTCGGCGAGTACGACGAGTCCCGCGAGCAGGACATCAAGGCCCGGATCAGCCGCATCCGCGAGGAGCTCGATCAGATCGAGCGCGACGAGGAGCACCGGCGCGAGCGCCGGCGCGAGTCCGGGTTCGACCTCGTGGCGCTCGCGGGCTACACCAACGCCGGGAAGTCCACCCTCCTGCGCCGCCTCGCGGCGGACCTCGACGTGGACGAGAACGAGGGCCTCCACCCGGACCTCGAGGCGACCGCCGAATCCCAGGACCGGCTGTTCACCACCCTCGGGACCACCACCCGCCGGGCGGACATGGATCGGCGGGACGTGCTCGTCACGGACACCGTCGGGTTCATCTCCGATCTTCCCCACTGGCTGGTCGAGTCGTTCAAGTCCACGCTCGACGCCGTCTACCGCGCCGACCTCGTCCTCCTCGTCGTGGACGTGAGCGAACCGATCGACGAGATCCGCGAGAAGCTGGTCACGAGCCACGACACCCTCTACGAGCGCAACGAAGCGCCCATCGTCACCGTCCTGAACAAGGTGGACAAGGTCGCGGAGGCGGAGGTCGAGGAGAAGAAGGCCGCGCTCTCGGCGCTCGCGCCGTACCCCATCGCCGTGAGCGGCAGGGAGGGCACCGGCGTCGACGACCTGCTCGACCGCATCGACGACGAACTCCCCCCCTACGAGCGCGAGCGCCTCGTCCTCCCGATGACCGACGAGACGATGAGCCTCGTCTCGTGGATCCACGACAACGCCAACGTCAACGACGTGGACTACGGCGAGCAGGTGGTCGTCGACTTCGAGGCCCGGCCAGTCGTCGTCGAGAAGTCCCGCGCGAAGGCGAGCGAACTACCCGTCCCCGCGGAGTGACGCTGACGCCGCTTTCGGTTCACGCCCGGGGCCCCGTCCGCGGCCGACGGTCGCGCCCGGACGGCGGATCGCGTCCGACCGGTCCGATCCGACAGCACCTTTTCGGGGCCGCCCGACGCTTCGCGCATGTCCTACGATCTGCGCCCCACCGAGCGGGAGTTGAGCGAGGCCCGCGCGCTCGCGACCGTCGCGCTCGACGCCTGCGAGCGCGAGTACCCCATCGAATCGCCCCTCTCGATCGCGATCGGGTGGACCGACGACGCCGGCGTCGCGGAGGAGTTCGGCGGCGTCTCCGGGACGACCTACCCTGGCGGCGAGGTCGAACTCGCGTTCAACGCGGGCGTCGAGGGGTGGGCGGACCGCCTCGGCCCGGAGGCGGCGCGGCTGTACGGCGAGGCGTGGTACCGCGAGCGCGTCGAGCGCGTCGCGTTCCGCTGGCAGCGCCTGCTCGCGTTCGCCGCCGGCGACCGCCTCGCCGCCCGCGCCGTGCCGGACGCCCCGCGGCCGTGGCGCGGGGACGACCCGGACGCGCTCGACGCCCGGTGGACGGCGCTGCGCGAGACGCTCGGCTCGTCGGAGCCGCCCGTGATCGACCGCGCGTTCGGCGGCGTGGCGGCCGCCGTCGTCGAGGAACTCGCCCCCGAGGGCGACCTCTCGGCGCTCGCCGGCCTGACGCGCACCGACGTGCGCGAGGCGGGCGACGCCGCCCTGCGGGAGTTACGCTAGCTCCCGCTTCTCCTTCGCGACGACGCGCACGTTCTCGATGCGCGTGCCAGGATACTGGCCGTCGTCGTCCTTCTCCGCGGCCTTCACCATGTCCCAGACGACGTTGAGGCCGGTCGTGACGCCCGAGAGCGCCTCCATCTCGCAGCCGGTCTTGCCGGTCGTCTCGACGGCGACTTCGAGGAGCACCCGGTCCTCCCGCACGTCGAACTCGGTGTCCACGTTGGTGATCGGGATCTGGTGGCACATGGGGATGGTCTCCCAGGTGTGCTTCACGGCCTGCACCGCGCCGACGCGGGCGGTGGCGAGCACGTCGCCCTTGCCGATCTCGTTGTTTCGAACTGCCTCGACGGTCGAGGGATCGAGACGGATCTCCCCCGCGGCGACCGCTCGGCGGGTCGCGTCCGGTTTCGATCCCACGTCCACCATCTGCACGTTCCCCTCCTCGTCGGTGTGGGTCAGGTCGTCCCCCGCGTCGTCCGCCCCGGTCATCGCTCCCCCCAGATCGCCGTCGGGATGGCGTCGAGCAGGTCCGAGGCGAGCAGGCCGTCCCCCCGCGACTCGGCGAGCAGTTCGGCGGCCCGCCCGTTGACGTAGGGGGCGACGCACGCGGCGTCGAACGGCTCCCGCGTGGCGAGCATCGCCGCGGCGACGCCCGCGAGCGTGTCGCCGGTGCCGCCGACGGTCATCCCCGGAGTCCCCGCCCGGCAGATCCGCGTCCGCTCGCCGTCGGTGACGACGTCCTCTCTCGACTTCGCCAGCACGACGTGGCCGAGGTCGGCCGCGAACGCCTCGATCTCCCCGGCGGCCTCGCGGAGGTCGGCCGCGTCGGGGCCGCCCATCTCCGCGAGTTCGTGGCGGTTCGGGGTGCAGACGAGCGCGGCGTCGGTCTCCACCTCGGGGACCACCGAGAGCGCGTCGGCGTCCACGACCGCCCGCCCGTCGAAGGATTCGAGGAACCGCTCGACGGCCGCGAGCGTCTCGTCGGCGGTGCCGAGTCCGGGGCCGAGGACGACGACGTCCTCGTAGCTCGTCGCCGTCTCCACCAGCCCGTCCACGTGCTCGGGCGCGAGCCGCTCCCCCTCGTACGGCTGGACGATGAGGTCCTCGGCGTACCCCTGGATCGGCGTCCCGACGGACTCGGGCACCGCCACGAACGAGAGGTCCGCTCCCGCCCGGAGCGCCGCCTGCGCGGCGAGCGCCGGCGCGCCGGTGTACGGCCCGCCGCCGATGACGAAGACGCGGCCGGCGTCGCCCTTCGCGCTGTCCGGGTCGCGGCGGGGAGCGCGCAGGTCGCCGGGGCCGACGAACCGCTCCGCGGCCGGCGGGATGCCGATGTCCGCGACCGTCACGTCGGCGTCGAGCGCGTCCAGCCCGGGCTTCCGGTCGTGGAAGGTGACGACGTGGTCCGCCTCGACGGCGACGCCGACCGCCTCGCCGGTGTCCGCGTCCACCCCGGAGGGAACGTCGACCGCGAGGACGACCGCGTCGGTCGCGTTCACCGCCTCGACGGCGCTCCGCTCCGGGTCGCGCGGCTCGCCCGCCACCCCGGTCCCGAGCATCGCGTCTACCACGAGGTCGGGCGTCCCGAAGTCGAGGTCGCGCGAGTCGCGCACCTCGCGGGCGTCGTACTCGCTCCGCAGGAGGGCCTCCCAGTTCTCGCGGGCGATGTCGGTGGCGATGGTCCCCGCGCGGCCGAGGAGGTGGACGGTCACGTCGTAGTCGTCGAGAAAGCGCGCCGCGACGAACCCGTCGCCGCCGTTGTTCCCGCGGCCGGCCACGACCGCGACCGACGCGCCCGGATCGACGAGGTCCCGTACGCGGCGGGCGACGGCGTTCCCGCTCGACTCCATGAGCTGCTTGCGGGGGACGCCGAGCGCCTCCGCGTTCTCGTCGACGGCGGCCATCCTGTCGCTCGAAATCATGTACCGCGCTTCGACCGGCGGCGGATTAAGCCTGCGGGAGCGTCAGCGGTCGACCCTCCTCTTCGAGGCGCTTACCCGTCGTGTACGCGTCGTAGACGCCGTAGGCCCACACGATCGGTACGGCCAGGAACCCGACGAGCGCGAGCATCGAGAACGCGGACAGGAGAAACAGCCCGAAGACGACGATCCCCTTGCCGACCTCGCCGTTGACGATCTGCCCGAGACCGGGAAGGAGGAAGGACGCCGCGGCCGCGACGAACGCGCGGTTCTCCTCGACGAAGCCCGTGAGGTCGGTGCTCGCGGCCGGGGCCGGACGCTGGCGGACCCCGCAGTGCGGGCAGATCTCCGCCGCGGTCCTGATCTCCTCGCCGCAGTCGCGGCAGTACGCCGTCGGCGTGCCCACCTCGACCGTGCGGACGTTGACGCCGCACTCGGTGCAGACCTCCGCCTCCGGGGCCAGTTCGGTGCCACAGCTTCGACAGTACCTCGTCTCGACGGCTGACATGGGGGATTCCACCCGGCCTTGTGCGCCGGGGGGCTTATACTGTCGGCCCTACCGGTACCGGCGTCGAGCGCGCCGGTACGCCGGTCCGGCCTACCGGCGCATCTCGAACCCGTCTTCGCCCCTCGGCTCCTCGTACTCCACCGCGACCTCGCGGACGCGCGCGAGGTCGCTCCCGGTGTGACACCACTCGATCATCGACTCGACCGCGTCCTCGCGCCCCTCGAAGACAGCCTCCACCCGTCCGTCCTCGAGGTTGCGCACCCACCCATCGACGCCGCGCTCGCGCGCGGCGCTCTGGGTCGAGTCGCGATACCAGACGCCCTGCACCTTCCCGGAGACGTACACGCGTGCGCGGGTTCTGCTCATGGGGTAACGTGCGTCCCGTCGGGCGAAAAAGCTGTGCCTCTACGGCTCCGCGGTCCCCGCTTCGACCGCGGCTTCGGCCTCGTTGAACAGCGCGATCACGCGCGCCTCGATCTCGTCGCGGATGGCGCGGACCGCCTCGAGGTCCCGGCCGTCGGGGTCCGAGAGCGCCCAGTCGCGCACGTCGACCGCCGACTCCGCGTCGCTCACGTCGAGCGTCGAGCAGCCCATCGTGGCGACGTAGTCGCAGGGTCGAAGCTCCTCGGTCGTGATCTCCCGCGGCGTCCGATCGGAGAGGTCGAAGCCCTCCTCGGCCATCACCTCGATCACCTCCTCGTGGACGCGGTCGGCGGGGTGGGTGCCGCCGGTTCGTATCTCCCAGTCGAGCCCCCGCCGCTCGCGCTCGCGCTCGGCGAAGGCGGTGGCCATCTGCGATCGACCGGCGTTCTGGACGCACACGAATGCGATTCGGACGGGTTGGGTGGACATTGTCGGATCAGCGTGTTGTTTCGGTGCCGCGGTCGGTCGTCTCGACCGTCGGCCGTCGGTTGAGAGTACGCCCGGATAAGCGTACCGTCAGAGCGATACAGTCCGCTATATCGAACTACGTAGCTCGACCGAGGCCGTCCGGCGCGACCGGTGAACCGCGGCGACGCGCCGGACGGTCCGTAGCGGGACCGATCAGACCGCGCCGCCGGTCCGCAGGTAGAAGAAGACGTACGTCTGGGCGTAGCCGGCGTACTCGCCGCCGAAGCGCTCGCGGATGGCGCGGGAGGTCTCGGCGTACCCGCCCCGGTCGCACTCGGGGTAGTACTCGGCGATGGCGGTGCGGATCCAGGTGTCGAGCGGGACGGCCTCGAGGAAGCCGAGCGAGAACAGGAGCACGCAGTCGGCCACCTTCTCCCCGACCCCCACGAACCGCGTGAGGTACTCGCGGGCGTCCTCGTACCCGAGGTCGGCGGCGTCCTCGGGTCGCGCCTCGCCGGAGGCGACCATCTCGGCGGTGCGGGCGACGTACGGCGCGCGGTAGCCGAGGCGCAGCTCGCGCAGTCGCTCCTCGGTGGCGCGCGCGAGCTGCTCGGGCCGCGGGAAGGCGTAGTACGTGCGGCCGTCGAACTCGACCGGATCGCCGAACTCGCGGGCGAGGCGGGTCTGCATGCCGTGGATGCGCGAGACGCGCATCTGCGCCGAGCAGATGAACGAGACGAGCGACGCGAACGGGGGGTCCCGCACGAGGCGCATCCCGCGATAGGCGTCGTAGGCCGTCGTCAGGAGCGGGTCGTCGGGGGTCCGCGCCATGATCGCGTCGAGGTCGTCGTCGAGGCGCAGGAGGCGGACGAGGTGGGCGTGGGCGTCGACGTTCGAGGCCCACTCGATCCGGCCGTCGCGCTGGCGAGCGCGGACGACCGCCGGCCGCCCGCCCGTCACGCTCGTCGGGAGGACCGTCGCGTACCAGGCGTCGCCGCCCCGCGCGACCTCGTCGTACATCCCACCGTCCTCGCGCAGCCACGTGTAGCTCTGACCGCTCTCCAGGGTCGCCTGCAGATCGAACCCTCCCGGGAGCGAACGTACCGGAATGCTGCCCGTCTCCATCGCGTGAACGGTCGACGTGCGGGCGCTTCCGGCTTACGAAACGGGGCGAAGGTTCATGACACTTCACGAGAAATCGCATGGTATGGACTGTCGTGTCGTTGTCGAGGCCGCCGTTCCGGTGTACGACGTCGCGTCCGCGGACGAGGCAGTCCGCATCGCGATCTCCAAGACCGGAGATATGTTGAACCCGGATCTAAACTACGTGGAGATAACGATGGGCGCGCGGGCGTGCCCGCACTGCGAGGGCGACCTGGAACCCGCGTTCGTCGCCGCCGACGAGGGGCTGGTGGCGCTCGAACTCGAGATGACGGTGTTCAACGTCGAGGACGACCAGCACGCCGCCCGCATCGCCCGCAAGGAGATCGGTCAACGCATGCGGAACATCCCCCTCGACGTCCTGCGGGTCGACACGGTGGAGGAGGAGGGGGAGGGGGAGGAAGCCGACGAACCGGACGTCGACGAGGATACCGAACGGGTAGACGACACGAACGGGGCCGTCTCGAACGACGAGCGCGGCGGCTCGTCGTAACGGCGTTTCGGAGATACCGAGTTGAGAACTCAGTCGGCGGCTGCCGAAACAGGCTGCTCGTCGACCGTCTCCAGTTCGGACGTGACCCCGGTGGCGAGCGCGAAAACAGCCCGCTTGTGTTCCGTCTTCGATTTGTGTATAGATGTCGGACGGACACCGAGTTCGTCGTACATCTCGTGTTCTATGTCGTTGCTAGTCTGCTGCTGGTAGTAGTCGCGTACCTGTGCGAGCAGGCCATGAAGGTGAATGAGCTCCTGCTTCTTCATGCTCAGCACTCGATAACGACTGGGGGCATATAGTATTACCCTGAGTACCGTTAGCACATTCCTGTCGGAGAAGGCGTGAGACGGCCGGTTAACGCAACCTCCGGTTAACCGAAAATACGGGGGTTAATCGAGGGTTACTCAGCGGTTAATCGGCTCGAAAGGGCGACTATCAGCCGAGTTGCTTCAGCGTCTCGAGGTCGCGCTCGGTGCGCGTGAACTCGGCCATCCGACGCGTGGCGTGACAGTTCGGGCAGTGAAAGGAGTCCTTGTGCGCCGGGAGGTCGCGGGGGGCTGCTTCCCACTGTTTGCCGCACTCGGGGCAGAGCAACCGAACGTACGTTTCGGTCGGCATGCCACGAAGTGGGCCGGCCGTCCACAAAAAGCTTGACCCGCGTCAGAGAGCCGCAGTGACTTCGCTCGCCTCGAGGAGTTCCTTGTACCGGTTGCGGATGGTGACCTCGGAGATGTTGGCGACCTCCGAGACCTGGCTCTGGGTGACCTTCTCGTTCGAGAGCAGCGCCGCCGCGTAGATCGCCGCCGCCGCGAGCCCCACCGGGGACTTACCGCTCAGCAGCCCGGTGTCGCGGGCGTTGCGCAGCAGTTCGCGGGCGCGGCGTTCGACCTCGTCGGAGAGGTCGAGGTCGCTGGCGAAGCGCGGGACGTAGCTCTCCGGGTCCGCCGGCTTGATCTCCAGGTTCAACTGGCGGATGATGTACCGATACGTCCGGGTGAGCTCCATCTTGTCGATGCGCGATACCATCGTCACCTCGTCGAGGCTGCGGGGGGTGCCGGCCTGGCGCGCCGCCGCGTAGAGCGCGGCGGTGGCGACGCCCTCGATCGAGCGGCCGGGCAGCAGGTCCTCGTTGAGCGCGCGGCGGTAGATGACGCTGGCGGTCTCGCGCACGTTCTCGGGGAGGCCGAGCGCGCTGGCCATGCGGTCGATCTCGCCGAGCGCCTGTTTCAGGTTGCGCTCCTTGGAGTCGCGGGTGCGAAAGCGCTCGTTCCACGTGCGCAACCGCTGCATCTTCGCGCGCTGGCGCGAGGACAGGGCCTTCCCGTAGGCGTCCTTGTCCTGCCAGCCGATGTTGGTCGACAGCCCCTTGTCGTGCATCATCGTGGTGGTGGGTGCGCCGACGCGGGACTTCCGGTCGCGCTCGGCGGAGTCGAAGGCGCGCCACTCGGGGCCGCGGTCGATGCTGTCCTCCTCGACGACGAGGCCGCAGTCCGTGCACACCGTCTCGCCGTGCTCGGTATCGGTCACGAGTCGGCCGCCGCACTCGGGGCAAGTCGTCTCCGACTCGACCTCCTCGGTCTCGGCTTCCGCCTCGGATACCTCTCCGTTGTAGGTTCGGATTGTCGTATCTGTCATGGTGGTTATGGGGGATTCAGGTCGCTGCGGGGGGAGAGAAGAGGGAGACTCCCCGCAGGGGCTCTTCACCCTCAGTTAGGGAGCAAAGTATTTAAACGTTCCGAATTTCTGATCTCGAAAAACGTCAGACGGAGGCAGGGTGACTCGTACAGTCGCTCGGTCAGCAGTTGGAAATCGGCCGGGAGTTAGTTTATTAGATTTTCGCTATTCTCGACGGGTGCGCGCGCGTCGTCACGCCTTTGTATAACTAGTTAGTACCACTCGATAATGACACGGACACTGGGTGGTGAGCGGCGGTGGTGAGCGCCGGGGTCGCGCTCGCGGTCACGTTCGTCGTCGTCGCGCTGACGGCCGCGGCGGGGATCGCCGCGTCGCGCCGCGGGATCGAGGGCGTCGAGGACTTCATCTCGGCGCGGAACACGGTCGGAGGTGGATCGCTAACGGCGACCATCGTCGCCTCCAGCATGGGGGCGTGGATACTGTTCTCCCCCGCGGAGGCGGGGGCGGCCTTCGGCGGGCTCTCCGCCGTCGTTGGGTACGCCCTCGGGAGCGCGGTCCCGCTCGCCGCGTACTCCGTCCTCGGCCCGCGGATCCGCCGCCTCATCCCGGAGGGACACAGCCTCACCGAGTACGCCTACGTCCGCTACGGGCCGACGATGTACGCGTTCGTACTCGTCATCAGCGTCGCGTACATGTTCACCTTCCTCGCGGCGGAGCTGACCGGCATCGCCGGCGGCCTCGAGGTCGTCGCCGGCGTCCCGGCGTGGCAGACGGCGGTCGTCGTCGGCGGGGCGGTCCTGCTCTACACCGCCTACGGCGGCCTCAAGGCGAGTATCTTCACGGACGCGGTGCAGACGCTCGTCATCCTCCCGCTGCTCGCGGTGGGTTTCGGCGCGGCGCTCCTCTCGCTCGGCGGCACCGACGAGATCCACTCGCAGGTGGTCGCCGCCGACCCGTCGCTGCTCGACCCGGGCTTCGCCGCGGGGATCGAGTTCGGCGCGTACGTGATCGTCGCCATCCTCGCCGCGGAGATGTTGAACCAGGCGTGGTGGCAGCGCATCTACGCGGCCGACGACGACGGGACGCTCCGCCGATCGTTCCTCCTCGCGGCGGTCGCGGTGGTCCCGATGGTGTTCGTCGCCGGGCTGTTCGGCCTCGTCGCCCGGGGGCAGGGCGTCGGGACCGACCGCGCGAGCGTGGCGTTCTTCGTCGTCGTTCGCGACGCGTTCGCCGAGCCGATCGTCCTCGCGGTGGTCGTCCTCGCCGTGCTCCTCGTGACGAGCAGCGCCGACACGCTGTTCAACGCCATCGCGAGCGTCGTCACGGCCGACCTGCCGAGGCTCGTCGACGCCGGGGACCGGACGCTCACGCTCGCCGCGCGGCTGCTCACCGTCGTCGTCGCGCTCGCGGGCGTCTTCGTCGCCGCCCAGGGGTACAGCGTCCTGACGGTGTTCTTCGTCGCCGACCTGCTCGCGACGGCCACGTTCGTCCCCCTGCTCGCGGGGCTGTACTCCCGACGGCTCACCGGCCTCGGGGCGTTCGTAGCCAGCGCGGTCGGCCTCGCCGTCGGCGGGATGCTCTTCCCGCTCACGCCCGCGCCGCTCCAGGTACTCCCCCTCGAAGCGTCGTTCTTCAACGCGTTCATCGGCGCTGCGGCCGTCTCTGGCGGACTGACGGCGCTCGCCGCGCTCGCCTCCGGGACGCGCTTCGACCTCGGCCGCCTCGACCGCGAGATCACCCGCCTCGACGAGTCGGACCCGGTCGCCGACGGCGGACAGGCGGGCGAGGGAGCGCGCGAACGCGGAGGCCAGCGATGATCCTCTCGCCGCTCGCGTTCGCCGCGCTCGCCTGGGGGTCGATCGCGCTCGTCCTCGCCGTCTTCGCCTACGAGGTGTACGAACTGGCGCGAGAGTGGGGATGGGCGTGAGGAGCGGGCTTCGAACGGGGGCTCATAGGGAGTATCGTAGCCAGCCGGAAACACAGCGGGTCTCGACCGGGTACGGTGTTCGAGCCTCTCGGAGAGAATCGATGAACGCCTACGATACTCCCTCTCAGACGGTGAACAGGTGTCCCTCGTCGGGTACGTCGAACAGTCCGACGCGCGCGCCGGCGTCCAGCCACCCGTGGCCGTACGAGAACGACGCGAGGGCGTTCACGAGGTCGCCGCGCTCGCGGAAGTGCCGCCCGTCGTCGAGGTAGGACCGCGCCATCTCGCGGTACT
The DNA here is from genome assembly GCF_029338575.1 of Halomarina halobia. GTDB lineage: Archaea > Halobacteriota > Halobacteria > Halobacteriales > Haloarculaceae > Halomarina > Halomarina halobia. Next base: position 811,087 of record NZ_CP119992.1, read on the forward strand.
CCGCGGCGGCGTCGGCCAGCGGCGACCCCTCGGGGACGGCGACGGTGGCGGCGTCGAGCGCCTCGGCCAGCAATCGCTCGTAGCGGTCCGTCTTCTCCTCCAGGTCGGCGGCCATGTCCCGAGGGGCGGCGCGGAGACGGAAATCGGTAGCGGAAGTCACCTCAGAGCGCGTCGAGCAGCGCCTCCACGTCCGATTCGGCGTTGAAGACGTGCAGCGACGCCCGGACCGCGTCAGGGTGGGGGAGCGACCGGACGACGATTCCCTCGGCCGCGAGGCGCTCGACCGTCGCCTCCGGGTCGTCAGCCTCGAACGTGACCAGCCCGGACTCGGGCTCGGCGGGGCCGAGGTGCCGGTCGCCGAGGCCGTCTATCAGCCGCTCCGCGAGTCCCGCGACGTGCGACTCGATCGCGTCGAACCCCACCGACTCGATCAGGTCCATCGCCGCTCGCAGGCCGACGTAGGGCGCGGGATTGGTCGTCCCGACCTCCAGGCGCGCCGCGCCCGGCTTGAGCGTCGGCTCGTCGGCGTCCGGCTCCTCGACGCTCCGGTACCCGACCGTCGCGGGCTGGAGGTCGCCGATCACGTCCTCGCGGACGTGGAGGAAGCCCGCGCCCCACGGCCCGAGCAGCCACTTGTGTCCCGCCGCGGCCGCGAAGTCCGCGCCCCACTCGTGTACGTCCACGCGGGTCTGACCGGGCGACTGCACGGCGTCGACGAGCACCAGCGCGCCGGCGTCGCGGGCGACGTCCACGAGGTCGCCGACGGGCAGGCGCGTCCCGTAGTTCCACGTTATGGAGTTAAAACAGACGAGGCGGGCGTCCTCGACGGCCTCCGCGTAGGCGTCACGGTCGACGCGCCCGCCCTCGGTTTCGAGCACGCGCGTCTCGACGCCGCGGCGCTCGAGGTTCCACCACGGGAGGACGCCGGCGGAGTGTTCGAGGTCGGTGCGGACGACGACGTCCCCGGGTCGCCAGTCGACGCTCGCGGCGATCCGGCTGATGCCGTCCGCGGTGCTCGACGCGAGGGCGATCTCGGCGGGGTACGCGCCGAGGAAGTCGGCGACGCGCTCCCGCGTCTCCTCGAAGGTGTCGAAGGCGGCCGGGTACGCCCCCTCGCCGGTCGGCGCGTCGGCCTCGTGGTACCGGACGTAGTCGGTCGTCGCCTCGATCACCGGCTCGGGGCAGGGGCCGGACGCCCCCGTGTTCAGGTAGACGCCGTCCTCGAGTGCGGGGATCGACGCGCGGAGGTCCTCGGGAGTCACGGCCGCACCTGGCGCGGCCGTCGGCGTCAAGCTTCCGTTCGCTCCCCCCTGCTCGCAATCTCGCTCGCCCCCGGTCGCGTGCTCTCGCTCGCCAACGGTCGACGGGCGCGAGTGTGCGCCCGCCGTACTCGTGCGCAAGCTACAAAGCCCGTTCGGGGTGTAGGGTGGGACATGACCGACGCCTCCCACCGCCGGCTCGTCGTCGCCGGATCGGGTATCGCGGGCCTCAGCGCCGCCATCTACGCGGCGCGGGCGAACAACGATCCGCTCGTCCTCGAGGGACGCGAGCCCGGCGGCCAGCTGACGCTCACGACGGACGTGGCCAACTACCCCGGCTTCCCCGAGGGCATCAGCGGCCCGGAACTCGTCCAGAACATGCGCCAGCAGGCAGAGCGCTTCGGCACGGAGATCGAGCACGGCGTCGTCGAGCGCGTCGAGCGCGAGGAGGGGGGTCCCTTCCGGGTCGACCTCACGAACGGCGACGTCTACACCGCCGACGCGTTCATCGCCGCCTCGGGCGCGAGCGCGCGCACGCTCGGCGTCCCCGGCGAGGACCTGCTGATGGGCTACGGCGTCTCGACGTGCGCGACGTGCGACGGCGCGTTCTTCCGCGGCGAGGACATGCTCGTCGTCGGCGGGGGCGACGCCGCGATGGAGGAGGCCAACTTCCTCACGAAGTTCGCCGACACGGTCTACGTCGCCCACCGCCGCGAGGAGTTCCGCGCGGAGGACTACTGGATCGACCGCACGATGGAGCAGGTCGAGGAGGGGAACGTCGAGCTTCTGCTCAACACCGAGGTGCGCGAGATCCACGGCAGCCGGGAGGAAGGCGTCTCGCACGTCACCCTCGTTCGGAACCCCGAGGGCCACCCCGCGGAGAAGCTCGACGACCCCGACACGGAGCAGTTCGACTTCGACGTCGGGGCCGTCTTCCTCGCGATCGGCCACACGCCCAACACCGACTACCTGACCGACGCAGGCGTCGAACTCGACGATGAGGGCTACCTCCTCACGAAGGGCGGCCGCGGTGGCGGTCAGACGGCCACCGCCGTCCCCGGGATCTTCGGCGCGGGCGACGTGGTGGACTTCCACTACCAGCAGGCGGCCACCGCGGGCGGCCTGGGCGTGATGGCAGCGCTCGACGCCGACGACTACCTCGACGAACTCGACCGCGCCGAGCGACCGGCCGAAGCTGCGGCGGCCGAGTCGGACGACTGACGGACCGCTCGCCGCTGAACTCCGATCGCCGACCCCGTCCACTCGGCGATCGTCAGTCCGCGTACCCCGGCGTAACCGTGCGAGCGGCGCGTCCTGACCCAGCAGAGGTTTACGTTCGCACCGTCAAGCGGATCCATGACGACGAAAGACGACACGGTTCTGGTCACCATCGAATCGCCCGACGGCGAGGACGACGTGACGCTCCCCTCGCACCTGCTCGACCTCCTCGCCGAGGACGGCCAGAGCGCCGCCGAGGTCGTCGGCGACCTCGCGCTCATGTCCTGCGCCCAGCGAATCCACGCGACCGTCGCGCACGGCCAGGGCGAGACCGACGAGCGCCTGCAGGCCATCGAGGGCACCACGATGGACCTCTTCGAGGAGCGCTTCGGGATGTCCTTCGGCGAGGCGACGGGCCACCAGCACTAGTTCTCCGCGCCGTCGGGGGATCACTCCGCGAGGCTCCAGCGGAGCACCGCACCGCCGTCGAGGAGTTCCACGTCGTCGAGTTCGAGGCGGGGGAAGTCGTCGACGAACCCCTCGCCGTCGGCGAGCGTCGGTGCGTCCCGGCCGCCGATCAGGAGGGGGCCGACGAACACCGACAGTTCGTCCACGAGGCCCGCCTCGACCAGCGAGAAGATCAGTTCGCCGCCCCCCTCGACCAGGAGGTCGGCGACGCCGTCGTCGGAGAGCGCGCCGAGCGCCGCGGCGAGGTCCACGCGCCCCTCCCCGGCGACGACGAGTCCCGCTCCCGCCCCGACGAGCGCCCTGCGGCGGTCCGCGGGGGCGGCCTCGCTCGCGAGGACGTAGGTCGGCGCGTCGCCCCGGAGGATCTCCGCGTCGGGGGGCGTCCGCGCCCGGGAGTCGGCCACGACGCGGGCGGGGACGCCCGACTTCCCGACCCGTTGGCGGTGCTTGCGATCGAACCGAACGAGCGAGGGATCGTCCGCGAGGACGGTGCCGACGCCGACCATCACGGCGTCGGCCGCCGCCCGCAGGCGGTCCACGCGGGCGAAGTCGTCGTCGCCGCTGATGCGCACCTGCTCGCGCCGTCGGGTCGACAGCTTCCCGTCGGCGCTCATCGCGGCGTTGACGAGGACGTGCATGGAGTGAGTGTACCGCCGAGGGGTATCGGAATTTCGGATCGCGATCGTGCGAACGCTTTTAGTACAGACCGGGTAATGCTCTCCCGATGGACATCGACGACCGTGCCGAGGCACTCGCCTCCGACCTCGGCGCAGACAACGAGGAGGTCAAAGCAGACCTGCAGAACCTCCTGGAGTACGACGTACCGATCGACGAGGCCGTCCAGAGCCTCCGCCGGAAGTACGGCGGAGGGGGCGGCGGGGCGGCCCCCGCCGCCAGGTCGATCGGCGACGTCACGACCGAGGACGCGAGCGTGACCGTCACCGCCCGCGTCCTCACCGTCGGCAAGCGGACCATCCGCTACCAGGGCGACGACTACACCATCTTCGAGGGCGAACTCGCCGACGAGAGCGGGAGGATCTCCTACACCGCCTGGACCGACTTCGGCCTCGAACCGGGCGCGACGATCACCGCCGGGAACGCGGGCGTCCGCGAGTGGGAGGGCGAACCGGAGCTCAACCTCGGCGAGAGCACCGACGTCACGTTCGAGGACGAGACGCTCTCGGTCCCCTACGAGATCGGCGGCGACGCGTCGCTCGCGGACCTCGATCCCGGCGACCGCGGCGTCAACGTCGAGGCCGTCGTCCTCGAAGTGGAGTCGCGCACCATCGACGGACGGGACGGCCCGACGGACATCCTGAGCGGCGTGCTGGCCGACGAGACCGCCCGCCTGCCGTTCACCGACTGGAACCCGCACCCCGACGTCGCCGAGGGCGCGTCGCTCCGGCTCGAGAACTGCTACGTCCGCGAGTTCCGCGGCGTCCCCTCGGTCAACCTCTCGGAGTTCACGACGGTGACGCCGCTCGACCGGGCGGTCGAGGTGAGCGACGCGGCCCCGCGCAGGGCCGTCGGGGAGGCGGTCGCCGAGGGCGGCGCGTTCGACGTCGAACTCGTCGGCAACCTGCTCGACGTGCGCGACGGCTCGGGGCTCATCCAGCGCTGCCCGGAGTGCAACCGCGTCATCCAGAACGGCCAGTGTCGCAGCCACGGCGAGGTCGACGGCGTGGACGACCTGCGCGTGAAGGCCATCCTCGACGACGGGACGGGCACCGTGACCGCCGTCCTCGACCGCGACCTCACCGAGGAGGTCTACGGCGGGACGCTCGCGGACGCCCTCGAGCACGCCCGCGACGCGATGGACAAGGAGGTCGTCGCCGACGACATCGCGGAGCGCGTCGTCGGCAAGGAGTACCGCGTCCGCGGGGTGCTCTCCGTGGACGAGTACGGCGCGAACCTCGACGCGAGCGAGTTCGACCTCGTCGAGGAGGACCCCGGCGAACGCGCTCGGGCGCTCCTGACGGAGGTGAGCGCGTGAGCTCCGCGCCCGGCCGCCGGGAGGTCGCCCACCGCCTGTTCGCCGCCGAGTTCAACGACGCGGAGTACTCCTACTCCGAGAGCGACGAGGAGCGCGCGCCGAACTACGTCGTTACGCCGACGGGCGCGCGGGTCAACCGACTGTTCGCCGCGGGCGTCGTCACCGAGGTGACGCAGGCGGGCGAGAACGTCCTCCGGGCGCGGGTCGTGGACCCGACGGGCGCGTTCGTCGTCTACGCCGGGCAGTACCAGCCCGAGGCGATGGCGTTTCTCGACCGCGTCGAACCGCCCGCGTTCGTCGCCGTGACCGGCAAGGCCCGCACCTTCCAGCCGGAGGACTCCGAGGTCGTCTACACCTCCGTGCGCCCGGAGAGCATGAGCGAGATCGACGCCGACACGCGCGACCGCTGGACGGTCAACGCCGCGGAGCGGACGCTCGAACGCGTCGCCACCGTCGCGGCGGCGCTCGACTCCGGGCTGAGCGGGTCGGGGCTGCGCGAGGCGCTCTCCGAGGCCGGCGTGGACGCGAGCCTCGCCGCCGGCATCCCGATCGCGATGGAGCAGTACGGCACCACACGGGGCTACCTCGCGGCGCTACAGGACCTCGCGCTCGACGCCGCGCGCCTCGTCGCCGACGAGGTGGACGAGGTGGGCGACCTCGCCGTCGCGCCCGACGAGGGCGGCGACGAACCGTTCGCGCCCGCCGTCGACGTGGCTCTCGACCTCGACGCGGAAGCGGTCGCACCGGGCACGATGGCGACCAGCACCGACGTGGCGGAGATGGAGCGGACAGCGGAGACCGAGTCGGCGTCGGAGGCCGACCCCGAGCCCGAGACGACGGAGCGGACGGCGGCGGACGCGGACGCCGAGTCCGAGGCGGCGGCCGAGGAGCGGGAGGCCGAACCCGAGCCGGAACCCGAATCCGCGGAGGCCGAATCGGCGTCCGCCGCCCCCAAACCGACCGCCGACTCCGAGCCCGCCGCCGAGCCGGAAGACGCCGCGGAGGACGCGGCCGCCGAGGGTGAACCGACCGCGGAGGACGAACTCGGCGACTTCGACCCGGGCGAGTTCGATCCGGACGACTTCGAGCTCGACGAGGAGACCCGCCAGGAGGTCGAGGAGGAGTTCGGCACGGAGTTCTCGAGCGGCGGCGATGTCGAACCGGCGGGTGAGGCCGACATCGAACCCGAGACGCCCGCCGCCGAACCCGAGGGCGCGTCCGAGGCGGAACCGGAGCCCGAGCCGGAACCCGCATCCGAGGCCGAGGCGGAGACCACCGCCGAGGGGGAACCCGATCTCGACTCCGACCGCGAACTCGCGGCGGAGGTGGGCGACGAACCCGCCGAGGAGCCCGAGCCCGCGGGGAGATCCGACGAGCCAGCAGGGGACGAACCGGCCGAGGAGTTCGACCTCGAGGAGGTCCTGCTGGCGACGATGCGCGAGCTGGACGACGGCGACGGCGCGCCGCGCGAGGAGCTGATCGGGCGGGTGGCCGACGCCACCGGCGCGGGCGAGGACGAAATCGAGGACGCGATACAGGACGCGCTGATGAGCGGCCAGTGCTACGAGCCGAGTGACGACCGCCTCAAGCCCATCTAGCGGTGTTCGAGCCGGTCCCGGGGGAGCCGGCGGCCGTCGCGACGCTCGACGGGGACCGCGCGCTCGTCGTCGCCGACTACCACGCCGGCCTCGAGGTCGCGCTCCGGTACGACGGCGTCGAGTTGCGCAGCCGCGCCGAGGAGCGACGCGAGGCGGTGCTCGACCTGCTCTCGCGCACCGACGCGGAGCGCGCCGTCTTCCTCGGCGACCTCGGGAACGCCATCGGCGCGCCCGGCCGCGAGGAGCGCCGCGAGCTGGAGCGCCTGCTGTCGGCGGTCGTGGCGCGCGTACCCGTCACCGTGGTGCGGGGGAACCACGACGGCGGCCTCGAGGACGTGATCGATGCGATCGACGCCGCCCACTCCGTCGAGACGACCCCGAGCTGCGGCGCGCGGTTCGGGCGGGTCGGCCTCGTCCACGGCCACACGTGGCCCGGCCCGGACGTGCTCCGGGCGGACGTGGTCGCGATGGGTCACGAGCACCCGATGGTCCGCCTGGAGGACGAGGTGGGCGGCAGCCGCGCCGAGCGCGCGTGGCTCCGCGGCCGCCTGAACCCCGCGCCGTTCGAGGCGTTTCACGGGTCGGTGGAGATCGACGGCGAACTCGTCGTCTGCCCGGCGTTCAACGACCTGCTCGGCGGGACGTGGACGAACGCCGGCCAGGGCTTCCTCGCGCCGTTCCTCCCGGAAGGGATGGACGGCGCGCAGGCGTATCTGCTCGACGGGACGCGGCTGGGGGAGTACACGCGGGTGTGACGGTGGTCCGTCCGAACCGGTGCGCCGAGGCGACAGGCCGCGGCGTACGGGAGCGCCCGAACGTGTCGACGCCCGGACCGCGTCCCGCGAACGACCGTGCCAACCGCGAACACGCAGGCCTTAATCGGCCGAAGATCCTACCGAAACCGAATGAGTGAGCGCGAGGTGGCGGCGGGGATGGACGCGTTCACGCACCTCGGCGACCGGGTGCGGGCGGCGCTGTCGGAGCGGGGGTTCGAGACGCCCACGGAGCCCCAGCGCCGGGCGATCCCCGCCCTGGTCGCCGGGCGCAACGCGCTCGTCATCGCGCCGACCGGGACGGGGAAGACCGAGACGGCGATGCTGCCGGTGCTCGACGCCGTCGTGCGGCGGAAGGCCGACGAATCGACGGGCGTCCACGGCGTCTCGGCGCTCTACGTCACGCCGCTGCGGGCGCTGAACCGCGACATGCGCGAGCGCCTGGAGTGGTGGGGCGAGGAGCTGGACCTCGACATCGACGTCCGCCACGGCGACACCTCGCGGTACCGCCGCACGCAGCAGGCGAACGATCCGCCCGACGTGCTCGTGACGACGCCCGAGACGCTCCAGGCGATGCTCACGGGCGAGAAGCTCCGGCGGGCGCTCGCGGACGTGCGCCACGTCGTCGTCGACGAGGTGCACGAGCTGGCGAGTTCGAAGCGCGGCGCGCAGTTGACCGTCGGGCTGGAGCGGCTGTACGAACTCGCCGGGGACTTCCAGCGCGTCGGCCTCTCGGCGACGGTGGGGGACCCGGAGGAGGTCGGGAAGTTCCTCACGGGCGACCGGGGATGCGCCGTCGTGGAGGTCGACGTTGGAAGCGAGCTCGACCTGCACGTGCTCACGCCCGAGGTCACGCCGGAGGACGAGCGCCTCGCCGGGCGGCTGATGACCGACCCCGACGTCGCGAGCCACGTCCGGGCGATCCGGGACGTGATCGAGGAAAACGAGTCGACGCTCGTGTTCGTCAACACCCGACAGACGGCGGAGGCGCTCGGCTCGCGGTTCAAGGAGCTCGACGTCAACATCGGCATCCACCACGGCTCGCTCTCGAAGGAGGCCCGGATCGAGGTGGAGGACGACTTCAAGGCGGGGGGGATCGACGCGCTCCTCTGCACGTCGTCGATGGAGCTCGGCATCGACGTGGGGCGCATCGACCACGTGGTGCAGTACTCCAGTCCGCGGCAGGTCTCGCGCCTGCTCCAGCGCGTGGGGCGGGCGGGCCACCGCCGGGACGTGGTCTCCTCGGGGACGGTCGTCACGACGCGCCCGGACGACACGTTCGAGGCGCTGGTCATCGCGGACCGGGCGCGACGCGGCGCGGTCGAACCCGCCAACATCCACCACGGCAGCCTCGACACGGTCGCGAACCAGATCGCCGGCCTGCTGATGGACTTCGGCGAGATCGACGCGGTGCGGGCGTACGAGATCGTCACCCGCGCCTACCCGTTTCGCGACCTCGAACCGGAGGCGTTCCGCGAGGTGGTGCGCGAACTCTCCGGGAACCGTATCCTCTGGCTCGACGAGGCGGCCGACCGGCTGGAGAAGTCGAGCGGGACGTGGCAGTACGTCTACGCCAACCTCTCGATGATCCCCGACGAGTCCACCTACCGCGTGTACGACATGGCCGCCGGGCGGGGGGTGGGGACGCTCGACGAGCGCTTCGTCGTCAACTTCGCCACGCCTGGGGAGGTGTTCATCCAGCGCGGCGAGATGTGGCGCATCACGGAGGTCGACGAGGAGGACGAGGAGGTGAAGGTGACGCCCGTCGGCGATCCCGCCGGCGAGGTGCCCTCCTGGACCGGCCAGGAGATCCCCGTCCCGTTCGCGGTGGCCCAGGAGGTAGCCGACCTCCGGGCGTGGGCGCGCGAGCGGTTCGACGTGGGCGAGTCGCGCGCTGCGGTCGCCCGCTGGCTCGGCGAGCGGTACCCCACGGACGAGCACACGGCGGGCGAGGCCCTGAAACAGGTCGAGGCCCACGAGGCGGCGGTGCCCGCGGCGGACCGCGTCGTCGTCGAGTTCTTCGGCCGCGAGGTCGTGGTCAACGCGGCCTTCGGCCACCGCACGAACGAGACGCTCGGGCGGCTCGTCTCGGCGCTGCTCGGCCAGCGCACCGGGTCGTCGGTGGCGATGGACGTCGATCCCTACCGGATCGAACTCGAGGTGCCCCGCGGCGTGACGGGCTACGACGTGGTCGAGGTGCTCGAGGGGACCGACCCGGACCACGTGCGGACGCTCATCGAACTGTCACTCAAGAACGCCGACGCGCTGAAGTTCAAGCTCGCGCAGGTCGCGGCGAAGTTCGGCGCGCTCAAACGCTGGCGCGGGGGGACGAACGGCTTCGGGCGCTCGCGCCTGCTCGAGGCGCTCCGCGACACGCCGATCTACGACGAGGCCGTCCGGGAGGTGCTCCACGAGGACCTCGACGTGCCGACCGCGAGCACCGTCCTGGGCCGGATCCGCTCGGCCGAGGTCGCCGTCGAGGCGATCAACGAGCGCACGTCGATCGGGCGCGGCGGCCGCTCGTCAGGCCGGGAGCTCCTCGCCCCCGAGAACGCCGACGCGAGCGTCGTCGAGACGGTGCGCGAGCGCATTCAGGAGGACCGCGTTCTCCTGCTCTGCGTCCACTGCAGGGAGTGGACGCGCACCCAGCAGGTGAGGCGCGTCCCCGAACAGCCCGAGTGCCCGCGCTGCGGGTCGACGCGGATCGCCGCGCTCAACCCGTGGGCCGACGAGGTGGTGACGGCCGTCCGGGCGACCGAGAAGGACGAGGAGCAGGAGAGGCAGACCCGGCGCGCCTACCGCGCGGCCGGCCTCGTCCAGAGCCACGGCAAGCGGGCGGTGATCGCGCTGGCGGCCCGCGGCGTCGGCCCGCACAACGCCGCCCGCATCATCTCGAAGCTCCGCGAGAACGAGGACGACTTCTACCGCGACATCCTCGCCCAGGAGCGCCAGTACGCACGGACGAAGTCGTTCTGGGATTGAGCTTACAGCGACATTTGCGAAACGAGTCGTGTACTCCGTCAGTTCGAGTAGACGTAGGACGTGGGCGTTACGGCGGTCGACCCGAGGATCAGTTCTCGAAAGCCCTCGCGCTCTCGACCGCTCCGGGCCTCGCTGCGCGATTCGCTCGCTCCCGTCGGTCGCTCGCTGTAGTGCTTGCTTCGTCCGGGAGGGACCGAGAGCGCTCGCCCTTTCAATCCGCCAGGGGCGGTTGCTCGATCCAGCCAGCGCCGAACTGCCGCCTGGTGCGTCCATTCCGGTGGACTCGAAGGGCAGGTCCGTAGCGCGAGGGCTTCGGAGTTCCGCTCGACAACCTCTCCGTTCTCCGTGACGGAACGTCGAGGGGAAAGCCCCGCGCTTTGGCGGCCGGACGCCGCCACGACTATCCCTCGGCCGCGCGATGGGCGGGCATGGAGCGCCACCGCGTCTCGAGCGGGACGGAGTGGGAGCCACGCGTCGGCTACTCGCGGGCCGTCCGCGTCGGGCCGCACGTCCGGGTGTCCGGCACGACGGCGACCGACGCGGACGGCGCGCTCGTCGGCCGCGGCGATCCCTACCGGCAGGCCGTTCGGGCGATCGAGAACGTCGAGGCGGCCCTCGAACGGGCCGACGCCTCCCTCGCGGACGTCGTCCGGACCCGACTGTTCGTGACCGACATCGACGACTGGGAGCGGATCGCGAACGCCCACGCCGAGTACTTCGGCGAGATCCGGCCCGCGACGAGCATGGTCGAGGTGAGCCGGCTCGTCGACCCCGACATGCTGGTCGAGATAGAGGCCGACGCGATCGTCGACGGGGAGGGCTGACCGACCGAACCCGAGCGACGCCGTCCTCCGGTACGACTATCGTCACGTCGCGCGAGCGTCGGGACATGGACGCCGTCTGCTTCGACATGGACGGAGTGATCGTCGACTCCGAGCGCCACTGGGCCCCCCTGGAGAACGAGCGCATCCTCCCGCGGGCGGTCGAGTCGGGGACCGTGACGGCGAGCGACATCACCGGGATGAACGTCGCCGACCTCCACGCCCACCTCGCCGAGGAGTACGGGACGACGATGAGCGAGGCGGCGTTCGTCGCGCTGTACGACGAGGCCGCGGAGGAACTGTACACGGAGCGCGTCGCGCTCATCGAGGGGTTCGAGCCGCTGTGCGAGCGCCTGGGCGAGCGCGGCGCGGCGCTCTCGATCGTCTCCTCGTCGCCCCGCCGCTGGATCCGGTTCGTCCTCGATCGGTTCGACCTCCGCGGGGCGTTCGACGCGGTCGTGAGCGCGGAGGACGTCGACGGTCCGAGCAAGCCCGCGCCCGACGTGTACGAGCGCGCCGCCGCGCGCCTCGATGCCGCCCCCGAGCGGTGCGTCGCCGTCGAGGACTCGGCCCACGGCGTCGCCGCGGCGACCGCCGCCGGGATGTACTGCGTCGGCTACCGAACCGACGCGAACGAGTCGCAGGACCTCTCGGCCGCGGACGCGATCGCCGCCGGTCCAGCGGCGCTGCGCGAGCGCGTGGAGGCGCTCTGTGCGTGACGGCGAACGTAGCGCGGTCTTACGCGAGTAGCTCACGCACTCTGGCGACGCCCGCCGCGGCGCTCTGTCCGTCGCCCGCGTAGTGGGCGTACGCGACCAGCGGGTTCAGGCTGGAGTACTCCTCGTGGGCGTAGACGTGCGTCGCCCCGCCGTCCTCGCTCGCAAACAGCATCGCGTGGAGCATCCGCGGGGCGAGGAGGTGATCGAGGAGGACCCACGAGCCGACGCTCTCGACGCCCTCCCGCGTCTTCACCCGGGCCAGGGGGTGACGCACGAACCCGCGCTCGTGGAGCCGTCGATCGACGCGCTCGGGGGGGAGCGGGAGCGTCAGCGCGTACTCGTCCTCTGACACCTCCCGAGCGGCGGTTCCCGGGAGCCACCGCTCGGCGGGGGCCGCGAGCGTGGGCAACCAGCGTCGGTGCAGGCGCTCGGGCCAGCTGGCGTCCGGGTCCAGCCGCGAGCGGCCGACCAGTCCGTACGCGCAGACCGCGAGCGTCGAGACGACCGGAGCGAGCAGCCGGGCGGCGTTCATAGCGCTCCCCTACGCTCCGGAGGTGAATGGAACTGTCGGGAGACGCTCCTCGGGTGGTACCTGCTCGTGCGTAACGGCCGGGAGCAGCCGTCAACCGCTCAGTGGCCCCCGCTCGGCGGCTCGACCTTCGCGCGGGCGTCCTCGAAGTGGCCGCGGTCGATGTCGATCTCGTCGGCGCGCTCGTTGGCTTCCTCCGGGCCGAGTTCCGCCGCGAGTTCGCGGATCGCCAGCAGCGACGCCTGCCGGACCAGCGCCTCGAGTTCCGCGCCGGAGTAGCCGACCGTGTCGGCGGCGAGTTCGTCGAGGTCCACGTCGTCCGCGAGGGGCTTGCCGTCGGTGTGGACCGCGAGGATGGCCCGCCGCGCGGCCTCGTCGGGCAGCGGCACCTCGACGTGAGCCTCCAGGCGTCCGGGCCTGAGGAGCGCCGGGTCGAGCACCTCGTAGCGGTTCGTCGCGGCGAGGACGACGAGGTTCGGGTTGGCGGCGAGCCCGTCCAGTTCGGTCAGGAGTTGGGAGACGACGCGCTCGGTCACCTCGTGGCCCTCGCCGCGTCGGCCTGCAAGCGCGTCGATCTCGTCGAAGAAGACGATGGTCGGGGCGGTCTGGCGGGCGCGCTCGAACACCTCGCGGATGGCCCGCTCGGACTCGCCGACGTACTTGTCGATGAGTTCCGGGCCGGCGACGTGGATGAAGTTCACCTCGCTCTCGCCCGCGATGGCCCGCGCGAGCAGGGTCTTTCCCGTCCCCGGCGGACCGTAGAGGAGGATGCCCGAGGGGGGCGCAGTGTTCGTCGCCGCGAACAGCCGCTCGTAGGAGAGGGGCCACAGCACGGTCTCGCGGAGGGTCGCCTTCGCCTCCGCCAGCCCGCCCACGTCCTCGAAGGTGGTGAGGGGCGTCTCGACGACGTACTCGCGCATGGCGCTGGGGTCCACGGCGGCCATCGCGGACTCGAAGTCGGCGCGCGTGACGACCAGCTCCGGGGCGTCCCCGCCGTCGCGTTCGTCGCGGTAGCGCCGGAGCGCGCTCATCGCGGCCTCGGTCGTGAGCGAGCGCACGTCCGCGCCGACGAAGCCGTGCGTGCGCTCGGCCAGCGCGTCGAGGTCCACGTCGTCCGCGAGGGGCATGCCGCGGGTGTGCACGTCCAGGATCTCGCGGCGACCCCCCTCGTTCGGCACGCCGATCTCGATCTCGCGGTCGAACCGGCCGCCGCGGCGGAGCGCCGGATCGATCGTGTCGACGCGGTTGGTCGCGCCGATGACGACGATCTCGTCGCGGCCGCGCAGCCCGTCGAGCTCGGTCAGGAGCTGCGCGACGACGCGGTTCTCCATGTCGGCGTCCTCGTCGCGCGCGCCGCCGATGGAGTCGATCTCGTCGATGAAGAGGATCGTCGGGGCGTTGTCCCGCGCCTCCTCGAACTTCTCCCGGATGCGCTCCTCGCTCTCGCCCTTGTACTTCGAGACGATCTCCGGCCCCGAGATCGTGATGAAGTGGGCGTCGACCTCGTTGGCGACCGCCTTCGCGATGAGCGTCTTACCGGTGCCGGGCGGCCCGTGCAGGAGGACGCCCTTCGGCGGCTCGACGCCGAGCCGCCGGAACAGCTCGGGCTCGGCCAGCGGGAGTTCGATCATCTCGCGGATGAGGTCGAGTTCCTCGTCGAGTCCGCCGATGTCCTCGTAGGTGACGTCGCTCGCGGCGGGCTCGGCCGGCGTCGACGCGGCGGGGGGCACCGCCCCAGACCCCGATCCGGATCCGGATCCGGATTCACCGGCGGTGCCGGCGGCGGATCCCGATCCCGCGGGAGTCGACGACCCGCCGGTCGATCGGCCCTCGGCGACCTGCCCCGGGACGACCGTCACCCGGGTGTCGTCGGAGATCCGCACCGTCCCGTCCGGGTCGGTCGCCGAGACGACGGCGTAGTCGCCGATGCCCCCGAGGTGGATGCGCTCGTCGACGCGGATCGGCCGGTCGAGCAGTCGCCGCTTGACGTACTCGGGGAGGTCCTCGTGCTCGGGGGTGTTCGGCAGCGAGACGGTGACGCTCCGGGCGTCCTCGACCGCCTCCTTCCGAACGGTGACGGTATCGCCGATCGTCACGCCCGCGTTGCGGCGGGTGTCGGCGTCGATGCGGACGACGCCGTCCTCGCCGCCCGGCCACACCTTTGCGACGGTCTCGCGGTCGTCGTCGCCCGCGATCACCACCGTCTCGCCGCTCAGGATGCCGAGCGTCCGACAGGTCGCGTTCGAGAGGCGCGCGATGCCGCGGCCGGCGTCGCGCTTTTCGGCCCCCTGGACGGTGAGATCGACCCCGCGTGTCATACCGGCCCTTTCCGCCCCGGCGACTTTATCCCACCGGGGTAACGGCTATAGGCGAGGGGCGGGGAGTACCGGGTATGGTGACACAGGTCGAACGGGACGACATGACGTGGTACTCCTGTGAGGGTTGTGGGCTCATGTTCGATAACCGCGACGACGCGAAGCGCCACGAGGAGCACTGCAACGCCGAAGAGCCGACCTACATTCAATAGCGTGGTGGCGGACGTTCTCACGCCTCGTCCGCCGCGACGAGTTCCCACGAGAACTCGCCCGTCTCGTCCTCCGCGAAGACGAACACCCGCCCGTCGACCTCGTCGAGGTCCGCCTCCACCTCCACGCGGTACGGTCGCTGCCTGACGGTGACGCCGGGGAAGACGGAGGACTCCTCGCCCTGGTCGAGCAGGACGCGCCCGACGCCGGTGTCCTCGAGGATCTCGTCCGCGGTCTTGCGGTCGTTCACGTAGACCATGACGCCCTGGGTCCCCGTCGGGTCCGTGACGAGGACGTGTACGTCCTTGCCCGGCGGCGTGAGGACGGACTCCTCGGTCCGCTCGGGGACCCCGTGATAGAAGGCCACCCGTCCGTCCGTGTACTCGACGCCGACGCCCTGGGGATCGAGTTCGACGGGGAGCGTGTCCGGCGCGATGTCGCTGCGGAACTCCATGCGCACCCTTCCGTCGGAGCGCGGAAAAGCGCCGCGTTCGCGACCGCCGGGGCGGATCCGGAACGATCGGCGTCCGACGCGACCGGCCGAACCGGCGCGGCGTTACCGCGACCAGCAGCGGTAAGTGCTCCCGCGGGCGATGAGCGTCCGTGACCGAGATCGGACGGGCGACCGCCCCGGCCGCGGGGACGGTGCTCAACGCGCTCGCCACGGGCGTCGGAAGCGCGTTCGCCATCGACGCGCACACGACGGCGACCGTCGAACTCGACGCCGACAGCGAGAGCGTCGACGGCGAGATCGCGGGCGCGCCGGACGCCGACACCCGCCTCGTCGAGCGGTGCGTCGAACTCGTCGTCGAGCGCTTCGGCGACGGAGGGGGCGGACGCGTCCGCACCGAGAGCGAGGTGCCGATGGCGGCGGGACTGAAGAGTTCGAGCGCCGCGGCCAACGCGACGGTGCTCGCGGCGCTCGACGCGCTCGGCGTCGACGCGTCGGACGACGCCGGCGACCGCGACGCGACGGTCGACCGCGAGGACGCCGCCCGGATCGGCGTGCGCGCCGCCCGCGAGGCGGGCGTCACCGTCACCGGGGCGTTCGACGACGCCAGCGCGTCCATGCTCGGCGGGCTTACCGTCACCGACAACGAGCGCGACGAGGTGCTGAAGCGCGACGCCGTCGAGTGGGACGTGCTCGTCTGGACGCCGGACGAGCGGGCGTTCAGCGCCGACGCCGACGTGGCGAACTGCAAGCGCGTCGCGCCGATGGCCGACCTCGTCGCCGACCTCGCGATGGACGGCGAGTACGGCCGCGCGATGACGGTAAACGGCCTCGCCTTCTGCGCCGCGCTCGACTTCCCCGCGCATCCGCTCGTGACGGCGATGCCCCGCGCCGAGGGCGTCTCGCTGTCGGGAACCGGCCCGAGTTTCGTCGCGGTGGGCGACCGGGAGGAACTCGACTCCGTTCGAGATATCTGGAACACCTACGAGGGAACTACATGGTTGACGAGAACGCAACAGACGGGCGCTCGGAGGATCTGAGCCTCGACGCGCTCCGAGAGGAGATAGAGAGCATCGACCGGGAGATCGTGGAACTCATCGCCCAGCGCACCTACGTCGCCGAGACCATCGCCGACGTGAAACAGGAGCGGGGGCTCGCAACGACCGACGAGGCCCAGGAGGAACAGGTGATGGCCCGCGCGGGGGAGAACGCCGAACGGTTCGACGTAGACTCGAACCTCGTGAAGGCGGTCTTCCGGTTGCTGATCGAGTTGAACAAGGTGGAGCAAAGGAGCAATCGGTAATCCAAAATCCAGCAATACAAGTCGTATGAGGCCCGTTTAGTCCTCAAAACTATTCTTCCGATAGCTGCTCTTTCAATTCGGGTTCGATGAAAAACACCATATCTCCTCTCGGTGGCTCCGAAGGATGAGGTAGTGACGAGAGGGCAAGCGTTTTGCTCCTGCACTCACAATGTACACACATGAGTTCCGGATCGGAGAAGAAGCGCGTCCAGTTCCGCGCACCGCGAGGGCTGGTGGACCGGGCCGACGCGCTCGCTGCGGTGTTCGAGACGGACCGGACGGATATCCTCATCTCTGCGCTTCGGGAGTACCTACGGGACGCCGCGCACTCCGACGAGGTGAAACAAGAGATCGCGGACGCCTACTACGACGACGACATCACGTTCGAGGAACTGAAAGACCTCGTCGGGCACGAGGAGGCCGCCAACTTCCGACTGCTGAAAACGCAACTGACCGACGAGTTCGTGGACGAAGTCGCGGAGGAACTGGCTGACTCGTAGATGGTTCTGATAGTCGCCGACACGTCTGCCCTCGTGAGCCTCGGAACCGTGGCGGACAGTTCACCGAACCCACTCGACCTCCTCCTCGATTCGCACATCGTGGTCGTCCCAGAGCAGGTCGTCGGCGAACTCACCGAGACGGCGTCCTACGACGACGCCTCCGGCGAGGGGACACGAGCGGTTCTCGACCGTCGCTCCGCGTTCGAGGTGCGTTCCGTCGAACTGGACGAGACGTTTCCACTGGACGACGGCGAGAACGCGGCGGTCACGCTGGCGAACGAGATCGACGCCGTGCAACTGCTCTGTGACGAGTTCAACCGACTCGCGCTCGTCTACGCCTCGCTGGTCGAAACCCGCCTCGTCACGACACCGACCCTCTTCACCGCGATGGTTCGGAACGACGCGCTCTCACCCGACACCGCGAAGACGTTTTTAGCCGAGGTGAGTGACGCCCGCAGCTGGTCGTCGAACTCCTACGTCGAACGCGCGAAGGCCACGCTTCGACAGCAACGCGGGGACGGTTGACTCGGACCGAAAATCGCGACCTGTAACGTTTCGTTCTCCTGTTCGTCTCTCTACCCGCTACTCGGGACAGACGATCCGTTCAGCCGAGTTCATGGTGGATTCTATCGAGTTGAACAAGGTCGAGCAGCGCGAGAGCAGGTAGCCGAATTCGGGCGTTTCAGAGATCCTATCGCTGGTCGAGTGGCCAAGCCTTCTTCCGGAAGGTGCTCTTTCGTTCCTCGTCGATGAACGCTATCTCTCCTCAACACGATGTTCGAACGTTATTCAGATCGAATGGAACAGCCGCTCGGTGCAGCAAGCATATCGAACAGTTGCCGGAGCTGGGGTGAATGATCGTCGATCCGTTAGCTCGATTCACGGACGAACGCGAGTACTTCGTCGATGAAGCGCTCCGGCGCGGTATTCATCGCTGCGTGCGCCTGCCCATCGAGGACGGCGATCCGGCTGTTCGGAAGTGCGTCGTCGAGTACGTCCGTCGCGTCCGTGAGAAACGGAGCGCTCTCACTACCGGACAACAGCAAAGTCGGGGCGGTCAACCCTGCGAACCGTGCAGCATCGAACTCATATCCCTTCCGCGCCCGTTCCTCCCGGATGGCCGTATGGGCAGCGTCCACGCGGGCCGGCCAGTTCGGTGCCGAGCGAAGCGCGTCGAGTTCCGCCGAGGGCATCCCGACGACCCCGCTGAAGAACAGTACGAGTGCCTGCTCGTTCTCACCGTCGTCCACGAGGGCCGTCATCTCGTCGAGTACGTCCTCGGTGTCGGGGTCGTGGTCGCTGACCGGCAGTGGCGGTTCGTACAGGACGAGTGTGTGCAGATTGTCGGTTCGCAGGGCTGCCTCCAGCGAACAGAGCGCCCCGTAAGAGTGGCCGAGCAGGATCACGGGGTTATTGATCGACTCGACAACCGCCGCCACGTCCTCGAACTCTCGCTCAAGAGCGTACTCATCGGCATCGCCGCTCTCGCCCCGGCCACGACGGTCGATTGCGTAGACGGTGAAGTGTTCTTTGAGGGCGGGGAGAACTGATACCCACCGGGTGTGGTCCGCGGTCGTCCCGTGGACGAGCACGAGCGGCGGTCCGCTCCCCGTCTGTTCGAACGCGATGGGAGTCCCATCCGCTGAGGCGACTGTCTCCATGATTCTTCGACCCGAAGACTACGCCGACGAGCTATGTCACTCTTCCGCATGCCTCCGTAGCTAGCGGGACGTATCGTCCGCCGGTCCGAAATCGAGATCGGTGGCACGTCGAACGGTGCTCCCGCGCGTGCCCGTCACCGCTTGCGGGCACCGAGCGAGATGCTCTTCACGCCGTACGTCTGACACGCCCCCTGTGCCTGCTCCGATGTGAATTCGTACTGCGGATTCTCCCTGAGTTCGAACACGTCGAAGCCGGACGTTTCGATCACGTCGATGTAGTCGTTGATCTGCATGCCACCGATGCACGCCGCCCAGAGGTCCGCGTTGGTCTTGATGCTGTCCGGCATCTCGGTCTCGCTGACGATGTCCGAGAGCGCCAACCGACCCTCCGGTTTGAGGACGCGACTCGCCTCCGCGAAGACGCGTTCCTTCTCGGCGGAGAGGTTGATGACACCGTTCGAGATCACGGCGTCGAACGTTCCGTCCTCGAAGGGGAGCTCCTCGATGTACCCTCTCTCGAGGACGACGTTGTCGAGTCCGACCTCGTCTCGGAGCTGTCGCGCTTTCGCCAGTTGCTCCTTGGTCATATCGAGACCGGTCACGTTCCCGGTGTCGCCGACGCGGAGCGCCGCGACGAAGACGTCCGTGCCCGAGCCGCTGCCCAGATCGAGCACCGCGTCGCTCTCCTGCAGGGCGGCGAGATCGAAGTGATAACCCACCCCTGCGAAGGACTCGACGGCGTCGGCGGGCACCCGATCGAGATCCGCGTTCCGGTAGCCGAGTCTCTCGGCCAGCACGCGGCCCATTTCGAAGTGATACTCCTCGTCGGGGGCCTCGGCGACGGCCCGGTACACGCCTTTCACTCGACGCTCGAGTTCCACTGTATCGACTGTGTTAGCCATCTGTGATCGTCTTCTACTCGTGCTATACGACTTGCAGGTGATCCGCTCGAAGTTCCTCGTCCGTGTATTCCTGACCGTGGACGTCCTTCATGTGCTTCCTGGCTAGTTCGACCGCCTCCTCTTCGTCTTCCGATTGGATGATGAACCGGCAGTCGGCTGCCGCCGCCTCACAATCGAGTTTGTGTGCTTTCGCCATAGGTGGTCACCTCTCGGCGAGAGGTGATACGACCGTGGAGGTTAGATAGGTATCTCGTGCCGTTCCGGCAGCCACTGACCGCCTCGCAGCCGGTGAAAACTGGTCACCAGTTGCAGGGGGCCTGTCCGCTCGTTGTATCACGTCTCACGTCCCCGGTCGAATTCGTCGCGGTCCCGAGCGCCGCGGACGGCGACACACAGCGGAGGCGTCAGCGCGGCCTCGACTACACACCCGGCGCCGGTGGGGTCACTCCACGGTCGTCTTCGAGAGCGACCGTCGGAATTTCGCGGCGGAAGACCCTGTAGACTGATTCCGCCCACTCGCGCGCCGCCGGCGCGTCGGTGTCGACTAACACGTGGACCGTTCCGGTGTCTGGATCGTAGCCGCTGATCGCGATCCGGTCGTCGAAGATTCCGACGCCGTAGGGCGGCAGGTCGTCGTGTACCCAGACCGTGAGATTGCCGCTCTCCAGGGCTTCGGCGAACCGCTCCGGGTAGGTCGAGCGGATGTGATTGATAACGCTCGGCGGGTCGATGATCTCCGTCCGCATGCCGTCGACGATCCGCCGGCAGAGCTCGTCCTTACAGGGTTCGAGGAAGGCCAGGTCGAACCCGACGAAGCGAAACCCGTCCGTCTCTCGGAGCAGGGAGACGAACCGGTTCACCGGGCGGTACGGGTCGTCGGCCGCGGCGACGGTCACGACCGCGTTAGTACACATCTCGATCGTGAACCCGCTCTCCTCGTCCGGAAGCCACTGCCAGACGTCGCGGAATGCCCGCTCGATTTCGACCCGCTCGATCAGCTCCTGTACCCCCGCCGCGACGAACGCGCCCAGCTGCGTCGCCTCGTAATGTCTACCGTCCCTGCTGACCCAGTGTCGGTCTTCGAATTCGTGCAGCGTTCGCCTGATCGTGGACCGCGATACGCCGGTCATCGCCCGGAGGTCGGCGCGACTCTGGGGCCGCCGGGCCAGGGCTGCCAACGCGGTGACCCGGTGTTCCGACCGCGCGAGGAATTCGATATCGTCGAGCGCCGCGCTAGTGGTCCGTGGTATCATAGCACTCGTACGCATGTCGGTGTAATAACTGTTCGGCCCTCCACTCCAGTGGTCCGAATCCGCACATCGTGTCGGTCGTCTCGGGGTATTTCGCCCGTTCTCGGGTGGGGGTGAGTCCCAGGTGCGAGGACGGCGACCCTCGTTCATGCCGGTCAAGCGCGTCTAGGCGGGACACATGCCGACAGTGCGAACGAACGGCGTCGAGACGTACTACGAGCGCCGCGGCGAGGGCCCGCCGATCGTGTTCGTCCACGCTTCGATCGTCGATCACGCGATGTGGGACCGACAAGCGGACGCGCTCGCCGACGACTACGCGACGATCGTCTACGACGTCCGCGGCCACGGCCGGACCGGCGGCTCTGGCGAACCCGAGTACACGATGGACCTCCTCGCCGAGGATCTGTACGCCCTCGTTACCGCGTTAGATCTCGACCGGCCGGTTCTCTGCGGACTCTCCATGGGCGGGATGATCGCACAGGCGTACGCGGCGGCGCATCCCGATCGGATCGCCGGTCTGGTCCTCGCCGACACGTTCACGCCGAGGATCCTCACCCGCGGGGAGTGGTTCCTGCGCCGGGTGGCGTTGAACGCGCTGATCCCTCCCGTTCGACTCGTCGGATACGAACGGGTCGAACGGGCCAACGTGTGGCTGACGGAGCGACTCTTCGGCGGCGTCAGCGGCGACTACGAGCGGATCGAACGGCTCCGCGAAACGGGGCCGAAGATGGCCACCGACGAGTTCGCCAAGGTGATCCGGTCGGTGACTCGGTTTCACGGGGTGGCGATCGACCTCTCGGCGATCACCGTCCCGACGCTCGTCCTGTACGGCGAGAACGAACTGCCGTTCGTAAAGCGCCACGCGGCGGAGTTGGCGGTCCACCTCTCGGACGTCGAGATCGACGAGGTACCCCACGCCGGCCACGCCTCGAACCTCGACAATCCCGACTCCTTCACCGCCGCCGTCCGTGCGTTCCTCACACGAATCGACCCGGTCGAGGGAACGGATGCTCCCGACGGGGACACCGAAACCGAGCCGCGGTGACGATCCCCGTTCGGTCCCGAACATCTGCCTGAACCGATCGCCGACTCGCCGTATGGCTCGGTTCTACACCGTCGGTCACGCCTCGCGTTCCGCGGAGGACGTTCGTCGACGCGTCGCGCGCGGTCACGACGTCGTCGACGTCTTCGGTCCCGACCGCGCCGACGAACACGAACTGACGCGGTTCGCCGAGGTCCGCGACGGTCGCGTCGTCTACCCGGCGGACGACGCGGCGTCGACCTGATCGGCGAGGGTGATCGACGGAGGTCCGGCGTGCACGCGGTGTCAGTCCCCGAAAGGGGTCGGGCACTCCAGTCACGTCGAACGCGCGGACGTTCGATCGGCGGTTCGTCTCGAGCGTCGACGAGAGCCCGCGAGCCTCTCTCACCGACAATATCGTGACGTCCAACGGGAACAGGACGTAAGACGCGCCGCGTCCTACGTCCGGACGGGATCGTCCCATGGCACTCCTGAACGAAGCCGAACTATCGAGACGCACGGACGAGGAGGCCGCTCGACCGGCCTGGATGTCGGGGGTCGTCGGTGGCCTCGCCGGGGGCGTCGTTATGGGCCTCATGGCGACGATGATGATGCCGGCGGTGATGACTGAGTACATCCCGGGCCTGCTTGCCCTCGACGGCCTCCTCGCCGGTTGGATCGTTCACCTGGGGGTCGCCGCCACCTTCGGCGTCGGTTACGCGGCGCTCGCCACGGAGACGGGATTCGTCGATCGCTCCCCGAGCGTCGGCTGGGACGTCGGCCTCGGTCTGGCGTACGGCGCGCTGCTCTGGCTGGTGTCGATGTCCATCGTGATGCCGCTGTGGCTCGGGGCGATCGGTGCCGCGGATCCGCCGCCGTTCCCGTGGTTCGACCCCGCGACGCTGCTGGCCCACCTCGCCTACGGGCTGGTGGTCGGCGTCGTCTTCCCCCTCGTCGAGTTCGAGTAACCCCCGGCCGTTCGTACTTCGTCGGCGCTCCGCGCGGACGATCCGCGCGCCGGCCGGGGACACCCGACCGCAAGGGTCGCTACCGGGACGACTCTTCGGGGTGAACGCTCCCCTCGGGGACGTGCTGACTGACGGGGGGATCCGCACCGATCACGTTCGACAGGCGGTCGCGCTGATCCGACGCGAGGTGGTAGACTGCCTCCCGGAGCCGCTCGTACGCCCCGAACCGGTTCAGGACGTCGACGACCCCGGCCGGGAGGAGTCCGGCGATGACCAGCGATCGCTCGACCGCGGCACCACAGGAGAACACGGCGTCGTCGGTGAGCAACTGCGCGCACTCCTCGAAACCCTCCGGCAGCCGTTCGCGCTCCTCGTCGCTCAGCCGCGACTCCCCGCGCTCGACCCGCGAGAGACGGACGGGGATGACGTCGCCGCGACGGACCGCGAACGTCGCGGACCACGTACAGAACCGGCAGTCGTCGTCGTAGACGAGCTTCGGTATCATTGCATCGGTGAGTACGGGGGCTGGCCCCGTGAGACGTGGGGTCGGTCGCCACCCCCGGGACACTGCGTCAGAAGTCCGCCCGGTCTATCCAGTCGACGGCCGTCAGCACGAACCAGCCCATCCAGACCGCGAAGGCGATCAGAGCCGCGGCGTAGTACGCGACGCCCGACCCGAGAGCGGCGGCGATCCCGAACGCGACCGCGACGAGCGCGACCGCGACGAGGTGTCGTCGCCGATCCGCGAGCGCCATCGCGAGCGCGGTCCGCGCCGGTCGGTTCGACACGGCCGGGCGTTCGCGCGCGGCGAGCAAGTACCTGTGGGGGCTCCACGCTGGATCGCGAACGTCGCGCGCGACGCCGGTCGCTCACGCGCGCTCGCGGATCACCATGACCTTCACTCGACGAACGCCGTCGAAGTCGCGGAGCCGATACGTGAGCTCGCGCACCCGCTCCGCGTCCCCGCGACAGAACAGCGACTCCAGGCACCACTCCCCCTGGTGGGTGTGGCTCGTGTTGAGGATGACGTCCTGGTAGTCGTGTTGCACCGCGTGAAGCTCCCGGATCACGTCGTGGTAGCGGTAGTCGAACCCCACGAGCGCGACGACCTCCCCGGTCGTCGCCTCGAGGCGCGAGTGGGCCTCGACGTACTCCGACATCGCCTCCCTGACGGCCCGCGACCGGCTGTCCAACCCCTGCTCCCGCCACACGCGGTCGAACTCCTCTACGAGCTCGCTCGGGACGTTGAGACTCGTTCGCATCTACGCCTTCCTCGTCACGCCGACGCGAGGTACCCGTTGCGGTGATCGCCGCGGTGGGGAACCGACGCCCCGACCGCGGGTCCGTGACCGACGGATACTGTCGGCTGTCCCCGTTTTACGATATTCGGCGTCCGGGACGCCGAATATCCTCCATCGGCGTACTGCCGACAGTATAGTGTCCCGGTCATGCCCGGCGACAGCGGATTGCCCTCCCGGCGGAAGTGACTGTATGCGCGACCGAACGACGAGGCGGGCGGTGCTGGGGGCGCTGGCGGCGGCCGCGACGGGTGCGACCGCGGACGCGAGCGTGCGAACCGCCGCGGCGACCGGGAGCGGCTACTCCGGTGCCTCGGTCGAGATCGACTCGTTCGACGGGACGACCCTGTCGGGGCGGTTCACGACGCCCGACGACGAGGGGCCGTTCCCGTCGGTGCTCATGACCCACGGCTGGGGCGGCGACCACGGGAGCGAGCGGGTGCGACGGCTGACGGATCTCTACGCGAGCAACGGGTACGCCGTCCTCGCGTACGACTCGCGGGGGTTCGGCGAGAGCGGCGGCCGGGTGGGCGTCGACGGTCCGAACGAGGTGCGCGACGTGGGCGCGCTGCTCGACTGGCTGGCCGCGCGACCGGCGGTGGCGACCGACGCGCCGGGCGATCCGAGGGTCGGCATGGACAACGTCTCCTACGCGGGCGGCATCCAGCTCGAGGCGGCCGCGGAGGAGCCGCGCCTCGACGCCGTCGTCCCGCGATGGGCGTGGAACGACCTCCCCCACTCGCTGGCCCCGAACGGCGTAATCAAGGCCGGGTGGGACGGGCTGCTCTACGCGACCGGCGTCACGGGGTCGCGCGGCCTCACCTCCGGCGACGGCTGGCCGACGTACGAGGACGTGGAGAACGGGCTCGACCGGGAGGTTCACGGGACGATCCTGTACGCGACGGCGACCAACGAGTTCCCCGACGAGGGGCGGGCGTACTACGCCGCGCGCTCGCCGGGGCGGAAGCTCGACGAGGTAGAGACGCCGACGCTCCTGATCTCGGGGTGGCCGGACACGCTGTTCGTTCCGAACGAGGCGCTGTGGACGTTCGAGGGGCTCCGCGAGCGCGGCGTCGAGACCCGACTCGTCCTGTTCCAGGGTGGGCACACGCTCACGGACACGGCGGGCGCGGAGCAGCGTCGGATGCTCGACGACCTCGCGCTCGCGTGGCTCGACGAGCACGTCGCCGGCCGCGGCGCGGCCGACCTCCCCCCGGTCACCTACTACGAGATCCAGACCGGTCGGTTCCGCCGGACGAACGCCCTCCCGCCGGCGAACGCCGACGCGCGGACGATCGACCTCGCGGACGCGGCAGCCCTCGACTCGACGACGATCGCCAACAGTCCCGTCCCGACCTCGACGAGCCAGCTCTCGCCGGTCAACGGTGACCACGTGCCCGGGACGGCGGCGCACTTCGACGTCCCGGTCGAGCGCGACCTGGAGGTGCTCGGCGCGCCGCGGCTCTCCCTGTGCGTCTCCCCGCTCGGCCCCGACGCGCAGCTCTTCGCCAAGTTCTACCACGTCAGCGACGGGGACGCGACGCTCGTCGGTAACCAGGTGACGCCGCTGCGCCTCCGCGAGGCGGGCGAGCGGACGGTCGCGGCCGAGATGGTCGCGATCCAGCGCCGGCTGCGCCCGGGCGATACGCTCCGGTTCACCGTCGCGACGACGGACGCCGGCTTCTACAACTCGCGGGAGGCCGTCGGCGTCACGCTCCACCACGCGCCGGGCGAGTCGACCGTCGAGGTGCCGGTCCTCGCCCGACGCGACTGACGCGGGGGGAGCGCCCGGTCGGGGAGGGGCCGTCGCTCAGTACCCCGCGGCGAGGCGGTCGAGCGCGTCGTGCCGATAGGGGGTGTGCGACGCCGTGAGCGGCGAGACGCTCACCCGGCGTTCCATGATCGCCCGGCGATCGGTTCCCTCGGGGTCGATGACCTCTCCCTCCGCCATCCGTCTCCAGATGCGGTCGACGAGCGTGATGTGCCCCTCGCTCCGGTCCGCGCCCATGTCGTACACCGTCGAGGGGGTCGTGATCTCCATCTCGCACGGCTCGTCGTCGGCGACGGGGACGTTCACGTTGAGGTAGTCGGCCTCCTCGAAGACGCCCTCCTCGAGGGCGTTCTCCGCGATGTGGCGGGCGACGCGCATCGCCTCCGCGTACTCCTCGAAGCCGGGGTCGAACGTCGTGTAGTCCACCTCGCCGGTGGGGATGTACATCGAGACGGCGACGGCCGGAACGCCGAAGAAGGCCGCCTCGACGGCGGCGCTGATGGTCCCCGACCGTCCGAGGACGTACTGACCGAGGTTCGCCCCCCGGTTGCAGCCCGAGACGACGAGGTCGACGTCGGTCGCGAGCACCTCGATCCCCGCGACCACGCAGTCCGCGGGCGTCCCGTGGATGGCGTAGCCGAGTGCGTGCTCGTCGACGGCGACGCGGCTCGACATCGACCGCCCGACGGCGCTCTGGTCCTCCGCGGGGGCGATCGCCGTCACGTCCGCGACCGACGAGAGCGCCTCGTAGAGCGCCCGTAACCCGGTCTCCTCGATGCCGTCGTCGTTCGTCAGGAGGACGTCCATGTGTGCCCTGTGCCGCCGTGCCGCAAAAACGCATCGGGCCGGGAGAACGTCGGGGACCCACGTAGCCCGCGGACGAGGGGAGCGGAGTACGTATAGCCACGTCGTTTATTCGGGGCGGCCGGGAACCCGCAGATGGCACACGCGGCCTGGCAGTTGACGCACGATGCACGCACACAGATTCATCACGCTCGTCAGCCTCGGCGCTATCCTCGCCACGGCGACGGGCCTCGTCTTCGTGGTCGGCGGCGCGCCCGCCCCCGGCCACCCGGGAACGCCCCTACCGACCGACGACGGCGACCGAGCCGGGAGCACCGGTTCGATCGTCGTCGACGACAGCCGACTCGCCGAGGGAACGGTACCGCCGAGGAGCGGACGGAACGGCGGGGGCGGTTCCCCGACGCCGACGGCCGCGACGAGCGCGAGCGGCGCCGGCTCCTACGCGTTCAGCGTCACCCGGATCGAACCCATCGCCCCGACCGGAGCGGCCGTCGTCGCCTCCGTGACCAACCGCGCCGACCGCCCCAGGACGGGCGTCGTGGTCGAGACCCGCATCTCCGCCGGCGGCGAGCCCGTCTGGCGGGGCACGGAGCGGGTCGGTCGCCTCGCGCCGGGGGAGACGCACACGATCGAGCGGACGGTCGAGACCGACCTCGGCGGTGCCCTCGCCGTCGAGCGGAACGGCGGCGTCGTCACCGTCGAGACGGTCGTCCGATCCGAGCAGGGGGTCGAGCGGTACGAGATCCGACGGCAGGCCGTCGCCCCCCGCTGATCACCGCGTCGGAACGGCGTCGACGACGGTCTCGCCGTCCACGACGAGGTTGTACGCCCGCTCGTCGTCGTTCCACAGCAGCAGGCCGTTCTCGATCAGGAGCAGGTCGCCGTAGTCCGCCCGGCGGAGGTCGCGGTTCAGCGTCGACTCGCGGGTCAGAACGGCGTAGTGATCGACCGCCTCGCTCCCGTCGCCGATCTTGAACAGTGGGTTGTTCCGCCCGAGGTCGCGGCTGAGCTTGATCGCCGCCAGGTCGATGCGCTCGGTGACGTGGTCCTCGGCGTCGGCCATCCGGGCGAACCGGGAGGCGTCCGGCGCGAAGTCGATCGCGCGCCGCCCGTCGCGCCTGAGGAGCGTGTAGGCGTACTGCACGTCCGCGTTGACGAACTCGCCGGGGTCGTGCTCGGCGTCGGTCGCGGCGTCGTCGAGGCGGCGCTGCACGTCGGGAACGGCGAGGTCGGGCTCGGCGTCGAACGACCAGCCGCGGTCGCTCGGCGTTCGCCCCGGCCAGAGGCGCACCTCGGGCGCGTAGACGGTGAGGCCGGGGTCGCGTTCGAGCGCCCGCTCGACCTCGCGCAGACCGATCGCGGTGTTCTTGTCGGCGGGCGCGATCCCGACTATCGTCCCGTCCTCGGCGACCGACTCGACGTAGCGCCGGGCGACGGCTTCCGGATCGTCCAGTTCGCTCCAGACGTTGGCGAACAGCGTCAGGTCGTACTCGCCCGCGGGCTCGAACGCCTCCGCCGTCTCGCGGTGGACCGTCACCCGCCGGTTCGGCCCCGATTCGACCAGCCGCTCGAACACGTCGGCGGCGGCGCTCGGCTCGACCGCGTGGTACTCGACGACCGCCTCGCCGGCGAGGAGATCGAGCAGTCCCAGCGCGGGGCCGCCGACGCCCGCGCCGACGTCGAGGACGCGCACCGCCCGCGGGAGCAGTCCGTCGCGCGCGAGGTCGGCGGCGACGTACCCCGCGACGGCGTAGTAATCCGGCAGGTGGTAGATCGCGTACGCGAGCGCGGTCTCCTCGTCGTACTCGACGGGGCGCTGGCGGTAGTACTCGTCCTTGATCCGCCGGATCGTCGCGCGCAGTCGGTCGCCCGACCCCCCCGCATGCCAGCGCGCGCCGTAGCGCTCGACGAGGAGGTCCTCCAGGCGGCGCTCGTGGGATCGCGGGAAGCGACGGATCTCGCCGACGGGGAGGTCGAGGGGGTCGTCCTCGACGGGGGCGAACGTGCCGTCCTCGCGCTCGCGGATCCGGAGGTCGTACGCCGCCTCGCGGAGCACCTGCCGGACGACGGCCGGGTGGGGTCGCCCCTCGACGTACTCGCACAGCTCCTCGGGGTCGAGCGGGCGCACCTCGCGCAGGTAGCGCGCGGCGTCGAGCACCTGCCGCCGTCGGTCCGCGTTCACCGCCCGGCCTCCCGGTAGAGCGCCTCGAACTCGTCGTCGTCCGCGCCCGCGACGCGCTCGGCGGCCTCGGCGATCGCGTCGGCCCCCCCGAAGGTGGCCTGGATCTCCGCGTAGACGCGGGGCGTGCCGTCGGTCACCCGCTCGACGAGGTCCGCGAGCCGCCGCGAGACGGGCGTGTGGAACCGCTCGTCGACCTCCTCGCGCGCGAGCCCGTAGGCGAGGACGGCGGCGTGGGCCTGCGCCTGCACCGTCCGCATGGCGCGGTCGTGCTCCTCCGGCGTCGTCTCGAAGAGGTCGTTGCCCGCCGCGGCGAGCGCGGCACGGATCCGGTCGGTCGCCTCGCCCGGTTCGTCGGCGACGGCGGCGATGCGCCCCGGCGCGGCGTCGGCGGCGAACAGCGGGTGGAGGCTCAGCCGCTCGCGGTCGGGGGCGTGCTCCCGCATCGCCGCGACCGCGGGGCGCATCACCCCCGTCAGGTCCACGACGGCGCGCTCCGCGCGCCCGGCGTGGGCGGCGGTGGCCCCCTCGACGGCGGACATCGGGACGGCCAGGCAGACGGCGTCGAAGCGCTCCTCGGCGTCGAGCCCGACGGCCCGACCGCCGGTCGTCTCGGCTGCGCGCTCCGCGGCCGCGGGGTCGGTGTCGGCGTAGGCGAGGTCGGCGTCGAGGCAGGAGCCGAACCACGTCCCCATCTCGCCCGCGCCGACGACGAGTACGTTCATGCCCTGAGGTGTCCGGCGCGGTGCAAAAGCCTGTCCGAGTCGTTCGTCCGGTGCATCATCGGTGCGGGAGGCTCCAACCACGGTAGTCGTGGGCGCGTCTACTGGACAGAGACCTCGAAGGACCCAGCACCGTGCAGTCCCGCCAGCCTGGCGAGGCCGGGCGTTCGCCACAGACGCCGCGTCGGTCGTTGGTCCCGTCCGGGATCACTCCACGACCAGTTCCTTCGGATAGCTCGTCAGGTTCTCGTAGCCGTCCTCGGTGACGCACACGAGGTCCTCGATGCGGACGCCGCCGACGTCGGGGTCGTACAGCCCCGGCTCGATCGTGATGACGTGCCCGGGTTCGAGCTCCTCGTCCACGTCGGCGATCCGCGGCAGTTCGTGGACGTCGAGGCCGACGCCGTGGCCCGTCGAGTGGATGAACCCCGTCTCCGTCGTTGGGTCGCTCCGGAGGGTCGGCTCGCCCGCCGCCTCGTACACGTCGCAGACGGCGTCGTGGACGTCCCGGCCGGTCGCGCCGGGTTCGACGGCGTCGAGGGCGGCCTCCATCGCCCGCTCGGTGAGGTCGTACCACTCGCGAACGGTCCCGCTCGGCTCGCCCCTCACGAACGTCCGGGTCATGTCGGCGTAGTACTTGGACGCCTTGTCGCGGGGGAAGACGTCGACGATGACGGGCTCGTCCGGTCGGAGGGGACCGCTTCCGCGGTCGTGGGGGTCGGCCGCCGCCGCGCCGCAGGCGACGATGGCCTCGTCGAGCGCGTAGCCCCGCCGGAGGAGTTCGATCTCCATCTCGCGCCTGACGCGCTCGCTCGTGAGGGCCTCGCCGTCGTGGACGAGGACGCCGTCGTCGATCTCGGACTCGCGGACGAGTTCCTCGGCCCGCGCGAGCGCGACCTCGTTGGCGCGCTGTGCGCCCCGGACGTGCTCGATCTCCTCGTCAGTCTTCGTGGCGCGGATCTCGGTGACGACGCCGTCGGTCTCGGCCGCCACCTCGACGCCGAGGTCGCGCAGGCCGTCGGCGGTGGCGAGCGGGAAGCGGGCGGGCGCGGCGACCGACGAGACGCCGCGCTCGGCGAGGAACTCCGCGAGGACGCGGTCTCTCGCCCCGTGGGGGCCGTACTCCTCGCGCTTCGCGCCGTAGTCGAAGTCGGCGATGCGAGCGACGTCGTCGGTGGGTGCCTCGCGCTTCGCCCGGCCGTACTCCAGGCTGGAGACGAGCAGGTGCAGGTCGCCGTCGTACAGCGTCACGTAGGGATCGGGCGCGGCGAAGCCCGAGAGGTAGCGCTGGTCCGATTCGTCGGCGTCGGCGTAGACGAGGTAGCCGTCCGCGCCCACCTCGTCGAGGAAGTCGTCGAGCTTCGAGAGGTCCGGTCGCATACCGGATAGTCACGCCCGGCGGGCAAAACGCTACCGAGGGAGCCGTTCGACCGCTCCGTCGCTGCGGCGACCGAGGGGACGACGACGCTCGTCGCCGCGACGCCCGAGAGCGCGATGACCTACTCCTCGCGCCCGCGGACGACGCGTCGGTCGCCCTCGGGATCGTCGCCCGCGTAGCGGTAGACGACGCCCTCCTCCTCGTCGCGGGTCGCGCGGTGTGAGCCGTCGCAGAGGGGGTACTCCCGGGAGAGGCCGCAGCGACAGACGGCCACGTCGCCCTTCTCGGCGTCGATGTCCTCGGGCGTGACGATGTACGGGCTGCGAGCGGTGTGCGTGACGTCGCGGGCCATGGGAGCGGGTAGAGGGCCGACGCCGAAAGAGGTTGAGGTCCGGTGGGGAACCGTTTTGACGCAGACGGCAGGTGGGAGTAGTGATGGACACGTGGCAACGGCGCACCGTCCGGTACATGTTCGTCCTCTCGGTCATCATCCTCGGCTACGCCGTCGTCTACGACTACGGGATGCGGGCCTTCGAGGGCACGAACACGTCGTTTCTCCACTCGCTACAGGTCGTCGTCGAGACGTTCACGACGACCGGGTTCGGCTCGGACGCCCCGTGGGAGAGCTGGCAGATGAACCTCATCGTCATCGTCATGGACCTGACCGGCGTCCTGCTCATCTTCATGGCCCTCCCGGTGCTCGTCTTCCCGCTGCTCGAGGAGACCCTCGCCACGGCCGCCCCGACCAGGATCGACGGGTACGAGGACCACGTCGTCATCGCCGGGTACACGCCCCGCGGCCGGGCGCTCGTCCGCGAGCTCACGACCCGGAACATCCCGTATGTCGTCGTCGAACCCGACCGCGAGCGCGCCGCGGACATCTACGAGACGGGGACGACGGTCATCCACGGCGACCCGGAGAGCATCGAGGTCTGCCGCGTCGGGGCGAACCTCCCCGACGCGCGGGCGCTCGTCGTCGACGTGGACGACGAGACGAACGCGAGCATCGCGCTCACCGCCAAGGAGGTCTGCGACGTCCCCGTCATCACGTTCGTCGAGGACGCGGACCTCGCCGAGTACCAGCGTCTGGCGGGGAGCGATCGGGTACTCTCGCCCCGGCGACTGATCGGCGAGAGCCTCGCGACGAAGGTGACGGCGGGCCTCTCCCGCGATCTCGGCGGGGCCGTCGAGATCACGGAGGACTTCGACGTCGTGGAGCTACCGGTGCAGTCCGGCAGCGACATCGCGGGCGTCACCGTCGCCGAGAGCGGCATCCGCGAGCGGACCGGCGCGAACGTCATCGGCGCGTGGTTCCGCGGCGAGTTCGTCAGTCCCCCCTCCCCGGAGGCGTACATCGACGAGCAGACGATCCTCCTCGTCGCGGGCAACGAGCGCCAGCTCGAGCGGCTGAAGCGCCTCACGCTCTCCGAGCAGCGCCGCCTCCGGCGCGGTCGCGTCGTCGTCGCCGGGTACGGGATGGTCGGCTCGACGGTCGAGGACGCGCTCGAGGAGGCCGGGATCCCCTGTGTGACCCTCGACATGGTGGACAAGGAGGGCGTCGAAGTCGTCGGCGACGTGACGGAGACGGCGTCGCTCGAAGCCGCGGGCGTCGAGGAGGCGAGCACCGTCATCCTCGCGCTTCCCGACGACACGACCACCATCTTCGCGACGCTCGTCGTCCGCGAACTCGCGCCGGACATCGAGATCATCGCCCGCGCCGACTCGCCCGAGAGCGTCCGCAAGCTCTACCGCGCCGGGGCCGACTACGTCCTCTCGCTCGCCATCGTCAGCGGGCGGATGCTCGCCTCGACCATCCTCGACGAGGAGGTCATCACCTTCGACCAGCAGGTAGACATCGTCCGCACCGACCCCGGGCCGCTCGCCGGCCGGTCGCTCGCCGAGGCCGACATCCGGGCGCGGACGGGCTGCACCGTCGTGGCCGTCGAGCGAAACGGGAGCGTCGTCACCGACCTCGATCCGGACTTCACCCTCCTTGCGGGCGACGACCTGATCGTCGCCGGCACGGACGACGACATCAGGGAGTTCACGCAGTGGGTCGAGAGCTGAGGGCGACTACCGCCGCCGGACGGCGAACGCCGTCGTCGCCGTCCACGCGCCGAGCGCGACCGCACCGACGACCTCCGGGAGCGCGAGCCCCGGCGCGAGTACGTCCTCGTGACCGTCGTCGGTACCGAGAGCGTTGCCGTCGTCGGGTCGCCGCATCAGGCGGGCGAGGGGGGCCAGTCGTCGCCCGAGAGGGCCTTCGCGCGCTCGCGCCGTCGCTGTTCGCGGCGCACCGCCAGCGAGCGGTTCAGGCGCGTCTCGATGCCGTCCCGCGTGCGCGCGGCCGTCCCGGCGTCGACGTCGACCGCGCGCGCGCCGCCGCCCGTGAGGCCCCGCGATCCGGCGGTGTCGACGACGAGCGTTGCGAGGTCGCGCCGGCGCTGGAACACCGTCTGCGTCGTGAACACCGTCTGGACGCGGTGGTAGGGGACGACGACGGTCGTCCGAACCAGGAAGCCGTTGCGGGTGACGACGTGCTCGTCGCCCAGCGCGTAGCCCCGATTGCGCCACTTCAGGTGCGCGGCGACGGGGGCGACCGGGAGCAGCGCGAGCGCGAGCCACCACCGTCCGGAGACCCCGACGAGGAGCGTCGCGGCGTAGAAACCCGCCGTGATCGCGAGGACGACGAGGACGTAGCGCACCGCGTAGCGCGTTCGCGCGCGCTTCGGCGGGCGTTCGAACGTCACCTCGCCCGCGTCCTCGATGCTGCGCGCGAGGTCCCACACGCGCTCGCGGTCGGCGAAGGGGATGGCGGACTGCGACCCGTCGCCGTCGCCCGGCGCGTACCCCGCCGTCTCGACGGTGAGCGAGGCGTACCCGCCGAGCCGGGCGAGCGCGTTCTCGGCGATCGTGAGCGTCTGGACCTTGGGGAGTGGGATCGTCCCCGTGTAGCGCTGGAAGAGGCCGCGCTCGTAGCGCAGTTCGTCCGGCGCGCGCGTCAGCCGGAAGCCGTAGTAGTTCGTCGCGGCGATGAGGCCGCTGGCTGCGGCCGCGACCGCGTACAGCGCAAGCGTGCTGAGCGAGATGGCCACCAGCGGCGAGGCGGCCATCGAGCGGAGGGTCGGCCCGAACGGGGTGAACGGCGACGCGGTGGCGGCGAGCGACGGCACGAACACCCCGGCGACGACCGAGAAGATCGGGACGAGGCGCAGGTCGAGCGAGACGACGCCGAGGAGGAACAGCTCGCGGGCCGTGATGGCGAAGACCGTCTCGGCGCGGTCCTCGGTTGTCTCGTCCCCCCCGGCGCGCTGGCTCCGCTTCAATCGGCTGATCTCGTCCTGGAGCCGGGTCGCCTCCGCGACCGAGACGCACCGCAGGACGGCCTCCGTCTCGCTCCCGCCCGCCGTCTCCAGGCGGACCTCGGCGATGCCGAGGACCTGCTGGAGGACGCTCCGGCCGATGTCGACGTTCTGGATCCGTCGGAGCGGGATCTCGCGGTCGCGCCGCGAGACGACGCCCGAGCGGATGTCGAACGTGTCGTCGGTGAGTTCGTACTCGAACCGTCGGTAGTACGCCACCTGGTAGGCCGCCGTCGCGGCGAGCAGCAGGACGACGCCCGCGACGAGCAGCCGTCCGAGTCGCTCCTCGACCTGCGAGGTGACGGCGAGGATGACCACCGCCCAGAGGAGCCGCGTGGTCGACGCCGCGGTGCGATAGAGCACCGAGCGCGGGTCGAGGCGCATTCAGACCGCCTCTTCCCCCTCGGCCGCGATCGCGAGGCGCTTCAACCGCGCCTGCAGGTCCTCCGCGTCCTCCGGGGTGAGTCCGGGGATGGTGACGTCCGCGCCGCGCGACCCGGCCGTGTAGACGACGAGCGTTGCGAGGCCGATCGACCGCTCCAGCGGCCCCCGACTCGTGTCGACGTGCTGGACGCGGACGTAGGGGACGACCGTGGTCACCCGCGTGAGGACGCCCCGCTCGAGGTACAGCGACTCCTCGCGGACGCGGTAGCGCCACGCTCGGTACCGGAACACCGAGTGAACGACGCCGAGGGCGGCGAGGACGAGAAACGCGACGGCACCGGGCCAGACGAGCCCCCGGATGATGAACGCGGCCGCGCCGACGATCGCCGCGAACACCGCGGCGGTCACGAGTGCCTGCCCCGCCCAGACGAGACGCACGCGGGGATCGAGCGACCGATCTGGGCCGGTCAGCGGTTCGATCCCACGTTCGGCGGCCTCCATTGGCGGATCGACGGCCGCGAGCGGTAAATAGGTGGGCGAAATCGGCGCCCCGAAGACCGATCCGACGGCCGTCGGATCGGTCGCGTCTGCGGGGTACTCCCGAGCGACAGCGGTCGGTGACTGTCCGAGCGATCGACCGACGGAACGCTTTTGCGCCGCTCGGCCGTCTCTCCACGTGGGGATGACAGGTGGTGGCACGACCGCCACTGTCAAGCGCACCATGAGTTCCGACTACACGCAGACCGAGGGAGGCACAGACACCGCGGGAACTCGGCCGATGGCGGTCGCGGCGATCTCCGGACAACGGGCCGTCTACGACGCCGTGCAGGCGCTGACGAACGAGCAGCGCTGGCTGAACCACCAGGGTGCGACCGCGATGCGACAGATGGCCGCCGTCTACCGCGGCGGGCGCGGACTGGCCGGCGCGCCGGCGCGCGAGCCCGTCGTCATCGAACTCGACGAGATCGACGAGCGCGACGAACGCCGTGGAACCGACGAGCGGGACCCCGAAGGACGGCGCGGCGCGGTGCGGATCGAACCGCCGAGCGAGGACGCCTTCGACGCGTTCCTCGCGACGTTCGAACCGGAGCTCCCGACGCAGCACCGCGCGTCCGTGTAGGCGCGGCGAGGGATCACTCGTGCCCGGAGACGGGCACGGGCTCGTACGGTTCTTCGAGGTACTCGACGTCGCTGTCGGAGAGCGAGATGTCGAGCGCTTCGACGGCCTCCTCGAGGTGCTCGACGCTCGTCGTCCCGACGATGGGGGCGTCGACCCACTCCTTCGTGAGCATCCACGCGAGCGCGATCTGCGCCATCGTCGCGTCCGCCTCGGCGGCGAGCTCCTGCACCCGCTCGTTGATCTCCCGCCCGCCCCCCTCGAAGTAGGGGTGTCGCTGGGCGTAGGAGTCGGTCTTGCCACGCGTAGTCGCGTCGACCTCCTCGTGGGGTCGCGTCAGGTACCCGCGGGCCAGCGGCGACCACGGGATGACGCCGACGCCCCGCTCCCGGCAGTAGGGGAGCATCTCGCGCTCCTCCTCCCGATAGAGGAGGTTGTAGTGGTTCTGCATCGTGGCGAAGCGCTCCAGGCCGAGCAGGTCCGAGGTGTACAGCGCCTCGGCGAACTGACGGGTCCACATCGAGGAGCCCCCGACGTAGCGCACCTTCCCGCGGCGGACGGCGTCGTCGAGCGCCCTGAGGGTCTCCTCGATCGGCGTCTCGTAGTCCCAGCGGTGGAGCTGGTAGAGGTCGATCGCGTCCATCCCGAGCCGTTCGAGGGAGGCGTCGAGTTCCCGTTCGATGGCCTTCCGCGAGAGGCCCCCGGAGTTGGGGTCGTCCTCGTCCATCCGGAAGAAGACCTTCGTGGCCACGACGCTCTCCTCGCGCCGTCCCTCGAGCGCCGCCCCGAGGACGCGCTCGCTCTCGCCCAGCGAGTACATGTTCGCGGTGTCGAAGAAGTTGATCCCGAGGTCGATCGCACGCTCGACGAGTTCGACGCCCGCCTCCTCGTCGAGCACCCAGTCGCGCCACTCGGAGGTACCGAAGCTCATACAGCCGAGACAGATCCTGCTGACGGTCACGCCCGTGTCACCCAGCGTGGTGTACTCCATGTGACCGCCTCTCGTCGGGGGAGCAAAAGCGTTCGTGGGGGATTATCCCCCTCGCGACCGTCTCCCCGCGCATGGGACTCGCCTTCCGGAACACGCCCGACGGCTACCGCCTCGAGGTGAGCCGCCGGATGGACGCGCCCCCGGACGTACTCTGGGACCTGCTGACCGACACGACCCGCTGGCCGGAGTGGGGACCGTCGGTGCGGGCGGTCGAGTGCGACCGCCGGTACGTCGAGGCGGGGACGCGCGGACGCGTGCGGGTGTCCGAGGCGGCCGGCGGCGTCTGGGTGCCGTTCGTGGTCACCTCGTGCGCCGACCACCGCTGGACGTGGGAGGTG
Organism: Halomarina halobia; assembly: GCF_029338575.1. Lineage (GTDB taxonomy): Archaea > Halobacteriota > Halobacteria > Halobacteriales > Haloarculaceae > Halomarina > Halomarina halobia. The sequence continues at coordinate 848,372 of NZ_CP119992.1, forward strand.
GGCGTCCCGACGGTCGCCCTCGTGCGGAACGCCCTCGACCTCTCGCCCACCGTGCCGGCGACGGGCCACCGCGTGGAACCGGCGGGGCGGGGCTGTCGGGTCGTCTTCGAGCTACCGCCGCTCGCCGTCGGTTACGCGGTCGTCTGCCGGCGAGCGCTCGCGACGCTAGAGGAGATGGCGCACGAGCGGTAGTGAGACGAGCACACCTGCCCGGACGGAGGCGAACCGGCCTCAGCGCGCGACCGTGAGGGCGTCCCGTACCCGCAGGAGGTCCTCGCCGATGCCCTCGCCGTCGCAGTCGTCGGTCGGACAGTCGTAGTGCCAGCCGTCGCGGGTGGCGCGTCGCTCCGCGAACCGGGTACCGCACTTGCGGCAGAACAGTTGCGCGTCCGAGCAGGTGTCCTTGTGGAGTTCGAGTCCGAGCTCCGTGTCGAACGTCCGCTTGCAGTTACGGCAGGTGTGCACCATATCCACTACTGAGCCGTCTTGAAATATAATAATACCGCAAACAGGTGTGTGAATACGTGTCGCGGTGGAATTCCGGGGATGATCGGATCCTCCGGGTGCAGTCGTGCGATCTCCGTTCAATCGGGCCGAATCATGCGGAAGCGGTCGCGGGTGGTGCAGTAGTAGTTACCCGCGAGGCGGCCGACGGCGTCGAGCTTCGTGGCGTCCACCTTCCCGTCGGTCGTGACCGCGTCGTCCACGTGGACGTAGACCACCTCGCCGAAGACGACGTTCCCGGTGCCGACCTCGACGAAGTCGGTCAGTTCACACTCGAACGCGACCGGCGAGGTCGCCACCCGCGGCGGTCGCACGCGGGTCGACGGGGCGGCCTCGACGCCCGCGTGATCGAACTCGCTCTCGCCGCGCGGGAGGGTCGCGCTCGTCTCGTTCATCGCCTCCGCCATCGCGCGATCGACGACGTTCACCACGAACTCCCCCGTGTCGATCGCGTTGCGGGCGGTGTCGGTGTGCCCCCCCGGCCGGTCGCCCGGGGCGAACACGAGCGTCGGGGGGGCGCTACTCACCACGTTGAAGAAACTGTACGGTGCGAGGTTGTCCACGCCGTCCTCGCCCGTCGTACTCACCCACGCGATGGGCCGCGGCACGACCGCGCCCGACAGCGTCCGGTACATCGACGGTATCTCGTTCGGGTCGATCTCCATCGGATCTCTCCTACCACTGAAACGGCGAGGACGATCAGTGGAGCGTTCTCGAACGGTCCGCTCCTCGCCCGCTCAGACGCCGACGCCGAGCGACAGCGGCCACGCGACGCCCGAGAGGACGAGAAAGACGAGCGCGGCGCCGAGCAGCGCCGCGTTCTTGAGGAAGTTGATCGTCTCCTGCTGGCGCTGTTCCTCGCCGACGGCCCAGAAGTCGTGCATCACCGGCGTCGTCACGAGCAGGAAGACGGCTAGCGCGCCCGATCCGAGCAACGGGTAGACTCCGAGTGCCACCGAGAGCCCGCCGAAGACGAGCGTTCCGCCGGAGAGCGGGACGAGCAGGTCCGGGGCGGGGACGCCCTTCACCCCGGCGTACCCCGCCATCTCCTCACCCCCCGTGAAGTGGTTCAACCCCATGAACGCCAGCACCCCGCCGAACAGGACGCGGGCGAGCAGGAAGACGAACGCCGCGCCGGGTCCGTCGAACAGTCCGACCGTCGATTGGAGTACAGGTAACGTCACGTAACCTGGTACGCGTTCGAATCGCTATATCCGTTCGCGGACGTGAACGTAACCGGGTGACATCGACGTCGGTAGGGGGCGTCCGTGTCCTCTCTCGACGCGTCGCATGCTCCTCCAAACCGTTGGTCATGCCCCGACCGTACGTCCCTCGAGAACCGCTCCATCCCCACCTGACGGTGACGACCCGTCGGCGAGCACCGTGGTTCACTGAGAACTCTCCCCGAGAGCCCCTCGCGGGCCGACGAGCAGCGTCTCCTGAACGAGCACGTCCGTTCCGCGCCGGAGGCGCTCCGAGAGGGCCTGATGCGAGATGTCGAGATCGTCCGCCAGCACGTCGAGACCAGTCCGTCGCGGGACCTCGAAGTAACCGCGGTCGCACGCCATCGTCAGCGCCTCGTACTGTTCGCGCGTCAGCCCGAACCGACCGACCGGATCGCCGCGCATCTCGCGGACCCGGACGACCTCGAACGTGAGGCCGCGGGATTCACAGAGGTCGTTCGTCCGCGAGAGCGCGTCTCGGTCGGGGAAGAGGATCCGCAGGTACCACCACTGCTCGTCCCCGTAGGCGTCTATCACGGTCGCTTCGAGCGTCGTCACCATCTGAAAGACGAGATAGACCTGGTCGATCCAGTGCATCCGGTAGAGGAGTTCGTCGTCGAACTCGCCGAGGAGGGATACGTCGCTCACGCTGGGATCCCGCTCGAACGCCTCGCGCAGCGTCTCCCGGTCGGCTCCGCGCGCCCAGATGAGTGGCATGACGGTCCCGTCGCCGCTCTCGACGAGCCGTTCGCACTCGAACTCCGCACCGGGAACCTCGCGGAGCGTCTGGTACAGCGCGAACTCCCGTGCGGGGATCTTCGCCCTCGTAACCGTGGCCATGAGTCACCCTGGCGACGGACGGGATCGTAAACCTGTCTTCTCTCCGGCCGTTCGCCGGACGCGCATTCGACGGGACGCGTCGCTCGATCCGGGGACCCCTCGTCCGCTCGAGAGATCGACGAATCGGGGACCGAACCGAGATCCGGGATCCGAGGACGGGGGTCCGGAGGCGGGGGTCGCCGGTTCTCCGTCCCGAGGCGGATGTCGGTGGCGTCGCGCTCCCGCGCGTCGTGGCTTCGCAGTCCGGCAGGCGTTCGACTGGGAACGAAAACGCCTGCCGACTGTGACGTTCGGCGCTCGGAACAAATGAATTGAGCCTGCCTGGGCAAGGCGTCAGCCGGTACGCAAAACTGGCGTACTACCGGGGACCGGCGGGGCTCAGTCGTACTGCTCCGGGTAGGCCTCCCGCAGGAGGTCCGGGTCGGCGAGGACGCGCTCGCGGACGGGCGCGATAACGGCGTCGATGGCGTCCGCGGTGGCGTTCTTCAGGTCGAGCGGGTGCAGTTCCTCGCTCACGAAGTCGGCCTCGAGGTCGTCGTACGTCTCGTAGACGAGGTCGCCGCCGAACTTCTCGGGACGCTCGACGACGAACGCCTCGTCGCGTTCGTCGAGGACGGGGAACACGAGGTAGCGGACGTACTCGAGGACGCCGTTGTCCTCGACCTCGCCCGCCGGACAGTAGGCCCCCTGGAGCTTCTCGTGGATCGCCTCGGGGTCGTCGGTGAGCGAGATCTTCGATCCGGCCTCGGAGGCGCTCATCTTCCCGCCCGTGAGCCCCGAGAGGAGGGGCGCGAATACGCACACCGGCTTGTCGTAACCGTAGTCCGGGAGCATCTCGCGGGCGAGCATGTAGATGCCGCGCTGGTCGATGCCGCCGTAGGCGATGTCGGCGTCGAGCGCCGCCACGTCGAGGCTCTGCATCAACGTGTAGACGAGTCCGCCGAGCTTCGGGTTGTCCGACTGCCGGACGACTTCGCTGCCCGCGCGCTGGGCGCGGCTGATGGTCGTGTCCGCGATCATCCGGTAGAGGTCGAGCGTGTACGGCCGATCGAGTTCGAACTCCCGGCCCTGCACGAACTCGATCTCCTCGCCGTCCGCGCCCGCGGCGTCGATCATCGCCTCGATGGCGACCCGGTAGTACTCCGCGCGGGCGTCGAGCAGGTCGAACGGGCTCTTCTCGTCGTCGAGGTGGGCGTGCAGGTCAGCGACGAGCACCGTCACGTCCACGCCCGCCCGGAGGAAGTCAGCCAGCTTCCGGATGGTCGTGAAGTGACCGATGTGCATCTCGCCGGTCGGCGCGTACCCGATGTACGCGCGCGGCTCCTCCCGCGAGAGCACCTCGGCGAGCTCCTCCTCCGTGACGACCTCCTCGATGTGGCGGGTGACCAGCTCCCGCCGCTCGGCCGTGTCCATAGCCTCGCTTCCGCGCTTTCGCGGATAAGTGATTCGCTACATGGCGAGGGCGTCACGCGCCGGCCCGCGAGAGATCACTCGCCCCGCGATTCAGCCCCGGCTCGTCCCGTTGCACTGCCGGACAAACTATTCCGAAATTTTATAAGTAATATTTCGTGAAAGTGTCACTGTTAGACGCATGCTTCGACGCCTCCTGCCTATTGCCCTCGTTCTCTCTCTGATCGTCACTCCTGTCGCCCCCGTCGCCGGGTCAGTGCCGAACGAACCGCCGTTGGTCGACGCTGGGCTCGACCAGCGAGTCGATCGGGGGACGACGGTCATCCTCGACGCGACGGGCTCCCGCGACCCGGACGGCCACGTTGAGCGGTACGAGTGGTCGATCGGGACGCCGACCGGGACGACCGTCGCCCCCGCCGATCCGACCGCACCGCGGACCACGTTCGTCGCGCGCGAGCGCGGACGGTACGAGGTGACCGTGACGATCACCGACGACGACGGAGCGGTGGCCTCCGACACGCTCTACGTCCGTGTCGGCGAAACGACGCGGGATCCGCCGCCGACCGATCCACCGACGCCGGCTCCGTCCGAGTCTGATCCCTCGAGCCAACCACCTCTCGCAGCCGGGCGAACGCCGACGATCGACGGGCCGACGCTGGTCACCGGCGCGCGCCCGCTTACGGGCGAGTACGAACTGAACGCCGATGGCGGACGGGATTCTATCGAATCCGTCCGCTGGGTCGCCGACGGACGGGTGAGCGGTTCCGGACGGCGCGACGCGCTCACCTGGGAGCCGGGGATTCACCGACTCCGTGCCGTCGTCACCTACGTCGACGGCTCGACGAACACGGCCCGGTTCCCCGACGGGACGACCGAGATCGTCGCCGATCCGAAACCGGCGCTCTCCATCTCGAACCTGCGATGGGAAGGGTCGATCGCGGGGCGAATACGGGCGGCCGACGAGTTCGGGAACCTCGAACACGTTCGCGTGTCAGTCGATGGCGTCGGGACCGAATCGACCACCGTGGACGCGGATCGAGTTCGAAACCGTGAGGGTCGCTCGCATTCGTTGTCGTTCGGCTGGGACGAGTTCTCCCCCGACCGAGAGTACACGCTCACCGCGAGTGCGATAGACGCTCGGGGACAGACGGCGACCGTTACCAGGTCGTTCTCGCCGACCGGGACGCCGGAACTCCTTTCGGCGGAGTTCGTGAACGGACCCGTCGATTCCTACCACGAGCGGATCGATCCAGGACGATACACGGCCCATCACGTGACGAGAATCGCGTTGAACGGGGTGGATTCGGGTAGTATTCGTGTACGATCACAGGCCAAGTCCTCGAGCAAGGTTTTCACGGTTGCTCGAAAGCAAGAGGTCATCGAGAACGGAATCCTTACTATCCATTCGTACTGGGCGGGACTCGAACCAGGTGATTACGTAGTCACCACTGATTTCGACTACTACGGTTACGACGAAACGGTACGTTCGCCGGATGCCATGGCCGAACTCTCGGTAACGCCGAGTCCACCCGAGATTCGATTTCGGACGCTAAACGACGGAACTGACGGGTCGAATATGCAGGAGCCGATCCGGGTCGACGCCAGCGATTCGTTCGACCCGGATGGAAGCAAACTGACGTATATTTGGAAGATGGGCGCTGATCCACTTCCGGATGACAACACCACGGCCTATCTCACATACTGGGATAACGGGCAACTAATCATTGAGGACGGTCAAGGCCAGAGTTCTATCCAAACGTGGAGTGCGAGCGGTGGACTCGTTCCAGAAGTAATGGACGACATGACGCGGGTATCGCCGTTCTGGGAGGGTACGGACGCCACTAGAGGCGTGATGTATCCCGATCGGTACGAGCCGTATTCTCCGAGCACGAACCTCCGCGTTCGTGTCCGAACCGAGCCGGTTCACCTCCGCAGGGAGACGGAGGGAATCTCGATCGGTGCCGAGTTAGACGGCGCGGCGGGGCGCATCGTAGAGTGGAAGGAAGTTCCATACACGCCCATCGAAACTGCTCCGGGCGACGTGGTGGGGGGGAGCAACTCCGTGTACTACGAGGGCGTGATCGAGATCAAGGCCGGGAATCTCGCTACCCGGGAGTTACGACCGACGCTGGTGCTGTTCAACGAGGAGCAACCGGAGTACGCTCGCGAACGATACCGGCTCCCCACCGTCTCCGTTACGAGCCTGAACGAGACGCGCCGCGAGGAGCTCTGGATATCGAACCTCAGTTACGGGATCAGGCAGCCCGTTGAGATTCGGATGCAGGCCGAAAGTCGAGACGAAGTCCGGCGACTGCGATCGTACGGGTTCTCCGTAGAGGACGTCACGACCGACGTGAGCGAGTACGAGATCGAGCGACGGGTGAAGGTACGAGACGCGAAGTACAGGACTCGCGAGAGGTTATTCGACCGGCGCTGGCAGCGGCGGACGTTCGTCGACGAACACCCCGACTGGCGCGCGGACGGAACCGAGACAGTAGAGCGGAGAGTGCCGTACACTGAAACCGAGTGGCGGCGCACGCCTGACGGTGACGCGTTCACCGGGGATACGCGACGCGTCCAGCAGTCCCCCGCCGTCTACATCACGGAACGGCAGTACGAGTACTGGACGACGGAGACGGCGGTACGGGAGGTCGAGAGCCGACAGTGCCTCCCCTGGATCGGTTGTTACACCGTCACGACGACCAGGCGCGTGTCGTGGGAGAGACAGCACACCTACTGGTCGATCGCTCCGAGGTCGTCGTCGCACGATCCGACCGGTCGGACTCGACGTCACCTCCTGCGACCCGCGGAGTACGTCACGGAGTACGAACACGAGTACACGGAGTGGCGAACGATCTCCGACAGACAGTACAGAGCAGTGAAGCGCGAACAGGTTCAGTCGGCGAAGTACGAGTGGCAGGAGTATCGAACCGTCTCGAGCGGTCGCGTCGCGTGGCGACTCGTAAAGAACCGCGAGAACTTCCGAGTGGACGGGGTCGTGGAGGACCGAACATGGACGCTCGTCAAGGAGGAGCACGAGCGCGTGGTGAGGCCCGCGTATGAGGATCCGGATAGCGTCACGGAAACGCGCGCCACCGTTCGCGGGGTGACCGTCAGGTACCAGACGGACACCGACGATCGTGCTCCGACTCGCGAGGTGATCGGTTCCTTTGAGACGGAGTTCACGGGCGACGGACTCCTCACCAAGGAGGAAATTAAGCGTCGAGTCGAGCGGAATCACGATTCACTTACCAGTTGAACAGCCACGAATATCGAAAAGTGTTTGATTAACGGCATCTGCAAAAACGAATATGTGCGATATAGATAAAGTACTTATCCTGTGTATGCTAGTTTCAATCCTGGTTGTACCGCTGAGTAGCCCGGTATTCGCATCCGTACAGAAAGCAGACCAGTTAGCTACTGACGAACGAACGTTGGTCTCCAGTACTGGTGCCGAGCATACAGTGTGGCTGAACACGTCCACCCAGGTATTGGGGGTTAGAGGCGAAAACCCGACAGATCGACCAGCGTATGCGGGAGTAGTGGTCGAAGTTGACGGTACGCGTTTGAACTCGACAGAGATCAAGCTCGATCCTGGCGATTCCTGGGAAGGAGAATACCAGTTACGGCCGGAACTCGATGCACTCAAGGATAACCACACAGTTACCGTATCTACATTCGGAGACTACACCGAATTCGAATTCACCTACGAGATCGACCCGGAAAACCCCGGAGAGGTCGAAGTGCCTCGAATCACGAACGTTTCGGTCGGGAACGCAGTGATCGATGGAAAACCCTCGTCCGTCGTCAACGTCACCGTGGTGAACCCATCCATCCAGACCTATTCGACCAAACTCATGGTGCACACGGAAGGGACCGACGGTAGTTTCTATCCCGCCATCGTCCCACCCGGCGAAACCGAGACGATAACGGTCGAACTCCTCGACGACCAGAACACCGAAATCGCCGGCGAAGCGCGACTCTACACGGATGACTTCAACGAATCTGAAGGAGGGATCCATCAGGTGGGGTTCGTCGGTCGTGCCGGAGGATCCTCGGAGATGTGGAACGAGTCGTTCGAACCCGTCGCGGCACCCTGGAGCGAGGATCCGTACCAGTATCACAACGCCTCGATCGGGGGATCGGAGGGCCTCGCCGAGCGTGCGAGCGGAGGGGTCGATCTCTGGGGCGTTCCGATCGTCTACTTCGCAGGGAGTCTTCTACTCGGAGCCTTCGTCCTTCGGCGGTTCCTGACGGGCTAACTACCGCCGCTCGATCCCGCCCTGTTCTTTGATCCCGAGGATGTACTTCACGTTCAGGTAGATCTCCTGCGGGGTCGTCTCCCCGTCGGGGTGGTACATGTCGCTCACGCGGTAGAGGATCGCGGCGAGTTGCGAGGCCTCGGAACTCCCGTCGCGCACCTCCTCCGCGATCTCGCGCAGGAACGCCGCCTTCTCGGGGTCGTCCTCGACGGTCATCGCCGCTGGTGGGCCTGGTTCGCCCGACTCGTCCGGCGGCGGTGGACGACGCCGACGTTGTTCGCCGTGCGCTCGACGAACCCGCGGAAGGCCTCGCCGGTCTCGCTGTCCTCGTCGAGGACGACGGGCGCGCCCTCGTCGCCGCCCTCGCGGACGGCAGGGTCGAGCGGGATCTCGCCGAGGAAGGGCATGTCGACCTCGTCCGCGAAGCGCCTCCCGCCGCCCTCGCCGAAGATGGGGTGGGTGCTACCACAGTCGGGACACCGGAAGGAACTCATGTTCTCGATGATACCCAGCACGGCGGTGTCGTGCTTGCCGAACATGCGCAGCGCCTTGCGGGCGTCGTCGATGGCGACCTCCTGGGGCGTCGTGACGACGACCGCACCGGCGAGCGGCACCGTCTGGAGCAGCGTGAGTTGCGTGTCGCCGGTCCCCGGGGGGAGGTCCACGATCATGTAGTCGAGGTCGCCCCACTCGACGTCGTCCCAGAGCTGCGTGATGAGCTTGTGGACCATCGGGCCGCGCCAGATGACGGGGTCGTCCTCGCCGACGAGGAAGGCCATGCTCATCAGCTTCACGCCGTACCGTTCCGGCGGGATGAGGGTCTCGTCCTCGGTCGCTCGCGGCCGTTCGTCCGCGCTGACCATCCGCGGGACGTTCGGTCCGTAGATGTCGGCGTCGAAGAGACCCACCCGGGCACCCATGTCGGCGAGCCCGGCCGCGAGGTTGACCGCGACGGTGCTCTTGCCGACGCCGCCCTTCCCGGACGCGACCGCGACGATGTTCTTCACGCCGGGGAGGACCTGCTCCTCCGGCGAGATGCCGCGGTCGACGTCCGCGGTGAGTCCGACGTCGAGGTCGAGATCCGCGAGCGCCTCGCGGACCTCGCTCGCGATGGCCGTCTCGGTCGGCGAGTACGGCGCGCCGAGCGCCAGCGAGACGCGAACCGACCCGTCGTCGACCGCCACGTCGTTGACTAGTCCGAGCGAAACGATGTCGTCGCCGAGGTCCGGGTCCTCGACGCTCCGGAGACGGTCGAAGATGTCCTCTCGATCCATGGTGAGGAGTGGACGGCAGCGACCGATAAGGATTGTGAAGGATGCGGGCGGGCACTAGGTCCACCGTCGATTGTTCGACGGTGGACCTACCGAACGATCGAATGATCGATCGATCGAATGATCGACCGAATGTTACTACGCACGCCGACGTTACCGACGATGTGTAACCACTATCAGTTACGATCGTGCCGGTCGGTCCCACGGATTTAAGCGTCCAGCCGGATACCTTCGGATATGCTCGTAGACGGGTTCGGCCGCGAGGTCACCGGCGTTCGCATCTCGCTCACGGACCGATGTAACTTCGACTGCGTCTACTGTCACAACGAGGGGCTGGGAGACACGCGCGGACCGATGGAGGCGGGGGACAACGAGATGGGTACGGACGACGTGGTGCGCTTTCTGGAGGTGTGCGAGGAGTTCGACGTCCGGAAGGCGAAGTTCACCGGCGGCGAGCCGATGCTCCGGGAGGACTTAGAGGAGATCATCGAGCGGACGCCGGACTCGATGGAGACCTCGCTGACGACGAACGGCACGTTTCTCCCCGAGCGAGCCGAGGCGCTCGCGGCGGCGGGGCTCGACCGGGTGAACGTCTCCCAGGACGCGCTCGATCCGGAGGCGTTCCGCGAGGTGACCAAGAGCGGGGCGTACGACAGGGTCATCGAGGGGGTGCTGGCGGCGGTCGACGCGGGGTTGACGCCCGTGAAGCTCAACATGGTCGTCTTCGAGGCGACCGCGGGCTACGTCCCCGAGATGGTCGAGCACGTCGCGGCGAACGACGGCCTCCAGCTGCAGCTCATCGAGTACATGCCCGAACTCGCGGGGCGGCCCGACTGGGCCATCGACATCGGGCGCGTCCACGACTGGCTCGCCGAGCAGGCCGACCGGATCGAACAGCGCGACATGCACGACCGCAGGCGGTACTGGATCGACGGGGGGATGGTCGAGGTGGTCGATCCCGTCGGCAACGAGGACTTCTGCGCGAACTGCCACCGCGTGCGCGTGACGCACGAAGGGTACCTGAAGGGCTGTCTCAACCGCAACGACGACCTGCGCCCGATGGGCGAGATGACCCGCGAGGAGATCCGCGAGGCGTTCGTCGACGTCGTGCACGACCGGGTGCCGTACTACGGCGAGTACCTCGTCCGCGGCGACGACGGCGAGTGGGCCATCAACGAGGAGTACCTCGGCGCGCCCGTGTCGTACTCGGATTGAACGGCGCGGAACCGCGCCGACGAGCCGTCTGCGCACGACTCTCAGCCGCTCGTGAATCCGGTGCGCTTAAGTAGGGCCACCGGGTTTGATCAGAATGCAATCAGTGTAGGGAGAGCGGCTCCCGAGTCCGCACAGGGCGCGAGTGTACGCGAGTTGTGGTAGCCAAGCCTGGCCCAAGGCGCTGGGTTGCTAACTCAGTGGCGTCAAGCCTCCGGGGTTCGAATCCCCGCCACAACGTTCGACCACCACACCACCACACCATGAGTACGGAACAACCTGAGGGCGAAGGGGAGGACGACATCCGATACTTCGTCCGCATCGGACAGACCGACCTCGACGGGACGAAGAGCGTCGAGCGTGCGCTCATCGAGATGAACGGCATCGGTCGACGGACGGCCCGACTCGTCTGCGAGTCGGCGGGCGTCGATCGGAGAGCGACGTTCGGCCGTCTCGACGACGACGGCGTCGACGCCGTCGTCGAGGCCGTCGAGAACTACGTCGAGGAAGTGCCCGAGTGGCTCACGAACCACCAGCGCGGCTACTTCTCGGGCGAGACGACACACGAGGTCGGCAACGACCTCTCGATGACCCGTCGGCAGGACGTCAATCGCATGAAGATGATCAACTCATACAAGGGCGTGCGTCACAAGCGCGGCCAGAAGGTCCGCGGCCAGCGCACGAAGTCCACGGGTCGCACCGAGGGCACCGTCGGCGTGAACGTCGAGGCCATCAAGGAGGAGGAGGAGACGGAGTAAGATGGCGCTCGGACAGAACACCAAGCTCTACGAGACGCCGAACCACCCCTACCAGGGCGAGCGCATCGCCGAGGAGGCCGGTCTCCTCGGTCGCTACGGCCTGAAGAACAAGGAGGAGCTCTGGCGGAGCCAGTCCCAGCTTCGCGACTACCGTCGCGAGGCCCGGAGCCTGCTCGGCCGGACGATGGGCGACGTCGAGGCCGCGGGCGAGGAGGCGGGCGAGTTCCTCCAGAGCCTTAAGCGCAAGGGCATCCTCGACGAGCAGGACGGCCTCGACGCCGTCCTGAGCCTGGACATCACGGACGTGCTCGAACGCCGTCTCCAGACGGTCGCGTACCGCAAGGGGATGGGGAGCACGCCCAAGCAGGCGCGGCAGTTCATCGTCCACGGACACGTCACCGTGGGCGACCACCGCGTCACCACCCCGTCGTACACGGTCCTCGTCGAGGAGGAGGACAGCATCGAGTTCGACGAGACGAGCCCGCTGGCGGACGACCTGCACCCCGCCCGGGCGGAGGGTCAGGAGTAAATGAGTCAGGAATCCGACGAGCGGTGGGCCATCGCTCACGTACACGCATCGTTCAACAACACCATCATCACCGTCACGGACGAGACGGGCGCGGAGACGCTCGCCAAGTCCTCCGGCGGTTCGGTGGTGAAGCAGAACCGCGACGAGGCGTCGCCGTACGCCGCCATGCAGATGGCCGAGCGCGTCGCCGAGGATGTCCTGGCGCAGGGGATCTCCGGCGTCCACGTCCGCGTCCGCGGTCCCGGCGGCAACCTGCAGAAGAACCCCGGCCCGGGCGCGCAGGCGACGATCCGCGCGCTCGCGCGCGCCGGGCTGGAGATCGGCCGCATCGAGGACGTCACGCCCATCCCGCACGACGGAACGCGCCCGCCGAAGAACAGCGGGTTCTAACATCATGAGCGACTTCGACGTGGAGTTCATCGACCGGGACGAGCGCGAGGCGCGGTTCGTCGTGCGCGGGCTGACCCCCGCGTTCGCCAACGGCATCCGCCGGGCGATGCTCGCCGACGTGCCCACGATGTCGATCGACACCGTGCGCGTCATCGAGAACTCGTCGGTGATGTTCGACGAGATGATCGGCCTGCGGCTGGGGCTCGTCCCCCTGACGACGACGCCGGGCGAATACGAACTCGGCGACACGGTGACGCTGGCGCTCGACGTCGAGGGGCCGGCGACCGCCTACTCGGGCGACCTCGTCTCGAGCGACGGCCTGGTGCAACCCGCAGACGGGAACGTTCCCATCATCGAACTGAAGGAGAACCAGCGCCTCGAGATCGAGGCCGAGGCCACGCTCGACCGCGGCAAGGAACACGCGAAGTTCCAGGGCGGCGTCGCCATCGGTTACCGTCACCTCCAGCGGGTCGAGGTCGTCGGCGACCGCGCCGAGTTCGCCGACGACGAGCCGCAGATCGTCCGCGGCGTCATCGAGGAGGGCGGCGAACTCGTCCCGGCCGAGACGTTCGACAACGACCTCCGCAACCGTTACCCCGGCGAGGAGGTCGAGGTGCACGACGTGCCCAACGCGTTCGTGTTCCACGTCGAGACCGACGGCTCGATGAGCGTCGAGGAACTGGTCCTCGCGGCCGTCGACTCGCTGTACGACCGGGCCGACGAACTCGAGCGGGCAGTCCAGCTGTAGTACAGCCACGAGAGCGACAGACGAACACGGACACACCACACCATGACCCCCACACACACCGCGACTCGCCGCCGGCGTCAGCGAGGCATCGAAACTGGTATGTGGGGCGTCGAGGTAGATACAATCGCGAGCAGGGATAGCCAAGTCTGGCCAACGGCGCAGCGTTCAGGGCGCTGTCCTGTAGAGGTCCGCAGGTTCAAATCCTGCTCCCTGCACTTCTCTCAGGTGTCACAATAATGAACAAGACGAACCCGAGACTCCAGAGTCTCATCGCCGACTGTAAGGCCGCCGCGCGCAGCGGGGCGGCCGTGTGGGGCGACGTCGCCGAGCGGCTCGAGAAGCCCCGGCGCACGCACGCGGAGGTCAACCTCGGGCGTATCGAGCGGTACGCCAAGGAGGACGAGACCGTCATCGTCCCCGGTAAGGTCCTCGGCAGCGGCGCACTCCGCAAGGAAGTGACCGTCGCCGCCGTCGACTTCTCCGGGACGGCCCGCACGAAGATCGGTCAGGTCGGTGAGGCGATCGACCTCGAACAGGCACTCGAACAGAACCCCGACGGCTCGAACGTACGGGTGATCCGATGAGCGTCGCCGAGTTCGACGCAGACGTCGTCGTCGACGCCCGGGACTGCATCCTCGGCCGCGTCGCGAGCAACGTCGCCCAGCGCGCGCTCGACGGTGAGCGCGTCGCCGTCGTGAACGCCGAGAGCGCGGTCATCACGGGCAACGAGAACGACGTGATGGCGGTCTACCGCAAGCGCGCCGAGGTCGGTTCCGATCAGGGGCCGTACTACCCGAAGCGCCCCGACCGCATCCTCAAGCGTTCGATCCGCGGGATGCTCCCCTACAAGACCCCGCGCGGTCGCGAGGCCCTCGAGAACGTCCGCGTCTACGTCGGCAACCCGCTCGACGAGGAGGGCGAGGTGCTCGAGGACACCTCCCTCGACCGGCTATCGAACATCAAATTCGTCTCGCTGGGCGAGATCAGCGAACAACTGGGGGCGAACGTTACATGGTAACTAACACCAGCGGCAAGAAGAAGACGGCGGTCGCCCGCGCCACGGTCCGGGAGGGCCAGGGTCGGGTGCGAATCAACGCACGGCCGGTCGAGCTCGTCGAGCCCGAGATGGCCCGCCTGAAGATGCTGGAACCGTTCCGCATCGCGAGCGAGGACCTCCGCGAGGGCGTCGACGTCGAGGTACACGTCTCCGGCGGCGGCATCACTGGACAGGCCGACGCCGTCCGCACGGCCATCGCCCGCGGACTCGTCGAGCACACGAACGACGCCGAACTGCGCGACGCCTACATGAACTTCGACCGCTCGCTGCTGGTGAACGACGTGCGCCAGTCCGAATCCAAGAAGTGGGGCGGTCCCGGCGCTCGCGCGCGCTACCAGAAGTCCTACCGCTGAGGTGATCCACTCATGATGATACCCGTCCGGTGTTTCACGTGTGGTACCGTCGTCGGCGAGTACTGGGACGAGTACCGACGCCGCACCGAGGAGGGTGAGTCCCCGTCGGACGTGCTCGACGACCTCGGCATCGAGCGGGCGTGCTGCCGGCGGATGCTCGTCTCGCACAAGGACCTCGTCGACATCGTCTCTCCGTACCAGTGATGGCCCAACAACACCACAACCGCTACGAGAAGGCTCGCATCATCGGCGCGCGAGCGCTGCAGGTCTCCTACGGCGCTCCGGTGCTGGTGGAGACGGAGCAGACCGAACCCATCCTCATCGCCGCCGAGGAGTACGACGCGGGGGTCCTGCCCTTCACCGTCCACCGGGGGGAGGGAGCAACGTGACGCTCATCACCGAGATCCGCCTGCGGCGGATCCTCGACTCCCGCGGCAACCCGACCGTCGAGGCCGAGGTCCGAACCGAGAGCGGCGGGTTCGGACGCGGTGCCGCCCCGAGCGGCGCATCGACGGGCGAGTACGAGGCGATCGAACTCCCCGCCGAGGAGGCCATCGCCAGGGCGCGCGAACTCGCGGTCCCTCGGCTCGAGGGACAGGTGTACGCGGGCGATCAGCGGTCGGTCGACCGGGTGCTCCGAGAGGCGGACGGGACGGAGAACTTCGGCGAGATCGGCGCGAACAGCGCCGTCGCGATCAGCATGGCCGCCGCGAAGGCCGGGGCGGACATGCTCGGCGCGCCGCTCTACCAGCACCTCGGGGGCGCGTTCCGCGGGAACGAGTTCCCGACGCCGCTCGGCAACGTCATCGGCGGCGGCGAGCACGCCGCGGACGCGACGGACATCCAGGAGTTCCTCGCCGCGCCGGTCGGCGCGCCGAGCGTCGCCGACGCCGTCTTCGCCAACGCTGCCGTCCACGGCGAGGTCAGCGACGTCCTCGCCGATCGCGGCGTTCCCGCGGCGAAGGGCGACGAGGGCGCGTGGGCTCCCGCCATCGACGACGCCGAGGCGTTCGAGGTGGTCGCCGAGGCCGTCTCGACCGTCGAGGACGAGGTCGGCTTCGAGATCGGCATCGGGCTGGACGTGGCCGCCTCCGAGCTGTTCGACGGCGACGCGTACCGGTACGCCGACGCCGAGCGCACGCCCGACGAACAGATCGACTACGTCGCCGACCTGATCGACGAGTACGACCTCGTCTACGTCGAGGACCCCCTCGACGAGGACGACTTCGACGGCTTCGCCGCCCTCACCGACCGGGTGGGCAGCGAGGCGCACAGCGCCTCGGGACGTTCGAGCGGGCAGCGCCCGCGAGGAGACCGGACGCTGATCTGCGGCGACGACCTGTTTGTCACCAACGTGGAGCGGCTCGCGACGGGGATAGAGCGCGGGGCGGCGAACAGCGTCCTGGTGAAACCGAACCAGATCGGGACGCTGACCGACGCCTTCGACGCCATCGAACTCGCGGTGGAGAACGGCTACGCGCCGGTGATCTCCCACCGTAGCGGCGAGACCGAGGACACGACGATCGCACACCTGGCCGTGGCGACCGCTGCCCCCTACATCAAGACGGGGGCGGTCGGCGGCGAGCGAACCGCGAAACTCAACGAACTCATTCGAATCGAGGAAAACGCATGAGCGACAACGAAGAAGGGCTCGAGGAGCTCGCCGAGGAGGAGGCCGCCGAGGAGGAGGCCGCCGAGGCCGAGGTCCGAGACGAGTCTACCGAAGCAGAGACGCCCGCCGCCGACGAGGCGGCCGAACCGGAAACCGAGGACGCGACGGAGTCGAACCCCGACCCCGAACCGGAGGAGGAGGAGGAGTCGGGACCCACCTTCGACGAGGACGTCATGCCCGACGAGGAGGCGGACCTGCTCATCCCGGTGGAGGACTACCTCGCGGCCGGCGTCCACATCGGGACCCAGCAGAAGACCAAGGACATGGAGCGGTTCATCCACCGCGTCCGCACCGACGGGCTGTACGTGCTCGACGTGAGCCGAACCGACGAGCGCATCCGCACGGCGGCGAAGTTCCTCGCGAACTACCAGCCAGAGCAGATCCTCGTCGCCTCCTCGCGCCAGTACGGCCGCTATCCGGCGGAGAAGTTCGCCGACGCCGTCGGCGCGCGCGCGCGCACCGGGCGGTTCATCCCCGGCACGCTGACGAACCCGCAGTACGCGGGCTACATCGAACCCGACGTGGTGGTCGTCACCGACCCCATCGGCGACAGTCAGGCCGTGAAGGAGGCGATCACCGTCGGCATCCCCGTCGTGGCGATGTGCGACTCGAACAACCAGACGAGCAACGTCGACCTCGTCGTCCCGACGAACAACAAGGGGCGCAAGGCGCTGTCGGTCGTCTACTGGCTGCTCGCGAACGAGACGCTGGACAACCGCGGTGCCGAGCCGTCCTACGCGCTCGATGACTTCGAGACCGAGATCTGAGGGGGCCCGTCTCCCCGTTCTCCGACGAGCGGCACCGTCGCCGTGAGCATCGGTATCGTACCGTCGAAATCGACGCCGTCGAGCGGTCGCGCCGGGCGGGTCGTCCGCCGGGCGGAACCGTTCGGATACTCTTAAACGGGCGGTCCGGCTACCACCGGGTATGACCGTTTCGAGCGCGCCGGGCAAACTGTACCTCTTCGGCGAGCACGCGGTCGTCTACGGCGAACCGGCGGTCGGATGTGCTATCGACCGTCGTGCGCGGGTGACCGTCGAACGCCGGGACGACGACCGCCTCCAGGTGGAGGCCCGCGACCTGACTCTCGACGGGTTCACCGTCGAGTACAGCGGCGGCGCGAACGACCAGTTGGACGTGAACGTCCCCACGCCGCTCGTGGAGGCGGCGATGGGCTACGTCGACGGGGCCGTCGAGCAGGCCCGCGAGGCCGCCGGCGCGCCGGACGCCGGCCTCGACCTGATCGTCGAGAGCGAGATCCCGCTGGGGGCGGGGTTGAGTTCGTCGGCGGCCGTCATCGTCGCGACGATCGACGCCGCGGCCCGCGAACTCGGCGTCGACCTCCCGGCCGAGGAGATCGCCGACCGCGCGTACAGGGTCGAACACGGGGTACAGGACGGCCAGGCGTCCCGCACCGACACGTTCTGCTCGACGGTGGGCGGAGCCGTCCGGGTCGAGGGCGACGACTGCGAGCGTATCGATGACATCCCGGACCTGCCGCTCGTCGTCGGCTACGACGGCGGCGCGGGCGACACCGGCGAACTCGTCGCCGGGGTGCGCGCGCTCCGCGAGGAGTACGACTTCGCCGCCGACACGGTCGGGGCGATCGGCGACGTCGTCCGCCGGGGCGAGCGCGCGCTGGCCGAGGACGACGTCGAGGAGATCGGCCGCCTGATGGACTTCAACCACGGCCTGCTCTCGGCGATCGGGGTCTCCTCGCGCTCGCTCGACGCGATGGTGTGGGCCGCGCGCGAGGCGGACGCCCTCGGGGCGAAGCTGACCGGCGCGGGCGGCGGCGGGTGCATCGTCGCGCTCGACGAGACGCCCGGCGCGCAGACCGCGCTGCGGTACACGCCCGGCTGCGAGGACGCCTTCCGGGCGGGACTCGACCGCGACGGGGTGCGCGCCGAGGGATGACCACGATTCTGAAACTCGGCGGGAGCGTCATCACCGACAAGGACTCGCCGGAGACGGTCGACGAGGCGGCCCTCGACCGGATCGCGGCCACCGTCGCGGCGGCGGCCGACGACGACCTCGTGCTGGTCCACGGCGGCGGGTCGTTCGGCCATCACCACGCGAACGAGTACGGCGTCAGCCGGACGCGGGGCACCCACGACTACGAGGGCGTGGTCGCGATCCACGCCGCGATGAAGCGACTCAACGACGCGGTCCTCGACGCGTTCCACGCCGCGGACGTGCCCGCCGTCCCCGTCCACCCGTTCTCGGCGGGCTTTCGCAACGCGGTGAGCGACCTCGTCCTCCCGACCGGACAGGTCCGGGTGCTCGTCCGGGAGGGGTTCGTCCCGGTCGTCCACGGCGACGTCATCGCCCACGAGGGGAGGGGCGCGACCGTCGTCAGCGGCGACGAACTGGTGGTCGAACTCGCCGACCACCTCGACGCCGACCGCGTCGGCCTCTGTTCGGCGGTCCCGGGCGTCTACGACGAGGACGGCGAGGTGATCGAGCGCATCGAATCGATCGAGGCGGTCGAGGCCGCGGTCGGCGGCAGCGAGTCGACCGACGTCACCGGCGGGATGGCCGCAAAGGTGCGCGAACTGCTCTCGCTCTCGGTCCCCGCGTTCGTCTTCGAACTCGACGACGCCGAGACCTTCCTCGCGGGCGGGAGTCCGGGGACGCGCATCGGGTGACCGCGACGGCGGCCCGGTCGCCGTCACTGCTTCGCCGAACTCGGGTTTCTGACCTCGCTACCGGGTCGCATTACGCGGAGCAAGCCACGTAGTTTTTAACACCGCGGCCTGTAGGGGACAGTAACCGAGCATACGGTCGCCCCGGGAACGTGGGCGGGCGACCGGCGCGATCCGGGCGCAGTCTATCGATTCGCTCGGATCACGCGGGCCTCTGGAGTGCCAGCGGTACGTCTTCGCCGGTCGCGCGCCAGACCGCGCTCCTCCGGGCGACTCCTCTCGGAGTGGAAACTATGGAAGTCGAAATCGCAACGATCGGCGGTTACCAGGAGGTCGGCCGGCAGATGACGGCCGTCCGTGCCGGAGACGACGTCGTCGTCTTCGACATGGGCCTCAACCTCTCGCAGGTACTGATTCACGACAACGTCGAGACCGAGCGGATGCACTCGCTCGATCTGATCGACATGGGCGCGATCCCGGACGACCGCGTCATGTCCGACCTGGAGGGCGACGTGCAGGCGATCGTGCCGACGCACGGCCACCTCGACCACATCGGCGCGCTCTCGAAGCTCGCCCACCGCTACGACGCGCCCATCGTGGCGACGCCGTTCACGATCGAACTCGTCAAGCAGCAGATCCAGAGCGAGGAGAAGTTCGGCGTTCAGAACGACCTCGTCGCGATGGAGGCCGGCGAGACGATGCGCATCGGCGACACGGGTCAGGTGGAACTAGAGTTCGTCAACGTCACCCACTCGATCATCGATGCCATTAATCCCGTCCTCCACACGCCGGAGGGTGCCGTCGTCTACGGCCTCGACAAGCGCATCGACCACACGCCCGTCCTGGGCGATCCGATCGACATGGACCGCTTCCGGGATATCGGTCGGCAGGGCGACGGCGTCCTCTGCTACATCGAGGACTGCACGAACGCGGGGCGGAAGGGCCGCACCCCGAGCGAGAGCGTCGCCCGACGCCACCTCCGGGACGTGCTGCAGTCGATGGAGGACTACGACGGCGGGATCGTCGCGACCACGTTCTCCAGTCACATCGCCCGCGTGTCGAGTCTCGTCGAATTCGCCGACGACATCGGCCGCCAGCCGGTCCTGCTGGGGCGCTCGATGGAGAAGTACTCCGGGACGGCCGAGCGGCTGAACTTCGTCGACTTCCCCGAGGATCTGGGGATGTACGGCCACCGCAAGTCGGTCGACCGGACGTTCAAGCGCATCATGAACGAGGGCAAGGAGAACTTCCTGCCCATCGTGACGGGCCACCAGGGCGAGCCGCGCGCGATGCTCACCCGGATGGGTCGGGGGGAGACCCCCTACGACCTCGAGGACGGCGACAAGGTCATCTTCAGCGCGCGGGTCATCCCCGAGCCGACGAACGAGGGCCAGCGCTACCAGTCCGAGAAGCTGCTGAAGATGCAGGGCGCCCGGATCTACGACGACGTCCACGTCTCGGGCCACCTCCGCGAGGAGGGCCACTACGAGATGCTGCGGGCGCTCCAGCCCCAGCACGTCATCCCGGCCCACCAGGACATGAAGGGCTTCGCCCCGTACACGGACCTCTGCGCCAGCCAGGGCTACAAGCTCGGGCGCGACCTGCACGTCACGCGAAACGGGAACATGATCCAACTGACGGAATGAGCGCCGACAGCGCGCGCGTCGAGGCGGCGATCGAGGCCCGCCGCGAGGAGGTCAACGACGCCATCGCGGAGACGCTCCCGATCAAGCGTCCGGAGCGCCTCTACGAGGCGTCGCGCTACCTGCTCGACGCGGGCGGCAAGCGACTGCGCCCGGCGATGCTCCTGCTCGCGGCGGAGGCGGTCACCGAGACGGAACCGCGGGCCGAGGACTACCGCGCGTTCGGGCCGGACGAACTCGACGTCATGGCCGCCGCCGTCTCCGTCGAGGTCATCCAGTCGTTCACGCTCATCCACGACGACATCATGGACGACGACGACCTCCGTCGCGGCGTCCCGTCGGTCCATCAGGAGTACGACACCGAGACCGCCATCCTCGCGGGCGACACGCTCTACTCGAAGGCGTTCGAGTGCATGCTCGAGACCGGCGCGCCGGCCGATCGATCGGTGCGCGCGCTCGACACGCTCGCCACCACCTGCACGAAGATCTGCGAGGGGCAGGCCCTCGACGTAGACTTCGAGGGGCGAGACGACGTGACGACCGAGGAGTACCTCGAGATGATCGAGCACAAGACCGCGGTGCTGTACGCCGCCGCCGCGGCCATCCCCGCGATCCTGCTCGGCGCGGACGAGGCGGTCGTCGACGCGCTACGCGGCTACGGGCTCGACGTCGGACGGGCGTTCCAGATCCAGGACGACCTCCTCGATCTCACCGTCCCGAGCGAGACGCTCGGTAAGACGCGGGGGAGCGACCTCGTCGAGGGCAAGCGGACCATCGTCACCCTGCACGCCCGCGAGCGGGGCGTCGACGTGGACGCGCTCGTCGACGCGGGGCACCCGGACGACGTCACCGAGGCGGACATCGAGGCCGCGGTCGAGCGCCTCGAGTCGGTCGGGAGCATCGAGTACGCCCGCGGGACGGCGCGCGACCTCGTCGACCGGGGGAAGGAGCGCCTCGACGTCCTCCCCGAGTCCGAGGCGCGGACGACGCTCGCGGGCATCGCGGACTACCTCGTCGACCGCACCTACTGACCGCCGGGTCGCCCTCCCGCGGTCAGGTTTTTACCCCCGCGCCGAGTCCAACAGTGCACGATGAACGACCCCCAGCGCTGGGAGTACGAGACGCTCCGACCGCCGCGTGAGGCGACGAAACACGAGGCGGCGGATCCGAGCGAGGAGTTGAACGAGCTCGGCACCGAGGGATGGGAGCTCGTGTGTTCCGTCGACTACGCCGGCGGCGGGACGAAGTACCTCGTCCTCAAGCGCCCCCTGACCGATGAGTGAGACGGCCCTCGGTTCCGAGCGGTCGGCGGGGCGGGAGTCGGACGTCAGCACGGAGAACACGATGCGGTCGCGCGCCGGGGAGAACCGACTCAAGCTCTGGCTGTTGCTGGGCGCGAACCGTCTCATCGTCACCGGCGTCCTGGCGGCGCTGGTGTTCGTCGCGTTCCTCCTCGCGGGAGTGTTTCTCCTCCCTCCGTTCACGCAGACGGTCGCGAGCGGGGACGTCCTCGATACGCTGTTCACCACGATGATAAGCGCCCTCATCACGGGCGTGACGCTGGTCGTCACGATCAGCCAGCTCGTCATCTCTCAGGAGAACGGGCCGCTCGGCGACCAGCGCGAACGGATGAGCAACGCGCTCGACTTCCGCACGTACACCGGCGAACTCATCGGGACGACGACTCCGGCCGACCCGTCGGCGTTCCTCGCGTCCATCGTCGAAGCGTCCGCGAAACGCGCGGAGAAGCTCCGGGGGCTGGTCGACGGCCTGGACTCGGGCTCGGACGCCGAGGAGGACCTGAAGCGGGAGGTAGACGAGTTCGTCGACAGCCTCGTCGAGAACGCGGACGTCGTCGGCGACCGGCTGGACGGAGCCACGTTCGGTTCGTTCGACGTCCTCCACGCGGCGCTCGACTACAACTACTCCTGGAAGATGTTCCAGACCGAGCGGCTCCGCGACGTGTACGCGGACGACATCGACGAGAACGTCCGGCGCGCCCTCGACGACCTCCACTCGTCGCTCGCGATGTTCGGCCCCGCCCGCGAGCACGTGAAGACGCTCTACTTCCAGTGGGCGCTGATCGACCTCTCACAGCTCATCGTCTACGCGGCGGTCCCCGCGCTCGTCGTCGCGGCGGTCATGGCGACGTTCGTGGACACGGCCACGTTCACGGGGGCGACCTTCGGCGTCACGGACCTGCTGTGGGTGACCGCGGCCGCGTTCACCGTCACGGTCGTTCCGTTTCTCCTGTTCATCGCCTACGTGCTCCGCGTCGCCACCATCGCGAAGCGAACCCTCGCCATCGGTCCGCTCATCCTGCGCGACTCCCAGCGCTGAGGGCGGGGTCGCGCTCTCCCGCCGGATCGACGTTTGCTCGCCGGGGCGGACGACGGTCCCCGCCCACGACGATCGTCGTTCGCCGACGCGAGGGAATCCACGCCCGTTTTGACCCCTCGCGCGAACCGTACCGGTAATGGACGACGACCTCCGCGAGCGCGTCGAGCGCGCGGCCGAGACGAGCGCGCTCTACAACGCGCTCAAGCACGACAGCGACGCACAGGTGGGCGCGATCATGGGGCCGCTGATGGGCGAGAACCCCGAGTTCCGCGAGCACGGGAGCGAGGTCCCGGGCGTCGTCGCGCCCGTCGTCGAGCGCGTCAACGACCTCCCGGCGGCCGAGCGCAGGGAACGTCTGGCGGAACTCGACCCCGACGCGCTGGCGGAACTCGAAGCCGAGGACGAGGCGGACGAGCGGGAGCTCCCCGACCTCCCGAACGCGGGGGACTACGGGGAGATCCGCATGCGCCTCGCGCCGAACCCGAACGGGCCGTGGCACCTGGGGAACGCCCGCATGCCCGCCGTCATCGGGACGTACAAGGACCGCTACGGCGGCTGGATGCTCTGTCGGTTCGACGACACCGACCCGGAGACCAAGCGTCCCGATCTCGACGCCTACGACGCCATCCTCGACGCGATCGACTACCTCGGCTTCGAGCCGGACGGGGTGATCCGCGCGAGCGACCGCCTGGAGACCTACTACGACCACGCCCGCGAGCTCGTCGAACTAGGCGGGGCGTACACCTGCTCCTGCGCCGCCGAGGCGTTCTCCGCTCTGAAGAACGCGGGCGAGCCCTGCCCCCACCGGGGGAAGGATCCCGAGACCGTCCGCTCGGAGTTCGAGGCGATGGTCGACGGCGAGTACCGCGCGGGCGAGATGGTCCTGCGCGTGAAGACCGACATCGAACACAGGAACCCCGCGCTGCGCGACTGGGTGGCGTTCCGGATCGTCGACACGCCCCACCCGCGCCCGGAAGCGGCGGACTACCGGTGCTGGCCGATGCTCGACTTCCAGTCCGGGATCGACGATCACCTGACCGGCATCACCCACATCGTCCGCGGGATCGACCTGCAGGACTCCGCCAAGCGCCAGCGGTTCGTCTATGACTACTTCGACTGGGAGTACCCCGAGGTGATCCACTGGGGGAAGATCCAGATCGACGCCTACGACGTGAAGATGTCCACCTCGACGATCAAGGAACTGATCGAGCGCGGCGAACTCGACGGCTGGGACGATCCGCGCGCGCCGACGCTCGCGAGCGTCCGCCGGCGCGGGATCCGCGGCCGGGCCGTCGTGGACGCCCTCGTCGAACTCGGCACCTCCACGAGCGACGTGGACCTCGCCATGTCTTCCATCTACGCGAGGAACCGCGAGCTGATCGACGACGAGGCCGACCGCCGCTTCCTCGTGCGCGGCGGCGTGGAGAAGCCGGTCGTCGGTGGCCCGGAGACGGCCGAGCCGCCGATCCACCCGGACCACCCGGACCGGGGGACGCGACGGGTTCCCGTCGAGGGGGCCGTCCTCGTCGAACCCGACGACGTGCCGGCCAACGGGAAACGCGTCTGGCTGAAGGGCTTCGGCTGCGTCCGGCACACCCGGGACGCGTTCGAGTTCACCGGGGACGACATCGACGCGGTGCGCGAGGAGGGCGTCCCCGTCGTCCACTGGGTCCCCGCCGACGGGAGCGTGCCCGTCACCCTGCGCACGATGGGGGGCGACGTGACGGGGCGCGCCGAGCCCGGCATCCAGGGGTACGAACCCGGCGATGTGGTACAGTTCGAACGCGTCGGGTTCGCCCGGATCGACGGCGTGGCGGGGGGCGACGCGGACACGTCGGAGGAGAGGCGCGTCGTGGCGTACTACGCCCACCCGTAGGTCCGCGACGTCGAGGCGGGGGATCGACCGGTCCCGTCCCCACCGGAACCGTCGCGGAGAGGTATCGTGAACCTCGCCGAACGCGGACTCGTGGCCGACGTTACTGAACGGCGAGCGGGTTACGCTCCGGACGGTCGAGCGAGAGGCCGTCCCGTTCGTCCAGCGCGCGGACCGCGGTCCACGAATCGGAGGCCGTGAACACGGACGGGCACGGGGGCGTCTCAGAGAACAGTCCGGGCCAACCCGAGGAAGATGAAGAATCCGAGGACGTCCGTCGCCGTCGTGATGAAGATCGTCGCCGAGGTCGCCGGATCCTTCCCGATCCGATCGAGCACCAGCGGGATACTCGTCCCGAAAAACCCGGCAATGACGAGGTTCAGCACCATCGACACGCCGAGCACGAGACCCAGGAGCGGGCTCTGATTGAACACCGAGGCGATGACCGCGACGAGAACGCCCGTGATGAACCCGTTCGCGCCGCCCGCGACGACCTCGTTGATCACGGCGCGACTCCCGGTCGACAGGGAGATCTGTCCGAGCGCGATTCCGCGGACGGTCACGGCCATCGACTGCGTGCCGGCGTTGCCCCCCATTCCGGCGACGACCGGCATGTACACCGCCAGTAGCGTGAACGCCGCGATCGTATCCTCGAACACGCCGACCGCCCCGGCGGCCAGAAACGCCGTTCCGAGGTTGATGATCAGCCACTTGTAGCGATGGCGAACCTTCGCGAGCGGGCCGTCGAGGATGCTCTCCTCCTCCTGAACGCCGGTGAACTCGTAGAGCGTCTCGGCCGCTTCCTCCTCGATGATGCGGAGGAGATCTTCGGCGTAGATGACCCCCAGGATGCTCCCGTCGTCGTCCAGCACGGCGATTGAGCTCTCCGGATTCGTCCGGAACACGTCGACGACCTCCTCCTCCGGCGTGTCGTACGTGACAGCGGGCGTCTCGTGGACGTAGTCGTAGAGGTCCACGGATCCCTGGTCGGTCATCGCCAGGATCTGTCCGGGGAGTTCCCCCACGAGTTCCTCGTCGTCCGTGACGAAGATCGTCGGGACCCGGCCGGTTCGTGCCTCGTGTCGCTTGACTCGCCGTGCTACCTCGTCGAGGGTTCGATGCGCTCCGACGGTAACGTAGTCGAGGTGCATCAGGCCGGCGGCACTCTCGGGGCTGAACCCGAGGAGGAATTCCACTTTCTCCCGGCGATTGTCGTCGAGTCGTCGGAGCGCGTCGCCACGCGTGTCTTCGTTCGCCAGTCCCAGTACGTCGGCGACCTCGTCGGGGTCCAGCCTGCGGACGAACTGCTGTAACTGCTCGCGGTCCATGTCCTCGACGAGCGACTGTTGAATCGGCCGCGGGAGGAGGAAGAACACCTCCCGCTGTCGGCCCCGCGACAACCGTCCGAACTCCGCGGCCGGAGTCGGCGAGGCCGCGATCGTCTGCTGAATATCTGTTAATATCTCCTCCATACGAACAGTCATCCCCGTTTCGTCTAAGTGATTGTGCATCGGGACCGCGCCTCGGTCTCTCGCTACTTTCGTTCCCGGGGGCGATCACCGATCGGCCGGTGCAAGCGGTAATCGAGCGGGGGGAGGGGGACGTCCGGCGACGCCGAACCGACCGAGGAGTGCGGCGATCCACTCGACGGGTAGCGACCGGACGCCGATCGGATCGAGCGACACGAGTACCGCGAGGACGGCGTCGACGTACCTCGCCGCGTTCCCGCCGGTCGCGTTCGTCGTCGTCAACTCCGCGAGGCGACCGACCGGACCGAATCGACAGCGAGGATACTATTAAGTCCGTGCGTGCACTGCCCATAGACAACAATGGCCATAGATCCGCAGTTCGAGACGAACCGCGAAACCGTGGACGAGCACAACGGTCACGCGGTGTGGGGGCCGGTCGAGGAACCCGAGAAACTGGGCATCCACGGAACGCACGTCGCCGTCGACTTCGACATCTGCCTCGCCGACGGGGCCTGCCTCGAGGACTGTCCGGTCGACGTCTTCGAGTGGGTGGACACGCCGGGGCACCCGGAGAGCGAACTCAAGGCCGATCCGGCGAACGAGGCACAGTGCATCGACTGCATGCTCTGCGTCGACGTCTGCCCGGTCGACGCCATCGACGTCGACCCCGGGCGCGCGGGCCGCACCTAGTCCCGTCGCCGACGCCGACGCGCCACGTCCAGCGCGCCCATCGTAACGGCGTTTCACGCCCACGCCTAGCCGCGGTGCCCTCAGAACCCGTCCTCTCGAGCCCGACACGATAAAGAACTATTATGAGCTAGTGGCAGTGATCTACGAGGTGAGTGATATCAATGGACATAGTCGTTCTCACGAAGGGAGTTCCGGACTTCCGCGAGGGGCAGGTGTCGTTCGACGAAGACGGCCACCTCGAGCGGGGGAAGACGCCGACGGTGATGAATCCGAACGACAAGCACGCGCTCCACGCGGCGCTCCAGACCAAGGTGCGCCACGGCGGGCGCGTGTCGCTGATGAGCATGGGACCGCCGGGGTACGGGGACGTACTCCGGGAGGGGATGGAGTCGGTGTACGCTGACGACCTCTACCTGGTGTCCGACCGCGAACTGGCGGCCTCGGACACCTGGGCGACGTCGATCACGCTCGGCACGGCGCTCGAGAAACTCGGGATGCCCGACCTGGTGGTCGCGGGCTTCAAGACCGCGGACGGGGAGACGGGCCACACCGGGCCGCAGACGTGCTGGTGCCTCGACGTTCCGATCATCACGCACGTGGTCGCGCTCGATATCGACGAGGACGAGCGCCTGGTGCGGGCGAAGCGGCTGGTCGAGGGCGACATCGAGGAAATCGAGACGGTCGAAGCGCCGCTGCCGGCGTTCGTCGTCACCGACCCCGAGTTCGAGCCGTCCTACCGGACGGCGGGCCAGCGGCTGACGCTCAAGGACCTCCGCGCCGAGACGCGCGAGCGCGCGCGGGACTACGAGGAGTACCTGACGACGTGGGACCACGTCGACCTGAACCTCGACCCGGACTACATCGGGCTCGACGGCTCGCCCACCATCGTCTCCTCGGTCGATCCCATCCCGAAGGCCCCCGCCGAACGGGAGGCGACGATGGTCGATCCCGACGATCCGTCGGCGATGCAGGAGGTGCTCGACGCGATGCGACCGCTCGCGGCCGGTGCGACCGGCGGCGCGGAAGCCGGGGGTGACTGACCGTGGCGAAACTCGACCCCGGCGAGTACGACATCCAGGAGCTCGGACCCGCCATCAAGGACGTGGAGGACGTGGTCGAACTGAAGGCCATCCTCGACGCGGAGCGGGAGGGACAGAACCGTCCCGCGGCCGTCGCGCTCATCGAGAGCCGCGTCGAGAAGTACGAGGAGGACGAGGAGGCCGACGCGGACGACCTCGACCTCGCGGAGATGAGCGCCGCCGACGTGGGCAACGCGCTCCAGAACGTCGACGACGTGGAGGTCCTCGAACGGTTGCTGGAGGAGGAGGAGGGCGGCGAGGACCGCGACAGCGTCAAACGGCTCGTCCAGCGCCGCATCGACTCGGTCGCGGGGAGCGAGGAGGACGAGGAGGGGGAAGAGGCCGTCGCGCGGACGCCGGAGGAGAAGCACCCCGACCTCGACCACCCCACGGCGGACAAGAAGCACGTCCGCGCGCTCGAGGGCGGCGTCTACCGCGACATGTGGGTCTACTGCGAGACGCAGGCGGGCGAGCTCATCGACGTCTCCCGCGAGATGCTCGGGAAGGCGCGGGAGCTGATGGACGACTACAACGAGACGTACCTCGCGGACGAGTCCGACGCCGAGGACGAGCGGGTCGTCGCGGTGCTCATCGGCGACGGCGCGAGCGAGCACGCGGAGGAGTGCGTCGCGCTCGGCGCGGACGTGGTCGTTCACTACGAGGACGAGCGGCTGACCCGGTTCCAGCACAAGCCGTACGCGGAGATATTCTGCGACATGGCGCGGGGGGCGGGCCACCCCCACGGGCGCGAGGACCGCCCGGAGGAGGAGTGGCGCGACTACGACGAACCCCGCTACGTCCTCTTCCCGGCGACGAACAACGGGCGGGACCTCTCGGCGCAGGTGCAGGCCGAACTCGACTCCGGGCTGGCGAGCGACTGCTCGGGGCTGTACATCGAGAACACGGTCATCTCGAACCCCGTGAAGACCGGCGTCGCGGGCGAGAAAAAGGAGTTCGAGGCCGTCCTCCACATGAAGCGCCCCGACTTCTCCGGGTTCGAGTACTCGACGATCCTCTGTCTCGACAACCCCAACCGCGAGTTCCACCCGCAGGGCGCATCGGTGATCCCGGGGAGCTTCGAGGTCCCCGAACCCGACCCCGAACGCGAGGGCGTGATCGTGGCCCACGACCTCTCCCTCGACGAGGGCTGGCTCCGCGTGCAGGTGACCGACCACGACCGCCTGGAGGAGGGGATCGACCTCTCCGGCTACGAGGTCATCGTCGCCGTGGGGCGGGGGATCGGCGACGACCCGACCCGCGGCATCGAACTCGCCGTCGACCTCGCGGACGCGTTCGAGGACGCCGAGGTCGGCGTCTCTCGCGGCATCGTCACCGGCTCCTACGACTTCGACGGGCACGTCGAGCAGTACACGCGCGAGGAGCGACAGATCGGCGAGACCGGCCAGGTGGTCGCGCCGAAGCTGTACGTCGCCGCGGGCATCTCGGGGGCGGTCCAGCACAAGGTCGGAATGGACGAGTCGGAGACCATCCTCGCGATCAACACCGACCCGAACGCCCGCATTCGGGAGTTCTCGGACTACTTCATCGAGGGCGACCTGTTCGAGGTGCTCCCGCGGCTCACACGGGCGGTCGAGACGGGCGAACTGGATGCGGCCGCCGTCGCCGACGGAGGTGGTGGCGGTGACTGACGACTACGAGCACTACGAGGCGGTCGTGGTCGGCGCGGGGCCCGGCGGTGCCGCCGCGGCCGCGAAGCTGGCCGACGCGGGCGTCGAGACGCTCGTGCTCGAACGCGGCGTCGACGCGGGGTCGAAGAACGTCTCCGGGGGCCTCATCTACGCCGAGGGGTCGGCCCCCTACACCGTCGACGACCTGTTCCCGGACTTCCGGGAGGAGGCCGCAGAGCGGCCGGTCACGGAGTACTACCTCCACAACGTCTCGGGGCGCAAGGTCAAGACCTTCGACCTCACCTCGCTCCACGAGCACGACACGGAGTGGTGCGACGCGGTGCTCCGCCGGCCCATGGACTCGTGGCTGGCCGACCGCGTCCACGAGTGGACCCGCGAGACGGGCGGCGGCCTGCTGACGGACGTGCGGGTCAACGGCCTGCTGCGCGAGGACGGGAAGGTCGTCGGGGTGACCTGCGACGAGATCGAGCCGATCACGGCCGACTTCGTCGTCGCCGCAGACGGGGTGAACAGCGAACTCGCGCGCGACGCCGGCCTGATGGACTGGGAGGACCCCTCCGAGTGGTTCCAGGGCGTGAAGGCCGTCGCGGAGATGCCCGCCGAGGTCATCGCCGAGCGGTTCGACGTGCGCGAGGACGAGGGGGTCGCCCACCTGTTCTCGGGCAGCCTCTTCGACGACGTGCGCGGCGGCGGGTTCCTCTACACGAACGCCGAGTCGCTGTCCATCGGGACGGTGTTCCACCTCGACAGCCTCGTCGAGGAGCGCGCGGAGCCCCACGAGCTGCTCGACAACCTGCTCACCCACCCGCTGCTCGCCCGGTGGCTGGGCGACGACTACCGGGAACTCGAGTACTCAGCGAAGCTCGTCCCCGACTCCAAGAAGGTGGCGCACCCGGCACCGCACCGCGATCGGCTCGTGCTGGTCGGCGACGCCGGCGGGCAGATGCAGGCCCAGGGGCCGATCATCAAGGGCATGAACCACGCCGTGACCGCGGGCGCGCTGGCCGCGGAGGCGTTCGCCGAGGCGAAGCTCCGCGGCCGACCGGAGACGGCGGGCGCGCGGTACGAGGAGCGGCTCCACGACACGGGGCTGATGGACAAGCTCCGACCGCGGCGCTATCGGGCGGCGAGCGCGCTCGGCGAGCGCGACGCGGTGACCGACGCCCTGGACACCGTCCTGAAGTCGTCGGTCGGCCGCCTCGGGTTGCGCGCGGCGCGCGGCCGGCTCGAACGCCTGTACAGTTCGCCGTTCATGGCGATGACGGTCCCCGACACGCGGACGCCCTACGTGACGCTGCCGACCGTGATCGCGGAGGAACTCGGCGAGGAGGTAACCGACGAGAGCGAGGTAGAGCCGCCGAGCCTGGCCGACCGCATCGGCGATCTCACCTACGACACGGACGTCGGGAACCCCCACATCCGCGTGCTCGACAACTCCTGGGCGGCGAGCGGCGCGGCCGTCACGGCGTGCCCGGTCAGCGCGCTCGACTTCGGCGGCGGCTGCTACCGCGAGGAGACGATCAAGACGGACGGGAGCGAGGAGCGCGTCGTCAGCCTCGACACCCAACCCTGCGTCGAGTGTGGCACCTGTGCCATCGTCGCCGACACCGAGTGGGAGCACCCGCGAGGTGGGAAGGGCGTGGAGTTCAAGCAGGGGTGACGCGCTCGCCGTACGCCGAGCGGATCGCGGCGCTCGAAGCGCGCGCGGAGCGCGACCGCGAGGCGTTCGCCCCCCCGGACGACCCGCCCGACGAGCGGCGGGCCATGCGCTACCTCCGGGAGGGGTTCGGTCCTGCCGTCGCGCTGTACGTCGAGGCGCGCACCGGCGGCGGTGAACCGGTCGCGTTCCACCCCGACGAGTTCGCGGCGCTCGAACGCGCCATGAACCAGTGGCTCGACCTCTACGCCGCGTGCTACGGGACGACGCTCGACGCGGAGTTCACCGTCCGGGAGGCCGCGACGCTGCTCGTCGGGACCCACAACGTCCGGGACACGGCGCGCGTGCTCACGCGCGTGCCACCTCGGTAGGTATCAGTGGGAATCAGTGAGCGTCCGTGCGCGGCGAGGAGCGTCGGCGAGCGGTGGCGTCCCCGGGACGGCCCGCCCCGTCGGCCGACGGTCGTCTCGATCCGGGGCCCCCAGTGACAATCGTTAAGATAATGCGGAGTGATACCAGTAGCCATGAGGTTCTCTGACGAACTCGAGTTCGGCCACACCGACCGGCGAGACGTGTACGAGTACATCGAGCACCACGGCATCGTCGACTACGACGAGGCCCACGAGGCGCTCAACATGGACCCGACGGCGTTCGGTCACCACGTCACGATCCTGAAGCGCGACGGCGTGGTAGAGCAGATAAACGGTTCGCTGCGGGTGAGCCTCGACGGCGGCGCGGAGGAGGAGTTCTCCGAGGGAGGCGTCGACTACGTCATCCGACAGGCCCGCGAGACGGACCTCACGGGGCTCGTCGGGGCCATCCGCTCGGTCAGCGAGGAACGGACGTACATCGTCGCCGAGAACATCGCCAACGTCGTGGACCACGAGAACGTGCTCCAGTGGCACGACAACATCGAGTCGCGCATCTTCTTCGTCGCCACGGTGAACGACGACGTCGTCGGCTGGGTCCACCTCCACGCGCCGGAGATCGAGAAGCTCAGCCACACGGCGGAGCTCACCGTCGGCGTCCTCGACGAGTACCGCGGCCACGGCATCGGGAGCCACCTGCTCGAACGCGGCCTGGAGTGGGCGAAGGAGCACGGCTACGAGAAGGTCTACAACAGCGTCCCCTCGACGAACGAGGCGGCGATCGAGTTCCTCGACTCGCGCGGGTGGGAGACGGAGGCCGTCCGCGAGAAGCACTACAAGCTCGACGACGAGTACATAGACGAGGTGATGATGGCCGTCTGGCCGTGATCTAACGGCGTGGGGTTCCGCCTCGAACTCCGCTCACCGCCAACGCTCCTCGGCCCCCGGAAGCGGCTCCGCGACGACGCCGTCCCGCTGAACCAGCGCGCGGGCGTGGGACGGACAGACGTCCCTGTCCTCGGCCCACGGGACGTAGAGCCGAACCGCCGCCTCGTTCTCGCAGCCGTCCTCGCTACACGCGGTCATACCCCGGCTACGCCCTCGCCGATATCAGTCCTTCCGTCCGCGCGACGTGACGGACTCCCTCGCCGAACGGTCACGCGCCGACGACCTGCCGAGACGTGTGACTACAGAGACATTTAGTGACGGTCCGTCGTATGCCGATCCATGATCGAGCGGAGACCCGTGGCGCGGGGCGGCACGTCGGGACGGTGACGGCCCGCCGCGACGGTGCGACGACGGAGTACTACTTCGTGAGCGACCTCCACATCGGGGGCGACGAGCAGCTCCAGCAGTGCGACTTCGAGGAGGAGTTCACCGAGTTCCTGCGCGGACTGGAGGGACGCGACGACGCCGAGCTGATCGTCCTGGGGGACCTGTTCGGGCTGTGGGAGTTCACGGAGGTCGAGGGGCTCGCGAAGTTCGACCGCCTCGTCGAGAACCACCCGTGGCTGTTCGAGCAGTTGCGCGCGACCGGCGAGCACGTCCGGATCACGGTCATCCCCGGGAACCACGACTACGAACTGGCGTGTTACCCCGAGTACGTGGAGCGCCTGCGCGAGTACAACGTCGAACTCGAACAGGAGGTGCACGTCACGCGCGAGGTCGCCGACCGGACGATCTGGATCGAGCACGGCATGCAGCACGACCCGAACAACCGGATGCCGGACTTCGGCAACCCCCACGCGAACCCCGTCGGCTACTTCGTCGTGCGGAAGATCGTCGCGCAGGCGGGCCGCCTCTCGGGTCGGAGCCGGTACAACTGGCCCCGCGACATCCAGTCGGTCGCCCCCATGGAGGAGATCCCGCGGTGGATCCTCTCCAACTACTTCTACCGGGAGATGAGCCCGTACCTCCGGTTCGTCGTCGCGCCGCTGCTCCTCCTGTTTAACCTGACCGCCCTCTACTTCCTCGGCGCGGTCCTGGAGGCGGTCGGCGTGCTCCCGACGCGGATCTTCGAGCCGTCGCTCCTCGCGCGCGACCTCGGCGTCGCGGGCGTCTTCCTCGAACTCCTCGTCGCGGTCAACGCCGTCCTCCTCGTCGTCCTCGCGATCGCCGCCGTCCCGCTGTTGCTCTTCGACCGCGACGTGCGGAGGACCGTCCGCCGGTTCGGCCTGCTCGCGTCCGGCCTCCAGGTCGGACAGGGCGACGAGCCGTTCCTGGCGGCCGCGCGCCGGGTGTTCGCCGAGCACCCCGACGTGGCGGTGTTCGTCTACGGTCACACCCACCGCGCGTCGCTCCTGCGGTGGGACGAGGGCGTCGTCATCAACACCGGCACGTGGCTGAAGCGACTCGTCCGCGTCCCGGCGCGGCTCGGCCGGCTCCCGTCGGTCTACCGCCCGTCGTTCCGGCTCAACTACTTCCGCATCGCGGAGGCCGACGGCGCGGTCGTCATCGAGTACGAGCGCATCGAGAAGGAGCCGACCGAGCGGCTGTCGTGGCTCCAGCGGCTCGTCGCGAAGCGAGCGCCGGCGGAGGAGCCGATCCCCGAGCGGACGGTGATCGAACCGGAGGCGGCCGGGCGGTCACAGGAGCGCCACGGCGAGCATGGCGACGAGCATCGACAGCGCCAGTAGCGCCTGCACGACCGCCGAGGCGAGCACGCCGACGGTCGCGTAGAGCGCCGTCCACGCACCCTCCCGGGCGTCCCGGTGGCGGCCGTACTCCAGCACGAAGACGGTCCCGGCGACGCCGACCAGCAGCCCGAACGGTCCCGAGACGAGCATGAGGAGGACCCCCGCGGTCGCCGCGAGGGCAGTCGTCCACCACGACGCGCCGCCCGAGCGCGCGGCGATGGCCCCGCCGAAGTAGTCCACGGCGACCGCGGCGACGCCGACGAGCGTGAGCGCCGCGAGCACCGCCGGGCCGGGGGCGGCGTAGCCCGTCCCCCACCAGTAGAGGTACACCCCCGCGAGCGAGAGGAGCGCCCCCGGGAGGAGGGGGACGACCGTCCCGACGACCCCGAGGACGAGCAGCGCGAACGCGGCGAGCGCGACCGCCTCGCTCACTCGTACCGCCCCCGCTCCTCGGCGACCGCGTCCCCGCCGTAGCGCTCGCAGAGCGCGCGGAACGCCCGGCCGGCCGCGCGCCGCGCGCCGCTCGGCGTCTGGAATCCCAGTTCCTCGGCCACGGCCCGCCAGCCGCGCGCCTGGAGGACGCGCCGGACGAGCAGGCGCTCCGCGTCGGCGTCGAGCGGCGGATCGGGGTCGGGGTCGGTGAGCGCGCTCACGACGAGGCGGCGGAACGGCTCGGGGTGCACGTCGAACTGCCCCGGCCCGTAGGCGGCCGCCGCGACGAGGTGCCACTCGCGGTCGTCGAGGTCGAGCGCCGCCCGGCCGCCGGTCGCGGCGAGCGCGGCGCGGACCACGTCAGGGTCGAGATCCGAGAGCGCATCGGAGAGGACGCCCGCGATCCGCTCACGGAACCAGCGCGCGTGCCGATCGGGGAGGGCGTCGGCCGCGTCGTTCGCGTCGTCCGCACCGTTCGTGGTCCGCGCACCCTCCGCCCCGGCGGCGGGCCGAAGCATGGCCGCCGAGCGCTCGCCGCTCGTCTCGTTGCGCGTCGTCGAGAGGTGGACGACGCGGTAGCCACTCCCCCGCCAGAACGACAGCAGCCGCGTCGTCGCGCCGTAGCTGACGCCGAACCAGTCGACCCCGTCGCCGAACTCCGCGTGGACGCGGTCGAGCAGGTGCGAGCCGAGGCCGCGCGACCGGACGGCCGGGTGGACGGCGATGCGGACCACCCGCCGGCCGACC
Source organism: Halomarina halobia (assembly GCF_029338575.1). Classification (GTDB taxonomy): domain Archaea; phylum Halobacteriota; class Halobacteria; order Halobacteriales; family Haloarculaceae; genus Halomarina; species Halomarina halobia. The sequence goes on from NZ_CP119992.1 coordinate 883,829, forward strand.
GGCGCGCCCGCCGCCGGGTCGCGCAGTTGGCCCATCAGGAGGTCCGGGAGCATGTTCCCCCGGACGCGCCCGACGCGGTACGCCCGCTCGCGGACCGCGGGCGGGAGGCCCCCCTCGCGGGCCAGCAGGGCGACCGCAACGACGTGGCCGTCGTGCGCGAGGACGCGCGTCGTCAGGTTCGGCGCGTCGAGCAGGCGCGCGAGGTCGTTCGGCTCCGTCCGGTAGTGCGCGAGGACGAGCAGGCCGAACAGCTCCCGGAGGCGGTGCTCGTCGGCGAGCAGGTCCCCGGGCGTCGGGCGCTCGTAGGCGACCGTCCTCGGCGTCGCGCCCTCGACGAGCGGTTCGACCGGCGGGTTGGCGTCGAGCAGGAGCGCGCGGAACAGCCACGGCTCGACGGGGTCGCTCGCGGCGTAGCGGATCGGCGCGCGCATCACGCAGTCGGTCACGTCGCGGTCGCTCGCGTCCAGGCGCTCGCGGAAGCGCACGGAGAACCCCCGTCCCGCGCCCTCGTAGCCGTGGACCGTCGTGGCGAACCCGACCGGCGGGCCGTCGAGGAACGACGCGAGCAGGGCGACCGACAGGCCCGCGGCCTCGTCGACGAACACCGCGTCCGGATCGCCCGGCAGTTCCGCCGCGCGGGCGGGGCGCTCGAAGCGGACGCGCCCGCCCCCCGTCGCCGCGAGGGCCCCGTCCTCCTCCGCCGCGAGGACGCCGAGCGCGTCGAGCAGTTCCCGGGCGCGGGCGAAGAGTTCGACGGCACCGCCCCGCGACGGCGCGGTGACGAGCACGTCGCGCCCGACCGCGGCGAGCGATCCGGCGGCCAGCCCCGCCGCGCTCGACTTGCCCCGCCCCCGATCGGCCTCGAGGACGACCGCCGAGTCGGGGTCGCGGAGCGTCTCGAACGCCCGGACCGCCGCGACCTGGTCGTCGGTGAGGCAGGCGCGGTAGGCGGCGTCGGGAAAGGTGTGGCGCGCCGGCGGGGCGGGCGTCCCCCGCTCGCGCGCCGGGTACGGATCGGTCAGGCCGTCGCGCTCGACGGCTCCCGTCTCCGGGTCCGCGATCGCGATGCCGGGGTGCTGGCGCAGGAGGCGAACCAGGCGGCGGCGGAAGTTCCCCGCCACGTCGTCGAGGGCGTCCGGCGGGACGGCGAGCGACTCGTCGAAGCGGTCGCGCCGGTCGGGCCACGCGTCGAGCGGCGGCGCGAGCAGGACGAGCAGCCCGCCGCCGTCGACCGCTCCCGCCGCGCGGCCGAGCGCGTTGGGGCGGCACTCCTCGTGGGCGTCCACGACGACGCACTCGCGGGTCGTCCCGAGCAGTTCGTCGGCGCGACGCGGCCCGTGACGCGCCAGCCCTCGCACGTCGCGGTGGCCGATCAGGACCGCGTCCTCGATCGCGCCCGCCTCGAGGACGCCGGTGAGGGCGTCGAGGCAGGCGTCGTGGCCGCCCGCGAGGGCGAGCAGGCGACGCTCGTTCGCCCGACGCGCCTCGGCCCGGAGCGAGCGCACGAGGGAGGTGAGCATGGGGGAACGTCGGTGGCGGGCGATAATCCGTCCTGCGGTCGCCCCCGCCCGCGAACCAGACCCCGCGAAACCCGTCCGAGCGACAGTGTAACGGTCCCCCCGTCCCTCTCGCGGGACATGTCGGAGACGAATCGGCAGTGGCTGTTGGCGAAGCGCCCCGACGGGCGACCCACGGAGGACTGTTTCGAGATGGTCGAGCGCGAGGTGCCCGACCCCGGTCCGCGGGAGGTGCTTGTCCGCACGCGGTACATGTCGGTGGACCCGTACATGCGCGGTCGGATGCGCGACGCGGAGTCCTACGCCGAGCCGTGGGACGTCGGCGAGGCGATGCGCGCGGGCGTCGTCGGCGAGGTCGTCGAGTCGAACAGCCCCCGCTGGGAGGCGGGCGACGTCGTGAACGGGAACCTCCGGTGGGCGGACTACGCCGTGGCGGACGAGGATCAACTCGTCCCGGTCGATCCCGACCGCGCGCCGATCTCGACCGCGCTCGGCGTGCTCGGGATGCCGGGGCGGACGGCCTACTTCGGCCTGCTCGACGTGGGGCGGCCGAAGCCGGGCGACACGGTCGTCGTCTCGGGGGCGGCCGGTGCCGTCGGCTCCGTCGTCGGACAGATCGCGAAGCACGCCGGCTGTCGCGTCGTCGGGATCGCGGGGGCCGACGAGAAGGTCCACTGGCTGACCGGCGAACTGGGCTTCGACGAGGCGATCAACTACCGGGAGACGGAGTCCGTGCGCGGGGCGCTGGCCGAGGCGTGCCCGGACGGCATCGACGTCTACTACGACAACGTCGGCGGGCCGATCACGGACGCCGCCTTCGCCCACCTCGCGGTCAGGGCGAGGGTCGTCGTCTGCGGACAGATCTCCCTCTACAACGCCGAGGAGCGACCGACGGGACCGCGGAAGCTGGGGGAGCTCATCACCAAGCGCGCCCGCGTCGAGGGCGTGCTGGTGCGGGACTACGTCGAGCGCTACGAGGAGGCGAACGAACGCCTCGCACACTGGGTGGCCGACGGCGTCGTGCAGTACCGCGAGACGGTCACGGAGGGACTGGAGAACGCGCCGGACGCGTTCCTCGGTTTGTTCGACGGAGTGAATATTGGAAAGCAAGTGGTTCAGGTGTCCGATCCCGAAAACTGACGCGAGAGCGCTTGCGTCACAGTCCCACGGGGCGAGCGCGTTCGGAAGCGCTTAAATGTGGGGCAACAGTAATCGGGTGTACAGCCTGCGTGGGGTTGATGATGCTCCCAGTCAGGGACTCACGCCGACGCGAGTCGGTACTGTGCGAGGGTCGATCGGACGCTACGTCGTCCACCCGTCGCACGAGGCGAGGGAGCGCGAGCCCACACGCGGGAGTGATCCATCATGCCAGTATACGTTGATTTCGACGTTCCCGCGGACCTCGAAGACGACGCCATCGAGGCGCTCGAGGTCGCCCGGGACACCGGTTCGGTAAAGAAAGGTACCAACGAGACGACCAAGGCCGTCGAGCGAGGCAACGCGGCGCTCGTCTACATCGCCGAGGACGTCCAGCCCGAGGAGGTCGTCATGCACCTCCCCGAGCTGTGCGACGAGAAGGAGGTCCCGTTCCTGTTCGTCGAGACGCAGGACGAGATCGGTCACGCCGCCGGGCTGGAGGTCGGCAGCGCGGCCGCGGCCATCGTCGACGCCGGCGAGGCCAGCGGCGATGTGGACGACATCGCCGGGAAACTCTCGGAGCTCAGGTAAATGAGCGCAGAGGGTAACGACGGTGCGACCGCCGCCGAGGTCATCGAGATCGTCGGCAAGACCGGCATGCACGGCGAGGCCATGCAGGTCAAGTGTCGCATCCGCTCCGGCGAAAATCAGGGTCGCATCATCGCGCGAAACGTGCTCGGGCCGGTCCGCGTGGGCGACGTCCTCCAGCTGCGCGAGACCGCCCGCGAGGCCGACTCCATCGGAGGTCAGTGATGCCCCGGACGCGTACCTGCGATTTCAGCGGCGAGGAGATCGAGCCCGGAACGGGCATCATGTACGTCCGTAACGACGGAACCGTGCTGCACTTCAAGGACTCGAAGGCCGAGAAGAACTACTTCATGGGCCGCGAGGCGCGCGACCTCGAGTGGACCGAGGCCGGGCGGCGCGAGCACGCCGCCCGAAAGCAGCAGACCGTCGGCTCCCAGGAGGACGTCGAGGAGGTCGACGAGGAGGAGGTCGCCCCCGAGCCCGAGGCGGAGACGACCGACCGGATGTCCCAGGACACCGCCGAGGACGTCGATCGCTCCCCCGACCTCGAGGTGGCGGAGGACGCCGAGGACGCCGAGGACGCCGTCAGCGAGGAGAAGGCCGAGACGGCCGACGAGATGGCGGACGCCGACGTCGAGACGGCAGAAGTCGAGACCGAGTCGCCCTCCGAGGCGCGGGAGGACGCGGAGGAATGACGGAGACCGAACGCACCTTCGTGATGGTCAAACCCGACGGCGTCCAGCGCGGGCTGATCGGCGAGATCGTCTCCCGCTTCGAGGACCGCGGGCTGAAGCTAGTCGGCGCGAAGTTCGTGCGGATCGACCGCGACCTCGCCGAGCGCCACTACGGCGAGCACGAGGACAAGCCCTTCTTCGGCGACCTCGTCTCCTTCATCACCTCCGGGCCCGTAATGGCGATGGTCTGGGAGGGACAGGACGCGGTCGCGCAGGTCCGGACGATGATGGGCGAGACCGACCCCGCCGAGTCCGCACCGGGCACCGTCCGCGGCGACTTCGGACTCGACCTCGGTCGGAACGTCATCCACGGTTCGGACACCGAGGAGGGGTCCAACGAGCGCGAGATCGACCTCTTCTTCGACGAGGACGAACTCCTCGACTACGAGCGAAGCGACGAGACCTGGCTGTACGAGTAAGTCGACTCGAGTCGCGGTCTTCGTTCTGCGTCCGCGTCACGCCCCTAGCGACGGCGCTCTCTAGTCACGTCCAGGCGCGTGGCGCGGGCCGTCGAAAACTGCCACGCCCACGCGGGCCGTCCCCGGAGCAGATCAGTTCGTCGGTCGGGACTTCTTCACACCGTAGTACTCCGTAGCGGTATAGTGTCATAGTTCCCTTATTATTTGGGGAGAAATTATTACTCCCGGCGGTTCTCGACGCGGGGCATGGACACCGAGGCGGAGCGAGACGGACGGGCGAGGACCCGCTCGACGCGGCGGGCGGTGTTGCGCGCGGCGGGTGCGACGACGGTCGGCGGCGCGCTCGCGGCGCTCGTCGGCGAGGGGGCGGCCGCGACGGCCGTCGAGCCGACCCGACCGACGGGGCGCGAGCGGGACGCGTTCGCGGTCGAGCGAACGGACGGCGGGGCGGTCTTCCCCCAGTCGGTCGCGAGCGGCGGGCCGACGCCGAGCGGCGTCATCGCGTGGACGCGGCTCGCGCCGGCGGCGTACGAGCCCGGGACGCCGATGGCGGTCGAGGTGGCGACCGACGGGTCGTTCTCCGACGTGATCTACCGGGGCGTCGTCCCCGATTCGGCGGTCGGACCCGACGCCGACTACACGGTGAAGGCTGACCTCGACGGCGAACTCGTCGCGGATCGACACCTGTTCTACCGGTTCGTCTACGACGGCGTCGCCAGCCCCGTGGGACGGTGTCGGACGCTGCCCGAGCCGGACGCGAGTCCGGAGGAACTCCGGCTGGCCGTCTGTAGCTGCAACAACTACCTGCACGGCTACTTCGGCGCGTTCGCGCACGTCGCCGACGAGGAGGTGGACTACCTCCTCCACCTCGGGGACTTCCTCTACGAGTACGCGGGCGAGGGCAGACAGCCGGGGCGGGACGTCCGCCTGCCGAGCGGGGAGTCGGTGGCCCACGGGCTGGCCGACTTCCGGCACCTCCACCGGACGTACCGGAGCGACGAGCACCTCCGGCGGGCGCTCGAACGGCACACGCTGATCCACACGTGGGACGACCACGAGATCGTCAACAACCGGTGGTGGAACTACGAGGCGGACGCCCCGGAGACCGAGAGCCACCCCCGGGGCGACGACCCGGCGTTCATGCGCCGGCTCTACGTCGAGGGGATCAGGGCGCTCAGCGAGTACGTCCCGAACCGAATCCAGTACGAACCGGCGGGGGACGGGGACGAACTCGCGCCCGACGCGATCCAGGAGGACTTCCGGCTCTACCGGTCGATCCGCTTCGGCGACCTGGCGGAGCTGTTCGTCACCGACGAGCGGCTCTACCGGTCGCCGCCGCCCGAGGACGCCTTCGGTCGGCGCGACACGGGCGTCCCGCCGACCGACGCGACCGAGGACCCGGGCCGGACGATGCTCGGACGCGAGCAGCGCCAGTGGTTCGTGAACGGGCTCGTCGAGTCGCCGGCGACCTGGAAGCTGTGGGGTAACGAGGTGCTCAACGCGGCGCTCAAGACGACCAACGCGGGCGAGGCGTCGTTCTACCTCAACTACGACGCCTGGGACGGCTACGAGCACGAGCGGCGGCACGTGATGGGTCAGCTCCGGGGGGCCGACGTACGGAACGTCGTCGCGCTCACCGGCGACATGCACTCCTACGTCGCCTCCTACCTCCTCGAGGACTACGAGAGCGTCCGCCAGACGCTCCGCCTGCCCGAGCCCGACGAGCGCGTCGGCGTCGAGTTCATGGCCCCCGGCGTGACGAGCGACAACCTCGCCGCCGCCGGAAAGCTCCCCGCCGACGAGACGGAGGAGGCGGTCGACCTCGCCGTCCGGTCGCAGAACCCGTGGGTCGAGTGGTTCAACAGCAGCCGCTGGGGCTACTGCACGGTGACCGTGACCCCCGACGCGTGCCTGTACACCGCCTACGGGGTCGATCGGACGATCGACTCCGCCGACGCGCCGAAGACGCTCCTCGGGAGCTACCGCGTTCCGAGCGGCAGCGTCGAGTTGCGCGAGTACCGGCGGAACCGCCTCGACTCGCTCGTCGGCGACGCGTCGGGGGTCACCGGCGGGGACGGCGACGTCCCGCCGGACGGCCCGGACGCCTTCGGCAGCCCCGAGGGAGGTGACGGGCTGTGAGCGACGGGGGCTCGGGCGGCGGCGACGACGGGTTCGACCGCCGCGACCTCCTCCGGGGGGTCGCCACGGTCGCGGCGGGGAGCCTCGCGCCGGCGTTTCCCACGTCGGCGGGGGTGGCCAGGGGCGCGATCGGCGGCGCGCCGACCGGCGTACACGTCGCGTACGGCCCGGACCCGCAGCGCTCGGCCTCGGTCGGCTGGACGGCCGGCGGGACGTTCGACGCCCGCGTCGAGTACGGCGAGCGCGGCGGCGACCTCTCGGCGGCCGTCGAGGCGAACGCGACGGTCCTCCCGGGGGAGGACCTCGTCGCCTACGACGCGACGATCGAGGGACTGACGCCCGACACGGCGTACGACTACCGGGCCGTCGTCGGCGACGAACGGTCGGCGACCTTCGCGTTCCGGACGGCCCCCGAGGACGGGACCGACTTCCGGGTGTCGATGGTCGCGGACCACGGCATCGCGGACGACCGCAACCCCGCCCAGCGCGCGGACGACGACGGCCCCGTACGGATCGTCGACCGGGCGCGGGAGTTCGACCCGGCCTTCCACCTCGGCGTCGGCGACATCGCCTACGCCAACGGCTTTCCCTACACGTGGGACGAGTACTTCCGCGCCTTCGAGGACTTCTACGCGACGACCCCGTTCCTGACCGTCCCCGGTAACCACGAGAAGGAGCCCGGACAGGGGTTCGCCCAGTACGACGGGCGGCTCAACCGGCTCATGCCCTTCCGCGACCCCGGCCTGCCAGACCTCGGCTCGAAGCGGCGGTGGTACGACTTCCGGTACGGCAACGCGCTGTTCGTCGGGCTCAACACCTCCGCGGACGCCTGCGGCGACCTCGCCCGCGGCGAGGAGTTCCTCCCGTTTCAGGACACGCGCTGCTACACCGACGAGTCGTACCTCTACAACGAGCGACAGCGGGCGTACGTCGAGGAGACGCTCGAGGACGCCCGCGACGATCCTGCGGTAACGTGGACGGTCGTCTACTTTCACAGCAGCCTCTGGACCGACGGCGACCACGCCGCCCGGGAGGACCTCAGGGACCTCTGGGGGCCGCTGTTCGACGAGTACGGCGTCGATCTCGTGCTGGCGGGACACAACCACTCCTACGAGCGCTCGAAGCCGATCGTCGGCGAGACCGCGGGCGAGGTCGGGACGACGTACGTCGTGAACGGGACCGGCGGCTCGGGCCACTACGGCTTCCGGCACGACGAACCGCCCGAGTGGACGGCGTTTCGCGACAGCGACCGCTACGGGATCGTCCGGCTCTCGTTCTCGGAGCGCCGGATCGAGGGCGAGTACGTCGCGCTCGACGGGACCGTCGTGGACTCGTTCGCGCTCGCGAAGACGGCCGACGGGGAGCCGACGCAGCTCCGCCCGGGCGACGCGACGCGGGAACCGCTCGCCGTGGACGGGACGCGCAGCGACGACGGGAGCACGTGGCACGGCGGGCGGACGAACCGGATTCGACTCACCGCGAGCGCGGACCGGCCGATCCGCCTGCGCGACCGCGTTCCCGCCGAGTGGACCGTGACCGGGACCGGCGACAGCGGCCCCGAGTACGTCGACGCCGACGGCGCGCCGGACGGCTACCAGCACGTCTACTTCGACGTTCCCCCGACGTCAGACGCGGACGTCGTCTACTACGCCGAGGCACCCGAGGGACCGGGAGCGACCGGCGAGTACGAGTTCGGCCCGGCGCAGGCGCGCGAGGTGAACGGCTCGGGATGGGTCGACGTCGAGGGGACGGCCTCGACCGAGCGGGTCGTGGGGGCGCTGTAGCGCCGCGGCCGAGCGGAGTAACGGCAATACATGCCGGAAACACACCCCTCTCCCCCTCGTGCGCCAAACCCTGATCGACCATGAGCGATGCTGACAACCCTGCAACCGACGCCCACGAGCACCACCATCACCACCACGAGGGACCGGGGTACGTCACTCCGCAGGCGGCCATCGAGGAGTCGGAGCCGGAGGAGGTCGCCTACGTCATCGGACTGTACGTCGGCACGGACGTGGACGCGCCGGACTTCCTCGGGGTCGTGGACGTGGACCCCGACTCGTCGACCTACGGCGAGGTGATCGACCGCGTCGAGATGCCCAACAGGGGTGACGAACTCCACCACTTCGGCTGGAACGCCTGCTCGTCGTCCTGCCACGTCGAGGGGCTCGAACGCCAGCACCTGATCGTTCCCGGGCAGCGCTCCTCGCGCCTCCACGTCGTCGACACGAAGGACCGGCGGAACCCCGAACTCGTGAAGGTGATCGAGCCCGAGGAGGTGTTCGAGCACGACCTGAGCGCGCCACACACCGTCCACTGCATCCCCGACGGGAAGATCCTCATCAGCATGCTCGGCGACCGGAACGGCGAGTTGCCGGGGGGCTTCCTCGAACTCAACGACGACTTCGAGGTCGAGGGGCGCTGGGACGCCCCGGGTGAGATCGAGATGAACTACGACTACTGGTACCAGCCCCGGCACAACGTCATGATCTCCTCGGAGTGGGCCGCGCCGAAGACCTACTACCCCGGATTCGACCTGGAGGACGTGGAGGCGGGCAAGTACGGCCGGAAGCTCCACGTCTGGGACTGGGAGAACCGGACGGTCGAGCAGACCATCGACCTCGGCGAGGAGGGGATGATCCCACTCGAGGTGCGCTTTCTCCACTCGCCGGTCTCGACCCACGGGTACGTCGGCGCGGCGCTCTCCTCGAACGTGTTTCATTTCCACGAAGACCGCGGGGAGTGGCGCGCGGACAAGGTCATCGACGTCGAACCGCGCGAGCACGACGACTGGGACATGCCCGTCCCCGGCCTCGTGACCGACCTGCTGGTGTCGATGGACGACCGCTACCTGTTCTTCTCGAACTGGCTCCACGGCGACGTCCGCATGTACGACGTCTCGGACCCGGCGAACCCGCGGCTCGCCGATCAGATCTGGGCCGGCGGGCACTTCGGCCCGCGCCACCCCATCGAGGGCGAGCGCGCCGTCCACGGCGGCCCGCAGATGCTCCAGCTGAGCCTCGACGGCGAGCGCCTCTACTGGACCACGTCGCTCTACTCCACGTGGGACAACCAGTTCTACCCCGACGAGGGCGAGGAGGGGTCGGTGATGCTGAAGGCGGACGTGAACCCGCGAAAGGGGACGATGGAACTCGACCGGGACTTCCTGGTGGACTTCGGCGACATGCCGGCCGGTCCCGCCCGCGCCCACGAGATCCGCTGGCCCGACGGCGACTGCACGAGCGACGTCTGGCTGTGACGAGGAACTAATATCATCGTGCGATTCGGACTCGAACCGGGGGACGAGGGGAAGCCCTCGTGCTCTCCAGTCATGCGACCCACGCTGTGCTCCTCGACCCGCTCCCTCCGTTCGCGCGTCTGCGGTGCTTACGGGGTCGGACTTCCCGGAGAGCGCTCGCCCTTCCAGTCCGCCAGGACGTAGAACGGACAGCGCGCATCCACGAGGCCATGGAAACCTACCGTATCACGCTCGAATGGAACGACGGACGGACTGAGAGCATCGAGAGCGAACCCGACGAGACCGTGATCGAGGCGGCCGAGCGCGGGGGCGTCGGCCTCCCGTTCGGCTGTCTCACCGGCGCGTGCGCCACCTGCACCGCGCGGCTGCTCGACGGGCGGGTCGAGCACCGCCGGGAGCCGCGCGCGCTGAAGCCGCGCCACCGGGAGGACGGCTACGTCCTCGCGTGCGTCGCGGAACCGCGGAGCGACTGCCGGCTCCGCGTCGGCAGCGACGTCCACGGCGAACTCGTCTCGAACCCGTGGCGGTGACGGCGTGGGGACCACCCGCCGCTCACGTTCTCGCGTCTGGCACGGTCACCCGAGTAGCCGCGACCGCTTTTCACCGTCGCCCGCGTAGCTCCGCGCTGGCATGGCACTCAGCGCCCGAAACAGGCTGCGAGGAACCGTCCGGTCGATCACCACACAGGGGCCGATAGCGGAGGTCGTCGTCGACGTCGACGGGAACGAGGTGGCGGCGACGATCACCAGCGACTCGGTCGAGCGCCTCGGCATCGCGGAGGGCGACGAGGTGACGGCCGTCGTGAAGGCGAGCGACGTGATGATCGCGACCTGAGGGTCGCGCCCGCCGCGACCGCCGCGCCCACTGCATTCGCCGCGCCGCCGCGACCGAACCCCCTCTGAACTTTATAACCCCGCCCGACGAACTCACGGGGCATGCCGGGAATCACGTACGAGGACTTCCTCGACCTGGAGTACGACCCCGCGGATTCGGATCTCGTCTGCGCGTTCCGCGTCGAACCCGCCGCCGACATGTCGATGGAGGCGGCCGCGAGCCGCGTCGCCTCCGAGAGTTCGAACGGGACGTGGGCCGAGTTGCAGGTCGAAGGGTCGGTCACCGACCTCAGCGCCACGGCCTTCGCGATCGACGGCGACGAGATCCGCGTCGCCTATCCGGAGGAGCTGTTCGAGCCCGGCAGCATGGCGCAGGTGCTCTCCTGCATCGCGGGGAACATCATGGGGATGAAGGCGGTCGAGCGCATCCGCCTGCTCGACTGCGAGTGGCCCGAACCGCTCGCCACCTCCTTCCCGGGGCCGGGGTTCGGCACGAGCGTCCGCACGGAGATCTTCGACGCGCCCAACCGCCCGATCACGGCGACGGTCCCGAAGCCGAAGGTCGGCCTCTCCACCGAGCAGCACGCGGGGGTGGGCTACGACGCGTGGGTGGGCGGCATCGACCTCCTGAAGGACGACGAGAACCTCACCGACCAGTCGTTCAACCCGTTCCACGACCGGCTCACGGAGAGCCTCGACGCCCGCGACCGCGCCGAGGAGGAGACCGGCGAGCGAAAGAGCTACCTCGTGAACGTCACCGCCGACGCGAACACGATGCTCGAACGCGCCGACGCGGTCGCGGCGGCGGGCGGCGAGTACGTCATGGTCGACGTGATCACGACCGGGTGGGCCGCCGTCCAGACCGTCCGCGAACGCTGTGCGGAACTCGGCCTCGCCATCCACGCCCACCGCGCGATGCACGCCGCGTTCGACCGCGTCCCCAGCCACGGGGTCTCGATGCGCGTGCTCGCACAGATCGCCCGCCTCTGCGGAGCAGATCAGCTCCACACCGGCACCGCCGACCTCGGCAAACTGGAGAACGAGGACACGGTCGGGATCAACGAGTGGCTCTACGCGGACCTCTACGGCCTGAACGACGTGCTCCCGACGGCCTCCGGCGGTCTCCACCCCGGACTCGTCCCCGAGCTCATCGAGCGCTGCGGCACGAACATCTGCGTCCAGGCCGGCGGCGGCGTCCACGGCCACCCCGACGGCACGGCCGCCGGCGCGAAGGCCCTCCGGCAGTCGATCGACGCCACCGTAGAGGGGATCCCGCTGGAGGAGTACGCGGAGGACTACCCCGAACTCGCCGTGGCGATCGAGAAGTGGGGGACGGAGACGCCGCGGTAGGCGAACCGCGACGGGGCGACCGCGACCGTCGTGCCCGGGGAGGGCGGCGGGTCGCCCGCGAGTTCAGCCCGCCACGAGCGTCCGGACGTCGTCAGCCGAGAGGTCGGCGCGCGCGCCAGTGACCGTCGAGGCGAGCGCGCCACAGGCGTTCGCCGCCGCCAGCGCCCGCTCGTATCCCCGCCCGCCCTCGGGGAGGCCGCCGTCGCACGCCGCGAGGAACCCGGCGGCGAAGGCGTCGCCGGCCCCCGTCGTGTCGATCGGGGTGACGTCGTACCCCGGGTGGCGATAGCGGTCGCCGGCCGTCCGGACCCGCGCGCCGCCGGCCCCCTGGGTGACGACGAGGACGGTCGCGTCGAGCCAGCCCCTCGCGTCGCTCGAGAGCGCGTCGGCGAGCGCGTCCGCCTCGCGCTCGTTCAGGAAGACGACGTCGGCCCGTTCGAGCGTCGCCGAGTAGTCGCGCACGCAGAGTCGACGCCCGGGGTCGAAGCTGACCGTGGCGTCGGCTTCGCGGGCCCTGTCGGCGAGGCGAGCGGCTGTCTCGGGGCGCTGGCCCGTCAGGTGGAGGTGGTCGACCCGGCGTATCGCGCCCGGGGCGAGGTCGTCGGGCGCGAACGCCTCGTTCGCGCCGTCGCTGCCGAGGACCACCACCTCGCCGTCGCCGTCGACCACGAGGTACTTGACGGCGGTGGATCCGTCGGTCTCGACGAGGTGCCGGCAGTCCACGCCCGCGGTCTCGAGCTCCCGCCGGGCGAGACGGCCCGGGTCGTCGTCGCCCACGCTCCCGAAGAGCGCCGCGTCGACCCCGAGTCCGGCGAGCGCGCAGGCGACGTTGGCGGCGCTCCCGCCGCCCGCGCCGCGGCGCTGTTCGATGCGCGCTTCGCCGTCGCGCTCGGGGAGGTCGTCGACGCGAAGTGTCACGTCCCAGTTCACGTGACCGGCACAGAGAACGCGACGCATGCCCCGCAACTCCGACGCCCAGCGATAAAAACCTCACCCGAACTACGGCACGCCCGCGTCCAGCCACGGATCGCGGTGCTCCTCGCCGAACAGTTCCCGCATGAGCGTCACGACGCTCTCGGGAGGGAACTGACCGCTCTCGGTGACGATCGCGTCGACGTACCGCGGGGGCGTCACGTCGAACGCGGGGTTCGCGACCGCCACGTCGCCGATCCCGGCGCGCGCCTCGTCGTCGACGACCTCCCGCTCGTCGCGGGTCTCGATCTCGACCGTGTGGCCGGTCAGCGTCTCCGGGTGGAGCTTGATCGTCTGGGCGGCGACCACGACGGGGACGCCCCGCTCGCGGGCGTTCACCGCCAGGCCGCTCGTGCCGATCTTGTTGATGACGCTCCCGTCGGCGGCGATGGAGTCCGCGCCGACGAGGACGTGGTCGGCCTCGTCGAGGTAGTGGCGGGCGGCGCTGTCGACGATGAGCGTGACGGAGACGCCCAGTTCGGCGAGCGCGCGGGCCGTGATGTGGCCCTGCTGGCGCGGCCGCGTCTCCTTCACGAACGCCGACAGCTCCTTCCCTCCCTCGACCGCCGCCTCGACGCACGCGAGCGCGTCCGTCGAGTGACAGTGCGTCATGATCGTGTCGCCGTTCTGGAGGCGGTTCGCTCCGACGCGCCCGAGTTCCGACTGGGCGCGTTCGAGGCGCGCTTCGAACGCCGTCGTGCTCACGACGACGCTCTCGCGGAGCGCGGGGACGGAGTCCCCCTCCGTCCGACTCGCGACGTACCGGATGGCGTTCGGGAGGCTCACGGCGGTGGGGCGCGTCTCGCGGAGCCGTCGGGCCGCGGCCAGCAACTCCGCGCGGAAGGCCTCCGGCGTCTCGGCGTCGCTCGCCTCGGCCTGCGCGCGGAGGGCCGCCGCCGCGGTCGCGGCGATGGCCGCCGCACCGCGGATCTCCATCGAGGCGATGTCCTCGGCGGCCGTCTCGACAGCCGGGTGGAGGTCCTGGGAGTCCATGGTACGCGTTTGGCGAGCGCGAGGTAAAAACGAGCGGGCGGTCGGCGGTGGTGATCCGGAGGGAGAGGCGAGGAACCGACGCGCCCGACCTAGTCGGCCTTCGAGACCGCCTCGCCGATCTCGATCTCGCCCGCGTCGAGTTCGGCCTCGACCTCGCGGGTGGCCGTCACCATGTTCTCCATCTTGCCGTAGGCGACCTTGCGGGGCAGGAGCTTCAGCCCGCAGTCCGGCGAGACGGTGAGGCGCTCGGGAGGGACGACCTCGAACCCGCGCTTCACGTTCTCCTTGATCCGCGAGACCGGTTCGACCTCCGCGACATGCGCGTCCACGACGCCCAGCGCGAGGTCCTTCGTGAACTCGTGCTCGGAGAACACGTCGATCTGCTCGTAGTCGCCGTTGCACAGCTCGACGTCGAACTCGTGGATGGGGTAGTCGAGGATCTCGGGGTAGATGCGCGAGTAGTCGCCGTAGCAGACGTGCAGGCCGAGGCGCACGTCGTCGGGGATGCCGTCGGCGATGAGTTCCAGACACTCCCCCACGATGGCGTGGTCGTCGGGCGTCGTCGCGAGGGCGGGTTCGTCGATCTGGACGTACCGCGCGCCCGCCTCGACCAGCTTCTCGACCTCGAGGTTGACGAGTTCCGCGAGCGCGTAGGCGAGGGCCTCCCCGTCGTCGTAGTGCTCGTTGAACGACCAGTTAGCGAGCGTGTACGGGCCGGTGATGGGCACCTTCACGGGCCGACTGGCGACCTCGTTCGTGAACTCGAACTCCTCGACGAGCCAGGTCTCGTCGTACTCGACCGCGTCGACGACGCTCGGCTTGTCGAAGTAGTTGTGCCCCCACACCTTGACGGGGCCGTTGAACTCGTAGCCGGCGATGCGGTGGGCGAAGTACTCGACCATCTCGTTGCGCCGCATCTCGCCGTCGACGACCGCGTCGAGCCCCGCGCGCTCGTGTTCGAGCGTGATGAGCCGCGAGGCGTCGTCCTTCGCCTCCTGCCAGTTGCGCTCGTCGAAGTCCACGTCGACGTCGAAGCCCCCGCGGGGCTCGTCGCTCGCGCGGTCCGCGGCCGTCACGTCGAGGTCGCCGTGGTAGAGGTCGCGGGCGCGGTTCAGCCACTTGGGCTTGGGGTAGCTCCCGACGACCGTCGTCAGGATGAAGTGCTCGTTGGGGTGGTTCGGCGGTCGGAACTGCTCTCGCGTGTTCGTACTCATGCGGTCACCTCCTCCTCGGCGACGGCCGCGCCGAGGGCGTCGAGCTTCTCCTCGAAGCGGTTCACCGGCAGGTAGAACGTCTCGGTGTTCGGCAGCAGATAGGTCCGCTCGAACGACGCGCCGGGGGTGCTCTCCTCGACCCACTCGACGCGCTCGCGGATGAGGTCGGACGACTCCACCTTCGTGTTCTGCCCGTCGACGAACCCGAGGGCGACGTCGTCCGTGGTGCCGTACTCGTTGATGTTGTAGAGGTTCCGGTCGTGATCGTTCACGAAGTCGTAGCCCACGGCGTCGACGTCGGCGTCGAGCAGGTGCGCGTGGACCTTCTCCGTGAGCGCGCCGTAGAACGCGTGGACGATCACGTCCGCGTCGGTCGCGCCCGCGACGCGGTCGATAGCCTCGCTCGCGCGGGCGTCCGTCCCGTCGCCGGGCGCGTGCTCGACGAGCGACGGTTCGAGGAGGAGGAGCGTCTCGACCTCGGGGAACGCCTCTACCTCCCCGACGAGGAAGTCGGCCACGGCGTCGAGGAACGCCGCCTCGTCGCCGTAGTGCTCGTCCGTGGCGAGGTCGGCGAGCGAGTACGGCCCGGGGAGGACCGCCTGCAGCGCCTCGTCGCCCGCGAGCGCCGCGGTCTTCTCGAGGTCGGACGCGACGTCGCCACTGAACGAGAGGTCGCCGCGCACCACCGGCTCGCGGTAGAAGTTGTTGTTGTCGTAGTAGCGCACGATGCCCCGCGTCTCCACGTTCTCGTGGACGCACAGCGGGTGGGCGAGCATGTCGTCCCACCGCAGTTGGCCCTCCACGATGCGGTCGAGGCCCGCCGCCCGCTGGCGCTCTACCACCTCGGCTCGAACTCGGTCGTACTCCTCGACGATGTCGTCACCCTCGTCCCCCGATATCAGGTCGTCCTTCTGGTGACCCTTGAGGTCAGAGAGCGTCGACTTCGCGTGGTCGGGGAGCGGAAACAGCCCCGTCGTCGTCGCGATGCGCTCGGTCATCGGTCCGGGCTACGGCATCCCCGGTGATAATAATTACTCATTTGGTAAATGCGTGTGAGTAATTCCCCGAGGACTCGGATCGACGCCACCGGCGGGTCAGGTCGGGACCAGTTCGAGCACCACGAGCCGTTCGAACGGGAACGACTCCTCCGCGATCACCTCGCCGTCGAGGCCGCTCTCCCGGGCGGTCTCCCGGACGGCCTCGACGTCGGTGAGCGAACTGGCGAGCAGGAAGACGCGCCCGTCGGGGCGGAGGATGCGCCGCACGTCGGCCAGGAACGGGTCGATAACGCGCCGTCCGTCCGGACCGCCCGACAGCGCGCGCTCCATCCAGTCGTCCCACTCCGCCTCCGGGTCCGTCGGGAGGTACGGCGGGTTGAACAGCACCGCGTCGAACGCGCCGTCCCGGAACGGGTCGAGGAGGTTCGCGCGGACGACCGGAACGCCGCGCTCGCGCGCCTCGCGGACGGCGAGGGGGCTGACGTCCGCGCCGATCACCCGCGCGCCGGTCGCCGCCGCGACCGTCGCCGCGACGTACCCCGACCCCGTCCCCACGTCGAGGATCCGCTCGTCGCGGCCGAGCCGTCGCGCGGCCGCCCGCGCGAGGAGGTCCGAGTCCTCCGCGGGCTGGTAGACCTGCGCCCCGCCGCGCTCCTCGTAGAGGTCCGTCATTCCCGCTCCGCCGGGTCGCCCACCTCCCAGGCGAGCCGGGAGAGGTGCGCGAACTCCGCCGGCGTCACCTCGCCCGCGCGCTTCCCCATCAGCGCCTCGTCCGCGGCGGCGACGACCGCCTTCGGATCGTCAAGCTTCGAGATGTGGGCGGTGTTCCGGATCGCGTTGCGCATCGTCTTCCGGCGCTGGGTGAAGGCCGCCGTCACGAACCGCAGGAAGAACTCGTCGTCGGGTACGGCGTAGTCGGGATCGCGCGGGACGGCGCGCACGACGGCGCTCTCGACCGCCGGCGCGGGATCGAACGCCCCCCTGGGGACGGGTTCGACCACCGCCACGTCGGCGTAGTGGCCCGCCGTCACCGACAGGCGGCCGTACTCGGGCGTCCCCGGCTCGGCGGCCATCCGCTCCGCGAACTCCCGCTGGAACATGAGCACGAGCGGGGTCCCCGTCGGCAGGAGCCGGAACGCGATCTCCGAGGAGACGCCGTAGGGGAGGTTCGAGACGGACGCGGTGGCGTCGGCGGGGAGGTCCACGTCGAGCGCGTCGCCCTCGATCACGGTCAGCCGGCCCGCGTCGATCTCGCCGGCGAACTCCTCGCGGAGGAAGGCCGCCAACCGTGGGTCGCGCTCGACGGCCGTCACCCGATCCGCGACGGCGAGCAGCCGGTCGGTGAGCGCGCCCGTCCCGGCCCCGACCTCCAGCAGGTGACTCGCGTCGGTCCCCTCCGGGAGGTAGCCCGGCAGGCGGTCGAGCACGCGGTCGTCGACGAGGAAGTGCTGGTCACGGTTCGGGTCGCCGCGCAGGCCGGCGCGGGCGATCAGGGCGTCCGGGTCGCGCGCGCCCGTGCCGGCGCTCGCGGGGTCAGTCATTAGAGGGACTACGCTACGGACGTGGTAAACCGTTTGTCATCCGACGTTCGACCGCGGCACTCGCTACCTACCGACCCATCGATATAGAACGAGCGCGGAGACGGTGAGAAGCGAGATACCGGGGACGATCCACGCGAGGTCCAGCAGGGCAGTCACGGAAACGGAGACGACCCTCTCGGAGGTTCGATCCGTCGAGGGGTTCGGCGACCCCTCGGTACTCCCTCCCACACACCACCTCGCGATCAGGACGACGAGCGCGAGGGCGAGCCCACCCGCTACCGCGAGTGCGGCGACGCCGGCCAGTTCCGGGAACATTACGTACTTCTCCACGAGAGAATGTTCTATCTCGATGTATTTCAGTATCTCGTAGATATTCAGGAATTGAAGATCCCGTCTGTCGGCCGATCAACCGGTGGTCCCGATCACCCGAGGCTACCCTCCATCTCCAGTTCGATCAGGCGGTTGAGTTCGACCGCGTACTCGATCGGCAGCTCCTCCGTGATCGGCTCGATGAAGCCGGCGACGATCATCTGCTTGGCGTCGTCGTCGTCCAGTCCGCGCGACTGGAGGTAGAAGACGTCCTCGTCGCCGATCTTCCCGACGGTCGCCTCGTGGGCCACGTCCACGCGGCTCTCGTTGATCTCGATGTGCGGCATCGTGTCGGACTCGGACTCGTTGTCGAACATGAGCGCGTCGCACTCGACCGAGCAGGCCGCGTTCACCGCGCCGCGCGGGATGCGGACCAGCCCGCGGTAGTTGGTGCGCCCGCCGTCCTTCGAGATCGACTTCGAGACGATCGTGGACTTCGTGTTCGGGGCGTTGTGGTAGACCTTCGCGCCCGTGTCGATGTTCTGGCCCTCGCCCAGCGAAGGCGATCGTGATGTGGTTGTCGCTCGCGCCCGGCCCCTTGAGGATGGTCGCCGGGTAGAGCATCGTGGCCTTCGAGCCCATCGAGCCGGAGATCCACTCCATGCGGCCGTCCGCCTCCACGATGGCGCGCTTGGTGTTGAGGTTGTAGGTGCTCTTCGACCAGTTCTGGACGGTGGAGTACTGGACGTGTGCGCCCTCCTTGACGAACACCTCGACGCAGCCGGAGTGGAGGTTGAAGTGGCTGTACTTGGGTGCGGAGCAGCCCTCGATGTAGTGGACCTCGGAGTTGGCTTCGGCGATGATGAGGGTGTGTTCGAACTGGCCCATCCCCTCGGAGTTCATCCGGAAGTACGCCTGGATCGGCATCTCCACGGTGACGCCCTCCGGGACGTAGACGAAGCTCCCACCCGACCAGATCGCGCCGTGGAGGGCGGCGAACTTGTTGTCGCTCGGCGGAACGCACTTCGTCATGAAGTACTCCTCGACCAGGTCGGGGTGCTCGCGGACCGCGCGGTCCATGTCCATGAAGATCACCCCCTCGCTCTCCCACTCCGCGCGCATGTTCTGGTAGACGATCTCCGACTCGTACTGCGCGCCCACGCCGGACAGCGAGTTGCGCTCCGCCTCGGGGATACCCAGTTTGTCGAAGGTGTCCTTGATGTCATCCGGGAGGTCCTCCCAGCTGTCGACGCCCCCCCGCACCTCGACGTCCGGTCGGATGTACGGGACGATCTCGTCGACGTCGACCTCCGAGAGGTCGGGCTGGCCCGGCCAGCCGGTCGGCATCGGCATCTCGTGGAACTGCCGCAGCGCGCGCAGGCGGCGCTGCAACATCCACTCCGGCTCGGCCTTGTCCTCGCTTACGAGCCGTACCGTCTCCTCGGTCAGCCCCTTCTCGGACTTGAACGCGGCGCGCTGCTCCTTCTTGAACTCGAAGCGCGCCTCGGTGTCGGTTCGCCGCAGGTACTCTTCCTCGGAACTCATGGGAGTAGAGAGGTCATGGGTGGGGATGACCTAGCGCTGTACGATCTCCGTCACGTGCGGTGGAAGAAAGGCCCTCGGGCTCACCGAACGAACGAACGGTACTTCAGGTCTTCCTCGCGGATCTCCTCCATGATCCGCTCGACGAGGATCCCGCGGGGGTCGTGCAGCCCCTTGACCCGCTCGTCGAGTTCCTCGAAGCTCTCGAAGGGTTTGCGCTTTCGCTCCTCCAGGATCGAGTTGCGGAGTTTCTTCCCGATGCCCGGAAGCAGGTTCAACTGGTGGAGTCGGAGCGTGATGGGCTGGGCCTCGTTGTAGTGGTCCACGAAGCGCCGTTCGTCCTCGTCGACGATACCCTCGACCGCGTACTTGAGTTCGGAGCGACCCCCCCCGGAGAGGTCGTCGTAGTCGATCCCGCGGACGCTCTCGACGGCGTCGTCGGAGAGCGAGAACCGGTCGCCGATGGAGAGATCGGCCCCCTCGGCGAGCACGCACTCGTAGAGCCCGAAGTCGTCGACGCCGAGCGCGAGGGCGAGCGACGGCTTCTGGTACTGAGGGCGGTCGTCGTCTGCCCGCCCGTGAGGCAGATAGTCGAGGACGACGGCGACTGTGTCGCTGTCGGGGTCCGTCATAGGTACCAAGACGGGGAGCGCGTATTTAACTGAATTGCAGACGCGGATTCCGCGTCCGGCGTGAAGCGGGCTACCCACCGGGGTCGAGTCGGAGACGCGGCCGCTCGCGGTCGCAGAACGTCCGCGAGAAACGAAGGTAGGGGCGCTGACGGGGAGCTACGCGTACTTCGCGACCGCGTTGAGGATCTCGTCGAGTTCGTCGCCCGAGAGCGAGTAGCGCTGCTGGGCGAAGACGGCGCGAAGCTCGTCGCGGTTGCGCGGGAGCAGGTCCGCGATCTTGTGGGCCGTCTCGTCGTCGATCTTCTCGAACCCTTCGAGGTCCTCGACGAGCGCGCGGGAGTCCTCGGCGCTGAGTTCGGCGAAGCGGTTGACGTGCTCGATGGCGCGCGCCAGCTCGTAGCGCATCTCGCGGTCCTCGGCGAGGGCGCGCTCGCTCTCGATGTCCGACAGCAGCTCCTTCGCCTCGGAGACGGTGAGGTATTCCTCGTCCAGGATCTCCTTGAATATCGTCATCTATTCGTTCCGCTGTCGGCGGAGGTGCGCGGGGCGGGCGATGAGCGTCTTGCGCTTGCCGCCGTCGTTGATCTCCACCTTGAACGCGCGCCCCTGCTCGCCGACGACTTCCCCGGTGTGACCGTTGAACCGCGGGTGGAAGCGCCCCTCGGGGACGCTCGGGTCGATCTTCAGGTGGACCTTCTCGCCCACCTCGTACTGCTGGATGGCGCGCTGGGGCGGGGACGTCCCGCGCTCGCGCGGATCATTCGACAGCTTCTCTCGGGTTCCGTGAAGAGGGCCCTTGGAACTCGGCATTTGCCGTACCTTTCCCGGTCAGCGTTATAAAAGGTGCGTTCCACGCCCGCCCCGGGAACCGTCGACGCGGCAACGGCCCGCGGGAACGACGCCCGCCAGTCGTGAGCGACTCGCCGCCACCCGTGCCTTCGTTCGAGGACTACCGTTCGAATCGAACACGTGACACGAGATGGTACGGCGGAGCGTTCTCAGAGCGGGCGGTGCGGTCCTCACCGGCGCGGTCGTCGGACTGGCCGGCCGCGCCGGTCCCGCGGGCGGTGGCGACGAGGACGAAACCGGCGGCAACGCGCCGAACGCCACGGGCGGCGGCGCGGGCGAGCAGATCCGCCTGGGCGGCGATACCGCGGGCTGGGTCGGCCGGGCCCCGGCGAGCATCGAGGGCGGACGAACCCCACGCTCACCCTCGCTCCCGGTTACCACCCACGGAATCGTCCGGGAGAACCTCGACGGCGTCGAGCACGAACCTACCGTCGAGGACTCGAGCGGCGAGTACCACCCCGAGTCGATGCGCGGGGAGGTGCAGACCGGGTGCTCTGGGCGTACCGCGGACGATGATCCGTCTCCGGGGGTTCGGATCGCGGATCGACCGCGACGGTCGGGAGAAAGCGAACGGTTCGGACGTTCAGATGCGGCCGACTTCGTCCACGGCGACGCTCTCGACGCCGTCGACGTCGGAGAAGGCCTCCTCGATGGCCTCCGTACCGCCCGCGTCGTCGGGGACGATGACCGTCGGCATGAGCGCGATGAGGCCGAACGCGACGTTCTCGCGGTCGACCCGGTTGATCTTCGCGCCCTCGGGAAGCGAGTTCTCCAGGCGATCCTGGAGGTCGTCGAGGTCGACGTCGGGGCTCTGCGGCATGACTTTCATTCGGGCTGCGACTTTTCCCATGGTGTTACGGACCGGTGAACCCGCACTGGGGACACTCGTAGAGGTTGCTCTGCTTGCGGCACTTCGAGCAGCGATAGATCTGGCGACCACAGTCGGGACAGTTGAACGCGGCGGCGTTCGTCCCGGAGATGTTGATCCCGCACGAGACGCACTTGCGCGCCCCGCGCTGTTCTGCGCTCATACACGGTGTGAGCGGGCGGCGACGTAAAATAGTTGTTAAAGCCGCCCGGGGGGTGACCGCGGCGGTACCGTCATTGCCCGCACGAACGTAGGGCGAACGGTGACAGCCATGCAGTTCATCGTCGCAACCGACGGCTCGGAGCAGAGCGAGCGAGCGCTCGAGTACGCCCTTGATCTCGCCGCGACGACCGACGCGGCGGTCGCGGTCGTCTACGCCGTTGATCCGGCGGTCCGCGAGTACGCCGCCGACGCGCCGGTGGCGAGCTTCGCCGACGCGGAGAACCACCTCGTCATCGAGGACGAGGGCGACGCCGAGGCCCGCGGCGAGTACGTCCTCGGGCGGGCGCGCGAGTACGCCCGCGAGCGGGGGCTCGACGTCGAGACGGAACTGCTCTACGGCGATCCCGTCGAGTCCGTCACCGAGCTCGCCTCGCGACGGGACGCCGACGCGATATTCGTCGGCCACCGCGGCATGACACCGCAGTACGAGGGACTCGTCGGCAGCGTCGCGGCGGGCCTCGTCGAGCGGGCGACCGTCCCGGTGACCGTCGTGCGGTGAGCGATGGGCGCGATCGAGATCGACGGCGCGGCGGGGGGCGGACAGGTCCTGCGAACTGCGCTCTCGCTCGCGGCCGTGACCGGACGGCGCGTCCGCGTCGACGACGTGCGTGGCGCGCGACCGAACCCGGGGCTGCGCCCCCAGCACCTCGCCGCGGTGGACCTCGTCGCCGCCGCCTGCGAGGCCGACGTCGAGGGGGCGGAACCCGACTCGCGGACGGTGACGTTCGCGCCGGGGGCGGTTCGCGGCGGCGACCTCGCGCGCGACGTGGGGACCGCGGGCAGCGTCGCGCTGGTGTTCGACGCCCTCCTGCCGCTCGCCGCGGCCCTCGACACCCCCCTGTCCGTCGAGGCGACCGGCGGGACGGACGTGGCGTGGTCGCCGCCGATCGAGTACCCCCGCCGGGTGAAGATCCCCCTCCTCCGGGGGTACGGCCTCGACGCGTCGGTCGACTGCGAGCGGACCGGCTTCTATCCGGCGGGCGGCGGGCGGGCGACGCTCGAACTCCGCCCCTCGACGCTCGCGCCGCTTCGCCTCACCGAGCGCGGGTCGCTCCGCCGGGTCGCGGTGTACTCGAAGGCGTCGGCGTCGCTCGAGGACGCCGAGGTCGCGGACAGGCAGGCGGCCGCCGCGGTCGATACCCTCGACGCGGCGGGTCGTCCGGTCGAGGTCGACCGCGTCGAGTACGTCGCGTCGGACTGCCCGGGGTCCTCGATCCTCCTCGTCGGCGAGTACGAGCGGACGAGGGTCGGCGCGAGCGCGCTCGGCGAGCGGGGGAAGCCCTCGGAGGCGGTCGCGGCGGACGCGGCGTCGGCGTTCGAGGCGCTCCACGACGCGGGTGCGGTGATGGATCCGCACCTCGCGGATCAGGCGCTCGTCGCGCTCGCCCTCTCGGGCGGCGAACTGGCGATCCCGCACGTCACCGGCCACGTCCGGACCAACCTCGCCGCGATCCGGGCCTTCGGCTGCGATGCGACGCTCGACGAGCGCCCGGACGGAACCGCCCGCGTCCGCGTGGAGGCACCGCTCACTCCGCGCGGCGGAACTTCGCCCCGTAGCGGGTGACCCCCTCCTGCGTGTAGATCCGACGGATCGTCGCCCGGACCGCGTCGCCGACCGCCGCCTCGCCGACGAGTTGTGCCGGGAGGCTGGTCGTCTCACCGTCGACCTCGAAGCGGACGATGGCGACGCCGAACGCGCCCGATCGGGCCTGCTGTTCGGCGAACTCCGGCGGCGCGCCGCCGCGCCCGATGCGCGTCACCGCCTCGATCACCCCCTCGCGGGGGAGTTCGACGGGTTCGTACTCGACCAGCGAACCGCACTCCGAGCAGGCACCCTCGGGCGGGAACGCGAGCGCGCCGCACTCCGGGCAGCGCCCGGCGACGAGGCGGTGGCGCTGGGGGATCGAGCGCCGCCACGTCGGCACCGAGACGTACGCCGCGCCCGTCCCCGGCCCCTCGCCCGTGATCTCGCCGCGCAGGCGGAGCGCCCGCGCGTAGGACACCTCCTCGCCCCCGTCGAGCGCGAGATCGGCCGGCACCTCGCCGTCGACCTCGATCCGGAGCACGTCCGCGCCCGCGCCGCTGCCGAACGCCGCCGCGACGATCGTCCCGTGTCCCGCTTCGAGCGCCCGAGCGAGCGAGAGCGGGACGCTCGCCGCGCCCGTGTCACCGAGTTCGTGGACGGTCGCGCAGGCGCTCACGGCCCCGGCCTCGACGCCGAGCGCGCCCGCCGCGCGGTAGGGGAGCTTCCCGTCGGGGGCCTGCACCGCGA
This sequence comes from Halomarina halobia, assembly GCF_029338575.1. GTDB lineage: Archaea > Halobacteriota > Halobacteria > Halobacteriales > Haloarculaceae > Halomarina > Halomarina halobia. Next base: position 908,217 of record NZ_CP119992.1, read on the forward strand.
CCGCGGTCGCGTCCTCGGTCTCGACGCCCTCGGCGGCCCCCGCCAGCGTCTCGGTGAACGCCCGTCGGTCGTAGCTCGTCACCCCGAGTCCGGAGAGCGCCTCGTCGCCGGTCCGCCGGAAGCGCGTCCCCGGGTAGGGCGTCGCGTACTCCCCCGACGCGACCGCACGGGCCGCGCCGTCGGGCGCGCAGAGCAGGGCGACCGCGCCCGCGCCGGCCGCCTGCCCGAAGGCGTCGCCCGGTTCGCCCCGCGGCGCGTCGCTGGCGACCACGAGCGCTGTCGCGTCGGCTGGCGCACAGAGCAGGGCGCGGGTGGCGGCGCGCGTGCTCCCCGCGTGGACCTGTAGCGTCGCGCGCTCGCCCACGCCGAGCATCGAGGCGAGCCGGGGGGTGAGCTCCTCCTCCGCCAGCGGCGGGGTGGTCGTCGCGAGCGCGAGGTACTCGACCGCGTCGTCGCCGACGCCGGCGGCGTCGAGCGCGCGCCGGGCCGCCGCCGCGGCCATCGTCAGCGCGTCCTCGTCGGCGTCGGGGACCGCCACCGACTCGACGCCGCCGGCGTCCATCCGGCCCCACGCCTCGCTGATCTCCCCGGCGGGGAGGCGGAACTCCGGCGCGTACGCGCCGACGGCGCGGATCGCTCGGATCACGCCGCACCACCCCCGTTCTCGCTCCCCCGCGCTCCCCGGTCACTCGGCCCTCCCGAGGAACCCCCCTCCTCGCGTTCGAAGACGTGGACGACGGCCGCGCCGCCGCTGCCGCCGACGTTGTGGGTGAGCCCGATCCGCGGGTCGTCGAGTTGTCGCCCGCCGGCCGCCCCCGAGAGCTGCTTGAACGCCTCGACGACCTGTCCCGCGCCGGTCGCGCCGATGGGGTGACCCTTCGACTTCAGGCCCCCGGAGGTGTTGACGGGGAGCTCGCCGTCGATGGCGGTCGCGCCGGAGGCGACGAACTCGCCGGCCTCGCCCGGTTCGCACAGCCCGAGGTCCTCGTAGGCCATGAGCTCGGCGATGGCGAAGCAGTCGTGGACCTCCGCGAAGTCGAGGTCCTCGGGTGCGACGCCGGCCATCGCGTAGGCCCGCTGTGCGGCCTCCCGCGAGGCCGGAACGGACGTGTAGGTGTCGCGCTGGAACAGCCCCACCGCGTCGCTCGCGGCCCCGACGCCCGCCACCCGGATGCGGTCGTCGGTGAACTCCTCGACGACGTCCTCGCTGGCGAGGAGGACGCACGCCGCGCCGTCCGTGGTCGGACAGCAGTGATAGAGCGTGAGGGGGTCGGCGACGGTGGGGGCGCTCATCGCGTCCTCCAGCGAGCACTCGAACCCGAGCTGGGCGTGGGGGTTCTTCGCGCCGTTCGCGTGGTTCTTCACCGCGACGTGCGAGAGGTGTTCGGCCGTCGTCCCGTGCTCGTCCATGTGCGCGCTCGCCATCTGCGCGTAGACGCCCGCGAACGTCGTCCCCGAGAGGCGCTCCCACTCGGTCTCGCCCGAGACGCCGAGCCAGAACCTGACGGCGTCGCCCGAGACGTCGGTCATCACCTCGACGCCGCCCGCGAGGACCACGTCGGCCATGCCCGCCTTGATCGCCGTGACCGCCTGCCGGACCGCGTAGCCGCTCGCGGCGCAGGCGTTCTCGACCCGCGTGCAGGGGACGCCGTCCAGGCCGACGTGCTCCGTCACGGCCGGTCCCGGGAGCCCGAGCTGTCGCCCGCCGACGCCCAGGGTCCCGACGTACGCCTCGTCTATCTCCGCCGCCTCGATCCCGTTCGGGACGCTGTCGTGCGCGGCCCCGTACGCCGTCGCGAACAGCGACCGATAGCTCTCGTCCGGAAACGAGCCGAAGTCCGACTGGCCCGCGCCGATGAGGTACGCTTCCGTCATGGCTCCCCCTTCGTGCGAGCCGTTATGACGGTACGGGTCGACCGTCGATCCTATCGTCGGATCGTACGGTTCCGCCAACTATTTGGACGGTGGTGCTAAATACATTTTTAGAGATGTCTAATCCGTGGTCTGGCGGTGATCCCGATGCTTGACGTCGTCGTCGATATCTTCGTCGCCTCCGTGCGCGACGGCTTCGTGCAGGTCAGCGCGTTCGTCGCGGTCACCGTGTTGCTGTTCAGCTACGTGCAGTACAAGACGGACGGGCGGCTCATCCAGAAGCTCCGCGAGCACGAGCGCGCCCAGCCGTTCGTCGGGGCGCTCATGGGGCTCACCCCCGGCTGCGGCGGGGCGATCGTGATGATGCCGCTCTACGTCCGCGGCACCGTGAGCTTCGGCACCGTCGTGGCGACGCTCATCGCCACCGCGGGCGACTCGGCGTTCGTCATCCTCGCGCTCGCGCCCGAGGCGGGGCTGTACGCCTACGCCATCGCCTTCGTCTCCGCCGTCGTCTTCGGCTACGCCGTCGACACGGTCGGCCTCGGCGTCGGCCGCGTCGACCGCGCCGTCGGGCGGCTCGAGACGGCCGTCACCGACGGCGGCGCGGTCGCCAACGGCGGGCTCCCGACGCCGGGGGGGAGCCAGGTCCACCACTACGAGGCCGCGGAGTGCTGCGAGGTGGACGCCCCGACGGGCGAGTCGCCCCTCCTGACGCGCCTGAGCGAACTCGCGCTCGGCCTCTGGTGGATCGCCGCGGTCGGCGCGCTCGTCGCGGGCGTGCTCTACCTCGCTCGTGGTGCCCCGGACGTGCCGATCCGCCTCGGCCTCGACTACGCCGGGGCGTTCACCGTCTTCGGCGTCGCCGGCACCGCCCTGTCGTTCTACCTCTACTTCGTCGGGCGGCGCTACGTCGGCCACGGGCACGTCGGCCGCGGACGGGACACGTTCGCCAACGTGACCGAGACGCTCACCCACGCGGCGATGGAGACCTCCTTCGTCACGGTATGGGTGCTCGCGGCGTACCTGCTGTATGAGTACCCCGTCGCGCTGCTGAACCTCGACGTGGCCGCCATCGCGGCCGCCGCGGGGCTGCTCGCGCCGATCGCGGGCGCGGCCCTCGGCCTCATCCCCGGCTGCGGCCCTCAGATCGTCCTCGCGACGGCGTACGCCGAGGGCGCGATCCCGTTCTCCGCGCTCACCGCGAACGCCATCAGCCAGGACGGCGACGCGCTGTTCCCGCTCATCGCCATCGACAAGAAGGCCGCCGTCGTCGCCAGCATCTACACGACGATCCCGGCGCTGCTCGTCGGCGTCGGCCTCCACGCCCTGTTCGGCCCGATGTTCGGCTTCGGCGTGCTCTGATCCGAGCGGCGGCGGTTCGGGCGGCGCACGGGCGTCGAAACGCCGGCAGCGCACTTTTCTACCGCTCGCCCGTCACGTCCGGTAGCGAATGCTCGACGTGCGCCTCGGCGAACTGCGCGATCACCCGTTCGTCCACGTCGGCCCGCCGGCCGAGACGAGCGCCGCGCCGCCGCTCGTCGTCGTCACGGGCCTCAACGACCCCCTGCTCCGCGTGACGGACGCCCTCTGGTTCGCGGGGGCCGTCGCCGCCTTTGGCGCGCGCCTCCGCCGACGGGGCTACCCGGGGCCGATCTACGCGCTCAGCCGACCCGCGGGCCTGCCGGCGAGGACGACGACGCGCGACATGGCGGACGCCCTCGCCGACGCGCTCGGCGAGGGCGACCTCGCCCCGGCGAACCTCCTCGGGCTCTCGATGGGCGGGTTCGTCGTCCAGCACCTCGCCGCCGACCGGCCGGACCTCGCGGCGCGCGTCGTCCTCGGGCTCGCGGCCGCCCGCCTGAGCGACCGCGGACGCGCGACGGTCGAGCGGTGGCGCGACTGGGCCGCCGCGGGCGAGTGGGGGCGCGTCTACCGCGCTGGCGTCGACGCCGTGGCCGTCGGCGCGCGCCGCCGCCTGCTGCGCGCGGCGACCTACCCCTACGACCTGCTCTCACAGATCCCGCCGACCGCGATCGACTTCGACGTCTCGGCGCGGGCGTGCCTCGCGCACGACGCGCGCGACCGCCTCCACGAGATCGACGCGCCGACGCTCGTCGTCGGCGGGACGCGCGACCCCTTCTTCGCCGAGCGGGCGTTCCGCCGGACCGCGGACGCCCTCCCCGACGGCGCGTTCGAGCGCCTCGACGGGCTGGGACACGAGGTGGTCGTCAGTAGGGGGAGACGGTTCGACCGGCCCGTGCTCGATCACCTCCGGTGACGCGTCGGCCGAGAAGACGTGTTCCCGATCCCGCCACCGGTACCCGGTCGCGCACCGAATACGCCCGGCGGGTATCGGAGTGCGCCCCCCTTCCCGGCCCCTCGCGAATCCGCGTTCGACGTTTCTCCGAGTACGCCCGTGTGTCGCACGAGCACCCCCGCTATCTCTCCACACGCTGCTCGACCGCCTCGACGAGACGGCGACCTGCGTGCTACAGTATGGAACCACTATCTTCGTAATTAATTTAATATACTATCGATAATAATGTATTTTCCATGGGTATATCACGCCGACAGTGGCTCAGCGGCGTCGGGAGTCTCTGTACAGTCGGTCTCGTGAGCGGTCGCGCCGGAGCGACTACCCGCCACCGCGACCACGGTTCTCGCGATTCGGGCGTCGAAACGGTCGCTTCGGGTCTCGAGGTCCCGTGGGGTGTGGAGTTCGGTCCCGACGGAACGCTGTATTTCACCGAACGACCGGGGAGAGTCAATCGCCTCCGTCCCGACGGGAGCGTGGACACGCTCGCGGAGTTCCCCGACACGCGGGCGATCGGTGAGGGGGGACTCCTCGGTCTGGCGCTTTCACCCGCGTTTCCCGCCTCCCGGGCGATGTACTTGTACCAGACGTACGAGGACGACGGCATCAAAAACCGGATTATCAGGTGTCACCTGGAGGACGGCAGTCTGCTCCGAGGTGACGTTATTTTCGACGACATTCCCGGCGCGAGCACACACGACGGCGGTCGCCTCGCTTTCGGTCCCGACGGTAAGCTATACGTGACGTGCGGCGATGCACAGGAAAGGACGAAGGCCCAGGATCCGCAGACGCTCCACGGTGCGATCCTTCGGCTCGACCCTGACGGCTCCGTACCCGCGGACAATCCCTTCGGAACCGCCGTCTTCAGCTACGGACACCGGAATCCCGAAGGGCTCGCCTTTCACCCCGAAACAGGGGAGCTATACAGCACGGAGCACGGACCCGACACCGACGACGAGGTAAATCTCATCCAGCAGGGCCACAATTACGGCTGGCCGGAGGTAACCGGGCCGAGCGACGACCCCCGATTCACCGATCCTCTCGTCTCGTACACGCCGACGATCGCACCCGCGAGCGCCGAGTTCTACCGCGGCGCGTTCTACTTCGGAAACCTGGCGGGGAAACACCTCCGCTGTATCACGTTTGCCGACGACCATCGAACGGTGCGAACGGACGAGGCGCTGTTCGCGGACGAGTTCGGTCGGATCCGCAGCGTCGTCGCCCGAGCGGCCAGTCTCTACTTCACGACGAGCAACCGCGACTCGAGGGGATCACCGGCGTCCGACGACGACCGGATTCTCCGATGGACGCCGCGGGCCTGCCGCTGTAACGAGGGGAAACGTTCCTGGCGTCCACCGGTGCGACGCGACACGGACGGGGGTCGTCCCTTCCCCGACGATACTTTGACGCGTTCGCCGCTCTCTGAGAGGTGAACCACGCTCCGCCGACCGAGGGGGCATAGCGAGTCGAAACCGTGAACTGATCTCTCACCCCTTACACGAACGATGCATGAGTGAGGACACTCCGGCGGGAGCGTGCTGGTTCGAGGGGGTGAGTCGTGGGGACCTCGACGGTGCGCGCGAAGCCATCGAAACGGGTTCCGCGGAGTCACCGGCAGACTGGCCCGCGCTGGCGGTCGAGACGGGCTTCGCCGCCGACGAGGACGAGTACTACGCCCTGCTCCGCGAGGCGACCACGGCCGCCGCCCGCGAGGCGGTCCGGGAGCGCGAGAGCGCGGACGACCGCCAGCTCGTCCACGCGGTGCGCGCGATGGACGACGCCGAGCGCGTGGCGAACGAACTCGCCGAGCGCGTCGCGGAGTGGGCGGGCAGCCGCTTCGAGGACGCGGGGACCGGCGTCGAGTACGCCCGCGAGGTGGCCGAGGCGGATCCGGCGGGCCCGACCGACGAGCGCCTCGTCGCGCTCGCGGCGCGGGTCGCCGACCTCGCGGACGAGAGCGAGGCGCTCAGGGGGTACGTCGAGCGGACCGCCCCCGAGGTCGCGCCGAACCTCTCGACGCTGGCCGGACCGGTGCTCGCCGCGCGGCTGATCGCCCTCGCGGGGGGCCTCGGCGCGCTGGCGAAGAAGCCGAGCGGCACCGTGCAGGTGCTGGGCGCGGAGGACGCGCTGTTCGCCCACCTGCGGGGCCGCGGGCCGTCGCCGAAACACGGCGTCATCTACGTCCACGAGTACGTGAAGGGGACCCGCCCGGATCAGCGGGGGTCGGCCGCGCGGGCGCTCGCGGGCAAGCTCTCGATCGCCGCCCGGGTGGACTACTACTCGGGCGACCCGAAGCCCGAACTGGCGGCGGAACTGGACGCGCGCATCGAGCGCATCCGGGGGCGGGAGGCGTGACGCCGTCGCTACCCGCGGGCGTCGAGCGCCGGCCGTTCGACGGTCGGGAGCGCCTCGCGACCCGTGGCGAACCCGTCTACGGCGAGCCGACCGACGGGGGCTGGCGGCTGTGGGACGCCCGCCGCTCGAAGCTCGGCGCGATGCTGGAGAAGGGGATGGACACCGGCCTCGCGGGCGGCGAGACCGTCCTCTACCTCGGCGCGGCCTCCGGGACGACGGCGAGCCACGTCGCCGACTTCGCCGGCCCGACCTACGCGGTCGAGTTCGCCGCCCGCCCCGCCCGCGACCTGCTCTCGGTCGCCGAGTCCCGCCCGAACCTCTTCCCGCTGCTCAAGGACGCGCGGAGGCCCGAGACGTACGCGCACGTCGTCGAGCCGGTGGACGCGATCGTGCAGGACGTCGCCACCCGCGGGCAGGCGCGCGTCGCGACCGCGAACCGGCGGTTCCTCCGCGAGGGGGGCCGCCTGCTCGCCGCCGTGAAGGCGCGCAGCGAGGACGTGACCGCGGACCCCGCCGACGTCTTCGACGCCTTCCTCGACGACCTGGCGGGCTACGAGGTGCTCGGGACCGCCCGCCTCGAACCGTTCCACGACGATCACCTCGCCGTCGTCGCGCGGCGGGTCTGACGCACGCTTTTGCCCTCGGCGTCCCTACGGTGGTCCATGAGTCTCGACGCGGAGGCCCCCGACCCCCCCGAACTCCAGCACGCGCTCGACCCCGACGACTACGCGGACGCGGACGTGATGGGCGACGAGTACCGCCGCGAGGAACTGGAGGCGTTCCTCCGCGACGGCGCGTGGGAGCGGTCGTTCAACGAGTGGCGCGAGCACACCGACGTCGGCGAGACGGAGTGGGGGATCGTCCTCGACCTCGATCTCGTCTCGGAGTTCGACTTCTTCTGGGACGACTTCGCCGGGCGGGTGGGCTATCACGCCCCCGGCCTCCCCGAGGACTGGCGCGAGCGCGACCTCCACCCCGACCTCGACTCCTGGGGCAAGGTGTCGGCCATCAACGCCGGCCTGACCGAACTCGGTCAGGTCGTCTCCGACGTGCTCAAGGAGGAGTACATCGACTGGGAGTCCGAGTTCGAAGCGCCCGACGACCTCCCGGACTTCTAGCGAGCGGGGTTTGATAGCCCGGCGGATCCAACGGCCGGTATGACAGACTGGACCGACCGCATCGTCGGCGCGCGCATGGCGACCGACCGGGCGTTCGAGGAGCGCATCGAGGCCTCCGAGTTCACCCGACAGCAGTGGGGGCTGATCATGACCGCGACCGAGTTCGAGATCGAACACCCCGAGGACCCCGAGCGGGCGCGCCTCGTCGGGAACACCGAGAGCCTCCCCGCCGTCGTCCCCGAACTGGAGCGCATGGCGAACCGGGGACCGATGGGGGCGGGCGGCGCGGGCGCGGGCAGTTCCTCCGGCGGCGGGGGCGGTGGCGGACTGTTCGGCTCCATCAAGAGCGCGCTCGGCCTCGGCGGTGGCGGCGGCGACAGCTTCGACGAGGAGAAGGTGCGGCGGGCGGACGCGCTCGTCGCGGAGTACGCCGAACGCCTGCAGGCGTTCCTGGAGGATCGCGGACGGTGGGACGAGATCAGGGAAGCGGCGAGCGAGGGGGAGAGGGGGGAGTAGTCAGCCCAGCCGTCCGACGATCGCGTCGGTCACGTCCTCGGTAGTCGCACTCCCGCCCAGGTCGGGCGTGCGCGGGCCGTCCTCCAGGACGGCCTCGACCGCCGAGCGGACGCGCGCGCCCTCCTCGTCGTGCCCGAGGTGTTCGAGCAGCATCGCCGCGCTCAGGATCGTCGCCACGGGGTTGGCGATCCCCTCGCCGGCGATGTCCGGCGCGGTGCCGTGGACGGGTTCGAACAGCGCGTTGTCGTCGCCGACGTTGGCGCTCGGGAGGAGGCCGAGCCCGCCGACGAGCCCCGCCGCGAGGTCCGAGAGCACGTCCCCCGCGAGGTTCGGGCAGATCACGACGCCGTACTCCTCCGGGCGGAGGACGAGGTGCATCGCGAGCGCGTCCATCAGCGCCTCCTCGTGGGCCGCGCCGCGCTCGTCGGCGACGGCGCGCACCGCGTCGAGGAACTGCCCGTCGGTGGTGCGCATCACGTTCGCCTTGTGCGCGACGGTGACGTCGTCGCCGCGCGCCTCGGTGTAGTCGAAGCCGAACTCGGCGATGCGCCGGGAGGCCTCCTCGGTGACGACGCGGGTGAGCGTCGTCACGCCCGGCGCGATCTCGCTCTCGATGCCCGCGTAGACGCCCTCGGTGTTCTCGCGGACGAACACGAGGTCCGTCTCGGGTTTGAGCGCGTCCACGCCGGGGTAGGCCCGGGCGGGCCGGACGTTCGCGTACCCCCCCACCGCGGCCCGTAGTGGGAGGATCACGTCCGCGGCGGTCTCCCCGGCCGCGCCGAACAGGGTGGCGTCGGCCCCGCTGACGACCTCGACCGTCCCCTCGGGGAGCGCCTCGCCGGTCTCGTCGCGGACGCGGTCGCCCGCCTCGGCCTCGACGAACTCGATGTCGACGGGGAGCGCCGAGAGCACCTCGACGGCGGCCGGGACGACCTCCCGCCCGATCCCGTCGCCGGGGACGACGGCGATCCGGTCAGTCATCGACGTACGGGAGCGAGGCTGCCGTGGCCTCGATCCCCTCCTCGTTCGCGGCCATGAGGGCCGTGGTGTCCCACTTCCCCTCGACCAGCGCGGTGCGTTGGGTCTCGTCGACGGACGCTTCGACCGTCACGTCGTCGTAGCTGACGCGCTCTGCGGCCACGTCCACGGCGACCGGTTCGTCGGGGTGCGCGTCGACGAAGTCCTGGAGGGCCTCGATCGCCCCCGCGTCGGCGGTGACGGTCGGGATGCCGAGCGCGAGGCAGTTGCCCGCGAAGATCTCGGCGAAGCTCTCGCCCACCACCGCGTCGATCCCCCAGCGCATGAGCGCCTGTGGGGCGTGCTCGCGCGAGGAGCCGCAGCCGAAGTTGCTGTTCACGACGAGCACCGAGGCGTCCCGAAAGCGCGCCTCGTTGAACGGGTGGTCCTTCGGCTCGTCGTCCACTTCGACGGCTTCGCCGTCTCCGTCTCGCGGCTCCGGAGGAGCCGCGCTGTCGTACCGCTGGTCGAAGAACGCGAACTCGCCGATGCCGTCGAAGGTGACGACCTTCAGGAAGCGCGCCGGGATGATCTGGTCCGTGTCGATGTCGTCGCCGCGGACCGGGACGCCCGTCCCCTCGACGCGGCGGACGGGCTCCGCGCCCTCACCCTGACTCATGCGACGGCCACCTCCGGCAGCTCCCGTACGTCCGTCACCTCGCCGGTCACGGCGGCGGCGGCGACCATCGCCGGACTCATGAGGATCGTCCGACCCTCGGGGCTGCCCTGCCGGCCGACGAAGTTGCGGTTCGAGGAGGAGGCACAGACCTCGTCGCCCACCAGCTGGTCCTCGTTCATCCCGAGGCACATCGAGCAGCCCGCGGCCCGCCAGTCGAAGCCCGCCTCGCGGAACACGTCGTCCAGCCCCTCGGCCTCGGCGGCGGCCTTCACCCGCTGGCTACCGGGGACGACCATCGCCCGCACGTCGGGGTGGACCTCGCGCCCGCGGACGACGCGCGCGGCGTCGCGCAGGTCGGAGAGCCGGGCGTTGGTGCAGGAGCCGAGGAAGGCGACGTCCACTGGGTAGCCCTCCATCGTCTCGCCGGGCGTGACGCGCATGTGCTCCTGGGCGCGCGCCGCCACCTCCCGCTTCCCGTCCGGGAGGTCCTCGGGATCGGGGATCGGATCGGAGATGCCGACGCCCTGGCCGGGCGTGGTTCCCCAGGTGACCATCGGCTCCAGGGCGGAGCCGTCGAGTTCGTACACGTCGTCGTACTCGGCGTCCGCGTCGGAGCGAATCGACTCCCAGTACTCGCGCAGTCGGTCGAACCGCTCCGGGTCGTCCCGGAAGGCGTCGGTCTCGCGCAGCCACTCGTAGGTCGTCCCGTCGGGGTTGACGTAACCCGTGCGCGCGCCGGCCTCGACGGACATGTTGCAGATGCTCATCCGGCCCTCCATCGACAGCGACTCGACGGCCTCGCCCGCGTACTCGTAGACGTAGCCGACGCCGCCGTCGGTGCCGAGGTCGCGGATGAGCGCGAGGATCACGTCCTTGGCCGTGACGCCCTCGCCGAGTTCGCCGGTGACCTCGATCCGGCGCACCTGCTTCTTCTCCAGCGCGATGCACTGCGTGGCGAGCACGTCGCGGATCTGACTCGTCCCGATGCCGAACGCGAGCGCGCCGAACGCGCCGTGCGTGCAGGTGTGGGAGTCCCCGCAGACGATAGTCATCCCGGGCTGGGTGAGCCCCTGCTCCGGACCGATGACGTGGACGATGCCCTGCCGGCCCGTCGTCGGGTCGTCGAAGTCGATGGCGCTGTCGGCGACGTTCGACTCCAGCGCCGACATCATCTCCTCGGCGGCCTCGTCGGCGTAGGGCCGGGACTGGTCCGCCGTCGGGACGATGTGATCCACCGTCGCGTGCGTGCGGTCCGGGCGGGCGACCTCCAGGCCGCGCTCCTCGAGCATGCCGAACGCCTGCGGGCTGGTCACCTCGTGGACGAGGTGGAGGCCGACGAACAGCTGATCCTGCCCGCTCGGCAGCGTGCCCACGCGGTGACGGTCCCACACCTTGTCGTAGAGCGTTCCCCGACTCATCGTCGTACTCCTACGGGCCGTACGCTATTCACGTTCACGCGGACTCCCCGCGGCCCTCGCCGCTCGCGCCGCTCTCTCGGGGCTCCTGGGCCTCCTCGCCGCGCTCGTGGACGCGGTTCACCCCCTCGCCGTGCGGCGGCTCGTGGTCGACGTCACCCAGCGTCGGGTCGTCCCCGGCGGGCTCGCGCGCCGGGTCGCGCCCGCCGTCGGCGGCGACGAACGGGCCGCGCTCGTAGACGACGCTGTCGCCGAACGCCTCGTCGGTGTAGGGGTTCGTGTGGCTCAGCTCGCCGAGCGTCCGTCGGTAGGTCGGCGACCCGGTTCGTCGGTCCGCGTCGGTCGTGTCGGTCGTGTCGGTTGCTGGTTCGCGTGTCATCGTCTGGTCTCAGTCGTCCGCCGGCGGTTTCGGCGTCCGGTCCGCCTCCTCCTCCGCCCACGCGAACAGCGAGCGCAGCTGCGCGCCGACCTCCTCGATGTCGTGCTCCATCTCGGCCTGTCGACGCTGGGTGTAGCTCGGGCGGCCCGCCTGGTTCTCCGCGATCCACTCGCGGGCGAACTCGCCGTTCTGGACCCCCTCGAGTATCCCCTGCATGTTCTCGCGCACGTGGTCGTCGACGATCTCCTCGCCGCGGGTGAGCCCGCCGTACTCGGCGGTGTCGGAGACGGAGTTCCACATCTCTGCCAGCCCGCCCTCGTAGAACAGATCCACGATGAGCTTCATCTCGTTCAGGCACTCGAAGTAGGCCATCTCGGGGCTGTAGCCCGCCTCGACGAGCGTCTCGTAGCCGCCCTTGATCAGGGCCGTGATGCCGCCACAGAGCACCGCCTGCTCGCCGAAGAGGTCCGTCTCGGTCTCCTCCCGGAAGCTCGTCTCGATGACGCCCGCCCGGGTGCAGCCGATCGCCTGCGCGTAGGCGAGCGCCTCCTGCCTCGCCTCGCCGGTGGCGTCGCGGTAGATCGCGAGCAGGCCGGGGGTGCCCTCGCCGGCCTCGAAGTTGCGCCGGACGAGGTGACCCGGCGACTTCGGCGCGATCATCGTCACGTCCACGTCCTCGGGCGGGCGGATCTGGTTGTAGTGGACGTTGAACCCGTGGGCGAACATCAGCGTGTTCCCCGCCTCCAGTTCGTCGGCTATGTCCTCGAACACCGCCGGCTGGACGGTGTCGGGGACGAGCATCACGACCACGTCCGCGTCGGCGGCCGCCTCCCTCGGGGTGGCTACCCGGAGGCCGTCCTCGCGGGCCGCGTCGCGCGAAGAGGAGCCCTCGTGCAGGCCGACCACCACGTCGACCCCGCTGTCCGCGAGGTTGAGCGCGTGGGCGTGGCCCTGGCTGCCGTAGCCGAGGACGGCTACGGTCTTGTCGGTGATGTAGTCGGACTGTGCGTCGTCGTCGTAGTAGATGGTCGCGTTGTCACTCATTGGTCTGCGTCTGCGTTCGCATGCGTTCGTAGCGCTCCTCCTCGGCGTCGGTCGTCCACTCGTCGCCGCGCGCCAGCGCGGTCTGTCCCGTCCGGGCGAGCTCGCGGATGCCGAACTGTCGGAAGGCGTCGATCGCGTCGTCGATCTTCTGCTCGTCGCCGGTTATCTCGACGGTGATGGTGCGCGGGCCGGCGTCGAGCGTCCGGCCGTCGTACATCTGGGTTATCGCGTTGACCTTGTCGGGCTCGTCGCCGTGGACCTTCAACACGACGAGTTCGCGCCGGACGGCGTCGCCTCCGAGTTCGCGGACCGAGATGACGGGCTGGAGCTTCAGGAGCTGCTTCTCCACCTGCCGGACGCCGGGCTCCGGCTCCTCGATGACCAGCGTGATGCGCGCCGTCTCGGGGTTGGTCGTCGACCCGACGGTCAGCGACTCGATGTTGAACTGCCGCCGACTGACGAGTCCGGAGACCTTCGCCAGCACGCCGGGTTCGTGGTAGACGAGCGCCGAGATGGCGGTCCGCCGCGGTTCGTGGGTCGCCTCCGCGTGCGGGTCGACGCGGATGCCCTGCGCCGAGCGCCGACCCGCCGGACGGGGACGCTCCTCGGGGGCCGGTCCCCGCATCACAGGTGGTCCTCCGAGAGGGCGAACTGGTCGTTCGCGCCGCCGCTGGGAACCATCGGGTAGACGTTCTCGGCGGGATCGATGTGGGCGTCCACGACCGACGGCCCGTCGTAGGCGAGCGCCGCCTCCAGCGTGTCGGCGACGTCGTCGTACGAGTCGAGGGTGAACCCGCGCGCGCCGAACGCCTCCGCGAGGGTGGCGAAGTCGGGCATCCACGGGTACTCGGAGGCCATCCGGCGGCCGCCGAAGAAGGCGTCCTGCCACTGGCGGACCATCCCGATCGCCTCGTTGTTCAGCACGACGACCGTGACGTCCAGGTTCTCGCGCACCGCGACCGAGAGCTCCTGGATCGTCATCAGGAACGAGCCGTCGCCGTCGAAGCAGACGACCTCCCGGTCCGGCGCGGCGATCTTCGCGCCGATTGCGGCCGGCAGGCCGTAGCCCATCGTGCCGAGCCCGTGGGAGGAGACGTAGGTCCGCGGCTCGGTGTAGGTCCAGAACTGCGCCGCCCACATCTGGTGCTGCCCGACGCCCGTCGTGACGATCGCGTCGTCCGACGTGATCGCGTCGAGCGCCTCGACGACGAACTGCGGCTTGAGCGGCTCGTCGTCCGGCGTGTCGTAGGTCAACGGGTACTCCTCCCTCCACGTCGCGCACTGCTCGCGCCACGCGCCCCAGCGGTCGCCGGCCCGCACCGTCTCGGCGGCGGGTCCGTTCGACATCGCGTCGTACAGCTGCTCGAGCACCGTCCCCGCGTCGCCCACCAGCGGGTAGTCCGCGTGGACGTTCTTCGAGATCTCGGCGGGGTCGATGTCGACGTGGACGACCTCGGCGTCCGGCGCGAACGTCTCGATGCCGCCCGTGAGGCGGTCGTCGAAGCGCGTGCCGACGGCGAGCAGGCAGTCAGTGTGGCTGATCGCCATGTTGGCGTAGCCGGTGCCGTGCATCCCGGCCCACGACAGCGACAGCTCGTGGTCCTCCGGGAAGGTGCCGATGCCGGGCATCGTCGTCACGACCGGGATCTCGAACGCGGTGGCGAACCGCCGCAGCTGCTCGCTCGCCTCGCCCTTCGTGACGCCGCCGCCGGACAGGATCAGCGGCTTCTCCGCGCGGGCGATCGCGCGGGCAGCCGCCTCGACCGCCTCGGAGTCGGCGGCGGGGACCGGCGGCTCCTCCGGCGGCTCCGTCTGGCGGGCCTCGGTCTCCGCCGTCGTGACGTCCTTCGGCAGGTCGACCAGCGTCGGGCCGGGGCGGCCCTCGCCGGCGAGCGCGAACGCCCCGGAGACGAGGTCGCCGACCGCGTCGGCGTCGTCCGCGAAGTAGTTCGCCTTCGTGATGGGCCGGGTCACGCCCACCGTGTCGGTCTCCTGGAAGGCGTCGTTGCCGACGAAGTCCGTCGGCACCTGCCCCGTGAGCGCGACGAGCGGATCCGAGTCCATGTCGGCGTCCGCGATACCCGTCACGAGGTTGGTCGCGCCGGGGCCGGACGTGGCGAAGCAGACGCCGGGCTCGCCCGTCACCTGCCCGTAGGCGTCCGCGGCGTGCGCCGCGCCCTGCTCGTGGGCCATCGTCACGTGGGCGATGTCCGAGTGGTACAGGGCGTCGTAGACGGGCATGATGGCCCCGCCCTGCACGCCGAAGACGTGCTCGACGCCGGCGCTCTCGAGCGCGGCGACGACTGCCGTCGCGCCGGTCGTCCGCTCCGCTGTCGACGACCGATCCGACGATTCGGCCTCGGCCGCCGCGTCGGCTCGTTCTCGTTCGCCCTCCTCCTCGGACGTCGGCGGAGCCGCCGCCTGCGCCCGTGAGCCTGGTTCACTCATGCTGTTCCTCCGCGTCGTGTTCTTCGTGGTGGTGTGCTCGCGTCCATCGATGACCGTGCGTCGCTGCTCGAAGTCGGTACGGCAAGTAGCGTCGGGGGATGGATGGTGTAGGGGCTAGGCGGCCCCTACAATTATCGCGAGAATCGAGTCGAACGCGCCGCTCGCGACCGGGGCGTGTGAACCCCCGCGAACGCCGCGTGTCATTAGCGGGCGTGGGGACTCCACCGACATAAACCTTCCTCGGTCGGCAATACTGTCGCCGCGGCCGGATCCGCCGCCGTCCCGCCCGGCGCGGCCGCTGCGCTCGGCGGTGGCGGATCGATTGGCGGACCATCCTACCGGGGGCCCTCCGTGACGCGCTCGGGCTGGCGGACGCCGATCTCGCTCGCGAAGCGCTCGAACGTCTCGTCGGTGACGCGCTCCTTGGCCGCGCCGTGGTCCTTGACGCGCCGGGTGACCGCGCGCACCTCGTCGTCGGTCGGCTCGTAGCCGGCCTCGACCAGGCGCTCGCGTACCGAGTGGGTGCCGGTGTGCTTGCCCATCACCAGCTCGCGCGTCGCACCGACCATCTCGGGTGTCATCACGCCCGGCTCGAACGTCGCCGAGTTCTCGATGACGCCCGCGGCGTGGATGCCCGACTCGTGGGCGAAGGCGTTCCCCCCCACGATCGGCTTGTTCGCCGGCACCGGCATTGCGCTCCTCTCCTCGACGAGGTCCGCCAGCGCGCGGATACCGGTGGTGTCGATCCCCGTGTCGACGCCGTAGAGGCTCTCGAGGGACATCACCACCTCCTCGTAGGCGGCGTTGCCGGCGCGCTCGCCGATGCCGTTGACGCTCACCTGCGCGCTCGCGGCCCCGGCCTCCATGCCGGCGATGGCGTTGGCCGTCGCCAGCCCGAAGTCGTCGTGGGTGTGGACGTCGATCTTCGCGTCCGTGTGCGACCGGATCGTCGCGATGAGTCTGGCGAAGCGGGTCGGCGTGGCGACCCCGCACGTGTCGGGGACGTTGATCCAGTCCACGCCCGCGTCGGTGACCGCCTCGACCACCTCGATCAGGAAGTCGGTGTCCGTGCGCGTGGCGTCCATCGGCGAGTACATCACCTCGATGCCCGCCTCGCGGACGCGCTCGATCGACGCGATCGAGCGCTCGACGACCTCCTCGCGCGTGGCGTGCATGGAGTCCTCGAGTTGTACGTCGCTCGTGCTCGCGAAGACGTGCACCATGTCGACGTCCGCGTCGATGGCCGCCTCGACGTCCTTGTCGACCACGCGCGCCAGCCCGCAGACGGTCGCCGTCGCGTCGGCGGCGATGTCGCGGACCGCGGCGAACTCCGCGTCGGAGTTCACCGGGAACCCGGCCTCGATGACGTGGGTCCCCATGGCGTCCAGCCGTGCGGCGATCTCCCGCTTGTCGTCGTAGGAGAACGATGTCCGCGGCGACTGCTCACCGTCGCGCAGCGTCGTGTCGAAAATCTGTGCAGTGCTGATCTCGTCGAAGTTACTCAGCGTGCCCTGGAAGAACTCGACCCGCCGGGGTATCCGACGTGCCCTCCGTAGTCTGGGACATTGTACTTCGTCCATGAGTCGGGGGTACATTAAGCTTGTCCCAAGGGGCCATATTCGCACGCTCCGTCTGGCGGTAGCACGGCCGCCGTCGCCGCCACCGCCGCGGCGCTCGGGCTTCCAGCAAATCCTGACAGAGGGTGGGCGTTTATGCCCTCGCGGCCGTTCCGGGTGGTATGAGCCAGCAGCAATCGCGCCGGGAGCCGAAACCGGCGAAGTCGGCGGACCTGCGGAGCCGCGAAGTCACCGAGGGGCCGGAGCGCGCGCCCCACCGCGCGATGTTCCGCGCGATGGGCTTCGACGACGAGGACCTCGCCTCCCCGATGGTGGGCGTCGCCAACCCCGCGGCGGACATCACCCCCTGCAACGTCCACCTCGACGACGTGGCGGCGGCCGCGATCGAGGGCGTGGACGAGGCCGGCGGCATGCCCATCGAGTTCGGCACGATCACCATCTCCGACGCCATCTCGATGGGCACCGAGGGGATGAAGGCGAGCCTCATCTCCCGCGAGGTGATCGCCGACAGCGTCGAACTCGTCGCCTTCGGCGAGCGCATGGACGCGCTCGTCACCGTCGCGGGGTGCGACAAGAACCTTCCCGGGATGATGATGGCCGCCATCCGAACCGACCTGCCCTCCGTGTTCCTCTACGGCGGGTCCATCCTCCCCGGCGAGCACGAGGGGCGCGAGGTCACCGTCCAGAACGTCTTCGAGGGCGTCGGCGCGTACGCGCAGGGCGACATGACCGAGGACGAACTGGACGACCTCGAACGCCACGCCTGTCCGGGGGCGGGCTCCTGCGGCGGGATGTTCACCGCCAACACGATGGCGTCCATCAGCGAGGCGCTCGGCCTCGCCCCGCTCGGCAGCGCCTCCCCGCCCGCGGAGGGCGAGGGGCGCTACGAGGTCGCCCGGCGCGCCGGCGAACTCGCCCTCGACTGCGTCGAGAGCGACCGCAGACCCTCCGAGATCCTCTCGCGGGAGTCCTTCGAGAACGCCATCGCGCTCCAGGTGGCGATGGGCGGCTCGACCAACGCCGTGCTCCACTTGCTCGCGCTCGCCGCGGAGGCGGACATCGACCTCTCGATCGACGACTTCGACGAGATCTCGAGGCGGACGCCGAAGATCGCGAACCTCCAGCCCGGCGGCACGCGGGTCATGCAGGACCTCCACGAGGCCGGCGGCGTCCCGGTCGTGATCCGCCGCTTGCTGGACGCGGGGCTGTTCCACGGCGACGCGATGACCGTCACCGGGCGGACGATCGCGGCCGAGTTAGAGGAACTCGATCTCCCCGACGACGACGGTATCGAGGCGGACTTCCTCCGACCCGTCTCCGACCCCTTCAGCGACGAGGGCGCGATCAAGATCCTGAAGGGCAACCTCGCACCCGACGGCGCGGTGCTGAAGGTCACCCAGAAGGACGCGGACCGCCACGAGGGGCCGGCGCGCGTCTTCGAGAACGAGGAGGAGGCCATGCGCTACGTCCAGGAGGGGAGCGTCGAGAGCGGCGACGTGCTCGTCATCCGCAACGAGGGCCCCCGCGGCGGCCCCGGCATGCGCGAGATGCTCGGCGTCACCGCCGCCGTCGTCGGGCAGGGCCACGAGGACGACGTCGCGCTCATCACCGACGGCCGGTTCTCCGGCGCGACCCGCGGCCCCATGATCGGCCACGCCGCGCCCGAGGCGTTCGTCGGCGGGCCGCTCGCCGCGGTCGAGAACGGCGACACGATCCGCGTCGACGTTCCCGAGCGCACCCTGGAGGTGGACCTCACGGACGAGGAACTCGACGCGCGCCTCGACGACCGGGAGCAGCCGGAACCGCCCTACACCTCCGGCGTCCTGGCGAAGTACGGCCGGGACTTCGACTCCGCGGCCAACGGCGCGGTGACGAACCCGGGCGTGAAGCGGGAGTAGTGCGGCCGCTGCCGGGAGGTTCCGTCGTCCGCGCGACCGAGCGGAGCGAGGCCGCACCCGCCGACCGACCGCAAAGAGGGAGCGGGGGTTCAGTGGAGATGTTGCTGGGCTCCGCGCGCTTCGCTGGCAAAACGTCCTTGCGAACGGGAGATGCGTCGGGGCGTTGGCGGTCGCGCACCCGCGAGTGAGCGCCACGGGCGCGAACGAGCGGACCGACGTTCACGAGGGTGGAACGCTCGTGAGCCAACCGGAACGCGCCGCGTTCCGGTGACGAACCCCCGAGCGAAGCGAGGGGGTGAGGAGGACTTTGCTCCAGCTTTTGCCAGCGACGCGGCTTCGCCGCCGAGTGCAGCAAAAGGTTGGCGTACAGGCGACGCCGCGGGCGGGATCTGGTTCGCGGGGCGTGGCGTCGCACGACCGCAGAGCGCCCCGCGACGACTCTCACGTCACACGGACGCTGGTCCCGTTCTCTGATATAAATATGTGGGCCGGCAGGCCGGGGGCACCACCGCCGACACCAGCGCGGCACCCGCGAGTGGCGCGGGACTCGAAGAGTCCCGCGGACAACGCGAACGGTCGGCAGCGCCGGCCGTGAGCGAAGCGCCGAGCGAGCGGATCGAGAACCCCCGAGGGAGCGCAGCGACTGAAGGAGTGAGGAGAGTTTTAGTCCAGGTTTTGCCAGGGAGCGGCCTTCGGCCGCTCTCGCGGCAAAAAGTGGGTTTTTATCGTGAGCGCGCAGAGGGAGGAGTATGAGTGACTTCGAACTCGACCTGCGGACGGTCGAGCGCGAGATCGACGACGCGACGGACGCGAGCGGTCGCGTCGTCCTCGGCGTCCTCGACGGGACGACCGCGCCGACCGAGTGGGCCCGCCTCGTCCGGGAGGGTGCGGTGCTCGTCCTGGCCGTGGAGGGGGACCTGAACGAACTCGCGTCGGGGTTCGCCCGCGACGTGCGCGACGAGGGCGGCCAGCTCGTCCACTTCCGGCGCTTCCTCGTCGTCACGCCCGAGGGCGTGAGCATCGACACCGACCGGCTGGGCTGATCGCCCGGCGCGTCACGGGACGAGCGTCACGTAGTGGCCGTCGGGGTCGCGCACGCGCACGCCCTCCGCGAGGGGTTCGACGTCGCAGGCCTGTCCGCCGACGCGCTCGGCCGCGGCCGTCGGATCCTCGGCCTCGATCCCGACGTCCGCGTGGACGCCGCCGCGCGCGTCGGCGAGCCCGAGGTGCGGTTCCCACAGTTCGAGGTCGAACGCGCCGGTCGTGAGGCGGACCCGCCGACGTTCTGCGCCCCTGTTCGTCACGTCCAGGCCGAGGGTCGTGTAGAACGCCTCCGCCCGGTCGAGGTCCTCGACCTCGAGGACGACCTCGAAGATCCCCGCGATGTCCCGGTCGCCCTCGCCGCGCTGGCCGATCTCGACGCAATTGCCCTCCAGGTCGTAGAAGTAGAGCGAGCGGGCGCTCCCGAAGCGGTGTTCGGTGAGGTCGAACCGCCTCGAGAGGCGCTCCCACCAGTCGTCGTAGCGGTCGGGCGGCGTCGCGAACGCGTAGTGGACGTGGAGCCCGCCGCGGGGGACGCCCGAGGGGCGGCGGAGCACGAGGTCGGTCCCGCCCGCGTCGAAGACGAGTTCCGCCTCGCGCTGCTCGGCGAGCGGGAGGTCGAGGTGTCGCTCGTAGAACTCGCCCGCGGGGTCGAGGTACTTCACCTCGAGGGCGAGCCAGCGAAGGGACGAGAGCATACCCTGAACGTTGGGCCGCCCGCGGCATAAACGTGCGAGGCTCCGGGAGAGCCCGAGGCGTGAGGAGAGCGAGTGCGCACCCCGGTCGGCGGCGCACATCAGACGATATATGTCCCGCGCGGACCAACTCGATCCCATGCCGATGAAAGGGTCCGGTCCGACGTCCCTCCGGGAGATCGACCGCTTCGAGGGCGGCGTCGGTTGGCTCGCCTACCCCGACGAGCGGATGCAACGCGCGAGCCACGCCCTCGCGACTGACGGCGAGGTGTGGCTGGTCGATCCCGTCGACGCGCGCGGGCTCGACGACCTGCTCTCCGACCTCGGGACCGTTCGGGGCGTCGTGCTCCTGCTCGACCGACACAGGCGCGACGCGGCGACGATCGCTCGCCGTCACGGCGTCGCCGTCCACCGTCCGTCGTGGATGTCGAACGTCGACGCCGAACTCGAGGTGCCGATCGACGACGTCGAGACGTCGCTCGACGGCACGGGGTTCCGGGTGCACAAACTCGTCGACTGGCCCGTCTGGCGGGAGGCGTACCTCTACGACGAGACCGACGGGACGCTCGTCGTCGCGGACGCGCTCGGGACCGCCCCGTACTTCTGCACGTCGGACGAGCGCATCGGCGTCCACCCGATGCTCCGGCCGCTCCCGCCGACGGAACTCGCCGACCTCGACGTCGAGCGCGTGCTGGTCGGACACGGCGAGGGAGTCCACGAGGACGCGACGCGTGCCGTCCGCGACGCGGTGACCAACGGCAGACGGCGGACCCCCGCGCTCTACGCCAGGACCGTTCGCGAGTTCGTCTTCGGCTAGCGCCCCGGACGAGTTTCCGCGATCCACGCGAAGGGTTTTTATCGTTCACCGACACTACACAGGTAGTCATGGGTATCCCGTCGGGCGTGGAGGCTGAGCTGCCGTGACGTTCGTCGCCGTCGAACCGCTGCCGGCAGGCGACGGCGTTCGGATCACGGACAGCATCGAGCGGCGTCAGTGTGACCTCGCTACGGCCACGTCCGTCGAACCGCGGTCGGTCTCCCCGCACCGCATCGCCCTTCCGGTGGACGCGGCGGCGGCGCTCACCACGAGCGCCGTGTCGCTCCCCCAGGTCGTCGCCACCTACGTCCGCGACCCCGACGGCGCGCTCGTCCACGAGGTGACGCACTTCGAGGACCGAACGCTCCCCGCCGGCGTCTACCACGTCGAACTGAGTGCCCCCGTCAAGCTCTACCTCCGCGTCGAGGGACCCTGCACCGTGCACCTCGACGACGGCTCGACGACGATCGAGTTCGACCGCGAGCGCGAGGTGATCGTCGGTGCCCGCTCGTACCACGAGCGCCCCGCCGCGACGATCACCACCACCGACGACCCGGAGGACGTGATGACGGCGATATCGTACCTCGGATCGGCGCTGAAGACGACCACGTGCGAGCGCTCGTTTCCCACCCTGCGCGGACATCCGCCGGCGATCGAACTCGGCGACGAGCTGTCGATACCCGACGGGCTGTCGGTGCCGGAGACGGGCGTGACGCTCGAACTGCCGCCGTCGCTCTCGGCGGCGTTCGTCGCCGCGCCGCTCGCCTACTACCTGGGCGCGCGGGTCGTTCCCGGCGACGAGCCACGACTCGTCACCGACGACGGCTTCGCCTACCCGCTCGACGGCCCCGACGGCTACGAGCGCGAGGTCGAGCGGGTCCTCAAGCACGTCTTCTTCCTGGACTGCCTCGTGCGCACCGAGGGGATCTATCCGGTCGACCTCGCGGAACGCCGGATCGTCGAGCGTCACCTCGACGCGGACCTCGACTTCGCCGCGCTGTACGACCGCCCGCTGGCCGAACAGCTGGAGTCGTACCTCTCGGTCCCGTTCGAGGCGCTCGCGCCGCACGCGCCGACGTGGAAGCAGACCGCGCACGTCGAGCCGATCCCGTCGGGCGTGGAGGCGCTCCCGTTTCTCGCCGACGACCTCGCGGTGATCCGCACGCCCGCGGGACACACCCCCGTCGCCACGGCCGCGTCGGCGGAGTCGATCGAGATGTTCATGCGGGGAGAGCCGGTCCGGGGCGAGGCGGCGCGCACGACCGGGAACGCCGCTCGCCCGCGCCTGGTCAGGCCCGCCAAGACGGACTCCCTGGAGGAGGTCTGGGTCGGTACCGACGCACCCGTCGGTGCCACCAAGGCGTCCCCGACCGCGTTCCGCAACCGCCTCGAGCAGCGCCCGAAGAGCGGCGACCTGAGCATCGTCGTCGTCTGTAACGACGAGTCGATGCTCGACGAGCACGACGACGCTCGCGGCGTCTACGGGTCGCGCGCGAACCTCCCCTTCGACGTGACGGTCTACCGGGACCTGACGACCGACCGACTCCGCCTGGTCCTCGAATCCGAGATCGACTACTTCCACTACATCGGCCACATCGAGGACGGCGGCTTCCAGTGCTCCGACGGACTGCTCGACGCCCGGACGCTCGACGCCGTCGGCATGAACGCGTTCTTCCTCAACGCCTGCGCCTCCTACGAACAGGGGATGGCGCTCATCGACGCGGGGGCCATCGGCGGCGTCGCCACGCTCGATCCCGTCATCAACACCGGCGCGACCGCCGTCGGGCGGACGATGGCGCGCCTGCTCAACAGCGGCTTCACGCTCCGGGCCGCGCTCGACGTCGCGCGCGAGGAGAGCGTCGTCGGCGGACAGTACCTCGTCGTCGGGGACGGGAACGTGGACATCGCCCACGCCGAGAGCCTCGTACCCGTCCTCTCGACCGTCGAGTCGGCCGGCGACCGGTACGAGGTGACCATCCGGACCTACCCGACCGGTAGCGCGGGGATGGGCACGACGTTCACCCCCGCCATGAAGGGCTACGAGACGTGCTCGCTGATCCCCGGTGAACTGCGGACGTTCTCGCTCACCCGAGAAGAGTTCGAAGCGTTTCTCTCGCTCGACGATTCGCCGGTTCGGCTCGACGGTCGGCTGATCTGGAGTTCGTCGCTCGTTCTCGACGACTGATTACGGACCCGGGTTCGCCGTACCCCACCCGGCCATCGCCGTCCCCGCCTGCGAGAGCAGCAGCAGGACCGTGAACAGGACGCCGGCCATCTTCGGGTGCTCCGCCACGTACTCCGCGATGCTGTTGTCGGACATACAGAATACTAATCAGCGCGCACAATCATAAATTTTTTGTCATAAAAGACTGTACGTTAGCAAATTCAATTTAGAAAAAATATAGTCACAAACTGTCTCACGGGATAAGACTCGTCAGCTAACTTAAGATGTTCGGAATCGTATCGTGCTCCGTGATCTACGTCACCCGCGGACTGGTCGACGGACTGCTGGAGTTCGCCCGCGAGCGTGATCCCGAATCGGTGACGATCGGGCTGCTGGTCACTCCCGCGGCGTCGCTCGACGGCGTCTCCCACCTCGACCCGGAGCTCCCCGTGTTCACGCACTTCTACATGCCGGAGACCGCGCCCTCGGTGCGCGCGGTCTTCGGGGTCGACCTCGGAACGCCGCGGACGCAGGGCCGGTTCGTCTCGCACCCGGACGGACACCTCGGGCTGAAGAAGTCCGACGACCTGCACGAGGTCGTGTTCGTCGCCGTCCCGCCGTGGGAGGGCGTCGTCCCCTTCGACCGGAGCGGGCGTCGACGCGAGTTCACGGTCCTCGACGCGACGCCCCCGGCGGAGTCAGTCTCGTAGATATCCCAGGTCCCGAAGCTGCTTCGCGATCTCCTCGAACTCCGCCTCGCTCAGGCCCCCGGTCCGCTGGTGCTGGATGACGATGCTCCGCAGGAGGAACCGGACCAGGTCGCTCGTGCTCGAGAAGCTCGTCCCCTCGATGGTCTCCTCGACCCGCTCCGCGAGCGGCTTCGGTATCGACACCGTGGTGTACTCCGTCATGAGAGGGCGTATCGGCCAGACGCCCATATCCGTTGGGTTGTCCGCGCGACTCGTTGCGGTAGAAGCGTCGATCGCCGCCCGTTCGAAGCCGAGTTACCGGACGCTCGGCCGCCGCACCTCGCCGACGATCCACGAGACGCCGGAATTGCGCAGGTTTTTCGAGGCGTCGCCCCGAGTTCCCGCTCATGGGCGTTCGACCCCCGACCGACGACAACCTGGACGAACCCGACACGCTGGCGTTCGGCATCGCCGCGCTCGACGAGCGACTGGAGCGGGCGGACCTGGTGTTTCCGGCCGACGCGGCGGACGTCCGGGCCGCCGTCGGCGACGAAGCCATCCCGTACGACGCGTCGGGCGGAACGATGACCGTCGCCGAGGCGCTCGACGAGACCTCGGCGGCGCACTTCGAGCACAAGGGAGAGCTACTGAACGCGTTACATCCGGTCTTCGAGGAACGGCGCCAGCGGGCCGCGCCCGGCTTCCTGGGACGGCTACGCTCGCTCGTCCCGTTCTAGCGGCGAGCGCTCGTAGTCCCCGGCGGGGGACTCGCGCTCGCCGTCGGCGCGCTCCCGCCGGCCGTCGTCGGGGCGCGACTCGTCGAAGTGCGCCGCGAGCCGATCGTTCAGCTCCTCCAGGCGGCGCGTCTGCTCCCGGTTGACCACCACGACCATGTCGGAGAGGACCCCGAAGGCGAGCAGTTGCGCCCCGAGGAGGATGGCGACGCCGGAGACGACGGCGATCGCCTCGTGGGAGATGTTCCGCGTGAACCACTCGATCCCGACGTAGCCCGCGAGCGTCGCGCCGACGAGCACGAGCAGGATGCCGACGCTCCCGAAGTAGAAGAGGGGGTTGTTCGTCTTCGCCAGCGCGTAGAGCGCGACGATGATGCGCCCGCCGTCGCTGAACGGGCTGAGGTTCGTGTCGGACTCGTCCGGCCGGGAGTGGTAGCTCACCGGGACGACGGCCGTGGTGACCCGGTGCTTGACGCACTCGACGGCGAGCTCCGTCTCGATGGTGAAGCCGTTCGCGGTGAGTTCGAACCGTCGCACCGAGTCGAGGGTGAACGCCCGGTAGCCGCTCAGGATGTCGCCGAAGTTCCGGCCGTGGATGACCTCGAACGCGGTGTTGATGAACCGGTTCCCCATCCTGTTGAGGCGGGTCATCGCGCCGGGACGCATGTCCGCGAAGCGGTCGCCGATGACGTGTTGCGCGCGCCCGTCGAGTAGCGGTTCGAGCATCGCCGGGGCGTCGGCGGGGTCGTACGTCGCGTCGCCGTCGATCATCAACACGTACGGCGCGGTGATGTAGTCGAGCGCCTCGCGGACGGCCTGCCCCTTGCCGGTCCTCGACTGTTCGATCACGCGCGCGCCGTGCTCACGGGCGATGTCCTGCGTCCCGTCGGTCGAGTGCCCGTCGACGACGAGCACGTTGTCGAACCCCTGCTCCCGGAACCCGTCTACGACCCTACCGATGGTCTCGCCTTCCTGGTAGGTCGGGACGAGGACGCACACCTGCGAGTCGGTCATTACCTGAAGTCGTCCACCGACTCGCAAAAACCCCTCGGCCGATCGCCGCCGTCCACCCCGACGTATCCGACGTTACCGCGTCGCGCCCGCCGTCTCCTGGCGGGCCGCCTCTGCCTTCTCGCGCTGCTCGCTCAGGTGCTCCCACACCTCGGCGCACCCGCACCCGTCTTCGAGCTCGTCCAGGTGATGCCGATCGTCATCGCGGCGGTCTTGATCTGCCATGGTTACTCGTTATCCGAGTAACTAGGGAGCATCGCATATAGATCTTTGGGAGGAGACGGTTTCCCCGCTCATCGGCGCGCTTACGGTCCCCCGGGGTGAGTGGCGGGTATGAGCGAGACGGACGTGTTCGAGCGCCTCGGGCTGACCGAGTACGAGCGGACCGCCCTCACGGAACTGCTCTCGCTCGGGCGGACGACGGCTCCCAACCTCGCCGAGGCGGCGGGCATCCCCAAGGCGCGGGTGTACGGCGTGCTCGACGCGCTCGCCGACCGGGGGTTCGTGAAGGTCATCCCGGGCCGTCCGAAACAGTACCTCCCGCGACCGCCGGAGGAGATCCTCGACCGGGCCGAGGAGAACCAGCGCCAGGCCTACGAGGAGTTCGTCCGGGACATCGAGGCCGAGCGGGAGGCGTTCCTCGCGGAGTTCGGCCCGCGCTTCGAGCGCGCCGGCCAGGAGGTCACCGCCGCGGAGGAACTGTTCTACGTCGTCGACGTGGGCGAGCCGAGCGAGACGGAGACCAAGCGAATCTACCACGAGGCCCGCGAGCGCGTGCGCGTCCTCACGAAGGCCTTCGAGTACATCGAGACGGTGGAACCGGCCGTCGCGGACGCCGTCGAGCGCGGACTCGACGTGCGGGTGCTCATGCTCCACCCCGGGAACCTCTCGCCCCCGAACCGCGAGCGACAGGCCGAACTCGTCGAGTACATCGAGCGGGAGTACCCCGAGATCGGCATCCGCTTCAGCCTCGAAGCGCTGCCGTTTCGCGGGACGCTCGCCGACCCGACCATGGACTACGACGACGGGACGGCCATCCTCCTCGTGCAGGCGGACGACGTGCCGAACCACCTCCGGGAGGCCGTCATCACCGAGAACGGCGCGTTCGTCGCCGGTCTCAACCGCTACTTCGATCTCATCTGGGACCACGAGAGCAGCGAGTACCGGGAGTGAATCGCGAACCCTTCGAAACACCCACGGGGATGTGAGCTAGCCGAGGGACGTAAGGGGCGTGGGGTGTTCTCACCCAGGTACGTCGCGGAGTCGCGTGGAGGAACCACCGAGCGCCGGCGCACCCAGAGACAATGAGTCAGGACGACGGGAAGGAGGACGTCAGGGAAGCGATCGATCAATCGGCGAGCGGCGCGCCGGCGGCCGGCGAGGCCGTCCGCGACATGTTCTCGGCGGACGAGATCTTCCAGCGGATCGTCGCCTCGGCGAACGCCGAGATCGACTCGTCCGGCCGGGAGCTGTTCTTCAGCGGGCTCGCCGCGGGGTTCGCGATCACGCTGACGTTCCTGCTGCACGCCGTGTTGACCGCGGCGGTCCCGAACGACCGGACCCACCTCCTCGGGAGCCTGCTGTACCCCGTCGGGTTCGTCTACATCATCATGGGTCGCTACCAGCTGTACACGGAGAACACGCTGCCCCCCGTGGCGCTCACGCTGACCCGCGTCATCAGCGTTCCGTCGCTCCTCCGAGTCTGGGGCGTCGTGCTGGTGGCGAACGTCACCGGCGCGGCGCTCGGCGCGTTCGTGCTCGCGCACAGCGGCGTGATGACGCCCGAGGTGGCGAAGGTGGGTGCCGAGTTCGCCTCGAAGGCGGTCGAGACCCCGTGGTGGGACCTCTTCTTCAAGGCCGTGTTCGCGGGGTGGCTCGTCGCGGGGCTGGTCTGGCTCCTCCACGCGTCGCGCGATTCGGTCACCCGGTTCGTCCTCGTGTTCGTGATCTTCCTGTGCATCCCCGTCGCCGAACTGTACCACGTCGTCGTCTCCACCTGCGACGCGTTCTACTACGTCTTCGAGGAGGGGGCCGCCGTGCTCCCGGTGCTCTGGGACTTCGTGTTCCCCGTCCTCCTCGGGAACACGGTCGGCGGCGTCTTCCTCGTCACCCTCGTGAACTACGCACAGACCCAGCGGCGCATCCCGGGCGACGAGCACGAGCGCCGCGTGCTCGGCTACAGGGAGTGGCTGCTGGGCGGGATCGCCGACCGCGGCCGGTCGGGGTCAGCACAGCAGGACGACTGACGGGACCGACGGCGGTCGCCGTCGGTCGTCGCGCCGACGGGCGATCCGACTCACCGCCACTTGACGTAGCCGTAGAGGTACCCGAACCCGACGGCCGCCGTCAGGACGAGCAGGGCGAGTAACTGGGCGGCCCGCTCCGTCGACGGGTCGGCGACCAGCCCCCGCAGGCGCGAGGGGACGAACCGGGTGAACAGGTCGCCGAGGAACTCGCCCTCCTCCCCCGTCGATTCGGGGACGAACACCTCCATCCCCCGCTTCGAGTACCCCTGCCAGAACGCCCGCCGGACGAGCCACAGCGGGTCGGTCCGGTAGTCGAAGATCTTGTGTGCGACGACGGCGTCCGGCGTGTAGTAGACGCCAGTCCCGTACTCCGCGCGGAGGCGGGCGCAGAGCTCCGTCTCGCCGCCCTGGAGGTGCCTGTCGCCCCTGCGTCCGCCGATGTCGGTGTCGAAGCCTCCCAGTTCGTCGAACACCTCGCGGCGGAACGAGATGTTCGAGCCGAACGTGTTCCGGACCTCGCCCGGACCGTCCGCGAACCCCCGGTGGGTGACGCCGACGAGCCAGTAGAACTCCGCGGGGAGGAACCCGGGGCGGCCGGCGACCCACTCGGGGACCATCTTCCCGCCCGCCGCGAGCACGCGATCGCGAGCCGGATTCCCCCGACCGGGGTCCGAACAGGCACGCTCGCCGCCCGCGTCGTACGCGGCGACGAGTTCCTCCAGCCAGCGCTCGTCGGCGAGGGCGTCGTCGTCGATGAACGCGACCACGTCCCCCTCGGCGACGGCGGCCCCGGCGTTGCGCGCGGCCAGCAGCCCGGCGTTCGGCTCCTGCAGGTGGACCCGCACGTCCTCGCGGTCGCCGTAGTCGTCGAGCGCGCGCTCGTAGACGGCCTCGCTCCCGTCGCTGACGACGATGACTTCCCGGTCCTCGTAGGTGCCCGAGAGCACGCTCTCTACGGCCTCGCGGAGGTCGGGGTAGCGGTCGGTGGTGTGCGTACAGACGACGACCGAGACGCGCATGGTCGTCACCACTTCCGGGCGGTACAATGGCGTTTTCCTTTCCCGACGGCCCCCTCGAACGCGCCGCGTCCTCGAGAGCGCCGCGCTCGCGGCGCTCCGATTTCTTTCACGACTGACGTGAGGTCAGAAGGCTTATGGGCGCGTTGGGACTTCCTCAGTTCAATGAGCCAACGCACGGAGCAGGAGGACCGGCTCTCGCTCGACACGGACGCCGTCCTCGACCGCGTGCAGGAGCTGTACCACGTTCCCGTGCTCGCCCTCCTCCTCGCATACATGCTCTGGATACGGGTGCAGTCGTGGGAGAACTTCCTGATCGACGGTCGGGTCCTGTTCAACGGTAACGACGCCTGGTACCACCTCCGCACGACGACGTACTCCGTCCGGAACTGGCCGTTCACGATGCCCTTCGACCCGTGGACCTACTTCCCCTACGGGACGGCGTCGGGGCAGTTCGGGACGTTCTACGACCAGCTCGTCGCGACGGCCGCCATCGTCGTCGGCCTGTTCTACCCCGGCCCGCAGTCGGAGGCGACGGCGATGACGCTGCTGTTCGCCCCGGCGGTCATCGGTGCCCTCACGGCGATCCCCGGCTACTACCTCGGCAGGCGCTTCGGCGGCCGTCTCGGCGGGGTCATCGCCGTGGTCGTCCTCGCGCTGACGCCGGGGGCGTTCCTCTGGCGCTCGCTGGTCGGCTTCTCCGACCACCACGCCGCGGAGGCGCTCTTCCAGGCGGTCGCAGTGCTGAGCGTCGTCGTCGCCGTCGCCGTCGCCGAGCGCGAGAAGCCCATCTACGAACAGTTCACCCAGCGCGACTTCGACGCGCTCCGCGGGACGCTCCTCTACTCCGCGCTCGCCGGGCTCGGCATCGCGATGTACGTCTGGGTGTGGCCGCCGGGCGTCCTCATCCTCGGCATCCTCGGGCCATTCCTCCTGGTCCACCTCGTCGTGACGTACCTCCGCGGGCGCAGCCCGGAGCACGTTGCCATCGCCGGGGTCGTCATGCTCGTGGTCGCGGCGCTGCTCGTCTCGATCCGCACCTCCACGGTCGCGATCACCGCGACCGACTTCTCGATCCTACAGCCGGGGCTCATGCTCGCGCTCGCGGCCGGGCTGGTGGTCATGGGCGTCCTCGCCCGGGAACTCGAGGCCCGCGGGATCTCCCCGCTCGCCTACCCCGGCGTCATCCTCGGCGCGGCGGTCGTCGCCGTCGGCCTGATGGCCGTCGCGACCCCCGGCCTCTTCGACTACTTCGTCGGGCAGGTCCTCCGCGTGTTCGGGCTGGACGCGACCGCGCAGGCGCGCACCGTCGGCGAGGCCCAGCCGATCCCGCGCGACCAGTGGGGGCAGTTCCTCTTCAACTCCTACGGACTCGCCTACTACGCGGCCGCGACGGGCGGGCTGGTCCTGCTCGGTCGGTACGTCCAGGAGGACGAGCCCCGCGGGGACGCGCTGCTCGTCGTCATCTGGATGGTGCTCATGACGCTCGCGACGTTCACCCAGCAGCGCTTCGACTACTACCTCGCGGTGCCCGTCGCCACGCTCACCGCGGCGCTGGTCGGCGAGATCGTCGGGTTCGTCGGCCTCGACGACGTGCGGCGGGCGAAGAACGTCGACGCGGCGCAGGTGATGGTCGTCGCGGCCGTCGTGCTCGTCCTCCTCGTTCCGTTCACGTCGGGGTCGGTCCTCGCCGGACCCGTGTTCCAGGCGACGCAGACGGGCACCTACACCGGCCCCGGCGAGTCCGCCCAGTGGGAGGACAGCCTCCTGTGGATGGCGAACAACACGCCGGAGGAGGGCCAGTACGCCGACCCGGACGGCGAGCCGATGGAGTACTACGGGACGTACGCCCGGACCGACGACTTCGACTACCCCGACGGGGCGTACGGCGTGATGGCGTGGTGGGACTACGGCCACTTCATCACCGTCCAGGGCGAGCGCATCCCGAACGCCAACCCGTTCCAGCAGGGCGCGGTCGACGCCGCGAACTTCCTGCTCGCGCCGAACGAGACGCACGCGAACGAACTCGCGACGGAGGGCGAGCAGAACACGCGATACGTGATGATCGACTGGAAGCTCGCGCGGGCGGGCTCTGACAAGTACTTCGCGCCCGCCGTCTTCGACACGCAGGGGGTCGGCCTCTCAGAGCTGTACGGCTACGTCTACGATCAGAACGGGCAGCGGGTCGTCACGATGCACGGGGACCGCCACTACGAGAGCATGCGCGTGCGGCTGTACACGTTCCACGGGAGCGCCGCCAGCCCGCGCCTGCCGGACGGCCGCGTGCCGGTCATCGACTGGGAGCCGCGCACCTACGGGAACGGCCAGACCCTGCCCAGCACGCCCGACAACGCCTCCAACGTGGTTCGCTTCTTCGACAGCATGGAGGAGGCCGAGCGGTTCGTCGAGGAGGACGGCACCGCGCAGGTCGGCGGCCTCGAAGGCATCCCGACCAAGCGCATCCCCGCGCTCGAACACTACCGGCTAGTGCACGCGAGCGAGTCGTCCCGCCAGGGAACGCCGTGGGTGAAGACCTTCGAGCGCGTCGACGGCGCGAACGTCACTGGACAGGGGCCGCCCGACTCGACCGTGACCGCGCGCGTCCAGATGGAGATGCCCGACGGGGGGACGTTCACCTACGCCCAGCAGGCCCAGACCGACGCGCAGGGGAACTTCGAGATGACCCTCCCCTACTCCACGACGGGGTACGACCAGTGGGGACCGGAGGAGGGTCGCACCGACGTCAGCGTCCGCGCGACCGGTCCCTACGAGTTCGTCGCGTTCACGCAGGGCGGTGGGGGCAACGCCTCGGTGACGACGTGGAACGCCACCGCCGACGTGAGCGAGGCGCAGGTCATCGGCGAGGACGACAGCCCCGTGCAGGTGTCGATGGAACGGGCGAGCGTCGATACGCCGGAGGGGGCCAACGCGACGAACGGGACGAACGCCACGAACGGAACGGCCAACCTGACGACGCCCGCCGCGTCGCTTGGGGGACCGAGCGAGCCGTCCGACCGACGGGCCGCGGCCCCGACTCCGGGACCGGCCGCAACCCACATCCCGCTCGCCCGCCCCGCATAACGAAATGGCACTTCGAGACTGGGTCGGTATCTACCTGAAGGGCGTCGCGATGGGGGCGGCCGACGCCGTTCCGGGCGTCTCCGGCGGGACGATCGCGCTCATCACCGGCATCTACGAGCGGCTCATCACCGCCATCACGAACCTCGACCCGCGGGCGCTCCTGCTCCTCCCGGGGGCGGTGAGCGCCGACGGTCGGGCGCGGCTTCGCACCCGACTCGTCGGGATGGACCTCCCGTTCCTGCTCGCGCTCGGCGCGGGCATTCTGACCGCCCTCGTCACCGTCTCGCGGGCGGTCGAGCACGCCTCGGAGGCGACGCCGGCGCTCCTGTTTGCCTTCTTCTTCGGCCTCATCGCCGCCAGCGCCGTCGTCCTGTACGGCGAGGTGGACGTGAGCACGCCGGGGCGCGCGCTTGCGGGGCTCGCGGGGGTCGCCCTCGCGTTCGCGGTCGCGGGCGAGGTCGCCGGGGCGCTCCCGCACACGCTCCCGGTCGTGACCGTCGCCGGCGCGGTCGCCATCTGCGCGATGATCCTCCCGGGCATCTCGGGGGCGTTCATCCTGCTGCTGCTCGGCCAGTACATCTACCTGACCGGGACGCTCTCGGCGTTCGTCGACGCCCTCCTCGTCGCCGCCCGCGGGGGAGGCGCGGGCGCGCTCGTCGAGTCCGGCACCGTCGTCGCCGCGTTCGGCCTCGGCGCGGTCGTCGGGCTGTTCACCGTCGCGCACGCCGTGAAGTACGCGCTGACGCGGTACCGCGCGGCGACGCTCACGTTCCTCGTGAGCCTGATGGTGGGCGCGCTCCGCTATCCGGCGGAGCGGGTCGCGGAGAACGTCGACGCGTGGACGCTCGGGAGCGCCTCCCCCGTCCTCGTCGCGGCCGTCGTCGGCGGGGCGCTCGTCGTCGCGGTGGACCACTACACCGACGACCTCGACCTGGACGGGGAGGCGTCCGAGGAGTCGGCCGCGCGCGCGGCCGGCGGAAGCAGGTAGCCCCTCCGTTCGGTACCGCTTCGTCGACCGGTTCGTCCCGCGAGCGGTGGACGGCGACGCGGACAGGGGAACGGTTTTACCGGGGGAGCGCCGAGTACACGCATGCTCAGCGACGTGATGGAGGACTACCTCAAGACCATCTACATTCTCCAGCGGGAGACGGGAGAGCGCGTCTCCACGTCCGCCATCGCTGAGCGGTTGGAGGTCACCCCGCCCACGGTCACGAGCATGCTCGACAAACTCGAGGAGCGGGGGCTGGTCGAGCGCGAGAAGTACAAGGGGGTGACGCTCACCCCCGAGGGCGAGACCGTCGCCATCGAGGTGCTCCGTCACCACCGCCTCATCGAGGCCTACCTCGCGGAGGCGCTCGACTACGACTGGACGGACGTCCACGAGGAGGCCGACCGCCTCGAACACCACATCAGCGAGCGCTTCGAGTCGCGGATCGCCGAGGCGCTCGGCGATCCGTCGGTCGACCCGCACGGCGATCCCATCCCCGGCGCGGACCTCGCGCCGCCCGAGGACGCCCCCGGCAAGCGCCTCGACGAGTGCGCGGTGGGCGACCGCGTCGTCGTCCAGCGCGTCCGCCACCGCACCGGCGAGGAGCTGCGCTACCTCGCGGAGTCGGGCGTCGAACCCGGCACCGAGATCGAGGTCGTCGAGATCGCCCCCTTCGGGATGATCACCGTCGAGGGCGACGCGGGTCGCCAGAGCCTCCCCGCCGATGTGGCCCGCCAGATCCGGGTCGCGCCGGTCGCCGTCCCACAGGAGTAGCTCGACCCGTCGCCCGGTTACTGACCCGTTACTCGATCACTCACTACGGCGTGACCGTATCCCGCAACGTTTAGTCTCCGTCACTCGTCGGTCCCCCCGTGCGGATCGAGAACAGCTTCATTCCGGTGGACGGCGTCGGCGAGAAGACGGAGCGCGGGTTGTGGGAGCGGGGGATCACCCACTGGGACGACTTCGAGCGCGACGCGGTCGGCGGCAAGACCGGCGACCGCATCGAGGCGTTCATCGAGACGGGTCGCGAGCGCCTCGACGCGGGCGACTCGCGCTTCTTCGACTCGGCCCTCCCCAGCGCTCACCGGTGGCGGCTCTACGAGAACTTCCGCGAGGAGGCGTGTTTCTTCGACATCGAGACGACCGGCCTCTCCCACGCGAACGACGACGTGACGACGGTGAGCGTCCACCGCGGCGGCGAGACGCTGACGCTCGTCGCCGACCGCGACCCGGCGGTCGGCCGACCGCTCACCCGCGACGCGATCCGGGAGGCGCTCGCCGACGCGCCCCTGCTCGTGTCGTTCAACGGTCGGCGCTTCGACGTCCCGTTTCTCGAGACCGCGTTCGATCTGACGCTCGACGCGCCGCACGTCGACCTCATGTACCCGTGTCGCCGCCTCGACCTCACCGGCGGGCTGAAGGCCGTAGAGCGGGACGTCGGCGTCGAGCGCGACCGCCCGGACCTCTCGGGCTACGACGCGGTCCGCCTCTGGCGGGAGTACGAGCGCGGCGCGGAGGACGCCCTCGAGACGCTCGTGTCGTACAACCGCGAGGACGCGGTCAACCTCCGAACGCTCGCGGAGCACGTCGTCGGGGCGCTCCACGACCGCGCGTTCGGCGATATCGAGTAGGAGGGCGTACCGCGGCTCTCGGGGGTCAGTAGTGGGGCCGCAGTCCCTCGTCCGCGGGCGAGACGTCGACGATGTCGATGGCTCCGACGGTGAGCGCGTCCGGGACGTACTCGTTCGTGTCGGGGAGGTACGCACCGGTCGGTTCGAGTCGGGTGGCGACGAGCACCTGCGGCGTCCCGCAGAGGCTGTGCTCCCGGGGGAACCCGTGGACCGCGTGGCGCTCGCAGCGGTGAAAGAGGGTCGACCAGACGTCGTCGACGCGCTCGACCTCGAGTTGAATGACGTCGCCCGCGCGCATACAACACGGCTCGTCGTGGAAGCTACAGGTCGCGCGGTCGGGTCGTTCGTCGCAGCCGACGAACTGACCCGTCAGGTCCCGGCAGAGCGAGTCACGGAGCATCGACTCGCCTCCCGGATGGCACGCCTCGGCGTCGGCCCATACTCGGACACGTCCACCGACGGGGATAAACCCCGTGATCGTGAACGTCGGCGCACGGCTACCGGACGCTCTCCGCCCGCCAGTCGGCGAAGGCGTCGAGCAGGCCCGACTCCTCGAAGCGCTCGACGCACGGCACGTCGTATGGGTGCACCTCGACCACCCGGGCCTCGAGGTCGGCGTACCGCTCGGCGGTCGTCTTGGCGAGGAGGATCACCTCCTCGTCCTCCACTACCTCGCCGCCCCAGCGGTAGACCGAGGAGCAGGGCAGGGCGTTGACGCAGGCCGCGAGCTCCTCCTCGACGAGGGTACTCGCCAGCTCCCGTGCGAAGTCCGGGGGAGCGGTGATGTAGGCGGTCGGCATCGCGTCACTCGCCGACCGGGTTGTACTTCCCGCTGATGTCCCACTCGTGGAGGCAGTGGGGGTTGCCAACCTCGTCGCGGACGACCCAGTTCTCGCTCGTCGCGTCCCAGACATCGTGTCGGCCGCAGCGTTCGCAGGTACGTTCGGTCGGGGGAACGATCGTCGCCATACTCGAGGGATGTTCGGGAGGGCCCATCAATCTCGCGCCGTGACCGTAGCGCCGTGTCCCTCGAATGCGGACACGGCCGACAGTATATGTCGCGCCCGCGCCGAGAGAGCGCATGGGCTTTCACACCTTCGACGCGGCGAGGGCCGACGGCCTGGAGGACCCGTCGCGCTACCGCTTTCTGTCGGTGGACGAACTGCTCGCCCTGTTCGATCCGACGCCGTACCAGACGGTCGCCGACCTCGGGAGCGGGACGGGCTTCTACACCGACGACGTCGCCCCCTACGCGGGGACGCTCTACGCGGTGGACGTCCAGGCGTCGATGCACGACTACTACCGCGAGAAGGGGGCCCCGGAGAACGTCGCGTTCGTCGTCGCCGACGTGGCCGACCTCCCGTTCGACGACGGCGAACTCGACGGCGCGTACTCGACGATGACCTTCCACGAGTTCGCGGGCGAGGGGTCGCTCGCGGAACTCGCGCGCGTGACTGCCCCCGGCGGCCTCCTCGGCGTCGGCGACTGGTCCGCGAACGGCGAGGGGGGCGACGGACCGCCCACGGACGAGCGCTTCTCGCTCGCCGAGGCGGTGCACCTCCTCAGAAAGGCCGGGTTCGGCGTCGAGTGCGGCCGCGAGCGTCGGGAGACCTTCGTGCTCCGCGCCCGCCGGACGATCTAGAACTGGCCGCCGCGCACCTCGATCTCGGCGTGGAGCCCCTCGCGGAGGGCGTCGTGGACGTGACAGATGTCCTCGGCGCGCTCGACGACGGCGTCGAACTCCTCGTCGCTCAGGTCGGCCTCGACGTGGACCGTGAAGCGGACCGCGGCGAGGTCGTCGCCGTCGTCGAGATCCGCCTCCGCCTCGATCGTTATCGTCCCCAGGTCGTCGTGTCCCTCCTGCTGGCCGCCGACGCGGAACGCCGGGATGAAACAGGAGGCGTAGTCGGCGACCAGGACCGAGTTGGGGTCGGGGCCGTCGCCGCCCGTCGCGTCAACGGTGAGTTGGTAGTCGCCCGCGCGGCTGACGGTCGTGTAGCCCTGCTCCGAGGTGCTCGTGGTCTCGATATCTGCCATAGCGACCGGAGGATCGGCCGCCGGCGACAAAAAGGTGGGCCGTCCGTGCGCGCTACTCGAGCGTGAACGGGTCGTCGGCCTCGAGGACGTGAACCTCGGCCGAACTCCCCGTCGCCTCCACCTCGCGGACGAAGTCCCGCGGGTCCTGCTCGATCGGCGGGAACGTGTCGTAGTGCATCGGGAAGGCGTGATCGACGTTCAGCCAGTCCACCGCGACGGCGGCCTGCCACGGTCCCATCGTGAAGTGATCGCCGATGGGGAGCGCCGCGGCGTCCGGTTCGAGGAACGGCCCGATGACGTCCCGCATCTCGGTCATGAGGCCGGTGTCGCCCGCGTGGTAGAACGTCGTGGACTCGCTGTCGGCGACCTGCGTGGGCTTCGTGTCGCTCACGACGAAGCCGGCGGGCATCCCGACGTCGTACTCGTAGCCCGTGTTCGCCCCGTTGGTGTGGTCCGCGCGGTGCATCGTCACGTAGGCGTCGCCGATGTCGACGGTCCCGCCGATGTTCATGCCGATCGTGTCCCCGTGGCCGAACTCGTCGGCGACGAACCCGACGAGTTCCGGCGTGGCGACGACGGTGGCGTCCGCGAACTCACCGGCGTGGGCGATGTGATCGGCGTGACCGTGCGTGAGCAGGAGGTAGTCCGGCTCCGCCACGTCCGAGGGCGAGAGCGACGTCTTCGGGTTGTCGAAGAAGGGGTCGATCAGTATCGTCGTTCCGTCCACGTCGACGTGCCAGGTGGAATGGCCGTGCCAGGTTAGCTCCATGACGGGCGTAGTATCTCCCGAGAGCCACTTATACTGTTGGTCGTCGCTCCTCGCGGAGAGTGAAAGCGGGGGGCGGGACGGACGCGACGGCCGGGGCGTGGCCCTGTCGTACGGGGAGCGGCGCGTGCTCCGAGCCGCGGGCGGGCGGGCACCGGCGAGTCCGAAGGGTTATCGGGGCGCGGTTGAATGGGAGTCTCATGCGAGTTGTTCGCTTTCGCGACTCGGCAGGGAACGTCCGCCGCGGCGAGTGGACCGGCACGGACGGCGAGGAGATCATCGCCCGCGAGAACTACGGCGGGCGGCTCACCTTCGGCGACGAGACTTTCGCCGCCGAGGACGTGGACGTGCTCCCGCCGTGCGAGCCGACGAAGATCGTCTGCATCGGGCTGAACTACGCCGATCACGCGGCGGAGACGAACAGCGAGGTCCCCGACCGGCCGATGCTGTTCCTCAAGCCACCCAACACCGTCGCGGCCCACGGCGAGCGGGTCACGCTACCCGCCGGGAAGGAGCGCATCGACCACGAGGCCGAACTGGCCGTCGTCATCGCGGAGCGGTGTCGCAACGTCAGGGCGGAGAACGCGATGGACGTCGTCGCGGGGTTCACCTGCCTCAACGACATCTCCAACCGGGACGACCAGCGGATCGAGCAGAACTGGGTGCGCGGCAAGGCCTTCGACAACGCCGCCCCGATCGGCCCCGTCATCGCCAAACCGGAGGTCGTCCCCGAGGACGCCCACGTCCGCCTCCGGCTCAACGGCGAGCTCAGGCAGGACTCCACGCGCGATCAGTTCATCTTCTCCGTCCCCGAACTCGTCGAGGAGATCACCCGCTACATGACGCTGCTGCCCGGCGACGTCATCTCCACGGGCACCCCGGCCGGCGTCGGCCCGCTCTCGGACGGCGACACCGTCGAGGTCGAGGTCGAGGGCGTGGGAACGCTCAGAAACGAGATCCACGTCCCCTAGGGCGACGAGAGGAACGCCTCGATCTCGGCCACGACGCGCTCGGGCGCGTCGACGAACGGCGAGTGGCCGCAGTCCTCCAGCTCGACGAGGCGCGCGTTCGGGAGGTCCTCGACGGTCTCCGCGGCCATCTCGGCCGAGATGACGAGGTCGCGGTCCCCCCGGAGGACGAGCGTCGGCTGCGTCACGTCGGCCGCCCGGCCCGACCCCTCGCCGTAGTCGTTCTCGCGGTCGCTGACGTTGAAATGCGCGAGCGCGTAGTCCACGTCCGCGAGGTTGCGCTGGGTGAGCATGTCGTCGACGTAGCGCTCGTACCGCTCGTCGTCGGGCGTCTCGTGCGTGTAGATGAGCGCCTCCCAGATCGCCTTCAGCGCGTCGCGGTCCGCCTCGTCGTAGGCGCGCTGGACCGGCGCGACCTGCACCGGGTCGGCGGCGATCTCCTCGCGCGTCGTGAGGGGTTCGTCGGTCGGCCGGCCGTCCTCGTCCTTGCGGTAGATCGGGTAGCCCCGGGTGCTCACGGGCGCGACCAGGACGATCCGCTCGACGCGGTCGGGGTGGGCGGCGGCGTACTCCATCGCCACCCCGCCGCCGGTCGACCAGCCGAGCAGGTGGAACGTATCGAGACCGATCGCGTCGACGACGGCCGCCACGTCCCCCGCGAAGTCGGCGAGCGAGTCGACCGGCGTCCCGTAACTCGACTCCCCGAACCCGCGCAGGTCGATCGCGTAGAGCGCGTAACGCGCGTCCATCCGCTCGAAGAGCACGTCCATGTGGACCGAGGAGGTCATGTTGCCGTGCAGGAGCACGACCGGCACCTCGCCGCCCTCGCGCGCCCTGTAGGCGATCGTCTCGCCGGATGGAACCTCCACGAACCGCGGTTCTGCGTCCATGCGGTCGCGTCGCGTCAGGAGAGGGTAAAGATGCGGGAGGCGGTAGTCGGGGACGCGAGTCAGAGCGGAAGCCCGCCGGCGAGCGTTCCGGCGACGACGAGCAGGCCGACCGAGACGACCGACCCGGCCTGCAGGAAGGGCTTCGCGTCGCGGGCAGGCGTCCGGACCTTCCGCGCCCGGAGGCCGCTACGCATCCGCGCGGCACCGACCTCGACGAGCGCCGCCAGCGCGAACCACAGGGCGATCATGGCGA
Source organism: Halomarina halobia (assembly GCF_029338575.1). GTDB lineage: Archaea > Halobacteriota > Halobacteria > Halobacteriales > Haloarculaceae > Halomarina > Halomarina halobia. The sequence continues at coordinate 947,819 of NZ_CP119992.1, forward strand.
GCACGAGGTGCCCCCGCGACGTCTCCAGCAGCAGGGGGACGGTGTACCCTCGCCCGGCCATGTGGCCGCCGGAGGCGAACGGGAAGAACGCGCTCGCCCGCGAGACCGTCGTCAGGCGGCCGGTGACGTACTCGAGGGGTTCGGGGCGGACGTCGCCGCGCAGCGCCAGCGGGAGGACGCTCGCGGTGACGAAGAGGACGGTGCCGGTCCACAGCCCGGCGAACGACAGGTGGACCACGTGGGCGACGGTGTCGACGAGCGACATATCCGGATCGATGAACGGCCCGGGGAAGATACTGTCGACTGCACGCCGCCCCGGCGGCGTGCGACGGATCGACACCGGTTGACTACGCTTAAGGCGGCGCGTCCGCAGTCTCCGAGTATGCAACCGCGCGACCTCTCCGCCTACGACGTCTACCAGGCCGGGCGGGGGAACGAGGAGGTCGCCCGGGAACTCGGGATGGACCCCGAGGACCTGATCGCGCTCTCCTCGAACGAGAACCCCCTCGGCGCGAGTCCGAAGGCCGTCGCGGCCGTCCGCGAGGCCGCCGACTCGATCAACACCTACCCGAAGGCCTCCCACGCGGACCTGATCGAGAAGCTGGCGGCGCGGTGGGACGTCGCGCCCGTCCAGGTGTGGCTCGCCCCCGGCGGGGACGGCGCGATCGACTACCTCCACCGCGCCCTGCTCGCGCCCGGCGACCGCGTCCTCGTGCCCGATCCCGGCTTCTCCTACTACGCGATGAGCGCCCGTTACCACCACGGGACGGCGCGCGCCTACCGGATCCGGAAGGCCGAGGACTTCGCACAGACGGCCGGGGCGGTCCTCGACGCGTACGACGGCGAGCGGATCGTCTACCTCACGAGCCCGCACAGCCCCCTCGGAACCGAGATCTCGGCCGGCGGGGTCGCGGAGATCGCCGACGGGACCGACGAGGAGACGCTGGTCGTCGTCGACGAGGCCTACGGCGAGTTCACGGACGCCCCGAGCAAGGCGGAACTCGTCCGCGAGCGCGACGACGTGGCCGTCCTCCGCACGTTCTCGAAGGCCTACGGGCTCGCGGGGCTCCGGCTTGGCTACCTGCTCGCGCCCGGGGCGTGGGCGGACGCCTACGCCCGCGTGAACACGCCCTTCGGGGTGAACAAGCTCGCCTGTCGCGCCGGGCTGGCGGCGCTCGACGACGACGACCACGTGGAGCGCAGCGTCGAGGCCGTCCGCTGGGCGCGCGAGTACATGTACGCGAACTTGGACGCCCGGACGTGGGAGAGCGCGGGCAACTTCGTGCTCGCGGACGTCGGCGAGGGGGTCGAGGGCGACGAGCCGCGGCGTCGCTCGACGACTGACGAGGCGGCGTCCTCCCCGGCGTCGGCCGTCGCCGACGCCTGTCAGCGCGAGGGCGTCATCGTCCGCGACTGCACGAGCTTCGGGCTGCCCGGGTGCATCCGGATCACCTGCGGGACGCGGGAGGAAACCGAGCGCGCCGTGGAGGTCGTGAACCGCGTCGCATGAGGGTCGCAGTCACCGGCACCCCCGGAACGGGGAAGACCACCGCGACCGACCTCGTGGCGTCGCCGCTCGACGTGCTCCACCTCAACGACGCGATCCGGGCGGAGGGGTTCCACGAGGGCGAGGACCCCGATCGGGGGAGCCTCTACGCCGACCTCGACGCGCTCGCGGCGTGGGTCGACGAGCGTGCGAACGAGCGAGGGACGGACGGCTTGCTGCTCGAATCGCACCTCGCTCACCGTCTCGACGCGGACCGCGTGGTCGTCCTGCGCTGTCGTCCGGCGGAGGTAGAGCGTCGGCTGACCGAACGGGGCGAGCCGCCGGCGAAGGCCCGCGAGAACGCCGAGGCGGAGGCGCTCGACGTGATCCTCGCGGAGGCGGTCGAGCGCCACGGCGCGGACGCGGTGTACGAGATCGACACGACTGACCTCCATCCCGAGGCGGTCGCCCGCGAGATCGAGGCCGTCGTCGCGGGCGACCGCGAACCGAGCGCCGGCGGGGTGGACTTCACCGACTACCTATGACGCTCGATCAGCTCAGACCCGTGGCGAACCGCGCGCTCGACCCCTTCGTGAACGTCTCCGAGCGGCTGGGCCTCACGCCGAACGCGGTGAGCGTCGTGGCGATGGGGCTCGCGGTGGCCGCGGGCGCGGCGTTCGCGTTCGCGGGCGACGCGCCGCTGCTCTACCTGCTCGGGGCGGTGCTCGTCTTCCTCAACGGGTGGCTCGACCTGCTCGACGGGGCGCTCGCGCGGCGGCTCGGGACCGCCTCGCCCGCCGGCGACCTCCTCGACCACGTCCTCGACCGCTACGCGGACATCGTGATGCTCGTCGGCCTCGCCGCGGGCGTCCGGCAGTGGGCGATCGGCCTCGCGGCGGTGACGGGCGTGCTGATGACCTCCTATCTCGGCACGCAGGCGCAGGCCGTCGGCCTCGACCGCGTCTACGGCGGGCTCGTCGGGCGGGCCGACCGCCTCGCGCTGATCGGGCTCGTCGGCGCGCTCGCGGCGTTCGTCACCGGCGCGCTGTCGGGGTTGACCGTCGTCGGGTGGCTGCTGGTCTTCTTCGCCGTCGTCGGACACATCACCGCCCTACAGCGCTTCTATCGCTCGATGCGCGCGCTACGCTGAGCGGTCAGGGCGCACGATTTATACGGTGGCGTGGCAAAGACCCCCCATGGCTCAGTGTGAGATGTGCGGAGCGGAGACTTCGTCGCCGAAGACGGTCAAGATCGAGGGGGCGGAGATCGACGTCTGCTCCAGCTGCGCGCAGTTCGGGACCGAGGTTCGCACCCAGTCGTCCGGGAGCGCCTCCACCAAGTACTCCACGGGGTCCTCGGGGTCGAGCGGGTCCGGGTCCGGATCGGCGGGATCGTCGGGGTCCTCCGGCGGGACGCGCCGACGGCGCGACATGTTCGACCAGATGGATGAGGTCGTCCAGGACTACGACGCGCGCATCCGGAGCGCCCGCGAAGCGGCGGGCCTGACGCAGGAGGAACTCGCGAAGCAGCTCAACGAGAAGGCGAGCCTCGTCCGCAAGCTCGAACGCGGGGACATGCTCCCGAGCGACGACGTCCAGCGCAAGCTCGAACGCAAGCTCGACATCACGCTCACCGAGGGAGCCACCGACGACGACACCGAGTGGGAGGGCGGCGCGTCGACGGGGTCGTACACGCTCGGCGACGTGGTCAAGCGGAAGGACTGAGGCCGACGCTCTCCTTCAGATCTCGAAGTGCGGGTTCCACGCCACCTCCCAGCGGTAGCCGTCCGGGTCGTCGAAGTAGCCCGCGTAACCGCCCCAGTCGGTCTCCTGCGGCGACTTCACGACCTCGGCACCCGCCGCCTCGGCCTCTGCGACGACCGCGTCCACGTCCGCCCGCGACGCGACGTTGTGCGCGAGCGTGATCCCCCCGAACCCGCCGTCCCTGGTCGGGTCCGCGGCGTTCGCGTCAGCCGCGAGTAGTTCGACCGGATAGAGCGCCAGCCACGCCCCCTCGGTGGTGAAGAACGCGACGTCCGCGTCCGTTCGCTCTCGCATCGGGAGGCCGAGCCCGTCGCGGTAGAACTCGATCGAGCGGTCCAGGTCGGAGACGCCGAGCGTCACGAGGCTGACGTGGGGATCCATGCGACCCGGACGCCGGGCGACGGCAAAGCGGTGCCGGCGAGCGCCGAACGGGTAGCTATAACTCCCCTCCGGGACCGACTCCCGATATGTTCGTCCTCGTCAACCTCAAGGCGTACCCCTGCGACCCGGTCGCGGTCGCCAACGCCGCCGCGACCGTCGCCGACGACACCGACGCGCGCATCGCCGTCGCCCCGCAGGCGGCCCACCTCTCCGCGGTCGCCGGGACCGGCGTCGAGACGTGGGCCCAGCACGTGGACGGCGTCGAACACGGCAGCCACACCGGGAGCACGCTGGCGGAGGCGGTCGCCGACGCGGGCGCGGTCGGTACGCTGATCAACCACTCCGAGCGCCGCCTTCGACTCGCGGACGTCGACGCGGGCCTGCGCGCCGCGGAGCGCGCCGGGCTGGAGACGGTCGTCTGCGCGAACAACCCCCGACAGGTCGGCGCGGCGACCGCGCTCGGCCCGGACGCGGTCGCCGTCGAGCCGCCGGAGCTCATCGGTACGGGGACGCCGGTGAGCCAGGCCGACCCCGACGTCGTCGAGGACGCCGTCGCGGCCGCCGCGGCGGTCGACGAGTCGGTTCCGGTGCTCTGCGGCGCGGGCATCTCGACCGGCGAGGACCTCGCCGCCGCCCGCGAACTCGGCAGCGAGGGCGTCCTCCTCGCCAGCGGCGTCGCGAAGGCCGACGACCCCGAGGCCGCCCTGCGCGACCTCGTCTCCGGCGTCTGAGGGCCGTCTGCCGACGAGTCCGCGCTCCGCGGGGCCCGGACTCGTACCTCGCCCTCGTCTCCCGCCCCCGCCGCCGACGTGCGCACCCTTTTGACCCGTGGGAACCAACCCCACGAACGTCATGGCACAGCGAGAGGTACGACAGGAACTGACGGTCGACGAGTTCACGCTGGGGCTGGTCGGCCCCGACCAGGAGTGGGCGGGGACGGTCGCGGACGGCGGAACGGTACGGACGCACACGCCGCCGGGGTGCTGGGGTCCGATGATAACGCCCTCGTTCCGCGGCGGCCACGAGGTGACCCGACCGATCGCCGTCGAGGGCGCGGAGGTGGGCGACGCCATCGCCGTCCGCATCAGGGACGTCGAGGTGACGAGCGTCGCCACGAGCACGGGGAGCATGGCCGAGCGCGAGGGGGCGTTCGGCGACGACCCGTTCGTGGACCACCGCTGCCCGGAGTGCGGCGCGGCGTGGCCGGAGACGGTCGTCGAGGGGACCGGCGAGGAGTCGATTAGATGCGCCGAGTGCGGCGCGAACGCCTCCTCGTTCGGCTTCGAGTACGGCTACACCGTCGTCTTCGACGACGACCGCACGATCGGGCTCACGGTCGGCCCCGAGGGGGCGGACGCGCTCGCCGAGGACGCCGAGGAGCTGATGGCGCTCCCGGAGAACTCCCGCCAGCATCCCATCCTCCTCTACAAGCCCGCGGAGATGCCCGGCGCGATCGGGCACCTCCGTCCCTTCGTCGGGAACATCGGGACGACGCCGCCGGTCGAACTCCCCGACTCCCACAACGCGGGGGACTTCGGGCAGTTCCTCGTCGGCGCGGAGCACGACTGGGGGCTCGCGGACGAATCCGAACTCGAGAAGCGGACGGACGGCCACATGGACTCGAACGAGGTCCGCGCCGGGGCGGTGCTGATCTGCCCCGTGAAGGTCGACGGCGGCGGCCTCTACGTGGGCGACCTCCACGCCAACCAGGGCGACGGCGAACTCTCCCTGCACACGACCGACGTGAGCGGGTGGACCGAACTGGAGGTGGAGGTGATAAAGGGCCTCGACGTCGACGGCCCGCTCCTCCTGCCGAACGTCGAGGACCTGCCCCACATCGCCAGGCCGATCAGCGCCGACGAGCGCGAGCGGGGCGAGGCGCTGGCCGAGGAGTACGGCGTCGACCTCGACGACCTCGGGCCGATCCAGGTGATCGGCAGCGGCGCGACGATCAACGACGCGACGGACAACGCCTTCGAGCGCGCGAGCGACCTCCTCGACATGAGCGTCGGCGAGGTGCGGGGGCGCTGTACCTTCACTGGCGGCGTCGAGATCGCCCGCCTGCCGGGGGTCGTTCAACTGACCCTGCTCGCGCCGATGGACGTGCTGGAGGAGCGCGGCCTCGCCGACCTCGTGCGCGAACAGTACGACCTCTAGATCCCTACCCCCCGCGCATCGCCGGGTAGACGGTGAGCGACTCGTCGGCCGCCAGCGCGTCGGCCGGATCGACGCGCTCGCCGTCGCGCGTCAGCCGGACGCTCGGGCGGAGGTCGCCCGCCCCGTCGAACAACTGATCCCGGGCGCGGGGGTAGCGATCGACGAACGCCCAGAGCGCGTCGCGGGCGGTCCCGCCGTCGAACTCGACCTCGACGGTCTTCGCGCCGGTCACGCCGCGGAGGGGACCGAACAGCGTCAGCTCCATGCCCGCGTCTCGTCCGGGGGCGGGAAAAACGGCTCCATCGAAACGCGCCGGGAGTAGCGTCCCCCTGCGACGGTCACCGCCTCGGTCTCGCACCTAACGTGCCGAACACCGAGTCTTTAATCGCTGGACGCGGTACGTCTCTGTCATGGGAGATCCGATCGAGGCGATCCTGTTCGACCTCGACGACACGCTCTGTACGTATCGCCGTTCCGGGCAGGAGATCCTCTCGCTGGCGTTCGAGGCGATCGGTCGCGAACCGTTCTTCACCGCCGAGGGGTACTACGAGATCTTCGACGACTTCGTCACCGATAGCGACAGCGGGCTCGAAAACCGCCAGCGATGTTTCGCCGCGCTCGCGGAACGAGCGGGATACAGTCCGAGCGTCGGTCGAGAGGTCGCAGACGCCTACGCCGAGGAACGCGATCAGACAAACGTACGGTGGTTGCCCGGAGCGAAGGAGGCTCTCGACGTACATTCACCGGACTATTCACTCGCGCTTATCACGAACGGCCCTCCGGAGTGGCAGATCCAGAAGATCGATGCGTTGGGCATCGCGGACCGCTTCGAGACGATCGTCTACGCCGGATACGACACCGCACCGAAACCGGACCCGGAACCGTTTCACATCGCACTCGATCGATTGAATACGGAACCGGAACGAGCGGTCACGGTCGGAAATTCGCTCGGAAGCGACGTCGCCGGGGCACACAGTGCCGGCGTGCGCTCGATATGGCTAGACGCCGACGGGATCGACGACCCGGAGCCAGCCCCACACCACCGGATCGAGACGATGAGCGATCTGACCGACGATTCCCGATCCCTGTTCACGATCGCGGAACGCTGACCGGTCCACGGAGGGCACGTCTGCCCGTGTCGTGTACCGATGTGATCGAGGTCGGAGCGGAGCACTCACGAGTCGAACAGGTGGCGATGAAGGTGCGCCGAAGCGATCCGGGGGTTACTCCACCGGCCAGGGACCGTCGACGAGGTACCGCTCGATCTCCCCGACGCGCTCGTCCAGTTGTTCGGGGGACAGCCGGTCGTCGAACTCGCTCGCCACGAGGTCGGGGAGGGCGTAGACGTACTCGCCGCGCGCCGCGTGCTCGATGAACCCCGCCTCCCGGAGTTCGCCGTTGCGGCTGTAGGCGACGGTCCGGTCGCCGGAGCCGCCCGCGGCGACGTGCGCGTCGAGCGGCGACAGGGGGCCGCGCTCGCGGTAGCGCGCGAGCATCGAGCGGGTCGTCGGGTCCATCCCTTCGAGGCGCTCGCGCAGCCGCTCGACGACCGATCGGTCGCGGACGCGCACGTCGGAGGCGTCGTCCGCGCTCTCGCCGCCGTCTCCCCGATCGCCCCCGTCCGACTGATCCGGCCAGGGGGCGAGGTCGGTCGCTTCCCACCGCTCGTCGCGGTCGCTCACACCGTCCTCGTCGCTCCCGTCGCTCCCGTCGCTCGCGCCGTTCGAGGCGGCGCGTCCGTTCCGGTACTCGACGCCGGGGTTCTCCTCGAGCGTGGACTGTTCGGACTCGATGCGCATCCGGGAGCGTCCCGGGTGATCGAACAGCGCGGCGGCGAACTGATCGGCCATCCGCGAGAGGTCTCGCGCGTCGGCGAGGTCCCGTTCCAGGGTCCTGATGCGCTCTTCCTTCTCGAGGAGTTCCTGCTCCAGTTCCTCGATGCGGTCCTCGCGGCGGTCCTGCTCCTCGGTGATGCTCTCCAGTTCCCCCACGAGGTCGGCGCTCACGGACTTGAGATCCGGGCGCTCGAAGTCGTCGAGCCCGGGCGTCGCCCCGGCGTCGAAGGTCCGCTTGCGCTGGAACTGCACGCGTCGGGTGCGCTCTGACCAGTCAGTGACGAGAAAGCCCTCGCCGTCGCCGAGGTCCTCGACGGCCGCCGAGTACTCGCTGCCGAGGACGCGCTTTACCACCTTCGTGTCGTTGCGCCAGGTGAGGCGGTGCCAGACGAGCCAGTCGCACTGCGTGATGAAGTCCTTCTTCACGTCGGCCGGGCGCTGGCTGATGCCCGTGATGCCGAGCCCGTGCTTGCGCCCCCGCTTGCCGATCTTGATGAGCATGCGCCCGCACTCGTCCAGGCCGCCGCCCTCGGGGATCCACTCGTGGACCTCCTCGACGATGAGCAGGAACGGCTTCTTCAGCTTCTTCTCCTTGGCGAACAGCTGTTTCGCGACCTCCGTCAGCAGCGCCGCCGCCTCGCGCTCGTCGAGGAACGACGAGACGTCGAGGATGATGGGGATGTTGTTGCGCAGCGCGAGGTCGGCGATCTTCTCGGCGTGCTCCGCGCCGACCTGGATGTCGCACTCCTCGTCCGCGCCGACGTGGAGGATCTCGTACTTCTCCTTCAACCCGTAGTACTCGCCGTCGATGTCGACGATGAGGAGCGAGAACTGGCGGTCGAGCAGCTTCTCGATGATGACGCTCGCGGTGTTGGACTTCCCCGACCCGGACTTCCCGGTGACGAACCCCCGACCGGTGAGCACCTCGACCGCCGGCATCTCCACCGTGGTACCGGGGTCGCCGGCGCTCGCCGCGCCATCGCTCACTTCGGCGACGGTGATCGTCTCGGTCTCACCCATGTCCGTGAGTTCGTGCGGGGAAGTATAACCGTCCGTCAGACGCCCGGCAGACGGCGAGGGGTCGGGCAGGATCGGTTCCACGTCGATCCGCGGCGCTCCTCGTTGTTACTGCCGTAGTGAACCGCTCGTTGCTGTCGGACGAGTCGCGGAGCGATTATCGTCCGATGCCGGGTAGCAACCGCTGACCCGGATCGGGGACCTCCGTATTCCCCTCGCGCACGCGCAGGGGGACGGCCTCCGACGGGAGGGTTCGACCGACGCCGGCCGAGCGCACGAGGGGAGTTCAGGAGACCGCGGAGGTCCGGAACGCGACCGAAACCGAGTACGGATCGGACATCGGACCGGCGATCGCGCGACACGTCCGGTCGATCCGCGAAACGTTCACAGAGACCAGCCAGTGAGATCATGTCAACACTTGTCGAAGTTCGTATATCCGTAGACGAATTCGCGCTCGGAGCGACGCTACAGAGGGTCACCGAGGCGCGGTTCGTCTGCGAGCGTACCGTGCACACGGACGAGACCATGCCGCTCGTGTGGGCCCGCGCTCCCGATCGAGTAGCGCTCGAGACCGCGCTCGATTCCGACGCGACCGTCGAACGGTGGTCGCGGCTGTCGACCGCCGGGGACGAGTGGCTCTACAGGATCGAGTGGGACTACGACACGCGGCTCGTGTTCAGGATCCTCGCCGCCTCGCCGCCGGTCGTCCTCACGGCGCAGGCGTCCCGACACGGGTGGTCGCTCCGACTGCTCTATCCGGAGCGGGAGATGATCGAGCGGACGCTGTCGTTCTGTGACGAGATGGACATCTCGCTCGACGTCGTCCAGATACAGGACGTCTCGAACCGACCGGTCGGCAGCCACGGCCTGACCGACGAACAATACGACGCGCTGGTGACGGCGGCGGAGCGGGGCTACTTCGACGTTCCGCGTGCGGTGACGCTGGAGGACCTCGCCGACGAGCTCGGGGTCTCACACCAGGCGCTCTCCGAACGCCTTCGACGGGGGAACTCGGTACTGGTCGACAAGCTGCTTCAGCACGGGACGGCGTTCGAGTGAGCGCCCGGCCGGTACGGACCCGGTCACGGTCGGAAGCGCACCGATAGAGAGGATGCTCGTTTCGCGGCCACTAGTGGTATGTTCGCGTACGTCGTTCGAGACTGCATGACGGGTGAGCGGGAAGCGGTAGCGGCGCTAGAGCGACTCGGCCTGACCGAGTACGAGTCGAGGTGCTTCGTCGCCCTCACTCGCATCCCCACGGGGACCGCAAAGGAGATCAGCAAACTCTCCGAGGTCCCTCGGTCGCGGGTGTACGACACCGTCGAACGGCTCCACCGGCGGGGGCTAGTAGACGTACACCAGTCGGAGCCCAGGGAGTACAGAGCCGTCCCGACTGACGAGGCGCTCGACGTACTCCAGCGGAACTACGTCTCCGGAATCGAGGCGGCGGCGACCGCGTTAGAGGACGTGGAATCGACGGACCTAACCGAGGACAGGGGCGTCTGGTCGGTCACGAACACCGAACACGTGAGCGACCGCGTGGCGTCGCTCCTCGACGGCGCGGAGGAACACGTCCACGTCGTCGTCGCGGACGACTCCGTGCTCGATGCGACGTTTCTCGACCGCCTGGCGGCAGTCGCCGATCGCGTGACGGTCGTCGTGGAGGTGCCGTCGGAGGCGCTCGGAGATCGAGTCGAACGAGCGGTCCCGGACGCGCGGGTTACGGGTTCGGCGGGGCTGGAGCGGACGGAACGGGTCGTCGAGAAGTGGCCGGGGCGACTCGTCATGGTGGATCGCCGCGCCGTCCTCGCGAGCGGCGTCGAGGAGAGCCACCTCCCCGGCGTGCGCGAGGAGAGCGCGGTCTGGACGCACGGGCGCGACCACGGATTCGCCGCGTGGATCCGGAAGCTCCTCGAGGAGCGGGTCGACGTGACGGAGTAGCCGATGCGATGGCGTGACCGAGCGGCGGGCGGTTCACTCGAAACCGACGTGCTCCAGGTCCCTCGCGCCGCACTCCGGGCACGAGAGCGTCCCCTTCTCCCCCGACCGAACGTCGCTCCTGGGAAACGTCGCACCGCACGCGCGACACGCCATCGTCGCCCTCGTCCCCGACGTCGGAGCGACACCGTCACGCGGTAATCGCCGGTCGTCCGCCTCCCGTGTCATGTCACCGATTCGCGTCGGAAGCGGGATAAGCCCGGCGACGACCCCGCACCCCACGACGGCACCTCGACGGCACCGGGCCGTCCGGGGGACGCGCGACAGGTCGACATCCGTGAACGAATCACTAAGGCGGATGCCACTGACTCCCACCCATGGATTGGGATTCCTTCGACCCGGTCGACGACCGAGACGAGTTCACCTGGGACGACATCTACGCGGAGGCGGACTGGGACGCCCCGGAGTCGTTGAATGTCGGCCACGAGGTGTGCGACCGCCACGCCGAGGCCGATCCCGACCGCGTCGCCCTGGAGTGGGCCGGAAAGGAGGGCGAGCGCGAGACGACAACGTTCGGCGACCTCCGCGACCGGTCGAACCGCTTCGCGAACGTGCTCGCCGAGCGGATCGACCGCGGCGACCGCGTCTTCTCGTATATGCCCCGCATTCCGGAGCACTACGCGGCCATGGTCGGGACGCTCAAGACGGGGGCGGTGTGGGGGAGCGTCAACGAGCGCTTCGGGCCGGACGGCATCGCCTACCGCCTCGCGGACTGCGACGCGAGGGTCGTCGTGACGACTGGCGACAACCGCGACACCGTCGCCGAGGCGCTCGCGGACGTCCCGAGCGTCGAGCACGTGATCGTCGTCGGCGAGAGACGGGAGGGCGACGTGGACTTCCGCGAGGCGACCACGGCCGCGAGCGACGAGTTCGAGGTCGCGGACACGTCGGGCGAGGACGACGCGCTCCTCTACTACACCTCCGGGACGACGGGCCGCGCGAAGGGCGTCCTCCACAAGCAGCGGTGGGTGGCCGGCGTCGCGGCCACCCAGAAGCTCGCCGTCGACGTGCGCGAGGACGACCTCTACTGGTCGACGGCCGACCTCGGCTGGCTCACCGGACCCATCAACACCCTCGGCGCGTGGTTCTGGGGGACGAGCATGTTCACCTCGGAGAGCGAGTTCGACCCGGAGGAGTGGGCGGACCTCCTCGACGAGTACCCCATCACCGTCCTGTTCTCGGTGCCGACGGCCTACCGCATGCTCCGCGAGAGCGCCTCGGTGCTCGAGGGGAAGGACGTCGACGTCAGACACGCCCTCTCCATCGGCGAGCCGCTCTCCGCGGGCGTCGTCGAGTGGGGCGAGGAGGCCCTCGGCGTCACTATCCTCGACACCTACGGCCAGACCGAGACGGGTAACATGATCATCAACAACTACCCGACGATGGAGGTGCGCCCGGGGAGCATGGGCCAGCCGCTGCCCGGCGTGACGGCGGCCGTCATCGACCCCGAGACGGGCGAGGAGCTCCCGCCGGGGGAGACGGGCGTCATCGCCGAGCGCGGCGACTTCCCCTGCTTCTTCGCGGAGTACTGGGAGCAACCCGAGAAGACGGCGGACTGCTTCCTCGACGACTGGTACCTCTCGGGCGACCTCGGCCACCTCGATTCGGACGGCTACTTCTGGTTCGAGGGACGCGCCGACGACGTCATCATCAGCGCGGGCTACCGCATCGGCCCCTTCGAGGTGGAGTCCTCGCTGGGCGAGCACCCCGCCGTCGCGGAGGCCGCCGTCGTCCCCATGCCGGACACGGAACGCGGCAACATCGTGAAGGCGTTCGTCGTCCTCTCGGCGGACTACGAGCCGAGCGACGACCTCGTGACGGACGTCCAGGAGCACGTTCGCAACGAACTCGCCGCCCACGAGTACCCCCGGGAGATCGAGTTCGTGGACGACCTGCCGAAGACGGTGACGGGGAAGATCCGTCGCACGGAGCTTCGCGACCGCGTCCCCGACTCGCCGGGGGAGTCCGAGTCAGCCTGAGCCCGCGTCAGGCGGGCGCGGATCGGATGACCCACTCGCCGTCGCCCTGCTCCTCGAGGACGCCGCCCTCGCGCAGGCGGACGACGTACCCCGTCGGCGACTGATCGGTGCGGGCGTCGGCCTGCACGCGGACGAGGTGGCCGATGAACTGTGCGACCGGCGGCTTCTGCGCCGCGCCGCAGTCGTAGACGGTGACGAGTTCGCCGTCGTCGCGGGCGGTGTAGACGATGACGTGGGCGTGACGCGGGAGGTGGTAGGCCCCCTCACCCGCGGGCGCGAGGTGGTTCATAGGTATCGTTGAGCCCGGCGGTCTAAAGACCCCTCGCCGCGACGTCGCGTCGGACCGTGAAGACGAGTAGCCCGAGCCCGCTCAACCCGACGAGCGTCGGGACGAACGTCCTCGGGTTCGCGTAGTCGAAGTGTGCGGTCAGTTCGAACACGTAGTAGGTCTCCCCCCTCCGGACGACCGTTCCGGGTACCTCCTCGCGGTGCTCGAATCGCTGTACCTCCCCCTCGACGGCGGCGTCGACCGCCCGCCGCTGCTCGGGGGTGAGACCGTCGTAGTACTCGACGTTCCCCTCGTACCTCGGAAACTCCTCCTCGGTGCGATCGAAGGCGTAGGTGTAGTCCGTGTCGTGCAGCGCGAGCCAGGAACCCGTACCGGCGAGGAGAACGCAGACGGCGAGGAAGAAGAGGGCGAACCGACGCGTTCGAGCGGGGACTGCCGTGGCGCTCCCTCTACGACGGTCCCACAGAAGCCCTGGCGAAGGTGAGGGTAGCGTCAGGTGAAGTCGACGAAGGTGGTCTGTCCCCGCGCGCGGTCCGCGGGCCGGTCGTGTTCGGATCGTCCGTCGTCGCGGTCCGGCCCTTCGGATCGGGCCTCCCCCTCGTCGAGTCCGTCCTCGGCACCGACGCCCCCCTCTCGCTCTCCTTCCCACTCGTCCAGTGGGGCCTGCGTCCCCTCCGCGAAGGTGAGGTTCGAGACGCGCACCCCGAGCTTTCGCACCGTCTCGCCCTCGAACTCCTCCGCGAGATCGAGCACGACCGACTCGACGAGGTCCGCGTCGGCCACGGGGCCGGAGAGCGACCGCTCGCGCGTGTTCACGTCGAACGGTGGCCGGACCACCTTGATGCCGATGGTCTTGTAGAGCGCGTCTCGGGACTCCGTCCGCTCTACGACCTCGTCCGCGAGTCGGAGCAGCCGCTCGCACACCGCGTCGAAGGCGTCGGTGGGCTCGGTGAACGCCGACTCGCTCGAGAGGCTCTTGGGCTTCCCGACCGGTTCGACGGGGCGGGGGTCCCGTCCGCGCGCGTGATCGTGGATCGTCCCGCCGCGCGCGCCGAAGCGCGAGACGAGCGCGTCGCGGTCCGCGCTCGCGAGGTCGCCCGCCGTCCCGACGCCCATGCCGCGCAGCTCCCGCGCCGTGACGGGGCCGACCCCGTGGAGTTCCTCGACCGGGAGCGGCGCGAGGAACTCCCGGACCTCGGCCGGTTCGACCACGACGAGGCCGTCCGGCTTGTCGTAGTCCGACGCGACCTTCGCGACGCTCATGTTCGGCCCGACGCCGACGCTCGCCGGGACGCCGATCTCCTCGTCGATACGCTCCTTGAGGCTGGACGCGAAGACCTCGACGCTGTGCCACCCGACGCGGTCGGTCACGTCGAGGTACGCCTCGTCGATGCTCACCTCCCGAACCGCGTCCGCCACCCCGTGGAGGATCGCCCGGATCTCGTCGCTCACCTCCCTGTAGTAGGCCATGTCCACCGGGCGGTAGTGGCCGACCGGCCCGTCGTGGTCGTCGGGCGCGGTCTCCGCCCGGGGGAGCGCCTCGAGCGCCTGCGAGATGGGCTGTGCGCTCTCGACGCCGTGCTCGCGTGCCTCGTAACTGGCGGTGGCGACCGCGCCGTGGGGCTCGCCCGCCTCGTAGCCCATCCCGACGACGACCGGCTTCCCCCGGAGGGTGGGCTCGCGTCGCCGCTCACACGCCGCGTAGAAGCAGTCCATGTCCACGTGCAGGACGACGCGCTCCTCGTCGCTCGTCGGCGGTCCCGCGAACCCCGCACCGCTCATGGTCGTCCGTGCGTTCTCGGGGGGCTTGTAGCTGTCCACAGCGCGGTGAAAGTGTCGAGTCCGATCCGGTCCTCGGGGCACCCGACTCGCGTCGAGGGGCTCGAGTCGAGCGCCACTCCCCTCGCGTCGCTCGCGTCGAGTCGAGTCGAGTCGAACTCACCCGTTCGCGACACTCCTCCGGGACGGTATTCCCGAAACACGACAGATAGATTCAACCGCGCGTAGTGCGGTACCACCGTGCATGTGTCGACGGACGGCCCGATACGGGCGCCGGGGGGCGACGCCGTGACCGGGTGGACCTGCCCGGGGTGCGATCGGCGGGTGAACCGCGACGAACTCCCGGCGCACCTCGCGGAGTGCGACGCCGTCGACCTCGACGTCTTCGGGACGGACGCGTCGAGCGGCCGGGCGGGGATGCACGTCCGACGGGGAACCGGGGGGAGGGCGATCGACGATCGAGCTCTGCGCAGGGAGGTGGCACGCCTTCGAGCGCGCGTGTACAGGGTGGAAGAGGAACTGTGGGGGAACGCCCCGCCGGACGCCGCGGCGACCGTCTCCAGCACGCCCGAGATACGCATACAGGCGTGCGACGCGTGCGGTATCGTTCTGTGGCGGTACGGACAGGACGGAACGAGGGACTGCCCGCACTGCACCCACGGCGTCCTCCGAGTCGTGGCGTAGACCGCCGACGGTTCGCTTCGACCGCCGTCGGCGATCCGGCCGCGTCCTCGATCAGGACTGAAACGATCCGAGGTGCACCTCGGACCCCGCGTCGGGCCGACGTCCCTCGCGCGCCGGTAGGGAAGTGTCGTCGTCGCGGGCTGCGCCTCGGGCGGAGGAACGAACCCGCGTCAATCGTCGCGGTACCTTCGGGTCAACAGGTTCATCCGGTGCTGTCCCCTCGTGAGCAGGTACCTGCTGGCCCGCAACGGGAACGAGATGGGGTTGTCGACGAGACGCGACAGGTACTCGTTGCCCCTGTCGTACGTCCTCGCCAGCGCGTCGGGTTGCACCATCTCGTTCGAGTAGTAGCAGTAGACGGGCTTTCCCGTCCGCTCCGAGATCTGTACGGCCTGATTGTGGGAACTCTCGATGAAGAGGTTCGCGCCGGTCGACTTGTACACGTTCGCCTTGTACTCCGCGTGGTTCCCCCGGGCTCGGCGCACCTCCTTGCTCGGCAGGTCCATCATCACCAGGTTGTCGTACTCGACCCCGTGAGCGTCCAGCCACTCCTCGGTCAGGTCGCGGTACTTCTCCAGCCTGCAGGTGACGAGCCACCCGACGCGTTCGGTCGGGAGGATCTTCGGCTCGACGGTGGTGACGAACTCGCGGTAGTTCTCCCCGTCGTCGTTCTCCCGCCTCGTCGGATCGCGGCACAGCACGCCGTCGATGTCGACGCAGCAGTTCTTCAACATCGGGTGGTGCATCAGGTTCCACTCGAACACCCTCGGCTTGCCGACCACCTCTCCCCAGTGATCCACGTACTGATACCCCTCCGCGGAGATGTAGACTGCGGCGTACTCTACATCGAACGGGAAGTCGTGTTCGTCGAGTCGTCGTCTGGTGTTCGTCATCTCGCGTCCCGAATCGACCGAGTCATCGATGACGAGAACGCGATCGACGTCCGAGAAGGTGGACGTCTCGTCGTACCGATAGCCCGTCGCCAGGAGTCGCCCCTCGCAGAGCCCGTCGACGTCAGTCATGGGAACGTTCAGATTCAAACAGAGCAGGTTGGCGGCGAGCAGGCCGCTGCGAGGGATCCCGACCACCAGATCGATGTCGCTGGGTAGGTCGTGGGCGAGTTGGCGCACCTCCGAGTTCAACTCGGCTATGCTCCTGTAGTTCATTACATCCCCGTTTTGATTATCTCGTAATAAGGTGTTTCCTTCGGTGTTGTGAGGTTCTGCGACCCATTTGTTGAATATTCTGAGAAAACACATCACAGTACTATCGTTCAGATCGATAAACGCATGAGCGGACGCCGGTCCTCGATTCGGCGCGGCCCCTCGGGGCTCTCCGACCGACGACCACGGGGAGCGCCGCTACTATCTGGGGGCCGGTGAACACTCGCGTTACTCCTACTAGTGACCTACGTACACAGACACGGCCGACGGTATACCCCTCGACGAGTTAGAGAGGATCGTCAAGCGAACGAGTGAGTCTTCCGGGCAGACAGGTCGCGCCGGGAGCCCGGCGACAACATATTGATCGTTGAGATACTATTAATACGTATGGTATAGAGTATGATATATGGCTGGCACTGAACCGACCACACCACGCACGGAGCCATCGGTATCGACCCCTTCCCGCGACCGGACGATGGACCGCCAGGACGAGCTACGAATCGCACTCTGTCACTCGAATCCGGACTACGAGGCCAGTCTGGCGGGCGCACTCGCCGCGGACTACCCGGGGGTCGCCCCCGACGTCATCACGCGCCTGTCGATCCCCAGCCGGGTCAGTGCCCTCCTGCGAGGCGACTACGACGTGATTCACGTCGACGAACTGGTCGCAAACGGCCTCCTCGCCGCATCAACATCGGTCGTCGCGCGGACGCCCCTCGTCGTCTACTTTCGCGGCTGGGACGACTATCTCAACAGCCACGGACAGTACTCCACCCTGAAAGCCGCTCGGCTCTCGCTCTATACGCGCAGTACGCTGGCCCGGGCGGCTGCCGTCATGACGATCAGCGAGCGGACGGCGGACATGCTCTCGACGCGGTACCGGCTCGGCGAGGTGACGGCGTGCCCCCGCCCGTTCCCCGTCGACGAGTATCGATCCGCGGCCGAGGGGGCCGACGACGGGGACGAGACGACGATCGTGACGGTGACGAACCTGAGATACAAGGGGAAGTACCGTGGAGTGACACAGATCCTCGCCGCACTCGAACCGATCTTCGAAGCGGATCTCGCGGATCGCTACCTGATAGCCGGTGACGGCAGGTACCTGGATCGAGTACGAGCGCGAGTGCGCCATCACCCGTTTGCCGATCGCATTGACGTTCTCGGGTTCCAGAACGACGTTCCCGGGTTACTGGCGCGCGCAGACGCGTTCGCATACGTCAGCTACCTCGATGCGTACCCGACCGCGGTGCTCGAAGCGCAGGCGGCCGGCCTCCCGATCGTCGCCGGCAACGCCAGCGGTGTCCCCGACGCGGTCGGAGATGCGGGGCTTGTGTGCGAGCCCACACCGGACGCGCTCGCGGAGGGCATTCGATCCGTCCTGTGCAACCCCGCGACCCGCCGTCGACTCTCGAAGCGTGCACGTCGTAAAGCAGCGACACACAACGAGGCGTCGGTCGAGACCCACATAGACGTCTGGCGGGCGGTCGCATCAGCACGGTGAGTCGATGAGTCACGACACGACCGCTGCTACGGACCGTCGGTCGTTCGGCCACATCTCGAACCTGCGAACGCGGGCGCTACTCGAGGCGGTTCCGGTCGGCGGATCGATTCTGGACATCGGCTGTGTCCAACACGACGCGGCGGCTGAGCATTCGAACGAGTGGGTCCACAAATATCTCTACGAGATCGGGGACGAAGTACTCGGGCTGGACTACCTCGAAGACGATGTCGAGACGCTAACCGACAGAGGGTACGACGCTGTCTGCGCGGACGCGCAAAATTTCGACCTCGACCGAACGTTCGACACGATCGTGGCGGGCGAGATCATCGAGCACCTTGCGGATCTCGGGGGCTTTCTCGAGAGCGTACATCGCCACCTCGCCCCGGACGGGACGTTCGTGCTATCGACGCCGAACGCCTGGACGTTCCATCGCTTCCGACAGGCGTTGCTCCGACAGGACGTGAGCTGTAACCCGGAACACATCTGCTGGTTCGACGAGCGAACGATACGACAACTCCTCGCTCGACACGGTTTCGCGATCGACCGACTCGAGTACGTCCGGCCGACTGAACCCGGCCTCTCGAGACTCCTGTACGACCTCGGGCGGGAGACGATCGGCGGAGCGAGTCTGTTGGTCACCGCATCGTCCGGCGAGTGAGTGGTTCACGCTCACTCCAGGGGCGAGTTACACCGACTCGACGCCATGCTCTCGATGGTTTCACGATGGCGAGGAGAAACATCTGGCACGAGTCATCGCGAGCGGAGAGCGGGGCCGAAAACCCTTGAACGGTGAGACGTTCGACATCGACCGCGTTCACGAGTTCACGATTGAGTACGCGGACCACCTCGAAGCCAGGATGAGGTGGTCTCGTCCGACGATTAGAGTCTACAGACCTCGCCGAACGCCGCGAGGCAGCGTCCTCCGCGCCACCTCCGGAAACGAAACGCCTGTGCGGCTACGACGCCGACGAGGGCGAGAGCCGCCCTCGCGACCGACGTGCAGTTGCTCTCGGCGATGGGCAACGACATCCGGTACGAGGCGCTACGCCTGATCGCGAGGGCGGACGGCGGCCTGTGCGTCTGCCAACTCGAACCGGCGCTCGGTGTGAGCCAGGGCGCGGTGAGTCAGGCCGTCTCGCGGCTTCACGGCGCGGGACTCGTGACGCGACGCAAGGAGGGGCGCTGGCGCTACTACGGCCTCACCCCCCGCCACGACGCGGCTACTCGAAACCCTCGACGACCTCCGGGGTGACGCCGATGAGTGACGGCCGAGAGGCGGTGACCGCGGCGTCGTCCAGCGTCGCCGGTACGAACGCGGAAGGGGTGAACGTCCGGAGAGCGTTGACCGGGCTGTCCACCAGCGATGGATCCTGACCGGAACCGTTATCATCGCGTCCTCCCCCGCGAGTGGGACACACGACGTGTGTAGAGCCTCGTTCCACGTATCGTCAGCAATATGGACGGGAAAGCTATGAAACGTACGCTTCGAACTCTTTTCCAAAAGCCAAGAAGTATCCAGTACCGACGAGACCGATCGTTGCCGCGAGCGCGAAAGCGAGTTCAGGACTGACGAAATCCCAGAGGTAGCCACCGAGTGCAGCACTCGGAATCACGATCGCGTTTCGAAGGAGATAGTACGCACCCGTCACACGGCCGCCCGCATCACGTTCGGCCGGACCCACGATCAGTGCCTTGTGGGACGGAAGGCCAGCAAACCGGAGGCCGGAGAAGGCAAACAGGAGCCCGACGATGAATGCGTTCGGCGGTGCGAAGATCAAAAGCACGGGGAAGACCGCGTACACGGCGAATCCGAGTGCAACCACCGGTTTGAGGCCCACGTGTTCCGCTATCTTTGCGGCTGGTGCCATCACGAGTAGCGCAACGACCATCTCCAACCCGAGTAAAACGCCGAAGAACACCTCCGGACTCAGGTAGTAGCCGAAGAGCGTGACGTCAACTTCGAGGAACCGAGTGATGACGATGACGAAGAAGACGTACACCATCCCGTTCGCGAAGCGGACGAGCGTGTCACCGACGAGCAGCGGGCGGAGTTCCGCGGGAAGAGCTCCAAGGTCCCGTGCGATCTGCTGGACGCCTTCGAACTCCTTCCCGATGGTATCCTCGCTCGCGTCGTAGCGGAAGTGCTGAACAACCGTGGCAGCTACACCGAAGGCGGTTGCGACGCCGAGTACGTAAAGGAACCCCGGGAGGACATCGCCACCGCCAAAGTACAGCAAGCCGGCGGCGAGTAAGGGACCGATCAGGAACGCCGTTCGGCGGAACGTCTCTGTGCTGGCAAATCCTCGTGCGAGTCGGGACTCGGACACGCTCTGCTTGACGATCGCGAACGTCGCCCCGAGGCCGAACGATTTCCACGCCTGTGCGAGGATCAGCCCGACGAAGATCCAGATCCATGGCTCGATTGCGAGGCCACCGAGTTCGACCGTTCCGATCAGCGGCGCGATGAGCCAGAACAGAAACCCAAGAGTCGATAGAAGACCGAACAGCGTCAGCGCGTACCGGGAACCGATGCGATCGGAGAACGCCCCACCGGGGTATGGGTAGACGGCGCTGATGACGTTTCCGAACGTCCCGTAGAGCCCGATAACGAACGGCGTCGCTCCCAGCACCGCCATGTACTCCGGCACGTATCGGCTGGTCATCTGGAAGCCGAGGCTGAACGCGAACATCGCCACGGAGAGGACGAGCACGTCACGTTCGAGCGCGAAGAACTGGCGGAACGGATCGAATACGCCAGCGGAGCCCTCCTCTGTCGCCATCTATGCGCGAACGTAGGACCATCGGGTAAATAGATTTTACCGTACCGTTAACGGATTTAGTGCCGACACGTATGAAAACCGTGGACGGAGTCCAGGGCGGGTATCGATATCTGCACCTCCGATGTGGGGTTAGCCCTCGGAAGCACTGCCATCTTCAGCCTCGAGTTCGTCGAAGAGATCGGATACGCGCCGTTCGATTTCGTCGCGTTGTCGACGAACGGCGGCGATGCTGTCGCCGCCCGGGTGTTCTATATCCCACTGCTGGCTCTCGCCCTCCCAGTCGTCGGGCCGGAACTGGTCGACCGAACACCCCATCGTCACAACGTCGTCTACGTTCTCGATGTCCTCGGGCGTGATTTCACGGGGGGGCCGGTCGCCGATATCAATTCCTTCTTCCCTCATCACCTCGACGACCGCTTCGTGAACGTGGTCCGCCGGGTCAGTCCCGCCGGTAACGACGTCGATATCCTGACCGCGTCGGTCCCGTTCTCGTTCAGCGAAGGCGGTTGCCATCTGGCTCCTGCCGGCATTTCCGACACAAACAAACGCCACGCGAGTCATACTATCGTGAACGGATCGAACCTCGATAAAGCGTGCCGTCACATTGCTCTCATTCGGTGAACGGACGCAGTCACCGGGCCTTCGAGGAAGGGTTTCAAGGAGCCGAGTCCAGGTGATCAGAGGAGGAAGAACGCCCCGATCCCGATCGCCCCGCCGCCGAGGATCAGATACGCGGCGTGGACGCCGCGGACGAACAGCCAGTACGTGACGATAGCGAGCCCCACGGTGAAGAGATCGAGCGTCGTAGCACCGATCGCGACCGGAAGCGTCGGTGTTTCGACGATAAACGACTCGGCCGCGAGCGTGACCGTCGCACCGAGGATTGCGCCGACCACGGCGGCGTTGACACCCGTCAGAGCCGTCTGTACGACGTCGTTCTCGCGTACCTTCGCGAAGTACGGGAAGAACCCGATGATGAACACGAACGACGGGCCGAACGCCCCGATCATCGCAACGAGTGCACCCAGCACTGCGATCCACAGGACGCCCCCCGAGACGTCGAGCATGAGTTTGTAACCCACGAAGGCCGTAGTCATCACGACCGGACCTGGCGAGAGTTGCCCGATAGCGATCCCGTCGACGAACTCCCGCGCGGTCATCCACGCGAATTCATTTACCACGTACTTCTCGATAAACGGGATGAGAACGAGCCCGCCGCCGTAGATGAACGACCCCGTGTAGACCATGAACAGGAACAGTTTCATCCAGGGGTTCGCCCAGACGACTACCGCGAGCCCCCAGAGGGGGCTCGCTTCGATCGTCCGTCGGACACCTGCGCCAACAAAACTGCGGATCCGATCCCGCAACGAGTAGGCGATACTGAACGCGGCGGCGACGACGCCGAAAACGATTACGCCTCGAGCGTTCGATCGGACCCAGTCGAATCGGTAGACGGCCACCGCGATCAGGCCGGCGACGACGAACTCGACGACAGGATTCGGATTCAGTGAGACCGTCGCAACGATAGCGGCCACGAGGAGCGCGACCAGCAGAAAATCGACGGGCCACGTGTCGGATCCGACGTCGAATTCGGCGTGAGATCGGCCGCCCGCGAGGGCGTTCTGCGCCATCGAGTAGGACGCGCCGACGATCAGTCCGATTACGACGGGATTGATGCCGTAGAAGACGGCCTCGACCGCCGGTACGGTCTGATAGGCGAAGTAGAGCCACGAGAAGACGACGACGATGACGAAGGTCGGCAGCATGAAGAAGACCCCGGCAACGAGTGCGCCGGGGATGCCAGCTCGAACCCAGCCCATGAAGATCCCCAGCTGGGTCGACGCCGGCCCGGGTAACATATTGCAGATAGCGAGACCCTCCATGAAAATCGACTCGTCCGTCCATCGGCGCGAGTCTTCACCGACGAGATCATCCTCCATCATCGCGATGTGGACGAGGGGGCCCCCGAACCCCACGATTCCGATGAACGAGAAGTACCGCGCGATCTCGATCAGTCTCTCGGGGCTCGACTGTCCCCCGTACTGCCGGGGTGCCTCCGTCGCCCGCGTCTCACGCACGTGAACCACCCCGTCCGTAACTGTCGCTGCCGGACTCCGGAGGTCCGCGCTGGCGAGCCATAGAAGGAGGTGATCGCGGATCGGTAAATAAATATCTACCATCGTCTATGAATTCGCATTTACCAGGGTCGTCCGTGTTTATACGTCCAGGTGACGTCGCATGGGATAGCGCATGGCTAATCGCAAAAACGCGATGCTGACCAGCGAAGATCGCCGCTGGCTTACTGGCGAGAAAACGTACGACGGGAAGCACGCCAAACAACAACGGTATCAACGGCGCAAGGACATCCGGGAGCGCATCTATAATTCGATTCTGGATTTTACGGTTCTGTTGGAGCACCTCGACGAGGACGAACGCGGAAAGATATTCGAAGGAACGTCCGGGAACGGGCGCGTGTGGGAGTTAGAGGACGAGCAGCTCCGGGAAGGCATTGCGAACGGGCTTGCGTTTCTCCTCACCAGCGTCGACGTCACGGCACTCTTACGCGGTACGGACGGTGAGCAGGAACCGACTGTCGCCGAGCAGGTACTCTTCGACGCGCTCTATCGAGCCGGTCGGAAAAACGGCGTCCTCGTCGAGGACATGGACGTGCGGTTGAAAACGAAACGGGTGTCCATACCCGAGTTACTGAGTGACCTCGAAGCCGGAAACGAGATCTCGTCCGAGGGACTCCGCCTCCTCATCGAGAGCGACATCGCCGACAAAACGGTAGTTCAAGAGTGTATCCGCGAGGTAGTCTTCGGCAGAGCGCCGCTCGCCGAAGAACACGACGAAGAGGGGGTCGATCACACGGAAGGGGAGGAGTGAGGAACGATGGCTATCCAAACAAAACGTGACATGTTCGAACGAGAGCTGCAAAAGCTCTACCACGCCGAGATAGAAATCCTCGATCTACACAGCGACCTCGCGGCTGCCGCGGACAGTGACGAAATCAGAGCGATTTTCAGCGGCCACGAGGGTGATACGGTCGAGCAGATCGACCGTATCGAGGCGATCTTCGCGACGCTCGATAGCGAACCGCGAGAACGCGGAAGCCCGATAATGGAGGGGCTCCTCGCCGAGAAGGACGAATTCGTCGAAGAAGTCGAAGACGTCGAGCTCCGCGAGTTGGACGTTCTCAGTATCGGAATGATCAACGAGCGGTTGGAGATCACTCTGCTAGATCGCCTCTTACTGCTCGCTGAAGGCCTCGATCTTCCAGACGACGTCGTCTCGCGTCTAGAGACGAACCGGACCGAGGCCAAAACAGCGCTCGAGAAGATGCAGAGTCACCTCGACAAACAGCGTGTCGGACACGATCAACACGCCTCCGACCGTCGAGAGTGAAACCAGATAGAGGGCGAGGGCGGGTGTTACTTGAACCGAATTCGCGGACGATCACGGAGATCATAGGAAAGCCGTGGTGTCGTTCGACCTCACCGCTCCCTACGCGGATAGTTTCGCCGTGCCGGACCCGGGTCCGAACCGCACCCGTCGCTGATCGGCGGTTAGCGACTGTACACTATCCCACAATTGTCACGCACGGAGTGCGGGCAGAGGGATGTTGAACCGCGGTCGCTCGCTCTGCTCGCTCCCTGGTTCAAATCCCCCTCGGACAAATTTCGCTCCTCGCATGAGTGCTCGGAGCAGAAGTATGGGGACGGAGGGATTTGAACCCCCGATCGACTGATATCTCCGGTGTGCGCCTCGGAACTCCAGAGGGTCGTCAACGCGGCGAGGTGATCAGCCCGCCGCTCGGTATATCAGTCTGGAGTCTCGTCCCGGGCGCGTGGCCTCTGGAGTCAGTCGCCATGCCTGGCTTGGCCACGTCCCCGCTATCAAGGACGACGGTTAGACGCCGTAAAGCGGTTACGGTTTCGCGGAACACTCACGTCGCCGGAGCGGTCACTCGCGGTCCGTCTCCCTCCAGTCGCAGTCCTGGCACTTGTACCCCGTCACGAACTCGAGGACGGAGGGCATGTAGCCGACGACGAGGACGTTCCCGCCGCACTCGGGACAGTCGCGGTCAGCGTCCCGGATCGGCTCGGCGTCCATCACGTCCCCGCCCTCGATCAGTTCCGCGAGGGACGTCGGCGTCACCATCCGTCCCTGCACGACTCGGTTCTCTCCCATGGAGGGAGACGGGCCGTCGCGTCCCTAAGCCTTCCCCCTCGCGATCAGAGCCAGGGGGCGCGCTCCGGGTCGCGCCCGCGGTCGCCGTCCGGACCGGCCCCCCCGTCCGCCGCGGCGCTGGCACCGCGCGCCTCCGGGTCGGCGAAGACCGAGGAGACGGGGGCGTCGGCGTCGTCCGCCACGGCCGTCGGGACGGCGTCGGGGGTCGGCTCGCGCTCCCCCGTCGGCTCGTTCCCCGTCTCGTCGACGCGGTCCGTCTCCGTGGGATCGATCGAGAGCAGGCAGGTCACGCCGAGCACGGCGAGCGCGAGCGGGAACTTCGTCTCGGCGTACATCGTGAGCGGGAGGATGCCGAGCGCGACGGCGCTCCCGAAGCGGAAGCGGTCGATGTCGACCAGTTGCCGGAGCGTCGGGCCGGCGAGGGCGGCGACGAGGGCGAAGGCGGTCCCCACGCCCGCGGCGGCCGCGCCCGCCGCGATCTGTCCGGCGTCCGGGTTGAACACCAGTTCGAACCCGACGGGGTCGAGGCTGGCGATGAGCCCGAGTCCGACTATCGTCCCCGGACTGGGGAGGTACTCGCCGACGGTCGAACTGGCGGTCTTCGCCGCGATGGCGAGGATGACCAGCGCGGCGAAGCGCTCGAACGTCTCGAGGACGATGAGCCGCTCGATGGTCGGGGCGAGCGCGGCCTCGACGGCCGCGACCGCGACGATGATCACGCCGACCGAGAGGACCGAGACGACCTGCTCGCGGCGCGTCCCCTCCATCTCCGCGAGGACGACCGCGAGCGTTGCGCTGCCGCCGAACACCAGCAGGCCGACCTCGAAGATGCCCGTTATCGAACTCAGGGCACCGGCGAGAACCAGCGCGGGGAAGATACCGTCGACGAGCGGGAGGGCCATCACCGTCCCGAGCAGACGAGTACCGCGCCCCACGCGCCGCTCGAGGCGCAGGGCGATAGGATGACGTGACGTACTCATCAGTCAGGCGCGTCGGGCCTCACCGTCGGCCGAACGGTAGTGTCCGTCACGATACCGGGGACGCAGGCGAGCCGTCGCGTTCTCGAACGCGTCGTGGGAGGGTCGCCCGAATGTGACGGATTTCCCCGCGAAATTCCCTGTAAACCGAAAGATGTCCATACCGGAATTGAAGGCTATCGAGCCGGTACGCGCTCCGACGGGAATCGCGGAGTCCATACCGGAAGTAACCGTGCATTCGATCATAAACGTTGTGTGAGAAGCGTGCCCACGGAACGAACTCATGTACACTCGTGTCGGCCGTGGACAGCCGTCTCACTGCAGTTTCGGTGATAATCTGTACGAACGTCCAGATCCTCTCCGGGCGAGAATATTGCCCGAACCGATACGAACGCCACCCGTGATCCCTGTGGTCGCGTGTCGCGGGGTCGCGGTACTCGCAACGCTTTTACAGCGAGACCAACCACCGTTTACATGGCGAAGACGCCGCGCGAGGAACCCTTCTCCGAGAAGCTTCGAGTCCCGGAAGCGCTCACGTTCGACGACGTACTGCTGCGCCCGATGGAGAGTCACGTCGAACCCGACGACGCCGAGATGCGCACGCGCGTCTCGACGAACGTGCAACTGAACGTCCCCGTCCTCTCCGCCGCGATGGACACGGTCACGGAGGCGGACCTGGCGATCGCGATGGCTCGGGAGGGCGGCCTCGGCGTCCTCCACCGCAACATGACGGTGGAGGAGACCGCGGAACACGTAGAGCGCGTCAAGCGCGCCGACGAACTCATCATCCGCGACGTCGTCACCGCGAACCCCGACCAGACCGTCCGCGAGGTGGACACGATGATGGAACGCGAGGGCGTCTCCGGCGCGCCCGTCGTCGACGACGACGGCGTCGTCCTCGGTATCATCTCGGGTACCGACATCCGCCCGTACCTCGAGGTCGGCCAGCGCGACGAGGTTCGCGAGGCGATGACCGACGAGGTCATCACGGCCGGCGAGGACGTCACCGCTCGCGCCGCGCTCGAACTCATGTACGAGCACAAGATAGAGCGCGTCCCCATCGTCGACGACGGCGGAACGCTCACCGGACTCGTCACGATGCAGGGCATCCTCCAGCGCCGCGAGTACCAGGACGCCGCCCGCGACGAGAGCGGGCGGCTGCTCGTCGGCGTGGCCGTCGGACCCTTCGAGGCGGATCGCGCCGAGGCCGCCGACGAGGCGGGGGCCGACGTGCTGTTCATCGACTGCGCGCACGCGCACAATCGAAACGTCGTCGACTCCGCGCGCGAGATCGCGGGGACCGTCGAGGCGGACGTCGTCGTCGGGAACATCGGTACGCCAGAGGCCGCGGAGGCGCTCGTCGACTTCGCCGACGGCCTGAAGGTCGGTATCGGTCCGGGGAGCATCTGCACCACGCGCGTCGTGAGCGGCGCGGGGATGCCCCAGATCTCGGCCGTCGCGGGCGTGGCGGACGTCGCGAGCGAACGCGACGTTCCCGTGATCGCGGACGGCGGGATCCGCTACTCCGGGGACGCCATCAAGGCGATCGCCGCCGGCGCGGACGCCGTCATGCTCGGCTCGTACTTCGCGGGCACCGACGAGGCCCCGGGCCGCGTCATCACGATGAACGGGAAGAAGTACAAGCAGTACCGCGGCATGGGCAGCGTCGGCGCGATGCGCTCCGGCGGCGGCGATCGCTACCTCAAGGAAGCCGAGGAGGACGAGGAGTTCGTCCCGGAGGGCGTCGAGGCGGCGACGCCGTACAAGGGCAGCCTCGCCAGCGAACTCCACCAGCTCGTCGGCGGGATGCAGTCCGGCATGGGCTACGTCGGCGCGGCGTCCATCGCCGAGTTCAAGGAGCGCGCGGAGTTCGTCCGCGTCTCCGCCGCCGGACAGAAGGAGGGCCACGCCCACGACGTCGTCATCACCGACGAGGCACCGAACTACAAGATCAGCGAGTGAACGGGATCAGGCGGGAGCCCACGGCCAGAACCCCGCGGCCATCAGGTATCCGGCCGCGCCCGTGACGATGCCCACCGCGATCGTGTACCAGGCGACCGGAACCGTGTAGTCGACCCGCTGGAGGGCGAGCAGGAGCCAGAACGTCGCCCACAGTATCGCCCAGATCCACCAGAGCAGCGCGAGGCCGACGTCGCCGCCGATCCACACGAGATACCCCGTCGGGACGGCGACGACGGTGACGAGGATGCAGTACCAGCCGAGCGACCGCTGGTCGTCGGCGCGGCGGTAGGCGTTGACCCCCACCCAGAGGTACGTAAACGAGAACAGGAGCGTCGCCGCCGCGTTGAACGCCGTCCCCGGCGAGGCCTCGCCCCCGAACGCCCACCACAGGGCGATGAACAGCGTCAACCCGCCGACGAGGAAGTTCAGGACGGCCGTATCGCGGTCGGATCCTCGCCCGAGCAGCCACAGGCCGTTGACGACGAGGACGGCCCCGACGAACACCAGGCCCATCCCGAGTTCCGTGTACAGTGACATTGCTTCCCTCCCCACAGACCATGGTAGCACGGACCACAGCCCGTCAGGACAATTGTCTGACAACAGAGATATACCTGATTGTTCGATTCGGAACGGAGGTTACGTGACGAAAAGACTGACCCGATGACGCGGTAGTCGTCGAACGCAACGGATTAGACGGCGCAGTTACACTTTTGTCGCGAGGCGTGGATGCCATAGTTCAGTGATATCATGCCACATGAAGGTACGCGCTGGGCCCGTCAGCTCAGGAGCGGGGGACTCGATCGAACGACCGGCCGGGACGCTCGTCGCGCCAACATCGCGGCCGGTCGAGCGCTCGCGGCCACGCTGCGGACGACGCTCGGTCCGGCTGGACGCGACAAGCTCCTCGTGGGGACCGACGGGCTGGCGGTCGTCACGAACGACGGCGCGTCGATCCTGGATCGGATGGAGATCGAGCACCCCGCGGCGTCGTTGCTGTACGACGTCGCGTCGAAACAGGCGGAACAGGTCGGCGACGGCACGACGACCGCGGTGCTCCTCGCTGGCGCGCTGCTCGACGAGGCGGAGGACCTGTTCGAGCTGGGCCTCCGCCCGGGGACGATCACCGCGGGGTACCATCGGGCGTGCGATCGAGCGCTGGAGACGCTCCCGACGCTGACGCTCGGCGGCGAACCGACCGACCGGGAGACGCTCGTCGCGGTCGCACGGACCTCCATCACCGGGAAGTGGTCGGAGCCGGAGGCGACACACATCGCCGAACTCGCCGCGGACGCGGTCCTCGCGGTGAGGGATGATCGCAGGGTCGACCGACACCGCATCACGCTCCAGGGGGTACCCGGCGGAAGCCCCGGCGACACGGAACTCGTCGACGGCCTCGTCATCGACATGGAGGAGTCCTCCGCGACCGCCGACGAGGCGATCCACCTGCCGCGCCGGTTCGCGGACGCACGCGTCGCGCTCGTCGACGCGCCGCTCGGCGTCCGAAAGGCGAGCGCGACCCGTGCCGTGACGGTCGAGGACGCGGACGGCCTCGACGCCGTGACGGCGCACGAGGAGAGTCAGCTTCGGGAGCAGATCGAGCGCATCGCGGACGCCGGGACGGACGCGGTGTTCTGCCAGCAGGCCGTCGACGATGTGCTCCGGTCGCGTCTCGTGCGCCGCGGGATACTCGCCGTCGAACGGACGCGACGGGACGAGATGCACAAGCTCGCCCGCGCCACGGGCGGAACGCTCGTCGCGGACATCGAGGAACTCGCGCGCGATAACCTCGGCCGGGCGGGCGTCGTCGAGCGGCGACGGCTCGCCGGGCGCGGTCTGACGATCGTTCGCGGCAACGCGGAGTCGGAGCAGGTGTCGTTGCTGCTCCGCGGGGGCACTCAGCACGCCATCGACGAGACGCGCCGGGTGGTCCGGAACTGCCTGACCGTCGTGACGCTCGCGCTCCTCTACGACGACCTGCTCCCGGGCGGCGGCGCGACGGAGGTGGCGCTGGCCGCGGACCTCCGCGACTTCGCCGTCGGACTCGACAGTCGCGAGCAACTGGCGGTCGAGGCGGCCGCCCGAGCACTGGAGGCCGTCCCCCGAACGCTGGCGGAGAACGCGGGACTCTCGCCCATCGACGTGCTGGCCGACCTCCGCGCCCGCCACGACGGGGGCGACGCGACGGTCGGGATCTACGCCGCGGACGGTTCGATCGCCGACATCGCCGCGCGGGGGGTGGTCGAACCGCTCGCGGTCAAGCGACGGGCCATCGCGGGCGCGACCGAGGCCGCGAACGTGCTCCTGCGGGTCGACGACGTCGTCGCCGCGCGCGGCGGTGACGCCCGCGGTCACGACCACGACCACGATCACGGGATCGGGGACGATCACGGTAGACACCGACACGGCAGTTATCCCTGGGCGATCGGACACTGAGATGACGTCCCGACCGTGGCCGGGGGTCCTCCGTCTCGCTTCGACTTCGGGTGACTTCCGAGGGGCGAGCGCGTGTCCCTCCGACCGGAGAGCCACGCGACGACGAAAAACGGACGGCCGGGTGTGCGCTCAGGAGGGTTCCGCCACGTTACCCCGCGCCTCGCTCGGCGCGTCCTCGAGGCTGTCCGGATCGACGTCGAACTCGAACACCTCCTGGGGCACCGAGACGGTGACGCAGGTGTTCGGGAGGTCGACGATGCCGGCGATGCGGCTCTCGACGGGGACGGTGCTGAGGAGGATGTAGCCCTGTTCGCGGCTGTACCCGAAGTTGGTCAGGTAGTCGATGGCGTCGAGGCAGGCCCGGCGCATCGCGACGGTCGAGTTCTTGTAGTGCTGCGTCCCCTCCTCGTCGACGGAGTACCCCTCGAAGACGATGTACTCGGAGAACTGCGGCTCTACGTTCCCCGGCTTGAACATCGCGTGATCGATCCCGAAGCGCTCGACGCCGTTCTTGATGAGGTCCACCTTCAGGTCGACGAACCCCGCCATCTCGATGGCACCGCAGAACGTGATCTCGCCGTCGCCCTGCGAGAAGTGGAGGTCGCCGGTGATGAGCTTCGCACCGTCGACGAACACCGGGATGTACACCCGCGAGCCGCGACTGAGGTTCTTGATGTCGCAGTTCCCGGCGTTCTCGCGCGGCGGGATGGTCCGCGCCGCCTCCTCGGCCGCCTCCTCGACCCGGCTCTCGTCCATGTCCCCGAGCATCACCTCGTTGGGCTCCGGCGGGAGCGCGAGCGGCGGATCGTCCTCGCGCGTCTCGTGGTTCACCGCCGTCTCGTTCTCGGGGCCGCGTTCGATGAGCGCCCGCTCGCGTTCGTTCCACCGTTCGAGCAGGTCGTGGGAAGGCGACGTCCCCACGATACCGGGGTGCGACAGCCCCGCGAACCGCACGTCCGGCACGTGTCGCGAGGACGTGTAGACGCCCTCCAGGTCCCAGATCGCCTTCCGCGCCTCGGGGAAGTGGTCCGTGAGGAACCCGCCGCCGTTGTCCTGTTCGAAGATGCCCGTGAACCCCCACTCGTGGTCGGGGAACGGCCCGAGGTCGAGGATGTCGACGACGAGGATGTCCCCCGGTTCGGCCCCCTCCACCTCGAAGGGACCGCTCAGGTGGTGGTTCGGATCCAGCCGCATGTCGCGTATGTCGTTCGCGCTGTCGTCGTTCACGACCTGGTTGCCCGTCCAGTCGAGGCACTCGACGCGGAACGTCTCCCCCGGCTTCACCGTCGCCACGGCCGGCACGTCCGGGTGCCACCTGTTGACGATGGGATCCGGCTGCTCGTCGGGGGGTTTGTCCGTGTCCACCTCGAACACTGTTTCTACCATGGTCCGAGCTATCAATCGGCAAGCAACAAAATAGTCCTAATCGTCGCCGCGGATATAGTACCGGACGACTACAGGTGAGAGGGGCGAATGACGGAGTTCGGTTGCGGCACCGCACGGCGCGCCGACGGCGAACGATTAACGGGTTCGCCGAACGACACTATACGTCCATGACATCGACCATCCGGGTTCCGTCGCTCGATGCGTGCGCTGCGGTGTACGTCGCCGCGCGGGAGGCGTTCGAGGACGACCCCTTCGACGCGGACGACCTCGGACGGCACCTCCTCGAACGCGAGGGTCCGAACGGAGTCGCCCCGCACGACGACGCGCTCGTCGCCCACCTCGCGTTCCTGGTCGGGGCGGGGGCGCTCGACCGCCGCGAGGACGGTCGGTTCCGCGCTTGGCATCCGCCCGATGCGCCGGACGACGAGTGGCGCGAGGGGGCCGCGGCGACCGCATCGGCGCTCGCGAGTGCGGTCGCCCGAGCACCGGGCGAGACTGAACCGGCCGAAACGGGGATGGCCGCGTTTCGGTACCGCGGGGAGCGCTACGTGTCGGTGTCCGTACCGTCCGACGATCTGGCCGACCGGATCGCCGACGCGATGGCGGACGCGCCGAGCGCGGCCGGCGTGGGGCTCTACGCACCGGCCGACGCCGTCGGACCGGTCCAGCACGTCGCCGACCGACTCTGCGACGAGTTCCCGACCGAGGAGGTCGCCGTCCGGTTCGAGAAGGAGACGTCGGAGGTCGTCGCCGTCGACGACGGCCTCGAGTTTCGCCTCTACCTCCGTGCGGTGTGATCCACCGTAGCACGTTTGTCGCTTCGCGCTGTACGTACGCGCGCCTATGCCCTCGCGAATCGACACCGTCGCGCCCGAGGAGGCCGAGGACGAGGCGGTCGGCGCGCTCCTCCGGGACGCCCGCGACGGGTGGTACGGCGACGCCGCCTTCTTCGGGGCGATGGCCCACCGGCCGGAACTGTTCGAGCGAATCGCCGCCGTCTTCGAGGCGTTCCCGCGGAGCGAGCGTATCGACGCGGAGACCCTGGAACTGATGCGACTGCGGGTCGCCGCCGTGAATCGCTGCGCCTACTGCGCGACGGTCCGCACCCGGGACGTGGCCGACGACGTCGCATCGAAGGAGGACGCGGTGCTCTGTGGAACGGCCGACCTCGACGACCTCGACGACCACGAGGCCCTCGCCGTTCGGCTGGCCGACGCCTTCTCGTCCGACCCGCACGGCATCACCGACGAACTGATCGACGATCTCCGGGACGAGTTCGGCCGGGAGGGACTCGTCGAACTCCTCATGTTCGCCGCGCTCGAAGTGGGCTTCGATCGTTTCTGCATCGCGCTCCGGCTAGATACCACCGAGGAGAGCGAGTACCCGACCGGACTGCGCTATCCCTTCGACGACGACGCGACGACGGAGTGACGACCATCGTCGGATGGCTAGCGGGATTGCGCGACGCTAGAACGAGCGCTTCGTGCCGGGTCGGAGAGCGGCGAGGAGGGTGAGGGGCCGAGAGGGATTTGAACCACGGTCGCTCGCTGACGCTCGCTCCCTGATTCAAATCCACTCAGGAACTCGTTCGGTGCTCGCTGTCGCTCGCACACGAACAGCGGGCTGAGAGGGATTTGAACCCTCGGCCGTCTGGTTAAGAGCCAGATGCTCTGCCTGGCTGAGCTATCAGCCCTCGATTTCGAGTAACTGCGGTTGATTCATATAGGTTTCCTTTCGACCGGCCCCTGCGTCGCCATCGCGTACGGCGAACTACCACGGAGAGCGGCTCACGTCGATCGGCCGAACGAGGATATATTCATATTTTGTCGGTATTAAATTAATTTTTCTGCATAATTAATATATAGCTGGGTGTCGAAGGGTGCGCCGGGGACCGGCGCGGAGCGCACCGTAGAATGGGAGCGTTTCGCGCCGAGTTCTCCACAGGTGGGATCGTCTCGGCGACCGACCGTCGGTCGCCTCCGTGGGGTTTTCTTCGTACGTCCGGGGCGAGCGGTCGCGACGCGTTCCGGCGGGCGGATCCGTCCCGGGTCGATCGCCAGGCGCGCGTGCGTCCGGGGAGCGCTGTTGGTTGGATCTCTCCGGAGACGCGCGTCGAGTAGGTGTCGACCCGCGTCCGTGCCGGTGGTCGGTATCCCGGGCGTCGAACGTCGCGAAGCGGTGCATCCGACGGACCAGATGCGCCGCGTTCGACAACGCGAACGAGCGTCGGACGTGCCCTCACCGACGTTTTCGGAGCGGAGCGTACTCACCGATCCCACTTATTTAAAGTACGAGGCAGTCAGAGGTAGCATATCATGAGTACCGCCATCACCATGGCGTCCATGTCCACGTACGCCATCCTCGGCTGCGGTAGCGTCGGTCACGCCGTCGCCGAGGCACTCGAAGAGGAGGACAAGGACGTCCTCATCATCGACATGGACGAGGGGCGCGTCGAGGCGCTCCGCGACCAGGACATGGACGCTCGGATGGCCGACATCCGCGAGGCGAGCGTCGCGGACGACGTCGCGGACCGCGACGTCGTCCTCATCCTCTCGTCGGACGTCGACGCGAACATGGCCGCCGTCGAGAACATCCGCGACCGGGGAGGCGAGCAGTTCATCGTCGCGCGCGCCTCCGACCCGGTGTCGGCCGACGACCTCGCCGAGATGGGGGCGGACGTGGTCATCAATCCCTCGGCCGTCATCGCCGACTCCGCGTTGCGCGCGCTCGAGACGGGCGAACTCGAGTACAAGACGGGTAAGCTCGCCGAGATACTCGACGGATCCGATAGCAAACTCGCCATCCTCACTCACCGAAGCCCCGACCCGGACTCGATCGCGAGCGCCGTCGCGCTCAAGGCCATCGCGGAGGCCCGCGACGTCGAGGCCGACATCGTCTACGACGGCGAGATCGGCCTCCAGGAGAACCGCGCGTTCGTGAACCTCCTCGGCATCGAACTCGTCCCGCGGAGCGACGTGACCCTCGACGACTACGACACCATCGCGCTCGTCGACCACGCGCAGGCCTCGGAACCGCCCGTCGACCGCCACATCGACATCTACATCGACCACGCGGAGCCCGAACTCGAGTACGACGCCCGGTTCGAGGACATCCGTCCCAACATCTCCTCCACCTCGACCATCCTCACGAAGTACATCCAGGAGTTCGACCTGAGTCTGAACGAGGAGGTCGCGACCGCGCTGCTCTACGGCATCCGCGCGGAGACCCTCGACTTCAAGCGCGACACCACCCCGGCGGACCTCACCGCCGCGGCGTACCTCTACCCGTTCGTGGATCACGACACGCTGGAGCAGGTGGAGTCGCCGAGCATGAGCCCCGAGACGCTCGACGTGCTCGCGGAGGCCATCCGCAACCGCGACGTGAAGGGGAGCCACCTCGTCTCGAACGCCGGGTTCGTCCGCGACCGCGACGCGCTCGCGCAGGCCGCTCAACACCTCCTCAACCTCGAGGGGATCACCACGACCGCCGTCTTCGCCATCACCGAGGACACCATCTACCTCGCCGCCCGCTCGAAGGACATCCGGATGAACATCGGCGCGGTGCTCGACGACGCCTTCGGCGACATCGGCGAGGCCCGCGGCCACTCCACCGACGCCACCGTCGAGATCCCGCTCGGTATCTTCACCGGCATCGAAACCAGCGAGGACAACCGAGACACGCTACTCGCGCTCACCGAGGAGGCCGTCAGGCGGAAGCTCTTCGACGCGATGGGCGTCGAGACGGGCGACTCCAACGGGAGCTGAGCGACCGACGTACCGACGACCGGCGCATCCGTGACCGCTCCGGCGGCGGTCACCCGGCGATCGAGCTATCGATGGCCGACCTACCGCCGACCTACCGGCGATCGAGTCATCGGCGATCGACGTATCGCCGACCGTGAACCCCCCACGTACCGGCAACCGCCCCCGCAGGGGTGTGGGATAAATCCCTCCGCCCGCTAGACGTCACTATGACGGACGACACCTTCGCTCCCGGTCTCGAGAACGTCATCGCCGCCGAGACGCGCCTGAGCCACGTCGACGGCGAGGCGGGCGAGCTCGTCATCAGCGGGTTCCCGGTGGAGGAGCTCGCGGCGAACGCCACCTACGAGGAGACGGTCTTCCTGCTCTGGAACGACCGCCTGCCGGACGCCGACGAACTCGACGCGCTGCGCGACGACCTCGCCGCCCGCCGCGACCTCGCCGACGAGGCCTACGAGGTCGTCCGGGCGGCCGCGGAGGACGGTGCCGACGCGATGGACGCCCTCCGGATGGGCGCGGCGAGCGCGAACCTCGGCCGCGAGGACGAGTCCCCGGAGGAGGCCGCCCGGACCGCCGTGGCGCGCTTCCCGACGGTCGTCGCGGCCTACTGGCGGACGCGCGAGGGCGAGGCGCCCCTGTCGCCCCGCGAGGACCTCTCGCACGCCGGCAACTACCTGTACATGCTCACCGGCGAGGAGCCGAGCGACGCGGAGGTCCGCGGGCTGGAGACGTACCTCAACACGGTCGTCGACCACGGGCTGAACGCCTCGACGTTCACCGCGCGGACCATCGCCTCGACGCGGTCCGACGTCGTCTCGGCCGCGACGGGGGCCGTCGGCGCGCTGAAGGGCCCGCTGCACGGCGGCGCGCCGGGACCGGTACTCGACATGCTCTTCGAGATCGAGGAGACGGGCGACCCCGAGGCGTACCTCCGCGAGCGACTGGCGTCCGGCGAGCGCATCATGGGTTTCGGTCACCGCGTCTACCGGGTCCGCGACCCTCGCGCGGCGGTCCTCTCGTCCGCCGCCGAGCGCTTCTACGAGGCGGACGGCGACGGCGAGTTCTTCGCGCTCGCCGCCGAGGTCGAGGAGACGGCGACGGACCTGCTCGCGGAGTACAAACCGGATCGCCCCCTCGACACGAACGTCGAGTTCTACACCTCGCTGCTCCTCCACGGCATCGGCATCCCCCGGGACCTGTTCGCGGCGACCTTCGGCGTCTCGCGCGTCGGCGGCTGGACCGCCCACAGCCTCGAACAGCTGGAGGCCGATCGGCTCATCCGCCCGCGCGGCCGGTACGTCGGGGACGCCGATCGGACGTGGACGCCGCTCGACGAGCGATAGGCGGGGACGTGGACGAAACCCGACTCAGACCGCCGCTTCCTCTTCCGGCTCCTTGAGTCGTTCGACGACGTCGTTCACGAGGATGACGTCCCCGACGGCGCGCACCCAGCGGTAGGGGATGAGCACGCCGCGAGCGCCGCGAGCGCGGTCCTTGAACAGCTCGCCGTTGAGCTGCGAGAGCGCGAGGCCGGTGACGCGCTCGCTGTCGAGGTCGAGGCGGAGGTCCTCGACCTGACCGACGAACACGCCGTTGTTCGAGTAGACCTCCCGTCCGACGAGCGAGGTGATCTCCTGGGGTGTCGGGTTCGCGGTGATCTCCATGTCCCCGCCGTCGTAGCGGGAGGCCTTAACAGTACTGTCAGACGGCAGTTCACCGCCTCGTGGAAGCGTCGGCGAGACGAGGCGAGGACGGAGGTTCGTGGGCCCCCGGCAGTTACGCTCGCGCGTTCACGGGGTCGGTATCGCCCGGGCGTCGTTCCAGATCCGTTCGACGTACTCCGCCGCCCACTCGACCGCCCCGGGGTCGTCGTTGCAGATGATCCCCCGGAGGTCGTCGTCGTAGACGGTGACGCTCATCGTCGTCTCGTCGTCGCGCGAGTAGAGCCTGAGGCCGAACGGCGGCGCGTCGGGGGACTCGCGGAGCTCCACGAGCCCGGTTTCGAGCGCCGCCGCGACGGCGTCCGCGTGTCCGGCGAGCAGGCGTTCGAGCGACGCGGGCGCGAGCACGACCCGCACGGCCGTCCCGTCGAGGATCCGATCGCGGTAGAGCCGGACGTATCGATCGGCGACCAGTCCGCCGGCACCCCGAACCTCGTCCGCCCGACCAACCAGTTCGGCGATCCGTCGGGCCGGTCGCTCCGGATCGCCCCCGTCGGCCGCGACGACCTCGGCGCCGGCGAGCGCCCGCGCGTCGAGCGGCGCGTCCGGCGGCAGCACGTCGAGGACGTCCGCCGCGGCGCGGATCCCCTCGGACCGTCGGCGGAACTCCCCGTAGGAGGCGGCGGCGAGCCGACCGGCGGCCGTGGTGCGATAGCCGTCCCCACATCGCTCGATGAATCCGCGCTCCGCGAGTTCCCGAACGGCGCGGTCGACCGTGGAGCGCGAGACGCCGAGCGCGTCCCCGAGCGCGGGCTTGTCGGCCGGCCGTTCGGCGATCCGGTCCAGCAACTCCGCGCGTCGAGCGAGCAGATCGAGCACCGCCTCCGGCACCGGGTCGCGCACTCAGCACACGTGAGCGCACCAGCACGTAAACGTTCCGGGACCCCCGCACCCATACATAAATGGGGGAAACTTTTTTATAAGTATGTTCACTCGTTACGTGTCCGGTCGAGCGGTGAGGTAATTATCCTGGCTAGGCTATGAACGTTTGCCGGATGCCTCTGACAGCCCGGCACTGCGTGTCTCGAACACGCACTCGTCGCCGGTCCGCCCGAACCGGCGACGAGGTGGGGAGTGACTCCCCCGCTATTCGTACGGCACACTCGACGACCGGAAGCGACCGCGCCGCGCAAGCGTCCGGTTCGACGCGCGAATCCCCGGCGATCGGATCACCGCAGCGGCGGACAGCGATCCCCCGCTGCGCCGACGAGCGCCCCGCCACGGTTGTGCAGACAGCGGACACACAGTCGGCGTAATTAAGCCGTCGTCGAGAGAATACCGGAGTATGAGTGAATCCGACGAGGAACTCGACGCGATACGCGATCGAAAGCGCGAGGAACTCGCGAAGCGAGCAGGTGGGGGCGACGCCCCGGACGAGCCGATCCACGTGAACGGCGCGGAGGAGTTCGACGAGGTCGTCGCGGGCCACGACGTCGTGCTCGTCGACTTCTACGCGGATTGGTGCGGACCGTGCAAGATGCTCGAACCGACGATCGAGACCCTCGCCGCCGACTCCCCGGCGACCGTCGCCAAGGTGGACATCGACGCCAACCAGGCGATCGCGCAGTCCCACGGCATCCGTGGGGTTCCGACGCTTCAGCTCTACGCCGGCGGCCGGCAGGTCGAGCAGTTCGTCGGCGTACAGGACGAGGCGACGCTCCGATCGGCGATCGAGCAGCACGCCTGAGCACGCCTGAGGGAGTCCCCCCTTCCGGATCGTCGTCGGAGCGCGCTCACCCCGCGAGGTCGAGCATCCCGTCGACGTCAGCGCCGTCCTCGAGGAGTCCGCGCATGACCTCGACCGTCTCGGCGCTCCGGGCGCGCCCCTGCCTGAGCACGTCCTCGGCCCGCTCCACGGCCGTGATGGTGTCCGTCTGGACCGTCAGGATGGGCACGCCCTCCTCCTCGGCGCGGCCGACGACCGCGCCGGCGGGGCGGAACCCGCCGGTGAGCAGGAGGCACCTGATGCCCGGCGCTTCGAGCGCCGCCGCCTGGATGTCCGAGCGGTCGCCGCCCGTGATCATCGCCGCGTCGCGGGTGCGGCGGAACTGCCGGAGCGCGTCGTCGGCACCCATCGCGCCCACGGTGAAGCGCTCGATGAAGGCGTCGGTCGGCGCGCTCGTCGTCACCACCCGCGCGCCGAGGTCGTCCGCGAGCTCCGCGACCGTGACGCCCGCGAGTTCCTGCACGCGGGGGAGCGCGCCGAAGACGGTGATCCCCCTCCCCTCGAGGAAGGGAACGACGTCGGTCGTCAGCTGGTCGTAGGCGGCGTCGGCGACCGCGTTGAACAGGACGCCGCCGAGGCGGTCGCCGAGGTGCCGGGCCGCGGACAGCACCGCGTCCACGTCGCCGGGCTGTTCGTAGCGGGCGATGAGGACCGCGGTGGCGTCGAGCAGGTCAGCGACGTCGGCGTCTGTGAGGTCGACGACGCCGCCCGTCGAGAACGACCCGCCGCCGTCGACGAGCACGAGGTCCCTGTCTGCGGCGAGGTCGTCGTAACTCTCGCGCACGCGCTCGTGGAGGGCGTCCGCGTCCTCGCGCCCGCGCAGCGCCTGCTCGACGAACGTCGGCGAGTAGACGACGGGTTCGAGGTCGGCCATCTCGGCGTCGAGGTCGAGGAGTTCGCGCGCGAGCAGGGGGTCCTCGTCGAGGGTCTTGCCGACTGCGCTCTGGAGGCGCGTCCCCTTCGGTTTCATGTAGCCGACGTCGAGGCCGCGCTCCCGCGCGAGTTGCGCCAGCGCCAGCGTGACTGCAGTCTTGCCTGTGCTCTCGTCGGTCGATGTGATGAGGATCGGGTTCATAGCTCGTCGGGGTCGATGGTGAGTCTGATGTCGACGGCGGTCGCGCCGTCGGGCGTCGCAACGAGGGGGTTGACGTCGAGTTCGAGGATGGCCGGGAAGTCCGTCACGAGCTGCGAGAGCCGCTGGATGACCTCGACGACGCGCTCCTCGTCGACGGGTCGGCGGCCGCGCGCGCCGCGGAGGAGCGGCGCGGCCCGGATGTCGTCTACCATCCCCGCCGCCTCGGGCTCGCTGACGGGGGCGACCCGCACCGTCGTGTCCTCCAGCACCTCGACGAAGATGCCCCCGAGGCCGAACAGGACGAGCGGGCCGAACTGCGGATCGCGGTTCATCCCGGCGATGGTCTCGATGCCCGCCTCCAGGTCGAGCAGTTCCTGTACCTGCACGCCGAGGATCGTCGCGTCGGGCTGGTAGTTCTTCGCGCGGGCGACGAGGTCCTCGTAGGTGTCGTAGACGTCGTCGTTCCGGACGCCGACGCGGACGCCGCCGATGTCCGACTTGTGGAGGACGTCGGGGCTCACGATCTTCATCACGACGTCGCCCTCGATGGACTCGGCGACCTCGATGGCCTCCTCGGGCGAGGAGACGACGTCCCCCTCGGGGATCGGGACGCCGTAGGCGTCGAGCAGCCCCATCGCCTCCACCCCGAGGCGGGTGTCGCCGCGGTCGGCCGCCCCCCGCAGGATCTCGCGCGCTCGTTCCCGGTCCACGTCGAACGTCGTCGGCTCGACGTACTCCCGCTCGCGGATCTCCGCGTACGACCGCAGCGCGTCGAGGCTCTCCACCGCGCGCGCCGGGTCGAAGTAGGTCGGAATGCCCGCCTCGCCGAGGATCTCCCGCGCGGACTCGGTCCGCTCGCCGCCCATGAAGCAGGTGGCGACGGGGAGGCCCGACTCGGCCTGCCGCCCGACGACGGCGGACGCGAGGTCGTCGAAGGTGAGCACGGCGGTCGGGCAGGTGACGACGCAGACCGCGCCGACGTTCGGGTCGTCCATGGCGATCTCGATCGCCTCGGCGAACCGGTCGACCGGCGCGTCGCCGATCACGTCCACCGGGTTGTAGATGTTCGCCTCCTCGGGGAGGGCCTCCTCGAAGCGGGCGAGCGTCTCGTCGGCGAACGACGCGAGCGAGAGGCCGGAGTCGCCGATGGCGTCCGTCGCCATCACCCCGGGGCCGCCCGCGTTCGTCACCACGGCCACCGAGTCCGTCTCGGGGAGTGGCTGGCCCGCGAGGATGCTCGCGGCGTCGAACAGCTCCTGGACGTTCTCCGCGCGGACGACGCCCGCCTGTTCGAGTCCGGCCTCGTAGGCCGCCTCGCTCCCGGCGATGGTGCCGGTGTGGGAGGCGGCGGCCGACGCGCCCGCCTCAGTCCGACCGGACTTCACGAGCACGATGGGCGTCTCGGCCGTCACCTCGCGGGCGGTTCGGATGAACGACGCGCCGTCGGTGATCCCCTCGAGGTAGCCGAGGACGACGTCCGTCCCCTCGTCGTCACCCCATGCCTCGACGAAGTCGCGCTCGTCGAGGACGGCCTTGTTGCCGAGCGAGACGACGTCCTTGAACCCGATGCCGCGGTCGTTCGCCCAGTCCAGCACGGCCGTGATGAACGCGCCCGACTGGCTCATGAAGGAGATGCTTCCCT
The DNA here is from genome assembly GCF_029338575.1 of Halomarina halobia. GTDB lineage: Archaea > Halobacteriota > Halobacteria > Halobacteriales > Haloarculaceae > Halomarina > Halomarina halobia. Next base: position 989,505 of record NZ_CP119992.1, read on the forward strand.
CGAGGGCGTTCTCCGGCCCGAAGGTCGCGTTCACGCCCGCCGGCGTGCTGATGATTCCGAGGCTGTTCGGCCCCACCAGATCGAGGTCGTGCTCCTCCGCGACCGCGCGGAGTTCCCGTTCGCGCCGCGCGCCCTCACTCCCGGTCTCGCCGAACCCCGCAGTGATGACCACCACGTTCTCGACGCCCGCCTCGGCGATCCCGCGGACGACGTCCACCGCGACGCGACCGGGGACGACGACGACCGCGAGGTCCACCTCGCCGGGAACGGACGCGACGTCGGGGTACGCCTCCCTGCCGAGCACCGACTCGGCGTTGGGGTTCACCGGAACCGTCTCGCCCTCGAACGAGTCGAGCATGTTCCTCATCACGGCCCTGCCGACCGACCCCTCGCGCTCGGTCGCGCCGACGACGGCGACGCGTCTCGGGGTGAACAGCGTTTCCAGTCCCATTCGTCGCGTGGGGCTACACCGGCGCGTCCGATATACGTGCCGACCGTTCCCGATCGGCGGGAGCCGCGGCGGGCGGGCCGTCCGCCCGTCGAGCGGGCGAGGGGCGGATGATTTGGCGGACGATCGTGGTCGCGCGTGCGTGCGCCCGCTGACGAGTTCGACGCGCCGCCCGCCCCGGAGATGATAACAACCTCTCCGAATAGGATGGTGCATTTTATTAATCTGGAATAGCATCTTAGTATCAGATGGCGAAACTCACACGACGGTCGCTGCTGGCGTCCGGAGCGACGGTCACGGCCGGAGCGCTCGCCGGGTGTCTCGGAAGCGTCGATCCCGCGACGGGATCGAACGAGAACGGCGTGGAGGCGTCGTTCTACGTGCTCGGGGACTTCGGTCGTCGCGTCGGGGGCGACGCCCTCGACGTCGGCACGCTGGTGCCGTTCGGCCAGCACGGCCACGGCTGGCAGCCCTCCGCGGACCTCCAGCGCCGCGTCCGCGAGGCGCGGGCGTTCCTCTACATGGGGGAAGGGTTCCAGCCGTGGGCCGACGACGTGGTCCGCAGCCTGGGGGAGGACGGCGTCGACGTGGCGATCATCGCCGCGCGCGATAACGTCGACCTCATCGACGCGGCCGGGGACGGCGGCCACGACCACGACCACGACCACGACCACGGCGACGAGAACGGCACGCACGAAGGCGAGAACGAATCCGGGACCCGCGACGAGGGGGGACACGATCACGAGGGCGAACACGACCACGGCGACGAGAACGACACCCACGGAGGCGACATCCACGAAGGCGAGCACGGGGAGAACGGGTCCCACCGCGAGGAGGGCGACGAGGAGGCCGACGGGCACGACCGCGGCGGAAAGGACCCGCACTTCTGGCTCGACCCGACCCGGGCGGCGACCGCCGTCGAGACCATCCGCGACGGGTTCGTCGATCTCGCGCCTGACGAGGGAGCGACCCTCCGCGAGAACGCGGACGGCTTCGTCTCCGAGCTCCGGGACCTCGACGCCGAGTTCGAGGAGGCGCTGTCCGGTCGCTCGAAGGGGGCCGTCCTCGTCGCCGGGCACAACGCCTTCCAGTACCTCGGCGAGCGCTACGGCTTCGCGGTGCACGCGCTGACCGACCTCTCGCCGGACGACAGCCCGACGACGAGCGACGTGCGGCGCGCACGGGAGATCATCGCGGCGGACGACATCGAGCACGTCCTCGCGCCGGTGTTCGAGTCCGATCGGGCGGCGAAGCAGCTCGTCGCCGAGACGGACGCGACGGAGGTGCTCCCGATCACGGCCCTCGCGGGATACAGGGAGGAGTGGGAGGAGCAGGACTGGGGGTACGTGGAGGTCATGCGAGAGATCAACCTCAAGAGCCTTCGGACCGCACTCGGCGCATGAACGCGGTCGAGGTCGACTCCGTCACGTTCGCCTACGGCGAGCAGCCCGTCATCGAGGACGTGTCGATGACCGTCGAGGACGGCGAGTTCCTCGGCCTCGTCGGACCGAACGGGTCGGGCAAGAGCACCCTCCTCGAACTCGTGCTCGGACTGCGCCGGCCGGACAGCGGGACGGTTCGGCTGTTCGGCGAGCCCGCCCACGAGTTCGACGACGGGACGCGCGTCGGGTACGTCGCCCAGCAGGCCACGCGCGCCGCGGGCGAACTGCCGATCACGGCCCGCGAGGTCGTTCGCATGGGGCGGTACCCCCACGCGGGGATTCGGCGCCTCGGCGCGGACGACCGCCGGGCGATCGAGGACGCGATGGCGAGAGTCGGGGTGACCGACCTCGCGGGCCGTCGCGTCGGCTCCCTCTCGGGCGGCCAGCGCCAGCGGGTGTTCATCGCGCGGGCGCTCGCCTCCGAGGCCGACCTGCTCGCGCTCGACGAACCCGCGGTCGGCGTCGACGCCGACTCGCGGGACGCCTTCTACGACCTCCTCGCCGACCTCAACGACGGGGGGATGACGGTGATCCTCATCGAACACGACCTCGGCGTCGTCACCGAGCGCGCCTCGCGCGTGGCCTGCATCAACCGCCGGGTGTTCTTCCACGGCGATCCCGAGGGCTTCGCCGACAGCGACGCGCTCGCGAACGCCTACGGCGCGAACCAGCGCCAGCTCCACCACGATCACCCGTGACCGCGCCGACGCTCCTCGCGGCGCTCGCCGCCCCCGGGCCCCTGGAGGCGCTGTTCGACCGGGCGCTGTCGCTGTTCGGCGGGGTATCGTGCGCCGCCGGCCGCGTCGCGATCGGCGGCGACGTCTTCTGCGCGGGCTACATGCAGCAGGCACTGCTCGCGGGCCTCTGCGTCGGCGTCATCGCGCCGCTCATCGGGACGTTCCTCGTCCACCGGCGGCTGGCGTTCATCGGCGACACGCTCGCACACACGGCGTTCGCGGGCGTCGCCGTCGGCCTGCTCCTCGGCGCGAGCCTCGACGCGCCCGTCTCGCCCTACGCAGCCGCGCTCGTCGTCGCGGTCCTCTCGGCGCTGCTCGTGCAGGCCATCGCGGAGTACACCGACGCCTACGGCGACGTGGCGATGGCGATCGTCCTGTCCGGGGGGTTCGCGCTCGGGACCGTCCTGATGAGCCTCGACAGTGGCGGCCTCTCGGTCGGCATCACCGACTACCTCTTCGGGAGCCTCTCGCTCGTCACCCGCGCGAACGTCGGCCTGCTGGTCGTCCTCACGCTGATCGTGGTCGGTGCGGTCGCGCTCGCGTACCGGCCGCTCGTCTACCTCACGTTCGACGAGACGGCGGCGCGCGTCGCGGGCGTGAACGTCCGTCGCCACGAGCGGCTGCTGGTCGTCCTCACCGCGCTGGTCGTCGTCGCCGCGATGCAGATCATGGGCGTCATCCTCGTCGCCGCGATGCTCGTCGTCCCGGTCGCCGCGGCGGCGCAGGTCGCGACGAGCTTCCGCCAGTCGCTCGCTCTCTCGGTCGTCGCCGCCGAACTCGCCGTCGTCTCCGGCATCGTCGTCTCGTACTACTTCGGCCTCCAGGAGAGCGGCATCATCGTCCTCATCGCCATCGGGGTGTTCGCGTTCGCCGCTGCCGCCGCCCGAATCGGGGTCCCCGAGCGGGCGGCCTCACTCCTCCGCGAGGTCGACGACCGCCGCGTCCGCTAGCTCCCGGAGCGTCTCGGGGGCGATCGGGAACACCGCGTCGGGCGTCCCCGCCGCGGCCCACACCGTCCCGTGATCGACGAGCGTCTCGTCCAGGTAGACGGGGACCGCCTCGTCGTGACAGAACGGGGGGACCCCGCCGATGGACCATCCGAGCGTCTCCCGGATGGCGACCGGATCGGCCATCCCGGTCGCCGACGGGTCCACGTCCCGGAGGGCCGCGACCTTCCCCATGTCGACGCGGTTCGCGCCGCTCGTCACACAGACGACTAGGTCCTCGCCCGCGCGAACGGCGATGGCGCTCGCGATCTGGGCGACATCGCAGCCGACCGCCCTCGCGGCGTCGGCCGCCGTCTTCGTCCCGTCCTCGAACTCGTTGACGTCGGGGTCGAAGTCGTATCGCTCTCTGGCGCAGTTCCGAAACTCCTCGGCGCGCGGGTGCATGTGGCGTCCGGAGACCGCCACCGTCATAGCCTTGATGGATACGCTGTCCGCCGAACGTCCGTACCGACTGTCGACGCTCGGGGTGCGAACGTCGCGAAAGCGGTACCGCCTACAGCATACGACGACCGTTCCATCCGCCACAAGGGGTTTCATGTTGGACGTTGACGGCGCGGTATGAACCGACGAACAGTACTCGGCGCGCTCACGGGCGGCGTGACGGCCGCGCTCGCGGGATGTCTGGGCGGAGACGACGCCGACGGCGACGCCAACGGGACGAACGACTCGAACGGTACCGGCGGGTCGAACGGGACGAACGGCACGAACACCACGAACGGGACCGACGGGGGAGCGTCCTCGATCACCGGAGAGCAGTTCCAGGCGCAGTCGGCTAACTGCGGTACGGAGGACCAGAGCGCCTCCGTCTCGTTCCCGCGAGACGGTCAGGTGAAGGTAAAGGGCGTCATCACCGGGGCGGATCAGTGTCACAGCGCCCGGCTGGGTGACGTCAGCGTCGAGGGCGGCACGCTCACCGTGTCCGTGGAGACGTACGTTCCCGAGGAGATGGCGAACCGGACGTGCGGCGACTGCGTCGTCGACATCGAGTACCAGGCGTCGTTCGCGTTCGACGGGACGGCCCCCGAGCGCGTCGTCGTGACGCACGACGGCGAGCGGGTGGCGACGGGCGAGCGATGAGGGGCCGTGGTGACGGACGGGCGGTGACGGAGGGGCGATAGGCGGCCGCGACTCGGCCGTCGACGCGGCGCTGTTTTTGGTCCGGCGCGACGAACGAAGCGTATGCCCGATGCACTCGACGGCGCGTTCGACGCGGCGGTCGTCGCGCGGATCGCCGACGCGGAGGACCTCTCGGTGGACGCGCTGTGGGACGGCCTCCGCGCCGTCCAGGACGCGGCGGCGCGACACGTCGGAATCGACGGCCTCGTCTACGAGTGGCGGACCGCGTTCCGCGAGGATCCGCTCGTCGCGCGGACGCCGGAGGCCTACGCACTGCTCGTCGAGCCGCGCGTGTGGGACGACTTCGCCGACCGCTGCGGGTTCGACGACCGGATCCGCGGAGCGGTGATGGCCGTTCACGACGCGCAGGTGCGGCGCGACGTCGCGGCCCGCGACGATGAACTCCTGGGGGGCGAGCCCCTCCTGCTGGCCCGCGCGTGAGTCGCGGGCGCGTCGACGAACCCGCCGGTGTTTTCTCCCGCGCGTAATAATGCGCGTATTCGAGAAAGGAGTTTTTGGCTTCCCAAAATAATCTTCCCATGGCGGAAATCTTTAAGTAGGGCGCGCACGACGCTAGAACTGAGATGAGCACTCAGAAAGAGGCGATACGGCAGCCGGCGGACGAGGTAGAGGAGAACGCGCTGCGCATCGACAAGGATCGTTCGGAGCAGATCATCGACGCGCTCAACACGGACCTCGCGAACTCGTACGTCCTGTATCATCAGCTCAAGAAGCACCACTGGAACGTCGAGGGCTCCGAGTTCCTCGATCTCCACCGCTTCCTCGAGGAGGCCTACGAGACCGTCGAGGAGGGGGCGGACGTGATCGCAGAGCGGGCGCAGGCCCTCGGCGGCGTCCCGGTCGCGGGACCGTCCAACCAGGAGGAGCGCGCCACCGTCGAGTTCGAGGGCGAGGACGTCTACGACATCCGCACCTCCCTCGAGAACGACCTGGCGATCTACGGCGACATCATCGAGTCGCTCCGCGATCACATCGAGCTCACCAACAACCTCGGCGACTACACGACCGAGGAGCAGCTCCGCGGGATCCTGGTCGAGGTCGAGGAGGACGCCCACCACATCGAACACTACCTCGAGGACGACACACTGGTGCTCGAAGAGGCGACGCACTAGCGCGTCGCGTTCATCCCCGTTCTTTTGTTGACGGTCCGTTACGGCCCGAGCGGTCGCGCCCGCGCGGCGCGACCGGCGCGACGGCGGTTATCGATCGACGTCGACGACGAGATCGGTCGCGATCCACCCGTCGGGGTTCTTCGATTCGGTGAAGACGGTCCGCTCGGGTGACGTACAGTGCGCTGTGACGTATCGCTCGACTGACTCGGGGCTCGGTGCCGGTGCTGCCATTACCCGGATTAGGCTCGCCTAAAGGCTAAAAGATTTTGGTCGGCCTAGAGCGGGAGCCAGTCGGTGCTGATGTCCTCCTCGTGGAGGTGCCAGCGCTGCTCCGTGGCGGTTCGCGGCGTCTCTCCGTTTTCGCTGGGGATGTGCAGTTCGCGGAGTTCGATGGTGGCGTCGAACAGCGGCTTGAGGCGTTCGACCACTCCGTTGTCGGGATCGACGGGAAGGTGTGCGTGACACATCCCGTTCGCGTCGAGCGTGGCGTCGATGACGCCGTCGAGGAACGACACGACGTCGTCCTCGTCGTAGCCCTCGAGCAGCGGGCGGAGCGAGTCGATGCAGACCCGGAGCTCCGCGGACTCGAGCCCGTCGGCCGCGGCGTCGAACTCGTCGATCGTCCCGCGGACCTCCGCCTCGAGCGTCCCGAGCGTCGGCGGGAGTCCCGGCGACGCGGTGGTCGCGGCCGCCACGCTGCGCGTGGCCGGCCGCCGGTCGAACAGCTCGAATTCCCCCTCCTCGCGGTCCCCCGACGGGACGCGCACGTCGAGTTCCGGCGGTCCGTCGGTGAGCACCACCACCCGACGGCGCTCGCCGTCACCGTCCTCCCCGAGGAGCCGCCGACACGCCGAGAGGTGCGACCGGCCGCAGGCCGAACCAACGACGAGCAGGCTGCTCCCCTGGCGCTTCATCGCTGCGAGCGCCTGCGCGAATGCACCTGCCCCGGTCTCAGTTGTCATACCTATTCTTTCGTATATTCGTAGTAGGGATATAATAAGGCTTCTGGCGTGGCTCCGGAAACTAGTGCCACGCTACACGATAGCACGAAGGCGTCGACACTGGTTTGGCGGGCGGCGACCAACGCCCGCCATGACCGACCGGGACGACCTCCCCGCGCTCCTCGACGACCTCTCTGCCACGCTCGACGAACTCCGCGCGGAGCTCGAGGCGGACGGCGCCGAGCGGCGGGCGGATCGCGGGCCGGAGGCACGCGACCGGACGCCGTGGCGACGGAGCCGCCACGCGGCGCGACCGCGCCCGGGAGAGTTCCTCCGCTTCACGGAGGAGTACACCATCCCGACACTTATCTCCTTTCTGGAAGCGAACATCCGCGCGCTCGAACTCCTCCGCGGCGTGCTCAGGCTGACCGGCGGGCGAGGTCTCCCCGCGACCGACCGCGACGACGAGCGCGTCACGACGGCGGGCAGGCGCGCGCTCGACGGCGTCGACGCCGTCCTCGCCGACCTGCAGGACGCCCTGGAGGCTCGCCCCACCGACGAGAACGCGCGCGACCTGCTCGACGACGCCCGCTCCCTTCGCCGGGAGATCGACGGCGCGATCGGCGGACGCGCCGACGAGCGCCGCGTCGACCGCGACCGACGCCCACGGCGCGAACCGACCGACGCGATCTCCATCGCCGTGACCGACGAGACGGCGGACGGCGGTGACGGGAACGAGGGCGAGGATCCCGACGGGCCCGAGGTAGACGTGGACGCCGAGCTCGACGCGATCAGACGGGAGGTCCGTCCGGACGAGGACGACGGGGCGTCCCCGGACGCCTCGGAACGACCGAGCCGTCGGCGTGCGCGAGACGACGACGAGGACCGAGACGGGTCCTAGGTCCGTCGTCTCGCGGACGGGAGTGCGCCGCGTCGACGTGCTGATAGTGATACGCCGTGCGACGGCGGGACGAGGACCGCCTCGGCGTGATTCAAGGTGGAGCCTCCGGCCTCAAGTCGAGAGGGACCTACGGTCCCTCTGACCATTCGAACGGGCGCTTCGCGCCCGTGAGAAGAGACCGAGGCGCGGAGCGCCGAGGGAGTAGGGTAGGGTGGTTTACACGGGTTCGAAGCGGTAGCCGTCCCAGGGCTGGCTGTCGGGCTCGCGGATCCCGGCACCCGGCTCGCGCAACTCGTCGACGTACACGGGTCGAACCTCGTCGCCGATGTCCACCTCGTCGGTGGTGAGTTGCCCGAGCGCGCGAACGGGTTCGCCGTCGACGTCGAACTCGACGATCGCGAGGTGGTTGGGCGCGCGCACGCCGGGCGGGGTGGCGGTGCTCGTCGTCCAGGTGACGACCGTCGCGGTGTACTCGCTCAGGTCGACGGCCCCGACGGGCTCGCTGCCGTCGGGGCCGACGGGGTGACCGGGGTAACTGAGGCTGCCGTCGGCGTAGCGGACTGCCTCCATCGTCATCCCGCCACCTCCATGATCGTGGTGATGACGCAGTTGCCGAACCCGCCGACGTTGCAGCAGAGGCCGACCTCGGCGTCGACCTGCCGGGGACCCGCCTCGCCGAGGAGTTGCTCGTAGATCTCGTATCCCTGCGCCACGCCGCTCGCGCCGAGGGGGTGACCCTTCGACTTCAGACCGCCGGAGGTGTTGATCGGGAGGTCGCCGTCGCGCTCGGTGACGCCCTCCTCGACCGCCTCCCACGCGCGACCCTTCTCGAAGAAGCCGAGATCCTCGCTCTGGAGGAACTCGAGGATGGTGAACATGTCGTGTAACTCGGCGACATCGATGTCCTCCGGTCCGTAACCCGACATCTCGTAGGCGATCTCGCCGCTGTCGACGACGCCGCCCATGGTGGTCGGGTCGGCGCGCTCGTGGACGACGTGCGTGTCCGTCGCGCCGCCGATCCCCGCGATCCGGACGTAGTCGTCGGTGTACTCCTCGGCCACCTCGACGGGGCAGAACAGCAGCGCCGCGCTCCCGTCGGTGATCGGACAGAAGTCGTACAACCGGAGGGGGTCGGCGACGACCGGCGAGTCGAGGACGGTCTCGAGGTCGACCTCCTTCCGGAACTGGGCGTGGGGGTTGTCCACGCCGTTCCGGTGGTTCTTCACGGCGACTTTCGCCAGGCTCTCGCGGGGCGCGTCGTACGTGTCGAGGTAGAGTCTCGCGGTCAGTCCCGCGAAACTCGGGAGGGTGACCCCCTGCTTGTACTCGACGGGGTGGGTGATCGAGGCGATGACGTCGGTCGCCTCGCCGGTCGACCGGTGGGTCATCTTCTCGCCACCGACGAGCAGCGTCATGTCGCTCGCCCCGCTCGCGACCGACTGCCACGCCGCGTACATCCCCGCCCCGCCGGAGGAGGAGGTCTGATCCACGCGCTGGGCGTAGGCCGGGAGCGCCCCGAGGTCGTGCGCGAGGGCGTTCATGATGCCCGTCTGCCCCTCGAACTCGCCGCTCGCCATGTTCGAGACGTAGACGTGATCGAGGTCGTGCGGGGCGACACCGGCGTCGTCGAGGCACTCCTTGCCGGCCTGCGAGAGGAGTTCGAGGATCCACTCCTCGCGCTGGCCGAACTGGGTCATCGACGCACCGATGAGGGCGACGTCTGTCATCGCCGACCCCCTGCCGCCTCTTGGGGCGGCAGAACACCGGAGGCGAGGACTGTCACGTCGCTCATCGCCGACCCTCCGCCGTCTCGTGTGACGGCGTACCACCGGAGGCGACGATCGTCGCGGCGCTCACGGCTCTCCTCCGTTGGAGGGCGACGGTTCGTCTAGACTATCTGTTATCTTCCGATCACACATGGTGTTCTTCGTGAGGCGGTGATGCAGTTCGTATCGTGATAAGTGTTGGCAGCGACGGCCGGGGGTGGCTACCGCAGGCGACGCGCCCGCCCGGCCATCTTCCACTCCTCGCCCCGCCGCACCGATCGGGGGAGGTCGGACCGACGGCGGCAGCTGTAGCGTCCGGCGAGCGCCCAGCGATCGACGGAACTGGGTCCGTCGTCGTGGGCGGCGGCCGCCGCCGTTCGTTCGTCCTCGAGGTGCGCGCCGACGGCGCACGCGAGCGCCGCCGCCTCGCGGTCGGTGGCCGTCTCGGGGATCGTCACCGTCGTCTCCCCGGCGTCCGTCCGGATGTCGATGCTCCAGGTGTGGGTGTCGACGTCGAAGTCGAGGTCGACGTCGGTTTCGGTGTGTGCGTGGGCGGACATAGCGTTACAGTGGGATGTTTCCGTGGTCCTTCGGCGGTCGATCCGCGCGCTTCCGGTCCAGCAGCGCGAGGTCCTCGACGAGCCGCTGGCGCGTCTGCTTCGGTTCGATGACGTCGTCGAGGTAGCCACGCTGGGCGGGCTTGTAGGGGTTGGCGAACTCCTCGCGGTACTCGTCCATCAGCTCCTCGCGGCGCGCCTCGGTCCGCTCGGTCGCGGCGAGTTCCTCGCGGTAGAGGATGTTCACCGCGCCGCGCGGTCCGAGGACGGCCATCTCCGCGCCCGGCCAGGCGTAGTTGACGTCCGCGCCGAGTTCCTTCGAGCCCATCACGATGTACGCGCCGCCGTATGCCTTGCGCGTGATGACGGTGAGCAGCGGGACCGTCGCTTCGGAGTAGGCGTAGATGAGCTTCGCGCCGTGTTTGATGATCCCGTTGTGCTCCTGGTCGGTGCCGGGCATGAAGCCGGGCACGTCCACGAACGTCAGGATCGGGAGGTTGAACGCGTCGCAGAAGCGCACGAACCGCGCGCCCTTCTGGCTCGCGTCGATGTCGAGCGTCCCCGCGTTCGCCCGCGGCTGGTTCGCCACGATGCCCACCGGTCGCCCGTCCATCCGGGCGAAGCCGACGACCAGGTTGCGGGCGTAGCCCCCGTGGACCTCGAAGAGCGTCCCGTCGTCGACGAGCTCCTCGAGGACGTTCGTCACGTCGTAGGGTTTCTTCGGCTCGTTCGGGACGATGTCGTCGAGCGCGTCGCACGACCGGTCGGGGTCGTCGTACGGTTCGACGCGCGGCGGGTCCTCGAGGTGGTTCGCTGGCAGGTACGACAGGAGGTGCCTGATGTCGTCGAGCGCGTCCTCCTCCGAGGAACAGGTCACGTGCGCGACGCCGCTCTTCGAGGCGTGCGGGCGCGCGCCGCCGAGTTCGTCCTTCGATATCTGCTCGCCGGTGACCGTCTCGATGACGTCCGGGCCGGTGATCATCATGTGGCTGGTGTCGTTCACCATGACGGTGAAGTCCGTCAGTGCGGGCGAGTAGGTCGCCCCGCCCGCGCACGGACCCATGATGGCCGAGATCTGCGGGATGAGACCGCTGGCCTCGGTGTTGCGCCGGAAGATGCGCGCGAAGCCGACCAGCGAGTCGACGCCCTCCTGGATGCGCGCACCCGCGGAGTCGTTGAGCCCGACGATGGGGACGCCCGCGTCCATGGCCATGTCCATCGCCTTGCAGATCTTGTCGGCGACCGCCTCGCCGACCGACCCGCCGAGGACGGTGAAGTCGTGGGCGAACACGAACACCGGGCGGCCGTCCACCTCGCCGCGGCCGGTCACGACCGCGTCGCCCGGGTAGCGCTTCTCGGCCATGTCGAAGTTGGTCGACTGGTGCTCGACGAAGGTGTCGATCTCTCTGAACGTACCTTCGTCGAGGAAGTACTCGACGCGCTCGTGGGCGGTCAGCTTCCCCTTCGCGTGCTGTCTGTCGATGCGCTCCTGGCCCCCACCCTGCCGGGCGGCCTCGCGCCGACGCCGAAGCTCCTCGACGGGGTCGGCGGATTCGGTGCGCGGGACCTCCTGACTCATGTTACCACTCCATGCCGCCGTTGACGGCGAGGATCTGTCCGGTCATGTAGCTCGACTCCTCGCCCGCCAGGAACCGCACGATCCCGCAGACGTCACCGACCTCCGCGAACCGCCGGAGGGGGATGCGCTCGACGATCTTCTCCCGGACGCGCTCGGGGACGTCCTCGAGCATGTCGGTCTGGACGAACCCGGGCGCGACGCAGTTGGCGGTCGACCCCGAGCGGGCCATCTCCAGCGCGATCGTCCGCGTGAACCCGAACAGGCCGCTCTTGGTCGTCGCGTAGTTGGCCTGGCCGTAGTTCCCCTGCTGGCCGACGACGCTCGAGATGTTGACCAGCCGGCCGTGTTCGGCCTCGAGCAGGTCGTCGAAGAAGACCTTCGTGCAGTTGAACACGCCACCGAGGTTCACGTCCATCACGCGGTCCCAGTCCTCCCGCGTCATGTTCGCGAACTTCCGGTCGACAGTCAGTCCGGCGTTGTTCACGAGCACGTCGACGTCGCCGAACGCCCGACGGACGTCCTCGGCCATCCCCTCCACCGAGCCGAGGTCGCTCACGTCGGCCTGTACCGCGATCGCCCGTCCGCCCGCGTCCTCGATCTCGTCGACGACGTCGTAGGCCTCCGCCTCCGAGGAGCGGTAGTTGACGACGACGTCAGCGCCCTGTTCGCCGAGTTCGATCGCGATGCCCTTCCCGATACCGCGCGATGCGCCGGTGACGACGCACGTCTGTGTTTCGAGTGTCATTGTTTCGTCTGTTTTGTCGACCGCACACGCGCGATCTCCAAGGTCACCCGATGGCCGGAACCGGGAACGACGGTGAACGCGCGCGCCGTTAGTTCGAGGTCACGACGACCCTGATGAAAGCCTTGTCCTAATATTGCCTAGTAGATTTTGGCGAGTGTATATACATCATGTCGACGTGCGACACTGGGTCGGTAATCGCCCTACAGAGCTACCAAAGAGCCACAATAGTATAACTGTATGTCATAGTACACCACACTGAATATGAGCGAATGATGACACTCTCCTGCCACGAACCGGCAGCTGACGGCAATATTCGCTGCCGTCGGTACGTACTATTTACGTGGTAATATCACGGGATGTTATCTGAAACAATCGCCGTCGTGACGCACTGATTACAGTTCGACGCGGATACCGACCCCGGGTACGCGGAGGGTGGTGCACCCGGTGGTCCGCCGCCGGTCGACGGCCGCGGCCACGTGAACCGCGACGACGCCGGCCGAGAAACTGGCCGCGGCGAGCGCCGCGAGCGCCGGGTAGCTCACCACCCACAGAACGACCGGCACCACGAGAGCCACCGCGAAGGCGACGAGGATGGTACGGCCGTCCGGCGTCTCCGGGATCGGCGGATACGGTACGTTGGTTCGGCCGGCGGTGGATCGGGGCGATCTCATCACGGATGGAGAGGCGATCGCTTGAAGCAAAACTGTAATCTGAAATTTATTTATGTAGGTGATCGTACCGAAGTCCGCTTCGGTAACCTATCCGACCGCTTCGTGGCGGACCTCGCGGACGACGAGGTCCTCGTCCATGGTGACGCGCAGCGTCTCTCCGTCGAGCGTGATCGCCACCTCGACGCGCCACGAATCTGTATCCAGGACGGTCACCGCCTCGTCGGAGACACACCAGTCGAGCGTCCAGTAGGGCGTCAGTCCGAGGTCGATCCCGTGGTCGCGGTGGAACGCGACGACATCCGACTGATCGAGCAGGCGCAGGCCGACCGCCGAGCAGAGCCGGTGGTTACACTGTTCGCAGACGTGGTCCGCGCGCAGTCCGTCGCCGAGACAGCAATCTCCCTCGCTCACGAGGACGGTCCGCATCCGGCCGCTGCACTCCGGGCAGACGCCGTCCGCCGCGAGGCAGTGGAGGTGGCGCACGCGCTGGTCGAACGCCCGGGCGATCTCCTCGGTCGTCCGGTCGTTCAGCCCGCCCGGCGGGAAGGAGTACCTCCCGTGTCGCCGCTCGCAGTCGGCGCAGACGATGGCGAGCATCTCGTCGTCGTATCGGGCCTCGAGCGTTCCGTCGCACCAGAGACACGACCCCTCGACCGGGAACGGCTCGACGTGAGGGTGTTCGTTGAACGACCCCGCGAGGACCGCCTGCACCACCTTCGTGCCCGCGTGGCGCAGGTCGTAGCCGTCGTCGGTGCGCAGGACGAACTGGTCGGTTAACTTCCCGAGGTGGTAGTTGAACCGCGCGCTGTCGCGCATTCCGACCATCTCCCGCAGCCGTGAGAACCGCACCGGTCGCTCCTCCGCCCGCCAGAGCGCCTCCAGGATCGAGAGGCGCGTCTCGTTGGCGACGATAGAGAACGCCTCCGCCGGGGCGACGCAGTCCGCACACTCCCGAATGCTCGGCTCCGCCTCGCTTTCGCTCATACCCACAGATAGGTGTCAGGTACGGTAAAACTCTAGCTTAAGCGGGTTTCTGTAACAGAATCGATGTTTCCGGGCCGCCGATCGGCCGCTCGCTGTCATCGGGGAGACACGATAAGCCGCGCGACGACCAATCGGGTGGTATGCCACGCCTGCGGACCGTCGGCGGCGAGGGGGTCGACCGGCTCAACGCCATCAGCGACGGGATCTTCGCTATCGTGCTGACGCTGCTCGTCCTCCAGTTCGAGGTCCCGGACGTCCCTCCGTCGGAACTCGGGGGCGCGCTGCGCGCGATGCGGCCGCTGTTCGTCAGCTACCTCCTCAGTTTCTTCGTCGTCGGCCTCTACTGGGTCGTCCACCACAACCTGTTCCGACAGATCGTCCGTCACGACCGCGTGCTGCTCTATCTCAACCTCCTGTTCCTCCTCTCGGTGTCGTTTATGCCCTTCCCGACGGAACTCATCGGGACCTACGATACGCGCCTCGCGTGGACGCTCTACGCGCTCAACTTCATCGCCATCGGCGTACTCATGACCGCCATCTGGCAGTACGCCGCGTCGAGCGGGTACGTCGCCGACGTGATCACCCCGCTCGACGCGCGCCTCCTCACCCTCCGCGGGCTGATCAACCCCGCCGTCTTCGCCGCCTCGATCGCCGTCAGCGCGGTGAACCTCGACGCGGCCTACCTGGTGCCGTTGCTCATCGTCCCCCTCCAGGTGCTCTGGGCGCGGACGTACGGTCGCTCGAACGACGGGTGAGATCGGTCGGAGGAACGTCGCGACGGCCGTCGACGGCGGTTTGACGCCTCCTCACCGGAGTATTTCTTCTCCGAGAGGACCCGATGGTAAGAACCATACTGCAGGGGCTCACATTACTTTTTAGGCCATCCTAAAACCGGTACAGTTTTCAATGTTTTAGGCTAGCCTAAAACTCGTATGTCGGAACACAGAGATCGATGCGTCCGGACGACGACTGCGACGACGGTTTCGAACGGAGGTATCGACCCGTGAGCTACCAGGAGGCGTCGAACGCCGGGTTGCTCGACCAGCAGGCGCGCCGGGAGTCGAGCGCGCGGACGTACCCGCGTCACCTCCCGTTCGCGATCCGCGAGGCCCGCGGGGTCACCGTCGTCGACATGGACGGCGAGGAGTACTACGACTGTCTCGCGGGCGCGGGGACGCTCGCGCTCGGGCACAACCACCCGGTCGCCGTCGAGGCGATGGAGCGCGCGCTCGACGAGCGCCGCCCCCTCCACACGCTCGACATCACCACGCCGGGGAAGGAGGCGTTCGTCGACCGGCTCTTCGAGAGCCTCCCCGACGAGTTCGCCGAGCGGGCCCGCGTGCAGTTCTGCGGGCCCGCGGGGACGGACGCGGTCGAGGCCGCCCTCAAGCTCGTGAAGACCGCCACGGGCAGGGGGAGCGTCCTCGCCTTCCGTGGCGGCTACCACGGGATGACCAACGGCGCGCTCAGCCTCACGGGCGACACCGACCCCAAGGAGCCGCTCTCCGGGCTGATGCCCGGCGTCCACCACCTCCCCTACCCCGCGGACTACCGCTGCCCGTTCGGGATCGGCGGCGACGAGGGCGCGCGCACGGCCGCGCGTTACGTCGAGCGCCTGCTCGACGACCCCGGACGCGGGATCACCGACCCCGCGGGGATGGTCGTCGAACTCGTCCAGGGCGAGGGCGGCGCGGTCCCCGCGCCCGACGGGTGGACCCGCGAGATCCGCCGGATCACCCGCGAGCGCGACGTCCCGCTCGTCGTCGACGAGATCCAGACTGGCCTCGGGCGCACCGGCGAGCTGTACGCCTTCGAGCACGCGGGCATCACGCCCGACGTGATCACGCTCTCGAAGGCGATCGGCGGCGGCCTGCCGCTGGCCGTCGTGGTCTACGACGAGCGCCTCGACGCGTGGGAGCCGGGCGCGCACGCCGGCACCTTCCGCGGCAACCAGCTCGCCATGGCGGCGGGCGAGGCGACGATCGAGTACGTCCTCGAACACGACCTGCACGAGCGCGCGGCCGCGATGGGCGCGCGCCTGCGCGACCGCCTCGAAGCCGTTTCGGGGAGCCACGACGCCGTGGGCGACGTGCGCGGCCGCGGGCTGATGCTCGGAGTCGAGTTCGTCGATCCCACCGCCGATCCCGACGAGGTCGGCAGCTACCCCGCCGACGGCGACCTCGCGGAGCGGGTTCGCGCGGCGTGCTTCGACCGGGGGCTCGTGATCGAACTGGGCGGCCGCCACGGCGCGACCGCGCGGTTCCTTCCCCCGCTGGTCGTCACCCGCGAGGACGTGGACGCCATCGCCGACCGGTTCGAGGAGGCGGTCGAGGCGGCCGTCGCGAGGGGGGTGCCCGCATGAGCGGCGTCCCCGACTACGCCGACGGCCGCACGACCGCCGAGACGCTCTTCCTCGGTGGCGAGGGGAGCGCAGAGGCCTACCGGACGGCGATGCGGATCGCCGAGGAGGCGGTCGTCGAGACGATCGTGGAGGGCGACGCCCCCTACTCGGGTCGCTCGCCGGAGCGGCTGCGCGCCCGGCTCGCGGACCTCGAGTGCCTCCCCGAGGAGGGCGTCGGGTTCGAGCGCGCCGTCCGGGGGGTCTCCGACCTCGTGCTCGCGGACTCGGTGAACGTCTCCCATCCGGCCTGCGTCGCCCACCTGCAGTGCCCGCCGCTCGTCCCCTCGCTCGCGGCGGAGGCGATGCTGACCGCGACGAACCAGTCGCTCGACTCCTGGGATCAGAGCCCCGCGGCGTCGGTGCTCGAGGAGCGCTTCGTCGGCCGTCTCGCGGAGCTGTTCGGCTACGGCGAGGACGCCGACGGCGTCTTCACGGGCGGCGGGACGGCGTCTAACTTCCTCGGCCTGCTGCTGGCGCGCAACCGCCACCTCGCCGAGGAGCACGGCCGGGACGCGCGGCGCGACGGCCTCCCGCCGGAGGCGGCCGACCTCCGGATCCTCTGCTCCACGGCGGCGCACTTCACGGCCGAGCAGGCCGCCGCCCACCTCGGACTGGGCGAGCGGGCGGTCGTCGAAGTCGAGACGGACGACGACTACCGGCTGTCGCCGGCGGCGCTCGACGCGGCCCTCTCCCGCCTCGACGCCGACGGCCGGGAGCCGTTCGCGCTCGTCGGCACCGCCGGGACGACCGACTTCGGCAGCGTCGATCCGCTCGACGCGCTGGCGGATCGCGCGGAGGAGCGCGGCCTCTGGTTCCACGTCGACGCGGCGTACGGCGGCGCGCTCGCGCTCAGCGACCGCCACCGCGACCGGCTGGCGGGGATCGAGCGGGCGGACTCCGTCGCGGTGGACTTCCACAAGCTGTTCTACCAGCCGATCAGCTGCGGGCTGTTCCTCCTGCGCGACGGCGACGACTACCGCCACGTGGCGCGCAACGCCGCCTACCTCAACCCGGAGGGCGACGACGCGGCCGGCGTCCCGAACCTCGTCTCCAAGTCTACCCAGACCACCCGCCGGTTCGACGCGCTGAAGCCGCTCGTCGCGTTCCGCACCCTCGGCCGCCGCCGCCTCGCCGCGCTCGTCGAGTACACCCTCGACCTCGCGGACGAGGTGGCCGCCCGGATCGCGGCCGACCCGGACCTCGAACTCGCGACCGAGCCGGCGCTCAACGCGGTCGTCTTCCGCTACGTCCCGTCGTCCGCCGCCGGCGACGGCGGTCGGGCCGACCGCATCAACGAGTCGATCCGCGACGCGCTGCTCGCCGAGGGCGACGCCGTGCTCGCGCGCACCGAGGTCGGCGGGCGAACCCACCTCAAGTTCACCCTGCTCAACCCCCGAACGACGGTCGAGGACGCGGAGGGGATCCTCCGTCGAGTGACGGCGCTCGGCCGCGACCTCGACGCCGCGGAGGTGGGCCGATGAGGGGCGAGACCGGGGAGACCGCCGGCGGGGTCGAGGAACCGACGACCGCGTCCGGGGAGGCGATAGACGCGGGCGCGGTCGCGCGCGAGGCGACGCGCACCGCCTTCCTCAACTGCTACCTCCGCGAGGCGGGCGGCGAGTTCGTCAACGCCCAGGGGACGCCGATCGACGCCCCCGAGAGCGGCCTCGTCGCCCGGTGCGGACTCGAACGGCTGGGCGTCGAACTGCTGACGCCGGTGGCCTACCGAGCGCCGACGGGCCGCCACCTCTTCGACGGGCCCACCCGCGCCCGCTTCGGCGGCGGGGAGCCCGTCGAGTGCGACTACGCGACGCTCGCCGCGCTCGTCGTCCGCGACCTCTCGCTCGCGCGCGACGGCGCGGGCGACGAACTGCTCCGCCGCGTGCTCCTGAGCTGCCGGAACGTGGAGCGCTTCGTCGAGGCGCGCGCGGACGACGAGGAGCGCCTCTACGGGCTCGACTTCGACCTGCTCGACGCGGAGCAGTCGCTCGTCTTCGGCCACCTGCTGCACCCCACGCCGAAGAGCCGACAGGGGATGTCCCCCCGCGAGGAGGGGCGCTACGCCCCGGAGCTCCGCGGGCGCTTCCCGCTCTACTACGTCCGCGCCGACCCCGACCTCGTCGTCCACGACTCGGCGCGCGACGAGAGCGCCGTCGAGTGGGTGAAGCGCGAGCTCCGCTCGGATCCCGAGGTCCCCGACGAGTTCGTCGCGGAGCACGTCGAGAGCGACGACGCGCTCCTTCCGCTCCACCCGTGGCAGGCCCGCCGCCTGCTCGACCGGCCCGCGGTGGGCGAACTGGTCGAGGCGGGGCGGCTCGAACCGCTCGGCGAGGTGGGCCGCGCGTTCGCCCCCACCACGTCGGTGCGCACGCTCTATCACCCCGACGCCTCGTTCATGGCGAAGGGGTCGCTCGACGTGCGCATCACCAACTCCCGCCGGGTGAACAAGCGCCCCGAGCTGGACCGCGGAGTCGCCGTCTCCGAGCTGCTCGACACCGAGCTCGGCGACGACCTCGCCCGGGAGTTCCCCGACTTCGGCGTGGTACGCGACCCCGCGTACCTCACCCTCGACGTGGACGACGGGCGCGACGCCCCCGAGTCCGGCTTCGAGGTCGTCCTCCGGGAGAACCCCTTCCGCGGGGACGACGCGCGGAGCGTCGCGCCGGTCGTCGCGCTCTGTCAGGACCGGATCGGCGGGGGGCGCTCCCGGCTGGGTGCGGTCGTCGCCGCGCTCGCCGACCGAGAGGGTCGGTCGTTCGACGCCGTCGCCGAGGAGTGGTTCCGCCGCTACCTCGCGATCTCGGTGCGCCCGCTGCTCTGGCTCTACCTCGAGCGCGGGATCGGCCTCGAGGCCCACCAGCAGAACAGCCTCCTCCGGCTCGACGGCGGCTATCCCGACGCGTTCTACTACCGCGACAACCAGGGGTACTACTTCCCCGAGGCGATCTACGGAGAGGTGGATCGGCTCCTGCCGGGCGTCGGCGAGCGCGCCGACACGATCTGTCCGGACGCCGTCGCCGACGAGCGGATCCGCTACTACGTCGTGCTGAACAACGCCTTCGGCGTCGCGAACGCCCTCGGCGTGGCGGGCGCGGACGAGCGCCGCCTGCTGGCCGCCCTCCGCGAGGAACTGGAGCGGGCGACCGAGTACGACCGTCCCACCTCCTCGCTGGTGACGAGTCTCCTCTCGGAGCCGACGGTGCCGTGCAAGGCGAACCTGCTCACCCGGTTCCACGACATGGACGAACTCGTCGGGTCGCTCGACGACCAGTCCGTGTACGCCGAGATCGAGAACCCCCTCGTGACGGAACCCGAGGTGTCCGTCGAATGACCGACCCCCGCGCCACGGTGGCCGCGAGCTACGACTTCCAGCGCCGCGAGGAGGCGATCGGGCGGACGATCTCGTTCCGTCGGGCGGCGCTCGACCGCGACCTCGGGCGGCTCCACGCCTGGCTCAACGAGCCCCACGTCCTGCCGTACTGGCGACTCGACCACCCGCTGCCGCGCTTCCGCGACGCGCTGGTCGAGAAGCTGGCCGACGACCACCTCACGCCGTACGTCGGCTGCCTCGATCACGTCCCGATGAGCTACTGGGAGTCCTACTGGGCGGCCGACGACCACCTCGCGTCGTACTACGACGCCGACCCGACCGACCAGGGGATCCACCTGCTGATCGGTCCGCCGGAGTACGTCGGGCGGGGGTACGCGATCCCGCTCCTCCGCGCCATGACCGAGTTCCAGTTCACCCACCACGAGACCGACCGGATCGTCACCGAACCGGACGCGCGCAACGGGGCGGCGATCCACTGCTTCGAGCGCTGCGGCTTCGAACCGGTCCGCGAGTTCCGGTTCGAGGAGGAGGACAAGGACGCGCTCCTGATGGTCTGCGAGCGCGAGCGGTTCGAGTCGGAGGTGCTCGGATGAGCGCCGCCGAACCCGTTCGGGACCTCGTGGGCGTCGGGATCGGCCCGTTCGACCTCGGGCTGGCCGCGCTGCTCGACGGGGCGGACGCCGACGCGGACGCCGTCTTCCTCGACCGGAAGCCCGAGTTCCGCTGGCACGGCGGGATGCTCATCGAGGGGACCACCCTCGAAGTCCCGTTCCTCGCGGACCTCGTGACGCTCGCGGACCCCACCAGCCCCCACAGCTACCTCAACTACCTCCGGGAGCGCGACCGGCTGTACGAGTTCTACTTCTACGAGACGTTCCAGATCCCACGGCGCGAGTACGACGCGTACATGCGGTGGGTCGCCGAGCGCCTCGACTCCTGCCGGTTCTCGCGGGAGGTGACGGCCGTCGAGTACGACGACGATCGCGAGGTGTTCGAGGTTCGCGCCCGGAACCCCGAAACTGGCGAGCGCCACCGCTACCTCGCCCGCGACCTCGTGCTCGGCGTGGGGAGCGTCCCCTACGTCCCGGAGGCGTTCCGCGACCTCCCCGACGCCGACGTGTTCCACACGGCGTCCTACCTCGACCGCCGCGAGCGCTGCCTGGACGCCGACGCGATCACCGTCGTCGGGTCGGGCCAGAGCGCGGCGGAGGTGTTCCTCGACCTGCTCGAACGTCAACCCGAGCGCGACTACCGCCTCGACTGGCTCACCCGCTCCGACGGGTTCTTCCCGATGGAGTACTCGAAGCTCGGCCTCCAGCACTTCACGCCGGAGTACGTTCGGTACTTCAACTCGCTCCCGCAGGAGACCCGAGACGAGGTGCTCCCCGAGCAGGACCTGCTGTACAAGGGGATCGACCCGGAGACGAACGATCGCATCTACGAGACCCTGTACGAGCACTCGATCGAGCGCGACCCCGACGTGGGCCTGCTGGCGATGACCGAGGTGCGGGGGATCGAGCCGTCGGCCGACGGCCCGCACCGCTACCGCCTCGCCTGCGAGCAGCGCCAGGAGGGGACGCGCTTCGAGCACGGCGCGGACGCGGTCGTCCTCGGCACGGGCTACCACCGGCCGACGCCCGAGTTCCTCGCGCCGCTCGAACCGCGCATCCGCCGCGACGAACGGGGCCGCCCGCGGATCACCGAGGACTACCGCGTCGAACTCGACGGCGCGGCCGGGCGGGTGTTCGTCCAGAACGCCGAACTCCACACCCACGGCGTCGGCGCGCCGGACCTCGGCCTCGGCACCTACCGCAACAGCGTCATCGTGGAACAGCTGCTCGGCGAGGCGGTCTACCCCGTCGACCGGGACACCGTCTTTCAGGACTTCGGCGTCGAGCAGTTCCTGTCAGACTCCCCCGCCCAGGGGCGAACCGACCACCCGATCCAGGAGGACTGATCCGAGATGTCAGACGCACACGCACCCGAGACGGAATCCGACGCACAGATCCCCGAGACCGACGACCCGCTGCCCGAACCGCTCGCCGACGCGCTCGACGCCGACGTGTGGGAGACGGTCGGGACGAACCTGCTCGAGAAGATGCTGGCGGAGTTCGCCTACGAGGGGCTGATCGACCCGACCGTCGTCGGGCGCGCGGGCGAAGTGGAGGGCGAGAGCGGGGACGACGCCCGCGATGGGATCGACACCTACCGCCTGACGCTCGACCGCGCGTCCTACCGCTTCCGCGCCGAGCGTCGACTGTTCGACGGCTACCGCGTCCTCCCCGGCTCGGTCGAGCGCTACGACGGCGAGTCGTGGGAGCCGGCGACCGATCCCATACGGTTCGTCCGCGACGCGCGCGAGCACGTCGGCATGGACGGAATGACCGCCGGACACCTGGTCCGCGAGTACAACCACACGCTCCTCGCGGACGCCCACATAGAGGCGCGGCGGCGCGAGCGCGAGGGGAACCTCCTCGACCTTAGCTACGCCGAACTGGAGGGCGAGATGGGCGGCCACCCGTGGATCACGTACAACAAGGGCCGCATCGGGTGGAGCTACGACGACTACCGGCGGTACGCCCCCGAGCGCAAGCGGCGCGTGCGCCTCTCGTGGCTCGCCGTCCGGCGCTCCGAGGCGACGTTCGCGGCCGTCTCCGACCTCGACTACGGGACGCTCGTCCGGGAGGAACTGGGCGACGCGCACGACGAACTCATCCGGACGCTCGAACGCGCGGGCCGCGACCCCGAGGACTACTACCTCCTGCCGGTCCACGACTGGCAGTGGGAGAACAGCGTCGTCCAGCTCTTCCCGGCGCAGATCGCGGCGGGCGACGTCGTTCCGCTGGGCGAGGGGCCGGACGAGTACCTCCCGATGCAGTCGATCCGGACGTTCGTCAACGTCTCGGACCCCGAGAAGCGCAACGTGAAGCTCCCGATGCGCATCCTCAACACGCTCGTCTACCGCGGGCTCCCGGGCGAGCGCACCGAGGCCGCGCCGCTCGTCACCGAGTACGTGAAGCGCGTCCGCGACGGGGACCCGTTCCTCCGCGAGGAGTGCGAGCTGATCCTGCCGGGCGAGGTGGCGGGGCTCAACTACGACCACCCCGACTTCGCGGCGATCGAGGGGTCGCCGTACCAGTACGACGAGTTGCTGGGCTGCGTCTGGCGCGAGAGCGTCGAGTCGCTCGTCCGCGACGACGAGCGCCCCGTGACGCTCGCCGCGCTGCTCCACGTGGACGCCGACGGGACGCCCTTCGTCTCGAAGCTCGTCGAGCGGTCGGGGCTGTCGCTGGAGGAGTGGCTCGACGAGCTGTTCGGCGTCGTCCTCCCGCCGCTACTGCACTACCTGTATCGCTACGGGACGGCGTTCTCCCCGCACGGCGAGAACGCCATCCTCGTGCTCGACGAGGAGTGCGTCCCGACCCGCCTCGCCGTCAAGGACTTCGTGGACGACGTGAACGTGAGCGAGCATCCGTTACCCGAACTCGCCGACCTGCCGCCGGAGCTCGACGCCGTGCTCCGGACGGAGCCGCCGGAGGGGCTCTGTCAGTTCGTCGTCGCGGGGCTGTTCGTCGGCGTCTTCCGCTACCTCTCTTCGATCCTCACCGAACATCACGGGTACGAGGACGCGCAGTTCTGGACGCAGGTCCGGGGGGCGGTCGAGGACTACCAGGCGCGCTTCCCCGAACTGGAGGAGCGGTTCGCGCTCTTCGACCTCCTGCGGCCGGAGTTCACGAAGCTCTGTCTCAACCGCAACCGGATGCTCGACTACGGCTACGCCGACGCCGACGGCAGGCCCCACGCCTCCGAACACGGCACCGTCGGCAACGCGCTGTACGAGGTCGCGCGCGAGGACTGATCCCGCCGGAATTCGCCGCGGCCATCGTTTCTACCCCCGCCTTCATCTCACTCGAAAACACATCACAGCGAGAAACGATGACGGTCTATCACAACACGTGACACGGATTTCGGGGGACTCAAATACGTCCCGCTGAATCCGACGGTAATGAGCGAACGAGAGACGTGGTCGACCAACCTGGGGTTCGTGCTCGCGGCGATCGGGAGCGCGGTCGGGTTGGGCAACATCTGGCGGTTCCCGTGGCTCACCGCCGAGAACGGGGGGAGCGCCTTCCTCGTCGTCTACCTCGGGTTGATCGTGCTGATAGGGGTACCGGGGCTGATCGCGGAGTTCGTGATCGGCCGGCGCGGGCGGCGCGATCCCGTCGGGGCGTTCCGCGCGCTGTCGGACTCGCGGTGGTGGCCGTTCGTCGGCGTCTACGCCGTCGGGACGACGATGCTCATCCTCACCTTCTACTCCGTCGTCGGCGGGTGGATCCTCCGGTACGCGGTCGGCAGCCTCACCGGGGCGTACTTCGCGGACCCGGGGGCGTACTTCGAGTCGGTCGCGTTCGGCCCGAGCGCGGTCGCCGCCCACCTCGTCTTCCTCGCGATCGTCGGGGCGATCATCGCCGCGGGCGTGGGCGACGGCATCGAGCGCTCCTCGAAGGCGATGATGCCCGCCATCGCGGTCCTGCTCGTCGGGCTGGCGGCCTGGGCGTTCACCCTTCCCGGCTCCGCCGGCGGCTACGAGTTCTTCCTCGCGTTCGACGTGGGGACGCTCCGGGCCAACTTCCTCGACGTGCTCGGCCCCGCCGCGGGGCAGGCGCTGTTCACCCTCTCGGTCGGCGCGGGGTCGATGCTCACCTACGCCTCCTACCTCGGGAGCGACGAGTCGCTCCCGGGCGACGCCACCGTCATCGCGGTGGCGAACACGGCGATCGGCGTGCTGACGGGGCTGGTCGTCTTCCCGCTGCTCTTCTCGCAGGGGCTGCCGGCCGGCAGCGGCGGGGAGGGGGCGCTGTTCTACGCGCTCGCCGAGGCGTTCGTGACGCTGCCCGCGGGCGGGATCGTGGCGACGCTGTTCTTCGGCGTCGTCCTGCTCGCCGCGGTGTCGAGCGCGATCAGCATGCTCGAAGCGCCAGTCGCCTACCTCGTCGACGAGCACGGCGTCGGCCGGCGGCGGGCGACCCTCGGCGTCGTCGCCCTGCTCGCCGCGACGGGGTCGCTGACGGCGCTCGAACCCGCCGCGTTCGGCCTGCTCGCGGGCACGCTCGCCGACCTCGCGCTCACGATCGGGCTGCTCGCGTTCGTCGTCTTCGTCGGGTGGGTGCTCGGCCGGGACGCGGTCGCGGAGTTCCGCTCCGGGACGGGCGCGTCCGTCGGCGCGCTCGCCGAACCGTGGCGCGCGCTCGTCGCCTGGGTGCTCCCGGCGTTCCTCGCGTTCACCCTCCTCACGAGCGTCGCCTCGCTCGCGGGCGTCTCGCTCGGGCTCGAACTCAGGCTCGCGCTGACCGTGGGCGCGCTGCTCGCGCTGCGCACGCTCGTCGGCGCGGGACGCGAGCGGACGCCGCTGGTGGACGCGGACTGACGGTCAGTCGGCGGTCGACGCCCCGTCCTCCGTCGCCACGCTCGCCGGGCGGACGCCGCGGATCGCCGCGGCGAACAGCACCAGCGGCGAGAGGAGCCCGAAGAAGTAGTACGGCGCGTAGGCGAGCGTCTCGACCCCCGTGACGCCGAGGACGAACACGGCCCCGGCGTGCCACGGGAAGAGCGCGCCGGTCGGGGTGCCGGCGGACTCGATGGCGCTCGACAGGTCGCGCGACCGCAGGCCGAGCCCGTCGTAGACGTTGCGGAGGGTCATTCCCGGCACGACGATGCTCATGTACTGCTGGGCGGTGAGCGCGTTCGTCGCGAGCGCGCTCACGCCGGTCGCGGCGATGAGGCCACCCGTGCTCTCGACTCCCGCCGCGAGCCGGTGGGCGAGCACCGCGAGCACGCCCGTCGATTCGAGGAGGCCGCCGAGCGAGAGCGCCGCGACGACGACCGCGACGGTCCACGCCGAGGCGGAGAGGCCGCCGCTCGCCAGCAGTTCGTTGACGAGGTCCATCCCCGTCTCGGGGCCGGTCCCCGACATGAAGACGGTCCACGCGTCGACGAACGACCGACCCTGCAGGGCGACGGTCGTGCCGACGCCGGCGAAGACGCCCGCCAGGAGCGTCGGGAGCGCCGGGACGCCGTAGAGCGCGAGGCCGAAGGTGACCGCGAGCGGGAGGAACGCGAGCGGCGTGATCGCGTACGTCCCCACGAGGGCGCTCTGGATCCCGGCGACGCGGCCGGCGGGGATCGCGCCGTCGAACCCCAGCCCGAGGAGCGCGTAGCCGAGCACCGCGAGGCCGAACGCCAGGGCCGTCCCCGCGCGCATCGCCCGGATGTGCTCGTAGAGGTCGGTGTTGGTGACGGCGGCGGCGAGGTTCGTCGTGTCCGACAGCGGCGACTGCTTGTCGCCGGCGTAGGCCCCCGACAGGATCGCTCCGACGGTCACCGGCGCGGGGACGCCGAGGCCCGACCCGATGCCGACGAACGCGACGCCGAGCGTCCCCATCGTGGTCCACGACGACCCGATGGCGAAGGCGACGACCGCGGCGAGCAGCGCCGTCGCCGGCAGGAATACCTGCGGCGAGAGCAGCGCGAGCCCGTAGTACATCAGCGAGGGGATGGTCCCCGCGCTGATCCACGTCGAGATCAGCGCATAGATGATAAACAGGATGAGGATCGCCTGCAGCCCCATCCGAAGGCTCCGGGCGACACCGTCGTAGAGGTGCTCCCACGACCACCCGAGGACGTAGCGTCCGAGCAGTCCGACGAACGCGATACTCCACACGAGCGGGACGTGCGGGTCGAGGCCGAGCAGGGCCGACCCGACTCCCAGGAAGCCGACGAGGGCGATCACCGGCAGCAGCGCGACGCCCAGCGACGGACGGCGGGACGGATCTATCTCCTCGTACCCACGAGGCGCGAATCGTTCGCTCTCCATTACCGCGGTGTATTACTTTTGGGCATTAAATCCTTACGAAGTATTCTCGACAAGCATTGCCGGGGGCTGTGACGCGGGTTCGGCGACGGCTCCGATCGCGAACGCCGCCGGCGCGCTCGTTGCCGTCCGCCGATCGAGCCCGCCGTGAACCGATCGGAACGTTTGGACGGTCGTCCGTCGCGTCTGTCGGGATAAACTCACAGTCTCAAGCGAGCGATTTTTAGTGGTGTGTTTCGGACTGCCGCGGTATGCAGATGAGCGCCATCGACTGGATCGGGCTGGTCGGCCCGTACGCCCTGTTCTTCCTGATGCTGATCGCGTACTACGTCCTTGAGGGACGCCGCGAGCGGCGGCTGCGCCGCGAGTACGGGGGGGACGATGCAAGCTAGCGGCATCGCGGGGACCGCGGGACTCTGGGTGCTCGCCACGTTCGGCGCGTACCTCCTCGTGCTCGTCGGCATCGGGCTCTGGTCCTCCAGGTTCATGGACGACGTGGGCGACTACGTCATCGGCGGGCGGCAGATCGGGCCGGTCGTCACCGGCTTCTCCGAACGCGCCTCCGAGATGAGCGGCTGGCTCACGCTCGGCGTCCCGAGCGACGCCTTCAGCTCCGGGATCATCGCGTTCTACAACGGACTGGGGATGATCCCGGCCGACCTGTTCGCGTGGGCCGGCATCGCCAAGCGCCTGCGCAAGTACACCGAGATCGTCCGCTCGGTCACGCTCCCCACCTTCTTCGAGACCCGCCTCGGCGACGAGACGGGCTACGTCAAGGGCATCTCGTCGGTCGTGCTGATGCTCTTCGAGGGGGGATACGTCGGCGCGCAGATCGTCGCCGCGGGCGTCCTCCTGCAGGTGCTCACGGGGGTCGCCGACTGGGTCGGCATCCTCGTCGGCGGGGTCATCGTCGTCGGCTACACGATGCTCGGGGGCTACTTCGCGGTCGCGTGGTCCGACTACTTCCAGGGGGCGATCATCCTCGTCGCGTTCATCATCCTACCGGTGATCGCGTTCACGAACTACGGGCTCCCGTTCGACGAACTCGCGAGCGTGGGAGGCGGATCGCTCACGAGCGTCACCGCCGGCCTGACCGGCTGGGCCGCCGTCTTCGCCATCGTCAGCTACGCCGCGATCGGGCTGGGCGTCCCCGGAAACCCCCACATCATGGTGCGGTTCATGGGCATCGACCGCGTGCGGAACATGCGGCTGGCGGCGCTCGTCGCGCAGCTGTTCATGTTCGTCGCGTACATCGGCGCTGCGCTGGTGGGGCTGTACGCCCTCGTCGCGTTCGGCCAGGGGGCCGACCTCGGGCAGAACAAGGTGATGCCCCTGCTCACGCTCGAACTCGTCCCGGGAGTCGTCGCGGGCGTCATCCTCGCGGCGGCACTGGCGGCGATGATGTCGAGCGCCGACTCCCAGCTGCTCGTCGCGACGAGCGCCGTCGTGGAGGACGTCTACCACGGCTTCTTCAACCAGGAGGCGACCGACGCCCAGCTCGTGCGCTACTCGCGGATCGTCACCGTCCTCCTCGGCGCGGCCTCCATCGCCTTCGCCTTCCTCGCCAAGAACACGCCCGTCTACACGCTCGTGCTCGACTACGCGTGGGGCGGCCTCGGGGCGTCGCTCGGCCCGACGGTCATCGCCACGCTGTGGTGGAAGCGCGTCACCGCCGAGGGCGCGGCGGCGAGCATGGTCGTCGGCGCGACGACGATGATCACGTGGACGCAACTGCCGACGATCCTCGACGCGGTCGGCCTCATGCCGCCCGAGAGCGCGGGGTTCCTCTACGGGCTCGTCGGCGTCTACGGCCTCTTCCCGGCGTTTATCCTCTCGACGCTGACGCTGATCGTCGTCTCGCTGCTGACCACGCCCCCCTCGGGCGTCGACGACCAGTTCGACATCTTCGACAAGCCGCTGTCGGCGGTCGTCGGCCAGCGGGCGTCGGGGTCGCCCGACTACGTCACCGACGGGGGGCGCGTCGAGCCCATCGCCGTCACCGAGACCGACGCCATCCGCGCGCACGTCGCGGCCGCGGACTACTGGCGCGACGGTTCGCGCGACGATGAGTGAGCGCGCCGGGGCGGCGAGACCGGCGGGGGCGGCCGGAACCCGCCACGACGCCGTCGACCTCGACGTCATCCCGCCAGCGGTGGGCCGCGGGGAGGTGGCGTCGACCGGCCGGGTGGGCTGCGTGGCCTACCCCTACCGGGTGTACGACGCCGAGTCGAGCATGGACCGGCCCGTCCTCGGCGAGCGCGTCGCCGGCTACGTGGTGAGCGTCGACCGGGTGCGGCGGCTGGCGCTCCGCGCGGACGTGTTCCCGACGATCGAACCGCGCACGGTCGAGGACGCGCTCGTCCTCCCGGCCGGCGTCACGGACGAGCAGGCGCGGGAGAAGGCCCGCGAGGCGGTGTTCAACTGGACGCTCAGGAAGTACTCGCCGCTCGACCCGCCGAAGATCGCGTTCACCCGCCACGCGGACGCCTACAAGCTGTTCTGGCTCGCCGAGCGCGACGGCGGCGACGTCATCGTCGACAGCGTCCGCGGCGACGAACGGCCGCTCGACGACTGACCGGCCGGCCGCTTCCGATCCGGGGCGGAATCCGAACCGGGATAGAAACCGGTAGGTGGGGGACGGCCCGACGACCCGGCATGGTCGGAAAGCTCGACGCCGACGCGCTCGCCCGCCTCGTCCTCGGCCGGACGGGCGCGGACGACCCCGCGGTGGTACAGGGACCCGCCTACGGCGAGGACACCGCCGCCATCGACCTCGGCGAGACGACGCTCGTCGTGAACTCGGATCCGATCTCCTTCGCGGGCGACGGGATCGGGGCGCTCGGCGTGCACGTCGCCTGCAACGACGTGGCCGCGTCCGGCGCGCGCCCGCGCTGGCTGACGAACGTCTGTCTCCTCCCCGACGCCGACCCGGAGACGCTCGACGCCATCACCGCGGAGGTGGACGACGCGGCCGCGGCGCTCGACGTGAGCGTCGTCGGGGGCCACGCCGAACACGCCCCCGGCGTCGACCACCCCGTCCTCTCGCTCACCTGCATGGGCGTGACCGACCGCTACGTCCCGACGGGCGGCGCTCGACCGGGAGACGCCGTCCTCCTGACGAAGGCCGCGGGCGTCGAGGCGACGGCCGTCCTGGCGGCCGACTTCGAGGAGGAACTCCGCGAGGGCGTCGACCGCGCGACGCTCGACGCCGCGCGGGCGTTCGCCGACGAGGTGAGCGTCGTCCCGGAGGCGACCGCCCTCGCGCCGCTCGCCACCGCGATGCACGACCCGACGGAGGGCGGCGTCCTGACGGGGCTGGTCGAACTCGCGCTCGCCTCCGACGTCGCGGTCGACGTGGACCGCGACGCGATCCCCGTCCGTCCGGAGACGGCGGAGGTGTGCGCGGCGGCGGGCGTGGACCCCCTTCGGACGTTCGGCTCCGGGGCCCTCCTGGCGACGGTCCCGGCCGACGAGGCCGACGCCGCGCTCGACGCGGTCCGGGAGCGCGGCGTTTCCGGAGCGGCGATCGGGGAGGTCCGAGCGTCCGACGCGGCGGGCGTGACCCTCGACGGGGAGACGATCAAGGAGGCCCCGCGGGACGACCTCTACCGCCTCTGGGAGTGAGGGTCGAATTCGGGTTCCGTATCGCGAAGTACGGTGTACGTGGGGCGCGACGTTCGGCGACAGATCTTAGATATCTAAGATTCAAACCCCGGTCCCGACGTCCGCCTCGATCGTGGTGCCCCGTCGCGTAACTACTCGTCCCCCGGACATGACCGCCCGCGCAGCAAGAACCGCGCGAGCACGAACTATTATTATAAATAGTGAGGAAGTCGCGAACGCCGACCGCTGCCATCCCTCCGGCAAGAACGACGACGGGGACAACCTTTATTATAAATCGTGAAGAATAGGCGATCGCAGACGCAACAGACGCCGTCGGGGTCTCCCTGGCCGCGTCGCAGATCACCATGACCGACAACCACTACACGGACCAGGACGACGCGCCGCTCGTTCCCGAGCTGCCCCGCGAGATCGCGCCCGCCCGCACCGACGGCGGGCTCCGGTCGCGACCCGCGCAGGGCCGCCCGGGCAGACGCATCGCGTCCCGCCCGGCCGACACCACGTACGCCAGTGACCGAACGCGCGACACCGAGGAGATCGTTCCCTTCGTCGCGGACCTCACCGGCGGGTACGTGGACTGATACTGTCGGACGTACGCCCGTCGAGAATCTCGCCACCCCGGATGACGAGTCGCGTCACGACGGTACGTCCGACAGTACGACGCAGCCGGACGTCTTCTCGCGGGGACACAGTCACGGAGAGGCGACTACGAACGGCTCTGTGGCCGGACTCTCACCGTCGATATGCACCCACACGTTCTCGGGGGGAGACGGAGGAACCCCCCGGCGGAGAGCCGCCTGGCGCGAGTCCGAGCGCCTCGAACCCCGGAGTGACGGCGTGACCTGAACGCGCCGCGAACTCACGCGAGGGACGTGCTCGGCCCGTGCAAGCACCTAACGTATCTCCTCTGGCCGCTAACCTCACAGTAACCGGAGTGACCAAGATGAGGAACGTATCGTGTCACAAATGTGGCGCAACGATGGAGGGAGCGGAGCTACTGAGCCACATCAAGGCGTGTTCCGGGACGGAAACGGACGTCCCCACCGAGAGCACGTCGGGCCTCCAGTCCCGGCTTCGCACGAAGCGACGGTCACGGACGGCAACGGCGACTCGAGAGGAGGGACACGATCTGCACGGCGAGATCCGCCGACTGAAGCTCCGTATCGCCGCGCTGGAGCGGGAGCGGTCTGTCCACCGACTCGCCGACCGACCGATCCATGCGGCCCACACCCACCTGCAAGCCTGCGACATGTGCGGAACGGTAACGCACGCGTTCGATCCCGACGGCGTCCACGACTGTCCGGAGTGTAAACGCGGAATCCTGCGCGCGGTGTGATCGGTACGACCGCGAGAAAATCGTATAGCGATATGCGGTGTACGTGTCGCGGTACTCGTCCGTGAAGAAGTACGGAAACGACGCAGTGCGGGCGGAGGGGCCGGGATCCCAGACCGAGGAGCGGGGCCGTGGCGTCACCCCTTCCACTCGCCCGGCTGTTCGCCGTGGAACTCGCCCATCGCCTCGCGCCGTTTCGGCCAGTAGGCGATCGTCAGGAGAGCGGCGTAGTAGAGCGCGACGCCGACCGTGACGGCGATCCCGGGAATCCCCGGCACGGCGGCGGTCTCAGTCCACGCCTCCCCGGGGACGAAGACCGTGATTCGGTACGTCCACGCGGCCAGGAGAACCGCGAGCAGCGGCAGATACACCCGACGAAGCCTGCGCGCGACGGCCTCGCGGGTCGTGACCTTCAACGTGGGCACTCGAAGGTCGTCGCTGATCTCCGCGCGCCACTCGGTACGCTCTGCCCCCCTCGGGTCGAAGGCGTTGGCGAACAGGTTCTCCTCGATCATGCGGACCCGCGCCCGCGTCGCGTCGAACGTCCGGTAGCGCCGCACGTCGAACAGCAGGAACATCGTCATCGCCCCCATGCCGACGAGAAGGAAGTGCGGCGGCCGATCCGCGCTCTCTAACGAGAGCGCCAACAGCGCGACCAGGACGGCGATCGCCCAGTCGACCGTGAGGTCCATCCGGTCCAGCAACGACTTCATGATCGAGACCTCGCCGCGGTAGTAGTGGGGCATCAACGCGAGGAACCGCTCGGGATCGTCCGCGACTTCGCTCGCGACTTCGCGGGCGTCGCGATCCCCGGCGTCGAAGTCCGTGGGTTCGATCGATTCGCCAGTCATGCGTCACAGTAGCGGACGACCGACGATAACGTTGCACTCTCCATAGAAGCATCATTGCGGGAGTGACGAGTGGACCACCCGGCCCCGGACGCGACCGTTCGAGACGGTCCACGAAGTGACGAGCCAGTGGCGCGCCGAAGCCGCGGAGCGACGGCACCTCGTTCGACCCGAGCATCCGCGATTCGCCCCCGGGCGGTCGTAGAAGGTTATCATCATCGGTCGACCTAGTATCCTAGATTATCGACGAAAATAGTACTACATGGACGAGTTCGAGAGACCCTCTGAAAGATATAAGGCTCATTATCGCTCGTCACGGGACAACGCTGATTATCCCTCACGGAGATAGACAGGTCGTGACCGATGACGATGATCGCGCCGTGGTGAAGACGTACGTCCCACGCTATCAGAAGGAGGAGTGGGTCGATCACGCCGAGGCGCTGGACATGAGCCAGAGCGAGTTCGTCAGGACGATGGTGCAGGCGGGAAGGCGCGGGTTCGACCTCGACCCACCGGAGGGGGGTAACGAGGACGTCACCCCCGGGGGAGAACCCCTCGAGACCCGGCTCCTCGAACTTCTTCGGCGGGAGGAGTATCTCTCGTGGGACGAACTCCTTACTCACCTCGCGGGCAACGTCGAGGGTCGTCTCGACGACGCCCTCGAGGCGCTTCAGCGCGAGGGGCGCGTTCGGTACAGCGGTCGCCACGGCGGATACGCCCTCGTCGAGTCGAACGTCGGCGGGCAATCGTCGAGTTTCGCGGGTGATGGGTCGTCGGACCCGGTTCCGTCGAGCGGGGACCGCACTCGAGGTCGGCGTCGGGAACGAAGCCGGCGACAGGACGAGGAGGGGCACAGTCGCACGCGCGGACGGCGTCCATCGCATTCGCGCTCGGGGGACACGCACGCGTCGGACCGTCGCGGGAACGGCCACGACGGGCGATGAGCGGCGATCACACTGACGGGGAGGGAGATCCAGTCGAGTACTTCCTGCAGGACATAACCTACCACGGGCGCTCGGAGCGGACGCGAGCGGCCTACGAGCGGGTCCTTCGTCAGTTCGAGGCGTTCGTCGCCGACGGGGGGAGCACGCCCGAAAGCGCCGGACAGCGAGAGTGTCTCGCCTGGGTCCACTCGCTCCGCGGGGAGCACGCTCCGAGCACCGTCGCTACCTACGCGACGTACGTCCACCGGTTCTACGCGTACATGACGCAGGCCGGCGCGTTCGACGCGAACCCGATGGCGCTCGTGATGGCCGAGATGGACGAGTCGATCGACACCGACCCGGAACGCCGCGAGATCAGCGTCCCGGCGATGCGCCAGTTCGTCGCCGACGTCACCCATCCGCTCGAACGCGCGGTCGTCCTGACGCTGCTAAAGACCGGAATGCGCGTCGGAGAGCTCTGTAACCTCGACCTGCGGGACGTCTCCCTCGACGCGCCGGTGGTCGGCGAGGCGTACTCGATTCCCCCGCGCCCGCAACTCGACGGCCGGCCGAACTCGCTGTTCGTCGCGAGCGATCCCGCACGGGGAGTCGTCGTCAACGGCGAGGAGCGATCGGCCTCGAACAAACGCAAGCGCTCGACGGTGATCCCGATCGACGCGGAGCTCGGAGAGGCGCTCGTTCGCTGGCTGGCGATCCGCCCGAACGTGCGCTCCCCCGCCGAACCGCTGTTCGTCAGTACCGGCGAGGACTGGGGAGAACGGCTCACCCCCTCGCAGGTTCGAACGGTCGTAAAGCGTCACGCGGAGGCTCGAGGCTGGTATCGATCGGGCGGGGGGGCAGAGGAGAACGTGACGCCCCACTACTTCCGGCACTTTTTCACGACGCACCTGCGCGACCGCACCGGCGACCGCGGGATCGTCAAGTACCTCCGCGGGGACGTGGCCGCCGACGTCATCGACACCTACACCCACAACTGGGGCGACCGCGTCCGCGAGGTATACGAGGCCAACGTCTACACGCTGACGTAACGTTCGGAAAGCGTTCGAATCTGTTGGCTACGAGGCGACCGAGTCGTCCGTCGCGCGCACGACTCATAAACTTCATGTCGCGATATCAAATCCGGGTGAGGTAGCACTCCCCCGGATCAGCGAGCGATCGGGCCGGGCGCCGTTCCATTCGGCGATTACACGTCACCCCCTCGTCACTATCGTCGGTGCGGGACGGTCCTTCGACGGGGAGCTTACACGCCGTAAGCGATTGACCTACGCGCGCACGTACCGCCGTATCGGAACATTTCGTGATCGGTTCTCCGAACGATCTCGCGCGAATCAATGATCCGCCGAACCCAGCCCCGCCGTCAGTCCTGTTGCGGAACGAACGGGCCGAACGAGGCCGTCTCGCGGGCGACCGTCGCGACCCGCAGGCCGGACGCGAAGAGGACCGCGATCGGCGACAGCGCGACCGCGATCACGACGCTCGTGACCAACAGGAGGGGGACGGGGTCGAGCGCCGCGTTCGGGGTGTTCCGGTAGACGAGAACGGTGAGTACGGCGATCAGAATCGAGAGGCTACCCGTGTACACGAGTCGACGCGAGAGTCGGGCGAGCGAGCGCTGCACGTAGAGCGTCTTGAAGTACTGGCGGGCGGCGTCGATCTCCTTCAGGAGTTCGAGCATCTCCTCGGTCGCCGCGCTCGCGGTATCGGAGAGCGCATCGCCGTGTACGACCCGGACGCGTCGGGTGAAGTAGAAGTACCACGAGTCGCGGTAGCGGACGACGGCCGAGAGTGCCTCGAACTCGGTTCGCGTCTCCTCCAGGGTATCGATCGTCCGGTCGGTCTGCTCTATGAGGGACGGCACGTAGCGCTCGACGTCGCGGCGAACGTCCTCGTCGCGACGGACGAGTTCGTCCTCCCGGAGCGTCAGCGCTCGATCGCGCAGCGTCCGTAAGAGCACTCCCAGAAAGTCCGTGGGGACCGGTGAGGCGACGTCGGTCGCGGCGCGCTCCTCGACGGACTGTCGGAAGGCCACCGTCTCGTCCAACCGGTCGTAGAAGTTGCTGACCGAATCGAGCTCCCGGGAGAGGACGAGCTGGTTGAGCGCGATCACGACCGTGACGAGCGTGAGGATGCCGTTGACGATGCCGTTGAACAGCCACATCATCCGGTTCGTCTTCGTGACGTCGATCAGACCGACGAACCCGAACGCGAGCACGATCGCGATCACGCCGACCAGCATGAGCCCGGCGACGGCCGACCGATTGCCGTCGAACAGGAACCACCACACGATGCGACTCCGCCGTGCGTAGTTCCGTCGGAACGTCCCCGATCGAGTCATGTCCTTCTCCGTCTTCGATTCGTCATCGCGACCGTTCGGCGGTGCGGGAGGCGGGACCGCCGGAACGTGCGGCTATGCCCGTAAACAGCGACCTCGCGTCCGACCTCTCCGTCCCGGTCGGTGTCGTAGCGGCGCGCTCGTCAGCGAGACACGCCGCCGCGGGGTAAATATCCCCGTGTCCGTCGTCGGCACCGTTCGCCACTCTTGAGTGTCGAGCGGGCGGCCGCTCGACGGGCGGTCGGCGCGTCCGGGGCGCAGGACGGGATCTAGCGGACGGTGAGTTCCGTCTCGACCGGCGAGAACGCCTCCTTCAGGCCGGCTTCGGCGGACGTCAGCTCGCGTCGGTTCTCGAGGAGGACGGTCTCGCTCGGGAAGAGGCGCTCGCCGAGGACGAGCCCGTGATCGCGCGCGGTCGACCCCGTGACGGTGACGTACACCCCGACTCCCGCGTCCGCGATGGCCTCCTCCTCCGTCTCCGACGCGGCGGGATAGCAGAACGAGACGTCCTCCGTGGCGCGCGTCCCGAGGACGGCCTCGACGAGGCGCTCGTAGCGGGGGGAGACGCACAGCGGACCGGCGTACCCCTCGACGAACGAGCGGTCGAGGTCGCCGTCGACCACCGCCGGCGTCGCGAGGAGCGTGTGGTAGACGGTGTCGCCGAGCCCGTTGACCACTCGAACGTCGGTGTCGCGGGGGTCGATGCGGCCGTTGACGGCCCCGATGTCGGAGAGCGGGTCGGGGTCGAGCGCGACCACCTCCTCCAGCACGAGGTCGGCGCTATCGAAGCCGAGGGCGAACTCGTGCTTGCGGAGCGCCCGGAACGGCTCCTCGCGGCCGACGAGCCGGAGGTCGTGGTCGCCGACGGGGACCGTGAGCGAGTCGAAGACGACGCGCCGCGGGAGGCCCGCCCGCGAGTCGCGAAGCAGCGTGTACTCCGGGGCGTGCGGATCGTCGCTGTCGCTGTAGGCGGCGAGGCGCTCGTAGATCGGCGTCTCGGTCTCCTGTGTGCCCTTCGTGATCGCCTTCTCGTAGCGGAGCGTCGAGATGACGTCGTCCGCGAGCGCCTGCTCGCCGGTCCGGGCGGCGAGGCGTTCGAGGACCGCCTCGAGCGGCCGCCCCTTCCGCGGAACGGCGACGCTGATGGTTGCCATTGTCGGACGGTCACGCCGCGGGGATAAAACCCGAACGATCAGCCGTCGTTGTCGTCGTCGTTGTCCGCCGCGCCGAAGACGCGCGCCATGCGCTCGCGGAAGCCCTCGAACGCGTCGATCTCGGTCTCGACCTCGGCGACGCGCTCGTCGAGCGCGTCCAGCCGGTCGCCGACGGATTCGAGTTCGTCGGCGAGGGCGGCGAGGTCGTCGACGCGCGAGCGGAGGTCGTCCAGGTCCGCCTCGGCGACGGCGTCGCCGGCGACGGTCTCGATCCTCGCTTCGAGATCGGCGACAGTTTCGATCCTCGCTTCGAGGTCGGCGACGGTCTCGCGGATCCGCTCCGCCTCCGACTCGACGCGCTCGACGCCGGATTCGACGTCGTCGACCCGGCCGGTCACCTCGCGGACGCCGTCGCGGTTCGAGGTCGAGCGGTCCTCGATGCTCCGGACGCGTCCCTCCAACGACTCCAGTTCCTCGCGCAGATCGGCGAGCAGCTGCTGGCCCTCGCCGTTCTCGTCGAGGAAGGCCTCGAGCGCGTCGGTGTAGGCGAGGAGGTCGCTCACGTCGACCTGCAGCCGCTCGATGCGGGCGTCGACGCTTCCCGTCGCGCCGCCGAGGTGCGACGCGAGGACGCTTTTCGTCTCGTCGTCGACGTTCCCCGCCTCGAGTTCGGCGGCGAGCGTCGCCGCGAAGCTACCGGCCGTGGGCGCGGCGACGACGTCGGAGCCGCCGTCCGCGTCGTCCTCCAAGATGTTCGGATCGACGAGCTGCAGGGGCTGGATCGGTTCGTCGTCCGCGTCGCCCTCCGTGCCCTCGTCGCTCTTCCCGTCCTCGCTCTCGGTGCTTCTCCCGTCCTCGCCCTCCTCGGCCTCGGCGCTCTTCCCGCCCCCGTCCTCCTCGCCCAGCCCCGGAACGGTGTCCGCGTCCCCGGAGAGCACGTCGCGGACGACCTGGGCGTTGTCGGGGAGGATCGCCGCCGCCGGGTCCATCGCCTCGAGGGTCGGTTCGACGAGGAACCGCTCGACCGAGTCGAGGTCGGCGGCGCGGAGGCCGTAGACTGTCGTGTACGTCTCGGCCGGGTCGAACCGCCGCTCGAAGACGAGTCGGTCGTCCTCGACGCTCCAGTAGTCCTCGCCGTACTCCGGATGGAACCCCACGTCGTCCGGGGAGACGCCGTCCGGCAGGTCGTCGACCAGTCGGACGGCGACCGGATCGTCGCGCGCGTTCTCGAGGGCGAAGGCGATCGCCGGGACGGAGAATTCGTCGGGCGCGAAGGACTTCTCCACCGAGATTCCCCCCTCCTCGACGGTGACGATGTCTGTCTCTGCGGCACTCATCGTTGACAGAATGTTCCGCCCACTGGTATTAAATGTATGTGGCCGCGCCCCCAACTAGACGTCGGTCCGATCGCCGATCTCGCGGATCTCGACGCGGCGGGGCGCGTCGAAGCTCCGCGCGTGGTCGAACAGCGCCGTCGGATCCGCCGTCATCCCCCGCCACATGTCCCAGTGGGTCGGCTGGAGGCGGTCGAGGTCGAGTTGTCCGGCGGCCTCGACGATCATGTTCTCGTCGGAGTACCACCGCGTGCGCGTCGGTTCGCCCGTCTCCCGGTCCCGGATCATCCCGACGCTTCCGAAGGCGAGCACCCCGAGGTCGATGTCGTAGCGTTCCCCCACGTCCGCGAACGCCTCGCCGGGACGCGCGTCGCCGCCGTGGAAGAACGTCCGCCCCGCGTGCTCGATCACGTAGGAGACGGGGTGTTCGGCGTCGGGGTCGTTCGCCCCCTCGACGCGGACGGTCACCCCGCCCACCTCGAAGCTGTCGCCCTCGGTCACCTCGACGAACCGGTCGTCGTCGAGGTCCCACTCGTCGATCCAGCCCTCGGTCTCGACCACGTCGAGGCCCGCGTCCGGCGCGTAGTAGGTCGCGTCCGTCCCCGCGATGATGGGTGCCTGACTCGGGCCGTGTACGTGGTCCGTGTGCTCGTGGGTGGCGAGGACGGCGTCCGCCTCGCGCACGTCCGCCGGGTCGAACGGGACGGGGATCATCCGGACGGTCCGCGGCGGATCGCCCGTGCCGAGGTACGGGTCGACGAAGAGCGTCGTCCCGTCGCTCGCCTTCAGCACGAAGCCGTTGCAGCCGAGATACCAGACGGCCAGCCCGTCGGGGTCCGCGTCCTCGACGGCCCGGAGGAGCCAGTCGCCCCAGTCGGAGTGAACCATACCGGGCGCTCTCTCGGGAGGGGGTTAGTTGTTCGCTTCGAGGTCGAGCGAACGGTCCGTCGGGTCGCCCTCCTCGTACTCCCGCGCGACCGGAGACGGCGCGCCACATCGAGGAGCGGATAACGGAGAATCGGGACGATCGCTCAGTCCTGGCAGCAGCCGCCGGCCTTCTCGCCGAAGTCGACGGCGAGCGGGGCCGAGATCATCTCGTTGAGCTCCTGAAACGTGAGTTCGAGGTCGGACTGCGCGCGGAGGAACTCGTTCATCGCGGGGATCTCGTGGAGTTCCTGCTGTGCGCGCTGGAGTTCGCGGAGGTCGTCGTTCGTCGCCGCGCCGGTCTGACGCGCGAGCATGAACTCCTCGCGGAGCCCCTCGAACTCCCGGATCTTCTCCTGGGCCTCCTCGCTCTCCTCGACCGCCGCCTTCGCCTCGGCGAACTCCCGGTACGCCGGAAGCTCGGAGATCGCCTCGCCGAACTCGGTCGCGAGGCGCGTGACCTCGGCCTCCGGCGTGCTCTCCCCCTCCGCGTCCGCGTCCGGCGTGGTTTCGATGCTCATACCCCGCCTTGGGACCGGTCGGGTTTAGGTGTGCCGAAGGCACCCCGGATCGTCACCCCGGCTCCCGCGGAGCGGGGTGGCGCGCTCCGGACGGGCGCGCTCGACGCCGCCGGTCGTGTGGGATGCTACCGTCCACCAGTTTGATACTCCGTCCGCCCCTTCGTAGGGGCATGGCACAGGAATCAGCGCCCATCGTCGTGAAGCCCGGACAGCCGATCTTCGACCGCGACGGCAACGAACTCGGCGTCATCCGGGGGCTCTCGGAGGAGGGGTTCCGGGTGAGCACGCACGAGTCGGTCGATCACGTCGACCTCGAGCACGACCCCGGACACGAGTTCGGCGAGGGGTACCTCGTCTGGCGCTGCGCCGAGTGCGGCGAGGTCGGAGCGCTCAGTGACGGACTCCCCGACGCGTGTCCGGGCTGTGACGCACCCAAGGAGGAGCTCTACGCCTGGCTGGAGGACTGAGCACGACTCCGGCGAACCACACAGGTTAACCGCGCGGAGCCACTCGTCCCGGCAATGAGTCAGGAGTCGGAGTTCTCCGGGGGCGACCTCCGCGACACGGGCATGGCCCTCAAGCACGACCGGGAGTGGGACTACGAACTGGAACGGATCGTCGAGGCCGTCGAGGAGCGCGACGCGAAGAAGGTCGGCCTCCAGTTCCCCGAGGGGCTGAAGCGCCGCGGCCCGGCCGTCGCCGACGACCTGCGCGACCTGCTCGCGGACGACGTGCGCGTGCTCATCTCCGGGCAGCCGTGCTACGGCGCGTGCGACCTCGACACCTACCTGATGCGCCGGACGGACGTGTTCGTCCACTTCGGCCACTCGCCGATGAAGGAGTCGGAGAAGATCATCTACGTCCCGCTGTTCTCGAACGTGGCCGTCACGCCCATCGTCGAGGAGGCGCTGTCGGAGCTCGCCGCCCCCGAGGAAGACCCCGAGGTCGGCCTCGTCACGACCGCCCAGCACATGAACCGGTTCGACGAGATGCGCACCTTCCTCGAGGAGCGCGGCTACGAGGTCCACACCCGCCGCGGCGACGACCGCCTCACCCACGAGGGGCAGGTGCTCGGCTGCAACTACGCGAGCGCGGACGTCGGCGCGGACCAGGTGCTCTACGTCGGCGGCGGGAAGTTCCACCCGCTCGGCCTCGCCATGGAGCACCCCGAGAAGCGGGTCGTCATCGCGGATCCGGTGAACAACGTCGTCACGATCGCCGACACCGAGACGTTCCTCAAGCAGCGCTACGGCGCGGTCCACCGCGCGATGGACGCGGAGACGTGGGGCGTGATCTTCTGCACGAAGATCGGCCAGGGGCGCTGGGAGGTCGCTACCGACATCGTCGAGGAGAACGAGAACGCCTACCTCCTGACGATGGACGAGGTGACCCCCGACAGGTTGCGGAACTTCGGCTTCGACGCCTTCGTCAACACCGGCTGTCCGCGCATCACGACCGACGACGGCCCGCGCTTCCACAGGCCGATGCTCACCCCCGGCGAGTACGAGATCGCCGTCGGGAACGAACCTCTCGACTCGCTCTCCTTCGACACCTTCCACGGGACCTGGTGAGGTCCCGCACCGACGCCAGCCCGATCCGTAATCGGGCGGTCCGCTTCGCTGCCGAAGACGATTCGGCGACGCGACGCGCGCGGGAACGCGACACGATCAGCTTCGAGCGTTCGCCGGATGAGCACCCACGAGGGACGGGCCTGACGGGGGCGACCGCTCGACGAGCGAGGCCCCGCACGCCGGCAGCGAACCGCGCTGCGCACGCCTCCGGCGTGCGGGGGCGTTCGAGGCAGTCACGTCGGAGATCCCGACTCGGGTACTCGTATCTGAAGAGTACTCGATCGGGGAGTGCGAAGGTTGACGGGCGCGACGAACCAACCGTAGACGGGAGACACGGGTGAGTCACGATGGTGAAGAACATCACTGCGGCGCAACTGGCTGAGCGGATCGACGCCGACGAACGGTTCGCGCTGATCGACACGCGGCCGGAGGACAGCTTCGAGGCGTGGCACGTGCGGGGTGCGAGGAACGTCCCGTACGACCCGCGCG
This sequence comes from Halomarina halobia, assembly GCF_029338575.1. Taxonomy (GTDB): domain Archaea; phylum Halobacteriota; class Halobacteria; order Halobacteriales; family Haloarculaceae; genus Halomarina; species Halomarina halobia. Next base: position 1,031,206 of record NZ_CP119992.1, read on the forward strand.
AGGGGGTGAGCGAGGAGCAGTTGGACGAGGTCGACGCGCTCGTGGACGACCGACCGGTCGTCACCATCTGCGGGAAGGGGTTGACCTCGACGCCGTTCGGGTTCGAACTCGACGAGCGCGGCTACGACGACGTGTCGGTCGTCACAGGCGGCATGGAGGAGTGGAGCAAACTCTACGAGGTCGTCCCCGTCGAGACGGCGAACGACGACCTCGTCGTCCGGCAGGTCCAGCGCCGGGCGAAGGGCTGTCTCGGCTACGTCGTCGGTTCCGAGCGGGCGGAGGAGGCCGTCGTGGTCGACGCGACCAGACAGACCGATCGGTTCAAGGTCGCCGCGCAGGACGCGGGGCTGTCCATCGGACGGGTGCTCGACACACACGTCCACGCCGATCACATCTCCGGGAGCCCGGCGCTCGCCGAGGAGGTCGGCGTCCCCTACCGGCTGGGCGAGCACGCGCGGGAGCGGGGCGTCGAGTACGAGTACGAGCCGCTGTCGGACGGCGAGGTCGTCGAACTCGGCGACGTCGAGATCCAGGCCCTCCACGTGCCGGGGCACACGACGGAGATGGTGAACTACCTCGTGGACGACGAGTTGCTCCTGACGGGGGACACGCTGTTCGTCGACTCGGTGGGGCGGACGGAGCTCCAGTTCGGGGAGGAGGACGCCGCTCGCGGTGCCGAGCTACTGTACGACTCCCTCCACGGGACCATCCTCGAGTTGCCGGACGACACGCGGGTTCTGCCGGGACACCTCGCGGTCACGAGCGACGGCCGCTACGAGAACGGCTCCCCCGGCGACCCGCTCACGGCGCGTCTCGGCGACCTCCGCGAGGAGATCGAGGTCCTCCGGCTCGACGAGGAGGCGTTCGTCGAGCGGCTGACCGAGAACGCGCCGGAGAAACCGCCGAACTACGAGACGATCATCGCGATCAACACCGGGAGAGAGACCGTCGACGACGAGGGCGAGGCGACCGAACTCGAACTCGGCCCGAACAACTGCGCCGCCTGAGGGGTAGCGTGCGACGCCGCCGGAGTCGCGGCGGCCCCCGCTCACCGACGGGAGGGACGCGGGGATCGCATCGGAGACCGATCGTTCACGACTCCCTGTCCGAAGCCATAGAAACGCCGGGACCGTAGCCCCCGGACGTGAGCACTGACTGGAGAGCGAGCGTCCGTACTCGGCGCGAGGAGAAGGACGAGTACTTCCGATCGTATCCGCACTCGCCGATCCCCGAGGACGAACGGGATTCGTTCGACGGACTGTCGTACTATCCCGTAGACGGGACGTATCGGTTCGAGCTGCAGCTCGACGAACACGACGGGAGGGAGACGGTGACGGTCGGGACGAGCACCGGCGGCGAGAGCGACTATCTCCGCTGGGGCGAATTCCGATTCGAGGTCGGCGGCGAAGAGGCCACCCTCCGGGCGTACAAGGGCGATCCCGACGACGACCGGTTGTGGGTACCGTTCCGCGATTCGACCAGCGGCGAGGAGACCTACGGCGCGGGGCGCTACCTCGATCTGGAGGCCGATACCCACCGCACCGACGACGGCACGTGGATCCTCGATTTCAACGAGGCGTACAACCCGACCTGCGCGTACTCGGAGCGCTACGAGTGCCCGCTCCCGCCGACGGAAAACTGGCTCGACGTCCCGGTCGAAGCGGGGGAGAGGACGTACCGCTAGCGACGGGGCCTCAGCCGCCGGGATCGGTGTATAGACCGTCGTTCGGGCGGAGCACCGTCGCGGGCGGTCACTCGGCCAGGTCGGCGTACGCGTACGGGATCCGCGCGTACGTTATCGCGTTACCGACCAGCGCGCCGGTAGTCGTGTACTCGTCGACGGCGTGCACCGTGTCGGTCCCGAGGGCGAACTCGACGGTCGGAATCCCCGCCCGTCGGAGCTTCTTCGCGTCGCCGCCGCCGGTCGCGCTCCGTCGGTACACCCGTCCGCCGGTCACGTCTTCCGCGACCGCCGTCACGGCTTCGACGAGCGGACTGTCGATCGCCTCGGCGGTACCGACGCTCCACGAGATGTCGGTCAGTGTCACGCCCTCGCACCCGTCTACACACTCGCGGACGTCGGAGAGCACGTCGGGCGTGTACACTCCCGCGGTCAACCGGATGTCGATCTCGGCGCGCGCGGACTGCGGAACGCTGTTGATCGCCTCGCCGCCCGCGATCCGTCCGAGATTGATCGTCGGATATTCGAACAGTCGACGCGCCGTCGATTCGCCCATCATCGGTTCGTAGTACTCGACGGACTCGTCGACGATCCGCTCTATCGCGGGAACGATCGTCAGCGCCCGCGTCCCGAGCCCCCCTCGCAACTCGGTGACGGCGTCGTACAGCCGATCGATCGCGTTCACGCCGAGCATCGGCCGCGAGCCGTGTGCGGCCTCCCCGCGGGCCTCGAGCGTCAGCCAGATGCTGCCGCGATCGGCGACCGTCACTGAATGGCGACCCTCCTCGCAGGTCGGTTCGCCGATGACGCACGCGTCGGCCCGGATTCGGTCCACGTCGAGGAGGGCCGGCAGGCCGGCGTCGCCGCCGATCTCCTCGTCGCTGACGAGGGCGAAACGGAGAGTGACCGGCGGCGTCGTCCCCGTTTCGACGTACGCGCGAGCGGTCGCCAGCATCGAGGCCACCGCGCCCTTCATGTCCGTGGCACCGCGGCCGTACAGCCGATCCCCGTCGCGCCCGCCCAGCGGGTCGCGGGTCCACTCGTCGGCGTCGAAGGGGACGGTATCGACGTGACCGTTGAAACAGAGCGCGCGGTCGCGTTCCCCCGGCAGCGTCGCGAGGAGGTTCGGCTTCGCCGGATCGACGGCGTACCGGGCCGTCGGCAGTCCGAGCGCCTCGAAGCGGGCGTCGAGCCAGTCGACTATCTCGCGGGTCCGCCCGGGCGGGTTCTGCGTGTCGAACTCGAGGAGTTCTCGCGCGCGAGTGACGAGGTACTCTCGACGCTCGCGCAGGAACGTCACCGGCGGTTGGGGTGTCGGGGGATCCATCGGCGCTCGTAGAGCCTACGGGACGCGTCCCGATACGTCTCTTCCCGCTCGCGGCCGTACGGGTAGCCGCCGGCAGAGCGCGGCCTTCATGCGGGCTCGGCGTGCGATTCGACACCCCGTGATGGAGTAGTCGACCGACGCGGCATCCGCTAGACGAGCAGTTGGACATCGGCGTCCGCCATGGCCCGAATCGCCGTGGCGGCACCGACGCCGGTGGTGACGCCGTCGTAGAAGTCGTCCTCGTCGTATCCCATCAGGTCGATCGTCACCTGGCAGGCCTGGAACTCGACGCCCATCTCCAGTGAGGTCTCGAGGAGTTCCTCGATGCTGGCGGTGTCGTTGTCCTCGATCCGCCTCTCCATCATCTTCGTCGTCACGCTGTCCATCCCGGGGAGCGCACCGATCGCGTTCGGCACCGGCACGTTGGGATTGCCGACCGAACTCAGCTTGAGGTTCTTCGAGCGCTCCTCGTGGAGGACGTCGAGCCCCCAGAAGGTGTGAAACACCGTCACCTCCCACCCGAAGGCGGCGGCCGTGCTCGCGAGGATGAGCGGCGGGTACGCCATGTCGAGCGTGCCCTTCGTCGCGATGATCGACATCTTCGGTTGTCCGCCGTCGTCCTCAGTGCGGAGGTCGGCGAGTTCCGACTCGAGTTCCTCGATGCGGGACTCTAGCGCGGCCACGTCGGCGTCGGACGTCGCGTCGGTCGGCGGTGTGGGCGTGTCAGAGCTCATGATCAGACATCGAACACCCGGTCGGCGTCGTCGAGTTCGTCGAGGGGGTTCGTGGCCATCGCGGGGCTATTCGGGCTGTCGTCGGGAACGGTGATCGCGATCTCGTCCATCGATCTCACTCCGTCCTGCGGACGTAGTGCCTGTACACGTCGTCGCCCTCCGCTTGGTCGAGGAGTTCGACGCCGTCGGTGCTCTCGGCCCAACCGGCGATGTCGCTCACGCTTCCGGGGTCCGTCGCGATGACCTCGAGGACGTCGTCCGCGGCGAGCCGGTCCACCGCCCGCTTGGTCTTGACGACGGGCATCGGGCAGTTCTGTCCTTTGACGTCGAGCGTCTCCGTCACGTCGTGCTGCGTCATGGTATTGACTTCACCACCCAATATCGGAGCCGGAGGTAAAAGCGTATCGTCGGAAGTTCTAAATTTGCACACAACTGTATCCCCAATATCCTCGTTTCAGAGGTATTGAGCGGTTTTATGCGGCTACAGCGCGATTGATATTGTGCACATATAGAACTACTATGCAAAGCCTTATCTGGAGCGCGTCGTTAGCCACGAGTGACGATGACCGACGAAACCCTCACCGACTCTGAAGGAGACGTCGAATCGATCGCCCCCGAGAGACTGAAGGAGCGCATCGACGGCGGCGAGGAGGTGTTTATCCTCGACGCGCGCTCGGAGGGGGACTTCGAGGAGTGGCGCATCGGCGGCGAGACCGTCGAGGTCGTGAACTACCCGTACTTCCAGCTGCTGGACGGAATCCCCGAGGACCTGCTCGCGGAGCTTCCCGACGACCGGGAGATCACGGTACTCTGTGCGAAGGGCGGGGCGAGCGAGCTAGTCGCCGAGCACCTCGAGGCGGAGGGCTACGACGTCAATCACCTCGAACGCGGGATGAAGGGCTGGGCGCGCGTCTACGAGTACGCGGAACTCGACGTCGACGCCGACGCCACGGTCGCCCAGTACCGGCGGCCGTCCAGCGGCTGTCTGGCGTACCTCGTCGTCTCCGACGGGGAAGCCGCCGTCGTCGACCCGCTCCGCGCGTTCACGGAGGAGTACATCCAGGACGCACGTACCCTCGGTGCCGAACTCGCGTACGCGCTCGATACGCACGTCCACGCGGATCACGTCTCCGGCGTCCGCGACCTCGCCGAGGAGACCGGCGCGACGGCGGTTCTCCCCCGACCCGCCGCCGACCGGGGCGTGACGTACGACGTCCCCTACGAGACGGTCGCGGACGGCGACACCCTCACCGTCGGCGAGGTCGAGATCGAGGTCGTCCACACGCCCGGGCACACGACCGGCATGACCGCGTACGGGGTCGGAAACGTCCTGTTCACGGGCGACGGACTCTTCACGGAGAGCGTCGCCCGACCCGACCTCGAGGATCCCGAAGCCGCGAGGAACGCGGCGCGGACGCTCCACGAGAGCCTCCACGGGAAGGTCCTGACCCGGCCCGACGACGCGATCGTCGCGCCGGCGCACTTCAGCGACGCCGCGACCTCCGACGACGACGGCACCTACACGGCCGAACTCGGCGATCTGATGGAGCGGATGGACGCGCTCTCGATGGACGAAGACGAGTTCGTCGAGTTCGTCGTCTCCGACATGCCCCCGCGTCCCGCCAACTACGAGGGGATCGTCGCCACGAACCTCGGACGGCAGTCGCCCGACGACGAGGAGGCGTTCGAGCTCGAACTCGGCCCGAACAACTGCGCGGCCAGCGAGGGAGCGCTGACGAACTGAGATGGACGCGCTCACGCCCTCGGTCGCGCTCGCAGAGCTCTTCCCGCGGGGAATCCTGCCGTATCTCCTCGGCGGATCGCTCGTCGGCCTCGGGGCCGCGGTCATCTACCTCGGGACGGGGATCATCGCCGGGGCGAGCACGTTCCTCGAGTCGACGCTGTCGTACGTCTCGGACGTCCCGCGGTTCAACCGCTTCGCGTACGTCCGGTCGCGTGGCTGGCGGCTCGTGTTCACCGCGGGCATCGTCAGCGGCGCGGCGATCTGGGGGATCGTACTGAACCCCGGGACCTGGACGACCGAGGTCCAGTGGTGGCGGCTGCTGGGCGGCGGGTTCCTCGTCGGCGTCGGCACGCGCCTCGGCAAGGGCTGCACCTCGGGCCACGGCGTCTACGGGATCGGCTCGCTGTCGAACACGTCGCTCGTGAACGTCGCGACCTTCCTCGCCGTGGCCATCGGGACCGCCCAGCTCGTCCGGGCGCTGGGGGTGACGCCGTGAGTGAAAGCGAACGGCGTCCGCTGTTCCTGGCCGTGATCTACCTCGGGGGGCTGCCCTTCGGCTTCGGCCTCGCGATCAGCGGGATGGCCCGGCCGGAGGTCGTGCTGGACTTCCTCCAGTTCGAGGACTTCGGCCTTCTGTTCGTCATGGGCGGCGCGGCGGTCGTGACCGGGATCACCGTCGCCGTCGCCACGGGCTCCTTCGACCGCGCGCCGCTGACTGCGCGCGAGTACACGCGCCGGACCAGGGAGTTCGACCGCAACGTCGTCGTCGGCGGGACGATCTTCGGCGTCGGCTGGGGGCTCTCGGGCGTCTGTCCGGGTGCCGCCTACGCGAGCGTCGGGATCGGGAACTACCCGATCCTGTGGGCCGTCGCGGGGATGTTCCTCGGCGCGTACGCCCAGGGGTACTGGCGGACCGTCCGGGCGTCGAGGTCCGCTGCGGTGGCGACGGACGACTGACCTCCCCGGTACGCCATCCGGGCGAACGCGCGACTGTCGACACCGTCGCCCGATCCGGCAGGGGTCTTATCGAACCGAGGGTCTACCCGGCCGGCGATTCCACGTGGTGTCGTTCCTCCCGCTCTACGGGGCCGGTGAGGGACAGACCGCGACGGTCGCGGGGCGCATCGGCAACGCACGCGCCTCGACGCACCCTTCCGGCGGCGACTCCCCGTCGCCGTCCCGGAGCACGTCGCCGCCGTGGCGTCGGTCGCGACCGTGCGCTGACCGCTCACCCCGAGTAGAACGCCTCCTCGAGATCCGCGGCGACGTCGTCGAGCGCCTCGTCCGCGGCGTCGAGGTAGTCCGGGAGGCTCACGAAGCCGTGGATCATCCCCTCGTAGTGGTAGTCGGTGACCGGAACCTCCGCCTCGGCCAGGCGGTTCGCGTACTCGCGGCCCTCGTCGCGCAGCGGGTCGAACCCGGCGGTGACGACCGTCGCGGGCGGGAGGCCGGAGAGGTCGCGCGCGAGCAGCGGCGCGGCGTACTCGTTGCGCTGGTCCGCGGCGCGGGCGACGTACCGCTCGTAGAACCACGCCACGCTCTCGCGTTCGAGGAAGTACCCCTCGCCGTTCTCCTCGTAGCTGTCGAAGTCGTGGACGACCGGGGAGGCGACGGCGGGGTAGACGAGCACCTGTCGGGCGATCTCCGGCCCGCCGCGGTCGCGCGCCATGAGCGTCGCCCCGGCGGTGAGGTTGCCGCCCGCGCTGTCGCCCCCGACGGCGATCCGCCCGGGGTCCACGCCGACGGTGTCGCCGTGCGCCGCGGTCCACTCGACGGCTGCGTAGGCGTCGTCGAGGGCGGCCGGGAAGGGGTGTTCCGGCGCGAGGCGGTAGTCGACGCTCAGGACGGCGCAGCCGACGCGGTTCACCAGCCCCCGACAGACGTCGTCGACGGTGTCGAGGCTGCCGATGACCCAGCCGCCGCCGTGGAGGTAGACCAGCGCGGGGTGCGGGCCCTCTCCCTCGGGGAGGTAGAGCCGGACCGGGACGTCCTCGTCCGGACCGGGGATCGAGAAGTCGGCCACGTCGCCGACCGGTTCCGGGTCCTCGTTGGCGAAGAACGATTCGAGCGCGTCGCGGGCGCTCGGAACCGACAGCGCGTACGTCGGCGGCCGCGGGATCGAGTCGAGGAGGTCGAGGACGGCCTGCGCCTGCGGATCGGGTTCGCGGGACATGGCCGTAACTGGCACACTGCCGACTTAACTCTCAGCGAGAATACGCGGCGGGAGAAAAGTCATATACTTCGATACGTATTGTGACGCAATCATGGATGACGCGCGGGCGACCGGCAGTCTCGTGGCGTGGTATCGACGACACATCGGCGAACCGGAGCGGCGCGTGGACGTCTACCTCGGGTTCGCGCTGTTCTTCGGCGGGCTCGGGCTCGGCCTCTCGGGGCTCGCGCTGTTCGTCTACGAGGGGACGCTCCCGGGGCCGGGGAAGACGTACTGGTTCCGCGAGATCGCGTTCGCGGTCGGCGCGAGCGGGCTCCCGACGCTCCTGCTCGGCGTCACCGTCCTGCTCCCCGTGGAGCGGCGGGCGCGGTACGCCGCGCTGGGCGGCGCGACGATCTGTCTCGTCGCCGTCGCCCTGTTCGTGGGCACCTATCCCTACCAGTGGGACGTGCGCGGGGGACCCGACTACAGCGTACAGGGCGTGGGCATCTACGCGGTCGGGCTGGTCGCCGTCGTCGCGGCGACGGCCGCGGCGCTGGTCAGTTACCACGTCGAACGGGCTCTGCCGACAGAGAGCGGAGACGAGACGTCCCCGGATCCGGAGGTGCCCGACGAGCAGGTCCGGCACGACATCGACGACGCGCTCGCGAGCGCCGAGCTCTCGTGGGGCGGGGTGCGAAAGGTAGAGACGCAGCGGATACAGTTCGGCGAGTCCGCGGCGACGGAGTCGATCGATCGGTCCGGTCTCGAGGGCGTCGCGCCGACATCCCACCGTTCGGAGGGGGTGGACGGCGCGGTCGCGGGGCTGAAGCGGCTGCGCGGAAACGAGGACCGGACGGCCCGCGGCGGTGGGACGGACGATCAGACGGCGGCGCTGCGACAGCTTCGCGAGCGACAGGCGTCGGGGCCGGAGACGCCGCCGTCGCTCGTCGAACGTCTCAGGGGACTGTTGCGGCAGGGATAGGCCAGATAGTCATTGATTAATTACAATCACCCTATCGTTATGTTCTCTATCCACAGTAAGTTTATTACGCTGTAGTGATACGGCCCGACTATGGCAAAGGGGCTAGACGTCGGCACGATGAACATCATCTCGGGGAAGCAGGACGCGGAGGAGACGGTGTTCGTACAGCAGCGCAACTCGTTCGTCGAGATCGAGTACTCGGACATGGCGGAGCAGATGCTCTCGCGGAGCGACGTCCTCCACATCCGGAAGGACGACGCGGTGTACGTCGTCGGCGACGACGCGCTCAGCTTCGCGAACATCTTCAAGCAGGAGACGCGCCGCCCGATGCGGCGGGGCATCCTCTCGAGCGACGAGAAGAGCGCCATTCCGATGATGAAGCTCATCATCGAGCAGGTGGCGGGGGAGCCGACCCGGCCGGGCGAGCGCATCCACTACTCGGTTCCCGCCGACCCCATCGACTCGGACGTCTCGGTGCTCTACCACCAGAAGACGCTCGAGTCGTTCCTCGGCGACGCCGGGTACGACCCCGAACCGATCAACGAGGGGATGGCGGTCATCTACTCCGAACTCGCGGACAACAACTTCACCGGCCTCGGCATCAGCTTCGGTGCGGGCATGACGAACGTCTGTCTCGCCTACTACGCGGTGCCCGTGATGACCTTCTCTATCGCCCGCGGGGGCGACTGGATCGACGAGCAGGCCGCGCGGGCGACGGGCAAGCCCATCGACAAGGTCACCTCCATCAAGGAGGACGACTTCGAACTCGACTTCCGCACGGACGTCGGGGGCGTCGAGGGCGCGCTCGCCATCTACTACGAGAACCTGCTCGACTACGTCATCGAGAACATCACCCGCGAGGTGGACGAGGAGGACATCGAGGAGGGCCTCGACGTGCCCGTCGTCGTCACGGGCGGCACGTCGAGTCCGCGCGGCTTCGAGGCGCTATTCGCGGACCACCTGGAGGACGCGAACATTCCGTTCTCCATCAGCGACGTGCGCAGCGCGCGCGAACCGCTCTACAGCGTCGCCCGCGGCGCGCTCGTCGCTGCCCGGAGCGAGGAGGCGGAGGAGGGAAGCGGCTCTCCGAACCGGAGCGAAGCGGTCGAGCGATCCGTCTCGGACGGCGAGTCAGAGGGGGACGCGGACGCGGAGGAGGAAGCCGCCTCGGCGGAGAACTAACCGCCCCGGCGGAAACGCGCGAGCGCTGCCTCCCAGCTCTCGCGCTCCCGTCGCTCGCTCCTGTGCTCCACCGTCACGCCCAGGTAGCCGCAGGCCCGACAGGCCAGCGCCGTCTCCCCGTCGAGGGCGTACCGTTCGAGTGTCGAGTCGCACCGCGGACAGGTCATGGTACCCGATAGGTCCCGGGGAAGATGAATCTATCCGACGGGGAACGAACGAAGGAGGAAGAGCGGACGGGTGGAAAGGACGGATGGAAAGCCTTGTTCGCGCGCGCGCCGTCCCGACCGGCATGGCGCGACGCACGCTCGAACGCGCGCTCGAATCGGTCGCGGGGTTCGACGACCCGCGCGTCGAGTGGGAGCAGTACCCCACGCCCGCGGACGTCGCCGCCCACCTCGTCCACCTCGCGTCCCTGCGGGGCGATCTCGGAGGGACGACCCTCGACCTCGGGTGCGGGACGGGGGTGCTCGCCCTCGGGGCGGCGCTCGCGAGCGCGGAGACGGTAGTCGGGGTGGACCGGGATCCGGCGGCGCTCGCGGTCGCCCGCGGGAACGCGACACGCCTGGACGCGGCGGCGCGCGTCGAGTGGGTGCTCGCCGACGCGACCCGACCGCCGATCTGTCTCAACTCACGCTCGCGGCCCGTGACCGTCCTGATGAATCCGCCGTTCGGGGCGCAACGCGGGAACCGCCACGCCGACCGCGCCTTCCTCGCCGCCGTCGCGGAGGTCGCCGACGTCTCCTACTCGATCCACAACGCGGACAGTCGGGAATTCGTCGAGGCGTTCGCCGCGGACGAGGGCGGCGAGGTCACCGACGCCTTCGCGGCCGCCCTCGACGTGGACCGGCAGTTCGACTTCCACGGGGAGGCCCGGCGGACCATCGAGACGGAGGTCTACCGGATCGAGTGGCGGTGACTCACCCCTTCGTCGCCACCCGGACCCGCGAGTCGGCCGTCGTCGCGTAGACGCGGTCCTCCTCGCGCACGAAGGTGAGGTTCCCGGCGCTCGTCGTCGCGTTCTCGCGGGGGATCGGGGCCGATCCGAGGGCCCGTCCACCGCTCTCGACGCGCAGCGCGAACGGCTCGCCGGGGACGAGCGTGACCGTCCGCCCCTCGACGGTCGGTTCGGCACGAACCGACGGGCTGACGTAGGCGAGCTTGCGCCGGTCGCCGTGCTCGAAGTGGACGGTGTAGGTCGTCTCGTTGCCGACGGCGCTCCAGGCGGTCCGGTTGACGGTGATCGCCTCACGCCAGCCGAGGCCGCCGACGTAGATCCGGCGCGTCCCGTCGTGGGCGAGGCGGTCCTCCGGGACCACCTCCCACCAGATGTTGCGCTCGGGGCTGACGACGATGACGCCGCTCGCGTTGACGGCCGTCTCCCCCCTGAACGCTGGAACGTCGACCGCGGAGACGTACTGATTGGGGACGCCCTCCGCGTAGAAGACGGTGTAGTCGCCCACCGAGAGGCTGTTGTCCTCGTTCACGCCCACCGCCGCGTCCGCGACGACGAAGAGGTTGAACGGGATCGCGACGAGCGCGAGCGCCAGCACGATCGCCACCACCAGCCCGAACGAAGCCTCCCGCGAGGAGAGATCGAGGCGTTCGACGAGCGGCGCATCGCTCGCGCGCGCGGCGGACGCGACCACGAGGGCGACGGCGAACGCGAGCGTCACGCCGACGGCGCGGTAGAGCGTGTACTGCCCGCCGCCCCGCGGGAGGTAGATCGCCCAGAGCCCCTGGGAGACGACGAACAGCAGGACCCCGAGCCAGACGCGGGCCGCCGACGGGCGCTCGTCCCGGAGGTCGAACAGGAGCGCGCCGAGCAGCGCGCCGGTGAACAGCCCGAACGCGTGGCCCTGCACGGCGATGTCGGCCCACCACGGCGTGACGTAGGTGGAGTGGCCCCCCTGCGTGAACGCCGGCATCCGGATCGCGTTGTAGCCGAGCGAGAGGAGGTCGCCGACCAGCAGCGCGACGAGGGTGCCGATGGGGTAGCGGAGCAGCGCGAACCCCGCGAGGGCGAAGACCACGCCCGAGAAACCGATCGAGGGACCGAGCGCGAAGATCCCCGTCAGGACGCCGACGAGCAGGGCCGCGGCGACGAACGCGCCGACGCGGACGAACGGGTTCGTCCGCCATCCGGTGAACGTCTGCGCGCCGCGCTCCCGAGGGTAGTGCCCCCACGCGTACTCGGCGACCGTCCCGAGCGTCAGCGTCGCGATCAGGTTCCCGAGCAGGTGGTCGAAGCTCGCGTGCGCGAACGGGGAAACGAGCACGCCCACCGGGTAGAAGTACGACCACGAGCGGTACGGGATGACCGTCGGCGCGTACGGGTGTGCGAGGCCGTCCTGGACGAACAGGTAGACCCCGGCGACGAACGCCGAGACGGCGAGCGTTCCCCACGGAACGCCGAGCAGGAGTCTGCGTCGGACCGAGTGCCGCAGGTCGCCGTCGACGAACGTGCGGAGCGCGAGGAGCGAGGCTATCGCGGCGACGACGAGAAGGAGCCGCTGGAGGAGGAGCCAGTACCAGTCGAGAGCCGCCATGGGTACCGTCCGACGTGGACCGTCTTAATTACGAGTGACGGGGGGCGTGATCGCCGGGGACGCCCGACTCAGAGGGGTTCCTCCCCGTCGATGATGCGCCGGGCGCGGGTCGCCAGTTGCGGGACGCCCTCGCGCATCTTCGGGTACATCGGATCGTCCGAGTTACCCTCGAGGTAGCGACGGAAGAACATCTCCCCGAGCCCGGCGAGCTTGTAGACCGCGAGCGTCCGGTAGAAGCGGTCCTCCTCCTCGCCGTAGGTGACGCCGGTCCGCGCCTCGTAGCGCTCGACCAGTTCGCGGCGGGTCGGGTAGCCCTCGCGGGTCATGAACGTCGAGGTGAGCGTGTCCGTCGCGTCGGGTGGGGCGGGGTCACCCTCGTCCCACCAGTAGGAGAGCATCCAACCCAGGTCGGTGAGCGGGTCGCCGAGCGTGCTCATCTCCCAGTCGAAGACGGCGACGATCTCGGGGTCGTCGCCGGGGCCGTACATGACGTTGTCGAGCTTGTAGTCGCCGTGGACGAGCGCGGTGGGCGCGTCGTCCGGGACGTTGTCGGAGAGCCACTCCATCACGCCGTACAGTTCGGGCACCTCGCGCTCCTCGGCGGTGACGTCGAACGCCCACATGAGCTGCTCGGACCAGCGCTTAACCTGTCGCTCGGTGAACCCGGGCGGGTAGCCGAGGTCGTCGAGCCCGACCGCCTCGTAGTCCACCCCGTGTATGATGGCGAGCGTGTCGACGAGTTCCTCGCCGACCCGCCGTCGCGCGTCCGGCGTCGCGAACCGGTCGGGTTCGTTCCCCCGGAAGACGTCCCCCTCGACGCGCTCCATGACGTAGAAGTCGCTGCCCATGATCGCGTGGTCGTCGCAGGCGAGGACCGTCCGCGGGAGCGGCACGTCGGTCCCCTGGAGGGCATCGACGACGCGGTGTTCCCGGAGCACGTCGTGGGCGTTCTCCGCGATCTCACCCGGCGGCGGCCGCCGGATGACGAGCTCGCGCTCGCCCCACGTGACGAACAGCGTCTCGTTCGAGTGGCCCTCCCTGTGGTGTTCAACGTGGAACTCCGCCGCGGGACCGAGCTCCGCCTCGAGGTAGTCCGCGAGCCGGTCGGGATCGACGATGCGCTCGAAGTAGTCCTCGCTACCCTCGCTCATGTGACAGACCTCCCATTGTTCACGATCTCGCGGTGCGAGTACGAATAAGTTTGCGCTCGAACGACATCCGTCGAACAGCGTTCAGCGATGATCGACCTATCCATTTACAATGGTGTACCCGTAGTTGCGGGTATGGAGTACCACGACTCACCGGAGGCGAAGGAACTCAGAGATCGCGCGGGCGAGTTCATGAGCGAGGTCGTCGTCCCGACCGAACGCGAGTACCAGCGCGAGGGATCGGTCCCCGACTCCGTCGTCGCCGACCTCCGCGAGGAGGCCCGCGACCGCGGCGTCTACTGCCCGCAGATCGGCGAGGAGTGGGGCGGAATGGGCGTCGCCTTCAGGGATGTCCTCCCGCTGTTCGAGGAGGCGGGGCGGTCGATCCTCGGCGCGCCGGCCATGCGCGTCGCCGCGCCGGACGAGGGGAACATGCACACGATCGAACTGGTGGGCACCGAGGAGCAGAAGGAGGAGTACCTGAAGCCGCTGGTCGCCGGCGACATCGTCTCGGCGTTCTCGATGACCGAGCCCAAGCAGGGTGCGGGCTCCGATCCCAAGATGATGCGGACGACCGCCCGCAAGGAGGGTGACGAGTGGGTGATCGACGGCCACAAGTGGTGGACCACCCAGGGGAGCGAGGCCGACGTGCTGATCGTCATGGCGCGCACCGACATGGACGCCCACCCCTACGCCGGTACGTCGCTCTTTCTCGTCCCCGCCGACGCCGACGGCGTGAATATCGTCCGCGACATCCCCCACCTCGGACAGGGCCTCATCCACGAGAGCCACGCCGAGATCGAGTACGACGGCGTGCGAATCCCCGAGGAGAACCTGCTCGGGGAGCTGAACGAGGGGTTCACGCACGCCCAGCAGCGCCTCGGTCCCGCCCGGCTCACCCACTGCATGCGCTTTACCGGCATGGCGACGCGCGCGCTCGACATCGCGAAGGCGTACATGGCCGACCGCGAGGCGTTCGACTCGACGCTCGACGAGAAGCAGTCCCAGCGGTTCAAGGTAGCCGACCACGAGACGCGGCTGCACGCGACGCGGACGATGGTCCGCCACGCCGCCCGCGAGATCACCGAGGGCGGCGAGGCGCGCATCCCCGTCTCGATGTGCAAGGTGTTCGCCGCGAACACCGCCCAGGAGGCCATCGACTTCGCCCTGCAGTCCTGCGGCGGCGCGGGCATCAGCCGCGACCTCCCCATCTCCGACTTCTACCAGGCGGTGCGGGCGTTCCGCATCGTCGACGGCGCGGACGAGGTCCACAGGCGCGTCATCGCCCGCGACGCCTTCGAGGAGGTGGCGGAGGGCGAACTGGAGAACCTCCCCGAGTTCTGAGAGCGCCACGTCTCCTCACGGGGCGACCGCCCGTGAACGGGCGATCCGGGGAGCCCGGCACCGTCGATACCCCCGCCGCTCGATAGTTCCTGATCGGGAACAGTCCGCACCGCCGAGGTCCGCCCGCGCTCTTTTGCGGGCGCGTCCCCTTGCGCGCACATGGACGAGGACGAACTTCGATTCGCGGCGGGCGCGCTGGCCGACGCGGAGCGCGCGGTCGCGATGACGGGCGCGGGGGTGAGCACCGCCTCGGGCATCCCCGACTTCCGCGGACCGGACGGCGTCTGGACGCGCTACGACGCGGAGGACTTCCACATCAGTCGCTTCGAGGCCGACCCCGAGGGGTTCTGGGACGACCGCATCGCCCTCGTCGAGGAGCTGTACGGCGACGGCCGCGAGCCAAACCGCGCCCACGAGGCGCTCGCGGCGCTCGAACGCGAGGGCCACATCGAGGGCGTCATCACGCAGAACGTCGACGGACTCCACCAGGCGGCCGGGAGCGACCGCGTCGTCGAACTCCACGGCAACGGCGAGCGGGTCGCCTGCGTGGACTGCGGCGCGACCGACGGCCTGGACGCGGCGCGGGCCGACGACCTCCCGCCGCGCTGTCGGCGTTGCGGCGGCCTCCTGAAGCCCGACGTGGTGCTCTTCGGCGAACAGCTGCCCGACTACGCCTGGTATCAGGCCCACGCGATGGCCCAGCGCGCGGACGCCGTCCTCGTCGTCGGATCGTCGCTGTCGGTCGAACCCGCCGCCAGCCTGCCCCGCGAGGCCGCCGCGCGCGGCGCGACGCTCGTCGTCGTCAACCGGGAGCGCACCGCCCTCTCGGGGCGAGCCGAGTACGACTTCCGCGCGGACGCGACCGAGGCACTCCCACGCATCCGCGACGCTCTCGCGGACTACTAATTATTTGTAATCGGAGCGCCTGTTCTGTCCCACCATGGGCTACGAGATCGTCCATACCGACGACGTGCCGCTCACCGACCTCTCGCGGGTCGAGGAGATACCGCCGGACCTCGACATCCGTCCGATCGACGAGGCCCTCGAGACGGAGAACCTGAAGGTGAAACTCTGGTACTTCGAACCCGGCGAGGAGATCCAGTACCACGCCCACGCCGAGCAGGAGGAGCTGTACTACATCCTCAAAGGGACGTTCTCGCTCAAGGTCGGTGAGTCCGGTGAGGAGGAGATCGTCGAGGCCGGGCCGGGGACGTTCTACGCCGCCGGGCCGATGACGGGCCACGGTCACCGGAACGTCGGCGACGAGCAGGGGGTCGTCCTCGCGCTCGGCGCGCCGGCGGTCGACGATCCGGGGCTCGACCCCCACAGCCTGGACGAGTAGTCTAGGCGATCAGTTCCCGCGGGACGACCGCGCCTGGCGTATCTCCGCGCCGTCGCGTAACTTGTCCTCACACTGCGGGCAGACGCGGACCGACTCCATCCCCTCCGGGGCGAACACTCGTACGTACGCTTCCGTCACAAACGACTCGCAGTTCTGGCACCTCGGCATCCTCTCCGAGGGTTTCTCACCGCCCTATAAATAGGTGTGTCACTCGGAATGGAATGACAGGGCGGTCACGTCGCGCCGTAGGAGCGTTCGAGGTAGTCGACGATGTTCGCGCTCTCCGACATCGTGAGCCCGCGCTCGTCGTCGACGAGCACCGGGACCGCGCGCTGGCCGGAGACGCGCTTCACCTCGTTTCGCTTCGAGTGCATCCCCTCGACCCAGACGCTCTCGAAGTCGAGGTCGAGTTCGTCGAGTTCGTCGACCACCAGTTCGCAGTACGGACAGCCCTCCAGCCGGTAGAGCGTTCGCGTCATGACCGGTCAGAGGGGCCCCAGTGGTAAAAACCCTCACGACCGCGGGCTTTTCCTTCGCCCCGACGAGAGGTGTGCCATGCCACCGACCCCCGGCGACCGCGCCCCCGACTTCGAATCGCTGCTCTGCACCGGCGAGACGTTCCGCTCGACGCGCCTCTCCGCGGCGTTCGACGGCGGGGGCGTACTCGTCTTCTCGGCGTTCGCGTTCTCCGCCATCGCGGAGAACTGGTGGAAGCGCTACGACCGCGCCGGCTGGGACGAGTTCGACGTGCCCGTCCTCGGCGTCAGCCGGGACGGCCCCTACGCCGTCAACGCCTTCGTCCGCTACCTCGACAGCCCGTTCCGGATGTTCGCGGACGTGGACGGCGCGGCGAGCGAGGCGTACGACCTCCTCACCCCGCGGTCGGGGATGGCGAACGCGTCGACGCCGATGCGGGCCGTCTTCGTCGTCGACGAGGAGCGGACCGTCCGCGACGCGTGGGTGGCCGACGACTGGATCTCGCCCGTCCCGCGCGAAGCGGTCGAGGAGGCGGTCGCCGAGCTGTAGCGCCCGGTTCGGACTGCGACTACCGGAGGCCCATCTGCTTCGCGATGGTGTTGAGCTGTATCTCGTCGGTACCCTCGACGATCCGGAGGATCCGGGCGTGGTGCAGCGCGTCCATGAAGGGATTGTCCTCGCTCAGGCCGTTGCCGCCGTGGACCTGCACCGTCGCGTCCGCGACCTCCCAGAGCGCCCGCGTGGCGAACCACTTGAAGATCGAGGAGTCCTCGATCGCCTCTCGGCCCTCGTCCATCTTCCAGGCGAGCCTATACCCCGCCGCGTCGGCCGCGTAGCTCTTCGCCCGCCCCGCCGCGAGCTTGTGCGAGACGCCCTGAAACGCCCCGATCGGCCGCCCGAACGCCTCCCGATCCCGCGCGTACGCCGTCGCCCGGTCGAGGAGGAACTCGGCTCCCCCGACCGCCTCCGCGCCCAGCTCCATCCGGCCGAGCGAGAGAAAGCCCATCGCCTCGTAGAACGCCTCGTCCGGCGTCCCGAGCACGCGGTCGTCGCCGAGGCGCACGTCGTCGAGGTGGACCTCGGCCTGCCGACCGACGGAGCCGACGGCGTTGTTGAGGCTCCCGACCTCGTACTCCTCGCGCTCGACGAGGAAGCAGGTGATCCCGCCGTAGCGTCCGGCCTCCTCCCGCGGGGTCGTCCGCGCGAACACCTGCAGGAAGTCGGCGTAGGGGGCGTTCGTGATCCACTGCTTCGTACCGTTCAGCACCCACTCGTCGCCGTCGCGCTCGGCGCGCGTCGCCATGGCCGGCGAGTCTGAGCCCGCCGCGGGCTCCGTCTGCGCGAACCCGGCGGACTTCTCGGCGCGCATCGTCGGCTCGAGGTACCGCTCGACCTGCTCGCCCTCCGCCTGGAGGAGCAGCGGCTTCGGCCCCTCCGGCCCCGCGAGGACGTGCCGCGACAGGCCGGGACCGTGGCTCGCGACGTGCTTCTTCGCGCGGTACCACGTCACGTTCGAGACGCCCTCGCCGCCCGCCTCCTCCGGCATGTTCATGGCGTAGAAGCCCGCCTCGGCGCTCCGCCGGCGGATCTCCTCGATCGCCTCCACCACCTCCGGGACGAGGCGGCCGTCCGCCTCGTGGCGCAGGCGCGGGTTCGACCACGTCTCGCCCAGGTCGTCCGAGAGCGTCGCCACCTCCCGCTCGATGAACTCGTCGAGGCTAGATCGGATGAGCCGCCACTCCTCGGTCGTCTCGAAGCTCACGCCCGACGACGGCGCGTCCTGTGTTGCCATACCTCGACGTTCGGGCGGGGAGACTTATACTGTCGGCCGTCCGTCTCTACCGACTGGTCGGTGCCGGAGTGCCGACGACCGTGAGACGCGGACGGCCGACAGTAGAGCGCCGCGTGTCCCCGCCGTCACGCCCCGACCAGACCCGGCTCGCTCGGACCCGGTTACGCCTCCTCCCGCTCTCCCTCCAGTACCACGTCGTCGTACTGCTCGCGCAGCACGCGCTTGTTGAACTTCCCGGTCGAGGTGCGTGGGATCGCGTCGAGGAACTCGATCGCGTCGGGGAGCCACCACGAGGGGAAGCGCTCGGCGAGGTGCTCGCGCAGTTCGTCCGCGGAGGCGTCCGCGCCCTCGCGGAGGACGACGCACGCGAGGGGGCGCTCCTGCCACTTCTCGTGGTCGACGGCGATGACGGTCGCCTCCGCGACGGCGTCGTGGGCCATCAGTTCGTTCTCCAGTTCGACGCTGGAGATCCACTCCCCGCCGGACTTGATCACGTCCTTCGTCCGGTCCTTGACGTCGACGTACCCGTGTTCGTCCATCGTCGCGATGTCGCCCGTCCGGAGCCACCCGTCCTCGGTGAACGACTCGCGGTTCGCGTCCGGCCGGTTGTGGTACTCCCCGACCACCCACGGGCCGCGGACCTGGAGGTCCCCCATCGACTCGCCGTCGCGGGGGACGTCGTTCCCGTCTCGCGCACGCCGTCCGCTCGACCGTTCCGAGGCGTCCGGGGACGCCTCGCCGTCCTCGTCGCGGATCCGAACCTCGATCCCGGGGACGGGCATCCCCGCCGTCGCGCGGTAGCGGTACCGCTCCTCGGCCGGGAGGTCCCGCAGTTCCTTCCGGAGCGTGCTGAGCGTCGCCAGCGGGGTCGTCTCGGTCATCCCCCACCCCTGGATGATCGGCGCGTCGTAGCGCTCGTCGTACCTCCGGATGAGGGACTCGGGCGGGGCGCTCCCGCCGACGGTCAGGCGGTCGATGTTAGAGATGTCGACCTCCGGGTGCTCGTCGAGGTACTCGGCCATCTCCAGCCAGATCGTCGGGACGGCCGCCGAGACGGTCACCTCCTCGTCCGCGATGAGTTCCGCGACCGATCCGGGATCGGTGTGGACGCCCGGGAGGACCTGCTTCGCGCCGACGAGCGTCGCGGCGTAGGGCAGCCCCCACCCGTTGGCGTGGAACATCGGGACGACGGGGAGGACGACGTCCGACTCGCTCACGCCGTTGGTGTCGACGTGTCCGCACATCAGGCTGTGGAGGTAGACGGCGCGATGGGTGTAGGCGACGCCCTTCGGCTTCCCCGTCGTCCCCGAGGTGTAGCACATCCCGCACTCGTCCCGCTCGTCGACCTCGGGCCAGTCGTACTCCGTCGGGTAGTCCGCGACGAGGTCCTCGTAGGCGATCACGGGGTCGAGGGAGGTCTCGGGGACCTCGTCGGCCAGCACGACGTACCGCTCTACGGTCTCGAAGGCGTCGGCGTTGGCCTCGACCTTCTCGACGAACGCCGGATCGACGAACAGCACCCGGTCCTCGGCGTCGTTCACGATGTACTGGAAGTGTTCGTCGGGCAGGCGCATGTTGCACATGTGGATCGACCGGCCGGAGCACGGCGGTGCGAAGTACAGTTCGAGGTGGCGGTAGTCGTTCGCCGCGACGGTGGCGACCCGCTCGCCCCGCTCGACCCCGAGGTCGTCGAGCGCGTGCGCGAGCCGGCAGATCCGAGCGTGAGCGTCCGCGTAGGTGTACCGGTGGAGGCTCCCGTCCGGTCGCTTCGTTACGATCTCGCGGTCGGGAAAGAGGTCGACCGCGCGGTCGAGCAACCCGGTGACGGTGAGTTGGACGTCCATCATCATGGCACGTGGCGTGTGATTGCACACCGATGGCATAGGTGTTCGCCCGGCGGCCGGCGACGCCCGCACCCGGCCCGTACCCGGACCGCGCTCGTTCCGGCTCCGCCCCTCGACACCGGCGCGTCGCTCTACGCCAGCGCCTCGTACGACGTGAACCCGATGAAATCGGGGTCGTCGGTCAGGAGCGGGTCGAGCAGCGCCTCCCACTCACGCCAGCGCTCGGGGTACGCCTCCGGCGGCTTCGGGTCCCCGGGCGGTCCCCAGAGCGCCTCCCACGCCTCGCGGTCCTCGTAGGTCCAGATCGCGGCGTACTCCCCCTCGCGGTCGCCCTTGATCCCCCGGAGGAACCGGCGGTCGACGAGTCCGGGGAGGTCGAACAGCCCCCGCCGTTCGGCCGCCTCGACGGCCGCCTCGAAGTCGGCCGGGTCGGCGTCGGGCGCGAGTTCGTACTCGTGGACGCTGACGACGCGTGTCATGATCGGAGGAACGCGGCCCGACGTCGTAGTCCTCCCGGCCGGGCGCGTACCGTCGGCGGCGACGAGACGGACGGCGCGGCATCGTCGGACGCCGTCGTTCGGCGGCCGCGGCCGACAGTATATGAGCCCCGCGGCCGGAGTCGCCGCATGGACCTCCGCGACATCCGCGTGCTCGACCTGACGCGACTGCTCCCCGGCCCCTACGCGACCCAACTGCTCGCCGACATGGGCGCGGACGTGGTGAAGATCGAGGACACGGGTGCCGGCGACTACGCCCGAGACATGGAGCCGACGACCGACCGCGGCGTGGGCGCGGTGTTCGACGCGGTGAACAGGGGCAAGCGGAGCGTCGCCGTCGACCTCAAGCGGGAGGGCGGCCGCGAGGCGTTCTACGCGCTCGCCGAGGAGGCCGACGCCGTCATCGAGGGGTTCCGACCGGGCGTCGTCGATCGCCTCGGCGTCGACCACGACACGCTCCGCGCGCACAACCCCGGGATCGTCTACTGCTCGCTCACGGGCTACGGCCAGACCGGGCCGGAGGCCGACCGCGCGGGCCACGACATCAACTATATCGGACGCGCGGGCCTGCTCGACGCGACGCGCGCCGGCCCGGACGCCCGGCCGGTGGTGCCCGGCTACCAGGTGGCGGACCTCGCGGGGGGCCTGTTCGCCGCCTTCGGCGTCGTGAGCGCCCTGCTGTCGCGCGAGCACACCGGCGAGGGGACGTACGTCGACGTGGGGATGGCCGACGTGGTGCTGTCGTTCTCGCAGTCGCTCGCGTCCCAGTCGCTCGCGGGCGACGACCCCCGGCCCGGCGAGACGCCGCTCACGGGCGGCTACCCCTGGTACGACGTCTACGAGGCCGCCGACGGCGAATACGTCACCCTCGCCGCGCTCGAACCGCAGTTCTGGCGGGCGTTCTGTGAGGCGGTCGGCCGCGGGGATCTGATCGACGCGCACATGACCGAGGATCCGGACGAACTCGCGGCGCTGCGGGAGGCGCTCGCCGACGTGTTCCGGACCCGCCCGCGCGGCGAGTGGGTGGAGGCCTTCCGCGGCGTGGACGGCACCGTCGACGGGGTCTACTCCCCCCGGGAGGCCGTCCGCGACCCGCAGTTCGAGGCCCGCGGGATGATCGAGCGCGGCGACGGCGCGCCACCCCGCCTCGGCTTCCCCGCCGTCGCCGACCTCCCCGACGGCGACGAGCGGGTGCCCGGCCACGGCGAGCACACAGACGAGGTGCTGCGCGGGGCCGGACTCGCCGCGGAGCACGTCGCCGCCCTCCGGGAGACGGGCGCGGTGAAGTGATCGAGGGGGCCGAACGCGTAGACGATCAGACGGTGCGAGTGACCCTTTATGTACCTGCGCCCGGACGGTGGTAGCATGCACCTCGGCGTCCTCGTTCCGGCGACCGTCTCCGACCCGACCGACTTCGCGATCCGCGCGGAGGAACTGGGCTACGACTCCGCGTGGGTCCCCGAACTCTGGCACGAGAGCGCGATCGTCAGGCTCGCCGACGTCGCCGCGCGGACCGACCGCATCGAACTCGGGACCGCCATCGTCAACGTCTACTCGCGCACGCCCGCGGTCCTCGCGATGACCGCGGCGACGCTCGACCGCGTCTCGGACGGCCGGTTCACCCTCGGCGTCGGGACGAGCACGAGGAAGGCGATCGAGGACCTCCACGGGATGGAGTGGGACGACCCGAACCCCGTCCGCCGCGCTCACGAGTGTATCGAACTGACGAAGCAGTATCTCGCCGACGACGGGCGCGTGAACTACGACGGCGAGGTGTTTCACGCCGCCGACTTCCCCGCGCTCGGCGCGGACGTACCGATCTACCACGCGGCGCTCGGGAAGGCGAACCGCCGGGTCGTCGCCCGCCTCTGCGACGGCTGGATCCCCCACAACGTCCCCTTCCGCGACCTCCCCGAGGCGTTCGAGTACGTCGCGGAGCACGCGGAGGAGGCGGGCCGCGACCCCGACGACATCGCCGTCGCGCCCTACGTCCCCGCGTGCGTCAGCGACGACGGCGAGGAGGCCCGCCAGCGGGTGCGCGAGCACCTCGCCTACTACGTGGGCAACGGCAGGGGGTACGAGCGGGCGGTCGCCCGGCGCTTCCCCGAGGACGCGGAGCGGGTGGCGACGCTGTGGCGCGGCCGCGACCGCGGCGAGGCGGTCGCGGCCGTCACCGACGAGATGGTGCGGGCGCTCGGCGTCGCGGGCGACGGGGAGGAGGCGCGCGAGCAGTTGCGCGAGGTCGCGGCGGTCGACGTCATCGACCGGCCGCTCGTCACCATCCCGAACGGCGCGGGCGACCTCGCCGAGCGGACGATCGAGGAACTGGCCCCGGAGCGGCTGTAGGGCGCTCGGGGATTCGGCGACGGAACCGCCTCTCGAGACGGGTCCGGCCGCCGACGAGCGGTCGCGATTCGGGCACGAGCGGGTTTGGTTTTAGGAACGTTTCAACCACCAGTCACAAGTACTATTGCCGTCTGCGGTGTGGACTCGAACAGGGGCGTAGCCGGGGCTCGCTCGCTACGGCGCGTCTGCAGAAATCGTCGCACAGCCGACGGCACAGCGTTCGGATGGCACACGAACCCGCCGGCGTGCGAAGCGTCGTGTCGGCACACGAGAGGGCGATCGCCCGGTGTAGGCGTCCCCTACCACCCGCGGTCACGCGGTCGGACTCGGAACGATGGGTGATGATTTCGGACCGGACCGAGTCGAACCGCGATCGCGTCCTATCGGCGCGTAGGGATCTCGCCCCTGTATCCAGGGAACCAGCGGACACTTGAGAGTCTTTTGGTTTATCAGCCCACGTAACTGACGGGCCATCCGGAATAACCGTAGAACCTGACCGTATCGGACGTGCGGTACTCCCCGCGGAGGAGTTCTCGACCCGGCCGCGGCGAGTGGGGAAGGCGTTTTGTCCGTGACCCGCCAAGGTGAGGGGGATGTCGGGGAGGGGACGGATCGGACTGACGGGCGACGTCATGCTCGGCCGGACGGTCGACGAGCGTCAGCGTCACCGTCCCCCCGAGGCCGTCTGGGGAACCGCTCTCGATCGCCTGCGGGGGCTCGACGGACTGATCGTCAACCTCGAGTGCTGCCTCTCGACGCGCGGGGAGCGCTGGACGCGCACGTACCGCCCGTTTCACTTCCGGGGCGATCCCGGCCGGGCGATCCCGGCGCTCGACGCCGCGGGCGTCGACTGCTGTGCGCTCGCGAACAACCACGTCCTCGACTTCGGGGAGGTGGCCCTGGAGGACACCCTCGATCACCTCGACGCGGCGGGCATCGCCCACGCGGGCGCGGGGCGGGACGTCGACGCGGCGCTCGCCCCCGCCCGCGCGGCGATCGGCGGCCTCGACGTCGCGGTCGTCTCGTTCACCGACAACACGCCGGAGTACGCCGCCACGGAGGACGCGCCGGGGACGGCTCACGTCGAGATCGACGTCGGAAACGACGACACCCGTGATCGCGTGGCGGAGGCGCTGTCCCGGGCGAGGGAGCCCGCCCCCGACCTCCTCGTCGCGTCGCTCCACTGGGGACCCAACATGGTCGAGGAGCCCCCACCGGCGTTCGAGGCGTTCGGCCGCTGGCTCGTGGACCGGGGGGTCGACCTCGTCCACGGCCACAGCGCCCACGTCTTCCACGGGGTCGAGGTGTACGACGGCGCGCCGATCCTCTACGACGCGGGCGACTTCGTCGACGACTACGCCGTCGACCCCGATCTCAGGAACGACCGGAGCTTCCTGTTCGAGGTCCGCACGGACGCGGACGCGGCGATCGAAGAGGTCCGTCTGCTCCCCACGGAGATCCGCGACTGTCGCGTCCACGAGGCGCGCGGCGACGCCGCTCGCTGGTGCCGCGAGCGCATGCGCGAACGCTCCGAGCCGTTCGGCACCGAGTTCGAGCGGGACGGCGAGGGACTCGTCGTCGCCGTGTGACGATCGGACGACGCGACGCCCTCGGCGAACCGTTCCTCACAGCTCCTCGGTTCGGACCAGAAGCGAGCGGTCGAGGTCGGCGACGCTCGGCCGGCCGACGTTCGAGAGGGTGACGTCGAGGTCGGCCCGGAGGTTGGTGAGCACCTCGTGGACGCCCGCCTCGCCCGCGATCGCGAGTCCGCAGGCGAACGGCCGGCCGACCATGACGGCGTCCGCGCCGAGCGCGAGCGCCTTGATCACGTCCGAGCCGCGGCGGATCCCGCTGTCGAGGGTGACGGGAACGCGCCCCTCGATCCGTTCGACGATCCCGGGGAGCGCCTCGAGCGCGCCGATCGAGCCGTCCACCTGCCGCCCGCCGTGGTTGGAGACGGCGACGGCGTCGACGCCGCGCGCTACCGCCTCCGCCGCGTCCGCCGGGTGGAGCAGCCCCTTCACGACGACGGGGAGGTCGGTCATCCCGCAGAGGTCCTCCAGGTCGTCCCAGTCGAGCGCCGGGTTGCCGAACACGTCGATGAAGTGCTGGACTGCGGCGTCGGGGTACTCCTCGGGCGGCCCGTCGAGGCCCTCCCGGAAGGCCGGGTCGGAGAGGTAGTTGGCGAGCCCCTCGCCGGCGAGCGTGGGGAGGTACGCGCGCTCGATGTCGCGCTCGCGCCAGCCGAGGATGGGAACGTCCACGGTGAGGACGATGGCGTCGAAGCCCGCGCTCTCGGCACGCTCGACGAAGCTCTCCATGATCGCCCGCTCCGAGGACCAGTAGAGCTGGAACCACTTCGGCGTCTCGCCCAGCGCCTCGGCGACCTCCTCCATCCTGTGGGAGGCCACCGAACTCAAGCACATCGGGACGTTCAGGTCGCCCGCCGCCCGCGCCGTCGCGAGTTCGCCCTCCTCGTGGACGATCGTCTGAACGCCGAGCGGCGCGAGGGCGAACGGCACGTCGAACGTCCGGCCGAGCAGGTCCACGTGCAGGTCGCGCTCGGTCACGTCCCTGAGGAGGCGGGGGACGATGCGCCAGTCGTCGAACGAGCGCCGGTTCGCGGCCATCGTCGCCTCACCGCCCGCGCCGCCGGCCACGTAGGCCGCGGCCTCGTCGCTCATCGCCTCGAGCGCGGCCTCGCGGAGGCGCTCGTACCTGACGGGGAGTTCGGGGGGCCGGTCCGCGAACATCCCCGCGGTGTAGACGTCGCGCTGGCGGTCCTGTCCATACGGGTCGGAAGGCCTGTCGACCATACCCGGGCTGTGCGGCCCGCGCTAATATACTGTTGGCTGTACCTCGTTGAATCGCCTCGCCACACCGTCGTGTCGAGTGTGCGTGTACACAGGTGCAGCCGACGGTATACGTGTGAGGGGCGGTGACTGTGGACACCCGGCGCGTCCCGTTCCGGACGCCGGGGAGTCGCGGACGCCGAAACAACGCCGTCTCCGTGGCTACCAGTTCAAGGAGAGTCATATGGGTGCACGCAACAAACTGTAATCAATGATGGGGTTGAATCGAAGCGACCCGGTGATTCGGTGACGGGAGAACGAGAGCGCGCGGAGCGCGAGTACGTCGACGAGGTGATCGGCGACGACACGATCCCGCAGCTGTTCGAGGCGAGCGCGAAGCGCAACGCGAACCGGCGGGCCCAGCGGTACAAGGGTGGCGTCCACGACCGGTCGCTCGTGACTGCCGGCGCGGTGCCCGCCGCCCCGGACGGCGACTACGGGACGCTCACGTACGCGGAGATGCGCGACGTCGTCAGGGACCTGGCGGCGGGCTTTCGCACCCTCGGGGTGGAGGCCGGCGACCGCGTCGGTATCTTCGCG
This sequence comes from Halomarina halobia, assembly GCF_029338575.1. GTDB lineage: Archaea > Halobacteriota > Halobacteria > Halobacteriales > Haloarculaceae > Halomarina > Halomarina halobia. The sequence goes on from NZ_CP119992.1 coordinate 1,057,739, forward strand.
AACACCCGCATGGAGTGGGCCCAGACCGACTTCGCGCTCCTCGCCTCGGGAGCGGTCGTAACGACGGTGTACGTCGAATCGACCCCGAACCAGGTGCGGTACCTGCTCTCGGACCCGGGGGCGACGGGCGTCGTCGTCGAGAACGGCGAGTTGCTCGAGCGCGTCCTCGAGGTGGAGGACGACCTCGACCTCTCCTTCGTCGTCGTCATCGACGAGGTTCCGCGGCGCGCCGACCGGGACGACGTGTTCACGCTCGGGGAGGTCTACGAGCGCGGCCGCGAGACGTTCGACGAGGACGAGTACCGGTCCTGGCTCGACTCGCGGGACCTCGACGACCTCGCGAGCCTCATCTACACCTCGGGGACGACGGGCGAGCCGAAGGGCGTACGGCTCACGCACGGTAACTTCCGGGCGAACGTCAACGGGATCCGCAAGCGGTTCGGTCCGCGCCCGGATCGCCCGCCGGAGGTGCCGACGATCGACGACGACTCGACGACGCTGTCGTTCCTCCCGCTCGCGCACGTCTTCGAGCGCACGGCCGGCCACTTCGTCCCGTTCGCGAGCGGGACGTGCGTCGCCTACGCCGAGAGCACGGACACCGTCGCGGACGACATCGCGCTCGTGAAGCCCACGGGTGCGACGAGCGTCCCGCGTATCTACGAGCGCATCTTCCGCGGCATGCGCGAGCAGGCGAGCGAGTCGAAGGTCAAGTCGCGGATCTTCGAGTGGGCCGTCGGGGTCGCCCGAAAGCGCGCGCGAACGGAGGATCCGGGGCCGATCCTCCGCGCGCAGCACGCCCTCGCCGACCGCCTCGTCTACAGCACGGTCCGCGAGGGCCTCGGGGGGAACGTCGAACTGTTCATCAGCGGCGGCGGGAGCCTCTCTACTGACCTGGCCCAGCTGTTCGTCGGCATGGGGCTGACCATCTGCGAGGGGTACGGGCTGACGGAGACCGCCCCCGTCGTCTCCGCCAACCCGCCGGAGGACATCCGCGCGGGGACGCTCGGTCCGCCGCTCGTGGACGTGGAGGTGCGGCTCGACGAGTCGGTCCTCCCCCCGGACCAGCGCGCCCCTGAGGAGACGGGCGGGCGGGTCGGCGAGTTGCTGGTGCGGGGGCCGAACGTGACGGCGGGCTACTGGAAGCGCCCCGACGCCACCGAGGCGGCGTTCACGGCGGACGGTTACTTCCGCACCGGCGACATCGTCGAGCAGACCGACGACGGCTACCTCGTCTTCCGCGACCGGCTCAAGCAGTTGCTGGTGCTCTCGACCGGCAAGAACGTCGCCCCCGGCCCCATCGAGGATCGGTTCGCCACGGTCGACCGCGTCGAGCAGGTGATGGTCGTCGGCGACGACGAGAAGTTCGTCGGGGCGCTCGTCGTCCCCAACGTCGAGGCCGTCCGCGAGTGGGCGCGCGAGCAGGACGTCGACCTCCCCGACGATCCGGCAGCCGTCTGCGAGGACGAGCGCGTTCACGCGTTCGTCGGCGAGGCCGTCGAGCGCGTCAACGAGGACCTGGAGAAGTACGAGCGGATCAAGCGCTTCGAACTCGTCCCCGAGGAGTGGACGCCGGAGAACGACATGCTCACGCCCTCGATGAAGAAGAAGCGCCGCAACATCCTCGATCGCCACCGCGAGGAGGTCCGGGCGATCTACGACAGCCAGCGGAAGCCGGCCGCGGCCGACGACTGAGGCGGCCGTCCCCGATTCGGCCCGCCGTGCCGCCGTTCCTCCCCGTTCCCGCCGTCACCGACCGGCCGCCTCGTCGCTCGCGGCCGACGCAGGTGCCCCGCTGCGGAGCGAGTACGAGTCGCGGGAGGGGCCGCCGTCCGAGCGGTTGGTAGCGGCGATCCGATCGCCGCCGCTCGAGGAGGCGACGGCGAGCCTTACCGACGACCTCCGGGCGGAACTCCCGGAGACGGTCGAGGAGCTGTTCGTCCAACTGGGAGAACCTGAGCGACGACCGGACCGTGTACTCCTCCCTCGACGTCCACGACGGCGGGTGCCGCGAGGTGGCGATCCTCGACGGCCTCGACGAGCGCGAACACGGCTTCGTCATCACCGGCGAGTACGACAAGTGGAAGAAGCTCGTCGAGGGCGAGGGGGGCGTCATCAACGTGCTCGTGAGCGGCGAGCTGGCCGTCGACGGGGACGTGCAACGCATCCTGCGGTACACCGAGGCCGCGGTGGACCTCGCCGACACGTCGGCGTCGCTCGACTCGCGGTTCGTCGTCTGACGACGCAGTTCCGAATCTGGCCGCGTCGGGAGCCGGCCGAGACGAGCCATCGCGGGAGGCGGGGGTCGGCGGTCGCGCGGTGGGAATCGATACTCGCCGGACCGGTTCAGAAGCTGAAGAGGTCGATGCCGCCGGTGACGCCGACGACCTGCCCGGTCACGTAGTTCGCCTGCTCGGAGCAGAGGAAGGCGACGAGGTTCGCCACGTCCGCCTCCGTCCCCAGCCTGCGCATGGGCGTCGCCCTGGCGATGCGGGCGAAGTACGGGTCGACCTCCTCGAGTTGCTCGATGGGGAGGTCGGCGAGCGCCTCGACCACGATGTTCGGCGCGATGACGTTGCTCGTGACGCCGCGCTGCGCGCCTTCGAGCGCCAGCGTCTTGCCGAAGCCGATGAGCGCCGCCTTCGTCGCGGAGTAGGAGATCTGGCCGAAGCCACCCTGCCAGCCCGCCATCGAGGACATGTTGACCACCCGCCCCCACTCGCGTTCGAGCATGCCGGGGAACACCGCGCGGGTGACGTTGTAGGCCCCGGTGAGGTTGATCGACACGTCGCGGTCCCAGGTCTCGTCGTCGTAGTCCTTCACCTGCGAGCGGGCGTCGACCATCGCCGCGTTGTTGATCAGGATGTCGACGCCGCCCGTCTCCTCCTCCAGCGCGCCGACCGTGTCGGCCACCTCCTCGCGGTCGGTGAGGTCGCACTCGACCGCGTGGGCCGTCCCGCCCGACGTCTCGATCTCGCCCGCCACCTCCTCTGCGGCGTCGAGGTCCACGTCGAGGACGATCACCTCCGCGCCCTCCGCCGCCAGCACGCGGCAGTCCTCGCTCCCGATCCGTCCGCCGCCCCCGGTCACGAGGGCCGTCCTATCGTCGAGTCCGAAGTCCATTGCGGGCGGTACAATGTACAGACCGTTCAAATAGTTACCCTGCGGCATGGGCGGCCGTTTTTACCCGCCGAGGGGCGAGCGATCCGGCGCTGTCGAGACCGACGCGACGGGTCGCCCGCCGTCGCTCACCGCAGACCGGCGATGTCGAGCAGGTCCGACAGGTCCTCGGCGACGTAGTCCACCGCGTCGTGGGGGTCCTCCCCGGCCCGCTCCGCGGCGCTCCCCCCGAGCGCGACGGTGACGAGGCCCGCCCGCGATCCGCCGCGCATGTCGTGGCGGTAGCGGTCGCCGACGTAGAGCGAGCGTTCGGGCGCGACGTGCGCCGGGGCCTTCTCGAGCGCGGCCTCGAACATCGCCGGGTCGGGCTTCGTCCGCCCGACCTCCTCGCTGGTCGTCACGTGGTCGAAGTGTCCGAGCACGTCGAACTTCCCGAGGATGCGCTCGGCCTCCCAGTGGTCGATGTCGCTGATGACTCCGAGGTAGTGCCCCGCGTCGTCGAGCGTCGAGACGACCTCCTTGGCGAACCGGGTCGGCTGTACGTGTTCGAGCGTCAACTCCGCGAACAGCGGGAACCACTCCTCCTCCGCGACCTTCCGCCCGACCGCCGCGTCGAGCGCCCGCTGGTATCCCGGCCGGGCCGTCCGGTAGACGGTGCCGTCGCGGGACGTGAAGTACGACCCGAGCGCCCGTTTCCAGTCCTCGATCAGCCCGTCGAGGTCGTCGATGCCCTGTTCGTCGGCGAACGCCTCGAGGAAGGCGACGTACCCCGTCCGAACCGACGAGAGGTCGAGCAGCACGCCCCCGATGTCGAAGAAGACGCCGTCGTAGTCGGCCATGGCGGATGGCCGGGCGAGGGACTAATGAAGCTATCGCGGCCGGCGTCGACGCGCGCCGACGCCTCGCTCGGGTCGGTTACCGGATCGGCGGCTACCGGGGTCGGTAGCGCCGGACGCCGTCCTCGACGGTCGCGGCGATCCGCCCCGCCGCCTCGAGGTGGCGGAGCGCGCCCACCACCTCGGCGATGATGTAGGCGATGTCGCGGTCGCCCGCCCGCTCCCGGGCGATCTCCGCGGCCGTCTCCGCTCCCGCCTCGACCCGCTCCCGCGTCCGGTCGAGCGTGCGGTCGAGGGAGGCGCGGTCGCGGGCGACCGCCCCCGCCAGGTCGTCGTGGACGGGCCCGTGGGCGGGGTAGACGCGCGCGACGTCGACCGCCGCGAGGCGGTCGAGCGCGCCGTAGAAGGCGGCGATGGCGTCCTCGACCCCGCGGTCGAGGCCGACGTGGATGGCGACCGGACGGAACGGTTCGATGGCCGCGTCCCCGGAGACGAGCGTCGGCTCGCCGAGCTCGACCCGGAAGCAGCAGTGATCCGCCTGGTGGCCCGGCGTGTGGATCACCTCGACTGGCGTCCCGCCCACCTCGACGCGCTCACCGTCCACCACCCAGGCGTCGACGTCGCCGGGCGGAAGGAGCTCGCGGTTCCGCTCCAGCGAATCGACGGCCATCGAGACGGCGGTCGAGAGCGCGTCGTCGGTCAGCCCCGCGCCGACGGCGTTCGCGCGGACGGCGGCGGCGAGGTCGTCCGGGTCGCGGTCGAAGCGCTCCCGGATCCCGGCGGGGGCGTACACGGTGGGGTCGGCCGCCTCGACGACCGCGCCGACCTGTCCGACGTGATCCACGTGAGGGTGCGTGAGGACGAGATGCTCGACGTCAGCGAGGTCGCGCCCGCAGTCCGCGAGGCGCTCGCGGAGGACCCGCTCCGCGTCGGGTCCGGGCATCCCGGCGTCGATCAGCGTCGGCTCGTCGCAGTCCACCAGGTAGCTGGCGACGTGTCCCGGCGGCCAGTCCACGTCGAACTCGATGCGGTGGACGGCGGGAGGTGCGTCGCTCCGGCGATCCGTCATCGGTGGAGCAACCCGCCGGCGGGCGATAAGGGTGCTGGTCCCGTCAGCGCCCGCCACCGGTTCGCGTAGCAATGGTAACCGTTCGTGGCGACCGTCGGACTAATGTTATACCGCACGGTTGTAGACGTGAACGATGGTAATCGAGAGCCAGGGTGAGATCGAATGAGCACCGAACAGTTCAGCGTGGCGGGGCGGACCGTCGTCATCACCGGATCATCGCAGGGGATCGGGAGGGTGACCGCGGAGCGCTTCGCCGAGGACGGCGCGAACGTCGTCGTCTCCTCGCGCTCCCAGGAGAAGGTCGACGAGGTCGCGGCGGGCATCCGCGAGTCCGGCGCGCCGGGCGACGTACTCGCGGTCGAGTGCGACGTGCGCGACCGCCCCTCGGTCGAGGCGCTGGTCGAGGCGACCGTCGAGGAGTTCGGCGGGGTGGACGTACTCGTCAACAACGCGGGCGCGTCGTTCATGGCCGGGTTCGCCGACATCTCGGAGAACGGCTGGAAGACGATCGTGGACATCAACCTCCACGGCACGTTCCACTGCTCGCAGGTCGCCGGCGCGCACATGCGCGAGCACGGCGGCGGGAGCATCGTCAACCTCGCGAGCGTCGCGGGCACCGACGGATCGCCGTACATGAGCCACTACGGCGCGGCGAAGGCGGGCGTGGTGAACCTCACGACGACGCTCGCCTACGAGTGGGCGGGCGACAACGTGCGCGTCAACTGCATCGCGCCGGGGTTCGTCGCCACGCCGGGCGTCGCCAGCCAGATGGGCGTCACGGCCGACGAGATCGACCGGAGCGACGTGAAGCGACGCATCGGCCTGAGCGAGGAGATCGCCGACGTCGTGCAGTTCCTCGCCAGCGACGCCTCGTCGTACGTCGTGGGTGAGACTATCGTGGCGCGCGGCCTCCCGCGGATCGAGGAGACGGCCGAGGTATGACCGACCGAGACGTCTTCCTCCCGGTCGCGGCCCAGGCGAGCGTCGGGGCGTTCGTCGAACAGGCCCGGCGCGCCGAGGACCTCGGCTACGACGCGGCGTGGATCCCCGAGACGTGGGGGCGAAACGCGGCCGTCGTGCTGGCGAGCATCGCCGAGGGCACCGACTCGATCGACGTCGGGACGAGCATCATGCCGATCTACTCGCGCTCGCCGGCCCTCATCGGCCAGACCGCGGCCACGCTGCAGGAGGTCTCCGAGGGTCGCTTCCGCCTCGGCCTCGGTCCGAGCGGCCCCATCGTCATCGAGAACTGGCACGGCGTCGACTACGGGAACCCCCTCCGCCGGACGCGGGAGACCGTCGACGTCGTGCGGCGCGTGCTCTCGGGCGAGGAGGTGGAGTACGACGGCGAGTACTTCGACCTCTCGGGCTTCCGCCTGCGCTGTACGCCGCCGGATCCCGTCCCGCCGATCGAGGTGGCCGGGATGGGGCCGAAGGCGGTCGAACTCGCCGGGCGCTTCGCCGACGGCTGGCACGCGCTCATGCTCACCCCCGAGGGGATGGCCGACAGGATCGAGGACCTCGAACGCGGGGCCGACCTCGGGGGGCGCGACCCCGACGACGTGCGCGTCACCCTCTCGCTGACCTGCGCCGCGCTCCCCGACCGCGAGCGGGCCCGCGAGATCGTCAGGCAACACGTCGGGTTCTACCTCGGCGGGATGGGGACGTTCTACCGCGACGCGCTGGCCCGGCAGGGCCACGAGGAGACCGCGGGGGCGATCTACGAGGCGTGGCAGGCCGGGAACAGGAGGGAGGCGCTCGCCGAGATCGACGACGACCTGCTCGACTCGCTGGCGGTCGCCGGGACGCCCGAGGAGGCCCGCGAGCGCGTCGCCGAGTTCGAGGCGCTTGCCGGCGTCGACGCCGTCTCCGTCTCCTTCCCACGCGCCGCCGAACCGGAGGAGATCCGGGCGACAATCGACGCGCTCGCGCCGACGTAACCCCGTTCTCGCCCCTGACGCGCGCGTCGTCGGGCAACCCTCCCACCGCCCGACCGAAAGTGTCGGCCATATTTACAATTGGTAAGTTCGGGGGGTAGTACGGTAAACAGTGTGAGCGATACGAAGAATTATAAGGATAAACTGTTAGCCATTGATGTATGGTTGTTCCACGCGGACCGTCCTCACGGCGTACGTTTCTCAAGTCCTCGCTCGGCGCTGCGGGCGCGCTGACGCTCGCGGGCTGTCTCGGGGGCGAAGGCGGGACCGGGAACGGCGGCGGAAACGGGTCCGGGGGCGGTTCGGGCCCCACGGACATGGTGATGCACACGGCGACGGAGACGACCGCGGCCTACGCGATGAGCCAGGGTATCGCGGCCGTCGTCAACGACAACACCGACGCGGTCCGGATCGACGCGCGACCGAGCGAGGGGACGAACGCGAACATCGGTCAGCTGAACCGGAACGAGGCGCACATCGTCTACATCCAGAACTGGTCGGCGAACAAGATCGAGGAGGGCGAGGAGCCCTTCTCCGACCTCTCGTTCCAGCCGTACCAGGTCCACCACCTCTACGACCTCGGGTGGTTCCTCTGCAGCGGCAACGACGGCTGGGAGACGGTCGCCGACATCGAGCCCGACAGCCGCGTCTCGCCGACCCCCCGGGGCTCTGGCACCGCCGAGATGCTCGAACACGCCCTCGGCTACGTGACCTCCGACTACGAGCGCATCAGCGTCGACTACGGCGGCCAGGCGAGCGCGATGAGCGAGGGACGCCTCGACGTCGGCGCGGGGACGTTCGTGAACTTCTCGGTCGAACCGGGCTGGCTACAGGAGATGAAGGGGACGGTCGACCTCCGGCTGCTCGACTTCCCCGACGACGCGACGGCGGAGATGGAGTCCGACCCGGCGCTGCTCGTCACCGAGATCGACACCGGCGAGATGGAGGGGTACGCCCACGCGCCCGACCCGCTCATCGCGCCCTCGCTCGCGTACAACTTCGTCGTCCGGAACGACTTCAGCTACGACGCGGTCTACGGCTACCTCGAGGCGCTCCACGGGAACCGCGAGGGGCTCGGCGAGTACCACGGGTTGCTGACGCCGCTGGCCGACGAGAAGTACTTCCTCGAGAACCCCTACGACATGCCGTTTCACCCCGCCGCGGCCGACTTCTACGAGGAACTCGGTATCTGGAGCGACGACCTGACCCGCGGGGAGAAGGTGGAGTGATCCGTCGATGGGGGTGAGCCTGCGAGGGCGGTTCGACGCCGTCGACGAGTGGCCGCGCGGGAAGCTCGCGCTCTGGACGGCCGTCTCCGTCCTCGGCGTCGGGCTGACGCTCTACACGTTCTACTACGCGTACAGCCTGGCGCTCGTCCGGGTGCGCCACTCGAACCTCTTTCTCGGCGTCGGGCTGTGCGTCTTCTACCTCCACGCGACGCTCGAACACCGCTACGGGACGGAGGACGCGACGGCCTACCGCGACCGCGACCGGCTCGCGCCGGGCGGAGCGATCGGGCGGACCCGGGCGGCGCTCGGATCGTACGACTGGCTCCTCACGCTCGCGTTCGCGTTCGCGTCGCTCGCGGTGGCGGCGTACGTCGAGGCGAACTTCGACCGCCTGCTGAACGACGCCGTCGTCCTCGGGTTCACCTCGACCGACTACCTCGTCGGCGCGGCCATCGTCGCGATCGTCACGGACGCGACGCGGCGGGCGTACGGCTGGGCCATCACCTCCGTCGTCTTCGTCGCCATCGCCTACGCCATGGCGGGCCCGTCGCTCCCCGGCTTCCTCGGGCACACCGGCATGGACTGGCAGGAGGTCGCCCGCTACGGGGCGATCGGGCTGAGCGGCACCTACGGGTTCATCCTCGGCGTCGGGACGACGTGGGTCGCGGTGTTCATCATGTTCGCCGGGATGGCGAAGACCTACGGCGCGCTCGACTACATCCTCGACGTCGGCCGGGAGTTCGGGAACGAGCTCCGGACGGGCGTCGTCCAGGTCGCCGTCGTCTCCAGCATGGCGATGGGCTCGATCACGGGGAGCGCGGCCGCCAACACGGCCACCACGGGCACGTTCACCATCCCGATGATGAAGAACCAGGGAGTCAGGGACGACTTCGCCGCGGCCATCGAGAGCGTCGCCTCCTCCGGCGGGCAGATGATGCCGCCGGTGATGGGGGTCGCCGCGTTCATCATGGCCGACATCCTGCAGGTGAGCTACGTCGAGGTCATCCGGGCGGCGCTGCTCCCGGCGCTGCTGTTCTACTTCAGCGTCGGCGTCGCGGTCCAGTTCGTCGTCCTCCGGTTCGGCTGGACCGTCGAGCGGACGGGGCGGTTCGACCGGGGCGTCCTGCGCTCGGGGGCGCACTTCGCCGTCCCCTTCGCGGTGCTCATTTACACGCTCGTCGTGCTGCGCCTGACGCCGCTGAGCGCCGGGCTGTACACCTCGGCGACGCTCGTCGCGACGATGTACCTCCGGAACCTCGTCGTCGACGGTCCGAGCGCCGGGACGCTCGTCGACACCACCCTCGACACGTTCCGGGGGTTCCGCGACGGGGCCATCGACATGGCCCCGCTGATCGGCGTCCTCGCGGCGATGGGCATCATCATCAGCATGCTCACCCAGACCGGGCTCGCGAACAAGGTCAGCGTCCGGATGGTCGGACTCGCGGGGGGCGTCTTCGTCGCCGTGCTCGTGATGGCGATGCTCCTCAGCATCCTGTTCGGACTCGGCATGCCGACGCCCGCGGCGTACATCCTCGTCGTGATCCTCGTCGCGCCCGGCCTCGTCGAGATCGGCCTCCCCGAGATCACGGCCCACCTGTTCGTGTTCTACTTCGCCATGCTGTCCGCCATCACGCCGCCGGTCGCCGTGGCCGTCGCGGTCGGGGCGCGCATCGCGGGGTCGAACTTCATGCGGACCGGGAAGCAGGCGCTTCGGATCGGCGCGGCGGGCTTCCTCATCCCGTTCGCGTTCGTCACGAACCCGAGCCTCATCGCGTGGTCGTTCCCGGCGACGCCGCTGCACCTCGCCGTCGTGATGGTCGGCGTCGTCGCGCTCGTCGCGGCCACCACCGCCTACGACGGCCGCTCCGAACTGGGCCTCGTCGGCAGGGGGATCTACCTGCTCCTCGCGGCCGTCGCGCTGTACGCGCCGATGACGACGGTCCAGGTCGGCGCGGCGCTGCTCGCCCTGGTCGGCCTGGGCATGGCGTACCTCGACCGCGACCTCCCCGTCGGCGCGCCGGCGCGGAGTCGCTGACCCGATCGCCGCACAGCTTTATGACCGCTCCGAGATCACTACAGGTAATGACAGACACGGACGGCTACACCGGCGCTGACCTGTTCGTCGCTACCCTCGAACGGTACGGCGTCACCCGCGTGTTCGGCAACCCCGGGACGACGGAACTCCCGGTGCTCGAAGCGCTCTCGCACAGCGACCTCGACTACGTCCTCGGCCTGCACGAGGACGTCGCCGTTGGGATGGCCTCGGGGTACGCCCAGACGCGGCGCTACCACGGCCACCACGACCCGTCGGTGATGCCGGCGGGCGTCGTGAACCTGCACATCACGCCCGGCCTCGCCCACGGCCTCGGCAACCTCTACGCGGCGAAGTGGGTCGGCGCGCCGATCGTCGTCACCGCCGGGAACCACGAACTCGACTTCCGCCACGAGGAGCCGCTACTCTCGGGCGACCTCCTCGAACTGGTCCGGCAGTTCACGAAGTTCGACGCGGAGGTGACCGACGTGCGCGCGCTCCCCGGGCTGCTCCGGCGGGCGTTCCGCATCGCGCTGACGCCGCCCACCGGCCCCGTCTTCCTCGCGCTCCCGATGGACGTGATGCTCGCGGAGACGGACCTCGAACCGGAGCCGCTCGGGCCGATCCCGACCGCCGGGCGGGGCGACGAGGCGCAGATCGACGCGGCGGTCGACCTGCTCGCCGAGGCCGACGCGCCCGTATTCGTCCTCGGCGACGAGATCGCCCGGTCTGGCTACGAGGCGGTCGAGGCGGCCGTGGACCTCGCGGAGGCCTGCGGCGCGCGCGTCCACGGCGAGACGCTCGCCTGCGAGGTGAACTTCCCGACCGACCACGAGCTGTGGGTGTCGCACATCCCGCCCCGGGAGGACTTCGCGTCGATGCTGATGAACAGCGACACACTGGCGTTCGTCGGCTGCTCGACGAACACGACGCTCCTGCGCCACGAGAACCCGCTCGTCCCGGAGGACGCGACCCGGGTCCACGTCGGGACGAACGCTCACGACCTCGCCAAGCGACAGCGCGCCGACGCGGCGATCCTCGGCGATCCGGGTGACGTGATGGCCGACCTCGCGGCGCGCGTCGAGGCGCGCGTCGACGAGGAGACGCGCGCGGAGCGCGTCGAGAAGGTTCGAGCACTGAAGGAGTCGATCGCCGATACGACGGACAGGATCGGTCGCGGCGACGCCGACCCGGACGACCCGCGCGCCTCGAAGGCCGGCCTCGTGGACGCGCTACGCTCGGTCGCGCCGGACGCCTACGTCGTGGACGAGGGGATCACCGCGAAGTACCCCCTGCTCCTTCGCTGGCCGATGCAGGCGGAGCAGCTGATCTCGAACAAGGGCGGCGGCCTGGGTTACGGCCTGCCCGCCTCGGTGGGCGCGGCCATCGCGGAGCGCGAGTCCGACGACCCCCGGCAGGTCGTCGGCTACGTCGGCGACGGATCGTACCTCTACTATCCCCACGCGCTCTACTCGGCCGCGCGCTACGACGTGGACCTCACGGTCGTCGTCCCCGACAACCGCAACTACCGCATCCTGAAGGACAACACGAACGCCATCTTCGGCGGCGAGGACTCGGATCACGACTACGTCGGCATGGACTTCGAGCCGCCCGTCGACATCCCGACGAACGCCGAGAGCCACGGCGCGACGGGGCGCCTCGTGGAGCGCGAGGAGGAGATCGCGCCGGCGTTCGAGGAGGCGCTGGCGACGGACGGTCCCGTGGTACTGGACGTGCTGGTACACGACTGACCGACGCCGCTCCGCGGTGCTCTCGCGTTCGATCGCCTCCATAGGGCTATCGAGTCACGGATAGCAACCCGATCAGCTATTGCCTCCCCCTAGCAAGTGTTACCTACCGCTTTCGAGGTGTCTCACACGTGGACACGCACGCCGTCACCCTCCTGGTCACCGTCGACTCCCTCCGGGCTGACGCGCTCGCGGCCATGCCCACCGTGAGCGCGCTCGCCCGGGAGGGAGCGCACTTCACGCGCGCCTACGCGCACGGCAACTGGACGCCCTTCTCCTTCCCGAGCGTCCTCGGTTCGGACCACGTGTTCGCCGAGGGGAGCCGCCTCGGACCCTCGTCGCGGCCGACGCTCGCCGAGCGCCTCCGCGCGGGCGGCGTCCGGACAGTCGGGCTCAACGCCGCGAACGGCTTTCTGAGCGAGCACTGGGGGTACGACCGCGGGTTCGACGCGTTCGAGACGTGGCTCGACGGCTCCGGGATCGACCGCCTGCTCGCCGCCCACCCGACCGTCGGCGGGTGGCTCCAGCTCGTCGCCGCGCCCGGCCGACGCGCGTTCGGGATCGCCCGCGGCGAGGGCGAGCACCCCGCGGTCGACACGTCGAACCTCCGCGCCCTGGAGCGCCGCGCCGTCGAGAGCGTCCGGGAGGCGGACCGCCCGCTCTTCCTCTGGGTGCACTACATGGACACGCACACGCCGTACGTCCCCGCGCCGCGGCACGTTCGGGCGGTCGGCGGCGCGACGGGCACCGCGTCGATGCTCCGGGCGCACCTGCGGGCGGGCCTCGGCCGCGAGGTCGGCGACCGGGCGCTCGCGGACCTCCGGACCTGCTACGACGGCGCGGCCCACCAGGTGGACGCGAGCGTCGGTCGGCTCCTCGACGCGCTCTCGGCGGCGGGGCTGCGCGATGAGACCTGCGTGATCGTGGCGGGCGATCACGGCGAGGAGTTCATGGATCACGGTCACCTCGCGCACTACCCCAAGCTCTACTCGGAGCTCATCAACGTTCCGCTGGTCGTGGACGCGCCCGACGCGCCGGCGCGCACCGTCACCGCGCCCGTCGGCCTGCGCTCGATCCCGCCGACCGTCTGTGCGGCGATGGGCGTCGCCGCGCCCGACCTCGACGCCGGGAGCCTCCTCCCGGTCGTCCGGGACGGCGAGCGCCCCGCCCCCGAACCGGTGCTCTCGGTCGCCGTCCGCGGGGAGCGCGTCACCCAGCAACCCATCCCGCGGCGGCCCGAGGACGGGGAGCTCCTCGCGAGCGCCCGTACCGACCGCTTCACCTACATCTATCACACCCGTTCCGGCCGCCGCGAGCTGTACGACCGCTCGGCCGACCCGGACGAGCGCCGCGACGTGTCGGGGACGGCCGACCACGCGCCGACGGTGCGACGGCTCCACCGGGCGGTCGAGCGGCACGTGGCGCGCCTCGACGCCGCGGACGACGGGAGGAAGTCGGCGGACGAGACGCCTGCGGCGATCGAGCGGCGACTCGACGCGCTCGGCTACCGGTAGTCGCCGGCGTTCGCCGGCGGTCAGTCGTCGTCGAGATCGGGGTCGGCGACCACGCGCCGCCCCTCGGCGGTCTCCGGGAAGATCTTCCCCGGATTGAGCGTGTCCCTCGGGTCGAGCGCGCGCTTGATCCGGCGCATCGCCTCCACCGCCTCGGGGCCGTGTTCCAGTTCGAGGTACTCGCGCTTGCCGAGGCCGACGCCGTGCTCGCCGGTGCAGGTGCCGCCGAACTCGATCGCCCGGCGGACGATCCGCCCGTGGACGTCGCGGGCGAGGGCGAGCATCTCCGGGTCCGACTTGTCCACGAACACCGAGTAGTGGACGTTGCCGTCGCCCGCGTGGCCGAACGTGGGGATGATCAGGTCGTGCTCGGCGCTCAGTTCCTTCGCGTAGCGCACCACGTCCGGGTACTTGCTGATGGGAACGGTGATGTCCCCCGGCGTGAGCGGCTTCAGGACCTCGTCGTAGCTCTGGAGCGCGAGCGCGAACTCCCGGCGTGCGCGCCAGAGGCCCGCCATCTCCGCCTCGTCGTCGGCCATCTCGAAGCGGACGACGTCGTTCGCCTCGAACGCCTCGCGACAGCGCTCGATCTCCGCCTCGATCCCGTGGTCCGCGTGGAACTCGAGGAAGACCATCGGCGCGTCGGGGAGGTCCGTCCCGAGGTAGTCGTTCGCCATCCCGGCGCTCACGTCGTCGATGAGTTCGATCGTCGCCACGTCCACGCCCGAGCGGATGGTCTCGAAGATGGCGGTCGTCGCGTCGTCGAGGTCCGCGAAGACGGCCCGCCCGCCCCGGACCTGCTCGGGGAGGCGCTCGAGTTCGAGCGTCGCGCGCGTGACGACCGCGAGGGTGCCCTCGCTGCCGACGAGCAGGTCCTTGAGGTTGTAGCCGGCGGAGGTCTTGACGGCCCTGCTGCCGGCCTTGATCACCGAACCGTCGGCGAGGACGGCCTCCAGTTCGAGCACCCAGTCGCCCACCTCGCCGTACTTCACGGTCTTCATCCCGCTCGCGTCGTTCACGATCATCCCGCCGATGGTGGAGATGTCGGCCGAGGCGGGCATCGGCGGGAAGAACAGCCCGTGCTCGGCGAGTGCCTCGTCGATCCGCTCGCCGATGATCCCCGGCTGGACGTCCACCTGGAAGTCGTCCGGCCGCACGTCGAGGATCGCGTCCATCCGCGTCACGTCCATGCTGATGCCCTCGTGGACGGGGACGGCGTTGCCCTCCAGGCTCGTCCCCGCCGCGTAGGGCGTGACCGGAACCCCGCGCTCGTTCGCCGCCGCGAGGACGGCGGCCACCTCCTCGGTCGACCCCGGCCAGACGACGGCGTCTGGCCGGACCGCGGTCCCCGCCTCCTCCGCGCCCCAGTCCGCGGCGTGGCTCTCCCGGTCGTCCGCCTCGAAGGACGCGTCAACGTCGAGGTCGGCGAGGAAGGAACAGTCGTATGCCATGTCACGAGACACCTGACCGCACACCGGGATAAGTGTATTCCCGGACGGACGTGCGAGGTCCGGACGTGCGATACTCGGGCGTGGGGAGCGCGGGCGTCCGGCGACCGTTTATACCGTCCCCGCCCGACGACCGGGGCATGAAGGCCATCGAGGTGACGGCGTTCGGCGACGCGGACGCGATCGAGGTCGTCGAGCGGGACGTCCCGGAACCGCGCGAGGGGCAGGTTCGGATCGACGCGCGTGCGATCGGCGTCAACTTCGCGGACGTCATGCAGCGGCGGGGCCACTACCAGGGCGGCCCGAAGCCGCCCTACGTCCCGGGCATGGAGGTCGCGGGCGTGGTGGACGCCGTCGGCGAGGGCGTCGACGGGTTCGTGGCGGGCGACCGCGTCGTCGGCATGGTCGGCCGGGGGGGTTACGCCGAGTACGCCGTCGCGGACGCCGACGGGCTGTTCGATGTCCCGGAGGGGATGAGCTTCGAGGAGGCCGCCGGGTTCCCCGTCCAGTTCCTCACGGCGCACAACTGCCTGTTCGAGTGGGGCGGACTGGAGGAGGGCGAGCGCGTCCTGATCCACGCCGCCGCCGGGGGCGTCGGCACCGCCGCCGTCCAGCTGGCGAGCGAGGCGGGCGCGGAGGTGTTCGGCACCGCGAGCACCGCGGAGAAGCTCGACCTCGCGGCGGACCTCGGCTGCGACCACCCGATCGACTACACGGAGACGGACTTCGCCGAGGAAGTGGGTGAGATCACCGACGAGGAGGGCGTCGACCTCGTACTCGACGGCGTCGGCGGCGAGACCACCGAGCGCAGCCTCGACTGCCTCGCGCACTTCGGCCGGATGGTCGTCTACGGCGCGGCGAGCGGCGAGCCCGGCCGGCCGGACACCGCGACGCTCCTGTTCAACAACTTCGAGGTCGTCGGCTACCACCTCGGGCAGGGCCTCGGGCGCGACCCCCAGCGGGTCCTGCGCGCCGTCCCGCACCTCACCGAACGGCTGACCGCCGGGGACCTCTCGGTGCAGGTCGGGCACACCTTCCCCCTCGCGGACGCCGCGGACGCCCACCGCGCCATCGAGAACCGCGAGACGAGCGGGAAGGTCGTGCTGGTGCCGTAGCGAATTCAGGCGAACGTACTCCGCTACGACACGATCCGGCGCAGACCCGCGCCGACGGCGAACGCGACCGTTCCGAGCGTCAGCGACGCGACGGCGAGCCACCGGCGCGTCGCTGATCGGTCACGGCCGAGGAGGAGCGCCCCGGGGAACATCACCCCGTATCCATCGACGGGCGGTAAGTGCTTTCCGTGCGGCGCGTGCGTACCGTACTCACACCGGCAGCGCGCTCACGTCGATGCCCTCGCGCCGCCCGTCGAGCACCGCGAACCGCTCGTCACGGCGCAGTTCCAGCCAGCGGAGGAGGCGCTCCGCCCACGCCAGCTTGCGGCGTTTCGTTGGGGAGACCTCGGGGTCGTCGAAGTCCCAGCCGGGGAAGGTCAGCGCGGCCGCCCCGAGGTGGTCCGCGACGAACGCGGCGCGGTCGCCGTCGGTGAAGCCGCCGAGGTTCACCACCGGCCCCGCGGGCTCGGCCTGCGTCGTCGGGAGGACGTTCCGGCGGGTCATCTGCGGGACCCACTCCTGAAGGGCGGGGACGTTGTCGCCGTGGGCGGCGACGGCCACCGGCGTCCCCTCGTGGGTGAGCTGGACGGCCGTCGCGGGGTTCTTGTCGAGGTCGGTCACCATCAGGTCCACCCGGACGCCCTCGGCGCGGAGCACGTCGGCGGCGCTGGAGGCGGCGAAGACGACGTCCGCCCGCCGGGCGATCGCGAGTTCGTCCCCGAGCGACGGCCCCGCCCCGGCGACGGCGACCGTGCTCCCCTCGACGCTCGCGAGTCGGTCGAGGTCGAAGGCGTCGGTGAGTTCGGCCAGCCGATCGCGGGCGTGCTCGTCGCTCGCGCGGTCGAAGCCGAAGTCGGAGAGGATCGCCTCGTAGACGGGGAGCCAGTCGCTCACGAGCATGGACGTCCCGAAATACCGGTGGGCCGGCGGGCCACTTGAGTACCCCTACCCGCGTGGCCGTCCGGCTCGCACCCGTTCGTATTCTTCCACATGGTATAAGTTTTCTCTTACTTGTACGTCAGGGTTTCAGAAATCTCACGAAGCACGTCCAATAGGTCGTCGTCGAAGTCCGCCTCGGCCAGTCTCCGGAGGGCGGCGGGCGATCCGAACAGCAGGTCGCCGTCGGTTCCCGCGACGAATCGGGCGGTCGAGTCGGCCGTCAGCGTCCCCAGGCGCTCGCGTTCGGCGGCGGCGAGTCCCGTCAGTTCGAACACGCGCGTCACGGCGTCGCCGCCGCGGTCCGGGTCGGCCCCGACGCGGTCGAGGTGGCGCGCCGCCTCCCCGGGCGTCGTCACGTCGAGTTCCTCGACGCCGACGGCCCCGTCGCGGACGCGGACGCGCTCGCGGGCGAACGTCCTCCCGACGAGCGCCGCGTCGCGCGTCGCGGCCACGTCGTGGGTCCGGATCACGTGCGCGCCGCGCTCGACGGCCATCGCGGTCGCGGCGAGGCTGACCGGGAGCGCCTCCTCGGTCGACCGCCCGGCGATCTCCCGGAGGAAGTTCTTCCGGTTGATGGAGACGAGGAGGGGGCGACCGAGACCGCGGAACTCCCGCAGGCGGCGGAACGTCTCGCGGTCGTCAGCCAGGGTCTTCGCCTCCGACCAGCCGCCGAAGGCGGGGTCCACGATGGTCTTGTCGGTGAAGCCGTTCCGCTTCAGCGCCTCGTAGACGTCGTCCGTGTAGCTCCGGTCGCGCGCCTCGCCGCCGCTCCGAGCCGTCCAGTCCACGTCCGAGACCGCGCCGGGGCGTTCGAGGTCGGGGGGGCTCGCCATCTTCGCGACGGCGGCGTCGAACTCCGCACAGACCCGCGGCATCTCGGGGTCGGCGAACCCGCAGACGTCGTTGACCATGTCGAACCCGCGGGAGAGCGCCGCCTCGGCGACCTCGTGGTAGCGCGTCTCGATGGAGAAGACGACATCGCCGGAGACGCTCTCGATGGTCTCGACGGCGGTGTCGAGGCGCGCGAGCTCCTCCTCCGCGGGGAGCACCTCGAACCGCTTGTTGGCCGACTCGAGGCCCACGTCGACGATGTCCGCCCCCTGCTCCACGAGTCGCTCGTCGACGTAGGCCGCGGCCTCCCCCGGATCGTCGAACACGCTCGGCTCGTACGGCGACTCCTCGCTCACGTTCAACACGCCCATAACCCGCGGGGGATAGTCGTCCCCGATGCCGAGCCCGGCGGCGTCTACGTTCCGCATACCGTACGCTCGGGGCGGACGCACCAAAGGCCGACCGATCCGGACGCGTCGGACGCCCCCGCGCGAGACACCAAACACGCCGCTTTTCCCGTCGCGTCGGATACACCGATACATGGCGAAGGTGAGCATCGGGCTTCGCGGGTGGCGGTTCGACGAGGAGGCGATCCTCGACGAGGACGGCGACCTGAAGCCGATAGCGCGCATTCCGGACGACGACCGCGAGCGCATCGCGCGACTGGCGACCCTCGTGACCAAGCCGTGTGACGCCTGCTGGTTGATCCACGGCGAGGCGGAGAAGCGCAAGTGCCGGCAGGCGCGGGTCGTCTACGGCGAACCGCTCGGGGAGGTGCTGCTGTGCAACCAGCACGAGACCGACTTCCTCTACTGGTTCCGCGAGGAGATGGGCCACGAACTGGCGGGGAGCCGGCACGTGCAGAACGCCTTCCACCAGTGGTTCGCCGACGGGGGGCGCGCGCCCGACGACTACGAGGGGACCGAACACGTCGACACCGACCCCGACGGACTGAGGCAACCCGACCCGAACCCGCGGCTCGATCCGCTGGAGGAGGAACTGGCGAACATGAGCGAGGAGGAGCGCGAGGCGCTCGGCGTCGACTTCTCCGACCTCGACCTATGATCTCGGTGGCCGTCGTCGACGCGAAGACCCCGGGCAACGTGGGCACGATCGCGCGGGCGATGAAGAACTTCGGGCTGACGGACCTCTACCTGGTCGATCCCCCCGACCTCGACCGCGACGGCGAGGCCTACGGTTTCGCCGGACAGGCCCGCGAGGACGTCCTCCCGAACGCGCGGGAGGTGTCGTTCGAGTTCCTCGTCGAGAACTTCCACACGGTCGGCTGCACGGCGATCACGAACGAGGACGACCGCCACCACGTGCGCTACCCCTTCCGGACGCCGCGGGAACTCGCCGAGTCCCTGCGCGGCGTGAGCGCGGACACCTGCGTCGTCTTCGGCCGCGAGCGGATCGGCCTCACCAACGAGGAGCTCGAACGCCTCGACGAGGTCTGCTCGATCCCGGCGAGCGCCGACTACCCCGTACTCAACCTCGGGCAGGCCGCGACGATCACGCTCTACGAACTGCGCTCGCTGACCGTCGAGGAAACCCAGCACCCGACGGAGATCGCCCGCGCGCCGGAGCGCGACATCGAGGCGCTCCACGAGCAGTTCGCCTCGCTCGTCGACGCGGCGGGGCTGGTCGAGGAGAAGCGCCCGAAGACGGTGCGCCTGTGGCGTCGCCTGCTCGGGCGCGCCCACCCCACCACCCGCGAGGTGAGCACGCTCCACGGCGTGTTGCGCCGCGCCGAGAACAGGATCCGCGAACCCTGATCCCGGTCGAGCCACGTAGACGCCCCACGCCCCCGGGTCTCGGCGCGAGGGGACACCGCGGACTTATACGAGCGGACCGGCAACCCCTGGGCGTGGCACCGCGCATCGAGCGCCCGGCGCTCCTGTCGGGCGCACTCCTGCTGGTGGCGCTCGGGGCGAGCGGCGTCGCGAGCGCCCACGTCCGGTACGTCGTCGACGGCGGGGCGGCCGTCGAGGCGCTGCGCGTCCTCGCCGAGACGCTGTCGGACCCGTTCAACCTGCTCGTCCTCGGGGCGGGCGCGGTCGGCCTCGCCGCCGCGCTGGGGCTGTACCTCTGGTCCCGACCGGCGCGGCCCGACGTCGAGGCCGCGCGCGCGGCGCTCTCGGGGTACGACGACCTGCTCCCCTGGCTGTTCCGCCTGAGCCTGGGGTTGCCGCTGGTCGGCGCGGGCTTCAACGGCTACTACTTCTCGCCGCTCGTCCACGCGGAGGCGTTCGACCCGGCGTTCGGCGACCTCGGCGGGCTGTTCGTCCGACTGTTCGGCATCGCGGTCGGCTTCCTGCTCCTGTTCGGCCTCGCGACCCGACTCGTCGCCCTGATCGGCCTCGCCGCGTACCTCGCGGGCGTCGTCGCCTTCCCGGCGCTCCTGCTCGCGTTCGAGTACGTCCCCGGGTTCGTCGCCGTCGCGCTGCTCGGCGGCGGCCGGCCGAGCGCCGACGACCTCATCGCCGCCGTCGCAGCGGACGAGCGGACCGCCTACTCCCGGATCGACCCCGTCTACCGCCGGCTCGCGGTGCCCCTCGGCGAGCGGATCGAACCGTACACCGCGTTCGTCCCGACGGCGGTCCGCCTCGGCCTCGGCCTCGCGTTCGCCTACCTCGGGCTGGTCGAGAAGCTCATGAACCCCGGCGTCGCGCTGGCGGTCGTCGCGAAGTACGACCTCACCGCGGTCGTTCCCGTCCAGCCGGAGCTGTGGGTCGTCGGGGCCGGGCTGGTCGAGATCCTCGTCGGCGTGACGCTCGTCCTCGGGCTGTTCACCCGGGCGTTCTCCGCCGTCGCGTTCGTCCTCCTCACCACGACGCTGTTCGGCCTCCCGGACGACCCGGTGCTCGCGCACGTCTCCCTGTTCGGCCTGACCTCGGCCCTGCTGGTCACCGGGGCCGGACGGTTCTCCGTCGACGGGTGGCTCCACGAGGCGTTCGCCGGACGACGGGCGGCCGCCGCCGAGGCCGACTGACGGCGGGAACGCTGCGATCCGGCCCGCTCCACGGTCGCCGTCGCGCCCTCGCTACGCCCGCTTCCGTATCTCCTCGCGCAGGACCGTGCTCACCACCTCGCCGTCGGCCCTGCCGCGGAGCGCGCCCATGGCCTCGCCCATGAGCGCGGAGAACGCGCCCATCCCCTCCGCCTCGACCTGCTCTCCGTTTCGCTCGACGACCTCGGCGACCGTCTCGCGCACCTCGGACTCGTCGACGCCGGCCAGGCCCGCCTCCTCGGCCGCCTCCGCCGCGGTGAGCGTCGGGTCCTCGGCGAGAGCGCGCAGCACGTCGCCGACGCCCTCCTTGGCGAGGTCGCCCGCGTCCACGAGCGCGAGCACGTCGAGGAAGTGCTCGTCGCGGAGTCGCTCTACGGGCACGTCGTCGCGACGCAGTTCCGTCACGGTCGACTCGACCGTTCCGGCCGCGAGCGTGGCGTCGACGCCGTCCTCGACGGCCGCCTCGAAGGTCGGCATCCGGCGGCCGTAGGCGACCTGCTCGGCCAGCCCCGGATCGAGGCCGTACTCCGCGACGTAGCGGTCCACCTTCTCGGTGAGCA
Organism: Halomarina halobia; assembly: GCF_029338575.1. Taxonomy (GTDB): domain Archaea; phylum Halobacteriota; class Halobacteria; order Halobacteriales; family Haloarculaceae; genus Halomarina; species Halomarina halobia. The sequence continues at coordinate 1,079,121 of NZ_CP119992.1, forward strand.
GTTCCGGGGTCTCGACCTCCGTCGGGTCGAGCGGGACGGGCGGCACGTCGGTCTCGGGGTACATGCGGGCCGCGCCGGGGAGCGGCCGGAGGTAGCGGGAGGTGCCGTCGGCGTTCGCGCCGCGCGTCTCCTCGGGGACGCCCTCGACCGCAGCGCGGGCGCGCTCAGCCACGGCGTCGACGGCCCGCTCCGCGACCGGCCGGGAGGCGGCGACGAGCGCGACGGCGTCCGTCTCGTCCGCCCCCACCGCCTCACGCAGAGCGGCGACTTCGTCCTCGGTGACGCCGTAGGCGGGGAGCTCGTCGGTGTGGAAGATCCCGCCCGCGCCGGCGCGCTTCGCGTGGTCCGAGAGCTCCGTCCCGAGGCGGCGATCGGGCTGGATCTCCCGGCCGACGAGCCCGTCGAAGCCGAACAGCGGGACGGCGACGACCGCGTCCGCCGAGGCGACGACGCCGCTGTCGGTGTCCGCGAAGACCTCGGTCACGTCCCGCGGCTCGCCGACGCTCGCGCCGCGCTCGCGGAGTTCCCTCCCGATTTCGACCAGTTCGACCTGCCGGCGGACCTCCTCGCGGACGATGTCGTCGATGTCGTCGAGGTTCTGCACCCCCTTGAGCTCGACGCGCGCGCCCTCCGCGATGGAGACGTTCACGTCCTGGCGGATGGTGCCGAGCCCGCGCTTCACGTGACCGGTCGAGCGGAGCAGCATGCCGATCCGGGCGGCCGCGTCCCGGGCCTGCTCGGGCGAGCGGATGTCCGGCTCCGTGCCGATCTCGACGAGGGGGATGCCCAGCCGATCGAGCGAGTAGACGACCCCGGCCTCGGTCTCCTCGATCCGACCGGCGCTCTCCTCCTCCAGGAGCATGTCGGCGATGCCGACCGGGCCCTCCTCGGTCTCGATCTCGCCGTCGGTGGCGATCAGCGTCGAGCGCTGGAACCCGGACGTGTTGGAGCCGTCCACGACGATCTTGCGCATCACGTGCGCCGCGTCCACCGGGGTCGCGTCGAGCAGTTGGGCGATCTCCAGGGCCACGTCGAGCGCCTCCTCGTCGACTCGGTGGGGCGGCTCGTCGTCCTCCTCGACGAGGCAGGTCGTGTCGTATCCGAGGTACTGGAACTCCCGGTCGACGCGGCTCTCCTCCAGGGCGGCCTCGTCGATCTCGCCCAGCTCGCTGCGCGTCGGGTGGAGGTAGCGCGTCACGGTGCGGACCGCCTCCTCCGGCTCGCGGCGCTCCGTCGGACAGTTGCAGAAGAGCTTCGCGGCGGTGTCGAGCTGCTGGTGGATCTCGAGGCCCGCCACGAGTCCGAGGTCCTCGTAGTCGTACTCGCTCATTGCTCGTGGGTGAGACGGCGAGCGATAAAAATCCGGCCAATGCCGCGGGCGCCGATCGGACCCCGCGTCCGGTCGTCGACGTCCGACAGTATCAGTCCTGCCCGAGGATGCCGGGCTCGGTCATCTCGCGCGGGTCGAGGATCGCGTCGGCCTCCTCCTCGGTGACGTAGCCCTTCTCGATCGCCACCTCGCGGACGGTCTTGCCCTCCTTGAGCGCCGTCTTACCCACCTCGGCGGCCCTGTCGTAGCCGATGTGGGGGTTGAGCGCCGTCGCGAGCGCCATGGAGCGCTCGACCGCCGCCTCGCAGTGCTCGCGGTCTGCTTCCAGCTTGGCGACGAAGCGCTCGCCGAAGACGTCGCTGGCGTTGGCGAGGATCTCCGCCGACTCGAGGAAGTTGTGCGCGATGACCGGCTTGTAGAGGTTGAGGTCGAGCTGTCCCTCGGCGGCCCCGGCGGCCACCGCGGCGTCGTTGCCCACGACCTGCTTGTGGACCTGGTTGACGGCCTCGGCGACGACCGGGTTGATCTTCCCGGGCATGATCGAGGAGCCCGGCTGGTTCTCCGGCTGGTCGATCTCGCCCAGTCCGTTGCGCGGGCCGGAGGCGAGCAGGCGGAGGTCGTTCGCGATCTTGTTGAGCGAGCCGGCGACGACGACCAGCGCGCCGTGGGCCTCGGCCATCGCGTCGTGGGCAGCCTGCGCCTCGAAGTGGTTGTCCGCCTCGCGGAACGGGAGGTCCGTCTCCTCGGCGATGTACTCGGCGGCGAGTCCGGGGAACTCGGGGTCGGTGTTGAGACCGGTCCCGACCGCCGTCCCGCCGAGCGCGAGTTCGGCGAGGTGGTCGGTCGTGTTCCGGACGCGCTCGATCCCCTTCTCGACCTGCGTCCGATAGCCGCCGAACTCCTGGCCGAGGCGGACGGGCGTGGCGTCCTGCAGATGGGTGCGGCCGGTCTTGACGACGCCGTCGAAGTCCGCCTCCTTGGCGGCGAGTTCGTCGCGGAGGCGGGAGAGCGCCGGGAGCAGGTCGCGCTCGACGGCCTCCAGCGCGCTGACGTGCATCGCCGTCGGGATCACGTCGTTGCTCGACTGCCCGAAGTTCACCTGGTCGTTCGGGTGGACGTGTCGGGAGCCGACCTCCCGGCCCAGTATCTCGCTCGCGCGGTTGGCGATGACCTCGTTCGCGTTCATGTTCGAGGACGTGCCGGAGCCGGTCTGGAACACGTCCACCGGGAACTGGTCGTCGTGCTCGCCCGCGATGACCTCGTCCGCGGCGGCGACGATGGCCTCGCCCGTCTCCTCGTCGACGTGGCCGAGGTCCACGTTCGCGCGCGCGGCGGCCTTCTTCACGATGCCGAGCGCCCGGACGAACCGGCGGCCGAACGTGATCCCGGAGACGGGGAAGTTCTCGACCGCCCGCTGGGTCTGGGCCCCCCAGTAGGCGCCCGCCGGGACCTGCATCTCCCCGAGACTGTCGCGTTCCGTGCGGTACTCGTTGTCGCTCATACGGGTGAGGGGACTCGCGGGACGGGGGTAAAACCCACCGAAAGGCTGCGCGAGGACCTGAGAGCTATTTTTTCGATATTGAGTAAACTTTTTTATCCTGCGTGCTAATGGGGAGGTATGAGCACGGGACTGCACGCGACGGGCGGGGACGTCGGCGCGACCATCGGCGTCGGCGTGGAACTCACCGGCTGGCTCATCGCCCGGGCCGGCCTCGAACGCGCACAGATGGCGCTCTCGCCGGACGCGACGGTCGTCGACGCCGTCGACGAACTGACCGACCGCTACGGGGTGCAGGTCCGCCCCGCGCTACTGCAGGGCGACCGCCTCCGGCACGACACCGTCGCGCTCCGACGCACCGGCGGGGACTGGGAGCGCGTCTTCGGCGGGACGTCGCTCGAACAGGGCGACCACGTCCGGTTCGAGTTCCGCGAGTAGGCGAGCGGGCGAACCGCCGACGCCGAGTCGAACCGGGGCGGGCCGCCCCGGGAGCGATCTCTCCCCCGCCCGGAGGACAACACCTTTCTCCGTCCCGTCGAAACGCCGCGGCGTGAAGGCGATCTTCTTCGACCTCGACGGGACGCTGCTTCATCTCGATCGCGACGACGGCGACGTCCTCCGGAGCGCCGTCGCCGCGATCGATGGGGACCTCCTCGAGGAGGCGATCGACGCCTACGGCGGGGCGTTCTTCGCTCGCTTCGACGCCTGCGAGCCGGATCCGATCCGGGGGGCGTTCGCGGAGATCGGCGGACGCTCTGACCCCGACGAGTTCGCGGACGCGCTGCTGGCGCGCGAGGTCGAACTGTCCCGGCCGCCGGCGGACGCCGAGGCGACGCTCGCGCGGCTCTCTGCGGAGTACGGGCTGGGCGTCCTCACCGGCGTCAGGGAGTGGCAGGAGCACATGCTGCGGGCCCACGGGCTCTTCGGGTACTTCGACGCGTTCGTCGCCTCCTACGAGGCGGGCGCGCACAAGCCCGACGCGGCCCCGTTCCGGCTCGCGGAGGAGCGGCTACCGGCCGACGAGTACGCGATGGTCGGGGACGACGACGCCGACGTGACGGGGGCGCGGAACGCCGGGTGGACCGCGCACCGGTACGACGGCGGGGGGTTCGGCGACCTCCCCGGCGCGCTCGGGTGGGAGTAGTGCGGTCGGGGTCCCACGCGAACGGGTCAACAGCCAACCGGCCTCGAAGCCCGAGAGCTGAACGTGAACGACGGAGTTACGCCGTGAGTGCGCTCAGACCCACTGCCCGGGGACGTATTCGAGGATCTCGCCGTGGTCGGCGTGGGGGCTATCAGTTCGATCGCGTCGAGAACGACACCAGGTGGGGAGAGGACCTCCTGGTGATAGAGGATGACACCGAACGGGAGGTCGCGTTCGAAGTCGTCGTCGCCGGTAAAGATGATCCAGTCGTTCGTGATCACGAACGCGCCGATCTCGTCGTCGTCCGCATCGGCACCGAGCGTTCGGTGGGCAGTCTCGACCGCGTTTGAACGGTGTGCGGCGATTCATCCCACGACTGAAGTCGTGGGTTTTCTCGCCTAATTCGCGTGAGATTTATGACTGGTGTCCAGATCGGGCGCTCGCAACACGAACGTAAATCGGTGACGGACATCGAGACGCGCCGTCGAGAGCAGTTAGGGGGTACGGATGCCCCGTGTGCGGTCGTTTGATAAAGACGCGCCGCCTACGACAGCCCCGCCAGCCGATCGAGCGCGTAGACGACCCGCAGCATGGACGTCGCGTCGTTGCGGTCGAAGACGAGTTCGTCCGTCGAGAGGACGTGTTCGAGGACGACCTCCGAGGCGTGCTCGGGCGCGGCGGCGATGCCGCAGTCGTTCGCCTCCACCCACTCCATCACGCGGAGGTCGCTCTTCGAGTCGCCCATCACGAGCGCGAAGGGGTCGTCGACGCCGAGCACCTCGAGGGCGGCCTCGACGCCCGCAACCTTGTCGAGTTCGAGGCTGCCCACCTCGGCGGCGTCGCCCTCGTAGTAGGCGACGTCGACGCGCTCTAAGAGGTCGCGCGTCTCGTCCGTGACGTCGGCCGCGTCGAGGTCGGGGACGCCGCCGCGGCGTTCGAGCACCTCGCGGATCTCGGGGTCGGCGGCGGCGTAGAACGCCCGCGCCGCCTCGGGGTCGCCCCCGGGGGCCGCCTCGCCGACGAGATCGAGGAGGTAGCACAGCGCGTGGTCGATGACCTCGACGGCCTCGCGGCTGCCGGTCTGGTGGTTGGGCTTGAGCGTGACGTTGAACTCGTTGCCCTGCAGGTGACAGCCCCGACGGATGTCCTCCGGGGCGTCCGGGACGACCCGCGCGCGGACCTCGTCGAACACGCCGCGCACGGTGTCATCGAGGTCCTCATAGAGCAGGCGCTTCGTGTCCGCGCCGTGACCGGGCGTGAAGACGCCGTTTCCGGCCTCGTAGACGATGCTCAGCGACCCCGAGTGGACGAGTTCGTTGCCGAGTCCCTGCGTGATGAACCCCTTCACGTTCTCCAGCGTCTGGCCGGTGCAGATGACGATCGGCATCCCCTCCTCGTGGAGTTCGGTCAGGAGGTGGAGCGTGTCGCGGGGGATCTCGTTGTCGGTCTGCCCGGCGGATCGCAGCGTCTCGTCCACGTCGAGCACGAGCACGTTCACCGCGCGGTCGTACGTGGCGAGGAGATCGAGTGCGGTGAACGCCTCGTCGCGCGTGGCGTGGGCGGCGACGGAGGCGAGCGTCTCGCCCGCGGGGAAGGCCGAGCGGACGGCGTCCTTCCTGCGCTCGAGTTCGTCGCTGGCGCGACGCCAGTGTTCCAGCGCGACGCGCGACCCGACGGCCGGGAACACGTCCACGAAGTTCTGGTACTCGAGCAGCGTCTTCGCGTCGAACTCGTCGTACAGTTCGTAGAGGAGGTCGTAGCGGTTCATGACAGGGGCTCCGTGTCGACGACGATCTCGTGGGCCTCCATGTCCTCGAGGGCGGCGACGCGCCCCCCGACGGTCACCTCGCCGTCGTCGGTGGCGAGCGTGAGCGTGGCGAGTTCGGCGGTCGGTTCCAGCGTCACCTCCGCGATGCGGCCGACGGCGGTGCGGCGCTCGCCGGTCACGACGTCGCGCCCGCGGATCCGGGCGTAGAACGTCCCCGGTTCGTCGCCCAGGTCCTTCAGACAGCGGCGGATCGATGCGTACTGTCTCGGGAACGACCGGCCCGCGACGTGATCGAGGAGCGTGTCGGCCGTCGTCCAGAGGACGGTGCTGAAGAAGCCGGAGACGAGGAATCCGAGCGACGAGCGGTTGAAGATGACGCCGTAGCGTTCCGAGCCGCCGTCGAGCGCGTCCTGCGTGGCGTAGACGGACCGTTGCCCGTCGGCCACGGCCATCACCGGCGTGGTGAGCCCGCGGCGCGCCCGCGCGACGGTCGAGACGGCGGCGTAGTCGTACTCCTCGGGGGACGGTGCGTTCGCGGCGGGGGTGACCAGCAGTTCGACGGTCACGTCGGCCTCGACGGCGGCCTCGAGCCGATCCTCGAAGCGCTCCAGCAGGTCGGGCGTGAGCGAGCACGTGAGTTCGTACTCCGCGCTCTCGATCACCGCCTCGAGGTACCGGAGGATGCTCGGGCGAGACTTCACGAGCGAGACGGCCTCCGTCTCGCGCGTCGGGGCCGTGTAGCGGTCGGTGAGCTCCTCGACCATCGCCTCGAAGGAGGTGCGCACCTGGGGGAACACCTCGCCGGGGTCGAGCGCGACGACGCGCATCGGCCGCGACTCCCGAAGCTCCACCATCCCGCGATCGCTCAGCTTGCGCACCGTGTCGTAGACGCGCGGCTGCGGAATGCTCGTCCTGTCCGCGATGTCGCTCGCGGTCATCTCCCCGTGGTCGAGCACCGCGAGGTAGGCCTCGATCTCGTACTCCCCGAAGTTGAACCGCTCCCCCATCGACTCCATCCGTCGTCGGAGGTCGTCCGATCCCATGCCGCGTGAGTGTGCTCCCGAAGGCAAAATATTTACCCCACACTGAGTAGTACGTCGTTCGGAATACAGTACTATGACATCGCACGACCCCGCGGTAGTGACAGTCGGCGAGACGATGGTCCTCATGAACCCGAAGGAGACGGGCCCGCTCCAGTACGTCTCCTCGTTCGGCAAGCGCATCGGCGGCGCGGAGAGTAATGTCGCTATCGGTCTCGCGCGGCTGGATCACGCCGCGGCGTGGGTGAGCCGCCTCGGCGACGACCCCCACGGCCGCTACGTCCGCGACACCATCCGCGGGGCGGGCGTCGACACGCGGTCGGTCCGGTTCGACCCCGACGCGCCGACCGGCCTCATGTTCAAGGAGCGGCGCGCGACCGGCGAGGGCGGCGTCCTCTACTACCGCCACGGGTCGGCCGCGAGCCGGCTCGAACCCGGCGACGTCCCCGACGAGGCGCTCGCCGGCGCGTCGTACCTCCACCTGACGGGCATCACCCCGGCACTCTCCGACACCTGTCGGGACCTCTGTACCGACCTCGTCGAGCGGTGCACCGACCTCGGGGTGCGCGTCTCGTTCGACCCCAACCTCCGGTTCTCGCTGTGGTCTGAGTCGGAGATGCGCGAGACGCTCCTCCCGCTCGCGGCCGCGGCCGACGTCGTCCTCCCGGGGCTCGACGAGGGGGAGGTGCTCCTCGGGACCGACGACCCCCGGGAGATCGCCGACGAGTTCCGCGAGCGGGGGGCGAGCGAGGTGGTCGTGAAGCTCGGCGAGGACGGGGCGTTCGTGGCGGCGGAGGGCGTCGCCGAGCGCGTTCCGGCCGTGTCCGTGGAGCGGGTCGTGGACCCGATCGGCGCGGGTGACGGGTTCGCCGCGGGCTACCTGTCGGGCCGCCTCGACGGACGCCCGCCCGTCGAGGCGGCCGAGCGGGCGAACGCGGTCGGCGCGCTGGCGACGCAGGTCACCGGCGACATCGAGGGGCTCCCGACGCGGGACGAGCTAGCGGCGTTCCTCGCCGACGACGGCCGCGACGTCGATCGCTGAGGGCGCGCCGATCCCGGTCCGCTCAGTCGAACAGGGCGAATCGAAGATTCGCTGGCTCGACTTCGCTCCGCTCAGTCGAACAGCTCCTCGCCCTCGACGAGGTGTTCCTCGACGACGTCGAGGTCGAGCGTCAGGCCGAGGCCCGGCCGCTCGGGGATCTCGACGTACCCGTCCTCGATGACCGTCTCCTCGACGAGGTCGTCCCACCAGCCGAGTTCGTAGGAGTGGTACTCCACCGCGAGCGCGTTGGAGATGGCCGCGCCGACCTGCGCGCTCGCCATCGTGGCGATCGGTGAGGAGACGTTGTGCATGGCGACCGGAACGTAGTAGGTGTCCGCCATGTCGGCGATCTTCCGCGTCTCGCGCATGCCGCCGACCTTCGGCAGGTCCGGCGCGATGATGTCGACGGCCTGCTCCTCGAGCAGGCGGCGGTGGCCGTGCTTGCGGTAGACGTTCTCGCCGGCGGTGATCGGGGTCGTCGTCCCGTGGGTGACCTGTCGCTGCACGTCGTGGTTCTCCGGCGGCACAGGGTCCTCGAGCCACCACACGTCGAAGTCCTCGATGGCGCGGGCCAGCCGCTCCGCGCTGTTGGCGCTGAACGTCCAGTGGCAGTCGAACGCCACGTCGGCGCGGTCCCGCACGCGCTCCGTGACGTGCTCGACGATCTCGGCCTTGTGGCGGATCTCGCCGGGGCGGAGGTGGCGGTTCGCGCGGTCCTTCTCGAAGCCGCTCGGCACGTCGAGGTCGAACTTCAGCGCGTCGTAGCCGAGGTCCTCGACGACGCGCTCGGCCTCGTCGGCGCAGGCCTCGGGGTCGGCCTCCTCCTCGGTGTGACAGTCGCAGTAGACGCGCACGGAGTCGCGGTACTTCCCGCCGAGCAACTGGTAGGCGGGCACGTCGAGGAGCTTCCCGGCGAGGTCGTGCAGCGCGATCTCGATGCCCGAGATGGCGGTCACGGTGACGCCCTGAATCGACCCCTCGCCGGACATCTTCTGGACGAGGTGCTCGTAGAGCCGGTCGATGTCGAGGGGGTTCTCGCCGACGACGAACGGCGTCATCCGCTCGATGAGCTCGGGGACGCCCGCGCCCCAGTAGGCCTCGCCGGTGCCGACGACGCCCGCGTCGGTGTAGACGCGCACGAGCGTCCACGGGAAGTTCCCGTCGACCATCGCCGTCTGAATGTCCGTGATCTCGACGTCGCGCGCACCGCGGTCGTTCGAGAGCCCCATCGACTCCCGCGAGAGGTCGCGCATCGTGTACTCCGCGTTCGGGTCGTGAAGCGAGGTGTAGTCCCTGGCCATGGCTGGATTTCACTCGCCCGTCAGTAAAAGTTTGAGGCTCTCGCTCAGGCGAGCGGGACGACGCGCGACATGACGAGGACGACCGCGAGCCCCGTCACCGAGATGATCGTCGTCAGGACGGTCCACGTCTTGAGCGTCTCCAGTTGCGTGAGGCCGCCGATCTCCTTCACCAGCCAGAACCCGCTGTCGTTGTACCACGAGGCGATGTTCCCGCCCGCCCCGATCGCCATGACGAGGTACGCCGGGTGGACCGCGAGGCTCCCGACGAGCGGCGCGACGATCCCGGCGGTCGTGAGCATGGCGACGGTCGCGGAGCCCTGCGCGACGCGCACCATCGCGGCGATGAGCCACGCGGTGACGAGCAGGCCGAGGCCGACGTCGGCGAGCGCGTTCGCGATGAAATCGCCGATGCCCGCGGCCGCGAGCATCGCGCCGAACGCGCCGCCCGCGGCGGTGATGGCCGCGATGTGACCGCCGCTCTTCAGCGCCTCGGTCAGCTGATCGGTCCAGCCCTCGTCGTCGAAGGTACCCCACCGACGGTACGTCACCGCAGCCGCGAGCGCCGCGGCCGTGAGCGCGAAGTTGGGATCGCCGAGAAACCCCGTGATTGCGACGAGGTCGATCGGCCCGAGGACGTACGAATCGCCGAGGAACGTCGTCGCGACCGTGTTCGACGCGACGAGGACCACCGCGAGGACCACGGGGAGTGCCGCCTCGAAGGCCCCCGGGAGCTGGTCGCGAGCGCGACCGGTGATCTCCTCGATGTCGTCCCGGGACGTGTCCATCGCCTCGCGCAGCGGGATGGTGATCCGGCGGTTGATCCACCGACCGTAGACGAGGCCGGCGACGAGCGCCGAGGGGACGGCGACGGTCAGGCCGATCAGGATGACCATCCCCAGGCTCCCCGGGGCGACTTCGGCGGCGACGGCCAGCGGACCGGGCGTCGGCGGGACGAACACGTGCGTGGTCGCCGCGCCCGCCCCCACGACGACGAGATAGAGGGCGTAGTTGTCGCCGACCCGCGCCCGCATGGACCGCGCGAGGGGGGCCATCAGGTAGAAGACGTTGTCGAAGAAGACGGGGATCGCGAGGAACGAACTGCTCCCCCAGAGCGCGAGGTCGGCGTTGTCCCGGCCCGTCACCGAGGTGGCGCCGCGGACGATCCGTTCGGCCGCACCGCTGTCCAGCATCGACTTTCCGATGACGGCCGCCATCAGGATCGGGATCCCGATTCCGGCCATGTTCTCCCCGAAGGCCTCCGCGAGCTTCGCGGGGATCTCCGCCAGGGCGACGGCGGGCGTCACGAACCCGACGATCAACGTCGCGATGACGAGCCCGAGAAACGCCGGGAGGTCCAGGTACACGAGCAGGAGGACGACGGCGGCGATGCCGACGAGAAACGCGACCAGCGGGCTGTATGGGTACGCCATTCCACCCAACGTTTACTCAGGTTACTGTTAATATAATTTATTGCGATTATTAATAAATGTTTATTAGTTTGATACGATGGATGCGCGACGCTCCGCGCTCGCCCTACAGCAGGTCGAGTTCGCGAAGGTCCCGCTCGAGCGCCGCGCGGTCGGTCTCGTTCATCGAGCGGAGCGGGCTGCGGAGCGGACCGGCGTCGAACCCGCGCAGGTCGAGGGCGGCCTTCACGCCAGCCATGTACGGCCCGCGCTTGATCGCGTCGCGGACCCGGTAGACGGTGTACTGGAGGTCGCGCGCGGTCTCGCGGTCGCCGTCGACGTAGGCGGCGTAGAGGTCGCAGACGAGTTCGGGGAAGGCGTTTGCGACGGCGCTGACCGCCCCGGCGCACCCGAGGTCGAGCCCGGGGAGGAGCAGCGAGTCGGACCCCGCGAGGTAGGTGAGGTCGGGCGTGTCGGCGATGACCTGTCCGAGCCACGGGACGTCCTTGCTCGAGTCCTTCAGCCCCGCGACGCCGGGGACGGCGGCGATGTCCGCGACCGCCGAGCGCGAGAGCGTGTTGCCCGTCTTGCTCGGGATGTGGTAGACGTAGATGGGTTCCTCGACGGCCTCGGCGACCCGGCGGTAGTGCTGGACCGCGCCCGCGTCGTCGATCGGGTAGTAGTAGGGCGTGACGACGACGAGGCCGTCCGCGCCCGCGTCCGCGGCGCGCTCGGCGTGGCGCACCGTCTCGTACGTGCTCGGCGCGCCGACCCCGGCGATGACCGGCACGTCACCGCCGACCTCGTCCACGACGGCGGCGATCACCGCCTCGCGCTCGTCGGGGGTCAGTAGCGCGAACTCCCCGTTCGTCCCGAGCGGGAAGACGGCGTGCGCGCCCCCGTCGACGACGAAGCGGGCGTGGGCGGCCGAGGTCTCTGCGTCGAGCGATTCGTCCTCCGCGAAGGCGGTCACCGTCGGCGGGACGACGCCGTGGAGGGAGAGCGGATCCACGGTGTCGTCCGCGTGAGTTCGATCTGCCATCGGTCGATCATCGCACGCCATCGACGTAACAGGTCGGGTCCGAATCGGTGTCGGACGGGGCGAACGCCCTCGGCGCGTAGAGAAAAAGTTTTAACTCAGATCAGAATAAGTATTTATCAATGAGGGACGCCGAATGCGGTCCGTAGTCAGCACCCGAGGGGGGACGGGCCCCGAACTGCGCGAGCGACCGCGGCCGGTGCCCGCTGGCGGCGAGGTGCTCGTTCGCACGCTGCGCGTCGGCGTCGACGGTACCGACCGCGAGGTCGTCGCGGGCGAGCACGGCGGCCCCCCGGCCGGCGAGGACCACCTCGTCCTCGGTCACGAGGCGGTCGGCGTCGTCGCGGACGCGAACGGGACCGACCTCGCCGAGGGGACCGTCGTCGCGCCGACGGTTCGCCGGCCGCCGAGCGGAACTAACGAGTACTTCGAGCGCGGAGAGCCGGACATGGCCCCGGAGGGTGCGTACGTCGAGCGGGGCATCGTCGGCGCGCACGGCTTCATGAGCGAGTACTTCGTCAGCGCGCCGGAGTTCCTCGTCCGGCTTCCGCGCGACCTCGCCGAGTGGGGCTTTCTCGTCGAGCCGATCAGTATCACCGAGAAGGCGCTCGAACACGCCTACGCGAGCCGGTCGGCGTTCGCCTGGGAGCCGGAGAGCGCGCTCGTGCTCGGCAACGGCTCGCTCGGCCTGCTCACCCTCGCGATGCTCGGCGAGCGCGTCGAGCGGACGTACTGCCTCGGCCGTCGGGACCGCCCCGATCCGACCATCGACCTCGTCGAGGATCTGGGCGCGACGTACGTCGACTCGCGGGAGACGCCGGTACCGGAGATCCCCGACGTCCACGAGCCGATGGACCTCGTCTACGAGGCGACGGGCTACGCGAGACACGCCACGGAGACCGTCGCGGCGCTCGCGCCCAACGGCGTCGGGGCGCTCCTCGGGGTTCCCGGCGACTGGACGTTCGAAGTCGACGGCGGCGCGCTCCACCGCGAACTCGTCCTCCACAACAGGGCGCTGGTCGGGAGCGTCAACTCCAACCGCGACCACTTCGAGGCCGCCGTCGAGACCCTCGCAGGGCTCCCCGAGTGGGTCCTGGAGTCGCTCGTCACCGACGTCGTCGGGGTCGAGGACTACGACCGGGCCTTCCGGGACGACGACACCGTGATAAAGGCGGCACTCGAGTTCGACACACTATGAAGAACGTAGACGACCTCATCCAGAACGCAGCAACGCTCGCCGAACGAGGGCTCTCGAAGGGCGAAATAGCGGACGAACTGAACGTCTCGCGCGAGACCGCCCGCTGGCTGGTCGAGCGCGGCGACGCGGCCACCGCCGGCACCAGCGCCGGCGCGTCCCGCCGGGAACCGGACGACATCCACGTCGACTGGAGCGCCGTCGGCGCGGACTCCGGCCGCCTCGGCCACGTCGGTTCGGCGCTCGCCGACCTGCTGGTCGACGCGAACGGCCCCGCCGAGGTCACGGTGGGCATCGAGAAGGCGGGCGTCCCGCTGGCGACGGCCGTCGCCAGCGACCTCGAGACCGACCTCGCGACGTACACGCCGCGCAAGCACCAGTGGGAGGAGGGCGACATCGAGGACCTCGGCGGGAGCTTCTCCCGGAACTTCGCGGACGTCGAGGGGCGCGACTGTTACGTCATCGACGACACCGTCACCAGCGGGACGACCCTGACCGAGACGATCGAGGCCGTCCGCGAACGCGGCGGCAACCCCGTCGCCTGCGCCATCCTCGCCGACAAGCGCGGCGTCGACGAGGTCGAGGGCGTGCCGGTCTACTCCCTGCTGCAGGTCATCCGCGTCTAATCGCGTCTTTCATTCTTCTCCTTATTATAGGTAGATAAAGATTTACTCGCTCCCCAGTTAACACTGGAAAGCGTTAAGTTCGTGCTCCCGTATTTTCCGCGTAACCTTCACAGGGGGTAATATAATGGCAAGGGATGACGTAGCAGGTCGACTCTCGCGGCGCACCGTACTGAAGGGAACGGCGGCGGCAGGCGTCGCCGGCCTCGCCGGTTGTCTCGGCGGGGGCGGTGGGAGCGGCGGTGGAAACGGCTCCGGCGGCGGCTCCGGCGGGTCCTTCGACGTCCTCCACGGGTGGACGGGCGGCGACGGCAAGGACGCCGCGGAGGCGCTCCTCGGCGGCTTCAGGGAGGCCCACCCCGACGTCGAGATCACGTTCGAACCGATCGGCGGCGGCGGCAACGAGAACCTGAACACCGTGGTCGCGAAGCGACTCGGCAACCAGAACCCGCCGGGCGCCTTCGCCGGGTGGCCGGGCAAGAACCTCATCCAGTACGAGGGCGTGCTCGGCGACCTCTCGGACGTCTGGGAGGGGAGTCTCGCGGACGCGCACGTCGAGGAGGCGGTCAGCGCCTGCACGTTCAACGACAAGAAGGCGGCCATGCCTATCGGCTCCCACCGGCTCAACAACCTCTTCTACAACGTCGAGGTCGTCGAGGAGGCCGGCGTGGACCCGGCGTCGCTGAAGTCCCCCCGGGACCTCATCGAGGCGATGGACGCCGTCGCGCAGAACACCGACGCGGTCCCGATGGCCCACGGCATGAAGGCCGCGTGGACCACGCTCCAGCTGTGGGCCGTCGTGATGCTCGGGAAGGAGGGCTACCAGCCGTACATGGACTACATCAGGGGGGAGGGCGACGAGGCCGCCGTCAGGTCGGCGTTCGAGACGACGAAGGAGATCCTCGCGAACTACATCAACGAGGACGCCTCGTCGATCGGCTTCACCACCGCCAACCAGATGATCATGGAGGGCAAGGCCGCGTTCATCCACCAGGGCAACTGGGTTGCCGGCGCGTACCGGGGCAACGACCTGACGTACGGCGAGGACTGGGGCTGGGTGCCGTTCCCCGGCACGGAGGACATGTACACCCTCCACATCGACTCGTTCATCTACCCGGGTAACAATCCCTCGCCCGAGGGCGTCAAGACGTTCATGGAGTACGTCGGCGGGGCGGAGGCGCAGGTGGCGTTCAACAGCCGAAAGGGGTCGATTCCGACCCGGACCGACGTGGACACCGAGCAGTTCGATCCGTACCTCACGGAGACCATCGAGGACTTCGGGAGCGTCTCCAACAAGCCGCCCACCCTCGCACACGGGCTGGCCGTCGCGCCCGAGACGCTCACGAACCTGAAGGACGTCATCTCGAGCGAGTTCACCGGCCCGTACAACGTCGACGCGGCGACGCAGGGCATGCTCGAGAAGGTCGCCGAGTAACCACCCTCCATGCGTAGCATTCGACGGATTATCGGGCGACTGACGGGGGACGGCGCGGACGCCGCGCGGACCGACGGCGGGACGGTCACGTCCGGCGAGGACCGCGGCTTCCTCGCCCGGCGGTTCGGCGAGGACTTCGTCGAGTCGCTCCCGTTCTGGCTGCCGCCGTTTCTCCTGATGGGCTTCTTCGTCTACGGGGCCATCGGGTGGAACTTCCTCATCTCGCTGACCGACTACGAGGGGTTCGTACCCGCCGACTACTCGAACCTCGACTTCGAGATGTACGCGCGGGCGTTCACCGATCCGGCAGTCATCGACGCGGCGAAGAACACCCTCGTCCTGATGATCGCGTTCACCGCCGTCTGTCTCGTCCTGGGGCTGCTGCTCGCGATCCTCCTCGACCGGAGCGTCCGGTTCGAGAACACGCTCCGCACGATCTACCTGCTCCCGATGAGCCTCTCGTTCGTCGTGACCGCGCAGTTCTGGCTGTGGATGTACAACTACGACAACGGGATCGTCAACCGGTTGACGACGGCGATCGGGCTGGGGCGGTACAACTGGATCGGTAACCCCGACCTGGTGCTGTGGGCCGTCGTCCTCGCGCTCGTCTGGCAGTTCAGCGGCTACACGATGGTGGTCTATCTCGCCGCGCTGCGCGCGATCCCGGACGACCACTACGAGGCCGCCCGCGTCGACGGCGCGAGCACCGTCCGGATGTACTGGCGGGTCGTCATCCCGCAGTTGAAGGGCGCGATGGTCAGCGCGTCGGTCGTGCTGATGGTGTTCGCGCTGAAGGCGTTCGACTTCCTCTACTCGCTGGTGGCGAACTACCGACCGCCGAACGGCGCGGACATCCTCGCGACGAAGATGGTCCGCGAGGCGTTCTCGAACCAGAACTGGGCCTACGGCTCGGCCATCGCCATCCTCCTGTTCGTCATGGCACTCGGCGTGATCACGCCGTACCTGCACTACGAGTACAAGCGGGGGCAGCTATGAGCGGGGACGCGTCGTCACTGACCGCGCGGCTGAAGGCCCGCTACCTGTACGGCGAGGTGACGCTCACTCGTCTCGCGCTGTATCTCGTGCTGGCGCTGTTCGTCATGTACTTCCTCGCGCCGATCGAGGCCGGGCTGATGACGGCGTTCAAGACCGGACCGGCCATCGCGGGCACCGCCCCGTACGCGCCGCCGGGGCCGAGCGGCTTCACGCTCTCGAAGTGGGAGACGGCCATCGCCGTGCTCCTCGGCGGGATCGTGAACAGCCTGGTGTTCGCGATCCCCGCGACCATCCTCTCGGCGACGCTGGGGAGCCTCGCGGCGTACGGCCTGACGCAGATCGAGTGGCGCGGGAAGCTCCCCTTCCTCTTCCTGTTCATCGCGGGGATCTTCATCCCCTACCAGGCGGTGCTGGTGCCGCTCTCGCGGTTCTGGGCCATCTACGCGCCGCTCGAACAGTGGCTCGCGCCCGTCTGGCAGGTCCCGATGGTCTCGCCCGCCTACGCCGACCTCGTGGAGCTCGTCGTCACCCACACCGCGTACGGGATCCCGATCTGTACGCTGCTGTTCCGGTCGTACTACAAGGGGATGGCCGACGACATCATCGAGTCGGCGCGGCTCGACGGGGCGAGCTTCGCGCGCATCTACCGGCGCATCGTCCTGCCGCTGTCGACGCCGATGTTCGCCGTGACGCTCATCTACCAGTTCACGCAGATATGGAACGACCTGCTGTTCGCGCTCATCCTCGTCTCGAGTTCGAGCAGCCCGGCCGCCCCCGTCGTCCTCGTGCTCTCGGGGCTCGGCGAGGCGCTCGAGGGGCTCGACTTCGCCCTGCGGATGGCCGGCGCGTTCGTCGCCGCCATCCCGACGCTCGTCGTCTACCTGCTGTTCGGAGACGAGTTCGCGAAGGGGGTATCGACGTGAGAACCACAATGACACGTACGCACACAACGAGGTACGACGATGGCTGACCTGGCGCTCGACAGACTCACGAAGGTGTTCCGGAGCGGGGACGGCGACATCGTCGCCGTCGACGACCTCTCGATGGACATCGAGGACGGGGAGTTCCTCGTCCTCGTCGGTCCCTCCGGCTGCGGGAAGTCCACCACGCTCAGGATGATCGCCGGGCTGGAGTCGATCACGGGCGGCGAGATCCGCCTCGCCGACCGACCAGTCAACGACGTGAAACCGCAGGATCGCGACATCGCGATGGTGTTCCAGTCGTACGCGCTCTACCCGCACATGACCGTCCGGGAGAACATGCGCTTCGGGCTGGAGGAGTCGACCGACCTCCCCGACGACGAGATCGACGAGCGGGTCGAGGAGACGGCGGCGATGCTGAGCATCGAACCGCTGCTCGACCGCAAACCGGGCGAACTCTCCGGCGGCCAGCAGCAGCGCGTCGCGCTCGGCCGGGCGATCGTCCGCGATCCCTCCGTGTTCCTGATGGACGAACCGCTCTCCAACCTGGACGCGAAGCTCCGCGCCGAGATGCGCACCGAACTCCAGCGCCTCCAGGAGGAACTGGGCGTCACCACCGTCTACGTCACGCACGACCAGACGGAGGCGATGACGATGGGCGACCGCATCGCCATCCTCAACGAGGGGGAGCTGATGCAGGTCGGCACGCCGCTCGAGTGCTACCACGAGCCCCGAAACGAGTTCGTCGCGGGATTCATCGGCGAGCCGTCGATGAACTTCTTCGCCGTCGAGCGCGAGGGCGACACCCTCCGCGGCGACGGCTTCGAGTACTCCCTCTCCGAGGAGACGGTTCGGGCGCTCGACGGGGCCACCGACCTCACCCTCGGGGTGCGCCCCGAGGACGTCGAGATCGTCGGCACCGCGAGCGGCGAGCACGACTTCGTGACGACGGTGG
Organism: Halomarina halobia; assembly: GCF_029338575.1. Lineage (GTDB taxonomy): Archaea > Halobacteriota > Halobacteria > Halobacteriales > Haloarculaceae > Halomarina > Halomarina halobia. The sequence goes on from NZ_CP119992.1 coordinate 1,096,813, forward strand.
ACGTGGTCGAACCGATGGGCGACGAGAACAACGTCTACCTGACGTTCCCCGACGGGAGTGAGACGTTCGTGGCGGTCGTGGGCGGGATGCGCCTGATCGAGCGCGGCACGACCGTGGTGGCCCGCATCCCGGAGGACGTGATCCACATCTTCGACGGGGCGACCGGCGAGACCCTCCGCAACCGCGACCTCTCGCGGATGACGGCCGCGGAGGCCCGACTCGACTGACCGCTCCGGATCGGATCCGGCCCGAATCCGTCCGAATCACCCTTTCAGTTCGACCGCTTCGGTTTCGGTTCGTCAGCGGGCCGGACCGTTATCGCGCCTCGTACTCCTCGGGCGTGTACGTCCTGAGTTCGAGCGCGTGGATGTCCCGCGTCATGTGATCGCCGAGCGCGTCGTAGACGAGCTGGTGTTGCTGGACGAGCGGCTTGCCCTCGAAGGCGGGCGAGACGACGACCGCCGCCAGGTGCGTGTCGTCGTCCGGGTCGCGCGGTCGCGTGACGGTGGCGTCGGCGTCCTCGACGCCCGCCTCGATGAGCCGCTCTACGTCTTCGGGGGTCATACCCCCACCTCGAACCGCGACGGGTAAAAAGCGCGAGGGCTCATATGGAGTATCGTAGTACTCCATCGATTCGCACCGTGAGCATCGATCCCCTCGGCCAGCCGAGGCTCACTGTGCCTCCGGCTGGCTACGATACTCCCTATCAGCGCGACATGGGTCGAAGGCGCTGGATGACGCTCCGACCGCCGGACTTCTGACCGCGTTGCTGTGCCTTGACCGGGAAGGCGATCTCCACCGTGGTCTTGTACTCGACGATCTCCCCGTCCTCGACGGACGCCGTCCAGTCTTCGACCTCGACGCCCGAGATGTCGTGTATGGTCTCGCTCGCCTGTCTGACCGCCTCCTGAGCGGCGTCCTCCCACGATTCGTTCGACGTGCCGAGTACCTTGATGACTTTTACTGCCGTCATGGGCCCCGGGTTGTACAACGCCCGAGTATTTCGTTCGTTCGTATGACACGTACGGTGAACGACAGCGACGAGTGAACGACCGCGACGGGAGAGTCACCCGGGAGGGAGACAGTCGGCGGCGAAGACTGACGCCGGTTCAGAGCCAGTCGTCGAGCCCCGTCTGGGCGACCGACTCCTCGATGCGCTCGAAGCCGCGCTCGACCTCGCTCTCCGGGACCTCCCACTCCTCGCAGACGTAGACGCGGGCGGCGTCGACGTCCGGCGAGAGCGCCGTCTCGAAGTCGTAGTCGTCGGTGACCGTCGGGTTCAGGAAGAGTTCGCGGATCAGGTCGGCGTGCTCGACGTAGACGTCTCGCGCCTCGAAGACCGCCCAGAGGTCGCCGTGCTCGCGGACGAGTTCGACCGCCGTCTTCGGGCCGATGCCGGGGACGCCCTCGTTGAAGTCAGTCCCACAGAGGATGCCCACGTCGACGAGCTGCTCCCAGGTGAGGTCGTGTCTCGAAAGCGTCGCCTCGAAGTCCATCAGCTCGGGGTCGCCCGAGCTCGTCAGCTGTCTGAGGGTCCGGGGCGCGCCGAGCAGCAGGGCGTCGTAGTCCTCGCTTCCCACGTAGTCGACCCGCCCCTTCCGGGCCATGTGCGCCGCCTGCGCCTCGCCCTCGGCGGGGGCCTCGACGATCGGCACGTCGAGGAGCCTGAGGAGCTCTCGGGTCGTCTCCTGGATCAGGGGCGTGAGGCGCTGGGTGCGCGATTCGAGCGTCGAGATCTCGATCGCGTCGCCCGCCTCGCGGGCCTCCTCCAGCTGCTCCTCGTAGCGCTCGCGCTGGTCGCGCCGATCCGCGATCTCCGCCTCCTTCAGGTCGGAGACGCCGCCGTCGAAGACGAACACCGGCGTCACGTCGTGTTCGAGGAGCTTCGGGAGCCCCTGGACCACGCCGATGAGGTTCGCCACCTCCTCGCCCGCCGCCGTCGTGTACGCTCCGGCCGACGTGAACCGCACCGTCGTCGTCAGATAGCGGTAGAGCCAGTTGTGCGCGTCCACGGCGACGACGCTCCCGGCGAGGGCGGAGAGGGGGACGTCCTCGATGACCGCGAGCTGTCGCAACGCTGCGTTTCCCATCACCCGATATTCCCCCGGAGGACCCATCAAGGCTCGGATTCGGGGCGTCAAGTGTATCGCCCGCCGCCCGGGTCCAGAGTCGTACCGTACGGTCCCCGATCCGACGATGTCGCCCGTCGGTCGATACCCGGCACCCGATCGCGATTCACTCCTTCTCGTACGATTCGAGGGTCAGGTCGGGGATACGCTCGAAGTGTTTCACGTTCCCCGTGAGCACCGGCTCGTCGTGGACGAGCGACCGCCGCTCAGATCCGGTCGGGATCGACGACGACCTCGGGCGCACCCGCCTCGCGCTTCGCCTCGACGAACGCCCGCTCGTCGTCGGTCAGGTCGCGCTCGGCGTAGGCGGAGAGCCCCTCGCGATAGCGCGCGCGGTCGCTCGGGTGTTCGAGGACGAGCTCCGCGAGGCCGGTCCGCCGGCCGGTGTAGCCGAAGCCCGCCTTCGAGAGCGCGTGGTAGGCGAAGGGGTTGTTGACGGCGATGCGGACGCGCCCGTAGCCGCGCTCGCGGGCGCGAGCGACGGTGAAGGCCGCGAGGCGCGTGCCGAGGCCCTCGCCGCGTCGGTCGCGCCGGGTGGTGACGTAGCGGATCCAGAGCGCGTCGGGATCCGTGCGGTCCTCGTTGAACGAGCAGGCGGCGAGGACGCCCTCGGCCGCGGCCTCGCGGGCCGGGGGGAGGTCGTCGGGCGCGATCCCGTCCGCGAGCGCGACGGCCTTGCCGGTGTTCGACATGGCGAACTTCCCGGCGTAGGCGAACCGCCGGTGGTCGAGGCGGAGGGTGGGACCGTCCTCGGGCCAGCCGAGCACCGCGAACTGCATGGGCAGTCGTAGCGCCCGGCGGCGTTTGTAGCTCCCGGTGGCGACCCCGACGGAACGGGGGAGTCAAGTCCGCGGCGCGCCGAGGTGGGCGCATGAGCACGACGACGGCCGCCCTCCGGGGCCGCATCGATGCCTCCCCGACGACGCTCGGACTCGCCGCGGGCGACCTGCTACTCATCGGTACGTTCGCCCTGCTCGGCGTGGTCAGCCACGGCGGGCGGGACTTCGCGCTCTCGAATCCGGGGTACGTCCTCGCGACCGCCCTGCCCTTCCTCGTCGGGTGGCTGCTCGTCGCCCCGGCGGTCGGGCTGTACGGGGTACGCGAATCGAGCCGGACCGCCGCCGTCTACACCGTCATCGCGTGGTCCGGGGCGGCGGTCGTGGGGCAGGCGCTGCGGGCGACCGCGCTGTTTCACGGCGACTTCGCGGTGACCTTCTTTTTCGTCTCGCTGGGCGTCGGCTTCGCCCTGCTGGTACCGTGGCGGGTCGCGGTCAGCGTCGTCGGCTCATCCTGAGCAGGACGACGCCGATCGCCGCCGCGCCGCCCGCGAACGCGGCGAGGATGACGAACAGCGGACCCGCCGAGAGGTACTGGAGGGCGGTGCCCGCGATGGGCGCGCCGAGCGCGCCGACGCCGAAGACGCCGAGGTAGGTGTAGCCGTAGGAGAGCCCGCGCGCGTCGGCGGGCGTGTACTCCGCGACCGTCGCCTGGTAGAACGGCTGGACGAGAAAGAGGAAGAAGCCGAGGACGGCGCTGAGCGCGAGCAGCGGGACGACGCCGACGGCGGCGACCGGGAGGTACGCGAGCGCGACCAGCCCGAGGGTTCCGTAGCCGACCGCGAGGCCGAGTTCGAGCGGCACGCGGTCGGTCAGCTTCCCGCCGACGTACTGACCGAGGACGCCCACGCCGAGCAGGAACGTGTAGATGTAGTTGGCGGGCGTGAACTCCCGCCCGAACAGCTCCACGGGTCGGATGACGTCGAACCCGGAGAGCAACTCGGGGAGGAACGTCAGGATGCCGCGATAGTAGATGCCGGAGAACATGACGGCGGCGAACACGAGGACGAACGCGCCGACGAACAGCTTCCGCGAGGTCGCGACGAACTCGCCGAGCGAGTCGATACCCGGGTTCGCCTTGCTCGTCCCGCCGTCAGCCGCGACCGCCGCCGTCTCGTTCACGTTCGCGCGGAGCGCGAACAGTGCACCGGCGAGCGCCGGAAGCGCGAGCAGCGCGGCGACGAGGTGCCAGTCGTCGCCCGACAGGAAGAGGAGGACGGTGGTGAGAAACGGGCCGAGAGCGGTGCCGACGTTGCCCGCCGTCCCGTGGTAGGCGAAGGCGGTGCCGCGCTCCTCGACGCCGCGCGTGATGAGCGAGAGACCCGCCGGGTGGTAGACGCTCGCGGCCGCGCCCCAGACGACGAGGGCGAGCGTGATCACGACCAGGTTTGGCGCGACGCTCAACAGCAAGAAGGATCCGCCCATCCCGACGAGGCTTGCGACGATGAGCGGCTGGGAACCGATCCGGTCCGCCAGCACCCCGGCCGGGAGCGCGCCGAGCCCGAACAGCGCCAGCCCGACGCCCACGATGCCGCCGATGACGGCGGCGGTCGTATTGAACTGGGCCAACCAGACCGTGATGAGGACGGGGAAGGCGAACTCGTACGTGTGCACCATCGAGTGCGCCAGCATCACGAGCCCCGTGATTGCCCGATCGTTTCGATTCACAGTATCACTCCCGACACCATCCATTTCAAGCCGTCGGTCCCCGTGGTCAAGCTTGACCTGACCGACGAGTACTTACGTGACGAACGACCCCGCCACGTCTGCCGGTTTTCCCCCCGGAACCAACTCATAACTTACACACGCATTTAGCTGGAGTTCGGTTGTAGGTATCCGTCCGCTACGACCGAAGATATCAGACCATTACAGCAAAAGATATTAGTAGTAGATCACCGTTTGTTATGATAGATTATGACTGGGTACTACGATGTCGTCTTGGGCATCATTCCGGTTTCGCTCGTAGGGATCACCGCCCTTCTCACGCTCGCGGGCGTCGAACTCACCACGGCCGTCCCCGTCGCGGCGCTCGTCGCCGTCGCCGTCATGGGGCACGCGATGTTCGTCAACGGCCCGACCGACGAACCGATGGCCCGCGACCGCTCGCCCGTCAACGCCGACTGACGGGATCGCCGGTCGTTCCGAACGAGAACCGACTCCATCTCCTCAGCCACCAACGCTAAGCCGCGCCCCTCTCATGTCCGTCACATGACCGAGACGCTCTTTCTCACCAGCGGCGAACTCGCCGGGCTCGCGACGCCCGCGGAATACGTCGAGGCCGTCCGCGAGGGCTACCGCCAGCAGGGTCCCGCAGAACCGCGAACCAGGCTCGTCAGCGAGGACCCGGCGGGGATGCTCACGGGTTACCTCGCCATCCTGCCGGAGACGGGTGCGATGGGCGGCTACACCTACGCCGGCGGGTTCGAGCGCGGCGACGTCCACTTCGTGCTGCCGCTGTTCGACGCCCGCTCCGGCGACCCCCTCGCGCTCCTCGACGGCGCGAGCATGAACCCGTTCAAGACCGGCGCGACCGGTGCCGTCGGCGTCGACGCGCTCGCCCGCGAGGACGCCGACACCCTCGCGATCATCGGGAGCGGCGCGCAGGCGCGCGGCCAGCTCGCGGCGACGATGACCGTTCGGGAGTTCGAGACGGTGAACGTCTACTCGCCGACGAAGGAGCACCGCGAGGCGTTCGCCAGCGAGGCGAACGGCCAGTACGACGCGAGCGTCGGCGCGGTCGCCTCCAGCGACGCCGCTGTCGAGGGCGCGGACGTGGTGATCACGGCGACGAACGCCGACGAACCGGTGTTCGACGGCGATCTGCTCGAACCGGGGGCGCACGTCACCGCGATGGGGCGGTACGACCCCGAGAAGCGTGAACTGGACGCGACCACCGTCGAGCGCGCGACGTACGTAGTGGACCTGCGCGCCCGCGCCGCGCAGGACGCCGGATCGTTCCTCAAGGCCGTCGAGGAGGGCGTCGTGGGCGAGGATCACCTCCACGGCGACCTGGGCGAGGTGCTCGCGGGCGACGTGCCGGGGCGCGAGAGCGACGACGAGATCACGGTGTTCGACAGCGGTGGCACCGCGATCGAGACGGTCGCCGCGGCGCACATGCTCTACGAGAAGGCGACCGGCGAGGGGCTCGGCGAGTACGTCGACCTCGCGCCGGGGAGCGAGGCGCTGACGGGCCGATAGCGGCACTCGTCGAGGTGCGGCTAGTGGGGAACGGGCGACCCGGGGGAGCGTGCGGGCGCGTCGGACCTTCGGAGTTCCGGCGAGCGCGGCGACCGGTATTGGCGGACAGGCGACGCCGCGGCGGGGGTGGTTCGCGGGGCGTGGCGTCGCGCAACCGCGGAGCGCCCCGCGACGAAGGTCACGTCACGAGGGGCTCTGGTCCCGCTCTCTGACATAAAGGTATGGACGGGATATTGGTTTTACCACCGCCGACGCCAGCGCGGCAGCCGCGAGCGAACGTAGTGAGCGAGCGGACCGACGGAACCCCCGAAGGAGCGAAGCGACTGAGGGGGTGAGGAGGGTTTTGATCCAGCTTTTACCAGGGAGCCGCGGCCGACCGCGAAGCGGGTCGGCCGCACGCGACCGCAGTAAAAGGTGGCAGTTCAAAAGGTGGTGGCGTCAGATCCCGAGCGCCCGCAGCAGGGGGACCCCCGCGGCGAGCGCGCCGACGAGGTAGCCGCCGATCGCGCCGCCGTTGAGCAGCGGGAGGCCGGCGTGCGCCCGACCGCGCATCACCATCCCGACGAGCACGAGCAGGCCGGCGATCGTTCCGATCATCGCGGTGAGCGCGGGCAGGGTGAGCGTCGGGAGGCCGGGGACGCCGAGGGAGGGCGTCTCGAGGAAGAACGCCGCGCTGGCGACGAGAATGGTGGGCATCACCACGTCGCCGAGGCCGATGAAGAAGGCGTCGCGCTCAGCCGGATCCGGCCCGTCGACGCCCTCCGAGTCGTCCTCGCCCCCGCCGTCGGCGTTCGCGGAGTCGTCGAGGTCGGCGGGGGTCGCCCCCGCGTCGCCGCCGTCCGGCGTCGCCCCCTCGTCCGAGACGCGCGCCGCCCCCTCCTCCTCCAGAAACGAGTAGCCGAGCGTGAGCGGGACGACCAGCACGACCGGAACGCGGAGATCCATCACGCCGGCGGCGAGCGTGAGCATGTGTTCGGTGCCGTAGACGCTGATGGCGTCGTAGACGGCGAGTGCCGTCAGCAGGAGCAGTGCGGGGAGGAGGCCGAAGCTGATGCCGAACAGCGCCGCCGCGCCGACGCCCATCACGACGCCCGTCGCGTCGATGACGTACCACTCCGGGTAGACGAGCAGCGCGAGCGCCAGCGCGCCCGCCGCGACGAGGGCGGACCCGCTGAAGCCCCCGACGACGGCCACCGGCGGCAGGAGGACGAGGAAGACGTAGTACGAGAGCAGCCCGCCGGAGAGGACGATGAACAGTCGGATCACCGCGTCGCCGCCGAGTTTGAACGCCGCGAGCATCGCGCCCGTGGCGACGAGGATGGCGACGAGGTAGAGGAGGCTGTTCGTCGGGTCCCGCGGGTCCTCGACGGTCTGTAGCCCGGCCGACTGGAACGGCTCGACCATCGCCAGCGCGCCGACCTGCACGAGCAGGAAGATGAGGACCGTCGCGCCCGCGGCGACGTACGCCCGTCTGTTCATACCTGGTTCGAGGGAGAGGCGTCGTTTGTGCGTTGTGCTTGACCGACGGCCCGGTCCTCACCGGGCGTAGAGCTTCGTTCCGAGCAGGCCGGCGGGGCGCACGTCGTCGTCGGGCGAGACGGCGACGTAGGGGCGGGAGACGGGGCCGAACACGTCCACGACGCGCCCGACGGCGTCGAGGTTCTCGTCGAGCACCCGGACGCCGAAGTCCGGACGGGACTCGTCGGGCGAGCGGACGACGACGAGTCCCTGGGCGGCCCGGACCGCCTCGCCGACGCGCCTCATGCGCGGAGGGCCGCGACGTAGGCCGCCACGGCCTGGAGGAGGTCGCTCTTGCCGGCGTCGTCGGCGTTCTGGACGAGGACGCGCCCGCGGGGCTCGTACTCCCGGGGATAGGTCTTGTCGCGTTCGATGACGGCGTCGTAACCGACCTGCTGGACGGCCCGGGCGATCTCGTCCACCGTCGGGTCCTCGACGGCGAGTTCGAGCGAGACGCGCCGCCCCTCGCTCCGAGAGCAGTTGGCGTCGAGGGCGGCGGGCCAGATGACGTTCTCGACCATGTGCTCGATACCCCACGGGAGGGTGAACTAGGTTTCGAAGAACACGCACAAACCGCCGCTGTCGGTCACCGCTGCGGGCGATCGACGCGAAGAGCGATGCCGGCGGTCGACCGCGCTATCGCCTGCGGAGCGTGAGCAGCGCCGCGCCGACGAGGGCGACGACGGCGGCGGCGACCCCGAAGCCGGGCCCGCTTCCGTCCGTTCCGTCGGAGTCGTTACCGTCGGTCTCGTTGCCCGAGGCGTTCGCCCCGTCCGTACCGTTCGCGTCGTCAGTGTCGTTCGCGGGCGCGCCGGTTCCGTTCGTCGCCTGTGCGACCGCTTCGGGGTGGAACGCCGTCGCGAGCTTCGTCATCGGTTCGACGACGCGCGGTCCGGCCTGGTTCATCAGGCTGGCGTTCACGGTGAGCGTCTGGTTCTGCCGGTAGGCGGTGGTGCTCTGGTAGGCGGTCCCGTTCGGGAGCGGGGCGTCGTTGGGCGTGACGATCCACTCGGGGTCCTGTTTCACGACCTGCTCCTCGCTGATCTGGGCGTACCCCTGGATGCCCGCCTCGGCGGCGACGTTCTGCCCGCCCGCGGCGGTGATGATGCTGTCGATGAACGTGCCGTTGCCCGCCGTGTAGCCGTAGAACGTGTAGAGCACCCGCGGTCGCTCCTCGCCCTCGACGGCCCCCTCGATGGTCTGGACCCGCTCGCGCATCGTCGAGACGGTCTCCGCCGCCCCCTCGCACTCGCCGGTCAGCCGACCGACGCGCTCGATCTGGTCGTAGATGCTCTCGATGGACGTGTCGGAGGCGAACTTGTAGACGGGGATCCCGGCGTCCCGGATCTGCTGGATCTGTTCGTCGGAGATACTCCCCGGCGCGATGACGAGGTCCGGTTCGAGCGAGACGACCCGCTCTACGTCCACGGCGGAACCGTCCTCGGTGAGCACGTCCTCGCGCTCCCGGGAACCGTCCAGGTACGCGGTGTACGACCGGACGGGCATCCCCACCACCCTGTCCTTCGCGCCGATCTCCCAGAGGATCTGGGCGGTGCTCGCCTGCAGCGCCACCACGCGCCCGGGGTCCTCCGCGACGGTCACGTTAGCGCCCGTCGAGTCGGTCGCGCTGTAGGGGAACGAACACTGTGCCTGGTCCTGCTGTGTCGCGCCCGCGGGGACCGCGCTCGCCGGGGCGACGACGAGCAGGACCACGAGCGAGACGAGTACGCTGGAACGCATGTATCTGACCCGTCGGCCGGTATTCAATAAGTATTTGCCTAATCCAACCGGGCTTGTGATTATGCGGCGCTGGGTGCGGACGGTCGCGTGGTCGGTCGGCCTAGCGGCGGCGCTGTTCGCGTCGATCGTCGGGAGCGTCATGCTGGGGTCGGTCGACCTCGCCGCGCTCGACGTGACGAAGGCGATACTCAACGCTGTCGCGGTGCCGGCGTCGGCGTCGGTCGCGTCCCAGCCGGCGCGGCTGCCGCTTCTCGGTCAGGTGTCGTGGCTCGCGATCGACGTGGGGTACGTCCATCCCTTCGCCTTCGAGGTGAGCCGCGCCACGGAGATCATCGTCGTCCGGCTCCGGCTCCCCCGCATCGCGCTCGCGGCGGTCGTCGGCTTCGCCCTCGCCGCCGCGGGGACGGTGATGCAGGGGTTCTTCCGCAACCCGATGGCGGATCCCTCGATCATCGGTGTCTCCTCGGGGGCCGCCGTGGGAGCGGTGGCGGCCATCGTGGTCGGCCCGCCCGCGCTAGTCGCGGGGCTCCCGGCCGGGGTGCGGATCGCGGCCGTCGCCTTCGCGGGCGCGCTCGCCGCCGCCGCGCTCGTCTACCTCATCGCCTCGAAGGACGGCCGAACCCCGGTCGCGACCCTCCTGCTCGCGGGGGTCGCCGTCCAGACGTTCCTCGGCGCGGTCGTGTCCTTCCTGCTCGTGCAGGCCGGCGACAGCCTCGAACGCGCGCTCTACTGGCTCATGGGCCACCTCCACGGGGCGGGGTGGAACGACGTGACGCTCACGCTCCCGATCGTGCTCGCCTCGTTCGCCGTGCTCGCGGCCTACGCGCGCGACCTGAACGTCCTCCTGCTGGGCGAGGAGGACGCGCGCACGCTCGGCATCGAGGTCGAGCGCACCAAGCGGATCCTGCTCGCGGTCTCGACGCTGATGACCGCCGTCGCCGTCGCCGTCGTGGGCGTCATCGGCTTCGTCGGCCTCATCGTCCCGCACGTGATGCGCCTGCTCGTCGGCCCCGATCACCGGATCCTCCTCCCGACCAGCGCGCTCGCCGGGAGCAGTTTCCTCGTGCTGACGGACGCGCTCGCCCGGTCGGGCGCGGGCGAACTCCCCGTCGGCATCGTCACCGCGGCGATCGGCGCGCCCTTCTTCCTCTACCTGCTCCGCCGCCGGGAGGTGCACGCGCTGTGATCGTAGTCGAGGACGTCGCCGTGACCCTCGGCGGCGCGCGCGTGCTCGACGGCGTCTCGTTCGACGTGCCGGAGGGATCGTTCGTCGCGCTCGTCGGACCCAACGGCGCTGGAAAGACTACCCTCCTCCGAACCGTAAACGGCGTACTCACGCCGGATCGGGGCGAGGTGACGGTCGACGGCAGGCCGGTCGCGTCGCTGTCCGCCCGCGAGTGCGCCCGCCTGGTCGCCACGGTCCCGCAGGACACCTCCCTCGGCTTCGACTTCTCCGTGCGCGACGTCGTCGCGATGGGGCGGACCCCGCACACGGGCCGGTTCGAACGCGCCGGCGACGACGACGCGGACGCGGTCGAACGGGCGCTCGAGCGGGCCTGCGTCGCCCACCTCGCCGACCGGCCGGTCGGCGAGGTCAGCGGCGGGGAGCGCCAGCGCGTCCTCCTGGCCCGCGCGCTCGCGCAGGCGACCCCGGTGCTCCTCCTCGACGAACCGACCGCGAGCCTCGACGTCAATCACCAGGTCCGGACGCTCGACCTCGTCTCCGGCCTCGTCGACGACGGTCGAACCGCGCTCGCCGCCATCCACGACCTCGACCTCGCGGCGCGCTACTGCGACGCGCTAGTCGTCCTCGCCGACGGAGCGGTGCTGACCGCGGGCCCGCCCGATCAGGTGCTCACCGAGGCCGTCGTCGAACGGGCGTTCGACGCCCGGACGGCGGTGCGGAGGAACCCCGTCACCGGGACCCCCTCGGTGACCGCTCTCGGCCGACGCGAGGGGGTCGGAGGACACGACGCCGGCGGGGACGAACGGGACGGACAGGACGAGCAGGACGGCCGCGACCGACAGGGCCGGCGGGACGGTCGAGGCGGTGGTGACGGACTCCGCCCCGGCCAGGGCACGGGAGACGCGGACGGCGACTGAACCGCGTCGATCGGGTCGACGCGGTTCCGTCCCGCGCGCCGCAACGCTCGGTTTCGAATCAGTCACGAAGTAGTCTGTTTTAGAGATAGTATTCGAAAATTAGATGTCTATCGGCGTCTAGCGACGGACGATGGGAAACAGGGTCCTCCTCGTCGTCATCGGCGGTCTCGTGCTCGCGTCGATGGCCGTCGGCGGCCTCCTCGGGATGCAACTGTCCGACGGGTCGGCCGCGACCGACGCGTCGTCGGACGGCTCCGCGAACGATACCGACGGGGCGAACGGGACTGGCGGTGCCGATGGGACCGACGGGACGGACGCCGGCGGGGCGGAGGGAGCGGACGAACCCGAGTTCTCCGCTGAGGAGGTCGACGCGGCGGCGATAGAGCGGGAGATCGTCGCCGTCGTCAACGCGGAGGTGCGCGCCGACGTGGCCGGGGAGGACCCGACGTTGGCGCGCGGCGAGGCCCTCGACGAGATGGCGCAGTTCCACAGCGACAACATGGCCGCGCAGGGGTACCCCTCCCACGCCGCCGCCGGCTACGACACGCTCGGGCGGTACGAGAGGTTCGACCTCTACGGTCAGTGTCGCGTCCCCGACGACACGCGCTCCGGCGTGCGCGAGGGGCGCGAACTCGAGACGATCTCGCGCGTCGAACTCGACGCGACCGACGTGCCCGACGAGCGCGCCATCGCCCGAACCGTCGTGACGCGCTGGACCGACGATCCCGACGCCCGGACGAAACTCACCTACCGCTACGCGGACCGCGTCGGGGTGGGCGTCACCGTCACCGACGGCGGCCACGTCTACGCGACGCTCGACCTCTGTTGAACGTTCGTCTCGACGCGTTTTCGTACTACCGCGAAGGTTTTAGGTACTCCTAAAACCTAGGGTGGCTATCATGAGGAAGCGAGAGCTCATCCACTATCACGCGCTGCTCGACCGCATCGCGCGATACATGCACGTACGGGGCGACCTCGCGGAGGACGCGCTCGACGAGTACAGGAACCTCGACGTCACCCCCGCTGCGGTGTACCGGTCGAAGGGCGACCACGAGGAGGCCGTCACGACGCTGGTGGACCAGCTCGCGGCGGCGGCCGAGCGCACGCTCGACCGCGACGGGAGGAAGCGGACCGACGATCGACGGGCGAGCGTCCACAGCAGTTGACGATCCGGGAGACAGCCTTACCGTCTGCGCCACCGATGAGAGAGACATGAGTGCGGCCGATCGATTCTTCCTGTTCGTCACCATCGTCGTCTTCGCCGTCATCCTCGCTGGCGTCGTGCTCGCGATCGCGCTGTGAGCCGGGGATTCGTCGGGTAGGGCCGTACGTGACCGGTACCGGACGGTCCGTCACGCCGCGACACGGCGGCGGCACTCCGCAATCCTTATACTCCTCTTGGCACCACTATCGAGTGCGTTCCGAGGCGTCGAACGCGCCGGTGTAGCTCAGCTGGCAGAGCGAATCCTTCGTAAGGATTAGGTCGAGGGTTCAAATCCCCCCACCGGCTCTTTCTCCCGGAACGAAGCGAGGAGGAACGAGCGACCGGTGGGATGAGAAACGAGGAGGAGCGCCTCCGACCGTGGTTCGAGGCCCCCACCGAGCGGAACACCCCCTCCATCACTCCGGAGTCGAACGTAGCTATCAGCGTCGGACGGGTTCGGACGTAGGCTGCCCGACGATCACCGATGGGTAAATATACGAAATATAATAGTATTACCCGGATCTGCGCGGGTCTTCCGTCGTAATGTCCGAATCAGGAGACGGACGCGACGCGGAACGGACGGTCACGGACCCGGCGACGGGTGCGGTGAAACGGCGGACGTTCGTCGTCGGCACGGGGGCGGCGGCCCTCGGCCTCGGGGCGACGAGGCCGGGCGGTGCCGCCCGGAACAGTTCGAACGAGTCGCACGCCTCGGAACCCGACGGCGAGGGCACCTCGATCAGGGTGCTCAACTGGAACATCCATCACGGCACGGGCATGGACGGGGTGTACGATCTGCGGCGGATCGCGGACCTGATCGTCCGGTCCGGTGCGGACCTGGTCGCGCTCCAGGAGGTCGATAAACATCTGGCGTCGCGGAGTCGCTGCGACGATCAGCCGAGGCGGTTGGCCGACCGCCTCGGCATGCACGTCGACTACGCCGCAAACATCACCGACTACGAGAGCAGTTGCGAGGAGCAGAGCAGGTACGGGACCGCTATCCTGACCGAGCGGAAGTACCCCATCCTCGACTCCGCGCACTACGAACTGCCGTCCCCGCAGGTCGAGGAGGGGGCGTACAACGAACCGCGCGGGCTTCAGGAGACGACCGTCGAGGTCGAGGGTGAGACGATCCGCTTCTACACGACGCACCTCGATCACCTGTTCGAACGACGACGCGCGGCGCAGGTGGAGGCGATACTGGACGCCACCGCCGACGTCTCCGACCCGCAGGTGATCACGGGCGACTTCAACGCCACGCCCGACTCGGGGCCGATAGAGGCCATGACGGGCGAGTACGTCGACGCCTTCGCCGCCGTCGGGAACGGCGATTCGTACACCTACCCCGCGGTGTACACCGACTCCGCACCCGAGAAGCGCATCGATTACGTGTTCACCAGCGCCGACGGCGTCGCCGTCGAGGACGCAGGGATCAGCGAGGAGACGCTCGTCTCCGACCACCTCCCCACCGTCGCCGACCTTCGGATCCGGCGATCCGCATAGCGCGTCACGTCCGCTCGCTTCCAAGCGGATAACGCTGACCACCGCGGGACTGTCCCTCGCGGGCGATCCGGGGATGCGTGACGGTTTTAGGGGTCACCTCTCCGGACCGCCGTACTTCGCTCGCGGTCTCCCGCTGGGATAGCAGGAGTCGGCAGGGTAGCGACGAATGGCGGCAGCCACGGCTTCGGGATCGGCCACGACCCGTTCACCGCAGCCGGCTCGGACACTCGCAGCCCTTCAACGCTCGGTGTCTCGACGCCAGAGGCAGGCGTCGGGGTTCTGAGGCGTGAGCGTGACGGAGCCGTTCCACTCGACGATGGACTCCGTGGGCAGGTAGTCGTCGCCGAGGAAAAAGGCGCGTTCGATCGACGACACGACGGTCTCGTAGTCCGCGGGCTGTTTGCCGAGCGGCACCGAGCGGGCCTCGATCGCCGCCACGTCCGTCCCGTCGGTTCCGGGGGGTAGTTCGACGGTGGTCGCGGCGGGGTCGTTCCGGACGACCGTCGCGTCAGGGTCGCCGTGATGGGACGTGTACCACGCGGAGCCGTCGGTCAGACGGACAGCGAGCGCCGTTCCTACGGCGGCCTCCTCGCTCACCGGATCCGTCTCATACGTCGTCTCCTTGTCGAACTCGACGTAGAGGTAGTTCCGCAGGTCGGACACTGCGGGGGTCGTCGTTGGCTCGTCGACGGATTCGAGCCGGCCCTCGCGGACCATCCCCTTGGCCATGATCTCGTACGTCCACGGGTTGCGATCCATCATCGCCTCGCGCGCTCGGCCCTCGGGGAGCGTCCGGGAGGGATCGAGGAAGAACCGATACCCCGTCGAGTCGTCCGGGTCGTTCACCTTCGCGACCATGTTGTTGATCGTCGACGTCTCGAGGAGCGGATGATCGCCCATCTTCGCCCCCGTGAACGGGAGCGTCGTGTGACCGTTGCCCTGGTACTCCTCGGAGACGATCTCGCCGTCGTCGTCGACCGTCACTCGGTAGATCCACTCGATGTCGGTCGTCCGACCCCAACTGCCCATTAATCCAGGCGTGTCGGTGCCGCCGTCCTCGTTCGACCAGATGACGGTGTACTCGATTGTCGTGTGGCCCGTCTCGTCGTCCGTCGACGTCGTGTGATACAGCAGGAGCGGGACGTCAGTGTACCCGTTCTCGTAGTCCCCGGCGACGTTCGGGAGGTCGCGGCCGTAGAGGACGGGCGAGTAGCGGTGAACGAGCGCGCGCTCGTCGCTCTCGGGGACGACCGACGCCGCGGTCCCGTGAACCACCGCACGATCGGACCCGACCGGCGACTTCGCCGGATCGTACGTCACCGTCACGGTGTGCTCGCCCGACTCGACCGGACCGAGCGCCAGCGGATAGGTAAACCGTTCGCCTCCCCGGAACAGGACGACGTCCTGGTTGTACTCGCCGTCGAGGGCGACGGTGACGACCGCGGACTCGCTGTTCTCCTCGATCCAGTCGGTTCCGGGTGCGGACGCGGTGAGTTCGAGGAGCGCCTCCCCCGCATCCGCCGCCTCGAAGGTCCGCCGCTCAGTCCGGGGGCGTCTCGCCGTATCGGTGTCATCGTCATCGCTGTCGGCGTTGTCGTCTGTCCCTCCGAAGACGCTGGTGGCTCCAGCGGTGGCTGCCACGGTGCCGGTGATCGCACTCAGGAACGCTCTCCGTCGGAATCCGGGCGTCGATGTTCGCATCACGTCGTGGAAGGTACGGTAGCAGGGTTTCGTTCTTTATATTATTACACTATATGGGTCAGGACACGAAAGTGACGTACGTAGCGCAGGGACCCATCACGGCGACGAAACGACGGATCGGCGTCTCGTCCTGCCCCGTATCGACGATTCTATGACGGGTCACAGAGGTACGTGGCTCTCGATAGAGCCTCGTCCCCCACATATAAACGCTGGAATAGGCCCTCATCCATCCGTCGGACGACATGGAGGCCCGGAAGGTCCAGCTGGCGGGTGGTGCCACGTTCACGGTCTCGCTTCCCAAACCATGGGCGCGGGAACAGGACGTCGAGGCAGGGTCGCTGCTGTATCTCTCGTCCGACGACGACGGAACCCTCGTGGTAAAACCGGGGGAGGGAAAAGGCGCTGAGTGGACGGCAACGATCGACGTTACTACGTACGGCAGCGAGCAGATACGCGAGACGATCCGTGCGTCCTACATCGGGGGGGTAGACCGGATCACGCTGGTCGATCGCAACGGGCACGACGCGCACCGACGGGCAGTCATCGCGGACACAGTCGCCGAACTGAGCGGCGTCGACGTCTTCGAAACGACCGAGACTCAGATCGTACTCCGGAACCTGATCGACGCACGGAACGTCTCGATAGCGAAGAACGTCGTCCGACTCCGGCTCGTCGCGCTCGCGATGCAACGGGACGCAGTCACCGCCGTCATCAGACACGACCGGACGCTCGCCGAACAGGTGATCGATCGGGACAGGGAGGCAGACAGACTGTTCACGCTCGTGATGCGTTACTTCCGTCGGTCGCTCGCGGACCTCCGCCTCGTCGAACGGATCGAGGAGTCGCGCCCGGAGTTGTTCGAATTCTACTACGTGGCCCGCCAGTGCGAGCGGATCGCGGATCACGCCGGGAAGATGGCACGGATCGCCACGCAACAGTCGACGCCCCCGGACGACACGTTTGCCGAGACGTATGCGGAACTGGCGTCCCGCTCGTGGCGGATCGTCGATACCGCTTCGGGCGTCGTCCTCGCCGACGCCGACGTCGAAACGGCCTACCGAACCTCGATCACGTGTGACGAACTCGTCGCCGACGTCGAGACGGCCGAGCGCGAACTCTACACGTACGAGTCGGCGTCCGAGGCCCACCGTTACGGGGTGCTGCTGGATTCGGTGAAGCGAACCGCTGAGTACGGAAACAACGTGGCAGAGATGGCGATCCAGCGGGAGATACGCGAAACGATGGCACAGTGACTTCGCGCGTGCATCTCGAAGTATCTGTATCGTATTATCGTATTTACCTGACTTGAGGCGCTAAGACCCCTTCCTCAACGCACGAGCGAAGCGAGTGAGTAGGGAGGGGATACAGCGTCCCCAGCCGTCTGTCCCGTCTTCAGCACCATACTCCGTCGAGACTTCGACTGAACGCTCCAGTGAGTGTGACGACCAGTTCCACAGGTCGTCGCAGGGTTCGCCGCCTACCTGTTGGTTTCAGGACATCCTGGCGACAAGTGGACGGCACGAGCAACCGGCTTTATGAGGTACTGAAATGGAGCTACGTTTTTCCATAAACTGGTACGGATAATATGGTAGCAGCGGATAGCGGTTCCACTCTGGGCGTAGGCGTCCAGAATCTATGAAGTGCAAGCATAAGCCGACTAGCCGGGGCTTTCCACGTGACTCATGTCCGATACCGACGATACATCGGTCACTAGCAGGCGTAACGTACTCAAATCGATCGGCGCGGTCGGGATCGCCGGCGTCTCCGCTACGCTGCTCGACGCCGACATCGTCCACGGACTCCGGCCCGAACAACTCGAGTCCAGCGAAGTCGACTGGTCCGCCGACAGTTCTCCGAAGGAGGTGTTCCCCCTTTCGGTCGTGAGCGGCGGGCCGACGGACTCCGGGGCGATTCTCTGGACCAAGCTCGCCGAAGACGCCTACGTGTCGTCCCAACCGGCGTACGTGCAGGTCGCGAGAGACGGGGACTTCTCCGACCCGGTCTACGAAGGACGTATTCAGCCCGGGAAAATCAAGCCGGAGAACAACCACGTCATCAAGATCGATCTCGACGGCGAACTCCCCCCGGATCAACATCTGTACTACCGATTTCACTATGACGGAACGACCAGTCAGACTGGTCGGTGCCGGACACTCCCCGAACCGGACGCGAGCGTCGACAGCGTCGCGCTGGCAGTTGTCACCTGCCAGTCCTACCAGAGCGGGTACTATCCGGCGTACAACTACATCGCCAACGAGGATGTCGACTACATCGTCCACCTGGGCGACCAGATCTACGAGGGGGGAGGTGAGTCACCGTTCGAAGGCCGATCGATCGAACTGCCGAGCGGGAACGACGAGGCGTGGACGCTCGAGGACTACCGACACCTCTGGAACACCTACCGGGGAGACGAGTTCTTCCAGCGGGCGCTCGAACGGCACAGCCTGATCCCAACCTGGGACGATCACGAAATCGTCAACAATCCGTGGTGGGATTACGAAGAGGACGTCCCGGTGACCGAAGACCACCCGAAGGGCGACGACGGGGAGTTTATGACCCAGCTGTTCATCGACGCGATCCAGGCCTGGTGGGAATACAACCCCGCGCGGGTCATGTACGATCCGAGCGCGGAGCACCTCCACGAGCGCTTCCACATGTGGCGCTCGGTCCGCTTCGGTGACCTGCTCGAACTCCCCGTCACCGACGAGCGCCTGTTCCGATCACCGCCACCGGGCGGCGATGCAGCCGGCCAGCGCCAGATCGGTGTCCCTCCGCACGCTCCCGAACGCGACGACGGCGACCGGACGATGCTCGGCTTCGAGCAGCGTGAATGGTTCCTCGAGACGCTCAAAGAGACAGACGCGACCTGGAAGGCGTGGGCGAACGAGCGGGCGGTCGCGGAGTTCGTCATGTCGTTCGAGGACGACGGGCAGTTCTGGCGTAACTACGACGCGTGGGACGGCTACGAACACGAGCGCAAGGAAATCTTGGGCCAACTCGAACATTTCGACGTCGACAACTTCCTCACCTTCACCGGTGACTGGCACACGAGTTTCGTCGCCTATCTACTGAACGATTACGAAGACGTGTTCCAGCGAACGCCGATCCCCTCCGAGGAAGAACTCGTCGGGATCGAATTTATGACGCCAGGGCTGTCGAGTAACGGATGGGCGTCCGACTTCTGGGGGGCGGAGGATCGGACGAGCGTCGAGTCCGAGTCCCCGCGTCTCACCAACGAGACGTGGCAAGAGACCGTGCTCGAAGAGAACGCCCACTTCGAGTTCATCGACGTGAAGTACAACGGCTACTCGGTCGCCGAGTTCACCCCCACGGAGTTCACGTGGACGACGTATGCGGTCGACGATACGGTGAACGAGCCGGACGCCGCCCGCGGGGTACTCCGGAAGTATCGAGTCCCGGAAGGGACAGTTGCTCTCGAAGAACTCCGGGCTAACGACTCCCCTCTCCCGGAGGAGAGCGCCGACATCTAACTATCTACTCGTCCGGAGACCCGTTTCTGTTGCTACGAACGCTTGACGACATCGGGGCGGCCGTTAATGCACAGCTCTGTCCACGCTCTGCAGACGGGGCTGAGAGCAACGAAGTGACGTTTTGACGCGTTCCCTCTGTAACTGGGTGGGGTGCGTCGTGAGGGTACCTCTGTATGATTCTGACGCCCACGTTCGAACCACATGGCACCTATTCTACTATTTCCGTTACCCCTGGCGGATTGGAGGCTCAGGTGGGATGATTCAGGCAAGTGAACTGCCAAGATGAGTTCTATACCCGTTGGATAATGTCTTGCGCTCGTATGGACCTAGACGATCCATCGATCCCAGACCCGGATTCGGACAGCCGACGCGGATTCCTCCGCAAAACTGGTGCGGCCGCCGCTATCGTCGGTATCGGTGCCTTGGTACCGCGCTCACCGCCATCGACGACGTCGAGGAGTTCACCTTCGCGGTCGCGTCCTGCCAGCAGTACCCGGATGACTTCTACGCCGCCTACCAGCACATGGCCGAGTCGCATCTCGGCCGCACCCCCGTCACAGGGCTCGGGCAGTCTTCCCGAGGCGGGAGTCGGGTTAGACCGGGTTGCGAACCCGACGCGCGTCGGATTCGTCAGGCCCGGCCGAGAAAAACGGGGTTGGTGAGCGCCAGCATGTCGCCGTCGGCGGTCCGAAGTTCGATCCGGACGAACGCCGACGCCTCCGCGGTGGTCTCGTAGGCGATTCGCTGCCGGTCCTCCGTCACGGACACCGTCTTCACGATGCTGTCCTGCGTGTGGAACGTGACCTCGGACCCCGGCGCGCCGCGGACGGCGAGTTCGACGGTGATCGGGGCCTTCGGCGGTCGTTCGAGGCGCTCCCCCGGGATGGCTTCGTGGGAGCCGGAGACGGCCCGAACGTCGAGCGTGATGGCGTCCGATTCGACGACGTAGGAGCGACCCGCCGCGAGCCCCGCGAGAACCGCGTCCCTCCCCAGCCGAGGGGCGTGAACGACCGTGTGCGGTACGCCGATGTCGTCCTCGTAGTCGTGGGCGTCGCTGGCCCCGACGGCCGGGAGGTACCGCCCCTCCCGGAGCATGCGGTCCCAGGTCTGGACGGCGGCCTCGTCCTCCCACGTCCAGGGACCGTTCCACACCTCGACCGCGTCCATCCGCTCGTAGTCGAACCGCCAATCGCAGCCCTTGTACGGGCAGAACGGGTGGTTGGCGACCGCGATACCGCCGACGTCGTGAACCTCCTCGACGAAGCGCGAGAGGGCGTCGTCGTCGGGCGCGTACCGCCAGTCGATCCACTGCTCCGGTTCGAGACCGAGCGCGCCGAAGTGGCCGGCACGCGTGGTGATCTCCTCCCCGTTGAGGATGAGGAAGTCCGAGCGCGCGTGCCTCCCCCAGACGAGGTTGGCGGTCGTCGTGTTGTGATCGGTCGACACCAGGAAGTCAAGCCCCGCGTCCACGGCTCCGTCGACGAGGTCGCCGGGCGTGTACTCGCCGTCGGAGTGCACGGTGTGGAGGTGGAGGTCGCCGCGGTACCAGCCCGGTTCGTCGTTGATCGGTTCGTCCGAGACCGGACGCGGCTCGAACGCCGGTTCCGGCTCTCCCGATCGCATCGTCACCTCGATGGTGTAGTCGATCCCCTCCGCGCCGACGCGATACGGCCCGAGGATGACGTTCCAGGTGCCGGGTTCGATCTCGCCCGGGTAGTATCCGGGCGTGGCCTCGGAGCGCGAGATCGTGAACTCGGAGCGAGCGCCGCCGGACCAGCCGCGGAAGCCGTCGCCGTTCCCCAGTTCGTGTCCGTCGGGATCGGCCATCCCGATGTCGAGGAGGTTCTCGGCGGACTTGTCGTAGTCGTAGCTGACGTGCAACTCCGTCACGCCCTCGTCGACGTCGACCGGGACGTAGAGCCAGTTCGGGGCGTCGGGTTCGATATGCCCCGTGATTCGCTTTCTGCGCACGCCCGATGGCGTCGCGTTCACGTCCGCTATCTCGGCGGTCGCGAGACCGACCGCCCCGAGTCCGCCGATCGATCGAAGCACGGTTCGTCGGCTGAGATTCCCGTCGTCTGTGGGCATCGTAGGACGGTTTTATCCGTCTGCGTTCGAGCGATAAGAATTTATAATATCCGACAATAGTCCACTGGATCGGCACGGACACCTCTAGACGTGTCGGGTAGACGTTCGCGTGTGAACGGTGGGGTAGGATCGGTCGGCTGCGCTCGCTCGCGCCGACCGGACGAACGTTCGCGACCCGTCGGGGAGCGCGGTGAGTCGACGGGTCGCGAGCCGAGGCCGAGAATCGGGCTACAGGCGGGTGATCCGTCCCTGAACGTCGGGCGAGATGGGCGTCAGCGCCTCGACGCGGTCGGTGACGAGCTCCGAGAGGAGTGCGCCCTCGTCGGCGGTGACGAGTCGGGGGCGTCGACGAGCACGTCGTAGCCGTCGCCGCCGCTCGCGACGAACGACTTCGTCGCGAGCGTGTACGTCGCGTCCACGTCGATCGGTTCCGAACCGATAGCCGCCGAGACGATGCGACTACCCGTGGGTCTCTGGGATCGTACCGGTACTGCACGCCGCTCACCTCTGGGAAGCGGCCGGACAGTTGCTCGACCCTGCTGACGCCGTTTTCGAGCGCCGACAGCAGGACGTCGCCGGACACGCGAAGTTCGACCGCGTAGTTGGGAAACGGCAGGACGTTGACGATCCGTCTCTTGGCGATGTCGTCCGGCGGGTAGAGCGTATCCGTACGAATGCCGCCGCCGTTCATCAGTGCGACGTCCGCACCCACGCTGGCGCGCAGGCCGTCGGCGACGAGGGTTCCGACGTTCGACTCCGTCCGCCGGACGGTTTCGGTGCGGGCGTCCAGCGCGACCGTCGACCGGCCGACGACGACGCCCAGTCGCTCGTCGAGTTCGCCGTAGTAGCGCTCCATCACCCGCTCGACCGCTGGATGGGGGGAGAAGCCGTCCCGCTAGCTGTAGGGGCTCCACAGCGAGAAGTCGGACGTGTTGCGGTTCGTCGTGTACAGCAAGGCGGGGTCGCCGCCGACGTTGTGGGTGTCGTCGAAGACGTGGTCCGCGTTGAGACGCAAGTCGGTCCCTAACGCGTCGGCGAGGTCGTTGAGGTTCGCCCGCGTGTCCGGCATGATCCTGCCGTGGCCGCTCCCCATCAGGACGATCGCGCCGCCGTTACTCCCGAAGGTGTTCAGCGCGTCGATCTCCGCGGTGGTGTAGCACGACCGGGGGGACGTCACGATGACGGCCCGGGCCGTAGAGAGGGCGTTGTCGCCGGCCCCGTCGAGCGTGTTGACCTGCTCGAAGGCGATGCCCTGGCCTTCGAGGTAGCGCTGGTAGGCGACGGCGTCCTCGTTCGACAGCGCGTGGGGTTCGTTGAACTGGCCGTGGCCGCCCTCGACGAGGATCTGACCCGATGCCTCCGACAGCGAGTCGACGAGGTTCGTCAGGAACACCTCGTGCTCGAAGTCGGTGACGTCGTCCCGGTACCTCTCGTCGATCGGCAGTCCGCCGACGAGGGCGACACGAGCGCTCGAATCGACGCCGACCAGCGGAACGTCGCCTCCGTACTCGACGCCGCCTCTGAGATCCTGGGTGGCCGTGCTCTCGGCGAACACCGGCACCCGTGCGGGCGAGATCTCACCGCTGCCGGTACGAACGCTCGCGGCGTTGGGAACGAAGACCTCCTCGACGGCCCGGTCGCGGACCTCGGCTGTGTTCTCCGGGTCGCTCTCCCGCCAGACGCGTCGTCCGTTCGCCCGCGCGTCGTCCTCCGCGTTCCAGAACGCGTCGTGCTTCGTCAGGTTCGAACCGTACACGCGAGCGTAGCCCCGCTCGATGATCTCCCGATTGAACAGCGTGTCGACGCTACCGTCGCCGTCCCCGTCGTAGTGGACATAGGCCAGCAGCCGACCGAACGGATCCCGGACGTCCTCCGCGGGGTCGATCTCGATCTCGACTGTCTCCCCCTCGAGTTCCCCCGTGGCGTAGTCCTTGGCGCTCTCGCCCCAGTCGGAGAGGTACCTGTCGTCCTCGATGCCCTCCCACTCCTCGATCTTCTCGTACTGGCCGTTTCGCTTGGTCTCCGGCGAGTCGAACCCGAGCAGGCGGACCTCGGCCGACGAGCCATCCGCGAACGTGACGTCCACCGTGTCGCCGTCCGTGACGCTGTCGACGGTCGCCACGTAGCGGACGCCCGCGTCGAGTCCGATCCCGCCGCGGTCGGCGAACAGGTCGAAGGCGTTGACGTTGAACTGACTGGTCGTGACGTCGAAGGTATCGCCGCCGACGTTGTTGGTGTCGTCGTTGACGTCGTCGTCGTTGAACCGGTAGGCGAGGTCGAGGCGGGACGCGACGTCGTTGAGGTTCGCCGTCTCGTCGTAGTCGCCGTAATCCGACTGATCGTGGAGGAACAGCGCCCCGCCGTTCGCCACGAAGTCCGCGAGTTCGTCGAGTTCCGCGGAACTGAACGGGTCGCTGGGCGAGGTGATGACGGCGGCGTCGGCGTCCGGGAGGTCGCTCGACAGGGACGCCGTCGGCGTCACGGTGTACCCGTTGTTCTCGGCGTATCGTTCGAACGTCGAACACGTATCGAGCGTGTAGTACTGCCCGTGGCCCTCGTCCCAGAGGACGGTACCGGAACCGCCGAGTTCCGCGTCCCAGGCGTTCAGGACGAACTCCTCGTTCCCGTAGTCGAAGTCGATCTCGCCGTCCTGGAGCAGGATCGCGCCGAAACCGTAGACGCCGGCGTCGACGGAGACCAGCGGAATCGGGGTGAGGTCGTCGTACGCGTAGGCGTCGCCGTTACCGTCGTCGTCGGTGTTCGTGGCGGCCGGTTCGGCCCAGACGGCGACGACCGACTCGTCGGTCAGCGCCTCGTAGTTCGGGTCGACCTGACTCGCAGCCGAGTAGAACTCGATCCGGGGGACGGTGTCCGTGGCGCTGCAATCGGATCCCGCCGCTGCGGAGACGGGCGTCGCGACGTGTTCGAGTGCTGTGCCCCCGGCGACCGACGCGGTCGCGAGGAGTTGCAGGAATCTGCGGCGTCGAAACCTCATCGCGAATTTATCGCGAATATTTTGTATTGAAATTTTATAATAGCTCAACGGGAATGTATAGAGAAGAACGAGCGTCACCGTATCCGTACCCTACCGGATTCCGAGTTGCGAGCCGGGGGCTCCACGGTTGTCACCCGTCCCGGTCCGCGTTCGCGTTCGCGTTCTCGCACCGAGAGCGGAGCGCGATGGCCGGGCAGCTCCGGCGAAGGGCCGGGGAGTCCGGTCGGGCCGTCGGGGGACGCGATGTAGTCCGTCCTCGTGGGGTCGCTCGACGAACAAGTGATCCCGGAACCCCTGGAGGTAGCGATGCGCGGCGGTCGTGCTCGCGGCGATCTCACGTCCCCGCCTGTATCTACGGACGCGAACTCGACCCGCCCGAGCGACTGCGTTCGGCAACGGACGTCCCGCTCCCTCCCCTCTATACGCGGGGAGGGGGAGACGGTTGGAGTCTGGTGATCCGTTGCGTTCCCACCTGTGTTTCGGTCCCGTCCGCTGACGGGGTCACACGCGAGGCACGACGTCCCCACGGCGACAGTCGATCATCACCTCGGCGGCAATTAGTTATGTACCGGATAGTTATGAAAAATATACGGATAACCGGGTCGCACGGGAGGAACTACCGCGGCGAGGGTGGAAAACGACGCGGCGTTCGTCACCGGCACTCCTGCACCCGCACACGGCGCGGCGCTCACGCCTCGGTCGCCCTCCGCTCGGTCACGGCGTAGCCCTCGGCCTTCAGCGCCTCCCGAACGCGCCGGTCGAGTCGCTCCGCTACCTCCTCGCTGAAGCCGCCCCGCGGCTCGTCCGCCTTCCAGAGGTAGATCTCGTTCGACCCGGGATCGACGAACCGGTAACGACGACCGTACTTCAACCCGTTGTCGCCGTAGGCGACCACGGAGACGTACGGCCGGCCGGTGTACCGGGTACCGGACCCCTCGCCCTCCGGGTCGTAGTCCCCCCACCGACCGACCTGATAGACGCTTACCCACTCGAAGTCGGTGAGGTTCGTGGAGTATCGACCGATCGCCAGGCCCTTCTCGACCTCCTCGCGGGGCCACGTGACCCCCTCGCCCGTGTCGATATCACGGCCGACCGTGATCTCGGGGGTGATGTCGACGACCTCCCACGTCTCCAGCGTCGGCGATTCCATCCCGATCTGTTCGCGGTGGAACGCATCGCCCTCCTGCAGGTAGTCGCCTTCCCGGACGTGAATGTAGGCGGGACTCCCCATCCGGAGTTCGACGTAGATCTCTTCGGGGTCGCTTCCGAAGCGGGCGTCGAGACCTTCGAACCGCCTGGTCGTCGTGGTCGTGCTCGTCTCTTCGTCTGCGGGGTCTTCCTCGTATCTCTTCATGGTTGGTCACACCTCTCCGCGGCCGTCACCTCCTCACGGGAGACCTGACCGCGCGGCCCGAACGGGCGGGCCGCGCGGTCGGCATACCGATTGACGGCGAGAGGACCGCCGTTTCCGTGCGTCGGGGAGACTCCGTCGGATACCGAGTCGGTTCGTTCCGGACGACCCGCACGGGCACTCGCTCGGAAATCACCGGGTAGAGTCGGCGGCTAACCGCTACGCTGGCATCTGACGTTACGCGCTGTGGGAGATCTCGAGGGGCGTCCGACGGGCCGAAGGCCGCGACGGTCAGCCCTCGATCTCGATCCGCGTGCCGCGGGTCGTCGCGTCCGCGGGGATGGGTAGCGTCACCTCGAGGACGCCGTTGCGGTACGAGGCGCTCACGTCGTCCACCTCGATGTCCTTGGGGAAGCGGAACGACCGGTGGAACGTCTTCTCGCGACCGAGCGATTCGTCCACGTGCTCGGCTGCGACGTTGAGCCGGCCGTCGTCCCACGTGACGGTCATCTCGTCCCGCTCGAAGCCGGGCACGTCGACGGTCAACACGAAGGCGTCGTCCTCCTCGTAGAGTTCGACGCCCTCGAAGGCGTCCCCGAACAACCCGCTCGGGAACAGGCGGGACGGCAGGCCGATACCCTGCGTCCAGCTGTTCGGTGTCGTTACTGGCAGCATCTCTTTCACCTCCCTGTTCGAAGGCGAGTACACCGCGATACGACATCACCTTTTCGGTATATTTGTTACTTAATCGAGTTTTGATCCGCGTTATGGAGGTTATATCGAATATTAATCTTAATTCGGCAGAAAATGGCGATGTCTTTTTACTCGGAACTGCCCTATACACGTTCTGGAGGTGACGCACAGTGAAGTACGAAGGACAGATCCGCGCCAGTCCCGTCGACTGGGCCTCCCTCGCCCTGGTCATCGTGGGCGCGCTCGTATGGGGGCTCGTCGGGCTCGGGATGTTCGTCGAGGCGAACTGGAACGTCGTGAACGTCCTGCTCGGCTCGGTCCCGACCGTCGAGGCGCTCGTCTACCTGCTGGTGGGCCTCGCCGGCCTGTACGAGTTGTACTTCGCCTACCAGCTCTACGGAGCGCGCTCCGCGGAGATGTCTGCGAAGGAGAAAACGGCGTGACGGGCGGCGCGACGGACTGATTTTTCGACGCGATCGATCGCAGACGCCCCCGTTGTTAACGATTAACTCCCGTATTTTTTATAACGCGAGCGCGAAGGCGGGGGTATGGACTTCACACCGTTCACAGCGACGTGGCTGGGAGACGGGAGAGATCTCCCGGACGGGACGGCCCACATCGCGGGAGAGCTCACGGGAGAGCGCATCCTCGTGCCGCTCCTCGCCCGGGAGGCCCCGGCGGTCACCGACCAGATCGAGATCGCGGCGACCCTCGCGCGGGCGACGGACGCGTCCCTCCACATCACGAACCCCATCAGGGTACCCGAACAGACACCGATGGAGTTCCGCGAGCAGGTCGCGACCGACGACGACCACGAGCTCCTCGACTGGGCGCTGAATCAGGCCTCCGCGTTGACGTCGCGGGTGGACGGGGGGTTCCTGTACAGCCGTCGGATCGTCAAGGGCGTCCTCCGCACGATCGCGACCCACGACGTGGACACGCTCGTCCTCCCGGGGAGTTCGCCGAAGGACCTCCTCCGCCGGAAGGTCACGGAGCAGATCGCGGCCCACGCCGAGTGCGACGTCGTCGTCGTCAACGGGCGAAGCGGCTACGGCGAGGTGCCATCGATCCTCCTCCCGATCGCCGGCGGCCCCCACTCCGGCCTGGCGACGGACGTCGCCCGGCAGATCGCCGAGGACTGCGACGCGTGGATCGATATCCTCCACGTCGTCGAGGAGGACGCCCCGGATCGTCGACGGGACGCCGCCGAGGAGTACGTCGACGCGGCGTACGAGCGCATCGAGCGACCCGAGACCACCACCACCTGGATACTCGAAGCGGCCGACACCGTGGAGGCGATCATCGAGCAGTCGCGGTACTATCCACTCACCGTGATCGGTGCGCCGACCAAGGGCTCGCTGCGGCAGTTCATCTACGGCTCCACGAACCGGTCCGTCCGCGCGAACGCCCGGAGCGTGGTACTCTCGGCACAGAACGACCACACCGCGGGTCCGCTCGCCGACGGCTGACGGTCCGGCATCTCCCGGAGACGGAGTTCGGCGAGCGGACGGCGGCCGACGGTCGATCCCGCGAGAGTGTCCCGGAACGGTTTCTGTCCCCGCGATCCGCCAATGACGATATCCGGTCCCGAGGACTGGTATCACGTATAATGTCGGGGACCATCGCGGAGATCGGAGTTCCAACGGACAAATTCGCGCTTCACGAGACGCTGAAGCGACACGAGGGGGTGACGTTCGAGATCGAACGCGTCGTCGCCTACGATGCCGGCCGCGTCATGCCGTACCTCTGGTCGAGCGGAATGGACGGCGAGGCGCTGACGACCGCGCTCGGGAGCGATTCGAGCGTCGAGACGGTTTCGCTGTTCTCCGACGTCGACGGCGAGCAGTTGTTTCAGGTGGAGTGGGCAGGGTGGGTGCGGACGCTCGTCCGGCAGTTCGTCGAGGAGGAGGCGACGATACTCGCGGCGACTGCCTCCCACGACGGCTGGCAGTTTCGCGTGCTCTTCCCGAACCGGGAGGCGCTCTCGCGGACGCACGACGCCTGCGGAGGGAAGGATATGGACTTGAAGTACCTGAAGGTCCACCAGATGAACGCCGAACGCCCCGGCACGCTCGGCCTGACGACGGCCCAGCACGAGACGCTCGGCGCGGCGCTCCGACACGGCTACTACAAGGTCCCCCGCGGCGTCACCACCGCCGAACTCGCCGACGAACTCGGCATCTCCCACCAGGCGCTCTCCGAGCGCCTTCGACGCGCCCACGAGGCGCTCGTCGAGCACGCCCTGATGAGCGAGCGGGCGTTCGACGGCGAGACCGTAGAGAGGGAGGCGGAGTAGCGCGGATCGCCCCGGCGGACGGCCGAACGCCCGCGAACCGCCGGCCCCGAGCGTTCGTCGGCGATACGTCGCCGGGGGCGTTCGGGCTACGGGCGGGGACGTCTGCCGACGCCGGGGTCGGAATCGGCGTCAGGAACCGCTGGAGGTTTCGAAGGGTAGGTACCCGTCTTCCCACTCCTTGCGGGCGGCGAGCGCCTCCCTCCCCGTCTCCGAGAGCACGTAGTAGTTGGTGCGGCGATCGACCCGACCCTTCTCGACGTACCCCCGGTTGACGAGCGTGTCCAGGTTGGGGTACAACCGGCCGTGGGTGATCTCGCCGTCGAACGCGGCCTCGAGGTCGTCCTTGAGCTGCTGACCCGACGGGCGGTCGTGGCCCGCGATCGCGTACAGGAGGTCGCGCTGGAACCCCGTGAGTTTGAACAACGTCATGCCACCACCCTCTCCCGGACGGACCATAGTTAATCGGCGTATCACCCGCGCCGTCGGTCGTTACTCGGTACGACGGCATCGGTGGATCGCGTGATCGGCGCGGGAGATTCGCCCGGACGGAGCGCAGCCGAGTCAGTCGACGATCGGGCAGAGAGAACGGGCCGCCGGTCCCCTTCGATTGATGGCACACGATTCGGCGGCGGGGTCCGGCAGGCCGCGATCGCAGATCGGGCACGCACCTACCTCGGGGAGTCCCCTCTCCCACCTGTGTCGGTCACGTCCCGTTCGAACAGGAGCTCAGTGGTCGCGGAACGACCGGGCCGTGACCGTCCGATGGCGTGTAGCTGTCGCGCCCTACCGAATCGATGACACCGCACTAACGTCTATCTTTCGGTCATTGGGTATTTTTCTGTAATAAATTGGTGAGAGGGTGTCGAGACGGCGAACCTACCGTTCGCCGAGCGTTAGAGCCCCCGATACGCGAGTATCCGGTCCATAACGACGTATGGCCGATAGTAACGGCCGAGGAGGGAGTGCGCCCCGAGCGCTCATCCCACCCGCGTGCGCTGGAGATGACCGAACCGGCCCGTCAGGCGTTCACCGACCACTCACCCTCCACCCACTCGCCGTCCGACGGCGATCCCGAGGCGGTCGTCGATCCCGCGGAGCAGCCGCTTCGAGGATCTGTCGGGAGACGCGCTGGACAGAGGTAGTTTCGAGCGACGGGGATGGGGACACGATCACCGACGAACGGTACGGTGTCGGTCAGTCCGCGAATTCGCCCAAATCAGCCCGCTACCCGAGGAGTCGGTACGGATGAGTCCACTTCTCAGTGGGTCCGAACCAAAACGGGGCAACAGCCGACCACGGATTCGTGCGGTTCACCAGCCTCCGAAACGGTGACATCCCCACCTGAATCCCCCCTCTGGAGCAGCGACGAACCGTGGTCAGTCGTGCCCTGTAACACCACGCACATGGCAGCAGGATATACCTATTTGCCGGGGGCGTGAAACTCCGGGGCGCGAACCGTTCTCCCCCGAACGGCGGACGCGAGCGGGCACCGCGTCCGCGTCGAGCGCGATCCGCGCCGGGACCGCACGGTCTGCGGTCGAGCGCACCGGGACCACCTCACGAGAGGCGTTCGACGTCGGCCTCGAGTTCGTCCGCGAACCGGAGTCGGATCTCCAGGGCCCGCTCCCGGGGGATCGTCCAGTTCCGTTCGATCCGGTCGGCGATCGGATCGTACCGGGTGACGTCGAACCCCATCGTCGCGAGGTAGTCCTGGACGCGAAGCGAGCGGAGTCCGTCGCTGATCGCCTCCCTGCTCAACTCCTGCAGTTCCGAGAACGGCGGCACGCCGATGCGGTCGGCCCACACCCCGGTCTCGCCGACAGCGACCTCCTTGTACTCCGTCTGGGCGAGGAGTCGCTCGACGTCCTCGACGAGTCGCAGCGTCTGACTCGGGAGTGCGGTGTCCGGCGCGCGCCACTCGACGGTCGGCGACTGCTCGCGCAGCCGAACCGGGGTGAACACCGAACTCTCCGGCGGAAAGTACCGCTCGAACTGCTCGCGGTCGATGCCGACCTCCTCGGCGATCCGCCGGAGGTCCCGGTGGTGCTCCTCGACCCGAGCGTTCCACTCCTCTATGTCCGAGACGTAGTCCCAGAGGTCGCGGTAGCGGGCGAACTCCCGGTGAGCCTCGTAGCGGTAGACCGCCGCCCGCGACGAACTGGCGACCTGGCTGCTGCTGTAGTACGGCGAGGAGTTGACGAGTGCGAGCGCGGGGTCGAGACCCGTGAGTAGATTCAACTGCCGGACGACCTCGGCCTTGTCGAAGTGGACGTGGGTTCCGGCGCAGTGTTTCGCGTACTCCAGCTCCTCGCCGTAGATCCGCTGGAGGACCTTCCCCCGCTCGCTGGTTATCGAGAGCGATTCGCGGGCCAACGGCGACCCGAGCGGGACGAGGCGGTAGCCGTACTCGTCGACCAGTTCCAGCGTCGCTTCGAGTCGGTCGACGAGCGCCGTCCGGAGCTCCTCGTGGGAGGACGCGGGCGGCGTGAGCACCTCGAGGAGCGGCGGGATGAACTCCTCCTCGAGGAAGTCGTGGTCCGCCGGGAGTTCCGACGGAACGGCGATGAGTTCGCCGTCCCCGTCCACGAGCCAGTATTCAACTTCGAGTCCTATCTTCATGATATCATCACGGAGCGTCGAGCGCGCCGGTCTCCGGAAAACGTCGGGCGACCACGTCGGCGCGATCTCGCGTCGATCTACTCGTCCAGCGGGGAAAACGCCACCGGCGCGTCGGTATCGGTCCGACCGGATGTACGGGGAGGCGATCCGACCACTCATTGCCTTTGCAACAGTATCGGGAGTGTACCGATTTCGGTGGGGCCGAGAGTGGACGGCCGCGACGGAGGAGCCGGACGCGACCGTCGGGAACGGCCGACGAAAGACGCGAGAGTCGCGTTACTTCTCCGGGTCGAGAACGGGGTCCTGTGTCTGCGCGCAATGCTTTCATAACTTTCCGTCACGTACTTTGTAGTCGGACCCATGACTGAGACGACATCATTCGAGGAGGAGATGACGCGGGACGAACTCGCGTCGTACCTCCACAGCATCGCCGACGAGTTCGCCCGCGGCGAGGGCGAGGGGGCGACCATCCAGGTCGGGAACAAGCGCGTCTCGCTCCAACCGGGAAACGAGGTCGCCTGCGAGGTGAACGTGAAGGAACGCTCGGCGCTCATCAGGAAGGGCCGCCAGGAGATGACGATCACCATGAACTGGAGGACGTGAGATGAGCGAACTCCTCCTCCAGGCCGACGCCGGGCTGACGAGCTCTATCGTCGCGTTCGTCATCAGCCTGCTCATCGGCGCGATCGGCATCCACATCGGCGCGACGCTCATCATCGACCGGGACGTGGGATTCGGTCGCGCCGTCTTCACGGCGCTCGTCGGGGCGCTCGTGTGGGCGCTGGTGAGCTTCTTCCTGGGCTGGATCCCCCTGCTGGGGCCGCTCCTCGCGGTCATCGCCTGGATCGGCGTCATCAACTGGCAGTACCCCGGCGGGTGGTTCGCGGCCGCCGCGGTCGGCGTCATCGCGGTCATCGCCTCGGCCGTCGTGCTGTGGCTCCTCGGAACGTTCCTCGGCGTCGGGATGGACGCTCTCGGCGTCCCCGGGGCGTAGCGCGCCGACGAGGTGACCGCACGCCGCCCCCCGACGCGGTCACCGTCGCCGCGTCAGGCGCACGTCCAGGCAGACGTTGAGTTCGTGGGGGGCGTACGAGCGCACCTCGCGACGGGTCTCGACTGCCACCTCGTAGTCGGAGCCGGCCGCCTCGCGGATCGCCCGCTCGCCCGGCCCGAACGGGTCCTCTTCGTGCTGGATGTCGTAGTAGTGGAGCGTGCAGTCGTCGCCGGCGAGGGCCACGGCGGCGTCGAGGAACTCGCACGCGCTGTGGGGGAGGTTCATCACGACGCGGTCGGCCCAGTCGTCGTACCCCTCGACCTCCCGCACGTCACCCGCGATTGCCGTCACGCGGTCTGAAACGCCGTTTCGCGCCGCGTTCCGCCGCAGGTAGTCGATCGCCACCTCGTTGAGGTCGGTCCCGACCACCTCCGCGCCGCGGGCGGCGAACGGGATCGCGAACGGCCCGACGCCCGCGAACATGTCGAACGCGCGCTCGCCGGCCTCGACCTGCTCTACGACGCGGTGGCGCTCGGTCGCCAACCGCGGCGAGAAGTAGACCCGCGCGAGATCGAGTTCGTACTCGAAGCCGTACTCGCGGTGGACCGTGCGCGTCGAGCCGGCGAGCACGTCCCAGTCGCGCACCCGGATGTCCCCCTTGACCTTCGAGGCGCGGTTGACGACGCTCTCGACGGGGAGATCCGAGGCGACGAGCGCGTCCGCGATCTCGCGGGCGCGCTCCGCGCTGTCCTCCTCGAGGATCGCGATGTCGCCGAGGCGCTCGTAGCGCGGCGCGAACCCGAGGATGTCGTCGGGGAGCGTCTGGCCCTCCCGGGGGGGCACGTCGTGGGCGACGACGTCGTACCCCTCGGGTTCCGCGACGACCGGGATGTAGAGCCAGCCGTCCTCGACGGTGATCTCGTACTCGTCCGCGATGAGGTCGAGCGCCGCGAGCTCCCGGCGGGTCCCCTCGCCAGCCGTCGGTCGCACGCGCACGCACGGCACGTCCATACCTGGAATCGCCGGGCGACGGGCTTACGGGCTTCGCTTTCCGCGGTCAGTGCCCCCAGCGCCGCCCCTCCTCCGCGTACCGCGCCGCGCCGATCCGCTCGTACCCCTCGTCGGTCAGCGAGACGTCGACCGCGCCGACGTTCTCGTCCAGTTGCTCGACCGTCCGCGCGCCGACGATCGGGACGCACGTGAACGCCTCCTGGTCGATCAGCCACCGGAGGGCGACCTGGGCGGGCGTCGCCCCCGCCTCGTCGGCGACGTCACGGATCGCGTCGAGGACGTGCCAGCCGCGCTCGGAGAGGTAGTAGTCCGAGAAGCGCTCGTCGAGGGTAGCGCGCGAGCCGTCGGGACCCTCGACCCGCCTCGGGTCGTCCGGGTCGGCGCGCTCGTACTTCCCGGTGAGGAAGCCGCCGGCGAGCGGCGAGTAGGGACAGACCGCGAGGTCCTGATCCGCGCAGACGTCGAGGTAGTCGGCCACGTCGTCGCGGTAGGCCGCGTGGAAGAGCGGCTGGGTCACCTCGAAGCGCTCCCAGTCGTGCACGTCGCTCCTCCAGAGCGCCTTCGTCAGCCGCCAGGCCGCCATCGTGGAGGCCCCGAGGTGGTTCACCCGGCCCTCCTCGACGAGGTCGTCGAGCGTCGCGAGCGTCTCCTCGATCGGCACCTCGTCGTCCCAGCGGTGGATGTAGTAGACGTCGAGGTAGTCGGTGCCGAGTCGGTCGAGAGTGCCCTCGATCTGCGCCCGGACGTGCTTCCGCCCGAGTCCCCGCCCGTTCGGATCGTCCTCGTCGAACGGGAAGTAGACCTTCGAGGCGATCACGAACCGCTCGCGGTCGCGCCCCTCCAGCCACTCCCCGATGTACTCCTCGCTGGTCCCGTTCGGATCGCCGTAGACGTTCGCCGTGTCGATGAAGTTGATGCCGCGGTCCCACGCCGCGTCGAGCAGGTCGTGGGCCGCCTCGCGGCCGGTTTCGACCACGCCGCCCGAGCGCTTGCCGAAGCGCCACGTCCCGAAACACAGCCGCGAGACCTTCGTACCGGTCGAACCGAGGGAGACGTACTCCATAGGAGGCGCACGAACGGAGGCGGCTAAATCGTTCGGGGGCCGCCGCTCCGGTCCACGGGCCGCGCCCATCGCGACCCGCCGCCCGTCCGACCTCGTCTCGGGAGGCTTAACCCGGGAGCGGGCCGAGGGCGAGCATGCTCACCTTCATCGGACTCGGCCTCTGGGACGAGCGCTCGATCACCGTCGAGGGGCGGGACGCGCTCCGCGAGGCCGACCGCGTCTTCGCCGAGTTCTACACCAGCCGACTGATGGGTACCACCGTCGAGGCGGTCGCGGCGTACCACGACGTCGAGATCGAGGTGCGCGACCGCGCGGGTGTCGAGGGGACCCCCGACCCGATCCTCGACGCCGCCGAGGAGGGGACGGCGGCCTTCCTCACCGCCGGGGATACGATGATCTCGACGACGCACGTCGACCTCCGACTGCGCGCCGCGGCCCGCGGGATCGAGACGCGCGTGATCCACGGCACCACAGCCGAGGCGGCCGCCGCCTCGCTCACTGGCCTCCAGAACTACCGCTTCGGCAAGGCGACGACCCTCCCCTTCCCCTACGCGCACGGCGGGGACGACGTTCCGGGCAGCGTCGTCGAGACGATCGAGGGGAACCGCGAGCGGGGCCTGCACACGCTCGTCTACCTCGATATAAAGCGCGAGCGGGAGGAGTACATGACGGCGGACGCGGCCGCCGAACTGCTCGCCGGGAGCTACGAGGACGCCCTCGCCGCGGCGGTCTGTCGCGCCGGGAGCCCCGACCCCGTCGTCGCCGCCGACCGCCTCTCGGCGCTCGCCGCGCGGGACTTCGGCGACCCGCTGCACCTGCTCGTCCTGCCGGGCGACCTCCACCTGCTCGAAGCCGAGGCGCTGGTCGAACTCGCCGGCGCGCCGGAGGAGGTCGTGGAGGGGCGAACCGGCTGACGGGGGGTCAATCGTCGTTCGTCACGCCGCGCGGCGGGGGCCGACGCGTGTCGTCGAACGCCGAGGCAAGGTCGTACTCCGTCCCCGTCAGCATGAACAGCGCGTCCTCGAGAATGACGAACACCTCGGGGAGTTCCCGCACCACGAGGTACGTGACGGCCACGAGCGCGAGGACCGACGCGCTCTGGGCGATGATCCGGTCGGCGACGAAGTAGGATACCCGGTAGGGGTCCTCCGCGGCGAACACCGTAAGGACGAGGTCGGGGAAGACGTGCATCCGCTGCTGGCCGAACGAGAGCGCGATGAAGACGTTGCGCACGAGGTTCAGCGCGTAGATGACGGGGAGCGAGACGGCGAACGCGCGGACCTTCCGGGAGAGGGGCGCGCGGACGGCCGCGATCGCGCCCGCGAAGATCGCCATGCTCCCGACGCCCGTACAGGCGAGCAGGATGGTGTAGGTGATACGGTGGTCGCCGTCCCAGAAGACGAACGTGCTCCGGAGGTCGGCGCGCCCGACGATGGCCCCGCTCTGCACGGTGAAGTCCGCCGGCTGGGTCTGTCCGAGCAGGTTCATGAGGAAGGCGGTCTGGGTCGTGACCGATTCGACGAGGAACGCCCGCACCACGAACAGCGACTCGGCGGGCAGGACGACCAGCCCCATCGCCGCGACCGCCCGCGAGAGGACGTACAGCGAGTCACGCCCGCGAAGGAGGAGGTAGCCGGCGTAGAGGCACCCCGGCACGGCGACGACCGCGCCGATCCCCTCGATGACGCTCCGCTGGGTGACGGCGAAGTGGTGGACGAGCGTCAGCCAGAACAGCCCGAACGCGACCCACGCGCCGACGGTGAGATAGCGCGCCGCGTCCGCACCGCGGGTCCACGCCAGCGTCGCGCCGCCGACCGCGAGCAGCGAGACGACCGCCGGCGGGAGGAAGCGCTCCCATCCGAGCGCGACCACCAGCGCGGTCGTCGCGGCCAGCAGGCCGACGTAGCCGAAGACGAGAGGCCGGTAGCGCGCGTCCCGGTCCGCGGCTTCCAGCGCCGCGCCGCCGAGGAACGCCGCCACGACGATCCACGCCAGCGGATCCGCGAAGCGGTGGGCCCACGCAAGCGCACTCAACAGTGGCCCTAACATATCCGCATACAGGCGGGAAACCGGCATAGGTCTTGTCGTTGGCAGGACGGCCCACGCCGCCCGTGGCCGTCGCTCGGGGGCGCAGCGGCCGAAAGAAGCGAAAGTGGATAGTCGAACCCGGAGAGGGGTTCGGCGGTTAGCGGGCGGTTCTATCAGTCGCGGCGCAGCGCGACGAGCGCGGCGGCGACGAGCGCGACGAGCGCGGCGACGATGCCGAAGCCGGGGCCTTCCTCGGGCGTGGTGTCGTCACCGGTCTCGTCGTCACCGGTCTCGTCGTCACCGGTCTCGTTGTCGCCGGTCTCGTTGTCGCCGGTCTCGTCGTCACCGGTCTCGTCGTCACCGGTCTCGTTGTCGCCGGTCTCGTTGTCACCGGTCTCCTTCTGTTCGACCGTCAGGGTCGCGCCGTCGACGACTGCCGCGCCGTCGGCGGTGTACGGACCGTCGTCGCTCCCTTCGGAGGTGACGAAGTCGTACGTCTGGTCGCCGTCGGTGTCGAGGTGGGGCATCGCGATGACCTCACCGGACTCCTGGTACGGCGTGTCCAGGCTGACGTTGACGTTCGAGTGCGTGCCGGCCTCGAGGTAGCTCGAGGTGCCGCGGACGCTGTCGAACGGCGACTCGTTGAGCGTCGCGTCGTGGATCGTCACGAAGCCACCGTCAGAGAGGGTGACCGAGTCGACGACCACGTAGGAGCCGTCGTTCGCCTGGTCGGAGACGCTGACCGAGGCGGACTGGCTGGGTTCGACGATACCCTGTGCGACGATGTCCTCGCTGGAGACGTCCTTCAGGGTCGCGGTGAACTCGGTGCCGACCGAAGCGCCCGAGAAGTCGAAGGAACCGGCGAAGGTGCCGTCTTCCTGAACTGTGACGGATTTACTGAGCAGGAACGGGCTGTCGCCGGTGGCCTTCGCGATGATGCGGAGCTTCGTTCCGGGTGCGACGGAGGTCGACCCCGAGATGCTCGCGTCCTGCTCGGCCTTGACGACGACGGTCTCGTTGCCGTTGACCGTCTCGGTGTCGAAGGAGCCCGTGCGCTCGACGACCTTGAAGCTCGTCGTCACGGAGTCGCCCTCGAACGTGAAGTTGGCCCGGTAGTTGCCGAGCTTCTGCGTCGCGTCCGTGCCGAGCGAGTCGGAGTCGAAGACCACGAAGGTCGCCTTCCGGTTCTCGTCGTAGACGATCTTCGTCGTCATGTTACCGAAGTGGTTGGCGGGCGCGTCGGCGTTCGGGCCGCTGTTGACCTTGGCGATCTTGAACGACGCGTCGGAGTTGTTGGCGACGAAGCCCTCGAAGTCGTCGCCGGCAGCACCGAAGTAACCGGAGCCGCCGATGCGGAGCGCGACGTGGTCACCCATCGCGATCCTGCTACTCGACGTCGAGACGTCGGTCACGTCCGAGAGCGTCTCGAACTTCGAGATGTCGACGCTCGCGGGTGCCGTGAGCGATCCCATCGTGCTGACGGTGCTCTCCGTGATGACCAGCGTGCCGACGCCGGTCTCGGTCGCCATACCGTCACCCGCGCTGTTCAGCGTGCCAGCGACGAGATCGTAGTCCGTCGCCGCGAGCGGCTTGGGCGTGCTCGCGTTCGTGAGGACAGTCACCGAGTCACCCTCGCTCGCGTTGAGCGCCGTGAACGCCGTGGAGCTGTCACTGTTGGTCGTATTGTAGGTGTTGAACAGGATGGTGACCGTGCCGTCGCCGTTCCCGTCGTGTACCTTCAGTTCGGGCTCGTAGTTGACGTCGCTCGATCCGACCTTGACGTACGCGTCCTGCACGTTCGTGAGGTTCACCTCGATCTCGGCGATGTCGCCGCGGTCCTCGGTGATGATCGGCTTGACGAACTCGGCGGCGTCGTCGGCACCGGTGCCGACACTGAGGGTCGCCGTCGCGTTGGCGTTCGTGTCGGTCACGTCGACCGTGACGTCGTACTGGCCGTCGGCGAGATTGACGTTACTGAGGTTGTAGTTGAAGTAGCCGGTGTTCCCGTTGACGGTGAACGTCAGGTCGGTCACGTTGAACAGGTCCTTGAGTTCCTGCTCGCTCAGGTCGTTCGAACTGAGGTTCACGTCGTAGCCGCTCCGGCCGGAGTCGACGACGAGCGCGTCGTTCGCGCTGTCGTCCTGACCGAACTCGGCGGTGAGGTCCTGGTGCGTGAGCGTGAAGTCGAGAGGATCACTCAGCCCCGGACCGCTCAGCGCGTAGGAGCCGGCTGTACGAGCGCTCGTCTCGATCGTCACGGTACCGTCACTGTCAGCGGTGTATTCGCGGACGAACTCGCCGTCCTTCGTGAGCGCGTAGTCTTCACCAGCAGACGCGTTACTGTACACGAGCGTCTGCCCAATGAAGTACACGCCACCATCGTTGATGGATTCGTTGGCCGCAGCGGCAGCTCCCGTCAGCGCGATGGACCCCGCCACTACGGAGAGGACCATCAGCGCAGCCAGGAACAGGCTGCGGATCTTGGTGTTGTATGTACCTGTCATGGTTATGTGTGTACCATCGGCGGCAGTACCGCCATCCGACCGTGCGGCCCGGTATCACGACCGCGAGATCCGTCGGAATGGGATACTGTCACCATGGGTAGGGGTACAGGCAGAAACAGTGCTCATTGTTATAAATGCTTTCTGGTGAGTCATCCTCTGTGTTAAGATCTGACATCATGGAACTCATGAGATATAGCCTTTGTGGAGTGAACGTCGGGCGAAGCGTCGAGTCCCCGACCGTGTTAGACACGAATTCGATAGGTCGAAATCGATGAACGACCTATCGGCCAGTCAGATAGCTATTCACCGATAGAGTACAGTCGCCGAACGGAAAGTGTCCGCGTCCGGTGGGAGTGTCGGCGAAGTCGGACCGTACGCCGCCGACCCCGCCTCCCACGTCGCGCGCACGCGAGATACACATTGCCTGTTGCTTGCTCAACCGGGCGTTCGCGGTGACTGACCGGGCCGGTTCCGCCCGCGGCGGCGGTGGCTCTCCGAAGGCGACGCTCGGCGGGCGTGAAAAACGCGAGAATCGGGAGTCGCGGTCTCGGTCAGTCGCGGCGCAGCGCGAACAGGCCCAGGGCGACGAGAGCGACGAGGGCGGCGATCGCGCCGAAGCCCGGCCCGACGGACGCGCTCCCGCCCGATCCGCCGACCGCGAGCGTTCCGGTGCTGGCGACCGGATTACCGTCCATCACGTAGGGCGTGTCGAGTTCGCCCTGCGAGGAGACGAAGTCGAACTCCTTGTTCTCGTTCGTGTCGAGGTGCGCCATGGCGATGGCGTCACCGCCCTCGCTGAACGGCCGTTCGAGCTTGATCTCCACGTTCTCGTGGGTTCCGGGGGTGAGGTACTTCGAGACGCCCCGGACGCTCTGTACTGCCTCGCCGTTCTCGTATGAGGTGTCGTGGATGACGACGAACCCGCCGGTCGACATGTTGACCGAGTCGACCGTCACGACGCTCCCGTTCGAGTCCTGGTCGCTGAACTCGATCGACGCCGTCCGTCCCTCCTTCACGTAGCCGGGGACGGTCCGCTCCTCGACGCCGGCCCCGCTGACCGTCGCCGTGAACTCCGTGCCGGGTTCGACGCCCGTCAGGTCGAAGGTCGCGCCCCAGGTGCGGTCCTCGGCGACGGTGACGGTCTGGCTGGTGAGCGTCTTGTCGCCGCTCCTGGCGGTGACCTGGAGCTCCGAGTTCGGCGCGAGCGTCGTCTTCCCGCTGAGGCTCGCGCCCGCGTCGGCGTAGGTCACCGCGGTCTGTTCGCCGTTACGCGCCTCGGTGTTGAACTCGGCCTTTCGGGGCTCGACGATGAACGAGGTCGACACGCCGGCCGTCCTGTCGACGATCCCGCTGGCGCTCGAGACGGCGAAGCGCCAGTTGTACTGCTTGCCGACTCTGAGGTCGTCCGTGTCGATGACGAAGAAGACGGCTCCGTTCTCCGGCGCGAGCACGACGTTGATGTTGTTCGGATTGATCCGAACCGACTCGCCGGTCTGTGGCTGTCTGATAGTCATCAACGCGACGTCGCTGTTCCCATCGCGCTGGTTGAGGAAGTCGATGAACGCCTTCTCGACCGACTCGCCCTGATCCTGGTTGGCGATGATAGCGCCCGCGAGCCCGGAACCGCCCAGGCGGGCGATGACGAGGTCACCCTGGGCGACGCGGCTGGTCGACACCGAGCGGTTCCAGATCTCGCGCGTCGTACTGAAGTCACTGAGGTTGTACCTGTCGGGCGCGGTCAACGTACCGAAGGTGCTCGGCCCGCCGTAGGTGAGCTTCAGCGTGGCGGAGTCGGCCGCGTTCCCACCGCGGTCCGGCCGGACGGTGAGGCTGTACTCGCCGATCGGGAGCGGGTCGGACGTGTTGGCCGCACCGCTCACGTACTCGACGCTGTCGGCCGACGACCCGACGCCGAAGCTCTGAGCGGGGCCGTCGGGCGTGTCGTAGGTGTTCAACAGGATCCGCACGCGACCGTCGAGGTTACCGTCGGTGACCTTCACCGTCGGGTTGTACCCGGCCTCCTTCGAGTTGATCGTGACGTAGGCCGTACTCACTCCCGACGTCGCCACGTCGATTTCGGCGATACCACCGCGAGAGGCGTTGTACTCTGCGTTCGTGAAGCTAACGACCGATGACTCGTCCTGCGACGAATTTTGCTGGAGGGTTGAGCCCGCAGCGGCTCCGACCAGGCTGACGGACCCGACGAACACGGAGAGGACCATGAGCGTGGTCAGAAACAGGCTGCGAACCCGGATCGATGTAAGTGCCATGATTTTTGAGTGGATGACTGGTGACAGTGTCCGCCACGCCGGTGAACCGATGAAATTCCGGCCACTATAAGACTCGGGTGGGGAGTACTGTCACCGCCTGCGGTTGCAGTGGCGGCCGCCAGGGGTATAAGTAATATTCTAATAACGACCGATCTGGAAAATACAGGACTTTCGAACCGTTTTCGGCGGGACGGTAACCGCTGATTCGGTCGATGTACCGGGGCGTTAATGGGTGATTAACGCCTCGGACGCGGTCGATCGCCGCGCAGAACGGCTTCTGGGACCGGTCCGTAGACGACCGACCCGCCCCGATCGGTCTCGTTCGGTCGGATTACTCGACCGCGTCCGGCCAGGCGTCCAGGATCTCGACCTCGTGACCGTCGTTGGTCCTGGTGAACGCGTAGGTGTAGTCACAGGATTCGGGGTCGCGGTAGTCCTCCGCGTGGCGTCCCATCAGCGTCCCCCAGGCGTCCTCGAGGTCGTCGACCATCACGGCGAAGTGCCCCCACGCGTCGCCCAGTTCGTAGCTCCGCCCGTCGTAGTTGTAGGTGAGTTCGATGGACATCGCCTCCTCGGCCGCGCCCTCGGGTTTCACGAAGTAGAGCGCGAAGTCGTCCATCTCGGCGCGGCGCACCATCTCGAACCCGAGCTTTCGCAGGTACCAGCCGAGGGCGGCGTCGGCGTCCTCGACGCGGACCATGGTGTGGTCGATGCTCCAGCGCGCGCCGTGGTCGCGCTGGACGATCTCGATCTCGTGGCCGTCGGGGTCCGTCACGAAGGCGTAGCGCCCGCCGCAGGAGTCGGGGTCGCGGTAGTCCTCGACGCCGCCCTCCATCAGCTCCTCGTAGGCGTCGTAGACGTCGTCCACCCGGACGGCGA
Source organism: Halomarina halobia (assembly GCF_029338575.1). Classification (GTDB taxonomy): domain Archaea; phylum Halobacteriota; class Halobacteria; order Halobacteriales; family Haloarculaceae; genus Halomarina; species Halomarina halobia. Next base: position 1,139,027 of record NZ_CP119992.1, read on the forward strand.
TGTGCCCCCACGCGTCGCCCAGTTCGTAGGTGCTGTCGTCGTGGTTGTAGGTGAGTTCGAGCACCGCGCCCTCCTCGTGGAGCCCCTCGGGGCCGATGTAGACGTTGGTGAAGGTGTCCATCTCCATGCGGCCCTTCTCCTCGTAGTCGAGGTGCGTTCGGTACCATTCGAGGGAGGCGTCGAGGTCCTCGACGCGCATCATCGTGTGATCGAGCGTCGGATTCATCACGCCGAGCTACTCTCGGCACACACTAAGGGTTTCCTGGTCCGCCGACGTCCGACGGGGACGACACGGCGGCCCGATCGACCGCCAGCCCGCGACGAATCGGCGGTGGACCGGCTGCGGGACGCGGTCGTCCCCGAGGTCGGCGACCGCCGGGAGCCGTCTCGCGGCCCGCGGTGATCGACGAGGGGCGCGCCGGCGTTACCCGAACCGACGGACTGCGGGCCGGTAGAACCACCACGCGACGGCGAGCAGGAGGACGGTGCCGACGGGGAGGGCGGTGTAGCCGAACCGCTGGGAGAAGCCGACGACGAGCGGAAGCTGGCTCACCGCCGTCAGCACCAGCAGCCCCCCGGTGAGCCGCGGGTCCTCGCGTCGGACGACCCCGAGCGCCGCGCTGAGGAGCGCCGCGGCGTACAGCGCGACTCCGATCGGCCACGCCTGGATGAACGCCGGGATCCGACCCCGCGTGTACGAGAGGTAGTCGGGGAGGGTCGTCAGGTGGAGCGAGGCAGGGTCCACGAGCCCGAAGGGATAGACGAGCGTCACGGCCCCGCCCACGAGCACGGCGGTCCAGGGGACGGCGACGAGCGCGAGGAGGACGAACAGGCGACGGTTCGGCGTGCCCGCGGCCCGGTCGCTCATCGCCGCACGATCAGCCGGAGCACGTCCTCGTCCCGCAGTTCGTGCTCCCGACCGACCTGCTGTTCGTCGTGTTTCGCGCTCGGACCCGAGACGCGGGCGAACCGGAACCGCGACTCGAAGTCGCCCCCGAGTTGTTCGAGCGCGTCCCCGACCGCGTTCTCGCCCTCCCGGAGGATCAGCGGTTCCTCGTAGTCGACGCCGCGCCCCGGCTTGTCCATGTAGACGCGGATCAGCCCGAGCGCCTCCCAGATGGACTCCTTCAGCGAGTCGAGGCCCTTCTCCGCCTCGGCGCTGATGAACACCGCCTCCTCGGGGTCGATGCCCCGCTCGCGGAGGTCCTCGTGGACGGTCTCGAGGTAGTCGCGGTCGATGAGGTCGACCTTGTTCACCGTGACGAGCGACGGGAGGTAGACGCGGTTGTCCATCAGGGTGTCCACGAGGCGATCGATGGTGAGTTCCTCGCGGACGGTGACGTCGGCGTTGATGTAGTCGTACTCGCGGAGCACCCCCTTTATCGTCTCCTCGTCGAGGCCGACGTCGCCCGGGGTCGTCACCTTGATCCCGCCCTTGTGCTTCTTCGAGACGCTCACGTTCGGCGGGCGGGTGTCGAGGCGGATCTTGTTGTCGTACAGCTCCTTCCTCAGGCGGTCGTACTGCTCGATTTCGAAGACCGAGAGGACGAACAGCACGAGGTCGGCGGTGCGGACGACCGAGAGGACCTCCCGGCCGCCGCCGCGGCCGCCCGCCGCCCCCTCGATCAGCCCCGGCACGTCGAGGATCTGGATGTTGGCCCCGCCGTACTGGAGCATCCCGGGGTTCACGTCGAGGGTGGTGAACTCGTACTCCCCGATCTCGCTCTCGGCGTTGGTGAGCGCGTTGAGCAGCGTCGACTTGCCCACGCTCGGGAAGCCCACGAGCGCGACGGTGGCGTCGCCGGTCTTCTCGACGGCGTAGCCCTGGCCGCCGCCGGCGGACGATCGGTTCTCCAGCTTCTCCTTCTTCTGGGCGAGCTTCGACTTCAGCCGGCCGATGTGCGCCTCGGTGGACTTGTTGTACGGAGTGGTGGCGATCTCCTCCTCGATTGCCTCGATCTCCTCCTCAAGTCCCATCGTCCTCCACTCCGCCGTCGCCCCCGAAAAGGCTTGTCTTGCGCTTCGGCAGTTATATACCGCCGGCAGGACACCTCTCGGACGATGAGCGATGCCGAGCGGTTCCGCGACAGCACGCAGATCGTCCTGCCCACCGGGGCGCTCGACGGTCTGAAGCGGGACCTCGAGCGCGAGTTCACCCTCTCCTTTCTCGAACAGGGTGACACCACGCGCATCATCGGCAGCCCCGTCGAGATCAACCGGGCCAGCGACTGGCTGAGCCGCAAGGGCGTGTTCGTCCCGTAGGGAACGACGCGCGCCCCGCTCTCCCTCTCACCCCTTCCGCCGTCGCCACCGTCACCGACCGCCACCGTCGGCGCTCGTCGCGCGGACGCGGACGTGTATTATACTCGCGTCCGCCCCCGCGAGACCCGTGTGAAAATCCCACTCGGGAGAGGCGAGAAGACAATGGTTAAAACCTCGAAGGGGGTCATACCGAGTATGGCTGGAACTATCGAGGTGCTCGTCCCCGGTGGCCAGGCCAATCCTGGCCCGCCGCTCGGTCCCGAACTGGGGCCGACGCCGGTAGACGTGCAGGCAGTCGTCAACGAGATCAACGACCAGACGGCCGCCTTCGACGGCACGGAAGTGCCCGTCACGGTCACGTACGAGGACGACGGCTCCTTCGAGATCGAGGTCGGCGTGCCGCCCACGGCGGCGCTCATCAAGGACGAACTCGACTTCGAGACCGGCAGCGGCCGGCCGCAGGCGGAGTTCGTCGCCGACATGACGCTGGAACAGCTCACGAAGATCGCCGAGCAGAAACTGCCCGACCTGCTCGCCTACGACGTGAAGGGTGCCTCGAAGGAGGTCGCGGGGACCTGCGTCTCCCTCGGGGTCACCGTCGAGGGCGAGGACGCCCGCACGTTCAAGCAGCGGATCGACGACGGCGAGTTCGACGACCACTTCGCCGAGGCGTAGCACGCGCACCGCGGGTCGATCCCCCCCGACTTTCGATTCCTTCCGACTACGTCCCCGAGGCGGTCGGCTGCGAGCCGCCGCGCTACTCGGTGGCACTCGTCACGTATAGGTATTCAATATATTAATTAAATATTCAGGATAAGATTATATATCCCCATCCGCTTCAGCAGATATCGGTCCTATGATCCTCCCACCCGATCCCACCGACGGTTCCCCGACAGTGACGCGACGCGACGCGCTGCGGCTCCTCGGGGGCGGCGGCGCGCTCGCGCTCGCGGGATGCGCGGCGCTTTCCCCCTCGGGCGATTCGCCCTCGAACGGGTCGCAGTCCGACGACGACCGGAGGCGACGGACGCTCCGGATGATCGGCGGGCAGCTCCAGTCGCTCGATCCGATCAACGCCATCGACACCGAGTCCACCAGCGTCATCACGCAGCTGTACGACGGCCTCGTCCACTACCGGGCGGGGTCGCTCGACCCCGAACCCCGCCTGGCGACCGACGTCCGCACCGCCGACGGCGGGCGGGTCTACACCTTCCCGCTCCGGGAGGAGGCGACGTTCGCCGATGGGAGCGCGCTCACGGCCGCCGACGTGGTCTACTCGTTCGAGCGGGTCGCCGCCTCGGAGCACTCGCTGTGGGCGAGCACGCTGCTCGACGTGCTCGGCGTCGCCCACGAGACGCGGACGGTCGAGGGCGACGACGGACCGACGGAGGCGTACGTTCCGGGGTCGCTCGGCGTGCGGGCGACCGACGAGCGCACGGTCGAACTCCGCCTCGACGAACCGTTTCACGCCGCCCTGGACGTGCTCGCGCTCCCCGCGTTCGGGATCGTTCCCGAGGGGATCGTCGGGGACGTCGAGGGTCACGAGGGGAGGCTCGCCTACGAGCGCTTCGCCCGCGACTCGCCCGTGGGGGCGGGACCGTTCGCGCTCGACGACTGGAAGGAGGGGACGTCGTACCGGGTCGTCGCGCGCGACGACTACTACGGCGAGGGGCCGCGAATCTCCGGTATCCGCTGGCAGGTCGTCGAGGACCCGGCCGCCGCCTTCGACCTCGCGCTCGAGCGCGAGGTCGACGCGTTCTGGGTTCCGAGCGCGGCGTTCGACCCCGCGAAGGTCGACGTCGAGTCGACCGACGAGGGGGGCCGCGCGGTCGGGACGTACGGACCGCTCTCGAACGGCCTCACGGCCTCGTACCTCCGCGTTCCGGTCGTCGCGACGTACTTCGTCGGGTTCAATCCCGAGGCCGTCCCCCGGGCCGTCCGTCGGGCAGTCGCCCACCTGCTCGACGCCCCGACGGTCGTCGAGCAGGTCCACAAGGGACGCGGCGAGGCGGCGGCCCACCTGACCCCGCCGAACGTCTTCCCCGGCGGGTCGGCGGGGTACGACGACCACGCCCGCGGCTACCCGTACGACGGCGAGGAGGGAATGGAACGCGCCCGCGCCGCGCTCGCGGCCGCCGGGCGCGACCGATCGAACCCGACGTCGCTAACGTTCACGACCTACGAGAGCGCCGAGTGGCGCGAGACCGGCGATCTCCTCCGCTCGAAGGGCGCGAACGTCGGACTCGACGTCCGGATCGAGTCCGCGCCGTTCCCGTCGTTGGTCGAGCGCGCGACGGCGGGCTCCCTGGAGGCCTTCTCGTTCTCCTGGACGATGGACTACCCCGCCCCGGACAACTTCCTGCAGTTGCTCGACCCGGCGAACGACGAGTCCCCGTTTAGGACCTGGGGCGGAACGCCCGCCGCCGACCGGGCGCGGTCCGCCTGGGAGCGGATCCGGGCGCACCCCCGGGACACCGACGAGGATCGGCGCGCCCGCGGGGAGGCGTACCTGGCGATGGAGGAGGCCAACTGGGAGGACGTCGTCGTCCTCCCGGTGTACCACCCGATCGGGGAGGGGTTCTACTACCCGTGGGTCGACGTGCCGAAGACCGGGGCGGCGGGCTTCGACAAGCACAAGTACACCGACGTGGCCGTCGGCGAACGGTCGGAGTGAGTCGGAGCGACCGCGCGAACCCGTGCCGCCCGCCCGACACTTCGACGTATTTAAGACCACGACGCGGGTGATATGGAGACGAGGCAGGTTCACGCCTGTTTCACGCCGTAGTAGCCACGTGGCGGACTACGGAGGTGAACAATGGCAGATCAGTCAATAGAGGACGCAGTCTCTCGCGCACTAGAGGGGGCCCCACCGCGGAACTTCCGCGAGTCGGTGGACCTCGCCATCAACCTGCGCGATCTAGATCTCAACGACCCGTCCAACCGCGTCGACGAGGGTATCGTCCTTCCGAGCGGGACCGGACAGGAGACACGTATCGTCGTGTTCGCGGAGGGCGAGACCGCCCTCCGGGCGCGGGACGTCGCAGACGAGGTACTCGACAGCGACGATCTCGAAGAACTGGGTGACGACACCGACGCCGCGAAGGATCTCGCCGGCGAAACGGACTTCTTCATCGCCCAGGCGAACATGATGCAAGACATCGGCCGCTACCTCGGTACCGTGCTCGGTCCGCGCGGGAAGATGCCGACGCCGCTTCAGCCGGACGACGACGTCGTCGAAGTCGTAAACCGGATGAAGAACACGGTCCAGCTTCGCAGCCGCGACCGCCGCACCTTCCACGCCCGGGTCGGCGCCGAGGACATGACGGCCGACGAGATCGCCGACAACATCGACGTCATCATCCGGCGGCTGGAGGCGGACCTCGAGAAGGGGCCGCTCAACATCGACTCCGTCTACGTGAAGACGACGATGGGGCCGGCGGTGGAGGTGGCCTAAATGTCCGCAGAGGCAGGATCCGAACGCAAGACCGAAGTCATCCCGCAGTGGAAGCGCGAGGAGGTCGACGACCTCGTCGAGACGCTTCGATCCTACGAGAGCGTCGGCGTCGTCAACATCACGGGCATCCCGAGCCGCCAGCTCCAGGCGATGCGCCGCGACCTCCACGGCACGGCAGAGCTCCGCGTCTCGCGGAACACGCTCCTGGTCCGCGCCCTGGAGGAGGTCGACGACGGCCTCGAGACGCTCACCGATCTCGTCGAGGGACAGGTCGGCGTCATCGGGACGAACGACAACCCGTTCGGCCTGTACAAGCGACTCGAGGAGTCGAAGACGCCCGCGCCGATCAACGCGGGCGAGGTCGCCCCGAACGACATCGTCATCCCCGCGGGTGACACCGGGATCGACCCCGGCCCGTTCGTGGGCGAACTCCAGCAGGTCGGCGCGAACGCCCGCATCCAGGACGGCTCCATCAAGGTCCTCGAGGACTCGACGGTCCTCGAGGCCGGCGAGGAGGTAGACCAGACGCTGGCGAACGTCCTGAACGAGCTCGACATCGAGCCGAAGGAGGTCGGGCTCGACCTGCGCGGGGTCTACTCCGACGGCGTGTTCTTCGAACCCGAGGAGCTCGCCATCGACGTAGCGGAGTACCGCGCGGACATCGAGTCCGCCGTCGCCGCGGGGCGCAACCTGTCGGTCAACGCCGTCTACCCGACGGCGCGGACCGCGGATCTCCTCCTCGCGAAGGCGAGCAACGAGGCCCGCAGCCTCGGCCTGTTCGCGGCCATCGAGAGCCCGGACATCGCCGACGACCTCGTCGCCAAGGCCGACGCGCAGATGCGCGCGCTCGCCGCCGTCATCGACGACGAGGAGGCGCTCCCGGAGGAACTGCGCGGTACCGAGATCGCCGCGCCCGGGGCAGAAGACGCGGAGACTGCCGAGGAAGACGCGGAAGAGGAATCGACTGACGACCAGGAAGCCGAGGCCGACGACACCGACGCCGACGACGACGAGGACGGGGACGGTGGCGACGCGCTCGGCGCGATGTTCGGATAACCAACGACAATGGAGTACATCTACGCAGCACTCATCCTGAACGAAACGGGCGAAGAGATCAACGAAGACAACCTCACCGGCGTCCTCGAGGCCGCCGGCGTCGACGTCGAGGAATCCCGCGTGAAGGCGCTCGTCGCCGCGCTGGAGGACGTCGACATCGAGGAGGCCGTCGAGCAGGCCGCCGCCGTCCCCGCAGCGGGCGCGGCAGCGGGCGGCGCGGCCGCTGGTGCCGGTGCCGGTGCCGAGGCCGAAGCGGAAGCCGAGGAAGAGGAGGCCGAGGAAGCCGAAGCCGAGGAAGAGGAGGACGAAGACGAAGACGAAGACGCCGGCGGCGAGGGCCTCGGCGCGCTCTTCGGCTGAACCGACCCGGTACACCTTCTCCGTTTATCGCGCCCGGAGCGGCCGCGCCGGGCGCGCGAACGTTCAAGTAGGGAGACGGGACCAGAGACGGACGATGGATCCCGGAGTCCCGCAGGCGGTCGCCGACCCGCGAGCGGCCGCGCTCACGCTCGCGTTCGTCCTCGGGGGCGTCGCGCTCGGCACCGCGAGCGGCCTCCTCCCCGGCCTGCACGCCAACAACATGGCGCTGTTGCTCGCGGCGGTCGCGCCCGCCCTCCCCGGACCGCCCCTCCTCGTGGGCTGTGCGATGCTCGCGGCGGGGGTCGTCCACACCTTCCTCGACGTGGTGCCCGCCCTCGCGCTCGGCGTCCCGGATTCGGCCATGGCCGCGAGCGCGCTCCCCGGCCACCGGCTCGTGCTCGCGGGCCGCGGCGGCGAGGCGCTGCGCCTGTCCGCGCTCGGGAGCGCGAGCGCCGTCGTCGTCGCCCTCCCGCTCGCGCTCCCGATGACGCGGCTGATGACGGCCCTCTACCCGACGGTCCGGGCGCACCTCCCGCTCGTTCTCGGCGCGACGGCGCTCGCGCTCGTGCTCACCGAACCGACCGTTCGGGGGGCGATCGGCGGCGCGCTCGCCCTGCTCGCCAGCGGGGCGCTCGGCTGGGTCGCCCTCGACCTCCCCGTCGACGGGCTGCTCGAGACGGGCGACGTCCTGCTGCCGCTGTTCGCGGGGCTGTTCGGCGCGCCCGTGCTCCTCGACGCCGTGGGGGGCGGCGGCGTCCCGCCGCAGGACGACCCGTCGGTGACGCTGTCGCGGCGGGCGGTCGCCGGACTCGGCGGCCTGGGCACCGTCGCCGGTGCCGTCGTCGGGTACGTCCCCGGCGTCTCGAGCGCCATCGCCGCCACGCTCGCGCTGCTCGCCGTTCCCGGCCGGTACGGCGGGCGAGGGTTCATCGTCGCCACCAGCGGCGTCAACACGGCGAACACGATCTTCGCGCTGTTCGCGCTCGTCGCGCTCGGCCAGCCCCGGACGGGCGTCCTCGTGGCGATGGACCGGGCGGGCGTTCCCCTCGACCTGCCGTCGCTGCTCGCCACCGTCGCGCTCGCCGCGGCGGCGGGGTTCGCGCTCGTCGTCCTCGTCGGGGATCGCTACCTGCGCGTCGCCGGACGCGTCGACGCCACCCGGCTGTCGCTGTCGGTGCTCGGGTTGCTCTGCGCCCTCTCGTTCGCCTTCGCCGGGGGGTTGGGGGTCGGGCTCCTGGCCGTGAGCACGCTCGTCGGCCTGCTCCCGGTTCGCTTCGGCGCGCGACGGGCGCACCTCATGGGCGTCCTGATGGGACCGTTGATGCTTCTTTGAAGGTGACGGGACACGACACGGCATCACCGACTGAGCGATACCTTTCGTCCCCGCTCTCCAGTCTATCTCGGGGGAGTAACCTCTCGTTCGATTGCGTGGCGAGCTGTTTCGGCAGGCCCGGCACCGTCACGGTCCACTCACTACCGTTCGCGGACTCGAACGCGACTCGCGTGGTCGAAGAGCGGTAGCCAGCGTACTACCACACGGACAGAATCGACCGGCTAAACGCGCTCCAGAGTCCGTCGTGAGAGACGGGGTCTAGGTACGGCATCACTACTGTTCACTCGTCACAGCGTCGATTATTTCGTCGGTGGAGAGTGTATCCAGATTGTTATCCCTGATCTGGGGGTGACACTCGGAAAAGGCGTCGATCGAAGGGGGTATCTCCGACCAGCCCTCCGGTTTCTGCCCCCACATGATCTGCGTGTCCTTCCATTGATCTCGTAACCCTGACACTCGATCGTAGATCGTGAGCAGCACCTTCCTGTATCGAGACTCCGTCGACCCTTTCATCTTTGCGACCGACTGATTGATAGAGGTCGCGTCGATGTCTTCTAGATCATGCGTTTCGAGCATCCATCGCAGTTCACCGAGCGTGTATTCGTTTACGTGGCTACGGAACGGTCCGAGATGCCAATACATGTACTCGACATCTATGGACGGTGACTGCCCGAACAAGAACCGAAGTCGGTTGGCCAAGTGGGCGACGTTTGGCGTCAACAAGACGAGATTTCCACCGGTTCGAAGGTGAGTGACGGCAGTGTTAAGAAACGGACGCGGCGCATCGATGTGCTCGATCACATCGAGTGCCATCACGATATCGAACTCTCCCCCCGGAAGCGGCGAATCTGGGCCAATATGCTCATCGACAAACTCGACATCCATCGACTGTGCGAAGTCTTTGATACGTGTCTGGTTCTCGCCGAGTTTGTGCCAATCGTCGTTCAAATCGTCGACGGCTACAACGTCGTGGCCCATCCGCGATAAAACGCCCTCGACGTCGCACGCACCGGCACCGAGTGACAGGATCCGACACGGTGTCGTCTCCAGCCGCTCAATGAGTGCGGCGACCGCTTTCGTCCGTCGTTGTGTCCCCTCTATATACGTGGTGTCGAACGGATACTCTGCCACCATCGCTTCGAACGCGGTGTGAAATCGTGAGGCGTCACCGGGAAGCATCAATGTTCATTGGAGTATTCTCTTGAATAATTGTGGGGGTGGCGGCAATCATCCGCTCTGGCAGGGGGATTTCTGTCGGCGACAGTCGCCTCGATAGACGGCGAGTTTCAGATGAGCCCGCTCGTTTCGATGACCGCGTATCCGACGACCTCCGTCGCGTGGGTCGTCTCGGAATCCCTGCTCTGCTCCTCCTCGACGAGTACTCGAACGCTGGACCCGGTGAGCTCCCGATACCGAAGCCCTGCCGTGTCAGACTCGTCGAACGTCTGGATGGCCGCGACGAACAGCGGCGAGTTATACGTCTGCTGGAAGTCGATCCGGTACCACCGGTCGGGCACCACGTCGGGCGTTCGACCGACCTCGAACTGGACGCCGTTGATGGTAAACACGCCCGGTTCGATCGCAGCGTACCCGACCGTCTCACTCAGGTGTCCACCTCTGGCCTCTTCCTCCTGAAGGCGGATGTCGACGCCGTTGCTCGAAGCGTCTCGTTGCCGTGTGACGATGGGATCCTGACCACGGTACGTCTGTGGCTGAGAGAGGACGACGGGCGTGTCGGTGAAGTTCTGGAAGAAGCTCGTCCGGGTGAACTGGTGATCGGTGGCCATCGTATCGACTTCGAGACGGTTGCCAGCCGAAGACGTGTACGCACCCGCCTCGAACACCACGTAGTGCACCGTCTCCTCCAAGTGTGCCCCATCCAGGTACGCCCACTCCTCGATCTGGAACTGGAAGCTCTGACTGGCGACGTTGCGCAGACGAACGTGACACGGATGACCCCCGTTGCGCGAGACCGGATTCATGATCACGATCGGGTTGTCGTACGAACGCTCGAGATTCACCGTGAACCACGTCGTTCGATTCGGCTGGCTGACCGACACCGTCCCGGATTCACCGATCGCGAGCGCCGCCTCGACGTCCACTAACCCGTAGCCGCCTTCGGCTTCCGAGAGCCCGATGTTCTCGGCGGTGTCGCGGAGCTGGCCGCGAGCGCCCCCCGGATTCTCGTAACTCGACGGCGTCAGCGTATCGTTCGAATCGTACGTGATGTTGTTCGCGTTGTTGAACCCGACCGCCATGAGATGGGCTGCCGCACCGCCGACGTGCGGTGACGCCATCGACGTCCCGGAGAACGACGCGTACCCGCCGGGGATTGTCGACCTGACGTCACTTCCGGGAGCGGCGAGTTCGATCTCTGGCCCCGTCGAGGAGAAGTCGGCGAGGGTGTCATTGCGAGTCGTCGCGCTGACGGCGATGACCTCGTCGTAGGCGGCCGGGTAGTTGACGCAGTTCGTGCACGGGCCGTCATTACCGGCGGCGGCAACGAGAACGACGTTCCGACGGTAGGCGTACTTACAGGCGTCGTGGACCGCCTGCGAGGCGAACGTCGTCCCCAGACTCATGTTGGCGACCTCCCAGCCCTGATCGGCGACGTAGACGACGGCGGAGGCGATATCTGAGAAGGTTCCCACGCCGTTACAGTCGAGCGCCTTCACGGCGTGTAACGTCGCGCTCGTAGCGACGCCGACGACGCCCTCGGTGTTGTTCACCGCAGCGACGGTGCCGGCGACGTGAGTACCGTGATCGTCGTCGTCGTCCCACGGTTCGAGGCAGGCGTTCCCGTTGGTAGACGCACAGGGAGTCCCGTCGTACTGTACCCCACACCGGACGTAGGCCTGTCCGGTCCCGAGGTTAGCCTGTAGATCGGGGTGATCGGAGTCGATGCCCGTGTCGATGATCCCGACATCTGCCCCACGTCCGGTGAAGCCGTCGTGTTGGACTTCGTCGGCGTCGATCCGGTCGACACCCCAGGGGATGGTCTGGGTCCCTCGGGTCCCGTGGTCGATCGCTCTCACGAGTCCGTTCGGCTCGATGTACCGGATATCGTCGCGCTGGCTTAGCGCTGCTAGCGCCGAGTCGGAAAACTCCCCGACGACCGCCTGTCCCCCTTCACCGAAGTCGTGGGTATCGATGACCACGTCGGCCTGCGCCTTCGAACGCTCGACGGCGCTCCACGACTGCGTCCCGACGATCATGCCCTCCCCCGGCCGCGCGTATTCCTTCGAATCCCCGTGCGCAGTAGCTTCACTGACGTACGTTCCGAGAGCAATGCCGCCAGTAGCGCCCAGGATGATCTGCCGACGAGTGAATCTAGCATTCGTGTCTTTCATCCTGTGAGGAACGTAGATAGTTAATTACTTATAATTTATTATTGAATCTAAATTATTTGTTCCATGATATGAATATGTGTTTCGACGTTGGCGCGGATCGGCGGCCGAATACGCCCGCGACGAGGTGTTTCGAGGGTACTGCTCGCGTTCGGGTAACCCCGCCCCGGAGCCTCAGAGTCAGAGGTACTCCCGCTCGCGGAAGTAGATGAGCATGACGAGCGCGACGAGCAGCATCCCGACCATCACGGCCGGGTAGCCCAACGGCCACGCCAGTTCGGGCATGTTGAACCGGCTGTCTCCGAAGTTCATCCCGTAGACGCCCGCGATGAAGGTGAGGGGGAGGAAGATGGTCGCGACGACGGTGAGCGTCTTCATCACCTCGTTGGTGGACTGAGAGAGGGTGTTGAGGTAGATGTCCCGCGCGCCGCTGGTGAGATCGCGGTACGTCTCCGTGAGGTCGACGATGTGGACGAGGTGGTCGTACACGTCCCGGAAGTACTTCTCCATCTCCGGGCGGACGTACCCCGTGTCCCCCCGCGCGAGCGCGCCGATCGACTCGCGCGCGGGCCACGTCACCTTTCGGAACGCCAGCAGGTCGCGCCGAACGCCGTTGATCCGCTCGAGCGTGTCGATTCCCGTCGAGACGAGCACCTCCTCCTCGATGCGCTCGATCTGCGTCTCGATCCGGTCGAGCAGGTCGAAGTAGTCGTCCACGACCGTGTCGATCACGCGGTAGGCGGTGTAGTCGGCCCCCCGCTGGAGCAGGCGCTCGTCCCACTGCGTCACGGCGGACCAGACCCGCTGGACGGCCGCGATGGGCGACACCGAGAGCGTACACACCCAGTCCTCGCCGATGAACACGCCGAGGGGTTCGTCGCGTACCTCCTCGTCGAACGGCCGGTCGCCGCGGGTGAGTTCGGCCTCCTTCGCGAGGACGAACGTGTAGTCGGTGAACTCCTCGGTCTTCGGGCGGACGTTATTGAGGACGTCCTCGACCGCGAGCGGGTGGATGCCGAAGACGTCCGCCACGAGGCGCAGCTCCGTCTCGGTGGCGTCGGTCGCGTCCACCCACGCGGTGCCCTGCTCCGACTTCAGGACCGAGAGATCCGCCGAGCCGTCGACCGAGCGGCGTTCGACCGCCCCCGAGGCGTACGAGAGCGCGGAGATCACGCGCGATCACCTCCCGTTCCCGCCCTCACGTCGGCCCCGTCGAACGTCGAGGGCGACCCGGGTGCGTCGCGCCCGTCGGTCGATCCGCCGCCGTCGAACCGTCTCGGATCGCGACTCGGCTCCCGCGTTCGGGACGACGACTGACGCGGATCGGACATCGCCGCGAGCGCGATACCCACCATGACGCCCGTCACGGTGATCGACCGACCCGGATACGGTGCGACGACGCCGAGGACGTACCCGCAGAGCGCGAGCGCCGTGAGCGCGAGGCCGACCATGCGCATGCGATTCATACCGTTCGCTCTCGCTGCCAACGAAAAAAGGGTATGCGTCGTTTCGGTCGGTACGGAGGGGGGTTCGAGCGATTCCGACGAGCCGTCGACGGCGGAGTGGTGACCGTCCCGGCGTCCGGTCGAGAGGAGGGAGGGGAAGGTGACGACGAAGCGGATAGACGGTTACGGCGAGCGGTCGCGACCGGCTCGCTCGACGCGTCGCCGGTGTTCGAGGTAGAGTTTGTACGCGACTTGCAGTTCGAGCGGACCGATCGGAAGTTCGGAATCGACGCTGGTGATTCGGGCGATGATGTTGTTTTCGAGAGAGGCCCGTCGTACTCGTCGTCGACGGACTTGGCTTCGAGGTGGGGGGACCATTTCGCCGGTTCGGGCATCCCAGATATTGTCGTCGAGCATTTCGTCCATCGAATCGAGCGGCATCGCTTGGCCCCATGCCGTGTTCTTCGTGTCGATCGACGAGGCGACCTATCGTGTCGGGGTCGATGTATTCGAGGAGAACGTCGATGTCCTCGGTCGCTCTAGAACGTCCGGTCAGGATCACGACGTAGCCGCTGACGTAGACGTGGCCGATGTCGAGGTCGTCGAGGATCGAGGAAAACTGAACGGCGAGGTCGTAGAGGTCGTTGGGGTTTTCGGTCGACGACGAGGAGACCATCGCGCAGTTCGATCCCACCCATGCCGTGTCGTTACGTTACGAAGACGAGATAAGTGCTCGTACACACAGACGCACGATCGCCTCCACTACCCCTCGCTCGTAGTCACAACCGGAACGTCGGTCCGTCGTCCGTGTCCTCGACCTCGACGCCGAGGGCCTCGAGCGAGTCGCGGATCTCGTCGGCGCGCTGGTAGTTGCCCGCCTCGCGCTCGCGCTCGCGGATCTCGAGCAGGAGGCCCACGACCTCCCCGGCGAGGGTCACCTCGCCCTCGCCGGCGTCCGGGCCGAACGTGAGCCCGAGCGCGTCGCCGCCGAGTCGGTCGAACGCCTCGACGGCCTCGCGGAGGCCGCGGTAGTCGTAGGCGTCGCGGCCGTCGAGGTGGCGGTTGGCCGCCCGAGCGAGGTCGAGCAGCGCCGCTATGGCCTCGCGGGTGTTGAAGTCCTCGTCCATGGCGGCCTCGAAGTCGGCGGTCGCGGTCCCGACCGCCGACCGGAGGTCGCCGTCCGCGACCTTCGAGTAGGCGTCCGGCCCGTCGAGCGCCTCGCAGGCTCGCTCGTAGGCGCGTTCGAGGCGCTCCCAGCGCTCCCGCGCCTCGTCGACGGTCGCCTCGGAGTAGGTCTGGCGGCTGTCGTAGGCGGTAGAGAGCAGGAACGTGCGGACGACGTCGCCGCCGAGTCGCTCGACCGCGTCCCGCACCGTCCAGAAGTTCCCGAGGCTGGAGCTCATCTTCTCGCCCTCCGTCTCCAGCAGACGGACGTGGAGCCAGTAGCGGGCGAACCGCTCACCCGTGGCGGCCTCGCTCTGGGCGATCTCGTTCTCGTGGTGCGGGAAGACGAGGTCCTGGCCACCCATGTGTACGTCGAGCGTCTCGCCGAGGTGCGTCATGGACATGGCCGAACACTCGATGTGCCAGCCGGGGCGTCCCCGTTCCCACGGCGAGTCCCACGTCTCCGCCCCGGCGCTCGCCTCCTCGGGCGGGGCCGCCTCCTCGTGACGGTATTCCGCGACCGTCTCCGGCGGGACGCCGCCGGCCTTCCAGAGCGCGAAGTCGGTCGGATTGCGCTTCTCGGCCCGCTCGTCCCCCGAGGCCCGCGCTTCGAGGTCCTCGATCGACTGGTTCGAGAGCTTCCCGTAGTCGGGGAACGTCGAGGTGTCGAAGTAGACCGAGCCGTTCGCCTCGTAGGCGTGGCCCGACTCGATCAGCGTCTCCACGAGGTCGATGATCTCCGGGACGTGCTCGGAGACGCGGGGGTAGACCTCCGCGCGCCGGAGGTTGAGCGCGCGCATGTCCTCCACGGTCCGGGCGACGTTGTTTCGGGCGACGTCGGCCTCGTCGTCGCCCATCTCGCCGATCCGGGCGACGATCTTCTCGTTCACGTCGGTGAAGTTCTCCACGTGGCGGACGTCGTGGCCGCGGTACTCGAGCCAGCGGTGGACCACGTCGGCGTGGATCCACAGGCGGGCGTGCCCGAGGTGCGCGGGGTCCGAGACGGTGAGTCCGCAGACGTAGAGGAGGACCTCGTCGCCGCGCGGTTCGAAGACCTCGCGCTCGCCCGTGAGCGTGTTCGTCACGCGTATCGTCATTACCCGTGGTTCATCGGATGCGCGTTTGAATCCGTCGGAACCGCGGGACGCCCTGTCTCCCCGGGCGAGCGGCGGTCGAGGTCGGTCGGCGTCCGACCCCGGCGCGGCGTCCCGGCGTTCGAATCCGACCGGTCGACCCGGTCTGCGGCCGACGTCCGCCGCGTCAGCGCCCGACGACCGACTCGACCGCGCGCACGGCGTTCGGCCCGTCGCGCCGCTTGACGAGCACGACGAGCGCCGACCCCGCGACGGCGGCGGCCTCGACGGCGATCCCCTCCGCTCGCAGGCGCGCGAGCGCCTCGGCGAGCGCCGTCGCGTTCACGTCGCCCGTCGCGAGCACGCCCGTGAGCGATCCCCCCGGACCGTACGCGCTCTCGCCGACCCGGAGGAGCGGGGGCGCGTCGGTCCGCGCGCGCTCGCCGTGGTCGACGCCACCTCCGCCGTCTTCGTCCCCGCCGTCGCCCGTCGCGACGGCCCCCAGCCCGCTGCGCATCGCGACGCTGGCCGCTCCCGAGGGCGGTTCGTAGTCGTCCAGTTCCTCGGCGTAGCGGCGGAGCGCGGCGGTGACGGCCTCCTCGTCGCCGACGTCGAGGTACCGGGCGGCGGCGGCGTAGTTCACGACGCCCGCGCGCAGGGCGTCGTAGAGGAACGGTCGGGCGCGGACGGCGGCGCGCGTCTCTGCTGCGAGGGACATACTGGGTGGTGTGCGTGAGAACACCCTAAAAGCCGTTCGAAGAGCGAACAGGGCGGTACCCCTGGCGGACTGAAAGGGCGAGCGGTCTGGACGAAGCACGGTACCGCAAGCACCGCAACCGAGCGGAGCGAGGTGAGGAGCGCAGCGTGTGCCGCGCGAGTCCAGACCGCGAGGGCTTTCGAGGTGATTCAGCGTCGGAGTAGTCGATAGTGACCTCGAAAGCCCTCACGGTATCGACCCTCCGGGCCTCGCTGCGCGCTTCGCTCACTCCGTTCGCTCGCTCCAGTGCTTACGTCGTCCGGGAGGGTCGATACCGCTCGCCCTTTCAGTCCGCCAGGGCCTCGGGGTGCGTCGTACGCGAGCCCTAGGAGCGAAGGTCTTAATCCGAAAAATCCCCAACGTCGGGGCATGTCACAGGCGCTCGTCATCGTCGCCCACGGCTCGCACCTGAACCCCGACTCGAGCGCGCCGACGTTCGACCACGCCGACACCGTCCGCGCGGCCGGGATCTTCGACGAGGTCCGCGAGGCCTTCTGGAAGGAGGAGCCGTCGTTCCGGGAGGTGCTCCGGACCGTGGAGGCGGAGGAGGTGTTCGTCGTGCCGCTGTTCGTCAGCGAGGGCTACTTCACCGAGGAGGTGATCCCCCGCGAGTTGCGCCTCGAGGGGTGGGACGTCTCCCGGTGGGACTCCGACGGCACCAGCGCGAGCCACGCGAGCCTCCGGGCGAGCGACGTGGACAAGACGGTCCACTACTGCGGACCGGTCGGCACGCACGACGCGATGAGCGACGTGATCGTCCGGCGCGCCCAGTCGGTGACGGGTGATCCCGACGTGGGGCCGGGGTTCGGCCTCGCGGTCGTCGGCCACGGCACCGAGCGCAACGAGAACTCCGCGAAGGCCATCCACTACCACACCGAGCGCATCCGCGAGATGGATCGATTCGACGAGGTGGCGGCGCTGTTCATGGACGAGGAACCCGAGGTCGACGACGTGACCGACTACTTCGAATCGGACGACGTAGTGGTCGTCCCCCTCTTCGTCGCCGACGGCTTTCACACCCAGGAGGACATCCCCGAGGACATGGGCATCACCGACGACTTCCGGGAGGGCTACGACGTGCCGGCGGAGGTCGACGGTACGCGCATCTGGTACGCCGGCGCGGTCGGGACGGAGGCGCTCATGGCCGACGTGATCGTCGAGCGCGCGCGCGACGCCGGGGCCGACGTGGGCGGCTCGGCGGAGCGCGTCCGCGAGCGGGCCGGCGACGTGGCGGGGGACTGAGGTTCGGGTGCTCCGTCGCCCCGTCACCGCGCCGAAAAACGCGGATTTACCTGCTTTCCGCCGCTCGGTTCGGGCATGGACGAGTCCCCGGATCGAACGCGGCGCGCGACAGGCGCGACGAACGAGGAGCAGTTCGACGCCCTTCGAGCCGCCGCCGAGGACGGCGTCGACTTCGACGGCCTGCGCGTCGCGGCCGACGGCGACGCGTACGCCTTCGCCACGCCCGAGGTCGAGCGCTCGGGACTCGACGAGCGCTCGTTCCGCGACCTCGCGATGGAGCACGCGGACTACGTGAACAACTGGTACGCCTGGACGCTGACCGACCTGAGCGCCGACCGCGAGGCGTTCCTGCGGTGGGTCGAGGGGGCCGACGAGCGCCCCGTGCCCGAGCGTTACGCGGCGCTACGCGAGGGAGGGATCTCGCGGTCGTGGGGGCAACTGCGGATCACGGCGACGCTGGGCGACGACGGCGAGCGCCGCTACGACCTCCGTCACGAGGCGGACGCCGACCGCGCCGTCGACGACCTCGACCGCCGCGACGACCCGCTCGACGCCCGCCGCCTCGCCACCTACGACGAGAGGGGGCGCTACCGCCCGCTCAAGACGGCACCCACGCTCCGTCGGGGGTGGGTCTACCCCGACCTCCCGGGCGCGGACCTCGTGCGCGCGGTCGACTTCCTCTACCCCGCGACGGTCGCCAACTGGTACCGCGAGCGGACGGGCGACCTCGACGTGAGCCACTGGCGCGAGACCGCGGAGCGACAGACCGGCATCTACGACATCGTCGACGAACTCCCCTCGGAGGCCGTCGATTGGGTCGCCGAGGCCTGCTGCGTGGACTCCCAGTGTCTCAAGCGCCGCGAGTGGGACGAGGACGAGGCGACGCCGCTCGACGCGCCGCGCGGTGACGGCGAGTTCCCCTGCCGGGAGCCCTGCTCGCTCGTGATCGCCGCCGCGCGCACGTGGACGACCCTCGAGCGCGAGGAGCCACGCGAGTACACCTTCGAACTCACCCCGAGCGAGAAGGAGCAGATCGAGGCGATCGTCGAGGCGGTCGCCGAGGACCGGACCGACGAGATCCGCGAGGCGGACGTCTCCGAGGGCGCGAACCGCTACCGGGCGCGCTACCTCCGGGCAAAGCGGTTCGACGACGAGGGAAACCTCTGCGGCGTCCCGACCGACGAGAGCGGGGAGTAGTCGGGCGAGGGAAGCGAGCGCGGGCAACGGGGCCCGACGTGCTGAAAACAGCTCCCAGTACCCTAGAGAGCCGAGTAACTGACGGCTCCCGGATGGTGAGTTCGACGGTGAAGCCCGGATCGCCTCGTCTGACGGCAATCCCGGAGCCGACGATGGGGAGCCGTCGCTGGCACTGCCAAGAAGACGGCGTTCGGTCGGTGTTGCCGTCGACGGCCTATCTCCTCGCTTCGACGGCGGCCGGCGTCCATTCTCCGGAACGCAGTGTCGCGAGGTAGTCGCCGACGGTGCGAACGCCCTCGTCGGTCGAACAGGGAACGACGGTCAACAGGTCGTCGGCGTCATACACTGCGAGACACATGGTCGGAAACCTGACCACCTCGACCTGTTCGTCGGTGACCAATGAACCGAGCGTGTGGGTCGAAAACGCCGGTTCGAGCCGATGGCCGGTTCGTTCCGCCCACACTTCGAACTCCTCGTACGTGGATCGGGCAGCGCGGACGGCCGCATCGGCCGCCGCCGGGTCCGTGGTGGCCCCCACGCGTACCTGTTTGCCCCAGACCTCGACGGTCACGTCGGCTATGGCTCCCGCCTCTCGGAGCTGTTCGAGCTGCTCGTAGACCGCTTCCTGTCGATCGTGCACGCCCACGGGCGTGCACTCACGCACACGCAGTTCGACGCGAGGAGGGTCGCTCTCTACCGTCATTCGCCGTGCCCCACCGTCGCGGTACATCGGTCGTCAGCGCGCTCGGGGATATGCTCGTTCCAACGCATATCTGACGTCACGTACAGTACGGACGCCTGTCCCCTCGGCCATCGCGGTGGACCCACTATCTGCGCCTCGTTGATGGCCCGAAAGCGCGGGTACGCGAGGGTCGTCCGCGACGACGGTAGCGCCTCGGGGAGCGACCCGGTCCACCGGTCGTAGCTCGACGCGTCCACGTCGGAACTGGCCTCCGAGGTGCGCCCCGTCACATCCGGCCTCCGGACGGCTGGGGGGGCTTCCAACCGTCGAACGACGAGCCGAAATCGAGTGACTCGAGCGTGATCTGCCTCGGCGGTCGATAGGTGACGGCACGCCGAGTCACGAATGCAGCCCTCCGTTCAGGTTGATAACGGTCGTCCCCTCCCGTCCGGGATCTTCGGCGATGCCGCGGCCGATCCCCCGCGATGACCCCGTCGCGAGACGGACCTTCCCGCTCAGCGGAGCTCGGGCCCGATATTCTCGGTTGTGAACTCGACTACCCATCGTTGCTCGTGCTCTCGTCCATGAGATCGACTCCGCGAAGACGGCCAGTCTCCGAGAATCCCGGATCGTTTTTCACTGTCATGACGTTGTTATTGTGACACTGTTCGTTCGATCTGCACCTCGGAATCGCCATCGGCAGTCCCGTCATCGGAACCGATCTGTGCGACCGTTTGATACCCCGCATCCCCGCGAATCCCCGTACCTGTCATCTTTCGTCTTCCTCCTCGGTCGTTCGAAACGGCTCTGGAGGTGTTCGGCCTCTACACGCAGCGGACGTAGAAAACATCTATACAAGTGCCTAGAGTCGTCGGATGCAAACGTACGATAATCCCATATGTTTCGTACAGAATATACGAGTTGGGCTAGATGACGTCTCTCGAAACTAACGCGCACACGTTCGAAGGGCTCCGGATAGCCGTAGTAGACCAGTCACCACGTACGGTGAAAACGCGGCTCACTCGCTCCGACTCGACGCCTGGTGTTACGAGGGGGATCGGCTCACTGTAGCGACGGGCGCCCCCTCAGCGAGGCGAGGACGGCCTCGATGTCGTCAGCGCTTCTGTATCGGATAGCGCCGCTCCGATGATCGTACTCGACGACCCCGGCGTCGGCCAACCGAGGGAGGTGACAGTGGTGTAGATCGATCCTGATCGACTCGCTGTCGTCCTCGCCTTCCGATCGAGCGATCGCCCTGACGAGACGTGAGAAGGTAATCCCACCGTCATCCACCTCGATCAGCAGCTCGAGGATAGCTCGTCGGCGGTGATGTGCCAGTAATCGAAGCGTTCGATCGAGGGACTCCGACACAGAGCCGACCTCTTCCAGGGGCAGCCCGTTACTCTCGAGTTCGATGTCACCCTTTGACATATCACTGACATTGGCTCTGGCACCGATAAGCTCACACTCTAGATGCTGGTGTCACGTCCTACTGGGAGGCTCATCCGCCACGTCCCACGCCAACACGGGAGCTCTCCCGCCGGGGGTGAAAGTGGTGCACGCAGGGACACATCGTCCGCCGTCCGCTCGAGAAAAGACGCCGGTACGACCGGTGGGACGCGCGGCATCGCAACTCCTCCACGCCGATTTCGGGGGCGACACGGTGCCTGACTCGCGTCACATCACACGACGAAGCAGTGACGCGTCCCGGATGCACGGTGTGTTCGTGTCTCACTGACCTCGCCCGGGTACCGACGACTACCGGCACGAGCGACGTCGAAACCGTCTCTCATGGACGTCGACCCTGTGTGCGGTACAGGGGACCACCTCACTGCCGCGTTACTCCGTGTCCTGTGCCTCGAAGAACACCATGAGGAGCTTTCTCATTGCGTGGCGGAGATGGAAGTGCAACGTCGAGGACGAGACCTCCATCGGATCGGCGATGTCTTCCGCAGTGCTCGCCCGGGGCCACTCGAAGTACCCCGCGAAGTACGCGGCCCGAAGGGCATTCAGCTGTTTCTCGGTGAGCTGCTCGGTGAGGGTTTCGCGGAACTGATGGACAGTTTGAAGGGGACGATCGAGGTCTCGCTTACCGGTCAGTGTCGCACTGGGACACACCTCTCGCAGCCCGTTCAGTACGGTCAGGGTATCCGTATCCGGTGCGACTTCGGCTATGACCCGAGCTTCCCCGTCATCGGCAACCATCGAACGTACTGTTGCGCCAAAGTCGACGAGGGACGACACTTCGGACGCTCCCGACACCCGAAATTCGAACACGCCGCCCTCTTCGGTCTCGGTGAGTAATCGACACGTCTCGACGTTGGCCGCCCGGGTTGCCCACTCGCGGATCGCATCGGGTGAGGCCCCATCCACCGTGACGTAATTGAGCAGCCGCCCCGCTTCGAGCGGGACGAGACCTTCGAGACTGAGCCGACACTCGAGTTCCCCGGACGCGGCGACGAAAAACGAGTTCACGTCCGAAATGTCGAATTTGAGCTCGGTGGCCGTATCGGCCACCAGGGCGCGCCGTGCCTCCGAGGCCCGGATCGCTCGCCCGATCGTCTGCCCGAGTTCCCGCAGGATCGTGATCTCCTCCTCGTCGAACGAATCGGACTGATCAGTATACAGCGTCAGAATCCCGTACACGGCCTCACCAGCTACGAGCGGAACCGCCACAGCCCCGCGACATCCGCGGTCGAGTAACTGCTCGTGCCACGGTCCGACGCTCGATTCGCGATGGAGGTCCTGCGTCACGTGAACGGCACGGGTCTGGTGTGCCGTCCCTGCCAACTCGTCCATCAGGGTGGCGTCGTCCGCCGGAATCACCCCGCTCTCGAACACCGCCTCCGCGAGGCCTGCCGTCGCGTGGGACGTGACCCGCTTCCCCGTCCTGTATTCGCCGATCCACGCGGCCAGATAGGATTCGTTCTCCACGATGTTCTCGCAGACCTTCGATGCGATCTCGTCTCGGGTCGTCGCGTCGACGACCGCCCGGTTGATGCTACGGATGACGCTATTGAGCCGGGTGAGTTCTACTAACCGTTCGTTCTGGCGCTCGAAGTCCCGTTCGTACTCGACGTGGTGTAGCGCCGCCTCTGTATTGGTCGCTAGCAGCTCGGCGAACTCGGTATCCGTGTCGTCGAACGCACCCGTGGTGGTGTTCCCGGCCAACAGGATACCGTAGTTACCGAGTGGGACGATCAGCTCGCTTCGGACCGGTGTCTCCGCGCCGTACACCATCTCTCGCGGACGGACGTCGTCGTACACCCGCGTATCGCCGTTGATAAACGCATCCCACGCGAGGCTCCCCGGTCCGAGAAGCCTCGGTAGTTCACCGAGTATCTCTTTCACGTCGGGCGTGTATGCAACCGGTCGGAGCACGCCCGCCGACTCGTCGAGGGAGAAGACGGCGACGAAGGACAGTCGTAGCCGCTTACTGGCCGTTCTGACGGCGATATCGGCGACATCCTCGCTGGAGGCAGCGTTGAAGAGCGTGCGCGTCGCACCGTGGAGTCCGGTCAGAACGCGTTCGCGCTTCTTTCGTTGGGTGATGTCACGCGCGACGAAGACGACCGACCGTGTGTCCGTAGGGTGCTGCATCGGGGTTATCCGACCCTCGAACCACCGCAATCCTGCCGGCACTTCGAGTTGATACTCCAACGTCTGAAGTTCGCCGGTGTCGAGACAGCGACGGATCACCGAGAGCATTTGATCAGCGATGTCCGCCGGTAGCACGTCGCACAGTTGGGCCTCCAGGAACTCCCCCGGTTCCTCGTACAGGAGGGATTCGGTCTCGGGGCCTCCCAAGTACTCCCGATAATACCCGTCCTCGTCGATGACGAACGCCAGGTCGGGGAAGCTGGTCGCGAGCGCCCCCAGGATCTGACTCGTTTGATCGAGGGCCCGCTCGCGTTCCTTCTGCTCGGTAACGTCCTCGGCGATCCCGGCAATGCGGGACACGTTCCCCTCCGTGTCCCGGATCGATACTGCCCGGTCTCGGATCCAGCGGATCTCTCCGTCGGGACGTTTGAGCCGGTATTCTTCGTCGTACACGCCATCCGGCTGTGACGCCAGGGCGGCGCGAACCCGCTCGCGATCGTCGGGATGGATCGCGTCGAGAAACGCGAGCGGTTCGTCGTAGAGCCGCTCGCGGGGCTGTCCCCACACCTCCTCGTATACGGGGTTCACGTAGATCACCTCCTCCTTGTTCGGATCGGTCATCCAGATGACGACGTCGAGATTCTCGACGATCTGTCGAAACGGCGTCGTTCGCTCGCGTACGCTCGCGGGAAGCGGCTCGCGGTCGATCGTGCCGGATGTCTCCGTCTCAGCACCTCGCCGGAGAGAGTCACGGGCACCTTCCCGTCCGCTCTCCACGGCCGACGCGTCGGCCGGATCGGTGCGAATAGCTGTCCCCGAAATCCAGTTGACGTGGAGTGGGAGGTTCTCGTCCCGACAACGAGCGTGAAACGTTCGCAGGGACGTGTGGTCGGGAAGTCTGAGCTGGAACGTCCACCTCTCGGCCGTTCCGTGGCCACGTTCGACCAGGACGTCGAACTCCTCGATGACGCCGAGAAGTCCGTTGATTTCCGCGTCCCATTCGATGTGATAGAGCGTTTTTCCCGCCCGGGTATCGTGGCGCGTCAGACTGCCGACCCTCGGATCCCGACGGACTACTGTCTCGAACGCGGCCACATCGGGCGTCTCGACCCAGATGAAAGGGGCCGGTCGTGCGTCGATCGGGACGAACTGGGTCAGCTCGATATCGACGGGAGGCCCCGTACTGAGCACCTCTCCCAGGTCAAACGCGTTCGCCGCGATCGCCACCTGCGCAACGACGGTCATGAGACTCCACGAATCATGTCCTACGAACCGTCTCGGATACCGAACGGCTCCGCGTATAGTGCCGACCTGTCGCTGCTTCTCCGCCCTGGTCCGACCGGGGACATGACCATCATCCAGTCATCGATCGCCCCGGGACCGAGCACAGACGACGTCTGCAGCTTACCTCTCACGTGACCACGTTCGGGACCCTGCGTGACGGCTACGAACACAGATACAGATACGTAGGGAATATTCTATAAGTCCTCGGATATATTTCACGTCCCTATATTAGCTCCAGAACGATGCTCTTCCTCTCCCGACCGTCGGACGCCTAGTAAGGAGTACGAACGGTAGGCGCCACCCGCCGATGTCAGATCCGATAAGTATTTGTGCGCGCGACCCCCCGCGACTGGGGTGTATCCCGGAGAGAAAACGTGAACCCGTCAGTGACGGGACCAGAGAGCACGGCGAGAGGTCCGACACCTCGCGAATCCCCGTGACGAACGATGATCGACGAGATCGCTGTCGTGTCGGTCGTGACCGCTGGCCATACGATGGCAGGTTGTGCCCGTTCGGTGACGACCTACGGGGTGATGATCCCACGGACGATCGGTTTCGATCGTTCGCGCCGAAAGACGATTCGACCGACATACAGACGTGACCGGCGTTAGAGACGAGGTGCGAGGTGGGCCCGGGCCGCGTCCCGCCGGGTGTCCGTCACAGGAGACATCACCTTCCGCACGTGAAACCGGAGCGCCGCTCGTGGGATACGATCGGGAGGGAGAGACATGAACGCAGTCGAAAGGCTGTCGTTCGAAACCAGTCACCACGAGCGTATATACGAGCACATCGAACGGAACGGCACCGTCTCTCGCGATGCGCTCCTCGATCTGGTACAACTCGGACCCGAACGGACGGAGGAGGTCGTCCGTGATCTCAAGTGCGACGAGTACGTCTGTGAATCCGACGGACGTCTCGAACTCGGCCTGGGGACCGGTCTCGAGACGACACAGGTAAGCGGAACGGCCGTCACGGTCCGACCCGCTCGGCAGGAGGACCTGCCTGCCATCGTCGATGCGATTCGGCGGGTCATCGCGAACGTGCTCTATCCCAGCGCCGAGGACCTCGCATCCAGACTCGACGTCGAGGGTGTGCTCAAGCGCCACAACGACGCCGAAACCCGGATGTTTTTCGTCGCCACCGTTGACGGCAAGAGTGTCGGTTGGGTACATATCGGGGCATCGACGTTACAACGATCGCGCCGGACGGTCGAGTTGACGCTCGGTGTCCGTACGGAGTACAGTGAACAGGGCATCGGCAGTCAACTCCTGGAACACGGATGCGGATGGGCTGCCTCCAACACCTATCGGAAAGCCTGCCAGCGACTTCCGAGAACCAACGAGCGCGGGCTCGCGTTCCTCGACGCTCGTAACTGGGAGACGAAGACCATCCGACGAAACCACTATGACCGTGGTGACGAACGAATCGACGAAGTGATGATCTTCGTCGAACTCTGACGGGTCCTCGACGTCGTACGTCCTGCGCTCTGATGGACCAGCGTCCTCGATAACAGCCCCCGCGGTGATAGGCGGCGAACCGCGGGGTCAGTTCCGACCCTGACTGTACAGCGCGTACCCCGCGCCGACGACGGCCGCGAGGACGGCGAGGACGGCGAGGACGACCGCGGCGACGCCGTCGACCGTGAGGGTCGCGCCCGCGAGGAGGACGGCGACCCCGCCGAGCGCGAGCGCGGGGGCGGCCGTCGCGGAGTCGAATCCCATCGGCGACGACGTCGGCCTCGGCTCGTCGAGGCCGGCGGCGGTCGAGGGACCGAGCGACTCGTCGACCTCGACCGGGGGTTTCTCCGGTTCGGCCGGGGCGAGGTCGACCAGCACCCCGGCCGTGGTCGAGCCGTAGGAGACGGAGACGGTGAGGTGGCCGCGCACCTCGGCGTCGGGGGCGACGCGGACCGGGACGCGCTCCGTCGCGCCCTCGGTGACGTAGTGGTGGCTGTCCTCGAGTTCGACCGCCGAGGCGAGCGCGTCGTCGAGGCCGAGATGGACGCGGGTCGGTGTACCGTGGTTCTCGAGAACCACGGTGAACTCGCCGCTCGCGGAGAAGGTCTCCGGGACGGTCACCGTGTGGAGGCCGTCCGCGTTCAGGCCGACGACGAGAGTCTCGCTCACGGGAATTTCGTCGCGGGCTATGGTCAAAAAGGTTCAGGCTGGCGCGTCGTCTCGCATGTCCGGCGGCAGGAGGTTCGGGATGCCGTCCTCGATGGGGAACACCTCGCCGCACTGCGTGCAGACCAGTCGCCCCTCGAGCACCTCCTCGTCGTCGCGGCGGACGACCTCCAGTTCGAGATCCTGCTTGTCGAGCGGACAGCAGAGGATGTCCATCAGGGATTCCTTCATGCGCGACACCTCGGGAGTCGGGGGGAAAAGCGTGCCGGGTCCGGTCCCGCCTCAGACCGGCGAGTCGAGGACCACCGTCTGCTCGCGGCCCGGGCCGACGCCGACCGCGTAGATCGGCGCGTCGAGTTCGTCGCTGACGTACTCGAGGTAGGTGCGGGCGTCCTCGGGGAGCGCCTCGTACCCCTCGTCGGCCACCGCGGCCCAGTCGACCTCCGACCAGCCGTCGAACTCGCGGTAGATCGCCTCACAGCGCCCCCACTGCTCGGTCGTGGCGGGCATCGTGCGGAGTTCGTCGCCGTCGAACTCGTAGGCGTGGCCCACCTTCACGGTGTCCAGTCCGGCGAGCACGTCGACGTGGTTGATCGCCAGCCCCGTGAAGCCGTTCGCGCGGGCGGCGTGGCGCAGCATCGGCACGTCGAGCCAGCCGACGCGGCGGGGGCGGCCGGTCACCGTCCCGTACTCGCCGCCCTCGTCGCGGATGTAGGTCGCGATCTCCTCGGCCGCCGACGAGGTGTCGCCGCCGCCCTCGGGCGTCTGGCCCTCGACGTGCCCCAGTTCGGTCGGGAGCGGGCCGGTTCCCACCCGCGAGAGGTAGGCCTTCACGATGCCGATCACCTCACCCTGCCCGACGACCGTGGGACCGAGGCCGGTCCCGGTCGACGCGCCGCCGGCCGTCGGGTTCGAGGAGGTGACGTAGGGGTAGATGCCGTGGTCGATGTCGATGGAGGTACCCTGGGCCCCCTCGAACATCACCTCGTCGCCCGCGTCGATGCGCCGGGCGAGGAACTCCCCGCAGTTGACGGTCATGTCCTCGTCGGCGAGGCGCTCGCCGTAGCCGCGGTAGGTCTCGAAGAGGCCCTCGGCGTCGAACGCCTCGCCCGCCTCCAGCCCGTAGACGGCCTCCGCGAGCGCGCGCTTCTGGGGGACGACGTACTCCAGCCGCTCGCGCAGCACGTCGGGGTCGAGCAGGTCGCCGACGCGGACGCCGCGCCGGCCCGCCTTGTCCTCGTAGGTCGGCCCGATCCCCCGACCCGTCGTGCCCGCCGCGAGGTCGTCCTTCGCCGTCTCCTCGATGCCGTCGAGGACGCGGTGGTAGGGGAGGATGACGTGCGCGCGCTCGGCGACGCGCACGTCGGGGTCGAGCCCGCGCTCGCGTAGCGCGTCGAGTTCCCCGAACAGGGTCTCGGGGTTGACCACGCAGCCGTTGCCCAGCACTCCCACCTTCCCCCGGATCACGCCGCTCGGGACGAGCGAGAGCTTGTACTCCTCGCCGTCGTGGACGACGGTGTGGCCGGCGTTGTCCCCGCCCTGGTAGCGGACGACGACGTCGATCGCGTCGCCGTAGAGGTCGACTACTCTCCCTTTCCCTTCGTCGCCGAGTTGCGACCCGACGATGGTGATAGTCATCGCGCGGAGGTTCCAGAGGACGTGCTAAACCGGTTACGATCCGACGGGTAGACGGCCCCGCCGACGGGGTCGAGGGGGAGCCCGTCGGGCGAGGAGCACGCGGAGCGCCCATGTCCGCCCCTCCGACGAGTTGCGTCGGCCGCGCTCGCGCCTCTCGAGGCGCGAGCCACAACGGTTATACGGGCCGGTTGGGTACTCGTTACCAATCGCAGCCACCCGTCGAAACGGACAGCAACCTTTAAAGGCTGCAAACACAAGTTAACAAGTGCCATGATAGACCGACTTGAGAAGGAAGTCGATATGCTCGAGCGCCATCTGCAGGTCCTGAAGATGGTCATCGAGAACGAACCGATCGGCATCGTGAAGATGTCGAACGAGACGGGCTACCCGCACCACAAGGTCCGCTATTCCTTGCGCGTCCTCGAGGAGGAGGACCTCATCGAGCCGTCGAGCCAGGGTGCCATCACGACCGACCGTACCGCCGAGTTCGTCGCCGAACTCGACGACAAGGTCGACGACATCAACGAGAAGCTCGACAAGATGAAGATCGACGAGATGGCGGAGATCGAGAGCTAGCGTCGACGTCGACTACAGCTCCGGGACCGTCAGGTGGAAGCGACGATTGCGCGCCTCCACCAGGCAGAGGTGGAAACCGCGTTTCCTCGACAGTTGCACGAAACTCGCGCGCTTTCCGCCGCCGAACAGTCCGCCGCTCGTAGTAGCCTCGCTCGTGAGTTCGAGCGCCCCCGGGTCGAAGAAGCTCGACGTGACGACGAACGCTCCGACGAGCGTGTCGTAGGCCTCGGCGACTCGCTCCGCGCCCGAGAGCAGCGCCTCCATCTCGGCCTCCTCGGTCGGGTCGCGCGAGTCGTGGAGGTTCGCGACGATCAGCGGGTTGCCGAGGCGGTCCCGACAGACCACGTCGAACGACGGCGACGCCTCGCCCGCGTCGACGGTTCCGCGCAGTTCCGCGCGGTCGATCTCCGGGACGGCCACGTAGAGCGCCTCCAGCGCGCCCTCGTAGCCGGCATCGGCGATTTCGAACGGCAGGTCGAGCACCAGCCACGAGACGAATTCGTGTTGGAGCGTGTCGGCGAGGAACGCCTCGAACGGTTCCCCGTCGACCCGCGCCGTCTCGGCGTCGAAGCGCGTGTGGCTCTCGAGGTCGAGGTTCCCCCGAAGCTCGTCGCGGTCGTCGTACCCGTCGAGCACGTCGTCCAGGGTCATCGCGGCGCGCGAGCGATAGCGCACGAAGAGGTTCGTCCCGGCGAGCCCCTCCTCGGGCGACAGCTCGACACCGTCGTCCTCGGCGCTCCCGTCGCCCGCGGAACCCCCCGACTCCAGCTCGCGAACGCGCTCCTCCAGGCGCTCGACGGACGCTTCGAGGCCGGCGCGCCGCTCGTTCAGCGCCTCGATCTCGTCCCGGAGCGACTCGTTTTCCGCCCGCAGGTCGTCGCGCTCGGCGGCGAGCGACCGGGCGCGCTCCTCCAGGCGCTCGATCCGGGCCGTTCGCGCGCGGATCGTCGTCCGGAGGTCGTCGACGTCCTCGACCTCCTCGACCTCCTCGACCTCCTCGACCTCCTCGACATCGTCGAGTTCGTCGAGGGCTCCCGGATCGTCGCCGTGAGGTTCGTCGAGCGGGTCGTCCCCGCCGTCGGCCTCCGACGCGGCGTCCGGATCCGTCTCCCGGGAAGCGTCGTCGACCGGAGAGATCGCGTCCTCCGGGTGTTCGCCGACGGCGCCGTCGTACTCGACGGCGCGCGCGTCACCGACGTCCGTCGGATTCGGCGGGCGCGCCGGTTCCGTCTCGGCGTCCGCGACGGCCTCGGCGACGCGTCCGTCGGCGTCGTCCGCCGAGCGTGCGGCGGCTGATTCCTCGTCGGCCCCGCCGTCGGCGTCGGGCAGGTCGAGCACCGGCACGTCGGTCGAGACGACGGTGTAGATACCGACCTCGTCCACGGCCCGCTCGTACGCCTCCTCGCCGGTGAGCGGGCGCTCGCTCTGCCCCACGAAGGCGGCGTACATCGCGGCGCCGTCGTAGTAGACGGCGTAGTAATCGCCGCTTATGACGTTCTCCGCGAGTTCGACGTAGCCGGTGAAGCCGCCCTCGCGGAGCGTCTCGTCCACGTCGGCGAGGGACGTCTGTGCGGTGTAGTACCGGCCGCGCTCCTCGCCGTCCCGCTCGAGCATGGTGAACAGGAGGGGGAGGGCGGGATCGGGCGCGACGTACGCCGTTCCCTCGCCGGTCGCGATGTCCGAGACGCTGCCGCCGTACGCGCCGACCGCGCGGCCGTTGAGCAGGAACAGCCACGCGTCGCTGACCTCGACAGCGCCGGTAAACGACGTGTCGGCGAGGACGGGGAGGTCGTCCCCGGAGAACGGGTGTGACTGCCACTCGCGTATCTGTTCGACGGTCCGTGCTTGCATACTCTGTAATTAGTCCGAGGGGTGATATACTTTGATTCCTACGCCGTACGACAGGACGGAACGGGGTGGAGGCCCGTTACAACTTCCGTTCCGCGTCGTCCGCGAGTTCCTGCATACGCTTGCTGATGCGTCCGGCGTCGGAGAACTCGTCGTCGCTCATGGCGCTGGCGAGCGCGTTGCCGAGGACGAAGACGGCGTGTTTGTGCTCGCTCTTCGACTTGTGTACGTCAGCCGGCGAGACGTCGAGCTGGTCGTACGCCTCGAACAGCGACTCGTCCACGTCCTCCTGCGCGCGGAAGTACCCCATGATCGTCACCATCTGCTCGTGGAGTTCGAGGAGTTCGTCTTTGTGCATGTACCCCGCTAGCTCCGACTGCGGTTTAAACGTACCGTGCCGAGTGACAACGGGACGCTCGCTCCGCGCGGCGCGCCTACGGTTTTCGACCGACGAGGAACGTCTGACCCGTGGCCGCCGTCCGTTCGGAGACGTCGAAGCCCGCGTCCCGCAGGAGTTCCCGGACCGCGGACACCGAGCCGCCGTCCAGTTCCAGCCTGGACTCGTGGACCTCGCAGTAGAGGAGCCGGCACTCCGGTCGCTTCACCGCCTCCCGGAGACCGCGGAGAACCGACAGCTCCGCCCCCTCGGCGTCGATCTTGAGCACCGTGGGCGGGGGGGTCTCCCCGTCGGCGATGAGGTCGTCGCCCCGCCGCGTTTCGACCGTCACGGTCCGCGAATCGGGGTTCGCCGCCGTCAGGAGCGTGTGACCGGCCGAACCGACTCCGTCGAGCGTGATGGCGAGGTCGGCGGTGCCGGTGCCGTTCGCCAGCGCGTAGCGGGAGACGGTGACGGAGGCGTCGTTGAGTGCGACGTTCTCGGCGAGCGTGGCCGCGTTCTCGGGGTGCGGCTCGAACGCCACGACGGTGTCGGCGACCGCCGCCGCGAGGCAGGCGTAGATGCCGATGTTCGCGCCGACGTCGTAGACCACGTCGTCGGCCTCGAGCTGGGAGAGCAGGTCGGCCGCCAACGACCGCTCGTCGAACGCGTAGAGGTCGCGGTACTCCCCGGTCGAATTCAGGTGGAACTCCGCCTCGACCCCCGCGACCTCGAGCGTACGGGTGTCCGTCGTCGCCAGTATCGCCGCTCGATAGGCCTCCGCGAGGACGGGGCGGACGCCGAGACGGTCGAGAGCGCGGTCGACCCGCTCGGTGTGGACGGCGCTCTTGACGCGGCCGAGCACGACGCTCGCGTTCATCGTCTCTCCCGTTCCGTTCGCCCCGCCCCGACCGAACGCGGTCCTGCGGTCGTCGCTCCCCCCGCGCCGAACCGATCCGTCCCGGCGCACGTTCTCCACCGAGGTAGAGAACGTGCACCTCGTTTATCAACTTCTGACATCTTACGGTGGTCGGTCGACGAGGGGTGTATATCAAACTGTCGGATGAACCGAGCGGGTAGAGGGGAGAGATGTGCGGGAGAAGCGACTTGCGGTCGCTCATGCGCGCCGTCAGAGAGACTAGAAGACGTACTCGTCTTCGTGGCCCATCATCCCGTCGTCCTCGAAGGCTCCCGGTTCGTCCTCCTCGATGGGACCGCTGGTCTTGTAGGCCCGTAACCCCGCCGCCAACAGGTCTTCGATGGCCTCCTCGCGGTTGACGAACTCCCCCTGTTCGATCATCTGGGCGATCTGCATCTCCAGGTGCTCCGGAATCGTGATCTCCACCTTGGGCATTGTCACTCGTGGCTTTGAGAGTCGGGTATATAATTCCTGCGGGGAATCTTGGCGGTAGAGCAAATATATCCTCACGGAATGCGAAGCAACCTTTCGAGTTATGTCAGTGTAGTTCGTAATAATGCAATCACGTCCGCACCCGCGTCGGGGGGTTCACCCTCGGTCGAACGGGGTCGGCGTTCGGAAGTCGATGCACCTACCTTCGAGGGATCGCTACCCGCCGACATGAGCGTACGCGACGTCACGGACCTCCACGAGGAGTTCGGCGGCGACCGCCTCCCGCCGGGCCAGCGGCGCACCGACCGCTTCCCGGTCCTCTCGAAGAGCGGGACGCCCTCGTGGTCGCCCGAGACGTGGGAGTTCGCCGTCCGCGGGGCGGTCGAGAGCGAGCGGTCGTTCTCGCTCGAGGAGTTCACCGACCTCCCCCACGAGATCCAGCGACAGGACTTCCACTGCGTCACGGGGTGGAGCCGGTTCGACAACGAGTTCACCGGCGTCACGTTCCCGACGCTGGCGGATCTCGCGGGGGTCCGCGACGACGCGACCCACGTTCTGTTCCACGGCTTCGACGGCTACGCGACCGACCTCCCCCTCGAGGAGTGCATGCGCGAGGAGGTGCTGTTCGCCTGGGAACTCGACGGCGAACCGATACCCGACGACCACGGCGGCCCCGTTCGGGTCGTCACGCCGCACAGGTACGCCTACAAGGGCGCGAAGTGGGTCGACGCCGTCGAGTTCCTCACCGAACCGGAGCGTGGCTACTGGGAGAAGCGGGGCTACTCCGACACGGCGAACCCCTGGAACGAGGAGCGCTACAGCTGAGTGGACGACGGCGGGGACGGACACCGCCGACCGGGAAGGATAGCCTCAAGGGTCAGGAACCCCGAGTTTTCGGCAATGGAATCGGCGCGCAGCGGAGGCGTGACGGCGGACGCGCGCGAGCGGGGCGTGCTCGTCAGCCGGTCCTGCGAGGTACCGGACGTCTCCTTTCGAGCCTTTCTGACCGAACAGGCGGTTCCCCGCATCCACTGGTCCGCCCCCGACGGACTGGAACTCGTCGGCGGGCGGGCGGCGGCACGGCTGGTCGCCGCCGGGCCCGACCGCTTCGACGCGCTCCGGGAGGGCGCGCGGTCGATCTTCGCCGACGCGGACCACGACGGCCCCGCCGTGACCCGTCCGCGCATGCTCGGCGGCCTCGCCTTCACCGACGATCACGACGCCGCGCCGCCGTGGGAGGGCTTTCCCGCGGCAGAGTTCGTCCTCCCCGCGGTTCAGCTCACCCGGGCGACCGACACGACGTACCTGACCGTCTCGCGGTTCGCCCCCGACGCGGATCCTGCCGCCGTCGCGTCCGACCTCGAGGCCGCGCGCGACCGGATCGCCGACCTCCCGGCGATGGTG
Source organism: Halomarina halobia (assembly GCF_029338575.1). Classification (GTDB taxonomy): domain Archaea; phylum Halobacteriota; class Halobacteria; order Halobacteriales; family Haloarculaceae; genus Halomarina; species Halomarina halobia. Next base: position 1,172,599 of record NZ_CP119992.1, read on the forward strand.
CCGAGCGGCGACCCGCCAGGCGTACACCGGACGCGCCACCGGACCGACGCCGCACAGTGGCAGGCGCAGGTCGGCGAGGCGGCCGCACGAATCCGCGAGGGGTCGCTTCGGAAGGTCGTCCTCGCGCTCGCGCTCGACGTCGACCTCGACGCCGAGGTGGACGTGCCGAGCGTCCTCGAACGCCTGCGCCGGACCTACCCCCAGTGCTATCGCTTCCTCGTCCAGCCGACCGAGGCGGCGGGCTTCTTCGGCGCACCGCCGGAGCGCCTCGTCCGCCTCGACGGTCGCCGCGTGGAGGCCGAGGCGCTCGCCGGCTCCGTCGCGCGCGGCGCGACCCCCGAGGAGGACGCCGACCTCGCCGCCGCGCTGGTGGGGAGCGAGAAGATCCAGCACGAGCAGGGTCTCGTCGCCGAGGCCATCCGGGATCAGCTCGAACCGCTCGGCGAGGTGACCGTCGGGGAGCAGACGGTCCACCGACTGGCGACGATCCAGCACCTCCGCACGCCCATCACGGCGGACCTCGCGGCCGACGAGCACGTCCTCTCGATCGTCGAGGCGCTGCACCCGACGCCCGCCGTCGGCGGCCTCCCGCCGGGCGAGGCGGCGCGCACCATCCGCGAGACCGAGACGTTCGAGCGGGGCTGGTACGCCTCGCCGGTCGGCTGGTTCGACGCCGAGGGGGACGGCGAGTTCGCCGTCGCCATCCGCTCGGGCGTCGCCGGCGGGCGGCGCGCGACCCTGTTCGCGGGCAACGGCATCGTCGGCGACAGCGACCCCGCGGCCGAGTGGGAGGAGGTACAGCTGAAGTACCGACCGATCCTGGACGAACTGGAGCGGAGATGAGGGTCGAGAACCGTAACGCCCTCTGGGGATCGGTCGTCGCCGACGAACTCGCGAAGGCGGGCGTCGACGCGGTCTGTCTCGCCCCCGGGAGCCGCTGTACGCCGCTGACCGTCGCCTTCGCGGAGCACCCGGGGATCGAGACGCACTCCCACCTCGACGAGCGCTCCGCGGCCTTCTTCGCGCTCGGCCGGGCGAAGCGCACCGGCAGGCCCACCCCCCTCGTCTGCACCTCGGGGACGGCGGCCGCGAACTTCCACCCGGCGGTGATCGAGGCCCACCAGTCGCGCGCGCCGATGCTCCTGCTGACGGCCGACCGGCCGCGCGTCCTCCAGCACAGCGGCGCGAACCAGACGATCGACCAGGAGGGGCTCTACGGCGACGCGGTCCGCCACTACCGCACCCTCCCGGAACCGGCGGCCGACGAACGGAAGCTCAGGGCGCTCCGGACGGCCCTCGACCGCGCCGTCGCCACCGCGACGGGCGTCGAACCCGGTCCGGTCCACCTGAACGTCCCCTTCGAGAAGCCGCTGGAGCCGACGCCCGTCCCCGGCGACGTCCCGGAGGGGTTCGCCGCGGCGGGCCGCGAGGCGGTCGAGGGGCGGGACGGCCCCTTCGTCTCGGTCGCGGCCGGCGCTCCCGAGATCTCCGAGGCCGACCTGCGCGACCTCGTCGGGGCGGTCGAGCGCGCCGATCGCGGCCTGATCGTCGCCGGACCGGAGGCCGACCTCGCGCCCGATGCGCTGGCCGCCCTGGCCGACGCCACCGGCCTCCCCGTGCTCGCGGACCCGCTCTCGGGGCTGCGGTTCGGCCCACACGTGGCCGACACGACCGTCTGCGGCGGATACGACACCTACCTCGACGCCCTCGACGCGCTGCCCGACCTCGCGGTCCGGTTCGGCGCGTCGCCCACCTCGAAGACCCTCCGGGAGTACCTGCGCGACGCGACTACCGCGAGCGCGGACGCCCGACAGGTCGTCGTGGACCCGGCGGGCGGGTGGCGCGAGGCGACGTTCGCCGCGACGGACCTCGCGGTCGCCGACCCGACGCGCCTCGCCCGGGCGCTCGCCGGCCGGATCGAGGGAGGGGGCGATCCAGCGTGGCGCGAGCGGTTCGCCGCGCTCGAACGCGACTACTGGTCCCTCGTCGAAGGCGAGGGGACGTTCTTCGAGGGGGCGATCCTCGCCGACGCGGCCGCGCTCGCGCCCGATCCGTCGACGCTGTTCGTCTCGAACAGCATGCCCGTCCGAGATCTCGATCGGTTCGGTCGGCCCCGCGAGGCGGCCGTCACCGCGCTCGGCAACCGGGGCGCGTCGGGCATCGACGGCATCACGAGCAGCGCGCTCGGGGCGGGCAGCGCCGCGGACGACCCGCTCGTGCTCGTGACCGGCGACCTCGCGTACTACCACGACTCGAACGGGCTGCTCGCGGTCGGGCGCTGCGGCGTGGACGCCACGATCGTCCTGCTCAACAACGACGGCGGGGGCATCTTCCGCATGCTCCCCATCGAGGCCCACGACCCGCCCTTTACCGAGTTCTTCGAGACCCCCCACGGCCTCGACTTCGAACCCACCGCCGACCTCTACGGCCTCGAGTTCTCGCGCGTCGAGACGCGCGCGGGGTTCCGCGAGGCGTACCGCGATTCGCTCGAACGGGAGGGGACGCAGGTGATCGAGGTGCGCGTCGACGGCGAGGCGTCACACCGCCACCGCGAGGCGCTCCACGAACGCGTCGCGTCGGAGCTCTCTGACCGCGCGGACGCCGCGTAGGCCGAGATCGACGGCGCGAGGGACGGCCGGCTCCCCGTCCTCCGCCCGTGGCCGGTCGACGGGAATCTTTTTGCGCGCCGCCTCCCGCTCTCGCACATGGCTTCGGAGATCATGGACCCCGACCGCTGGGAGGAGGTTACGGGGGAGTTCGAGGACGTCACCTACCACCGGGCGGTGGACGTACCGGCCGTCCGCATCGCCTTCGACCGGCCCGCGGTCCGAAACGCCTTCCGTCCCGGCACGGTCGACGAGCTGTACGCCGCGCTCGACCACGCCCGCAAGCGGGCCGACGTCGGCTGCGTGCTGCTCACGGGCAACGGTCCCTCTCCGAAGGACGGCGGCTGGGCGTTCTGCGCCGGCGGCGACCAGTCGGTCCGCGGGGGCTCGGGTTACGAGTACCGCGGCGACGACGAGGCGGCGGCCGACGACGACCCCGCCGTCCGCGAGGCGAGAGCCGGTCGCCTACACATCCTCGAAGTCCAGCGGCTGATACGCTTCATGCCGAAGCCGGTCGTCGCGGTCGTGCCGGGGTGGGCCGTCGGCGGCGGCCACTCGCTACACGTCGTCTGCGACCTCACGCTCGCCTCGGAGGAGCACGCGAAGTTCCTCCAGACGGACCCCGACGTCGCCTCCTTCGACGGCGGGTTCGGTTCCGCGTACCTCGCCCGGCAGATCGGCCAGAAGCGGGCCCGCGAGGTGTTCTTCCGCGGGAAGACCTACTCCGCCGCCGAGGCGGTCGACATGGGCATGGCCAACGAGGCGATCCCCCACGCGGACCTGGAGACCGTCGCGCTGGAGTGGGCAGACGAGATCACGAAGAAGAGCCCGACGGCGATCCGGATGCTCAAGTTCGCGTTCAACATGGCCGACGACGGAATGGTCGGCCAGCAGGTGTTCGCGGGCGAGGCGACGCGCCTCGGGTACATGACCGAGGAGGCCCAGGAGGGCCGCGACGCGTTCTTAGAGAAGCGCGAACCGGACTTCTCGGCGTTCCCCTGGCACTACTAATTCAACCACCACCTCTTGCTGCGCGCTCGCTTCGCTCACTCGCTGGCAAACGCTGCATTGCGAGACGCTTCGCGTCTCGCAGGCTTCCAGAACCACGGGCGGTTCCGGAGGGACCAAACCCCTCGTCGCTCCCGCCGTCAGACTCGTTACACTCGGCCGGCGGGCTCCCGCTCGCCTCCGGCTCGCGGGAACTCCGGCCGCTCCTCGGTCCGCTCGCTCACGGCGGGCTCTGCCAGCCGTTCGCGTCGTCCGCGGGACGCTTCGAGTCCCGCGAATAGCGCGGGACGACGTGCCCGACAGACCCCTCACGCGGAGCACGAACGTTCAAGTACCGGAACGGGACCAGACACCCCATCGTCTGAGTACGGCCGCGGGGCGGTCGAGGCGGGTGCGCGACGCGCCGTTCCGCGGAGCGCCACGCGTCGCCTGTTCGCCACCGTCCGCGAGCGGAGATGCCAACTTTGACGCCCTCGGCGGCCGGAACTCCGGCAATGAGCACCGAGGTCTCGCGAACGAGGGCGTGGCTGATGGCCGCGCGGCCGCAGACGCTCCCGGCGGGGGCGTCGCCCGTCGTCGTCGGAACGGGCCTGGCGGTCCACGACGGGGTGTTCGCCGCCCCGCCGGCCGTCGCGGCGCTGATCGGCGCGCTCCTCCTCCAGATCGGGACGAACTTCGCCAACGACTACTACGACGCGGTCCGCGGCGCGGACACGGACGAGCGGGAGGGCTTCACCCGCGTCACGCAGTCGGGGCTCATCCCGCCGCGGGAGGTGAAGCGCGCGATGTACCTCACCTTCCTCGCGGCCGTCGTCCTCGGGACGTACCTGGTGTACGTCGGGGGCGTCCCCATCCTCGTCGTGGGGCTGTCGAGCGTCGCAGCCGGCATCGCCTACACCGGCGGGCCGTACCCCTACGGCTACCGCGGGCTGGGCGACCTCTTCGTCTTCGTCTTCTTCGGCCTCGTCGCCGTCGTCGGGACGTACTACGTCCAGGCCGCGGCCCTCCTCGCGGAGCCGTTCCCGCTGTGGATCCCCGACGGGACGGTCACGCTCGCGGCCGTCGTCGCGAGCCTCCCCGCCGCGGGGCTCGCGACCTGTATCCTCGTCGTGAACAACATCCGCGACCGGGAGACCGACGCCGAGACGGGAAAGCGCACGCTCGCAGTCGCGCTCGGCTACCGGTTCAGCCGCGCCGAATTCCTCCTCCTGCTCGGGATGGCCTACGCCGTCCCTCCGATCTTCGCGCTCACCGGCTACGGCCCCCTCGCGCTGCTCCCACTGCTCACGCTCCCGCTCGCCGTCACGCTCTCCCGGACGGTCCTCTCGGAGACGAGCGGCGAGGCGCTCAACCCCGCGCTCGAAACGACCGGAAAGCTCCTCGCGGTCCACTCGGTGCTGTTCGCGCTCGGACTCGCCGCGCCGACGCTCGCATGAGCGCGACCGTGACCCTCGAACCGTTCTCGCTCCCGCTCGCCCGTCCGCTGACCACCGCCGACGGGACCATCGATCGGCGGGAGGGGTTCGTCGTCGCCGTCGAGCGGCGGGGCGAGCGGGGCGTCGGCGAAGCGACGCCCCTCCCGGGCTGGACGGAGTCGAGGCGCGCGTGCGAGGCGGCGCTGGAGCGGGCGCGGGACCTCGCCGACGGGGAGGGACTCGACGCCGCCCTCGCCGCACTCTCCCCCCGCGAGACGCCCGCCGCGCGTCACGGCCTCGCGCTGGCGCTCGCCGACGCCCGCAGCCGACGCGCCGGCGTCCCCCTCCACCGATACCTCGGCGGGACTCGCGGCGTCACCGCCGTTCCCGTCAACGCGACCGTCGGCGACGGTTCGACCGACGAGACGGTCGCGGCCGCGCTGTCGGCGGTCGAGGACGGGTACCGTGCGCTCAAGGTGAAGGTCGGCGCGCGGGCCGTCGAGGAGGACGTCGCCCGACTGCGGGCGGTCCGCGAGGCGGTCGGCGGGGGCGTGGAACTCCGCGCCGACGCGAACGCCGCGTGGACGCGAGAGGAGGCGCGCGAGGCGGTCGCGGGGCTCGCCGACCTCGGCGTCGCGTACGTCGAGCAGCCGCTCGCGGCCGACGACCTCGACGGCCACGCCGCGCTCCGCGGCGGCCCCGTGCGCGTCGCGCTCGACGAGTCGCTCGTCGAGCGCGGTGCCGCGACCGTCCTCGACTCCGACGCCGCGGACGTCATCGTCCTGAAACCGATGGCGCTCGGGGGGGTGGACCGCGCCCGACGGATCGCGCGGCGAGCTCGCCTCTCGGGCCTGGAGGCGGTCGTGACCACCACCGTCGACGCGGTGTACGCCCGGACGGCGGCGGTCCACCTCGCCGCCAGCCTCGGCGACGTCCCGGCCTGCGGGCTGGCGACCGCGTCGATGCTCGCCGAGGACCTCGGGCCCGATCCGTGTCGTCTCGAGGGGGGGGCACTCACCGTCCCAGAGAGAAAAGGAAATGTACCAGCGAACGGTGGTTCGACAGGTGCGTGACTGGCTGGCCCAGCGTTCGCGCGTGACGCCGGACGCCACGGCGCTCGTCGATGCCGAAAGCGGCGCGTCTCGCACCTACGCGGAACTCGACTCGGCGGTCGAGTCGCTCGCGGGACGCATCGCGGCCGAGGGGATCTGCGTCGACGATCACGTCGGCGTGCTCCTCGGGACGCGCCCGGCCGCCGTCGAGGCGATCCACGCCGTGCTGCGCGTCGGGGGCGTGCTCGTCCCGCTGTCGACGCGACTGACCGCCGCGGAACTCGAACCGCGGATCGAACGCGCCGACCTCGACCTGCTCCTCTGCGACGCCGAGACCGAGGGGCGGATGCTCGACGCAGTGGGCGACGTGCCCGTACGGTCGCTCGACTCCGACGGCGAGGCGACGGCCATCGCGACGACGACGCCCCGCCCCTTCGACCTGCCCGAGTGGAGCCCCGAGGACCCGCAGGTGATGCTCTACACCTCCGGGACGACGGGTCGGCCGAAGCTAGTCGTGCTCACGCTGAAGAACCTGCTCTCGAGCGCGAGCGCGAGCGCCTTCCGGCTCGGAACCCTCCCCGATGATCGATGGGCGTCGCCGCTGTCCCCGAGTTCGATGGGTGGGCTCGCGTCCGTCCTCCGCTCGACGCTGTACGGCTCGGCCGTCCTGCTCTGCCCGACCGACGCCGACGACCTGCTCGCCGCGCTCCGTGAGCACCGCCCGACGGGGATCTCGCTCGTCCCGACGCTCCTCCGACGGCTGCTCGACGCGGGCGACCTCCCCGACTCGCTCCGGTTCGTCCTGCTCGGCGGCGCGCCGGCCCCGGACGACCTCGTCCGCGAGTGCGGCGAGCGCGGCGTCCCCGTCTGTCCGACCTACGGCATGACCGAGACGGCCTCGCAGGTCGCCACCGCCCGCCCGGAGGAGGCCGTGGCCCACGTCGGCACCGTCGGGCGACCGCTCCTGTTCACCGAGGTGACGGTGGTCGACGACCACGGCGATCCGCTCCCGACGGGGAGCACGGGCGAACTCGTCATCGCCGGACCGACCGTCACCCCGGGTTACTACGACGACCCGGCGGCGACCGCCGAGGCGTTCTGCCCGCACGGACTGCTGACGGGCGACGTCGGCCGCGTCGACGAGGACGGCCGCCTGTGGATCGGCGACCGGAAGGCGGACCGCATCATCACGGGGGGGCAGAACGTCGATCCCCGGGAAGTCGTGGCGGTCCTGCGCGACCTCGACGGGGTCCGCGACGCTGCGGTCGTCGGCCTCTCCGACGAGGAGTGGGGCGAGCGGGTGGCCGCGCTGATCGAGGTCGGGGACGGAGACGACGCCGAGGCGGTGGACGCGACCGCGGTCGAGGCGCACTGCCGCGACCGGCTGGCGGGGTTCAAGCGCCCGCGCGTCGTCGCGTTCGGCGCGTTGCCCCGGACCGAATCGGGGACGGTCGACCGGGCGGCCGTGCGCGAGCGCCTCCGGGAGAAACGAGTTTAACGTCCGCTCCGCACCTAGGAGTACCCGTGTGCACCCTCACCGTCGCCTGGCAGGTCTTCGAGTCGCATCCGGTCGTCGTCGCCGCGAACCGCGACGAGCGCCTCGACCGCCCCTCGTCCTCGCCGCGCGAGTTCGCGGACGGCGATCGGCGGATCGTCGCCCCGACCGACGAGGAGGCGGGCGGAACGTGGATCGGGTACAACGACGCGGGCGTCGTCGTCGCCGTCACCAACCTCTGGGTACGGGGGCTGACGGGCGAGCGCTCGCGCGGCCTGCTCGTCCGGGACGCGCTCCGACGGGGGAGCGCCGCGGCGGCCCTCGCGCTCGTCGAGGACGAACTCGCGACCCGCGACTACGAGGGGTTCTACCTCCTGCTCGCGGACGCCGACGACGCCGCCCTCGTCGCGAACGACGGCGATCCGACCGCGACGCGCTTCGACCCCGGCGTCCACGTCGTGATGAACGTCGGCTACGACACGACCTACTTCGTCCCCGAGTTCCGTCCCGACCTCGGTCGCCAGCAGGCCGAGAACGGCGAGCGGCTGCTGCGGAGCCTCGCCCCGCGCGATGGCGAGACCGCGCTCGACTGGCGCGACCGGGCGGCCACCTACCTCGGGGATCACGAGCACGGCGTCTGCATTCACGCAGACGGGTTCGGGACGAAGTCCTCGTCGCTCATCGCCGTCGACTCGGAGGGGCGGGGGTCGTACCTGTTCGCCGACGGCCCACCGTGCGTGACCGAGTACGGACCCGTGGACAGTCAGATTTAATCCACCGACCTCCGTCTAGTCCGTATGAGCGCTGCATCCTCGGAGGAGGACCTGTCGGACGACGAGTTGGCGGGCCTCGACCTCGTGCGCGAGAGCGGCGGGATCCACCAGAGCGAGTTCTGGAAGGAACTCGACGTCTCCTCGCGCAAGGGGAGTCGCATCGTCGAGTCGCTCGTCGAGAAGGACCTCATCGACCGCGAGGAGACGGTCTACGAGGGGCACAACACCTACTACCTCACGCCGACGGCGAAGGACCTCGACTTCTCGCTGCTGATGGCCGGCGACATGCTCTCGCCGTTCGTCGCGGACGACGAACTGGACACGCGCAGCGACGCCTTCTCGCAGTGGATCATGCGGCTGGCGTACCAGTAGTCAACCACCGCCTTTTGCTCCGCCACCTTTTGCTGCGGTCGGGCGGGAGCGACACGCTTCGCGGTCGCTCCCGCCTCCCTGGCAAAAGCTGGACCAAAAGCGCGGCGCGCTCCCTGCGGTCGCGCTTGCGCCCGCTCGCTCGTTGCACTCGCTCGCGGTGCGACGCGTAGCGTATCCCGAACTACGAACGCTACTCGTTACCGTGTACCGAGCTAACACTTTACCGCGTCCCGAGAACGACCACGTATGTCGGACCTGCTCCGGGATCACCGTCGGACGCTCGTCGAGGATCGGGGGTTCGAACGCGCCGACTTCGCGGTCGGCGACGTGTCGGCGACAGAGGTCGAACGGACCTTCGCGGTCGGCGACCGGGGGCGGGCGTTCGCATCGCGAATCGACGCGGGCGAGCCGGCGCTCGTCACGTCCGGCGTCTCGATGACCGGCCCACCGCACGTCGGCACGCTCGGCCAGGTACTGACCGCGGTCCGGTTGCAGGAGGCGGGTCTCGACGTGCAACTCGTCCTCGCGGACCTCCCTGCCTACCTCGCCGCGGGGCGCGGGTTGAACGAGGTGCGGGCGCTCGCGGGGCGCTACCGCTCGTTCGCCGTCGAACTCGGCTTCGACGAGCGGGCGGGCACCCTCCGCACGCAACTGGACGCGCCCGGGGCGCTCCGGACGGCGATGCTCCTCTCGCGGTACTACGACCCGGACGGCGAGGCGGCCGATGCCCCCGAGGAGGCGGGGGAGGACGACGGGAGCGCCCCGGTGTCGGACCCGGAACCGACCGCCTTCGAGTCCGAACTCGCGGCGGCGTACGAGTCCGCCGAGACGCCGGACGTCGAGACGCCCCGGTTCGCCGGCGCGCAGACCGGCCTGCTGCTCGCCGCCGACACGCTTCACCCGATCGTCACCGGCGGATACGAGCACGTCTGCTTCGTCGGCGGGAGCGACAACCACGGGCTGTCGTCGTTCGTCCGGAGGGTGCTTGACGCGTCGCCCTACGCGGGAACCGTCGCCGGTCTCTACACCCGGCTCGTACCCGGACTCGCGGGCTACCCGAAGATGTCCAAGAGCCTCCCCCGGTCGAACGTCTCGCTCGCCGAGGACTCCGAGACGGTGCGAGAGCGGGTGCTCGCGGACGACGGGCTCCGCGACCCGCTACTCCTTGAGATGATTCGGGTCGCCTCGCCGTACTCGACCGCCGAGTTCGAGGAGGTGCGCGAGGCGTTCGATCGCCGCGACGGCGAGTGGACGGCGGCGAAGCGGGCGTACGCGGACTTCTTCGCCGACGCCGCCGCGGTGTGGGGGTGAGATGACCGCGACGGAGCGACCGAGTGCTTTGGAGCCAGCTTTCGTTGCCTACGGTATCGCTCTGTGTTGTACCGCGAGCGAACGAGCGAAGCGAGTGAGCGAGCGGCCTTTTTAGCGTAGCTGTTTGCGAGGAGGGTCGCGCGAAGCGCGACCCGACGAGTAAAAAGGTACTGGTACTACCCGATCAGGCGTTCCTCGCCCTCCCAGTACTCCTGGCGGAGCTGGTACTTCTGGACCTTTCCGGTGGCCGTCTCGGGGAGGTCGTCGACGAACTCGACGCGCCGGGGGATCTTGTAGCCCGCGAGGTGCTCGCGGGCGAACTCGGTCACCTCCTCCTCGGAGAGGTCCTCGCCGGGCTTCCTGACGACGAGCGCCGTGACCATCTCGCCCCACTCGTCGCTCGGCGTAGGGATGACCGCCGCCTTGGCGATGGCGGGGTGGTCGTAGAGCACGTCCTCGACCTGGAGGGAGGAGACGTTCTCCCCGCCGGAGATGATGATGTCCTTCTCGCGGTCCTTGATCGAGATCATCCCGTCCTCGTTCCAGCTCGCGAGGTCGCCGGTGTGGAAGTAGCCGGGCTTCTTCGCGTTGAACGCCTCGTACGTCGCCTCCTCCTTGTTGAGGTAGCGGTCCATCACCTGGTTGCCCTTCACGACGATCTCGCCCATCGTCCCGCCGTCGCGGGGCACGTCCTCGCCGTCGTCGTCGACGACCCGCACGTCGGTGGCGAGCGTCTCGGATCCCTGGAAGGACTTGATGTCCCGGCCGCGCTGGGCGATGCGCCGGGGGGAGTTCGAGGTGGTGATGATGGGGGAGGTCTCGGTGAGACCGTAGATGTGGATGATCCGCCAGCCGATCTCGTCCTCGACGGTCTCGATCGTCGCCCTCGGGGGGGCGCTACCCGCGGTGGCGATGCGGAGTTCCCGGTCGCCCGTCGTCGGCTCGTCGGGGTGCTCCTCGTGGTAGGCGATGACCCGGTTCAGGACGGTCGGCGCGCCGCACATGAACGACACGTCGTGGTCGCGGATGCGCCGCAGCGTCCCCTCGGGGTCGAACGTGCGCTGACAGACGTGGGTGCCGCCGGTCCCCGTGATGGCGTAGGTGTGCCCCCAGCCGTTGCAGTGGAACATCGGCAGCGTCCAGAGGTACGTGTCGTCGTCCCGGATCTCCATGTGCTGGTTGAGCACGAGCGCGTGCCAGTGCTCGGTGCGGTGGGTCCGCACGACCCCCTTCGGATCGCCGGTCGTCCCCGAGGTGTAGTTGATCGAGGCGTCGTCGTCCTCGACGATGTCCGGGCGCTCGGGGGCCTCGGCGGAGGCGTCGGCGAGCAGGCCCTCGTAGTCGAGCCAGTCGCCCTCGATCTCGTCGGCCCGGTAGCCGACGTAGTTCTCCGCCGGTATCGAGTCGCGGACCGTCTCGACGTTCTCCGCGTAGTCGTAGTCCGCGATGACCGTGTTCGCCGCACAGTCGTCGAGGATGTACTCGAAGTCCTCGGGAACGAGGCGGTAGTTCATCGGGACGAACACCGCTCCGAGCTGGTTGGTCGCGTAGAGCGTCTCGAGGAAGTAGTGCGTGTTCGGCGCGAGGAGCGCGACGCGGGACCCCTGCTTCACGCCGAGATCGGCCAGCGCGTTGGACAGACGGTTCACCCGCTCACCGAACTCGGCGTAGGTGTACTCGGTTCCGTCGTGGGCGATCACCCCGACCACGTCGTCGTAGAGGTCGACCGCCCTGTCGAGGAAGTCGAGCGTTCGCATTTGAACCTTCATGAACTATCAACGCGTGGTTTCGAGGCCGGAGGCTAATGGTTTTCGCCACCGTTACGCAAACGTACGCGTGATAATATCGGCCCGTTTGTCGTCGCCGAGTGACGTGTCCGCGGGCGCGAGTGGCGGGCGGCGACGGGGACGGCGGACGGAGCGACGGCGGAGCGGCGAGGCGGCGGGCGGAACGTCGGGGGGCCGACGCTCACGCCAGCGCGCTCGCGACGCGGACGATCTCGCGCTCGCCGAAGGCGGGGCCGACGAACTGGACGCCGACGGGGAGGCCGTCGGCCTCGCCCGCGGGGGCGGAGACGGCGGGCAGGTCGGCGAGGTTGACGGGGACGGTGTTGGCGTCGATGAGGTACAGCTTGAGCGGGTCGGCGAGGCTCTCGCCGAGCTTCGGGGGCAGCACCGGCATCGTCGGCGAGGCGAGCACGTCCGCCTCCTCGAAGGCGGCGTCGAAGTCCCGCTTGATCCACGCGCGGGCGTCCTGGGCCTTGGCGTAGTACTTGTCGTGATAGCCCGCCGAGAGGGCGTAGGTGCCGAGGAGGACGCGGCGCTTCACCTCCTCGCCGAAGCCCGCCTCGCGCGACCGGGCGAAGGCGTCGTTCCAGTTCCCCTCGTACCCGCCCGAGACGCCGTACCTGACGCCGTCGAAGCGCGCCAGGTTCGAGGACGCCTCCGACATCGCGATGACGTAGTACGCCTGCACCGCGTGCTCGACGGACTCGAGTTCGACCTCCCGCACCGTCGCGCCCTGCGCTTCGAGGTTCGCGACGGCGTCGTCGAACGCGTCGACGACCCGCTCGTCCGCGCCCTCGAGGAGGTCCGTGAGGACGCCCACGGTCGTCCCGTCGACGTCGCCGTCGGCGGCGCTCGCGTAACCCGCGTCCGCCCCGCCGGCGTCCGCCCGCCCGTCCGGGCCGTCGCGGGCCTCGCTCGCGTCGCGCGTCGTCGAGTCGCGCTCGTCGGGGCCGGCGATCACGTCGAGTAGCTCCGCCGCCTCCTCGACCGTCGGCGCGATCGGGCCGATCTGTTCGAGCGAGTTGGCGTACGCGACGAGGCCGTAGCGCGAGACCAGCCCGTAGGTCGGCTTGATGCCGACGACGCCGCAGAAGGCGGCGGGGTTGCGGATCGACCCGCCGGTGTCGGTCCCGAGCGCGAGGTCGGCCTCGCCCGCGGCGACGGCGGCGGCGGACCCGCCAGAGGACCCGCCGGCGACCCGCGACGCGTCGGCCGGGTTCCGCGTCGGCCCGAACGCCGACGTCTCGGTCGTCCCTCCCATCCCGAACTCGTCCATGTTGGCCTTCCCGACGACGGTCGCGCCGGCGGCCTTCAGGCGCTCTACGACCGTCGCGTCGTAGGGCGGGACGTACCCCTCGAGCATCGCCGACCCGCAGGTCGTCCGGACGCCGGCGGTCGAGATGTTGTCCTTGACCGCGACGGTCCGGCCGGCGAGGGGCCCCTCGCCGGCGCCCTCGATCGTCTCCTCCGTGATGAAGGCGTTCAGATCGCCCATTTACGACACCCGTGGGCCCTTGAAGTAGCCGTCCTCCGTCTCGGGGGCGTTCGCCAGCGCCTCCTCCTGGGTGAGACAGTCGCGGGGGTCGTCCGGGCGCATGACGTTGACCAGTTCGCGCTCGCGGTCCACCTCGGGAACCTCGTCGAGGGTGTCGAAGTACGCGAGGATCTCCGCGAACTGCTCGGCGAAGCGCGCCACCTCCTCGTCGTCCAGCGCGACCCGTGCGAGGTCCGCGACGTGGCGGACCTCCTCCGGGTCGACGGATGCGTCGCTCATACGGGCACCTGCCGCGGACGGACACTAAGGGTTTCGAAAGCCCGGATTCGACGGCCTCGAAGCGTGAGAGGCACCCTCACGTTCAACAGGTTTAAGTTGCCCGATTCACAACAATATAGTACAGACAGACGATTCTGGGTCGACCGGCCCATCCGAGCCCACACGATGACAGATACCACTATCCGGCGGGAGGCGAGCGAGCGTGAGCGAGAGAGCGGGGAGCGAGAGGTGGACGAGGACGAACTCGTCTGTCCCGAGTGCGGCGGTCGGTTGGAGACGGACACGGAGCACGGCGAGACGGTGTGCGCCGAGTGCGGCCTCGTCGTCGAGGAGGACAGCATCGATCGCGGCCCCGAGTGGCGCGCCTTCGACTCCGCCGAGCGCGACCGAAAATCCCGCGTCGGCGCACCGACGACGAACATGATGCACGACAAGGGGCTGTCGACCAACATCGGCTGGCAGGACAGGGACGCCTACGGCAACTCCCTCTCGTCCAGACAGCGCGCGAAGATGCAGCGGTTGCGCACGTGGAACGAGCGCTTTCGCACCCGCGACTCCAAGGAGCGCAACCTGAAACAGGCGCTCGGCGAGATCGACCGCATGGCCAGCGCGCTCGGCCTCCCCGAGAACGTGCGCGAGACCGCCAGCGTCATCTACCGCCGCGCGCTCAACGAGGACCTGCTGCCCGGCCGCTCGATCGAGGGCGTCGCCACCGCCGCGCTCTACGCGGCGGCGCGCCAGGCCGGCACCCCCCGCAGCCTCGACGAGATCACCGCCGTCTCCCGCGTCGACAAGGACGAGATCGCGCGCACTTACCGCTACGTCGTCCGCCAGTTGAACCTGGAGATCAAGCCGGCGGACCCGGAGAGCTACGTCCCGCGCTTCGCCAGCGACCTCGACCTCTCCGACGAGGTCGAACGCCGCGCCCGCGAACTGCTGCGCAACGCGAAGGAGCAGGGCATCCACTCCGGGAAGTCCCCGGTGGGGCTCGCGGCGGCGGCGATCTACGCGGCGGCGCTGCTCTCGAACGAGAAGGTCACCCAGAGCCAGGTCTCGGAGGTCGCCAACATCTCCGAGGTCACCATCCGCAACCGGTACCACGAACTCCTCGAGGCCGAGGGGAACACCCCCTCCTACTGATCTCGGACGGCGGTCGGCCGCGGTTCGGGGCCGACGTCACCCTCGTTTCCCGCCTCTCACCCCCGCAAGCGACGCGCAACGCGCGTAACGACGCGTATCAGAAACGCCAAGCGCCGGGCGGTCGGACCGCTCAACATGGAGACGACCCGTCACTTCGTCGCCACGGTGTACATCGTCAACGAGGGCGCGACGGCGCTGCACGACCACGAGCGGCTGGGGATGTGGCTCCCGCCCGGCGGACACGTGGATCGGGACGAACTCCCCCACGAGGCCGCGATCCGCGAGGTCCGCGAGGAGACCGGCCTCGACGTGGACCTCCTCGCGCCGGTCGGGGACGTGACCTCCGAGACGGTGCGATCCATCCCCCAGCCCCAGCAGTTCCTGCTCGAGGACATCGACGTCTACCCGACGGGGGAGGTGGGCCACCAGCACGTGGACTTCGTCTACTACGGAAGGGTCGACTCGCGGGACGTTCGGCCGGACGGCGACGACGAGGCCGCGCCGGCCCGGTGGAAGTGGTTCACGCGGACGGAGTTACGGGAGAACGCCCGCCTGGAGCCGGACGTCGCGGAGATCGGCCGGCGGGCCATCGAGGCGGTCGAGGCGGCCGCGGTCGGCGGGACGACGGGGGCTGCCGGGGCGACGGAGACGGGCGATGACCGCTAGAACAGGGACGTCATCGCGAGGACGGCCCGGCGTTTCATCGCGCCGCCCGCCTGCCGGAAGCTGATGCGCCAGGGCGTCCGTTTGCCGACGACGGTCGTCTCGCCCGCGGCGACCGCGTCGAGGATCCCGTCGACGCTGCGGTCCTCCGTCGCCACGTAGGTGACCGCCTGGCCGACCATCTCGGCGATGTGCGCGTCGCTCCCCGCCGTCATCGGGAGGTCGCGTCGCTCGGCGAAGCGCTCGGCCTGACGGTTGGAGCGCCCGGTGAGGAGCCGGGAGTTGTACACCTCGATGGCGTCCGCGCCGGCCAGTTCGTCGCGGGTGATGTGCGGCGCGACGCCGTGGCGCGACTTCTGGAACGGGTGGGGGATGATCGCGATGCCGCTCTGCTCGCGGATGCGGTCGAGCGTCTCCCCGAACGAGAGGCCCGCGGGTACCCGCTCGCGGAGGCCGAGGCCGAGGACGTGCCCGACCTCGCTCGTGATCTCCATTCCGGGGATGCCGACGAGACCGTACTCCGGGGCGACCTCGGCCATCTCCAGGCTGGCGTCGATCTCGTCGTGGTCGGTGATGGCGATGGCGTCCAGACCGACGGCTTCGGCCTGCTGGAGGATGAGCTCGATGGGGTCGCGGCCATCATACGAGAGTTCGGAGTGGGTGTGGAGCTCGACCGACAGCACGGGGGAGCGTTCGGAGCGCGAGGAAAAAAGGAATGCGGTCCGCCGGGCGCGGGCGGGCGACCCGCGTCGCAACAGTTCGCCCGCGCCGATCGTCTCGACCAACGCGGAAAAACGGGATGTGCCGGCCCGCCGTATCGGCGCGACGTGGTGACCGGCGATGGCTGACTTCGACGTACTCGTGATCGGCGGTGGGACCGGAAACGAGGTGGCGAACGCGGCGGCGGACGCCGGCCTCGAAACCGCGCTGATAGAGCGCGGGCCGATCGGCGGTACCTGCGTGAATCGCGGTTGTAATCCCTCGAAGACGCTCATTCAGCGGGCGGATCTCGTCGAGTCGATCCGGCGCGCCGGCGAGTTCGGGGTCGACGTGCGGATCGAGGGGGTCGACTACGAGGCGATCGTTCGGGAGGTGACCGCGTCGGTCGACGGGAAGTCGGATCGCATGGAACGCACCGACCGCGAGCGCGAACGCCTGACGCTGTTTCGGGAGCAGGCGCGCTTCGTGGACGACCGAACGCTGGAGATCGGCGGCCGGGAGGTGACCGGCGAGAAGGTGGTCGTGGCCGCCGGCGCGCGGCCGATCGTCCCGCCGATCGAGGGGATCGACGAGGTGGACTACCTCACGAACAGGGAGGCGTTGCGGCTCGAAACGCAACCCGAGCGCCTCGTGGTCATCGGCGGCGGTTACATCGCCGCGGAGCTCGGTCACTTCTACGAGGCGCTCGGCACGGACGTGACGATCGTCGGTCGGGACGACGTGCTCGTCGGGCGCGAGGACCGCGAGGTCGCCGACGCCTTCACCGACCTCGCGCGGCGACGGCACACCGTCCACACCGGCTACACCGCGACGGCGGTCGAGCGAACCGGCGCCGGGATCATCGTCTACGCCGAGCGGAACGACGGGGGCGAGGAAATCGAGGTCGACGGCGACGACCTGCTCGTCGCCGCGGGCCGCCGGCCGAACACCGACCTGCTCGACGTCGAAGCGGCCGGGATAGAGACGGACGAGCGGGGGTTCGTCGAGACGAACGAGTACCTGGAGACGAGCGCGCCGAACGTCTGGGCGCAGGGCGACATCGCGGGTAACTACCAGTTCAAGCACGCCGCAGACCACGAAGCGAAGTACGTCGTCGAGAACGCCCTCCGCGGCGAGCAGACCCCGGTGGACTACACGGGCATGGCGCACGCGATCTTCACCTCGCCGCAGATCGCCGCCACCGGGCTGACCGAACGGGAACTCGAGGAGCGGGACCGGGCGTACGTCGTCGGCCGACGGGCGTACGGCGATACGGTGATGGGCCGGGCGCTGAAGGAGGAGGACGGCTTCGTGAAGGTGCTCGCCGACCCCGACGACGGGACCGTCCTGGGCTGTCACATCGTCGGTCCCGAGGCGTCGACGCTGATCCACGAGGTGATCGTCGCGATCACGAGCGGCTCGGGCACGGTCTCGGACGTCACGAACGCGATCCACGTCCACCCGGCGCTGAGCAAGGTCGTGCTCGGAGCGTTCGAGGACGCGGACGCGTGACGGCTTCAACCCCACAAGGGTTCGTCTGAAACACGGTGTTGTCCTCGCGCTGTACTTCGATGTGATACCGCTTCAACCCCACAAGGATTCGTCTGAAACGTCGAGCATGTCGCTCCCGAACGCCCCCGACGCTCCCGCTTCAACCCCACAAGGGTTCGTCTGAAACACGAGTGGACCTACGATACGCCGTTGCAGTTCGCGCTTCAACCCCACAAGGGTTCGTCTGAAACGGACAGAGATGAGCACCGAGAACGCCCTCGGGCTCGCTTCAACCCCACAAGGGTTCGTCTGAAACATGACTGAGTTCGTCCTCGTCTCCTGCTCGAAGTCGCTTCAACCCCACAAGGGTTCGTCTGAAACTGTTAATCCGACTCTGTGCCGTCCATCTCCGCGGCTTCAACCCCACAAGGGTTCGTCTGAAACACGCGAGTTTCGCGCGCGCCTGCTTGACATTTTTCGAGCTTCAACCCCACAAGGGTTCGTCTGAAACCAGCACCTGGTCTATCGCCCGCGAGAGTGCCGTCTTGCTTCAACCCCACAAGGGTTCGTCTGAAACTCCTCGACGAGTCCGACCAGGGGCTCAAGCCGCTGCTTCAACCCCACAAGGGTTCGTCTGAAACTCATTTTATCGATCCTCATCGACTTCGAATACAGGCTTCAACCCCACAAGGGTTCGTCTGAAACGCGCTCATTGTACAGTTACCCCCGTAACGTCCTGAGCTTCAACCCCACAAGGGTTCGTCTGAAACATACCCCCGACTACACCCGCATCCGACATAACTCTGCTTCAACCCCACAAGGGTTCGTCTGAAACCATGCCCCATTTGAGGCACACAAGCCTTCTCACGACCACTGACGCATAACCGTTTCCGTCGACCCCCAATCCCCTCTCGACCCCTGGGGGGTCGACGGAAGCAGGTCCGTTCAGAGAAACCGACTGTCTTCGGTCGGGTCCTCGCCGTAGACCGTCCGATCGAGGAGCGTGTCGGATGAGAGTTCGTAGATGATCGTCGACTCGCCCGGTTCGAGCGTGTCCTCGATCTCGCCGCGCAGGCGTTCGAGGTCCCCCTTCGAGATCTCCCCCTCGAGCACCGAGTTCTGCACGTGGGTAAGGTAGCGCCGGCAGAGTCGCAGCATCCGTCCGGTGCGTTCGGCCCGCATGTCGTAGACGAGAACGACGTACATCACCACCACCGCTCGAATGGCTCGTACGCCTCGCCGGTCAGCAGGTGCTTCTTCAGCTTGTACGCCTCGAGTCGCAGGAGGTACTGATAGCTCACCTTCCGGTCGAGTCGCGGATGCTCGACGGTGCGTTCGAGCGTCTCCTCGAACGCCTTGACGTACGCCGTCCGACCCCGCTCGGTCAGCAGACACGAACCGAGTTCCGACTCGAAGTCGTCGAGCGTGATCTGTCCCCGATTGACGAGGCGGAAGAGCACCCGATCGGCGAGCACCGGTTTGAACAGGTCCGCGATGTCGAGCGAGAGCGAGAACCGCCGCTCGCCGGGCTCGTGGAGATAGCTCACCGCCGGGTCGAGCGCGGTCGCCCGAATGGCCGAGACACAGTTCATATAGACGAGGCTGTTCCCGAACGAGATGAGACAGTTCACCGGGTTCGGCGGGGGGTTGTACTCCCGCTGTTCGAACGAGAAGGAGTCGGGAAGGACGACGTCGAAGATCCGGTAGTACGCTCGCCTACCGGTCGCCTCGACGCCCATCAGTTCCGACACGTCGTCGGCCGCACCGACGTTGTCCGCTGCGGAATCGAGGTCCGCCAGGACACCACTCAGATCGTGTCCCCGACCGTCGTAGTAGGCGACGTTCGTCCGCATGTTGTGGATGCTTCCCTCGACGAAGGCCGAGGCGATGGCCAGCCTGCGCTTCGGGTCGTCGTAGGCTCGGACCTGTTCGACCAAGGTCCGACCGCTCGTCTGGCCCCGCTCGGGCATGAGCGAACCGGCATAGCGGTCGTTCCAGCCGAAGACGTGAACAGCGATCCCGTGATCGTTGAGAAACGAGATCAGCCGGGTGTTGTAGTCGATCTGGCCGTGGAGGAACACCGCCTCCGCGTGCTCGACCGGGATGTGTTTCTTTTCGCCGTCCTCGGTAACCAGGCGGATGGTGTCCTCGCTCCGTTCGATGCGACCGTCCGAGAAAACGTGGTAGTTCCTGTTCATGGTCTGCCTCGTTCGCCCTCAACACCAGCAGAGGTCGTGGTAGGCGCACGACTCACAGTACGGCTTCTCCTCGGCCGACGGCGGGGAGTCGGCGGTCACGACCTGGTGGATCCCTCGGATCGCTCGTTCGACCTTCTCGACTCGCTCAGACGAGAGCTCAACCGACTCGCGCTGCCGTTCGGTCGGATGTGCGAGCACGCCCTCGCGCTCGACGCCCGCGACCCGGTCGAGATACCAGAGGTAGTACGACAGTTGCATCCTCGCAGGCTCCTCCAGCGAGGAGGAGGGTTTGATCTCGATGACGCGCCCGTCGTCGAGCAGGTCAAGCGAGATCATCCCGAACCTGAGATTCCGTTTCCCCCGGTCGGCGTAGGCCGACTCGTCGACCCGGGTCCCCCGGACGACGTTGACGTTCTCGCGATCGATCTCCAGGTTCCGGCTGGCCAGCCAGAGCTCCCGCTCGCAGACGTGATAATACTGCATCATCACGCCCGTGACGCGAAACGGGTCCTCCACGGCGTCGCCACGAGCCGTGGCCAATAGCCTGTCTACCGGATCGTCCGTCGATGACGCTCCCCGTTCGGTCATAGTAGGCGAGCCTCCGCGGTCGTGTCGGGAACGACGAACCCCTCCATTGCGTCGAAGTATCCGCCGTCGTGTCCCGGCCGACCGTCCAGCCACCGGCGCTCACCTCCGGGGACAAGCGGATGCAGTCCCCGGATCTTCTCATTGGCGTCTCGATCGTCGCGATACACCGGAACCGACACCTGGAGCTCCCTGGTCGCGTCGACTAGGTCGTCGACATCGTCCCACCGGTGTTCCGTCCGAGCCTTCCGGATCTCCTCGAAGAGCCGTTCCTCGCCGTCGGTCCGAGCGACGACCACGTCGACCGCCGACCTCTCCTCGATCAGCGACAGCCTGCCGAGTTTCTCTGCTTCAGCCACGTCGACGTGTTCGGCGAGCCCTTCTGACCCAACGCCGCGAGCGTCCAGCTCCTCGAAGTACCGTTCGACCGCGTCAGTGGTCACCGTCCGCTCGGGGATCGGCGTCCCGTCGTAGACCGACGAGAGCGCCCGGGCGGTCACCTTCGTCAGGCTCTCCCCATGGAGACCGTAGATGGAGCTCGCCGGCGGAACCGTCCGGTTCTCAGGCGGGTCGAGGAACCAGACCGTCACGCGCCCCCGGTCACGGTCGAACGAGCGGTTGCATCGCCCGGCCGCCTGGACGATACTGTCCATCGGCGCGTAGTCGCGGAACACCTCCTCGAAACTCACATCCACGCCGGCCTCGACGAGCTGGGTGGAGACGAACGCGAGCGGCACGTCCCGGTCGAGGAGTTCCGTCGCGACCTCGATGAGGTGGGCACGGTCGCACGGCCGATGGCGGGTCGTGAGATGCAGGAGGGCGGCTCCGTTATCGGGCGTCGCCGACAGGACCTCCTCGACCGTCTCACGCGGATCTAGGGTCCTACTCCAGCCTGTCTGCCGTATTACCGGTGTATCGGGATCGTACGAGAGCTCGCCGAGCCTCGACTGGTAGACCTCGTTCACGACGACCGGATCGACAGCCGTCTCGACGGCCTCCGCCAGTTCCCTCGCGCTGTCGATGGTGTTGCAGATCGACAGGACCGAGGTTCCCTCCTTCAGGCGACCGGCCAGAGTATCGGCCGCCTCGGCGTACCCGAGCGTCTCCGGCTCCTCCGCCCCGCCGAGATACGACTCGACGGTGGGATGCAAGTCGAACTCCAGACGGTCCAGCGCGTCGAAGTACCGTCCGCTGTCCTCGACCAGTTCGAACGGCTCCCGCCCGTCATCGGAGAGGAGCCGGGGCTGTGTCGCGGTCATCGCGATGACAGACGCGCCGTACTGCTGTGTCAGCACCTCCATCAGCCGGTTCACCAGCGGCCACCACTTCAGTGGGAGCGCCTGTGGCTCGTCCAGCACGACCACGCTGTCGTACAGCGCGGGGAGTTTCATCGCCCGGGCGTTCGTCGGACCAGCCAGGCTCTCGAAGAGCTGGACGAACGTGGTGACGACCATCCCGGAGCGCCAGCTTTCCCCCAGGAGGGTTGCGAGATCCTCGACGGCGTCGTCCGGAACGGTCTCGCTGTCGGTGGCCAGTTTAACGAGTGTCTCCGCGAGGTGATGGTCGACCGTGAGCAGGTCGTCGCCCTCGGCAGCGTCGAAGACCGTCCGGCTGACTTCCGCGAGCTGGTCGACGATCGACGTATATGGGAGCGCGTAAATGAGGCGGCCGTTCGATTCCCCATCGAGCACCGTCAGCGCGGCGTCGAGGCCCGAGAGCGTCTTTCCCATGCCGGTCGGAAGAGTCAGAGTGGCGACATCGCGATCGGACGCCTCGAACGCCTCGGCTCGTCGGCGGATCGACTGTCTCGCCTCCTCGCGCCGCTCGTTCATCGCGACCGTCTCCTCTGTGAGGTCGTCCGACGCGTTCTCGGCCTGGAGGTTCCGAACGTAGGCGTCGACGGCAACTCGCCTCGGTTGGGTAACCGAGTACGCTTCGCGATCGACGGGGACGCCAGACACGAGGTGCTTCGTGCTCGTCTTGTCAGCCAAGACGAGGGCACTCCAGACCTGTACGAGCGCGGCGTAGAAGCCCTCGGGCAGTTTCCCGGGAGCCTCCCGAAGCCGTCTGCTGCCCGTGCAGACCGGCTCGGCGACGCTTCGGTACTCCCGTGTCCGGCGAACGTCCGGAATCTCCGAGCGGACCGTCTCCCACATCGTGTCCGAAGCTCCCGTTCGGTCGAGGAGTTCGACGGCGAGATTGGGGACGCTACCGTCGATGTCGTCGATCTGGTCGGGAGGGTCCTCACGGTAGAGCCGAGGGAGCCGGTCACCGCTGTCGACACAGGCCCGGTACACGTAGGATGTCGCGTCGGGAAGCCGACCGTGGTGCCGCGCGACCGCCAGAAACCCCAGGAGCGGATCGGTCCCCTCGAACCCCTTCTCGACGAGGACCCGGTGGGCGACCAGCGCACCCAGCGGGGCGTGGTGCGTCGGCCCCTCCGACACCGCCTCGGCTCCGTCGGTCAGGTGGTCGTGGAACCACGACGTGAGTTTCCCGAAGTCGTGAATCTCGGCGACTGTGACGGCCAACTCGCAGAGCGAGTCGCCGTTCGGCGTCTCCGCGTCCGCCGGAACGAGCCAGCCGACCCGTTCGGCGACGTCCCCCAGGTGACGGTCCAGCGGCACGCGCTCCCCGGCCCGAGTGACGTGTGACGGGCGACGCGTGAAATCGACCATCAGCGTCCACCGCGATTCACGCGAACATCACGTGTCTCCCGTCGACTTCGGCGGTTTCGACGCCCTGGACGCGGAGCGAACTCGCGTCCGCTGCGTACGCCAGGCTCCGAAAGCCGGTCGTGGTCCGTCCGTCACCGTCGGCCTCCATGAACGCGGGCGACCGTTCGACCCGGACCTCCGTACCCGGTTCCAGCTCGACATCGTCGACGGCCTCCATGACCACCGAGTCGACGGCCGTCGTCTCTCGCTCCCGCGGCGTCACCTCGAACTCCCCGAGGTACTCGACCTCGGCCAGGTGCTCCGAGAGGCCGAGACTCGTCGGGTAGTGGGCGGTTCCCGTCTCCAGGTGCTCGCGGAGGCGACGACGCAGTTCCCCGTCGGTCAGCCGGAGGTCGATGCGATACGCCGGGTCGACCAGCACCTCGTAGTTGTGTTGCTGACGGGGCTCGGTCGGGTCCGGCAGCGAGATGCGGGCGTGGCCCCGACTCGGCATCGTGGTCATGTGTTCCTTGGCAGTCGATAGCGTGTTCTGCGGAAGATTGATCGTCCGCAGGGGGGCGACCGGCTCGACTGCCATCGCCGACACCGACGGGCCGAACGCGTCGTAGTAACTGTCCCGGTCGAGACCGACGATGGCGGCGACGATGCCGGCCACCGTCGTCCGGGGGATGACCCGGTAGGTTTGTTTGACGATGTTGCCCTCGACCCGGCGGAAGTGCGCCCAGGGGCCGTGAAGCTCGAACGAGAGACACGTCTCCGGAAGGGTGTCGCTTTCCCCCCGCTCCTCGGGGATCGCGGCTTCGCCGTCCTCCGGAACGTCCGTCGACGACCGACTCATCACTCGGGGTCGGCGGACATCGTCTCTCGGGCCTCCCCGTATACGTCCACGACCTCGACGGCTTCGTCGCCGACCGCCTCCCGGAGGGCGTCGTAGAAGCCGTGTGAATCGAGGTCGTCGCCAGCCGAGTGCGTCTCGTCGTCGACCGTCACGTCGAGGACGTCGCTGGCGACCACGCGAACGCGGGAGACCCGATCGGCGTGGCGTTCGAGCCGCTCGACCAGGGCAGTCGCGTCCAGCGTGAAGTCACGGACGGTCCGGAGTTCGTCCGCCGGCTCGGAGGCGCCCTCGTCCATCGCCAGATCCCGGGTGAGCCCGCCGAGGTGGAAGCTCTCGTCGGCGTACTCGACCCGGAGATACAGGCGGGGCTCCTGGCCGACCTTGCTCCGGCTGATCGTCTGGTTCTTGATCGCCCGCCACGTTAGGGTATCGAGGCGCTCGACGTCCGAGGCCGAGAGCTTCGTGTCGGCGGCGCCGTGCTCGTCGACGAGGCCGTGGAAGCCGATGAACCCGTACTGGATGCGGTGGTCGTCGAGATCGAAGCCGCCCTGCTCTTTCCCCTCGCCGGTGGCGATGACGCTGGTCAGGCTGTTGTACTCCTCGTTCTCGGTCACGGGGTGCAGGCTCTTGCCCGGCGAGAACTGGACCGGGCCGGTGAAGTGGTCCGGCAGGTAGTCCTCGAACCCCTCGTAGCTCCCCTTCATGTCGACGCTCATGGTCGCTCCGAAGTAGCGCACGTCGGCGCTGTGGTCGAGGAAGTCCCCGAAGACGAACTCCCGGAGTTCGGCCTCCGCCCCCTCGTCGAGGTCGTCGAGGTTCCAGTCGTCGGGCTCGAGATCCCGCAGTCGGTCCGCGAGAAGCTGCTCCCGGGAGGACTGCATTCCCTCCTCGTTCTTCACGTTCCGGACGTAGACGCCGTGGCCGTCGTCGTCGAGCTGGTCGCGGAGATAGCGCTTCAGGCGCACGTCGGTCACGACCGCCTCCTGCGTCTCGGGGTCGATGCGCGGTCGGTTCGCCCCGCTGAGCGGGTTGCCGTTGGGATTGGCGTCGACGGCGTCGTAGCAGAAGACGATCTCGGAGCGGTTCCTCACGGGGTCGTAGCTGTCGTCGGTGTGGGCGTAGGTCGTCATCGGGGGTCCTCGCTGGTGGCCGCGGGCCGGTCGGCGGGCGTCTCGGCTGTCGACTGCTCGTCGTCCTCGTCATCGTCGCCGGTGGTCCAGTTGTTCATCCCGTAGGCGACGCCGAGGGAGTAGTAGAACCGGAGGTCTGTAGTGTCGAGCTCCCAGTCCTCCTCGATGTCGATCCGTGGCAGCGTCGTCACCAGCCGGTCGACGACCTCGCCGTACATCGTGGAGGGGAGCCCTCGCTCCCGCGAGTAGACGACGTTCTTGTCCAGCACGTCGCCTGCCAGACGTTTGAGTTTCGATTCGGTGATCGCCTTGATCGGGTACTGGTCGACCATCGTGGTCGAGCGGCCCTCGCTCACCTGCTGGTAGCCGGTGACCTGGCCGACCAGCGCGCCGAGCAGGAAGCTGCCCCGGCGTTCCGGGTTCCCCTCCGAGAGCGCGGGCGTGTCTTCGAGGAACTGTGCGAGTTTCGTCTCCCGCGCCGTGGCAGCACTGCCGCCGTCGGTTCGGGCTGGTGTGTCCTGTGTCATAGTATCAGTCGGCGTCCGGTCGGCCGAGCGGAACGTCGGCTCCTCGGCGACCGGTTCGTACGCTCCCCGACCGTCGAGCAGGTCGGCGGCGGCGAGCGCGCAAAGCTGTACGAACTGTGCGGCGACGCGGAAACTCGGGAACTCCTCTCCCTCGTCGCTGATCAGTCGGTTGACGTACTCGTCGAGAACCGCCTCCGCGCTCAGCGGCTCGCCACTGAGGGCGGCCACCAGCGCCCGGATGCGGTAGTCGTCGGCCGATGCGTCGTCGTCGTCCTGCGGACCGAAGGTCTGCTCGAAGTACCACCCCGTCGCGAGCGTCGTCACGAGCGAGCGCTCGTCGGGCACGAACACGTCCCAGTTCTCGGGGGTGGGAAACGCCGGGCGAACCCGCGAATGCGGGAGTTCCGCGTCGTCGTCAGCGTCGTAGAACCACGACCGGAGCACGTCTCGGTGGGACCGGGCCAGCCCCACCGGGGAGAGCAGCGACGCGTCCAGGCTGTCCCCGAACACGTCGAAGCGCTTGGTCTGGTGTTCCATCACGGCCGCGACGTAGAACCGGAACCGCTCGCCGGCCGCCTGGAGGGCCGGCTTGTCCTGGTACTGTCGGTACGCGCTCTCCAGCGGGCTCATCCCCTCCTCGGAGTTGACGAGGTCGTACAGGACACCGTACAGCTCCCGCGCGTCCTCGGGGGTAAGGCGGCCGAAGAAGTACGGCAGGTAGTAGACGTTCGCCCCCATCGTGTAGTAGTCGCAGGCGTCGACGAACGTGGACGCGTTCATCAGCGTCACCGCCACGTCCTCCGAGACGGGGTGGGTTCGCCAGGCTTGATCGGGGTCGAACCCGGGGAACTTCTCCAGTTGCTTGCCGAGGAAGTAGTTCAGCGGGTCCTCGGCGGTCCCCACGGTCCGTCCCTCGACCCCGGTCACGAGGTCCGTCGCCCGTCCCGCCGAGTCGCTCGCCTCGCCCTTCGAGACGAGCTTCGAGCGCTTGCGGGCGCGCATGGCCTCGTCGAACACCGTGCTCCCGCAGGCTCCCGGGAACTGGTACTCGCCGTCCTCGTCGAGTTTGACTCTGACCGTCGTCAGCGCGGTCGTCTTCCCATCGAGGAGCCCGAAAACCACCTCCTCGATCCGCTCGCCGACCCCCTCCTGCTCGCCCAAGTGGGCCAGTGCCTCGACGATCCAGCCGTCCTCGTGGTCGGCGGCCACCTGTCGGATCGTCTCGTCGGCAGCCCAGGCGGTCAGGCGCTCGTGGAGGTACTCCGCGACCTTCTCCGGTTCCTTGTTCCGCCCCGTGCGGTGGGTGATGCTGTGGTCGAACCCCTTTGCGGCGTTGTACCACGAGTGGGCGACGGGCCCGACCAGGTCCGCTCCGTACTGCCTCACGCCGACTGGCTCGTCCGGGTCGAGACGGGGTTCGTCACCGGTCAGATCCACGTTCAGGAACAGCAGGCTCTCGGGTTCGTCGAACAGATCGGTCGACTTCTGGGGCGTGAGGTACGCCGCGAACTCCCCGCCGCCGGCGGTCGCCAGGGTGTAGAGCCGCCCGTAGACGTACTGAACGTCACGGAGCGAGGTGATCGGCCGGTCCGGGAGTTCCTCGGCGAGTTCCTCGTAGTCGTACTCTTTCTCGAACTCGTGCGGCTCCGGCAGGAGGCTCATCCGGCGTGCACCTCTGGGGCCGGCTCGCCGTACGGGTCGTACTTTTCGTCGACGTTCACGAACCCGAACCCCAGCGAGTTCCGCTCGCCCAACCCGCAGTCGAGCGCGAGGTTGAGGTGCCGCCGGTGGTGGTCGTCCCGAACGGTGTACCCGAACTTCCACTTGCTCAGCACGAACGTCATCCGCTCACCCTCGGTGACGGTCACCGGCACGGCGAACGTCTTCAGTAGCTCGTAGGAGTCGAACAGCTCACCCTGCCGGTCGCTCGGTCCCGGTAGATAGTCGGGCGCGAACAGCCGGTGCTTCCGGTCGAGGTTCGCCTCCAACTGGTTCATCAGCGGCTCCGTCGTGTGCTCGGGTCGCCAGAAGACGGCCGTGTCGCCCCCGGGGTGGTCGATGCCGTACTCCTCGCATCGCCACGGCGGGATCCTCACGAGGAGCCCGGTCCCCGTCTCGATGGTCCCCGAGGTCCCCGGTTCGCCCGCGTCGGGCGTGAGCGCGCTCGCGTCCTCGACGCGGAACGGCATCTCGCCGACGTTCAACTCCCGGTCGGAGAGCAGGTCCGCCGCGACGTGCGCGAGCAACTGCTCGTCGGGCGAGGCGACGAGGAGCGTCCGCTCGTCACCTTCGCGCATGTCACGTGGCGGAAAGGGGTTCGAGTACGCGAACCCCGGCGGCTCGTTCGAGTCGTGCAGCGCGTCGTACTCGGTGCCGTCGAGGGCGCGCCAGATGCGCCCCCGAAGCTTGTGGTGGTACGCGTTGTCGTACGCCGCGTCCGCCCGGGCGGAGAGGCGGACCAGAACGCGCATTCAGCTACGCACCTCCGCGCTCGTCAAACATGATACAGCAAACGTTCATACCGTCAGGAAATAAACGTTGGCGAATAATTTATTATAAACATGTACGGATTGGATAATAGTGGTCGGACACCACGTTCGTGCACATAGAAACCCCTTTGTCCCACCGAAATCACCAAACAGGTGAATGCCGCTCACCCCCTCGGACCGCGAACTCGTCGTCGAGGAACTCGGCCGCGACCCGACGCCGGCGGAGGAAGCGCTCTTCGAGAACCTCTGGAGCGAACACTGCGCGTACCGCTCCTCGCGCCCCCTGCTGTCGGCGTTCGACAGTCAGGGAGAACAGGTGGTCGTCGGGCCGGGCGACGACGCCGCCGTGGTCGAACTGGTGGAGGACTGGTACGTCACCCTGGGCATCGAGAGCCACAACCACCCCTCCTACGTCGATCCCTACGACGGCGCGGCGACGGGCGTCGGCGGGATCGTCCGCGACACGCTCTCGATGGGGGCGTACCCGATCGCGCTCACCGACTCGCTCTACTTCGGCGCGTTCGACCGCGAGCACTCGCGGTACCTCTTCGAGGGCGTCGTGGAGGGGATCGCCGACTACGGCAACTCCATCGGCGTGCCCACCGTCGGCGGGAGCGTCGCCTTCCACCCCGACTACGAGGGGAACCCGCTGGTGAACGTCGCCTGCGTCGGCCTGCTGCGCGCCGACCGCCTCGTCACCGCCCGGGCGCGGACGCCCGGGAACGCGCTCGTACTCGTCGGCAACGCGACCGGCCGCGACGGCCTCGGCGGGGCCTCCTTCGCCAGCGAGGACCTGAGCGAGGACGCGGAGACGGAGGACCGCCCGGCGGTGCAGGTGGGCGACCCCTACGCGGAGAAGTTGCTCATCGAGTGCAACGAGGCGCTGCTGGACGAGGAACTGGTCGTCGCCGCCCGCGACCTCGGCGCGGCGGGCCTCGGCGGCGCGTCGAGCGAGATGGTCGCGAAGGGCGGTCTCGGGGCGCGCATCGACCTCGATCGGGTCCACCAGCGCGAGCCGAACATGCGCCCGCTCGAGATCCTCCTCGCCGAGTCCCAAGAGCGCATGTGTTACGAGGTGCGCCCGGACGACGTCGAGCGCGTCCGCGAACTCGCGGGGCGGTTCGACCTCGGCTGCTCGGTCATCGGCGAGGTGACCGAGGGCAACTACGTCTGTACGTTCGCCGACGAGGGGGGAGACCGCGAAACGGTGGTGGACGTGCCGGCCGAGTACCTGGCCGACGGCGCGCCGATGAACGACCTCGACGCCGTCGCGCCCGCGTCCCCCGAGCGCGACCTGCCCGACGTCCCGTCGAGGGAGGCGTTCGAGGCGGTCGTCGGGAGCCCCAACACGGCGAGCAAGCGCTGGGTCTACCGCCAGTACGACCACGAGGTGGGCGCGCGGACGGTCGTCCGGCCGGGCGACGACGCGGCGGTGCTGGCCGTTCGCGAAGTGGGCGCGGAGCCACGCTCCGCGGGAGAGTCGAGCGGGCCTTCGGCCCGCGAGACCGGCCTCGCGATCTCGGCGGGTGCGGACCCGAACTGGACGAGCGCCGATCCCTACGAGGGAGCGCGCGCGGTCGCGCTGGAGAACGCGACGAACCTCGCGGCGAAGGGCGCGCGACCGCTCGCCGCCGTCGACTGCCTGAACGGCGGCAACCCGGAGAAGCCGAAGGTGTACGGCGGCTTCCGCGCGATCGTGCACGGGCTCGCGGAGATGTGTCGTGATCTCTCGGTCCCGGTCGTCGGCGGGAACGTCTCGCTGTACAACGACTCCGCCTCGGGGCCGATCCCGCCCACGCCGACGCTGGCGATGGTGGGGACGAAGGCGGGGTACGACGCGCCGCCCGCGTCGCTCGCCGGGGAGGGGACCCTCCTCGTCGTCGGCGACGGGCCGCTCGCCCGCGCCGAGGTGCGCCTCGGCGGGTCGGAGTACCTCGCGCGGTTCGGCGGGAGCGACCGGTTCCCCGCGCTGCCCGAGGCCCCCGCGGACGCGCTCGACGCGCTCGCCGACGTGGCGGACCACCCCGCGACGCTCGCGGTCCACGACGCGAACCACGGCGGCCTCGCCGCGACGCTCGCGGAGATGGTGACGGGGGACGCCGGCGCGACCGCGACCGTCGAGGACGCCCCGGCGCTGTTCGACGAGACGCCCGGGCGCGCGGTCGTGGAGACGACCGACCCCTGGGCGGTTCGCGAGCGCTTCGACGGCGTCGCCCCGGTGACGGAACTCGGCGAGGCGAATTCGACGGGAACGCTGACGCTCCGCGCCGGCGGCGAGACGCTCACCTACGGCGCGGGCGAGATCGCTGAATTGCGGGACGTCATCGCCCGGGAACTGGAGTGACGCGGCTGCCCCGCCGCGACGGAACGACACGTTTTTAGGCTATCCTAAAAACCTCGGGAGTAACCGATGGCTCCAGACACGTGCGTAATCGTCCCGACGATCCGCGAGTTCGAGTGTCTACGGGCGTACTTCGAGAACGCGCGCCGGTACGGCTTCGATCTCGATCGACTGCACGTGCTGCTCGTCACCGAGGACTTCTGCGCGACCGACGAGATGCGCGCGCTGCTCCGCGAGGAGGACGTCTCCGGGGAGGTGTTCGACGGGACGCGCCGCGAGGAGTGGTACGCCCGTCACGGCGTCAAGGAGTACGCCCGCCTGATCCCGGCGGCGAGCCACGCCGAGACGAGTTTCGGGCTCATGTACCTGTGGGCGGACGAGCGCTTCGACTACGGGTTCTTCATCGACGACGACACGCTGCCCCACCCCGACTTCGACTTCTTCGGTACGCACTTCGCGAACCTCGCGTACGAGGGGCCGATCGAGTCGGTCCGCTCCGACGAGCGGTGGGTGAACGTGCTCTACCAGAACGCCGACGACCACGGCCTCTACCCACGGGGGTACCCCTACTCCGCGATGGGCGAGACGGTCGTGACGGGGACCGAGCGCGTGACGAACGTGGTCGCCTCGCAGGGGCTGTGGACGAACGTGCCCGACCTCGACGCCGTCCGCATCCTGATGGACGGCGACCTGCGGGGGCAGGCGCGGACGCGGACCGCGACCGAGGACTTCGCCGGCAACTTCGTCGCCGAGCGCGGGCAGTACCTCACCGTCTGCTCGATGAACCTCGCGTTCGAGCGGGAGATCGTCCCGGCCTTCTACCAGCTTCCGATGGACGACAACGAGTGGAACGTCGGCCGGTTCGACGACATCTGGAGCGGCGTGTTCCTCAAGCGCGCGACGGACCTCCTCGACGCCGACATCGTGACCGGCTACCCGCTCTGTGAACACAACAAGGCCCCGCGATCGACGTTCGACGACCTGAACAACGAGGTGCCGGGGCTCGAACTGAACGAACACCTCTGGGAGATCGTCGACGGCGTCGAACCGTCGGCCGACTCGTACGCCGGGGCGTTCGCTGCGATGGCCGACGCCCTCGCCGACGGCGACTGGTCCGCGTACGAAAACGGCGCGTTCCTCAACTACGTCGGCGAGCACATGCGCGACTGGCTCGAGTGCCTCGAC
Source organism: Halomarina halobia (assembly GCF_029338575.1). GTDB lineage: Archaea > Halobacteriota > Halobacteria > Halobacteriales > Haloarculaceae > Halomarina > Halomarina halobia. Next base: position 1,204,156 of record NZ_CP119992.1, read on the forward strand.
CGCCTCGCCGCGACCCGCACTGCGACAGTGACCGCGGACGACTGATAGGGAGTATCGTGGGCGTTTATCGATTCTCCCGGAGAGAATCGAACACCGTAGCCAGTCGGAGACACAACGAGTCTCGACTGGCTACGATACTCCCTATGAGCGGGACGCCGACGCGTGCATCCCGTTCGAACCGGTAGGTATATGCCGTTTAGGTTCACCTAAACCACGTATGACGACGGAGGATTCACCGGGGCGCGCGATCACTCGTCGACGGCTCCTCGCGACGGGTGCGGCCGCGGGCGTCGCCGGGCTCGCGGGGTGCACGGGGCTGTTCAGGGGGTCGAACGAGAGCGGGGGGAACGGCTCGGAGGCGGTCGGGCAGATCGGCTCCGGCCGGTCGCCCTTCGGCGACCGGGAGATCGGCGGCGGGACGTCGATGGCCGACATGCCCGAGATGAGCGGCGAGCTCACCGTCTACTCCGCCCGCGGGGAGGTGCTCGTCGGCGAGCTGATCTCGTTCATCGAGGACCTCTATCCCGACCTCGCCGTCAAGGTGCGGTACAACTCGGCGGCGGAGCTCGTGAACCAGATCGAGACCGAGGGAGAGAACAGCCCCGCCGAGGTGTTCTTCACGGTCGACGCCAGTTCGCTCGGCGAGCTGAAGAAGGACGGGTTCACGAGCGAGCTTCCGGAGGGCGTCCGGGAGCTCGTCCGCGAGGAGTTCCGCGACCCGGACGGGCAGTGGATCGGCACCTCCGGGCGCGCGCGGACCGTGCCGTACAACACGAATAAGTTCGAGAAGTCCGACGTCCCGACCGACGTCATGGCGTTCCCCGAGAAGAAGGCGTTCGCCGACGGGATCGGGTGGGCCCCGACCTACAGTTCCTTCCAGTCGTTCGTCACCGCGATGCGCGTACTCGAGGGGGAGAAGGCGACGAGGCAGTGGCTCCGGGGCGTCATGGACCTCGGGGTCCGGGAGTACAGCGACGAGTTCCGCGTCGCGGAGGCGATCGCCGACGGGGAGATCGGCGTCGGGTTCGCGAACCACTACTACATCCAGCGGGTGCTCGCCGGCCGCGGCGGCGAGGCCCCCATCGCCACCGCGTTCACGAAGGGCGACGCGGGCGCGATGTTCAACGTCGCGGGCGCGTCCGTGCTGAAGACCGCCGCCGACGCGGAGCTGGCGGCGAACTTCGTCCGCCACCTCCTCTCGGCCGAGGCCCAGGACTACTTCGCGCGGGAGACCTTCGAGTACCCCCTCGTCCCCGGCGTCGAGCCGATCGGTCGGCTCCCGACCATCGACGAACTGAACCCGCCCGAGGGGCTGGATCTCACCCAGCTGTCCGACTTCCAGGGGACGATCGAACTCATGCGCGACGTCGGCGTGCTGTGAGACCGATCGAACGATGACCGCGGGGGGGCCGACGGCCGACGAGCGGGGGGCGACCGGCGAACGGGGCGCGTCCGCGGGCGACGAGGGGGCCGCCCGCGCGAGCGACCGGCTCCCCATCGCGCCGACCGTCGCGAGCGGGGTCGTGGCCGCCGCCGTGTTGCTCCCGCTGCTCTGGCTCGTCAGGACGGCGCTCGCGGGCGGTCCGGGGGAGGCCGTCGCGCTGCTCGCGCGCCCCGAGACGCTCCGGGTGTTCGTCAACAGCGCCGCGCTCGTCGCCGCGGTGACCGGGGCGTCGATCCTCCTCGGCGTCCCGCTCGCGTACCTGACGGTCCGCACCGACCTGCCGCTCCGCCGCTCGCTCACGGTCGCCGTCTCGCTGCCGCTCGTCGTCCCGAGCTACATCGGGGCGTTCGCCTTCGTCTCGGCGTTCGGCCCGAAGGGGGCGTTCCAGCGGGTGCTCGCGCCGCTCGGCGTCGAGTCGCTCCCCCGCATCTACGGCTTCGCCGGCGCGACGCTCGTGCTCACCCTCTACACCTACCCGTACGTCTACATCACGACGCGCGCCGCGCTCGCGTCGCTCGACACGCGCCTCGTCGACGCCGCGCGGACGCTCGATCACTCGCGGTGGGAGGCGTTCAGGCGCGTGACCGTCCCGCAGATCCGCCCGGCGGTCGCCGCGGGGAGCCTGCTCGTCGCGCTGTACACCCTCTCCGACTTCGGTACCCCCGCGATCATGCGCTTCGACGCGTTCACGCGCGTCATCTACGTCGAGTTCACCACCTTCGGCCGCGACCTCGCCGCGCTCCTGTCGCTGCTGCTGGTGGCGGTCACGCTGGTGATCCTCGCGCTCGAATCGCGCGTCCGGGGAACGGGGCCGCTGTACGCGGTCGGCGGTCGCCACGGCGACACGGTCCCGCTCGGGCGGTGGACCGCCCCCGCGGTGCTGTTCTGCGCCGCCGTCCCCGCGCTGGCGCTCGTCGTGCCGCTTCTCATCCTCGGCGCGTGGTTCGTCAACGGGGCGAGCGGCGGGGCCGCGCTGGACTTCAGGATGGAGTACGTGTTCAACTCGGTCGGCGTCTCGGGGGCTACGGCGGTCGCCGCGACGGCGGCGGCGCTCCCCGTCGCCTACCTGGCGGCGCGACACCGCTCGCGGCTGACGGAGTCGTTCGAGCGGGCCACGTACGTCGGCTACGCGGTCCCGGGCGTCGTCCTCGGCCTCGCGCTCGTCTACCTCGGCACCTCCTACGCGACGCCGATCTACCAGACGCTGTACCTCCTGGTGTTCGCCTACGTGGTCCGCTTCCTGCCGCAGGCGGTCGGGTCGCTGCGCGCGTCGTTCCTCCGGGTCGATCCCGCGCTGCCGGAGGCGGCGCGGACGCTCGGCCGGACGTCCGCCGGCGCGTTCCGGGCGGTGACGCTCCCGCTCGTCGCGCCCGGACTGCTCGGGGGATGGGCGCTCGTGTTCCTGACGACCATGAAGGAGCTGCCGGCGACGCTGTTGCTCGCGCCCACGGGGTTCGACACGCTCGTGACGCGCATCTGGTCGGCGTACGGCCAGGGGTACTTCGGCTACGCCGTCATCCCGGCGCTCATCCTGCTCGGGGTCTCCGCGCTGTCGATGCTGCTCATCATCTCGCAGGAGGGATACGATGTCAGATAGTACGACTACGACACGAACCGTGAACCGGACGGACGAGACGACCGACGCGGCGGGCGAGGCGGTGCTCGAACTCGCCGGCGTGTCGAAGCGCTTCGGGCGGGAGACCGTCATCCGCGACCTCTCGCTGTCGGTGCGCGAGGGCGAGATCCTGACGCTGCTCGGGCCCTCCGGGTGCGGCAAGACGACGACGCTCCGGCTGATCGCGGGGCTCGAACGCCCGGACGGCGGCGAGATACGGCTGAACGGCGCGATCGTCTCGGGGGCGGGCTCGTTCGTCCCGCCCGAGGATCGCGGCATCGGCGTCGTCTTCCAGGAGTTCGCCCTCTTCCCCCACCTGACGGCACGGGAGAACGTCGCCTTCGGGCTGAAGGGGTGGGACCGCGCCGACCGCGAGCGGCGGGTGGACGAACTGCTCGACCTCGTGAACCTGCAGTCGCAGGGCGACAGCTACCCGAGCGAACTCTCCGGCGGCCAGCAGCAGCGCGTCGCGCTCGCCCGGTCGATCGCCCCCGAGCCGGAGATCCTCCTGCTCGACGAGCCGTTCTCGAACCTCGACGTGGACCTCCGCGTCCGGATGCGCGAGGAGGTCCGGCGGATCATCAAGCGCGCCGGGGTGACGGCCGTCTCGGTCACGCACGACCAGGAGGAGGCGATGTCGATCAGCGATCGGGTCGCCGTCGTCAACGGCGGGCGGATCGAGCAGATCGGCCGCCCGGACCGGGTGTTCCAGCACCCCGAATCGCGGTTCGTCGCGGGCTTTCTCGGGCACGCGAGCTTCCTCTCCGGGCGCGTCGGCGCGGAGGCGGTCGAGACCGGCATCGGCCCCGTCGCCCGCGACCGCGTCCACGGCCTCGCCTCGGAGTACGAGGGGTCGAGGATCGAGATCCTCGTCCGCCCCGACGACGTGCGGGCGGACCGGACCGCGTCGAACGCGAACGGGCGGGTCGTCTCCCGCCGGTACCTCGGTCCGACGGTGCTGTACGAGGTCGAACTCGACACGGGCGAGCGCGTCGGCTGCATGCACAACCACGACGAGCGGATCGACCCGGACGAGCGGGTGGCGGTGGTGCTCGAAGCGGACCACGAGCTGTCGTGGTTCCCGCAGGGGGCCGACGTCGCCGGGACGGCGGGCGACTGACGCATGCGGCGCGCCGACCGCCGAGCGGAGGAGGCGGTTCGGGCCGTCGCGCGCCGCCTCGGCCCCCCGGAACGGCTCCTCGCCGCGGCGCTCGCGCTCGCCACCGGTGCCGTCGTCTGGTACCTCGCGGTCGACCTCTTCGCGTACCACAGCGTCAACGACGACGAGGGCGTCTACCTCCTGCAGGCCGCGATGCTGCTCGACGGGCAGGTGTTCCTCTACCCCGGCGACCTCGCGGGCGCGGTCCGACCCTGGTTCTTCGTCGTGGACCGGGGACCGGGCGGGGCGATCCGGATGTACTCGAAGTACGCCCCCGTCGCGCCGGCCGTCTTCGCGCTCGGGAAGGCTGGCGCCGGCGACTACCGCGTCGCCCTCGCCGCCGTCGCCGCCGGAAACGCCGCACTGACGTACGCGCTGACGGCGGCGGCGTTCGATCGCCGGACGGGCCTCGTCGCCGTCGTCGCGCTCGCGGGGGCGCCGCTCTTTCTCGTGACCTCCTCGGTGTTCCTCGCGTACGCGCCGACGACGCTGTTCAACTTGGCGTTCGCCGTCTGTTACGTCCGGGCCGCCCGGACGGGGTGGCTCGGCTACGCGCTCGTGGCGGGGGCGGCGATCGGCGTCGCGTTCCTCTCGCGGCCCTACACCGCGCTGCTGTTCGCGCTCCCGTTCGTCGCCCACGCCCTCGCCGTGCTGTGGCGGGCGCGGCGAACCGGTGAGTTCCCGTCCGCGCTCCGTCGGTACGCGGCCGTCGCCGTCCCCGGCCTCGCGTTCGTCGGGATCACGCTCGGGTACAATGCCCTCGTGACGGGCGATCCGCTCCTGTTCCCCTACGCGGCGTTCGGCCCCCGCGACGGGCTTGGCTTCGGCGAGCGCGCGCTCCTCGGCCACGGGGTCGACTACACCTCCCGCCTCGCGCTCGCGACGACCGTCGCCGCCGTCTCCCGCCTGCTCGTCGAGTGGACGGTCGCCGGTCCCGTCGGGACGGTCCTCGCGGCGGTCGGCCTCGGACTGTTCGCCCTGGAGCTCCGCGGGCGGCCGATCCGCGCTTCGACGAGCGGCATGACGGACCGCGAGGTCGGGGTCGTCCTCGTCGGGGTGTTCGCCTCGGTGATCGCCGGCAACGCCCTCTTCTGGGGGACGTACAACGGGCTGCTCAACGGGCTGATCGACCTGCTGGGCCCGTACTACCACTTCGACGTCCTCCTCCCGCTGTCGGCGTTCGCCGCGGCGGGCGCGGTCCGCGGCATGCGACTGCTCCGCCGGACGGCGACCGCCCGGCTCTCGCCGGCCGCGGCGCGCGCGGTCGTGCTCGTCGTCCTGCTCGTCGGCGCGCCCGTCGTCGTCGCCGCGGAGCGGGGCGCGCTCGCCGACCCGGTGGCGGAGAACCGGCTCCGGACCGAGAACCTCGGGACGGCGTACGAACCGATCGAGCGGACGGCGTTCGCCCGCGCGCTCGTGTTCGTCCCCACGCCGTACGGAGCCTGGAGCGCCCACCCGTTCCAGCACCTCCGCAACGATCCCGGGTTCGACGGTCCGGTGATATACGCCCAGGACCGCGGTCCGGCCCGCGATCTGAAGACGATCGACGCCGCGGGGGACCGCGCGCTCTACCGGTTCACCTACCGCGGGCGGTGGACGGGGGCGGTGACGCCCGTCGAGCCGGAGCTCCGGCGGCTGACGGTGCTCCGCGGCGAGCGGATCGAGGCGACGACGACCGTCGGCGCGCCGGAGGGGATGGAACGCGCGTGGGTTCGCGTCGAGACGGAGTCGGGCTACGCCCGCTACGCGGTGGACGACCCGGGCGAGGCGGTGACGGTCGAGTGGACCGTCGGTCCGAGGGGCGCGCGGGCAACGAGCCACCCCTTCGCGGCGGGGCGCGGACTCGACTCGACCGGCGGCGAACCGGCGGTCCGCGTCCCCGAGGGCGCGAGCGAGGTCGATCTGACCGTGACGTTCGCCGACCGGGCGGGGGGGACGCTCACCTACCGCCAGGAGCTCACCGTCGAGGTCACCGGCGAGGGCGTCCGCGCCGTCTGGCCGCCGGAGGCGCGGGTCTGCGCGCTGGTCACCGAGTGCGGGACCGAGGGGACGTACGTGGGACCCGACGGGGAGTACGTCGACGGCGTGGCCGTCGAGACCGACGCCCGCGCGACGAACGCCTCCCGCACCGTGACCGACTCCTCGGAACCCGCCGCGCGTGGCGAGGATAACAAGCCATAAGTTTAGGCTGACCTAATCCCGCTGCGATGGAACTGACGCGACGCGACGCCCTGGCCGCGCTGGCGGCGAGCGGCGCGCTGGGCGGCGGCGCGGCGCTGACCTGGGAGCGCCTCGGGCGGGCGGACGACGGGGAGGGTGGGTCGGTCGCGTTCGACGAGCGGGCGGTCGAGACGCTCGTCGCGGTCGCGGCCGTCCTCTACCCGTCGGCGGCGACGGGCGTCCCGGAGTTCGTCGAGACCTACGTCGTCGGGCGGATCCGCGATCGGGCGGCGTACGCGGCGGGCGTCCGGGACGCCCTCTCGACGCTCGACGTCGCCGCCGAGTCGTGGTACGGCGGACCGTACGCGACGCTCGACGGCGACGAGCGGGACCGCCTGCTCCGGGAACTCGGCGTCGCCACCGCGGAGCCGAATCCCGACGGGACGGACGCCGAGCGCCTGCGGTACTACCTGGTGAACGAACTGCTCTACGCGTTCTACGCGTCGCCGGCGGGCGGCGAACTGGTCGGCATCGAGAACCCGCAGGGCCACCCCGGCGGACTGGAGAGCTACCGGCGGGGGCCGAAGCCGTGAGGCGGCGGGGTGCGCGCCGATGAGCGACGGGAGCGACGGCGGGGGGACCGGTGCGGGGAGGGATCGGCGACCCTCGGGGCGCGTCGACGTCTGCGTGATCGGGTCGGGGCCGGCGGGCGCGCTCGTCGCCGCGACGCTCGCCCGGCGCGGGTACGACGTCGTCGTGCTGGAGGCGGGTCGGCGGTTCGACCCCGCGGAGCGGCTCCGGCGGATGGAGCGGAGCATCCGCCCCGGCGGCGGGCCGGTGTGGGAGATGGGCGGCGAGCGCGACGCGTTCACCTCGACCGGGCGACGCTACCCGCTCAACGCGGCCCGCGTGAAGGGCGTGGGCGGGTCGACGCTCCACTGGCAGGGGATGGTGATGCGCCTGCACGAACTCGACTTCGAGCGGCGCACCCGCGAGGGGGTGGCCGACGACTGGCCGATCGGATACGACGACCTCAGGCCGTACTACGCGCGGGCCGAGAGAGAACTCGGCGTCGCCGGCGCGGTCGACGACCCCTTCGCGCCGCCACGGGACGAACCGTTCCCGATGCCCGCCTTCGCGCCCTCCTACGGCGACTCGCTCTTCGCCGACGCCTGCGAGCGGCTGGGCGTGGCGATGCACTCCGTGGGCAACGCCCGGAACTCGGAGGCCTACGACGGGCGCGGCCCGTGCGTCGGCTACGGCACCTGCAAGCCCGTCTGCCCCTCCGGGGCGAAGTACACCGCCGAGGTCCACGTCGCCGAGGCCGAGGCCGAGGGGGCTCGCGTCATCGACCGGGCGGCGGTCCAGCGCCTCGAGCACGACGACTCCGGCGAGGCCGTCGAGGCGGCCGTCTACGCCGCGCCGAACGGCGAGGAACACCGGCAGGAGGCCCGCCGGTTCGTCGTCGCCTGCGGCGGCGTCGAGACGCCGCGCCTGCTCCTCCTCTCGGCGTCCGACCGGCACCCCGACGGGCTCGCCAACGCCAGCGGGCTCGTGGGACGCTACTTCATGGATCACCTGTTCGCGGGGATGGGCGGCCGGCTCGACGAACCGACGCGGCAGAACCACGTCGGGTTCATCACCAGCGAGTGCCACCAGTTCTACGACGAGCCGGGCCGCACGACGCGCGGGATCCCCGGGACGGACGCCGACGTCGGGAGTATCAAACTGGAGTTCCTCAACTACGCCGGCCCCTCGCCGGTCGAGATCGCCCTCGGGGCCGAGGAGTGGGGTGACGACCTGCTCTCCACCCTCCGGGGGGCCTACGGGAACGAGATCGCCGTCGGCGCGCTGGTCGGTCAGCTCCCGCGGCGGGAGAACCGGGTCGCGCTCGACCGCTCGCGGACGGACGACCACGGCAACCCCGTGCCGGCGATCCACTGGCGTATCGACGACCGGACGAGGCGGACCATAGAGCGGGCCAACGAGATCCAGCGGGCGATCCTCTCCGAGCTCGGAGCCGAGATCACCTGGACCGTCGGCCCGGGGAACACCGGTCCCGCGTTTCACCACATGGGAACGACGAGGATGGGGACGGATCCGGAAGAGAGCGTCGTCGACCCGACGCTCCGGACCCACGACCTCGACAACTGCTGGATCGCGTCGAGCGGCGTCTTCGTCACGGGGGGCGCGATGAACCCAACGCTGACGATCGCGGCGCTCGCGCTGCGCGCGGCGGATCACGTCGAGGAGACGCTTTGACTCCTCGGGTGGGAACTAGCGCGTTCGCCTGCGGGCGCGCTCCTCGACCCCCACGGTCACGATCGACTTCGCGATGGCCGCGCCGCCGGAGAGCGGGTCGAGCTTCGTCTCGCCCGCCCGCTCTGCGTACTCGATGGGGATCTCGCGGACGGCGTACCCGCGCGCGACCGGTCTGATGAGGAGTTCGGCCGACAGCCCCGTGTTCTCCGTCCACTCGATGCCGTCGACGACCGCCCGCCGGTAGGCGCGCATCCCGGTCGTCACGTCGTGGAGGCGTCGCCCCGCGAGTACGCTGGCGAGCAGCGCGAACGCGCGGTTCCCGAGCCGATTCACCGGCGGCATCGCCCGCGCGCCGTGATACAGGCGGTCGCCGCTGACCACGTCGTAGCCGTCGTTGATCGCGTCGAGGAAGTCGGGGAGGCGCTCCATCGGGTAGGTGTCGTCGCAGTCGGTGGTGACGACGACCGGCCGGGTCGCGCTCGCGAGCGCCGCCGCCACCGCCACGCCGTACCCCCGCGGGCGCTGTTGGACGACGCGAGCACCGCGCTCGCGGGCGATCTCCGGGGTCCCGTCGGACGACCCGTCGACGCAGACGACCTCGGCGCGGCCGTCCGTCACGCGCGCCACGTCGTCGAGGACGGTCCCGATCGCCGCCTCCTCGTTGTACGTCCCCATGACCACGCTCACGTCGTCGAACGTGTAGTCCCCGCCCCGTTCACGGTCGAGTGCTCGACTCATTACCCGGGGATTTCCGGCGGCGGACTTGAACGTTTAGGTTTGCCAAAAACGGCTCCGTTCGACGGACCGCGCCGCCGAGCGGCCGGTACGGGTTCGAGCGTGGGATCGCCCTCGTCCGCGAACTCCGTCACCGGGATCGGACCGGCGGGGTGTTCGCCCCGCCGTCGTCTTCGTCGTCTTCGTCGATCAGATCGCCGTCGTCGCCGTCGATACCGTCGATCCGGTCGCCGTCGGTCTCGACGTTCCCATCCGATCGCGCCGTTCGCCACTCGGGATCGCGGGCGCGCGCGCGGCCGGCGGCGTCGCGCGCGCCGCCCGTCACCGCGCGGCGCTCGACGAGGGCCATCAGGCGGTCGAGCACCGGCCCGGAGAGGCGAACGCTCACGACGGCGAGCCCGATCCCGGCGACGACGTCGGTCCCCCAGTGGATGCCGAGGTACATCGTCGAGACCACGACGCTCGCGGCGAGGACGGCGGCCACGGGGACCCAGCGGGGGTAGCGGTCGCGCGTCTCCCACGCCAGTAGCGCGACGGTCACCGAGAGCGAGGTGTGAAGCGAGGGGAAGACGTTGGTGTTCGTGTTCACCTGGCTCGTGAGCAGTTGCGAACTCGGGTACGTCGAGTACAGCAGCGGGTCGACGAGTTCGGGCATGACGTTTCGCGGCCCGTAGGAGATGAACAGCGTGTAACAGACGAGCCCGATCGCGTAGTTGAGGCAGTAGGCGACCGCCGTGCGCTGGAGCGCCTCGGCGCGCTCCAGCGCGAGGTACGCGACGAGCGGGAACACCAGCAGGAAGACGTAGCCGTAGACGTAGACGAACGAGAAGTACGCGGTGAGCGTCGGGGTCGCGAACGACTGGACGACGGCGACGAACACCCCCTCGATGCCCAGGATGGCGCCGGTCACGTTCCACCCGATCAGCCACGACACCTCGGGGCCGTAGTCCCGCGCGATCTTGTTCACGAGGAGGACGGCGACGAGCAACCCGAGGCCGGGCGCGGCGGCGCGCAGTCGCCGTCGGACGTCGCGCGCCGTCTCGACGAGGCGGTTCACGCCGATGATCGTCAGCGACGCGATCACCAGCATCGCTCCCGAGACGACGACGACGCTCGCGAGGACGTCACCCAGACCCACGTCGATTCACCCCTGGAGGAGGCGACCCTCCTGATATCTGAACCCGGCCTCGACGAACAGGTCGCGGGCGCGCTCGACGTCGAGTTCGCCGTCCTCTCCGACGAAGGGGAGGACGGGGGCCTCGTCGTCCCAGGTCAGCTCCGGGGCGAGCCAGTCCGTCGTCGCCAGCGGACTGACGGCCGGCGTGGCGTAGCCGTCGAAGACGGACTCGACGATGTGCGCCCTGTCGAGCAGGCGCGCGACCGCCCGCCGGAACCGCAGGTTCGACAGGGGGGCGCGGCGGACGTTGTAGCCGACGTGGTAGAACGACGCCGAGGGGTGGACGATGAGCGAGAGGGCGGCCGCTCGACCGATGTCGGGTGCGACCGCCGAACTGAGCGGGCTGGCGCTCGCGTCGGCCCGCCCCTCCGCGAGCAGTTCGACCGCGACGGAGTCGGAGGGGACCGGACGGAACACCGCGCGGTCGAACGCGAGGCGGTCGCCGACGGCCGCCCCGAGGTCCCCCTCGACCCGCCCCAGGAAGTGATCCTCGACGCGCGCGAGGACGATGCGCTCGTCCCGCTCGACCGCCTCGATCCGAAGCGGTCCGCTCCCGATCGGGTTCGGGTTCTCCCAGACGAGCGCCTCCGTCGTCTGCGCGCCGACCGACACCCCCGCGACGGTCGCGGGGTCGGTGTACTCGCGCCACACGTGACGGGGGAGCACCGGGACGGTGAACGCCCGCTCCGCGATCGACGGCGCGACGTCGTCGAAGGCGAACTCGACGACCCGCTCGTCGACAGCCGACACGTCGGCGACGAGCGATCCCTCCCCGCGGAACCGCTCGGCCGGGACCGGCGCGTCGGCCTCGCCGAGCGAGGTGTCGGCGAGAAATCGGTACGTGAACGCCACGTCCCGGGCGGTGACGGGCGTTCCGTCGTGCCAGTACGCCCGTCTGAGGGACATCTCGGCGCGACGGTCGTCGTCCGTCCACGTCCACCCGGCCGCGAGCCAGGGTCGGACCGTGTCGTCGTGGACGCGACCCAGGGAGTCGTACACCAGTCCGGTGATCGTACCGCGGTCGCGGTGTTCGGCCGCGAGCGGATTCAGGTTGCGCGTGGCCCGCGCGTCGCGGAGCAGGACGCGCAGAGCGTCCCGCGGAACGCCCCCGACGGCGTCGAGGGCGATGTAGCCGAGCGGAGTCGTCGGCGGGAGCCGCTTCCACCCGGAGAACCGGTCGGTCCGGATCGCGATGACGTCGTCGGGGAACGCCACGACGGTACACGGCTGGGCCTCGACGAGCGCCATCTGCAGGTCGACGACGACCCTCCGACGGGCGTCGCCCTCGCGCCGACGCTGCTCGTCCAGGAGTTCGTCCATCGAGAGGTCGGTGTAGCCGAAGGGGTTCTGCCACCCCTGTTCGCCCGCGTAGCGCGAGTGCAGGAACGGACGCAGGAAGTCGGGGTCCCGTCCTCCGGGGGAGGGCGCGACGTAGAGGTCGAAGTCGTGATTGACGAGCAGATCGCGCAGCAGGGCCTCCTCGGCCATCGGGAGCAGTTCCGTCTCGATCCCGACCGCCTCCAGCCCGTTCGCCAGCGCGCGGGCGATGCGGATGGCGTAGGGGTCCGCGTCGGTCGGGAGCGTCTTGATGCGGAGCGAGAGCTGTTCCGCTCGCGTCCGGCCGGCGATGTTCCAGATCCCGTCCAGACAACCGGCCGTGGCGGCGAGCGACGCGCTCGCCGTTCCGTGTAGCAGCCGCCGGCGCGTCGTTCGCGCGTCGTTCGGTTCACGAGCCATTCGTCTATCGTCCCCCGTAGACGCTTCTGCTGTACCTCCCTCTCGGGACAGATAAGGTGACCGATATAGTGATACCGAGACGGGGGCTCGTCACCCGCCGCTCCGTCGGGTAGATCGCCCGCACGGACGTCATATCGCCCCCACGAGCGGAAGCGAGAGCGTCGCGGCCCAGCAGGCGACGACGAGCAGCGCGTGCCACCGATCGGCGGTCGCGGTCGCGCCGACGGCGGCGACCATCCCCGCCGAGACGAGTACCGCCGCACGGTGCAGGATCGCTCGAATCGGGAGGACCGCGACGCCCAGCGCGGCGTAATCGAGGACGAACGCCACGCCGAGTCCCGTCGCGACGAGGGCGAACGCGCGGATCGGTCGGTGCGGCCGCGCGAGGAGCGCGGCCGACGCCGGAATGCCGACCGCGATGACCGGGTAGAGCAGCCCCGCGAAGACCTTCGGGGAGGTCCCGGGGAACGTCGTTTCGAGCGCGACGCCGACCGCCCTGACGGCGAGGTACAGCCCCGCCGGACCGACGGCCGGACCGAGCGCGATCGCGCTCGCCCGCGCGTCGTCCCGGAGCCGATCGAGTCCGCGCCGGGCGAGGGCCGGCCCCGCCAGGGCGAGCGCCGCGACGGTGGTTCCTACCTCGATCGTCGAGATCCACCCGTGGCCGTCGGCCGTCCCGCCGTTGCCGGCGTAGACCCGGACGACGCGATCGACGGAGAGCGTTCGCATGAAGTCGATCTCGACGCGGCGCTGGGCGTCCGCGATACCGGAGACGGTGTGGCGCAGGCGGAACCAGTCCCAGTGCTCGCTGTGGGCCTGCAGCGCCGTCCACCCGCCGTCGCGCGCGGCGTACGCCCGCACGTGGTCGCGCGCGCCGAGGTAGCTGCCGTCGTGCAGTTGATAGCGCTCCTCGAGCCACGCGCCGTTTCCGTCGGGCGACTCGACGTAGGTGTATCGCCGCGCCCCCCGGGCGTCGCTCCAGACGAGGCGGTCCTCGCTGTCGTCGTACTCGACGTTCGCGATCGAGGCGGTGTCGGTGTCCTCCGTCTCGTTCTCGGTGGGCTGCCACTCGGCGTCGCCGCGGTGGGTCATAAGCCGTCGTGTCGTCGCCGGATCGGCGTACACGACGAGGTTGATGGCGAGCGTCCGCGAGCTGAACGAGTGGCGCTTGCTCGTGTAGGGCCACAGGCGATCGGACCCATCCCGGAGTTCGACCACCTCGTCGGTCCGTTCCCCGGCGATCGGCGGGCCCCCCACGTCGAGCGCCGTCGCTCCCGACAGGAGCGCGAGGACCAGCAGCCCCGCCGCGAACCACGTTGCGTCGTCCATCTCGGGGAGTGGTCGCTTGGGGGAGGCCGAACAAATAGTTTCTCGCCGTTCGGTGACGGTCTCGGTGTCGTACCCCTGGAGACACCGGACGGGACCTCGGCGGGCGAGGGCGCGTGTGGCGGCGCGCGACTGCGGAGCGAGCCGGCGGCTCGACGCGCGATGGACGCGGCAAAACGTGGGCGTGCAGGCGACGCCGCGGGCGGGGCAGGGTTCGCGGGGCGTGGCGTCGCGCAACCGCGAGCGCCCCGCGACCGAAGTCAGGTCACACGGACGCTGGTCCCGCTCTCAATTATAAAGGTACGGACGGTAGACCCGAGTTCGCCGCTGTCTGTACCGGCACGCCGTCCCGCGAGCGGACGGAGTGAGCGAGCGGACGGAGTGAGCGAGCGGACGGAGTGAGCGAGCGGACGCGACGAATCCCCGAGCGCAGCGAGGGGATGAGGCGCGGTTTTGGTCCAGCTTTTACCAGGGAGCCGGCAGCGACCGCGGAGCGTGTCGCTGCCCGCGACCGCAGGAAAAGGTGGCGGTTCAAAAGGTGGGATTAGAGCGTGAGCATGATCGGGACGCCGAAGACGACGACCATGCCGACGAGGGCGATGACGAACCCCGTGACCATCTGTCCCCTCGTGTAGGGTGCCTGCGGGGCGGTCTGGCGGCCGGCCGTCGGTTCGTACGTGTCCCCCTCGCGCTCTTCGTGTTCGTGATCGCTCATGCCACCGTCTCCTCGGGGCGCGTACTTTGCCTTGTCGGAGTTACAGTCCGTCCCGGGGGGCGCATGCTTTTTGCTACCGCGTGACGAACGGCGTCGCATGCCCGTGCCCGGCTACGACCCCGAGGACCTGGATCGTCTGCTGCTCGACCGACTGGGCGACCGCGAGCCGGCGGACGTGCTCGACGAGGCGGCCCTGCGTCGGTACGAGGCGGGCGCGGATCTCGTGGACGTGCTCGACGAGGGGACCGTGCGCGAGTTGCTGTCGAGATCGAAGTCGGATCGGGAGTAGCGAGCGCGGACGGCGGCGACGACGCGACACGCTGTCGAAACCGTGAAACCCGCCACCCGCCAAGCGGGGGTAGATGCTGACAAAGCGGATCATCCCGTGCATCGACGTGGACCTGGACGACGACGGGAACGCGGCGGTCTACACGGGGGTCCACTTCGAGAACCTCAGGTACACCGGCGATCCGGTCGAACTGGCGAAGAAGTACAACGCTGCGGGCGCGGACGAGTTCGTCTTCCTCGACATCACCGCGAGCGCGGAGGGCCGAGAGACGATGCTCTCGGTCGTCGAACGCGTCGCGGACGAGTGTTTCATCCCTCTCACGGTGGGCGGCGGGATCCGCACCCGCGAGGACGTACGGGAGACGCTCCGCGCCGGGGCGGACAAGGTCTCCATCACGACGGGCGCGCTCGAACGCCCGGAACTCATTACCGAGGGGGCGAGGGCGTTCGGTAGCCAGTGTATCGTCATCAGCGTCGACGCTCGCCGCCGGTTCGACGAGGCGGGCGAGCACTACGCGCGGGTCGACGGCGAGTCCTGCTGGTTCGAGTGCACCAAGCGGGGCGGCCGCGAGGGGACCGGCGTCGACGTGATCGAGTGGGCGCGGGCGGCCGAGGCGCGCGGGGCCGGCGAACTGTTCGTCAACTCCATCGACGCCGACGGCACGAAGGACGGCTACGACGTCCCGCTCACGAGGGCCGTCTGCGAGGCCGTCTCGACGCCCGTCATCGCCTCCTCCGGCTGCGGCGGCCCCGAGGACGCCTACGAGGTGTTCACCGAGGCGGGGGCGGACGCCGCGCTCGCCGCCTCCATCTTCCACTTCGAGGAGTACACCATCGGCGAGGTCAAGGAGTACCTCGCGGAGCGGGACGTGCCGGTCCGGCGCTGATCAGGGCGCCGCTTTCACCCCCGCGACGCCGCGACACGAACGCGCCGACCGGTCGGCTTCGAAACCTGTCCCGTCCTTCACTTTCACCCCGCTAGCCGCCCCCTTTTACCCGTCCGACCCCTCTCTCTCACTGTCTCCCCCGGATCGCACGCGGAGACCGGAGACGACTCGCCGTAACCGCCGAGACTCGTTGTAGACGGCCGCGTCGGACGCCCGGGGAGACGCAGCTACGAGTGCGTCGTCGGGGCGGACTTCCCCATCGCAGGTGCCCCCTCCCGGGTGCCTCCGCCCGCGACGCCGCGTTTCCACGAGAGAGCCGATGTCCACGGACGACCACCACCCACGAAGAGCGACGCGTCCCGCCCCGCCGGTCTCCGGCCCGCACGCGGGCTACGACCGGTACGGTCGCCTCGACCACTACTACTGGCGCTGCGAGCGGTGCGGCCTCGAGACGACCGACTCGACCCTCGAGCGCGGCTGTCCGCGGTGCGAGGAGGGCACCGATGCCCGATGAGCGCTCCTCGCCGAGCGCCGGCTGGCGCGAGGTGTACCGCGCGATGGACGCGCCCGAGCCGACCGACGAGGACCGTCGGGACTGCCCCGACTGCGGGGACGACTCGCCCCGCGTCCGCGGCGACACCTACTGGTGTCCGAAACACGGGACGTGGCGACCGCGCGGCGGCGAAGCCGCGGGCTAACCCCCGCTA
Source organism: Halomarina halobia (assembly GCF_029338575.1). Lineage (GTDB taxonomy): Archaea > Halobacteriota > Halobacteria > Halobacteriales > Haloarculaceae > Halomarina > Halomarina halobia. The sequence goes on from NZ_CP119992.1 coordinate 1,220,368, forward strand.
CTCGACGCGCAGCGTGAACCCCCACGCCGCCTCCCACTCGGGATCGTCGATCACCCGCTCCTCGTCGCGGGCGACGTTGTAGGTGCTCTCGAACCGGAACTCGCCGGTCGGGAGACACGCGTCGGCGTCGCCGCCCCCGCCGCGGTCCGCCGCCCCCCACACGCCGAGGTCCCGCAAGATCGACTCGCCGGCGGCCAGCGCGAGCAGCCGATACTCCTCCGTGACTGCGATCGGTTCGGCGAGGGTCCAGCAACCCGACCGGATCGCCTCGTACCGATCCGCCGGTCCGGGGAGCAGGACGAGGCGTCGATCCGACGAGCCGACGTACTCGAACAGCACCGCCCGCCCCTCGCCCACCTCGACCGCGTGGTCCGCCTCGTTCGTCAGCGTGACCCGGAGCTGCGGCGGGCGCTCGTCGGTCGCCTCGGCGTCGAGCACCTCGACCGCGTGGCGGACAGGGAGGTCGGGAGGGTCGTCCGCGCCCGCGAGCGAGACGGTGGCGCGCTCCGCGGCGTCGGACGGATCGCCGTCGGTCCCGTTTCCGTCCGTGTCGTCGTCGGTCCCGTCGTCGTCCCCACCGTCGCCCGCACCGGACGGTCGCGAGAGGCATCCCGTCACGACGCCGGCGAGGGTCGTCGCGCCGAGCCCGAGGGCGGTTCGTCGTCGCATGGATCGGAGGACGGCGGACGAGGGCAAAAGGACGCGCTAGGATCAAACGGCCGTTTGATGCCCGTTCGGGGCCGGAAGCGGTTCACCCGGACAGCGTCCCGTTCGTGAGCTTCGGGAGGAGACCGCGGGCGAACTGGACGAACAGCGCGAGCAGGATCGGTCCCAGGAAGACGCCGAGCCAGCCGAAGACCATCGTCCCGAGGACGTAGGCGAGCAGGACGAGCCCGAAGTTCAGATCGCCCGCCGAGAGGTACGACCGGACGAAGTAATCCGGGACGGTGTCGACGACGATCAGCGAGACGACGAAGAAGAGGGCGGGGAACCACAGCGGCGTCTCGCCCGCCAGCGCGTCGAAGAGGAGCACCGCCGTGTACGGTACGTAGACGATCTTGATCCCGACCGCGGGGACGAGCGTCCCGATCCCGATGAGCGCGCCGAGCAGGACGGGATACGCGACGACGCCCGCCGGGACGAACCGGTCGATCACGACGTAGGTGACGGCGGCGATCGCGCCGGTCGTGACGATGGTCAGGAGGTTGCCGAAGAAGAGCGTCCCCAGCTTCTCGTCGACGCCCTCGGCGAACGTCAGCAGGTCGGCGTCGCGGTTGACGGTTCGGCGGAACCAGTCGGCGATCCGTCGGTCGTCGCGCAGGAGGTAGAACAGGTAGACGAGCGCCAGGAACAGCTGTCCCAGGACGGCGAGGGTGGTGCTCACCATCGCCAGGACGTATCCGAACCCCCGCCGGAAGAGCCGCTGGGTCAGGGGACCGAACGCCTGCTCCGGTCGTCGGAGCATCGCGACGATCGTCCGTAGATCCCGTTGTCGGACGAGACGCAGATACGGCTCCAGCAGCGGGCGGTACTGCCCCAGCCCGGCCGCCAGCAGCGCCCGGTCGAGCTCCTGGACGGCGACGAAGAAGCCGTACCCGACGACGGCCAGGACCGGCAGCGTGAAGAGGAGGACGGTCGCCGTCACCGCGAGGTCGGGGTGGTCCGTCGCGGCGGACAGCCGTCGATAGATCGGACGGGAGGCGTAGTAGGCGAAGAGGGCGAACACGAGGGAACCGAGGAACTGAAGGACCGCGTAGGCGACCGCCGCGGTGATCGCCCCGCCCATCGCCCAGAGGACGGCCGCCCGGGTGTCGACGTCGAAGTCGGTGCGCGAGAGCATGAGGGATCGCCGGCGAGGAACCGTCGGCCTCGGCCGGGGGGCGTTCGCCCCGGCGGCGTTTCAGCGCGCTGCCCGCGATTGCAGGCAGCACTCTCGCGGGGCGCGGAGACGGTCGGCTACGGGGAGCGGGGGCGTCGCCCGCGGGTGCGACGGGAGGGGCGGGAGCGATGGACGAGAGGGGTGGGGTGGAAGCGGTGGGAGCGACGAGAGCGGGCGACCGCGCGCCTACGCCGCGGACTCGAAGGCCTCGCGGAAGGCGGTCGACTTGTCCTTCACGTTGCGCGCCGCGGTTTCGAGCGCGTCGAGGGGGTCGACGCCCCCCTCGGTCTTGACCGTGAGGATGGGGTCGGTCTGTCCCCCGGACTGCTCGGGGTTCACGTCGTAGGTCGCGGCGGCGACGCCCTCCGTCTCGAGGAGCGCCCCCTTCAGCACGTTCATGAAGGTGTGATCCTCGCCTGCGATCTCGATTGCGAGTTCGGTCGGTTCGTTCGCGATGACCCGGAGTTCCATATCTCAAGGTCGGCCAAGCGGCGTTTCAACGTTTCGAAGGCGACGGTAGAATTACAGTCCTCGCCAACGCGTACCGCGTGCATGTCTACCACGTTAGGTGACACCCTCGAACGATCGGCGGCGAAGTATCCGTCGAGAGACGCCGTCGTCTACCCGCGGCGGGATCAGCGCTTCACGTACGCCGAGTTCGACGAGCGCGTGAACCGCCTGGCGAACGCCCTCGCCGACCTCGGCGTCGGGAAGGGCGACCGGGTCTCGACCGTCCTGTTCAACGGGAGCGAACTCGTCCTGACGGTCTACGCCTGCGCGAAGCTCGGCGCGGTGTTCAACCCGCTCAACTACCGCCTCCCGGCGGGCGAGATCGAGTTCGTCCTGAACGACGCCGGGTCGAGCCTCGTCGTCCTCGAGGCGGACACCCGCGAGGCCGTCGCGGGGGCTCGTCCGGACCTGGAGACGGTCGAGGAGTACCTCTACGTCGACGGCCCGGCGGCCCCGACGGCCGAGGGGACCGACGCCCCCGACGGCGGGACGCCCGACTTCGCCCGCGACTTCTACGAGGTGCTCGCCGGCGGCGACGCCTCCCGGCCGGACGCGGACGTGGCCGAGGACGACGTCTACGCCTTCATCTACACCTCGGGGACGACGGGCCGGCCGAAGGGCGTGGTCCACGAGCACCGTGACATGGTCGAGCACAGCCTCGTCTGCATCGCCGAGAGCGGCATCGACAGGAACGCCGTCGGGCTGTCAGTCCTCCCGCTCTATCACTGCGCGGAGCTACACGCCAACCTGTTCCCGCGCGTCCACGTCGGCGCGACCTCCGTCATCCACCACGAGTTCGACCCCGCGGCGGTCCTGCGGGCGATCGAGGCCCACGGCGTCACCCAGCTGTTCGCCGCGCCGACGGCCTGGAACGCGCTCCTGCAGGTCGCGCCGGAGGTGGACGCGGACGTCTCCTCGCTCGAGATCGGCTTCTACGGCGCGTCGCCGATGCCCCGCCGCGTGCTCGAGGGGTGCATGCAGGAGTTCTGCGAGGACTACCTGCAGGCCTACGGGATGACCGAGATCGGCCCCTGCGGGACGTTTCAGCACCCCGACGAGCAGATCCCGAAGCTCGGCTCGGCGGGCCTGCCCGCGCTCAACCACGACGTGCGGATCGTCACGCCGGACGGCGATCCGGGCGACGAGGTCGAGGCGGGGGAGGTCGGCGAGATCCTCTTCTCGGGGCCGTGCACCATGCGCGAGTACTGGAACCGCCCGGACGCCACCGCGGAGTCGCTGCGTGAGGCGGACGGGAAGACGTGGTACTACACCGGCGACCTGGGCTACCGCGACGAGGACGGCTACCTCTACGTGGTCGACCGCAAGGACGACATGATCATCTCCGGCGGCGAGAACATCTACCCGACGGAGGTCGAGGACGCGCTGTTCTCGCACCCGGACGTCGTCGAGGCGGCGGTCGTCGGCGAACCCGACGACGAGTGGGGCGAGCGAGTCGTCGCCTTCGTGGTGGGCGATGCGACGGCGGAGGCGCTCGATTCGCACCTGGTCGAGAGCGACGACGTGGCGGACTTCAAGCGCCCGCGGACGTACTACTTCGTGGACGAGCTCCCGAAGAACCCGAGCGGGAAGGTCCAGAAGTTCAAGCTCCGCGACGAGGAGACGGGAGAGGAAGGTCATCCCGTCTGATCGCCTACCATCGTTCGAACTTTTCGATTCTGACGAATCGTTGGTGCGTTAGCGGGGGAATACTCGAACAATGCTAATCGTCGTCGCAGGAATTAAGCCATCTCCGACTCGCCTGAAGCCATGGAGTTAGGTGACGTACAACGTGTCGCGGTACTGGGCGCGGGGAACATGGGCCACGGCATCGCCGAGGTCGTCGCGCTCGCCGGCTACGACGTGCGCATGCGAGACATCGAGGAGGACATCGTCCGGAAGGGGTACGAGGAGATCGCCTGGAGCCTGGAGAAACTCGCGGAGAAGGGCCTGATCGACCAGGACCCCGAGGAGGTGCTCTCCCGGATCGACACCGCCGTCGACCTCGGCGAGACGGTCTCGGACGCCGACCTCGTCATCGAGGTCGCCCCCGAGCGGATGGACCTGAAACGGGAGGTGTTCGCCGAACTCGACGATCTCGCGCCCGAGCACGCGGTCCTCGCGTCGAACACCTCCTCGCTGTCGATCACGGAGATCGCGGGGGCTACCGACCGCCCCGAGCAAGTCGTCGGGATGCACTTCTTCAACCCGCCGGTGAAGATGGACCTCGTCGAGGTGATCTACGGCGATGAGACGGCAGACGAGACGGCGGAACTCGCCTACGCCTTCGTCGAGGCGATCGACAAGACCCCCATCTACGTCAGGAAGGACGTGAACGGCTTCGTCGTCAACTCCGTGCTCGGGCCGTTCGGCGACGAGGCGGCGTGGATGGTGAGTGAGGGCGAGGCGACGATCGAGGAGGCGGACGCCGCGATGGTCCACCGGAAGGGGTACCCGATGGGGCCGTTCGAACTCTCGGACCTCACGGGTATCGACATCGGCTACCACGTCCGCAAGGAGGCGGGCAAGCCGATCCCGCCCGTCGTCCAGGAGAAGGTCGACGCGGGCGACCTCGGGCGGAAGACCGGGCGGGGGTACTACGACTACGGGGAGGGAGACGGCCCGACCTACGAACCCGGCGATGGCGAGGGGTTCGACACGCTGCGCGTCGAGGCGCGGATGATCAACGAGGCGGCGAAGCTGATCGGGAACGACGTCGCCACCGCGGAGGCGATCGACACCGGGATGCGCCTCGGCGGGGGCTACCCCGAGGGGCCGTGCCGACGGGCGGACAGGTACGGCCTCGACGCGGTGCTCGACAAGCTCAGGACGCTCCACGAGGAGACGGGTGAGGCGCGCTACGAACCCGCCGACTACCTCGTCGAACTGGTCGAGTCGGGTCGGACCGGCGAGGAGGCGGGCGCGGGCTTCTACGACTACGGCGGCGGCGAGCGCGACTACCGGTTCCTGAACTACGACCTCGACGACCGGGGCGTGCTGGCGGTCGAACTCGACCGCCCCGAGCGGCTGAACGCCCTCTCGCGCGACCTGATGGGGGAGATCACCCACCTCCTGAACGGCGTCGACGCCGAGGAGGTGCGGTGCGTCACGTTCGAGGGCGCGGGCGACCGGGCGTTCTCCGCGGGGGCTGACATCGGCGGCTTCGGCGAGTTGCGCCCCACCGACGCGATGGACGTGAGCGAGGTGTTCGAAACCGTCGCGTCGTTCCCGCGGCCCACGCTCGCGAAGATCGACGGCTTCTGCCTCGGCGGCGGCCACGAACTCGCGCTCGCCTGCGACCTCCGCATCGCCACGTCGGACTCGGAGTTCGGCTTCCCGGAGATCACCCTCGGGCTGATCCCCGGTGGCGGCGGCACCCAGCGCGCGATGCGGATGCTCACGGAGTGTCGGGCGAAGGAGCTCGTCTTCCGCGGCAACCGCATCGACGCGGAACTGGCCGAGGAGTGGGGGCTGATCAACCGTGCCGTGGACCGAGAGGAGTTCGACGACGTGGTCGCGGAGTTCGTCGACGACATCGTCGAGGGGCCGCCGATCGCCCTGGAGGTCGCCAAGTCGGTCATGGACGACGGCGCGGACGCGAGTCTCGACGCCGGGCTCAAACTGGAGAGCCAGGGCTTCGGCCTCCTCATCAGCACCGACGACGCGGCCGAGGGTACCGCCGCCTTCGCCGAGAAGCGCGACCCCGAGTTCGAGGGACGATGAGATGAGCGCGGACGCCGATTGCGACGCCGACGGTGACACGGATGCGGACGCAGATTCGAAGGTCGACGCCGACGCGATCGAGCGTCACCTCCGGCGCGGGGTCGACGAGTACGGCCTCTTCCGGTGGCTCGACCTCGACTTCGAGGTGCTCGAACCGGGACGGGTCGCCATGTCCGTCCCGTTCGACGAGAAGTTCGTCAACCTCACGGGCAGGACGATACACGGCGGGATCACGGCGGCGCTGATCGACACCGCGAGCGGATTCGCCCTGCGCTCGACCTTCGAACGCCCCGAGGCGGCCTCCCTCACGACGACCGACCTCAACGTGCGCTACGTCCGGCCCGCCCGCGACGACGTTCGCGCCGCGGCCGAGGTGGTCCGCGCCGGGCGCTCGATGGGCGTCACCGAGGTGACAGTCACGAGTACCACGCCGGACGGCGAGGAGAGGACCGTCGCCACCGGCGGGACGACCTACCGGATCTTCCGGGGGGAGGGCGATGAGTGAGGGAGCGGTCGAGAGCGTCTTCGAGCGCACGGAGGTCGGCAAGCGCGTCACCACGCAGGGGCGCACGATCACCGAGGCGGACGTGACGAACTTCGCGGGCGTCAGCGGCGACTTCAACCACCTCCACACCGACGCCGAGGCGATGGCCGACTCGGACTTCGGCGAGCGGATCGTCCACGGCGCGCTCGTCTTCTCGGTGATGACGGGGCTGCTCTGGCAGTCCCGAACGTCCGCCGAGCGGGACGCCGTCGTCGCCTTCTACGGCGTCGATCGGCTCCGGTTCCGCGCGCCGACGTTCATCGGCGACACCGTCCACGTGGAACTCGAGGTGACGGACAAGGAGCCGCGCGATCACCCCGTCGGCAACGGCGTGCTCACCTACGACGCCGAGGTGGTCACCGGCGAGGGGACGGTCGTGCTGTCCTGTCAGCTCAGGTCGCTGGTCGTCTGAGTCAGTACGGGAGCGCGTCGATTCCTCCGTCCGGGGCGTACTTCAGCGCGAAGTGAGTCGACTACCGCAGGTTTATTACAAAGTATTACGTACTATTACCCATGCCGATCGGCATCGACCGGTTCGACGACGAGCGCGAGGAGGCGCTCGAGATCCGGGAGGGAACGCAACCCTACCGGGTGCTCTCGTTCCTCGCCGAGAACGACGACAAGGCCTTCACGCAGACCGAGATCCACGAGGCGACCGGGATCAAGCGGGGGAGCGTCGGTGCGGTCCTGTCGCGCCTCGAGGATCGCAGCCTCGTCCGTCACAGGGGGCGGTACTGGGCGATCGCCGAGGACGACCGACTGGCGGCGTACGCCGCACAGACCCGAGCGAGTTCTGCGTCCACGACGGACGACTACTACGGCGAGGAATAGACGGTGGCGTACGCCCGCGGAGCCGTGGTGAAGGGTCCCGACCTGTTCGGCCCCCACGCCTACCGACCGTACGTCCGAGTGAGCGACGGGACGCACCCGTTCGACGACGAGGAAGCGCTCTACGTCGCAGTGACGACGACGCGCCGTTCGATCGCGATCCCGCTGACCGACGATGACTTCGCGTCTGGAGGACTTCCGAGAGATAGCTACGTCAATCCGTGGACCATCGCGTCGATTCGTCACGCGGACGTGAGGGCGAGAGAGGGAGAACTGATCGGGAGCACGACGGAGACGATCGCGAGGGAGGCGGCGGGCTATCTGGGCGTCCGATAGCCGAGTGGCGTCATCGTGGGGAGGCCCTCCTCAATAGGGAACCAGCGCCAGCAGCACCGCCGTCTCCTCCATCGCCGGGGCGTACTTCAGCGCGACGTACGCCAGCCCGAACAGCGTGGCGTTGTACGCGCCGTGGATGAGCGACGGGACGACGATGTTGTCCGTCGCCTCGTAGGCGACGGCGAACACCAGCGCCGGGAGCGCCAGTCCGGTGATGTAGACGGCCCGGCCGCCGGGCGTCCCCGTGAGCGAGGGGTAGTGGATGACGACGAAGATGAGCGTCGCGAGCCCGACGCCGACGACGGGACCGAACGACTCGCGGAGCCGCCCCTGGACGATGCCGCGAAAGAGGAGTTCCTCGCCGGGACCGATGAGCAGGAACGACGCCGGGATCAACACGAGGAGCAGTTCGGGCTCCGGCCTGACGAGGCCGATGACCTCGTTCTCGGCGGACCGAACCCCGGAGAGGAACCGGACGATCCCGACGGCGAAGTTCGCGGCGATCGCGAGCAGGTAGCCGCTGACCACCCAGACGAGGTCGCGCTTCGACGGGACGCGGACGCCGACGAACGACAACCCGCGGCCGCTCAACCAGAGGTAGAGCCCGGCGACGAGGAGCACGCCGAGGCCCTGGACGAGCACAAGCGACAGCAGGAGGCTGAGGCCGCGGGTGATCGGGACGCCGGCGGTTCGGAGGACGACGGCCGCGACCTGGACGAGGCCGACGCCCGCGCCGAGCCCGAGGACGGCCAGGACGACGGCGGCGACGACGGCGACGGCGCGCGACGCGTACGACTGCTCGGCATCCGACGAGACGACCATGGCCGGAGTACGGCCTACCTGTCCAAAAGCCTACGCTCCTCACTCCCGATAGAGGCTCTCTAAGATCTCCGGGTCCGTTCGGAACTTGAGGACGTTGTGGACGACGGAGTTCCTGATGTTCTGGACGGCGAGGCCGTGTTCCTTGTAGAACTCGTGGATCCACTTCGACTCCGCCGAGCGGTTCGGGAACATCATGACGGACTTCCACTGGTACTCGCCGTCGGAGAGGAACATGAACAGGGTGTTCGGCGACTGGCAGATGGCGTCGAGCGCGTCGCGCCACGTCTCCGCGAAGTGTTCGGGGTTGAGCTTGAACTCGAACATGCCGAAGATGAAGAACTCCTCGTTGGGAACGATCGCCTCGCGGAAGACGCCCTGCTCGCGCATCCCCCGGATGGACTCGCTCACCGTGACGTGCGAGACGTCGATGCCGTACTTCTCCTCGAGGATGCGCGCGAGCTCCCGCGAGGACAGCTGGGAGTCCACGGAGAGCTCCTTGAGTATGAGCACGTCGCGCTCCTTGAACTGCCAGTCGGGGGCCGCCTCGGGGTCCGTGTTCGTCCCGGGACTGCTCATGCGCTCCCCTCCGGTTCGCCGAACTTCGCGTTTTCGATCATACGAGGTGCCCCCGGCAGGCCTCGAGGTACGCCTCGGGCCGGTCCTCGACGACCCAGTGGTAGGCGCGCTCCAGCTCCACGACCTCGCCGTCGAGGTCCGCCGCGAGGCGCTCGCCGTACGCGAGCGGTTGCATCACGTCGTCGACGCCCCACAGACACAGCACGTCCGCGTCGACGGCCCCGTAGTCGATCTCGGTCGTGTGGTTGGTGTTCGTGGCGACGGCGGCGCGGGCGAGCGCGCGGCGGCCGCCCTCCGCCAGCCACGGTGCCTTCATGCCGTCGAGCCACTCGGGGTCCGCGTCGTCGCCGTAGAGGCCGTCGGCGAACGCGAAGTCGAGCTTCGCCTCGAATTCGTCGGGGTCCATCTCCGCGGTCCTCGGCAGGCCCATCGTGGTGACGAACTCGACGGGCCAGGAGTCGTAGCAGACCGCGTTCGAGAGGACGAGCCTCTCCACCCGGTCCGGTTCGTGCGCCGCGTAACGGAGCGCGACGCCCCCGCCGATGTCGTGGGCGACCAGCGAGACGGCGTCGAGGCCCAGGCCGTCGATCAGGTCGGCGACGGCCCGCTCCTGGGCGCGGATCGAGCGGTCGAAGCCGTCGCGCCGGTCGCTGTTGCCGTAGCCGACGAGGTCGGGGACGATCGTCCGAACGTCGTTCGCGAGCGGGGGCGCGATCCGCCGCCAGAGGAACGACCAGGTCGGGATGCCGTGGAGGAAGACGACGGGAGGGCCGTCGCCCTCGTCGTAGTAGGCCATCGACACCTCGTGACCGTCCACCTCGACGGTCGTCTCCTCCTGGGCGTCGGTCCACGTCTCGTGATCCGGATCGCTCGTCGTGTGATCGGGGTCGGTCATCCTCGGACCTCAGAGGATGCGGTCGGCGATGATGTTCTTCTGGATCTCGCTCGTCCCCTCGTAGATCTTCGTGATCCGGGCGTCGCGGTAGTAGCGCTCGGCGGGGTAGTCGGTGACGTAGCCGGAGCCGCCGAACACCTGCAGCGCGTCGTCCGCGACCTCGACCGCGTTCTCGGAGGCGAACAGTTTCGCCATGCTCGCGTACTTCATGCCGAGTTCGCGGTCGCCCTCCTCGGCGTAGCCCGCGGCGCGGTAGGTGAGCGAACGGGCGGCCTCGACCTTCGTCGCCATGTCGGCGAGCTTGTGGCGGAGCGCCTGGAACTCGGCGATCTTCTGGCCGAACTGCTCGCGCTCGTTCGCGTAGTCGATGGCCGCGTCGAGCGCGCCCTGGGCCGCGCCGACCGCCTGGGAGGCGACGCTCGCGCGCCCGCCGGCGAAGAAGTTCATCAGCTGGTAGAACCCGCGGTTCTCCTCGCCGATGAGGTTCTCCTCGGGGACGCGCACGTCGTCGAGGACGATCTCCGCGAGGTCCGAGGCGCGGATGCCGAGCTTGTTGTCGATCTTCGTCGGCTCGAAGCCGTCCGTATCGGTCGGGACGAGGATGGCGCTGATGCCCTTGTGCCCCTCGCCGGGGTCGGTCTTCGCCATCACGACGCCCACGTCGGCGACCGTCCCGTTAGTGATCCACATCTTGTTGCCGTCGATCACCCACTCGTCGCCGTCCCGCTCGGCGGTGGTCTCGATGCCGGCGACGTTGGAGCCGTGGGCGGGCTCGGAGATGCAGGAGCAGGAGACGGCCTCGCCCGCGGTGATCGGCGGGAGCCACTCCTCCTTCATCCACTCGTCGCCGAACCTGACGATCATGGAGGTGCCGAAGCCCGCCGAGCCGACGGCGCTCCCGATGCCGGGGTCCGCCCGCCAGAGCTCCTCCGTGACGACGATCGTCGAGAGCAGGTCCATCCCCGCGCCGCCGTACTCCTCGGGGACGTTGGGCGCGACGAGGTCGTACTCCGCGGCCTTCCTGCGGATCTCCTCCGGGTACTTCTTCTGTTCGTCGTGCTCCCGTGCCACGGGCGCGATCTCGTTCTCGCCGAACTCGCGGACGGCGTCGCGGATCGCCTCCTGTTCGGACGTGAGCTGGAATGCCATGACGGTGTGTGAGCTTCCGACGTAAAATAGTCTCGGGTCCGCACCGAACACTGGTAAGATAGTTGACCGCTCGTCGGGTGCTCGACGGTCGCTCGGCGGCTACTCGCCGGCGAACTCGGGATCCCGCTTCTCCATGAACGCGCTCGCGCCCTCGCGGTGGTCCCACGTCTCGAAGACGGCCGCCTGGTGGGCCGCCTCGCGGGTCATCGCCTGGTCGAGCGACTGCTCTAGGCCCTGGTTGAGCGCGCGCTTCGACGTCTCCAGGGCGACCGTCGGCCCCTCCGCGATCGAGCGGACGAACGCGTCGGCCTCCGCCTCGAAGTCCTCGTAGACGTGGTTGAACAGCCCGAGGTCGAGCGCGTCCTCGGCGTCGAGCAGTTCGCCCGTGAACACCAGTTCCTTCGCCTTGTTCAGCCCGACGACGCGCGGGAGGAAGTAGGACGTGCCGGTGTCGACCGCGAGGCCGACCTGCCTGAATCCGAAGCTGATCTTCGCCTCCGGGCTCGCCACCTGCACGTCGCAGGCGAGCGCGAGGTTCGCGCCCGCGCCGAAGGCCGCGCCGTCGATCTTCGCGACCGTCGGCAGGTGGAACTTCGCCACGCGCTCGATGGCGCGGCTCGTCTCCAGGTGGATGCGCCGGACGGACTCCGCGAGCGTCGCCTCGCCGGACATGCGCGACGTCATGGCGTTGATGTCCCCGCCCGCCGAGAAGCTACCGCCCGACCCCGTCACCACGAGCGCCCGAGCGTCGCTCCGCTCCACCTCGTTCAGGCGATCGATCATCGCCGTCGAGACCTCGTGGGTGATGGCGTTTCGCACGTCCGGGCGGTTCAGGGTGAGGGTCGCGATCCCGTCCTCGACGTCGAGGAGCACTGGTTCGTCGCTCATGGCACCACCACAGGAGGGGAGGTAAAAGGTGTTGCCCGGCGTCGAGGTCCTCCGGCCGGACCGGCGTACTACCACTCGCCCGCCGAAATACCTATAAGAATTCGGTACATTCTTCGCAACCTGTCGAACAGCATGTCAGCAACCACTAGGGGGCAGACCACCCTCGACTTCGCGATGGCCATCGGGGTATTCCTCCTGGCGCTCGTGTTCGCGCTCGGCGTCCTCCCGGGGATGTTCGCTCCGTTCTCCGGGGACAGTGACGCCCAGGTCATGAAGGCTGACCGGAGTGCCGCCCACCTCAGCGAGGGGCACCTCGGTTCACCGATCCGACCCACGCAGCTGAACGCGACGTGCACGGTCGCGTTCTTCGATAACGCCACGCCTCCGGCCGGCTGTCGGTACGACACCCCCGACCTCACCGAGGCACTCGGGGTCGAGTCCGGGACGCGAGTGAACGTGACGATCGAACGGGCAGGAGCCGTTGCGACGGTGGACGGAACGACGCTGGCCAGGGGGGCGTCACCTTCGAGGAAAGGAGACGTTAGCACCGCCCGGCGTCTCGTTACTCTCGAGGGGACGACCTACCAGCTCGTCGTGCGGGTGTGGTGACGATGGATCGGGCACAGGCACACATGGTGGAGGGGTTCACGGCCGCGCTCCTGGTTCTGGGAGCCGTCCTCTTCGCGCTCCAGGCCACCGCAGTCACCCCCCTGACCGCGAGCACGTCGAACGAACGTATCGAAAACCAGCAGCGCGCGTTGGCCGAGGACCTGCTCGCCACGACGGACGCGACCGGTGCGCTCGGGGAAGCGGTCGTGTTCTGGAACACCACCACCGAACAGTTCGATGGCGCGCCGGACATCGGCTTCTACACGAGCGGCGGCCCCCCGAACCGGTTCGGGGCGGCCCTGAACGACACGTTCCGGGCGAACGACGTCGCGTTCAACGTGTACGTCACGCACAGGGGGGCGGAGGGGACGTCCAGCCGCGAGACCATGGTATACATGGGCACGCCAAGTAACCACGCGGTGGTTGCGACGCATGCCGTGTTCCTGTTCGACGACACCCCGCTCACGGCCCCGGGGGAGAACCAGACCGTTTCGGCGGCGAACGCGACCTTCTACGCGACGGACGCCGCCCCGAACAGTCCGATATACACCGTTATGGAGGTGCGACTCGTCGTATGGAAGATGTAACCGGCGGCGATCGGGGGCAGCTCATCGTCGTCACGGGTCTGACGATCGCGTTGGTACTCGTCGTGGTGGTGTTGCTGTTGAACGTCGAGATCTACTCCAGTAACCTCGCGACGCGAAGCGTGGGTGTTGAAAGCCAACCGGTCATCGAGTACCAGTCGACGACGGTCGAGAACGTCGGTGAACTCCTCGACCAGGTGAACGCTCACGAGTACACCGGCTGGTCTGCCGTTCGAACGGACGTGCGCGAAAACGTCTCGACGTACAACGACCTCGTACGCCGACAGCACCTCGACCGGGGGCACGTAGCGGACATCGACGAGCCCTCTCTCGTGGTGAGCGATGGCTACCTGATTCGTCAATCGAACGCGTCGCGAACGTTCACCTCCGCGAACACGACCACCGTCAACAGCAGCCAGGGGAACTGGACCGTCGCGTGGAACGTCTCGGGGATCCGCGGCCACCGGCTGACCGTGACCGAGTCGTCTCTCGCCCAGACGAACGACCCGCGGGCGGGATTCCACGTCGCCGTCGTCGAGAACGCGACGAACGCGCAGTGGCACGCGTACATCTACAGGAACAGCACTCACGTCCTCCTCGCGGTCAAGAACGCGAGCGAGACGTCACCGACGGCTTTCCCGGACTGTGCGGTCAGCGGTCCGACCGCGACGATCGACGTCACTGCCGGCACGGTGAACGGGACGGCGTGTCCGGGACTACGGTGGGCGGCGGGCGTCTCCGGGCCGTACGACGTCGAGTACCGGAACGGCGAGGAGGCGCGGGGGACGTACGAACTCACCGTGCAGCGGTCGGACGCGATGGACACGCACCGGGACACCTACCTCTTCGATCCCACCGACGGGACGTCCCCCTACTACTCCCATGCCGCGTACAGCCTCTCCCTCGACCTCGTGTACGAGACTGCCGCGGTCCACTACCGAGCGCCCGTTCGCATCGCCCCGGGGGAACCGGCGTGATGGACGACCGCGCGACCTCGGTCCAGATCGGCTACACGCTGAGTCTGGCGATCACGGCGGTGTTGATCAGCGGCGTGCTGATCACAGCGGGGGGAGTCGTCGACTCCCGGCAGGAGCAGACCGTCCGGTCCGAACTCACGGTCGTCGGCGAACGGATCGCCGCCGACCTGATGACGGCCGACCGGCTAGCGACGGCCGGCGGCTCCGAGGTACGCGTCGACGTGTCGCTGCCCGCTCGCGTCGCCGGAGCCAGCTATCGCGTGACGGTGGACACGTCGGCGTCTCCACCCCGCCTCGTCCTGACGTCCGACGACCCGTCGGTCACGGTCACGGTCGCGTTCGACTCGACGACCGCCGTCGACGCGGGAACTATCGCCGGTGGCGACCTGCGGATCGTCCTGACGCCGAGTGACACGCTCGAGGTGCGATCGACGTGAGCGCGCGCGGACAGAGCGAGACGCTCTCGTACGTTCTGGTGTTCTCGCTCGTCGTGGCTTCCACCGGTCTCGTGTACGTGGGCGGGTACGGCGGACTGCAGGACGCCCAGCAGGCGGAGCAACTCGACAACATGGGACGAGCGTTCGACGTGCTGGCGGCGAACCTGGCCGACATTCACCACCGCAACGCGCCCAGTCGAGGGACCGAAGTCTACCTCTCCGGTGGCGCGATCGGGTTCGACGCGCCGGTCGAGATCACCGTACGGGCGGTCGAGGTCGGGAACGCGTCGAACAACGCGACCTTCTCGATGAACCCCCGACCGCTCGTCTACTCGGGGCAGGGCGACACGACGTTCGTGTACGTATCCGGAGCGGTGATTCGAACCGACGACGAGGGGGGCGTGATGCGAATCCCGCCGGGGTTCGAGGTCGGGGACGACCGGGCGGTTCTCTCGTTCGTCGTGACGTACCCGCAGACCGACGAGAGCTTCAGCGGACGCTCGCCGGTGCTCATCGTCGGGACGAACCGAGGAACCGGGCTCGACGGCTCGTTCACGCCGTCGAACGACACGGCCGTCTCGATCACCGTCGACTCCCCCCGCGCCGACATCTGGAGCCGCTACTTCGATCGAGAGGGATACACGGCGATCGATTCGGACGCGAGCGACGGGTCGGTCACGTACCAGTTCACGACCGAGCGGCTGTACGTGTATCGGAGCGTCATCGAATTCGATCTGAAGCGATAGGGGTCACTCGTCGGTGATAGTCACGGTGTTCGTCGTGGCGTGGAGGTACGTCAACTGCGCCACGTCCGTGCCCGGCGGAATCGGGGCCTGTGAACTGAGCGTCTCGTCGTAGTGGATTGTCGCGCCTCTTTCGAGCCTCGCTTCGCCCCCGACGACCGCGCCGAAGAGTTCGGCGTGTTCCGTGAGTTCGATCTTGCCGGGGTCCGTGTCGCCCGAGGGTGCGTATATCACTCCGGTGACTCTCGTCCCGCTCCCCGCGAGTTTGATGTGCGTATCGCGGCTGCCGTACAGCCAGAGCTTGCTGGAACGGTCCTCGGGGACCGAAACTGTCGCGCCGTTCGTGACTTCGATTCGCTTGTGGCCGACGTAGATCCTGACCGTATGACCCGATTCGTCGGTGACGTTCAGCGTGGCTCCGTCCAGTTTGAAGTCCTTCTCGACGTAGATCTCGACGGGGCCGTTCGTGTTGTTGAGCGTCAGCGCCTCGTTTCCCTTCAGGTCGATCGTCTCCAGATAGTACGTCCCGTCGGTCAGCGTCCACGAGTCCCGACTGCCGACGAGTTCGTCGTTGGTGGGATCGGTGTCACCCTTGTCGTCGATGTCCCCGTCCGAATCCGTATTCACGTCCGGGTCGTTTGCGATCTCCGTCTGCTTCTGATCGATGAACCCGTCGATCGGGTCGACGATCGGCGCTGACCCGTCGCTCGTGATGTCGCCGCCGACGTGACTCGACTGTGCGTCGTGAGTCGAGAGCGCCCCCCCGTACGCCAGGTCGTCGGTGATGTACGAGTCCTTCTTGAGGTTGACTTCACCGCCGCCGGAGACGAGACTGCCGTTGAGCGTGCCGTGCTGTATGTCCACGCCCCCGGCCGTGACGATCGTCCCGCCCGATCCTCCCGTGGCGGTGTAGTTTCCGTCCGAGGAGTTGTACGTGTCTATGAAGACGTCCCCGTGCTTGCCGTCGATGTGCATCCGCTTGGCGGGCGATGTCGACGAGACACCCTGTGTAACCGGCTGTTGGGTCGCGGGCGAGACGAGCGTCACGGTCACTGTCTGATTCGGGGAATCGTAGGTCACCTGCCCGCCGGTGCGCTCCTCGAAGAAGTCCCCCCAGGCCTCGTAATACCTGCTGGTGACAGTGACGTTGACGCGATCGTCGACCAGTGGATTCGACTTGTTCGCGTCGCCGTCGATCGGGAACACGGACTGGGACGGGCCGGCACTCACCTGAACGCGACCGTCGATCGATCGGTCGCCGTCTACGATGATCAAGGGCAGCGTCAGCGTCCTGTCGCGGTAGTGGAACTCGGGCGGCGAAATCATGGTGCTTCCGTCGCCGGTCTGCTTCCAGACCCCACCGCCCTGATACGTGATTGTCGTGTCGCCGTTCTCGTAGATGACCGCGCCGAGGTCCCTGGCGAGGAGTGTGGTGGTGTTGCCACCGGCGTCAGTTCTGTCGATGGTGATCCGACCGCTGGTTTCGTTCACCCGCACCGCGCCGCCAGTACCACGAATGCCGAGGTCGATCTCCTGGGAAGGTGAATCGTCGAATCCGACCAGGCTGGCCTTCGAATCCAGTTTCGTCATCGCGTGCTCGGCGCTCTTGATCTCCACGGCCTGCTGTGCGTTGGACAGCACCGGTGCCCCGAACACGGCGACAGCAGTCGTTCCGGCGATCGTGATACCGAGGATGAGGACGACCCCGAGGACCTCTGACTGCCCCCGATCGTTCCGCGAGGGCGATGCCGACCGACGGGGTGACGCGGATTCATTCATTCATTGATGAATGAATCCAGACGTATAAAAATTGTCGCATGGCGTCGGCGGGCTCCGGAGCGGCCGCGTCGAGGTTCCCCGCGAAGCGGTCGGGCGGATGCGCCGGAAGCAACTCAGGGCGTCGAGGCGGCCCTTCGTCGTTCGCGCAGGGAGGAGGTGCCACGGCGAGCGCGAGGGGAGCGTCCCGGGACCGTCGATCACGGGGAACCGAGTCGCCCGACTCGACGCGGACGCCGTCCTCCGGACTATCGGCGTGGCCGACCTCCAGGAGGACAGTCTCCCGGTCGTGAGGTGTTCCTCCGTGGCGCAGTCGCGAGACGGTTCGCATCGAAGACGAACGCGAACGTTCTCGGGCGGATCGACGATGGACTTCGCCGGTCGAAATCGGCCTACGCCCCCCGCAGTTCGAACTTCTGGACCTTGCCGGTGGTCGTCCGGGGGAGCGTCTCGACGAACTCGACCTCGCGGGGGTGCTTGTACTCCGCGAGGCGCTCCAGGCAGTACTCGCGGAGGTCCTCCTCGGTCGCCGCCGCGTCGGGGACCGGAACCACGAACGCCTTGACCGTCTCGCCGCGGCGCTCGTCGGGAACGCCCACGACCGCGGCGTCGGCCACGTCGGGGTGCTCGAAGAGGAGTTCCTCGATCTCGCGGGGGTAGACGTTGTATCCGGCGGTGTTGATCATGTGCTTCTCGCGGTCGACGACGTAGAAGAAGCCGTCCTCGTCGTGGTAGCCGATGTCGCCGGTGTGGAACCAGCGCGTGCCGTCCTCCTCCGTGAACGCCTCCTCGTTCGCCTCGGGCAGGCCGTAGTAGCCCTTCATCACGTTCGGCCCGGCGACGACGATCTCGCCGGTGATCTCGTTCAGGTCGTGCTCATCGACGGCTTCGCCGTCTTTTCGAGGTGTCCCCGACACCTCGCCCTCATCGACGGGACCGCGCTCGACCGGCGGCACGTCCTCGAACGCGCCGTCCACGACGCGCGCCTCGACGCCGTCGATGGGCTTGCCGATGCTCCCCGGCCGCCGCTCGTCGGGGCGGTTCGCGTGGGTGACGGGGCTCGTCTCGGTGAGGCCGTAGCCCTCGAAGAGGTCCACCTCGTACAGCTCCTCGAAGCGGCGCATCACCTCGATCGGGAGGCTGCTGCCGCCCGAGTTGGCGAACCGGAGCGACGAGAGGTCGAACGACGACGCCTCGGGCTGGTTGATGAGGTCGTTGTACATCGCCGGGACGCCGTGCATGATCGTGATGTCCTCCTCCTCGATGAGCGACACCGCCTGCCCCGCGTCCCAGCTCGGCAGCGGGTAGTACGCCGCCCCCTCGAACAGCGTCGCGAGCATCGTCACGGTCATCCCGTAGATGTGGAACAGGGGGAGGACCCCGAGCATCTTATCGTCCTCCCGGAACCCGCCGGGCATCAGCGCGCCCGTCGCCCGGGCGTTCGAACCGAGGTTCTCGTGGGTGAGCAGGACGCCCTTCGGCTTGCCGGTCGTCCCCGAGGTGTACGGCTGGACGGCGACGTCGTCCGCGTCGCGCTCGACGACGGGGAGCCCGTCCTCGGCGAGGAACGCCTCGAACGCGGTTGCCCCCTCCGCCGCGCCGCCCACGCTCACGACGTGTTCGACCGCCGTCTCCCCCCGCACGGCGAGGACGTTCGGGACGAGGTCGGCGAGCGTCACGACGACGCGCGCGCCGCTGTCGGCGAGCAGGTGCGAGATCTCCCGCTCCTTGTACTGCGGGTTCATCGGCACGACGATGCCGCCCGCGCGGAGCGTGCCCGCGAACGCGGTGACGTACTGGGGAAGGTTCGGGAGGTAGACGCCGACGCGGTCGCCGGGTTCGACGCCGCGCTCCGCGAGGCCGGCGGCGAAGCGACCGGTTCTGTCCCAGAACTCCCCGTAGGTCAGCGTCCGTCCGTCGTAGACGATGGCGGGGGCGTCCGGGCGCGAGTCGGCGGTTGATTCGATGTCGGAGACGAGATTCACCATGAACCACCGTGATAGTCCGGACGGGGGGAGTTATGGTTTGTGACAACGCCCACGCGTTCACCCCCCGAGGTAGGACTCGCGGACGTGGTCGTCGCCGCGGAGGGTGTCCGGCGTCCCCTCGCGGACCACCTCGCCGTTCTCCAGCAGGTAGATCCGGTCCGCGTGTTTCAGCGCGAAGGTGACGTTCTGCTCGCACAGCAGGACCGTGACGCCCTCCTCGCGGATGCGGTCGATGCCGTCGCTGATGTCCTGGAGGACGACCGGGGCGAGGCCGAGCGTCGGCTCGTCGAGCACGAGCAGCTGCGGGTCGCCCATCAGCGCCCGCCCGATGGCGAGCATCTGCTGTTCGCCGCCGCTCATCGTGTTCGCCTCCTGTTCGGTGCGCTCCTCCAGCGCGGGAAAGAGGTCGTAGACGAACGCGAGCCGTTCGTCCGCGTCCCTCCCGTGGCGGTACGCGCCGAGTTCGAGGTTGTCCTCGACGCTCATGAACCCGAAGAGATCGCGCTTCTCCGTGCAGTGGATGAGGCCGTCCTGCACGAGGTCGCGGGGGCGACACTCCCGCACCTCCCGCCCGGCGTAGGCGACCGACCCCTCGTAGGGGAGGAAGCCGGAGACCGTGTTGGCGAGCGTGGACTTGCCCGCGCCGTTGGGGCCGATGAGCGCGACGAACTCCCCGCGGTCGACCCGGAGATCCGCGTTCCGGAGCGCGCTCACCTTCCCGTAGGATACCGAGCAGTCCGCCACCGAGAGCAGCGCCTCGTCGGCCCCCTCCGCGGCGGACGCGTCCTTAGAGGCCTCCTCCGGGGCGTCGTCCGCCGCCGAGGCGAGCAGCCCCGGCAACCGCGTCGGGAACATCAGACGTCACCCCCGAGGTAGGCCCGCTGGACCGCCGGATCGTTCCTGATCTCCTCCGGGGTGCCCTCCGCGAGCTTCGAGCCGAAGCGGATGACGATCGCGCGGTCGATGAGCGAGAGCAGCCCCCGCATGTTGTGATCGACGACCACGAGCGTCAGCCCCTCCTCGCGCAGTTCGCGCAGGAGCCCCGAGACGCTCTCGACCTCGGCCCCCGCGAGGCCGGCGAACGGTTCGTCGACGAGCAGGAGGTTGGGGTCGGTCGCCAGCGCGCGGGCGAGTTCCAGCCGCAGGAGCCCCGCGTGCGGGAGTTCGTCCGGCATCTGGTGGAGGCGGTCGCCGAGGCCGACCCGCTCGCAGAGCTGCGCGGCCCGCTCGCGCGTCTCGCCGCGCAGCCCCGACAGCGAGAACAGCCGGTCGGGGACGAACGCGAGGGCGACGTTGTCCACCACCGAGCGGTCGTGCAGCGGGCGGAACGACTGGAACGTTCGCGCCAGCCCCCGCTTTACCATCTCGTAGGCGGGTTCGCCGGTCACGTCCTCCCCCCGGTACCAGACGGTGCCGGAGGTGGGCGGGAACGTGCCCGTGACGCAGTTGAACGTCGTGGACTTTCCCGCGCCGTTCGGCCCGATGAAGCCCAGGATCTCGCGCTCCTCGACCGCGAAGGAGAACTCGTCGACGGCGGTGAGGCCGCCGAAGCGCTTGGTGAGGCCCCGCACGACGAGGACGCCGTCGTCCGGACCGTACGTCTCCGCGGGCGATTCGACCCGACCGGAACCGGAGTCAGTGCTCATCGTCGTCACCTCGAAGGTCCTCTCGGTAGTTTCTGTACGCCCGCCGCTCGGGGGCCTCCGTCCCCCCGTCGGTCGCGACCGCGTCGTCGCCGTCACCGAACCGTCGGACCGCCCGCCGACCCCACCTGACGCCCGCGCGGACGATGCCGCCCGGCAGCGCGAGCAGGAGGACGAGCGTGATGACGGCGAACAGCAGGAAGTCCATCTCGTGGATCGGGATGGGAAGCGAGAACACGAGCGACAGGTCGGTCCCGAGGATGGGGACGGCGACGGTGTCGCCCATGTTGCTCAGCGCGTCCTGCAGCAGCGAGAGGAAGATACCGCCGACGGCCGCGCCGACGATGGTCCCCATCCCGCCGAGGATGGCGGCGATGATGACCTCGACGTTGATGATGACGCTCATCAGTTCAGAGGGGCGCGGGCCGCCGACCGGCGAGTGGACGAACATCGCGCCCGCGAGGCCGCCGACGGCGGCGCTGAGCACGAACGCGAAGATCTTGAACTTCGCCGGGTTCAGCCCGGCGGCGGCGACCGCGTCCTCGTCCTCGCGGATGGCGGTGAACACCTTCCCGGCGTCGGAGCGCGTCACCGCGAACAGCAGCGCGAAGATGAACACGAACAGCGCGAGCGCGATGTAGTAGGGAATCGTCGCGTCGCCGCCGCCGTAGCCGAGGAAGGGGTCCTGCCCGAAGAGGCCGTTCTCGCCGCCGAAGACGTCGCTCCGCCAGATGAAGATCTGGAGCAGGATGAGGGGGGCGACCAGGGTCACGAGCGAGAGGTACGGCCCGCGGAGGCGCAGCGCCGGCACGCCGATGACGACGCCGGCGACCGCCGAGAGGACGACCCCGACGGGGATCGACAGCAGCGGATCGACGCCGAACTCGATGTTCAGTAGCGCCGACGAGTAGCCGCCGACGGCGAAGAACAGGCCGTGGCCGAAGGAGATCTGCCCCGTGTAGCCGGAGACGGCGTCCCAGCTCATCGCGAACATCCCGAAGTAGAGCGCCGCCACGAGCTTCAAGAGGAGCAGGTTGTCGACGACCAGGACGAACACGCCGGGGACGCCGATCCCGAGCTCCAGTTCCGACAGCAGCGGCAGGACGGCGAGGACGACGAGCCCCAGCAGTCCGAGGACGTAGCGAAGCGGGAGGCCCGCCGAGTTGAGCCGCTCGAACAGCCCGCCCGAGACGGTGTCGCCGCTCATCTGTACCACCGTGAATCGATAGCGAGTGCGTCGTGTATCATGCTTCGACTAATTCCCGACCGAAGAGTCCCTCCGGCTTCGCGAGCAGCACCAGCACCAGCACCAGCAGCGGCGTCAGGCCGGTGAGGCTCGAACTGACGTACTGGATCGTGGCGATCTCGAGGAAGCCGATGAGGTACGCCCCGAGCACGCTCCCCTTGATCGAGCCGATGCCCCCGAGCACGACGATGGTGAACGAGAGCACCAGCGGCGTCTGACCCATGAGGGGGTAGGCCGTCTGGAACGAGCCCAGGAACACGCCCGCGACGCCCGCGATGGCACCCGCGAGCACCCACGTCACGAGGTTGATGCGGTCGGCCTCGATGCCGACGAGCGCGGCTCCCTTCCGCGTCATGCTGGTCGCGAGCAGCGCCTTGCCCGCCTTCGTGTAGTTGACGAACGCGAACAGCGCGCCGATGACGAGCCACGACAGGACGAACACCGCGACCATGTTCAGCTGCACGTTGCTCCCGGCGAGGGTGACGTTGCCCGACAGGAGCGACGGGATCGCCTTCGGCTGCGTGCCGTAGGCGATCAGGAACACCTGCTCGATGGCGACGGCGGTGACGAGCGTGGTGATCATCACCAGGATCGGTTCGTCCTCGATGCGTTTGACCATCCCCAGGTAGAGCACCGCGCCGAACAGCCCCGTCACGGCGAGCGCGGCGAGGATGCCGAGGGCGATGTCGAGGCCGTACACCCGGGTCGTGAGGTAGGCGGTGTACGCCCCGATGGTGATGCTCGCGCCGTGGGCGAGGTTGAGCACCCCGCCGACCCCGAAGATGAGGGTGAAGCCGATGGCGACCAGCGCGTAGAGCGCACTGATGGTGACGGCCTGGACGATGACGGTAGTGAGCGCGGGCATGGGTTCAGAGCCAGGACGGTTTCGCGTAGTCGGCCGTCGCCAGGTTGTCCGGGAAGATGACCTCCTGCTTGCCGTCCTGCCACTGCTGGAAGATCGGGTAGACCTTCTCCCGGTCGTAGATGACGTCGTGGGCGAACTCCTCGTCCTTCGGGTAGTAGGAGATGGTACCCGCCGTGCCGAGGTAGGAGCTCTCCTCCAGCCCGGAGACGACCGCGTCCGCCTCGACGGTCCCCGCGTCCTCGACGACCTGCGCGTACTGCTTCACCGCGTCGAAGGTGATGTACCCGGTGTAGACGGGGTAGCTGTCGAACGCCTCGTTGTAGGCGTTCGCGAACGGGACGGTCTTCTCCGTCACCTCGCTCTGGGGCGTCGCGGAGTTCTGCGTGACGCCGTAGTTGCACGCCCCGCTGACCGCCTCGTAGTAGGAGGGAAGCTGCATCGGGACGTGGATGCCGCCGAACTCGAACGGGCGCTGCTGTTTCGCCCACTGGACGACCGCCGGGGTGCCGGTGTGGGCCATCGCGATGAACGCGGCGTCCGCGCCGGAACTCTCGACCTCGTCGTAGATGGGCGAGAAGTTCTCCGTCCCCGAGGCGTAGCGCTGCTTCATCGCGATCTCGACGCCCGTGTCGGCCAGGCGCTCGTCGAGGGCCTGCTGGACGGGACCGGTCCACTCGTAGTCCTCGACGAGCACCGCGACCGACTCCCAGCCGAGGTCGTCCTTCTTCCCCTCCAGGAAGTCGACCATGTTGACGCCCAGCTCGTAGGCGTTGATCGGTCCCGTCCGGAAGTGGTACTTGTAGCGTTCGTAGTCGTCGTGGACGCGCTTGCTCGCCTTCGGCGTCGCCGCCCCGGTCGTCATGTGGACGGTCCGCTGGTTCGCGATGTTGTCGAGGATGGCGAGCAGTACCTCGCTCGTGAACACGCCGGTCGTCACGTGCACGTTCTGGCCCTGCGTGAGCTCCCGGTACTTGGTGCGCCCGGTCCCCGGATCCTCCTTCGTGTCCTCGACGACCACCTCGAAGGTCGTCCCGTCGATGAAGCCCTCGTCGTTCAGTTGCTGGGCGGCGAGCTTCGCCCCGTTGACGATGGAGCCGCCGATGGGGTTGTTCGCCGGCTCGGGCGCTAACACCCCGATCTTGATGGTGCCGGGGATGTCCCCGTTACCGCCGCCACCGCCGTTAGAGCCGTTGCCACCGCCGTCGCCCCCGCCGTTGCCGTCGTCGCTGACACTGACACAGCCGGCGAGGCCGACCGCGACCGCACCCCCGCCGGCCGACCGCAGGAAGGTTCGACGCCCGACCGCCCTACCATCGGTTGACCCGACGGCGCATTCCTTTCCATTGTTCGCCGATTTGCGAGAACCGTTTCCATCCGTAACCATACGTCACCGGGGGTAGCTATACCACGGCCTTAAATCTAGAGGGTCGTTGCCGTGAGTATCGACTGCATACCCGCGTTACCGGGCCGGCCACCCGCCGTCGACGGCGAGTATTGCCCCGGTGACGTAGTTCGCGGCGGCGCTAGCGAGGGGGACGGCGGGGGCCGCGATCCCTTCGGGGCGGGCGAACCGCTCCAGCGGCGTCCGCTCGACGATCGACGCCCGGATCGTCGTTCGCCCGCAACTCGTCCGTGAGGTCCGTCGCGCCGTACCCCGGCGCGATGCAATTGACGCGCACGTCTGGGACCCAGTCGAGCGCGAGGCTCTGCGTCAGACCGACGGGGCCGCCCTTCGAGGCGACGTATGGGTGTTGCCGGGGCAGGCCGACGGGGCCGTCGACGCTCGCCACGTTGCTCACCGATCCGCCGCGCTCGCGCAGGTGATCCGTGCCGCGGTACGCGACGCTGCTCGCCGCGCAACGCTGATGACCGCGAGCGGCGACCCCGATCTATACGGCGGGTCGGCACCTCCCTCGGCGTGTGTTGCTACACTGGCACCGGCGCGACCTGCGGGCGACCGACAACGTCGCGCTCGCCCGGGCCGCAGACGAGTGCGCCGTCCTCCCGGTCTTCGTCTTCGACGACGACGTGCTCGCTCACGCCTCGCCGCCGCGCGTCGCGTTCATGCTCGACGCGCTCGCCGAGCTGCGGCGGTGGTACCGCGAGCGGGGCGGCGACCTCCGCCTCGCGCGCGGCGATCCGGCGGACGTGCTCGTCGAGGCGGCCGAGGCGCGCGACGCCGACGGCATCTACTGGAACCGCGATTACTCCGGGCTGGCCCAGCGCCGCGACGAGCGGGTCGCCGGGGCGCTCGACGCGGCGGGTCTGACCCACGAGCGGTTCCACGACGCCCTTCTCCACGAACCGGGGAGCGTCACGACGAACGACGGCGATCCCTACTCGGTCTACTCCTACTTCGCGCGGAAGTGGCGCGACCGCGAGAAGGAAGCCCCGTACGACGCTCCCGACGGGGACGCGCTCGCCGACGTTCGCGGCGATCCGCTGCCGTCGCTCGCCGACCTCGGCTTCGACGAACCGGAGGCGGAGGTCGAATCCGCCGGGATGGACGTCGCCCGCGAGCGCCTCGACGCGTTCTGCGACGGCCCCATCTACGAGTACGCCGAGCGGCGAGACTACCCCGCCGACGGGTGCACCTCGCGGCTGTCGGCGCACCTCAAGTGGGGGACGATCGGGATCAGGGCGACGTACGCCGCGACCGAGGACGCGATGGATCGCGCGGGGAGCGACGCGGCGCGCGAGGCCGTCGAGGCGTTCCGGGGGCAACTCGCCTGGCGGGAGTTCTACGCGCACGTCCTCTACTTCGACCCCGACGTGGTGACGAGGAACTACCGGGACTACGAGAACGAGATCGACTGGCGCGACGACGAGGGAGAACGCCGCGCGTGGAAGGACGGTCGGACGGGTTACCCCGTCGTGGACGCCGGGATGCGCCAGCTACGCGAGGAGGGCTACGTGCACAACCGCGTGCGGATGATCGTCGCCTCCTTTCTCACGAAGGACCTGCTCGCCGACTGGCGGGAGGGCTACGACTGGTTCCGCGAGCGCCTGGTCGATCACGACACCGCCAACGACAACGGCGGGTGGCAGTGGGCCGCCTCCACCGGCACGGACGCACAGCCGTACTTCCGGATCTTCAACCCCTGGACGCAGGGCGAGCGCTACGACCCGGACGCCGAGTACGTCCGCGAGTACGTCCCGGAGCTGGCGGGGGCGACGCCCGACGAGATCCACTCGTGGCACGAACTCGATCCGGACGAGCGAGAGTCGGTCGCTCCCGACTACCCCGCGCCGATCGTCGACCACGGCGAGCGGCGCGAGCGGGCCCTGGCGACGTTCGAGCGGGCGCGCGGCGGGAACGGGTGACGCGCAGAACTATCAGACAGAGAGATCATCACGACCGGCCGTCAACGAGGAGGGCGTATCAGAACCTGTTAACGTTGCTAAATGTTTAACCCACCAGGCGTCGACCGGCTAGTGGGGTTACTCATGGCAGTGTACGAACTTCCGGACCTACCGTACGACTACGACGCGCTCGAACCGAGTATCAGCCAGCGGATCATGGAACTGCACCACGACAAGCACCACCAGAGTTACGTCGACGGTGCCAACAGTGCACTCGAGAAGCTACAGTCGATGCGTGAGAACGACGAGTGGGGCGACGTGAAGGGGGTAAAGCGCAACCTCGCGTTCAACCTCTCCGGCCACGTCAACCACTCCGTCTTCTGGGAGAACATGTCCACCGACGGCGGCGGCGAACCGGGCGGCGACCTCGCCGACCGCATCGAGGAGGACTTCGGCTCCTTCGACGGATTCAGGGGCGACTTCTCGGCGACCGCCAAGGGCGTCGAGGGGTCCGGATGGGGGCTGCTGCTCTACGACCACGTCGGCGACCGGATGGTCGTCTCGATGGCCGAGAACCACCAAAATCAGACCCCACAGGGGACGACGCCGCTGCTCGTCCTCGACGTCTGGGAACACGCCTACTACCTCCAGTACGAGAACGACCGCTCCGACTACGTCGACAACTTCTGGGACGTCGTCGACTGGGACGACGTGGCCCAGCGCTACGACGCCGCGTCCTCGATGTAGGCGCACCCCCGAACGTCGCCGTTTTCTTCGCGGCTGACGCCCTACGACTCGCGCCGTATCGACACGTGCTAACGTAGGTATCCTCAACGTTTAACAGTCCCGCGACGAATACACTCGCGAGGTGGAATCTCATGCCTGAACACTCCGATCCCGAACTGCCGCCGCTCCCGTACGACTACGACGCGCTCGAACCGAGCATCTCGGAACAGGTGCTCACGTGGCACCACGACACGCACCACCAGGGCTACGTAAACGGTCTCGAGAGCGCGGAGCAGACGCTGGCGGAGAACCGCGAGAACGGCGACTTCGGCTCCTCCGGGGGCGCGATGCGCTCCGTGACCCACAACGGCTGTGGACACTACCTCCACACGCTGTTCTGGGAGAACATGGCCCCGAACGGCGGCGGCGAGCCGTCCGGCGACCTCGCCGACCGCATCGAGGAGGACTTCGGCTCCTACGAGGGCTGGAAGGGCGAGTTCGAGGCCGCCGCGTCCGCCGCGGGCGGCTGGGCGCTGCTGGTCTACGACCCCGTCGCGAAGCAACTTCGCAACCTCGTCGTCGACAAGCACGACCAGGGCGCGCTCTGGGGCAGTCACCCGATCCTGGCGCTCGACGTCTGGGAACACTCGTACTACTACGACTACGGTCCGTCGCGCGGCGACTTCGTCTCCGCGTTCTTCGACGTCGTCGACTGGGACAACGTCGCCGAGAACTACCAGGAAGTCGTCTCGACGTACGAGTGAGCCGACCCGGTCGGTAGACCTTCCTCCGTTTTTCGCGCCGATAGCCGCGGCGCTCGTCGGTCGCGCGGCACCGGACGCCGCCGGAGATGGGACGACTTACGGAGACGGTCCACGTACCGCCGCCCATGCCGCGACCGAAGGACGACTTCGACCGACTCCGACCCCTCGAGTTTCGGACGCCCGACGAGGTGCTGACCGCGGACGAGATGTACACGATCTACGAGATCGCGCGGCTCCTCCAGGGGCTCGACGCCGATCGCGAACTCGACGTGGAGACCGAGGACGTGCTGCTCGACTGGGCCATCCCGTGGATGATGGTCAACGCCGATTCGTTCGTCTTCGGCGAACCGGAGGCCGACGACGAGCCGGGGTACTACGGCCTCGCATGAGGCTGCTGGTGGTCGGAGCCGTCGGGGTCGACGCCGGGAAGACCACCTTCTCGACCGGCCTCGCGGCGTCCCTCGACGCGACGGGGTTCAAGCCCCGGGCGGGCAACGACTACTGGTTCGACCACGACGACTACCGCCGCGCCGTCGGCGAGCGACGCCTCTACGGGAAGGACGCCCGACGCCTCGCGGCCGTCTGCGGCGAGACCGAGGAGCGGATCAACCCGGTCCACCGCCTCTGGCGACCCTCGTCGAGGCCGTCGACGGGGTTGCTGGGACGCGAGCGGCGGGAGTTCGTCTGCGACCGGGTGACGATCGACGGGACCGACGCGTTCGTCGTCAACGGGACGGCGGACGTTCCGGCGTCGGCCCGCGAGGCGCTGCCGCTCGACGAGGCGACGGTCGTCGAGTCGCTCCCCGCGTTCGACGACGTGATGGCCGACCTGCACCGCCGGGCGCTCGACGCGCTCGCCGAGCGCGTCGCCGCCGCTAGTCGGGCGGTCGTCGAGTCGTACGCCGACATCGCGCTCCCCCTCCGGGAGTTCGTCCCGGACGCCGTCGCCGTCGTCGAACCCGGGCTGGCGCGGGTCTACGACGGCGAGCGGTACGCGAAGGCCTGCGCCGTCGCGAGCGGGAGCGCCTACGAGGGACGGCTGGAGACTCGCGTCGAGAACGTCGTCGACCTCCTCGATCCGCGAGCGCGGACGCCCCTTCCCGCGCTGACGAGCGAGGCGCGAGGGGATCCAGCGGCCGTGGCCGACGCCTACGAACCGGCGTACGAGGCGCTGGTCGCGGCGGCTCGGGAGTGAGTGCGGACGCGGACGTGACACCAGGACTGCGACCGCGTGATTGCGAACAGGCGACGCGCTGCCGGACGATCGCCGACGGGTGCGTCGCGCTCCCGCGAGGCCGTCGGCGGCGACACTCAGAGCACGGGGGCGCTTGCCCCGTTTTCCGTTATAAACTCTCGGTGCGTCGGTCTTCGGACCCGGTGGTCGGAACCAGTGGTCGACCCCGGCGTGCCGCGTCGCCGGTCAGAACCTGGCGGCCCTGCTCGCCAGTTCGAGGTCGTGGGCGGGGTTCGTCGCGACGCTCGGGCCGTGGCCGGTGTGCATCTCGTCGAGGTCGTCGCCGACGGTCTCGCGCAGTCGGTCGATGCTCTCGATCAGCGTCCGGCGGTCGCCCTCCGCGAGGTCGGTGCGCCCGAAGCTACCGTTAGCGAAGACGAGGTCCCCCGCGAAGAGGATCCCCGGGTCGCGGGCGTAGAAGCAGAGGTGGTCGTCCTTGTGGCCGGGGGTGTGGAGCGCGAGGTAGTCGTGGTCGCCCATGCGCACGGTCTCGCCGTCCTCGATCGCGTGGTCGATCCCTGGTTGGCCCGCGTCGAACCCCCACGCCTCGACGCCGAACGCCTCCTTCACGGCGTCGAGGTTGCCGACGTGGTCGGGGTGCGTGTGCGTGACGATCACGGCGTCGAGGTCGTCGACGCGCTCGCGGATCGCGGCGACGGCGTCGAAGTCGTTCCCTGGATCGACGACGACAGTCCGATCTCCCTCCACCAGGAAGGCGTTACTCGTGAACACGCGCTGTCCCTGCGCGAGATTCGTGATCATGGCGCGGGCTACGCCGGCCCGTCGCTTGTGCGTGTCGTTCGCCGTCCCGCCCGCGCGGGTCGCCGACACCCGCAGGTCGCCGCCGATCGTAGCCGCCGCCCGACTCAGACGTGCGGGCGGGGGAGGAGTTCGGCCGCCTCGCGCGCCGCGAGCCACTCGCAGAGCTCGATCAGTTGCGCCGTGGCGGCCTCGAACAGACGCTGTCCCTTCTCCGCGGTGGCGTCGGTCTGGTCGCCGAACGCGCCGTTGTCCGCGTTCTCGACGCAGTCGTAGAAGGTGCGAGCGCCGTTGACGCAGGCGGCGTCGTACGTGAAGTCCACCCAGCCGCCGTCGCGCGCGGCTTCGAGCCGATCCTCCCGGACGAGGTCGGGACGGAGGTGCATGATCATCGCCGTCTCCTTCGGCCCCGCGTGCGGGCCGTTGTACGCGAAGAGGTCGCTCACGAGGTCGGGGATGGACTCGTCCCACATCCACTCGAGGCAGTAGGCGTCCCCCGACTCGTGGAGGCGCCCGCCCACCTCGCGGAGGTGCTGGACGTTGCCGCCGTGGGCGTTCACGTAGACGACCCGATCGATCCCGTGGTAGGCGAGGTTGCGCGTGAACGACGCCACGTAGTCGCGGAAGGCGGGCGGATCGACCCACATCGTGCCGTGGAACTGCCGGTGGTGCGAGCTGACGCCGACGTTCACCGTCGGGGTGCAGAGGTAGCCGGTCCGCTCGGCGGCCTCGCGGGCGAGCGCCTCCGCGATGAGGTGGTCGGTCGCCTCCGGGAGGTGGGGACCGTGCTGCTCGGTGCTGCCGAGCGGGACGAGCGCCAGCGACTCGCGCTCGAAGTAGTCGCCCAGTTCCTCCCACGTGTGGTCGGCGAGGTACATACCGTCGCCTCGGGCGGGCGGCGTGAAAGAACTATGCCGTCCGCCGAGTCCCGGCGGCGGTGTACCGCCGGAGGACTCAGGGCGCGCCGACGAGAACGAGCCGCGCGCGCTCGTCGCCCCGATTGACGATCTGTCGGGTCTGATCGGGCGACAGCCGGATCGCCTCGTTCGGCCCGAGGGTCACCGTCTCGCCGTCGCAGTCAACGTCGACCGTCCCCTCGACGACGACGTACACCTCCTCGTGGTCGCTACTCGCGTGATCGTGTTCCTTCCCCTTCCCGCCGGGGACGAGTTCCAGCAGCGTCACGCCGACCGTCTCGCTGCCGAGTGCGTCGCGCAGGAACCACATGCCGCCCCACTCCTCGTCGATCACGGATTCCACGTCGTCGGTGCTCGCGGTCCGGTAGCTCATGGCATTACTACCGTCGCGTGCGACGCACATCAGTACACGGTCTGTCGACCCCGGAAGGGCAGTCCTTATACCGTCCACACACTCACCACCGACAGTAACCGCGCCCCATGAAGCAGTACCTCGACCTCGTCGAACGGGTCCTCCGAACGGGGGCCCACAAGCCGAACCGCACCGGCGTCGACACGATCTCGTCGTTCAGCCAGCACTACCGCGTGGACCTCCGGGAGGGCTTCCCGCTTCTGACGACGAAGAAGCTCGACGGCTTCCGCTGGGACTCGCTCGTGCACGAACTGCTCTGGTACCTCTCGGGCGAGGAGCACGTCCGCACCCTCCGCGAGCGCACGGGCATCTGGGACGCCTGGGCCGACGAGGAGGGGCGGCTCGACACCGCCTACGGGCGGTTCTGGCGGCGCTACCCGCTCCCCGAGTCGGGCCTCGACGGCGAGTCGTGGCCCGACGACGCCCACCGCTGGGTGAACGACGACGAGCGCACCTTCGATCAGATCCGGTACGTCCTCGACACGCTCCGGGAGAACCCCAACTCCCGGCGCATCGTCGTGAACGCGTGGCACCCCGGGAACGCGGCCGTGAGCACCCTCCCGCCGTGTCACTACACGTTCGTCCTCAACGTCCAGGGCGACCAGCTGAACCTCCACCTCACGCAGCGCTCGGGCGACATCGCGCTCGGGGTCCCGTTCAACGTCGCCGCCTACTCGCTGCTGGCGCAGGCGATCGCCCAGCGGACGGGCTTCGAGGCCGGTGAGTTCGCCCACACGATCGTCGACGCCCACGTCTACTGCGGCTCCGGCGCACGCGGCGAGTGGTACGCCGATCACCTCGCGGACCTCCGGGCGCGCCTCGGGAGCGTCGAGACGCGCGAGGACTACCTCGACGTGCGCGAGTGGCTGGAGGGAGCCGCCCCCGAGGAGGACGGCGGCGAGGAGGGGTATGACCACGTGCCGGGGCTGCTCGAACAGCTCTCCCGCGAGCCGCGCGACCGGCCGCGCGTCGAGATCGCCGACAAACCACTCGACGAACTCACCTACGACGACGTCCGGCTGCTGGGGTACGACTCGGCCCCGGGCATCCGGTTCGCGGTCGCCGAATGAGCGACGGAAGCGACTGGGACGACCGGGGCGATCGGAACGACCGGAGCGATGGGGGGAGTCGCGAGGACGAGCGCGACCGCGGCGAGGGAGCGGAGCGGGCGAGCGAGCGACCCGAGATCGCGCTCGTGGCCGCGGTCGCCGCGAACGGCGTCATCGGCGCGGACGGCGACATGCCGTGGCACTACCCGGCGGACCTGCGCCGGTTCAAGCGGCTCACGACCGGCCACCCCGTCGTGATGGGGCGGCGGACCTACGAGAGCATCGCGGCCCGGCTCGGCGGGCCGCTCCCCGACCGGACGAACGTGGTGCTCACCACGCGCGAACTCGACCTGCCCGAGGGGACGGTCCGCGCGGGGTCGATCGAGGAGGCGCTCGACGCGGCGCGGGAGGCTGCCGCCGGCGCGGACGACGTGGTGTTCGTCGTCGGCGGGGCGACGGTGTACGAGCAGTTCCTCCCGCGTGCGGACCGCATGTACCTCACCGAGCTCCGCGCGACGTACGAGGGCGACACGCGCTTTCCGGAGTGGGACCGGGACGCGTGGTGCGAGGTCGACCGCGACGACCGGGGCGAGTTCGCGTTCGTCGAGTACGAGCGCCGGTCGTAGCGGGAGGCGAGCGCGACGGCTGACGGGCGCGACGGACGGAGAACGCTCGGCGTCGGCGTGGACGGTGGCACCGTCGCCCACAGGGATTATACGCTCAGTCGAAGTGCTACGGACATGGACGAGCCCATCGACTACGCCGCGCTCGACGCGGGGCGCGACTGCAACTACTGGGAGCTCGACCCGACGCTGCGGCGGGCTGCGGAGCGCGCGTATCCCTCCGAGTCATTCGCGTGGGCGAGCGACCGACTGCGCGAGTTCGGCGAGGTCGTGGGGACGACCGTCGTCGAGAACTCCGAGGCCGTCGAGGCCCACGGACCGGAACTGCACACCTACGACCGCCACGGCGAGGTGCAGAACCGCGTGGAGTACCACCCCGCGCTCGAGGAGACCGAGCGCATCGCCTACAGCGACTTCGGCCTGGCACACGACGCGTTCCACGCGCCGCCGGGCGAGGACGCGCCGATGGGGTTCGTCCACGCGCTGACGCTTCAGTCACTGTTATCGTACGCCGACCCCGGCTTCGTCTGTCCGGCGTCGATGACCGTCGGAGCGGCGCTCGTGCTCGACCGGTTCGCGGACGGCGAACGCCTCGAGGAGTACTTCCACCGGCTGACGACCCGCGACGCCGAGGACTACATCGAGGGGGCGATGTTCCTCACCGAGAGGCAGGGCGGGAGCGACGTGGGCGCGAACGAGACGACGGCCGTCGAGACCGACGAGGATGGCGTCTACCGCCTCACCGGCGAGAAGTGGTTCTGCTCGAACATCGACGCCGAGGGGACGCTCGCGCTCGCCCGCCGCGAGGGCGCGCCCGAGGGGACCGAGGGGCTCTCGCTGTTTCTCGTCCCGCACACGAAGGCCGACGGGGAGCTGAACGACCAGCTCTACCGCCGCCTGAAGGACAAGCTCGGGACCATCTCCGTGCCGACCGGGGAGGTGGAATTCCGCGGCGCGGAGGGCTACCTCGTCGGCGAACCCGAGCGCGGGTTCCGCTACATGACGGAGATGCTCAACTACGAGCGGCTCTCGAACGCCGCCGCCAGCGTCGGCATCATGGGACGCTGTCTCCTCGAGTCGAAGGTCCACGCGGCGAACCGCGAGGCGTTCGGCCGGACCATCGACGAGTATCCGCTCATGCGCCGGGACCTCGTGGAGATGACCGTCGACTACGAGGCCGCGGTCGCCGTCACCTTCGCCGCCGCGCGGCTGTTCGAGCGGTACCATCGCGATGACGACGAGGAGGCCTACCGGCTGATGCGCCTGCTCGTCCCGGTCGCGAAGTACCGAACGGCGCGGGAGGCCGTCGAGGCGGCGTCCTACGCCTGCGAGGTGCTCGGCGGCAACGGCTACGTCTCGGGGTTCACTACCGAGCGGATGCTCCGGGACGCGCAGGTGCTCCCGATCTGGGAGGGCACCTCGAACGTCCTCTCGCTCGACGTGCTCCGCGTCCTCGCGCGCGAGGCGGCCCACGAGGTGTTCGTCCCCGCCGTCCGGGAGCGACTCGACGCGGTCGAACACGGGTCGCTGGCCGCGGCCCGCGACGCCGTCGCCGCGGAGTTCGACGACCTGCAGTCGGCCCTCGACACCCTCGCTGCCGCCGACACCGACTACGCCCAGTTACAGGCCAAGGAGCTCGCGGACTACGTCTACGACGTGTTCGCGGCCGCGGAACTGCTCGCCGTCGCCCAGGCGGAGATCGACGACGGCGACGGTCGGGCGGCGCTCGTGACGCGGGAGTTCGCGACCGCCCGCTTCGGTCGACGGACCGCCCGCGGGATCACCGACGGCGACCGTCAGGCGATCGACGAGTTCGACGCGTTCGTCCGCTACGCCGCCGTCGAGCCGACCGTCGCGGAACCCGAGGCGGCGAACGACTGACCGCCGCTTCCGTCGGCTCGCTGGCCACCGCCCAGCCGAGCCGTCTGGCGGTTCGAGGCCGTGATATCGTCACGCACGCCTCAGTAGTTAGTCGCAGGAAATTTATATCGTGATTGGTTTGGATACGGTAGATGTCGCGCGCGCTAGTGGTTGTTCTATTCGCCGCGATTCTTGTCGGTTCTTCGACGGTTACCGGCGTCGCGACCGCCGACGCATCCCTGCAGACGCAGGACTTCGATCGGACGGAGTTCGACATCGAGGTCTACGAGAACGGATCGGCGCGCTGGACGTTCGTCTACAAGCGGACGCTCGACAACGCGACCCAGCGCGAGCAGTTCGAGTCGTTCGCGAGCGAGTTCAACGGGAGCGAGACGCCGCTCTACCGGAACTTCGTGAACCGTTCGAACCGGTTGACGGCGGCGGGTTCGGAGGTGACGGGGCGGCAGATGTCCGCCGGTGGGTTCGAGAAACGCGCGTACGTCACCCCCATCGGCAATCAGGGCGTCGTGGAGATGTCGTTCGTCTGGACGGAGTTCGCGCAGACCGACGGCGAGCGCCTCATCGTCGGCGACGTCTTCGAGGGCGGTCTCTACCTCGGCCCGAACCAGCGCCTGGTCGTCTCCTGGGACGACAGCCTCACCCTCGTCTCCGCGGCTCCACAGCCGAGACAGCAGACCGACGGTACCGTCGTCTGGGTCGGCGGCGCGGAGGGCAAACAGTTCCTCAACGAGCACCCCAAGGTGGTGCTCGAACCGAAGTCGGCGGAGGGGAACGCGACGACGGACTCGGACCCCGTCGCGTCGCGGTCGTTCGGCGGCCTCGGCCCGCTGTGGTCGGCGGGCGCGGCGGTCGCCCTCCTCGCCGTCGGGGCCTTCGTCGCCCATCGATTCGACCTGTTCGACCGGTTCGCCGGCTTCGGGACCGGAGGCGACGGCGGGTCGGGGGGGCCGACGGTCCCGCCGGGAGGCACGTCCGCGAGCGAGCGACGGGCCGACCGATCGGCGACCGTCGCGGAGCCATCGGTCCCCGACGAGGCCCTGATGACCGACGAGGACCGGGTGATGGACCTCCTCGACGTGAACGGCGGTCGGATGAAGCAGGTCAACATCGTCGAGGAGACCGGCTGGTCGAAGTCGAAGGTGAGCATGCTCCTCTCGGAGATGGAGGAGGAGGGGTACATCAGCAAGCTCCGCGTCGGCCGCGAGAACATCATCAGCCGCGCGGGCGACGAACCCGAGGCGACCCGCTCGCCGTTCGATGACGAGTGACAAAGGACGGTCGAAGCGGAACCGTTAAGCGTCATTCCCCGATACTCGTGAATACGGACGCAGGACGCGTCGGGCGCTCCGTTAGTGTAGTCCGGCCAATCATATTGCCCTCTCGAGGCAATGACCGGGGTTCAAATCCCCGACGGAGCACTACAGCGAACGAGTTTTTGCGAATGAGCGCAGCGCGCAGGGAGGGGATTTGAGCAGGGAAGTCGCACGCCCGGAACGGTGCGAAGCGCCACAGCCCGGAACGTCTTCACGAGTTCAAATCCCCGACGGAGCACTTCTCGAGCGACTCACGCGCGGAGTATCGTCTCCGCGCGTTCCAGAGCGAGAGAGTGCGATCACTCTGGCGATTTGAAGTAGACCGAGGTTCTGCGCTTCGCGCAGGTTCTCGGGCGTGGTTCAACTCCCCGACGGAGCATTCTGCGACGAACGAACGTGAGGAGCGAATGCGGTCCTCGGATCCGAGGAGGGACAGCGTACCGCCGTCTTGCACACCGCTGATCGACACAGCGCTCACGCCCCGATCCCGATATTCCTTCACGCCCCTCGGGGATCATTCATCATCCCCACTCATTCACAGAAACGGATATGTTCGTGCGGGTATTCGTTCGTCGTACGACCATGCCCCGGTTGCACGAAGCGCGGGTAGCGAGGGACGGCGAGCGGTGGGTCATCCGCGCCGACGACGGGTCGACCGACGCGGCCGAGCGGACGGTGCAGGTGACGCCGCGGGGACAGTGCATCCTCGACGAGGCGGGGTTCGCGGCGGACGACTACCTCGACGGCGGCCTCGTCGCGGCGCTCGCGGCGCTCGACGTCCTCTACACCGTCGACGGGACCGACCCGCGGGAGACGGTCTCCGCGTCCGACGACCGACGGGCGAGCGCGCGCCACGTCCCGGTCGCCCGCCGACTCCTCGAATCGGTCCCGCCGGCCGACCTCGCGGCCGACAACAGTCTCGCGGGCTTCCTCCTCGCGCTCGGTACGCTCGACCGGGAGGCGGTCCGTCCGTTCGTGGAGGCCTGTTGCCGGAAGACGCCGTTCGATCCGGGGACGGTGCTGACGGTCGACGAGGCGATCGAGCGGTTCGCCCGCGGCGACGGGGACGACCGATCGTACGACCCGGTGCTGTTCGCGCTGCTCGTCCACCTCGGCTGGAGAACGGTCTACTCGAAGACGGTCCTCTACCTGGACGTCGCGGCCGGGGAGACGACCGCCCGCCTCTGTCGGATCGACGGGTTCGACTACTTCGTCGGCGACGACCGCCTCTGGAAGGACGGCCTCTCCCACCCGCTGCGCGAGGCGGTCCCGAACAGCCCGCTTCTCGCGGCCGCCGCCCGCGCGACCGGCGGCGACGTTCGCTCCTTCTTCGGCCGCGAGTTCGCCGCGCTGGCGAAGGCGCAGGCGATACGGACGCTCGACCGACTCGGCGAACAGCACGCCGCGCTGTTCAGCGCCGGGCTCGCCGCGACGACCCTCGACGTGGTGGCCCTCCCCGCCCCCCGGGGCGCGTCCGGACCGACGCACGTCTGGACGTCGCCCTCGAGATAGCCCTCCCGGCGAGGTCACGATAGACGATCGCACGTTCGCGCGATCCGCGTTCGGTGGCGGCGACGCCACAGCGACAGTGTATCCGTACCAGTAGGTTTTATTGAATCAATAAATTAGCGTAATAATAAATAAAGGAGGCTGGAACGTCTCGTCTCTCATGCCCTCCGATCGTGCTCGGGATCCGCCGGCCGGGGATGAGCGGCAATCGGGAGTCTTCGGACAGGTCGGCGACCGGACGATCGTCGCGGTCAGTACCATCGTGGTCCTGGCCGGGGTCGTCACGCTCGTCGTCTGGGGCGTCCCGAGCCTGATCGACGCCGGTGCCGACGCGCCACCGACGGGAGCGGGCGGCGGCAACGCGACCGACGCTCCCGGCCCCCGGACGGAATCGACGCCGGCCGACGCACCGGCCGGGAACGAATCCGGTCAGACGGGAGCGCGGACGCCGACGTCGACCCCGACGTCAGCGCCGACGGGCGAGCGGTCGAACGGGACGTCCGTCTCCTCATCGAACGCCAGCGCGAACGCGTCCGGGGACGGCTGGCACGACCTCCGTCTCGCCGGAGAGAGCGGGCGGATGGAGCCCTACACGATCGCCGTGTCCGGCGAACTCCGCCGGAGCGGTCCGCGCGATCCGAACGACGCCGCGGACGTCATCGCCGCGAACGGTTCCCAGGTGACGGGCGAGGTCGGCGGCGGTACCGACACCTACGAGTTCACCGGTTCGGTGACTCGCGTCCGGACCGGGGGGAACACGACCGTCTACGTGGACGGTCGCCCCGTCTCGGAACCTTCCGGCGGTGGGACGACGAGCTGACGGTGTCGCTCGTGCCTGGAGCGCGACGATGCGAGAGTTCGAGGAGCGGGGTGCCGCGACGTGAGCGAGACGACGACGTGAGCGAGGCGGAAGCGGTGAGGATCCGCCGGCAGGTCGAAACGGATCGGAGGATGGGTAAGAGCCGGGACGTGATGGCAGCACGGCCGTAGAGCCGAACCGATCCCGGCGTCGAGCGTCGGTGTCGCGCGCGCGGCGACGTCGACAGTCGTTGGTCCGGGTCTACCTCAATGAGTTTTGTGGCCATCGACGGAGCCGCTCGCGGCGACCGGGGCGATCGAACGACCGCCGACGGGTACAGTCGTCTCTCTCGACCGGTACGCGTTTCGAAAATAGTGGTCGCCTGATACGATCTTGCTACGGACGGGTGGTAGGGGTGAGTACCCGCGTCGAGGGCCTCGAAGCGTGAACCGATGGCGACGGCTCGACGGCGAGCGCCGCGTCGACGACATCATCGTCGGGGTGAGCGCCCTCACCCCTGTGCGGTCACGTAGATCCCGAGGAGGACGACCACCCCTCCGAGCGCCGTGAGCGGTCCGGGGACCTCCGCGAGCAGGGCGAGCGCGAGGAGCGTGCTGCCGACGGGTTCGGCGAGGAGCGAGACGCTGACGACGCTCGACTCGACGTGCGCCAGCGCCCAGTTGATCACCGTGTGGCCGAAGATCCCCGGCCCCGCCGCCATCGCGAGAAAGAGCAGCCACTCGCGGGGCGGATACGGCCAGAGCGGGTGGCCGCGCGCGACGACGAACGCGAGCAGGGCCAGCGCGCACGCGGCGTAGACGACGGTGACGTAGGGGAGGAGCGCGACGCGACGCCGGAGCGACCGCCCGGCGAGCACGTAGACGGCGGTCATGAGGGCCGCGAAGACCGCGAGCGCGTTCCCGTAGAGCGGCCGCACGCCGACGGCCGAGCCGCCGAGGAGGTCGGCCGACGCCATGAGCGCCATCCCGACCAGCGCGACGAGGATCCCGGCGACGGTCCGCCCGGTCACCCGCTCGTCGAGCAGGAGGAACGCGCCGACCGCGACGAACACCGGCTGGGCCTGCACGAGCGTGACGCTCGCGGCGACGCTCGTCCACTCCAGGCTCTCGAACCACGCGCCGAAGTGCACGGCCAGCGCCGCGCCCGCGACGGTCGCGCCGACGAGATCGCGGCGGGAGAGCGCGCCGAAGTCGGCGCGGGCGTCCGGAGGGAAGAGCGCGAACGGCGCGACCATCGCGAGCGTGAACAGCACGCGGTAGAACGCCTTCACCGCGCTCGGCGCGGCGCTCCATCGGATCAGGATGGCGCTCGTGCTCACCGCGAGGATGGCGACGCCGAGCGCGAGTGCGGGGGGGACGGGGACGGAGGCCGAGTCGCGGACCACGTCACAGGTCCGTAGACGACCGGCTTACCGGTTGTCCTTCCGCCCCGCTCCCTCACATCGCTCCGTCACCCCTCGAGCAGCGTCCGCGTCCGGTGGTGGCGGTAGCGGAACATCGGCTCGAAGCCGAGGTCGCCGAGCGCGGCGGCGACCGCCCCGAGCCGACCGCACGGCAGGCGGTACTCGACGCGGTCGCGGACCACCGTCCCGTCGCCGTCGCGCTCGAACCGGTGAGTGTGCCGCCATCGGGGGAACGGCCCGCCCTCCATCTCGTCGACGAAGTGCGCCGCGTCCTCGCCCTCCTCGCGCTCGACGATGACCGACACCCACCGCCGACGCGGACCGACGCCGAAGGGGCGCACCGAGGCGTACGCGCGGGTCCCGGCCGCGAGCGCGTCGGGGTTCCGCTCGCCGTCCGGTCCGATCACGCGCTCGATCTCGAGGTTCAGGAACCCCGGCGTGAGCGCCTCTAGCCCCTGGATGCGGGAGTGAAACCGCCAGACGGTCTCGAACGGCGCGTCGACGCGGGCCTCGCGTTCGAATACGGCCATGCGCGGAACGTCGGTCGGAGCGACCTAATCGCCACCGGAGGCGGTCACTTCAACCGCTCCTGGAGAAAGGAGGGGTGGGCGGCGGTGACGCCGTCGATCGAGAGGATCTGCTCGCTGATGAACTCGCCCACGGCGTTGCCGTCGGGGCCGCGGATCTCCGCCATGAGCATGTGGTCGCCCGAGGACGAGTAGAGCGCCTCGACCTCGTCCAGCGCCTTCAGCGCCCGCGTGGCTTCGACGTAGCGTTCGCTCGCCACGTCGATGCCGACCATGGCGATCGACGTGCTGGACAGCTTCTTGGGATCGACGTCGGCGGAGTAGCCGACGATGACGCCGTCCGTCTCGAGCTTGTTGATGTACTTCCGGACGGTCGGCTTCGACACCCCCGCTCGCTCTGCGATCTCGGCGTAGGAGGCCTGCGCATCCGCTTCCAGCACGGACAGGATGCGATCCTCGGTGGCGTCAGCGCTCATTGACGTTATTTTTGCGTCCGGGAAAAAATACCTTGCGAAAGTGCAAACGGTGTACCGTCAGCCGATCCTGAATCTCGCCGGTCGTCAGCGGTGGCGTTCCATCAGGTCGTAGCTGCGTTCCCACTCGTAGGAGTCGTCGAAGTAGCGCTCGGCCAGCGGCGTCTCGGGCATCTCGCCCGTCGCGCGCTTCTCCTGGCCGTAGGAGGGGCGGTCGCTCTTAAAGAACCGCCCGGTGAGCACCTCGCCCTCGTAGAGGCGCGACTCGGCCTCGTA
Organism: Halomarina halobia; assembly: GCF_029338575.1. Lineage (GTDB taxonomy): Archaea > Halobacteriota > Halobacteria > Halobacteriales > Haloarculaceae > Halomarina > Halomarina halobia. The sequence continues at coordinate 1,261,371 of NZ_CP119992.1, forward strand.
CATCGCATCGCCGGCCTGTCTGCGGTCCTCGACGTCGAAGTCGAACTCCTCGTCCTGCTGGATGTCCGTGTAGGGAACGTACTGTCGCGCGTCCTTGTTCCACGTCGGACACTGCGTGAGGAAGTCGATGTGGGCGAAGCCGTCGTGTTCGACCGCCTCCTTGATGATCTCCTTGGCCTGGTTCGGGTTCACCGCCGCGGTGCGGGCGATGTAGGACGCCCCGGCCGCGAGCGACATCGAGAGCGGCCGCACGGGGTCCTTCGCGCTCCCGTGGGGCTGGGTCTTCGACTTGTGCCCCTTCGGGCTGGTCGGGGAGGTCTGCCCCTTCGTCAGCCCGAAGATCTCGTTGTTGAACACGATGTAGACCATGTCGTGGTTCTCCCGGGCGGTGTGCATGAAGTGGTTCCCGCCGATGCCGTAGCCGTCGCCGTCGCCGCCGGCCGCGACCACTTCGAGGTCGGGGTTGGCGAGTTTCGCGGCGCGGGCGACGGGCAGCGACCGCCCGTGGATCGAGTGGAACCCGTAGCTGTTGAAGTACGACGAGAGCTTACCCGAGCAGCCGATGCCCGTGACGAGCAGCACCTCGTCGGGGTTCTTCCCGAGTTCGGCCATCGCGCCCTTCAGCGCCTTGAGGACGCCGAAGTCGCCGCAACCCGGGCACCACGTCGCCTGCGGCTCGATGCCGGGGGTGAACTCGTTCTGGTCGATCTCTCGCTCCTCTCCGATCGCGCTGAATGAACTACTCATGATCAGTCACCTGCCGCGGGGACGTACTTCGTGGTCTCTCCCGGGAGGTCCCCGCCGTTGATGCTCGCTTCGAAGCCCTCGACGATCTCCGCGGGCTCGAAGGGGTTTCCGTTATACTTCAGCAGGCTCGACAGCTTCTCGCCGAACCGACCGAGTTCCTTCTGCGTCAGCCCGCGGAACTGTGCCGTCGCGTTCATCTCGACGACGAGACACTCGTCGACCGACTCCAGGAACGCCGTGACCTCGTCCTTCGGGTAGGGCATCAGGTCGCTTACGCCCATCGACTTCACCGAGTGGCCGCCCTCGTTGAGGCGGTCGACCGCCTCCTCGACGGTCCCCTGGTGGCTGCCCCAGGTAAGGATGCCGTACTCGGCGTCGCCCGAGGGGTCGTGGACGGTCTGGTTGGACTCCTCGGCGTCGTCGAGTTCCGCGCGGACGGACTCGAGCTTCCGCATGCGGCGGTCCATCTGGAAGACGCGGTTCTCGGGGTCCTCGCTGATGTGCCCCTGGGGGTTGTGCTCGTTACCCGACGCCAGGAAGCGGCCGTCCCGCTGACCGGGGAGCGACCGGGGGCTGACGCCGTTCTCGGGGTCGTAGGTGTAGCGGTTGAACGCCCCCGAGGCGTGGTGGGCCGCCTCCGCGATCTCCTCCTCCGTGAGCGTCGCCCCGAGCGAGGGGTTCGGCTCGCGGTCGAAGAACGACTCGGGGAGGTTCCGGAGTTCGCCCGAGAGCTTCTGGTCGTAGACGAGGATCGAGGGGATCTGGTAGTCGTAGGCGATCCGGAAGGCCGTCCGGATCTGCTCGTAGGCCTCCTGGGGGGTGCCCGGCGCGAAGACGACGCGGTTGGAGTCGCCCTGGCTCGTGTAGAGGACGTGCTCCAGGTCGCCCTGCTCGGGCTTCGTCGGCATCCCCGTGGAGGGGCCGGCGCGCATCGACTCGACGAGCACGATCGGCGTCTCGGTGATCTCGGCGAGGCCGAGCGGCTCGGACATGAGCGCGAACCCGCCGCCCGAGGAGCCGGACATGGCCTTCGCGCCCGCGTGGCTCGCGCCGAGGGCGAGCGCGGCGGCCGCGATCTCGTCCTCGACCTGCTCGGAGATGCCGCCCACGTCGGGCAGGTTCTGGGACATGATCGTGAACACGTCGGTCCACGGCGTCATGGGGTAGCCGGCGATGAACCGGCAGCCCTCGTCGAGCGCGCCGTAGGCGATGGCCGTGCTGCCCGAGACGAGCACCTGCGTCTCGTCGTGCTCGCCCTCGGGGATCCGCAGGTCGTGGGCGTGGTCCATCTCGGCGACCTGCTCGTAGGCCATCTCGAGGATCTCGACGTTCTGCTCCAGGATGTCGCCGCTCATGCGCTCCTCCATGAGCTGCTCGAACGGCGCGGTGTCCATCCCGAGGAGGGCGGCGGTCGCGCCGACGCCCGCCGTGTTGCGCATGACCTCGCGGCCGTGCTCGCGGGCCATGCCGCGGAGGTCGAGCGGGTAGACGTGCCAGTCGTTCTCCTCGGCACGCTCCTCGAAGCCCTCGATCTCGCTCGCGTCGAGCAGCCCCTCGTCGTAGACGATGATGCCGCCCTCGCGGAGCTCGTCCAGGTTCTCCGACAGCGGCTTCACCTCCTCGTTCCCGTAGTACGCCTCCTGCTGGGGGTTGCGCGCGAAGCTGTCCCCGAGCGCGAGCAGGAAGTTGTACCCGTCGCCGCGGGACTTGACCTCCTGTCCCGAGGCGCGTACCTCTACGTACGTGTGGCCGCCGCGGATGCGCGACGGATAGTGCCGGTGCGTAAAGACCGAGAGGCCCGAGCGCATCAACGCCTTCGCGAAGTTCTGGCTGGTGGAGTCGATCCCGTCACCAGAACCGCCGGCGATGCGCCAGACCAGTTCGTTGTCAGTCATGTGAAATCAACGGCCCGAAGGTCCGTACCCGGGAAAACGGATCGTGCGAACTAAAGCGTTTACCATACGTTAGCACACATTGATTATGATAGATTGGTAAATATCGACACGGTCGTCCGTGAACGACCGAACGCTCGTCCGGTCGCTTCGGGTCGTGTCGAGAAACCGCCCCGTCGGGGCCGGGTAAAGGTCTATATGACGCGGTGTCGTGTGGCTTCACACGGAGGTATGTCTCTCACCGAACTGATAGCTGGCGTCGAAGCCCACGAGCGGACGCTCACGGTCTTCAACGCCGACGCCAGCGTCACCGAGACGTTGCGCGAGCACTTCGCCGACCGCAACGTCGTCGTCGAGCGGGGGGAGGCGGCGGGCGGGCCGCGCGACTACGTCGTCCTCAGCGAGGACGAGGAGTTCCTCACGGCCGCCGACGTCGACGACCTCGTCAATCCGCGGCGCGCGACGGAGCCGCACTTCGAGCGCGACAGTCCCTACCGGCCCATCCTCGATCACCTCGACGAGACCATGTTCACCTCCTACGACACGCGACAGATGATCGCCGCCTCGCGGGAGATCGAGGACCGCGCCTGGCGCGTCGGGAGCGGCGAACTCCACGCCGGCTTCCAGAAGCTCTCGGTACTCGGTACCCAGCTCGACGTCTACGAGCAGCTCGGCGGTCGGCGGAACCTCGACGTCCACGCCTACGCGGTTCCCGACGGGGAGGTTCCCGACCACGAGTCGTTCACCGTCCACGTCGAACGTTCGAGGGAGATCGCGAACTCGTGGTTCGTCGTCTACGACGGGGCGGGCGTCGACGCGAACAAGTGCGCGCTCCTGGCCGAGGAGCGCGAGCCGCGCCGGTACTACGGCTTCTGGACCTACGACCCCGACACGGTCGACTGGATCGTCGACCACCTGCGGAACACGTACGGACTCGTCGAGACCGGCGGCGACGACGCGGCCCGATGAGCGCGGCGACCGCCGCACCCGCCGACGCCTTTCGAGGCCCTTATCACGCGTTCGGCCTGTCTGTAGGACAATGACAACAGCGTTCGACCGCGGGCGGCGGTGGTTCTGATGCGGCGGCCCCTCCTCCTCGCGACGGTGCTGGTCCTCTCGGCGGTCGCGGTCGGCGTCGCGCCGACCGCGTTCGGACAGGAGGCCCCGGAGAACGGGACGAACGCGACGGCGGGAACTGACGGGGGAGCGGGAGCGCCACCGCAACCCCCCGCGCCGTCCGGTCCGCAGGCCGTCCCGGCCGACCTCGAGATCGCCTCGGCGAGTACGTCCGCGAACGCGGGCGGGACCGGGACCGTCGAGGTGGTCGTCGAGAACGACGGCGAGGAGGACCTCTCGGCGGTGGCCGTCACGCTGCAGTCGTCGAACGCGGCGCTCACGTTCGGCGGCGCACCCACCGCGCGGGTCTACGTCGGCGACCTCGGCGCGAGCGAGGAGGCGACGATCGAGGCCGAGGCGTCGTTCGCGCCGAGCGCGGAGAACCGCTCGTACGCGATCGACGTGACGGCGGACTACACCGACGAGGCGGGGAACCGCGGGCGCGCGGGGCCGTACGCGGCGGGCGTGACCCCCGGCGAGCGCCAGTCGTTCGCGATCGAGGACGGTAACTCGACGCTGCGCGTCGGGGCCGACGGTACCCTCTCGGGAACGATCGCCAACGCGGGGCCGAACGACGTGGAGGACGCCGTGCTCCTCCTGCGCGAGCGCGGGGGGACGGTCACCGCGACCGAGACCGAGTACGCCCTCGGCGACCTCGCCGCCGGCGAGGAGGCCCGGTTCGCGTACGACCTCTCCGTGAGCGACGCCGCGAGCGCCGGCCCGCGGCAGTTCGACCTCGTCGTCCGCTACCCGACCGACGACGGGAGCGTGACCGAGAGCGCCCCGCTGTACGTCGCGACGAACGTGAGCGCCGAGCGGGACGCCTTCGCCGTCGAGTCGATCCGGACGAACGTCTCGGCAGGCGACTCCGGCGAGGTTCGCCTGCGCGTGACCAACGCCGGCGACGAGCGCGTGACCGACGTGTCGGCGAAGCTGTTCGGCGACGACCCCGTGTCGGTGGACGACAGCGAGGCGTACGTCCGGGCGCTCGACCCCGGCGAGTCCGCCACGCTCACCTTCCGGGTGAGCGTGGCCGGGAGCGCGCTGGCGAAGGACTACCCGGTCTCGCTCGACTTCCAGTACGACGACGGCGACGGCGACACGCGGCTCTCCTCGACCTACCGTGTGCCCGTCGAGATCGAGCGAGGGGAGGGCGGCGGGGTGCTGTGGCAGCGGTGGCTGCTGGGGGTCGGCGGCCTCGGCGCGCTCGCGCTCGGCTACCTCCTCGTCGGTCGCCGCTGACCGACGATGGACGTCGCGCGCCTCGTCGATCGGGTCGACGCCCTCGTCGTCGAGCGGACGAAGACGGTCGTCCTCGCCTTCCTGCTCCTGACGGGCGTGTTCGCCGTTGGCCTCGGGAACATCTCGACGGAGACGGGCACGGACCAGTTCACGACCGACGTCCCCGCGCAGGCGGCGTTCGAGGACGTGAGCCGCGAGTTCACGCCGCCGTTCGCGCCGGGCACCGCGAGCACGTCGCTGATCCAGCGCGAGGGGAACGTCCTCTCGAAGCCCGCGCTGCTGCGGATGCTCGAAACGCAGGAGGCGCTCTCGGAGCGCCCCGACCTCCGCGTGGTCGGCACGAGCAGCGCCGCCCAGGGGGTCGCCCGCGAGCTCGATCCGACCGCGACCACGCTCGACGCACAGATCCGCGCCGTCGAGCGGGCGACCCCGGGCGAGATCGACGCCGCCGTCCGCCGCGCCGCCGATCGACCGGGCTTCGACGCCAGCCTCTCGACGGACTTCAACCCCGAGTCGGCCACCGCCTCGGCGAGCATCGGCTCCGTCTCCCACGACGTCCCCGCCTACTCCGAGACCGCCGGTCCCGGCGGGAGCGCCGACGCGCTGACGAGCATCCAGCTCAGGTCCGAGCGGGTCGTCGCCGCCACCGCGCCCGGCATCGAGGTGTTCGGCTCGGGGCTCGTGAACGACGAGTTCTCGCGGGTCATCTTCGACTCGCTGATCGTCGTCGTGCCGGCCGCGGCGCTGTTCATCGTCCTCTTCCTCGTCGTCGCCTACCGCGACCCGCTCGACCTCCTGCTGGGGGTGGTCGCGCTGGCGATGACGCTCGTCTGGACGTTCGGGTTCACCGGGCTCGTCGGCGTCCCGTTCTCCCAGCTGCTCATCGCGGTGCCTCCGCTGCTGCTCGCGGTCGGGATCGACTTCGGCATCCACGCGATCAACCGCTACCGCGAGGAGCGCCCCACCGCGTCGCGCGACGAGTCGATGCGCCGCACCCTCCGACAGCTCCTCGTCGCGTTCTTCATCGTCACCGGGACGACCGTCATCGGCTTCGCCGCCAACGGGACGAGTTCGCTCGGCCCGATCCGACAGTTCGGCCTCGTCGCCGCCGTCGGCATCACGTTCACCTTCCTCATCTTCGGGGTGTTCCTCCCGGCGGCGAAGCTCCTCCTCGACCGACTGGCCGCCGACACGTGGCTCCCCCAGTTCAGCCAGCAACCCCTCGGGCGCGAGGGGACCGCCCTCGGGCGCGCGCTCTCGGCCGGCGTCGTCCTCGCGCGGCGCGCGCCGGTCGCGGTCCTGCTCGTCGTCGCCGTGCTCACGGTCGCCGCCGGGGGCTACGCGACGGGCGTGGACACGAGCTTCCGGCAGGAGGACTTCCTCCCGCCCGAGGAGACGCCCGCGTACCTGGACGCCCTCCCCGAACCGTTCGCACCCGGGGAGTACACGGTCACGAGCACGCTCGACTACCTCGAATCGAACTTCGCCTCCGGCAACCGGCAGTCGGTGACGGTCTACGTCGAGGGGCCGATGGAGCGCGACACCGCCCTGGAGGCGATCCACCGCGCGGAGGAGGACCCGCCCGCACCCCTCGTCAGCGAGGACCGCCGGGCGCGCTCCGAGAGCGTCCTCTCGGTGATCCAGGCGCGGGCGGCCGCCGACCCCGAGTTCGCCGCGCTCGTCGAGCGCAACGACCGGGACGGCAACGGCGTCCCCGACCGGAACCTCGGGGAGGTGTACGCCGCGCTCGAATCGTCGCCCGCGGGCGAGGGGGCCGAGCGCTACCTCGCGCCCGACCACCGGAGCGCGCAGGTCGTCTACGCCGCGGAGGGCGACGCCGAGCAGGACGCCGTCGCCGACGCGGGTCGACGGATGGCCGAGCGCCACCGCGCCGACGCGACCGCCACCGGCCAGACGGTCGTCTTCGCCGCCGTCTCGGACGTCATCTTCGCGTCCGCGTTCCGCAGCCTCGCGCTGGCGCTCGCGCTCACCGCCGTCTTCCTCGTGGTCGTCTACCGCGCCATCGCGGGCTACTGGTCGCTCGGGATCGCCAACCTCGTCCCGATCCTCGTCACCCTCGCCCTCATCGGCGGGTCGATGCGCGCGCTCGACATCCCGTTCAACGCGCTCACGGCGACGATCCTCTCGATCACGATCGGCCTCGGCATCGACTACTCGGTCCACGTCGTCCACCGCTTCGCCGACGAGTACGAGGAGCGCGACCTCGGGCCGGCGCTGACCCGGACCGTCCAGGGGACCGGCGGGGCGCTCACGGGAAGCATGCTCACCACGGTCTTCGGCATCGGCGTGCTCGTGCTCGCCATCACGCCCATCCTCGGGCAGTTCGGCGTCCTCACCGGCCTCTCGATCCTCTACGCCTACCTCACCGCGCTGCTCGTCACGCCCGCGACGCTCGTCGTCTGGGCGCGGCTGGAGGGGCTGGTGAACGGGGTGACGAACGGGGCGGCGTGATCAGAGCACCGACTGCATCTCCTCGAACCGCTCCAGGTCGTGCCCGAGGACGACGTAGGCGTCGTTCCGGCGCTCGATCTCCCGCGCGCGGGCGAGCGTCTCGCGCCACGCGGCGTTGTTCCAGAGCAGGCTCGTCGCCATCGGCCGCCCCTCCTCGTAGTTCGCCGCCACGTACGCCTCGTCGCCGACGACGAGCACTGGATCGTTATCGGACCGGTGGATCAGTGCGCCCAGTAACCCCGGCGTGTGTCCGGGCAGATGGAGCAGTTCGACCCCCTCGAAGGGCGTCGCGCGCTCCCCGTAGACCACCCGCCAGTTCAGGTCGTGGTCGAAGTCCGACGCGAGGTAGGCGATCGAGCCCTCCGTCGTCTTGGCGCTGAAGTAGGCGTAGGGCAGTTCCTCGGCGTGGACGTAGATCGGCACGTCCGTCCCGGCGAAGTGTTCGAGGCCGCCCGCGTGATCGAGGTGGAGGTGGCTCGTCACCACGGCGTCGACGTCGGCCAGGTCGTAGCCCGCCGCGTCGAGGTCGTCCGGGAGGGGGTGGTCCGCGGCGTCGACGTGCGCGAACGCGTCGTACAGCGGTTCGGGCCAGTAGCCGTCGCCCGCCTCCGGATGCGACCCGGTGTCCCAGAGCACGGTCGCCTCCGGCGTCTCGATCACCAGGTTCCACACCGCGAACGCGGCGTAATCGTGTTCGGGGTCCGGGTTCGACGCCGTGGCGACGGCGGAGCCGTCGACGACGAAGTTCGTGTCGGCGCGGACGCGCCCTCGATCCAGCACGGTGAGATCGACGTCTGCCATGCCGTACCTGTCGGCCGGGCGTAGCATAAAACGCGAGTCCGGACGCGGGGAGTCGACGGCCGATCGGGCCCGCGGAGCGGGTTATTGTTTGACACGGTGAGAGTATTCCGTACGTAGTAGTCGCCGCAGTCGCTAAGCCCCAGCAGTGCGAACGCGTCGCATGGCCCCGCCACCGATCGAGGAGTGGCCCGACGCTCCCCTGACGGAGCGCGAGGCGCGCGACCTGCTCGGCGGCGACGCCGTCGCGGTGTGGGTGATGGACCACGACGAGGCCACTCGTGCCGCCGTCGCCCCCGACGACGGACGGGCGGACGGCGTCATCGACGTCGTGCTCGAGACCGACGACGCCTACCGTCCGTACGGCTACACCCGCTACGGCTGCACCCGCCACGGCGACGGAACGGGGTGGGTCGCCTGCGGGGCCGAGCGTAAGGGGACGGACGGAGCCGAGCGGGTGCGGGAGGCCCTCGAGGACTACCGCCTCCTCGTGGACGATCGGGACCGGTAGGCGACGCCCTCATCCACGCCCGCGTCCTACTCAGTATCGACGGACGCGGCGCGTTCGACGCCCGTCGCCGAGCGCCGACCCTGTCCGCCGTGAGACCATGATCGACATCACAGCGGAAGTCGAAACCTGGCCCGGCGTCTCGACCGCGCCACACCGCTTCGCGGGCCGGGAGTTCACCGTCGGGGGGCGCGAGATCGGCCACCTCCACGGGGAGTGGCAGGTCGACGTACCGCTCACGAGGCGACTCAGGGACGCTCTGGTCGAGGAGGGCGTCGCCTCGCCGCACCACGTCCACCCCGAGTCCGGGTGGGTGACCTACTACCTCGACAGCGAGGCGGGCACGAGGGGGGCGGTATGGCTTCTCCGGCTGTCGTACCTCCGACACGTCCGGGCGCTCCAGCGCCGGGACGACGCGCCGCCCGAGGTCGAGGCGGTCGACGTCGGCGCGGTGGTCGACCGGCTGAACCCGAGCGCCGCCGTCCGCGAGGCGCTGGGCGTCGGGACGGTCACGTAGCCGGAGCCCTCCCCCGCGTCGCTCGGTAGCGCGCGACCCCCCGAGGTGCGTTTAAGCCGGCACGCGCGCACCGTCGACCATGACCGACGCCGAGTACGACTACCGCCCGGTCCCCGACGCCGACGTCGAGGCGTTCCGCCGACTCGTCACCTACGCCTTCCGCCCGACCGAGCGCCCGGACCCGCTCGACGGTCCGGACGACCTCCCCGCTCCGGCGCGGATCGGCGCGCGCCGGGGCATCTACGACGGCGACGAACTGTGCTGCACCGGCCGACACCACTGGTTCACCCACCGCATCAGGGGCGAGCGGCACGCCGTGGGCTACCTCTCGGTCGAGGAGGCGGCGCGGTTCGGTCGCCTCGACGCGAGCGCCGAGGCGCGCGAGACGCTTTCGGCCCTGTTCCCGCCGGAGGAGACGGTCCTCCGCGAGGGCTTCTGAGGGCTTCGGAACCCTACCGGAGGTAGAGGACGACTCCCGCGAGGAAGACGACGACGCCCAGCAGCGTCGTCGCGGGTTCGGGGAACACGACGAGGCCGAGGCCGACCAGCACGAGCAGCGTCGCGCGGCGCATACGTCCCCGACGCGGGGAGGCGACGAAAAGGTTGGGGCCCCGATCAGAACGTCGACTGGCTGTAGACGAGGTTGCGCTGGATCTCGTTCGCGCCCTCGTAGACGACCGGGATGCGGACGTCGCGGTAGACCCGCGAGACGCGCCGATCCCGGAGGATCGATCGCCCGCCGTGGAGCTGCATCGCGCGCTCGGCGCAGTCGTTCGCCGTCTCGGTCGCCTTCGTCTTCGCCATCGCGGCCCACAGCCCGGCGTTGTCCTGGGCCGCGACCCTGTCCGCGGCCCGCCAGGTGAGCGCTCGTGCCGACTCGAACTCCGTGCGCATGTCCGCGAGGATGTGCTGGACGGCCTGGAACTCGCTCACGTCGCGGCCGAACGCCTGCCGGCCGTGGACGAACTCCCACGCCTCCTCGATGGCGGCGGCGGCCAGCCCCAGGCCGTGCCCGCCCACGACCACGCGGCCGTGGTTGAAGAACTCCGCGAGCATGTAGAAGCCCGCACCCTCGACCCCGATCAGGTTCTCCTCCGGGATCCGGCAGTCGTCGAGGACGATATGTCCCTGCTTGGAGGCGCGCATGCCGATCTTCTCGGGGATGTGCTCGGCCTCGTACCCCGGCGCGTCCGTCGGGACGATGAACAGCGAGTAGTTCGAGTAGCGGTCGTCGGAGTCGCCCGTCTTCGCGTAGAGGGTGACCCAGTCGCCCTCGACGGCGTTGCCGATCCAGTACTTTTCGCCGTCGATCACCCACTCGTCGCCGTCGCGCTCGGCGCTCGTGGTCATCCCCGCGAGGTCGCTGCCCGTCTCCGGTTCGGAGGCGGCGAGCCCCGTGATCGCCTCGTTTTCGGCCACCGGACGGAGGTACTCCTCCTTCTGCTCCTCGCTGCCGAACTCCTCGACGATCTCCGCGCCGAAGGAGGCGAGCATCATCGTCAGGCCGATGCCCGCGTCCGCGCGGAAGAACTCCTCGGCAATGGCGAGCATCTCGTGGAGGTCGAGGCCGCGCCCGCCGTACTCCTCGTCGATGTCCTGGGCGACGAGCCCCGCGTCCATCCCCGCCTCGAGGATCTCCCACGGGTACTCCCCGGAGTTGTGGTACTCCCGTGCCACGGGGGCGATGTGCTCCGCGGCGAACTCGCGGGCCTCCCGCTTGACGCCCCGCGCGTGCTCCGGAACGACGCCCTCGTCCAACAGTTCCATAGTCACCGAGTACGGTTTCGAGCGTAATGTAGCTCCTGAAACCCGTAACGCCGGAACGACAGTTCAACGGGAAGGTCCGAAAACGAGTCGCTTCGAGTCTCAGTCGTCGTCGGGGGCCGCCTCCTCGGGGGCCTGCCCCTCGAACATCGACGCGTCGCTGTACCGATCGCGGAGGTCCTTCTTCGAGAACTTCCCGGTGGCGGTCTTCGGGACGTCGTCGATGAACACCACGTCGTCGGGGAGCCACCACTTCGGGTACTCCGCCGCGAGCATGTCCATCACCTCGGACTCGACGGTCGCCTCGTCGGCCCCCTCCGCGGCGACGATGAACGCGATGGGCCGCTCCTGCCACTTCTCGTGGGGGACGCCGATGACCGTCGCCTCGGCCACGCCGTCGTGGGCCATGACGGAGTTCTCCAGTTCGACGCTGGAGATCCACTCCCCGCCGGACTTGATCACGTCCTTCGCGCGGTCGACGATCTTGATGTAGCCGTCCTCGTCGACGGTGACGACGTCGCCGGTCTTCAGCCAGCCGTCCTCGAAGTCCTCCTCGTTCGCGTCGGGGCGCTTGAAGTACTCCGTCGTCACCCACGGGCCGCGCACCCAGAGCTCGCCGAAGTCCTCGCCGTTCCACGGCACCTCCTCGCCGTCGTCGTCGACGACGCGGAACTCCAGGCCGGGCACCATGAGGCCCTGCTTGGCGCGCTTGTCCACCTGCGTCTCGTAGTCAGCACTCTCCAGGTCCGCCTTGAGGTGCGAGATGGAGCCGATCGGCGACATCTCGGTCATGCCCCAGGCGTGGAGCACCTCGACGCCCCGGTCGTCGAACCAGCGGATCATGGACTTCGGCGCGGCCGACCCGCCGACGATGACGTGTTCCAGCGACGAGAGGTCGACGTCGTGCTCCTCGCAGTAGTCCATCAGCCCGAGCCACACGGTGGGAACGCCCGCGGTGATGGTGACCGCCTCCTCCTCGATGAGGCCGGCGAGGTCCTCGGGGGTCGGCGAGGGGCCGGGGTAGACGTGCTTCGCGCCGCCGGCGGTGGTAGTGAACGGCATCCCCCACGCGTTGACGTGGAACATCGGCACGACGGGCATCACCACGTCGTCGGAGGCGATTCCGAGCCCCTGGGGCGTGATCGTCGCCATCGTGTGCGCCCAGAGCATCTTCTGGGTGTACTCGACACCCTTCGGGTTTCCGGTCGTGCCGGAGGTGTAGCACATCCCCGCGGGCTGGTCCTCGCCCACGTCCGGCCAGTCGTACTCCGTCGGACGGTCGCCGATGAACTCCTCGTAGGAGACGACGGGATCGAGCGAGGTCTCGGGGGGCTCCTCACCCATCACGACGTACCGCTCCACCGCGTCGAACTCCGGCGACTGGACGGCGGGTTCGAGCGCCTCGATCAGCGACGGATCGACGAACAGCACACGGTCCTCGGCGTTGCCGACGATGTAGCGGATGTGCTCTGCAGGGAGCAGTGGGTTGATCGTGTGCAGCTGCGCGCCGATGGAGGGCGTGGCGAAGTACGCCTCGAAGTGCCGGTGGTGGTTCCAGCAGAACGTCGCCACGCGGTCACCCGCCTCGATGCCGAGGTCGTCGAGGGCGTTCGCGAGCTGGCGGACGCGGTCGCCGTACTCCCGGTAGGTGTAGCGCGTGATGCCCTCCGCCGTCCGAGAGACGATCTCCGTGTCCGGGTAGAGCCGTTCGGCTCGCCAGAGAAACGGTCGAAGCGTCATGTCAGTGCCGCCTGGCATGTACGAACGGTGGAACTGCTGACTACTAACGTTTGTCATAGAACCGAGCCCCGTCTGGCGATCGACGCGCCGCTACCCGGTGCGGTAGCTCACCGCGATCCCCTCCCCGACGGGGATCAGCGCCGTCTCGAACGCCGGATCGTCGCGGACGGTCGTCAGGTACTCGTGGACGCCGCGCGTGTGCTCGTCTGTCTCGACCGATTCGCCGTCCATCAGGGCGACCAGCGCGTCGAAGTCGATCGGATCGGCGGTGATCGCGTTGTCGGCGACGACCACGCCGCCGGGGGCGACCTTCCCCCGAACGGCGCGGAACGCCTCCGCGTAGCGATGCTTCTCGTTGTCGATCAGCACCGCGTCGAACGGGCCGTCGTAGCGCTCGACGACCTCGACCGCGTCGCCCTGCTCGAAGGCGGCGCGGTCGAGGTAGCCGCCGCGCTCCAGGTACGCGCGGGCGCGGGCGAGGTCATCCGGGTCGCGGTCGGTGAGGACGACCTCGCCGGACTCGGGGAGCGCCCCGGCGAACCAGTAGGCCGAGTAGCCAAATCCCGAGCCGAACTCGAAGATCCGTTCCGCACCGACCATCGTCGCGAGCAGGCGCAGCCAGCCTCCGACGGCGGGGCCGACCGTCGGGAAGTCCCGCTTCTCGGCGTAGGCGTCCATCTCCGCGACGACCGCGTCGGCGTCGGGACCGACGAGGCGGGCGAACCGTTCGATGCGCTCGGGAACGACGTCGTTCATGGCTCCGTCTCGCGCGGCGAGGGCAAAAGCCTCGGGGCGAACAGGCGACTCCGCGGACAGTGCTCGCGAGGCATGGTGTCGCGCTACCGTGAGTGAGGCCGGAGGCCGAACGAACGGACTCGGCGCGGACCGAAGGGAGCACCGAGGTTTTGGTCCAGGTTTTGCCCGGGAGCGGCCTCCGGCCGCTCCCGCAGCAAAAGGTGGGCGAACAGGCGACGCGGGGGGCCGGCGGGAGCCGCCCGGGGGTCTGCGGGCGGCCGGCGAGGGGGCGTGCGGCGGTGCGTCGCGCAACCGCGGAACGCCGCACGGCGACTCTCAGCGCACGGGGTCGCTGGCCTCCCCCTCGTATGTAAACGTTCGGACACCGTGATCGCGTGACGACGCCTTTATCCGGGCGGTCGTCGATCCTCGGACAATTTGCATGGGATACGAGGGTGACGATGCGAGCGAGGGGGACAGCCCGACCGGGGTGGACGACCCGGTCGAGGGAGGAGCGTCGAGCGAGGGGAGAGCGTCGCTGGTCGAGTACGGGATCGAGGACAGGCCGCCGATGGGGACGTCGGTGGTCCTCGGCGTCCAGCACTACCTCACGATGGTGGGGGCGAACATCGCGGTGCCGCTGATCCTTGCCGGCCTGATGGGGATGCCGGAGGACGTGACGGCGAAGTTCGTCGGGACGTTCTTCGTCGTCTCCGGGGTCGCGACGCTGGCGCAGACGACGTTCGGGAACCGGTATCCGATCGTCCAGGGCGCGCCGTTCTCGATGCTCGCGCCGGGCATCGCCATCGTCGCGGCGGCCCCCGCCGTCGCCGGGTTGCCCGACTGGCAGTCGAAGCTGCTCTACCTCCAGGGGGCGATCGTCGTCGCGGCGCTGGCGGAGGTCGCCATCGGCTACCTCGGCGTCGTCGGCCGCCTCCGCTCGTACATCTCGCCGGTCGTCGTCGCCCCCGTGGTGGCGCTCATCGGCCTGTCGCTCTTCTCCGCCCCGCAGATCGTCGACGTGAACCCCGGCGTCGCGGGCGCACAGCAGAACTGGTGGCTCGTCGGCCTCACGCTCGGGCTCATCGTCCTGTTCTCGCAGTACCTGGGGGACCGGAGCCGGGCGTTCGGCCTCTTTCCCGTCATCCTCGGCATCGCCGGTGCGTGGACCGTCGCGGCCGTCCTCTCGGTCGCCGGGGTGTACGCGCCGGGGTCGATCGGCTACGTGGACCTGCGCTCGGTCGCCTCGGCGGAACCGGTCTACGCCGTCTACCCGTTCATGTGGGGGATGCCGAGGGTCCAGGCGTCGTTCGTCGTCGGCATGTTCGCCGGGGTCCTCGCGTCGATCATCGAGAGCTTCGCGGACTACCACGCCGTGGCCCGCCTCTCGGGCGTCGGCGCGCCGAGCGAGCGACGGATCAACCACGGCATCGGCATGGAGGGGCTGATGAACGTCTTCGCGGGGATGATGGGGACCGGCGGGTCGACCTCCTACTCGGAGAACATCGGCGCGATCGGGTTGACGGGGGTCGCCTCGCGCTACGTCGTCCAGATCGGCGCGACGGTGATGCTCGTCGTCGGCTTCGTCGGCTACTTCGGGACCCTCATCGCGACCATCCCGGACCCCATCGTCGGCGGGCTCTACATCGCCATGTTCGGGCAGATCGTCGCCGTGGGGTTGTCGAACCTGAAGTACGTCGACCTCGACTCCTCGCGGAACCTCTTTACGATCGGCCTCGCCGTCTTCGCGGGGATGGCCGTCCCCTCGTACATGAGCGCGGTGGGCGACGCGACGGCGTTCCAGCAGGGACTCGCGACCGTACCCGTCGTCGGGTCGGTCCTCGCGACGAACGCCGTCGGCGGGACCCTCTACATCCTCGGGACGACGAACATGGCCGTCGGGGGGATCGTCGCGCTCTTCCTCGACAACACGATCGAGGGGACGCCCGAGGAGCGCGGGCTGGCCGACTGGGCCCGCATCGCCGAGGGCGACGAGGACTTCCAGTCCGCCTACGACCGGTTCCTCCGCGGCGAGGGGACGTCCGCCGAGAGCGCCGACTGACCGGCCGGAGAATCGGTCGTCCCGCCGTCTCAGGCGTTCGGCGTGATGACCGCCCGGCCCTCGATCTCGCCGTGTTCGAGGCGCTCGGCCACGTCGTTGATCTCCTCCAGCCCGTAGCGCGATGTGTGGAGTTCGACGTCGCCCTGCGCGACGAGAGCCATCAGTTCCTGGAGCTCGGTGTACTTGCCGACGAGCGTGCCGACGTAGGAGAACTCGCCGCTGACGAGCGACTGCGCCGGTTCGTGGACGTGCCCGCCGTACCCGACGACGTGGTGTTCGCCGGTCCCGGCGACGATCTCCGGCGCGAGCGCGAGCGTCGGATCCCGCCCCACGAAGTCGACCACCTGCTTCGCCAGCTGGCCGTCGGTGATCGACTCGATCTCGGCGGGCACGTCGTCGCTCCCCGGATCGAGCGTGTAGTCCGCGCCGAGCTCCTCGGCCAGTTCGCGCGCCTCCGACTTCACGTCGAGGGCGACGATCCGTGCGGCGCTCATGGCATCCAGACACTGCAGCCCGATGTGACCGAGCCCGCCCACGCCAACCACGACGGCGTAGTCGCCGGGGACGAGCCGCGAGACGGCCTTCTTGACGGCGTGGTAGGCGGTGATCCCCGCGTCGGCGTGGGGGGCGATGTCGATCGGATCGACGCCGTCGGGCAGCGCCACCACCGACCGCTCCGAGGTGAGCAGCGCCTCCGCGAATCCCCCGTCGGTCGTGAGCCCCGGGAACGAGAGGTTCACGCAGTGCATGTCCTCGCCCATCCGACAGGGCCGACACTTCCCGCAGGGGAGGACCGGGTGACAGATGACCCGGTCGCCCTCGGCGACGGTCGTCACCTCCTCTCCGGTCTCGACGACGGTCCCGGCGTTCTCGTGGCCCAGCGTCAGCGGGAGGTCCTGCTCGACGTAGTCCGTCCACATCCCCTCGATGATGTGGTTGTCCGTCTGGCACCAGCCCGCGCCCTCGACCTCCACGATCACGTGATCGGAGCGCGCCGGTTCGGGGCGGTCCACCTCGTCGATGGAGAGCGCCTCGCTCATGTCGTCGGTGTACTCGTGTAGTCGGGCGGCTCGCATGGCGTTCCACCGCACGTCCGGCGACGAGTAAAAGGTATGTCCACGGCGTCCAGACGTTCAGGATCACGTCAATTAGTCACAAGTGATTTGCTACCATGTGCTCATGTAGAATCGGTATGTACCAGTACGACGGGGAGGACGTGTTCGTCCTCGACTCGCACGTCCACATGTGGGACGCGAGCGAGGAGAACATCGTCCACGAAGGGGGAGAGCAGTTCATCCAGTGCTTCTACGACTACCACACCGGTTTCACGCCCGAGGAGCACCAGTGGGACCTCTCGGAGTACCGCAAGTACGGGCCCGATCGGCTGCTTCGCGACCTGTTTCGCGACGGCTACGTGGACGTGGCGATCTTCCAGCCGACGTACCTCAGCGAGTTCTACGAGGAGGGGTTCAACACGACCGAGCAGAACGCCGAACTGGCGGAGGAGCACCCCGAGCGATTCATTTTAAACGGACGGTTCGACCCGCGCGACGGCGAGGAGGGCCTCGAGCAGCTCGAACGCGACCACGAGCGGTACGACCTCCAGGGGGTGAAACTCTACACCGCCGAGTGGAAGGGCGACTCGAAGGGCTGGCGGCTCGACTCCGAAGAGGCCTTCGAGTACCTCGAGAAGTGCGCCGAACTCGGCATCGAGAACATCCACCCGCACAAGGGACCGACCATCCGCCCGCTCAACCGCGACGCCTTCGACGTCGCCGACGTGGACGACGCCGCCACCTCGTTCCCGGAACTCAACTTCGTCGTCGAACACGTCGGACTGCCGCGGCTCGACGACTTCTGCTGGATCGCCGCCCAGGAGCCGAACGTCTACGGCGGCCTCGCCGTCGCCGCGCCGCTCGCGCTGTCGCGCCCGCGGAAGTTCGGCGAGATCCTGGGCGAACTCCTGTTCTGGCTGGGCGAGGACAGGGTGCTGTTCGGCAGCGACTACGCCATCTGGGAACCCGACTGGCTCGTCGAGGCGGTCATGGAGTTCGAACTCGCGTCCGATCAGGAAGCCGAATACGGCGTGGAGTTCGACCTCGACGTGAAACGGAAGGTGATGGGAGAGAACGCCGCGCGGCTCTACGACATCGACATCCCGCGGCGGGCGAGCGACCTCCGGGGCGACGAGATCAGCGAGCGGTTCGACCTCGCCGATCAGTACGACCGAGGTCCGGCGGCGGCCGACGACTGATGAGCGGACGCGCCTCCGCGGTCACGCGAACGGCCGTCCTCGACCGGCTGGACCGGGTCACCGACCCGGAACTCGACCGCTCGATCGTCGAGCTAGAGTACGTCGAGCGCGTCGAGGTCGACCCCCCGCGCGTCTCCGTCCGGATGGCGCTCCCGACGGCGTGGTGCTCGCCCGCCTTCGCGTGGATGATGGCGAGCGACGCCCGGGAGGAGACCCTCGCGCTCGACGGCGTCGAGGCGGTCCGGGTCGAACTGGTCGATCACATGCACGAACGGGAGATCACCGAGGGAGTGAACGCGGACCGCGACTTCGAGGCGGTCTTCGAGGACGCGACGGAGGGCGTGGAGGCGGTCCGGGCGGTCCTGGACGACAAGGCGCGCCTGGCCCGCCAGTACCGGGCGGTCGAGGCGCTGCTCGACGCGGGCGTGCGCCCCGCGCAGGTCGCCCGCCTCCGCCGCCGGGACGTGACCCTCGACGCCGAACCCGACCGCGCGTCGGTCGACCTCGACGGGGACGCGCTCGTCGTGTTCGTCCCCCGCGAACCGCTCGCGCGCTACGTCGAGAAGGCGACCGACGCGGGGATCGCCGAGGGACCGGACGACCGCCTGTTCGCCACGCCGGACGGCGACCCGTTCACGGTCGATTCGTTCGACCTCGTCCACCGGCGCGCGCGCCTGGCGAGGACGAACATGACGGGACAGGGGACGGTCTGCGACGGCCTCCGTCGGGCGCGGTACGGAAGCGGAGGCGGCGTCGCCGAGACGGACGACTGATCCGGGCGCGGGCGGCGAGCGGGATGCCAAACGCTTAGTTTTCGGGGTGGGTTCCCCCGGTAATGGCAGGTTCTGACGGCCTCGATCCCGAGGAGTCCGTTCGCGAGGCGGTCGAGCGGTCGAGAAGCGGCGCGCCGGCGGTCGGGAAGGTCGTCCGGGATCGCTTCTCCTCGGACGAGGTGTTCCAGCGGATCGTCGCGGCCGCAGACGAGGAGATCACCTCCGGGAGCCGGGAACTGTTCTTCAGCGCGCTCGCGGGCGGCTTCGCCATCACCATCACGTTCCTGCTGTACGTCTCGCTGACGGCCGAGACGGGCGGCGATCCGGTGTTGAGCGCGCTCCTCTACCCCCTCGGGTTCATCTACATCATCATCGGCGGCTATCAGCTGTACACGGAGAACACGCTGCCGCCGGTCGCGCTCACCCTCGAGCGGTTGGCCAGCGTCCCGGCGCTGCTGCGCAACTGGCTGGTCGTGCTGGCGGGCAACTTCGCCGGCGGGGCGGCCGGGGCGGCCGCCCTCGCGTTCGGCAGCGTGCTCTCGCCGGAGGCCGCGACGGTCGCGGCGGAGTTGAGCCAGAAGGGCGTCGAGACTGGGTGGTGGTCCCTGTTCACCAAGGCGGCCTTCGCCGGGCTCATCGTCGCCGGCGTCGTCTGGGTCGAGTACGCCGCCCGCGACACCATCTCCCGGCTCGTGGTCGTCTACCTGGCCTTCCTGTCGATCCCGCTCGGCGGCCTGTTCCACTCCGTCGTCTCCTTCACCGAGATGACGTACCTGGTCCTGCTCGGCGAACTCACCGTCGGCGTCGGGATGACCGAGTTCGTGATCCCGGTCCTGCTCGGCAACACCGTCGGCGGCGTCGTGCTGGTGACGGTCGTCAACTACTTCCAGACGACGGAGACGCGCCTCCGATCCGCCCGGTTCGAGGGCGCGAAACGACAGCTCTCGGTGCGGGAGTGGCTGTTCGGCGGGCTCGTCGGCCGCTCGTACGTCCCGCTGATCGACACCACCGAGGAGCTACCGCCCGACGAGGACACCTACCGCGTCCTGGTTCCGATCTCGAACCCGCGCACCGAGTCGCACCTCACCGACCTCGCCTGCACGCTCGCCGGCGAACGGGAGGACGCCGTCGTCCACGCCGTCCACATCGTTCAGGTACCCGAACGGGCGGCCGGGAGATACGGTGCAGCCCAGCGCGAGCGGATCGTCTCCGAGTCCGACGACCTGCTGGAGAGCGTCCGCGAGCGGGCGGAGACCTACGGCGTCGACTGCGAGACCTCCACGGTCGTCACCCACCGCTCGTTCGAGGAGATCTTCACCCTCGCCGATCGCAAGCGCGCCGACCTCGTGGTCATGGGCTGGGACGACGACCGCCTGTGGGCCGCCGGCCGCGCCGAGCGGCCGCTGAGCGAACTCACCAACCAGCTCCCCTGCGACTTCCTCGTGCTCAAGGATCGCGGGCAGGACGCCTCACGGGTCCTCCTGCCGACCGACGGCGACGACAACAGCGACCTGGCCGCCGAGGTGGCGCGGGGGCTCCACGCCACGGTCGGCTCCGAGATCACGCTCCTGCACGTCGTCGACGGTCCCGACGAGCGCGAGGCCGGCGAGCGGTTCCTCGCTGACTGGGCCACCGAGCACGACCTGGACGACGCCGCCCTCGCGGTGGACGACTCGGGCGACGTGGAGGGCGCGATCGCCCGCGAGGCCGCGGACCACACGCTACTGCTGATCGGCGCGACCGACCGGGGGCTGCTCTCCCGCCTCCTCACCGACTCGCTTCACTTCGACGTCGTCAACGACACGAACCGGTCGGTGCTGCTCGTCGAGCGGGCCATCGAACGCACGCTCCGCGAGCGGCTCTTCGGGGGGTAGAACCCGCCGGGGCGACCCGGCTCAGTCCCGCCACTTGATCGAACAGCCCCGCGAGGGCATGAAGTCGAGGGCCACGTCCTCGCCGGCGAGCACGGCGTCGATCGCCTCGCGGACGTAGAGCTCCGTGGGCTCCGCGTCCGGGTTGAGCGCGTCGTCGAGGCGGCCGTGGTACGCGAGACGGAACTCGGCTCGCTGCCCGTCGCCGCTCGCGCTCCCCGAGGCGCGTCGCTCCCCGCTGCCCTCGCGTCGGCCGAACAGGTACGGGTCGGGCGTGCAGACCGCGCCGTAGTCGCGGGCGACCGCCTGGCTCTCGTCGCGGAGGTAGGCGTCGTAGCGGATCGTCCCGTCCTCGACGAGTTCGACCATCCGGTCGAAGGAGTCCTCCGGGTACTCCTCGGCGTCGTTGGGATTGATCCCGACGACGGCCACCTCGTCGTACGCCGCCGCGATCTCGTTGAGCAGGTCGAACTTCGCCTTCGCGTAGGGGCAGTGGTTACAGGTGAACACCAGCAGCAGCGCCTCGTAGTCGGCGAAGTCGGCGAGGGAGTACTCCTCGCCGTCGGTGCCGGGGAGCGCGAAGTTCGGCGCGGCGTCGCCGCGTTCGAGTTCCTGAACGGATTCTTCGAGTACCATGGCCGAACGTAGGGATCGAAGGGGAATGTGTGTTTTCCCGTTCGGTGCGATCCGCCCGCCTGGTGGATGGTGCGCGTGCGCTCGCGCGAACGGGACTTACAAGCTGTAGAAAACGCCGCCGACCTCAGCGGACGGCGAGGGGCGCGCCGGCCGCGGCGGGGCGCTCGGCGTACTGCCTGATTTCGACGCCGCGGGCGCGGAGGCTCTCGGCCATCCGGCCAGGTGTCACTCCCGCGTAGTTCGCGGCCTGTTCGAGCGTGATGTCGCCCGTCTCGTAGAGTGCGATCGCCGTCCCGACGGCGTGGGTGCGCATGTGAACAACGATGCGGTTTACCCCTATAAGTATATCGTGAGATAATATATCTATAAGGTCCATCCGCCCTCCCTTCGAGGCGTTCCGAGATGTGAAGGGCCGCTAGAGGGATCGAACCGCGCGGCCCGCGAGGAGAAAGCCTCTTTATCGCCGTCCTCCCGACACGTGGCATGGACACGCAGCGCGACGTCCTCGACCTGCTGTGCGAGAACGCCCGATACGACACCGCCGACATCGCACGTCAGCTCGGCGCGGCGGAGGAGGAGGTAGCGGCGGCCATCGACGCGCTCGAGTCCGACGGGGCGGTCCGCGGCTACCAGGCGGTCGTCGACTGGGACGCCGTCGACGGGGAGCGCGTGCGCGCGTTCGTCGAGTGCAACGTGACGCTCGACCGCGAGACGGGCTACGACGACATCGCCGCGCGGCTCGTCAAGTTCGACGAGGTGCGCACCCTCAGGCTGGTCAGCGGCGACTACGACTTCGCGCTGACCGTCGAGGCCGACTCGATGAGCGAGCTCTCCCGGTTCGTCAGCGAGCAGATCGCGCCCGTCCCCGAGGTCACCCAGACGGTGACGCACTTCATAATGGAGAGCTACAAGGAGGCCGGCATCGAGTTCGGCGACGGCCACGACGACGATCGACTGTCGGTGACGCCATGAGCGGGCCGAACCCGACGACGGAACCGATCGGCCCGCTCCGGGTGTCCGACCGCGTCCGGCAGGTGCCGCCGTCGGGGATCCGTCGCTTCTTCGAACTCGCGGAGGAGATGGACGACGTCATCTCGCTCGGCGTCGGGGAGCCGGACTTCACCGCCCCGTGGCGCGCGCGACAGGCCGCCATCGAGTCGCTCGAGCGGGGGCGCACCTCCTACACCGCGAACCGCGGAACCCGGGAGCTGCGCGAGGCCATCGCCGCCGACTGCCGCGAGCGCCACGGCCTCGACTACGACCCCCACGAGGAGGTGCTCGTGACGGCGGGCGCGAGCGAGGGGATCGACCTCGCCTTCCGCGCGCTCGTGAACCCCGGCGACACCGTCGCCGTCGCCCAGCCCTCCTACGTCTCCTACGTCCCGGGGGTCGTCTTCGCGGGCGGCGAGGTGCTCCCCGTCCCGACGCGCGTCGAGGACGACTTCGCGCTCACCCCCGAGGTGCTCGCCGAGGCGGGCGCGGAGGAGGCGGACGCGCTCGTCATGTGCTACCCGAACAATCCGACCGGCGCGACGTTGACGCGCGAACAGGTGGCCGCGGTCGCCGACTTCGCCCGCGAGCACGACCTCGCGGTCCTCGCGGACGAGATCTACGCGGAACTCACCTACGAGGGCGAGCACGCCTCCATCGCCACCCAGGAGGGCATGCGCGAGCGCACGATCGTCTTCAACGGCTTCTCCAAGGCCTACGCGATGACCGGACTGCGCCTCGGCTACGCGCTCGGCCCGGCGGAGGCGATCGGCGCGATGAACCGCGTCCACCAGTACACGATGCTCTCGGCGCCGACGACGGCCCAGTACGCGGCCCTGACGGCCATCGAGGAGTGCGGCGACGAGGTGGTGGAGATGCGCCGTCAGTACGACCGCCGCCGGAAGTTCGTCCTCGCGCGGTTCGCGGAGATAGGGATCGACTGCTTCGAGGCCACCGGGGCGTTCTACGTCTTCCCGAGGTGCCCCTGGGACGACGCCGACGCGTTCGCGGAGGCGCTGCTCGAGGCCGAGTCGGTCGCCATGGTCCCCGGAAAGGCCTTCGGCGCGGGCGGGGAGGGCCACCTCCGCGTCTCCTACGCCACCGGCCTCGACGACCTGCGGGAGGCGATGAACCGCATCGAGCGGTTCGTCGCCTGATACCCACGTACCCGGTCGATTTACCCGACAGGTACGGGTTCGATACATTCACAATATGGACAAAAAGTTTTTTGACACGTGGGGCGTGGAACCGTCATGGCCAGCAAGGACGCCCTCGCGGACCGAGCGGGGATCCCGGAGGGTTCGGGCGACGAGGAGGCGTCCGACAGCGCGGACGGGACGCCTGTCGCGGTCGGGGAGTACACCTGGGAGGACTACAAGCGCGAGTACTTCTACGACGAGGACGGGGAGCCGCCACGCACCGGTGGGGAGGCGGTGGCGTTCGACGAGAGCGAGGCGCTCGGGTTCGACTCGACGCGGCTCTCCGGGCGGTTGAGCCGGGGCGGGACGGCGGCGTCGGTCCTCGACGGGATCGTCGAGGCGCGCACGGTCGACGTCGACCCGAACGTGGACGAGGACGAGTTCTTCTCGACCGTCGAGGGCCACTCGACGGTGGTCGGCCGCTACGACCTCGAACGGGCCGTACCGCTCGCGAAGAAGTCGCACTTCCGCGAGGTCGACCGCTACTGGGTGAACAAGCCCTACGCGTTCGTGATCATCTTCCACTCGGAGAGGGAAAACGAGCGGAAGTACTACGTCGTCGAGCCACACTTCACGCCGATCGAGCGCGACCTGCGGGAGTTCCTCACCGGAAAGCTCCGAACCGCCATCAAGTACTCCGACGACGACATCGTCGTCAAGGGGGGCGAGGAATCGCGGGGCGAGGTCATCGCCCGCGAGACCAAGCGCCTGCTCGACCGGTACAACCTCTACGAGGGCGACATCGCGGCGCTGGCCTCCGAGCCGCGCGCGGCGGGCGGCGCGGCCGAGGGCGAGGAGGGAGACGACGGGGGAGAGGAGGACGCGTCGGGGGTCGTCGCGCGGCTGAAGGGGCTGTTCGGCTTCGAGGACGAACCGGTCGTCCGCTCGGGCGACCTCGACGGCATCGCCGTCCGGCCAGAACCGGCGCTCGTCGAGGAGGACGCCCCGACGCTCACCGAGTACCAGGTCGAGAAGCTACTCTACGTGCTCCGACGGGACTTCGTCGGCTACGAGCGCATCGACGCGATCAAGCACGACATCAACGTCGAGGACGTCTCCTGTGACGGGTACAACTCCCCGGTGTTCGTCTACCACACCGACCACGAGCAGATCATCTCCAACGTCTACCACGGCGAGTCGGAGCTCGACGACTTCGTGGTGAA
Organism: Halomarina halobia; assembly: GCF_029338575.1. GTDB lineage: Archaea > Halobacteriota > Halobacteria > Halobacteriales > Haloarculaceae > Halomarina > Halomarina halobia. Next base: position 1,285,850 of record NZ_CP119992.1, read on the forward strand.
GCTCGCCCAGCGCTCGGGCAAGGGCATCTCGAAGCGCCAGCCACAGGTCGACTGTAGCCTGCCCGACGGGTCGCGCGCGCAGCTGACCCTCGGGAGGGAGGTGTCGGACCACGGGACGAACTACACCATCCGCCAGTTCAAGGACGTCCCGTTCACGCCGATCGACCTCATCAACTGGAAGACGTTCTCGCTCGACGAGATGGCCTTCCTCTGGCTCTGCATCGAGAACCACAAGTCGCTCATCTTCGCGGGCGGGACGGCCTCCGGGAAGACCACCTCGCTCAACGCCGTCTCGCTGTTCATCCCCTCGCAGTCGAAGATCGTCTCCATCGAGGACACCCGCGAGGTGGAACTCCCCCAGCGCAACTGGATCGCGAGCGTGACCCGACCCTCCTTCTCCGACGACGGGAAGGGGGACGTAGACGAGTTCGACCTGCTGGAGGCCGCGCTCCGCCAGCGCCCCGAGTACATCGTGATGGGCGAGATCCGCGGCGAGGAGGGGCGGACCCTCTTCCAGGTCATGTCCACGGGCCACACCACCCTCACCACCTTCCACGCGGACTCGGTCGGGGAGGTGATAAAGCGGTTCACGACCGAGCCGATCAACGTCTCGAAGACGATGTTCACGGCCCTCGACCTCGTCTCGGTCCAGACCTCGACGCGCGTGGGCGGCAGCAAGGTCCGCCGGAACAAGTCGATCACCGAGATCAACCGCTACGACGCCGAGAACGACGAGATCAACGTCCGGGACGTCTACCAGTGGCAGGCCGAGAGCGACGAGTTCCTGGATACGGGCCAGTCGAACACCGCAGAGGAGATCACCTTCGACCGCGGGTGGTCGCCCGACCGGCTCGGGGAGGAACTGTTCACCCGTCGGCTGGTGCTCGCCTACCTCATCGAGCGCGGGCTGAACACCTACACCCAGGTCGCGGCGACCCTCCAGGCGTTCATCAACGACCCCGACACCATCCTCACGCTCATCGCCAACGACGAACTCGAACGGAGCCTGGAGGACCTCCGGGAGATGGAGTCGGTGGAGATCGACATCGACCCCGAGAAGGAGGAGATGGTCCCCCGACCCGATCCGCTCCCGGAGATCCTGGAGGAGGTGCGCGGGATCCTGCGGGAGGGCGAGTCGCTCCTGTCGACGTACGAGGGAGAGCGCGTCGACGGGCTGGAGGACGCCGTCACCTCGATGGCCGCGGGGGATGTCGACCCCCCCGGCGACCTCGACGACCTCGACGACCTCGACGACCTCGACGGTCCCGACGAACCCGACAGTCCCGATGATCCCGACGAACCCGATGAACCCGATGATCCCGACGGCTTCGGCGGTTTCAGACCGAAGGGGGAGGACGGATGAGCCTCGGATCGGCGACGGATGCGCAGTTCGGGAGCTCGGACACTCTGGGCGACGCGTTCTACCCCCTCTACCGCCGGGTGTTCGACGAGGACAGCGAGTTCGTCGAGTCGGTCGAGCGGAAGCTGGCCGAGGCGCGAATGGCCCACACCGTCGAGCTGTACCTCTCGCGCGCGATGGCCGTCGGCGTCCTGGTCGGGGGGCTCCTGTGGGTGCTCGGAACCCTCCTCACGTACCTCGTCTTCGAGCTGTTCGTCGTCGGGACGCCGAGCATCCTCGGGGTGCCCCTCGACCCGGAACTGCTGGCCGTCGTCCAGGCCGTCAAGGTCCCCGCGCTGATCGCCCTCGGCGGGGTGGTGTTCGGGGCCGTCGGGTTCGCGCTCGGCTTCGGATCGCTCGCGGCGGTCCCGTACTACGTGGCCGGCGAACGGAAGCGGGAGATCAACGTCCTCCTCTCCGACGCCGTCTCGTTCATGTACGCACTCTCGGTCGGCGGACTCAACCAGCTCGAGATCCTGGAGGCCATCGCGACCGCGGACGACACCTACGGCGAGGTGTCGAAGGAGTTCCAGAGCATCGTCCTCGAGACGCAGTACTTCGACACCGACTACCGGACCGCCATCCGAAACCAGGCGCTCCGGACGCCGAGCGACGAGCTGGGCCAGTTCCTCACCGACATGCTCTCGATCGTCAACTCCGGCGGGAACATGGCGCGCTTCCTCGAGGACCAGAAGGACAAGCAGATGCGCACCTCGAAGCAGGAACAGGAGACGATCCTCGAGACCCTCGAACTGTTCGGGGAGATGTACATGACCCTCTCGCTGTTTCCCCTGCTGCTCATCATCATCCTCGTCATCATGAGCATGATGGGCGATGCCCAGACGACGCTGCTGTACGGGACGGTCTACGGCCTGATCCCGCTCGTCGGGGTCGGCTTCCTCGTGCTCATCTCCACGGTCGTCCAGGACGAGGTCGGCGACGGCTACCTCCGGGCGGACGACGGGCGCGACGAGGAGGGCGGCGGGCTGTTCGGCCTCGGCCTCATCGAGCGCTACGCCGGGCGCTACCGCGTCTTCGACCGCGTCCGGAGCCGCGAGGGGACCCACGAGACCGTCGAGATACTCAGGAACCCCCACCACTTCTTCCGGGATCACCCGCTCACGGTGCTGTTCGTCACCGCGCCCGCGACGCTCGTGCTGCTCGCGTTCTTCGTCCTCGCGGGGTTCGTCCCCCTCTCGGTCGACGGGCTGAAGGACGCGCCCGTCCGCAGCACGTTCTTCCTCCTCTACGTCCCGCTCTACGTCAACCTCGTCCCGCTGACGGCGTTCTACGAGTGGAACGTCAAGACGCGCCGCAGCGTCGTCGGGAAGCTCTCGGAGGACCTCCGAAAGCTGTCGTCGGCGAACGATACGGGAATGACGCTCCTCGAGTCGATCGAGGTCGTCGCCGACACCTCCCGGGGACGGCTCGCCGACGAGTTCGAGACCATCCACGCGAAGGTGCACTACGGGACGAGCCTCAAGGAGGCGCTCCGCGAGTTCAACAACGCGTACCGCATCCCCCGGCTCGCCCGGACCGTGAAGCTCATCTCGAAGGCACAGGAGGCGTCGAGCCAGATCACCGCCGTCCTGACGACCGCCGCGCAGGCGAGCGAGAACCAGGACGACATCGACCGTGACCGCAAGTCCCGTACCCGCATGCAGGTGGTGATCATCATCATGACGTTCGTGACGCTCCTCGGGGTGATGGCCATCCTCAAGGTGAAGTTCCTCGACGTGATGGCCGGACTGGCCTCGCAGGCGTCGAGCGGCGCGGACGGCGGATCGAGCGGCGGCGGGGGGTTCGGCGGCAACGTCGACACCGACCTGCTGACGCTCCTGTTCTTCCACGCCGTGACGTTCCAGGCGATCATCTCGGGCGTCATCGCAGGGTACATCCGCGACGTCAGCCTCCTGGCCGGGGCGAAGTTCGTCGTCGTCCTGCCGACGCTCGCGCTGCTGGTGTTCATCGTCATATGAGGGAGGAACGTCTCTTCCGTGGAGCACCGTCCGGGCGACCGGGCGTCCCAGGAGGAGTACTAGGAGCATAATACAATGCGAGTCGCCTGGGAGAGTTAGTGTTCGTTTCATGAAGGATTTAAGTAGTAGTGTCCTGCTATCGCATGGCAAGATGGCTGCGAAGCAGACACTGAAGGACGTAGATCACACACCACCGAACGGCGAATCGGTCGAGAGCGTCTGGGAACGAGGTGCGGAGCGGGCGGACTGAGCGTTCCGGCCACAGATTAATACGGTCCGTCGACGTAGTGTCTCCCGTCATGCCCACCGTCGAGCTGCGCGAGGAGACCATCGAACGGTTGAACGGCCTGCGCGAGGAGGACGAGACCTACGACGAGCTCGTCACGGAGCTGATCAACATCTACGAGGCGGAGGAGCTAACGCTCTTTCACGGCGGCGACGAACTGTAACCCCGGCCGTAGTCCCGAGTCGTCGCCGCGCCGTCGGCTCCCCCGTCGTTCTCACCGCCGTGAGCGACGCGACGCGTCGCTCGCCTCGCGGCCGTCAGGGGTAGACCGCGACGAGACCGAAGAGGGCGAACCCGAAGATCGGAGCGACGGCCGCGAGGCGGACCTGCTCGCCCTCGTGGGGCTCGGGGACGGTGTCCTCGACCACGACGGTGAGCAGGATCCCGACGGTGAACGCGAGGAGGCCGAGTTTCACGACCGGCGGCTGTCCGCGAACCGCCCAGTACCCGATCGTCACGCCGATCACGCCGAGGACCATCCCCGCCGCGAGGTGTAGCGAGGGGCGCAGCGTCCGCTCGGGGACGCGGATCGCTTCCGCGAGCAGGCCGCCCGCGAAGTCACCGACCGCGGGGAGCGCACCGAGCGTCAGTGCGGCGAGGTAGCCGGTGAGGGCCACGTCGACCGGGAACTGTCAGTCCGCCGGGTGTGCCCCGGCGGACGCGGGGTCTGCGCTCGATCCCGGTACGCTCAGGTCCGCCCGCCGGAGGAACTGCGCGTTGATCGCGACGATCACCGTGGAGAGCGACATCAGGAGCGCCCCGACCGCCGGCGCGAGCAGGACGCCGATCGGGGCGAGGACCCCCGCCGCGAGCGGGATGGCGAAGACGTTGTACCCGGCCGCCCACACCAGGTTCTCCTGCATCTTCCGGTAACTCCGGCGCGAGAGTTCGATCAGCCGGACCACGTCGAGCGGGTCGTTCTGGACGAGGACGATGTCCGCGGACTCGACCGCGACGTCGGTCCCGGAACCGATCGCGATCCCGATGTCGGCGCGGGTCAGCGCGGGGGCGTCGTTGACGCCGTCGCCGACCATGGCGACCAGCCTCCCCCGCTCCTGGAGTTCGACGATCTTCTCGTCCTTGTCCTCGGGGAGCACTTCGGCGAAGTACGTGTCGATGCCGAGGTCGGCGGCCACCGCGCGCGCGACGTCCTCGGAGTCGCCGGTGAGCATCGCCACCTCGACGCCCATGTCGTGGAGCGCCTGGATCGCCCGGCGGCTCTCCTCGCGGATCACGTCGGCGAGCGCGATCGCCGCGACGGCCTCGTCCCCGCGCACGAGGTACACGACGGTCTGCGCGTCGGCCCCCGCCTCCGCCGCGAAGGTGGCGAGTTCGGGAGCGGGCTCGACGTCGAGCTGATCGAGGAGGTTCGGCCCCCCGACGTAGACCGTCTCGCCCCCGCCCTCGACCGAACGCCCCGCGCCCGACCGTCGCTCGGCGTCGCCGGACGCCTCGCCGTCCGACAGGCCCGCGGGACCGAGGACCCGGCGCGCGTCGACGGTCGCGCGGACGCCCCGTCCCTTGATCGCCTCGAACTCGCGCACCGCCGGGACCGCCAGGCCGCGCTCTTCGGCCGCCTCGCGGACGGCGCGCGCGATCATGTGCTCGGAGTCGCCCTCCACGGCCGCCGTGAGCGCGAGCGCTTCGTCCTCGTCGATCCCGCCGACGGCGGCGATCCCGACGACCCCCTGCTCGCCCCTCGTCAGCGTGCCGGTCTTGTCGAAGACGACGGTGTCGACGTTACGGGCCTCCTCCATCGCGATGCGGTCCCGGACGAGCATGCCGTTCTGCGCGGCCAGCGACGTGTTGATCGCGACGACCAGTGGGACCGCCAGCCCGAGCGCGTGGGGACACGCGATGACGAGGACCGTCACGGCGCGCTCGACGACCTGAACGTCGAAGCCGACCGCGACGATCCAGGCGACCGTCGTCACGGCTGCGGCCGCGACCGCGGCGTAGAACAGCCAGCCTGCGGCCCGATCCGCGAGCACCTGCGTGCGGGACTTGCTCGTCTGGGCCTCCTCGACCAGTCGCATGATGCCCGCGAGCGCGGTGTCCTCGCCGGTCGCGGTGACGCGCACCCTGAGGCTTCCCTCCCCGTTGATCGTCCCGCCGATGACCTCGCTCCCGGGCTCCTTCGAGACGGGTCGGGACTCGCCCGTGACCATCGCCTCGTCCACGTCCGAGTCGCCCTCCTCGACGACGCCGTCGGCGGGCACGCTCGCCCCGGGCCTGACCAGCACGAGGTCGCCCGTCTCGAGGTCGCCCACGGGCACCGTTTCGGTGTCGCCGCTCCCGGTGATTCGCTCCGCCGTGTCGGGCATGAGCCTCGCGAGTTCGTCCAGCGCGCCGGAGGCCTGCCTGACGCTCCGCATCTCGATCCAGTGGCCGAGCAGCATGACGTCTATCAGCGTCACCAGTTCCCAGAAGAAGTCCATCCCCGGGAGGGCGATCACCGTCGCGAGGCTGTAGACGAACGCGACGGTGATGGCGAGCGAGATAAGCGTCATCATGCCGGGCTCGCGCGTGCGGAGCTCGGGAACGGCCATCTCGAGGAACGGCACGCCCCCGTAGGCGAAGACGACGACCGCGAAGACCGGACTGATCCACTCGCCGCCCGGAACGGCGGGTGCCGAGAACCCGAGGAGCGCCTGGAGCCCCTCGCTGTAGAGGAGGACGGGGATCGACAGGACGAGCGAGACGAAGAACCGACGGCGGAACATCGCCTCGTGACCGACGTGGCTCACGCCGTGTCCCCCCTGGTCACCGTGTCCCCCGTGCGCTCCGTGGCGGGCGTGCTCGTGCGCGGCGGCGGCGTGACCGGAACTCGCGGGCCGTTCGCCCGGTTCGTGCGCCGCCTCCTCCAGCAACGTCTCCTCGACGCGCGGCTCCTCGCGTTCGGCGTCTCGACGGGCCGGACTCCCGTCGGGGCCCTCGTCCCCGCGTTCCGGCGCGCGTGCGGTATCGTCGCCGTCCCCGACGTCGCTCCCGTGCCCGCCGGGATCGTCGGACCGGTCCCCGTCGTGATTTCGGTGATTCGTCATGGTGTCCTCGTTAGCGATCTCGCGATCGATCCGCCGGTGCGAACCCGACCGCCCGCTCCGACCGCGACCGTACCTCACCTAACGTGGTGTAGATATATCGTCATTGTGCCTTACATCCATAGGATATACGCTCATGTCACCTTCAAAAAGAATCTGAGTTGGGTTGACGACCCTACCTTTCGTAGGCCGGTCGGTGGCAGGAGGTGAGCGGCGATGTCGACCTGCGACGGCGGAGACGAGCGGCGACCCCGGTTCTCGGACCGTCCGCCTACTCGTCGCTCGCGGCCGTCTCGGCCGTCGCGTCGGCGTCGCTCACGTCGTCATCATGGTCCGGCAACTCTCGGCGCACTCGCGGAGCACCTCCGCGCAGACCTGACAGTGCTCGGCGTCGTGCTGATCGCACTCCTCGGCGCACTCCTCGCAGACGCCCGCACACACTTCGGCGAGTTCGGGACTGTAGTTCGAGTTGCGCGCCATGAAGCGGGCGTGGAGGGTCGCGACGTCCGCGACGTCCCGACAGAGGCGGAGACAGCGCGCCATCTCCGCGTCGCCGGCGCACTCGTCAGCGCACCACTCGCAGACCTCCGCGGCTTCGAAGCAGTTCTCGAGACACTCGCGCGCCTCCTCGCTCAGGTGGCCGATCTTGCCCGCGGTCTCTGTTAGTGACATTGCATCGCTAGCTATCGTCGGCCATTCTTTTACGGGTTTTCGCTAAGGGAGTGCCGGCGACGCCGCGAGAACGCCGAAGGAACCACAGTCGGGGTTATAACGGGTTCTCACGAACCGGGGGCGCGGTGCGCCGATTCGTCGCCGAAGCCCGTCGGCCGGGAGCGGTACGGACGGGAAACGACCGCGCGACGACGTCACTCGGTCGCACGGGTATCGAAACCTGTCCGCACTACGGTTGCCCCGCTCCCGTGCGATGGCGGTGACGGAGCCGTCCCCCGTTCGGCGCGTCGTCTCGGACGCGAACGACCCGCGAGACGGGATCCACCAGTCGTCCTCTCACGGACGTTCGCGGTGGCAAGGGCTTAAGGCACCGCGAGGGCCATGTCCATACGTAATGGAGAACCACACCCGTCAGCGTGAGCGCGAATCCGAAACGGAGCAGCAAGCGCAGGAACCGGAGAGCGGACGGGTGTGCGCCGAATGCGAAACGGGCAGCCTCGTGAAGAGCGACGATCAGGGGGAACTCGTCTGCGATCAGTGCGGCCTGATCGTCGAGGGCACGAACATCGATCGCGGGCCGGAGTGGCGCGCGTTCAACCACTCCGAACGCCAGAGCAAGTCGCGCGTCGGCGCCCCGACCACGCAGACGATGCACGACAAGGGGCTCACGACGCAGATCGACTGGAAGAACAAGGACGCCTACGGCCGCTCGATCTCCGCGGAGAAGCGCAGTCAGATGCACCGCCTGCGCAAGTGGCAGGAGCGTATCCGCACCAAGGACGCCGGCGAACGTAACCTCCAGTTCGCGCTGAGCGAGATCGACCGGATGGCCTCCGCGCTGGGCGTCCCCCGCTCGGTCCGCGAGGTCGCCAGCGTCATCTACCGACGCGCGCTCTCCGAAGACCTGATCCGCGGGCGGTCGATCGAGGGCGTCGCCACCAGCGCGCTCTACGCCGCCTGCCGCAAGGAGGGCATCCCCCGCAGCCTCGAGGAGGTCTCCGAGGTGTCGCGGGTCGAGCGCAAGGAGATCGGTCGGACCTACCGCTACATCTCCCAGAGTCTCGGCCTCGAGATGGAACCCGTCGATCCGCAGGCGTACGTCTCCCGGTTCTGCTCCGAGCTCGATCTGAGCGAGGAGGTCCGCGCGAAGACCAACGAGATCATCGAGGTCACCACGGAGAAGGGCCTGCTCTCGGGGAAGTCGCCGACGGGGTACGCCGCGGCCGCCATCTACGCCGCCTCGCTCCTCTGCAACGAGAAGAAGACCCAGCGCGAGGTCGCGGCCGTCGCCCAGGTCACCGAGGTCACCATCCGCAACCGCTACCAGGAACAGATCGAAGCGATGGGCATCCAGTAGCCCGGGACCTCGACGCCGTCGGCCGCGAAGGATAGACCGACAACTGGAGTGCGAGCCGCTCGTTTCCGTTTACGACGGACGTCTCGAAGAGAGGGGTCGGAGCACCTGGCGTCCCTCCGCGGGACGGCGACCCGGCCCACAGTCCGCCTGCCCACAGCACTGCTGTGCAACCGACAGGTTGAATGGCACACGAACACGGTCGGAAGCGCTGCAAGACAGGAAACCTGGACATGCAGGAGCTCGCCAACACGCCGGGCCGGACAGGTGGAACGACCCCACTAGACGGGGAGCCACTCGCGGGTAAATCGTTCACCCTTGCCGGGTACGCGTATTTATCTCCGTTTCGCCGTTCGCTCGTGAAAGCGCCGAGTTCGGATCGGAGGAAGACGATCGCCTCGCTCAGACGGACGCACTCCGTTCGTCTGCCAACGCCCTCGTTCGCTTCGCTCACGAGGATCTCGCTCGGCGCTGCGACCCCCAGGGTTCAAATCCTCGTGTTCGGCCCGCTCACGCTCGACTCGTCCATTCTCGCTCCCTCGGAAAACCTCGGTCGCTCCGATAGACTTGCCGGGAGTCACGCGAGCGTGAGCGAGTGTGACGTCGGCGAGGAAACGAGACGAAACGCAGTGGAGTCGAGTGAACTCGCCGGGACTGAGCGAACGCTTCGCGTTCGCGAAGGTCGGCAAGTCCACGACTGACCGAGCGAAGCGAGGGAAGGAGTGGACTTGCCGGGGCTACGTCAATACGTGTGCCTGCCGAGGCTCGGGTAGAATGCGTACCCAGTCGTCGTGGAGTGGAGTTCATCATCGCTATGCGTCCTCGATGAAGTCGCGGCGAATCTGCATCTTCTCGCGTTCGGTTCGTTCGTCGTAGTGCTGATCGAGCACGTCCGCTGAGACGTCCGAGCGGTCCGAGACCACCTCCTGGGGCGTCCCGTTACGCAGGTGATCCGTGATCGACCCGCGGCGAATCCCATGCGGTGACCGCGAGGACGGACAGCCAGCGCGCTTGCCATGCTGTCGCGCCTCGCAGGTCTCGGGATCGCGGTCGTGCGGACACTCACCGATCTCGCAGGGCTGCGTTACTCGGTAGACGGTTTCGCGAACCGCGCCCTCACTCAACCGACCGTGCGAACTGGTGAGGAGGGGCCGACGCCCGTGGTCGTCCGTTACCTCTACGCGGTTGTGTTCCAGATAGTCCTGGAGCACCCCGCAGTAGTACGGCCCAACGGCGACCGAGCGTTCGGCAGCAGCTCCGTTTTTCAGCCGCGTCCCCGTGTCAGGCCGGTGTCGGATGTCGAGGCATTGCGCGTCCGGGTCGAAGTCTCCGACATCGAGCGCCCGGAGACTTCCCAACCGGATACCGGTGTGCCAGACGATCGCGAGGATGACGTGCTCGCGACTCGCGTAGGCGAACCGGTCGAGATGATCGAGGATCGTCCCCGCCCGGTCGAGTTCCAGATGCTCGTCCCGCGCTTCGTCCTCCGCCGGGACGGCAGGGAGGTGCACGCGCTCGCGCATCCCCTGTTCGACGGCGTCGATCGCCGCACAGAAATCGAGGAACACGCGGAGCGTTTGGAGCTCCCCACGGAGTGTAACGGGCTTGATGTCTTCGCTCCGCCAGACGCGGAAACGATGCAGATCGCGCCCCGTGAGGGCATTCAGGTTATCGATCTCCTCGGCCTCGCAGAACGTGAGGAACTGCGAGAGCCGATATCGGTGGTTCTGCAACGACTTCTCCGAGAGTTCGGGGTCTCGCTCGGCGAGATACCACTCCACGGCCTCGGCAGGCGTCGTGGGTTCGAGTCCATCGCTCATAGGACCCCGGCGACCCTGTCGCGTGGCAGTGGGAAAGGTACTCCGCCGCCCGTCCGTCTCGGTCACGGCGACACCTCCGAGCCGTCGATGCGGTCAAGGTTCTCGTTCAGCCGCTCTAGCTCGACGCGGATGTCGTCGAGAAGCAGGACTATCTTCTCGTCGTTCGTCACGCCGACCGGCGAGTGCCGGTCAGGGTTGGTGCGGGTCGTCCTCGTCTCGTTATATTGCATTTGTGTCGCTCAGTCGACGACGACACCGAGCGGAAAAGCCAAGGCCCCAGCCCTCGTAGAGCCGGTGACGATAGCCTGCTCGGCGTCGTCGTTCGTGTTGGTCGCGACGCTCTGGGGATGCGCGAACATCCCCGTCACGGCGTCGTTCGATACCTCAGCTTCGAGTTGCACCTCCTTCTTCCTTATTGAGCAGCGATCGGAGTGCTTCGTTGTAATTCGGATAGCCCTCTCGATCGCGGAAGTCCGCGAGTAGATCCCGGACTTCCGGTTCAAGTGGGCCAACTGTGGTGCCTCCGACTGCCATGTCAACTGCTACAAGAGGAAGATAAATATAGATGCCGCTTCAATTTCTGTTCCTATGGCCGACGATGATCTCACTGCGTCGCTGCTGACGCCCAGTCAACGTGAGTTCCTTCGCGGTTCGAGCAATCTCTCAGACCGCGGAGAACGCGCGGCACGGTCCAGAATCAAAAGACGTCTCAAGGCGGGGATGGAGGATTTCACTATCCTCCTTGACCATCGAGAGCGAGTGCCAGAGTACGAGGGCAATCCGATCGATGCATTAGCTCTACTTTTAGGGCGCGGATTAATGGAGCCTGAAACAGGAGGTGAAGAAACCCTTGAGGCTCCTATGCCAGGGAAACAGATGACGAGTGGTGATCGGCTTGCGTGGACCGAGTTCCTCTTGGGAAAAGCGCTTGAGAGAGCGGCAGAAGCGTTCGACCACCCGCGTCGGTATGAGGTCGAAATCATCCCCATCGAAAATGATCCTCGGAGCGTGAACGAATTTGTCCAAGCGGTTCGGGCTGGGGAACTCTCGCAGGACGATATCGCGGAACTGTACCGCGAAGGAGCAATCTCACAGACGAAGTTCCTCAAGATCACCGAGGCTGCTGGCGACGAGGAGTAGTCGGAGTCACTCATCACCGTCCTCACACACGATCTCGCGAAGTTCATCGGCGAGGTCGAACGGGAGGCGGAGAAGGCGGGTATATCCCGCTCTGAATGCATTCGGGAGGTGCTTGCCTCCCGGAACGAATCGCCCGAACACGAGCAGGAGGTCGAGGAATTACGAACCGAGGTCGAGCGCCTTCGGCGGCAACTCGCCGCGGCCAACTCACGCATCGACGCATCGAACGAGTTGGTCCGCGCGGGCGAGCGTGAGCAGTCGATCGCCGAGCGGAAGGCACAGGCGGGGATCGTCACGCGCGCGAAGTGGTGGCTGACCGGGATGCCCTCGTCGTCGTCGTCGGAGGCGGAGGCGGCGCGCGTCACGGAGCCGGAACCGAGCGGAGAATCAGAGGGAGCGACAGAGCGACCAGCCGCAGCGGAAGCCTCGACGGCGCGGCCGTCGCGCTCCTCCTCGAGTCGGTCGTCGTCGACGGGGATGAACAACGAGTGACAGTGCGAGGGCGTCCTGCGCGGGGCGTAACAAACACGTGCACGACGGCGTCGACGGGCAGCCCGCCGACGAATGAGTATAGCTATACCACCAGCGCTTCGTTATGCCACGGTTCAGTGTTGAATTGCAGTGAATAGCGGCCGTCGGCGTGACGCCGGCGGAGTTCCTGGCCGACGGCGCGGCCGTCGTCGGTAGGGGTGATGAATATGAAGTTGGTGATGAGTCCGCGGTCGTAGAGGCGTTCGAGTGACCGTGAGTGCGTCGAGCGGTGGTTTGCGGTAAGGATCTGTTCTCCGGGGTAACTGGGTGACGGTTCGACGGCGTCGAACTCTTTCGCGACGAGGCGTGAAAGCACGATTCGGCTCATGTTGTCTTCGGTGGCGAGCACGGCGAGAATGAATTGTTGGCGCGAACTGAGTCGCGGCGGGAGGGAGCGGTCCATATCCCTCCTTCTTGGGGTATATATATATATATATATATATAAAACACAGGTAACAAAGTCTAGCGACCGGCTCGTGCGGCGGTGGATGGTGGCCGCGTCCCAGAGAGGGAGGTTTTGAGGTGTCGCTGGGAGTGTCGGCGTGCCGGCCAGCTGGCCGGCACGGGTTGATGGAGGTATCACCCGAAGAAGTGATCGTGGTCCTCACGGGCGCGGTGACGGCGATCGCCCACGGCAATTACGCCGCGGGGGTGCTGTTGCTGGTGCTGTGGGGACTGTTCAGGTCACTCGACGACAGTGACCGCGGGTCGTAGGTTTTGGCAGGCCCCCGCGGTCGAGGTATCGCGCGTCAATCCTTTTTTGCGCCCTCTTGGACGCTGACACCCTGGTGCGGATTGACGGGCGGGTGTCACCTGGGACTTACAGGCCGGCGATCAAAATGCTTCCGGTGGTCGTGATACCGTCATACCAACCGGCAGCGTCGCCGTCCCTCCTCACGCGCGCGCGACGACTACGGAAAAAACGTTGCGTCGGTCCCGTTCTCGCCTACGCTCGCTGGTGGGCCTCGTCGATCTCGACGGCGAGGCCGTCCTCGAGCATCGGGAAGTAGCCGAACTGCTACCCGGTGCGCCCGACGAAGAGGCCGACGCCGGGATCCCACTGGGTGAACTCCCGGCGGGCGAAAGTGAACGTGGACCGACGGGGACTACCTTTCCTCTCGCGTTCTTTTGCCCGTGAGAGTACACCAGGTGCTGTCGGCTGGTATTGTTCATCACCGATTAACTCTCGATTGATACAGAACGTGCTGTATTACTTTATCTCATGGGGCTGTGCAGTTCTGTGTTGGCCACGGCCGCCATCATCCGTGGACGCGAGGATGCATCGCATCGCCAAGCAACCATGTATCATCCGCCGCGCCGACCCACGCTGGAACCGCTTCTGCATGGTGTTTTGTGGGTCGGCGTGACTCCTTCCCCGCAGTAACCGCCAAGAGTGTGTCACGGAGCGCCACTCTCTCTCTCTCGATCTGTCCAGCGTGACACACGGCGCGTGAGCACGCGATGGCCGACGCTCGCGGGCAATCGCGAAGGGGGAACAACGGCTTCCTATCGCAAGCACACACGTGATACCCCTTCATAGCTGAAGGACTACTGCACGTGGTGCGACTGAGACATCCCATCGCGTGCATACTCGTGTGCCGTGCTCGCGGCTCCATCAACGACGTGCAGGTGAGGGTGGAGCTGCATGCAGTTTTCCGCGTCGCATCACACGAGTTAGACGCCAGCGCCCCGTCGCCATAGTGTACATACGGTTTCACTTCGCAAGTGAAACCGTGATATAAACCCGCATGCAATGGGCGGCTGCACGTGGCTGGCTGGATCCCATGCCCGTGCCTTTCCGGCATGGTTGCGGTCCTACTGCCACGCCCCAGGTGGCAGCAGGGCCGTTGTATTCTCGGCTTGTCCGGCAATCGTGAGGACTCCTATAACCAGTACGATAAGGTGGTAGGCCTCTATTCACAAATAACCGCAGTACTCTGTGCTCGTGGACCCACGCCTACCACGGCGCTGTATAGCGATTCGTCCGTTATCCCACGTCGTACCACCACGATACCGGAGTATTTAGCCGGCAATTATGTAAGGACGTCCGAGAGAAACGCGGTGTGAGAGTGCCCGTAGCCGGAGTATGTTCCGCGTGTGCAAGTCGGTAATACTAAATAGCATGTGAGAAAGCATGAACTGCGAGCGAGGGGCGCCGGCGTTCACGGCGAACTCTCGCCCCACCTGTGTGCCGCTGAGAACAGACACGAGAGCAACCGCGTCGGCTCACTCCTTGTGTTGAAGAGCCGCCCTCGCCCCGGCACAGCGAGCGGGGGCGGCAGGTCCGAGGCTGGTGATTCTGTGCGAGTCCACAGGCTTCTCGGAACCTGTACGACCGAATGTACGTACGTCACACGCGGGGTATGGCGCCCCACGGCGACAGGTGACTATCAGCGGTCGTCCAATTAGTTACCCGCGAGATAGTATTGGTAATATTTCACTTAACCGGCCGTCGCCTCACTATCCGGGGGACGGGCAGCAGAGGACTCGCGTCGGCCGACAGGTGGCCCGTAGCGCTCCACGCTCCACGCTCCACCGTGGTAGAGCGCTACGGGCCTGGCACACGTCGGCGCGCATGGATATGGTCCCGAATTGTCCCACACCCCACACGCACAGTCCATTAGGGCTCCCCGTGCATCACGCTCACGCTTGACCCCCTACCGTTGCTAAACTCCCTCAAATCGCAGAGAGAACACCGGGCGCATCCCCCTAATCACCGTGATCGGCTCTCCGTGGAGTCGGTTCGCGCCCACGTACGCTCTCGGCGTCGTGACAGTAGAGCAACAGGTATCCGTCGGGGGGGACAAATGCCGCCTGCTCGCAGCGGCGCGGGCACCCCACCTGTGGCGAGGGCGACCGCCGTGGCTCCCTTCGGTCACCCTTCGCACCTCCCTTCCGGCGAGCGGTGAGTGAGCGTATACCGTCACCACCACCGCCACCGCCGGACGTCCCCCTCCCTCCGGTCGGGGGGACGCTCAGGCTTCCGGGTCGGGGGACAAGCCCCCGCTTCCGGCCGCTCCGCGCGGACTGGGACCCGCGCTCCGCTGTTCCTTCGCTGTGCCGGCTGTGGGGGCCGAGCCGAACCCGAATACGTTCGTGATCCGACGGGCGGAACGGTCGTGTCCGTGGGAGCCGAACCGCCGGTATGCACAGCGACGGTGAGCGGGAGACCGATCGAGACGCCCTCGTCGCGAAGGTGGCGCGGGTCGTCGAGTACAACACGGGCGGGCCACAGCCGGCGCGGATCGAGCCGTTCCGCGTCTGCCAAATTCTGACCCACCGAAATCGCTACTCGCCGGCACAGGTGGATGCGGCGATCGAGCGGGCGCTCGAGCGGGGATTCATCGCGACGACCGGCAGGGGTGAGCTGGTCTCCGCAGAAGGGACCCGTTAGGCGAGGGCGTCCGCCGGGTCGTCGATGTTCGACCGGCACTTGCGCACGATCATGCGCGCCGCGCGCTTCGTCAGGTCCCCCTCGTCGATCCACTCCTGTGCTTCGTCCGGCAGGAGGAGGAACGAGAGGTGGTCATGGATGCTCTGGCCGCTCTTCCCGAGTTTCTCTGAGAGATGTTTGACGTCGGGGTGCTTCCGGCTCGGGACCTGTAACTTATCCGGGACAACATGTTGTCCCAGGTCGCGGACATACTCAGAGTACGTCATCTCCTCGCCGTCAACGGTGACGCTGACGTTTTCGGCGAAGGCCCATGCTTCTTGCATGGGGGTGAGGTCTTCGCGTTCGAGGTTTTCGGCGGTCGGTGAGGAGAAGAGGCTCGTTAGGCGAGGGCGTCGAGCAGCTCGCGATCCTCTTCGATAAGCTGTCGAATCCGGTCGCGGTAGGCCGCGCGTTCCTCGTCGGCCTTCCGCTGGTCGTGGGGTCGTTCACTGGGCATCGCGGTGTTCCCGGAGGTCGCGATCGAGGCGCTCGCTCACGGCGTCGACACTCTCGGCGATATTCGTCCCCCGGTACTTCCCGAAGCTCTTCACGTGCTCTCGGGGTCGCTCAGGGGATCAAGCCCCCCGACACACTCCCCGTAGCCGACGACCGTCCCCTCTTCCGGCGGGGCGATCTCAAGCTCAGCGGCCCCGCGTTCGATCTCCTCGGCGGTGGTCCCGGTCGCCTCGGCGAGGACCTCGCTCAGCTCCTCGGGCGTGAGAACCTCGTTCTCGGCCGGAGCTTTGCGGCTCATACGTCCTTGTAGCGGCTCCGCTGTGATAAATGTGCGTGCAGAATCGCCCCCGTCGGGAGACCATCGGGGCGGTCTGCCGGGCGGGCGACGCTCCTCGTAGACGTCACTGAAATAGTCAGCTTCGCGTCGGAGGTACTGGTCGCACCCGCGAACCACTATCCCCGGGTTCGACGGCAGCGGCGCGTGCCGGACCTGGAGGTGCACCGGCCGCTTCGAGCGCCGGGCAATATCGACGTGTAACCCCTCGCGATAGACGTCGTGGCCCTGAATCGACGTTTCGTTGTGGTCCATCCGAGCGATTGCCTCCCACCGTACCGGGTCCGTCACCGCCTGGTAATGGAGCGTCACGAGAAACCGCGGGATGTGACCCTGGTCGCGATCGAACCCGACGGTGATGTGACAGTCTGGACGACCAGGAGAGACGTGATACGCGACGTCGTAGCCCGTCGGACGTGAGGGAGCACTCATCTCACTCGTCCGGAAGCTGCCATAGGCGGGCGTTTGCTACCTTCCGACTCGTGACCGACCCGTCGGATTCGAGCGCGCGGAGTTTCTTGTATGCCGTTTCGTAGGAACAGCCCACGTAGTCCGCGACGTCCTGGGTGCTCGCCATTCCGCCACTGTCCGCGACCGCGTCGAGGAACTCGGCCGTGGGGTAGGTTTCAGAATACTGTCCGCTGTCCTCGTCGCGATCAGCACCGGGCATGTCCGAGACGTCGGCCACCATTACGTATGAATATAATGGCTTGCGCCTACTTAGTCCTTTACAGGTATCTTGAATGGAAACGCTTATGCCATTACATGTAAAAGTAATGGATAAGAACACCGGCCTCTCGGGGCGTTAGTTCGCCCGCGTGCAGGAACACGCGGGCCGGGTTCTGTAGGAGAAACCCATGAACACGAACGCGACTACGGCAGAAGAACGTACCGACCTTGACCTGGAGCTTGACCCGCGCGACGTGCGCGCACTGACGGACTATCTCCTCGTCGTCGAGAACGCGCCGGACGTCTACTTGGTGTACGGCGAGGGTGGCGACGAGTACACCGTCGACGCGCGGACGGGCGCCTGTACCTGCCCCGATCACGAGTACCGCGGCGTCACGTGCAAGCACGCCCGCCGGGTGGCCTTCGAGACCGGCGCGCGGGCGGTCCCCGCGTACGCTGACCGGGCGGCGATGGATCCGCTGCTGGTCGAGGCGCTCGAGGACGTGGAACGAGCGACGGCCGACGGCGAGACGAGTGCAGCGGTCGCGACGGACGGCGGTCACTCTATCATCGTCGCCGGCGATGACGGCGAGGTCCTCGAGGGCGAGGACGAGGGTGAGGGTGAGGGTGAGTACACGTACCACCGCGAACCGGCCGCACAGGGCGGCTGTGAATACATTCGGTGCGAGGGGTGCCAGCGCGAGCTGCTCATCTCACTCGGCGGGCGGACGGTACTGTGCCACGCCGAGGGCTGTCCGATCGGGGACGGCGTGGAGACAGACGCGGACGCGGACGCGGACGAGGGTGAGGCTGAGGCTGAGACCGAGGCCGGGGAGGAGGACGCCCGCGAGCGCCCGATGCGGTCGGAACCAGCGGACTTCGGCGGCGGCGAGAGCACCGGGGTCCAATTCCTGTGATCGCGGCCTGCGATTCCTGTGGGCGGCTCACGACCGACGTCGAGCGCGTGCGCGTCGAGGGCGAGATTCGAGAGTACTGCCGGGCGTGTCGCAAGGAACGAGAGAGATAGGATAGCATATAACATACCATGCCGATAGACATCCTACGGACACGCTGGGAGGCGCTCCGGGAGACGGCGATCCTCGTCGGGCTCCTGGCCGCGCCATTCGTCGCGATGTACACGATCCCCCGCTGGCCGAACCTCGTGCTCGCCGCGCTGGTGGTGGCACTGCTCTATCAGCGCGCCCGGGCGCGGACGGCGTGAACGCGGCCCGCGGGCGGCGACTGACACGACCGACTGCCGATGACGCGACGCACCGCGGCCGGTGTGCGTCGTCGAGGCGCGAGACCGGCCCGGTAGCTTCCGAGTCGTGCAGCGCAGACCGGTCCCCCGGGCCAGTCGTCCGGGGGAGGGTGTACCAGTGGCATGCCACTGACGCGGTGATCCTTCATCCCACCTGTGACCGCGCACCTCGCCGCTGCCGGGGCGGGGTGCCGTCTCGGCCTGTTCTAATTCGACGCGGCGCGCCCACGTGCGCGTGAACGCCGATCGGTACCGGCGCCGTCACGCGATTCTGTGTTGAGTTGCCGACGGTTCGCACGCCCCGACGTGAGCTCCCTAACGATACCGAATCGCAAGACAGCGTCCGTGTGTCCTGCTATGAAGCAGTGAATGTCCGAGTAATCAAAAATATACTGCGGAGAGAATCGGTAGACGGCGGTCGGTTGCCGCCTCGCGCGCGCGGGTGCGCGTGGCCTGTCAAAAAACTGCTTCGTAGCAGGCGTCGCGCCTCAATGCCGCTACCGCTGTTTCATCACTCGGTTGTGGATCCAGACGCGCGTCGGGCCCACTTTCTTCGACCAAATCCATCCCCGCTCCTCGAGTTTCTTCAGACGAGCGTCCGCCGACTGCCGAGCCACGCCGACGATCTCGGCTACCTCCGACGTCCCGGCCGGCGTGCACCGATAGACCGCATTCGAAAATTCCTGATCGGTCGCCGCGGTCTGCCGACGCCGAACCTCCCCCTGTACCATATGCTCACCACGCACGCCAACCACTTAACTCAAGGAGCGAACGACGTCAGCCGTGAGCGAGTAGGACAGGGTAGTTCACCACGCCCCCGACATCCTCCGCACGACTTCAGTCGTGGGAAGCTGACTCCCGACCACCCCATTTGATTGTGTACTCGAAATCGCTCTCCGGCAGGTCGCCGTAGTGGCGCTCGTACTCCGCCGGCGAGAGCCACCCGGTCGGGGCGTCGTCGTCGCCGCCGATGACCGCGACGAAGATCCGTTCCTCGTCGGGGTGGGACGGTTCGAGCGTGTCGAGGCGCTTCTCGAGGTCGCGTTTTGACGTCATGCGTGAGGCGGTGTCGGTCGGCGATCGGCGTAGGGAACGGGGACGGCGTCGACCTCGACGAGGTCGAGCTCGTCGGCGTCGGCGATCCGGGACGGGACCGGACCGAGAATCTTGTACCCATAGTTCTCGGCTGCCGATCGCCTGAGCACCATGTTCTCGACGACATGGCCGGCCGGCGCGATCGCCCGCCACCCATCGCCCTCGTCGACGGTGACCGAGTCGATCGGAAGCTCGGGTGTATCGTACTCGACGGGGTGCTCAGCGGTCGCGAGGACGGCCTCGAGACGATCGTCGGCCCATGCGATCCGGCAGGCGTCGTGTGGGGTGGTCGGTCCGTCGGAGTGCCACCGGACCGAGTGAAAGACGTCGCTCGCCGACGGCGTCGTGTGCACCATGACGTCCTCATGACCAGTGCTGTGCACTCGCTCCTCGCGCTCAACGACGAACCCGAGGGAAACCAGGTAGTCGGTGAGAGCGGGCTCGTCGGCGTACATGAGGGCGTCCCCCGCGAGCGTCTCGAGGCGGTCGCCTTCAGTAGTTACCTGGCCCTCGAGTTCGCCAAGGCGCTGCTCGAGGGTGCGTTTCGATCGGCGCGTCATGCTCCCCCCTCCACGATCGAACGGTCGGAATCGTGGCCGGAGGCGCCGGCGAGCGGACCATACGCTGGATAGTCCGGCGACGCTGCCATGACCGTCCGATCCCAGACGCGATCAACGTGGTCTGCCGTGATGGCCGCTTGCTCGAAGAATGCACGGACACCCTCGTCGCCAAGCGGGACGTCTCCCTCCACCCGACCGTGGAGAAACTCGAGGAACGTCGGTTGCGGGATGTACACCCCCGTCTCGGCTCGGAGATCGTACAACGCGCGGGAGAGCCGGCCGCGGAACTCCGCGATCACCCCGGACGTCATAATGAGGAACCCCGGAGCGTTCCCACGAGCACATTGGGCGTGCCAATCCGTCTGTATTGCAGTGCTGAGAGGGTCGGACACTGAGAGCGGGGTGTATACTAAACAGAGCTCCGGCGTCTGCTCTGACTGGTCTTCGAGCTGGTCGAGGCGCTTCTCGAGGCCGCGTTTCGACCGGCGGGTCACCGCTGGCCCTCCTGCTGTGCTTCGAGGCGCTCGAGGCGGTCGGCCAACACGTCGAGATCGTGGAACTCGGTG
The DNA here is from genome assembly GCF_029338575.1 of Halomarina halobia. Classification (GTDB taxonomy): domain Archaea; phylum Halobacteriota; class Halobacteria; order Halobacteriales; family Haloarculaceae; genus Halomarina; species Halomarina halobia. The sequence continues at coordinate 1,306,446 of NZ_CP119992.1, forward strand.
ATCCACTCGTCGTAGTCCATCGCTGTCTTCGCCGCCTTCCGATACTCTTCGTTATCGAGGAGCCCCCGGATCGCACGGGACACCACGGCCTCGACGGTGAACGCCCGTCGGTCACGATCGACGAGCCGAGCGTGAACGTGGCGGGCGATCCGGGCGAAGTCCTTGCTAATCTGCTGTTGGCTCACGCCGTAGTCCTCGGCGAGTTCCGTCTGGTTGAGTGCGGCGGGGTGGCCCGCCTCTTCGACGAGTTGTAGCAATTCGGCGCGCCGTTCGACGTAACTGTACTCCGTCCGGGCTTTCGAGGGGAGGTCAACGCTCGAATAGTCGGGCTCAGTACTACCCTCTACAACTCCGAGCGCCGCAGCAGACGAGGCAGACGAACCGGACGAAGCCGGCGAGGAGGAAGAGGGGGACGCCACGCCGGCTACCCCTCTTCCTCCAAGTCGGCCACCAGCCGGTCGGCCAGTTGCTTTTGCGTTCGTAGCGGATGCGTGTCCCGCAGGCGCGCCGCTGCCTCCTCGTCTCCCGCCGCAACCAGCCGATCATAGGTCGCGTTGATCATCAGTTTCCACCGGTTTGCCGGGCGGTCTTCCGCCGGGTCGTACCGCCCCTTCTTCTCACGGCGGCGCTGGTGCTTGCACGCCTGTTGTTCCTGTCGCTCTTTCTCGAGATCCATGCGGGATTTGACGTTCGAGAGATCGCGCTCGGTCGGATTCGAGAGCACGGTGAGCCGGGGCTTCTTTCGCAGTAAGGCATGAGCAGCATCCGCTTGAGCCGCGGGGAGTTCGAACCGTCGGACGTCCTCGCCTGGGTCGGGCTCGGGGAGCTCAATCAGGCGCTCGCCGTCGGGGTCCGTCGGGTCGCCGATCGTGGCGAACGCCGTGGGCGCGCCTAACACGATCACGTCGCTGTCAGCGTCACTACGGTCGGTATCGGGGGTCTCGGTGGTGGGAGATGCGTCGGTCATGATGGATGAATGGATGGATGGGTGGATGGAATGGTGCGGCGTGGAGCAGGCCGTCGGCTGCGGCGAGTCGGTGCGGCCGGATGAACGGCGGACCCCGCCGCCCATCCGACGAGCCTACGAACCACGGAGACGATATCGGGGGAACACCAGCCCCGTTCGTGCATCCTGCTCGCTCCGGGTGCGCGACGGCCGGAGGTCATCACGGGCCGGGGCGACAGCGTTACTCGTCCTGCTCGCGCTGGTCGGCCGGCGCGGGGCGCTCCAGCAGCCGGCGGACGACGTCCTCGTACGTATCTCGTGGACCGGTCTTTTCGGAAAACAGCGCGTCTCGAGTCGCGGGCGTGACGGCGATCGTCGTGTACGTGCGGGTGCTGGTGCGGGTCATAGACGAAGCGGTGGCAAGGGCAGGGCTCCCCGGGACGGCGAACGCGGCGCGAATCACGGGCGGCGGGACATGACATACCTGGGGGCCTCGCGCGGAATGATGCGTGTGCTGTGCTCACTATCATATTGGATATAAAACTACAAGAACCTTCTGATTAGTGTGGTAAATTTACACGTCAGTATTGGTATACGGAACGTCCATTCTCGGCGAACCACTCAGCACAGGCACATACGTTTCAAGTGGAGACTGGCGGGGGAGCGTGGACAGGATCGACGAGTGCCGTTGCTGGTCGGCGGGGCGAACAACCGGGGGCGGGGCGGGTTATCCGCCGCGTTCGGGCGGCGGCGTTCCACGCTCAGCGGTGTCGCGCCAGTCCCAGGTGGCGGTGACACCCCGTCCGTCCGGGTCGGCGGGAGTCGGGGGAGGAGTAATCGCCAACGACCACGTATAGGACTCCCATACGCTCTCGTCGGCGATTGTCTCTCCGCGTCCGAGGGAAACGAGGCCGGTGGTCGGCGCCTCCCCTGCTAACGCGCGATAGACGTGCGCACCGTAGTCCCCCGCGCCTTCGCGACACTCGACGCGGTCCGCCTCGACGAGGCGGCGGAGGGTCTTCCGGACGTGGTCTTTCGAGACGCCGACGGCGTCGGCCAATTCCCGCGCGGTCGCGTGCGTGCGGTCGCGGAGTGCCTCGATAATCTCCCGCTGGGTGTCGGTTGCGGTCCACTCGACGCCCGCCACCTGCAGGTCGGCGAAGCCCGGGAGCAGCGCGTCGGTGCGGACGAAGACAACGGCGTGGTTCTCGGGATCGTCGGCGTCGCGGGCATACCGGCCAGCTCCTTGCGCGACGTGGTTCTCGCGAACGCTCGCTAAGAGTGCCTGCGCGGTCGCCGCGTCGGGGCCGACGAACTCCCGGCCGTGGGCGCGGTGTTCCTCCCCGTCGTCGTCGACGGTGGTTTTCGGTCGGGCGTCGAGGCCGCACTCGGCGAGCTGGTCGAGGATCGCCTCATCGCCGGGGTCGATACACCCGTTGAGAAAGCCGACCGCCTCGCCGGCGAAGTCGTTGCGGCTCTTCTCCTCGCCGTAGTGCATCACCGCCGGCTCGTCGATGCCGACGTCGCGCATGAGTCGGTGAGTCCGATTCGCGACGCTCTTGGCGGTGATCGCCGTCCGGAAGCGGTCGCCGTATTCCGCGCGGAGGTGCTCGAGCATGGCGGTCGTCCCCCCCTCGTCGAAGTATTCCCCCTTCGTGAGCGGTCGGGTCGCGTCGCCGACTTGGACGACGACGAGGCCGCGCTCGTAGCGCCGCCAGAGTCGTCGCTCCTCGGGGTCGAGCAGGGCGTCCCGTGTGATTCCGGGGTTCGTGTTGCGCTGCCACAGCGGCATCGTCGGATGGGCGTCGAGGCCGATGACCGACCGCGCCGCCGAGAGGTCGGGCGCGGCGCGGACGGTCCGAATCGTGTTATCCTCGTCGAGGACGACCGTCACCCAGACCCGATTCCAGCCGTCGTCGTCCTGTGCCTCGTCGTCGAACCGTGGCGGTCGGTGCGGCACCGTCGCCGTTCGACGGTCGTTTGCTTGCTCCTCGGCGTTGAGGATCGCGCGGGCAAGCGCCGGCGCAAGCGTGTGCGCGTCGGCGTTCTCCAGGTACCACTCCGCGGGTGGCTCCGTATCGAGGGCGTCCCGCAGCGCCTGCCAGCGGTCGGCAAGTGACTCCCGCGGGTCGTGTTCGTTCGGCGAGAGGCCGTGCTTCCCGATTTCGACGAGGTGCTCGAACGTCCGCACCTCCGCGTCCGTCGCTTTCAGGAAGGCCGTGACGGCACGGCGCACGCGCTCTTGCGAGAGGTCGGCCGCGAAATTGGGGAGTTCGTCGAACACGTCGTTACAGCCGGCGACGAGCGACGGCACCCGCGCGAACTGGTGGGTTGCGTGGACGACGTCGACGGCCGGCGCGCCGTCCTCGGTTCGGGGGACGCCCTCCCACTGCGTGACGGCCGGGCAGTCGTGGCCGTCGGCACAGCAGGGGAGGGGCGCGCCCTGGTCGTTGTGCTCGGCAAAGTAGGCGTGTGCGACCGAGAATGGCATGCCCCGACGGTCGCAGACCTCGTCGAACCAGATGCTCGCGGGGACTCCGTCGATCGTCAGCGTCACGTCGGTGTCTTCGCCCGGATCATAGACCCCCTTGGCGACGGGACAGCGTTCCGTCCGCCCCTTGAGGACGGCGTACGACACGCCCGCGGCCTCGCTATCCTCGGCCGCGCCGTCCCGTGCCGCGCGCGTCTCGGAGAACTGGACGACCGGTTGCTCGTCGGTGATATCGGCGTGGTTCAGCCAGGGCTCCGTCGCGACGGTGAACGACTTACCGAGCGCCGTCGGCGCATCGAGGACGACGTCCTCACCCGCCCGCAGCGCTCGCATGATCCGGTCGCGAAGCCGACGGCGCGCCTCGGTCGTCGTCGGCCACTCAATGCCGCGCTTGCGCGCGAACCGGCGTGCCTCAGCCGGGTCAAGCGCGTCGAGCTGCCGGAGTGGCAGCGCCGAGTGCTGCTCGAGGCCCTCGAATCCCTGCTCGCGGACGTCCTCGACGTCGACGAGCGGTTGCGCGTCGGCCCACTCGTCAACCCACGCCGGGAGGTCCTCGCCGTCGCCTGAGTCGTACTCGGGGATCGCATAGCCGAGGTCGCGGAGGTGGTCCACCCCGCGGAACCAGAGTGCGCCGCGGGCGTCACGCGGCGTCGCGGTCGCCGGCGAGAGGTCGCCGCGGTCAATGAGTGCCATGACGACCGGCCCGCCGTACCCGCCCCCGCCAGTGTCCTGCCAGATATTCTCGTCGACGATGTTCGCCGTCCCGTTCGCACTCCGCCCCCACGTCGGCTTGAACGCGCGCTTGCCGTCGGACGTCGACGCCTCATCGTTCCACGCGTGGACGATCGTGTCCTCGGCCACCCAGCGCGCGTCGAGGCGCTCGAGGGCGGCGAAGAGGTCACGAATATCGTCGGTCGTCTCCGTCGCCGCGGTCACCGTCGGTTCGTACTCGCGCGCGTCGAAGCGCTCGTACTCGCGTTCGACGTCCGGCTCTCCCCGCGGCGTCGGCAGGCGGTCGTACTCGTCGAGAATCTCGTATAGCGCCTCGTCGTCCCACTCACGCACGTCCGTCGGCGTCCCGGGAACGTGCTTGCCGGTCATGACGCAGACGCGCTTGCCGGCGTAGATCTCCACCTCGGGGACATCCTCGTTCGCCCCCCACGGCTCGGCATCGATCGCGAACGTCGCTTGCGTCAGGCCGTCAGGGAGCGCGCCGCGATAGTTCGCGTGCACCCCGCTCTCCGACGTCGAAACGTCGGTATAGGTCGCGCCGAGCTGCTCGAGGAGCGAGAGAAACGTTGGGTGGACCTCCCCTGTCTCAGGACAGCGGACGTCGTCGCCGTCGACATACGCGTACGGGTCGTCCGCCTGCTGGATGAACACCCGACCGTCAAGCCGGGGGTCGTCCTCGGCGATCGCAACCGTCTCGCCGTCGACGTAGTTCTCGGTGAGCCCCCACTTCCAGCGGGCGTCCTCGTCCGCGTCGGCGTCGGGGTGGTCGCGGTCGGCCCACGGCGCGAACGGCCGCTTCTCGACATGCCCCATCCACTGCTCGCGCTCGAGCAGTTCGGCCGGCCAGACGCCACGCTGGGGGGCAATGAATTCCGCGTCGGCGTAGTCCTCCGACCGGGGATTGAGCGTATTATCCGAGGTCGTAGGCCTACCGCCGCCGCCCCCGTCGACGGGTACCCCCTCGCCGTCGGCCATGTCTTCAGTCCGACAGACCGAATCTGACACATCTTCGCCCCTCTCAGCGGGAGTGGTATGGTCGGATTTCGTGATAGGTTTGCCGCCACCGAGCCCGTCGAGGTGCACCTCGCACAGCGATCCGTCGCGCGTCGGCGCCGTCGCCGCTCGCGTACAGGACGGGAGCGTACACTGCCGCGCCGGCGGCACCGTCACGCCGACCACCTCGCGCTTCCCGCGTCTGTGGGATCGGGGGAATATGAAAGCGCGGCGAGGATCTCGATGACAGTTGGGGCGGGGGGCGTCGCACCGTAATGTTCACCCCGACGCCGACTCTTGTCAGAGACGGCCGACCACCGCTGTGGTTCGGCTGGTGTCGCTGCGCGGGGCCGGCGTGAAGTAGTGGGCACAGACGGCCCCCGTAGCGTTGCGCGAGTCACGGCCGACACCTCCCGTCCGCGAGCGCCGGACAGCGCTTCGCCGGTGTGTCGATCTCGCACCCGCAGTACTCGCAGATGGGTGGGTAGCGGTCGACGAGCGTCACGCCGACCACCTCCATTCCCTCACAGGACCGCCAGACGCGGGCCCCCCGCGCTTGGTATCCTGTTGAACTCCCTTCTGCGAGGGAGTAATTGTCAGCCTAAAAGTGGCGAGCCCGGCCGATTCAGGGCCCGTACCTTGCGGTTTGGGGCCCTGGTTACGGCGCAGGAATCGGAGTGGACTTGCCGGGATTTGAACCCGGGGCCTCTCCCATGCCAAGGGAGTGATCTGCCGCTGATCTACAAGCCCTGTGCGCAGTTCTACGTATCTCTGCCCCTCACTTAACCCCATCGAAGCGTCCGCCGCGCCCGACGGGTATTCGCACGCCGTCGGGCGGTCACGGCGGCGCGACGGACGGGTTCGGGGAGGCGGCCGCCCGTATAGAAACCGTTTTGGGGTCGACGCCACTGGGTCACGTGGGAACGGCACGGCCGCATATCCGACGTCGCCGCGGGCTTCCGCGGCTTGGGAGTGCGGTAGTGCACTCGCGCCAGTCGCTCGTACGCGACCGGCGCGGCGGCGCTGCAAGCGCCACTCGCGGTTCGTGCGGTTCCAATCTCACACCATGGCACGAATGCACACGCGCCGTCGCGGGTCGTCCGGTTCGGACCGCCCGACGGCAGACGAACCACCGGAGTGGAGTGACGTAGACGCGGAGCGCATCGAGGAGCGCGTCGTCGAACTCGCGGAACAGGGCCACGACCCGAGCGTCATCGGGGTCAAACTCCGGGACGAGGGCGTCCAGGGCGTCCCCGTCCCCGACGTGAAGCTCGCGACCGGCAAGAAGGTCACCGAGATCCTGGACGAGAACGACGCGAGCGACGACCTCCCCGAGGACCTCCGCCACCTGCTCGCGCGCGCGATCCGCCTGCGCGAGCACATGGACGCGAACCCGGGCGACCACCAGAACAAGCGCGCCCTGCAGAACACGGAGTCGAAGGTCCGCCGCCTGGTGAACTACTACCGCGGCGACGTCCTCGACGAGGAGTTCAAGTACACGTACGACACGGCAAAGCGCCTGCTCGAGTAACCGACACGAAGCGACATGTCCACCGCCGGCCCCCCCGAGTCCGCCCCCGACGCCAGTGCCATCGCCGCCCGCCTGCGCGAGGCGGCGTTCGTCCGCCTGTTCGCCGCGCCGGACGGCGACGCGCTGGCCGCGCTGGGGCTGCTCGCCAGGGCGCTCGGCGAGCGCGACGTCGCCTACCAGGCGAGCGTCACCCGCCGACCGATCGCGGACGCGGACGCCGACCTGACCGTCGCGGTCGGACGGTCCGGCGGCGACCTCGCGCTCGCGGGGACGACGGCGCTCTCGGTGACCGCGTCTGGCGTCGCCCGGGCGCTCGACGCGACGCCCGACGCGGCGCTCGCGCTCGCGGGCGCGTACGCGGCCGGCGACGATCCCGGCGCGCACGCGGACCTGCTCGACGCCGCGGGGCTCGACCGCCGGGCCGGGATCGCCGCTCCGACCGACGACCTCGCCGACGGCCTGGCGCACACCACGCTCGCGCACGCCCCGTTCTCCGGCCGCCCCGAGGCGGCCGCGAAGGCGCTCGCGGGCGTCGAGCGCGAGGGTCGAACGCTCGCGTCGCTGCTCGCGCTCTCGGTGCTCGAGGGGGCGAGCGACGCCCCGAGGGCCTCCGAGGCGGTCGAGCGCGCCCTCCGGCCCTACGCGCCGGGCGGTCCGTTCGACACCCTGGCGGGGTACGGTGACGTGCTCGACGCCGTCGCGCGAGCGCGCCCCGGCGTCGGCGTCGCGCTGGCGCTCGGCCACGATCGCCGGGACGCCGCGCTCGACGCCTGGCGGGAGCACGCCCGCGCCGCCCACGAGGCGGTCCGCGAGGCCGCGCTCGAACGGTACGACGGCTACGTCGTCGTCCGGGCGGCCTGCGGGAGCGCGCTCGACACCGTCGCGCGCCTCGTTCGGGACTTCCGCTCACCGGAGCCGATCGCCGTCGCGATCGACGGCGAGGCCGGGTCCGCGGCCGTCGCGGCCGACCGCGACGTCGCGACGCTCGTCTCCGAGACCGCCGCGGCGGTCGGGGGACGGGCGACCGGGCGCGGGCGGCGCGCGCACGTCGACCTCGCCGAGGACGGCGAGGACGGCGAGAATGGGGCGGGGCCGGAGGCGTTCATCGAGACGCTCCGGCGGGGGCTCCGCGCATGAAGCGCGCGACGATCCGCACCCGGTTCGAGGACGCGGCGACGGTCGCCGCGGCGCTCGAACCCGACAACACCCCCGAGATGCGCACGACGGTCGAGGGGGATGTCGTCGAGACCGTCATCGAGCGCGAGACGACCGGCGGCCTCAGAACGACGGTGGACGACTACGTCACGAACCTCACGGTAGCATCGCAGTTGACCGACACAGACACCAATCATGAGTGAACGATCCGTCTCTCGACGAAAACAGGAGAAGCGCTGGTACACCGTACTCGCCCCGGAGCAATTCGACCGGGCCGAGATCGGTGAGACCACGGCCGACGACCCCGAACTGGTCTACGGCCGAACCATCGAAACGACGCTCGGCGCCATCAAGAACGACGCCAGCGAGAACAACACGAAGCTGACGTTCCAGATCAACGATGTCGGCTCGGACGCCGCCTACACGGAGTTCGTCAGACACGAGCTGACGCGCGATTACCTGCGCAGCCTCGTGCGCCGCGGCTCCTCGAAGATCGCCGCGTACGTCACGGTCCTCACGTCGGACGACTACCGCGTGCAGCTGCAGCCCGTCGCGTTCACGACGAAGAAGGCGGACCACAGCCAGGAGAAGGCCATCCGCGACACGATGGTCGACATCGTCCGCGAAGCGGCGCGCGAGCGTACCTTCGACGACCTCGTCGACAGCGTCGTCGAGAGCCGCCTCTCCTCGGCCATCTACGCCGAGGCCAAGAGCATCTACCCGCTCCGCCGCGTCGAGATCCAGAAGCTCACCCTCGAAGCGCGACCCGAGGAGGTCGCCGAGGAGGAGGAGACGAGCGTCGACGTCGAGGGCGAGGACGTCGAGGTCTGAACGGCACCCCGACCGATCACCGCTTCGCTCGGCGATCGACAGTCACGGACACCGCGTACGTTTTCAGGTCGTACGTGTCCGAGCGGCCGCACTCGAGTATTCGACACCCAGCGGGCCGCGAATCGAACGCGGGTCCGACGCGGCCGCTACGTCCACCACGTCCGACGACGGTCGTCGTAGTCGGCGTCGACGAAGGGCGGCGGCGTCTCCTCGCCGTCGAGACCGAGAGTCGTCGCGAGGTTCGCGCCGACGTGCCAGCCGACCGCGTCGGCGTCGACGTCCGCGATCTGGATATGCAGTCGGGTGTAGTACTCGATCGCCCCGTCGCCGTCCGTGTCGACGCCGTACCTCCGCGCGCACGATCCCGCGTCGTTCTCGCAGTCGAGCGACTCGGGGAACGTGACGACGACGTTCGCGGCCGAGCGGTTCCCGGTTAGCTCGAACGTGACGTTCAGTTCGCCCGTTCCCCCGACCCCTCGCTCGTAGTACGAGAGCGCCCCGAGCACCTGCTCGGAGAGTACGTCGCGGTCGGCGGAGCGGTTCGCGGTATCGACGTAGAGCCGCACGGCGTCGGGTTCCCATGGACGGCGGCGATCGGAGGCGTTCGGTTCGGGCAGACGCGACGCGTCGAAGCTCTCGTTCATCACGGGGTACGGCGGTTCGCCGTGCTCGATCCCGAGGAGGTGCCCGAACTCGTGTTGGAGCACCCTGACTGTCGAGGTGTCGTTGTACCCGCCGACGATCCGAACGACCTCGGGCGGACGCGCCCGCGTCCCCTCGTCCAGAACGGGCGCACACCCGAGGGACGTTCCGTCGCCGTCCTCGACGCCACAGTCCGGAATGGACGCGACGAACCGGACCTCCACGTCGGGATCCTCGGCGGTGGGGTCGAGAACGAACGCCACCGTGTAGTCGCCGTGTCTCGCCGCGTTGCCCGTCCAGTAGTCGATCGCGCGCCGGACGTGGGGCTCGAACGACCAGGAGTCGTTGACGGAGTTATTGATGCCCACGACGACGACCTCGGACCGCCAGGGATTGTCCGAGGGGGCCCGGAGCCCTTCGGCCGACGCCGGATCGGAATCGGCGTCCGAGTTCGGATCGTGATCCATGCCCGTTCTCGCGTCCGCGCCGGCCGAACCGACCGGCGCGGTGCTATCGCCGTCCGTGTGGTTACGGGTAGCAGTATCGTCAACGTCGAGGACGAACGTTCCCGCCGCGCCGACCGACGCCACCGCCGTCAGGAGGGCGACGAGGACGAGCACGTGTCGTTGCACCGGTTAAATACACGCCTGCGTCACAATCAGTATTTCGATAAAGTCTTCTACGGAATTATGTCCGGGCGCGTTCAGGCTCGGGCGAGGGGATTACTCGGTCACGACGATCCGACCGACCATCCCGGCCCCCTCGTGGGGGACGCAGAAGTAGTTGTACTCGCCGGGGGCTTCGAACGCGTGTTCGTACGTCTCGCCGGCGTAGATGACGCCCTCGCCGTCCCAGTAGCCGTCGCGTGCGGCCTGCTCCGACTCGAACCCGCCGGACGCGAAGTACTCGGTTCCCTCCGGGATGCCGCTCTCGTAGGCAGTCACCGAGTGCGACCGCGAGCCGTTGTTGCCCCACACGACGGTGTCGCCGACGCTCACCTCGTACTCGGGGGGTTCGAACGCGTTCGCCGCCATGCCGACGTCGAACTCGCCGGGAGCGCCGCTGCTCAGACAACCAGCGAGGATCCCGGCGGAGACGCCCACGGCGGTCGCGAGGAACGTTCGCCGTCTCATGCGCGGGACTTGCCGGCCGCGACGTATATACTGTCGGTTGTACCCGTCTGGAGGTTCCTCGTCGACTGACGCGGCGACCACCTCCGGTGACGGACAACCGACAGTATAGTCCCCCCGATCGGCCGTTCGGGCCGAACCGAACCCGCTAAACCGTCGACCTCCCAGCATCGGGTATGCGTCCCCGATTCGTCGGCCGGCTCGGCCTCGCCGACTGCGTGACGGTGACGAACGCGGCGCTCGGGTTCGCCGCCGCGGCGTTCGTCCTCGTCGACGCGGGAACGGCCGCCCGGCTCGTCCTCCTCGCCGCGGTCGCCGACGGCCTCGACGGCGTCCTCGCGCGCGCGGCGGGAAGCACCCCGGTCGGGGAGTACCTCGACTCGCTCGCCGACGTTGCGTCGTTCGGGATGGCCCCCGCGCTGTTCGTCTTCGGGGTCGCCGTCGAGGCGTGGGGGACCGAGCTCACCGCGCGGTTCGCGCTCGCGACGGCCGTCCCCGCGCTGTTCGTCGCGGCGGCGGTCGTCCGCCTCGGCCTCTACACCGCCTACGACGTCGAGGCGGCGGCGACCCGCGGCGTCCAGACGACGCTCGCGGCGACCGTGCTGGCCGTGCTCTACCTCGCGGGGCTGCGCGACCCGTGGGCGCTGCTGGGCGTCACCGCGCTCCTGGCCGCCCTGATGGTGACGCGCGTCCCCTATCCGGATCTGCACGCCCGGGACGCCATCGCCATGGGCGTCGTGCAGGTGCTCGCCGTCGCCGCCCCGGAGGCGCTCTCGCGGCTCTTCCCGAAGGCGCTGCTCGCCGCCGCGCTCGCGTACCTGCTGCTCGCACCGCGTTTCTACTGGCGCGAGGCCGGCTTCGAGTGACCGAGGTCCGAAAGGAAACGCTCTTGCCGGGCACTGCCGGACCGTTCTGTATGAGCAACGGGGATGACGAAGCCGACGCGCCCGCCGAGGAGCGCGAGGAGCGCCCGGCCGAGGAGCGCGAGGACGCCGAAGCGACCCCGACGGACGAGGCGACCGAGGACGCCGACGCGGCCGAGGCCACGCCCGAGTCGATCGGGGAGCGCCTCGACGCGATCGAGGCGGACCTCGAGGAGGCGGAGACGGAGGCCGACCTCGACGCGGTCGAGGCCGAACTGGACGCGGCCGAGGCCGACGTCGAGACGCTCCCGGAGGCCGAGGAGGACGCCGAGGAGGACCCCAGGGGCGACCTCGAGGATCGCGTCGACGACCTGCGCGACGCGATCGAGGAGCAGCGCGGGCCGTACGTCGAGGACGTCGCCGAGCGAGTCCGCGACGACGCCGGCCGCATCCGCGACACGCGCTGGACGGAGCGCGGCGACGACGAGGTGGTCGCCGCGGTCGAGGCGTTTCTCGACGACGCCGGCGAGACGCTCGGCGAGGACCTCGGGGACGCCGGACGGTCGCCGGAGGCCGCCGCCGACGCGCTCGACGACGCCGCCGGGACGATCGAGGGCTCCGGCCTCGACCCCGACGAGGACGAGGACGCCATCGCCGCGCTCCTCGAGGGGGCCGACGCGCTCGACGCGGGGCTCGACGAGGCCCAGGAGTGGGACGACCTCACCGTCGTCCAGAAGCTCGACTACCAGGGCTTCTACGACGTGCTGACCCCGAAGAGCCGCAAGGACTATCCGCCGGAGCTGTCGGTCGTCCGCATCGCCGAGGCCGAGCGCGACCCCGAGCCGATCCTGCTCGCCTTCGAGATGCTCGAATCGGACTTCATGCAGGAGAACTGCGTGAACGCGCTCAGACGCCTCGGCGCGCCCGAGGCCTACGACGCGATGATGCCGCTCGCGGAGCGCCGCGATCAGGAGGCCATCCGGGTGCTCGGGAAGATCGGCAACCCGGACGCCCTCGACACGCTCCTCCCGTACATCGAGGGGGACGCGAACCCGCCGCTCCAGCGCGTCGTGCTGAAGACCGTCGGCGAGATCGGCGACGAGTCCGCCACGCAGACGGTCGCCGATCGCCTCGTCGCCGACGACCCCGAGATCCGCAGCGCGGCCGCCCGCTCGCTCGGCATGATCGGGGACACGCGCGCCGTCGAACCGCTCTCCGACGTCCTCGAGGACGACGACAGCGACACCGTCCGCGCCAGCGCGGCGTGGGCGCTCAACCAGATCGCCACCGAGCGCGCGCTCGAGGCCGCCAGCGAACACGCCGACGACCGTTCCTACATCGTGCAGGTCGAGGCCGAGCGGGCCGCCGAGGCGCTCGACGAGGACGGGGCGGCCGGTACGGAGCCAGAGGCGGCCGCGTAAGCGCGTCCGTCCGATCTGCACCTCCCCGATAGCCCCCTTCGACCTCCCCCAACGCCCGGTCCGGTCGCCCCAGCGAACTTTTTTAATCGAGAACGGGACCAGCGTCCCCGTGCGCAGGGTCGTACTCGTTCGGTTGATCGTCGTCCTCGGACTCCTCGTCGCCGCGAGTCCACAAGCGACGGCCGCACTCGTCGACAGCGGACAGCAGGGCGCCACCTCGGCTGGAAACGCCACACTGGACGGGAACGCCACCGGAGGTCCCGACCGGCACCCGCGGCTCGTCGGCGTCTACCCGAACCCCGTCGCGGCGGACGACGCGGGCGAGTTCGTCGTCCTCGATGCGCCCGCCGGGACGCGACTCGGCACGTATCGACTCGCCGACGACGAGACGGCGGTCGCGCTCCCGAACGCGACCGTCGGCGGGCGAGTCGTGCTGACGCCCGTCCCCGAGCGGACCCGCCGCCTCGTCGACGACCGGATCGTCGCCGTCGACGCGCTCCCCCGCCTCGCGAACGCGGGCGAGCCCCTGCGGCTCTCCCGCGACGGGGCGGTCGTCGACGCCCTCGGGTACCGCGACGCGCCCGAGGGCGAGCTGTACGTCCGGCGCGTCGGGCGCTTCCGTCCCCTCGGCGCGACGGATCGCCCCGTCGTCGCGAGCGGACCGGCGAACGCGACGGCGTTCCTCCTCCCCGACGCCCCCGAGGTCCCGACGCGCGTCCTCGCCGGTGCCGAGGAGCGGATCCTCCTCGCGGGGTACACGTTCACCTCCGACCGCGTCGCCGACGAGCTCGTCCGGGCGCACCGCCGGGGCGTCCGCGTCGCAGTGCTGGTCGAGGGCGACCCCGTCGGCGGGACGACGACGGCGCAGGCGCGCGCGCTCGACCGCCTCGTGGCGGCGGGGATCGCGGTCCGCGCCGTCGACGGCCCGCGTGCGCGCTACGCCTATCACCACGCCAAGTACGCCGTGGCGGACGACCGGGCGCTCGTGCTCACGGAGAACTGGAAACCCTCGGGCGCGGGCGGCCGTTCGAGCCGGGGGTGGGGCGTCGTCGTCCGCGACGCGCGGACCGCAGCGGCGCTGGCGGAGACGTTCCGCGCGGACGCCGGGTGGCTCGACGCCCGTCCCTGGGGCACGGTCCGCCGGAACCTGACGCTCGTGAACGAGTCGGTCGCGGCGGGCGACTACCCGCGGCGGATCGAGCCGGAGCGGCTGCGGGTGGAGCGCGTCCGGGTGCTCGCCGCGCCCGACAACGCCGAGCGCGCGCTTCGCGGCGTACTCGGGAACGCGACGCGCTCGATCGACGTGGTGCAGGTGTCGCTCGGCGGCCCCGACGGCCCTCTCGCCGGGGCGGCGATCGCGGCGGCCCGACGCGGCGTCCGCGTGCGCGTCCTCCTGAGCGGCGCGTGGTACGTCCGCGAGGAGAACGCCGCGCTCGCGGAGCGACTGAACGCGCTCGCCGACGAGGAGGGAATCCCCCTCTCGGCACGCCTCGCCGACCCCCGGGGGCGGTTCGAGAAGGTGCACGCGAAGGGCGTCGTCGTCGACGACCGGCTGGCCGTCGTCGGGAGTCTGAACTGGAACGCACACGCCGCGCGCGAGAACAGGGAGGTGGCGCTCGTGCTGGAGGGCGAGGCGGTCGGCGGGTACTACGCCCGGGCGTTCGAGGCCGACTGGCACGCGAGCGCGAGCGGGGACGGGAGGGAGCCGCGCGTCCCGATCGGCCTGCTAGCGGGAATCGCCGCGGCGGCGGCCGCCACGGCGGCGCTCGGGCGACGGATCGAGTTCGAGGAGGGTGGTGGGAGCGACCGGTACTAGTCGCGCAGGAGGGTACTACGGAGCTCCTCGTCGATGTTGGCGTCCGCCATCTTCTCGACCAGGGCGTCGATGACCTCCTCGCGCCGGCCGGAGACGAACTTGATGCTCCCGACGACGAGGTGGCCGCCGCCGGAGACGCCCGCGCCGGGGTGCTCCTCGACGAGTTGCGTGACCATCTCGGGGATGTCGAGGCGGACGCCGTCGCTGCGGAGGACGGCGAAGTCCGGCCCGTAGCCGATGGTGATCACGGGGTCGCCGGCGTGCTCGCGCACCTTGTGGTCGTGGATCGCGCCGGTGGTCTTGCCGGGCGCGGGGTAGGTGAAGCGGTGGGCGTGGTTCTCCACGTCCACGCGGTAGAGGTGCGCGCCGTTGTCGAGCGTCTCGTGCTCGGTGTGCGAGAGGGTCACGTCGAGCTGGCGGTCGCGGTCCCGCTCGGCCCGCGAGGAGAGGAAGGCGACGAGTTCCTCGTGGCGCTCGCGGTCGTCGCAGTCGACGCCGAGCACGTCGTTGACGAGGTTGCTCCCGTCGTTGTAGCGCAGCCAGAAGGCGACGTAGTCGAGCGCCTCGCCGATGTCGTCGAGGTCGTCCTCGTCGTACCCCGCCTCGCGGGCGAGGGCGAGGTAGTCGTCCATCGCGTCCGCGCGCGAGCGATCGCACAGCCCCGCGACGGCCGGAACGTGGCGCACCGAGTCGGTGAGGTCGGGGTCGATCATGCGCGCGAGTTCGACGCACATCATCCCGGTCGTGATGCGGTAGTCCTCGCCGTGGAGGTACGGGTTGACGTGCTCCTCGACGTAGGGCTCGACCGCCTCGGGGTCGGGGTGGTGGTGGTCGACGACCACGATCGGGATGTCGTACTCGGCGAGCGTCCGGTAGGCCGGCGTGTCCTCCTCCGTCGAGCCGTTGTCGAGCATGAGCAGGAGGGGGAGCTTCTGCCCGTGACGCTCGCGGTCCTCGAGCGCGAAGTTGAGGTCCCGGGTCACGTCCTCCATCTCGTAGAAGGGGGCCTTGCTCGGCAGGCGGCGCAGGAGGTGCCGCGGCGCGTCGGGGTCCTCGTTGACCTCGGCGATGTAGCGCTCGAGCGCGAGCTGGAGCGGGACCGACGCGCACATCCCGTCGCCGTCGGCGTGGTGGCGCATCCGGATCGGGCGGCCGTCGAGGATGGCCCGGCGGAGGGTCTTCGCGACCGCCGCCAGGTCGTCGCGCAACTGGTCGAACGCGGGCCACTCGACGAGCGGCTCGGTGTCGTGCGGCTCGGCGGCCTCGTCGAGCGCGTCGTCGAGGTCGGCGCGGACCGACTCGGGGTCGTCGACCGACTCGACCCGCTCGACCTCGATCTGGAGCGAGCCGTCGTGGCGTTCGACCGTGCCGACGAAGCGGGCGAGGTCACCGACGTCGAGGTCGGGGTAGGCGCGGACGCCCGCCTCCTCGAACCCGGCGCAGGGGACGACGCCCGTCGCGTCGCGGACCTGGAAGATGGTCGGCCCGCCGGTCTGGCGGATCTGGACGATCTCGCCCGCGACGTGGACCGTGTCGCCCACCGCGTCGCCGAGTTCCGCGACGGTCGCGCCGTGGTCCTGTTCGACGATCTCGGTGCGGTAGTCGTCCGGCTGGACCTCGGTGAAACCGAGGTCGCCGTTGTCCCGGATCTCCTCGAGTCGGACGATGAGCGCGTCGCCGACGCGGTAGTCGCCCTCGAGTTCCGAGTCGTGGACGAGCCCGGAGACGGCGTCCGAGAGATCGACGAAGACGCCGTACTCGACGACGCCGTTGACGGTCGCGTGGTAGTGCGTCCCGACCTCGACGACGTCGGCGGTGCAGTCCGGCGCGAGATCGTATACGGTGACAGCAGAGACCGAACCGGAGTCATTTCCGGCGTGTGACGGAGACATTTGCCCATGCTCGGTTCCGACCGTTTTTAACTGTTGGCAAGCGTCCCCGAGCGCGCCGGAACGCGCCGCCGCGGGCCGCCCGTTCCGGAACGCTTAGATGGAAACCCGGTCACCTCACGTACATGCGGCTGTTCCGCTCGGGCGAGATACTCGGCATCGCGCGCGCGACGCTCGAGTTCGCCCTCGAGGCGTCCGCCCAGACGCACCCGAACGAGTACATGGGCCTGCTGCGCGGCGAGGACGCCCGGACGCTCGGTCTCGACGAGTCGGGGACGGTCATCACCGACGTCCTCGTCATTCCCGGCACCGAGTCGAACCCGGTGAGCGCGACGGTCAAGACCAGCATGGTCCCGAACGACCTGCGCGCCGCCGGCTCCGTCCACTCCCACCCGAACGGCGTGCTCTACCCGAGCGACGCCGACCTCGCCACCTTCGGGAAGGGTGACGTCCACATCATCATCGGCGCGCCCTACGGCGACGACGACTGGCGCGCGTTCGACCGCGACGGCGAGGAGACCGACCTCGCCGTGCTCGACGTGGAACTCCCCGAACCGGAGGAGCGCTTCTTCGACTTCACCCAGGCGGACATCGACGAGGAACTCTCCTACGACGAGGAGTGGAAGACCGGCGACGGGGACCCGCGATGACGCTGACCGTCGTCGCGCAGGGCACGTTCGACCTGCTGCACCCCGGCCACCTCCACTACCTCGAGCAGGCCGCCGAACTGGGCGAGGTGTACGTCATCATCGCCCGCCGGGAGAACGTCACGCACAAGCCGAAGCCGGTCCTCCCCGATCGCCAGCGCCGGGACATGGTCGCCGCGCTCGACCCCGTCGATCACGCGGTCCTCGGCCACCGGGAGGACATCTTCGTCCCCATCGAGGAGATCGACCCGGACGTCATCCTCCTGGGCCACGACCAGCACCACGACCCGGCGGCGATCGCGGCCGCCCTCGACGAGCGGGGCATCGACTGCGAGGTGCGCCGGGCCTCCGGGCGCGACCCCCGATACGAGGGCGAACTGTTCTCGACGGGCGACATCGTCGACGCGATCTGTCGGAAGCGCTGTCAGTAGCGCCGTACAGATTTAAATACGTGCTATTCTAGCCGGAAATTACATTAGTCGGAGTGCCATCGTCGGCGTCATGTCACGGACACGGTACGGTGTCACTCGGCGGACGGTTCTCGGGACGGTCGGGGGCGCGCTCGTCGGCCTCGGAGCGGCCGGGTCGGCGGCCAGCGCGGACGAGGACCGCGTCCGGGTGAACGTCGGCTTCGCGTCTGCGGCGGGGCGGGACGCGGCGCTCTCCCGCGCCGACGAGGTCGTCTACGAGTTCGCCTTCGACGCGATGACGGTACTGGCCGCGCCCGGCGCCGTCGACGCGCTGGCTACCGCCCCCGGGATCCGGTACGCCGAGGAGGACGGGACGGTGCGCGCGATCGCGCAGACGCTCCCCTACGGCGTCGACCGGGTGGACGCGGAGGTGGCCCACGCGAACGGCGAGACCGGTGCGGGCGCCGACGTCGCCATCATCGACACGGGTATCGACGCGGACCACCCCGACCTGCGGGCCAACCTCGGGGAGGGGCGGGCGTTCCTCCTCGGCGTCGAGTCGGACCTCTGGGACGACGACAACGGCCACGGCACCCACTGCGCGGGCATCGCGGACGCGGTCGACAACGACGAGGGCGTCGTCGGCGTCGGCACCGAGGCCACGCTCCACGCCGTCAAGGTCATGACGGGGGCCGGGATCGGCACCACCTCGGACGTGGCGAGGGGCATCGAGTACACCGCCGACCAGGGGTGGGACGTCGGCAGCCTCAGCCTCGGCGGCGGCGAGTCGTCGCTCCTGAGGGACGCCTGCGAGTACGCCTACGGGAAGGGCGTGCTGCTGGTGGCGGCGGCGGGCAACGACGGCCCCTGCACCGACTGTGTCGGCTACCCCGCCGCCTACCCCGAGTGCGTCGCCGTCAGCGCGACCGACGAGAACGACGACCTGGCGAGCTACTCCTCGACCGGCCCCGAGGTCGAACTCGCCGCGCCGGGATCCAACGTCTACTCGACGTACGTCGGGGGCGGTTACGCGGAGCTCTCGGGCACGTCGATGGCCTGCCCGCACGTCGCCGGCGCGGGCGGGCAGTTGATGGCGAACGGCTACGCGAACGCGGAGGCGCGCGACCGCCTCGCCGCGACCGCCGAGGACGTCGGCCTCACGGAGAACGAGCAGGGCAACGGCCTCCTCGATGTCGCGGCCGCCCTGGGTCTCGACTCCAGCGACGACCTGTAGGATCCGCGCCCGATCTAGAGCGACAGGAACCCGCCGTCGGCGAGGCGGTTCACGCCCTCCCTCAACCGTTCCTCGCCCGCCGCGTAGGAGAGGCGGGCGTAGCCGGGCGTGCCGAACGCGCTCCCGGGGACGGTGGCGACGTGCGCCTCGCTCAGCGCGTCCTCGCACCACCGCGCGTCGTCGTCTCCGGTGGGGACCATCACGTAGAACGCCCCGTCCCCGACCGGCACCTCCACGCCGCGGTCGGCGAAGAGATCGGTGAGGAGGTCGCGGCGCTCGCGGAACGCCTGCGTCATCTGGTTCACCGCGTCGTCGCACTCGCGCAGGGCGGTGATGCCCGCGTGCTGGACGAAGTGGGTCGCGGAGGAGACCGAGTGCGACTGCACCTTGCCCGCCTGCCCGATCAGTTCCTCCGGCGCGGCGAGGTAGCCCAGCCGCCAGCCGGTCATCGAGAAGGCCTTCGAGAAGCCGTTGATCGTGACCGTGCGCTCGCGCATGCCGTCGAGGGTGGCGAGGCTGGTCGGCTCGACGCCGTAGGTGATCCGGTCGTAGATCTCGTCGGCGATCACCGTCACGTCGTGGTCCACGGCGAGGTCGCGAACGCCCTCCAGGGCGGCGTCGGAGAACACCGCGCCCGAGGGGTTGCTCGGGGAGTTGACGACGAGCAGTTCGGTGTCGTCGGAGACGGTCTCCGCGAGGTCGTCGAGGGCCGGTTCGAGCTGGAACGCGGATGCCGAGAGGTCGACGCGCGAGAGCGACCCGCCCGCCAGCTTCGCCATGGCCTCGTAGGAGACCCACGCCGGATCGAGGAGGACGACCTCGTTCCCGTCGTCCACGAGCGTCTGGAAGGTCTCGAACAGCGCCTGCTTCGCGCCCGGCGTGACGATGATCTCGTCCGCGGCGTAGTCGAGGTCCCGCCGCGCGAGGTCGGCGGCGATGGCCTCCCGGAGGTCGCGGACGCCCTGGGAGGGGGCGTAGCCGGTGTGGCCGGCCTCCATCGCCTCCGTCGCGGCCTCGACGATCACCTCGGGGGTCGGGAAGTCGGGTTCGCCGACGCTCAGGTCCACCACGTCCACGCCCTCCGATTCCAGTTCGGTGGCGAGACTGCTGATGGCGAGCGTCGCGCTCGGTTCGACGCGTTCGACGCGGTCTGCGAAGTCGAAGTTCATCTCTCGTGTACCTCCATCGTCACTCTGCTACCTCCAGTTCGTCGACGAGCGCCAGCGCGCTCTCGACGGCGCGCGCCCCGTAGTCGACGCGGGCGCGCGCCTCGTCCATGCTCATCCCGGGGCCGGTGACGCCGAGCGCGACGGGCGTGTCGCGCTTCAGGCTCACGTCGGTCAGCCCCCGCGCGGCGGCGTGCCCGATCACCTGGTCGTGGTCGGTGTCGCCGCCGTGGATGGCCCCGACGACGACGACGGCGTCCACGTCGTCCCGTCGGGCGAGGCGGTCGGCCGCGAGCGGCGCGTCGTACGCCCCCGGGACCGAGAGCGCCTCGACGACGTCCGCGCCGGCCTCCGCGGCCGCGTCGCGGGCCGCCTCCTCCATCTGCTCGGTGACCTCGCGGTTGAACCGCGCGACCACGAGCCCTAGCGCTACCATACCTGCGCCGTAGCGAGGCCCGTTAAAAGAAGTACCGCTGTGCGGCCGATACTGCCGGGACGGAGCGACGGATTCCCATCGAGCGTGTCGGTCGGCCACGGTCCCCCACACGCGAGACGGTGCTCCGATCGCGAGCGACTACGACCGACCGCACGACGAGACACGACCGGTAGTGATCAGATACGTAGCTACCAGACGGGACTCCAAAGGGGGCGTTCGAGGCGGCCACGTCGGTGAGTGCGATCCGGTCTCTCGCATCAGAGCAGTACTAACGCGACCGACCACAAGGGTTCTTACGCGCGGGCGACTGTTCCGGAGCAATGGCAGCAGGCGTCCGGTACTGGACCCCGCGGCGCGCACACCTCGTCGTCGCCGCCGTCGCCCTCCTCGCGCTCGCGGCGCGCCTCCTCCTCCTCGGCGACCGGGTGGCCCACTGGGACGAGGCCCGCGTCGGCTACTGGATCCTCGACTACGCGCGGACGGGGAGCTACGAGTACCGCCCCATCATCCACGGGCCGTTCTACCACCACGTCAACGCGGTCGTGTTCACCGTCCTCGGCCCGACCGACGCCGCGATGCGCCTCGTCCCCGCGGTCGTCGGCGGGCTCCTCCCCCTCTCCGCGCTCCTCCTCCGCGAGCGTCTCCGGGAGAGCGAGCTGGTCGCGCTCGCGCTCTTTCTCGCCGCGAACCCCGTGCTGCTCTACTACAGCCGGTTCATGCGCGGTGACCCCCTCGTCGGCGCGTTCATGTTCGTCGCGTTCGGCCTGTTCGTCCGCCTCCTCGACACGCGTGCTCACCGGTACCTCCTCGCCGGCGTCGCGTTCGTCGCGCTCGGGTTCACGGTCAAGGAGAACGCCCCCGTCTACCTCCTCTGCTGGGCCGGCGCGGCCGCCGTCGTCGCCTACTTCGAGCTGTTCGCCGCCGCCCGTCGCGGCGAATCGGCGAGCGCGGTCGTGGAGCGGTGGCTCGGCCTCGACCGCCGTCGCGCGGCGTGGCGGGACGCGCCGGCCCGGGCGAGGGCGGGGGACGACCCGCGGACGATCGAGGACGGCGGGAGCGCCCGCGGCGCGCGGCGCGTCCTCGTCGCCCTCGCCGTCGCCGCCGTCGCCGCCGTCGAGTTCCTCGCGATCGTGGTGTTCTTCTACGCGCCGCGCGCGAGCGGCCCGGACGAACTCGGTCTCGGGAACGCGCTCGGCGATCCCGCGATGTGGGGACCGGTGATCGAGGCGGCCACGCTGGGATCGTGGCGCGCGTTCGTCGAGATCTGGATCGACGGCACGGCGACCGAGCACGGCTACCTCCCCTACCTCGGCGACTTCCTCCTGACGCTCGGGTTCGGTGCGGCGATGCTCTGTACCTTCGCCGTCGTCGGCTTCCTCGCGGAGAGCTTCGCGGAGGAGCGCCCGCGGGGGCTCGTCCTCGGCACCTTCGCTTGGGGGGTCGCCTCGGTGCTCGGTTACCCCGTCATCACCGACGTCAAGGCTCCGTGGGCGACTGTACACGCCGTGCTCCCCCTCGCGGTCCCCGCGGCCGTCGGCGTCGCGCTCGTCTACCGCCGGGGGCGGGCGGCGTTCGCGGCGGACGACCGGATCGGCGTCGGGGTCGCGGCCGCCGTCCTCCTCGTCGTCGCCGCGCAGGTCGGCGCGATGGGCGTCACCGCCGTCTACCTCCACCCGCAATCCCCGGAGAACGAACTCGTCCAGTACGCCCAGCCGGCGGACGACGTACATCCGACGCTCGCGGACGTGGAGCGCGCCGCGGCGACCACCGAGGGGACGGACGTGCTCGTCTACGGCGAGCGCTACGTCGAGGGGACCCCGCCGAGCGCGAGCGCGTACCGGCCCGCCTGCGTCGAGTGGTTCGACCTGCTCCCCCTGCCGTGGTACTTCGAGCGGAGCGACGTCACGGTGACCTGTGCGCGCACGCCGGCCGAACTCGACGCGATGGCGGAGCGACCGCCGGTCGTCGTCGCCGACGCGGGCGAGCGGGCGACCCTGCGGGCGCGCTTCCCCGACTACGAGGCGCGCACCGGCAAGCTCCGGACGACCGACTCGGAGGTGCTCTTCCTCGTCGACACCTCCCGACTCCCGCGGGAGGAGGATCGGACCCCGGAGCGGGATCGGCGCTGACCGGCGAGGAGCGAGACGCTCGCCGACCCGCCCGTCGGTCTGGGTCGGTCGCGGGTCGCGAATCGAGATGTCAACGGTTATCCCGACGGACGGGCGAGACGCTCACATGCAACTGTCAACGCCCGGCCCGACCGTCGGCGTGGTCGGCGGCGGACAGCTCGGCCGCATGCTCGGCGAGGCCGCGGGACCGCTCGGCGTCGAGGTCGTCGTGCTCGATCCGACCCCCGACTGCCCGGCCGCACCCGTCGTCCGCGACCAGCTCGTGGGCGACTTCGACGACGAGGAGGGAGTGCGCGAACTCGCCGACCGCGCGGACGTGCTCACCTACGAGATCGAACTGGCCGATCCGGACCTCCTGGAGCGAGTCGGCGAGGCGACCGGGACGCCCGTCCACCCCTCGCCCGACACGCTCCGGACGATCCAGGACAAGCTCGTCCAGAACGAGTGGCTGGCGGACGCGGGCGTCCCCGTCCCGGAGTTCGTCCGGGTCGACGACGCCGAGGACCTCCGCGCCGCGGGCGAGGAGCTCGGCTGGCCGGTGATGCTCAAGGCCCGCCGCGGCGGCTACGACGGCCGCGGGAACGTCCCCGTCGAGGGGCCCGAGGCGTGCGACGGCGCGCTCGCAGAGGTGGGCGCGGGCGAGGCCGGCGCGCTCGCAGAGGCGCTCGTCCCCTTCGAGCGCGAACTCTCGGTCATCGGCGTGAAGGGCGCGGACGGGACGGCGACGTTCGCCGTCACCGAGACGATCCACCGCGAGGAGATCCTCCGGGAGTCCGTGACGCCGGCCCGGACGAGCGACGAGGTGCTCGACCGCGCGCGCGAGATCGCCGAGCGCGTGCTCGACGCCACCGAGGGCCGGGGCGTCTTCGGCATCGAGCTGTTCGAGCGGGAGGGGGAGGTACTCGTCAACGAGATCGCCCCGCGTCCGCACAACTCCGGCCACTGGACGATCGAGGGGGCCCACGCCTCGCAGTTCGAGCAGCACCTCCGCGCGGTGCTGGGCTGGCCGCTCGGGGAGACCGCCCGGCGCGACCTGACGGTGACGGCGAACCTGCTCGGCGACGTCGAGCGGGCCGCGGAGCCGGCGACGCTCGACGCCCTCGGGGCGATCCTGTCGGAGCCGCGCGCGCACCTCCACTGGTACGGCAAGCGCGAGACGCGCCCCCTGCGGAAGATGGGCCACGTGACGCTCGTCGGCGGGGAAGGGGAGGGAACGGAGACGCTCCTGTCCCGCGCTCGCGACCTGCGCGCGGAGGTGACCGTCCGATGACCGTCCCGGAGATCCGGTCGCTGATCGACGACCTGGAGGCCGAGGCCGACCGCGACCGACTGACCGAGGAGACGCCCGAGGTGGGAATCGTCATGGGTTCTGACTCGGACCTCGACGTGATGTACGGCGCGTACGAGGCGCTGACCGAACTCGGCTTCGAGGAGGTGACCGACTACGACGACCCGCCGGGGGCGCGCTTCACGTTCGAGACGTACGTCGTCTCGGCCCACCGGACGCCCGACCTGATGTACGCCTACGCGATGACCGCCCGCGACCGCGGCCTGGACGTGATCGTCGCGGGCGCGGGCGGGAAGTCCGCCGACCTGCCGAACATGACCGCCTCGCTCGCGTACCCGCTGCCGGTCGTCGGCGTCCCCGTCCAGGAGAAGTCCGTCGACTCCGTGATCGGGATGCCGACCGGCGCGCCCATCACCGCCGTCGACGCGGGGAAGTCGTTCAACGCGGCGCTGTCGGCCGTCCAGATCCTCGCCCGTCGGCACGACGAACTGGAGGAGCGACTGATCGAGTACCACGAGAGGCTCCAGTCGTCGGTCGGTCGCGTCTCGCGGACGCTGCACGAGTCGGGGACCGAGCGGTTCCGGGACGACGGCGCGTAGCGCGGTCGCGCCGCGGGTCCGCACGACCGGCGACGGACGGAGCGAGGCGGACGAAATCGGCCGTCCGCACGCCGGACCCGCAAGAATCAACTCTTATATGCGGGGGCTGCCAACCCGCCATACGATACAAGCACAATGAGCAACCCGTGGATAGCGATCGGCGCGTTGGGGGTCGTCGCAGTCGGCATCCCGCTCGGGATGATGGCGCTGTCGGCGCTGCTGCGTCCCACCGTGCCGGAGCAAGGGAAAACCGCCACCTACGAGAGCGGCGAGGTTCCGACGGGCACCACGCGCATCCGGTTCAACATCCAGTACTACATGGTTGCGCTGCTGTTCGTCATCTTCGACATCGAGACGGTTCTCATCTTTCCGTGGACTGTCATCTACCGGGACGCCGTCTCGCAGGCGGGCCTCGCGCAGGCGCTGGTCCCGATGTTGGTCTTCATCGGAATCCTCCTCGTCGGCCTCGTCTGGGCGTGGCGCAACGACGCGGTCCGCTGGGTGCGGTCCGCGCGCACTGACAGACAGCAGGTGGACAACACATGAGTAGCGACAACACGACGACGACCAGCCTACAGAGGAAGCAGGAGGCCCGGATGGGCGACGGGGTGGACACCCGCTTCAACTCCAAGCTCCGCGAGGCGTTCGGTTCGACGCCGTTCATCCTCACCAAGTTCGACAAGTTCATGAACTGGGTCCGGGGCTCCTCCATGTTCATGCTGCAGTTCGGCATCGCCTGCTGCAGCATCGAGATGATGCACACCTACGCGGTCAAGCACGACCTCGACCGCTTCGGGTCCGGCGTCCCCCGCGCCTCGCCGCGGCAGGCGGACGTGATCATCGTGCCGGGGACGATCGTCTCCAAGTTCGCCCCGCGCATGAAGCGCGTCTACGACCAGATGCCCGAGCCGAAGTTCGTCGTCGGGATGGGCTCCTGTACGATCTCGGGCGGCCCGTTCCAGGAGGGCTACAACGTGATCAAGGGGGCCGAGACGGTCATCCCGGTGGACATCCACGTCCCCGGCTGCCCGCCGCGCCCCGAGGCGCTCATCTACGGCGTCGCGAAGCTCCAGGAGCGCGTCGCCAACGGCGAGACCTCGCCGGTGGTGGTCAAGTCCTACGAGCTGGAGCAGTTCGGCGACCTCGACCGCGACGAACTCGTACAGCACCTCGCAGACCAGATCGACGAGGACGACCTCGTCATGCGCTACGACTGGGCGGAGCGTCGATCGACATGAGCCTGGAAGAACTCCCGACCACGACCACGACCGCGGATGTCGGCGTCACCGAGGAGGGGCTCGACTACGACGCGCTCGAATCGCTGCTCTCGGACCTCGTCGTCGGTCGCGAGTCGCACGTCAACGCCGAGTCGTTCGTCGTCCGCCCCGATGGGGTGGCGGCCGCGCTCGACCGCCTCAAGAACCGCGCCGGCTTCGATCACCTGTCCTGCGTCACCGCCCAGGAGTACGAGGACCGTTTCGAGTCCATCTACCACCTGAAGAAGTACGCGGACCCCACCCACGAGGTGAACCTCGTCGTCCCGACGGGCCTCGAGAACCCCCACAGCCAGTCGGGGAATGCGGTCTTCCGCACCGCGGACTGGCACGAGCGGGAGGCGTACGACCTCGTCGGCATCGAGTACGACGAGCACCCCGACCTGCGGCGGATCCTGCTGCCCGAGACCTGGCAGGGCCACCCCTTGCGCCTCGACTACGACGTGGAACAGCCCCAGATCGTCGCCCTCCGCGAGCACGCGAACCCCCTCCAGGAGGACCACCGCGGGGACGACGCGGACACGATGTTCGTGAACATCGGCCCGCACCACCCGGCGACCCACGGCGTGTTGCACCTCAAGACGACGCTCGACGGCGAGCAGGTCGCGGACGTCGACCCCGACATCGGCTACCTCCACCGCTGCGAGGAGCAGATGTGCCAGCAGAGCACCTACCGCCACCAGATCATGCCCTACCCCGACCGCTGGGACTACATCTCGGCGGGCATCCTCAACGAGTGGGCGTACGCGCGGGCGGCGGAGGACCTCGCCGACCTGGAGGTGCCCGAGTACGCGCAGATCATCCGTACCATGAGCGCGGAACTGTGTCGCATCGCGAGTCACATGCTCGCCGTCGGGACGTTCGCGCTCGACGTCTACGGCGACTTCACCGCCATCTTCATGTACGCGACGCGGGACCGCGAGGTCGTCCAGAACATCCTCGAGGACCTCACCGGCCAGCGGCTCATGTTCAACTACCTCCGGCTGGGTGGAGTCTGCTGGGACCTGCCCGAACCCCGCGAGGAGTTCTTCGAGAAGACGCGGGACTTCCTCGACGGCCTCCCCGCGAAGCTCGAGGAGTACCACGACCTCGTCACGGGCAACGAGATCTTCCAGCTCCGCTGCGTCAACACGGGCGTGCTGGAACCGGACGTGGCGAAGAGCTACGGCGTGACCGGCCCCGTCGCCCGGGGCTCGGGGATCGACTACGACCTGCGGCGGGACGACCCCTACGGCTACTACCCGGAACTCGACTGGGACGTCGTCGTCGAGGACGGCTGTGACAACTACAGCCGCGTGCTCGTGCGCCTGAAGGAGGTCGAGGAGTCCGCGAAGATCATCGAGCAGTGTCTCGACCTGCTCGAAGACTGGCCCGAGGCCGACCGCGAGATCCAGTCGAACGTCCCGCGCACGCTCAAGCCGGACAACGACCGGGAGATCTACCGGGCGGTCGAGGCGGCGAAGGGCGAACTCGGCATCTACATCCGCTCGGACGGCACCGACACCCCCGCCCGCTTCAAGATCCGCAGCCCCTGCTTCTCGAACCTGCAGGCGCTCCCGGAGATGTCCGAAGGGGAGTACATCCCCGACATGATCGCGTCGCTCGGCAGCCTCGACATCGTCCTCGGGGAGGTCGACCGATGAGCGCGGGCGGCCTCGCCGTCGCGCTGCTCCAGCAGGGCAACGCCTCGAACGCGAGCAACGCGACGAACGCGAGCAACGCGACGAACGCGAGCAACGCGACGAACGGAACGGCGAACGCAACCGCGCCCCCCGCCGGCGGGAAGATGCTCCCCGAGACGATCGGCGAGCTGCTCGGCTTCGGGACGAACATGGGCCCGCTCGAGACGTTCGTCGCGGCGCTCATCGCGGCCTTCATCGTCGGTAACATCATGCTCATCACGACGGCCATCGCGGGGCCGTGGGCGAAGCGCAAGATCACCGCCGCGTTCACCGACCGCATCGCGGTCAACCGCGTCGGGCCGTTCGGCCTGCTGATCATCGTGGCCGACGCGGTGCGCCTGCTCTCGAAGGAGCTCATCATCCCCGACGGCGCGGACCGACCGGCGTTCGACCTCGCGCCGATCGTGATGGTGTTCTCGGCGCTGATCGGGTTCGCCGTGATCCCGATGGGCAGCGGCATCCAGCTCGCGGACCCCGAGGTCGGCCTCGCGTTCGTCTTCGCGGTCGCCTCAATCGCCAGCGTCGGGCTGGTGATGGGCGGCTACGCGTCGAACAACAAGTACTCGTTCCTCGGCGGGCTGCGCGCGGTGGCCCAGAACATCGCCTACGAGATCCCGCTGATCGTCACTGCGGCCTCGGTCGTCATCTTCACCGGCTCGCTCCGGATGAGCACCATCGTGAACATGCAGGCCGAGCCGCTGTTCACCGTCTTCGGGCTCACCGTCCCGTCGTGGTACGCGTTCGTGAACCCGTTCGCGTTCGTCCTGTTCATGGCGGCCAACCTCGCCGAGATCGGTCGCAACCCGTTCGACATCCCGGAGGCGCCGACGGAGATCGTCGCGGGGTACCAGACCGAGTACTCCTCGGTCTACTTCGTGCTGATGTACCTCGCCGAGTTCCTGCACATCTTCCTCGGCGGCGCGATCATCGCGACCATCTTCCTCGGCGGCCCGGCCGGGCCGATCCTCCCGGGGATCGTCTGGTTCATGATCAAGATCTGGGCGGTCTTCCTGTTCACCCAGTGGGCCCGCTCCGCCGTCCCCCGGCTGCGCATCGACCAGCTCATCGAGATCGGGTGGAAGGGGATGCTCGTGCTCTCCTTCGCCAACCTCGTGCTCACCGCCGTCATCGTGGGGGTGATCGTCTGAGACGGCCGGCTCCGGGACGCCGGGGCGAGCCGGGCGCGGCCCGGCGACGCTCGGGAAATCCCGGGGTTGAAATCAATCCCCCGACAAGACTACGACAATGATTGGAATCCTCAAGGGCATGGCGACCACCATGAAGCACGCCTTGGACGGGACGACGTTCACCGTCGAGTACCCCGACCAGGCACCGGAGGTCAGCCCCCGGTTCCGCGGTGTACACAAGTTCAGCCAGGAGCGCTGTATCTGGTGTCGCCAGTGCGAGAACGTCTGCCCGAACGACACCATCCAGATCGTCACGGACGAACAGCGCAACGGCGAGCAGTACAACCTCCACATCGGCCAGTGCGTCTACTGCCGGCTCTGCGAGGAGGTCTGCCCCGTCGACGCCATCCTGCTCACGCAGAACTTCGAGTTCACGGCCGACACGAAGGAGGAGTTCGCCTACAACATGGAGCAGTTGAAGAACGTCCCCTGGTACAAGGACATCGACCCCCTCGCCTCGCGCGAACCCGACCGCGGCGCGTGGATCGGCGAGGGCGAGGGCGACGTGGACTACCAGTAGAGCACCACTTTTTTAGACGGGGTCCTCCTCGGCGTGGCGAAGCCACGCCTCGTCGAACCCCGCCCAAAAACCTGGACTAAAAAGGCCGATTTTTGCTCGCATACGCGAGCAAAAATCGGTGAACCCCTCGCTTCGCTCGGGGATGCTCGTACAGACTGCTCCCGTATGATCGTACGAGCGTCGTGTGGAGGGACCGACGCGGCGAGAGTGGGGAGATCGAAGTCTCTGAATGGGAAATGAGTCCTCAGATGAATCATTCCCGCGCGGACCGGTCGCGACCCGAAAATGTCCGGTGTGTCGGAGGAAGTTCGCCCGCGCGTCGGAGCGTGGGTCGCGTGCGCGTGGCCGCACGATTCTCGAAACGTTGAAACCCCGAGCGCAACGACAGACACCAATGGCAGTAGCAGAGACACTAGCATTCGCGCTGTTCGCCATCGTTACGGTGGGGAGCAGCCTCGGCGTCGTGCTCGTGCGTGACGTCTGGCACGCGGCGCTGCTCCTCGGGGTGGCGCTGCTGTCGGTCGCGGTGCACTACGTCATGCTGCGCGCCGAGTTCCTGGCGGCGATGCAGGTCCTCGTCTACGTCGGCGGGGTCCTCATTCTCATCACCTTCGCGGTGATGCTGACGCGCGAATCCGCCAGTGACGAGGAGGTGCCCACATGACCACACGTCCACGCTTCAAACTCGACGGAAGTAGCATGGTGCCGGGCCTCGCCGCGGTGGCGTTGTTCGTCGTCATGGCCGCGGTGTTCCTCACGTCGCAGTTCGGCGAGCCACAGGGCTTCGCCGAGGGGAGTATCACCGCGAGTATCGGCTACGCGATGTTCGACCTCGTCGACCTCGCGTCCCACCAGTCCGAGGGATTCCTCGTGTCGTTCATCGTCATCGCCATCGTGCTCGACGCCGCGCTCGAAGGCGCGCTCATGCTGGCGAAGCGCGAGGGCACGCGAGGCCCCCTCGGAACCGCCCGCGAGGCGCTTCGAACCGACGGCGGGCGCACCGAGGAGGGAGACGACTGATGGCGGTGCCCGTTCAGTACTACCTCGTCCTGTCGGCGGCGGTGTTCTGCATCGGCCTGTTCGGCATCCTCACGCGGCGCAACGCGCTGTTCTTCCTGATGAGCGTCGAACTCATGCTCAACGCGGCGAACGTCAACCTCGTCGCGTTCTCCTACCAGTTCGGCAACCTGACCGGGCAGGTGTTCACCCTGTTCACGATGGCGCTCGCCGCGGCCGAGGTGGCCGTCGGGATCGGGATCATCCTCGTACTGTACCGGAACTTCAGCGACGTGGACGTCACCAAGGCGACCACGATGAGGTGGTAAGATCATGGCAGGAGTATTCGACTACGCCCCGGCGATCGCACTGTTGCCGTTCGTCTCGTTCCTCGTCGCGCTCTTCGGGGGCAGGTTCATGCCCAAGCGGGGCGCGCTCGCCGGCATCGTCGCGACCGGCGGCTCGCTCGCGCTGTCCGCCTGGGTGGCGCTGACGGTGCTCGGCGGCGAGACGTACAACGAAGTCATCTACACGTTCGCGGCGGGCCAGCCCTTCGCGCTGGAGTTCGGCCTGCTGCTCGACCAGCTCTCCTCGCTGATGCTGGTCGTCGTCTCGCTCATCGCGTTCCTCGTGCACGTCTTCAGCCTCGGGTACATGAACGACGAGGGCGAGACCGGACTGTCGCGGTACTACGCCGAACTCGGCCTGTTCAGCGCGAGCATGCTCGCGTTCGTGATGTCCTCGAACCTGCTGATGGCGTTCATGTTCTTCGAGCTGGTCGGGCTCTGCTCGTACCTGCTCATCGGCTTCTGGTTCCGGCAGGACGGCCCGGCGTCGGCGGCGAAGAAGGCGTTCCTCGTCACCCGCTTCGGCGACTACTTCTTCCTGATCGGCGTGGTGGCGGTGTTCACCACGTTCGGCACGGCGGCGTTCGCGGGGCCCGAGGGCTTCCCGGCGCTCGCCGAGGAGGCCCTGACCGGCGGGGCGGGCGAGGTGAACACGTTCGGCCTCGCGCCCGGGACCTGGTTCACGATCATCGGCCTGCTCGTGCTCGGGGGCGTGATGGGCAAGTCCGCCCAGTTCCCGTTCCACACGTGGCTGCCCGACGCGATGGAGGGTCCGACGCCCGTCTCCGCGCTCATCCACGCGGCGACGATGGTCGCCGCGGGCGTCTACCTCGTCGCGCGCATGTACGGCTTCTACGCCCTCTCGCCGACGGCGCTCGCGGTGATCGCCTTCGTCGGGGGCTTCACGGCGCTGTTCGCCGCGACCATGGGCGTCGTCAAGCGCGAGATCAAGCAGGTGCTCGCCTACTCGACCATCTCCCAGTACGGCTACATCATGCTCGCGCTGGGGACGGGCGGCTACGTCGCCGCCGTCTTCCACCTGACCACCCACGCGGTGTTCAAGGCGCTCCTGTTCCTCGGTGCGGGGTCGGTCATCATCGCGATGCACCACAACGAGGACATGTGGGACATGGGCGGGCTGAAGGAGCGCATGCCGGTGACCTACTGGACGTTCCTCGCCGGGTCGCTCGCGCTCGCGGGCATCTTCCCGTTCTCCGGCTTCTGGTCGAAGGACGAGGTGCTGTTCGAGGCGCTCGTCCACGGCCTGTCGAACCCGCTGCTGCTCGGCGCGTACGCGATGGGCCTGCTGGCCGTCTTCCTGACGGGCTTCTACACCTTCCGGATGGTCCTGCTCACCTTCCACGGCGAGCCCCGCACGGACACGGCGCGGGACCCCCACGCCGTCCGCTGGAACGTGAAAGGGCCGCTCGTCGTCCTCGGCGTGCTCGCGGCGGTCGTCGGGTTCATCAACGCGGTGCCGATCGCGAAGCTGACCGGCGCGCACGTCGACTTCCTGCACGCGTGGCTCTTCCACGGGCCCGAGACCCTGACCGGCGAGCACTACGAGGAGCTGCTGAAGCAGTTCGCCGGCTACGAGGCGACGTACCTCGCCGGCGAGGTGGGGACGATGCTCGTCTCCGCGGCCGCCTCGCTCGGGCTCGCCCTCGCCGGTGCCGGGCTCGCGGTGGCGCTCTACCGCGGCCCCGCGCCGGTCGAACACACGGACAGACTCGGTTCCATCAAGACGTTGCTCTTCAACAACTACTACCAGGACGAGTACCAGGTGTGGCTCGCCCAGGGCCTGACGGCGAACGTCGCCCGGGCCGCCGACAAGTTCGACCAGGGCGTCATCGACGGCGTGGTCAACGGCGTCTCGAGCGTCTCGCTGTTCTCCGGCAGCCGCATCCGGCGCATCCAGACCGGTATCGTCTCCAACTACGCCGCGCTGCTCACGCTCGGGCTCGTCGCGCTGATCGTCGGGCTCGGGCTGTACGGGGGGTGGTTCTGAGTGCTGATCGAGGTACTCATCGCCGCCTGCCTGCTCGGGGCGGCGATCACCTTCCTCGCCCCCGACCGCGTCGCCGGACGCCTCGCGTTCGCGATCAGCCTCGTCCCGGTCGTCGTCAGCGTCTACATGTACGCTGTCTTCGACGGTACGGGTAACGTCCTGCTGCAGGGCGGCCAGCCCGCCTTCGAGACGTACGCCGAGTGGCTCCGGGTCGGATCCTATCAGCTCGCCTACCACACCGGTCTCGACGGCATCTCGATGCCGCTCGTCGCCCTCTCGACGATCCTGACGACGCTCGCCATCCTGAGCGCGTGGACCCCGATCGGGGAGCGTCAGTCGCAGTTCTACGGGCTGATGTTCGTGATGGAGGCGAGCCTCATCGGCGTCTTCGCCGCGCTCGACTTCTTCGTCTGGTTCGTCTTCTGGGAGGCCGTCCTCATCCCGATGTACTTCCTCATCGGCGTCTGGGGCGGCCCGCGCCGAAAGTACGCCGCGATCAAGTTCTTCATCTACACGAACGTCGCCTCGCTCGTGATGTTCGTCGGCTTCTTCAGCCTCGTGTTCGGGCTGGGCGACTCGATCTCCAGCCTCGGCCTGCCGGAGATCGCACAGGCGCTCAACGCGGGCCAACTCGGCTCGCTCTACGGCCTCTCCGGGAACGCGGTCGCGCTGATCGCGTTCGCCCTCATGTTCTTCGGGTTCGCGGTGAAGGTGCCCGTCGTCCCGCTGCACACGTGGCTGCCGGACGCCCACGTCGAGGCCCCCACGCCGGTGTCGGTGATGCTGGCGGGCGTCCTCCTGAAGATGGGGACTTACGCCATGCTCCGGTTCAACTTCACGATGCTCCCGGAGGTCGCGACGGCGCTCGCGCCGGTGCTGGCCGCGCTCGCCGTGGTCAGCGTCATCTACGGCGCGCTGCTCGCGCTCGCCCAGCAGGACCTGAAGCGCATCGTCGCGTACTCCTCGGTCTCGTCGATGGGGTACGTCATCCTCGGGCTCGTCGCCTACACCGTCTACGGGCTCGGCGGCGCGACCTTCCAGATGATCTCCCACGGCCTCATCTCGGGGCTGCTGTTCCTGTGCGTGGGCGTCATCTACAACACGACCCACACGCGCATGGTGGGCGACATGAGCGGGCTGGCCGACCGGATGCCCGTCACAGTCGGCGCGCTGGTCGCGGGATCGTTCGCCTACATGGGCCTGCCGCTGATGGCCGGCTTCGCCGCGGAGTTCTTCATCTTCGTCGGCACGTTCAACGCCGGGTTCGCCGGCGCGCCCGTGTTCACCGCGCTGGCGATGTTCGGCATCGTCATCGTCGCGGGCTACCTGCTGTTCGCGCTCCAGCGGTCGGTGTTCGGCGAGTTCTTCTCCGCGACCGACTACCCGGTGCGCGAGGCGGGCGTTCACGACCTCGTGCCGCTGGTCGTGCTCGTCGTGCTCATCGTCGTGCTGGGGACGGCTCCCGACATCGCGTTCGCGATGATCCGTGACGCCGTCGGCCCGATCCTCGACCTCGACGCCGCGCGCTACGCCAGCGTCGAGACGCTTAACGCGCTCTCCGCGCTCGGAGGTGTCCAATGATTCCGTTACAAACGACCGAACTCTCCGCACTGGCGGCGATCGCGCCGACGCTCGCGTTCGGCGCGGCGTCGCTCGTCCTGCTCGTCGTCGACAGCATCGACCCCGAAGCGTCGAACCGCGGGATCCTCGCGGGCATCGCGACCGTCGGGGCGCTGCTCGCGGTGCTCGCGTCGGGGTTCATCCTGTTCACCACGGGCGGCGAGCCGATCGACCTGTTCGGCGGTCAGCTGATCGTCGACGGGATGAGCCTGTTCTTCACGTTCATCTTCGGGAGCGTGACCGCGCTCGTCAGCCTCGCGAGCTACGACTACCTGCGCGATAACCCCTACCAGGCCGAGTTCTACTCGCTGGTGCTGCTCGCCGCGACGGGGATGTCGCTGATGGCGGCGGCGAACTCCTTCGCCACGGTCTTCGTCAGCCTCGAACTCTCCTCGCTCCCCTCCTACGCGCTCGTCGCGTACCTGAAGCGGAACCGGGGGAGCGTCGAGGCCGGCATGAAGTACTTCCTCATCGGCGCGCTCTCCTCGGCGGTGCTCGCCTACGGCATCAGCCTCGTCTACGGCGTCACCGGGAGCCTCCTGCTACCGGAGGTCGCGCGCGCGCTCTCCGGCGGCGTCGGCGACGGCCTGCTCGGCGTGCTCGGCATCGGCGTGCTGATGGTCGTCGGCGGGGTCGCGTTCAAGACCGCCTCGGTGCCGTTTCACTTCTGGGCCCCCGAGGCGTACGAGGGCGCGCCCGCACCCGTCTCGGCGTTCCTCTCGTCGGCCTCGAAGGCCGCGGGGTTCGTCGTCGCGTTCCGCGTGTTCGTCACCGCGTTCCCGGTCGAGGCGAACATCGGCGTCGACTGGGTGCTCGCGTTTCAGGTGCTCGCGTTCGTGACGATGTTCGTCGGGAACTTCGCCGCCGCGACCCAGGAGAACGTAAAGCGCATGCTCGCGTACTCCTCGATCGGCCACGCGGGCTACGTCCTCATCGCGCTCGGCGCGCTCACCGGCGCGGGCGACAGCGAGTTCATCCTCGGCGCGGGGATGCTCCACCTCGTCGTCTACGGCTTCATGAACACGGGCGCGTTCCTGTTCGTCGCGCTCGTCGAGTACTGGGGCGTCGGCCGCACGTTCGAGGACTACAACGGCCTCGCCACGCAGGCGCCGATGGCCTGCGTCGCGATGACCGTCTTCCTGTTCAGCCTCGCGGGGCTGCCCATCGGCGGGGGCTTCCTCTCGAAGTTCTTCCTGCTGATGGCGGCGGTCGACGGCGGCGTGCTCCTGCTCGCCGCCGCGCTCGTCATCAACAGCGCGCTGTCGCTTTACTACTACTCCCGCGTCGTGCGGGCGATGTGGATCGAGGACCCGTCCGCGCCCTTCGACATCGAGAGCTATCCGACGGGGCTCTACGCCGCGGTCGTCGCCGCCGCCGTCGTCACCGTCGCGCTCTTGCCCGCGCTCGGACTGTTCTCCGACGTGGCGTTCGAGGCGGCCGCAACCCTCTTCTGAGCGGTCGGCTCCGCTCCCGTCCCCGTCGCCGTTCTCGCCCAGCGACCGGTCGCGCTCGCCAGCCGTAGCCACCCGTGAGTCGTCGCGCCAGCGGGCCGAGCGAGGCGCGGAAACCGACGGATCGCGGATGGTTTCGACCTGCCGCCCGCAGAGTTTTAGCCCCTCGCTCCGGTAGGGGAGGTATGACAACCCGGCTCGTTCTCGGCTGCGGGT
Source organism: Halomarina halobia (assembly GCF_029338575.1). Lineage (GTDB taxonomy): Archaea > Halobacteriota > Halobacteria > Halobacteriales > Haloarculaceae > Halomarina > Halomarina halobia. The sequence goes on from NZ_CP119992.1 coordinate 1,342,096, forward strand.
CGTTCGGCTACTCGCTGTACGAGGACCTCGGCGGGTATCCGGGCGAACTCCTCGTCGTCACCGACGACGAGAGTCGGGTCGAAGCGCTACGCGAGGAGAGCATCCCGGCGACGCTCGGCGACTGCGCCGACCCGGAGACGGTCGCCGCGGCCGTCGCGGAGGACGACCGCCCCGTCGAGAGCGTCATCGTGGCGGGCACGGACGCGGCGGTGAACCGCCGGGCGACGACGGCGGCGCGCGAGGTGTACCCCGACGCGATGGTGCTCGCCTACGTCCCGATCGAGGCGGACGAGGAGATGAGCGACGCCATCGAGAGACTCGCCGACCGCGTCGTGCGCCCCGAGGCCGCCGTCACCGAGCGCATCATCGAACCCACCCGGCAGGACGGACTCCGCATCCGCCAGTTGCGGCGCGTCCTCCGCGAGGTCGAGGGGACGCTGGCGGTCGTCATGCACGACAACCCCGACCCCGACGCCATCGCGAGCGCGGTCGCCCTCAGCGCGATCGCGGAGACCGCCGGATGTGACGCCGAGGCCATCTACTACGGCGACATCACCCACCAGGAGAACCTCGCGCTCGTGAACCTGCTGGAGTTCGACCTCGTGAACCTCGATCCGGACGATGATCTCTCGGGCTACGGCGGGTTCGCGCTCGTCGATCACTCCCGGCCGGGAGTGAACGACCAGCTCCCCCCGGACACGAACGTCGACATCGTCATCGACCACCACCCGCCGCGCGAACCGGTCGAGGCGCGCTTCGTGGACCTCAGGAGCGACGTGGGCGCGACGAGCACCCTGCTGGTCGATTACCTGCGGCGGCTCGGGGTCCGCCCCTCGACGGCCGTTGCGACGGGGCTGCTCTACGGCATCCGCGTGGACACCAAGAACTTCAGCCGGGAGGTGGTCGCCGACGACTTCGAGGCGGCGGCGTACCTGCTTCCGTACGTCGACGACGCGACGCTCGAGCGCGTCGAGTCGCCGAGCGTGAGCGTCGACATCATCGAGACCATCGGTCGGGCGATCCGGAACCGTCGGGTGGAGGGACCGGTGCTCACCTCCTGCGTGGGTCGGCTGCGCTCCCGCGACGCGCTGGCGCAGGCGGCGGATCGCCTGCTCGACATGGAGGGGATCTCGACGACGCTCGTCTACGGCATCCAGGAGGGCACGATCTACGCCTCCGCGCGCACCCGCGGGGCCGACCTCGACGTGGGCGAGACGCTCCGCGAGGCGTTCTCGCAGATCGGCGAGGCGGGCGGCCACGCCGACATGGCGGGGGCGCAGATCCCCCTCGGCCTGCTCGGCAGCGTGGAGGAGGACAGCGACGAGGAGCTCCGGGAGATCATCGAGGACGTCATCAACGACCGGTTCTTCGAGACGCTCCGCGCGCGCCCCCACTGGAGCGCCACCGAGTTGTTCGACGACGGCGTCGAGGGGTTGGGGCTCCCGGTGGGGACGGGGACGTCCGACGACGAGTGAGATCGCCGTCGCGGGTGCGGTCGTCCCGCCGCGCTCCGGGCGCGGCGACCGGGAAGACTTTCCCTCGGCGGCCGTAGTAACGGGGTGATGCTCGACGTCGAGGAGCGCAAACTCCGCGTGAAGGACTACATGACGCGCGACGTGGTGACGGTGAGCGTCGACGACACCGTCGCGGACGTGAAGCGGCGCATCGCGGAGAGCGAGGAACACAGCGGGTTCCCGGTCTGCGACAGGCGGCGCGTCCACGGCTTCGTCACCGCCCGCGACCTCCTCCTCGCCGAGGACGGCGATCCGATGTTCAAGGTGATGAACGACGACCTCATCGTCGCCCACCCGGACATGGAGATCACGGACGCGGCGCGCGTCATCCTGCGCTCCGGCATCCAGAAGCTCCCGGTGGTCGACGACGCGGGGAACCTCGTCGGCATCATCTCGAACGCCGACGTGGTGCGCAGCCAGATCGAGCGCGCCACGCCGGGCAAGGTCAACAAGCTGATCGAGACGCTCCGGAACATCCACGGCGTCGGGATGCGCCAGGAGCGCCGAAAGGTGCCCCTCGCGTCGCTCACGCCCACGCAGTCCAAGGTCTACACCGACGAACTCGAGGGACGGACCTACGAACTGGAAAACGGCCTCGCCGAACCGCTCGTGGTGATCGACAACGGCGGCGAGCACCTCCTGCTGGCCGACGGCCACCACCGCGTGAAGGCGGCAAAGCGCCTCGGCATCGACGAGATGGACGCCTACGTCATCGTCCTCGACGAGCGGGTTCCCCTCGGGATGGCCGAGACCGCTCGCAAGGCGAACCTCGAGACGATCGACGACATCGAGGAGGTCGACTACGCCCACCACCCGCTCGTCGAGACGATCGAGCGCCTCAAGAGCGACGACGAGTAGGCGGGTTCTCGATCCTCGTGGTTTCGGGAAGGAACGCAGCTCCGTCCTCGTCCCGCCGGCCGGGGGCGCGCACGCGGCGACACGCTCACCGGATCCGACGCGAGATACCGCCGCGACCGGCGGTTTTTTGCGCGCCCGTGCCGTAACTGTGCCACTCGGTATCTCGCCACGATGAGCGTCGAGACAGCACAGCGGAGGAGGGGGGGAGCGCAAGCAGCGGTCGTCATCGAGGGATTGACGAAGACCTACGGCGACGTCCGGGCGGTCGACGACGTGACGCTCAACGTCGACCCGGGGGAGGTCGTCGGACTGCTCGGGCCGAACGGCGCGGGCAAGACGACGCTCATCAAGTGCGCGCTCGGGTTGCTCGTTCCGACCGCGGGGTCGGTTCGCGTCGGCGACGTCGACGTGCTGGCCGATCCCGCCCCCGCGTACCGACACGCGAGCGCGATGCTCGAGGGCGCTCGCAACGTCTACTGGCGGCTCACCGTCCGCGAGAACGTGCGCTTCTTCGCCGGGCTACAGGGCATCGATCCCCGAACGCGTCGGGAGGAGCACGCCGCCCTCCTCGACTCGCTCGGGCTGGGCGAGCGCGCCGACGACGCCGTGACGGACCTCTCGCGGGGGATGAAGCAGAAGACGGCGCTCGCCTGCACGCTCGCGCGGGAGACGCCGGTCGTCTTCCTCGACGAGCCGACGCTCGGTCTCGACGTGGGGGCGTCCTACGACCTCAGACAGCGGATCCGACGCCTCGCCGACGAGGAGGGACGCGCCATCGTGCTGAGCAGCCACGACATGGACGTGGTACAGGAGGTGTGCGACCGCGCCGTCGTCCTGAACGAGGGACGGGTCGCCGCGGACGGGAGCGTCGAGGAGCTTGTGGGGCTGTTCGACGCGCGCGCGTACCGCGTGACGGTCGCCGGGGCGCTCCCCCGCGACGTGCGCGACCGCCTGGAGCGCGATCACGGCGTCGAGCGGTGGTTCCACGCCGCCGAGGGGCTTCGCTTCGAGGTGACGCTCGCCGACTCGACGGCCCTCTACGCGCTCGTCGAGGACCTCCGCGAGACGGACGTGGACCTCGTCTCGATGACGGCCGTCGAACCGGACCTCGAGGACGCCTTCCTGCAGTTGACCGACCGCGGGGTGAGGTGAGCGTGTCGCTCGGCGAGACCGCCGTCCTCGCGCGGGCCGTCGCCCGGAAGTCCCTCGTCCTCCGGGTCCGCTACGCGTTCAACACCGTGACGAACCTGTTCACCGTCTACGTCCTCTTCGCGCTGGTGGTCTTCGGCGGGCGCGAACTCGCCCCGCGGGCCGTCGAGGCGTCCCTCGGCGGGATCGTCGTCGGCTTCTTCCTCCTCCTGATGGCGAGCGTCGCGTACGCCGACCTCTCCTGGGAGCTCATCCGGGAGGCCCAGTGGGGGACGCTCGAACAGCTCTACATGTCGCCGCTCGGGTTCGGACGCGTCGTGGCCGTCAAGACGGTCGTGAACGTCCTCGTGAGCTTCGCCTACGGCGTCGTCCTGCTGGCGCTGATGCTGGCGACCACCGACGCGCGGCTGACCCTCGACCCGCTCACCGTCCTCCCCCTCGGCGCGCTCACCCTCTGCTCCGCGGTGGGCGTCGGTTTCGCCCTCGGCGGCCTGGCGCTCGTGTTCAGGCGGGTCGAGAGCGTCTTCCAGCTGGTGCAGTTCGCCTTCGTCGCGCTCATCGCGCTGCCCGTGGGGGCGAACCCGGCGCTGAAGCTGCTCCCGCTCGCGCTCGGGAGCCACCTCCTCCGGCGATCGATGAGCGCCGGACAGCGCCTGTGGGAGCTTCCGACCGCCGACCTCGGCCTGCTCGTCGTCACGGCGGTCGTCTACGTCGGCGCGGGCTACGCCGTCTTCCGCCTGGGGACGCGGCGGGCGCGCACGACGGGGCGGCTGGGCCAGTACTGATCCCCGCTCACATCTCGTCCGAACCTTCATAGCTATCCTTTACAAATACCGGTACATGTTCGACGAGGACGACCTGCGCGAGATCCGGTCCGAGCGCGAGCAGTGGGAGGAGGAGACCCTCGACCCCGCGCTCTCCGCCCACGGCGAGCGACGCGAGCGGTTCGCGACGGTATCGAACCACGAGGTCGACCGGCTCTACACGCCCGAGGACGTCGCCGACCTCGACTACGACGAGGACGTCGGCTTCCCCGGGGAGCCGCCGTACACGCGCGGCCCGTACCCGACGATGTACCGCGGCCGGACGTGGACGATGCGGCAGTTCGCCGGCTTCGGCACCGCGGAGGAGACCAACGAGCGCTTCCACTACCTCGTCGAGGAGGGGCAGACCGGCCTCTCGACGGCGTTCGACATGCCGAGCCTGATGGGACTGGACTCCGACGACCCGATGAGCCTCGGGGAGGTCGGAAAGGAGGGCGTCGCGGTCGACACGCTCCGGGACATGGAGGTGCTGTTCGACGGCATCGACGTCGGGGAAGTCTCCACGTCGTTCACTATCAACCCGAGCGCCATCGTCATCTACGCCATGTACCTCGCGCTGGCCGACAAGCAGGGCGTCCCCCGCGAGCAGGTTCGGGGGACGCTCCAGAACGACATGCTGAAGGAGTTCATCGCCCAGAAGGAGTGGGTCGTCCCGCCGGGACCCTCCCTCGACATCGTCACGGACACCATCGAGTACGCCGTCGAGAACACGCCGAAGTTCTACCCCGTGTCGGTGTCGGGTTACCACATCCGCGAGGCGGGATCGACGGCGGCCCAGGAGCTCGCGTTCACGCTCGCCGACGGCTTCGCCTACGTCGAGGCGGCGGCGGAGCGCGGCCTCGACGCGGACCAGGTCGGACCGCTCCTCTCCTTCTTCTTCAACTCCCACAACTCCGTGCTGGAGGAGGTGGCGAAGTTCCGCGCCGCCCGCCGTATCTACGCACGGGTGATGGAGGAGCGCTTCGGCGCGACGACCGACGCCGCGAAGCGCCTCAAGTTCCACACGCAGACGGCGGGGCAGTCGCTCACCGCCCAGCAGCCGCTCAACAACATCATCCGGGTCACGCTGCAGGCGGCCGCCGCCGTCATGGGCGGGACGCAGTCGCTGCACACGAACAGCTACGACGAGGCGCTCGCGCTCCCCTCGGAGGAGGCGGTGCGCATCGCGCTGCGCACCCAGCAGATCATCGCCGAGGAGTCCGGCCTCGCGGACACCGTCGATCCGCTCGGCGGGAGCTACGCCGTGGAGGCGCTCACCGACGAGATGGAGGCCGAGGCGATGGCCTACATCGAGGAGATCGAGGAGATCGGCGACGGCTCGATCCGCGACGGCGTCCTCCGGGGCATCGAGGAGGGCTACTTCCACCGCGAGATCCAGGACGCCGCCTACGAGTACCAGTCGCGCGTCGACGAGGGCGAGGAGACCGTCGTCGGCGTGAACAAGTACACGACGGGGAACGATGAGGACGACACGGAACTGCTCCACGTGAGCGACGAGGTGGCCGACCGGCAACTGGAGCGCCTCGACGCCGTGAAGGAGGAGCGCGACGACGAGCGCGTCCGCGAGACGCTCGACGCGCTGCGGGAGGCCGTCCGCGCGGGCGAGAACACCATGCCCTACGTCGTCGACGCCGTGAAGGCGTACGCGACGATGGGCGAGATCATGCAGGTGTTCGAGGCCGAACACGGCAGCTACACCGAGACAGTCACGCTGGCCTGAACGGGGCAAGAGCCGGGGCGTTCGGTCCTCCCCGTCGCTCAACGAGGCGTAGTGCCCGCCGAACCGGGGATCGAACGTGAAACAGCGGAATTCTTTTGGAACGATACGCCGTTGTCCACGTATGGAATCGGCCGACGGGCGCTCGCGGGCGCTCGCTATCCTCGAAGAGTCGCTCTGCCGTGATGCGGAGATCGACTTCGTAGTGGCGTTCGGTTCGCACGTCACGGGGAACTCGCAGCCGTCGTCCGATCTCGACGTCGCCGTCAAGTTCACCGACGGCCTCTCCTCCCGGGAGCGATTCCAGAAGCGGTGTTTCCTCTCGGGCGACCTCCAGCGAGAGGACGCCCCGTTCGTCGAGATCTCCGACGTCGAAGTCCTCCCGCTCGACGTGGCCTACGACGCGGTCAACGGCGAGTTCCTCTGCGGTGACGAGCAGACGTTCCGCCGGTTCGAGACAGACATCGAGACGGCGTTCGAGGAGCGACGCGACGATATCCGCCGCCACCAGCGGGGCGTGATAGACCGCATCGCGGAGAACGGTCTGCACGGCTGACGAACGGGTCGTCTCGAAGAAACTCGAAGGAATCGAGCAGTACTACGGCGAGCTGAAAGAGAAGCAACGGTCGCTTTCCCGCGAGGACCTCCCGACGGATACGACCGAGCAACGCGCCGTCGAGCGGATGTTCGAGAACGCCATTCAGGCGTGTTCCGACCTCGCCCAACACGTCGCTACCCACAACTGGCTCGCGAGTACGGCAGGGTGGACTACGGCGAGGTGTACGAAACCCTTCGGACCGGGCTGGAAGTCTACGACGCGTTCAGTCGCCAGGTCGCGCAGTGGTTCCGTGACCGATACTGAACCCGTGCCTCCGACGACGGAGAATCCGGCGATCCGGCTTCCGGACCTGGATCCTCGGTGGAACCGATAGAGATCGAGATCGTCGATTCGAAGGGAGGGAGACCCTCCCGGATCTGTTCGTAGAGAGGGGAGTAGACGGCGGGGTCGTAAGCGGATCCCCTCCGCTCTCGGAGAACGTCTCGATGGGTATCGTCGGGACGGAGCACCGAGATTCGACCATCGGATATTCGCGTAACGAGAGTACTTCGACCGTGGTGCGTTAACCCTATTACCACGGCAGTAAACCGCTATCATGGTGATGAAAGTTCATGAGCGAGTCAGAGGAACGTAAGCTCGAATCTCGACTGCGGGAACAGGAGTACTTCCACCCGTCGCCGAAGTTCGTCGGGCAGGCCAACGTCAGCGACCCGGCCGTCTACGACCGGTTCGAGGACTTCCCGGCGGGGTTCGAGGAGTACGCCGAACTCCTCGACTGGGACGAGCGCTGGAAGGAGGTGCTCGACGCCTCGAACCCGCCGTTCTACGAGTGGTTCACCGGAGGGAAGCTGAACGCGAGCTACAACTGCGTCGACCGTCACCTCGACGAGCGGAAGAACCAGACGGCCCTGCTGTGGGAGGGCGAGAAGGGGGAGGTCCGGCGGATCGCCTACCAGGACCTCTACCGCGAGGTGAACGAGCTCGCCGCCGCGCTCCGGGCGGCCGGCGTCGAGGAGGACGACGTCGTCACCCTCCACCTGCCGATGGTGCCTGCCCTGCCGATCACGATGCTCGCCTGCGCGCGCATCGGCGCGCCCCACAGCGAGGTGTTCGCGGGCTTCTCCGCGACCGCGCTCGCGGACCGCGTCGACAGCGCGGACTCCGACTACGTCGTCACCATCGACGGCTACTACCGCCGCGGCGAGTTCCTGAACCACGTCGAGAAGGCGGACAAGGCGATGGAGGAGGTCGACGGCGACCCCGAGGTGCTCGTCTGGACGCGCCACGACGAACCCCACGAGAGCGTCGACGTGAGCGACGATTACACGCTCGTCTCCGACCTGCTCTCCGAGCACCGCCGCGAGACGGTCGAACCCGTCTCGCGGGACGCCGAGGACCCCCTGTTCCTGATGTACACGTCGGGGACGACCGGCGAGCCGAAGGGCTGTCAGCACCGCACCGGCGGCTACCTCGCGTACGTGACGGGCACGTCGAAGTACGTCCTCGACATCAAGCCCGAGGACACCTACTGGTGCGCGGCGGACATCGGGTGGATCACGGGCCACTCCTACATCGTCTACGGCCCGCTCGCGCTCGGCACGACGAGCGTCATGTACGAGGGCGCGCCGGACTACCCGCACAAGAGCCGCATCTGGGAGATCGCGGAGAAGTACGACGTGGACGTCTTCCACACCTCCCCCACGGCCGTCCGGCAGTTCATGAAGTGGGGCCCCGAGTACCTCGAGGGCTACGACTTCGAATTCCGCCACATGACGACGGTCGGCGAGCCGATCCAGCCCGAGGCGTGGCTCTGGTACTACAAGCACATCGGGAAGGAGCAGGCCGTCATCGTCGACACGTGGTGGCAGACCGAGACGGGCGGACACCTCATCACGAACCTGCCCGCGCTGAAGGACATGAAACCCGGCAGTGCCGGCGTTCCCTGTCCCGGCATCGAACCCGCGCTGCTCGATGACGAGGGCGAGGAGATCGAACCCGCCACCGGACAGGCCGGTAACCTCATCATCAAGCGCCCGTGGCCGGGGATGCTCCAGACGGTCTACGGTAACGACGAGCGGTTCATCAGCGAGTACTGGGAGGACTTCTCCGACACGGAGAGCGACGACTGGCGCGACTGGAACTACAAGGCGGGCGACGGGGCGGTCCACGAGCGCGACGGCTACTTCCGCATCCTGGGTCGTCTCGACGACGTGATGAACGTCGCCGGCCACCGACTCGGGACGATGGAACTCGAGAGCGCGGTGGCGGAGGTCGAGGACGTGGCCGAGGCCGCCGTCGTCTCCCGCGAGCACACGGAGAAGGGCGAGGTGCCCGACGTGTACGTCATCCTCCGCGAGGGGGTCGAGGAGAACGAGGAGGTCCGCGACCGGATCGTGCGCGCCGTCGAGGACGAGATCGGCAAGTTCGCCCGTCCGTCGAACATCGTCTTCGTCGACGATCTGCCGAAGACGCGCTCGGGGAAGATCATGCGCCGCCTCCTCGAGAACATCTCCAACGACGAGGACCTGGGCGACACGACCACCCTCCGGGACCCGAGCGTCCCCGAGGAGATCCGCCAGCAGGTCCGGAGCGACTGAACCGCGTCGAACCGGCGGTGGGAAACGGGGAACGTGGGCGCGTCGAAGTCGCTCGACGCCGCTCGACCCCACCGCCGTCTCCCTGCTCGCGGTCTCGGTACTCGGCCGTCGGTGTCGCGCACGCAGGTTCTCACTCCCGGGACGACCGCCGACCGCGCCTGCTACGTGATCTTCGGCCGTCGGCGTGGCCCAGTCCGACCGTCACTGGTGAGGGGACCGAAGCCGAGATCGAGGGGGAAACCCGAACCGACCGCCCGACGCGTGACCGAGCGAGCAGCAGGTGCGATACGTCGATCGTCCCGGGGCCTCTCCACTATCCGCCCGTCCGCCTATCGTCTGTCCGCCCGTCCACCTATTCGCGCCGGTCGCGCTTCTCCGATACCGGTTCGGCGTACCGGTTCGAGACGAACACGATCGCGACGATGACGACCCCGAGGATCGTCGCGAGCGTGATCGCCCCGTAGGCGGCGACCCCGAGCGACGTCCCGGGGAGGGGGACGACGCCGAACAGCCGCGGATCCCAGTCGCCGGGGCGGACGATCGGCAGGATGTAGCCGAGGCCGCCGGCGACGGCGACCACGATGGCGTAGAGGACGAGCACGGCGGTCGGCCCCCGGAGCTGTAGCGTGTCGTTGCTCACACGCCGCCTACGGAATCGCGTGGGATTACCCTTTTGAACCGCGCCCCCGAACGCGTGAATATGGGCCAGAAGGAACTCATCTTGCTGATTCTCGTCGCCATCGCGGCGTTCATGTTCGTCACCGGCATCGTCCTCGTGCTGAACAGCGTGTGACGCTCTACGGCGTTCGCCTCGTTGACTCGACGGCGCTCCCGTCGCTCGCCGTCGAACCGGTAGAAGGGATCGGGGGAACGAGAGAGCGGTTCTCCGTCGCGGTCGTCAGTCGTCGTCGGTCGGTCCGTCTTCGGTCGCCGCCCCGGACGACTCGCCGCCGTCGGTGACTGCGGTCCGGATGCGCTGGTCGTTCCACACGAACTCGCGCCCCTCCAGGCCGACCTCCTCCAGGTCCCAGGGATCGAGACCCGCCTCGGGACCCTCGTACCACGACTGGACGAAGTTGTAGAGGAAGACGACGCCCCCGAACAGCATCAGGAACGCGCCGAGCGTCGCCGCGACGTGCAGCGCCTGGATGAGGGTGAGCGAGACGAGTTCGGTGCCGAACTCGTAGGTGGCGTACCGCCGGGGCATCCCCTCGTAGCCAAGCAGCAGCATCGCGAGGAACGTGATGTTGGTGCCGACCATCCACGTCCAGAAGTGCACCTTCGCGAGCGTACGCTGATACATCCGGCCGGTGTAGATCGGGTACCAGTAGTAGAGCCCGGCGAAGCCGGCGAACGCGATGGCCCCCATCACGATGTAGTGGAAGTGGCCGACGACGTAGTAGGTGTCGTGCAGCACCAGGTCGACGGGGATCGAGGCGAGGAACACGCCCGTCACCCCGCCGATGATGAAGTTCTGGACGAACCCGATGCAGAACAGCATCGGGGCGGTCAGTCGGATGCGCCCGTTCCACATCGTCGTGATCCAGTTGAACACCTTCACGGCGCTGGGGATGGCGATGGCGAGCGAGACGGCCATGAACGACGCGCGGATGCGCGGATCGATGCCCGTCGAGAACATGTGGTGGGCCCAGACGCCGAAGCTGAGGACGCCGATGGCGAGCGTCGAGTAGACGACGAACTTGAACCCGAACAGCTTCCGGCCCGCGAACCGCGGGAGGACGTAGCTGACGATCCCCATCGGCGGGAGCACGAGGATGTACACCTCGGGGTGGCCGAAGAACCAGAACAGGTGCTGGTAGAGGATCGGGGAGCCGCCCTCGACCGTGAAGAACGTCGTCGCGAAGTTCCGGTCGAGCAGCAGCATGATGAGCACGCTCCCGAGCAGCGGGAAGGAGAACAGGATGAGCCCCGACTGGGTGAGGATGGTCCAGCTGAAGATGTCGAGGTTCGCCCAGTTCACGTCGTCGCCGGCCTCGGTGAAGATGGTGGCGATGAAGTTGATCGCGCCCATGGTCGCCGAGACGCCCGTGAGGTGTAACCCGAGCAGCATCAGGTCCGCCCCGGCCTCGGGCTGTTCGATCGAGAGCGGGGTGTACATCGTCCACGAGAGCTGCGAGGGGTCGACGCCGAACGGGACGAAGAAGAACCCTGCCCAGATGAGGAGCGCGCCGGGCGGGAGCAGCCAGAAGGCGATGGCGTTGATCCGCGGGAACGCCATGTCGTCCGCCCCGATCAACAGCGGGATCAGGTAGTTGGCGAACGCGGCGATGATCGGCGTCCCGAACAGGAACAGCATCGTGATCCCGTGGGTCGTCAGCAGCGCGTTGTAGAGCCCCTCGCCGCCGTTCGCGACCCCCATCGCCTCCGCCATGGGGGCGAGCACGTCGCCCGCGGGGGTGAGCAGTTCCGTGCGCATGAGGATGACCGCGAGGCCGCCCCACACGAAGGCGATGACGCCGTAGGCGCCGTACATCATCCCGATGTCCTTGTGGTCGACCGTCGTCAGCCAGCGGATGAGGCCCGCCGGTTTCTCCTCCGTCGCGTACGCCGACTCCTCACCGTACGCGCCGCCGCCACCGGCCAGCGGCGTGTACGACCGCCAGTCCTCGACGCGGGTGAGCAACACCGCAACGGCGGCGAGGAACACCCCCATGAGAACCGTCAGCGCAAGCTGAGCTGAAACGTCCATACGTCACCTGTGTACCGGGGGATTAGAAAGGTTGTGTTCGCGCCGCGACCCGCCGCCGGCGGGCGATCGTCACGTCGTCCGATGCCTACTTCGCGGGTGCCGCTTCCTCGTCGGAGCGCTCCACTCGCTCGAGGCCCTCCGCCTCCATCTTCGCCTCGGACTCGGTGATCGCCTTCCCCGCGTAGTAGGTGAGGATCGCGAGCCCGAGAAACGGGGCGACGAGCAGTCCCATCTGGATGGTCGTGTCCACGAGATTGAAGCCGAACGGGGCGACGACGACGAACAGCCCCACGAAGAACAGGATGATGAACAGCGGGATAACGTTCACCGAGAGGTCGAGCAGCGTCTCCCGATCGAAGACGTCCGGTGCCATACCGCGACGTTACGCGAGCGTCGTAAATAGTGTGTTGGTTCCTCGCCCGCTCAGAGCGCGTCGACGTCGCGCTCCACGAGGCGGGCGACCTGGCTCGCCACGAGCGCGATGACGCCCGCGAAGAGAACGGAGACGCCGCGCTGGACGACGCCGTTCAGCTCCGGGCCGACCAGTCCGCCCCAGACGGCGTCGAGCGCCGCCGGGAACCCCTCGAACGGCAGGACCTGCGAGGCGGTGATGGCGAGTCCCAGCGCGACCAGCAGCCCGCCGACGAGCGAGAGCGTCCCCCACGGTCGCTCGGCGTACCCCGACTCCTGGATGATGCCCGCGACGCTCCCGGCGAACAGCAGGAGTCCGCCCACCGACAGCGGGATGATGTTGAGAAAGACGCCGACCTCCGAGATGACGAATCCGAGGGCGACGAACAGCGGCCACGGACTCGACATCCGGTACTGGTCGCTCAATCCCGGTTGATCGTCCATGTCGGAGGAAGGGGTCGGCCCACCAAAGGCGCGTCGAATCGTCGCCGAGCCGGGCGACGAACGCCGGGCCGACGAACGCCGAAAACAGGAGCGTAAAACCGAAATCGGAGTCAGGCGAAGGTCCGCGAGACGTCCTCGTTCTCTTCGGCCTCCTCCTGCTGGATCTTCTCCCAGGCGGCCTCGAAGTCCGCCATGTAGACCTCCGTGCGGTCGTCGCGGATGGCGAACATGCCCGCCTCGGTGCAGATCGCCTTCACGTCCGCGCCGCTCGCGTCCTCGGTCGTCTCGGCGAGCTTCGCGAAGTCCACGTCGTCCGCGACGTTCATGCTCCGGGTGTGGATCTGGAAGATGCGCTCGCGTCCCTCGACGCCGGGCTTCGGCACCTCGATGAGTCGGTCGAAGCGGCCGGGGCGGAGGATGGCGCGGTCGAGCATGTCGAAGCGGTTGGTCGCCGCGATGATGGAGATCTGCCCGCGTTCGTCGAAGCCGTCCATCTCCGAGAGCAGTTGCATCATGGTGCGCTGGACCTCGGCGTCGCCGCTGGTCTTCGAGTCGGTCCGCTTCGACGCGATCGCGTCGATCTCGTCGATGAAGATCACGGCGGGCTCGTGCTGGCGGGCGAGTTCGAACAGGTCGCGGACGAGCTTTGCGCCCTCGCCGATGAACTTGTGGACGAGTTCGGAGCCGGCCATCTTGATGAACGTCGCGTCGGTCTGGTTCGCGACGGCCTTCGCGAGCATCGTCTTGCCCGTGCCGGGCGGGCCGTACAGGAGCACGCCCGCCGGCGGCTCGATCCCGACGGCGTCGAACATGCCCGGGCTGGTGAGCGGCATCTCGACGGTCTCTCTGACCTCGTCGATCTGCTCGTCGATGCCGCCGATGTCCGCGTAGGAGACCTCGGGCTTGCGCTCGACCTGCATGACGCGGGCGCGGACGTCCGTCTCGTTGTCGAGCGTCTTGACGATGGAGAGGGAGTTGTTCACCGCGACGCGGCTGTCGGGTTCGATCTGCGACCGCATCTCGTCGGTGACGTCGGTGAGCGCCTCCTGGTTGTTGCCGTGCTGCTTGATGATGACGCCGTTGTCGGTGACCTCCTGGACGGTCGCGACGAACAGCGGCGACTGCTTGAGCTTCTTGTTCTCGTGGGTCAGCCGCTCGAGCTTCTGCTGGAACTTGTTGTTCTCGGCGTTCGCGTCGAGGAGCTTGTCCCGCATCTCCTCGTTCTGGCGTTCGATGATCTCGAGCCGTTCGCGGAGGGCCGATATCTTGTCCTGCTGTGACGCGTCGTCGTCGTACGGCAGGTCGACGTCGTCAACAGTGTCGGTCATTGGACCCGTCTAGCACGTGCGTTCATAAGAGGTTTCGGGTCGGTACAAACCGGCCAAAGCCGACGCGAACCGGCCGCCCGACGGCGGTTTCGGGGGACGATACCGACCCATACGTAGATTCCCAGTAGTAATTTTGCATTCAAAAATATTATTACCCGGCATCCGAAAGGGGTGCGTATGAGTACGACCTGCGAGTCCGAATCGGATCGACCAGGGGGATGGGAATCGGTGCGCGAACTCCCGCCGAGCGCGAAGCTCGTCGCGAAGGTCCTCGAGTACGACGGGCCGCTCACACAGCGGGAACTCGCCGAGGAGACGCTCCTGCCGACGCGGACCGTCAGGTACGCCCTGACGCGACTCGAGAAGGCCGACGTGGTCGCCTCGCGCGTGTCGTTCACCGACGCCAGAAAGCGGATCTACTCGCTCGACATTCCGACAGGTCCGGACCCGTGAAGACAGGGTTCTGGACATAGTGTACGCGGTGTGACTCTCACGCGTTCGGTTCGGAGTAGAGCGCTTTTACCGACTGTATAACCGGATATTCCGATATTCCCCTCTATCCAGAGTAATTTCAATTGCATCCGAGTATGAGTGAAGCACGTACTAAAATGATCATATGTATTTCATAACTATCGGGGTGCGCGGAGAAACGCGGGTAAATGGCACGCGTAGTACTCTCGATCGACGCGGAACTAGCCTGGGGGTTCCACGACCACCCCGAGCCCCCGGTGCGCGAACTTCGGCGCATAGCGGCCGGCCGACGGGGGTGGGGTATTCTCCTCGAACTCCTCGATGAGTTCGACCTGCCCGCGACGTGGGCGGTCGTCGGACGGCTCTTTCTCGCCCGAACCGACGACCAGATCTACACCGCCTACGCCGCCGACGGGGGCGTGCCGATCGATCCCGCGACGCTCTCCGGCTCCGCCGATCAGTGGTACGGGAACGACCTCGTCGAGCAGATCCGCGACGCGCGGGCCGATCACGAGATCGGCTGTCACACGTTCACCCACCTCGACTTCACGGCGGACACTACGACCGCCGAGGTGGCGCGCGCCGAACTCCAGGCGTGCGTCGACATCGCCCGGGAGCGCGGCATCGAGATGGAGTCGTTCGCCTATCCGCGCAACCGCGTCGCCCACCGGGAGGTGCTCGCCGAAACGGGGTTCACGTGCTACCGCGGGCGCGCACCGCCGCGGTGGTACGACCGATCCTGCCTCCGGGCGCTCGGTAAGTTCGCCGCCTACGCCGGGGGGTTCTCCGCCCCGCCCACCGTCTACCCGACGGTCGACGAGTACGGCCTCGTGAACGTCCCCGCGTCGCTGCACCTGTTCGGCTTCGAGAGCTACGCGCGAACCCTCGCCCGCCCGTTCCGTCGGGATCCGGTCGTGAAGCAGGCGAGACTCGGCCTCGAACGCGCCGTCGAGGAGGACGGCGTCTTCCACGTCTGGTTCCACCCGAACGACCTCGTCGGCCCGGAGGAGGTGGGCCGCCTCCGGGCCGTCCTCGCGGCCATCGACGCGATGCGCGAGCGGGGGGACGTAACCGTCGAAACCATGGGGGAGGTCGCGAAACGCACGCTCGCATGAGCGGCGACGAGTACGCGATTCGCCCGTACCGGGACGGGGACAGGCGGGGATACATCGACCTCTACGAGGCGGTCTTCGGGGCGAGGAAGGACGCGGACTGGTTCGCGTGGAAGTACGAGGACAACCCCTACGTCGATCACGTCCCCGTCTACGTGGCGGAACGCGACGGCGAGATCGTCGGGGTTCGGTCGTTCTTCTGCCTCCGGTTGCGCGCGAACGGACGCACCTACGAGAGCCTCGAACCCTGCGACACGATGGTCCACCCCGACCACCAGCGAAGGGGGCTGTTCACCCGGATGACCGAGCGAGCGATCGAGCGCTACGCCGACGAGCCGTTCGACTTCTTCTTCGACTTCCCCAACGAGAAGTCGCTGCCGGGGAATCTCAAACTGGGCTGGGAGGTCGTCGAGACCGTCCCGACGTACTACCGGATCCAGCACCCCGGGGCGTTCACCCCCTTCGGCGACGAGAGCCTCGTCGGCCGCGTCGTCGACGCCGCCGGCGCGACGGCCATGAGCGCCTACTTCGGCCTCCGAGGGACGCGCGCGCGTCGCCTCGTCCGGGGCGTCACCGTCTCGCGGTACGACGTGATCCCCGTCGAGACGCTCGTCTCGCTGTACGAGGGCCGGATCCCCGACCGCTTTCACGCCGACCGCGACAGGACGTTCTACGGCTGGCGGTACGAGAACCCGGAGTACGACTACACCGCCTACGTCGCCCGGCGGGACGACGCCCCGGTCGGGGCCGCGATCGTCGGGACGAGCGCGCGCCGCGGCGTCGCGAACGTGATGGACGTCCACCCGCTCGACGGCGGGTCGGCCGGCGCGCCGGCCTACGCGGCGCTCCTCCGGACGATCCTGCGGGACGTCGAGGACCTCCCGCTCGTGGCCGTTCGCGGCGGCGGCCTCCCCCCCGATCTCCTGACCGCCTTCGGCTTCCACCCCGACACCGCCTTCCCCCTCTCGCAGGTCACCGAACCGGCGACGCTCGTCGCGCGCCCGCTCACGGACGAGCACTCGTGGGTCATCGACGGGAAGGACCTCACCGACCCCGACAGCTGGCTGGTCTCGATCTGCGAGAAGGACACGACCTGACCGGGACCGCACCCCCACGAGTGTCACCCCGTTCGGCGACGGCGCGGCTCCGCGGTCACGGTCCGCCGCTCGCCGCGTCGTCTCGCGGCCTCTCGGCCGGCGGTCCGTCGTCCGTACTCACCGCGTACACCCCGAGCAGCAGCAGTATCCCGCCGCCGACGAACCCGGGGCCGACGGTCTCGCCGAGGAACGCCACGCCGAGCAGGACTCCGACGACGGGCTGGGCGAAGAAGAACACGGCGACCGCGCTCGCGTCCGCGTACTCCATCCCCTTGTACCAGCAGTACCAGGCGGCCGCGGTGCTGAGCACGCCGAGGTAGAGGACGGCCCCGACGACCGGGAGCGTCGTCGGAACCGACCCGAGAGCGCCGGGGTGCGCGGCGAGTTCGACCGGGACCAGCAGCCCGAACAGGGGCACCGACAGGACCGTCGCGTACGTGACCGTCTCGAGCGCCGAGTACCGCCGGACGAGCGGTTTGCCGAACGCGGTGAACGCGGCGAAGCAGAACGCCGAGAACAGCAGCAGTCCGATCCCGAAGAGGTTCCCGCCGGCGAGCGCCCCGAGGTCGTACTGACCCGCGAGCACGGCGAGCGTTCCGGCGGACGCCAGGAGCGTTCCGACGGCCTTCCGGCGCGTGAGCCGCTCGTCGAGCGCCGTCACCCCGAGGACGATGATGAACACCGGCGTCGAGACGGTCAGCAGCGCGCCCTGGCTCGCGTTCGTCAGGTCGGTGCCCACGAACTGGGTCGTGAGCGCCGCCGTCAACCAGACCGCGAGACCCCCGAACCGCCGCCACTCCCGCCGGGCGAACGAACGGGTCGGCGTCGTCGCCCGGACGACGGGGTAGAGCACCGCCGCGCCGAGCGCGACCCGCAGGAACGCGAGGGTGAGCGGCGGGATCGCGCCGAACCCCCACTTGCTCACGACGTACATCCCGCCCCAGAGCGCCGCCGCGAGCAGCGGCGCGGCCGCCAGGATCCGATCGCGGTCCATCGGGCGGACGGACGTTCGCCGGCCCGAAGAGTCGGACGGTTCGTATCCTAACCCCCGTCCGCCCCGCCGCGCGCGGGCCGCGGCCGGTCGGGGTCGTCGGGACCGTCAAGGTCCCCGAGGTCGTCGAGCGCGGTGACCGCGGCCCCGAGGAGCTTGCGCTCGGCCCGGCGGAGCGTCTTCGAGATCGCGGCGTCGGAGACGCCACACCGGTCGCCGAGGGTGGCGAGGGTCTCCTGCCGCGGCGTCGCGTAGTAGCCGCGCTCGACCGCCGTCCGGAGCACGCGGCGCTCGGTCCCCGTGAGGCGGTCGCACCCGGCGAGGAGCGCGGCCGCCGCGTCGAAGTGCCGGTACACGTCGGGCGCGTCGGATCCGTCGAGACGGGTCCGCTCGACGACGGCGAAGTCCTCGCGTCGGTCGAGCGCGGCGAGCGCGGCGTCGACGGCCGCCGAGTCGGTGAACCCGACGTGCCAGCGCTCCCGCCCGGCACGGTTCGTGAAGGGGCCGATCACCGCCCCGCCGTGGGCGGTGATCGCGTCGATCGCGGCGGTCTCGTCGAACAGCGCCCGGACGGTCGCGCTGGAGGCTCGTTTCCGTCTCAGCTCGAAGCGGTGCATCGTCTCGGCCCCGCCGAGCGCCCGAACGCCGGCCTCCAGTTCGGACCGATCGTCGGCCGAGGCCTCGATCCAGAGGTCCCACCGGCCCGTCTCCGGGGAGAAGTTCCAGTACGGCGTGGTCAACGTCACCTCGTGGTCGGCGGTCGCCCGCGCCAGGGGACAGTCGTCCTGCCAGAGGTCGAGCGCGACGCGGTACATGTCGAACAGGTTGGCCGGACGCCCGTAAAACAGTTTCAACCGGCTCCGTCGAGATCCGATCGGTCACCGCTCGGCGGCCGACGGTCGCTACCGGGGGCATCGATCCGGCCGACCTTCCGACGGCGGCCCCTCGAACGCGGGCGGAAGCCCGAGATGCTCGATGCCGACTTGTTCCCCGATCCGGAAACCGGTAGCGTTCGGTGTCCTCCGACGCGCTCGCCCGTTCGAACACGTCCTGACGCCACCGCATCTCCAGGGCGTCCATTCGAACCGTGCCGTCGTCGCCGGGTTCGTCAATTGTCAGTAGGTGGAGAGACGCGGTCGAGTTCCGTAACGGGTTCGCCGATTCCCGGACGGCGGGGACGACGCCGCGCCGCCCCCGAACTTCTTATACCGGGACGCGCCATCGACGGCATGGCCGACCCCGTCGCCGTCAAGCGGGCGCTCGCGCGCCTCGCCGCGTCGCCGAATCGCGATCGAACCGTCGTCGAGCGCGCCGTCGCCGCCCGCGGGGACGTGGCGCTGGCCGCGGCGTTCGTCGAGTCGGTCGGGCTGCCGCGCCTCCGCCGGGCCGTCGCGTGCGGTCCGGCCGGCGAGGGGCGTGAGGGATGCGATCCGGGCGACGAGGGGCGGGCCGCGCTCCGCGCGTTCGAGCGCTACCGCGCCGCCGCCCGGGGGGACCACTTCCGCCCCGGTCACGCAACGGATTTAGGATCGGATACGAAACGGGGAGGCAGATGACGCGCGTGATACACACCGGGGACACGCACATCGGGTACCGACAGTATCACCGGTCGGAGCGCCGTCGGGACTTCCTCGACGCGTTCGAGCAGGTCGTCGAGGACGCCGTCGCCGACGGCGTCGACGCGGTGGTCCACGCGGGCGACCTCTTTCACGACCGCCGCCCCGACCTGCCCGACCTCCTCGGCACGCTCTCCGCGCTCAGGACGCTCGACGACGCCGACATTCCGTTTCTCGCCGTCGTGGGGAACCACGAGTCGAAGCGCGACGGCCAGTGGCTCGACCTCTTCGAGTCGCTGGGCCTCGCCGTCCGCCTCGACCGCGAGCCGCACGTCGTCGGCTCGACGGCCTTCTACGGCCTCGACTTCGTCCCCCGGTCACAGCGCGCGGCGCTCGACTACGAGTTCGCCGACCACGACGCTGACCACGCCGCGCTCGTCACTCACGGCCTGTTCACGCCCTTCGACTTCGGGGAGTGGGACGCCGCGGAGGTGCTCTCCTCGTCGACCGTCGCGTTCGACGCGATGCTCCTCGGCGACAACCACGCCGCGGACCGGGCGCAGGTCGAGGGGGCGTGGGTCACCTACTGCGGGTCGACCGAGCGCGCCAGCGCCGACGAGCGGGCGGACCGCGGCTACAACATCGTCACCTTCGACGGCGAGGTGTCGATCGCCCGGCGCGGCCTCGACACCCGCGAGTTCGTCTTCGTCGACGTCGAACTCTCCCCCGGCGAGGGGATAGAGCGCGTGCACGAGCGGGTCGACCAGCACGACCTCGCGGACGCCGTCGTCATCGTCACCGTCCGCGGCGACGGCGAGCGCATCACCCCCGCAGAACTGGAGCGGGAGATCGACGAGCGGGGCGCGCTCGTCGCGCGCGTGAGCGACCACCGCGAGTTCGAGGAGGTGCGCGACCTGGAGGTGAGCTTCGCCGACCCCGACGAGGCGGTGAACGAGCGCGTCCGCGAACTCGGCCTCAGCGCGGCCGCCCGCCACGTCGACGAGGTGGTCCGGGCGAGCAAGGTCGCGGACGCGAACGTCGCCGAGGAGGTGGAGTCGCTCGTCGCGGAGATCGTCGAGGAGGGCGACCCGGACGCCCTCGAAGCGATCGAGCCGACGACCGGGGCGGCAGCGGCCGACGACGCGGCCGACGCGACCGACGCCGGCGGGGAGGAGAGCGGAGCGGGGAGCGGGGAGACGGACTCGCCGTCGCCATCCGCGCCCCCGTCGGCCGAGGGGGGGCGCGGAGACGGGGGAAGCGAGGGGAGCGAGGGAGGCGAGGGAAGCGAGGGAAGCGGGAACGAGTCGGGGTCGGCCGCCGTCCCCGAGGCCGGGTCGGAGACCGTCGCGACCGAGGCGGACGGTGCCGGGAGTGCGGAGGACCAGTCCACCATGGGTGACTTCTGATGCGGTTCGAGCGCATCCGGCTGGAGCACTTCAAGTGCTACGACGACGCGGACCTCCGCCTCGACCGCGGCGTGACGGTCATCCACGGGTTGAACGGGAGCGGGAAGTCGTCGCTGCTCGAAGCGTGCTTCTTCGCGCTCTACGGCGCGCGGGCGCTCGACACGACGCTCGACGAGGTCGTCACCATCGGGAGCGAGGAGGCCACGGTCGAACTGACGTTCGTCCACGGCGGCGAGCGCTTCCGCCTCGAACGGCGCGTGCGCGTCAGCGGCGACCGCGCCCAGACCGCCTCGTGCGTCCTCGAGACGCCCGGCGAGGGCGACCCGATCGAGGGCGCGCGGGACGTGCGCTCGTTCGTGACCGACCTCCTCCGGATGGACGCCGAGGCGTTCGTCAACTGCGCCTACGTCCGCCAGGGCGAGGTGAACAAGCTCATCAACGCCTCGCCGAGCCAGCGCCAGGACGTGATCGACGACCTCCTGCAGCTCGGGAAGCTGGAGGAGTATCGCCAGCGGGCGAGCCAGGCGCGCGTGGGCGTCGGTCGGGTCCGCCGCGACCGGCGCGCCGTCCTCGACAGCGTCGAGGAGCGCATCGCCGAGAGGGAGGAGGAGGACCTCCACGGCCGCCTGAACGCCCTCGAGACGGAGCTCAACGAGACGAACGACAGGCTAGAGAACTACGAGCAGCAGCGCGACCGGGCCCGCGAGAGCCGCGACGAGGCCCGGCAGGTGCTCGACCGATACGAGGAGACGCGGGAGCGACTCGACGCGCTCGACGCGGAGATCGACGAACTCCGATCGGAGATCGCCGAGGCGGAGCGCGATCGCGAGGCCCACCGCGAGGCGATCGCGGCGGCCCGCGAGCGCGTCGAGGACCTCGAGGCGGCGGTCGAGGACCTCCTCGACGACACCGCCGTCGACGAGGCGACCGCGGAGGCGATCGCGGCGCGCCGGACGGCGCTCGACGAGCGCGACGAGGAACTCGCCGAGCGGGCGAGCGAGCGACGGATACAGGCCCAGGCGTTCGACAACCAGTCGGAGCGACTCGCCGAGCGCGCCGACGAACACGAGACGCGGGCGGCGGAGAAGCGCGAGCGCGCCGAGACGCTCGCGGCGACCGCCGAGGAGACGGCCGGGGACCTCGAGGCCGACCGCGAGACGCTCTCCGACCTCGACGCCGAGGCCGAGGCGCTCCGGGAGCGCTTCGCCGACGCGGCGGTCGAACCCGGGGAGGCGGCCGCCCGCCTCCGCGAACTCCGCGGGGAGCACGAGGCGCGCCAGGGACGGGTGGCGGAACTCGTCGCCGACCGGAACGCCACGAGGGAGCGCCTCGACGAGATCCGGGAACTGCTCGACGAGGGGATGTGCCCCGAGTGCGGCCAGCCGGTGGAGGACTCGCCCCACGTCGAGTCACGCGCCGAGTACGAGTCGAGGGTGGCCGACCTCGACGCGAAGCTCGAGGCCCGGCGCGAGGAGCTCGCGACCCTGGAGGAGCGCGTCGAGCGCGCGGAGGCCCTCCTCGAGGCGGAGAACCGGCTGGGCGAGATCGAGAGTCGCCGAGAGTTGCTCGAGGAGCGCATCGCGGAGCGCGCCGGAACCATCGACGAGAAGCGCGAGCGCGCCGAGACGCTCCGTGGGGAGGCCGCCGACCTCGAATCGCAGGCCGAGGAGAAGCGCTCCGTCGCGGAGCGGAAGGCGGCCGAGGCCGACGCGGAGCGCGAGGCGATCGCCGACCTCACCGAGGAGCGCGAGGCGATCGCGGGCGAACGGGACGCCCTCGAATCCGCCCGCGAGCGCCTCGACGAGATCGCGGAGGAGGAGGCGGCCGTCGAGGACCGCCGCGAGAAGCGCGCGCACCTGGACGAGCTCAACGACCAGCGCCGCGACCGCCTCGCGGAGAAGCGCGAGCGCCGGGGGGAACTCGACGCCGAGTTCGACGAGTCGAGCGTCGAGAGGGCGCGCGAGCGCCTGGAGAACGCCGATGAGTACTTAGAGCAGGTCGCGTCGGTCATCGAGGAGGTGACCGAGCGGCGGGACGAGCTGGTCGGGCGCATCGAGCGGACCCGCGGGGAGCTGTCGGACCTCGAACGCCTGCGCGAGGAGCGAGAGGAGCTCCTCGCGACCGTCGAGTACCTCGAATCGCTCTACGACGAGACCGAGCAGCTGCAGGCGATGTACGCTGAGCTCCGGGCGGAGCTGCGCCAGCGCAACGTCAGAAAGCTCGAGCAGCTGCTCAACGAGACGTTCGACCTCGTCTACCAGAACGACTCCTACGCGCGCATCGAGCTCGACGGCGAGTACGAGCTCACCGTCTACCAGAAGGACGGCGAGCCCCTCGACCCCGAGCAGCTCTCCGGCGGGGAGCGCGCGCTGTTCAACCTCTCGCTCCGGTGCGCCATCTACCGCCTGCTCGCGGAGGGGATCGAGGGGTCGGCCCCCATGCCGCCGCTCATCCTCGACGAGCCGACGGTGTTCCTCGACTCGGGGCACGTCTCGAAGCTCGTCGAACTCGTCGAGTCGATGCGCCGGGTGGGCGTCGAGCAGATCGTCGTCGTGAGCCACGACGAGGAGCTGGTGGGCGCGGCCGACGAACTCGTCCACGTCGAGAAGGACCCGACGAGCAACCGCTCGACCGTCGAGCACCACGAGGGCGCGTCGCTGGCCGCGCTGCGGGCGGAGGGCGACTGACCCCGATCCGCGGCCGCGCCGACCGCGACCGCCGCGACCCCCGTCGACGGTCGCCGACGCTCAGCGGAGCCGGTCGAGCGCCTCGCGCGCCGTCGCCGTCGCGTCGTACCCCGGTTCGCCCGCCACGTCCGCGGGCTCGACGAGACCCGCCGCGCGGAACTCGGTGAGCAGTCCGAGGAGGTCGCTCTCACAGAGGTCGTAGGCGGCAAGCAGATCGCGGACGGCGATCGGGCCGCGCCGGTCGAGTTCGAGGAGGAGCCCGAGGCCGCGCTCGTCGCGGACGGCGGTGAGCAGGCGACGGACCGGGTCGGGGATCGCTCGCGCGGCGGTTTCGAGCGCCGATTCGCCCTCGACGGGTTCGAGGCGGTCGTTCGCGACGTACCGCTCCTCGCCGGTCGTCGGGTCCCGAACGCGGGAGGACTCGCTC
Source organism: Halomarina halobia (assembly GCF_029338575.1). GTDB lineage: Archaea > Halobacteriota > Halobacteria > Halobacteriales > Haloarculaceae > Halomarina > Halomarina halobia. The sequence continues at coordinate 1,365,954 of NZ_CP119992.1, forward strand.
GACCGCCTCACGAGGAGGTAGCGCGTTCCGTCGGCGGCGCGAACCGTTCGCATGTCGTCCCCTTCGCGCCCCGGGGGTTAATCGTTCCCGCTCCGGTAGCTGCGGTAGTACCGGTAGCCGAACAGCAGGGCCAGCGCGCCGATGGCGAAGACCGTCCCGCCGAGTCGGAGCTGCCCGCGGAAGACGATGAACATCAGCCCGAGGCTCGCGGCGAACAGCCCGATGTTGGCCATGACGACGACGGCCCAGAAGGCGCGAAAGACGTCCTCGGGGATGTCCGCGTCGGCGAGGTCCTCGGGGGCGGAGTACTCCACGCTTGGGCCGAGGCTGTCAGGGTCGAACTCGTCGGGTTCGTCCGGCCAGGCGTCCTCCTCGTCCTCCTCGAAGGGGTTCACGTGGACACGTACTCGGCACGCGGCGAAAAAGGCACCCGGTTGGCTCACATCACGTCGTCGAGCCGGATCGTGTTCCGCGAGAGGATCCACGCGAGAGGGTTCTGCGCGTCGTAGAAGACCAGCCCCTCGTCCGTCTCGTACGTCTCCGTCGACTCGACCGCCGCGGAGACGTCCGGCTCGCGACGCGACTCGTCGATCGACTCTGCTTCCGACGGGGCATCGTTATCGGCCATGGTCGCAACGCACTGGTATGCTATGTCATAGTATATGCTTTGCGGCAGCGGAGTGCTTTGCGGTTTGGGCGGTCGCGTGCGCCGGCGCGGACGACACCGCGGGGATTTTTACCGGTGAGGGCGAACGCCACCTATCATGAAACAGAGCGGGTTGGGCGACTACGCCGCGGGCGGGAACGGCCGGGACGCCCCCGCCGTGGTGACGGCCGAGGCGGAGGCCGTCGCCGGGGACGGCACGGGCCTCGCGCCGGAGGTGGTCGACACCTCTTCGTACCGCTATCCCGACGCCGACGGTGCCGTCGAGCTGTTCGTCACGCAGGTCGACTACACGATCGAGGGGAGCGGCCGCGACGAGCACCCGGTCGTCCACGTCTTCGGGCGGACCGCGGACGACGAGGTCGAACACGTCAGGGTCCGCGAGTTCGAGCCCTACTTCTACGCGCCGACCGACTCCCTCGAGGGTCGCCCCGAGGAGGAGTTCGACCGCCTGCTCGACTCCCGCGAGACCGACGAGGACGGCGAGCCGTTCGTCAGCATCCGCGGGGAGCGGTTGACGAAGATCGTCGGACAGACGCCCCGCGATGTCGGGCAACTGCGCGACCGCTTCGACCACTACGAGGCCGACATCCTCTTTCCCAACCGCCTGCTCATCGACAAGGACATCACGAGCGGCGTGCGCGTCCCCCGTCGCCGGAGCGACGACGGCGCGATCGACGTCCCCCACCAGGAACTGCGGCCCGTCGAGATGGACGCGACACTCCGGGTGAACACCTTCGACATCGAGGTCGACGACCGCTCGGGCTTCCCGGAGGAGGGCGAGGAGCCGATCATCTGTCTCACCAGCCACGACAACTACCGCGACGAGTACGTGGTGTGGCTCTACGAGGCCCCGAACGGCGCGGGCGGTCCCGACTCGCTTCCGGAGTACGACCCGCTCCGCGAGGGGCCGGCCGTCGAGGTCCGCTCCTTCGACCGGGAGGAGGACATGCTCGCGGCGTTCCTCGACTACGTCGACGAGACCGACCCCGACGTGCTGACGGGGTGGAACTTCGCCGACTTCGACGCGCCCTACCTGCTCGACCGACTGGAGGTACTCGGCGGCGACGGCGACCTCGACCCGAACCGGCTCTCCCGGGTGAACGAGGTCTGGCGCAGCGAGTGGCAGGGGCCGAACGTCAAGGGGCGGGTCGTGTTCGATCTGCTGTACGCCTACAAGCGCATCAAGATCTCCGAGCTCGACTCCTACCGCCTCGACGCGGTCGGGGAGGCCGAACTCGGCGTCGGGAAGGAGCGCTACCCCGGTAGCATCGGCGACCTCTGGGAGGAGAACCCCGAGCGGCTGCTCGAGTACAACCTGCGCGACGTCGAGCTCTGCGTCGAACTCGACCGCAAGCAGAACATCGTCCCGTTCTGGACGGAGGTGGCGTCGTTCGTCGGCTGCAAGCTGGAGGACGCCACGACCCCCGGCGACGCGGTGGACCTCTACATCCTCCACAAGGTCCACGGCGAGTTCGCGCTCCCCTCCAAGGGGAGCGTCGACAGCGAGGAGTACGAGGGCGGCGCGGTGTTCGATCCCATCACCGGCGTCCGGGAGAACGTCTCCGTGCTCGACCTGAAGTCGCTCTACCCCATGTGCATGGTGACGATCAACGCGTCCATCGAGACGAAGGTCGATCCGGCGACCTTCGACGGGGACACCTACGTCGCGCCCAACGGCACGCACTTCCGCCAGGAGCCGGCCGGCATCATCCGGGAGATGGTGGACGAACTGCTCGAGGAGCGCGACCGGAAGAAGGGCCTGCGCGACGAGCACCGACCGGGGTCGGACGAGTACGAGACCTACGATCGCCAGCAGGGAGCTGTCAAGGTTATTATGAATTCTTTATATGGGGTACTCGGTTGGGATAGGTTCAGGCTCTACGACAAAGAAATGGGAGCCGCGGTAACCGCAACAGGACGACGGGTTATCGAGTTCACTGAGACCGTGGCGAACGAGATGGATCACCGGGTCGCGTACGGAGATACGGACTCTGTCATGTTGGAGCTCGGCGGTCAGATTTCGAGGGGCGAGGCCATCGAACAGGCGTTCGCCATCGAGGAGGAGATCAACGCCTCCTACGACGAGTTCGCGAGCGAGGAGCTCAACGCCGCCCACCACCGGTTCCAAATCGAGTTCGAGAAGCTCTACCGGCGGTTCTTCCAGGCGGGCAAGAAGAAGCGCTACGCCGGCCACATCGTCTGGAAGGAGGGCAAGGACGTCGACGACATCGACATCACGGGCTTCGAGTACAAGCGCTCCGACATCGCGCCCATCACGAAGGAGGTCCAGAAGCGCGTCATCGAACTCATCGTCACGAGCGAGGGCGAGGAGTACCGCGAGGAGGTGAAGGAGTACGTCCACGACGTGGTCCAGCGGTTCAAGGGCGGCGACATCGGCGTCGAAGAGATCGGGATCCCCGGCGGCATCGGCAAGCGCCTCGACAACTACGACACCGACACGGCGCACGTCCGCGGGGCGAAGTACGCGAACCTCCTGCTCGGGACGAACTTCGGTCGGGGATCGAAGCCGAAGCGCCTCTACCTGAAGGGCGTCCACAACGACTTCTACGGGCGCGTCGAGCGCGAACTCGGCATCGACGCCCGGACCGACGCGCTCTACCGCGAGTTCCGCCGAAATGAGGACGTCATCTGCATCGAGTACGCCGACCAGCTGCCGGGAGAGTTCGAGATCGACTGGGAGAAGATGCTCGATCGCACCCTCCGCGGCCCCATCGAGCGCATCCTCGACGCCATCGACGTCTCCTGGGACGAGGTCGAGAGCGGCCAGACCCAGACCGGCCTCGGCCAGTACTTCTGAGTCGGGGACGAACGCGCTCGTCCCCGATCGGGCGTTCGATCCGCGAGGCGTCGTCGCGCGGCGGCTCGCGGCCACGCGCTGAAACCCGAACGAGCACGCGGAACCGCGGCCGTCTTTGCCATACGGAAACATCATTTGTCGCTGCCGGAAGCGGAATTAGGGTAGATACGAAAACATTATACACGCCACGCACCGATCACCGTACGATAAGCGCAGGTGCTCGTTATGGCACGATTAGAGATAAAGAACCTTCACGCGGAGGTCAACGAGGAAGACGGAGAACAGATCCTGAAGGGCGTCGATCTCGAGGTGGAGACCGGCGAGATCCACGCGCTGATGGGGCCGAACGGCTCCGGGAAGTCGACGATGGCGAAGATCATCGCCGGTCACCCGGCCTACACGGTCACGGAGGGCGAGGTACTGATCCACCTGGACGACGGCGACTTCGGCGAGGACTTCGAGATCCCCGAGGACAAGCGCACGTGGGACCTCCTCGACCTCGAGCCGAACGAGCGCGCCGCGCTGGGCGTGTTCCTCGGTTTCCAGTACCCCGCCGAGATCGAGGGGGTCACGATGGTCAACTTCCTGCGCACGGCGCTCAACGCCAAGCTCGAGGAGCGCGAGGAGCTCTTCGAGGAGGACGAGGGCGAGGGCGAGGGCGAGGGGGAAGTGGAGGAGGAGTCGGGCTACACCACCTCCCCGATGGAGGGGCCGGTCGACGAGGGCGAGATCGGCGTCGCCGAGTTCCAGGGGCTCCTGCGCGAGAAGATGGAACTGCTCGACATGGACGAGCGGTTCGCCACCCGGTACCTCAACGCCGGCTTCTCCGGCGGCGAGAAGAAGCAGAACGAGGTGCTACAGGCCGCGATCCTGGAGCCCTCGATCGCGGTGCTCGACGAGATCGACTCCGGACTGGACATCGACCGCCTGCAGGACGTCTCGGCGGGCATCAACGCCCTCCGCGACGAGCAGGGGACGGGCGTCCTCCAGATCACCCACTACCAGCGGATCCTCGACTACGTCGAGCCGGACCACGTCCACATCATGCTGGACGGGAAGGTCGTGAAGAGCGGCGGGCCTGAACTCGCCGAGGAACTCGAGGACAAGGGGTACGACTGGGTCCGCGAGGAGGTCTACGGGACCGCCTGAGATACGTGCGTAACCGAATTCGACTAGAGATAGGCACATAAGTGAGTAAACGTAATTACAGCCAATGAGTTCCGAGCAAGACCACCTCAAAGAGACCGACACCGAGGCGCGCTTCGAGTTCAAGAAGGAGCAGCGCGCCGCGTTCAAGTCCGAGAAGGGGCTGACCGAGGAGACCATCCGCGTCATCTCCGAGGACAAGGACGAACCCGAGTGGATGTTGCAGCGCCGCCTGCGCGCGCTGCGGCAGTTCCACGAGATACCGATGCCGACCGGCTGGCCGGGCCAGCCCGACCTCTCGGAGGTCGACGTGAACGAGATCGTCCCCTACATCCGACCGGACGTCGAGGTGCGGGGGGGCGTCGACAGCTGGGAGGACCTCCCGGATGACATCAAGGACACCTTCGACAAGCTGGGCATCCCCGAGGCCGAGAAGAACGCCCTCTCGGGCGTGGGCGCGCAGTACGAGTCGGAGATCGTCTACCAGAACATGCAGGAGCAGTGGCAGGAGAAGGGCGTCGTGTTCATGGACATGGACAAGGCCGTCCAGGAACATCCCGACCTGGTCGAGGAGTACTTCATGACGAAGTGCGTTCCGCCGAGCGACAACAAGTTCGCCGCCCTCCACGGCGCGATCTGGTCGGGTGGGAGCTTCGTCTACGTCCCGGAGGGCGTCACCGTGGAGATGCCGATCCAGGCGTACTTCCGGATGAACTCCGAGGGGATGGGCCAGTTCGAACACACCCTCATCATCGCCGAAGCCAACTCCGAGGTCCACTACATCGAGGGCTGCTCCGCACCCAAGTACAGCCACTTCAACCTCCACTCCGGCTGCGTCGAGGTGTTCGTCAAGGAGGGCGCACACGTCCAGTACTCCACCGTCCAGAACTGGTCGAAGAGCACCTACAACCTCAACACCAAGCGCGCCATCGCCGAGAGGGACGCGACGATGGAGTGGGTGTCGGGGAGCATGGGCTCGAAGGCCACGATGCTCTATCCGTGCACCATCCTGAAGGGGCCGGGCGCGACGGACAACCACATCACGATCGCGTTCGCGGGCAAGGGCCAGAACATCGACACGGGCGCGAAGGTCTACCACAACGCCCCGAACACGAAGTCCACGATCGAGTCGAAGTCGATCTCGAAGGACGGCGGGCGCACCAACTACCGCGGGCTGGTCCACATCGCGGACGGCGCGACCGACTCCTCGACCAGCGTCGAGTGCGACGCGCTCATGTTCGACAACGAGTCCACCTCGGACACGATGCCGTACATGGAGATCGAGGAGTCGAGGGTCGACGTGGCCCACGAGGCGACCGTCGGGAAGATCGGCGACGAGGACGTCTTCTACCTCCAGTCGCGCGGACTGGACGACGACGACGCCAAGCAGATGATCGTCGCCGGCTTCATCGAGCCGATCACGGAGGAGCTGCCGATCGAGTACGCGGTCGAACTCAACCGCCTGATCGAACTGGAGATGGAGGGTAGCCTCGGGTAACCCCCGGAGGATCTCATGAGTACGCAGGTACACGCAAACCTCACCGAGAAGCAGGTACGGGAGATAAGCGATCGGCTCGGCGAGCCCGAGTGGCTGCTCGAGACGCGCCTCGACGCCCTCGCGGCGCTCGACGACCTCCCCTTCCCGGACGTGATCCACACGCCGGGGCGCAAGTGGACGGACCTCGCGGACCTCGACTTCGCGTCGTTCGTCGATCCGCTCACCGCCGCGGAGGAGAAGGACCTCGTCGCCCCCGAGACCGAGGGCGTCGAGGTGCTGCCGTTCGCGGAGGCGGTCGACGAGCACGAGGCGCTGCTGCGCGAGCACTTCGGTTCCGTCGTCGACCCGGAGACGAACTACCTGACGGCGCTCTCGACGGCGCTGTTCAGCACGGGGACCGTCGTCTACGTCCCGAGGGGCGTCACCGCGGAGAACGTGAAGATCCGCACGACGATGAACTCCCGGTCGCTGTTCAACTACACGCTGATCGTCACCGAGGAGTCCGCCTCGGTGACGATCCTCGAGCGGCAGGATAGCGGCGAGGAGGCCGTCGAGGGCGACCGCTACTACAGCGGCCTCGTCGAGGTCGTCGCGGGCGAGAACGCCTACGTCCAGTACGGGAGCCTCCAGGACCTCTCGGAGGAGACGTACAACTACCAGCTCAAGCGCGGGACGACCGACACCTACGGGACGGTCAACTTCATCGACTGCAACATCGGCTCGCGCCTGACGAAGACCTCCGTTGAGGTGGCGCTCGACGGCGACGCTTCCGAGACGAAGATCGTCGGGGCGTTCTTCGGCCACGAGGACCAGCACTTCGACGTGGACGCGCGCGTCTGGCACAACGCCGAGCACACGACCGCCGACCTCGTCACCCGCGGCGTCGTCGACGACCACGCGCGGTCGGTCTACGAGGGCGTCCAGCACGTCGGCCGCGAGGCGTGGGACACAAACTCCTACCAGCGGGAGAACACCCTCATGCTCTCCGACGAGAGCGAGGCCGACGCCTCCCCGAAGCTCATCATCAACAACCACGACACCGAGGCCAGCCACGCGGCGACGGTCGGCCAGGTCGACGCGGAGGACCTCTTCTACATGACCTCCCGCGGCGTCCACGAGCGCCTCGCGAAGAACATGCTCGTCGAGGGCTTCTTCGTGCCCGTCCTGGAGGAGATCGCGGTCGACGAACTCCGCGAGGATATGCAGTCGCGTATCCGCGATCGGTTGCGAGCGCGCACGAAGTGAGCGAAACAGGGACACGGGGACCTTCCTCCTCGTAACTCGTACGCTGTTCTTCTCGCCTTTCGAGCGCCGATCTCTCCCTCAGCGGTCGTCTAACAGATCGATTCCCCGTTCGACGACAGCGTCGGTCACGAACAGGCTAGTCTCGCGTTGAAGCGCCCGCATGAGCGAGGCGGCCTCCTCTCTCGCGAGCGTCCCGCGTGCGTATCCCAGTGCGATGATGCCGAGCGATCCGTGCACCTCGACGTCGGCCGCCGTCGCCGCCTCTCGGGCGGCGAAGTCGTCGGTCAGGAGGATCGCGTCGCGTTCGTTCGCCACCGCCAGGGCCGCCGTCTCCCCCGGATCCAGCTCCGCGGTTACGCTCGGATCCCCCTCTGCGGTTACGAGATCGTGATCGACCTCGGACAGCCCCTCTGGAACGCCGCCCTCCTCCAGTTCCCGGTAGACCGTTCTGGGGATAACGAGGGCGTCGAAGGCGGACGGGAAGTCAAGCGAATCGATCTCCGCGAGATGGATGAGCGGCCCCGCGTCAGAGACTGCGACGAGCGTCACGCATTGAGACCCCACTTCACGTCGTCCTCGACGATCGCGCGCTCGCGCTCCGCCCGCTCGACCTTCGTTCGTCCGACGCGCTCGATAGCCTCCTCGCGACCGAGATCGCCGTCGAAGTACGCAGAGAGGACGACATCCACCCACAGGTCCTCGAGACCCCGTTCGAGCGCGCGCTCGAAGACCTCCGACTCCGGAACGCCGCGGGCCGACGCGATCTCGCGCACTCGATCCGAGAGTTCCGCGCCCATACCGGTTTATCGTTCGGCACGCTACTTAAACTCACGTTCGGGCGGAGTGTCGCGGCTCCTCCGACGAACGACCGCGAACGACGGAACGACGTCGTCGGTACGCCACTGTGATCGTTCCGCCCGCGTGAAAGCGGTAACCGACGCGGCGTTGCCCAACGGTCAAGCGCGTGACGGCCGAATCGGGGCAGTTGCTACCATGGGAGACATAGACGTCGCCATCGGCATCGACGCGGACTGCGTCGCGGGCTGGCTGGGCTCCTACGGCGGGGCGGACTCGCCCGCGGACCTCTCGCGGGGCCTCCTCGCCGGCACGGAGGGCATTCCGCGGCTGCTACAGGTGTTCGAGGACGCGGACGTGGACACGTCGTGGTTCATCCCGGGCCACACCATCGAGACGTTCCCCGAGGAGTGCGCAGCGGTCGCCGAGGCGGGCCACGAGATCGGCACCCACGGCTACACCCACGAGAACCCCACGGACCTCGAGCGCGAGCAGGAGGAGGCGATCCTCACGCGCTCGATGGACCTCATCGAGGACCTCACCGGGTCCGAGCCGGTCGGCCACCGCGCCAGCTGGTGGGAGTTCAGCGAGAACACGCCCGAACTGGTCGAGGAGCACGGCTTCCTGTACGACAGCAGCCTCATGCTGCGGGACTTCGAGCCGGTCCGGATGCGCAAGGGCGACACCTGGCACCGCATCCGGTACGACCAGGACCCCGAGACGTGGATGAAGCCGTACGAGCGCGGCGAGGAGACGGACGTCGTGGAGATCCCCATCAGCTGGTACCGCGACGACATCCCGCCGATGATGTTCATCAAACAGCCGAACTACAACTACGGCTACACCAGCCCGCGGATGGTGTACGAGGAGCTGTATAAGCCGCACTTCGACTACCTCTACCAGCGCCGCGGCGCGGGCGTCTACACCCTCACCATCCACCCGGACGTGCACGGTCGTCCGCAGCTGATCCCGCTGCTGGAGGAGTTCATCACGTACGTGAAGGGCCACGACGGCGTCGAGTTCAGCACGCTCGCGGACGTCGCCGAGAAGTACGACGAGGACGAGAGCGTCTACGAGAGCGAGGGGCGGTTCGTCTGAGCGGATGGCGATGTCGGAGATACCGACGGTGGCCGTCCTCGGGACGGGCGGGACGATCGCCAGCACGGACACGGACGAGGGTGCCGAACCGACCCGGGGCGCGGCGGACCTGCTCGACGCGGTCCCGGAACTCGCGGCGCACGCCGACCTCGTCGTCGAGGAGGTCGCGCAACGACCGAGCTTCGACATGGACTTCGAGACGGTCCTCGCGCTCGCGGACGCGGCGCGCGACGCCGGGGCGGACGGGATCGTCGTCACCCACGGGACGGACACGATGGCCGAGTCCGCCTACGCGCTCGATCACCTGCTCGACGGGACCGTCCCGGTCGTGTTCACCGGAGCCCAGCGGCACGCGGACCTGCCGGGAGCCGACGGCCCGGCCAACCTCCTCGCGGCGGTCCGCGCGGCGGGGGACGACCGCCTGCGAGCGGCGGGGGGGACGTACGTGGCCTTCGACGACGAACTCCACGCCGCCGGTGCCGTCCGGAAGCTCCACACCAGCCGTCTGGGCGCGTTCGGCTCCCCGGCGGTCGGCCCGGTCGCGTCGGTGCTGCGGGACGGGATCGAGTTCCACCGCCCGCCGGGGAGCGACGCGCCCCGCTTCGACGTGGAGCGGGTGACGGCCACCGTCCCCGTCCTGTTCTCGGGGATCGGCGTCGGCGACGCGGGGTTGCGGCGGGCGCTCGACGCCGGGGCGGACGGCGCGGTCGTCGAGGCGACGGGTGCCGGCAACGCGACCGCCGCGCTGGGGGAGGCGATCGCCGCGGCCGCGGCGGACGGCGTTCCGGTCGTCGTGACCTCCCGGTGTCCCGCGGGTCGGGTCCAGCCCGTCTACGGCACGCCCGGCGGGGGTCGGACGCTGGCGGAGTCAGGGGCGCTCTCCGGCGGCCGCCTGTCGGCGGCGAAGGCGCGCGTCAAGCTGGTGCTCGCGCTGAGTCGGCGCGCGCCCGACCCGCCGGTCGAGGCGCTCTTTCCGCCGTGGACGGGGGCGGCGCACGAGGAAACGACTTAACTGTCCACGCGCGACAGTTCCCGTATGAGTGGATCGAATCGCGACCGTCCCGCGGATGGTCGGCCATGAGCGTCACGCGACAGGTGACGTCCGATCACCAGCTCGCCCGGCTCATCCAGATCGGGATGGTGCTGGAGGAGGTCGTCGAGGCCCGGTCGGCGAAGCACGCCCAGACGATGGACGACGACGAACTCGACCCCGAGGTGCACGCGCTCCTCGAACACGCCGCCGAGGAGTCGGCCGAGCACCGCGAGCGCCTCGAGGCGCTCGTCGACGAACTGGACGCCGAGCCGGTGCCGTTCGACCAGATCGAGGCGCTCGTGGAGGCGCAGTACGGGCAGACGAAGCCCGAGGACTTCGACGGCGTCCTCTACGACCAGCTCTGTAACGAGGAGACGGCGTACAAGTTCTACGACGACGTCATCGCCGCCGTGGAGGCCTCGGAGACGACGTTCAGCATCGACACGGAACGGCTCGTCGCGGTCCTCGCGGAGATCCGCGAGGAGGAGGCCGAGGGCGTCGAGGCGGTGACCAGGCTCATGGAGACCCGAGCATGAACACGGCCGATCAGTACCTCAAGGCGATCTACCTCGTCCAGAAGGCGGAGGACGGACCCGCCGCGACCGGTCGCGTCGCGGACCTGCTCGACGTCAGCCCCGCCAGCGCCAACGAGATGATCGGGAAACTCGAAGCGCGCGGTCTGGCCGATCACGAGAAGTACAAGGGCGTCTCGCTGACCGACGACGGCATCGTCCGCGCCCGCGACGTCCTCCAGAACTACTGCATCATCGAGCGGTTCCTCGTCGAGGTGCTCGACGTCGAGGAGTTCCGCGTCGAGGCGAAGGCCCTGGAGAGCGTCATCGACGAGACGGTCGCGGAACGCCTCGACACCATCATCGACCGCGAACCGCAGTGCCCCGACTGTTTCGCCCCGGAACGCGACGTCTGCGCGCTGCTCGAAGCCGAGTACCCCGAGATCGCGGACTGACGGCTCGAAGGCTTGAAGTACGGCGGCGCGGAACCTCCGACCGTCGTCCCGCGGTGGTGAGCGAATCGTTAGATTCGCGAGGTACACGGGACGAACGAGGTGAAGTCCCGTGGTGGTGAGCGAATCCAGCGGGTTCGCGAACGACACGGGGCTGAGAGGGCGAAACGAACGAAGTCCCGTGGTGGTGAGCAAACCCATCGGGTTTGCGAGGTACACGGGACGAGCGAACGAAGTGAGCGAAGTCCCGTGGTGTAGCGGCCAATCATAACGGCCTTTGGACGCGTTCGGCGCTTCCGGCGCGGAGGTCAGCCGTTGACCCCGGTTCGAATCCGGGCGGGACTATCCACAGCGACCGAGCACTCGTGTCTGCGGCCCGTTCGGCGAGCGAACGGCGGTCGATCCGTGAAACTACGAGGGCCGGCACAACAGGCTTCCCCCTCGCCCCCGAACGGAACGTATGGTTACTACTACCGTAGACGCCGGGTGCGAGGCGCTCGCCGAAACCGTAGCGCGGATCGTCGCCGCCAACACCGACATCCCGGATCCGCCGAGCGTGCCGGCGTTCCGCGTCCGGACGATACTGTATAGCAGGGGGAGCCACAGCCCGAGCGCGGTGAACGCGGCGATAGAGCGGGCGATCGGGCGCGATCTCGTGAACATGGACGACAGCGGCAAGCTCGTCGCTCGGGAGTAGTCCGGCCACTCGCTGGGGCGGTAATGGTTCGTCCGGACATCGCGCCTCCCCGTTGTACGACAACGCTACGGTAGAGCGTCGCTCGAGCCGCCGAGTTGGTCGAGCGGAGCGTCCCGCACTCCTCGCTTGAGACCCCGGCGAGTCACTCCGTCCGTCCGGGATCCGCTCTTCGCGCGGTGACGTCGCCGGTGTATCGGACGGTCACCGCGTAGCCGGCGTACGTCATCAATATCGAGACGTCGGTCGGGGATCGGTCTTCCGGGAGCGGTTGGAACAGCGCGTCCAACGCGTCCGGATCGACGCTCTCGTGCAGCGGGATCATGGCCATCGGTTCTCGATCCATCGCTCGGGCGACGGTTTCGACGACCGCGACGGACGGCGAGGTGACCGACCAGTCGTACGTGACGTGAATCGTCTCCGGAGCCTCGGCGGGGATCCGTCTGTCGGCGGGGCGCTCATCGTCGCTCATCGTTAGTCCGTAGGAGACACGGGGAGAACCCGAATAACTATTCCGTGAGTATCCGAGTAACAGAGCGTGGCATCGCTGGTTCCCGGGATCGATCGAGCCACCCCTCCGATTTCCCTCCGAGACAGTGTACGTGCGCACCGACACCTCGTTCGTGGTGGAGTGTCACTCACTTCCTCAAACGTTTGGTGTTCTCGAAAACGATCGGGGTATTTGACGCTTGAACGCGTAAGCGGAGTGAAATGACTCGGACGTTCGGCACACAGTTACGTGTATTGGCGAATGCCCATAGACGACGGGTATTGGTCACCTTAGTCGAACAGAACTCCGAATCCGAGAATCGGATTCCGGTGGGGGGACAGAGATCGATCCCCGAGGACCGCGAGACGATGATCCAGATGCACCACGTGCACCTCCCGAAATTAGCGGACCACGGGTTCGTCCGCTGGGATCGAGAGGCGGGGACGGTGACGAGGGGGCCGCAGTTCGACGACATCAGGCCGCTTCTGACGGTACTGATCGAGAATCGGGACGACCTCCCCGGCGGGACGGTAGTCGATAGCCCACCGTCGTAGAAGCTGCCACGGGTGTGGCAGCGGTGGCACGGAAGGTCAGTGGTTGGGACCCTACCGAACTCCGTGCCATGTGACGGTTCGAACCGACTTCGTATAACCTTGCTGTGATTATCTGGGTAAACGTACCAGTAGCGCGGTTACTCGCCGATTCCGCATCGAACCGGCCGGCAGAGAGTACATACGCCTCGTCGACCTAGCCGAACCATGTCGAGGGAGCTAGACCAGATCGACAAGGGGATCCTGTATATGCTCCAGCGGGAGGCACGGGAGACGACGGCACAGGAGATCGCCGATACGGTCGGCGTCTCGCCGAGCACGGTCCGAAACCGGATCGATCAACTCGAAACGGACGGGGTCATTCGGGGGTACCATCCGGAGATCGACTACGAGATGGCGAATCTCCCCCTGCGAGTGCTCTTCATCTGTACCGCGCCGGCGACCAGGCGGGCGGAGCTAGCGGACGAGATCATGAACGTACAGGGGGTGATCGACGTTCGGGAGATGATGACCGGGCGGCGAAATCTCCACGTCGAGATCGTCGCGACGAGTACGACAGACATCTCCCGCATCGCGGACGCCGTCCACGAACTGGGACTCGAAATCGAGAGTTCTGAACTCGTGAAGCGACGACAGATACAACCGTTCGATCACTTCCAGTTCAGGGGGTAGACGGGCGGGGCGCGGACGCCGCCGGCGAGTAGAGGGTTGTTAAATCCGCACTTACAGCGCAATATTCTGCGATACACACATTTCACAATCCGATTTCCCGAGCTCTTCCCCGTCATATCTGCGGTATCAGCAATATAATAGAATTCCGATGCGTAGATTCATGGTCGCTGAGCTACTTCACCCCGCTAGGCGAGCCGATTCCGGCGCGCGAGACCAGTCGACTGAACAGGAACTGTCTTGTGACCGCCGAGTCAACAGCGAAGACGGCACCGGACGATCCGGTAGCATGGTTGGGACCCATGAGCGAGTTATCTAATCACCGACAAGCGGTCGAACTGCTACAGCAACTCGGCTTGAAGGAGTACGAGGCGAAGTGCTTCGTCGCCCTCTCGCGGATGCCGAAGGGGACGGCCAAGGAGATCAGCGAGACGTCCGACGTTCCCCGCACGCGCGTCTACGACGCGATCAGGGTGCTGGAGACGAAGGGGCTCGCGGAGGTCCAGCACTCGAACCCCCAGCAGTTTCGGGCCGTTCCGATCGACGAGGCGGCCGAGACGCTCCGACACGAGTACGAATCGCGGACGGAGACGCTCGTTCGGACGCTGGAGGACATCGACCCCGCACCGTCCGACGAGGGGCAGGAGACGGCGCACGAGGTCTGGGCGCTCTCGGGCGTTTCGGCGATAACGAACCGGACCCGGCAACTCATCGACGGCGCCGGGCGAGAGATCGTCTTCGTCGTCGGTCACGAAGCCGTCATCACGGAGGAGTTGATCCAACAACTGAGGGAGGCCCAGGAGACGGGACTCACGGTCGTCGTCGGGGCCGCCTCCGAGCGACTTCGCGAGACCATCCAGACGTCGCTCCCCGACGTCGAGGTGTTCGTCTCGGGGTTGGAGTGGCTGAACAGCGATCCGACCGACCCCGCTGACGCGACGACGATCAGCCGACTCCTGCTGATCGACCGAAACACGATCCTAGTCAGTTCGGTCTCGACCCACGAGACGGACGGGGGCTCCACCGAGACGGAACGGGCGGTGTTCGGCAGAGGGTTCGACAACGGGATCGTCGTGATCGCGCGGCGACTCATGGCGACGGGGTTGAATCCGAACGCCGATCCGAAGTGACCGAGAACGACGACGGTTCTGATCCGGATAGCCTTCGAAACTGTGGAGATTCACGCTCGTTCGTCTATGTACCGTCGAGTTCGTCGGTCGGGGCGGTCGGCTGGCCGTAATTCTTTTACGAGCCGGTGATATGGTGTGAGGATGAGGGTGAATCGCCCGCACGCTCGGAAGCCGTCACGACTCCGGCAGGTCCGAAATCATCGCATCATCGCTCCTGCTTCGCCCGGGGCGTGGCAAACACAGGTGGGGAGTGACGTGGGCGAACGCACCCTCGTGTGCCATCCGTCCATGCGTGGTTCGGTGTCGAGGCGTGCACCTCACACCGGACCGTGCGGCCTTTATCCGACTCCACATTCCCGTACTGGGACCCTCCGCACCGTCGGTACACCTCGCGGCCGCAGGTCCGGCACGTCTATCCTAGACGTGCGAACCACCGTGAACTACCCACCCTACCGCTCGCCTGACGGCTCGCGCTTGAGGGTGGGGCTTCCTGCTTTCACGACGCGTTTTGCAGATACGGACGTATCAACAGGGATCGCAGTCTCCACAGGTCGTACGGAAGACACGAAGCGTCTTCCGTGATGCCAAAAATCGACGGTTTTTGCGCACGTTGATTCGGAGCGTCCCGCTCCTATCGTCTTGGGACCGCGAGAAAGAATGTTCCACGCCGCGTTCGCATCTCTATCCGCCTCGGAGTCACAGGTACGCCGCGTCCCAGCGGGAGGCCTTGCTCACGTTGCCACACTCGTTGCAGTGGATGCGGTCCATCGTGTCGACCGCGATGTCGAGGCTGCCGCAGTTCGCGCAGTAGTAGCCCCAGCGCGTCTCCCGGTCGGTGTCGGAGAACACCGCGAAGAAGGGACCGAGGCTGGCGCGGAGGGCGTCGTCGTGGTCGACGTAGACCCGCTTGCCGTCGCCGGTCGTCACCGCCTCCATCTCGCTCGGCTCGTCCTCGACGTAGATGTTCTCGACGTAGTCCGTCCCGTCGATGTCGACGCGGCCCTCGCTTACCTTCTGGAAGCCGAGGTGCCGGTAGAACTGGTTTCCGTCCGTGTTGTCCCGGAGGACGCGCCCGTGCAGGCGCGTCCCGCCCATCTCCGCCAGGCGGTCGCGCGTCTCGGCGAAGAGCGCGCGGGCGATCCCCTCCCCCCGGTAGTCGGGGTCCACGTGCAGCCAGTTGAGGTCGGCGTCGCCCTCCTCGTCGAGGAGGACACTCTCGCTGAAGGCCCGGGGCTCTCCCTCCTCCTCGGCGACGAGGACGAGTTGATCGTCGTCCTCGACCCGCTCCGCGAACGCCTCGTCCCCGTACCACTGCTTGACCGCCCCCTCGATCGTCTGCGGACTCAGCGTGTAGGATGCCTCCATGGACCGTCGAGCGATCTCCCGAACCGTCGCCGCGTCGTCGACATCGGCGGTGCGTACCTCCATGCCCCACCGCACACGGCGGGGAAAAATAAAGCTACCCCGAGGGTCGCGTGAAGCTCCCGATTTCGTTCGTCTCGAGGCCGAGCGCGCTAGTCGAGGACGAACGAGAGTCGCTCCGCGCCGCTCCCCCGCGTCATCCGCCCGGTGACGCGGACGCGACCGATCGCGCCGGTGTGCTCGACGTGCGTCCCCGCGCAGGCCGTGCGATCGTACCCCTCGATCTCGACGATGCGCAGTTCGTCTACGCTCTCGGGCAGGAGATCGAGGCGCGTCCGCTCGGGATCGAGCGTCCGCTCGGCCGCCGCGCGGTCCATCGTGTACCACGCGACCGGCCTGGCGTCGTCCACGAGGTCGTTCGCTCGCGACTCGATCCGCGCGAGGTCGTCGTCGGTGAACTGGTCGCAGGCGACGTCGATCCGGGCGCGGTCGGCGTACAGCTGGTTACCGATCGTCGGCGCGTCGAAGTCGGAGAGCAGGAGCGCGGAGAGCAGGTGCTGGGCCGTGTGATAACGCATGTGCGCCTCGCG
Organism: Halomarina halobia; assembly: GCF_029338575.1. Classification (GTDB taxonomy): domain Archaea; phylum Halobacteriota; class Halobacteria; order Halobacteriales; family Haloarculaceae; genus Halomarina; species Halomarina halobia. The sequence goes on from NZ_CP119992.1 coordinate 1,382,704, forward strand.
GCGGTCCCGATCGAGGCGGCCCGTGACGGTCGTGCCGGCGGCGGGAGGCGTCCGGTCGAGTTCGTGATAGACCGCGTCGGCCTTCCGCACGTCCGTCACCGTCCACGTCTCGTCGCCGACCTCGATGATCCCCCGGTCCGCGGGCTGGCCCCCGCCCTCGGGGTAGAAGTGCGTCCGGTCGAGGACGATCCGGTCGTCGAGCGCGCGCTCTACGGTCGCCTCGAACGCGACGACCGAGGAGTCGACGAGGTAGCGTAGTTCGGTCACGGATGACCGTCCGTCCGCCGCGCACTTGACTTGTCGTAAACCTCAAGAGTAGAACCGGAGTAATTACGGCTAATATGAACAACGGGATTCATCGGAGGTGGTCGTATGGGGGTCGAGATTAGGGAGTCACCCGTCTCGGAGGACGCGTTCGACGAGATGAAGCAGTTCGTGAACGACTACCTCACCGCCAGCGTCGAGAGCGAGGAGACCGGCGGGCGGATGCGCTGGTACCCGTGGCACTCCGCGGAGTACCGGTTCAACCACATCCTGAACGTCGTCGGCCTCGCGACGAAGATCGCGGAGCGGGAGGGCGCGAACGTCGACGTGGTCCGGGTCGCCGCGCTGTTCCACGACATCTCGAAACTGGAGGCCGACCAGGACGCCCACGCGGAGGAGGGTGCCCGCGTCGCCCGCGAGTACCTGACCTCCCACGGCGACTACCCGCAGTCGTTCGTCGAGGAGGTCTGCGCCGCGATCCGCGATCACTCCTACCAGGGACCGCTCACGGATCTCCCGCTCGAGACGCGATGTCTCATCGAGGCGGACCTGCTCGACAAGGTGGGCGCGAACGGGACGACGCTGATGCTCCTGCGGATGGGGTACGAGGCGCGCACGCACGTGGACGCCTCGGAGATGGTCGCCCGCGTGCTGGAACGCGGCGAGGACGCCGTTCGCCGCATCGAGAGCGACACCGCCGAGAGCATCGCCCACCAGCGGCTCAAGCGCGTCCGCTGGTTCCGCGAGTGGCTGGACGGCGAGGTCGCCGAGATGGACGTCGACGGCGACCGGGCCTGATCAGATCGCTCCGGCCACGGCCCGCGCCGCGTCGACGAGGAAGTAGCAACCGAACCCGGCGAGCACGAGCGCGCTGAGCCCCGCGACCGCCGGCGCGAGCGCCTCGATGCGGCGCTCGGCCGCCACGAGCGCCGCCGGAAACGCCGTGATCCAGACGACGATCCCGCCGAACAGCCCCGCGAGCAGCGCCGGACTCCCCGTCCGCACGACGAGCGCCCCGGCGAGCGCCGCCGAGAGCGGTTCGAGCACGTCGACCGTCCCGGGGTTCAACAGCGCCACGCCGACGGTGAGCCAGAAGAGGACCTGGTACGGGTTCGTCAGCGCGAGCGCGAACGCCTTCCTGAAACCCTTGCCGTCGGCCCCCTCGGCGCGGAAGCCCCCGCGCACCTCGCGGGCCGCCCCGTACGCGAAGTAGAGCATAAGCACTCCGCCCGCGCCGACCATGATCGCCCGCACGGCCGGGAAGCGCCGAACGAACGTCACCGCGCCGAGCAGCGACCCGACCAGGAAGCAGAGGTCCGCCGTCATCGCTCCCAGCCCCGCGCGAAAGCCCGACGACCAGCCCCGAACGACGCTCTCCTCGGCGATGATCGCGTTCATCGGTCCGGGCGGCGCGGCGAGCGCGAGGCCGAAGATCACCCCCGCGAGGAACGTGACGACGGCGCCCATCTCCGTCTACGGGTTCGCGGACGGAGGGAAAAGCCTGTGGAAGCCGTGCGAGGGTTTATCACCGATGCCGGGACCAGGGTCCCCGTGATCTGACGATCGCCGCGGGCCGCTCTGCGATTGCGCGGCACACGGCCCGCGGACGCGACGTGCCGCCTGTTCGCCCTCTCGGCTCAGAACCCCTGACCCATCAGGTGACTCCGGAGGAGGTCCGCGTCCTTCGCCCCGGCCGCCGTGTTGACGAGGACGACGGTGGCGTCCTCGTCGAGTTCGTCCGCCATCGCCCACGCCGCGCTCGCCGCGCTCGCCGCGGAGACGCCCATCCCGACGCCCTCGCGGCTGGCGACCGCCGCGGCGCTCTCCAGGATGTCGCCGTCGTCGGTAGCGACGGCACCGCCGTCGCTCTCGCGCAGCGCCGTCTGGACGAGGTCGCCGCCCGGCGGGTCGGGCCGCTCCAGTCCGCCGCAGACCGTGTCCGGCACCTCCCACGGCCGGTGGGCGCTCTCGCCCGACTCGAACGCCTCGACGATCGGCGCACAGCCCGTCGACTGGGCGGCGTACAGCGGCGGCACGTCGTCGACCAGCCCCAGGTCGCGGAACTCGCGGCCGCCCTTGTGGAGCCCGAGGAGCCCGTCGCTCCCCTCGAACGGGTAGAAGACGGCGTCCGGCACCTCCCAGTCGAGCTGTTCGAGCAGCTCGTAGAGCACCGTCTTCGCCCCCTCGTGGCGGTACGGCGTCTCGAGCGCCGCGAGCGAGTACCACGATTCCTCGGCCATCGCCTCGCGGAACGCCTCCTCGGCCTGGGGCAGTCGCCCCTCGACGACGCGCATGTCGCCGCCGTGGACGTTGATCATCGCCTTGTTGAGGAACGTCGAGCGCGTCGGCACGAACGGGTGGCTCGTCACGCCCGCCCGGGCGGCGTACGCCGCCGCCGAGTACCCCGCGTCGCCCGTACTCGCGAGCGCAACGTCCTCGGCTCCGTGGCGGCGAGCGGCCGTCAGCGCGAGCGCCATCCCGCGGTCGGCGAACGTCCCCGTCGGATTCCCCCCCTCGTCCTTCACGACGACGCGCTCGACGCCGAGTTCGTCCGCGAGGGCCGGACAGTCGACCAGCGGCGTCGCTCCCTCGCCGAGCGTCGCGAGCGACGACGCGGGAAACGGGAGCAGTTCGGCGTACTTCCCGAGCCCAGGCCCGCGGGACTCGAGCGCCGCGCGGTCGAGGTCGATCGCGTCGTAGTCGTAGGCGGCGTCGAGGACGCCGCCGTCGGGATGGTGGCTCGTCTCCGCGCCGAAGCGCTCGCCCGTCTCGGTGCAGACGAAACCGTCGAACGCCGCTGTCGTGTCCATGCGGTGGCTATCGCCGGGGACGACAAATCGCTGTCCTTCGCTGCACCGGCGGAGTCGACAGCGTATTTACCGGTTCCGCGAGACGGGCCGGGTATGGCACGCGCAGCGGTCGTCGGCGCGGGACTCGCGGGGCTGGTCGCCGCCCGGCACCTCGCCGAGGCCGGTATCGATGTCGAACTGTTCGAGGAGAACCCCGAGGTCGGCGGGCGCGTCCGCAGCGTGCGCGAGGACGGGTTCACGTTCGACCGCGGCTTCCAGGTACTGTTCACGGCCTATCCGGCCGCGCGGCGGGAACTCGACTACGGCGCGCTCTCCCTCCGAAGGTTCACCCCGGGGGCGGTCGTCGCCCGCCTCGGCGAGCGCTCGGTGCTCTCGGACCCGGTCCGCGACCCCGGTGCGCTCACGGAGACGCTGTTCAACCGGGAGATCAGCCTCGCCGACAAACTTCGAACGTTCGCGCTCCAGCGCGAACTCCGGCGGAAGGACGGCGAGGCGATCCTGAACGGCGACGACGCCGACATCGAGACGTACCTCGCCGACCGCGGGTTCTCCCGGCGGTACGTCGAGAACTTCGCCGCGCCCTTCTTCGGCGGCATCACGCTCGACCGGTCGCTGTCCGCCTCGAGCGTCGTCTTCGAGTACGCGTTCAAGATGCTCGCGAGCGGCGAGATCGCCGTCCCGGCCGACGGGATGGGTGCGATCGCGGGGCAGTTGGCCGACCGCGCGCGGGACGCCGGCGCGACGATCCACACCGGGGCGCGCGTCGAGGCCGTCACCCCCGACGGCGACGGCGCGGCGCTCTCGGTCGGCGGGGAGACCGAGTCGTTCGACGCGTGCGTCGTCGCGACGGACCCGCGGACGGCGGAGGACCTGACCGGCGTCGAGACGCCCGGCGAGCCCCGCGGCTGCGTGACGCAGTACTTCTCGCTCCCGGAGCACGTCGACCTCGACGCGGGGAAGCGAATCGTCCTCAACGCCGGGGACGCCAGGCCGAACGAGGTCGTCCCGCTGTCGACCGTCGCGCCCGAGTACGCCCCCGACGGGGTGCAGCTCCTGAGCGCGACGTTCCTCGGCGACCCCGACGAACCGGAGGTGGCCCTCGCGGCGGCGGTGCGCGAGGCGCTCGAATCGTGGTATCCCGCACGCCGCTTCGACGACCTCGAACTCCTCCGGACCGAGCGCGTTCCGTTCTCGCAGTTCGCGCAACCGCCTGGCTTCCGCCGAACCCTCCCGGCCGCGGACGCGCCCGACGGGCCGGTCTACCTCGCCGGCGACTACACCCGGTGGTCGTCGATCGACGGCGCGCTGGAGAGCGGAAAGCGCGCGGCGGACGCCCTGAGCGGGGATCTAGAGTAACCGCCGGAACTCGCCGAGCCGCGGGAAGGCGTGGGTCTCGCCGGCCGTCTCGTCGCGGACGATCGGGCGGAACCGGTCGACGTCGGCGACGAGCGGCGAGCGCAGTGGCGTCCCCCGGGAGACGTTCCCGTTGATCGACACGCCGCCGGCGAGGCGGGTGAACGCGGGCAACACGAGGACGTCGCTTCCGTTCAGGACGCCCTCACCGTGGAGGAAGCACGGCCAGTCGCGCCCCTCGATGGTGATCTTCGGGTGGTCGTGGCCGACGACGTAGCGCGGGGCACCCCGGTCGTCGGGTTCGGGTGGTTCGTGGCCGTGGAGGACGACGGTGCCGTCCGCGAGTCGGTGCGCGCGGCGGGTCGGTCCCGACCACACCGCCGCGAGCATCGCGTCGTGGTTCCCCGGCGTGACGACGAGCCGAGCGCCCGACTCGTCGACCAGTCGGTCGAGCGCCGCAAGGGTCCCCGCGACCCCCGCCGGGACGCGGTCGAACGAGTGGAGCGCGTCGCCCGCGAAGACGACCTCGGCGGGGTCGAAGCGGTCGAGCAGCGCGCCGAGGCGCTCGACGAGGTCCGCGCGTTCGCCGAGCGGGAACGTCACGTCGGAGGTCGCGTCCCTGCCGACGTGGAGGTCGGCGAGGACGAGCGCGTCGGCGTCAGCGAGGTAGACCGCCCGATCGCGGAACGTGAGGTCGGCCGGCACGTCAGCTCGCGGCCTGCTCGCGGGCGGTCGCGTACGCCTCCTGCAGTTGCTTGAACGCCTCTCTGTCCCCGCCCTGGTCGGGGTGGGCCGCCTTCACCTTCTCCCGATAGGCGGCCCGCACCTGCCGTTCGCTGGCGTTCGTCGGGAGCCCGAGCACCGCGAACGCCGCCCGGCTGCGGTCGAGCGTCCGCCGATCGCCGGCGTCGCCCTCGCCGAAGTCGATCCTCGGCGTCTCGAACGGGAGGCGGCTCCCGAGGTAGAACCCCGGCATCTCGTGTTCGATGAGGACGGCGTAGGTCGGCGACGCCTCGATGGCGATGAACGCCCGACCGTCGAACGTGATCGCCACGTCCCGCTTCGGGAGGTAGAACTCGACCGTGTACCCCTCGACGAAGTGGTCCTCGGCGAACGGCTCGCCGATCGCGGTGAGGTACTCGCGGATCTCCGCCCGGCGGCGCGTCTCGGTGCTGCGGCTCGGCTCCGAGAGCGGCGGGTCGGGGTAGAGCCATCGCCCGACGACGAACGCGCTGGCCGCGACGACGCTCAGAAGGAGGCCGATGAGGACGCCGAGGAACAGCCAGTTGGGAACGACCACCAGCACCTTGTACACACCCTCCCTTGGGGAAGCGCCACCAAGAATCCCTCGCTGGCGACCCCGCGGTCGCCGTCAACCGATGTACCGGAGGTCCTCGTCGCTGGGAGGCTGCTGGGCTCCCTCCATCTCCTGGATCTTCTTCACGACCTCCTCCATCTCCTCGGCGCGCTCCTCCAGGGAGTCGTAGCCCACGTCGAAGCCGACGATCTCCTGGAGGACCTCGAGGACGGCGCGGGCGCTCTTCGGATCGACGAGGTAGCCGCTCGTCTCGCCCATCAGGCAGGCGGTGGGCAGCCCCCGACGCTCGCCGAGGCCGAGCAGGAGGCCGCTGACGCCGACGATACCGCCGGCGGGTTCGTCCTCGCGGAACTCGACGTGCGGTTCGAGCTCCTCGACGAGCAGGTCGTCGGAGGCGGCGGCGATGACGCCGTACTCGTCGATGAGTTCGCCCGTGGGGACGCCCCCGAGCGCGTAGACCCGGGAGACGCCGTGCTCCTCGGCGAGATCGAGGACGGCGTCGGTGATGAGGTAGTGGCCCTCGTTGTCCTGGGCCTGGTGGTCGCCCGTGAGCACCAGCATGTCGGCCCCCTCGGTCTCGACGGCGTGGAACTCGAGGCCGACGAGTTTCGAGCGGCCGTTCTCGACGGTCACCTGTGGAGGGAAGTGCCGGGAGTAGAGCCGGGCGACGAGGGTCGCGTCGAACTCCTCGAGGAGGTGCTCGGCGGCGAGTTTGCCGACGTGGCCGACGCCGGGGAGCCCCTCGATGAGCACGGGGTCGGAGAGCGCGACCTCCGCGAGGACCTCGGTGTGAACTTCGTCCATGTGCGCCTACTCGCGGGCGCGGCGCTTAAGTGCGCGTCGGTACTCCCCGTACCGGTCCGTCGGGTCGTACGGCGCGGGCGCGCTGTTGACCGCCGACCCGCCGCACTCGGGGCAGGTATCGGTGAGGGTGTACACCGGGCGGTCGTGACGGTCGCGCCACGACGCGCAGATCCGGATGTCGCTTCTCATCTACTCGTCTTCGGTCTGGCGCTCGCGGTGGAAGACGGCGCTGCCGCCGCGCCCCTCGATGGTGGCGCGGGCGCGGTCAGCGCTGGCTTCGAGGGCGCTCTCGGCGACCTTGTAACTCGGCGCGCGCACCGTGATCCGGTACTCGGGCGCGCCGACGTAGCTGACGGAGAGTTCGACCTCCTCGGGGACCTCGCCGTTGCCCTCGGCGGCCTCCAGGGCGGCCTTCACGTCGTCCACCCCGTCGGAGCTGGCCGAGCGCAGGTGGACGTACCCCGTGATGTTGACGTACGGGACCGAGACGTTCTCGCGGGCGGTCTCGACGATGGCGCTCACCTCGTCGTCGTCGAGGCCGGTGTCGGAGAGCGCCTCCGCGCCGTGGATCGCCGCCTGCTCGAAGCCGTCGTAGAGCGAGCCGAACTCGGCGAGCAGTTCGTTGGCGACGGCGATGTACTGCTCGTCGGTCATTTCCTCGCCGAACGCGAGCGTCATCCACTTGTCGGCCTTCTGCTCGTTCTTCCACTCCTGGACCTTGTCCGAGCGCTGGTGCTCGTTCACGTCCTTGATCGAGAGGTCGATCTGCTGGGAGGACTCGTTCACGTCGAGCACCTTGCAGACGACGAGTTCGCCGGGCGTGACGTGGTCGCGGATGTTCTTGATCCACCCGCTCGCGACCTCGCTCACGTGGACGAGGCCGCGTCGGTCCTCGTACTCCTCCAGATCGACGAACACGCCGAAGTCGGTGATCTCGTCGACCTTGCCGACGACGAGGTCGCCGGGGTCGGGCCAGCCGGTGTACTTCATACCCGGTCGTAACCGTCTCGCGAGAATAAAAGCACCGTCACGCGAGCGCGGACGCCGCCGCCGTCGCCGTCGCTAATAGCGGTGAGAACGCGGCGAACGAGCGAGAAAGACCGGAGAACGGCGAGTCGGTCGGTTCGGCCGCTCTACGCGCCCCGCTCGACCGTCTCCAGGACCTCGCCCTCGATGGCGGCCTTGCCGCCGGTCGGGCGGACGAGGACGTGCCCGCAGACGGCGCAGGCGACCTCGGTCGCGGCCTTGCCGTAGACGACCTGCTCGTTCTCGCAGTCCGGGCACCTGACCTGGTAGAAGTTCCCCGCCATGGTCTACTCCTGGAACTCCAGACGGCCCGCGCGCCAGCCCTCGCGGAGGTGCGCCTTCCCGCACTCGCTGCAGCGGTAGAGCAGGTTCGTCTTCTTCGTCGGCTTGTCCCCGCCGGGCACCTTCGAGAACTTCCCGGCGTTACCGATGCCCGACCCGCGGCGGCGGCGCTGGCGGTCGTTGACCTTCTTCATCCCGGAGGAGCGGCCGCGTCGGACCTTCTCCACCTCGTGTTCGTTGTGTTCCCTACAGTGCGGACAGTACGTGTTGAACCGGCGTGGCATCTGCATGGTTATTGCAGTGAGGTTCTGCGTCGTCGCTTAAAACCCGTTTGGTATCGGGCCGGCAGGTCGACGCGACGCGTTCGCACGGTTCGGGCGACGGATCGGGGATCCCTCACCGTACGGAAGGCGTGGACGGACCGACTCACCCCGCGAACCGGGTCTGTCTCGGAGCCGAACATGATTTATTCGAACTAGAGTAAACTTTTTTGACCCTCCGGCGCGAAGTGTTACCATGGCCACCAGAGGAGTCCACGCTCACGACCAGTTGTACGTCGGCGGACGGTGGGTCCCCGCCGACCGAACGCGGGACGTGCGCGACCTCGCCGAAGGCGGCACCTTCGCGACGGTCGCGTCCGCGACCCCCGAACAGGCCGAGGAGGCGCTCGAGGCCGCCCAGCGCGCCGAGGTCGCGATGCGCGAGAGCACCGTCGTCCAGCGCGCCGAGTGGCTCGGCGCGATCGCCGACGGCATCGAGGAGCGCGCCGACGAACTCGCGGACGTCATCGTTCGCGAGGCCGGGAAGCCGATCGGCAGCGCGCGCAACGAGGTCAACGCGGCCGCCGAACGCTTCCGCCGCGCCGTCGAGGAGGTCCGCTCGCTCCGCGGCGAGTACCGCGAGGGGACGACGCGAGGACACGAGGGGTGGCGAGCCATCGTCAAGCCCGTCCCGCGCGGGACGGTGCTGTGCATCTCGCCGTACAACTACCCGCTCTCCACGACCGCCCTCGAGGTCGCCCCCGCGCTCGCGGCGGGCAACAGCGTCGTCCTCAAGCCCGCGAGCCAGACGCCGGTCAGCTCAAAGCTACTCGCCGAGATCGTCGACGACGCCGGGCTGCCCGACGGGGCGTTCAACTACGTCTCGGGGCCCAGCGGCGAGATCGGCGACCTCCTCGTCGGCGACGACCGGGTCAACGCCATCGCGATGACCGGTTCGTCGGCGGCCGGAAAGCACGTCGCCCGCGAGAGCGGCATGGTCGAACTCCTGATGGAACTCGGCGGCAACGCCCCGGCGGTCGTCTTCCCCGACGCCGACCTCGGGGAGGCGGCGGCCGGGAGCGCGAAGGGCGCGCTCAAGTACGCCGGCCAGCGCTGCTCGGCGGTGAGCCGCGTGCTCGTCCACCAGTCGGTCCACGACGAACTGGCGGGCCGCATCGAGGGGGAGATGGACAAGTGGCGATCGGGCGACCTCTTCGACGAGGGGACCGCCTTCGGCCCGCTCATCGACGAGGGGCAGGCCGAGTGGGTGGAGGAACTGGTCGACGACGCCGTCGAGCGCGGCGCGTCGGTCGTCCGCGGCGGCGAGCGCGACGGACAGTTCTTCGAGCCGACCCTGCTGACGAACGTCCCCCACGACGCGCGCATCGTGCGCGAGGAGCAGTTCGGCCCCGTCATCCCGATCGTGCCGTTCGCCGACGAAGCGGAGGCGCTGGAACTCGCCAACGCCGGCGACCTCGGCCTCGACGCCGCCGTGTTCACCGGCGACTACGACCGGGCGATGCGGCTCGCGGAGCGGATCGAGGCCGGCGCGGTCCGCATCAACGGCGCGCCGAGCCACGGCCTCGGCGACATCCCGTTCGGCGGCGTGAAGGACTCGGGCATCGGCCGCGAGGGGCTCGGCGTCTCCATCGAGTCGTTCGTCGAGCGCAAGACGATCGTCCTCTAAGCCATGGACCGAAGCGACGTCCCCCCGGGGGAGGGACCGGCCGCCGACCGCGCCGCCGGGGCCGCCCCGGCGCGGCGCAACGCCAAGATCGTCTGCACGCTCGGGCCGGCCTCGTCCTCGCGGGAGACGGTCGAGCGACTGATCGACGCGGGGATGGCCGTCGCACGCATGAACGCCAGCCACGGCACTCCCGAGGATCGGCGCGAACTGGTCGAGACCGTCCGCGCCGCCGCCGGGGGTCGGCCGGTCGCGACGATGCTCGACATCCCCGGTCCCGAGGTACGGACCGCGCCGCTCGACGATCCCGTGACGCTCGAAGCCGGCGAGACGGTTCGGTTCGTCCCGAACGCCCCGGTCGACCTCCCGACGGTCGGGCTCTCCGAGTCGATCGCCGCCGCGAACCCGGGCGACCGGGTGCTGATCGACGACGGGCGGATCGAGGCGACCGTCGAGCGCGTCGAGGACGGCGCGGTCGTCGCCCGCGTCGACAGCGGCGGCGCTCTCGGAAGTCGCAAGGGCGTGAACGTCCCGGGGGTCGACCTCGACCTCCCCTCGGTCACCGAGGGGGACCGACGGGAACTCGAACTCGCGGCCGAAGTCGGGGTCGACTTCGTCGCCGCGAGCTTCGTCGGGAGCGCCGCGGACGTGTACGCGGTCGACGAGGTGCTCGAATCCCACGGCGCGGACGTCCCCGTCGTCGCGAAGATCGAGCGCGCCGACGCGGTCGAGCGCCTCGGCGAGATCGTCGAGGCCGCGGAGGGCGTGATGGTGGCGCGCGGCGACCTCGGCGTCGAGTGCCCGATGGAGGAGGTGCCGCTCATCCAGAAGCGGATCATCCGTCGCTGCCGGGAGGCCGGCGTCCCCGTCATCACCGCGACGGAGATGCTCGACTCGATGGTCCACGCCCGCCGACCCACCCGCGCGGAGGCCACCGACGTGGCGAACGCCGTGCTCGACGGCACCGACGCGGTGATGCTCTCGGCGGAGACCGCCGTCGGCGACCACCCCGTCCGCGTCGTCGAGACGATGGCCCGCATCGTCAGGAGCGTCGAGGCGAGCGGGGAGTACGCCACCGCGAGGGAGCAGTGGGTACCCGCCGCCGGGGAGACGAAGACCGACGCGCTCGCGCGCTCGGCTCGCTTCCTCGCCCGCGACGTCGAGGCCGACGCCATCGCCGCCGCCAGCGAGTCCGGCTACACCGCGCGGAAGGTCGCGAAGTACCGCCCCGAGCGCCCGATCGTCGTCGTGACGCCCGACGAGCGGGTCCACCGCCAGCTGTCCCTCCTCTGGGGGACGGTCCCCCGCCTGTCGCCGCTCAGCGTCGGCGCGGCCGACGCCGTCATCGAGGCCGCCGCCACCGAGGCGCTCCGCGTCGGCGTGGCCGACCCGGGCGGCACCGTCGTCGTCCTCTCGGGAATGATGAAGGAACTCGAGGGGACGAGCACCACGAACACGCTCAAGGTCCACATGGCGGCCGACGTGATCGCGTCGGGCCGCGTCGCGGTGGCCGGTCGCGCGACCGGCCCCGTCGCGAGAACCGAGACGGGTGACCTGTCGGAGGTCCCCGATGGCGCGATCGTCGCGCTGCCGAGCGAGTTCGACGGCGAGTTCACCGGCGACCTCTCGACCGTCGGCGGGCTCATCCACGAGCGCCCCGAGTCGACGAACTACGCCGCCATCGTCGCCCGCGAACTGGGGATCCCGATGGTCGGCGACGTCACGCTCCCCGAGGACGTGCCCGACGGCACGCGCGTCACCATCGACGGCGAGCGCGGCGTCGTCTACCGCGTGCCGGAGCCCGCGTCGGAGCCGGAGGCGTGAGCCGGAACACGTCGATTCCCCGGCGACTTCCCGGCGGCCCCATAGCGCCCGGCGACTCGAAGCGCTTAACCGCCCGTCAGTGCGAGGGAGGTACATGAAGAACCTCATCATCAACGGGGATCCCGGCATCCGGAAGGACGCCGTCATCGAGCACGACGGTGAGGAGGTCGTCTGCTTCTCGGTCAAGCGCCAGGGCGACTGGCACGGTCCCGAGCGGGTGCAGCTCTGGTGTACGATCGGCGACGAGGCCGAGCGCGAGGCCTACGAGCGCCGCGAGTACGTCCCGATGCACCTCGACACGGAGCACGTGGACGCGGAGGCGGTGACGGTCATCAGGGCGAAGGGCGACCTGGCTGTGTAACACGACCTTTTACTACGCGGGTGCGCCTCTGGCGCACCCGCTGTAAAAGCTCGATCAAAAGCACTGCGTCGCTCCCACCGCCGGACTCGCGGTGCTCGTCCGGCGTGCTCCCGCTCGCCTCCGGCTCGCGGGAATGCCGGAGCGCTCGCGTTGCTCACGCTCCGTTAGTCGCTCCTTGGCCCGCTCGTTCGCGCCTACGGCGCTCACTCGCGGTACGGGTTAGCGTGTGACGATAGTTGCGGTACCGTCGAATCGCCCTGCGTCGTGCCGCCAGTTGTACCCCCGCGCCTTTTGCCCTGGTTCCTCGTAGGCTCCCCTATGTTCCCCGAGCGGATCGAGACGGATCGCCTCGCGCTGGAGCGGTTCTGCCAGGAGCGGGTGGACCTCTTCGACCTGTATCGCCTCTTCGCCGCGGGGAGCGAGAGCGCCGACGGCGTGTTCGAGTACGTGCCTCACGACCCCTATCGGACGGTCAAGGAGGCGCGGGACCGGTTGGAGCGGGCAGAGCGGCGGTGGAGCGAGGGCGAGGCGGCCTGGTACGCCGTCTACCCGGCGGAGGGCGAACTCGCGGGGTACGCAGCGCTCTCGGTGGAGTGGGAGCGACGAACGGGGAACGTCGGGTTCGTGCTCGCGCGGCCGTTCTGGGGGCGCGGTTACGCGGGCGAGTGCGCGACCGCGCTCACCGAACTCGCGTTCGACCGCCTCGACCTCGACCTGATCGCAATCGGATACGAGGAGGGAAACGGGAACTCCGAGCGGGCCGTCGAGAAGTACGTCGAGCGCTACGGCGGGCGGTACGACGGCGTGCTCCGGAACTGGACGCCGATCGGCGACGACGTGCTCGACCACCATCGGTACACCGTCACCCGGGAGCAGTACCAGAGGGCGACCGAGTGAGTTCACGTCGCGAGCGAGGCGACGCCGAGCGAGCGGCCTCTTTAGTGCACCGCTGGACTCGCGTCGCTCGTCCAGCGAGTTTCCGCTCGCTCACTGCGTTCGCCTCGCGGCTCCGCCGCTCGGCTATTCGAGGCGCTCGCTTCGCTCACGCCTCGCTCTCGCTCGCGGGAACAGGTTTTCGGGCGGAGGTCGATCTGTGTTGTACCGCGAGCGAGTGAGCGAAGCGAACGAGCGAGCGGTATTTTTTACTGCAGGTTTTTGGCCGGGGGTCGAGCGCCCGCCAGGCGGGCGCGAGGCTCTCGGTTAAAAAAAGTGCTTTCGAAGCATTCAGTTAGCCCCGTTTCGAAGGGCGGGTATGGACGAAGACACGGGATTGAACCGGCGCGACTTTCTCCGCGCGGCGGGTGCCGGCGCGGGCGTCGTCGCCGCGAGCGGCGCGGCGGCGGCCCAGGACGGTGGCAACGAGAGCGGTGGCGGCAACGAGTCGGGCGGCGGCGGTGGTGGCGGCGGGAGCGGGCCGATCGACTACGGCGGGTGGCTCGACGACGCCAACGGCTGGGAGGAGGGCGGAACCGTCGACGCCCGCGGCGAGAGCCAGGTGCCGGTGAAAGTCGGCGTCGGGGAGGGCGGCCTGGCGTTCGATCCGGTGGCGGTCCACGTCGACGAGGGCGCGACGATCGTCTGGGAGTGGGAATCGGCGGGGCACAACGTGGCGGCCACCGAGGGGGCGGACTTTTCCTCGGACATCCAGTCGTCGGGCACCTTCGAGTGGCAGGCGACCGGCGGCCCGATCGTCACGTACCAGTGTGACCCCCACGCCGGCCAGGGGATGCTCGGCGCGATCGCCATCGGCGAGAACGTGCCCCGGGCCGCGCCCGCCGGACCCGTCGAGCCCGCCGTCTCCGACGGCGCGAAGACGCTCGGCATCGCCACCATCATCGCCATGATCTCGACGCTCGGGCTCGCGTACTTTTTCATCCGGTACGGCGGCGACTACCGGGAGTAAGGGTTGTTCATACTGCCGGACGTAAGCCCTTCAAGAATCTCGCCACCCCGGGGTGGCGAGTCGCTGCACGACGGGACGCCCGACAGTATCAGACCGTCTCCGGGCCGTCGTGGACCACGAGTTCGACCGGGCGCTCCTCGCCCTCCAGGTCGGCGACGATGCGCCGGACGACGCGCTCTGCCTCCTCCATGATCTTCGGCTTCACCTTCTCCACTACCCAGTCGAGCGAGACGAACAGCGGGAGCGAGATCGCGCTCCGGTCGACCGACCCGGAGGCGAACTCGACGAAGAAGCGCACCCGCGAGGCGTCGTCCTTCCCCTCCGGTGCCTCCTCCGGGACGTGCTCGACGGCCCAGTGGCCGCGCGCGTCGATGTCCTTCACGACCTCCCAGTCGATTCGCTCGGGGGGGTCCACGCCCGTCACGCGCGAGCGGGCGGTGTAGGTGAGCTTCCACCACGCGAACGTGAGGTCGTACTCGGTGCCCGGCGACCCGTCGCCGTGCCGCCTGACCTCCGTCAGGTGCTTCGAGTAGTCGGCGTAGCGCGGGAAGTCGACGAGGAAGTCGTAGACCTCCTCGGGGGGGAGATAGACGAGGGTGCTGACTTCGACGGAGTCCACAGGGCGTCGTTGGCCCGCCCGCGCCGTAAGTGTTCACCACGCCGGTGAACCGGGGCGCTTGTTACCCCCTCGCGCCGAGCGCGAGTATGGAAGACGCAGCGACCTGCGACGTCTGCATCGTCGGCGGCGGGATCGCCGGGCTGACCGCGGGCATCTTCACCGCGCGGGCGGGCCTCGACACGCTCGTCGTTCGGGGCGGCGAGTCCATCCTCCGGCGGAACGCACACCTGGAGAACGTCCCGGGCTTCCCGGCCGGGGTGAACCCGCGTACGTTTCTCGACCTGACCGAGCGACAGGCCGAGCGCGCGGGGTGTGCGTTCCTCGACGGCGAGGTGACCGACGTCGCCCGCGACGCGTCGGGCTTCGACGTGCAGACCGCCGGCGACGCCCTGCGCGCGGACTTCGTCCTCGTCGCCACCAAGAACGCGACGGACTTCCTCGCGGACCTCGACGTGGGGATCATCAGGCGCGGGAGCAAGACGTACCTCGACGTGGACGAGTACGGCCGGACCGACGTCGAGGGGCTGTACGCGGCCGGCCGCGTCGCGGAGAAGCGTCACCAGACGATCGTCGCGGCGGGCCACGGCGCGGACGTGGCGATGACGGTCGTCGAGGACGCCGACGTGCCGTTCTACCACGACTGGGTCGCCCCGGCGGGATACTTCACCGACCGCGACCGCGAGGTACCCCCCGGCTGCGAGGAGATCGACGACGAGGAGCGCCTGCGCCGCGAGCGCGAGTCGATGGACGCGATGCGCGAGGCGTTCGCCGAACCGCACCCGGACGACCCGACGCCACACCCGAGCCTCCGGGAGGAGTAGAGAAGCGGCGATCGGGATCGCCGTCGGGGCCGTTTTTATAGGGCGGTCACGAACCCCGAGTATGCTCGAAGGCGTCAACGTCGCGCTGGGGGTCTCCGGGTCGATCGCGGCGGTCAAGACCGTCGAACTGGCCCACGAACTCCGGCGGCGGGGAGCCGAGGTACGGGGCGTGATGACCGGGAGCGCGCGGGGTATCGTCCACCCGTGGGCGCTCGAGTACGCCACCGGCACCCCGGTCGTGACGGAGATCACGGGGCGGGTGGAGCACGTCGAGCTGTGCGGCCGGGAGGGCTGGGCCGACGTCCTCCTGATCGCCCCGGCCACCGCGAACACCGTCGGGAAGGTGGCGGCCGCGATCGACGACTCCACGGTCACGACGTGCGCGACGACCGCGCTCGGCGCGGGCGTGCCGGTCGTCGTCGCCCCCGCGATGCACGAGCCGATGTACGACCACCCGGGCGTCCTCGACGCCATAGACCGCGTCCGCGAGTGGGACGTCGCGTTCGTCGACCCGCGGATCGAGGAGGGGAAGGCGAAGATCGCGACCGAGGAGGCGATCTGCCTCGAGGTGGCCCGGGCGGTGGACGAGCGCCCCCTCGCCGGACGGCGTATCGTCGTGACCAGCGGCGCGACGAGCGAGCGCATCGACCCCGTCCGGACCCTCTCGAACCGCGCCTCGGGGCGGATGGGACGGGCGGTCGCCCGGGCGTGCTACGTCCGCGGCGCGGACGTGACCCTCCTCCACGACGGCCCCGACGTCCCCTACGCGACCGTCGAGCGCGTCGAGAGCGCCGCCGAGATGACCGCCGCCGCGGTCGAGGCCTGCGACGGCGCGGACGCCCTCGTCTCGGCCGCCGCCATCTCCGACTACACCGTCGAGGCGAGCGACGAGAAGATCCGGTCCGGACAGCGGCTCTCGCTCGACCTCGAACCCACGCCAAAGCTGATCGACACCGTCCGCGAGTCCCACCCCGACCTCCCCATCGTGGGGTTCAAGCTAGAGACCGCCGCCTCGGACGAGGCGCTCGTCGAGGCCGCCCGCGGCCCGCTCTCGCGGACCGGCCTCGCGTTCGTCGTCGCCAACGACGCGAACGTGATGGGCGAGGACGAGACCCGCGCGCTCGTCGTCCGGGCCGACGACGCGGACGAGTTCGTCGGCACGAAGGAGGGCCTCGGCGGCCGCGTCGCGGACGAACTCGCTCGCGAACTGGCGTGACCGTCGGACGGATCGACCGTCCCACGACCGGTCTCGACCTCGAGCGAACCGCCCGCCTACCGTCGTCCGCGGCGGTCGAGGCCCGTGACGACGGTCGCTCCGTCCGAATCAGCGCGAGAGGCCGTCGGCCGCGTTCGCGTTCGGCCCGTCCACGACGGTGACGTTCCCGGCGGCGGGTCCGCCGACGGCGTCGCCCGCGTTCCGCTCGATGACCGTGTCGCTCACCGTGACGTCGGTCGCCTCGACCAGCTGCGCCGTCAGGGCGTGGATGCCGTCGCCGCCGTTGTCCGTGATGGTGCTGTTCGACACGTCGAGCGTCCCCGCGACGCGGATGCCGTCGCCCGCGTTGTTCGACAGGTTCGTCGCGAAGAGCCCCACGTCGGTGCTCTCCGCGACGGCGAGGCCGACGCCGTCGTTCCCGGTCACGGTGTTGTTCGCGAGCGTCGCGCCCGACACCTCGTCGAGGAAGACGCCGTCGCCGCCGTTGTCGCGCACCTGGTTGTCGCGGAGCGTCGGCGTCCCGGAGGCGAAGAGGAGCCCACCCTTACTGTTGTTCTCGACGACGTTGTCGATGAGCGTCGTCGCCTCGCCGGGCGCGGTCGCCAGCCCGTAGCCGCCGTTGTCCGCGAGGCGGTTACCGTCGAGGGTCACCGATCCGAGCAGGACGTTCACGCCGTCCCCCGCGTTGCCGACGACCGTGTTGTTCGACAGGGTCGCGTTGCGCGGCGTCGTGACGGTGACGCCCACGCGGTTCGCGGAGAACGTGCTCTCGACGACCGAACTGTTCTGTCCGTCGAGGTCGGCCCCCGCGTCGAACCCGGTCGCAGTCACGTTGCGGACGGTGACGTTCTCCCCGCCGACGACGACGCCGGTACCCGTTCCGTTGCCGGAGAGTTCGTGGCCCGCGCCGTCGAGGGTGACGTCGTCCGCGGTGATCGTGAGACACGTGCCGTCGGCCGAGAGATCCTCGGTCACGACGTACTCGCCGGGCATGTCGATAGTGGTACACGAGTCGACCGACGTCGAGTCCGTCGGCCCCGGCGGTGCCGCCCCGGTCACCGCCGACGACGCGATGAAGAACACGACGAGCGCTACTCCCCCCTGCCGCCACTGCCTGAGTGCCATGCGTGCTCCCCCGTGCGGGGGTGAACGGCTTCGTTAATCGCCGATGAAACGGGATTACACGACGCCTAAAGTTACTGAAACCGGTCACTATCCCGGCCTCCGATCCGTCGAACCCCGCCGGCGATCGGCGCGGCCCCCGGCGATCGATCCGGCGACGGTCCCCGTCTGCGGCGGTAGAGATGACGTTTCGGGCGTGTCGCGGTCGCTCGCAGTTCCGTTCTGCTGCGGCGACAATCACCGGAAGGGACGGGTTCTGATATAAAAATAGTTTTGCGTCGACGGCTACTGGTTCCACACGATCAAACGCTATGACGCAGAGTCTGCGAGTTACCGGTCAGCCAGTGGCCGACGGTGACCGCCCGGCGCGGGGGGCGCATGACGGCTGAGGACCACACGAGAATGCTGGTCCCGGTCGGCGAGTCGCCGACGCTCCGTAACACGGTCGCGTACGCGGTCAGGGTCGCTCAGGACGACGCCACCGAGCGCGGCGTCTCCGCGACGGTTCACTTCGTCTATCCCGCCGTCTGGCGGGCCGTCGAGCCGACGCGGGCGGCGAAGTTCGAACGGGCGGAGGAGCTCCTCGAACGCGTCGAGGTCTGGGCGCGAGAGGACGTCGAACCCGACGAGGCGGACGTGACCGTCGAGACGGCGATCGTCGGCGGCGAGGAGTACCTCTTCAGCCCGGCGGACTTCGCTCGCGTGCTCTACCAGTACGCTCGTCGACAGGGGCTTGACCGGGTCGTGGTCGATCCAGAGTACCAGCCCGGCGGGAACGCCCCCATGCTGCGCCCGCTCGAGTTCGAACTGTCCGAACTCGGACTGAGCGTCGAGGAGGCACCCGTCGAGCGTGCGACCCGGCGGACGGCGCTGGTGGGCCGCGAGAGCGCCGCCCAGTACCTCCTCGTCTTCGGCGCGTCGTACCTCTTCTACCTGACCCTGGGCGGGTTCTCGCTCGAACCGTTCGAACTCGTCACGGGCGCGATCACGGCTGGCATCGTCGCCGCCGTGCTCTCGAAGATCGCCCTGAAGGGGCCGCCCCAGCTCGGACAGCTCCCGGGACAGCTCGCGCGGATGGCGCTGTACGTCCCCTACCTCCTCTGGGAGATCGCCAGGGCGAACGTGGCGATCGCGTACGTCGTCCTCCACCCGAAGCTGCCGATCGACCCGTCGCTCGAACGCTTCGAGGCGGCGGTCTGGGGCGACGTGCCGGCGACGACGCTCGCCAACAGCATCACCCTCACGCCGGGGACGCTGACGGTCGACGTGAGCGAGCGCGAGTTCTACGTCCACGCGCTCACGCGCGCCTCGCGCGAGGACCTGTTCGAGGGCGGTCTCGAGCGGGCCGTCCGGTTCGTCTTCTACGGCCGTCCCGGGGCCCGGATCCCGAGCCCGCGCGAACGACTGGCCGACGGGGAGGGCGAGGAGTCGTGAGCGCGTCGCCGCTCGTCGCCGGCGTCCTGCTCGGCGCGGCCAGCGCCTTCGCGCTGCTCGCGGTGGTCGTCCTCTACCGCGTGTTCCGGGGACCGACGATGCCGGACCGCGTCATCGCGGTGAACGTCGTCGGCTCGAACACCGTCGTCATCCTGGCGCTCGTCGCGGCCGCGTTCGACGAGCCGATGTTCCTCGACGTCGCGCTCGTCTACGCGCTGCTCAACTTCCTGATGAGCATCGCGATCTCCAAGTTCACGGTCGAGCGGGGTGGCGTCATATGACGCCGATCGACGTGCTCGTCGTGCTGCTCGCCGCGGTCGGGACGTTCTTCGGCGTCGTCGCCGCGGTCGGCCTGCTGCGGCTGCCGGACCTGTACACCCGCACGCACGCCGCCTCGAAGAGCGACACGCTCGGCGCGATGCTGACGCTCGCGGCCGTCACCATCGTCTTCGGCGGGGACGTCGCTAGCCTCAAGACGACGTTCCTGCTCGCGTTCATGTTCGTGACGAACCCGACGGCGGCCCACGCCATCGCCCGCGCGGCGTACGATCAGGGGATCGAACCGTGGACGGTCGGCGGCTCGGAGGGCGATACCGAATGATCTCGATCGCGCCGGAGGCGGGCGTCCTGCTCGCCCCGCTGCAGGCGAGCGCCCTGACGCCGCTCCAGGCCGGTATCCTCGCGTTCGTCCTCGGCTGCGCGCTCATCGCCGCCGTCCTCCGGGACGTGCTCGGGGTGATCATCGCCGCGGCGGCCTACAGCCTCGGCATCGCCGTGCTCTGGGTCATCATGCAGGCGCCCGACGTGGCGCTCACCGAGGCCGCCGTCGGCGCGGGGGTGACGACGCTCCTGTTCCTGTTGACGATCGCGAAGACGGTCCGGCCGCCCGACGAGCGGCGGCTCGAACTCCCCAGTCCCCGCACGGGCGTCGCCGTCCTCGCGTTCGTCGCCGTCCTCGCGCTGACCGTCCCGGCGATGCCCGCGGTCGGGAGCCCCGACTCGCCGGTCGTCAGCTCGTCGGTCACGGAGTACTACCTCGAGAACGCCTACGAACAGACGGAGGTGAAGAACGTCGTGACGGCCGTGCTCGCCGCCTACCGCGGGTTCGACACGCTCGGCGAGGCGGTCGTGGTGTTCGCCGCGGGCGTCGCCGTCCTGCTCGTGCTCCGGCGGGAGGAGTTCGTATGAGCGCCGACAGATCGGGGGGCGGCGCGGAACCCGAGGGCGTCGAGGAGTGGGAGCGCGAGCGCGGGCCGTACGTCGAGAGCACGATCATCATGACGACGGTCCGCGTCGTGACGCCGTTCATCCTGACGCTCGGGCTGTTCGTGATGTTCCACGGGGCCGACTCCGCCGGCGGCGGGTTCCAGGGCGGCGCGATCGCCGCGACCGTGCTCCTGATACTCGCGTTCGCGTTCGGCATCGAGCCGGTCCGCGACTGGCTGAACCCCGGACTCGTCCTCGCGCTGATGGTGGTGGGCGTCGCCAACTTCGTCCTGATCGGCGTCGGGTCGATCCTGCTGGGCGGGAACTTCCTCCAGTACGCCACCTACCCCGTCTACCACGCGAGCAAGTACGGCATCGAGCTCGTCGAGCTCGGCATCGGCGCGGTCGTCGCCGGCGTCATCACCGGCCTGTTCTTCCTCATCTCGGCCGGGTTCGAGTCGGCGGAACCGATAGAGGACACAGCGGAGGAGGAATCATGATCGATCTGCTACTCACGCGCTACAACTACGTCGCCGTCGTGTTACTGCTGGGTATCGGTGCGTACATGATCATCGAGAGTTCGAACCTCGTGAAGAAGATCGTCGGGATGAACGTCTTCCAGACGGGGATCTTCCTGTTCTTCATCACCTCGGCCTACCGCGTCGGCGGCGCGCCGCCGGTGCTCACCAACGAGGGACCGTACGTCAGCCCGCTACCGCACGTGCTCATCCTCACGGCGATCGTCGTCGGCGTGAGCCTCACGGCGGTCGCGCTGGCGCTCATCGTTCGGATCCACAGCGTGTACGGCACCCTCGACGAGGACGTGCTCAGGGAGGTGCGAGCGAATGAGTGATCTCCTGCCCCTCCTCGTCGCCGTCCCCATCCTCGGGAGCGTGCTCGCGCTCGCGCTCGGGTACGTCTCGGCGCGCACCGCGTGGCCGGTCGCGACCCTCGTCTGCGTCCTCCAGCTCGGCCTGGCCGGGACGGTCGCCGCGCGGGTGTTCGGCGAGGGACGGACCCTCTCCTACGCGGTCGGCGGGTTCCGGCCGCCGTTCGGGATCGAACTCGTGGTCGACGGCCTCTCGGCGGCGGTGGCGCTGCTCGTCGCCCTCGTCGCGCTCGGCGTGCTCGCGTACGCCCGCCGGGCGGGACCCCGGTCGCCGGCCTTCTCCGCGCAGTACCTGCTGCTCGTCGCCGGGCTCTCCGGGATGAGCGTCACCGGGGACATGTTCAACCTGTACGTGTTCCTCGAGATCACCGGCCTCGCGGCGTACGCGCTCGTGGCTACCGGCGACTCCGGCCGCGCCGCGGTCGGCGCGCTCAAGTACCTCATCATCGGGACGGTCGGCGCGTCGGTGTTCCTCCTCGGGATCGGCTACGCGTTCATCGCGACGGGAACGCTCAACATGGCGGACCTCGCGACGCAACTCGCGGCGGTGGGGTACGATTCGACGCTCGTCCGCGCCTCGTTCGCGCTGACCGTCACGGGGCTCGCGGTCAAGACCGCGCTGTACCCGCTCCACACCTGGCAGCCCGAGGCGTACGCGAGCGCGCCCGACAGCGTGAGCGCGCTCATCTCCGCGCTCGTCTCGACCGTCTCCGCGTACGCGATCGCGCGCGTGATCTTCGGCGTGTTCACGGTCGACTTCCTCGCGGCGGTTCCGGCCGCCCGGACCGCGCTACTGACGCTCGCCGGCGTCAGCATCGTCGCCGGGAGCGTCCTGGCCGTGCTGCAGACCGAGGTGAAGCGCACGCTCGCGTACTCGTCGGTCTCGCAGTTCGGACTGGTCGTCGCGGGCTTCGCGATCGCCAACGAGACGGCGGTCGTCGGCGGCGCGCTCCACCTCGTCGGCCACGCCGTGATGAAGGGCGGGCTGTTCCTCGCCGCCGGCGCGATCGCCGCGGCCGCGGGCGCGCGCACCGTCGACCAGTACGACGGCCTCGCCGCCCGAGCGCCGGTGCTCAGCCTCGCGTTCGCGACGCTGGCGTTCGCGATGGTCGGCGTCCCGCCCGCGGTCGGCTTCGTCGGCAAGTGGTACATCGCCCTCGGCGCGGTCGAGGCGGAGGCGTGGCCCATCGCCGTCGTGATCCTGCTCAGCACGCTGCTGACGCTCGCGTACTTCGCGCGGCTCGTGGAGCGGATGTTCTTCCGCGGGGCGTCGGCCGTCGAGCCGGCGCCCGGAACCGCGGCGGCGACCGACGGCGGTAGTCCCCGGGACGTCGGCGTCTCGGTCGGCATGGTCGCCGTCGTGCTCGCCGCGGCGGCGGTCGCGGTCGCGCTCGGCGCGCTCGGCGCGGAATTCGCACAGCTCATGCAACCGACCCTCGAAACTCTACTCCAGCAATGACGGACATCGCCTCCCTCCGACCGCTCGCAGCGGTGGCGGTACCGGCGCTCGCCATCCCCGCGATCTACGCGTCGCGCCGCCGACCGAACCTCCGCGAGGGGTGGACGATGCTCGCCGCCGGGCTCGCGTTCGCCCTCGTCGCGAGCATGATCCCCGCCGCGCTCGCCGGCGACGCGTACGTGACCGACCTCGGGGCGTTCGTCCCCGGCGTCGAGTTCGCGCTCCGCGCGGACGCCCTCGGCATGCTGTTCGGCCTGCTCGCGAGCCTGCTGTGGGTCATCACGAGCGCGTACAGCATCGGGTACATGCGCGGGCTGGACGAGCACGCCCAGACGCGCTACTTCGCCTCCTTTGCGGCGAGCGTGAGCGCGGCGATCGGCGTCGCCTTCGCCTCGAATATCCTCGTCCTGTTCGTCTTCTACGAGCTCCTGACGGTGGCGACGTACCCGCTCGTCACCCACGACGAGACCGCGGAGGCGCGGGCCGCGGGCCGGAAGTACCTCGCGTACACCTTCAGCGGCGGGGTCGCCGTCCTCGCCGGGACGGCGCTCGTCTACTGGCTGACGGGGACGGTGACGTTCACCCCCGGCGGTATCGAGGGGCTCGCGGCGGATCCGACGGTCGCCCGCGCCGCGTTTGCCCTCCTCGCGGGGGGCTTCGGCGTGAAGGCCGCGCTCATGCCCGTCCACTCGTGGCTCCCGGACGCGATGGTCGCGCCGACGCCCGTCTCCGGGCTGCTCCACGCGGTGGCCGTCGTCAAGAGCGGCGTCTTCGGCATCGCCCGGGTCGTCCTCGACGTGTACGGGCCGGCGACCGTGTCGGACCTCGGCGTCGGCCTGCCGCTGGCCGCGGTCGCCGCGTTCACGCTCGTGGCCGCGAGCGTCATCGCGCTCAGACAGGACAACCTGAAGCGCCGGCTCGCCTACTCGACGGTGAGCCAGCTGTCGTACATCGTCCTCGGGCTCGCCGTGCTGACGCCCAACGCGCTGATCGGCGGGCTGCTGCACATCCCCGCCCACGCGTTCATGAAGCTCACGCTGTTCTTCTGTGCGGGCGTCATCCACGTCGAGACCCACACGGACGACATCAGCGACATGGCGGGCATCGGCAAGCGAATGCCGCTCACGATGTCGGCGTTCGCGGTCGCCGCCGCCGGGATGGCCGGCATCCCGCTGGTCGCTGGCTTCGTCAGCAAGTTCTACATCCTCATCGGAACGATCGACGCCGGACAGCTCGTCCTCACGGCGGCGCTGCTGCTCTCGGGCGTGCTCAACATCGCCTACTTCTGGCCGATCGTCTACCAGGCGTTCTTCGAGGGGGAGGCGGCCGACCGCCACGACCGGAAGCCCCTGATAGAGCACGCCCTCGGCGGGCGCGCCGACGTCGCCGTCGACGGCGGCTACGACGGTCACGACCGGAACGCGCGCGACGTCGACGCCCCCGGCACCGAACCGCGCGCCGCCGAGTCGGCGCGGCCGGTCGCCGAGCGCGAGGGCGAGTACGCGGTCGATCGTAACCCGAGCGATCACGCGCGCCCCGACGAGTCGACTGCCGAGGACGGGGCGGCAGAGCGCGGCCGCGGGGAGGACCGCGACGGCCACGACGTCCACCACGGCCCGCCGGCGGACGGCTGGGAGCGACGCGGGTGGCTCGGCCAGGAGAGCACCTGGTTCATGCTCGGGCCGATCCTGCTCGCCGTGGCGGGGTCCGTCGTCCTCGGTCTCGTCCCCTACGCCGCCGTGTTCCTGCGGTTAGTCGAGCGGATCGTCGCCGCCGCGACGGGGGTGGTCGCCTGATGGCCGTCGATCCGCTCGCCGCCCTGCCCCCGTTCGCCTACGTGCTCGCGGCCGCGTTCCTGCTCCCGGTCGTCTCCCGACGGGTCGGCCACGCGCTGGGGCTCGTCGCGACGCTCGCGGTGGTCCCGATCTCGCTGCTCGCGCCGGCGGGGGCGCACCTCCCGGTGCGGCTGTTCGGGTTCCAGACGGTGCTGTTCAACGTCGATCAGTTCTCGCGGCTGATGGGCCTCATCTTCGGCTTCATCGGCGCGGCCGCGGTGCTCTACTCCTACGCGAGCCGGGCGGACAACGTCCAGACCGCCTACGCGCTGTCGTACGTCGCCACCAGCCTCGGCGCGGTGTTCGCCGGCGACTGGCTGACGCTCGTGTTCTTCTGGGAGCTGATGGCCGTGACGAGCACCGCCCTCGTCTGGTACTACGGCGGGAAGGCCGTCCGGGCGGGCTTTCGCTACGCGTTGCTGCATGGGATCGGCGGGAACCTCGTGCTCGCGGCGATCGTCTGGTACTACGTCGACGTGGGGTCGTTCCTGTTCAGCGCCGCGCCGGGAGGACTCGCGGCGGCCGGTGAAACCGTCGCCGTGCTCGCGGCGGTGGGCATCGGCGTCAACGTCGGCTTCGTCGGCCTGCACGCGTGGCTGCCGGACACGTACCCGCGCCCGCACGTCGCCGCCAGCGTCTTCCTCTGCGTCTACACGACGAAGACCGGCGTCTACGCCATGTACCGCGCGTTCCCGGAGGGACACCTCTGGCTCGCCTACATGGGCGGCGCGATGGCGGTCTTCGGCGCGAGCATGGCGCTGCTCCAGAACGACATGCGGCGGCTGCTCTCGTACCACATCCAGTCGCAAGTCGGTTACATGATCGCGGGGGTCGGCATCGGCACGGCACTGGCGACGGCCGGCGCGTTCGGCCACGTGTTCAACCACATCCTCTACAAGAGCCTGCTGTTCATGACGGTGGGCGTGATCATCTTCCGGACCGGCGAGGAGAACCTGAAGTACGTCGGCGGCCTCGCCCGCGAGATGCCGGTGACCGCGGTCGCGTTCGTCGTCGCCGCGCTCTCGATCGCCGGCTTCCCCGGCTTCAACGGCTTCGTGAGCAAGGGGATGATCATCGCCGCGGCGCACAAGGAGCACATCGACCCGCTCTGGTGGCTGCTGCTGATCGGGGGCGTCGGGACGTTCCTCTCGTTCATCAAGCTCGGCTACTACGCCTTCTTCCGGGGGAGCTACGACGGGCAGGTCGTCGACGCGAACCGCGGCCAGCAGGTCGCCATGGTCACCGTCGCCGTCCTGTGCGTCGTCTACGGCCTCTTCCCCGACGCGCTGTTCGCGATCCTGCCGGACGCGGCCGACCTCCACTACGTGACGTTCACGTTCGATCACGTCGCGGAGGGGCTGGTCCTCGCCGCCGCGGGCGTGATCGGCTTCGTCCTCCTGAAGCGGCCCCTCGGCAGGGTCGGCCGCGTCCCCGACGTGGACGCGGTGTACAACCCGGTCGTGTTCTACGGGACGCGCGCGCTCGTCCGCGGGGTCACCGACTCGTACGCCGCCGTCGATCGCGTCGTCGCGCGGCTCGCGACGATCGCGGCCTGGGCCGCGAGGAACCCGGCGACCGCCGCGCGGCGCGCGGGGCTCGAACCGAACTCGCCGACGACCGACGAACCGACCGGCCCGTCGAACCTGAGCGCCGGCATCGGCACGAGCGTCCTCGTGCTCGTCGTCGTCGTGACCCTCGGGGTGGCCGTACTGCTGCTCGCCTGACCCGCCGGCCCTCGACAGTCCCGTCCCGACACACATATTTTACCTCGCGTAATTCACGTAATAGAGAATGAACGTCGAAGCGACGGCGGTCCACGGAACGGTCGGGGTCGTCCTCCTCGCGCTGGTGCTCACGGGACCGTACGGCCCGATCGACGCGACGGCGTCGCCGTCCGACGGCTTCGGGTCGGGCGAGGGAACCGCGGACGTGCGCGACGTGCGGCTTCCGGAGGCGGCGACGCTAGAGCGCGGGCGCTACGGCGAGACCGCGTACGCGCTCTCGGTCCCCCCGGCGACCGCCACCGTGACGGGTGTCACCGGGCGACCGATCCTGGTCTACGAGGTACGAATCGCAGACCTGGGCTACAGTCGCGTGTCGCTCACGTCGCTCGACGCGGGGGTCGACGGGCGCGTCCGCCTGACGGTGGCGGCGGACGCCTTCGCGCCCGACCGGATCGACCGTCGCCGCTACGAGGCGACGGTGTCGGTGACGCTCAGGTCGGGCGAGGAGCGGACCGTCGTCGACCGCGCGACCGTCCCCGTCGAGGTGATCGGGTGAGCGTCGCGGGGCGAGTGGAGCGCCGCCTCGCCGACGCGTCGGGAGGATCGACCGCCGCCGCGCGCCTCGTCGGACGCGCGGTCTTCGGCGACCGCCTCGGCCTCGTCGTCTTCCTCGCGGCGACGCTCTTTTCCCTCTCCTGCTGGCGGATCGGCTTCTTCATCACCGACAACTACACCATCGCCAACACGCTCGTCGGCGTCTCGCGCGGGCACCTCTGGGTCCCGCCGGACGTGGTCTACGGCGACTCCCCCGACACGCCCGGGATGCACCTGGTGGACGGGCGGCTCTACGGGCGCAACTACGGCCACGTCCTCCTCGCCCTCCCCTTCCTCTGGACGATCGAGGCGGTCGCCGCGGTCGCCGACCCGCGCGTCGCCGTCGCCGCCTGCTACAGCCTCCTCCTGCTCGCCCTCGCCACGCAGGTCGGACGGCTCGTGGATCGTAGGCGCGCGTTCGCGCTCGGGGGGAGCGCCGTCGCGCTCTTCACCTTCGCCGCGAACCTCGCCGTCGCGAGGCCCCTCGATCCCGTCTGGTTCCCGATGGTGGCGCTGCAGACGAGTACGGTCGTCGCCGCCGGGGCGGTCGCGGTCCTCCTCTACCGCCTCGTCGCGCGCGCCCACGACCGGCGCGCGGGGCTGTTCGCGGGGCTGGCGGGCGTCCTCGCGACGCCGGTCGGGTTCTGGGCGTCGATCCCGAAGCGCCACGTCGTCGTGACCGCGCTGACCCTCGCCGCGCTCTACTCGCTGTACCGGAGCCGAGCGGGCGACCGGACGATCGAGCGACGGTTTCGCCCGCTCGCGTACGCCTGGGTCGCGCTCCTCGCGTGGGTGCACGCCCCGGAGGCGCTCGTCGTCCTCCTCGCGCTGCTCGCGGTCGATCTCCCCACCGCGCGCGCGAACGACCCGCGGACGCTCGCGACCGTCGCGGCGGCGTTCGGGGTCGCGCTCCTCCCGTTCCTGCTCACGAACGCGATGGTCGTCGGCACGCCGGTCGAACCGCCGCGCCTGTGGCCCGACTACGCCGGGGAGCCGCTGACGCAGACCGGCGGGAGCGGTGGGGGACCCCTCGAGGACGCGAACGCCGGAACGGGGGCGGGAACGACGACGGACGGCGGTCCCACCGGACGACCGGACCCGAACGCGGGCGGCGGCCTCCTCGGAAAGGTGAGTGTCCTGCTCGGTCTCCTCGCGGACGGCGCGGTCGCGCTCGTCGAGCGTCCGAGCCGCCTGCGGTACACGTTCCTCAGGAGCGGGGCGATCCCGGGCGTGGAGGAGCCCGGAATCCGCCAGGCCATCAACCTCACCGTCGTCGAGTCGGCCCCGCTGCTCGGGGCGCTCTGCGTCCTCCCGATCGCGCTCGGCCGTCGCCTCGCGTCGGACGGACCGTTCCTCTCGCGGCGCGACCCGACGGTCGCGGCAGACGCCTTCGCGGTCGCCGTCGCCGTCGGCCTGACGCTCGTCTACCTCCCGCGCCTGCCGCTCCACGCGCAGGTGACGGTCCGCTATCTCCTCCCGCTGTTCGCCCTCGGCGTCTACGGCGTCGCCCGGCAGGCGCCCGTTCGGCGCGTCCTCGTCGCGCGCGGACGACTCGTCGCGTGGACGGCGAGCGCCGGGGTGCTCCTCGGCGGACAGGCCGTCTTCGCGTGGCTCGCGCTCACCGACGCGCCGCTGGGCGAGGCGATGCAGTTTCACGCGTGGCTCGGCCTCGCGACGGCGGGCGGCCTCGCCGCGTGGCTCCTCCTCGACAGCGCCGGTCGGCCCCTGCCGCGCGTCGGCGCGGTCTGCCTCGGCCTCGCGCTGGCCGCGGGCGCGAACCTCGCCCTGCTCGCGTCGTTCGCTCACTTCGCGGACGTGGGCGTCCACGCCCTCCCGCTCGCCCGGGCGCTCGCCGACGCGCTCGCGTCGTGACGCCGCGACCGGCGTGCGACGGAGAGGCAGGTCGGTCGCGTACCATCGCCATTTTTACCGTCCCCTGAATAGGAGCGACATGGACAAGCTCGCCCGGTCACTGCGCGAGGCACCGATCATCGAGAAGGGGGATTACCACTACTTCGTCCATCCCATCAGCGACGGCGTCCCGATGCTCGAACCGTCGCTCCTCCGCGAGATCGTCATCAAGATCATCCGGAAGGCGAACCTGGAGGAGGTCGACAAGATCGTCACGCCCGCCGCGATGGGTATCCACATTTCGACCGCCGTCTCGCTCATGACCGACATCCCCCTCGTCGTCATCCGCAAGCGACAGTACGGCCTCGAGGGCGAGGTCTCGCTCGCGCAGGTGACGGGCTACTCCGAGAGCGAGATGTACATGAACGACGTCGCCGAGGGCGACCGCGTGCTCGTGCTCGACGACGTGCTCTCGACCGGCGGGACGCTCCGCGGGATCACGCAGGCGCTCGAGGAGGTCGGTGCGGACGTGGCCGACATCGTCGCCGTCATCAAGAAGGTGGGCGGCGACAACGCGATGGCCGACTACGACGTGAAGACGCTGATCAACGTGGACGTCGTCGACGGTCGGGTGGTCATCGTCGACGAGCACGGCGACGGGTGAGCGACGGGAGCCGACGGAGGACCGACGAAGGGCCGACGGAAAACCGTCGGGAATAGACGGGGAACCGATGGGGGATCGACGGAGGCGATAACGGGAGCGAAAGCGGTGATCGCCGCGGGTGAGCCCACACTTTTCAGTCCCGCGCGCGTAGCGGCGAGGTACGATGGTATCCGCGCTGTTCGTCGTGAGCGAGGAGGGGTACTGGGGCGAGGAGTGCGTCGAGCCGCTGACGACGCTCGACGAGGCGGGCGTCGATATCACGGTCGCGACGCCGACGGGCGGCCCGCCGGTCGTCGACGAACGCTCGGTTGATCCCGAGACCGTCGGCGAGGAGGCCGCGGAACGGATCAGGGAGATCCACGAGACCGACGAGCGACTGAACGATCCCGAGCGGCTCGCCGCCGTCGACGCGGCGGACTTCGACGCCGTCGTCTTCCCCGGCGGCCACGGCACCGAGTGGGACGTGAACCAGGACCGCCACGCGCGGGCGCTCCTGCGCGACGCCGTGGAGAACGACGGGAGCGTCGCGCTCGTCGTCTGCCACGCCGTCGGCCTCCTCGCGTTCACCCGGGCGAGTGACGGCTCGTTCC
This sequence comes from Halomarina halobia, assembly GCF_029338575.1. Classification (GTDB taxonomy): domain Archaea; phylum Halobacteriota; class Halobacteria; order Halobacteriales; family Haloarculaceae; genus Halomarina; species Halomarina halobia. Next base: position 1,412,617 of record NZ_CP119992.1, read on the forward strand.
TCGTCGAGGGGCGCGACGTGACCGGCTTCCCGAACGACTGGGAGGAGGGCATCGTCGACGAGAACGACCTGATGCCCGACGGACGAAAGCTCCCCTACTGGGTCGAAGACGAGGTGATCGCCGCCGGCGGCAACTGGGACGCCGAACTCGACGAGGACGTGAGCGTCACCGTCGACGGCGACCTCATCACCGCCCGCGGCCCCGAGTCCTCGGCCGCCGCCGCGAACGAACTCCAACAGGCGCTCGTGCGGGACGCCGACGCGCAGCCGTAGGCAGTCGCGCGGTCGAAACGCCGGGAGCGACCGGAAACGAGAGGCGGATTTTCCACGTTGGATTACGAGTCGACGCTCGAAGCGTGATCCACGGAAACGATAGCGGGAGGTAGATTTGAACCACGGTCGCTCACTCCGTTCGCTCCCTGATTCAAATTTACTCGGCGCTACGCCGTGGCGCACGGCTCACGGCTCGCTTCGCTCCTCGTTCGATGTGTGCGCCACAGAAGGTAGCGGGAGGTAGATTTGAACTACCGATCTCCGGGTTATGAGCCCGGCGGAATCTCCTGGCTATCCCATCCCGCTACATCTCCGTACCGCACTCGGGTAAGTAAGGGTTGTGATTCGACCGCCGTCTGTCACTCGGGCGCATCGGCCACCCGCCAGGTCACCGCGCTCTCGAGGACGTAGTTGACCGCGAGCCCCGCGAGGATCCCCGCGCCGTTGGCGACGAGGAACCAGAGATCGGCCCCGAACAGCACCACCTCGACGGGGGCGGCGCGGAGCGCGACCGAGAACACGCCCGTGGCGACCAGCGCGCCGCCGAGGCGGACGAGGTTCGAGGTGACCAGCCGCCGGAGGACGGACCGGTACCCGGGCGCGCCCTCCCCGGCGAACGTCCAGCGCTCGTTGAGGACGAACATGACGAGGATTGCCGCCTCCGCGCTCGCCAGCTTCGCGGGCACCGGTCGAAGCTCGAGTGCGCCGTAGAGCAGCGCGAGGACGGCGGTGTCGACGGCCGCGCCGAGCGCCCCGACCGAGACGAACCGGCCGAACCGGACGGCGGACGCCAGCGCGCGGAGGCGGGCGGCGAGGGTCACCGGACGCGGTCCGCCGGCGCGGGGAGTTCGCGGGCGGGGCGTCGACCGGCGCGCGCCGCCCGCACCCGTCTCGCGCGCCAGCGGGCGGACAGCAGCCCGCGGGCCATCGACGCTGAGCCGCGGACCGGCGCGACCGTCGAACCGGGCCGGTCCCGCCAGCGGATGGGCACCTCCTCGACGCGGTGTCCGAGCGCGTCGGCGACGGCGATCACCTCGACGTCCCACGCGAAGCCGGGGGCGGCGACGTGGGGTTCGATCGCCCGCCACGCCTCGGCGGTGAGCGCCTTCGTTCCGCACTGGTAGTCGAACAGGGAGGCGTCGAGGCACCGACGGGCGAGCCACGCGAAGCCGTCGCCGAGGCGTCGCCTGACGCGCGTCTGGTGCCCATCGACGACGGCGTCGGGGTGGCGGCGCGACCCGACTGCGAGGTCCGCGCGGCCGACCGCGCCGAGGACGGCGTCGACCGACCCGACCGGCGTGCTGGCGTCGCCGTCGGCGAACGCGAGGACCTCGATCCCGTCGTCCCCGGCGAGCGCCTGGAACCCGGCGGCGACGGCCGCGCCCTTCCCGCGGCGCGACGGTGCCGCGTTCACCGTCGCGGGGAGGTCGGCGAGTCGGTCGAGCGCGACCGGTTCGGGAGCGTCGATCTCGACCCGAACGGCCGCGGGCGACAGCCGCTCGTCGAGGGTGCGAACGTAGTCGGCCAGTCGACCGATGTCGGGCCGGTACGCCGGGACGACGAGACCCACCGATGACATTGTCAGAACCAATACCGTCCGGGGTTAAACCGTTCCCCCTCTCGTCGGACGGAAGACGTATGCGGGGGCCGGCCGGTGACCCGGTATGGAGTGGGGGCTCGTCGCCCGGTGGCTCGTCGTCTCCCTCGCGCTGTTCTGCCTCTCCCTCCCGGTCGCCGCCGCGGTCGCCCCGCGCCTGCCCGACCGCGGCGCGGGGATCGCCCTCCCGCTCTCGCTGCTCGTCGTCGGGAGCGTCGCCTACTGGGTCGGCCACCTCGCGTTCGGCCCGATCGCGCTGGGCGCGGGACTGCTCGCCCTCGTCGGGGCGTCGGCGCTCACCTACCGGCGGGGGGCGCGACCCGACGGGCGGCGGGCGGTCGAGACGGCGCTCGTGTTCGCGCTCGCCTTCCTGTCTCTCGTCGCCGTCCGTGCCGTCGACCCCGCCGTCCACGCCACGATGGGCGAGAAGTTCCTCGACTTCTCGCTCCTGCGCGCGCTCCTCCGGACGGAGGTCCTGCCCCCGCGTGACCCGTGGTTCGCGGGCGAACCCGTCCGGTACTACTACGGCGGGCACCTCCTCGCCGCGGTGCTCGCGCGACTGACCGGCACCGAGGCCCGCTTCGCCTACAACCTCGCGCTCGCCGGCTTCTACGCGACCCTCGTCACCGCGGCCTACGGCCTCGCGGGCGCACTCGGCGACGCGTCGGGGAGTTCCCGACGGACGGCGGGCGCGCTCGGCGCGTTCTTCGTCGGGTTCGCGAGCAACCTCTACACGCCGCTTCGCGTCCTCGGCGCGCTCGTCCCCGCCCCCGTCGCGGAGGTCGGCGCGCCCCTCGTCGGCGTCCGGGGGGTCGACGCCGCGGGCTACCGTCCCGTCGCCGACTTCACGTACTGGGGGGCGAGCCGGGTCGTCCCGGGGACGATCAACGAGTTCCCCCTGTTCGCGTGGCTCAACGGCGACCTCCACGCCCACATGACGAGCGCGCCGTTCCTCCTGCTCGCGGCGACGCTGTGCTACGCCTACGTCCGGACGCCCGCGGCGGAACGCGCCCGACGGTTCGCGCTGCTCGCGCTGCTCGCGCTCGACGCCGGGTTCGTCGCGGTCGTCGACACGTGGACGTTCCCGACCGTGCTCGGGCTAACGTGGCTCGCGCTCGCGTTCGCCCCCGCATCGCCCGCGACGCTCCTCCTGCTCGGCGGGAAACGTCGTCTCGACCGGCGCGTCTCGGCGGGTGACTCGCAGTTCGCGCGACTCGGCCGCGAACTCCGGCGCGACGCGTCGGCGCTCGCCGTCGTCGCCGCGCTCGCGCTCCTCGCGCTGCTGGTCTCGCTCCCCTTCTGGACGACGAGCGCGAGCGCCCGGTCGGTCGCCCTCGTCCCCCGCGGGGATCGAAGCCCGATGTACGCCCTGCTGGTCGTCCACGGGGGATTCCTGGCGGCGTTCGTCCCCTTCCTCGCGCGCCGGACGAGGGCGGTCGCGGGGGACGCGCGGACGCGTCGACTCGCGTGGGGGGCCGTCGCGGGCGGCGTCGCGCTGTGGCTGCTCGGGTTCGCCGCGCTCGGCCTCCTCCTCCCCGTCGCGCTCGGCGCGTGGTGGCTCCTGCGCGCGGACCTCGACGACGGGACGGCCTTCGCGACGCTCCTGATCCTCGCCGCGGCGGGCCTCGTGATGCTCGCGGACCTCGTCTACGTCCGGGAGCGGGCGGGCCCCGGCCGGATGAACACCGTCTTCAAGACCTACGCGCAGGTGTGGGTGCTCTGGTCGCCCGCGGCCGGGGCCGCGCTCGCCGACCTCGCACGGCGATCCCGACCCGCCCCGACCGCGGCGTCGTTCCGGCGCGCCTCACGCGGTTCGCTCCCCGGGGGGATCGGAACGGGGGAGACGGGGATCGACGCTGGGCGCGTCCTCGTCGCCGCGCTCGTCCTCTCGACGTCCGTCTACGGGGCGCTCGCGCTGGCCGATCACTTCACCGCCCAACCGGGTCGCTACGACGCCGAGGCAGCCGAGGTGTACCCCCGCACCGACGATCCGACGCTCGACGCGCTCGCGTTCGTCGAGACGTACCACCCCGACGAGTACGCGGCGATCCGCTGGCTCGACGCGCGCGAGGGGCGGCCCGTCGTCGCCGCCGCGCCCGGACTCGACAGCTACGGGTGGACGAACGCGGAGACGACGCTCACCGGCCTCCAGACCGTCGCCGGGTGGCGACACGAGGTGGGCTACCGCGGCCCGGAGGCCTACTACGCCCGCGTCGAGGACGCGGACCGGATCTTCACGGGCACCCCCCGACAGCGCGCCCGACTGCTCGATCGCTACGCCGTGCGCTACGTCTACGTCGGCCCGAACGAGCGCGAGCGCTACGGGACGGTGTCGTTCGAGGACGTACCCGGCGTGCACGTCGAGCGGCGGTTCGGGGACGTGACGATCTACGAGGTGGAGCGGTCGGCGGGCGACGATCCACCTTCCGATGCGGAAGAGCGATGAAGAGCGAGGAACAGGTCGTGAAACAGGATCCCGCTGGGTGGGCACACGACAATTACCCGGGGAATCGTTATCCGTCCGGGGGGTGTACTCGCGCACATGGCGACCGAGGACGACGAGACGACGGTGAACGGGAGTTACGCGGTCACGATCCCGGCGTCGGTGCGGAAGGACCTCGACCTCGAACCGGGCGATCGCCTACGGTGGGATGTCGACGAAGAGGGTCGTCTCGTCGCTGAAATCGTGCGAGAACGCTACGGCGTCGCCGCCGACCTCGAACCGATCGATATGGGCGAGACGGACGCCGTCGAGATCACCGAGGGCTACGACTGGTCCTGAATTCAGCGCTGACGAATCTGGACGGTTCCGCCCCTCGTCACTCAATCTTTATTGCACCTCGTCGAGTATCGCTCGCGATGGGAATTCGAGGGCTCCACCACCTCGTGCTCCTCGTCGACGACGTTCCCGACGGGGAAGCGTTCTATCGGGAGTTGTTCGACATGGAGGTGCTGTTTCGAGAGGGAGTGCTCGACGGCACCGTGGGCACGGTACCGGACGGCGTCGGGTGGGACGAAGCGATATCGAAGGGAGCCACGCCGACGATGTCCTTTCTCGGTCGGGACGAGTTCTTCCTCGCCGTCGCGCAGGCAGATGGTGAACCCTCCGCCGGCAGAGTCGATCACGTGGCGTTGGCGGTCGACGAACCGGCGTTCGAGGCGATCACGGACCGCGCCGAATCGGTCGGGTGCGAGGTCGAGCAGAACGCGGCCCACCACCGAATCCTCCGGGACGCGTTCGGTATGGAGTGGGAGTTGAACGCGAATCCCCCACCGCCAAGCCGGGCGTTCGAACCGCTCGACATTTGAGTAGGGAAGGAACCCCACGGACGCACGCCCCCGTTGTACCCGCGAGCGAACGCGGCGAGCGAGACGGCCGAGCGTCCGCGGCCGTTTCGGTCCAGATTTTTCGAGGAGTGGTGCGCGACCGAAGGGAGCGCACCCGACGAAGAAAAAGGTGGTTTCAGAGCGTGTAGTCGTTCTCGCCCGTCTCGGTCTCGAGAAACGCCGTGGCGAGGTCGATAGCCGCGCCGACGTCCTCGCGGTGGGCGCTCTCGGTGACGGTGTGGAGGTAGCGCGTGGGGATCGAGATCGCGCCGACCGGCTTCGCGCCGTATGAGTTCTGGAAACTCCCCGTGTCCGTGCCGCCGCGGGGCAGGACCTCCGTCTGGACGGGGATCCTGCGCTCCTCCGCTACCGCGCGGAGGCGGCGGTTCACCTTCGGGTTCGTGATGACCGACGAGTCCTTGAGCTTGATCGCCGCGCCCTCCCCGAGGCGGGTGACGTGTTCTCCCTTCTCCACGCCGGGGAGGTCGCTCGCGACGGTCACGTCCATCGCGATCGCGAGGTCGGGATCGAGGTCGACGCCGAGGGCCGCAGCGCCGCGCAGGCCGACCTCCTCCTGGACGGTGGCGGCGAAGTGGATCGTCACGGTCGGGTCCTCGATGCGGCGGGCGGCCTCGAGCGCGGCGAACAGGCAGACCCGGTCGTCGAGGGACTTGCCGGTGACGAGGTCGCCGACGACGGTCGTCGTCTGGTCCATCGAGACGAGATCGCCGACCGCGACGCGCTCCCTCACGGCGTCACCGTCCATGCCCAGGTCCACGTAGACGTCCTCGACCTCGAACTCGTCGTCGTCGCCGTCCGACTGGGTGTGCGGCGGGGGCGAGCCGATGATGCCCGTCAGGTCGCCGTCCTCGGTGTGGACGGTGACGCGCTGGGCGCGGAGGACGTCGGCGTCCCACCCGCCGAGCGCGTCGAGCTGGAGGAAGCCGTCGTCGGTGACGTGCCGGACCATGAAGCCGATCTCGTCCATGTGCGCGCCGACGACGACGGCGTAGTCGCGCTCGCCGCGTATCGTCCCGACGACGTTGCCCATCGCGTCGGAGCGGACCTCATCCGTCGCCGCCTCGAGTTCGCGGCGGACGATCTCGCGGACGCGGTCCTCGTAGCCGGGGACGCCCCGCGTCTCCGTCAGTTCCTTCAAGAGGTCGTAGTCGAAGTCGAAGTCGGCCATACCCGCGGGTCGGTGCGGGCGCGCTAAAGACGTGGCGACTCGCGAGCGGCCCGCACGCCCGCGATCCCGCCCGCGCTCGCGCTCGGTCACGCCTCCCGTTCGACGACGAAGCGGGTGAACGCGGCGAGTCGCTCGGCCGGTTCGGGTTCGAGGTCGAGCGGGGCGAGGTGCTCGCGGGCCTGGGCCGCGAGGTCGCGCGCCTGCCGTCGGGCGTAGTCGACGCTCCCCGCCTCGGAGAGCAGTTCGACGACCTCGCGCACCTCCTCGTCGGTGTTCTCCTCGGCCCAGAGCAGTTCCTCGAGGCGGGCGACGGCCTCGGGGTCGGCGGTGTCGGCGGCGTGGATGACCATCAGCGTCTTCTTGCCCTCGCGGACGTCGTTACCGACACCCTTCCCGAAGTCCCCGCCGGCCTCCATGCTCGTCTCCACGTCGAGGACGTCGTCCGCGATCTGGAAGGCGACGCTCATCCGCTCGGCGTAGCGGGCGACCGCGATCTCGGTCTCGCGGTCCTGCCCGGTGACGATGGCCGCGAGGCGGGCGACGATGCGACCCAGGCAGCCGGTCTTGCAGGCGCACATCTCCAGGTACTCCGCCTCCGTGATGTCGACGCCCCGCTCGTTGTGCCAGCAGATGTCCATCCCCTGCCCGAGGTGCGTCCGGTTGAGCTCGTGCATGAGCATCTCGTAGGCGGCCAATCGAGTGGCGGGCTGGAGTTCGCCGGGATTGCGAGTGATGATCTTGAGCGGGAGGAAGTACATCGCGTTCCCGGCGTTGAGCGCCACGTCGACGCCGTGGCCGTGGTGGAGCGCGGGCTCGCCGCGGCGCATCGTCGCCTCGTCCTCCACGTCGTCGACGATGATGGTGCCGTTGTGGAGGATTTCGGGGATGCAGGCGTAGGGGAGGTAGTCGTTCGGGTCCTCGCCGAACGCCTCGCAGAAGACGAGAAAGAGCACGGCCCGCCAGCGCTTGCCGCCGCGGTCGAGGAGGTCCCAGAGCGGCGCGGCGAGCGCCCGCTGGATCGCCCCGGGGTCGTACGCGTAGACGGCGGGACCGAAGAAGTCAGAGAGGTACGCCTCGTCTATCGTCCGGGGGAGCAAACGCTCGATTTCCGCGTCGATGACCGGCCGCCACTCTTCGAGGACGTCCCGCATGCTACCTCGGGTGTCGCGCGCAGGGCAGAAAAACTCGCCGTTCCGACGACGGTCGCGACGTCAGAACGCTTATACTGTCGGACGTAACCCCGCAAAACTACTCGCCACTCCGGGGTAGCGAGATTCTCGAAGGGCGTACGTCCGACAGTATTAGGCCCCCGCCCGCCCGACGCCAGGTCATGACGGAGTGGATCGGCGCAACGTTCACGAGCAGGGCAGGGTGGAGTCACCTCGAAGCGCTCGTGGACGTCGGCGACCGGATGGCTGGCGGCGACGGCGAGCGCGAGGCGGCGGAACTCACCCGCGACGCGCTCTCCGCGGCGGGTGCGCGGGACGCCCACCTCGACGAGTTCGAGGTGCAGGGCTGGACGCGCGGCGACAGCGCGATCCGCGCCGGCGACACCGAACAGGCGTGCATCGCCCTCCCCCGCAGCCCCTCGGGAAGCGCGACCGGCGAGTTCGTCGACCTCGGGTACGGACTGCCCGAGGACTTCGACCGCGACCTCGATGGGACGGTCGTGATGGTCTCCTCCACCGTCCCCGACTACTACGACCGGTTCGTCCACCGCCGGGAGAAGTACTACCGGGCGGTGCGGGCGGGGGCGTCGGCGTTCGTCTTCAGGAACCACGTCGATGGCTGTCTCGCCCCGACGGGGAGCGTCGGAACGCCCGACGCTCCCATCGGTGACGTTCCGGCCGTCGGCGTCTCGAGCGAGGTCGGCGCGCGCCTCGCCCGGTGGTTCGACGGCGCGGAGGACGGCTCCGGAGGGCGCGCGGACGGGCGGAGCGCAGGGGCGGGAGGCGAGGTCGAAGTCGAGGTCGAGTGCGAGTACACGCCCGCGACGAGCCAGAACGTCCACGCCCTCATCGGCCCCGAGACCGACCGCGAGGTGCTCGTGACGAGCCACGTCGACGCCCACGACATCGCGGAGGGCGCGATGGACAACGGCGCGGGGACGGCGATGGTCGTCGAGCTCGCGAACGCGCTCGCCGCGCGCGAGGACGAACTCGAGACGACGGTCCGCTTCGTCTGCTTCGGGAGCGAGGAGGTGGGCCTCCGCGGGTCGGGCTACGACGCCGAGCGGCGCGACCTCGACTCGGTGACGGCCGTCGTCAACTGCGACGGCGTGCTGCAGGGTCGGACGCTCTCCGCGTACACCCACGGCTTCGACGACCTCGAGGCCGTCCTGCGAGGGGTCGCGGAGCACTTCGATCACCCGATCGCGACGAATCCCCGACAGGGCCCCCACAGCGACCACTGGCCGTACGTGCTCGCGGGGGGCGTCCCCGCCTACCACGTCGCGAGCGAGACGGGCGACCGGGGCCGGGGCTGGGGCCACACCCGCGCCGACACGCTCGATAAGCTCGAGTCGCGCGACCTGCGCGAGGGTGCCGTCCTCCTGACCGAACTCGTCGTCCGCCTCGCGCGGGAGGACACCGAGATCGCCAGACAGTCGCGCGAGGAGATCGTCGCCGCCCTCGAACGGGAGGGACACGCCGAGGGGCTCCGCATCACGGGCGACCTCCCGTGAGCGCCGCCGTGGGTCACGCTTTTGGACGGGCGACGCGAGGGTCACGGTAATGAGCGACGAGGGCGCGAGCGGGCGAGCGGCCGACGAACCGGGGGACCGTCCACGCCTCGGCGTCGTCGGGGCGGACGAGGCGGTCGCCGAGGCGATCGGGGACGCGGGCGCGGAGCGCGTCCCCGTCGCGGCGGGCGACCTCCCCGCGGACCTCGACGCGGTCGTCGCGGTCGGCGAGGGGGCGGTCCTGTCGCTTCCCCCGGACTGCCCCGCGCCGGTCCTGGCGGTCGGCGGGGACTCGCCCCTCTCCGTCCCCCCCGCGCGGGTCGCCGGGGCGGTCGCCGCCGTCGCGGCGGGGCAGAGCCGGACGGTCGAGGTCCCGGTCGTCGCCGTCACCCACGCGGGCGGTCGGACCCGCGCGCTGATGGACGCGATGCTCGTCACCGCCTCACCGGCGCGCATCTCCGAGTACTCGATCGAGAGCGGCGGCCGGACGGTCGCCCGGTTCCGGGCCGACGGCGTGGTGGTCGCCACCCCGTTCGGCAGCCGCGGGTACGCGCGGGCGGCTGGCGGTCCCTCGCTCGCGCTCGGCAGCGGCGTCGCCGCGGTCGTCCCCGTCGCGCCGTTCGCCATCGACCCCGATCGGTGGGTCCTGCCGCTGGGGACGGTGACGCTGCGGGTCGAGCGCGACGAGGCCGCCGTCGAACTGCTCGCCGACGACCGCAGGGAGGGCCCGGTCGCGCCGAACGACCCCGTCAGAATCGAGCCCGCCGGATCGCTCCGGTTCCTTGCGACCGACGGGCGAGGATTGGAAAGACACTAAGGGGAGCACGACACCCATCTACGTATGGAACCCTCGGTCTCGCTGTTCGGCCCGGTCGACGCCATCCTCGGGCCGTACATCGAATACGTCCTGCTCGCGCTCGTGGTGGTGAACATGGTCGCCCGGGCGGCCGAGCACAGTACGCACGTCAAGCAGGCGCGCGACGGCGGCGCGGACGCCGTCGCGCGCAGTCCGCTCCGCGTGGCGACGAACTTCCTGCTGCTCGTCGGCGCGTTCTACTTCGCGACCGTCGAGTACCACGCGGGCATCGTCTTCTCGGTGCTGGTGGTGGGTCTGGTCATCTCCGACCTCTTCGAGTTCGAGGCGCGGCTGGTCGAGGCCCGCAGGGAGGTCACCATCGAGCGTCCCAAGAGCTCGATCACCGCGTCCGTCCTCGTGCTGCTGTACGCGGCCTACACGGGCCTGTTCTTTCTCATCGAGAACGTCTGGAACAGCATCATCTGAACCGCGAACGGTCCGGTTCGAAGTCGCTCCCTCCGGCGTTCCCCCTGTCCCGTCTCTGCTCTCGCGAGGACGGGCTACTTCTCGCGCGAACGACTGATGTTCCGCATCCGTCCGCCGCAGTTCGAGCACGGCCCAGGACGAGTATCGGCCTCCACCCGCTCGCCACACTCGGTGCACTCGAACGTGTACGGGGGCTCCCCGTCGTACGGATCTTCGACTCCCATAGGTGGGGTACAGTCGCTAGTGTGGTATGTGTTGTGGCAGCGCGCTCGGCGTCGGGGGCGACGGCCGGGGCGAACGCGGACCGCGGGACGATCGAGGCGCTCGGCGGTGGGCTGAACGGGAGACGGAGAGTCGGTACCCCGGCGGTTTACTGACCGGCGCGGGCCTGCATCGCCTTCCGGACGATCGGGATGAGCACCCAGAAGGTGAACGCGCCGAGGATGGCGAAGTAGAAGAGACCCTCCTTGAGGAGGAGCCCCATCTGGTCGTAGAACGTCAGCGTCTCCGGTGCCGGCGTGATGAGCTGGCCGCTCGCGAACTCCGGCGTGTTGTACCACCCGGCGAGGACGAGCCACCCGAACCCGCCGAGGATGAGCGCCGAGAGTCCCTTCATGAATTCGTCAGCCATTATCGGACGTTAGTCACGGTCGTCTTTAGGGTTTCCCATTCCCTCGGTGCGAAAGCGCGTCCCGAGGACGTACGTCCCCGCGCCGACCCCGATGAGGGCGATGCCGAGCAGCGCGAAGGCGACCTGCAGGACGCCCGCCGGGACCGGGAGCCGCTGGAGGAGCGACTCGACGAGGAACGGCACGGGGGGGAGGACGGCTCGGAGCCCGAGCGCCGCCCCGAGGATTCCGGGGATCCCGAACAGCGACGCGTAGAACAGGACGGCCCCGACGACGACGCGCTCGCCGAGCGACGCTGCCCGTCGCAGTCGGCGGTAGCCGAGGTAGAGCGCGAGCGGGAGCGCCGCGCCGACGAGCAGACCCAGTAGCAGGAACCGCTGGACGACGTTCGTCGCGGCGTCGAGAAACAGGAACCCGAGGATGATGAAGGCCACCGCGACGAGCGTCGAGGAGACGATAACCGTCTTGTAGAGATCGAGCGATACCACCACGTCGCCGTCCGCCCCGCGACGCGGCTGGTCGGGTCCGTCTGCCATGAGAGAGGGGAGGGTTCGCGCTTACTTCACTTCGGCGGACGGAGCCGGTAGTACCGCCGGTTGAGTTCGAACATGTACCCCTCGCGCATCGACTTGAGCACCGCGTAGGCGATGAACCCGCCCACGAACGGGAGCAGGAACGTCAGGTCGAACAGCAGGTGCGGTTCGAGCGGCACGAGGTTCTTGATCGACAGCACGCTGATCGTCAGCGCGAAGATCACGCCGAAGACGCCGACGGCGGCCCAGAACGGCTGCTCGACCGGGCGGCGGGCCGACCCCTTGTTGAGGAAGGGCACGATGGCGATGAACCCGACGACCACGAGGTTCGCCAGCACGCCGTAGGTCCGGTCCGCCATCAGCTTCTGCCCGCCCAACATGCTGATCTCGGGGTTGAGCGGGCCGAGCTTGAGCAGGCCGAACGACCAGTAGAGATACCAGTCGGGCAGGATGACCGGCGGCGTCTGGCTGGGGTTCGCCGGGGCGTCGATGTGCGGTGGGAGGGCCGCCGCGAGGAAGATGATCATGCCCACGAAGAAACTCGTCAACGCGAGGTTGCGAATCATCTCGTGGGGCCACGTCGGGAAGCCGAGGACGTCGCGCTCGATGTAGCTCGACTCGGTGCGCAGGTCCTGGTCTTCGCGGCGGGCGCGCTCGAAGTACTCGTACGTCAGGCGAGGCAGCCCCTCGGTACGAGCCTTGCGCTCGCTCCAGGTGGGCGTCTCGTCGTCCGGGGCGACAATACCGGTCCCGTCGCCTCGAACCTCCTCGCCGCTATCGTCGCTCGGAGGCATGTCTACGTACGCCACTCTAGCTGGCGGGCAATCTTGAACGTTGTGTTAGTCGCCCGCGGGTCCGCGAAAAGCGAACGACGGCCGGCCGACGCCGGCCGCTCGGGGAAGAGGGCGACGGGGAGAAGGGAGAACCGATCGCGATCGGACGCCGCGTCGATCAGCGATCAGTGGGGCTCGGCGATGCCCTGCATCCAGACGATGCCGATGTGGATGGCGATGAGCGCCGTCGTGATGAACGGGAGGAAGAAGACGTGGAGGATGTACATCCGCTGGAGCGTCGCCTGGCTCAGCGTGAACCCGCCGAAGAGCAGTTGCGCGACCCACTCGCCCGCGAGCGGGATCGACAGGGCCATCTCGACGCCGATCTGCCCGGCCCAGAACGCGAGCTGGTCCCACGGCAGCAGGTAGCCGGTGTACCCGAAGACCATCGTCAGCGAGATGAGCACGATGCCGATGATCCAGTTGAGCTCGCGCGGTTCCTTGTACGCGCCGGTGAAGTAGACGCGGAGCATGTGCAGGAACACGGCCGCGACCATCACCTGGGCGGACCACCGGTGTAACGACCGGAGGAAGAACCCGAAGTTCAGCTCGGTCATGATGTAGGTGATGGAGCTGTACGCCGCCGTCGGGTCGCCCGTCGTCGCGGGCGAGTAGTAGAACCCGAGCAGCGCCCCGCTTATGGCGGCGACGACGTAGGCGATGGTACTGAACGACCCGAGCGCGTACAGGGGGTACCAGTACCAGAACTTGTTGTCGAGGTTGTACTGTTCGGTGTGGCTCTTCGGCATCTGGAGGTTGACCTTGTAGTAGAGGTTCTCGAGGATCTCGAGGTAGTCAACGATGCGCAGACGCGTGTCGAGCCAGATGAGGACCGTCAGGTACCCACGTTCGACCGGGGAGAGCTCCTTGCTCTCCATCCAGCCCTCGTGGTCCATCTCGTCCTTGCGTTCTAGGCTCATGGGAATTGGTGACTCACTGGGGTTCGATCGGTTTCACTGTTCTTAACTCTCGTTGCCGCCGCCACCGCCGCCACCGCCGTCCTCGCCCTCCGGTCGCGGGAGCGCGACGAAGGACTTCTGGACCCAGGTGAAGGGCGCGTACACCGACTGGTGGCACTGACAGTAGACCTCGTCGGCGGCACCGAACTTCGCGCTGTCCTCGTAGGCCTTGAACGCCGGCACGCAGCAGAAGTGGGTACACTTGTCGAGCCACGCCATGAAGCCGTCCTCGGTGGTCGCGGCCTTGATGAACTCGCCGAGGGGGCCGCCCTCCTGACGCATCTTGATGACCTCATCGCTGCGCACGACCTGCACGGGGATGGTTTCCGCCGCGTCGACGTCCTGGGAGCGCCACGTCGCCATCGCCGGCTTTCCGAGACCCGGGCTGCCGACGCCGGTGTCGAAGTTCTCGTAGTCCTCGAAGTGCGATACGTTGAGCGGGTCGCCCTCCGAGAGCTCCTCGCTCTGCCATTCGTACGGCGAGTCGGCCGCCGAGAGGAACGTGTTCTCCTGGTCGGCGGAGGGTTGGATGCCCGCGTACGTCTGCACGCCGCAGTACTGGAACCACTCCGAGGAGTACGTGACGCCGCCGAGGTCCGTCTCGGCGACCTCGAACGACTGTCCCGCCTCCTCGACGGTCTTGACCTCGGGCCAGAGGCCCTGGATGTCCCCGTTGTCGGCGATCTGTACGGGGATGACCGGCATCCCGCGCGGGGCGGGGCCGTCGGTGTTCTCGATGCCGACGAACTCGGTGATACCGCCGCCGGAACCGGTCGGTGCGGTCGCCGTTCCGAGGGCGGCGGCCGCGCCGGTCCCGACGCCGGCGAGCACTCCCGCGCCGACGACGCCCTTCACGAAGCGTCGGCGGCCTGTCTCTGTCGGATATTTGTCGTCGTCTGCCATGTTATCGCTTGTAGTAGGGGTAGACTGCGCGCTTTACGTTCTCCCACGCGTCGCCGCCGAACTCGACGCCGTGGACGTCCTCCTCGCGGACGTAGAGGTCCTCCCACTTGCGCCGGCGCTTCTTCACGATCATCACGTCCGGCAGGAACTCCTTGCGGTACAGCAGGAGGATGAACGCGAGGTCGACGAAGATGAGCGCGAGCAGGCCGCCGAGGTACATGTTCCCGAACGGATCGAGACCCCAGCCCGTGGCGAGGCCGTAGGTGAACACCCCGACGAACACCACCTCGATGATGGTGAGCAACACGATGGCGATGGCGGCCGTCGTGCTCTCGCGGGCCGGTTCGTAGCGGTGGATGTCTCCGTAGCTGTTGTTTCCGGAACTCATCAGTTACCACCCTTCGTGTTGGGACTCTCGCCGTACTTCAGGAGGTAGAACGTGAAGATGAGCGACGAGATCATCATCATGATGGTCGCGATGCCGACGAAGTGGGGCTGGAACGGGACGCCCATCTCGTGGGGGTCGGCCGGTTCGGCGGCCGCCGCCGCGGCCGACGCTCGCGGTACGTCCTCGCCGATGGCGATGGCGCCCTTCATGCCCTGGCCGGCGTGGGGATCGCACTGGTAGGTGACGATGGGGCCGCCTTCAGCGGTCCACTCGAAGGTGCCCGACGACTGGATGTCCGAGGAGAAGTCACCCCCCTCCTGGGCCGCGACGTTGTGGCTCCCACCCTCGCCGGTCCACTCCCAGATGATCGTCGCGCCCTCGTCGACGTGAACGGCGACGGGCTCGAACGCTAGACCGCCCTCACCCGCGCCCACTTGCACGGTCACCTCGCTCTCACCGCGCGCGTCCTGGGTCCCACCTTCCGACCAGCCGTTGGCGTCGTCGAGCCACCCGCCGTAGTCGATCGGCCCGCTCCCGCCACCGCCACCACCACCGCCCGACTCGTTGCCACCACCAGTCTCGTTCCCGCCGGTAGCGTTTCCACCGCCGGTCTCGTTGCCGCCGGTGGCGTTCCCTCCGGTGGCGTTACCGCCGCCGGTGGTGTTGTTCCCGCCGTCCTGGGCGGCGGCTGACCCGGCGGCAGCCGTGACGGCACCGGCTGTACCCCCGGCCGTCATGAGAAATTCCCGTCTATTCATGCACAATCTCACTCCGAACCGGGTTCGTATAAACCCACCGAACGTGTCGAGAGGGACGCTCGTGCCCTTACGCGGCGTTCTCGCCGGACTCAGTGTCCGAGCGTTCGTCGGTGGGGTCGGGACGCCCGCCGCGCTCGATCTCGTCGACGAACGCGGGGCGTTCGTCCGCGTCCATCCCGATCGCCCGCAGGCGGTTTCGGTACTCCTCGGCGCGGAAGCGATCCGACAGACGGGCGTTCGCCACGAGCAGGAACAGCAGACCGCCGATGACGAGGAAGCCGAGCCCCACCGTCACGCCGAGGAGCACGTCGACCCCGAACAGCGGCACGGCGGCGAACATGAACAGCCCCACCAGGAGCTGGACGCCGCCGACGATCTGGAGCATTCGGTTGCCGAGTTCGCCGCTCCCCTCGGGCACCTCGAGCGGCCCGGGGAGGGTCTCCCCGTCGGGCGGTTCGGCCACCTCGTAGTCGTCCATCGAGCAGAGCGCGACCGTCGGCTTCACGTCGCGCAGGACGGTGCCCATCCCCTCGACGCTCCCGTCCAGGGAGACGACCGCGTAGCCCTCGTCGGAGTAGGCGACGACGCGGTCGGGGTCGGAGAAACGCTCGACGCGCGCGAACACGTCGCGGTCGGCGACGCGGTTCTTCAGGTCCGCCTCGACGCGGTCGAGCAGTTCGGGACCCGTGATCCACGTCTCGGGGTCGAAGACCGCCTCCCACTCCTCCGGCGACATGCGCGCCATGTCCTCGGGGCCGAAGTCGTCGAAGTCGTACCGCTCTTCGACCTGCGCGCGGAGCTCGTCGATCGAGAGGTCGTCGTCGGTCGTCCCGCCCGCCGTCGACTCGGAGACGCCCCCCTCGGCGTCCGCCGCGCCCTCGTCGGATTCGCCGGCCGACGACCGGGAGTCAACCATGCCCGAGGATAGGGTCGGGCGTCGTATAGACGTTCCGACGACGCGTCGGTCGAGCGCGGCGTTCGACGGCGTTTTCGTCACCCTGATGCGTTCGCCCGTCGAACTCCGAGTATGTTCGGCCTCGGCGAGACGGCGATCGCGACCATCGTCGCCGTCTCGGTCACGCTGAGCTTTCCGCTGTTCCTCTACGGCGCGTGGATCATGATCGACGCCGAGGCGGTGACGTGGGGCGTCCTCGTCCACCACCTGAAGTTCATCCTCACCGGCCTCACGCTCACCACGGTGCCGCTCCTCGGCTGGATGGCCCCCCGCTTTCTCGAGCAGCTGAACGGCTTCGCCGCGCTCCACGCCTTCCTCGGTCTGCAGGCGTACGCGATGCTCGCCTTCGGCGCGACGGGCATCGTCCGGGTCTTCCGCGCGAAGTGGCGGCACAACCTCTATCACGACTACGACGAGGACGTACTGCTCGACGAGATCGGCGACGAGAACATGCGCTTCTGGCGGCGGCGCATTCGCATCGGCGTCTTCGGCTACGTCTTCTTCTGGCTGCTCGCCTACGTCGTCGGCATGGCGCGCTACCTCACCAAGTACGGGATCGTCTAGCTCCAGGGTTCGCCGCTCGCCAGGTCGATCTCGTGGTCGAGCTTCGAGGACGGACAGATCGTCTCGAGGACGCAGTCGGCGCAGTCGGGGTTCCGCGCGGTGCACGTCGCCCGCCCGTGGCTGATCATCAGGTGCGTGTACTGCTGCCAGTCCGTCTCGGGGACGATCGGCATGAGGTCGCGCTCGATCCGCTCGGGGGTCTCCTCCTCGGTGATGGCGAGGCGGCGCGAGAGCCGCCGGACGTGCGTGTCGACGACGATCCCCTCGACGGTGTCGTGGCCGTGCTGGAGGACGACGTTCGCCGTCTTCCGGCCCACGCCCATCAGGTCCGTCAGCTCCTCCATCGTGTCCGGGATCTCCCCGCCGTGCTCCTCGACGATCGTGTTCGCGGCGCTCTTGAGCCACGTCGCCTTGTTGTAGTGGTACGTGATCGAACTGATGTCCTCGTCGAGTTCGTCCACGTCGGCGTTCGCGTAGTCCTCGGGGGTCCGGTACTTCTCGAAGAGATCGGCCGTGACCTGATTGACGCGCTCGTCGGTGCACTGCGCGGAGAGCACGACCGCGACGAGCAGTTCGAGGCGGTTGGTGAAGTCGAGCGAGATAGTGGAGTCGGGGTACTCCTCGTAGAGTCGCTCAAGGACCTCCTCGACCTGCTTCTCACGCGTCGGCAGTGGCGTGCCCATGCGTGATCCCCGGACGGGTGGGACTTCCCGGTGTCGCCTTCGATCTCCGCGCCGCGTTGCCCTCCGCCCGCAAACTTATAACACTTCGTGACTGTCCTGCGGTATGGCACCGCCGCTCCGCTCACACGCCGTCGTCTCGCCGGAGCCGGGAACGGCGTGGCTCGCGGTCTGGTTCTCGCTCCTGTACGCCGTCGTCGACCGCGCCGCCGGAGCCGTCGGCGGCGCGATCCGCTCGTTCGCCCCGGGGTTCGACGCCGCGCAGCTCTCGACGGCGCTGGCCGGGCTGCTCTGGGTCGCGTTCCTGACCGTCGTCGGCGTCGGGGTCGTCCGGCAGTACCGCGCCAACCCGCGGGCCTTCGGCGACCGTGACGTCCTCCGGGCGTTCCTCGACGCGCACCGCCCCGAGCGTGAGCGCCACGCCCTCGCGCTCGCCGCGGCGCTCGTCGGCGGAGCCGTCGTCGCCGTCGCTCGCGACCCCTTCTTCGCCGCGCTCGACGGGACGAGCCGGGGGCTCGTCGCGCTCGTCGAGACCGGTACGCTCGCGCCGTTCTCGTGGACGAGCCTCGTCGGCGGGGTGGTCTTCCTCGGCGGGTTCGCGCTGTTCGCCTACGGCGTGGATCGCGCGATGACCGGCGCACACCGGGAGCTGCTCTTCCAGTATCACAGCCGGCGATAGGCCGCGCGTCGGAAGGAGGAGGTGAAGGCGAAGGTGGAGATGGAGACGGGGACGGAAGACGGGGGCCGCGAACGCGACGAGGACGGGGAGACGGTGGACGTGATCGGCACCTCCTCAGAGCCCGAGTTCGCGTCCGAGTACGAGCCGCTGGATCTCGCTGGTCCCCTCGCCGATCTCCATGAGCTTCGCGTCGCGGTAGAACCGCTGGGGCGCGAAGTCGGTCGTGTAGCCGTAGCCGCCGAGCACCTGCACGGCGTCCTCGGCCACCTCGCGGGCCGCCACGCTCGCGTCGTACTTCGCCAGCGCGGAGGCGCGGGTGACGTCCTCGCCCTCGTCGTACAGGACCGCCGCCTTGTGCGTAAGCAGGCGCGCGCGCTCGATCTTCCGGTCCATCTCGACGAGCATGTCGCGGACGGCGTCGAACTGTCCGATGGGCTTGCCGAACTGCTCGCGCTCCTTGGCGTACTCGAGGGCGGCCTCGAACGCGCCCTGGGCCAGCCCAGTCGAGAGCGCCGCGATGGAGATGCGGCCGCCGTCGAGCGTCTTCATCGTCTGCTCCCACCCCTCGCCCTCCCCGCCGAGCAGGCGCTCGGCGGGGATTCGGCAGTCGGTGAACTTGATCTCGCAGGTCGGCGAGGCATTGAGTCCCATCTTGTCCCACTCGGTGACGACCTCGAACCCGTCGTCGTTTCGCGGATCGACGACGAACGTCGAGATGCCGTCGTAGCCCGCCCCGGGGTCGGTGACGGCCTTCACGAGGACGGACCCGGCGACGCTCGCGTTCGTGATGAACTGCTTCGTCCCGTCGACGACGTACTCGTCGCCGTCACGCTCGGCGGTCGTGGTCATGTTGCTCGCGTCGGAGCCGGAGCCGGGTTCGGTGAGCGCCCACGCGCCGACGTACTCGCCGGTCGCGAGCGGGGTGAGCCAGCGCTCCCGCTGCTCGTCCGTGCCGAACAACTCGATGGGTTTCGTCGCGAGGCTCGTGTGCGCGGCGTATGAGAGGCCGATGGAGCCGGAGACGCGCCCCAGTTCCTCGGTGACGAGCGCGTACATGAGCTGATCGCCGCCGAGGCCGCCGTACTCCTCGGAGACGGGGACCCCCATCATGTCGAGGTCGGCCAGCGCCTCGAAGATCTCCTCGGGGAAACGGTGCGCCTCCTCTAGATCCCACGCGACAGGCTCGATCTCCTCCTCGCAGAACTCGCGAACCGTGTCGCGGATCATCCGATGCTCGGCGGGCAGGCTGAAATCCATGCGTCGAATCGCGTGTCAGCGCTGATAAACGCTCCGGCAAGTGTTGCCCGACGACGCCGCGGTCGCGGCGGATCGAGAACGTGGTCAGCGGGCGGACAACCGCTCGAAGTACCGCGCGAGCGCGTCGACGTCGATCCCGAGTTCGCCCTCCAGGAACTCCACCAGGCCGTCGGGAGCCTCCGAGTTCCCGGACCGATCCGGCCCCTCGGGTGCGGACCCGTTGGAACCACCGGACCCGTTCGATCCATCCGAACCGCCGGAGCCGTTCGACCTGTCGGAGCCGTTGGAGCTGTCAGAGCCGCCAGAACCGTCGGAGTCGTTCGAACCGCCGGAACCGCCGGAACCGCCCGAGGACCGCTCCACCTCGAAGAGGTTTCCGTGTGTGAGGGTGGTCCAGCCGAGGAGGCGCTCGTCGCGGACGGGCCGGCCCTTCGAGTCGATCGCGTCCTGATGTTGCTCGACGTACGTCGGCTCGTTCTTGATCTCGCTGCCCCGGGACGTGATCACGTCGAGGTAGTCGTCCTCCTGCCAGTACGAGTACGCCAGCTCGTACGCCGACGCCCCCTCCTCGCGCTCGCGGGCCGTGAAGCCCCGCGCCTCGCCGTACTGTTCGTCGAACGTCTGGGGATCGAGGACGTACTCGACGTAGCCGTCGAACATGAGCTTGATCGCGGACCCGCCGTACTTCTCGTGGCCGTAGAGGTCATCGCCGTTGTGCCGACCCAACTCGGCGGCGGTGACGAACGCCTTCAGCGCGTACATCGAGTAGGAGAGCCCCTCGGAGCGCTCGATTTCGTTCTGGAGGAGCCCGTCTTCGCGCAGCTGGGAGAACGCGTCCGCGCGCAGGCGGTCGAACGCCGCGCTGCGGGCGTCCGTGTCGCCGATGTAGACCGCGCCGGCGGCGTGACAGACCTCGCGCCAGACGAAGACGTTCTGGATCCAGTCGGGCGTGCCGGTCGGGAGCGTCGCGAGGAAGTCGGCGGTCCACGCTTCGAGGTCGGCCTGCGAGCCGACGTCCCCACGCTGCCACGCGGGATGGTCGCGGACGAGTTCGGCACCGTACCACATCTTCGGGATAGTGATGTAGAGTTCGATCCCGTCGGTCTTCTCCGGACGCATCCGCGTGCTCGGATTCAGGAACCAGTGATCGAGGAACTCGACGGCCTGCCGGGCGTACTTGTCCTCGCCGGTGAGCTGGTAGGCCAGGCCCAGATCGCGGATCCGGTCGCCCATCTCGATCGCCGCCGTGTAGTCGCTACGCGCGCCCGACCCCGGGTCGCCGCTCGCGAAGGTGTTGCTGCCGTCGTTGTCCGTGACGCTGCGCGGACTCGCCTCCAGCGATTCGTCGGCGTCGGCGATGAACTCGGCGTAGGCGCTCGCCCAGGGCTCTGCGCCCGCGTCGACCTGCGCCTTCACCGCCGCCAGCTCGTCCAGGTGGACGAACAGCGCCGGACGGCTCTCGCCCGTCGGGAGCGTCGTTGAGGATTGCTGGGCGGTGGCGCTCGACATCGCCGTCGCGCCGAGAGTCGTGCCCACGGCCGCGACGGCCGCGGACTTCAGATACTGTCGCCTGCTGAACGAGGAACGCTGTTCTTTGAGTTCTTCCATACTCAAATCGCCCATCCATGTCTCCCCATGTATTTCTTTCGCAGGTTAATTTGTTATTATAATTTTAGTCCAGTCATAACTTAAACTTTCTAAGGTTAGTATCCTCCTTCGGACGGTATCGGGCGGTGAACGGTACCGCTAACGGAAGGGTCCGGCGGACGGTGTTCCGGCGATACGTCGGGGTACACCGCGGGCAACACACTCATACGTAGCGCTCGTCTCGTATCGTACATGGCCTTCCGTCGGTTGTTGAAGGGGACTATCGAGTGGGAGCGCCTGGAGGGGGTGATGGTCGAGGTGGCGCGCCGGTACGGTCGGGACGAGGTTCGAGTGGAGTTCCTCGAGGCCGACAACTGGCTGTCGACGCCGTGCGTGGTCGACGAGCGGTGGTTCGTGAAGGTCATCTCCGGGCAGCACTCGCTGTTGCACGCCCTCCTGACGACGGGACGGAACCTCGGCGCGTTCTCGAGCGGCCGGACGGGGTTCTTCGAGCACGTCGAGGACCCGTTGGAGATGGCCGAACTCGAACTGGACGCGACCCGGCGGATGCGCGAGCTGGGCGTGAACGTCCCCGAACCGATCGAGGCGTTCGAACACGACGGCCTCGGCGTGCTCGTCGTCGAGTACCTCCCGGCGTTCCGGACGTTCGACGAACTCGACGCCGACGACGTCGTCCGGTACGCGCCCGACCTGTTCGGGTCGCTCGCCCGCGTCCACGAGGCGGGCCTCGCCCACGGCGACCTCCGCGCCGAGAACGTCCTCGTCGCCGACGACCGCCTGTTTCTCATCGACGCCACGAGCGTCCGCGAGGGGGCCGTAGAGCAGGCCCGGGCGTACGACGTGGCCTGCGCGCTCGCCGCACTCGCGCCGCTCATCGGGGGGCGCGCCGCCGTCGACGCCGCCCGGGAGCACTACCCGATCGAGGTCCTCCTCGCCGCCCGCGACTTCCTCGACTTCGTCAACATCCGCCCGGACCACGACTTCGACGCGGCCAACGTGAAAGGCGAGATCGAGAAGGACGCCGGCGTGGACGTCTAGACGAGGTGGCGATCGAGGGGAGGGGGAAGGGGACCCCACGGGCCGTCTGCGAGGGCGGCCCGATAACTGTTCCGGAGGTGCCCCTACTCCGTGATCTCGATGCGGATCGGTTCCGAGCCGTCCTCGTCCTCACGGTCCGGTTCCCGCCCGAGGTGCCGCTCGACGAGGCGGACGTTGCGGACGTTCGCCTTGAACACCGCGTCGAAGATCGCCCCGACGACGGGGACGGACCCGATCGCGGCGTCGACGGCCACGTTCGCCAGCATCCGCACGATCGTCGAGTAGGGGACCCCGAGGTTGGCCGCCTCGTAGACGATGTAGAGCGAGAGACCCGCGCCGAGGAGGTCGCCCGCGTTCCCGGGGACGACGCTCAGGATCGGATCGATACCGAAGCGGAAGTCCGTTCCGGGGAGTCGGAACCCGTCGTCGAGCAGGTGCGCGACCGCGCGCATTCGCCGGAGCGCCGCCTCGTCCTTCGGGAGGTCGATGTCGCCGTTCATACCGCCCCAAGGACACCCGCGGTCTTGAGGCTAGGTATCCCTCGAGTCCCCGGACGGTCCCGCCGCGTCGCGGGTCGACGGTCCGGGAACGACCCGGGAACACGGTGAGTTTTTAGCCTCCTCCCTCGCAATTCTTACCACGTCATGAGCCAGCAGATTCAGGATACCTACGCGCACTACATCGCGGGCGAGTTCGTCGGCGGGTCGGGCGACGAGACGTTCGAGTCGGTGAACCCGGCGACCGGCGAGCCGCTGGCGACGTTCGAACGCGGCACGCCCGAGGACGTGGCGCGCGCGGTGGAGGCGGCCGAGAGCGCCTTCGAGGAGTGGCGCTCGCTGTCCTACATCGACCGCGCCGAGTACCTCTGGGAGATCTACCACGAACTGAAGGAACGCCACGAGGAACTCGGACGCGTAGTCACGAAGGAGTGCGGGAAGGAGATAAGCGAGGGGAGGGCCGACGTGACCGAGGCCTGGCACATGGTCGAGTGGGCCGCGGGCGACGCCCGCCATCCGAAGGGCGACGTCGTTCCGAGCGAGATCCCGGCGAAGGACGCCTACATGCGCCGCAAACCGCGCGGCGTCGTCGGCTGTATCACGCCGTGGAACTTCCCCGTCGCCATCCCGTTCTGGCACATGGCCGTCGCGCTCGTCGAGGGCAACACGGTCGTCTGGAAGCCCGCCGAGCAGACGCCGATGTGCGGCCAGGTCATCGCCGAGATGTTCGAGTCGACGGGGATCCCCGAGGGAGTCTTCAACATGGTGCAGGGCTTCGGCGACGCCGGGGCCGCCATCGTCGACCACGAGGACGTGGACAGCGTCCTGTTCACCGGGAGCGCCGAGGTCGGCCACGAGGTCGCCCGTAAGGTCGCCGAACAGCCCGGCAAACTCGCGGCCTGCGAGATGGGCGGGAAGAACGGCATCGTCGTCACCGAGACGGCGGACCTCGACGTCGCCGTCCACTCGGCCGTCATGTCGAGCTTCAAGACCACCGGCCAGCGCTGCGTCTCCTCGGAGCGCCTGATCGTCCACGAGGACGTCTACGACGAGTTCAAGGAGCGTTTCGTCGAGCTCGCGGAGGGGATCTCCGTCGGCGATCCGCTCGCCTCGGACACGTTCATGGGCCCGGCCATCGAGCCCGGACACGTCGAGAAGATCAGCAAGTACAACGACCTCGCGCGCGAGGAGGCCACGGAGGTGCTCGTCGACCGCACCGAACTCGACGATTCGGAGATCCCCGAGGGCCACGAGGGGGGCAACTGGGTCGGGCCGTTCGTCTACGAGATCGAGTACGACGACGAGGGCGAGCAGCGCTCCATCCGCGAGGAGGTCTTCGGTCCCCACGTCGCGCTGATGAAGTATTCCGGTGACATCGAGCGGGCAGTCGAGATTCACAACGACACGCCCTACGGCCTCGCCGGGGCGATCATCGCGGAGGACTACCGCCAGATCAACTACTACCGCGACCGCGCGGAGGTCGGCCTCTCCTACGGCAACCTCCCGTGTATCGGCGCGGAGGTCCAGCTTCCGTTCGGCGGCGTGAAGAAGTCCGGAAACGGCTACCCCAGCGCCCGCGAGGTCATCGAGGCGGTCACCGAGCGCACGGCGTGGACGCTCAACAACTCGAAGGACATCCAGATGGCACAGGGCCTCTCGGCCGACATCAAGACCCAGGAGGACTGACCCGACCGCCGTCGGCGGTGCCATCCCTGTTTTCGTTCGTCTTACGACCGATCCCGTTCGGGACGCGCGGACGAGCAGGTGGACTGGAGAGGCGAGTGAAAGGGGAGGCGGGACGGAGTGTCGCCGAGTCCGGGCACCTCGACGACCGTGATGGCGGCCTGTGCGTTGCCGCGTTACCGAACGAACGAGAAAAGCGCCCGTCCGGTACTCGATATTCGGGTCGCGATGGTATATAAGCATTGGGCGATCGATCGCGGAGCGGATCGCCCCGGCCGTTCGATCGACGGCCCCCGAATTCGTCCGAGAGCGTCAGCGCCGATCCCGGAGCGCGGGGAACTCCTCGCGCACCGACTCGACGCGCTCGGCCGTCACGTCGGCGACGACGAGCGCCGGGTCGTCGCCGCAGCTGGCGAGGGGGACGCCCCACGGGTCGTAGACGGTCGAGCGACCGAGGAGCGTGGCGTCCTCGAAGCTCCCGGAGCCGTTCGCCGCGGCGACGTAGTGTAGGTTTTCGATCGCACGTGCGCGCGGGAGTACGCTCCAGTGCTCGACGCGGGGGTAGGGCCACGCGCTCGGAACGCAGACGAGGGTCGCGCCGGCGTCGACGAGTTCGCGGTACAGCCCCGGAAACCGGAGGTCGTAGCAGGTCGTCATCCCGACGCCGAACCCCTGGAAGTCGACGACCGGCGTCGACTCGCCGGGGACGAGCAGGTCCGCCTCCGCGGAGTCGTAGCCGAAGAGGTGGCGCTTGCGGTAGACCGCCCGCCGCTCGCCGGCGCGGTCGAGGAAGACCGACGTGTTCGCGTACCCCTCCTCTGCGGGGCCGCCGTCGGTCGTCGAGAGGTCCTCGACGATGCTGCCCGCGAGGATCGCGAGGTCGTGTTCGCGGGCGGCCTCCGCCAGGCGCGAGAGCGTCGGACCGTCGAGCGACTCGGCGCGGCGCGCGTAGGCGTCGAACGCGAAGTAGCCGACGGTGAACACCTCGGGGAGGACGACGAGGTCCGCGCCGCGGCCGGCGGCGGCGGCGACGGCGCGCTCCGCGCGGGCGACGTTTCCGCTCACGTCGCCGGCTTCGATCTCCAGTTGAGCGAGTGCGAGGCGCATGACGGTTCAGACGCCCGGGCCGAGGTCCTCCCGGATGGCGGCTTCGAGGTTGTCGAGTTCGGCGTCGAGGTTGCGCTTGAAGAAGCGCTCGACGCCGGGGAGCCTCCCGTCGACCACGAACCGGTTCGTGAGGCGCGTTCCCCCCTCGGTCGGTTCGAGTTCGTGCTCGCCCACGACCCGCATCACCTTCGAACGGCCGACGAACCGGACGTAGCGCGGGGGCTCGACGGTCGTCTCTCGGGTGTCGACGGCGATGGTACGTTTGACGAGCGGGATCGGGAGTTCGACGTGCCACCTCGCCGTTCGCTCCCCGGTGGTCTCGAAATCGGTGACGACGCTGATGGGACGCGCCCGCTTCTCCGGGTCGGAGATGAAGGCCCACACGTCATCGGGTGCCGCGTCCAACTCGAAAGTCCGCTCTACCCGGACAGTCATACCGGCCCTTCACCGCCGACCGTAAAAAGTGTCCTACCCCAGGGTGACGCGCCAGGTCGTCGACCGCGCCCGTCCCCACTTCTCGATCTCGATCTCCTCGGTCGAGTCGGCGAGTCGCGGGAGCCGAGCGCCGACCTGCTTGGCCGTGAGGCCGATGCTGTCGGCGATGCGCTTTGCCCGGAAGTACCCCTCTCCCTGGGAGACGCTCTCGCGCAGGTAATCGAGGATGCGCTGATCCTCCTCGCTCAACTCGGCCATGCGGCCACTACGGGACGTGACGGATTAACGATTACGGCATTATACAGAGCCGTGGGGGAAGGCACGCCCGACGTACGTCACCCCCGTCGGCGCGCCGAAGCGACTCGTCGCGCGTCGTACGTCGCGGGGCGGGAATCACGCGCCGTGAACGTCGCCCGGCGGTCCCCGGTGGCCGCGTCAGGGCCTATCGTAGACGTGCAGCGCGGCGATCGCCAGCGCGCCCGCCAGCATCGCCGCGGCGAAGCCCCACGCGGAGAGCACCTGATTCTCGCCGACCGCGGCCGCGTACATCACGACCGCACCGCCCAGTCCGATCAGCCCGAACACCAGCGCGAGCCCGAGTTCCATGTCCGTCGCCGACGCCGTCTCTGTCATACCCGTGGAGCGGACGCGGCGGATAAAAATACCCCCGGTTCGAGCGGAGCGGTCGACGCTCCGCGGACGGAACGATTACCCCGCTCTGCTGCGCAGTCACGAACCATGCGCGCAGTCGTCCTCGAGGAGTACGGCGAACCGCTGGTCATCGAAGACGTACCGCGACCGGACCCAGAACCCCACGGCGTCGTCGTCGAGGTCGAGGCGTGCGGCGTCTGTCGGAGCGACTGGCACGCCTGGATGGGTCACGGCGAGTGGGCCGACGACCGCGTCCCGCGCGGCCAAATCCTGGGACACGAACCCGCGGGAACCGTCGTCGCGGTCGGCGAACGGGTCGCCGAGGTCCGCGAGGGCGACCGCGTCGCGCTCCCGTTCAACCTGGGCGACGGAACCTGTCCGTTCTGCCGGAACGGACACGGAAACGTCTGCCCGAACGGTCTCGGCCTCGGGTTTCACCCGGACGCGCCTGGCGCGTTCGCCGAGCAGGTCCACCTCCCGTGGGCCGACTACAACGCCATGCCCCTCCCCGACGACCTCGACGCTCGCGACGTAGCGGCGCTCGGCTGCCGGTTCATGACCGCGTTCCACGCGCTGGCCCACCGCGTCTCCCTCGCGCCGGGCGACTGGGTAGCCGTCCACGGTTGCGGGGGCGTCGGCCTCTCGGCCGTCCACGTCGCCGACGCGCTCGGCGTTCGCGTCGTCGCGGTCGACGTGCGCGAGTCGGCGCTCGACCGCGCGGCGAGCCTCGGCGCGGACGGGACGGTCGACGCGCGCGACGCCGACGTCCCCGAGGCGGTGCGGACGATCACGGACGGCGGCGCGCACGTCTCCCTCGACGCGCTCGGCCGGGCGGAGACGTGCCGGAACTCGGTCGCCAGCCTCCGACGACGCGGCGAACACGTCCAGATCGGACTCACGACCGACAGGGAGCGCGGCGAGGTCTCGCTCCCGACCGATCGGATGGCGATGGACGAACTGTCGTTTCACGGCTCGCGGGGGATGCCGCCGACGCGCTACGACGAACTCCTCGGCCTCCTCTCGTCCGGCGACGTCGATCCGGGGCGACTGGTAAGCCGCGAGGTCCCGCTCGAGGAGGTGCCGGAGCGACTTGCGGCCATGACGGCGTACGAGACGGAGGGCGTCGAAGTGGTGACCTCGTTCTGACGGACCCGGCGCACGGCGACAGCACTACGGCCTTCGTCGGCCGCCGTCCGGACACCGCCGGCCGACCGTTCGTCGGCGCGGACAGTCCCCCCGATCGCCGCCGCCCTATTTGGCGTTCGGGAGCGAATCCCGGGACGTCATGACGGAGCTGACGCTCACCAGTCCCGCCTTCGAGGACGGCGGTCGGATCCCCGATCAGTACGGCTACCGGGAGGAGAACGTCAATCCGCCGCTGACCGTCGAGGGCGTTCCGGCGGACGCGGAGTCGCTGGTGCTCGTGATGGACGACCCCGACGCGATGGAGCCGGCGGGGAAGGTGTGGGATCACTGGATCGTCTGGAACGTTCCGCCCGACGTGACGTCGATCCCCGAGGACTGGCGGGCGACCGAGGCGGTCGAGGGGCGAAACGACTACGACGAGGTCGGCTACGGCGGCCCGAACCCGCCCGACGGGGAGCACATCTACCGGTTCGACTGCTACGCGCTCGACACCACGCTCGACCTCCCGGCGGGGAGCAGGAAGACCGACGTCGAGGCGGCCATCGAGGGGCACGTCCTCGCGCGGACGAGGCTGACCGGACGGTACGCGCCGTAGCACCCGCATCGGGGACCGTGCCGCGCGCGGCGCGCTCTCACGAGGCCGACCGCGGCGGCGGCGACCAGACGTCGCTCGCGCGGAGGTACTCCTCGAACGTGCGCGGGGTGAACCCGTACTCGGGGACGAGCGCGTCGACGTCGATGCCGTACCCGTGTTCGTTGAACCAGGCGTACGTGTCCGCGAGTTCGTCGCCGGCGATCGCGCGGTACTCCTCCACGGGTAGGTGGACCGCGGTCACGCTCCGGCCGAGGACCGCCGCGACCGCCTCGGCCAGTTCCGACAGCGTTCTGGCGTCGCCCGCGAGGTCGATGGACGCGCCGACGAACCGATCCGGGTCGGCGAACGCGCTCGCGACCAGCCGTCCTACGTCGCTCACGTCGACGAGGTCGAGGCGCGTCTCGATCTCGAGGGGGAGCGCCAGCCGCCCGCCGAGGACCTCCTCGCGCATCCGCTCTACGTTCTGCATGAAATACACCGGCCGGATCACCGTCGCCGCGAGGTCGAGGTCCCGCACGTGGCGCTCGACGGCGTACTTCGACTCGAAGTGTTCGAGACCGGTGTCGCGATCCGCCCCGGCGACGGAACTGAGCACGAAGTACGGGACCCCGGCCGCCGCCGCGGCCGTCGCGAGCGTCTCGCCCTGCTCGATCTCGGCGGCGACGCCGTCCTCGAAGTAGGTCGTGACGCAGTAGACGCCGTCCATCCCCTCCGCGAGCGGTCCCATCTCTGCGTCGTCGCGCATGTCGCCCTCGACGACGTGGACCCCCCGGGCGGACAGCGCGCGCGCCGCCTCGCCGTGTGCGTCCCGCGTGAGTCCGAAGACCTCGTACTCCCCGTACTCGCCGGAGAGCAGGTGATCGACGACCGCACCGCCCTGAAAGCCCGTCGCTCCCGCGACCAGAATCCGTTTCATGGCGATAGTGGAGACGCGCCGGGTGGAGATAAGGTATGATAATCATTGGCACGATCCTGGGTTCGTCCCCCGCCGCGGACCGTCACGGTGGACGGCGCTGCGAGCGGGACAGTCGTCGCTCGTCGTTCGTCGCGAGAGCCGTTACTGTACTCGGAGCGCCGGTCGCCGCCCCCATCGGCGGGGCTGAACGGTACGCGAGCGCTTCGGCGGTCATCGGCCGGGGGTCGCGCCGCGCTACGGGCCGATCTACCGGGCGGCGTTCGACGTCGTCGTCCTGCCCCTCGCGCTCGCCGGCGTCTCGAGCGTCCTCGACGACCCGTGGAACGAGTGGGTATAACCACGCTTTTGTGGCGGGCGTGCGAAGTTCGCGCCATGGCCGACGACGAGGAACCATCGAGCGACGAGGAGCGAACGGCAGACGACGAGTCCCCCGACGAGTCGACCGAGGAGGGCGGCGAGAAGTCCTTCCGCGAGCGCGTCGAGGAGATCCGACAGCAGCGCGAACAGGAGCGGGAGGAGGGCGGCGAGTCCCGCGAGGAGCGTCTCGAGGAGGCCTTCGGCGGGGGCGGCGGGCCCGGCGGCATGGGCGGCAACCCCTTCGCGCAGATGATGGGCGGGATGATGGGCGGCGGCGGGCCCGGCGGTATGGGCGGCGGCCCGGGCGGGCCCGGCGGCATGGGCGGCCCCGGCCAGCGCGGTCGCGGCGAGGAGCGCGAGGAACTCGTCCGTGAGGTCCGCAAGGTCCGCGACGAACTGCACGACATCCGCCGCGAGCTGGAGCGCATCGGCGACGCGCTCGAGGACTGATCGGACCCGACCACCCGACGCTCGCCTCTCCCGGTGCGACGAACGACGGGCGACGGCTAGAACCGCGCGAGGCTCGACTGTAGCTGTCGCTCGCTCGCGCCCTCCCGAAGCTCGTAGCCCACGAGGTCGCGCGCGTCGACCGCGTACGCGCTGCCCGCCCGCTCCAGGACGAGCAGTCGCCCCTTCGTCCCGACGACGGTACCCGTGGCGAGCGTCTCGGGTATCGGCTGGTCGTCGAGCGGGAGGTCGTAGTCGAACTCGAACCGCTCCACGACGTCGAAGTCCGCGAGCAGCGACTCCCAGGCCGCTTCGTCGACGGCGCGGTGGAGACCGGCTACCTTCTCAGGGACGCGCACCCGGTCGGTGAGCGTCCGCGCGATCTCGGCCTCCAGTTCGCGCGCGATGCGGCCGTTCGAGGCGGTGTGGACGTGCGCCGCGCGGTCGGCCCCCTGCTCGCGCAGCCGGGTCTCAAGTCGTTCGAGGCGCGTGACGCCCACCTTGAACGTGGCCGGGGCGAACGCCGCGAGGTAGACGGCGTGCTCCTGGTAGCAGTCCATCTCGTCCTTGAGACACGTTCCGGTGCAGCGGGCGCAGACCCACGTCGAGGCGTGGGCCTCGCAGTACGGCGCGGTCGGGGCAGAGCACGGCACGTGGCCGTCGTCGGTGAGCGTTCCGGCGCAGTGGCGCGCCCCGAGGCTGTACTCGAGCCGCGCACCCCGGTCGAGCGGGAGCCGATCGACCGCCCCGGGGGACGCGTCGCTGGTCACGAGGAGGGCGAGGTCCGGTCGCTGGTAGCCGACGACCTGCACGCCGGTGAGTCGGTGCGCGTCCGATATACGCTGTTCGGACGCGATCGCCCGTCGACGCTAGTCGAGCTTCGACTGGCCCGGCGGCAGGCCGTGCTCGGCGCGGTAGTCGAGCAGTTCCCGGTACCGTCCGACCTCGATGGGACAGTCCGAGCGCGGTTTCGCGGTGCAGGTGAGGATCAGGTCCGCCTCCTCGTCCGCGTCCTCCGGAACGACGATCTCGACGCGATGCTCGATGGAGGGTATTCTCACGGCCGGGGGAACGTCCGACGACCCGTCGAGGGACGCGCGAAGGGTCTTAAGCGCGGACGACGAACCGTGTTTGTGAAAGACAGCCACGACGTCGAGGCGCTCCAGCGCCTCCCCCCGGAGCGGTTCGCCGACCTCGTCCGCGAGTTCGCGCTCGCGCGCTGGGACGGCTGGTCGGTCGAGGTCGCGCCGCCCACGCCCGCGGGCGGCATCGACGTCCGTCTCGGGCGCGGCGGGGAGCGCCGCCTCGTCCACGTCCGCCACTACCCTCCCTCGAGCCGCGTCGATTCGACCGTCGTCCGCGACCTCGTCGCCCTCCGGTCCGAGGGCGACGTCGACCGCGTCTCGCTGGCGACGACGTCGACGGTCGCGCCGGACGCCGAGCGCACGGCGACGGCGGCCGGCATCGACCTCCTCGACGGACCCGCGTTGGCGCGGACGATCGTCGAGGCGGGCGTCGAGATTCCGCCGTCGGACGCCGAGGGGTTCGTCTCCGGGGCGACGGTTCCCGCGCTCGACGAGTGGCCCGACGACGTGGTCGAGCGCGTCGCCGCCGCCGTCGCCGAGCTCGACGAGGCGGCGCCGGACGACCGGCGCGTGACGCGGACGAGCACGTACACGGACGTGGACTACTACCACCCGGCGGTCCCCGGACTGTTCGCGAAGGCGCGCATCACGAGCCACAGCTTCCTCGCCTACGTCCGCATCGACGGTCGACTCCGGCCGATCGTGCGCCTCTCGGTCTATCAGAGCGGCGGCGCGCTCCACGGTGCCGAGGAGGAGCTCTCGACGGCGATTCGGCGGGCGCTCTGACGTCAGGCGCGAAGGAAGCGGGGGAGATGCGGAGGGATGCGAGTGCGTTCGGATACACGTTCTGCCGCGTCGTACTGTGCAGGCGACACCTTGACGTGGCGAACCCGCCGCCCCCCTGTATGGAAGCGGCGACCGTCGCTGCGATAGCGTTCGCGTTCGTGCTCGCCGGTGCCCACGTGTTCGCGGGGCGGCTACGCGCGTTCGGCCGGTTGCCCCACGACCTGACCGTCTCGTTCGCGGGCGGCGTGTCGGTGTCCTACGTGTTCGTCCTCCTGCTTCCCGAGGTGAACCGAGCCGTCCTCGACGTCGTGGAGAGCACGGACGCCATCGGGCGGTTCTTCAGCCGGGACGTCCACGTCTACGTCGTCGTCCTGACCGGATTCACCGCCTTCTACGGGATCCACGCCCTCGTCACGCACTCCCGGCACGGAACGGACGGCGCGGAGGACGCCGAGGACGCCTTGGACACGGTGTTCTGGGCGCACCTGCTGTCGTTCACCGGGTACAACGGACTGATCGGGTACCTCCTCTTCCACCAGGAGGAGTCGGGCGTCCTGAACCTGTTCTTTTACGCCGCCGCCATCGTGCTCCACTTCGTCATCATCGACGCGGGGTTCCGACGACACCACGGCTCCGCTTACCACCGGATCGGTCGGTGGATCCTCGCGGCGGCGGTCCTCGTCGGTGCCGGCATCGGCGTGCTCACCAGCATCGCGGCGGCGCCGTTGGCGGTGCTGTTCGCGTTCCTGGCCGGGAGCGTCGTCTTCAACAGCATCAAGGAGGAACTCCCGTCGCCGGCCGGAAGCCGGTTCGCGGCGTTCCTCCTCGGCGCGGGGGGGTACACGGCGCTTCTGCTCATGGCGTGAGAGTGACATTCGGCGTCGCGGAACGACGCCCGGTCGTCCGCCGGCCGAGACGCTCGGCGTCCGCGACGGGCACCCCGTCCCCGAGCGGTACAGCGCCCGGACAGACACCGTCCCGCCGTCAGAGGTCGCCGTTGACGACGTCGGCGACGCGCCGGTGATCGAACAGCCACCCGTCCTCCCCCGCGAGCGTGTCGATGCCGCTCTCCCCGTAGAGCTGGCGTGGCAGAGCAGTGATCGGGGCGTCACACGCAGGGCAATCGGACGGACGTCGAGACAGCCCGTGGCACCGTTCTGCTACGACCGACGACGATACAGCAGCAATGCCGTGCTCACCAGCAAAGCGACAGCGCCGACCCCAATCCCGAAACCGGGGGCGCCAGCTGAACTCTCGTCGTTCCCGGTCTCGGCTGCGTGTGCGTCACCTGCTGCGGTGAACGTCACCTGGAAGCCATCGAGCGCCGTCCCTGCCCGCCACGTCGCGCTGGTCTGGGTCTGAGTCGTCGGCGACGGGCGGACAGTCGCGAGTTCGTAGCCGTCGGGCCCATGGATCCTGAACGACCGATCCAGGTCGAATCCGCTCGTAAACGGCTCCTGGAGCACGAGTTGGTCACCCTCCTGTGCAGCCAACCCCTCCCACGTGACCGAAAGAGCGACGATCCCGGTGTCATTTCGCGTCGCAAACGTGATACCTGGGTCACGGATCTGCATCGACCGGCCAGACGCGTTTTCGGCTCCCGCAGCGATAGCTTGCAGCCGCGTGGCGAACCGGTCAGTTCGCTGCTCCCGTGCGGTCGTATTCGCACGGAGCGCTTCGAAGGCCTCGCGCTCGCTCTCGGTAGTCAGGTCGAACGTCATGGCCAGCGTCGCGCGTGCCGATCCGTCAGCGTGGAGCTCAACGACGAACGCTGGCTCCGCGGGCAGCTGCGATGCAGAATCAGTGGCTTGGGCTGTTCCGGCAGTTGCAGCCACTGGCGTCGTCACCAGGAACACGATGGCAACGAGCGCGCAGCCGTAGCGAACTCCCCGGCGTTCAGCGAGGCGTGTGCTCGAATCGGTACTGTCAGTCATGTCGTGGGTCATAGATGGGCAAACGTGGTATCGGAGTCAGTCTCGAGGCGAATTCGGTCAGAACGGGAGTCCACCTATCTCGCTCCGTCCTCGTCAGTTGCTTCCCCTTCTGCGTCCTCGGTTTCTTCGTCCCCCTCGTCTTCCTCACCCTCTTCGTCTGCATCGACCTGCTCGTCCTCGTCTTCCCCGGCTTCGTCCTCATCAGCGTCTTCCTCCTCGGCTTCTTCGTCGCCTTCGTCTTCCTCGTCCTCTTCGTCCTCGGCTTTGTCGCCGTCGCCCTCGTGGGCTTCTTCGGTGAGGGTGAGCGAGCCGTCCTGGATCGTGTACTCGAGTTCAGCTTCGAACGCGCCTTTGCTGACCTCAAGTTCGATATCTTCGGTCGCGTTCGTGTCGATCGTGAACGTCACCGTCCCGTCCGAACTGGTCGTTCCGACCGCCTGGCCGTTCGCGTAGACCGTCGCGTTCGAGACACCCGAGCCGTCGTAAGACACGGTCACTGACACGGTGTCGTCATCGAGCGCCGCATCCACGTTCAGGTTCCGGAAGACGTCGTCCTCGGCGGCCTCCTCGAACTCGAACTCGAGTTCACCTTCGGCCTCACCCTTCTGGGCCGTAAGTTCTGCCTCACCACTCTCGGGAAGCGTCACCGTCACCGTTCCGTCGGAGTCGGTCGTTCCGACCGCCTGGCCGTTCAAGTAGACGGTGACATTCTCGGCGGCCCCACCATTCGAGAGGACCGTCAGCGTGACCGTCGCGTTCGCCGCGGGCGTCCCCTCAGAGACGATCACCGCGAGCTCACCGTCGGCCTCGCCTTCGTCATCCTCGTCGTCTTCTTCGTTCTCGTCACGCTCCTCTGCTTCGTCCTCGTCGTCATCTGCACGGGTTTTGATCTCCTCTTCGAGCTTGTAGACCTCGCCCGAGGAACCGTCGACGCTGACCTCGGCTTCGCCGGTCCGGTTGGCGACCCCCCGGAGGACGAACGCGAACTCGTAGGCGCCTTCGTCTTGCTTCACCGTCGCTTCAGTGAGCGTCCAGGTGCCGTTTTCCGGCGTCGAGAGCGCTGCACGCGCCGTGTCGAGTGCGGCAGACTGGGTCACTGTGATGGTCCGATCCTCGTCGCGGGGGCGTTCGATCTCACGCGACTGTTCGCCGTCTTCGCTCTCGATCTCGATTTTCAATCCGTCGGCGGTCTCGAGTTCGATCTCCCCCTGTGACTCGCCGGTGAACTGCTTGAGGAGCGCCGTGGGCCCGGCACCACTGACGCTACTCAGATTCTCCACGGCGCTCTCGAGTGCCGACTGATCGATGCCAGCTGCGCGGAGTTCGAGCGCGGAGACGCTCTGTGCGCGCTGGTTGAGCTGTTCGTAGCTTCCAAGGAGGTTCGTCGCCCGCGAGTTTAGGGTGGCGAGTCGCTGGGCGTACTCGGATTTGCTAATGGCACCGGCTTCGTATGCCCCGGTCGCTTCCTCGTAGTCCTCGCGGATGTCTTCCGCCCGCTCGCGCAGTTCTTCCGCGCGGTCGGCGATGGTTTCGGCCTGCTTCTCCTCGCTGGCCCCCTCGACCGAGACTTCGAACGCGGTGTTCTCGAAATCGGTCTGAACCTCGTCGCTCGATACGTCGATAACCGTCGAGAGCTGCTGGCCGACGGTGACGTTCACGCTTGAGTTGGTACGCGTTGCGTTCTCCTGTGCGACCGTAGCGGCCATCGTCGCTGATATCTCATCGGTGGCTGCCACGCCATCGCCTCCTGACACTGCCGCTGCCGGGACGGTCATCCCGACCACGACGAGCAGTGCGAGAAGTACGTGTATGATTGACTTTCCTTTCATCGTGAGATACCTATTTTACTGGTATAGTAATAAACCGAGGAGATAGTGGGAGTGATTCGCGGACGTTTGCACTCGTTTGCAGCCGTCCTTCTCGGCCAAACCCGGGGACTCCAGTGTGTTCTGTTCTACCACGCTATCGAGGCTATCCTGTTTGGTTCGGTCCGTCGAGCGGTTCAATGAACAAACAATTTATAAGTACTCCACAGTAATCGGAGGTATCTGTATGACTGATTCCTTACGTGTCTGTCCGCTGACGGCGACAGCGATTTGCGTCATCGGGTTTTTGCTGGCGGCGGTGATTACGCCTACGGCAGTCGCAGGAGCCGCGGCTCAACCCCCACTACCTGAGACCGACAACACTGTCACCCGTATCCACGTCTCCCCGAACGGGTCGGCACAGTGGACGATCCAGATTCGGACCCGGCTCGACACCGACGATCGCGTCGCGGAGTACGAGGCGTTTCAAGCCCGTTTCCGAGACGATACGGCACGCTATCTCGACCCGTTCCGGGAGCGGATGCGGGGCGTCGTTGCTAACGCGGCGAACGCAACCGGGCGGGAAATGCGTGCCGTGAACGTCACCGCTTCGACCCGCATTCAGGAGGTCCCCCGGCGCTGGGGGATCGTCACCTACCAGTTCACCTGGACACACTTCGCTGTCCAGCAGAACGAGACGCTCGTCGTTGGGGATATTTTCCAGGGTGGGTTTTTCCTCGCAGCGAACGACACGCTCGAAGTCGAGGCCCCCGCTGGCTACGAGATCGCTCGGGTTGAACCGACGCCCACTAGCTGGGACGATGGCGGGGTAACGTGGATCGGGCGTGAGGATTTCGCCAGTGAGCACCCGCGCGTCGTGTTCACCGCGACAGGGCAGGACGCTACCGCGGGAGGCGAACGGACCAGTACGCAGCTATCGACGACCAACGGAGCGACGACGTCGCCGTTGGGTGATATCGGTCCGGGATTCTTGGTTGGCGGAACACTCCTGTTGGGGCTCGTCAGCATCGGCGCGTACACCGTCTTGCACCGACGTGACGGCCCTAACGCTACCGAACAGGCGGTGACAGGCAGTCTAGCAACGGATTCGACGGCCGCGGCGCAGGCACCGACGAGCGAGGCGGCGCCGTCGGGTGAGCCGGCGACAGGACCGGAGGTCATGACCGATACCGAACGCGTGCAGACCCTGCTCGAAGCCAACGATGGGCGAATGCGCCAGGCCGCCATCGCCGACGAGTTCGACTGGTCCGCCTCGAAGGCGTCGCGCGTCATCGGGAAGCTGGTCGACGAAGGGACGATCGAGAAACGCCAGTTGGGCCGGGAAAACCTGATCGATCTCGCAGACAACGACGAGTGAAGGACGGAGTCGTGATTACGATGCGATCAGACCTCCAAAGAGGGTTACTGCAACTTGGAACGTCATTGACGGTGCGTCAGAGACGACCGCCGGCCCTTCCTAGAGCACCCCCGTCTCACGTTAGATCGGTGAGTCGACCCCACAGCGTCCGTGTCCTATCCGACCGTTCAGATCTGAACGTCTCGACGTGCAACCCGAAGTGTCGTTTTTATTACATTACACAGTACCATGCGTGAAAATGGAACCATTACAGTCTGTAGCTTGTCCATCCTCCGAAACCCTCGAACACCAGAGGTTCGGTGGATAGTGAATCCACAAACGAAAGCAGGCGATTTCTCGGGTGACTCAGAGTCGACGAAGTGAGACAAATCGAAAGTGAAGCCCACTACTCATTCAAAAAGCGACAGGAAGGAGCGAAATCCAGAACGAATGCGAGAGCTGTCGCTACGGCAGGCGAGAACACGAGGGAAATCCTGCGACGACTATCCGTATGGGACGAGGAAGCAGGCAAGCAACTCGATAGCCTCGCCCGCCGTCAACACGGGCTCGTCACGAATCGGCTTCCCGATCTCCAGTTTCAACAGGTAGTCCGCGAGCCGCCACACGTTGTACAGCAGGCACGCGAACAGGAAGTTGAAGCAGCGCACCCGGTAGTCAGTGGAGGCCATCGTCGGGAGGAACTTCTTGATCTGCTTATACTCGTTCTCGATCTCCCAGCGCCGACTGTAGCGGTTGCAGAGTCCTCGTACGTCCTCGGGAGCCACGTCGTCACGGTTCGTCAGGAACACCGCGTAGTCGCCGCCTTCCTCCGTCGATGGGAGGTACATGAAGTTCACCTCATGGCTCACTTCGCCGTCGACGCCTACCTCCACGTCGGGTTCGACACCCACGTCCGCGATCGGGTGGTCCTCAACCTTCTCGACACCTTCTAAGGCCGCTTCGTACTCCCGTTTCGGGATAAGGTAGATGAGGTCGTGGCTATCGAGTGTGTGCAGGACGTCGTGACCGTCGAACTCGCGGTCGGCCATCACGAGATGTATATCGACGTGTTTGCTCGCTTCTTCCAGCAGTGCGTCGACGACCTCAGCTCGGCTTCGCGTCTCGACATCGTCTGTTTCCCAGTAGGACGCATCCCGGATCGGTTCGACGGCGAGGATGAGCGGGACGTTGTCGCCGACGATGGTGAGCGTCGCAAATTGATGAGCCCCGTTTCCCTCGCTCTTTGAGACCGTTCACGGGCGCGGGGAAATCGTCTTTCGCTATGCCCTCGTCGTAGTCTTCCCACGGCGAGGGGTAGAACACCGTATCGGTAATGTCGATGGCCGCGACGACCGGCTCGCGGAACGGCTTCGTATCCCGAATCGCGTCAATCGTGTTCCCGACTGCCGTACTGAAGTCGGCCTGTAGTTCCTCGAAGACGCGCTGCCACGGCTCAATCCGCCTCTTTCGGCCTGTTCCGTGGTACTCGGTGAGAGAAGATTGACGGCCCGTTGGCTTCCCGAGTTTCTTAATCGCTCGCAAGTGTGTGTCTCCGTGTGGGGTTTCGTCGCGACGGCTCATCCGCGCGAATCGCTTTGCTCCCTGTGCAGTCCCGCAGTTCGCCAGACTGAGGTAGGACTGCATCGAGAGGATGCATTCGTCGCTATACCGGGCGTTCGAGGCACGTCCTGTGTCGAACGCGGGGAAAACGTGCTCGCGGGCGGCCCGCATCGTCTCGCGGATTTTCGCTTCTGTAAGGTCGTCGGGGACCTCGCCCGTCTCGAACTCGCTGTCAGTCTCGTCTTCGCCGTCCGCACGGTCGTCGCGGATAACGTCGTGCTCAATTGCCTCTTGGCGGATGCCCTCGCCAGCGGCGACGATCAGCTCGCGGAGGTTGGCGTCGAAGCGATTACGCCAGGTGTACGAGAGGGTCTGTTGAGTCGGTGTATCGTCGAGGTCGAAGCGGATTCCGAGATACTGCCACGAGTCAAGGCGGTCGGCGAGTTCGTCGTCGCTGTAGTCGCCCGCGTACTTGTGAAGGAACAGCCGCAGCATCGGCGCGAGGTCGTAGCCGTAACTCGGCGTCTGTGTGTACTGGTCGTCGATCTCTACAAGCGGGAGATCGAGACCAGCGATAACCTGTGAGAGGTGGTCTTCGTGTTCACAGAGATCGCTGGCATGACGGACCATTCGCTCTGCGAGGGCAGACTGGCCGCCGTCACCGTCGCAAGGAGCGGATGACACCGTCTCATTGTTTCCATATCTTACTTGTCGATACTCAAGGCGTAGGGAGAGTGTTTATATACAGGTGAGCGTTTCTGAACACTACCCGCTATCAGGGGTAACTTTTTGTTGTACTCTCTTCAACTAAGATAATATGCCTCCTAGCGGTGTACGGTCGTGGCTGACTGCCCCTGATATCGATGCGCCGGCTAATGTCGTGGCTCGACATGTCGGAGTTTTCACGGCCGCCTTCTGGGTTTTTGTCCTCGTCCAGTCCTATACTTCGGTTCCAGTCGCGTACCTGCTTGCGCTTTACCCGCTACTCCTCAGCGCGGCAGTGATCCGGGGCAGTACCACAGACGCTGGTTCCCTCCGCGATGAGGCAACTCGGTTGCTCTATACAGGAGGCTCTCGATGGGCAATCTTGTTTCCCATCGGAATCGGCATTGTGAACGGCGCACTCGTCGGCGTCGTCGAAAGGCTCGTTAGTATCGGTGCTCTTCAGATGCTCCCGGTGGTTAGCCACCTTGCCACCGTGTGGACGACTGACGTCTTTTTCGCATCTGGCATTGTCGCCTTCCTAGTGTACATGTGCGTCTGGTGTCCGCTTGCGTACACGGCTGTCTCACTGCTCGTGCTGATTGGAAAAGCGGCGGGTGGACAGGCTGTGTCTGCTACCTAGTAGTGGCCGAACCGATATTCACCCCCAAACTACCCGACAGGGAAGGGACTTAACGGCCGTGTGTCCGCAGTTGCGCTGTCAAGGAGGTTATGGACCTGATCGGTGTCAAGGTGAGTGCCATCCGGTAGTTCTCCGTAGACCATGACCGGGTGATCCGCCAGGTCCCAGTTTGCCTCGTAGTTGAACAGGTAGTCGAGGTGTGGTGTCCCGTACGGGACCACCCGCTGTTCCTTGAACTCCTTCTGGAATCGCTGCCAGGCCGCATTGTGCTTCTCGTTGGTGGCAACCTCGTATGCATCATCATTCGACGTCTTGGAGACGTCAAGGAGAACCTCTAGGTTGTTGCGCTCACGGATGCTACCTTCCTCCAGATCGGGATGGTTAGCGAGCACACCGGCCTGTTTTGGGAAGACACTCGCGTCCGGAACGCGGACGAGTTTGGTTCCGTCGGCCAGCAGCGACAGCTCTACCCAACTATAGATGATAGGATTTGCAAAGTCCAAGATCAAATCGCCGATATCGGCCAGCAAGTCGCGTGCGAGATAGCGGGTGTACGGATTCGACGTGCCCCAGATAGTCGCGGCTCGCACACCGTCAACTGTTTCTCCGTTGCGGTAGAATGTCCGTTTCTCAACTCCGAAGAACCGACGGTGAGCGTGAGCACGTCGGGTACGGCTGTCGAACGCCGGGTTGCGCCCAATCGGATGGAGGTCATTGTGGAGGATTCCTTCTTCGAGAATAGTGTTCGATGTCCGGTCCGGATCGCCGGGCAAAAAATAGTCAAGCTCAAACTCGGGGTCGTCAGCCGCTGTGTTGTGAATGTTCACATCATCAGGGAACTCTCCGTTCACATACATCTGGACTGTCTCATCACTTGGAATCGTTCGTCCATCCGGAGAGTTGAACGAGATAGCGAGGTGATTTCGGAACCGGAATGCGCGATACGAGCCATCAAGCTCCTGAACGGACTTCGATTTGCCGACGAGGTCGTCCAGTCCAACCGGCGTAAGCACGCTATCACCGAGGAATGTTCCGTCGGGAGAGAAGTCGCGGGGTGGGAACGCGCTCTTGCCGTTCGGAAAGATACTGTAGTTGTCGTTACCGTTTTCCGCATCATTCTCGCTAAGACCGGGAACGTACGCAAGGGTTCCAGCCATTGCCGACACCTCCGTTCGTGGAGGAGTGGTATCGAGATCCTCAGGCGGTTTACCGGCAGTCTGCTCGATCTCTTCCTCGGTGGAGGCAGCTCCAAACCGGAGTGTAAAGGTGATCGGTTGACCAGGTATCAACGACTCGAACTCCCAGTTGAGTGCGACGACCGCGTCACCGGTTCCGGAGGTCGGATAGCGGTCGTCGTTATCCATGTTTCCGTTCAATACCTCGCTGTATCCCGGATAATCGTCAACGAGGTGTTCATCAGCAAGAAGGTTCGATCCGAACCCAGCATACGCATTCCCACCGCCGTCGCGAACGTAGACAAACTGTGGATCTGTGCGGTATACTCCGACATCATCCCAAAAGTCGTTCCGACCATCGTCAAAGTCGGCGTACTGGTAGAACTCGAAGTCCTCAAGTGACTGTCCACCACTATTGACGATGTCGTACGTCATCCGGAAGGTAGGATCGTCAGGGTCCATCTGGACCGACCGTTTAACGACTACCGGAACGCCTTCAACCGTGTATTTCGTCGTTGCAGCGTATTGGCCACCGGGCTCACCGTTGTCAGGGAATGGACTGAGTACCTCGTCTTGGTCAAAGGAAGGAACGGCCCGGTTGCCGCCAGCACTCATCGCGAAGAATTCATGATACAGCGTAGAATGGCCGTTGTAATCCCAAACCCACGTTCCTGACTCTGTTTCGCCGATATCGACACGGTACACTCCGTTGTCAATGACGATACTGTTGTCGCCGTCGGCTCCGGCTGGCAGGGATTTGCCATACG
The DNA here is from genome assembly GCF_029338575.1 of Halomarina halobia. Classification (GTDB taxonomy): domain Archaea; phylum Halobacteriota; class Halobacteria; order Halobacteriales; family Haloarculaceae; genus Halomarina; species Halomarina halobia. Next base: position 1,454,396 of record NZ_CP119992.1, read on the forward strand.
GAGGTGTCCCCGACTGCCTGTCGGACGAACCGTCACCCGTCATTCCCATCCACCTCCGAGCTGGTAGGTGGTGCCGTCAAGCGTATACCGGAGCTTCTTGGACCCTTCGACGGCGACGGTTACTGGAACGGTGGTCCCGTCGACGTATTCAAGACGGCCGCGCTCCGTACCGTCAGACGCTGATTCGAAGACGTATTCGGGGAGTTGGTGCCGTGCGCGGAGTCGGCTTAAATGAGCGGAGAGTGCGCTCGCCTCAACGGCTTCTCTACTGTTCGTCAGCCGAACGTTGTCCAGATATACCGCTGCGCCATACGAAGGCGCATTCCCCTGTCCTTCACTCCCTTCTCCCTTGCCGCGAGTTCGAGACCATGTAAGTTCGAGTTGATGAGGCCGTTCTCGGGCTTCGGCCGGGATGTCCGACATGTCCCAGAACAGCTGGAGATCGTACAGTTGCGGAACCTCGATTTCCGGGGAGATAGCTGTCGGAGAGTTCGCTTTCTGTTCCTTAGTTGATGTTCCTTTCTTCCTGTCGGTTGTCTCACCTTGCTGCCCACCGCGGTCGTGGCGGAAGATGAACTGGAACGTAACGGAACCATCGTAGCCATCAATACGGGCCACATAGACATCAGCAACCAGATACGGATAGGTGGCAAAGTCGGCATCTCGAACGGTCGTCTCAACCATCGGTTTTGGATCGTTGTTCCCATCGACACGCAAGGCGTAGTCACCGTGAGCCACCGCTTCAGGCACGGTACTCCCGTCGACACGTGCGAGTTCGACACCGCCGTTCGTTCGCCAACCATCCGTCCCGGTCTCAAAATCCCCGAGGACGACTCGGTTACCGCCTGCGGCTACCCGTGAGGGTAGCAACGATCCTAGACACATGGCCCCCGTTCCCGCGAGGACTGTCCGTCTACTCAGCTTATATGAATCTGATTTCATGTGACAGCAGCCAGTTAATTAGATAGTGAATTATTATATTTTGGGACTGTTTTGGAATTATATTCGAGTTTAAGACCTACGATATGCGAGAATGTCACCAGCCTCTACTAGGTCGCCGCAGAATCGGATACTTCGACTCTGTCGTGCCTCTTTTGGTCGACAGAAAGCTGAGCAATCTACCAATAGGTCGGCTACTCAAGACTGTGCATCAGCATCTGCGAGAAGTTTACTGGAATAGACGATGTGAGGAGAGCACGTTCTGAGAAGTAGATGCCATTCACTCTATGTTACAACTCACTTGCCCTTCTGCATGCTTCTTACCAATACTGACCCGTTGTGTAATATCACTGAGTCTATCCATACTTTCGTCTTCTAAGGAACAATCCAGTCCAGAGTGAATGTAGAACCATTATGATTTGTGGCTACTCATCCTCCGAAGCTCTGCGAACACCGAGTACGCGATTCGATATATCGTCATACGGTGTACGCCCGCACAACTATGGCCTCCGCCGCCCAGTGTCCGCTATGCTCCGAGGCGACCTCCGCGCCACCGTCGACGAGGGGGTAACGTTCGCGTTCACCGTCGAGAACACCGGCGACGAACCCGTTTCGCTCACCTTCGCAGACGCCGCGCGGGCGGACTTCGTGGTCGACGAGCGCTGGCGCTGGAGCGACGGACGGCTGTTCGCGCAGGTGCTGGGGGAGGAGACGCTCGCGCCGGGGGAGTCGCGGACCTACGAGGGGGCGTGGTCGGACCCCGAACCGGGGACCCACGAGGCGCGCGCGGAACTGCTCGCCCGCGAACAGGACTGCGAGGCGCGGACGCGATTCGAGATCTGAGGTCAGTCCGCCGTCGCGAGCAACTCGCGGGTCGCGCGGCGGACGGACTCGTCGCTCGTCAGTTCGGGCTCCCACCCGAGTTCGGCCAGGCGGTCGATGGGGAGGGACACCCGCGGGACGTCCCCAGTCCAGCCGCGGTCGCCCCCGGTGTACTCGTATCGGGGGTCGAGTCCCATCTCCTCGCTCACGATGTCGGCGACGCGGGTGACGCTCGTCGTGTCGCGCGTTCCGAGGTTGTAGACGTTGAGGTCGCCGCCCGCGCGCTCGATGACGTAGCGCATCGCCTCGACGCACTCCGCGGCGTGCATGTAGGACTTCTCCTGCTCGCCGTCGCCGAGGATCGTGAGCGTCTCGGGATCGGCGCGCAGTTTCTCGACGAAGTCCGGAACGACGCCCGCGCCGAATCGCGGCCCGACGATGTTCGCGAAGCGGAAGGTCCACACCGTGAAGCCGTGGCTGTGCGCGTACGCGGAGAGGACGGCCTCCTCGGCGAGTTTCGTCGCGCCGTAGACGCTGATCGGTTCGAGCGGACCGTAGTCCTCGGGGGTGGGTTCGCCCGTCTCGCCGTAGACGGTACACGAGGAGGTGAACGCGAGGTTCGCGACGCCCACGGCCTCCATGCGTTCGAGGAGCGCGTACGTGATGGCCGTGTTCGTCTCGAATTGCGCGCGCGGGCGGTCGGTGTCGACGTACTTGTCGGCCGCCGCGAGGTGACAGACGATATCGACGTCCCCGGTGACGGCGTCCGCGACGACGGACGGGTCGGTGAGGTCCCCCTCGACGAAGGTCGCCCCGTCGGGGACGGACGCGCGGACGCCGTTCGAGAGGTCGTCCACGACGAGGACGTCGTTGTCGGGCGCGAGGTGCGCAGCGAGGCGTGAGCCGACGAGGCCCGCCCCGCCCGTGACGACGATGCGCCGTCCGCGAAGTTCCATGCCCGGTATGGTCCCCTCGCGGGTAAAGTCGCTTCCGCCCTCGCCCCGCTTCCGAAAGCCCTACTCGCGCCGAAGCGAATCCCGGCGGTATGAGGGATCACGAAGTCGCCGTCCTGCGCCTCGGCCACCGGCCGGGCCGGGACAACCGGATGACGACCCACGTCGGCCTCACGGCCCGGGCGTTGGGGGCGGACCGCGTCGTCCTCACCGGGAACGCGACGAGGTCGAGAGAGACCATCGAGGACATCACCGATCGCTTCGGCGGCCCGTTCGTCGTCGAGCAGACCGAGGAACCGAAGCGAGTCGTCCGCGAGTTTCCGGGGGCGGTCGTCCACCTGACGATGTACGGCCTCCCCGTGCAGGACGTAGAGCGGGACGTCCGCGCCGACCACCGGGCGGGACCCCTGCTGATCGTCGTCGGCGCGGAGAAGGTCCCCTTCGACGTGTACGAGCGCGCGGACTGGAACGTCGCGGTCACCAACCAGCCCCATTCCGAGGTGGCGGGGCTCGCGGTCTTCCTCGACCGACTCTTCGAGGGACGGGAACTCGACTGGGAGTGGGAGGGCGCGACCCACCGCGTGGTTCCGAAGGCGACGGGAAAGCGGGTGGAGCCGGTCGATCCGGTCGATTCGAGTAACGGCGACGAGTAGCGGCGTGCCGGACGCGCTAGACGGGAGGGGGCGGTCGTCACCGATATATCGGATACAGCGATAGCAAATCGTCACTTCGACGGCGCTCCCTCCTCCGTCGGGTCGACGAGCGACCGATCGCGCACCCCGTCCTCGTTCCCCTCGACCGTCCGGAACTCCGGGAGCGTCGTCGTCACGTCCCGCTCGGGATCGAGCAGCCACGGGACGACGACGCGCGCGAACTCGAGGACGACCACGAGCAGGAACGGCCCGAGGAAGACGCCGTACCATCCGAACAGCAGCGGCCCGAACAGGTAGGCGAGCATGAGCGCGCCGACGTGGAGCGTCCGCCCGCTGACGATCGGCCGGAGGACGAGGTCCGGGATGGTGTCCACGATCACGATCGAGACGGCCGCGAAGGCGAGTGGGAACCACAGCGCGGCGGGGTCGTCGAGCGCGCCGCGCGCGAGGAGCGCGAGGAACACCGGGACGTAGACGAGTTTCATCCCGACGACCGGGACGAGGCTGGCGACGCCGGTGAGCATCCCGAGCAGCGCGGGTGCCGGGATCGCGACGACCGGCGAGGGGGCGACCGCGTCGAGCAGCGTGTAGGCCACCGTGCCGATCGCGCCGGTGAGGAAGGCGTTGAGGATGTTCCCGAAGAAGACGTTCTTGAGGTCGCGGTCGACGGTCCGGACGTATGTCTCCACGACCGTCCCCCCGAGGCCGAACGTCTCGCGCGTCCACTGGGCGATCCGGTGGTCGTCCCGGAGCAGGTAGAACGCCAGCGCGAGCGCGATGAACAGGTGGATGCCGACGCCGGCGAGGAGGCCGAACGAGACGGCGAGCGCGTCGAGGGCACCCTGCAGGTAGCCGTTCGTCGGCGGACCCGACTCGACGAGACGTAACCCCTCCCGGACCAGGGTGTCGATGTCGACGGCGAGCGTCGAGAAGTCTATGTACGGCTGGAGGTACCCCCGATACGGATCGAGCGCCCCCGACTCGGCGAACCGGAACAGTTCCTGCAGGGCGAGCGCGAGCGTCCAGCCGAAGACGACCACCGCGGGCAGGGTGACGACGACGAGCGCGACGAACACGGCGAGCGTCCGGGAGGGGATCACCCGCCGCAGCCGCGAGTAGATCGGTCGCGTGACGTAGTAGATGAACAGCGCGAGGATGACGGTCCCCGCGTACGAGTAGGCGACGAACAGGAGCACGCCGAGGATGACGACGGCGGCGACCCAGAGCGCCGCACGCAGACGGTCGACGCGGCGGTCGAACCGGGGGGTCATGGCTCCGGGGGCGGCACCCCCGTTGGGTCGCGTCGGGCGCGGCGGAGCGCCCCGGATCTCGTCCGGCGGAACGGCTGGTCGGTCGTGGCGGTCACATCAGTGAGACAACGCGTCCGTGGGGGATAAGCTGGCGCGCAGGTCGCGAGAGTGGACAGTCACCGGGGCAGAGGCGAGCGCCGCGCCGGCGGAAAAGCGGAACTTCGTCACGAAACGTGAATGATGCCCCGGGAAACGGGGCGGTCGTTCGACTCGGTTGCGCGTGGTTACGCGCCGCGCGCCGATCGGCGGGCCGTCGCGTCGGCCGCCTCGGCCGCGTCCCGGCCGCCCATGGCGACCATGGCCATCGAGATGCCGGTCGTGAGCAGGCTCACGCCGAACAGGAGGCCGACCGCCCAGACGGCGCTGGACGGGAGACCGGCCCAGATGAGCCCCGCCAGGACGAGCGAGACGACGCCGCTCGCGACCAGCCAGGCCCAGCGTGACTCCCCGCGAAGCCGGAGACCCATCGCGATCTCGACGACGCCGTCGATCAGGAAGTACGCGATCAGCACGAGCGTCAGCGACACCAGTCCGAGCACCGGGTCCGTCAGGAACAGGACACCCGCGACGAGGTACACCAGCGCGAGGACGACCTGCCAGAGCGCGCCCCTCCAACCGCCCGCGGAGAACGCGTGTGCGACGTGGATGACCGCGCCGACGATCAGCGCCACGCCGACGAAGATCGAGATCGACAGGCCGGTCACGAACGGGTAGACGATCGCGAGAACGCCCAGTATGGCGATCAGCGCGCCGCCGATCATGAGGCGTCGCCACGACCCGTGGAGGGTGCTCTCGGTCCGCCGCATCTCGGCGTCGCTCGAAGTTTCAGTACTCACTTTGAATCACCGACGCGGGTAGGACCGGAGAGAACTTAAGGCGTGTTGATAGATCGGACTACTGTCACGGGGGTCGGCGGTTCACCGCTCCGGTCGGGTCGTCCCCCCGACCGGTCGCGCGGCCGCCGGTCGGAGCGGTTACGGTTCGTGATGCTCCTCCCCGATGAGCGTCCAGCGGCGGTGTTCCGTGCCGTCGGGGTGTCGCTCCGACACGACGTGATAGACGTAGGGACCGTGCGGACAGTCGTCGCAGCCGCTCGGACAGGGCTGGAGCTTGTGGACCTCGGTGAACCCCTCGTGCTCGACGACGCGAACGATCTCCTCGCCGGGACCCGCCTCGATGTCCGCCTGGTCCCCGTGTCGCCGGCGGAGGAGCGCCTGCGCGTAGAGGATCGCCCGTCTGAGGTCGTGGTCGTCGAGCGCTTCGAGCGTCTCGACGACCGCTTCGGGGAGGCCCCCGGACGAGGGGGACTGCGCGCGGTCTGACGTCATGCGACAGTCGACGCCCCGGAGACGTATAGGAGTGCGGACGGGCGCTCGCCGGAACGGAAGTTTTACCCGCCCCAGCCGCGCACTTTTCCGTAATGGCCTTCGAGGAGCTACTGAACGACCCCGTTATTCAGAAATATCTCCACGAATTGGTGGGTCCCACGGGCATGCCGGTCGCCGCCGCGCCGCCGGACGGCGAGGTGACCGACGAGGAACTCGCGGAGGAACTCGGTCTCGAGTTGAACGACGTTCGTCGGGCGCTCTTCATCCTCTACGAGAACGACCTCGCGAGTTACCGTCGCCTGCGCGACGAGGACTCCGGGTGGCTCACCTATCTCTGGACGTTCGAGTACGAGAACATCCCCGAGAAGCTCGAGGAGGAGATGTACGACCTCCTCGACGCGCTCGAGGAGCGCCGTCAGTACGAGGCGGACCACGAGTTCTACCTCTGTCCCGAGGAGTCGCTGCGCTTCGAGTTCGGCGAGGCGATGGAGTTCAACTTCCAGTGCCCGAGTTGCGGGGCGGACCTGGACGCGATGAACAACGACGCCCTCGTGAACGCGATGAACGAGCGCATCGAGGCGTTGCGCGAGGAGTTGAACGTAGACGTCTGATGGTCGTTCTCGCAACGAAGATCTACGTCAGAGGGGACGCCCGGGGGCGGGCGCTCGACTCGCTCGACTCGCTCGTCGGAAACGCCCTCGGCGATCTCGAAGTAACGTGGGACGTCGGCCTCCGCAGGGACGACTTCCCGTCGGTGACGGTCGGGGGCGACGACGCCGTCGTCGCGCGCAACGTCCTCCGCGAGGAGTGGGGGGCCATCACCCCCGACTTCCGGGCGGGCGAGGAGTACGTCGGTACGCTCGAGGCGTGGGACGACGAGGGGTTCGTCCTCGACGCGGGCGAACGGATGCGGATCGCCGCCGGGAACGTCGGTCTCGGCCCCGGCACCCCCTCGCAGGTCAGGCGGCGCTTCGGCCTCGTCCAGCACGTCCCTCTCCGGTTCGTCTACGGCGACGAACCCCGACTGGCCGACGTGGAGCGCGACCGGCTCTACGACTGGACGCGCGGCGACGGTCGGGTGAACGTGAACAGCGCCACCCGCGCCGAGGTGCGCGCGACGGTCAACCGCGCGGGCCACGCCGAGGACATCGTCACCGTAGAACGCCTCGGCCTCCTCGAACAGAGCATCGTCTGCCGCGAGGACACCGACCCGCCGGGGTTGCTCTCCAGCATCGGCGGCTACCTCCCCTCGGAGCTGCTCTGCGTCATTCCATGAGACGACTGCTCGCGCTCGCGATGCTCGCCGTCCTCACGATGAGCGCGGGGTGTACCAGCCTGTTCGGCCCCGGACAGCTGAGCCAGGACCAGTTGAACCGGGATGCCTCCTACGACTGGGAGACCGACGCGACGGCGACCTACGACGTCCGGGCGAACGAGTACAGGGCGGTGTACGTCCTCGAGAACCGGACGAACCTCTCGGTGTACGACCGCAACACCTTCGGCATCGAACGGCCGCTCGACGTGTCGGCCGTCAAATACCAGTACCCGAACGGGACGGTCATCGGGCTGAACGACAGCGACGAGTTCGCCGTCACGCAGTCCCGCGAGCGGGCGACCATCGAGGTGCCGGAGGAGGGCGGCAAGGTGGCGTTCACCGTCGCGCGCAACGGGAAGACCTTCTCCACGCCGGCGTTCGTCGAGGGGGCCTCCTACGAGGTCGTCATCCCCCCCAACACGGATGTCGCGGTGCCGCTGCTGGGGAAGGTCTCGCCCGGCGGGTACACGACCGAGCGCGTCGACGGCCGCATCCACATCGAGTGGTCGTCGGTCGAGACGAGCGGCATCTCGGTGCGGTACTACCTCGATCGGGACCTGCTTATCTTCGGGTCGCTGGCGGGGATCCTCACCATCGCGGGGCTCGTCGGGAGCGCCTACTACGTCAGGCAGATCCGCGAACTCGAGCGGCGGCGACAGGAGGTCGGCCTCGACACGCGCGAGGAGTGAGCGCCCCCACTTTTAACGTCCCCCGCCGTAGCGCGGGGCATGCGCGTCGCGGTCGTGACCGTCGGTGACGAACTCCTCGCAGGCGAGACAGTGAACACGAACGCCGCGTGGCTCGGCGAGCGGCTCACGGCCCGCGGCGCGACCGTCGAGCGGGTCGTGACCGTCCCCGACCGGATCGAGGACATCGCGTCGGTCGTCCGCGAGTACCACGGGGAGTACGACGCCGTGGTCGTGACCGGCGGGCTCGGTCCCACCCACGACGACCTCACGATGGACGCGGTCGCCGCGGCGTTCGACCGCGAACTCGAGCGCAGCGAGGAGGCGCTCGCCTGGCTCGAGGAGCACGGCGGGTACGTCCGCGAGGACCTCACCGCGGGGACGGCGGACCTCCCCGCCGGGGCGCGGGTCCTCCACAACGAGGTCGGCGTCGCGCCGGGGTGCGTCCTGGAGTCCGTCTACGTCCTCCCGGGCGTCCCGGCGGAGATGAAGGCGATGTTCGGGCTCGTCGCGGAGGAGTTCGCCGGAACGAGGCGATACGTCGAGACCGTCGCGGTGGACGAACCCGAGAGCGCGCTGCTCGATCGGTTCGAGGAGCTACGGGATCGCTTCGACGTGACCGTCGGGAGCTATCCGGGGGACTACGTCCGGGTGAAGGTCCGCGGCGAGGACCGAGGGGCGGTCGAGGCGGCGGCCGCGTGGCTGCGCGAGCGGGCGACGCTGGTGGGAGCCGCGGAACGGGAGTGACGCCCGTCGCGCTCGGTGGACCGCCCTAGCGGTAGAGGTAGGAGAGCCACGCGGCGGTGAGCGCGAGGCCGCCGATGCCGATCACGTAGCCCGCGAGGTCGACGACGCCCGCCTGAACGCCCTCCTGCAAGATCACGTACATGGGCGCGGGTTCCGACGGGGAGGGCATAAGCGATACGATGCGGTGCGTCCCACCCTCGTGGGGACGCCGCGTCCGCGACGCTTTTGCGGCCCCTCCGAGTACGCCACCCCGTGAGACGCATCGGGTTCGTGCTCAACCCCATCGCGGGGATGGGCGGTCGGGTCGGACTGAAGGGGACGGACGGGAAGGTCGAGGAGGCGCGGGCGCGCGGCGCGGAGACACGGGCCCCCGACCGCGCCCGGGAGGCGCTCGACGGCCTGTTCGAGCGCGACCGGACCGCCGACCTCCTCGCCTACGGCGACCCGATGGGCGCGAAGGAGGCGCGCGCCGCGGGCTTCGATCCGACGGTCGTCGGCCGCCCGGCCAGCGAGGAGACGAGCGCGGCCGACACCCGGGCGGCCGTCGCGGCGTTCCTGGAGGCGGGCGTCGACCTCGTGCTGTTCGTCGGCGGGGACGGTACCGCCGTGGACGTGGCCGAGACGATCGAGGCGGCGGGGACCGGGACGCCGATGCTCGGCGTCCCGGCCGGGGTGAAGGTCTACTCCTCGGTCTTCGCGGTGACCCCGCGCGCCGCGGGTCGGATCGCCGCCACCTACGAGCGGGTCGAGGCCCGCGAGATCAACGACATCGACGAGGACGACTACCGCGAGGGGGAGGTCCACACCGAACTGAAGGCCGTCGTCTCGGTTCCGGTGGCCGAGGAGGTGCAGGCGGGAAAGCAACTGGGCGGGGGGAGCGTCGAGTCGCTGGCGGCGGGCGTCGCGGACGACGTCGAACCGGGGACGACCTACGTGTTCGGACCGGGGAGCACCGTCGGGGCGATCGAGCGCGAACTCGGCTTCGAGGGGTCGCCGCTCGGCGTGGACGTCTGGCGCGACGGGGAGGTGCTCGTCCGCGACGGCGGGGAGCGCGAGATCCTCGACGCGCTCTCCGATCGGAACGTCGTCGTCGTCTCGCCCATCGGCGGACAGGGGTTCGTCTTCGGGCGCGGTAACCAGCAACTCTCGCCCGCGGTGCTCCGCCGCTCCGACGTACAGATCGTCGCCTCGCGGTCGAAACTCGACGGCATCGGCGTCCTGCGGGCGGACACCGGCGACCCCGACCTCGACGACGAGCTACGGGGGTGGCACCGCGTGCGAACCGGCCGGTTCGAGCGGCGACTCGTCGAACTCGTGTGAGCGCGGCGGCGGTCGTGTGAGTGACTATCAGTATTATACCGGACGGTTAGACTAGCCATGTTGAGATATCCTTAAGGGTATTCGGAGCGCTATCCGAGTGCATGGAAACGCGGAAGGTCCAGCGACTGGGTCCATCGACGCTGGCGATGACGCTACCGGCGGAGTGGGCGAAGCAGTACAACGTAGAGAAGGGGGACGAGGTCTCGATCCGCGTCGGCGGCAAGGGGATGCTCACGGTGATGCCCGAGTCCGTCCAGCGCGAGGAGAGCGAGGCGATCATCCACGCGGGGAGCCTTGACGCCGACGCCGTCGAGCGGGCCATCATCGCGCAGTACGTCCTCGGGCGGCGGGTCATCCACGTGGAGGCCCCGGAGGGCGAGACGCTCGACAGCGCGCACATCAACGCCGTCTACAACGCCGAGACGCAGCTGATGGGCCTCGGCGTCATCGAGGAGACGCCCGACCGCATCGCCATCCGGTGTTCGGTCGACCCGGAGGACTTCACGCTCGACAACCTGCTCGAACGCCTCGAGGCGACCGGCCAGACGATGCGCAACGAGGCGATCCGCGCGCTCGCCCACGGCAATCCCGACCTCGCCCAGCGCGCGCTCAACCGCGAGCGGCAGGCGAACAAGATCTTCGTCCTCCTGCTTCGCCTCATCTTCACCGCCTTTCAGAACCCGAACCTGACGAACGCCCTGGGGCTCGACGACGGCTTCGCGCTCATCGGCTACCGCTCGATCGCCAAGAACCTCGAACTCACCGCCGACAACGCGGAGGACATCGCCGAGATCGCGCTCAACGCCGAGGGCCACGAGCTGAAGGTCGATCAACCCACGATGCGGAAGATCCGCGAGTTCACCGACCAGGTGAACGAGATCACCGAGAAGGGCGTGAGCTCCGCGGTCGACCGCGACTACGACACGGCGATCGAGGTGCGCCGCCTGTTCGCGGAGATCAAGGACCGCGAGCGGGAGATCCTGAGCGAACTGCCCGAGATGCCGAACGAGGACCTGCTCGAGGTGCGCGAGGTGCTCGTCAGCCTGCAGCAGACCGCGCAGTACGCCGTCCGCAACGCCGAGATCGCCACGAACCTCGCGCTCAACGCCGAGAGCGAGCACACGACGATCCGGTAGCTCGGTCGCTCCGCCGATCCAGTAGCTCGGTCGCCTCCTTCTCCGCACCCACGGACCTCCGAGTGCGGTCTGCGGTCGGAACCGGAACGCCCGGCGAAGAAGCGCGAGCGGGTGCCGGCGCGTCAGTTTCCGGCGCGTGCGGGGGCGAGCGCCGAGAGGAGGCCACCGTCGTCGCCGTCAGCGCCGTCGTCCGTCGGCGCGGAGCCGTCGGTCGGTTCGTCGGTGGGCGTCGGCGTCGCGGCGGACGAGTTCGTCCCCTCCTCGTCAGCGTCGTCCGTCCCCTCGTCCGTCGTCCCGTTCGCGCCGCCCTCCGCCGAGGCGTTCGCCTCGGCCCCGGCGGTCGCGTTCTTCGTCCCGAAGACGTCCGTCTCGATCGTCTCCGTGTAGGTCAGGGCGTCGAGCGGGAGGCGGATCGTCGCGCCGGAGGGCAGTTCGAGTTTCGCGTAGAAGTCGATGCGGAGGTCGGTCACCTGGTTCCGTTCGAGGTGCGACACCCACCACTCGTCGAGGCGGGCGTTTCGGATGGCCGTCGTCGCGTCGATCGCCTCCTCGGTTCCCGGTTCGATCACGTGGGCGCGCTCGCTCGCGCCGCTCCCCACGGGGACGTCGTTCATCGTCATCTCGTACCCGATCTCGGTGAGCACGTACGGCGACGAGTTCGGGTTGTAGACGACGAAGCGCGTCTCGATGGGCGTTCGGTCGGCGGTCACCGCGCCCCACCGCGCGTCCGTCTCGCGGACGATCAGCACCGGATCCGGTGCGAGCGGGGAGTCGGCGCGAACCGGTCGGTCCTCCGTCGAGCGGAACTGGCCGATGACGTCGGTCTCCACGGTCCGCTCCTGAGGGACGGCGAACGTCCGCCCGAGCAGCGAGGAGCGGACGCGCGCGTCGACGTGAACGCGCGTCGTCTCGCCGTTTCTGACGTGCGTCACCCACCACTCGGGGATCCGCTCGTTCTCCATCGACGTGACGAACGAGAGCGTCGCGTTCCCGGACTCGATGCCGATGCCCTCCTTCTCGCCGCTCGCCAGGACGACCTCGTTCATCGCCACGGTGTAGTTCACCGTCGTCCCGCCGAACCGGACGCCGATCGGGTTCGGGTTCCGGACGTGTAGGTCGGTGTGGACGACCGTCCGCGACTCGTTGACCGCGCCGAAGCGGTTCTCGACGCCCGCGACGGACGGCGCACCGACGACGCCGGTGACCAGCGCCCCCGCGACGCTCCCGGTGAGCACGAGTACGATCGTCGCGACGACGCGAAGCCGCGACGTGAACAGTCCGCGTACCATGCGGTGACGACTTGGCCGTGGACGTATAGCTCTTTAGGACTGTTCCAGCACTATCGAATACACCGTCTCGAGAACGCTCACGGCGTGCTCCACGCTCACGCGCTCGCGGGTGGCGAGACAGGAGGCGCGGAGTCGGTCGCGCTCGTCGAGCGCCCGCTCGATGGCGCGCCGGAAGCCGTCGACGTCCCCGGGCTGGTAGTGATATCCGGTCGATCCCTCCTCGATGGTGTCGGCGAGCGCTCCCTCGTTCACCCCGACGACCGGCGTTCCGCAGACGTTGGCCTCCAGCGCGACCAGTCCCTGCGTCTCGACCGGACTCGGGAAGGCGAACACGTCGAGCGCGGAGTAGAACGCGGGGAGTTCGTCGCGGTCGAGGAAGCCGAGAAAGCGCACGTCGGCGTTCGACTCGGCCGCGCGGCGTTCGAGCATCGGCCGCGCAGGGCCGTCACCGCCGAAGACGACCGGGATGTCGAGGCCCTCGGCGGCGGCGATCACGTCCTGCAGGCGCTTCTCCTGGCCGTGGCGGCCCGTGTAGCCGAGGAGCGGGCCGTCGGGGAGGTCGTACTTCGCGCGGAAGGCGTCGCCGTCGGCCGGGGCGAACCGCTCGACGTCGATCCCGTTCGGGACGACGGTGACGGGGGCGGTGACGCCCCGCTCGATCAGCCTCGCCCGGGCGCTCTGGCTCGGCGTGACGACGTGGTCCGCGCGGTTGAGGTAGGCGGTCTCGTAGTCGTTCGCGGCGCGCGAGACGACCCTCGCGAGGCGACTGTCGAAGAGGTAGTCGGCGTACTCGGAGGTGGGCGTGTGAAAGGAGACGACGAACGGGAGGTCGCGCCGCCGCGAGAGGCGATACCCGGCCAGTCCGACCCCGAAGGGCGTGTGCGAGTGGACGAGGTCCACGTCGCGCACCGCGCTCGGAACCCGAGGTAACCCGACGTGGAAGCCGTCGTAGAAGGGAAAGGGCAGACTGAAGACGGGGTACTCGCCGGTCCTCGGCGCGTGGTCGCTCTTCGGGTAGACCACGTCCATCCGTCCGCCACGGCGACGCCAGCGGTCGCTCCACGTCTCGATGGTGTAGGTCACGCCGTTCACCGTGGGGAGGTACGTGTCGGTGAAGACGGCCACGTCCGGTCGCATTTCCCGAGAGTCCGCCGCGGGAGGGTTAATCGTTTGTGACTCGCCGGTAGGCGGCCGTGAGTTCCTCACCCACCCGGTCGAGGCCGTGCTCGGCCGCGGTCTCGCGGGCGCTCTCGCCGAGGCGCTCGCGCAGGTCGGGATCGCTCGCGAGTCGGTCGAGCGCCGCGCGGAACTCCCTTCGCGTCTCGCACAGCAGGCAGTCCTCGCCGTCGGTGTAGAACTCGCGGAAGACGGGGAGGTCCCGGAGGACGACCGCCTTCCCGCAGGCCATCGCCTCCAGGACGACGATCCCCTGGTTCTCGACCTTCGCCGGGAAGCAGAACACGTCGCCCGCGGCGAACGCGCCGCGCTTGTCGTCCACCCAGCCGGTGAAGGTGACGTTCTCCGGCGGGTCGCGCGTCCACCGCCGGACCGTCGGGCTCGCATGCGGTCCGGTGTCGTAGGTCCCGAACCACGCGAAGTCGTAGTCGGTGGTCTCCGCGAGCCGGCAGAAGTCCGTCAACCCCTTGCGCTCGAAGACGTTGCCGAGCGCGAAGACGACCATCCCCTCCAGGTCGTAGCGCGCCCGGTACTCCCCGCGGAGGTCCTCGAAGCCCGCCAGCGACTCGAGGTCCACCCCGTTGGAGATGGGTCTGATCGGCGCGTCCACGGGGTAGGACTCGAGCACCCGCTTCGTGTACTCGCTCGGGCAGAGCACGAGGTCTGCCTGCGAGTAGAACCACCGCAGATAGCGACGGAGCAGGGGTCCCGCCGCGGTCGAGCCGCGGAAGCTCTCGGCGAAGTCCTCGCTCGTGACGTGCGCGTGGAGGACGAGGGGGACGCCGTTCCGGCGGGCGTGTCGGGCGACCGCGACCGACCCCGGCCCGACCACGTTGCAGTGTGCGAGGTCGAACTGGTCGAACGCGCCATCCCCGACGAGCGCGTGAGAGAGCGCCCGTCTCGGCGTCCCCCCGCGCCACGGCGAGACGAGAAGCTCGACGTCGGTGTCGGCGAGCGCCTTCCGCTGGTGGGCGACGGAGGTGCCGATCCCGCTCCTGTCGAGGCGGGATTCGAGTTCGAGGTAGTGACAGACGCGCATACCGTCGCTGTTCGCGGGCGGCGATTAACCGTACCGACTTCGGACCACAACGCAACGCGGATGTACGGCCGTCGGGTGTGTCGACCATGGGAATCCCCGAGGAGCGCATCGAGCGGCTCCACGACCTCGCGCGGCGGGCGGTCGCTGAGGGTCACGAGGACCGCTCGCGGGCGTACGTGCGACGCGCGCGGCGGATCGCCGAGCGCAACCGCTGCGGCCTGCCGCTTACGTTCAAGCGCTTCACCTGCGACGCCTGCGACGTCTACCTCCGGCCGGGGCGGAACGCCCGCGTCCGACTGCAGGACGGCCACGTGGTCGTCACCTGCGACTGCGGCGCACAGAAGCGCTACCCCTACCGGCCGCGGCGCGAGGAGCGGGACGACGCCGACGCGACCGAGCGCGCCCGACCCAACTGACAAGGTTCAAAGCCGTCGCGTCGATACGGCTGGTGATGGCAAACGAGGACCTGAAGGCGCGCGCGCACGACCTCGACGTGACCGTCTGGGTCGGCAAGGGAGGCATCGAACCGGTGGCCGAGGAGCTCCGCGACCAGTTGCGAGAGAGCGACCTCGTGAAGGTGAAGTTCCTCCGGGCGTCCCGCGGTGGAACGACGACCGAGGAGCTCGCGGCGGACCTGGCAGAGCACGTCGACGCGGACCTCGTCGACGCGCGAGGGCACACCGCGGTCTTCCACTGATGGCCCAGGACGGAGTCCTCCAGACGGGGTCGAGAGCGACGGGGGCGATCTCGAAGATACTCGCGGACACGTTCGGACTGGACGGGCAGATCGCCGACGCGATCGGCTCGGCGCTCGTCTTCGTCATCGCCTTCGTCGTCGTCTACGCCGTCAGTCGGGCGACGATCCTCCCCCTCGCGGGGCGCGTCCTCGACTCGCGGGAGGTGGACGCGCACGCGAAGAAGCCGCTGGTGCGCGTCGTCCACGTCCTCGTGACGTTCGTCGCGGTGGCGATCGCGTTCGGGTTCGCGGGCTACGACGGCTTCCTCACCTCGCTCGCGACCGTGGCGGCCGCGGCGACGCTCGCGATCGGCCTGGCGATGCAGGACGTGCTCAAGAACCTGGTCGCGGGCGTGTTCATCTACACGGACAGGCCGTTCCGCATCGGCGACTGGATCGAGTGGGACGAGTACTCCGGCATCGTCGAGGACATCAGCCTGCGCGTGACGCGGGTGCGGACCTTCGACAATGAACTGCTGACGGTGCCGAACGCGGCGCTCACCGACGACGTGATCAAGAACCCCGTCGCGAAGGACAAACTCCGGCTGCAGTTCCTGTTCGGCATCGGCTACGACGACGACATCGAACGGGCGACCGACGTCATCGTCGAGGAGGCGACGAAGCACCCCGAGATCCTCGACACCCCCGCGCCCTCGGTGCGACTGACGGAACTGGCGGACTCCTACGTCGGTCTCCAGTCGCGCTTCTGGATCGCCGACCCCTCGCGCGCCGACTTCACGCGCGTCCGCGGGGAGTACGTCACGAACGTGAAGCGGGCGTTCGACGAGGCGGGCATCAACATCCCCTTCCCGCAGGTGGACGTTCACGGCGGCATCGAACTCGCCAACGGCGCGACGGTGGCCGAGACGGCCGACGACTGACCGCTGGGCCGTCCTCACTCCATCCCTCTCTCGCTCGACCGCCGCTCCGCCTCTCCCGCCCGACCTGTCGAGCGTTGGCACTACGAGCGAGTGAAACGAGCGAGCGGACGCGCTGAACCCCCGAGTGAAGCGAGGGGTGAGACGCGGTCTCAGTGGACGGTTTGCCGGCACGTCGAAGGTGTGCGCAGCGAACCGTCCTGGCGTGCAGGCGACGCCGCGGGCGGATTCGCGGGGCGTGGCGTCGCACAACCGCGAAGCGCCCCGCGACGGTTCTCACGTCACGGGGGTCTCTGGTCCTGCTCTCGGTTATAAAAGTACGGACCGGGTGACCACCTGACCGACCCGAACACCACCGATAGCACCAGCGTGGCATCCGCGAGGAGCGCGGGGATCGGAGCGTTCCGCGAACACCGCGAACGGCCGGCGCTGCCGGCCGCGAGCGAGGCGCGAAGCGCCGAGCGAGCGGACCGACGGAACCCCCGAAGGAGCGCAGCGACTGAGGGGGTGAGGAGGGTTTTGATCCAGCTTTTACCAGGGAGCCGCGGCCGACCCGCTTCGCGGTCGGCCGCACGCGACCGCAGTAAAAGGTAGCAGTTCAAAAGGTGGTTGTCGATGAATGGAACGGACGCCCGGGGTTGCCCGGCGTTCCGGTACGGGGAATCCCGCGCACCTCCTCCACCCCGCGACCCGTCGAGCGACAGGTGTCCGCGGGTCCGCTGCTCGCTTCCGCGCCTGGCGGGCTGTCCACGGTTAACCGCGACGAAGCGCCCCTGCAGGCGCTCCGCCGTGGACCGCTGCCCCCGACGGACGAGGCTTCTGCGTCGGCTTGCGGGGCCCGTACCGGTCTGACCGGACGCGCCCGGGGTTCGGTCCCCGCTGAAGACCGTAGTGCGGGTTGTGAGCAGGGCCTAACTGCCCGACCTAGTCCGATCTGAACGTAGCCGGTTGCCGAATAAACGCCTTTCGGTACGCCGGTTTCGTCGTTCGTCGGTACCCGGTGTGGCGGTGGTCGGTGTGTCGATCCGTCGATCCACAGCAGCCCGTCGATCAGACCAGTCCGAGCGCGCGGGCGTACCACAGCGCGCTGGCGGGGACGAGCGCCGCGACGGCGACGAGCAGGTGCCGGTGGTACTCGATCGTCGTCTCCCGCGTCAGCGAGAACACCAGTTCGGTTGGGACCGTGAGCGCCCACAGCAGACAGAGGAGGAGGACGAACAGACCGAAGACGAGCGCCGCGCCCGCCGCCAGCGCGGGGTCCGAGCGTCCCGCTCTGCCCGCGGCGAAGACGATGACGCAGACGAGGGCGAACAGACCGGCGAACTGCGGGTCGATGACGCCCCTGGCGTAGTACGTCCCGACGGCGGTCGCGCTGTCGACGATGAGGTAGGGGAGAGCGAGGACGGCCACGACGGCGAGGCACGCGGCGGTGCCGACTGCGGGGGCGAGGCGGGTGTCGTCCATACGGGAGGGCCGGCCGCGAGGGGCTTAATCGCCACGGCACGCAACACGTCCGACGGAGGCGAGACGCGGGAGATCCCGTTCGGCCACGAGTCCGCAAGGCACAGGTGGCTTCGCCCCGCGTACACGGGTATGGGACTCGGAGGAACCGCATCGAAGCTCCAGAAGGTCGCCGCGATGGCAGAGGACGTCTACGAAAAGCTCAACGACCTGCGCCAGCAGCTGGTCGAGGTGCGCGAGACGGTCGAGCGCGTCGATAGAACCGCCGAGGACAACCGCGTGCTGCTCGAAGCCGTCGCGCGCGAGCAGGGGATCGACGTGGACGCCGTGCTCGCCGAGGCGTCGATCGAGGAGGCCGAAGCAGCGGACGGCGCGAGCGCAGGTACGGATACGAGCACGAGCGCCGACGGCGGCGCGAACGACGGGCCGGGAGCCGACGACGCGGAGCCGACGCGCGACGCCTGACTCGGTTCAGTCCATCAGCCGGCCGTGTTCGACCTTCATGCAGTGGTCCTGAACGAACCGCCGGCCGGATTCCTCGACGCGCTCGCCCGCCTCGTCGTCGCGGATGCCGAGCTGCAGCCAGACGATGTCCACGTCGTCGCGCTCGAGCACCTGGTCTACGATCCCCGACACCTCCTCGCTCGGGCGGAACACGTCGACGACGTCGATCTCCTCCTCGACCTCGGTCAGCGAGTCGTACGGCTCGCGTCCGAAGATCTCGTCGGCGTAGGGGTTGACCGGGACGACCTCGTATCCGTGCTCGCGCAGGTACTCCGGGATCTCGTGGGCGTCCTTGCCGGGCGTCGCCGAGCATCCGACCACGGCGATCGTCTCCTGTCCCAGGACATCCCTGAGTTCCGCGTCTGATTCGACGGGCATACCCCAGACTACCCCCGCCGCGTGCAAAAGCGTGGCGTCGCTCGGGATCGTTCGAGACCGCTCGGGTTCTCGGATTCCCGGGGTTCCGGGTTCTCGGGACCGCTCGGGCCGCTCAGGTCGCTCCGGACGCGACGCTCACAGCGCGACCGCCCGCCCGACGACGAACGCCGCCGCCGCGAGGAACATCCCGTACTTGATGTGCGTCTGGCCCCCGGTCGGATCGGAGAAGCTCTCCGCCGCGGCCGCGAGCATGACGAGGTCCGCCGGGATCACGAGCGCGAGGTAGGCGAGCCCGAGCGTCCCGGTCAGGTAGGGGAGCGGGCTGGCGAGTACCGCGACGACCAGGCAGGCGGTCCCCAGCAGGAGCGCGCGGCGCTCGCCGACGGCGATGGGAAGCGTGTTGAGTCCCTCCTCGCGATCCCCGGCGAGGTCCTCCACGTCCTTGATCACCTCGCGGGTGAACGTCGAGAGCGCGGCGAGCGCGAAGAGCGCGACGACCGGCGCGAGGTCGCCCTCGACGGCCGCCCCGCCGAAGAGGAACGTGCTCCCCCCGAGGTAGGCGACGACGGCGTTGCCGACGCCCGGCAGTCCCTTGAAGAACTCCGTGTAGGCGACCAGCGCCAGCAGGTTGAACGCCGCGAGCGCGAGCGCGAGGAGCGGCAGGGTGAGCGCCAGTCCGACGGCGACGGCGAACAGGGCGACGCTGAACGCGAGCGCCGCTCGCTCCGCGACCGCGCCGCGGGGGATGGGCCGTCCCGGCGCGTTGATGCGGTCGATGTCCGCGTCGAAGTAGTCGTTGATGGCGTTGCCGGCCCCCACCGCGAGGACGGTCGCGATCGCGGCGGCCGCCGCGGCGGCCGGACGGCCGGCGATGCCCTCCGCGACGTACGCGCCGATCAGGGTGAGCACGCCCGCGGCGATCGCGTTCACCGGACGGGTGAGTTCGACCAGTCCGCGGAGCGTCTCGCGCATACGTCTCGGTATCCCACGCGTGGGATAAAGCCCGCGAAACCGACGGATGGGGTTCTCCGGCGACGCTCTGCAGAGCATCCGTGACAGTCACGAAATGATACGTGTTCGTCAGTCTCCGAGCTCCTCGAGGGCGGAATCGACGTTTTCGAGGGATAGACTTATGCCTGGATTCGCCATCGTACTGTCATCAATCAATGGAGATAGCGAGACACGTTCCGGGCATGAAGCCGGGGGCGACGAAGCGCAACGTCGCGCTCGCCGTCGTGGCCGTCGTCCTGTTCCCGTTCACGTTGCTCATCGCGCTCGTCTACGTCCCGGTCGCTCTCGCGACGAACCGGCGAGGGCTCGCGGACGTCGTCGGTGACACGCCGCTCGGTCGTCTGCCGGGGCTGTCGGAACCCGGATGGAAGACGGGAGCCGCATCGTTCGTCTACCTGTTCGTGCTCGTGGGCGTCGTCTTCGCGGTGGTCCCGGGCGACTCACCGCCGTCCGCAGCGGGACCGTCCGCGTCACAGGGCAGCAACGCTTCGGACGCCGACCCCACCGGTGCCGTACCGACTACAGAACCGTCGGAGACGACAGAGGCGCGATCCACGGCGGCACCGGACTCGGCGGCCGGCGGAGCACCGACGGAAACCCCGACCTCGGCCCCTGCGTCGGATTCTACGCCGGACGCGACGCCCACGCCGCGTTCGACGGCGACGCCGAGCCGACAGACGACGTCGACACCCGGCGATACGCCAGCCGCTCGCGGGCCGGGTGATGGCTCCGAGTGGACCGTCACCGTCACGCGCGTCGTCGACGGCGATACGATGGAAGTCCGATTCCCGAACGGCGAGGTGGACACGATCCGACTCATCGGGGTCGACACGCCGGAGACGACGCTGAGCCGGGTCGACCCCGATGAGTTCGAGGGGATCCCCAACACGACAGCCGGGCGAGACTGGCTCTACGACTGGGGCCAGCGCGCGTCACGGTTCGCCGCGGACGAACTCGAGGGCGAACGCGTGCGAATCGCCGTCGATCCGCAGGCCGACCGCCGTGGATACTACAACCGACTGTTGGTCTACGTCTCCCTCGACGGCGCGAACTTCAATGCGCAGCTGCTCAGACGCGGCTACGCGCGGCTCTACGACAGTTCGTTCTCCGAGCGCGACCGGTTCGCCGACATCGAGGCGACCGCGCAGCGGAACGACGTCGGCGTGTGGGGGTTCGACGGCCCGCCGTCGACGCCCGAGCCGACACCAGAACCGAGCGACGACGCGGACCTCCCACCGAAGCCGTCCGACGGCGATTACGACTGTGACCACTTCGATACCCAGGACCAGGCCCAGCGGGTGCTCGATCGGGACCCGAGCGATCCGCACCGGCTCGACGGCGACGACGACGGCGTCGCGTGCGAGTCGCTCCCCTGAATTCACGCCTCGACATCCCCTTACTCCGGTCTCTGTGTCGGGGTCGCGTGGTCGGCTAGACCCACGTTACCCCGACGTCCGTCGATCCCGACTACCGGAACGACCGATCCGGTCAGGGTGCCTCCGACACTCGGCAGTTATCAGTGCTGACGTGCCCACCTCGAGTAGGTATCCGACCAGGGGTCGATTGGACAGAGTTAAATCGGCGACCCCACTGAATTGAACCGAGGGCGCTTAGCTCAGTCTGGACAGAGTGCTTGGCTTCGGACCAAGTTGCCGCGGGTTCAAATCCTGCAGCGCCCGTTTCCGGCGAGCGAAGCGAGCCGTGAAAACGGCTCCGAGGGATTTGAATCGAGGAGCGAACGGACGTGAGCGACCGTGGTTCAAGCCCTGCAGCGCCCATGATTTCTGCGACGAACGGACGTGAGGAGCGAGCCGACGCAGAGGGTTCGAATGAACCCGGGCACGTTCTGGGTTGGAAACGGCTGGTAGCGCGCGTTCACGTTTAACCTTACTTAGATAGGCGTCGATATTTAGCCGATGAATAGTCTCGTCGACGTCCCGTTCCGGCGCTGGTGTGGGCGGAACGCCCTACCGCCGTTCCTCGAGGATGGGACCGAGGGAACGCTCGCTATCGCGCGTGACCTGTTCGAGAACCCAGATACAGTGACGCTCCCGGATGGCCGGAAGCTAGGGTATGCAGAAACGGGCGACCCAGACGGCGATCCGATTCCGGCCGTTCACGGTGTGCCCAGTGGGAGACTGGGGGCTGCCCTGTTCGACCGCATTGGTCGAGAACGGGGTGTTCGAATCGTCGCGCCCACCGTCGAAAAGCGTTACACTTTCATATGATACTGGCCAACAAGTGTCAAGGGATTACGACGTGGTGGAATGGAATCCGGCGATGACCCCGGATACGGCGTTCGACCTGGTAGCGGACGCACACCGTCGGGTCGTCCTCTATCACCTGATCGACGGCGACGGAACGGCGACCCGGAGGGAACTCGTAGAGCGGATAGCTTCGTGGGAGGAGGCCCGCGATTCAGACGACTCGCCGGAGGGGATCCGGCGGCGAGTCGCCATCAACCTGGCTCACGTCCACCTCCCGAAGCTGTCCGAGGCGGGTATCGTGGAGTACGACGCGCGGGGCGAAGACGTGGCGCTGGCGGACGGCGCGGCCGATCTCGCGCCGTTGCTGGAACTGGCCCGGCCGGCCGACGACTTCGTGACGATGGAGTAGCGGCGGTCCCGAAGCACAGTGCGCTCAGGAGCCGGTAAGCACTTATCGCAGGGGAGGCGAGTTCCGATCGTCCGACGTCGTCCGGTCGTACGCCGCCGGCCGAGGTCGTTCCGACGATGACTCACGACTCACCGCCACCCGCCCCGTTGTTCGGTCCCGTCGTCTGCCGGCGCGACGGCCACGACTGGACAGACGACCCGGACGCCGGGGACGGACGGGCGTGCGCTCGCTGTGGCGCGGCGATCGACGCCGAGGAGTGCGCCAGGGTCGGGATCTCCCTCCGGCTGCTCGCGCTCGCCGCCGCCGTCGGGGCGCTCGTCGGCGGGTTGCTCACGGCCGGGTTCCTGATGCACGGCGTGGCGCTCTGACGCCCCGGCCTCCGAGGGGACGGTTTCGCCCGCCGTCCGGGTCGCCACCCCGACGCGATTCGTCACGGCGCTACGCCACGTAGTAGTCGCCCGATCGCTTCTGTTCTCGGTCCTTCCTGCTTCCGGGGTCGTTCGCGCGCGGCCGACCGGTGTTCGGGTCCCGCCGGAAGGTCACGTCCACGGTCTTCAGGAATCGGTTCGTCCCCCGGCGCACCGACTCCGGCGACCGTGCGATCCCCCTCTCACCCGGAGTGCCCTCGAACACCATGGCCCGGTCGGAGACGTAGTGCAACAGCAGCAGGTCGTGATCGATCACGAGACACGGAGCGCCCTCCTCGACGAACGCGCGGAGGTGCGTCGCGAGCGACGTCCGCCCGTCGACGTCGAGGTACGCCGACGGTTCGTCGAGCAGGTACATGTCGGCGCGCCTCGCCAGCGCGAGCGCGACGCCGACGCGCTGCAGCTCTCCCCCGGAGAGGCGTCCGACGTCGCGGTCGAGGAGCGGTTCGAGGTCGAACGGCCGCCGGACCCCCGTCTCGAACGCCCGTCCGCGGTCGCCGACTGCCTCCTCGAACAGTTCCCGGATGGTGCCGTCGTAGGACGGCTCGACGTGCTGGGGCTTGTACGAGACGCGGACGTCCCCCGCCACCTCGCCGTCGTCCGGTTCGATCGCGCCCGCCAGCAGCTTCGCGAACGTCGTCTTTCCCAGGCCGTTGCGGCCGAAGATGCCGAGCACCTCCCCGCGGCGGACCGCGCCGGCCTCCGTCCGGAGCGAGAACGATGGGAACGACGCCGCCAGTGGGGAGAACTCGACGACCGGCTCCTCGTCGCTGACGCGTCGGCCCGGCCGTCGGAGGAAGTCGACGGCGTCCTCGCGGATCCGGACGTTCTCGGACCGCAGGTATCCCGTCAGGAACTGGTTGATCCCCCGGCGCGCCGAGAGCGGCCGGGAGACGACGCCGAACCCGCCGGGGTCGCCGTAGACGACGTCGACGTCGTCGCACGCGACGTCGAGGGTGACGAGGTCGTGATCGACGACGAGGACCCGCCGCGCGCCGGCGAGGGGGGAGAGCGCCCGGGCGACGGTCAGCCGCTGGCCGACGTCGAGGTACGAGGAGGGCTCGTCGAGCAGGTACGCGTCCGCGTCAGCCACGAGCGTCGCGGCGATCGCGACGCGCTGGAGTTCGCCGCCCGACAGTTCGTCCGTTCGCCGACCGAGGAGTCCGCCGAGTTCGAGGCGTTCGACGGCCGTCGCTCGCGATCCACGCTCGTCGCGCGCCTCCAGCAGGTCCCCGACGGTCCCCTCGTACCGCCCGGGGAGCCGATCGACGCGCTGGGGTTTGTACGCCGCTCGCAGGTCGCCGTCCCGCAGGTCCTCCAGGTAGCGCTGGACGCCGGTCCCGCGGAACGCGCGGACGATCGCGTCCCACTCGGCCCCGTCGGACGCGCCGAGGTTCGGCTTCAAGAGACCGGCGAGAACGCGGAGGGCGGTGGACTTCCCGACGCCGTTCGGCCCCAGCAGGCCGACGACGCGCCCCTCGACCGGGGTCGGCAACCCGTAGAGCCGAAACCCGTTCTGCCCGTACTGGTGGACCAGCCGCCCCCGCTCGGCGGGCAGCCGGACGATCTTGATCGCGTCGTTCGGGATGCGGTGCTCCACGATCCGGTGCTCCTCGATCACCCGGTCGTCGTCGATGTGGAGCTCGCCATCCGCGGTCACGTGAAACCCCTCCTGCCGCCCCGACCGGTTCAGCGGATCGTACTTCAGGGCGACGTCACGGACCTCGTCGGTGACCTTCTCCTGGTCGATGACGGCGGCGTACCTGTCCTTCCGCGCCGCCCGGGAGCGCTCGTCACCCATGTGAGGGGGTAGGGCGCTCAGCCTCGAGTGACTTCCGCCCGGGGCCGCCGCGGGGCTCGGAGGCGCTACGCGAACCGCTTCAGGAGCCGGTAGCGCAGGTCGCGGCCCGCGTCGGGCACGGCGAACCCGAGCAACAGCAGGTACTTCCAGGGGCCGACGACGTAGCGCCGGTGGGGCCGTCGTCGGTCGCGGCGTCCACGACCACCGCCGCCACGCGTCGGGGATGGACGTATCCGAACCCCTGTCGATGAACCGGCGATCGTACAGCTCCGGATCGTAGAGCCTGTAGAACCAGCCGTACGTCCCCGTCGGTTCGAGGTCCTCCTTCCGCGCGAGCGCCCGCTCCCCGGACCGCGTCTCGACCGGGTGGCGCAGACGTTCCACCCCCGCTCGCGTTCCGCGAGCGCCGTCTCGCGTCCGATCCCGGACGAGCAGCCCGTGATCAGGACCGTGCAATCGGCCATGCGACAGCATCGCCCCGCGGTTCGTGAGGCGTTGCACTTGCAGGCTCCGCGACTGAACCGCGGTCCGCTCGCCCGGTTTCGCGCGACGGACACGCCGGTCTATCGCCGCAGGAAGGCCTTGACGCGCGAGTCGAAGGCCGACTTCCGTTCGTGGAACGCCCCGTGCGTCGCCCCGCTGAACGCGAAGAGCGTCGCGTCGGGGATTCCGGCGGCGGTCTCCTCGAGTATCGGTTCCGGGAAGTACGGATCGTCGCTACCGCCGACGACGAGCGTCCGGGCGTCGACGTCGTCGAGTCGGTCCCGCCAGTCGAACGCCAGGATGGCGTCGAGCGAGACGCGGACGTCGGCCGGGACGGCCGGGCGCGGCAGGACGAACCGGCCGACGGTCAGCGCGAGGGGCGGATAGGACACCGCCCGCCAGTCGGTGAACATCGCGGCCGCGAGTTCCGCGCGGATCCGCCCCCAGTCGTGTGCCCGCGCGTACCGCCGGAACCGGCGGACGGTGTCCTGCGCGGCGTCGGCGACGCGACATCCGGTGTTTGCGAGCACGAGGGCGTCGACGAGATCCGGGTGATCGGCGGCGAACGCCTGGCCGATCATGCCGCCCATAGAGATGCCGAGCACGTCGGCGGGGCCGAGTTCCCGTTCCAGGGCGTCCGCGTAGTCGGCCGCCATCCCCTCGATGGTCTCTCCCTCCGGGAGGCCTCGCGGGCGGCTCACGACGTAGACGGCGTAGTCGTCCACGAACCGACGGAAGTACCGCCGGAGCACCCACGCGCTCGGGGGCGGATAGTCGCCGTCGAACATCGCGTCGCCCACCCCGGGGAAGACGACGAGCGGCTTCGCTCCCTCCCCTACCCGGACGTACGGGAACCGCCCGAGCAGGTCGCCGGTCTCGAACGGGGTCATCGGAGGCAGTAGGGCGCGGAGCCACCTCACTCTACGGACGCCCCCGAAGGCGGACAGGTGTTCGCCGGCCGCGTCGGGGACGACGGATCGAACGGCGACGGGACGCCGAGGACGCTTCGGGGGACTGGAAGCGACGCGCCATCGGCTCCCGGTCGGAACGGACACGGCTTCGGAGCGGTCCCGGTACCTTTGGCGGCCGGGCGACAAGGGGTCGGCATGGCGACGATCGTTGATTTCACCCTCCCGGTCGAGGCGTTCCCGCTGGGTGACGCGCTCACGGCCGAACCGGAGATGCGGATCGAGCTGGAGCGCATCGTCCCGACCGAGGAGGGAGTGCTGCCGTTCTTCTGGGCGTGGGACAGCGGCGACTTCGAGGGGTTCGAACGGCGAGTGCACGAGAAGCGGGCCGTCGAGTCGCTGACCGCCGTCGACCGCGTCGACACCGGCGTCCTCTACCGGGCGCGGTGGAACCACGCCGTCGCCGGGCTCGTCGCGGGCGTGACGGCGGTGGAAGCGTCGATCCTCGAAGCGCGGGGGACGGTCGACGGCTGGCGGTTCGAGCTTCGCTTCCCGGATCGCGACGCGCTTCGGCGGTTCCGGGCGTACGCCGTCGAGAACGAGATCCCCCTGCAACTGCGACGGCTGTACAGCGTGACCGAGATGCGCACCGGAGAGCAGTACGATCTGACCGAGGACCAGCGCGCGACGCTCGTCGCCGCGTACGAACGGGGCTACTTCGACGACCCGCGCCGAGTCACGCAACAGGAACTGGCCGACCACTTCGGCGTGAGCCAGCGGGCGATCTCCCAGCGGATCCAGCGCGGGCTGCACCGCCTGGTCGGGGGCACGCTGGCGGCCGATCGGTAGGGCGCATCCCGACGAGTTCGATTAATATACACCTTCTGCCGAGAACCGCCTATTCCACGCTCGTCGGTGCCGTCGGGACGACGAGGACGAGCGGAGTACTGCTCGGTCCGCCCACGGTAGTGTCCCAAATGAGTAACGAACACACTGACGGATTCCACCACGCTCGAGACGAGACGGTCGAGTACGACCCCGGGACGGGGTGGTATCGCACCGTCCACGACTGGGACTCGGACGACTCCGTCAGCACCTCGGTGGTGCTGGCCCTCGCCGCGGTCACCGGCCGCGAACTGACGGAGATCGTCCCCCTCTCGGATCACCTCGACTTCGACGCGCTCAACCAACTGTTCGAACCGTCCGACGGCGGCGGCGGTCCGCGAACCGACGGGCACGTCGCGTTCGTCTACGACGGGCACTGCGTCGTGGTACACGCCGACGGCCGCCTCTGTCTCCGCGAGATCGAGGAGGGACCCGAACCCACCTGAGCCGAGGGAGGCACGTCCGCGACGTCGTCGAACGCGGCCTCGCGGACGGCGTGATCGTCTCCGGCGGCGGGACCGGACAGTCCGTCGACGACGAGCGCCTGCGGACGGGTGCGGCGTGCCCGCGTTCGTCGGGAGCGGCGCGACCGCCGACACCGTCGCCGACCTCCTCGCGATCGCCGACGGCGTCGTCGTCGGTTCGGCGCTCAAGGCGGACGACGCGACCGCCCCGGTGGAGGAGGGGCGCGTCCGGGCGCTGGTCGAGGCGGCCGGCCGGTAGCGGCCGCGCTCGCTCCGCGCTGCCTCGCGACGTTCCGCGTCCAGCGCCCCGCGCTCCCCGCCGCGCACACGAACCCGCCAGGTTAATGCGCGGACGTGCAATATTTGCCGACAGATGACGACACACCGCGACCCCCTCCCGTCGGTGGTCGAGACGATCGGCGAGACGCCGCTCGTCCGCGTCCACGCCGGTCCCGAGTCGGTCCCCGTCTACGCGAAGCTGGAGACGTTCAACCCCGGCGCGAGCGTGAAGGACCGCATCGGTCGGTACATGCTCGAACGGATGCTCGAGGACGGGACCCTCGAGCCCGGCGGCACGATCGTCGAACCGACGGCCGGGAACACGGGCATCGGGTTCGCCATCGCGGCGGGGCAGCTCGACGTGCGCGCGGTGTTCGTCGTTCCCGAGCGGTTCAGCGTCGAGAAGCAGCAGCTCATGCGCGCGCTCGGCGCGGAGGTCGTGAACACTCCCACCGAGGACGGGATGGCCGGGGCTATAGAGCGCGCCCGCGAACTCGCCGCGGCGCGCGACGGCGTCGTCCCCCAGCAGTTCTCAAACCCGCTCAACGCCGAGGCGCACTACGCCACGACCGCCCCGGAGATCTACGAGGCGCTCGAGGGGAGGGTCGGCGCGGTCGTCGCCGGCGTCGGGACCGCCGGCACGCTCATGGGGATCGCCCGGTACGCCCGCGAGCGCCACCCGAGCACCCACGTCGCGGCGGTCGAACCCGAGGGGTCGGTCTACGGCCGCGCGGTCGGCCGCCACCCCCGTCACCACGAGTACAAGACGGAGGGGATCGGGACGAACGACGTGGCGACGAACGAGCTGTTCGACCCCGATCTCGTCGACAACGTGATCGCCGTCCCCGACCGCGACGCGCAGGCGGAGTTGAAGCGCCTCGCCCGCGAGGAGGGTCACCTCGCCGCCTCCAGCTCCGGCGCGGCGAGCGTCGCCGCGCGACAGGTGGCCGAGGGCATCGAGGAGGGCGCGATCGACGCGCCCTTCGACAGCGTCGTCACCGTCTTCCCCGACTCCAGCGAGCGCTACCTCTCGAAGGGTATCTACGGGAGCTTCGAGGAGTGGGAAGGCTGACGCCTCCCCGTCACGGAGGGCCGGTGCACCGTTCGTCTACGTCTGTAGCGGCGTCTCGAATGGGACGTAGTTGTCCTCCCACTCGTGGCGGGCGACGATCGCCTCGCGCCCGTCGTCGGAGAGCGCGTACCAGTTCGTTCGGCGGTCGAGCTGACCCTTCTCGACGTACCCGCGATTGACGAGCGTATCGAGGTTCGGATAGAGGCGACCGTGGGTGATCTCGCGGTCGGTGTGCGCCTCCAGTTCGCCCTTGATCTGTTGGCCCGAGGGCTGGTCGAACCCGGCGATCACGTACAGCAGGTCGCGCTGGAAGCCAGTGAGGTCGAACAGTGTCATTGTCGTCTAACGGGCCTGTCACCGGCATGGGATATTGTTAATGAGGGCGGTAGAGACAGTTCCCGATCGTTGTCTAGTACAACGGTCACAACAGTCTCGCCGACGTGTCAGCTTCGACCGGACAGTCTCCCACGCGGCGAGTTCGGACAGGCGGTCGAAACCGACGCCGTTCGGTACAGTCGTTCGACAATTACGGTCACCGAGTAACGACGGATTACGCCGGAAACGCGGCGCGTCACTTCCGGAAGAAGTGTCGAGGGCGTGTCTCGACCGGGGCGAGACACCGGGCCGGGACGCCGTCAGCGCGGACGACGAGCGCGGCTCCGAGGGTGCGATGGGTGTATCGACCGAACGGATTGACGATCGCACGGACCGTCGAGCGCGTCGGCTGGAGACGTAGCGTGGGGGTCACCTGTCCCACCACGATCGGCGGGGTGGGTACGGGGCCGCGCTCCCGGAGACGCCAACGGAGTGAGCTCCCGGCTCCGATGCGAGCGGGAGCGGCCACAGGTGGGGAGGTGGCCGCGATAGACTGGCGCCCTCTCGTGTGCCGTCAAACGCCGATCTCGGACCCGGATCACCACCGCTCGGCGGCGCTGTCACACCGTCGCAGTAGCCGATTTCGTGACGGGCGCTCTTCGGTGCAGCACCCCTCGTAGTGCCGAGAGAGCGATAACCACACTCCTTCTGCCGAGAAGGGGCGCGGCCCGGAACCTCCCCCCGTCCGGCGGTCACCGACGGAGCGCCGTCGCCCCGCGAAGGGCAAGAGACACACCGCAGGCCGCGCTGGTCTCCCCATGGACGATCCCTCACGCTGTATCGAGACGCGCGCGATCCACGCCGGACAGGAACCCGACCCCGAGACGGGCGCGCTGATGACGCCCATCTTCGCCAACTCGACGTACGCACAGGACGGCCCGGGCGACCACCGGGGCTACGAGTACTCCCGGACGGGCAACCCGACGCGGACCGCCCTGGAGGAGAACCTCGCGAGCCTCGAAGGGGGAACGCACGGCCGCGCCTTCTCCTCGGGGATGGGCTCGATCAACACCGTGATGAACCTCCTCGAGGCCGGCGATCACGTCGTCACCGGCGACGACGTCTACGGGGGTACCCACCGCCTGTTTACGGGCGTGTACGAGGCGTACGACCTCGAGTTCGACTTCGTGGACATGACCGATCCCGCGGCGATCGAGGCGGCGATGCGCCCCGAGACGGAACTCGTGTGGTCGGAGACGCCGACGAACCCCCTGATGCAGGTCGTGGACGTAGAGCGGGTCGCGGCGATCGCCCACGAGCACGGCGCGCTCTGCGCCGTGGACAACACTTTCGCCACGCCGTACCTCCAGCGGCCGCTCGACCTCGGCGCGGACGTCGTCTCGCACTCGCTGACGAAGTACCTCGGCGGCCACTCGGACGTGGTCGGCGGCGCGCTGATCACCGACGACCCCGACCTCGACGAGCGCATCGGCTACTACCAGAACGCCGTCGGCGCGACGCCCGATCCCTTCGGCTGCTTCCTCGTCCTCCGGGGGACGAAGACGCTCCCCGTGCGGATGGACCGCCACTGCGAGAACGCCCGCGAACTCGCCGCGTGGCTGGACGACCACCCCGACGTGGCCGCAGTCCACTATCCCGGCCTCGACTCGCACCCCCAGCACGAGGTGGCCCGCGAGCAGATGGACGACTTCGGCGGCATGCTGAGCTTCGAACTCGACGGCACGCTGGAGCAGGCGAGCGCCGTCGTCACGGGGACCGAGGTGTTCGCGCTGGCCGAGTCGCTGGGGGGCGTCGAGAGCCTGATCGAGCAACCCACGGCGATGACCCACGCCGCGGTCCCGCGCGAGGAGCGCCTCGCCGCCGGCCTCACCGACGGCCTGATCCGCGTCTCGGTGGGGATCGAGCACGTCGAGGACCTCCGGGCGGACCTGGCGGGCGCGATCGAGCGGGCGATGGGTGAGTAAAAGACGCTCGGTGAACGGTGCTCGGTGCCTCGATGCATCACCGCTCACCGCCATTCGACGGGGGACGGTGATGTAAATACATTAAGCGGCGAGTGATTAGTAGCCTTATGGCGGGAAGCGAGCCGACCGTTGATGGGATCGACATCGACGGGATGAGGGACTATCTCGCACAGACCGCGGTCGAATTCGCGCACCTCTTCGGCTCACGAATCCGCGGTACGGCAGAGGAGTCGTCGGACGTCGACGTCGCGCTTCGACTTCCCGGAGCGAATAGACGCGCGAGCGATTCCGGCTCCGTAACCGCATCGATGCTGAACTCCAGCAGTACGCCGAGCACTCCGTAGACGTGAGTGACATCGACACGCTCCCGATACCCGTGGCGTACGCCGCATTCCGCGATGGGATCCTCGTCTCCGGAGATGAGAAGGAGGCCGATGCGTATCGAAAGCGGGTCGAACGAGAGTACGAAGCCACGGAGGACGAGCGAGTGCGGGAGCCGGGAGTTCATAGACCGGCTCGCGAAGGGAGACGTCCGGGATGGTCGACGAGAAGGTATTCGTCGATAAATTACGTCATATTAACAGATACACTGCCGATCTGCGGCAGATGCAGGACGTACCGGAACAGGAGTACTTGAACGACGTGGTGATACAACGGGCGGTCGAACGCACGTTGATGAACCTCATTCAGGGGCGTATCGACCTCGCTCAGCACGTCCGCTCGACCGAAGGCCTCTCACCCAGCGGGACGGCGAAGAGGGAGATGGAAGCACTCGAGGTGGCCGTAATCCTGTCGACCGAGACACGAGAGCGGATGGAAGAGGCCGTCGGATTTCGAAACGTGTTGGCGCACCAATACGGGAACATCGACCACGAAATCGTCTACGAGGTCCTACGCGACGATCTCCACTGGTTCGAACGGTTTCAGCAGGAACCCGCTCGCTGGTTCCAGCAGCACCATTCTTGAGAACGCTCGGCCGATTCGGATCCGAGGCCGTACAGCTATGTTCTCCGCCTCCCAGCACGTACACGCCATGAAGAGGGTCGCCCTGGACGAGATCCGCAACGAGCCGAACCCGCTACGCGTCCACGAGGTCAGGAAGCCCGTCTCGAAGGTGCTCGGCACCGCGGACTTCGCGATGAACTACTTCGAACTCGCCCCCGGCGAGTCGTTCTCCGGCGGGCTCCACACCCACCACGACCAGGAGGAGGTGTTCTACGTGCAGGAGGGGACGGCCACGTTCGAGGTACGCGAGGGGATCGACGACGAGACCGAGGAGGTCGAGGTCGGTCCCGGCGCGGCGATCCGATTCGAACCGGGCGAGTTCCAGCGGGGCAGCAACAGGGGCGAGGAGCGCGTCGTCGGCCTCGCAGTCGGCGCGCCGGGCGCGAGCCACGGGTGGGACGAGATCGAGTCGATCGTCTACTGCCCGGAGTGCGAGGAGGAGACGGGCCACGGCGTCGCGCTCGCCGACGGCGGGTTCGATCTGACCTGTAACGGGTGCGGGCTGGAGCGGTAGGGAGGCGTACGTCGGTTGGAGCAGCCGACCGCTCAGAACAGCGCCTCGTCCGGTTCTAGCACCCGCGCGGGGCCGCCCACCTCCCAGACGCGGGTGGGGGCGTGCTCGCTCACCGCCCTCTCGACGCGCTCGACGTGCTCGCGGGGGGTGTTGACGTAGACGCTCGCGCCGGTGTCCGTCGAGAAGTAGACGGGGACGCCGTCGTCGCGGAGGTCGCGCACGGCGTCGAACACGCGGAGGGTCGTCGGCTGCCAGTAGACCCACCCCGCGGGGCCGGTCATCGTCGTCGCGGCGAGCGAGAGGGAGTCGTGCTCGGCGAGTTCGAAGGCGGCGTCGAAGTCGCCCCGGCGGAGCGCGTCGCGCATCTCGGCGATCTGGCCGTGGATGTGGGCCATCCGCGCCTCGAACATGTGGCTCTCGGCGGCCTCGGCGTGGGCCTCCTCTGTCTCCTTGTACGCGGGCACCTCGACGGCGACGATCCGCAGGTCGTCCTCCAGGTCGGTCTCGATGCGCTCGGAGCGGCAGTCCTCGTCGTTCAAGCCGGTCCGGAGGTGGGAGAACGCGCCCGTGACCGCGCGCGCGGCCGAGGACGACCCGCGGCGGGCGACCGTCGAGATCTCGGGTCGCGTCATGTCGAGGTCGGCGGCCGCACAGAGCGCCGTGGCGGCGGCGGCGAACCCCGAGGAGGAGGAGCCGAAGCCGATGTTCGTCGGGAACGACGACTCGCTGACGAACCGCACCCGGTCGTCGATGCCCGCGAGCGAGCGGACGTGGTCCAGGACGTGCTCGACCCGCTCGGCGGCCCGTCCCGTCACCGCCTCCCCGTCGATGGTGAGGTCGTCGGCGTCGAGGTCGGGGTCGAACTCGACCGTCGTCGTCGTGTTGCTCGGCGCGGTGCAGACGCTGATGCTGTCGTGGTACGGCAGGCGGAGCTCGGCGTCGCGCATCCCGTGATACTTCACGAGCCCCTGGATCGGGTGGGCCCGCGCGGTCGCTTTCATACCAACCCCGCGGCCCGATACCCGCTTAAGCGGTTCGGGTCCGCGCGAGGACGCGTCCCGGTTCGTGAGGCGAGTGGGTCGCGACCCGTTCAGCCGTTCGATCCGGCACTCGTATTGGAGTCTTCGATCCACCTGGGTTCGCCGCGCAGGACGCCCCGGAGTCCGGTGAGCGGATCGCCGACGGCGATCCCGTACTCGGTGATCTCGAACCCCCGTAACGTCCGTTCGAAGTCGCTCGCTCGCTTCTTCAACACGCCGATCGCCTTCCGGAGGTGGCCGTCTAGCTCCAGATAGCGGAGGAAGAGGACGTTGTCGGCCAGATAACTGATCTCGTGTTTCGTGACCCTGAAGTCGCCGGTGACGGCCCCCACCTCGCCGATCAGGATCGTCGTGACGCCCATGTTCTGGAGGTAGCTGCAGAGGGCGTGCAGTTCGGTGACCACCCGATCGCTGTCCCCCCGAATGGTGTGTTGATACCCCTCGATCCCGTCGATCATCACGATGCCGGTGTCCTCCTCCTCGATTTCGTGCCGGATGTCGTTGGAGAGCTCCTCCGACGAGAGTTGGAGCGACTCGATCTCCTTCACCGCCAGCGTGCCGCGGTCGATCATGTCTCGAACGGGCATATGGATCGCCTCCGAACGATGCAGGAACGTCGTTTTCGCCTCCTCGAACAGGTAGACGACCGACCGATCGCCCCGCCCGGCCGCCTCCTTCATGAACTGCGCGCCGGTGGTGGTCTTGCCGACGCCCGTCGGGCCACTGATGAGCGTGACGGTGCCGCGCTCTAGCCCGCCGTGCAGGAGTTGGTCCATCTCGGGGACGCCGGAGGAGATCGGATCCGGCGAGAAGTCAGCGCGATGCTTCCCGGGACGGAGTCGCGGGAAGACCGTCATCCCGTCATCGTCGATGCGGACGGCGTGAGTACCGCCCTGGAAGTCGGATCCCCGAAACTTGGAGATTTCGAGGGTCCGGGCCGTCGACGAGTAGTCGAGGGTGACGACGCCGTCGCTCATGAACTGGATGTCGTCGTCGGGCGTGGCCGTGGTGCTCTCGGAGGTGAGCACCACCGTCGCCTCCGACTCCTTGAGGAACTTCAGGAACGACAGGACCTGCTTGCGGAAGTGTGCCTCGTCGGTCGAGAGATACCGGAACTGCGAGAGGGGATCGACGACGACGCGATCGGGCTCGTGCGCCAGAACCTCGTCGACGATCTCCTGGGTGACCGATCGACCTTCCACCTCGTCCGGGGGGAAGATGTCGCCGGCGTCAGTGAAGTACCCCGCAGACGGACTCAGATCGACGATCGGAACCGTCTCGAACTCGCCTCCGAACCCGAACTGCGCTGCGTTCTGGCGAATGTCCGATTCCGCCTCGCCGAGATTGATGAAGAGAACCCGATCGTCGGCATGCACACCGGCCGCGAGGAAGTGAAAACCGATGAGCGTCTTGCCGACGCCCGGGCTGCCGCGCACCAGGTAGTTACGCTTGTCGAGATAGCCGCCGTCGAGGATCTCGTCGAGTCCGGTGAGTCCGGTCGGGACCCGTCCTCGCGACGGAAGTTCGTCAGCGGATACGTCAGTGGATGTGTCAGTGGTGTTCGTCATGGTGTGTTCCGGCCGGGGATTCCGCTCGGAGCCACGGGACGTGGTGACCCTCCCGCTCACCCATCGAACCGGCAGGTTGGCGTCACGCCCTCCCGACGGCCGTGAATCGATCCCGGACAGTTGGAACGCGACTCCGCGAACGCCTCCTCCGCCACGATGTCGGACGCGCGAATCCCCGTCTCGCGCGCGACATACGCTACCACGTGATAGTACCCTGTACGTATAAGTAACTTCGCCTGACCAGTTCCCGTCGGGTGTTTG
This sequence comes from Halomarina halobia, assembly GCF_029338575.1. GTDB lineage: Archaea > Halobacteriota > Halobacteria > Halobacteriales > Haloarculaceae > Halomarina > Halomarina halobia. Next base: position 1,489,701 of record NZ_CP119992.1, read on the forward strand.
TCAGTCGTGGGACAGCCACGAGACACCTGAGCCGACGTGGCGGTCCCACGGTCAGGAAGTCGGACGATCCTCGCAGTCGGATCCTACGGCCACGTCCCGCCCTGTTCGTGGGCCTTCACGACCCGTTCGATGGCGACGACGTAGGCCGCGGTCCGGAAGTTCGGCGTCCCCTTCCCCTCGTACGCCTCGACGAGCGCGTCGAACGCCTCGGTGATGAGCCGTTCGAGTTCCTCGTTGACGCGCTCCTCCGTCCAGTAGAAGCGCTGGCGGTTCTGCACCCACTCGAAGTAGCTCACGGTGACGCCGCCCGCGTTGGCGAGGATGTCGGGGAGCACCTCGACGTCGCGCTCGGTGAGGATCTCGTCGGCGTCCGGCGTGACGGGCCCGTTGGCGGCCTCGACGATCACGTCGGCCCGCACGTCCCGCGCGATCTCCGCGTCGATGGCGTTCTCGAGGGCGGCGGGGACGAGCAGGTCCACGTCGAGCGCCAGCAGCTCCTCGTTGGTGAACTCCTCGCTGGCCCCCTCGTACCCGGTGACCGACCCGGTCTCGTCCTTGAAGTCCTTGACCGCCTGCGCGTCGAGCCCGTCGGGGTTGTAGACCGCGCCGCTCGAGTCCGAGACCGCGATGACCTTCCCGCCGAGGTCGGACTCGATGAGCTTCGCGGCGACCGACCCGGCGTTGCCGTACCCCTGGACGGCGACGGTCGCGTTCTCTACCTTCTTGCCGAGGTAGTCGAACGTCTCACGAGCCGTCAGCATGACCGACCGGCCCGTCGCCTCCACGCGCCCCTCGCTGCCGCCGCTGTCGGGAGCCTTCCCGGTGATGACACCCGGTGCAGTCGTGTTCTCCAGCTTCTCGTAGGTGTCCTTGATCCAGTTCATCTCCCGCTGGCCGGTGTTCACGTCGGGCGCGGGGATGTCCCGGTCCGGACCGATGAACGGACGCAGTTCCTTCGCGAACGCGCGCGTGATGCGCTCCATCTCGCCGTCGGAGTGCTCGCGGGGATCGATGGCGATGCCGCCCTTCCCGCCGCCGTAGGGGATGTCGACGACCGCCGTCTTGTAGACCATCCACCCCGAGAGCGCCTTCACCTCGTCGCGGGTGACGCCGGGGTGATAGCGGATGCCGCCCTTGTACGGACCCCGGTCGCCGTTGAACTGGGATCGAAACGCCTTGAAGACCGCGAGCGATCCGTCGTCCATCTCGACGGTGAGGTTCGTCTCGAGGATCCGCTCGGGGTGCTTGAGTCGCTCGAGGAGATCGGAGCGAACGGAGAGATACTCGGCGGCGTCGTCGATTTGTTCCTGTAGACTCTCAAAGGGATTCGCCGCGTCAGACATACCCGACCCTCGGAAGGGGCGCTGTTAAACGTGTCGGGGGGCAACGTCCCCGCGGTCGTCCGGTACTACGTCCGGCGAGTAACTACCTCCTACCGGCGTAGGGTGACCTTTACGGGTGGCTCACGGACGCTCGCCGGCTCGCTCGATGACGTTCTCCGCCCGGGCGACGAGCGGGGCGTCGATCATCTCGCCGTCGACGCGGAAGACACCCCCGCCGCCGCGCTCGTCGCGCGCCGCGATCACGCGGCGCGCCCAGGCCACCTGCTCGTCGCTGGGCGTGAACGCGTCGTTGATGACGGGCACCTGCGCCGGGTGGATCGCCATCTTCCCGTCGTAGCCCAGATCCCGCGCGAAGGCGCTCTCCTCGGCGAGGCGCTCGGTCTCATCGATGGCCGTGAAGACCGTGTCGACGGCGTCGATCCCGGCCGCGCTCGCCGCCAGGACGACGTGCTCGCGGGCGTAGAGCACCTCCGTCCCCTCCTCGGTGCGGTTCGCGCCGATGTCGGCCGAGAGGTCCTCGGCCCCGAAGGCGATCGCGGTCGTCGCGTCCGCGCTCGCGATCGACTCGGCGTGCAGGACGCCGGCCGCCGTCTCACAGAGCGCGAACACGGGCAGGTCGGCGTCGCGGGCGGCGAGCGCGGCCGCCAGGTCGTCCACGTCGTCGCCCGACTCCGCCTTGGGAAGCATCACGGCGTCGACGCGCGGCGATCCGGCGAGCGCCCCGTCGAGGTCGTCGCCCGCCGCGTCGCCGGAGACGCGCACGCACACCTCGCAGTCCGGGTCGAAGTCGGGGTCGGTGAGGACGCCGTTCACGGCCTCGCGGCCAGCCTCCTTGCGGTCCGGTGCGACTGCGTCCTCCAGGTCGAAGACGATCACGTCGGCACCGCTACCGGGGGCCTTTCGCATGAGCTCCGGCTCGTCGCCGGGCGAGAAGAGCACGGTTCGTCGCGGCATGGGGGAGAGGTGTCCCCCAACGGTATTGAATCGGGGCGGTCCGCCGCGACGTCCCGGGGCCGACGCCTCAGGATAGGAGAACGTTTCACGTGGGATTCGGGCGGGCGGATCGGGACGACCGGGGATCGAGGCGGTTCGTGGTCCACAGCCGCCCCGGCCGCTCTCGGGCCGGTTCGACGCCGGTCGCGCCCGGCGAGACGCGTGAAGGGAGAGCATTACGGCGTCGGCCACGGGCCGCGACCGGCCGAACCCCCGACGCTTTTACCCGCCGGGACGAGTCCCCTCCATGCCCGGACTGCACTACGAGGAGTTCGAGGTCGGACGGACCATCGAGCACGAGAAGCGCCGCACGGTGAGCGAGAGTGACAACCAGCGGTTCTGCGACATGACGATGAACCAGCAGCCGCTGCACCTCGACGGGGAGTTCGCTGAGGGAACCCAGTTCGGCAGGCGACTGGTCAACGGCCTCTACACGATGTCGCTCGCCGTCGGGCTGTCCATCGCCGACACCACCGACGGGACCATCGTCGCCAACCTCTCGTACGACAACGTCGAGCACCCCGCTCCGGTCTTCCACGGCGACACCATTCACGCGCGGACGACGGTCACCGACAAGCGCGAGACGAGCGACGGTGAGCGCGGCGTCGTGACCATGCACGTCGAGGCGTTCAATCAGGACGACGAACTGGTCTGTGCGTTCGACCGAACCGCGCTGTCGTTGAAGAGACCGTAGGGTCGGTCAGAGGGTCAGAGGATCGACGCGATCATCACGACATTGATGCACGCCGCGACGAGCCACGGGAGCGCGAGCGCGAGCGGCACGAGCGCCGCGTACCGTCGGTGGACGACGCGGCGGCCGAACAGGGCCACGCCGAAGCCGAACGACTTCATGCCGATCATTCCCGGTAGACCGTACTTCGCGATGATCTCCGACGCGATCGGGTTCATCTCGACGAGGCCGAGCCGTAAGCCGTAGTACGTGAGGCCGATGTCGAGGAGCATCGCCGTGACGGCGAGCCCCCAGAACGCACGCTCGTGTCGCGCGGCTACCGAGAGCAGCGAGCGGTCGTTCCAGCCGTGGCGCACGTACGCGGCGAGTTCGATGGAAGACATGGGGTTGCCTGAGGGACGACGTCCGTGACGGACGCCGCCGGAGTCGTACCTCAGGGGAACACCCGTTTCGCCATTGTTACCAGTGACCTACCCCCGGACGGGTCGACGTAAAGAACGGTATAGTGCGATCCGAGCGAGCGACGGAACGCGAGCGCGACGCGACGGCCCGATTCGGGGCGTTACCGCCTACAGAACGGTTCCGTGCTTCTTGTCAGGGAGGTCCTTCCGGACCGTTTCGTAGAACTCGAACCGGTTAGCCAATTCTTTACGGAGCGAACTCGGTGGTATTATCTCGTCGATGACCGTCTCGCTCGCCATCCGGTGGACGTCGATGTCCTGTCGGTACTCCTCGCGCAGTTCCGCCTCGCGACGGGCGCGCTCGTCGGGGTCCTCGATGGCGTCGAGCCGGTTCCGGTAGACGGCGTTGATGGCCGCCTCGGGACCCATGATCGCGATCTCGCCGCTCGGGAGCGCGATAGTCGAGTCGGGGTCGTACGCCGGGCCGCTCATCGCGTAGATACCCGCGCCGTAGGCCTTGCGGACGATGACGCACTGCTTGGGCACCGTCGCGCTGCTCGTGGCATAGATCATCTTCTTGCCCTGTTCGAGGATGCCGTCCCGCTCGACCTGCGAACCGGCCATGAACCCCGGCGTGTCACAGAGGTACAACAGGGGGACGTTGAACGCGTCGCACTTCCAGATGAACTCCGCGGCCTTCTCCGCCGCGTCGGGGAAGATGGCCCCCGCGCGCGTGGCGGGCTGGTTGGCGACGATGCCGATCGGCCGGCCGTCGATGCGCGCGAAGGCGGTGACGATCTCGCCGCCGTAGTTCGGCTGGAGTTCGAAGAACGACCCGGCGTCGACCACGTGGTCGATCAGTTCGCGCATGTCGTACCCCCGGTTCGGTTCCGCGGGAACGATCCGGTCGATCCCCGTCGGCGATCGCGCGGGCCCCTCGGGGTCGGCGCGGGGGGGCTTCCCCCCCGCGTTGTTCGGCAGGTACCCGATCAGCTGAGCGACGAGGTCGCGGGCGTGTTCCTCGTCCTCCGCGACGAGGTCGGCGCTCCCCGAGTAGCGGGTGTGGATCTCCGGGCCGCCGAGGTCCTCCATGCTGATCTCCTCGCCGGTGACCATCCGCACCATCCGCGGGCTCGCGATGGCCATCGCGCTCATCCCCTTGACCATCACGGTGAAGTCGGCGAAGACGGGGGTGTAGGCCGCGCCCGCGATGCACGGCCCGTAGAGCACGCAGATCTGCGGGACGTACCCCGAGAGCATCGAGTGGTTGTAGTAGTACTTCCCGATGCCCTCGCGGTTGGCGAAGAAGCCGGTCTGCTGGTCGATGCGCCCGCCCGAGGAGTCCATCAGGTAGAGGATCGGCTTGCCCGTCTTCAGCGCGCGCTGCTGCATCCGGAGGAACTTCTCGACGCCCTTCGCGGCCATCGATCCCGCCTTCACGGTGAAGTCGTTGGCCATGAAGTGGACGTCACGGCCCTCGAACTCCGCCGCGCCCGTGAGCAGGCCGTCTGCGGGGATCCGATCCTCCGCGTCGAACTCGGCGAACTTCCCGTCCTCGAACAGCAGCCCGTCGGGGAACCAGAGGTCGAGGCGGTCGCGGACGAACAGCTTCCCCTGGTCCGACAGCCGCTCCCTGTACTTCTCCGGCCCCCCCTGCTCGATGGTGGCGATCTCCTCGAGCAGCGTGATCTCCCGGTCGGTCGGCCCGACATCGTCGTGGGGCGTGGCGTCCCCGACGCGGTCGCCCTCGTGGACGACGGCGGGCTCGGCCGCGTCCCCCACGTACACCCGTACCTCCTCGACGGCGTGGCGCGCTAGCGCGGCGGCGATGGCGGCGGCCTCGTCCTCGCTCGCGCCCTCGTCGATGCGAACCTTCATGCGCAAGAATTGCGCGGAGGGGGGTGAAAACCGTTATCTTGTCGCCGCCCGGGCCGCGTCGGCCAGCGGGGCGGTCGGGGACGGCACCGCGGGGGCGTCGAGGGGATCGGCGGCGGACGGTTCGGCTACTCCGACAGCGCCGACTCCGCGCGCTCGACGTACTCGCGGTTCCCGACGAAGACGGGCGTGCGCTCGTGGAGTTCCTCCGGCGTCCGCTCCAACAACGACCGTTCGCCGTCGGTGGACGCGCCGCCGGCCGTCTCCACGATCGCGGCGATGGGGAGGCCCTCGAACAGGAGCCGGAGCTTCCCGTTCGGGTGCGTGGTGAGGCCGGGGTACGCGAAGATCCCACCGTAGGTGAGCACCTGGCTGACGTCGCCGATCATCGCGCCGCCGTAGCGGAGCTTGAGCTCCCGCTCGACCTCGCGGGCGTAGGCGGCGAACTCGTCGGTCCAGTCGGGGACGCGCCCGCCGAACCCGTAGACGGTGGGGTCGTCCGGGAGCGCGAGGTCGGCGGTCGCCGCGTGGCGCTCGCCCCCGTGGACGACTGACTCGGTGACCCGCCCGTCGCGGGCGGTCACCATCGTCGTGAGCGGGCCGTAGAGGACGTACCCGGCGGCGACGAGCGCGTCGCCCCCCGCCGGCAGAGGTTCGTCGTAGACGCCGACGATCGTCCCCATCACGTTGTTCGGCTTGACGTTCGACGAGCCGTCGAGGGGGTCGAGCGCGAGGTGGTAGTCCCCATCGCCGCCGTCTCCCCCGCTCCCCGCCCGCGTCTTCCCCTTCGTGGAATCCGCGTCCGCGGACGTACCGTCCGCGCGGACGATCCCCTCGCGCTCCTCGCTGGCGTAGGAGGCGACGCCGTCGAGCGCGAGCAGGCGCTCCTCGAACAGCTGGTCGGCGTAGACGTCGGCCTCCAGTTGCTGTTCGCCCGACGGGTTCTCGCCCGCCTCGTAGCGGCGACGGCCGACGAGACTCTCCCTGATTTCGGGGGTCGCCGCGGCGACGGCCTCGAAGACCGCCTCGATGACGTCGTCCCCGCTCATCTCACTCCTCGAGCGCGGCGTCGACGGACGCGCCCTCGTAGATGACCCGCTCCAGGGCGTCGAGGATGCGCGTCGGGTCCTCGCGCTGCCAGACGTTGCGGCCGACGGCGAGTCCCTTCCCGCCGGCGTCCATCACGGCCTTGACGGACTCGAGGAACTCGCGGTCCGTGGTCTTCGACCCGCCGGACATGACCACCTTCGTCTTGCCCGCCATGCGGACGGCGTGCTCCATGCCCTCCTTCGAGCCGGGGTACTTCACCTTCGCCACGTCCGCGCCGAGTTCGAGCGCGAGGCGGGCGGCGTAGGCGATGGTCGTCTCGCTGGTGTCGTTCTTCAGCCCCTGCCCGCGCGGGTAGGACCACATGACGACGGGGAGTTCGTAGGCGCGCGCCTCCTCCTGTACCGCGCGGAACTCCTCGGCCATCTCGATCTCGTGGTTGGAACCGCCGTAGAGCGTGAAGCCGACGGCGTCCGCGCCGACCTCGTAGGCGTACTCGACCGAGCAGTTGACGGCCGAGTCGGGTTCACCCATCCAGAGATTGGACGTGCCGTTGAGCTTCATCAGGAGGTTCACGTCGTCCTCGTAGGAGGGGTAGTAGGCCTCGGCGATCCCCTTCTGGACGGCGACGGTGGTGACCGCGGGGTGGGTCGCCGCCTCGAAGGTTCGCTCGGGGTTCGCGCTCTCGGGGACGTCGGTGAAGTCGACCGGGCCGTGTTCGAGGCCGTGGTCGTACGCGAGAATGAGCACCTTACCGTCTCGGACGAGCGGACTGTCGTCGATCGGGATCATGTACGGACGGGTGTTCGACAACGAGGTATAATACTGTTAGTGCCACGCGCCGAGCGCGTCGGATCGAATCGGACAGATTGATACTCACCGAGCGCGAGTGCTCACGACAGCAGGGATATGACCACGAACTGGGCACACGCGATACGGGGGAACGGACGACGAGGGGTAGTCGCCGTGACCACGGTCGCAGCGAAGCTGCTCCCTGATCACACTCATCCAGGGGAAATTCGCGTGACCACCGTCGGACGCGAAGCGCCCGACAAGATCACACTCATCCCGGGGGGATTCGCGTGACCACGGTCGCAGCGAAGCTGCTCCCTGATCACACTCACCAGACGGAGGGGTTCGCGTGACGTACGACGCGGTGATCTTCGACAACGACGGCGTGCTCGTCGAGCTCCCCAGCCGGGACGCCTTCCGCCGGGCGACCGAGCGGACCTTCCGGCAGTTCGACATGCGACGCCCGACCCACGACGACGTGCGGGCGCTCGTCGCCGGCAACGTCGAGGGTATCGGGCGGCTCTGTCGGCGCAACCGGATCGACGCGATGGACTTCTGCTACGAGGCCGCCGCCAACGCGGTCCGGGAGCAGAAGCGCGAGCTCCGGGCGGGACTCCGGAACCTCTACGACGACGTGCACGCCGTCTGGTCGCTCGACGTTCCGCTCGGCCTCGTGAGCAACAACCAGCACGAGGCCGTCGCGTACGTCCTCCGCTTTTTCGGCATCGAGGATCGGTTCGACGCCGTCTACGGCTGTCCCTTCACCCCGGAGGGCCTGCGGCGGAAAAAGCCGGACCCCCACTACGTGAACGAGGCGCTCTCGGACCTCGGGACGCGCGACGCGCTCTACGTCGGCGACAGCGCCTGCGACGTCGAGGCGGCCGCGAACGCGGGCATCGACTCGGCGCTGCTGACGCGCGGGCGACCCGTCGAGTGCGAGGTCGCGCCGACCCACGAGATCGACGGGCTCGACGCGCTCCCGGCGCTCGTCCGGGGGTAGCGGGGAAGAGAACGGAGAGCCGGCACGCTTTACTCGTCGGGGGCGTCCTCTCCGGTATGCGTGGATTCGACTCCGTAGCGCGCGTCGGCGTCGTCGGCGCGGGCACCATGGGCGGCGGCATCGCGCAGGTCGCGGCCACGAACGGCTACGACGTGGTGGTCAGGGACGTAGAGCAGGAGTTCATAGACCGCGGCCTCTCGAACATCGAGGACAGCCTGGAACGGCTCGTGAACGCGGAACGGCTCACCGAGGGCGAGGCCGAGGCCGCCCTCGACAGGCTCTCGGGGACGACCGACCTCGCGGACCTCGCCGAGTGTGACCTCGTCGTCGAGGCGGCCCTCGAGAACATGGAGGTCAAGCGGGAGATCTTCGCCGACCTCGACGGGATCGTCGAGGAGGACGTCGTCCTCGCGACGAACACCTCCACCCTGTCGATCACGACCATCGCGAGCGCGACCGACCGCCCGGCGCAGGTGGTCGGTCTGCACTTCATGAACCCCGTCCCGATCATGACGGGCGTCGAGGTCGTCGTCGGGGAGCGGACCGCCCCGGAGGCCGTCGAACTCGCCCACGCGTTCGCGGAGGCGCTGGGCAAGGAGACCTGGGAGGCAGACGACAAGCCGGGGTTCGTCTCCAACCGCATCCTCATGCCGTGGATCAACGAGGGGGTCCGCGCGTTCGACGAGGGCGTCGCCACGAAGGAGGACATCGACCGCGGGATGAAACTCGGCACCAACGTCCCGATGGGGCCGCTCGAACTGGCCGACCACATCGGCCTCGACATCTGCCTGGACGCGACCGAGACGCTCCACGAGGAACTCGGCGACCGGTACAAACCGGCGTACCTCCTGAAGCGCAAGGTCGACGCGGGCGACCTCGGCAGGAAGACCGGGCGGGGCTTCTACGAGTACGACTAGGCGATCCCCCGCCGCGGCCGTCGAAAGGGTCGCTCCGTCCCGGCGGCTGCCGGCGTACGCCGGCCCGGGGCTTTTCGGACCGGCGGACCTACCGAACGCCATGGGAGCAGGTAAGTTCCTCAGATCGAAATCCTCGCGCCGGCTGAGCGCGCTCTCGATGGTCGCGGAGGCGGGGATGGCGCTGTATCGTGGAAACAAGCGCGTCGCGGCGCTGCTCGCCGGTGCGGCGGTCCTCGCGTACCGCTGGAGCGTCGTCGGGCTCCTCGCCGAACTCGGGATCCGGCTGTACCAGCGGAGGCGCTGAGCGGCCGCCGGGGGAGCGGCACCTTCTACCCCCGGAAGGGAAAAGTACAGGATCGATCACCCGCAACCGAGTCCATGGACTTCAGCCTCTCCGCGGAACAGAGACAGATCAGGGACATGGTCGCCGAGTTCGTCGACGAGGAGGTCGTTCCCGTCGCGGCGGAGATCGACCGGACCGACGAATTCCCGCGCGACCTCGTCCGCGAGATGGGCGACCTCGGACTGATGGGCATGCCCTTCCCCGAGGAGTACGGCGGTGCGGGCCTCGACTACCACGCCTATGCCATCGGCCTCGAGGAGATCTCGCGGGGGTCGGGCGGTCTCGGCACCATCGTCGCCGCGCACACCTCGCTGGCCGGCAACATGCTCTACGAGTTCGGCGACGACGCGCAGCGGGAGGAGTACCTGACGCCGCTCGCGGAGGGGCGGGACGTCGGCGCGTTCGCGCTCTCGGAGCCGCAGGCGGGCAGCGACGTGCCCGCGATGGGGACGACCGCCGAGAAGGACGGCGACGAGTACGTCGTCAACGGGGGGAAGCTGTGGATCTCCAACGGCTCCGTCGCCGACACCGTCACCGTCTTCGCCAAGACGGACCCCGACGCGGGCAGGCGGGGCATCTCCTCGTTCGTCGTGCGCCCCGAGGAGGACGACGGGTTCGTCGTCGAGGGGACCGAGGACAAGCTCGGCGACAAGGGCTGTCCCACCGCCGAACTGCGCTTCGCCGACATGCGCATCCCCGCGGAGCGCCGGCTCGGCGAGGAGGGCGAGGGGTTCGTCCACGCGCTCAAGACGCTCAACGGCGGGCGCATCACCATCGCCGCCCGGGGCGTCGGCATCGCGCAGGCCGCCCTCGACGAGGCGCTCCGCTACTCCCAGGAGCGCGAGCAGTTCGACCGCCCGATCTCCGAGTTCCAGGCCATCCAGCACAAGCTCGCGGACATGGACACGAAGACGAGCGCCGCGCGCCTGCTCATGCACCAGGCGGCCGACCTGAAGATCCGCGGCGAGCCGTTCATCAAGGAGGCCGCGCAGGCGAAGCTCTACGCCAGCGAGGTCTCCCGCGAGGTCGCAAACGAGGGCATCCAGATCCACGGCGGCTACGGCTACACCAAGGACTTCCCCGCCGAGCGGTTCTACCGCGACGCCAAGCTCAACGAGATCTACGAGGGGACGAGCGAGGTGCTGCGCAACACGATCGCGGCGCAACTGCTCTCCTGAACCGCGGAGCGCCCGTTCGCCGGACTACTCCTGTCCCTCGATCAGCTCCCGGAGCCACGCGTAGTGATCGCGGATGGCCCGCGCGCCGGCGTCCGTCAGCGCGTAGATGTCGTCCAGCCCGTCCACCCGCCGCTCGACGTGCCCCGACTCGACCAGGGCGTCGAGCCGGCCGTAGAAGCGCTTCGGATCGATGCGGGCGTCGTAGTGCGCCTCCAGCCGCCGCTTCAACTGCGGGGCGCGAAGCTCTCCGCCCGCGTAGAGGATGGCGCAGACGTCCCGTCGAGTGCCGCTTTCGAGCCACTTCGCCATGGCGGGAGGGACGGGGCGGTGCGCCCCTAGGCTTGCGATTCACTCGTCGAGTCCGGCGTCGAGTCGTTCGCGGACGAGGAGGGCGAGCACCGACGCGGCGGACAGATCGGCGAACAGCACCGACGCGACGAGGAGGCCGGCGGACGCGAGGACCCACCAGGACTGGGCGAGGAGGACGGCGAGCGTAACTAGCGTGACGGTCACGACAGCGACGGCGGCGAGGTGGATCGGTCGGAACGTGTCGAACGTGCCGCGCAGGTCCCGCTCCCCTACACGAACCCTCGTCGGGAACCGACGGTCTCGCCGCACAGTGCGGGGATACATCCGGACGGAGGGGAGCAGCAGTCCCCTCTCCGGACTCGACTGCCGCTACGGTCGAAACGTTAACCCAGTTGAAGAGGTAACCCCACTCATGGCGACCGCAGTCAAGATGGACGAGGAAACGAAGTCCAAACTGGAGGAGTTGCAGGCCGAGATCAGGCTCGAGACCGGGGTGAAGGTCACTCAGCAGGAGATCCTGACGCGTATCGTGGAGTCCGCCTACGAGTCGCGCTCGGAGTTCATCGACTCGTTCCGCGAGGGGGAGGCCGCGCTCACGGACGAGGAGATCGAGCGGTTCAACGAGGGGATGATCTCCTCGGGCGGCGAGACGGACGAGGCGGACATCGACGAGACACTCTACGGATGAGCGTCTTCGTCGACACAGGAGTCTTCTACGCACATCACGACACGGACGCGAGCCGACACGACGTCGGCGTCGCCGCGCTCAATCGCGTGCTTCGGTCGGCGGCGTTCGGCCGAGCGGTCACGAGCGACTACGTCTACGACGAAGTCGTGACGCTCACGCACCGACGGACGGGCCGCATCGAGGACGCCGTCGAACTCGGACGCCGAATCCGGGGCGACGGGTATCCGGAAGCCATCGACCTCCGGTATTTCACCCCGACCCTCTTCGACGAGGCCGTCGAGGCGTACGAGCGATACTCCGATCACGGACTCAGTTTCACCGACGCGACGATCGTCGCGATGGTCGACCGGCACGACATCGACTCGGTTCTGAGTTTCGACGACGGTTTCGACGGCGTGATCGACCGGCTCGCCCCCGAAACCGTTGCCGGCGGCGAGTGATCGCTCGGTCCGGCAGCGTCGAAGTCGGAGCCCCTCCCCGCCGATATCTCCACGGACGGCGGCGACGTCATCGGTGTCGATCGAACGTGCCGCGCAGGTCCCGCTCCCCTACTCGAACCCTCGTCGGGAACCGACAGAGACGACAGGCGGCTCCCCCTACCCCTCGTCATGACGGACTCCGAGGACACCGCGGAGGCGGGCGACGTCACCGCCCGCTACTTCGAGACCGACGGCGAGCGCGTGTTGACCTTCGAGCGGTCAGGGGGCGGCGCGACCGCGGCGGTCGCGCAGAACGTCGACGGCTACGCCATGCTGAAGGTCCGTCCGACCCCGACGGGCGACGAACTGGAGCGCTACTACGGCTTCGACATGGCGCTCGACCACGCGGCGGAACTCCTGGGCGTGACCGTCGGCGACCTCCCGATCCCCGACGCCGCCCGCGACATGGGGATCTAGAACCACCGCCTTTCGAACTGCCACCTTTTCCTGCGGTCGCTGGGCGCGACACGCTTCGCGGTCGCGCCCGGCTCCCTGGTAAAAGCTGGACCAAAACCGCGCCTCACCCCCTTCGGGGGTTCGGCGCGTCCGCTCGCTCGGCGCTTCGCGCCTCGCTCACGGCCGGTAGCGCCGGCCGTTCGCGTCGTCCGCGCTCCTCGCGGGACGGTGCGCTGGCGTCTGCGGTGGCGGTCGGGGCTGTCGGATCGTTCGCTCGGCCCGTACGTTTATATCCGAGAGCGGGACCAGCGTCCGTGTGACCTGACTTCGGTCGCGGGGCGCTCGCGGTTGCGCGACGCCACGCCCCGCGACCCCACCCTGGCGTCGCCTGTTCGCTAGCGCTCCCGAGCGCGCCGCGCCTAGGGTCGACGGCGACCGTCGTAGACGAGTTCGTCTATCGTCGTTGCCGATCGGGCGCGTCGTCGTCCTTAGACGGCAGACATATACCGGGCAGCGAACTAGGTCCGTCCATGTCAAAGGTACGCATTGCCGGTACCGGCCTGACTCGCTTCGGTCGGTTCCCTGATCGCACCGGGCGCGACCTGTTTGCCGAGGCCGGGCTGGCCGCCCTCGACGAGGCGAGCGTCGAGCCGGGCGACGTCGAGCACCTCTACTTCGGGAACTTCATGGGCGAACTCGCGGAGCACCAGGGGCACATGGGCCCGCAGATGGCCGAGGCCGTGGGCGTCCGCGCACCGGCCACGCGTTACGAATCCGCGTGCGCGTCGAGCGGCGTCGCCGTCCGCGAGGCTGTCAGAACCGTGCGGACCGGCGAGGCGGACGTGGTGCTCGTCGGCGGGGCCGAGCGCATGACGAACATGGGCACCGCGGGCGCGACGGAGGGCCTCTCCATCGCCGCGGACGACCTCTACGAGATCCGCGCCGGGATGACCTTCCCCGCCGCCTACGCGCTGATGGCGCGGGCGTACTTCGAGGAGTTCGGCGGGAGCGCCGAGGACCTCGCGCACGTCGCCGTGAAGAATCACGAACACGCCCTGCCGAACGAGCACGCGCAGTTCCGCTCGTCGATCACGGTCGAGGAGGCGCTCGACGCGCCGCGCATCGCCGACCCGCTCGGGCTCTACGACTCCTGTCCCATCACCGACGGCGCGAGCGCCGTCGTGCTCGTGAGCGACGACTACGCCGAACGGGCCGGACTCGACGCCCCGGTCGCCGTCACCGGCACGGGGCAGGGCGGCGACAACCTCGCGCTGCAGGACCGGGAGTACTTCGCGCGCTCGCCCGCGACCGCCGACGCCGCCGAGGAGGCCTACGCCGACGCGGGGATCGGCCCCGACGACGTCGACGTGGCGGAGGTCCACGACTGCTTCACGATCGCCGAGGTGCTCGCCGTCGAGGCGCTCGGTTTCTACGACCCCGGCGAGGGCATCGGCGCGGCCCGGCGCGGCGAGACGACCCGCAACGGCGACCTGCCGGTGAACCTCTCGGGAGGCCTGAAGGCGAAGGGCCACCCGGTCGGTGCGACCGGCGTCGCGCAGGTGGTCTCGCTCGCGCGACTGCTCTCGGGGACCCACCCGCGCGCGTCGGACGCCGGCGATCCGCGCGTCGGCCTGGCGCACAACGCGGGCGGCACGGTCGCCAGCGCGACGGTCCACGTACTGGAGGTGGTCGCGTGAGCGGAGACGAGCGCGGTAGCGCGGGCCGGAACGAGGGGTTCGACGACCTGCTCGACGCGATCGAGGCGGGCGAGGGGTACTACCTGCGCTGTCCCGACGGTCACGGATCGCTCCCGCCCCGGCGCGTCTGCCCGCACTGCGGCGCGCGCGACCTCGACGAGCGTCCCCTCCCCGAGTCGGGTACGGTCGCGACCTACACCGTCGTCCGCGTCCCGACGCCTCAGTTCGACGAGGACGCGCCGTACGCGACCGCCGTCGTCGACTTCGGCACCGTCCGGCTGACGGGGATCGTTGACGCCGACCCCGAGGCCGTCGAGACGGGGATGACGGTCGGCGCGACGCTCGGCGAGTCGACGACGACCGGCGAGCGACTGGTGCGGTTCGTACCGCGCTGAGCGTCCGTCGTCGCGGTCGAGGAGGTGCTCCCGATCGCACCCGGACGGCCGACTTCGACGCGACCTACTGCACGTTGGCGTACTCCGTCCGCGCGGGGAGTTCGCCCCGCACGAGCACGGCGAACTCCGCCGGGTGTTCGTAGTGCGGGAGGAGCAGCGTCTCGTCGAAGACGACGAAGCGGGCGTCGGCCTCCTCTGCCAGCTCCTCTCCCCGCTCGACCGGCAGGACGTCCGCGTCCCGGCCCCAGACGATCGTGATCGGCTCGTCGAGGTCGGCGAGCGTCGCGCCGAGGTCGACGTCGGGGTCGAGAAAGCCGCTCACGAACGACGCGGGCGCGAAGCGCGCGCCGGGCTGGTGGGCGAGCTGCCAGCGGTACGCCACCCACTCGTCGTCGGCGTGGCTCATGTCGTAGAAGCCGTGATCGCGCTGGAAGTAGCGCAACGAGTGCCGGCTCGTCAGCGCGTTGAACAGCGCCTCGCCTACGAGCGGCGCGCGGAGGAGCGACCGCAGCCACGTCCGGCGGCCGGGCATCGTGGAGGCGGTCGGACAGACGAGGACGAGCTCCTCGAAGTCGACCGTCTCCGCGGCTTGCGCGGCGTACGCGCCCGACAGCGAGGAGGCGACGACGGTCGGCCGGTCGGTCACGTCCCGCGCGAAGTCCGCCACGAACGTCGAGTAGAGCGACGCCGAGTACATGAGCGGCGGGCGGTCGGACAGCCCGAACCCGGGGAGGTCCGGCGCGATCACGTGGTAGTCCTCGGCGAGCGCGTCGAAGACGGCCTCGAACTCGGCGCTCGACGCGGCGGCGTTGACGCCGTGGAGCAGGAGGAGGTCCGGCGCGTCGGGATCGCCCGCCTCGGTGTACGACACGTCGAAGCCGCGCCAGCGGTAGCCCTCGGTCGCCCGACCGAGGGGCGGGCGGAGCGTCTTCGCCCGCGAGGAGAGCGTTCGGTTGACGGCGGCGAGCAGCCCCGCGCCGGCGGCCGTACCGGTCAGGAGGGTTCGAAGTCTCATGCGCGGGGCGTACGATCGACGGACGCTTAATTACTCCCCCGATCGAGACACTCCGCGAGCGGCTCGATCAGATCGTCCGCGACGGTGTAGGGGTCACGCTCGCGCTCGACGACCGCCTCGACCAGCACGTCGAGGCCGCCCCGACGATCGATCTCCGCCGCGAGCAACCGGTTCACGTCCTCGCGCAGGAGGGTTCGGATCTCCTCGGCGTACCGCTGGCGCTCGCGCTCCTCGCGCGCGCCCGACTCGTCGAGGTAGGCGGCGTGGTCGGAGAGCGCCGTCACGAGGTCGGTCACGCCCTCGCCGGTCTTGGCGACCGTCTCGAGGAGGCGGGGCTCCCAGCCCTCCCCGTCGTCGGCGAGCTCCGGCTCCGCGACCGCCTCGAGCGCGCCCGCGCCGTGGTGGCCCGTCTCGGTGTAGTCCTGGCGGGTGTGGATCATCTCGCGTAACTCCTGGACGGTCCGGTCGGCCCCGGGCATGTCCGCCTTGTTGACGACGAAGACGTCCCCGATCTCGAGGATGCCCGCCTTGAGCATCTGGACGTCGTCGCCGCTGCCGGGCGGGACGAGGACGGCGACCGTGTCCGCTGCCTTCACGACGTCGATCTCGTTCTGCCCCGCGCCGACGGTCTCGATGACGATCTTGTCCTTGCCGAACGCGTCGAGGGCCTTCACGGCGTCGGCGGTGGCCGTCGAGAGCCCGCCGAGGCTGCCGCGGGCGCTCATCGAACGGAAGAACACGTCCATGTCGCCGTTGGTCGAGGCCATGCGGATGCGGTCGCCGAGCACCGACCCGCCGGTGAACGGCGAGGAGGGGTCGATGGCGATGACGCCCACGGTGAGCCCCTCCTCACGGTAGTGCTTCGCGAGCTTGTCCACCAGCGTCGACTTGCCGGCACCGGGGCTGCCCGTGATCCCGATCACGTCCGCGTCGCCCGTGTGCTCGTGGAGCGCGCTCACGAGGTCTCGATAGCCCGCCGATCGATCCTCGATCTTGGAGATGACCCGGGCGAGCGCGCGGTGCTTGCCCGCGAGCAGGTCGTCGAGGAGCCGCCGGTTCGCGTCGTTCATTCGCGCTGGGGTGCGTGTTCGCGGACGAAGTCGATGGTCTCTTCCATCGACGCGCCGGGGCCGAAGATCTCGGCGACGCCCGCGTCGTAGAGGGCCGAGCGGTCGTCCTCCGGGACGATACCGCCGACGATGACGAGCGTGTCCGAGAGCGCGTCGTACTCCTCGAGCCCCTCGAGGATCTTCGGGACGAGCGTGTTGTGCGCCCCCGAGAGGATCGAAATGCCGAGCACGTCGACGTCCTCCTGGACCGCCGCCTGCACCACCTCGTCGGGCGAGCGGTGCAACCCGGAGTAGATGACCTCGAAGCCCGCGTCGCGGAACGCGCGGGCGATGACGTGTGCCCCGCGGTCGTGACCGTCCAGCCCTACCTTCGCCACGAGACACCGGATAGTACGCTGACCCTGATCGGTACTCATGTGCCGAACAATCGTGAGAGTCGGCTTTGACTCTAACGGTAAGTGGTCGAATCGGCCGCGCGCGGGACGCTCCGGGAGAGAGCGGAAAACGAAGCGGCCATACGGCTCGCGTCCGAAGCTCGAACTATGGCCACAGCGTCCCCCGAGAACGTCGCGAAAGCCCACCCGAAGGCGGTCACGGCGGCGCTCTCGGTCGTCGGCTACGCGCTCGTCATCGGCGCGTTCGAGGGGCTCATCCCGTTGTTCCCCCCGCTCTCCGAGGCGACCGTCCTCCTGTTCTCCGACCTCATCGCGGTCGTGAACACGCTCGCGCTCACCTCGCTGCTCCTCGGGTGGTACCTCATCCGACGGGGGGAGGTTCGCAAGCACCGCGCCGCGATGCTCACCGCGTTCGGCCTCATCTGCGTCTTCCTCGTCCTCTACCTCTGGAAGGTGGGCGGCGGGTTCGAGAAGAGTTTCGTGATCGAAGACGGGCAGTTCCTCTCCGCCTACGCCGGGATCGTCGAGCCGGCGTACCTCGCGATGCTCGCGATCCACATCCTCCTCTCGGTGGTAGCGGTGCCCGTCGTGCTCTACGCCGTCGTCCTCGGGCTGACCCACACGCCCGCCGAGCTCGCGGAGACCGCCCACGCGAGGGTGGGCCGCGTCGCCGTCGCGGCGTGGTCGCTCAGCCTCTTCCTCGGCGTGGTGACGTACGTCATGCTCAACCACGTCTACTCGTGGGAGGTGCGCGGCGAGGTCCTCCTCCTGTTCGCGGTGCCGGCGCGCTCCTGGCTCGCCTCGCTCCGCCACTCGACACACGCGTGACCGACGTGCGCGCCCGTGACACGACAGCGCACGCCTTATCAATCCGCGCGACCTAACTCGAGGTAAGTCCGGCGCGAGGCGCGTCGGCACTACGCTATGACCGACGTTCACAGCTACGAGGAGTTGTATCGCTCGACCATCCCCTCGGTCGTCTCCATCTACCTCGCGGGCGACGGACGTACCCCCGGCGGGGCGGGCTCCGGCTTCGTCTTCGACGTCATGGACGGCGAGGGCTACGTCGTCACCAACGCCCACGTCGTGGGGGGCAACGAGGCGGTAGACGTGCGCTTCAGCGAGGGCGACTGGCGCGTCGGCGAGGTCGTCGGCGTGGACGCCTACACCGATCTCGCGGTGGTTCGCGTGGGCGATCACCCCGAGTACGCGGAGGCGCTCCCGCTCGCCGGGTCGAACCCGGTCCCGGGAACGCCAGTCGCGGCGCTCGGCAACCCGATGGGTCTCGACGGCTCGCTGACCGCGGGCGTCGTCAGCGGCGCGAACCGCTCGATGCCCACCCAGCGGGGGTTCGCCATCCCCGACACCGTCCAGACCGACGCGCCCATCAACCCGGGCAACAGCGGCGGCCCGCTCGTCACGACCGACGGCGCGGTCGTCGGCGTCAACCGCGCCCGCGGCGGCGACAACATCGGCTTCGCCGTCAGCGCCGAGGTCGCAGCACAGATCGTCCCCGCGCTCATCGAGGACGGCGCGTACCGCCACTCCTACCTGAAGGTGCGCACGCTCGACGTCTCCCCGACCGTCGCGGAGGCGAACGGCCTCTCCGCGGTGGGCGGCGTCCTCGTCGTGGACGTGAGCGCCGGCCCGGCGAGCGACGCGCTGCGGGGCTGTACCGGCACCCGGCGCGTCCGCGGACGGGAGATCCCCGTCGGCGGCGACGTCGTCACGCACATCGACGGCAATCCCGTCGACAGCCACGAGGGGCTGATGCGCCACCTCCTGCTCGAGACCCGCCCGGGCGAGCGGGTGGCCGTCGACCTCGTCCGGGACGGCCGCGAGCGCCGAGTCCACGTGACGCTCGGCGAGCGCCCGGCGGCCCGCCACGGACCGAGCCGGCGCGGACCCGGACCCGGCCCCCGGCGGCGGGGGCGGGGCACCGACATCCCGATCCGCTGACGCTCTCTTCTCCTCTCGCTTCCCGCCCCTCGACCGCCGTTCAGGGGAAGAGCCCGCGCAGTTCGTGCGCCGTGGCGACCCGTCGGAGGGCGATCGTGTAGGCCGCGGTCCGGAGGTCGGGCGTCTCGTGGCGGTGGTAGGCGTCGACGACCTCGTCGAACGACCCCGTGAGCCGGCGTTCGAGGTCGGCGTTCACCTGCGAGAGCGTCCAGGAGTACTCCTGGGTGTTCTGCACCCACTCCAGGTAGGAGACGATGACGCCGCCCGCGTTGGCGAGGATGTCCGGCACGACGGGGACGTCGCGCTCGATGAGCGCGTCGTCGGCCGACGTCGTCGTCGGGCCGTTCGCCGCCTCGACGATCACCGACGCCCGCACGTCGTCCACGTTGTCTGTGGTGATGACGTCGGCGACCGCGGCGGGGATGAGCACGTCCACGTCCAGTTCGAGCAGCGCCTCGTTGGAGATGAACTCCGCGTCCGGGTACCCCTCCATCGTCCCACCGCCCTCGGAGAACGCGAGCAGCGAGCCCAGGTCCAGGCCGTCGGGGTCGTAGCGAGCGCCGGTGACGTCGCTGACGGCGACGACGTTCGCCCCCATCTCGACGAGCAGGCGCGCGGCCCAGTTGCCGACGTTCCCGAACCCCTGGATCGCGATGGTCGCCTCGTGGAGGTCCTCCTCCAGGTAGTCGAAGACCTTCCGGGTGATCATGGCGACGCCGCGGCCGGTCGCCTCGACGCGCCCCGGCGTCCCGCCGAGCGAGAGGGGTTTCCCCGTGACGACCTGTGGGATGCTGTACCCCTCGTACATCGAGTAGGTGTCCATGATCCACGCCATCACCTCGGGGTTGGTGTTCATGTCCGGCGCGGGCACGTCCATGTGGGGGCCGATCATCCGCCGGATACCCTCCGTGTAGCGGCGGGTCATGCGGCGCAGTTCGTCCGTGCTCATCTCCTTGACCTCGCAGATGACGCCGCCCTTCGCCCCGCCGTAGGGAAGGTCCACGAGCGCCGTCTTCCACGTCATCCACCCCGCCAGGGCTGTCACCTCCTCCATCGTCACGCTCGGGTGATAGCGGATGCCGCCCTTGTAGGGTCCGCGGGCGCTGTCGAACTGACAGCGGTAGCCCGTGAACACCTCGACGCTCCCGTCGTCCATCCGCACCGGGAGCGTCACCTTCAGCGTCCGCTCGGGGTACTTCAGGCGCTCGAAGATGCCCGGATCGACCTGCGCGTACTCCTGGGCCCGTTCCATCTGGGCCAGCATGTTCTCCAGTGGGGTGGTCTCGTCCATAGTCGAGGCAATACTTGCGGCGGGCATGAACGTAGCGGCGAGCGGCGGATCAGTCCGTCCGCGGGAGCGCGAACGCGCCGGCGGCGAAGAAGACGACGGTGAGCGCCCCGAGCACGGCGAGGTTCGGGAGCGGGTCGCCGCCCGCGGCCGGGTACGTCACGTTCCGGACGCCGCGGGCGAAGTAGGTGAGCGGCGAGAGCGACAGCGCGGGGACGAACCACGCCGGCAGCAGCGACGGCGGTACGAACGTCTCCGAGAGGAACAAAAGCGGGACGGCGATGCCGTTGCTCGCGGCGATGACGCCGTCCTGCGAGTCGGCGATCCGGCCGAGCAGCGCGCCCACCCCGCAGAACAGCGTGACCGCCAGCGCGACGAACGGGACCACGAGCGCGAGGTCGGCCGTCAGGGGGATCTCGGCACCCGTCACGACGACCACCAGCACGAAGATGACGAGCGCGGCGACGCCGATGATGCCGACGTTGACGAGCGTGTGTGAGAGGAGCCACTCGGTCCGCGAGAGGGGCGTCGTCGCCAGCTTCTCGAACCGGTTGCCCGCGCGGTGGCGCGCCACCTCGCTGCCGACCCGCGAGAGGGGCGTGAACAGCACCACGACGGCCAGGTAGCCCGGCAGGTAGTAGGCCGGCGGTTCGGCGAACAGCCCCCCGCCGGTCGGCTGCGTCCCCACCAGTGCGCCGAAGATGAGGATGATGATCACGGGGAAGAAGAACGTGAAGAACACCGCCGTCCGGCGGCGCAGAAACGAGCGCAGGGCGGCGGTCGTCTCGGACCCGACGCGGGCGGTCAGCGTCACGCGACGACCCCCGCCTCGCGCTCTCTCGCCTCGCCGGTCTCTGTCACGTCCGCGCCGGCGAGCGCCAGGTAGACCGATTCGAGGTCGGGCTGGCGCCACGAGAGCGCGTCGTAGCCGACGTCGGCGGCCGCGAGCGCCCCGACGACCTCGCCGATCCCCTCGGGCGCGACGCCGGAGACGACGACGGCCCGCGCGGTCCGCTCGACGGCGTAGCCCGCGTCCATCAGCGCGCGGGCGGCGTCCTCGTCGGCGGCGGTGCGCAGTTCGAGGCGGCTCGCCCCGCCGTGCTCCGCGACGAGCGCGTCCGGCGTCCCCTCCGCGACGAGGCGGCCCTCGGCGAGCAGCCCCACGCGGTCGGCCAGCCGCTCTGCCTCCTCCATGTAGTGGGTCGTGAGCAGGACGGTCGTCCCCCCTGCGGCGAGCGATTCGAGGAGGTCCCGGAGGTCGCGCCGCCCGGCGGGGTCGATGCCCGTCGTCGGCTCGTCGAGCACGAGCAGGTCCGGGTCGTTCACGAGCGTCGCGGCGACGCACACCCGGCGCTGCTGGCCGCCGGAGAGCCTCTCGTACCACGTGTCGGCCGAGGCGGTCATCCCCACGTCGGCGAGCACGTCCTCGACCGGCCGGGCGCGGTCGTACAGCCCGGCGTAGTAGCCGACCAGCTCGCGGGCGGTGAGGCGCTCGGGCGGATCGAACGACTGGGGCAGGAGGCCGAGGCGCTGGGGGTCGACCTCCGTCGGGGGGACGCCGAACAGCTCGACGCGCCCCTCGTAGTCGGTGGTGCCCGTGAGCGAGCGGACGAGCGTCGTCTTCCCCGCGCCGTTCGGACCGATCAGCGCGTACACCTCCCCCTCGTCGATGGACAGCGAGACGCCGTCGAGCGCGACGCGCTCGCCGTACGCGCGGGAGACGTCCTCGGCGACCACAACCATACCTGATCCGAGGTCCGACCCGCGCCTAAGGGTTCCGTTGTCGGGACGAGTACGTCGAACGCCCTGGCGGACTGAAAGGGCGAGGGGGCTCGGGGAAGGCGGGCGACGTAAGCACGCGAACGAGCGACGCGAGAGAGCGCGCGCAGCGAGCCCCCCGACCCGAGAGCGCGAGGGCTTTCGAGGTCACGTTCACGTACTCGACAGTAGCCGAGAACACCTCGAAAGCCCTCGCGGGCTACACTCGCGCGGAACACGCTGTGCTCCTCGGCTCACTGCGTTCGCCTGCGGTGCTTACGGCTCCGTGCTTCGTGTAGCCCGCTCGCCCTTTCAGTCCGCCAGGGGGTTCAGTACGATCGGTTTCCTGCGCACCCCTTCGTTCGCGCTGCTCGCTGACGGTAGATAGAGGGGTGAGCGCTACACCACGTTTACATCCGCGAGCGCACCCGGCGGGCGATCTCGTCGGCGTCGAAGTCGTCCTCGCTCGCGTCGAAGACCACCTCGCCGTCCACGCGAACGACGAACACGCCGTGGTCGCCGGTGACGAGCGCGACGCGGTCCAGCCGATCGCCGAAGCTCGTGAGCAGGACGTGCAGGACGTCCTCGGCGCGGCGCAGGAAGCCACAGGGGACGCAGTACTCGATTTCGACGGTCGTCACGGGCGGAGGGACGAGCGCACGCGTGATAGGTCCGCCGCCGTCGGCCGCCAGACGAGCAGGGCCACGGTGAGCACGAAGACGACCGTCGAGAGGCCGTAGCTCTGGCCGTAGGCGGCCGAGACGAGCGCCGCCGTCCCGCCGACGAAGCCGCTCAGCACGCCGGCGATCAGCGGAAGGGTGCAGGAGACGCAGGAGAACAGCCCGAGCAGCCCGGCCGTCGCCGACCCGCCCGCGTCGAGCACCGTCGCGTAGACGAGGTACGCGAGGGTCGCGTACCCGAAGGCCTTGAACGGGAGGAGCGCGAGCGTGAGCCACTCGCCGGTGTAGAGGAGGGCCGGACTCCACCCCGGCGGGAGGGTCCGCGTGACGACTCGCAGGTCGGACGGACCGGGCGTCGCGCCGACGGCGTACAGCCCGCCGAAGTAGCCGAGCAGGAGGAGGTAGCCGAGCGCGACCGCCCCGGCGACGAGGCGGCGGCGGGTCGGGGCGGCGGGGACCGTCGCGCGCCAGAGGCCCCACAGCCCGGCGTTGATCCAGACGAACGGGTAGATGTAGAACAGCGGTCGGGAGGGGGTGACCCCCGTCCAGAGGACGTAACCGACGACGAGCAGCAGCTCCGTGTTGACGAGGACCGCGAGTCCCAGCAGCGTCTCGCGCGAGGGACGGACTCGGCCGAACGCGGAGGTGGCCGTGCTCATAGCACCATGGCGTCGACGAGGACGGCCACGAGGAGCATCCCGAGGTAGGCGTTCGAGGCGTGGAACGCGCGCAGGGCCGCCGACTTCGTCCGCTCGCGGTGCAGGCGAACCACCGTCCAGAGGAACAGCGCGCCGAAGGCGACGGTGACGCCCGCGTAGAGCCACCCGAGATCCGAGAGCGCCGTGAGGACGCTCGCGCCCAGCAGCGTCGCGGCGAGGTAGTAGACGATGTGCCGCCGCGTCGCCGTCTCACCGCGGACGACGGGCATCATCGGGAAGCCGCCGCGGGCGTAGTCCTCCTTGTACGCGAGCGCGAGGTTGTAGAAGTGCGCCGGCGTCCAGAGGAAGATGACGCCCGCGAGCGCGATCCCCGCCAGTTCCACGGCGTTCGTGACGGCGGCCCACCCGATGAGCGCCGGGAGCGCCCCCGCCGCCCCGCCGATGACGGTGTTCTGGACGGTGTTGGGCTTGAGGACGAGCGTGTAGACGACGCTGTAGAAGACGATGGCCGTGAACCCGAGCAGGGCCGTCAGCGGGTTCACCTGCAGGAACGCGACGACGGCGGTGAGGGTGAGCAGGCCGCCGAACGCGAGCGCGTTTCGGACGGGGACCCGGTGGGTCGCGAGCGGCCGGTCGGCCGTGCGGGCCATCTTCCGGTCGATGTCGCGTTCGAGGACGTGGTTGAACGTCCCGCTCGCGCCGATGGCCAGGACGCCGCCGCCGAGCGTGTAGAGGACGGTGTCGAGGCGGAGGTCGGGCCCGGCCGCGAGCGCCATCGCCGCGCTCGCGACGAGACAGAGCAACCACATCAACCGCGGCTTCATGAGCTTGAAGTAGACGTAGGCGGTCGCCGCCGCGCGGGCGAGTGGGCCCTCTCGACGACCGGCGTCGGACCGGGCGGAGACGGGCGTCGAATCGGGGGGCGTCTCGCCCGCGGCGGTTTCGACGGGGGGCCGGTCGCCCGTCTCGACCTCGAGTTGCCACGCGAGCGCGAGCGCGAGGCTCCCGAAGATGACCATCGCGGTTAGGAGGTGCGCCCCGGAGAGCGCCGCCGGCGCGTCCGCGACGGCGACGAACGCGCCGACGCCGACCTGCACGGGGTAGAGCGCGAGCGCGACGAAGAGTGCGGCCCGCACCCGCGGGGTCGACGACGACCAGCCGAGGGCGACCGCGGCGAGGACGAGCGCGCCGACGGCGGCCGCCGCGACGCGGTGGCCGGTGGCGACGGCGACCTGCGGGTCGGTGAGCGGGCCGGCGCAGAGCGGCCACGTCCCGCACGCGGCGACGGCGTCCGCCAGCGCGGCGGTGGCCCCGACGACGACCAGCAGGTAGACGCCGACGGTCGCGGCCGCGAGCATCGTCGTGAAGCGGGGGCGTCGAGACACGGTCACTACGCCGAGAGTCGGTCACGTCGGCACTTAGACCTCCCGTTTTTCGCCCCACCGAGCGCCAGTCAGTAGGTATTTACGCCGCAGTTTCTAACCGACTCGCATGAGAGTTACCCGGAGATTACTGGGTGTGCTCGGGGGGCTCGTGCTACTCGCAGTCCTCGCAGAGCCCGTCGCGGCCCAGTCGTCCGTCAACGAGCGGCTGATTTCGGGGCTGAACCAGAAGCTGCTGTACGTCGCGGTCCCGATCACCGTCCTCGTCGAGGGCATCCTCATCTACACCGTCTACAAGTTCCGCAACAACGAGAACCCGTCACCCACCCAGGAGAACCGCCGCCTCGAGATCACGTGGACAGTCGCCACGGCCATCATCCTCCTCTTCGTCGGCCTCGCCTCCTACCAGGTGCTCGGCAGCACCTTCATCGGCGGCGCGACGGCGACCAACCCCGACGACGCCGAGGTCGTCGGCCTGTCACAGGACTACCCCGGCGCGAAGGCCCCGACCGACGGTGACGCGGTGCAGGTCGAGATCGTCGCTCAGAAGTACCTCTGGAACGTCTACTATCCGGACGCGAACGTCACCGGGGAGCAGAATCGGGTGGTGATCCCAGCTAACCAGACGGTGTACCTCCACGTCACGTCGACCGACTGGCTCCACGCCGTCCACGTCCCCGACCTCGGGCTGAAGCAGGACGCCTTCCCCGGCCAGTACAACACGATCATCACGAAAGCCACCGAGAAGGGCGAGTACCAGCTCTACTGCGCCGAGTACTGCGGCGTGGGCCACTCCCAGATGCTCGGCACGGTCGAGGTCGTCTCCCAGCAGGAGTACGAGCAGTACCTCCAGCAACAGCAGCAGTCCGGCGGCGAGAACGCCACCGCCGGCGGCAACAACACCACCGCGGGGAACGCCACGGGCGGCAACGCGACCAACGCCACCAACGCGACCGCGGGCGGCAACGCCACCAACGCCACGGCCAACGCGACCGCGAACGGCACCGCCTGACCCCGGCCGAGAACCGATCCGACGCGGTCGATCCCCGACGGTACTCCCACGACGCGCTTCTCCCGACGCCACACCGTAGCCGACCGTACCCGCGAGCGCGACTCTCCCGTCAGCGCACCTCCGCTTCTCCGCGCCGATCTACCCGCCGTCGATCCTCCGAGCGGGCGACCGCGCCGCTCGTCGCTCGGGAGTGTACACCCTCGTCCCCCATGACCCGCTGACGAGTTACCCGACCTCCGGGACGCCGCGGCGGCGGAACGGATCGAGGCGGGACCTCGACCATCGCTGCGACGTGTCGCTCGACGGACCGGCCCCGCGCGACCCATGGTGATCGTCGTGCCCGGGACGGCGACGGTTCGCCGACGCGCGATACACGCGACGTGCGCGAGGGGTGACCTCCCCTCCGCCCGTCGGCCGAAGTCCCCTCCGCGGACCGACCGTTCGGAGATCGATCCCGCGGCGAGGCCGGAACGCGAGGTACCGCCCACCCGCCCACGGCGGCGGCCGCTCCGGGAACGCGTCGCGCGTCGGAGCGTCGCACGTCGTCTCGCTCTCGCGGGGGCCGGGACCGACCTCGGTTCCGGCGGTCGGCGGCTCGGGGGCGACGCCGGTCGTCCCGACCTCGGCGTCGTCGCCTCCGACTGGGGGTCCAGTAGCGGGAGGAGAGGAGGAGGAGGGAGGGAAAGAGGGGGAGAAGGAAGAGGGAGAGAAAGGGGGGGAGGGGGCGAGCGCCCGGTGCGTCGCCGATCAGAAGGTGATCTCCGCGCCGACGTACAGGACGACGACGAGGAAGATCCAGACGGCGTCCACGAAGTGCCAGTACATCGAGACCGTCGAGACGGAGGTGTGGCGCTCGGGGGAGTACTGCCCGTAGAGCGCCCGGATGAAGACGATGGCGATGAGCACCGCACCCAGGGTGACGTGCAGGCCGTGCAGGCCGGTCAGCCCGAAGAACGCGCTCGCGTAGATGCCCTGCTGGAGCGTGAAGCCCTCGCCGACGATGAACTCGTAGTACTCAAGCACCTGCCCGCCGAGGAAGATGATCCCGAGTACGAGCGTGGCGGCGAGGAGGCCCTTGAACCGCCCGCGCTTGCCGTTGAGGAGCGCGATGTGGGCGTAGTGGAGGGTGAAACTGCTCACCACCAGGATGGCGGTGTTGATCAGAACGAGCGAACTCAGCAGGTGGGGGAGTTCGCCGCCCGTCGGCGGCCACGTCCCCGCGCGGATGAAGAAGTAGTAGACGAACCCCGCGCCGAAGGTGGAGAGTTCGCTCCCGAGAAAGAGGAGCATCGCCAGCCGGAGACCGCGGGCGCTCGTCCCCTCGGGTTCGCCCTCCCAGAAGTTCACGATGAAGGCGTGGTACAGCCAGCCGTACAGCCCGGCGAGAAACACGACCGTGCTCCCGACGAACACCGCCGGCCCGACGATCGGGTCGATGAGCGGTTCCGATCCGTTTCCGAGAACGAACAGGGCGGCGCCGATGTAGAACCCCGCGCCGCCGAGTGCGGTGATGAACGGCCACCAGCTGGCCTCGCCGAACCCGCGCGGCCAGTCCTCGACCGCGGGCAGGTGGTGATGGTGCCCGCCGTGCTCGTCCGCTTCGTCTACACTCATGTCGCTCCGTTACGAGCGGGGAAGCAAAAAGGCTCTCAAACGCACGGGCGGCAGGCGAAACGGTGAGCGGCGAGAGCCGGAAGGTACACCTTCGCCGTCGCCCTAGTGCCGTCGAAGACCGCGGAGCGATCCCGCTCCGAGCCCACGGATGACTGACGTCGAATCCCCACCCCCCGTCCGCACGCGATCGCGCGACCCCGAGTCGAACGGGTCTGACGGGACGGACGGTCCCGACGACCCGTACGCCTGCGAGTTCTGCGACAGGCGGTTCGCCCGCGAGGACTGGCTGGTCCTCCACCGCGGCCTCGAGCACGGCGATCGCCTCTCTCCGGCCGAGTACGAGCGGTTCCAGGAGACCTACGAGGACGAGGAGGAGGGGCTCACCCTGTTCCGGTTGAAGGCGCTCGGCCTGCTCGTGGTCGTCTACTTCGGCTTCCTCATCGTCTACGCCTTCGTCACCTGACGCGCCTCGGTCAGCGCCCGCGAGCGCGCTCCCGTTCCCGTCCCCGCCTTCGTTCGTCGTGTTCGCGTCCGACGCGCGTGCCACGCGAGCCGCGCATCCGATCGCGGTCCTCGTCGTCCACGAGCGAGCCGACGCGACGCTCGAACTCCGCCTCCGAGAGGTCGCCGTCGACGTAGCGGCGCGTGAGGTCGTCGATCCGATCGTCGGTCGTGGGCCGCGGCGGCGCGACGAACGCCGAGAGACCGACCGAGCGCGCCCAGTGGTTGTGGCGCTCGATCCGCGCGGCGAGGTCGGCCGCGCGCTGGCTCTTCGGGAGCGACAGCCGGCGGACCAGCGCCCACGCGAGCGCGGCGACCAGGCAGAGCGCGAGCGCGGCGAGCAGGAGCGCGGCGACCGCCCACGGGAGGACTGCGTCCGCGAGCGCGTCGAGCGGCGCGGTCAGCGACGCGAGCGCGACGAGCGTTCCGATACCGAGGACGCCCACCAGCAGGGCGGTGACGACGAGCAGCGAGACGGCGAGCACGCCGACGTGGTGTCGGCGGACCCACCCGACTACTCCGGTCATACTACCCGCTAGCGCCGCGAGCGTTGGTATAGACTGCGGCTATCGGCGTAGCGTCGGCTCGGGACGGGGACGGGTGCTGACTCAGAAGAGCAGGTAGGGGACGCCGAACAACACGATCGTCATCGCGACGAGGATGAGCAGGTAGCTGACGACGGTGGCGGCGGCCGTGCGAAAGGCGGGGTGGTCGAACCGGACGGGATCGGCCATACCCGAGGGTACGCGCGCCGGATGAAATGTCTATCGCTGCGAAGCGACGACGCGGCGTCGAAGTCGGCGCGGAGGGCGGAGATACGACCAGCGCGATCGAGGGGATCCGCTCACCTCACGATGTCGGCGATGCGACGCGGTTCACCCGTCGGCGACGGGTCCTCCTCGACGATCATCAGAACCTCGTGGTCGGTCACGTCGGGGTAGGGCTTCTGGACGGCGTCCTCGATGAGCGACTTCTCCAGGCGGAACTCGGTACCCTTGTAGACGACGTCGACGCCCGACTCGTCGAACGAAAGAACGGTCATGCGCGGGTCGGGTTTGGCCGCGCGCGAGTATAAACCTGACCGGACGAGGACCGACCGAATGGAGACCGACCGGACGGGGTCCGCCGCCCCGGACCGATCGATTCGGGCGGGAGCGTCAGCCCCGCGTCGGACGATCGCACGGGGTTTATTACGGGTGACGGTAACGGACTACTCGTGTCGATTCGCTCGGACCCGCTCGAACGACTGGCCATCCCCGACGGGACGACCGTCGAGGAACGCGACCTGGTGACCGACGGAGACGTGATCGTCGGGGGGCAGAGCACCGTCGAGTTCGGGGTCCGCGGGCGGACCGTCGTCGCCGGCGAGCGCGTCACCTTCGGCAACGACATCGAGGCGGAGGGCGACTGCCGCCTCGACATGTGGTGCGACGTGGCGGGGAACGTCCTCGTCGGCGAGGACGCCTACATCGGCGAGCGCACCCGCATCGGCGGCCAGCTGATGGTGAGCGGCGACCTCGACATCGGCGACGACGTGGACATCGAGCGCGGCTTCGAGGCCAACGGCTGGATCGTCATCCGCAACCCGATGCCGACCGTCGTGTTCTTCTTCGTCTACCTCTCGCACCTGCTGCGCATCGGCGAGGAGGAGGAGGCCCGGGAGGCCGCGGAGGAACTGCTCGGCGACGCCGAGGCCGACGAGGAGGACGAGGAACTCGACCCGCTGATCGTCCCCCGCGGGTCGAGCGTCAGCGACGACGCCTGGCGCGTCTCGAAGCCGGGCGTCGTCGGCGACGACTGCCGCATCCACGGGAACATCCGCGCCACCTCGCTCGAGGTAGGCCGGGACAACAACGTCTTCGGCAGCCTCCGCGCCCGCGGCGACATCACCGTCGGCGAGGGCACGCGCGTCCACGGCGACGTGACCACCAAGCGGGGGACTGTCAGGATCGCCCCCGGCGCTGAGATCCTCGGCGACGTCGCCTGCGAGGACCTCTCGCTGCACGACGACGCCGCCATCGACGGCTCGATCCGGGCGCGCGGTGAGATGTCCATCCACCGCGAGTTCGCCCGGGAGACGGAGTAACGCGTCGAGTGATGGTACGGAACCTTCCTACGTAGGAACGTCTCGAAAGCCTTCGCTCACGTAACGAACCGCAACACCTCGAAAGCCCTCGGGTTCTACGCTCCCGGGAGACACGCTGCGCTCCTCACTCGGTCCGCTCGTTACACTCGCTCCCTCGTTGCGGTGCTTGCGGCCTCCGGGTTCGCGTAGAACCCTCGCCCTTTCAGTCCGCCAGGAGATTCGCGTGGCTCGCTCACGGGAACACCAGAAACCCGCACCGCACGCCTGCCATCCCCCGGATCGGGCGACGGGACGCCCTCCCGGCCGCGCGGCTCGCGTGAAAACCGCATCCGTTCCGATCGTCGAGGCTATTCGTCTTCCGAACCGTCCACGGCGTCGTCGAGGTCGTAGAACCCGGACAGGGTTCGCTCGTCCCCGCTACCGGGCGCGGCACCGACGTACACCCCGATCTCACCGATTTCGGGGTAGATGGTGACGTCCGGCTCCGCCATCGTCGAGAACGCGAGGTATCGGAGCGGCGCGTCCGAGTCGTTGACGACGCAGTGGCCGCCCGACTCGTCCGCCGGGAACGCCGCGTAGTCCCCCTCGCTGAGCGCGTGCTCGTCGCCGTCCACGCGGAGGGTGCCGCTCCCCGACAGCACGTAGATCGCCTCCTCGTTCGCCGCGTGGTAGTGGTGCGACCACGGTTGGCACCCGGTGGGCAGTTCATAGAGGCTGCAGCCGATGCGCTCGCCCCCGGCCGCCTCGCCCAACCGCTTCCGCCCGAACGTCCCCTCCACCCCGTCGAGTTCGGTCCAGTCGAGTTCCGACTCGTTGATGGGAGTCATACGCGAGTAACGCGCGTCAGGGCACAGGTAACTACCGGTGGACAGGACGGTTTCGGGGACGCGGACGGATACGCACACCCGCCACGCGGCCGGGCGCGCTCCGGGGTCGTCCGACGGTGGGGGGAGGGTCTCGGCGTTCTGTGGGATGAACAGCGCGAGCGAGTGGGGTACAGAGACGCGACCCACAGCCACCTGGCGGACTGAAAGAGCGCTCTCGGGGAAGGCGGGCGATGCAAGCACTGCAGCGACCGGAGGGAGCGAAGCGCGCAGCGAGCCTCCCGACCCGAGAGCGCGAGGGCTTTCGAGGTATCGACAGCTGTTGTCGGCTGAACGTACGAGAACGTTCGAGACGAGGGTATCGTCCAGTTCCCCTCCTCGGGCAACCGAAAGGCACTCTGCGACTCGAAACGACCCCACGGTATGCTCTCTGTCGCGCTCGCGGGCAAGCCCAACGCCGGGAAGTCAACGTTCTACCGCGCCGCGACGCTCGCGGAGGTCGACATCGGCAACTACCCGTTCACGACCATCGACCCGAACCGCGGCGTGAGCCACGCGCGCACCGAGTGCCCCTGCCTCGACCGCGAGGAGCGCTGCGGGAACGAGCGCTGCCGCGACGGGAAGCGCTACGTCCCGATCGAACTGCTCGACGTGGCGGGCCTCGTCCCCGGCGCGCACGAGGGGCGCGGCCTCGGCAATCAGTTCCTCGACGCGCTGTCGAACGCCGACGCGATCCTCAACGTCGTGGACGCCTCCGGCGGCACGAACGCCGAGGGCGAACCCGTCGAGGTAGGGAGCTACGATCCCGTGCGGGACGTGGACTTCGTCGAGGAGGAGATGGACCTCTGGATGGCGGGCATCGTCGCGCGCAACTGGGAGTCGATTGAACGCCAGTCGCGCGCGCCCGATTTCGACCTGGAGGACGCGCTCACCGAGATGCTGACCGGCATCGGCGCGAGCGAGGCGGACGTGTCCGCCACCCTCAGAAGCGTCGAGTACCCCCACGACCCGAAGCAGTGGACCGACGAGGACAGGGAGCGCCTCGCCCGGGACCTCCGGGCGCGCTCGAAGCCCATCGTCGTCGTGGCGAACAAGGCGGACGTCGCCCCGGCGGAGAACGTGGCGCGCCTGCGCGAGGCGGCCGACATCGTCGTCCCCGCCAGCGCGGAGGGGGAACTCGCGCTCCGGCAGGCGGCGAAGGCGGGCGTCGTCGAGTACGACCCCGGCGACCCCGACTTCGAGGTGGTCGGCGAGGTGACCGCGGAGCAGGAGGCCGGCCTGGAGCGCATCCACGACGTGATGGAGGCGTGGGGCGGCACGGGCGTGCAGGCGGCGCTCGACGCGGCGGTCTACGACCTGCTCGACCGCGTGACCGCCTACCCGGTCCAGAACGAGACGAAGTGGACCGACGGGCAGGGGAACGTCCTCCCCGACGCCTTCCTGCTCCCGCGGGGCTCTACTCCCCGCGATCTCGCGTACGCCGTCCACTCGGACATCGGCGACGGCTACCTCCACGCCGTCGACGCGCGCTCGCGGCGGCGCATCGGCGACGACCACGAATTGACAGAGGGCGACGTGATCAAGATCGTGAGCACTAACTGACTACTTTCGCACAGACTGTCACTTCTATGGATTTCAAGGCAGAGTACTACAGCTCACCCGAGCCGTGGTACTTCACTGGGTCACCAATACGACCCCAACAACTGCGAACGCTATCCCGGCAAGCCTCGTTATCGTAACTTCGTCTCCGAGGACGACCATACCGATGATGGCCGCGATGACGAAGTACATCGCACCGAGAGTAGAGACGGTTGTCGTTGACCCTCCGGAGAGGCCGATGTACATGGAGATAAGGCCGATTCCGGTGAACAATCCGGCCGTGCCAGCGAGCAGTCCTCCTCTCGCGGTAATGGCGAGCGATGCGTCTGAAACGAGGATGAATCCGAGTGCGAGGGGTCCCGCAACGAGATAGGAGATGGCGGCGGCCGTCCTCGGGTCGATGGACTCCGACGCAGCGTTGCCCAAGACTACCCAGATTCCCCACGTTACCATCGTGATCGAACCAAAGAAAACGGCCGGATCTATCTCGGGAAAACCCATCAGTGTGCGATCTCCATCGCTACTAAAAAATACCTCTACCCTCATCATCTGTGGTTCTTAAATAGCCACTATCTACGATCGAGGTCGTGAGCACTAATTGACGATACAACCCCGTTACGGGCGATGTCCGCCCTTCAGGGCGGATCCTCTCGCGGTTTGAAGATAGCCGTCGAGTGGGGGCGTATCTCGGCTCACTCTAGCGGCTGTGCGTAGTCGACTTGCTTCGGCTGGAAGTTCGCGTCGCGGTAGAACCGGCGTGTGTCCTCGTTCTGCCACTCGCAGGAGACTTTGAGGTGGTCACAACCCCGCTCGCGGGCCAGTTCTTTCACCCGCTCTATGACCTCCGTGCCGCGGCCCTGACTCCGGTGATCTTCGTCGATCGCGACGTTCACGACGCGGAGGTACCGCGAGTACTGCCGCGAGGGGTGGTGGCCCTCGCGGAGAGTAACGAAGCCGATAGTCTCGCCCCCGTGGACGACGAGGTAGTCGGTGACGTCCTCGTCGTCGAGGTGAGCGCGGAAGCCGTCGTCGGAGACCTCGCTAACGTCCCCGTAGGCGAGTTCGTTCAGTTCGGAGTACTCCTCCATCGCCTTCGCGAGGTCGTACCAGCGGTCGACGAGCGCGTCGAGGTCGTCAGCCGTGGCTTCGATGAGTTCCATACGGGGACGCCTCGGCGCTCGCTCTTCAGGCTTCGCTCGGCATGCCAGAGTTTGGCACGCCTTGGGAGCGCGAGCGGCGACGCGTGCTACCGAGTCACCGCTCGACCGACGCGCGGTCCGCACCCGGTACGGCCCGCAGACCGCCCTCGTTATCGAGAGCGCACTCGACGATACGCACCGAGATCGTGAGCGCCCGGTGGGGGATCGACGTCACCGCAGTCGGTGGACGAGCGCCTCGAACCCGTGGTCGAGCGCGTAGGGCGCGGCGGGCACGGGTAACCAGTAACACCGGAACACCATCCCGTCGTCATCGCCGCCGCCGGTCACGGTGTGATCCCAGCGGTCGCGGCGCTCCTCGACCGGCGCGTGGAAGAAGTGCCGGTGGTGGATCTCCGGCCGCCGCGGGTGGTGCCGCCGGATCGACCCCAGGTAGGTGGCGCGGTCGCCCGCGACGCCGCACTCCTCCTCCAGCTCGCGCAGAGCCGCCAGCTGGTGCGGTTCGTCCGACTCGACGGTGCCACCGGGCACGCGGACGCCCGCGTCCGCGTCGGGGCGCTCGAAGACCAGGAGTTCGTCCCGAGCGCGGGTCGCGTAGACGCAGGCCTTCTCGACGATCCGAGACATGGTTCCGGGGCGTACGTCACCGTGTCAATAGATAGCACTTATTCACGGCGGGGGGACGGTTCTTTCTGCGGAGAGACCGTCGATCCCGACGTGTCGGACGCGGACCCGTTCGCGGTGCCCGTCGACGCACCGCGACCCAGTCAGCTCTACCTCAGCAGCCGAAAGCTCGCCCGTGCGCTCGCCGGGTTCGACGCCGACGAGCCGAGCTACGACCCCCTGCCCGCGATTCGCCTGGAGGGGGTGGAGGGATGGGTGCTGATCGACGGACACACCCGCGCGTTCCTCGCCGCCCTCTCGGGGGCGGAGAAGCTCCGGCTCTGCGAGGACGACGACGATCACCCCCGGGCGCTCTACGCCGAGTGCGTCGCGTGGTGCGAGGCGGAGGGAGTCACGAGCGTCCGGGACCTGTTCGGGCGCGTCGTCGGTCCCCGGACGCACGAGGAGCGCTGGCTCGCGCGGTGCCGGCGGGCGGCCGAGCGACTCGAAGAGTGACGCGACGCGGAGAACCACGGCCGTCCGATCAGACCATCTCCTCGGCGGTGTCGATCCCGACGACGATCGCCGTTCCCTCCTCTCCTTCGGCCCGGCGACCGGCGGTCGCGTCGTCGAGCAGCTTCTCCGCCTGCGCCTCGTGGGCGCGGGCGACCGCCGCGCGGAGGGAGGCGTCGAGGTCGAGGCGCGCCGCGAGGTCGTCCCACTCGGCGGGATCAGCGAGGTAGACGCGCGTCCCCTCGACGGTGGTGTACTCGTACTCGCGCTCGTAGGTCGAGTGTTCGTCGGTCAGCGCGGCGTCCACGACCGCGAGCGCGCCGGCGAGGTCGTCGGCGTCGGTTCCGCCCTCGGCGGCGACCCGCTCGCAGACCTCGGCGTCGATGGCCGTCGTCCCGGTGGGATCGGTGTCGGTCACGGCCTCGGCCTACTCGCGGAGCAGGTATCAAGGCTGGGGCCTCGCGGGGTACGGGCAGTTCGGAGGAACGCGCGACGTACTTACCCCAGCGGCCGGAACCACACCGCCGCGATGAGCAGCGCGAGGAAGACGTACGACCCCCGGATGAGCACCATCGTCGCAAGCGCGGAGTCCATCGGGCGGGCGAGGAGCGCGACCGCGCCGAACGCGGCCGCGGCGAGGACGCTGCTCGGCGGGAAGATCGGGGTGAACAGCGCGAGGAGGGCGACCGCGAGCATCCCGGCGACCATGAGCCCGTAGGCCGCCTCGCGGGCGCGGCGGCGGCCGAGGACGACCGCCACGGTGCGCTTGGAGATGGAGCGGTCGTAGTCGTAGTCCTTCGCGTCGTCGATCACCTTGATGCCCGAGAGGACGACCACGAACACGGCGGCGAAGGCGAGCACCGTGGGGGAGAGCGTCCGCGTCTGGACGTAGTAGCCCCCGAGGAGGGCGAGTCCGATGCCCGTCGGGTAGCCCGCCGTCGCCGAGACGGGGTGCATGTCGAGCTGCGGGGCGTGGAAGTAGCCGATGAGCCACCCCGGGAGGGTGAGGAGGGCGGCGATCGGGCCGACGAGGAGCCCGATGACGCCGAGGAGGACGAAGAAGCAGGCGGAGGCACCGGCGAGGGCGAGGCGACACCCGCGCTCGCTGAGCGGGTGGTCGTCGTCCTCCCCGCGGCCGTAGAAGTCCACGTAGCCGTCCTTCACGTGGGCGGTGTAGAGCCCAAAGAAGGCGGCCGCCAGGTGGAGCAGCGCGAGCGCGAGCGAGAAGTCGCGAGCGAGCACCGCCCCGAAGGCGCTCGCGGCCAGCGGCGGGAGCATGAACACGGGGTGGACCTGCGAGGCGAGCGCGCGGACGGCCGCGTCCACCCCCGAGCCGTGGCGTGCGATTGCCATAGAATAAGGTGGCGAAGCAACGACAAGAAACCTCGCCCGGCGGTCGGCGACGGTCAGCGACGGTCGGACGCGCTGACCGTCACCTCGATCGAGAGGCCGAGACCGGGCAGCCTGGCCGTCCGGGAGCTGGGACCGCCGGCGGCGAGGCGACGGCGGGCGACCCGGCGAAGCGCGAGCGCCGCGGCGGCGACCGCGACCAGCAGGAGCGCCCCGGGGAGGGGCGCGGCCGCCGCGACCAGCGCGAGCGGGACGACGGCGGCGAGCGCGAACGCCACCGCGAGCGCGCGGGCGTCGGCGGGGGTTCGGGG
Organism: Halomarina halobia; assembly: GCF_029338575.1. Taxonomy (GTDB): domain Archaea; phylum Halobacteriota; class Halobacteria; order Halobacteriales; family Haloarculaceae; genus Halomarina; species Halomarina halobia. The sequence continues at coordinate 1,526,021 of NZ_CP119992.1, forward strand.
GTCGTATCGGGTCGATCGGTCCAGTCGCGAGGGCCGTCGGGCGGCCCGGCGGGACCGCCGCGACGGGCGATCGACCCGATCGGACTGTGCGTCGAAGGGTGACTGTCGGGCCATGTGTGTGCGAGTGCTGTCGCTCGAAGGCAGTGCGGACTCGGCAGAACGGGGCAGTCGTGCCGAGACGGGGGTCCCGACACGGGCGCGTCGGCGCGCCGATGTGGGACCGTCAGTCGTCGATCGGGAGTCCGGTCCTCATGGTATCACCGACGAGGACGGCCGCCGACAAAAGCGCGGAGGGTGCCGTGGGGCGCGTTACCGCGGTTCGTACCGCCAGTTCGACCGGTCGAAGACGGTGGCGGCGACGTGGGATGCGAGGTCGCGGGCGATCGCCTCGGAGGGGGCGTGGAGGTCGCCGGAGACGGGGCCGACCTCGCCGCCGATCCGCTCGACCTGGGAGGCGACGTCGACGCGCGGCTCCTGCCGTCGGAAGGCGTGCACGCGGTCGCGCAGGCGCTGGAGCACGTCCGGCTTGAGTTCGCGCCCGAGGTGCTGGAGGTCGTACCGGACGACGTAGCCCCGGGCGGCGTCGCGCACCGCGACGACCGGGAGGCCGCGCTCGGCGCAGCGCTCCCACACGCGGCGCTGTTCGGCGGCCGTCTCGTAGAGCGGCACGTGGTCGGGGGCGAGCGAGTCCACGCCCCCGATAGGGCGGGCGGCGAGTTACGGATTACGCCTGCGCCCTCAGCGCACGGCCGCGGTCGCCTCCCGCATCGCGTCGAGGGCCTCCTGGAGCGTTTCGACGCCAGCCGCGTAGGAGATTCGCGCGTACCCCGCCCCGTGTTCGCCGAACGCCTCGCCCGGAACGACGATGACGCCGCGGTCGATGACCGCCTCGACCCACCCGTCGGGGACCTCGGGCATCGCGTAGAACGCCCCCCGCGGGGTCGGCGTCCGGAGGCCCATGTCCTCGAGGCCGTCGAGGAGGACGTCGCGGCGCTCCTCGAAGGCGGCCACCATCTCCCCCACCACGCCCTGCGGGCCGGAGAGGGCGGCCTCGGCGGCGAACTGCGCCGGGGCGCTCGCGCAGGCCTGGGCGTACTGGTGGACGCGGAGCATGCGCTCGATCCGTCGTTCGCTCGCGGTCACCCAGCCGAGTCGCCAGCCGGTCATCGAGTAGGCCTTGGAGCAGGCGTTCACCACGACGACGTTGTCCGTCTCGGCGTACCGCATCGGCGACTGGTGCTCGCCCTCGAAGACGAGCCGCTCGTACACCTCGTCCGAGAGGCAGAGCACGTCGTGTTCGTCGGCGATGCGGGCGAACTCCCGCATGTCGGCCACCGACTGGACGGCCCCGGTCGGGTTGGCGGGCGAGTTGACGACGAACGCGGCGGTGTCGTCGGTGATCGCCTCCTCCACGGCGGCGGGATCCATCGTGAGGTCCTCGCGCAGCGGGATCGGCCGCGGCGTCCCGCCCGCGAGCAGGGTGAGCGCCTCGTAGGAGACGAACCCGGGATCGGGGTAGATCACCTCCCGCCCGTCCTCGACGTGCGCCTCAAGCGCGATGTGCAGGGCCTCGCTGCCGCCCGCCGTGGCGATGACGTTCCCGGGATCGGGCGCGAACCCGTTGTCCCGCTCGTGCTTCGCGCTGATCGCCTCGCGGAGCGCGAGAATGCCCTTGTTCGAGGTGTAGGCGTCGCTCGCGCCCGACTCGATGGCGTCGATGGCCGCCCGCTTCGCGTGGTCGGGCGTGGGGAAGTCCGGTTGGCCGAGGCCGAGGTTGATGGCGTCAGCCCCCGCCGCCTCGAATACCTCGCGGATCCCGCTGATGGAGATCCGCTCGACCCGCCGAGAGAACTCGGTCATACGCTACCTCCCGACGTGGGCGGCGATAACTCTTGGTGATCCGCACTAGCGGGAGAGCAGCATCGCGATCCCGCCGCCCCCGCCGATGCTCATGCCGACGACGCCGTAGTCCGCGTCGGCCTCGCGAAGTTCGTAGGCGATCGAGGTGGCGAGCATGCCGCCGCTCGCGCCGATGGGGTGGCCGAACGCGACCGCGCCGCCGCGCGTGTTCAGCCGGTCGCGGGGGATGCCCAGACGCTCTATCACGTACACCATCTGGGCGGCGAACGCCTCGTTGAGTTCGAACCGCGCGACGTCGTCCGCGGCGAGGTCGTTCGCCGCGAGCAACTCCTCGACGGCGTCGGCGACCGCGACGTTGAACCACTTCGGATCGCGGTAGGCGACGGCGTAGTCGACGACGCGCGCGAGCGGGTCGACGCCCAGGTCGTCCGCCGCGTCGGCGGTCGCGAGCGCCACGCACCCCGCGCCGTCGCTCAGCTTCGAGGCGTTTCCGGCCGTGATGGTCCCGTCCGACCCGAAGGCCGGGGGGAGCCCCGCCAGTCGCTCCATCGAGGTGTCCTCGCGCGGCCCTTCGTCGGTCTCGACGCGCTCGCCGCCCGCCTCGACGGGGACGACCTCGGCGTCGAAGCGACCGGCGCTGACGGCCTCGACCGCGCGCCGGTTGCTCTCCAGGGCGTACTCGTCCTGCGCCTCGCGGGGGATGCCCTCGCGCTCGACCAGCGCCTCCGTGAGTTCGCCCATGTGGGCGTCGTAGCTCTCGTCCCAGAGGGCGTCGCGGATCATCGAGTCCACCAGCGTGGCGTCGCCGTACCGCCGCCCCGTGCGGTAGTCGGGGAGGACGTACGGCGCGTTCGTCATCGACTCCATGCCGCCGGCGAGCGCGACCTCGGCGCGGCCGGCCTCGATGCGGTCGGCCGCGAGCGCGATAGCCCGCAGGCCGGAGCCGGAGGCCTCGTTGATCGTGGTCGCGGGCGTCCCGTCCGACAGCCGCGAGGCGACGACCGCCTGCCGCGCGGGCACCTGCCCGAGGCCGGCCTGGATCGCGCAGCCGAGGGCCACCCAGTCGACCGCGTCCGGGGCGACGGGCGTCCGGTCGAGGACCGCGTCGAGCGTCGCCGTGCCGAGTTCGATCGCCGAGTGAGACGAGAGCCCGCCGAGGAGCGAGCCGTGTGCGGTGCGCGCACCGTCGAGGAGAACGATGTCTGCCATCGACCGTCGGTACGGGCGCGAGCGCCATGCGCGTTCGCCCACCCGTCGGTCGCCGTGAGAGTCAGCCCGTCGGCGGTCGTCTCGGTGGTCGCCGGCGCGTCGACGCCGGCGCGGTCGAGGCCACCGGCGCGTCGGCGGCCGCGTCAGCCGTCGCCGTCGACGGTCTCGCGCAGGTCGTCGACGTACGTCTCCATCGCGCTCATCGCCGCGTCGGCGTCCATGTAGCCGTTGTCGTACTCGTGGATGATCTCGTCGGCCCGCCGGAGGAAGGTCCGCAGGGCGTCGTCGGTGTCAACCATGTTCCCCTCTCGGTCACGAACCCGTATCAATCCATCCGGGGGGCGCGGGGCGGAGGCGGACGGGGGTTACTTGAACCTGAACGTCTCGAGGTTCTTCGGCGCGAAGGTGCGCATGTTGAACTCGTGGTAGAGCGCCGAGGAGAGGTCCTGCACGCTGGACTCGTCGCCGTGGACGCAGAGCACCTTCTCGGGGCGGGGGTTCATCGTGCGCACGAAATTCATCAGGCCGTTGCGGTCCGCGTGCCCGGAGAAGCCGTCTACCGTCTCCACGTCGAGTTTCAACTGTAGCGTGTTCGCGCGGCCGCCGTAGCCGTTGATCGGGATCTCGTCCCAGCCGTTCTGGATGCGGCGACCGAGCGTCCCCTGGGCCTGGTAGCCGACGAAGACCATCGTCGACTTGGGGTCCGGGCCGACGTGTTCGAGCCAGGACATGATGGGGCCGCCAGTGACCATGCCGGAGGTCGAGAGGATGATGCACTGGTCGCCGTCGGCGATCTCCTGGCGCTCCTCCTCGCCGCCGTCGATGTGGTTGAAGTGCGGCGAGAGGAACGGGTTCTCGTCCTCGTGGAAGATGCGATCGCGCAGTTCGTCGCGGAGGTACTCGGGATAGGTCGTGTGGATGGCCGTCGCCTCCCAGATCATCCCGTCGAGGTGGACGGGCATCTCGGGGATCTTCCCCTTTCGCATCGCCTCCTCGATGACGAGCATGATCTCCTGGGAGCGCCCGACCGCGAACGCGGGGATGAGCACCTTCCCGCCCTCGTCGTAGATCCCGTTGATGACCTCGATGAGCTTCCGCTCGGAGTCCTCCTGGTCGGTCTGGTAGTCGTTGCGACCGCCGTAGGTGGACTCGAGGACGAGCGTCTCGACGCGGGGGAACTCGTTGACCGCGCCGTTGAACAGTCGGGTGTCCTTGTAGTGGATGTCGCCCGAGAACGCGACGTTGTAGAGGCCGTCGCCGATGTGGAAGTGGCTCACCGCGCTCCCGAGGATGTGCCCGGCGTTGTGGAACGTGAGCTTCACGTCCGGGGCGATGTCGGTCACGTCGCCGTACTCGAGGGGGATGGTGTGCTTGATCGCCTCGCGGACCATCTCGGACTGGTACGGCGGGGTGCGTCCCTCCTTCGCGGCGACGTCGAGGTAGTCGAGCGTCAGCAGCCCCATCAGGTCGCGGGTCGGCTCGGTGCAGTAGATCGGCCCGTCGTAGCCGTACTTGAACAGGAGCGGAACGAGCGCGGAGTGGTCGAGGTGGGCGTGGGTCAGGACGACCGCGTCGAGGGAGTTCGCGCCCGACCCGAGCGCCTCTGGCACCTGGAGGTACGGCACGTCGTCGGAGCCGGGCTTGTCGCCGCAGTCGACGAGGACGCGCGTCTCCGGCGTCGAGAGGATGAACGAGGCGCGACCGACCTCCCGGCAACAGCCGAGCGTCGAGATGCGCACCCACTCCTTGTCCGAGAGCTGCTTGCGGTGGATCTGCCGGCCCACCCGCTCGAGGATGTCGCGGCGCTCGTCGCGCTCCTGCTTCAGGAAGTTCCGCACGTTCGAGACCGTCGAGGACTCGATGGGCGGGGTGCGAACGACCTCCGGCGTCCAGCCGACCCGCTGGGTGATCTCCCGGAGGGTCGAGCCGTGCCGGCCGATGACCATCCCGGGCTTCTGGGCCTCGATGACTACCTCGCCGGTGTCGGCGTGGAAGTCGAGGTCGGTGACGCCCGCCTCCTCGGGGATGACCGAGCGGATCTGCTCCTCGGCGTCGGCGGGACGCGAGAGTACGTCGGGGTCCGGACGGACCGTGATGCGCTTTCGCAGCTTCCCTGCGAGCGTCCGGATCAGGTCACCGTTCCGCGCGAACCGCTTCGGATCGCGCGTGTAGATGACCAGCTCCGGTCCCTCGTAGGTGACATCGGAGATGGAAATGTCGCTCGGGACCTCTTCTGTGATCTCTGCTTTCAACGTGTCGAGTTGCTTCTCTACCGTGCTCATAGGTCACTCGAAGGGGCGGGGTTCCGGCGCACGTCGTCACTCGATTCGCCGGCGTTCGTCCGGCGAACGAGGGTCGGGACCAGTGTCGGAACGAAACAGTACGTCATGCTAGGCACTCGTGCCGCGGTAACGGCTCGGAAAACCCGCGTTACCTGCCCCTATACCCCCGTCATTATAAAAGCCTTCGCAAAGGACACGTCCGGTCGCGGTGAAGGGGGACCATGCACCTCGACCTGACTCCGGAACGCGTCCACGAGGAGTACGAATTCGTCCGCGACCGCCCCGTCGCCCCGCTCATCACCGAGGTGCGCCGATCGCTCGGCGAGGCGTTCGACACCGAGGTCGCGCCCGTCACCGAGGAGCAGTACCGCGAGGAGGTGGCGGTCGTCTTCGCCGACGGCGACCGCGCGGTGAACGTCGCGGCGCTCGTCGCCCTCCTCCGCGTGCTCGACGTGCCGGGGGACTACCCCGGCTTCGTCGTCGACGAGTTCCTCGGGCGCGAACTGGCCGCGACCATCGCCGGCGGTCAGCCGCTCGCGCTGCTCGCCGAGGCCACCTTCCACTACGCGGACGTCCACGTGCACGGCGAGGGTCGAGCGGGACTCGACGACCTCGACGCCGCGCTCGCCGCCGGCTTCCAGACCCGCCTGCCGGGGTGGCGGTGGACCGAGCGCGAGAGCCCCTTCGCCGTTCGGAGGCACGAGTAGTGTCGCTCAGAGCGGCACGGTCGTCCCCCGCCCGGCCTCGCGCGCCCGCTCGAGGACGTGCTCCGCGGCGGCCGCGTCGAGCACCGCCGACCCGACGCTCTCGACGACCAGGATCTCCTCCTCGCCCTGACGACCCGATTCGCCGGTCAGCACGGACGGGAACAGGACGAAGTCGGACGCGTCGAGGCCCGCGGCGCGCGCGTCGCCGGTCGCGGCCGCCTCCTCGGGAACGTCGGCGAAGACGCGCGCCGCGCGCTCGACCGTCCGCGGGTCGAGTTCCTGCATCTCACCGGTGTACGCGCCGACCGCGACGACGAGCGCCCCCGGCGCGAGCGCGTCGCCCGGGAAGACCGGCTCCGTCGCCGTCGTGGCCGTGACGACGACCGTCGCGTCCTCCACGGCGGCCGCGGGCGCGTCGACCGCCGCCACGTCGGTCGCGAGTTCCGCGCGCAGGTCGGCCGCGCAGCGTTCGCGGGACTCGCTCGGCGAGTAGATCCGGACGCGCTCGACGCCCGTCGCGGCGACGATCGCGCGGACCTGCCAGCGCGCCTGCGCGCCCGCCCCGAGGACGCCCAGACGCACGGGGCGGTTCGCGAGTTCGCGCGCGGCTAGCCCGCCGATACAGCCGGTTCGGGCGTTCGTGATGCGCGTTCCCGCCGCGAGCGCGGCGGGCCGGCCGGTGTCCGCGGCGGTGAGCGCGATCGCCGCGTTCACGGTCGGCAGGCCCCGTTCGGCGTTGCCCTCGTGGACTCCCACGAGCTTCGTCGCGTAGTGGGCCGCCCCGTGCACGTAGGCGGGCATCACCAGCCCCGTTCCGAGCGGTTCGGGACCGTCGAGGCCGGCCCCGACGTGGAAATGCGGGCGCTCGGGGCGCTCTACGGCCCCCTCGCCTTGCTTTCGGAAGGCGTCGGCGACGACCGGGAGGAGGTCGCCGAGGTCGAGGACGGCCGCCACGTCGTCGTCCGAGAGGACGCGTATCATGTCCCGAGTATCGAGGACCGGGGGTTAGCTCTTGGGGACGGCGGCCACCTTCACGTCCGCGCGGCGGCGCGCGGACACGTCGCGCCGGGCCACACCGCGCGGTGAACGGCGGGGCGCGCTCCGGCGGCGCGCCACGCTTATCGTCCGCCGTCGGAATCATCCCCCATGGACGCCGTAGTCGTCGGCGGCGGTATCGTCGGACTCGCGTCGGCCTACTACCTCGCCGAGCGGGGCGCGGAGGTCGTCGTCTGCGAGAAGGGGTCGCTCGGCGGCGGGAGCACGGAGCGCTCGGCCGGCGGCATCCGGGCGCAGTTCTCCACCCCGATCAACGTCGAGCTGTCGCTCGCGAGCATGGCGGTCTGGCGCACCTTCGAGGAGGAGTTCGACGCGGAACTGGCCTACCGGCGACCCGGCTACCTGTTTCTCGCCCGGGAGCCGGCGACCGCCGACGCGTTCCGCGAGCAGGTCGCGATGCAGAACGACCTCGGCGTCCCGAGCCGCGTGCTCGATCCCGACGACGCCCGCGAGCACTGTCCGGAACTCCGCGCCGAGTCGTTCCGGCTGGCGACGTACTCCCCGACCGACGGGTTCGCCGACCCGCACCTCGCGCTCCAGGGGTTCGCGCGCGCCGCGAGCGAGGCGGGGGCCGAGATCCGGACGAGGACCGCGGTGACGGCGGTCCGGCGCGACGGCGACGCGGTGACGGGCGCGGAGACCGACGCGGGACGGCTCGACGCCGACGTCGTGGTGAACGCCGCCGGCCCGTGGGCGCGCGAGGTCGCCGCGACGGCGGGCGTGGACCTGCCGGTTGCGCCGAGGCGTCGGCAGATGCTCGTCGTCGACCCCGAGACGGCCGTCCCCGAGTCGGTTCCGCTGACCATCGACCTCGACACGGGTGCCTACTTCCGGCCCGAGCGCGAGGGCGCGGCGCTCGTCGGCGGGCACTTCTCGGCCGACGATCCCGATCGGGACCCCGACGCGTACCGACGGTCGTTCGACCTCGACTGGGCGACGACCGCCGTCGAGCGGGCGGGCGACGCGGCGCGCTACTTCGGCCCGAAGACGCGCATCGGGCGCGGCTGGGCCGGCCTCTACGCCGTCACGCCCGATCATCACCCGATCGTCGAGGAGACGCTCCCGGGGCTCGTTAGCGCCGTCGGGTTCTCCGGTCACGGCTTCCAGCACGCGCCCGCGACGGGGCGGATCGTGGCCGAACTCGCGCTCGACGGCGAGGCGTCGCTCGTCGACGTCTCGGCGCTCGGGAGCGACCGATTCGAGCGAGCGGAGCTGATCGAGGAGCGGAACGTCGCGTAACGCGCGTGGCGCGCGTTCGACCGCCGGCGGCCGCGGACGACCGTTCGGACCGCGGGCCGAATCGACTCGGACGGCGGGCGAATCGAACGCGATTTACGCCCGATCCACCGATCCCGGGACATGACTGCTCGTCGGGCGTCGTTCCTCGCGGGAGTGCGAGCCGTCGCACCCATCACGGTCGGCATCGTGCCGTTCGGCCTGCTGGCGGGCGCGGCCGCGGTCGCGGTGGGCATCACCCCCATGCAGGCGCTCGGGATGTCGGTGTTCATCTTCGCGGGGGCCTCCCAGCTCGCGGCCATCGACCTCGTCGGGAACGGCGCGCCGGCGGCGGTGGTGATCGCGACGGTCCTGGTCGTCAACCTCCGGATGACGATGTACAGCGCCTCGATAGCGCCCTACTTCGATCGGGTGCGCACGCTCGCACGACTGCCGCTCGCCTACCTGCTGACAGACCAGGCGTACGCCCTGTCGGTGACGCGCTTCGGCGACGACGACCCCGCCTCGCGCCCGTGGTACTACCTCGGCACGGCGCTGCCGCTGTGGGTCGTCTGGCAGGCGTGTACCGTGATCGGTGTCGTCGCCGGGGCCGCCGTCCCCGCGTCCGTCCCCCTCGATTTCGCCGTACCGCTCACGTTCCTCGCGCTGCTCGTGCCCGCCGTCGAGGGACGGAGCACGGCCACGGCGGCCGCCGTCGGCGGAGGCGTCGCCGTGCTGGAGGCGGGGCTGCCGTTCAACCTCGGACTCATCGTCGGCGCGCTGTGCGGCGTCGCGGCGGGCATGCTCGCGGGGGCGATCGACGGATGACGGTCGCCGGTCTCGACCTCTGGCTCGTCATCCTCGCGGCGGGACTCGGGACGTTCGCCATCCGGCTGTCGTTCTTCCTCCTGTTCGAGCGGGTCGACACCGTCCCGCCGCGCGTCCGGTGGGCGCTGTCGTTCGTGCCCGCGGCGGTCCTCTCGGCACTCGTCGCGCCCGAGTTCGTCGCGCTCTCCCCGAGCGAGTTCTCGCCCGCCCGCCTGCTCGCGGGCGTGCTGGCGGCGCTCGTCGCCTGGCGCACCGAGAGCGTGCTGGCGACGATCGTCTCGGGACTCGCGGCGGTGATGGTGTTGCAGGCGGCGCTCTAGCTCCCGTACTCCGTCCTCACGAACGTGTCTCCCCGCCGGTCGATCTCCACGCCCCGACGTGCACGTCGTACTGCTCGAAGCCGCGGGCTTCGTAGAGAGGCGTCGGCCCCTCGCAGGGCCGGAGTCTACTGAAAAGATACCGACGCGTTCGTCACGTCGAGTCGGCGGGGGGCGGCCGGCCCCTACCGCTGTTCGACGTCGGCGTGCTCGCCGTCGCTCTCGAGGTCGAAGTCGTCGCTCTCCACCTCGAGGCGGTCGCCGTCCTGCTCGACGTCGGTGTCGCCGTCGTCGAACTCGAGGTCGCCGTCGCCGTCGTTCTCGAAGTCGAGGTCGTCGCCTTCGACTTCGAGGTCGCCGCCGCGCTCCTCGATCTCGTCGCTGTCGGTCTCGATGTCGACGTCGCCGTCGGCGTCGCCGCGGTCGAACTCGAGGTCGATGGGACCGTCCGCGCTCTCGAAGTCGAGGTCGCCGTCGCTGTCGCGCTCGTAGTCGAGATCGTCGTTCTCGACCTCAGTATCGTCGCCGTCCTGCTCGATCTCGCTGTCGCGGCTCTCGACGTCGACCTCGTCGCCCTGGTCCGCGGTCTCGTAGTCGAGGTCGTCCTCGGCGTTCTCGACCTCTACGTCGTTGCCGTCGTGCGCGATCTCGAAGCCGAGCCCTTCGATGTCGAGGCCGTCGTCGGTGCTTTCGAAGTCGAAGTCGTCGCTGTCACCTCCGTCCGTGGAGCCGCCGTTGCCGTTGTTACCGTCGCTCGAGTCGTCCTGCGCGCCGATCGCGCCGGCGAAGCTGACCACCACGGCCAGCGTAACGAGTACGACGACTACCGCGTTCACTGATTGTCTCATGTTCGAATGCCTCTGTAGCCCTACTGTTCGTGCGGGACAGTAGCACGATTGAACGGCGGCGGGCGAGAGTTACGGCCCTAACAGGATTGGTGAAGCGGGACCTAATCGCTCGGGTTCCGAACCCGACTGCGGCTCGTGAGTAACGCCGCGTCCGCAGTGGTCCAGAAATCGACGCGCTCGTCGCGTCCGTTCGGTGTTCGACGTTCGACGGAAGTCGAGGCGGGGTTAGTTGTCGCCGTCGACTTCCACGTCCTCGCCGTCGCTCTCGATGTCGAAGCCGTCGGTGCCCTCGACATCGAGGTGATCGTCGTTCTGCTCGATGCCGGTGTCGCCGTCGTCGAACTCGAGGTCGCCGTCGCCGTCGTTCTCGAAGTCGAGATCGTCGTTGGCGACCTCCAGTTCGTCGTCGTCCTGCTCGATGTCGTTCTCGTCGTCCTCGAACTCGACGTCGCCGTCGCCGTCACTTTCGAAGTCGACATCGTCGTCGTCAACCTCTAGGTCGTCGTCCTCCTCCTCGATGTCGAGGCCGTCGGCTTCGATGTCGACGTCGTCGTCATCGAACTCGAGGTCGATGGGACCCCTCGCGCTCTCGAAGTCGAGGTCGCCGTCGTCGTCGCGGTCGTAGTCCACGTCCGCGGTTTCGACCTCACTGCCGTCGTCGTGCTCGATCTCGAGGTCGTCGCTCTCGACGTCGACCTCGTCGCCGTCGTCGCTGGTTTCGAAGTCGAGGTCGTCGCTGGTTTCGAAGTCGAGGTCGTCGCTCTCGACCTCGGCGTCACCGTCGTCCTGCTCGATCTCGTGACCGTCGCTCTCGAGGTCGACCACGTCGCCGCCGTCGGACGTGTCGTACTCGAGGGTATCGTCGGCGCTCTCGACCTCGACGTCCTCACCGCCGTCGTCGTGGTCGATCTGTCGACCGTCACCCTCGATGTCTACGCCGTCGTCCGTCTCTTCCACGTCGATGCGATCCCCGTTGCCGTTGCCGTTCGCTCCGTCGCCGTTGCCGTTGCCGTTCGCTCCGTTGTCTCCGTTCCCGTTCGCTCCGTCGCCCGCGCTTCCGTCCGTGTCCTGGCCGGCCAGCGCGCCGATGGAGCCGAACACGACCCCTATCGCGACGAGAATCACTACCACGGAGACGAGCGTCCGTCTCGTGTCACTTCCCGACATGTTTGATTCGCCCCGCTCTCTACGAGAGATGTGTAGTTCTTGATCACACGCGGGCGAGTAGTAGCGACCTAAGCAGTTAGGGGAGATGGACCCTACGTAGTTAGGACAGCCGGGGAGTGGTCAGTTCGCCTCAACCCCTCAAGGTTCGTCTGAAACGTCGACGTAGACGTCGAGCGTCATGTCGGCGACCACGCTTCAACCCCACAAGGGTTCGTCTGAAACACGCCGGCCAGACGATCGACACCAGCGGATACATCCTTCAACCCCACAAGGGTTCGTCTGAAACCTGGGACGCTCTCGAAGGCGATCAAGAGCCGCAGACCTTCAACCCCACAAGGGTTCGTCTGAAACTGCCCGACACCGCGAAAGCCCGGCTCTTTTCGCGGGCCCTTCAACCCCACAAGGGTTCGTCTGAAACCTTCGAATGTTCACGTACTCGTCTTCGACGAGCTCGCCCTTCAACCCCACAAGGGTTCGTCTGAAACGAGTTGGTCGTCTCGTTCGCGAGGCTCATCATGTCGTCCTTCAACCCCACAAGGGTTCGTCTGAAACCGCGGTCCAAAGCATGGGCCACGTCTCCACCATCGACCTTCAACCCCACAAGGGTTCGTCTGAAACCCGCCCCTCGTAACTCACGTTCGCTTGGTACTGCCCTTCAACCCCACAAGGGTTCGTCTGAAACGCCACCCCGACCGCCGGATGTGCTGGCGCGAGTTCCCCTTCAACCCCACAAGGGTTCGTCTGAAACCATGCCCCATTCGGGGGCACACGGCCACTCAGTCGGGTGTCTCGCACTTATCGTTTCCGTCGACCTCCGGTTCCCCCTCGACCCCCCGGGGGTCGACGACGTTCGGGCGCGTGAGGCCGTGCCAGCATCACGTCGGACTTAAGCCCGCCCTGCGACACCTACCGGTATGAGCGGCGAACAGGAACTCGGCATCACCGAGTCCAAAGCGCACAACCCCGGCGACTGGTACGCCGAGGTCGTCCGGAAGGCCGGCCTCGCGGACTACGCGCCGATGGGCGGCTTCATCGTCACCCGACCCCGCGGGTACGCCCTCTGGGAGGGACTGCAGTCGCACCTCGACGGCTGGTTCAAGGAGACCGGCGTGCAGAACGCCTACTTCCCCCTGTTCATCCCCGAGAGCTACCTCGAACGCGAGAAGGACATCGTCGAGGGGTTCGACCCCGAGGTGGCGTGGGTCACCCACGGCGGGTACGACGAACTCGAAGAGCGCCTGGCGGTCCGACCCACGAGCGAGTCGATCATCACGCCGTTCATGGCGCAGTGGATCCGCAGCCACCGCGACCTCCCCATGCGGCTGAACCAGTGGTGCTCGGTCGTGCGCTGGGAGGCGACCGACACGAAGCCGTTCTTCCGCACGAAGGAGTTCCTCTGGCAGGAGGGCCACACCGCCCACCGCGACGGCGAGGAGGCGTGGGAGGAGACGATCCGCCGCCTCGACCAGTACGAACGTCTCTACACCGACGTGCTCGCCATCCCCGCGCTCCGCGGGAAGAAGCCGGACCATGACAAGTTCCCCGGCGCGGACACGACGACGACGCTGGAGGCGCTGATGCCCGACGGCAAGTCCGTCCAGTCGTGCACGAGCCACTACCTCGGGACGTCGTTCGCGGAGGCCTACGACGTCACCTACGCCGACGAGGACGAGGAGGAACAACTGGCCCACACCACCTCGTGGGGGCTCTCCTGGCGCGCGCTGGGAGCGCTCATCATGACCCACTCCGACGACCAGGGACTCGTCCTGCCGCCCACGATCGCCCCCGAGCAGGTCGTGATCGTTCCGATCTGGCAGGAGGACACCCGCGAGGCGGTCCTCGAGTACTGCGGTGACCTGCGAGACGAACTCGACGGGGCGGGGGTCCGCGTCCACCTGGACGACCGTGACGAGCGCAACCCCGGCTTCAAGTTCAACGAGTGGGAGTTAAAGGGCGTCCCCCTCCGGATCGAGGTCGGTCCCAACGAGGTCGAGGACGGGGAGGTGACGCTCGTCCACCGCCCCGACGGCGAGTCCGAGGCGGCCGACCGGAGCGACCTCGTCGAGGCGGTCGAGGGCGCGCTCGACACCGTCTACGCGAAGCTCTACGCCGCCGCCGAGGAGAACCTTGAGTCGAACGTCCGGGAGGCCGACAGTCGAAACGAGATCCTCGGCACGATCGGCCGACACGGCGGGTACGTGAAGACGGGCTGGTGCGGCGAGGAGGCCTGCGAAGCCGAGATCAAGGAGCAGATCGCCGCCGAGATCGTGATGGTGCCGATGGACGAGGACGAGCCCCCGATCCACGACACCTGCGGCGTCTGCGGCGAGGGCGCGGAGACGACGGCCTACTTCGCGAAGTCCTACTGAGCGAGGGCCGGTCGAACCGGGCAGAGCGGCGAGGGGAGATCGGAGGCCGCGTCGGGGCGAAAGGCGGATCGGCCGGCCGCCCGGCGACGCGACCCCTCGCGACGAACGTCACTTCGAGACGGCGTTCCGAATTGTTTTGTTTGCATTATTTCCACCCTCCCCGGTAGATTATCCCCCACTACCCCAGTCTTTTACCACACCCGCCCGCCTGTAATATGTCTTAATATAGCATAAACAGTAGGATAGCCCCTTGAGCAGAACTCTCATGGGGTACGATAGCCGTGATGGAGTATGGCCAGACATCACAAAGGGAGCTTTGCGGGCGGAGCCGGACTCGCAAGGCCGGACGACGCCCGCGCAAGTTGCGGGGTGGGGCTCGTCATGGACCTCGACGGCGGGCGCTCCCGCCGGATCGTATCGGACGGGCTCGATCTCCTTCGAAACCTCGAACACCGCGGAACGACCGGCGCGGAGGAGAACACCGGCGACGGTGCGGGTATCATGCTGCAGGTGCCGGACGAGTTCTTCCGATCCGAGGTCGATTTCGACCTCCCGGACCCCTACGCGATCGGGTCCGTCTTCCTGCCCCGAGACGAATCGAAGCAGGGCGAACTGAAGGCGCTCGTCGCTGAGGTGCTGGCCGAACACGACCTCGAGGTGCTCGGCTGGCGCGACGTCCCGACCGACAACGCCGACCTCGGAAAGACCGCGCTCGATTCGGAGCCCGACGTCTGGCAGGTGTTCGTGGGACCGACCGACGCTCCCGACGCGGCGGCGTTCGACCGCCGGCTCTACGTCGGTCGCCGCGCCGTCGAGAAGAGCGTCGAGAACCGCGACGTCCCCGGTCGAGAGCGCTTCTACGTCTGCTCGCTCGACCGCACCCGCCTCGTCTACAAGGGCCTGCTCACCGCGGAGCAACTCTCGGAGTACTACCCCGACCTCCGCGACGAGCGCTTCCGCTCCACGTTCTCGCTCGTCCACGCGCGCTTCTCGACGAACACCCTCGGCGCGTGGCACCTCGCTCACCCCTACCGAACCATCGTCCACAACGGCGAGTTCAACACCATTCAGGGGAACATCAACTGGATGCGCGCGAGGGAGAACGACCTCGCACACCCGGATTTCGGGGAGGAGATCGACACGATCCGACCAGTCATCGACGACCCCGAGCAGTCCGACACGGCGAGCGTGGACAACGCGGTCGAACTGCTCCTGCAGGGCGGGCGCGACCTCCCCCACGTCCTCCGGATGCTCATCCCCGAGGCGTGGCGTGACCCCGAGACGGGCGTCAGCGAGGGGCGCCGTGAGTGGTACGACTTCCACGCCTCGCTCGTCGAGCCGTGGGACGGCCCCGCGCTCGTGGCGGCCACCGACGGCGAGCGCGTCGGGGCGGTGCTCGACCGCAACGGCCTCCGTCCGTGTCGCTACGACGTACTGCACGACGACACGCTCGTGATGGCGAGCGAGGTCGGCGCGCTCGATCACGACCCGAGCGAGATCCGCGAGCGGGGACGCCTCCAGCCCGGTCAGCTCTTCCTCGCCGACCCCACCGAGGGGCGGGTCATCCCCGACGAGGAGGTGTTCGAGCGCCTCACCGACGAGAAGTACGGCGAGTGGGTCCGCGAGGGGCAGGTCCGCCTCCTCGACCTCGACGACGAGCCGAGCCTCGGCGAGCGCGTCGACGGTCTGCGCGCCCACCAGGCGCTCTACGGCTACACCTACGACGAACTCGACCACCTCATCGAGCCGATGGCGACCGACGGGAAGGACCCCGTCGGCTCGATGGGCGACGACACGCCGCTCACGGTCCTCTCGGATTACAACCGGCCGCTCGACTCGTACTTCAAACAGCTGTTCGCGCAGGTGACGAACCCGCCGCTCGACTACATCCGGGAGGAGCTGGTCACGTCGATGGAGTGTCGCCTCGGGAATCAGCGCAACCTCCTCGCGGAGTCGCCGGAGCACGCCCGCCAGCTCGTGCTCGACTCGCCGTTCCTCACGGACGCCCAGACCGCGGCGATCAAGGAACTGGACGGGCGGGTCCCCTCGACCGTCGTCGACATCACCTTCGATCCCGACGAGACGCTCGCCGAGGCGGTCGAGCGCGTCCGCGACGAGGCCGAGCGCGCCGTCGACGAGTACGACGTGCTCGTCCTCTCGGATCGCGCGGCGAGCCCGGAGCGCCTGCCCATCCCGAGCCTGCTCGCCGTCGGTGCGGTCCACCACCACCTCGTCCGCACGGGGCTGCGCAACCGCGTCGGCCTCGTCGTCGAGTCCGGCGACCCGCGCACCGTCCACCAGATGGCGACGCTCGTCGGCTACGGCGCGGGCGCGATCAACCCCTACCTCGCCCACCAGACCATCGAGGACACGGTCGCCGGTCCCGACGGTGCCGACCTCGACGAGGCGCTCGCCGCCTACCGGAAGGCGCTCGAGGACGGGCTGCTGAAGACGATGGCGAAGATGGGTATCTCGACGGTCGAGAGCTACCGAGGCGCGCAGATCTTCGAGGCGGTCGGCCTCGACTCCGGCTTCGTCGCCGAGTACTTCGAGGGCACCACCGCGCGCACGGGCGGCGTCGACGTCGAGGACCTGGAGGCGGACCTGCGCGGTCGCCACGCCGCCGCCTTCGGCGACGACCCCGAACTCGAACGCCAGGGCGAGTTCGAGAACCGCAAGACCGGCATCCACCACGAGTGGAACCCGCAGACGGTCGGCACGCTCCAGCAGGCGGTCAGGCAGGGCGACTACGAGCGCTACCAGGAGTTCGCCGAGCTCAGCAACGACCAGAACGAGCGCCTCCAGACGCTGCGCGGGCTCCTCGAACTGGAGTCCGACCGCGATCCGGTCCCCATCGAGGAGGTCGAGCCGATCCACGAGATCGTCCGGCGCTTCTCGACGGCCGCGATGAGCCTCGGGAGCCTCTCGCCGGAGGCCCACGAGAACAACGCCATCGCCATGAACCGCATCGGCGGGAAGTCGAACACCGGCGAGGGCGGCGAACCGCCCGAGCGCTTCGGCACGGAGAAGGAGTGCAACGTGAAACAGGTCGCCTCCGGCCGGTTCGGCGTCACGTCGAACTACCTCACGCACGCCGACGAGCTGCAGATCAAGATGGCCCAGGGCTCGAAGCCCGGCGAGGGCGGGCAGCTCCCCGGCAAGAAGGTGAACGAGATGATCGCCCACGTCCGCTGCTCGACGCCCGGCGTGGGGCTGATCTCGCCGCCGCCGCTGCACGACATCTACTCCATCGAGGACCTGAAGCAGCTGATCCACGACCTGAAGACGGCGAACCCCGAGGCCGACGTGAACGTGAAGCTCGTCTCCGAGGCGGGCATCGGCACCATCGCGGCCGGCGTGGCGAAGGCGAAGGCTGACGCCGTCCACGTCTCCGGTCACTCCGGCGGGACCGGCGCGTCCCCGAAGACCTCGATCAAGAACGCGGGGCTGCCGTGGGAGCTCGGCCTCGCGGAGGCGAACCAGATGCTCAGGCACACCGGCCTGCGCTCGCGCATCCGCGTGACCGTCGACGGCGGGCTCAAGACCGGCCGCGACGTGGCCGTGGCCGCCCTCCTCGGGGCCGAGGAGTACGTCTTCGGCACCGCCCCGCTCGTCACCTCCGGCTGCGTGATGGCCCGGCAGTGTCACAACAACACCTGCCCGGTGGGCGTCGCCACGCAGGACGAGGACCTCCGGTCGCGCTTCCCGGGGCAGCCCGATCACGTCGTCAACTACATGACGTTCATCGCTCAGGAGCTGCGCGAGCTGATGGCCGAACTCGGCTTCCGCACCGTCGAGGAGATGGTCGGCCGCGCCGACTGCCTGCGCCAGCGCGAGGACGTGACCCACCCGCGGGCGAGGAAGCTCGACCTCGGCGCGATGCTCGTCCAGCCCTCGGGCGACGGGCGGACCAAGACGACCGAACAGGCCCACGAGGTCGACGAGGCGCTCGACCACCGCCTGATCGCGGGGGCCGCGCCCGCGCTCGACCGGGAGGAGCCCGTCCACGTCACGAGCGAGATACGCAACACCGACCGCGCGGTCGGCGCGATGCTCTCCCACCACGTCTCGACGCGCTACGGCGAGGCGGGGCTGCCCGACGACACGATCGCCCTCGACCTCGAGGGGGTCGCGGGCCAGAGCTTCGGGGCGTTCCTCGCGCGCGGCGTGACGCTCCACCTCACGGGCATCGCCAACGACTACGTCGGCAAGGGCCTCTCGGGCGGCACGCTCGTCGTCGAGACGCCCCCCGATGCGGGCTACGAACCCGACGAGAACGTCCTCGTGGGTAACGTCGCGCTCTACGGCGCGACCGACGGCGAGGCGTACATCAACGGCGTTGCGGGCGAGCGCTTCGCCGTCCGCAACTCCGGCGTGAAGGCCGTCGTCGAGGGCTGTGGCGACCACGGCTGCGAGTACATGACCGGCGGGGTCGTCGCCGTCCTCGGCGAGACCGGACGGAACTTCGCCGCGGGGATGAGCGGCGGCGTCGCCTACGTCTTCGACGAAGCGGGCGACTTCGAGTCGAAGGCGAACACGGGCATGGTGGCGCTCGAGCGCGACCTCGACGAGCGCGACCGCCGGATGCTCCGCCGCCTCGTGGAGAACCACTACGATCACACCGACTCGGACCGCGCCGCGGAACTCCTCGACGACTGGGAGGAGGCGCTCTCCTCGGTGGTGAAGGTGCTCCCCGACGCCTACGCCGCGGTCATCGCCGAGGAGGAGCGCTGGGACGTCCGCACGGAGCTCCCCGAGAGCGCCACCCCCGTCGCGGCGCAGGCGGACGCGGCGCTGCGCGGCGGGGCGGACTGATAGGGAGTATCGTACTACTCCATCGATTCGCTCCGTGAGAATCGATGCCCCGACCAGTCGGGTCTCACCGTGCCTCCGGCCGGCTACGATACTCTCTAGGGGTCGGAGACCGATCCGAACCGATTTCCCGCTCCCGCGCGATCCACGAGCATGGCGACCCAGGACCTCTCGGTCCGGCTGATCCGACACGCGACGCTGCTGGTCGAGGTAGGCGGGACGACCGTCCTCGTCGATCCGATGCTGGGCGAGGCGGGCGCGAACCCGCCGATCCCGAACTCGCCGAACGACCGCCGCAACCCGCTCGTGGACCTCCCCGACGTCGATCTCTCCGCGGACGCCGTCCTGGTGACGCACCTCCACCGGGATCACCTCGACGACCCGGCGAGGGACCGGCTACCGGACGACCGACCCGTGTTCTGCCAGCCGGAGGACGTGGACGAACTCACGGAGGCGGGGTTCACCGACATCCGCACGGTCGACGACGCCCGCGTGTTCGGCGGCCTCGAGGTGATCCGGACGCCCGCCCGTCACGGCCGCGGCGACCTCGCCGAGCGGATGGGACCCGTCTCGGGGTTCCTCCTGCGCGCCGAGGGCGGTCGGAGCGTCTACCTCGCCGGCGACACCGTCTGGTACGAGGGGGTCCGCGAGACCCTGGAGCGGTACGACCCGGACGTCGTGGTCGTGAACGCCGGCGCGGCGCAGTTCGTCGAGGGCGACCCGATCACGATGACCGCCGAGGACGTGATCGCCGTCCGCGAGCACGCCGACGCGCCCGTCGTCGCCGTCCACATGGAGGCCATCAACCACTGTCCCCTCTCTCGCGCCGACCTCCGGGCGGCGGTCGACGAGGCGGGCGTCGGCGACCGGGTGTACGTCCCGGCCGACGGCGAGCGCCTCGACCTCTGAGCGGCGGGGATCGCCACACGTTTGCCCCGTCCGCCGAAGCCAGCGTCATGGACACCGCACTGATCGTCGGCGGGACGCGCTTCATCGGCCGGCACGCCGTCGAGGAGTTCCTCGACGCCGGCTACGAGGTGACGATCTTCACCCGCGGGAACCGCGAGAACCCGTTCGCCGACCGCGAGGGGGTCGAGCACGTCGAGGGCGACCGGACGAACGACTCCGCGCTCGCGCTCGCCCGCGAGCGGGCTGACCCCGACGTCGTGATCGACTGCGTCGCCTACCACCCCAGGGACGTGCGCGCCGCGACCGAGGTCTTCGCCGACTGCGGGGCCTACGTCTACGTCTCCTCGGGGGCGGCCTACGGGCGGGAGGTCGTCCCCAAGCGCGAGGGTGAGACGCCGCTGCACGACTGCACGCCCGAGCAGGCGGCCGACGACTCGATGGACACCTACGGCCCCCGGAAGGCCGAGGGCGACCGCGCCGTCTTGGCCGCCGCCGAGCGCGGCGTCCGCGCGACGAGCGTCCGCCCGCCGGTCGTCTACGGCCCCCACGACTACACCGAGCGTTTCGACTACTGGATCGACCGCGTCCTGAACCACGACCGGGTGATCGTTCCGTACACCTCCCTCAGGCACCTCGCGTACGTCGGGGACGTGGCGAGCGCCCTGCGCACCGTCGCCGAGGCGGGCGAGGCGGGCGCGGCGTACAACGTCGGCGATCACACGCTCCCGACCCTCCCCGAGTGGGTCGACCTGCTGGCCGCGGAGGCGGGCCGCGAGGTCGAGGTCGTCCGCGCCGGCCCCCGCGAACTGTCGGCGGGCGGCGTCGAGCCGGCGGACTTCCCGCTGTACCGCGGGTACCCGCACGTCCTCGACACCCACCGGCTGGAGGCGCTCGGCTGGGAGGCGACCCCGCTCGCGGAGACGGTCGCGGCGACCGTCGAGGCCCACCCCGACGGCGCGGGGCGCGAGGCGGGGCCCGACCGCGAGGCCGAGGAGCGCGTGCTCGGCGTGCTGGAGACGTTCTAACGCCCCCGACAAACAAACCGTTATGACGCGCGACAGACACCGGACTGTATGTTCGACAAACTCGCGTGGATTCGCCTGCCGCGCAACGTGGTCGTCGGCCACGGCGTCATCGACGAGACGGCCGCGGCCATCGACGAGGTACACCTCGGCGGGACGCCGCTGATCGTCACCAGCCCGACGCCCCGGCGGATCGCCGGCGAGCGCGTCGCCGAACAGTTCGAGGCGAGCGTCACCGTCACCGTCGAGACGGCCAGCTTCGCCGCCGTCGAGCGCGTCATCGAGGCCGCCCGCGCCGAGGAGGTCGACTTCCTCGTGGGCGTCGGCGGCGGGAAGGCCATCGACATCGCGAAGATGGCCTCCGACGAGCTGGGGATGGGCTTCGTCAGCGTGCCGACGGCGGCGAGCCACGACGGCATCGTCTCCGGGCGGGGGTCGGTCCCGGAGGGCGACACCCGCCACAGCGTCGCCGCGGAGCCGCCGCTCGCGGTCGTCGCAGACACCGAGATCATCGCCGACGCCCCCTGGCGGCTCACCACGGCGGGCTGCGCCGACATCATCTCCAACTACACGGCGGTCCGCGACTGGGAGCTCGCCCACCGGCTGAAGAACGTCGAGTACTCGGAGTACGCCGGGGCGCTCTCGCAGATGACCGCGGAGATGCTCGTCGGCAACGCCGACTCGATCAAGCCCGGACTGGAGGAGTCGGCCTGGATCGTCGTGAAGGCGCTCGTCTCCTCCGGCGTCGCCATGTCGATCGCCGGCTCCTCGCGGCCCGCGAGCGGCGCGGAGCACCTCATCTCCCACCAGCTCGACCGCATCGCGCCCGGCGCGGCGCTGCACGGCCACCAGGTCGGCGTCGCGAGCGTCGTTACCGAGTACCTCCACTCGGGGTCGGCGGGGCGCTGGCGGAACGTCCGCGACGCGCTCGCGGACATCGGCGCGCCGACCACGGCGGACGAGCTGGGGATCACCGCCGAGGACTTCGTCGAGGCGATGACGACCGCCCACGAGATCCGCGACCGCTACACGATCCTCGGCGACGGCGTGAGCCGCGAGGCGGCCGTCGAGGCCGCGACGGTGACGGGCGTCATCTAGGCTAGATCGCGGAGATCGAGCGCGGGGGACGGGAACGCCACGCGCAGTTGGACTCGGGCTCGCCGCCGACGTAGCGACCGGAGAAGAGCGCCGAGAGCCGGTAGAGCGAGTCCCGGTCGGGGTTCGTCGCGTCGGTCAGACAGACGATCGTGACGCCGAGCAGGTCGTCGAGCGCGGCATCGATGCCGGTTCGCTCGCGCAGCGAACGGCGCGCGCCCGACTCGATGGTCTCGTCGCGGCGGACGAGACCGTAGGGGTCGGTCCAGCCGTCGCCCGCTTCGCGGACCGCGAGTACCTCGTCGGTGGCGTTCCGGACGCGGACGGCGGCGTCGACGACCCCCGCGCTCGCGAGCGAGGCCATCCTGTCGTACACCTCGGCGCGGACGCTGAGGGTCGTCTGCCGGACCGTGAATCCGCTGTACGAACCGTCGAGCACCCGGAGATAATCGGAGACGCGCTCGTGGGTGTCGCTCACGGACATCGACCGATCGTTTCACATCGCCGTACATAAATCCGAATGACCTTCCAGCGCCACAGACGGTGTTAAATCAGCGTTTTATCGACCGGTGGACAACGTATATTCCATTCGTTACATGTATGGTTAATTAACACAGTGGGACGGGGTGGGCGGCCGCGTCGAGCGAAAAGGTCGCCTTACGGGCGACGAAACAGTTAGGCGCTCAGACGTGTTCGTCGAGGAACGCGACGATGCGCGAGTAGGCCTCGATCCGGTTCTCGAGTTTGGCGACGCCGTGGCCCTCGTCCTCGAAGATCAGCGTCTCGACCGGCACGCCCTGCTCGCGGGCGGCCTCCGCGACCTGTTCGGCCTCGCCGACGGGGACCCGCGGGTCGTTCGCGCCGTGGAGGACGAACAGCGGTGCGCGGATCGCGTCGACGGTGTTGACGGGGCTGATCGACTCGAGGAACTCGCGGTCGTCCTCGAGCGAGCCGTACTCGGCCTCGCGGAGTTCCCGCCGCCACGACCCGGTGTTCTCGAGGAACGTGACGAAGTTGGCGATGCCGACGATGTCCACGCCCGCCGCCCAGAGGTCGGGGTACTCGGTGAGCGCGGCGAGCACCATGAACCCGCCGTAGGAGCCGCCGAAGGCGACGATCCGGTCGGGATCCACGACCGGCTGACGCGAGAGCCACTCGACGCCCGCGCGGACGTCGGCGACGCTGTCCATGCGCCGCTCCACGTCGTCGAGGTGCGCGTAGGCCGTCCCGTAGCCGGTCGAGCCACGGACGTTCGGCTCGAAGACGGCGTAACCACGCCGGAGGAAGTACTGCTTCAGCGCGTAGAACGACGGGCGGCGCTGGCTCTCGGGGCCGCCGTGGATGTCCACGACGACGGGCACGCCGTCGCCCACCGCGCCGTCGCGCTCGTTGGCCGCCCACGGGACGGAGAAGAACGCGGGGATCTCCAGGCCGTCGAAGCTCTCGTAGCGAACGAGTTCGGGTTCGACGAACGACTCACGGGGGACCCCCGCGGTCGAGGCGCGCGTCCACCGCTCGCGCTCGCCGGAGGTGACGTCGACCACGTGGACGTTCGCGTTCTCGACGCTCCCGGTGACGGTGAGCGAGAACGAGCGCGCGCCCTCGTCGAAGCTGACCCCGCCCGCGACGCCCGGCGGGAGATCGAGCGTCCGCCCGCCCCGGAAGGTCGCCCCGTCGAGGTCGCCGACGGTCAACTCGGTGTAGCCGTCGACGTTGCGCGAGTAGATCGCCCGCCCCGTGTCGTGATCGAGGGCGACGCCGTCGACGTTCCACTCGTCGTCCTCGACGACCGGTTCGAGCGCGCCGTCGAGGCCGACGCGCGCGAGGTACAGCAGGTCCGAGTCGCGGTCGGTGACGACGTAGATCCCCCTTCCGTCGGGTGCCCACGTCGCGCTCAGGAAGCGGACGGTCCCCTCGTGGGGCGTGAGGTGGGTCAGGTCGCCCGAGGGGAGATCGAGCGCGTAGACGTCCTGGTCGAACGAGGAGTAGGCCTCGGTGACGATCAGCGCCGAGTCGTCCGGCGAGAACCCCTCGACGGTGAGCCAGCCGTCGCCCTCGTGGACGAGTTCGGCCTCGTCGCCTCGCTCGTCGCGGCCCTGGACGTACACGTCGAAGGCGGCCTCGTCCCGGCGGTTCGAGGCGAACGCGAATCGCTCGCCGTCGTGGCTCCAGCCGCCCCAGCGGTGTTTCGCGCGAGCATCGCTCGGGCGGGGCTCGCTGCGGCCCGAGGTGCCGCCGCGGTGTTTCGCGCGAGCATCGCTCTCCGAGATGTCGAACGGGAGGGTCAGTCCCGCGATCGGGTCGGCGGTCGGGTCGGGATCGAGGTCGAGCAGGTACAGTTGCATCCGCTCGTCGCCGCCCTCGTCCATGCCGAAGACGGCCTCCTCGCGGGTCGGGGAGCAGGAGACGAACGAGACGGCCTCGTCGTAGAAGGTTCGCTGTTCGGGCCACGCCTCGGGTTCCGAGAGCGTCCACACCTGCGGGACGCCGGTCGTGTCCATGAGGAAGGCGAGCGTGCCCGACGGGGAGAGCGACCCACCGTAGGCGCTCCGGATGTTGAGGTAGCGCTCGATGTCGCGCATGGGGTGAGTGTGGGCGGGGGGCGAGATAGCCCTTCGGGGGTGACAGGAGACTCGCCCGCACGCCGACGCGGTCAGCGTTATCCGCGCGCCCCGCCAAGGGCCGACGGCATGGCTACGAACGACTGGACGGCGGATCGACTGCCCGACCAGAGCGGGAAAACGGCCGTCGTCACGGGTGCGAACGGCGGACTCGGCTACCGGGTGACGCGCGAACTCGCCGCCCGCGGCGCGACCGTCGCGATGGCATGCCGGAGCGAGGAGCGCGGCGAGCGCGCCCGGCGACGCGTCCGCGCCGCGTTCCCCGACGCCGACCTCGACCTCCTGACGCTCGACCTCGCCGACCTCGACTCCGTGCGCGCGTTCGCGGGGGCCTTCCGGGAGGCCCACGACGACCTCCACGTCCTCGTCAACAACGCGGGCGTGATGCACACGCCGTACCGCCGGACTGCGGACGGCTTCGAACTCCAGTTCGGCGTCAACCACCTCGGGCACTTCGCGCTCACCGGCCTGCTACTCGACCGCCTCGCGGCGACAGACGGGACGACCCGGGTCGTCACCGTGAGCAGTCTCCTCCACGGGCGCGGCACGCTGCGGCTCGATACGCCCGACGAGGAGTCGTACGACCGCTACGAGGCCTACGCCGGGAGCAAGCTCGCCAACCTGCTGTTCGCCTACGAGTTACAGCGCCGCTTCGAGGCGGCCGACCTCGACGCGCTGAGCCTCGCGGCCCACCCCGGCTGGGCCGCCACCGGCCTCCAGCGCGCCGGCCCCGAGATGGAGGGCAACCGGCTGCGGGCGCGGCTGATGGACCTCGGAAACGCCCTCTTCGCCCAGTCGGCGGCGCGCGGCGCGCTCCCGATCCTGTACGCCGCCGCCGGCTCGCCGGTCGAGGGCGGCGCGTTCTACGGACCGCGCGGTCCGGGACCGCTCCAGTACCAGGGACCCCCCGACCGGGTGACGTCGAACGCGAAGTCCCACGACCGGACCGCCGCCCGACAGCTCTGGATCGCCTCCGAGAACCTCACGGGAGTTCGCTATGACTTCGAGGGGGCAAAGGAGGCGGAACGGGCGGCGCGCTAACCTTCCCCGCCCTTCCGGCCCGAGCTACCGGGGTCGTCGGACCCGCCGGATCCATCGGGGCCGTCGCGTTCGTCGAGTTCGTCGAGCAGCGCCCGCGCCGCCTCGACGTGCGCGTCGCCCTCCGGGTGGCCGGTCCCCTCGACGTGCGAGAGCAGCGTCCGTACCTGGTCGAGGCGGCGCTCGACCGCCGCCTCCGGCGCGTCCCCGCGGGCGACGTCCGCGGCGACGGCCTCCGCCTCGCCCAGCCAGCGGTTCGCCGTCCGATCGAGCGGGAGGTCCGCCGTCGCTTCGAGGCGGGCGTGCAGGCGTTCGAGGAGTGGGCGGTCGTCGTTCATACGGTCTATCTGATGCGTCGTCGGACCGAAACGGGTTCCGGCGCACTAGTGACTCTGGACGTCGCGCGCCGCGAGGGACAGGGGGGAACCTACCGGTACCGCGGGAGGTCGACGACGAGATCCGAGGAGAGCCACCCGTCGACGTTCCCCTCCTCGATGATGACCGTCCGCTCCGGACGCGTCCGGCAGGCGACCGCTCTGACCTCGCGGTCGGACGCGGCGTCGATCCGTTCGGGCCGTGAAGTGCTCACGGCCCGATTTAGGGCGGCCTAAATATAAGCGTTGCAGGTTCGGTTCAGAACCGGTCGGGGTCGGTCGCCGCCAGTTGCGTGCGGACGGCGGCGACGTTCTCCGGGGCGTCGTGGACGCGGATGATGTCCGCGCCGCGCTCGGCGGCGACGGCGGTCGCCGCGATCGTCGGCGCGAGGCGGTCCGCCGAATCGCAGCCGACGAGGTCGAACATCGACTTGTGGGAGTGGCCCACGAGCACCGGACAGCCGAGCGCGTGGAACTCGTCGACGCGCCCGAGCAGTTCGAAGTTCTCGCGCCGGGACTTCCCGAAGCCGATGCCGGGGTCGACGATGATCTTCGAGCGGTCGAGGCCCGCCTTCTCCGCCAGGAGGACGCGCTCGGTGAGCGCGTCGATGACGTCCTCCACCACGTCGTCGTACTCGACGGTGGTGTCGGGATCCACCGGTGCCTCGATGCTGTGCATGACGACGATCGGGACGTCGTACTCGGCGGCGACGTGGCGCATCTCGGGGTCCTCCAGCCCCGAGACGTCGTTGAGCACGTCCGCGCCCGCCTCCAGGGCGGCCCGGGCGACCGACGCCTTCCGCGTGTCCACGGAGACGAGCGCGTCGAGGTCCGCGAGGCGCTCGATCACCGGAACCACCCGGTCGATCTCCTCGTCCACGGGGACCGGCGTCGCGCCGGGGCGCGTCGATTCGCCGCCCACGTCGAGGACGTCGACGCCCGCCTCGACCATCGCCTCGGCCCGCTCGACCGCCGCCTCGACCGAGTCGTACTCGCCGCCGTCGTGGAACGAGTCCGGCGTGACGTTGACGATACCCATCACGCAGGGGCGCTCCTCCCACGGGTAGCCGTGGCGGTTCGGGTCCGCGTCCACGGCGAGCGCGTCGCCGAGCGCGTCGCCGAGTTGCGTCAGGCCGTACGGCTGGCCGTCGAGCTTCTCGCGGAGGCGCCTGTGTTGAGCGAGCGTCCCCATCAACACCACGTCGACCGGTTCGCGGTCCTGCGAGGAGAGCCCCGAG
Source organism: Halomarina halobia (assembly GCF_029338575.1). Classification (GTDB taxonomy): domain Archaea; phylum Halobacteriota; class Halobacteria; order Halobacteriales; family Haloarculaceae; genus Halomarina; species Halomarina halobia. The sequence continues at coordinate 1,552,988 of NZ_CP119992.1, forward strand.
ACGGCGCACTCGCCGCCGAGGCTCAGCATCTCCTCCTTTATGTACTGCGCCTGCCGGGGCTGGACGCGCGTCTTGAGGACGCGGTGGACGCCCTTCCCCCGCATCCGCCAGACGCCGGAAGCGGTCACGTCGGCGTCCTCGAGCATCGCCCGCGCCTGTTCGAGGTTCCGCACGCTCTTCGGGATCTCGACGCGCGTCCACCGTTCGCGCGCCTCCGCGACCGTGTAGAGCGACCCCGTGACGAGCACGCAGTCGTCGGGCGCGGCCGCGTCGAGGGCCGCGTCGAGCGCGCCCGCGACGTCACCCGACTCGACCACCTCACCCGCCTCGCCCGCGAAGACCCGCGCCAGCGCGGAGGGCGCCTCCGCGCGGTCGAGATCCGGGCGGCAGGCGTAGACGTAGTCCGCGCGGGGGAGCGCCTCGGCCATCCCGGGGTGATCCTTGTCGCTCATCGCGCCGAAGACGAGGTGGAGGTCGCCGAAGGCGAACTCCGCGAGCGTGTCGGCGACGCTCACGCAGCCGCCGGGGTTGTGCGCGCCGTCGAGCACCGTCAGCGGTGCGCGCGACATCACCTCGAATCGCCCCGGCCAGTGGGCGTTCTGGAGTCCGCGGGCGAGGGCCGTCTCGTCCACGTCGGCGACCGCGCGCGCGAGGGCGGCCGCGACGCCGGCGTTCGTCGCCTGGTGCGCGCCGAGCTGCGGGAGGCGCACGTCGACCGACCAGCCGTCGCCGGTCAGCGAGACGCGCCCCTCGAGCGCCTCGCGACCGTCGTACCGAACGACCACGTCCGCGTCGCCGTCCCCGACGGTGACCACGTCGACGTCCGCGGCCGCCTCGCGGATGGCGTCGAGCGCGCGGCCCGTCGTCCCGGTGACGAGCGGCCCCTCGCCGGCGACCTGCGCCTTGTCGCGGGCGATTTCGTCCACCGACTCGCCGAGCAGGTCGGTGTGTTCGAGCGTCACGCTCGTGACGGCGCTCGCCGCGGGGGAGACGACGCTCGTCGCGTCGTACCGGCCGCCGATGCCGACCTCCAGCACGGCGACGTCCACCTCCTGTCGGGCGAACTCCCAGAGCGCGAGGACGGTCATCGTCTCGAAGAACGTCGGGCAGTCGCCGCGGCCCGCGGCGTCGAGGATTGGCTCGCGCGCCGCCTCGACGAACTCGACGACGGCCGCCTTCGTCACCTTCCGGCCGTTCACGCGGACGCGCTCGCGCACGTCCGAGAGGTGCGGCGAGGTGTACAGGCCGACGTCGAGGCCCGCCTCGCGGAGCGTGCGCTCGACCATGCGCGCGGTGCTCCCCTTTCCGTTCGACCCCGCTATCTGCACGAACTCGACGGTCTCGTGGGGGTCGCCGAGCGCCGAGAGCAGCGAGCGGGTGGCGTCGAGCCCCTTCCGCGAGGGGTACCGACGGAGGTCGAAGAGGAACGACGCCGCCTCGTAGAACTCCATACTCGGATGCTTCCGAGCGGGCCGCTTTAGCCTGTCGAAGCATCCGCTGCCGATCGACCGCGCTCCACTCACGTGCCGTCGAGACGCGGCTCCAGTCGGGCGCGAGGCTCGCGGTGGTCGGCGAGCGCGCCGTGCGTACACGCGAGCGAGAGCACGAGGCTGTCGCTCGCGAGCACGACGGCCGCCGCCGGCGGGAGCCCGACGTACGGGGCGACCCCCCACAGCGCCGCGCAGGCGAGGTACGCCAGTGCCAGCCAGGGGTGGCGCGTCCGAACGAGGTACGTCCACGTCGAGTAGATCCGCATCGCCGTGGACGGCCACGTCGCCGGGGCGTCGAGCGCGAAGTGGAGCGCGCGCTCGTCGGGGTAGCGGCGGAGCTCATCGGCGGCGACGAACAGCTCGACGTGCGCGTAGCCGAACAGCGCGAGCGTGACGAACGCCCACGCCGGCGCGACCGGGAACGTCACGAACGCGCTCCCCGCGAGGCCGAGCGCGGCTATCGACAGCGCGGCGGCTACGAGGGCGAGCCGCGACGGCCAGCCGGTACGATCGAGGCGGCGGGCGACGGACCGCACGCGCGCGCTACGGCTGAGCCACAGCGTCGCGTAGGGGAGCGCGACCGCACCGAGCGCGACGGCGAGGAGCATCCGACGGAGAGGACGACGCGGGGGCGCAAAAGCGTAGGCTCGGCCGACGGGGTGCCAGGGCGGGCAGGCGGCACGGCCGCTCCACGGGTCGCTGTGCCGCGCGACCGCAGGACGACCCGTGGCGGGTGTCAGCGCACGGGGACGCTGGCCGCGCTCTCGGATATAAAGGTTCGCCGGGGCAACGATCGATGGAAAAGTCAATCAGGAACGATAACCGATGAAGATCGACGAACTACGATCCCCTAATGGTATGTAATCTCGAATAACATATCAAATAATGAGGGCTTGTTAAGGGGCTGGCGGGCGTTGGAACGAATGCCCACGGCGCGTGGGAAGGTGATTCCAATGAGTGACGAACCTACCGAGACAGTGTTCGACGAACCGTCCCGCCGGTCGTTCATGAAGAAGGGTGCGCTCGCCACCGGTGCCGCGATGGTCGGCCTCTCCGGAACGGGCTCCGTGGCGGCGCAGCCCGACGAGTCGGGCCAACAGTTCAAGGCGTTGATGTACGCCAACGACTTCCACCCGAATCAGCAGTTCCGGTTCGTCTCCGGCGTCATCGACTACGCGCCCGAGGAGATCGACATCGCGCTGTTCAGCGATTTCAACACCCGGCTCATCGAGTACGTGAGCACGGGCGAGACGGTGCCGTTCTTCCCGGCGCAGTCCGCCGAGGCCGAGATGAACACCGTCTACGACCTGAGCGATAGCTTCGCCCTGTTCGAGAACAACGAGGACGGCGTCATCAACGTCAGCTACAGCCCCACCGAGGACCAGACGGTCGGCGGGGGCGGCGGCAATCAGACCGGCGGGAACGACACGAGCACGAACAACACGAGCACGAACAACACGTCGTAACGGCGGTTTCCACACCCCCGGTCGAAGTTGATACTATTTTGATGGTCTGACGTTCTCGCCGCGGCCGTGCGCGGGTCACTGAGCATGGTTCGAGGCAGGCGTCGGATCGGCGATCCGGTCGGAGGCGGGAGCGAACGCCCAGATCGGAGTGAAGTCTCCGACGCGCGGCGGCGACGCGTACCGGAAGGTTTGTCCCGGAGAGGAGGCGTGACTACGCCGAGGATGGCACGCGATCGATACACCTTCACCGTAGAGAGAGTCGGTACCGGACCCGGAGGATACCGGGAGGCGTACGGGTTCGCGCCGAGCTTCGCGGTCGAACTGCTCCCCGACGAGCGGTACCTCGCGTACGACCGGTTTCGTCAACAAGTGGACGACGGCTGTTCGCCGTCCCATCCGATCTCGACGCGGCGGCGGGCGTTCACCGACCTCTTTGAACCCGGGGAGGAGGTCACCCTGGCCGAAGCGGAGCGGCGGTGTGCCGAGGTCGACGACGTGCTCGTCGACCTGACGCACTGGGTCGAGGGGCTCTCGCTCCGCGATCCCGACGCCGCCGCGCGGCGAGGGAGCGGGCAAGGGGAGCGCGGGTAGGGTCGCCGGTGGCCGGGGTGCCTGGAGGTCGGGAGTGATGGGAACGACGGGATCAGAAGGTCACCGCGCGCTCGATGCCGTCGAGTATCCGTCCCCGGTCCGGGAGGTACCGCTCCTCGCGTCCGAACAGCGGGAAGGGGAGGTCGTACCCGGTCACCCGCTGGACCGGGGCTTCGAGGTAGAGGAACGCCTCCTCGTTGAGTCGCGCAGTGATCTCCGCCGCCATCCCCGCGGTCCTCGGCGCTTCGTGAACCACGACGCAGCGTCCGGTCTTTCGGACCGACTCGACGACGGTGTCGGTGTCGAGCGGGGAGATCGTGCGGAGGTCGATCGCCTCGACGCTCGCCTCCGCGTCCTCGATCGCGCGGAGCGTCTCCCACATCATCGCCCCCCAGCTGATCACCGTGACGTCCTCGCCCTCCCGGCGGACGGTCGCCTCCCCGAGGGGAACGGCGTGCTCGCCCTCGGGGACCGCCTCCCTGAACCGCCGGTAGATCCGCATCGGTTCGAGGAAGACGACCGGGTCGGGGTCCCGTATCGAGGCGGTCAGCAGCCCCTTCGTGTCGGCCGGCGTGGAGGGAACGACGACCTGTATCCCCTGGACGTGGGCGTAGCCCGCCTCGAAGCTCTCGGAGTGGTGCTCCAGCGCGTGGATGCCGCCGCCGTAGGGTGCGCGCACGGTCATCTGGCAGTTGAAGCTCCCCCGCGACCGACTCCGGAGCCGGGAGACGTGCTGTTTCAGCTGGTGGAACCCCTGGTCGATGAAGCCGGCGAACTGGATCTCCGGAACCGGCTTCAGCCCGTACGTGGCGAGTCCGACGCCCGTCCCGATGATCCCGGCTTCGGCGAGCGGCGAGTCGTAGATCTGGTCGGGGTACTTCTCGATCAACCCCTGCGTCGCGCGGAAGACGCCCCCGTTCACGCCGACGTCCTCCCCGTAGACGATCACGTCCTCGTCGCGCGATAGCTCCTCGTCGAGGCCCTGTCGAACCGCCTCGACGACGTTCAGGTTATTCGCCATCGTTCGCCCTCCTGAACGCCGCGAGCTGCGCCTCCAGGTCCGGCGTCAGCTCCTCGTACACGTGCTCGAACATGTCCGCCGCGTCGAGGGCGTCCATCATCTCCCGCGTCTCGGCGAAGGCCTCGTCGGTGTCGCTCGCGATCTCGCTATCGAGTTCCGCGATCCGCTCGTCGTCGAGGACGCCCCTATCCCGCAGGTAGCGCTCGAACCGCTCGATGGGGTCCCGCTCGGCCCACGCCTCCTCCTCGGCCTCGTCCCGGTAGACGGAGGGATCGTCCGCCGTCGTGTGCATCGACCGCCGGTAGGTGACCGCCTCGATCATCCACGGTTCGCCCTCCCGCGCCCGCTCGAGCGCGTCGGCGGTGACCGAATAGACCCCGAGCACGTCGTTTCCGTCCACCTGCACCGCCTCGATCCCGGCGGCGATGGCCTTCTGCGCCAGCGTCTCGGCGTCCGTCTGCCGCGCTCTCGGTACCGATATCGCGTACTGGTTGTTCTGACAGAAGAAGACCGCGTGGGCGTCGAACACCCCCGCGAAGTTCATCCCCTCGTAGCTGTCGCCCTGGGAACTCGCCCCGTCGCCGAAGTAGACCAGCGTCGCCGCGGGGTCGTCCTTGATCTCCTGGGCCCAGCCGATCCCCGCCGCGTGCGGGACCTGCGCCCCGACCGCGATCGACGGAGGCATGTTGCGCTCCCCCTCGGGGATCACCGCCCCCTCCTCCATCCCCGCGGTGTAGGCGAGGATCGTCGCGATCGGCGTCCCCCGGGTGAGGTACGCGGGGTGCTCCCTGAAGCTCGGAACCATCCAGTCGTCCTCCCGGAGCGCGAACGCGCTCCCGACCTGCGCCGCCTCCTGACCGACCGCCGGCGCGAACGTCCCGATCTCGCCCCGCCGCTGCAACGACACTCCCTTCTCGTCGAGCGCCCGCGAGCGCTTCATCGATTCGTACAGCGCGAGGAGTTGCTCGTCGGAGAGGTCCGGTTCGAGGTCCTCATCGACCGTCCCGGCCGCCGAGAGCACCTCGACGCGGTCGACGTCGAACTCCGCAATTGTTTCCCGGGGCATACCGCCCGAAAGTTGTGGCCACGACGTTGTATACGCTGTTCTCGTCGGAGAGAGGGACGGCCGTCGGTGACGTACCGTCCGCGGTGAGGTTCGGTCGATCGGACGCGAAACCGAGGAGGGGTCGGAGGGCGATCCCGGCGACCGACGCGTCCCCACACTCCGCTCCCGCCGTTGGCCACCGCCGTTCGCCACCCCTCAGTCGTGCTTGAAGGAACGAACCCCGGTGAACGCCATCGCGATGCCGAGGTCGTCGCAGGCCTCGATCACGTCCTCGTCGTTGACCGATCCGCCGGGCTGAACCACCGCCTCGACGCCGTACTCGGCCGCCGTCTCGATCCCGTCGGGGAAGGGGAAGAACGCGTCCGAGGCCATCACGGCACCGCGCGCGTCCTTGCCCTCGGCGTGCTCCTCGCTCTTCGTGCCCGCGAGGCGGACCGCGTCCACGCGCGAGACCTGCCCCATCCCGACGCCGACCGTCTCCGTGCCCGTCGCGAAGACGACGGCGTTCGACTTGACGTGCTTGACGACCTTCCAGCCGAACAGCATCCCCGCTATCTCCTCCTCGGTCGGCTCGCGCTCGGTGACGACCTCGAGGTCGTCCGCGGTGACGGTCCGCAGGTCGCGCTCCTGGACGAGCCGACCGCCGGTGACGTGCTTCTCGACGAGGCGCTCGGACCAGCGGTCGCGCTCGCCCGCGCGTCCGTCGGCGGACGAACCGTCGAACTCGCCCACGTCGAGCACGCGGAGGTTCTCCTTCCCCCGGAGCACGGAGAGCGCGTCGCCCGCGTAGCCGGGCGCGACGACGACCTCCTTGAACGAGTCGACGATCCGCTCGGCGGTGGCGGCGTCGCACTCGCGGTTGAGCGCGACGATGCCGCCGAAGGCGCTCATCGGATCGGTCGAGAGCGCCCGCGCGTAGGCGTCCGCGAGCGAGTCGGCGGTGGCGCAGCCGGCCGGGTTCGTGTGCTTGATGACCGCGGCGGCCGGCTCGTCGAACTCCTTGATCAGGTTCAGCGCGCCGTCGGCGTCGTTGTAGTTGTTGTACGACAGCGCTTTCGCGCCCTCGTTCAGCTGCGGCGCGCCGACGACCGTCGCCTCCTCGCAGGTGAGGTCGGCGTACAGCGCGGCGTCCTGGTGGGGATTCTCGCCGTAGCGGAGCGCGTCGAGGCGGTCCTCGCCGACGAGCCGCCGCCGGGGGAGCGCCCCGGACTCGTCGCCCTCGACGCGGACGTCGTCCTCGGTCACCTCGACGCGCCCCTCGGCGACCGCCCGCACGGCCCGCGGGTAGGCGCGGAACTCGGCCTCGTAGAGCACGCGTTCCTTGAGCGTCTCCGCCGTGTCGTCCTCGTAGACGGGGACCGGCTCCTGGGCGACGACGGGGCCGGCGTCGACCTCCTCGGTGACGACGTGGACGGTGCAGCCGGTGACGCGGACGCCCGCCGAGAGTACCTCCTCGTGGGCGTTCGTGCCGGGGAACGAGGGGAGCAGGGAGGGGTGGACGTTGAGCGTGGGCGGCGCGGCGTCGAGGAACTCGCTCGTCAGCACGCGCATGTACCCGTCGAGGCAGACGACGTCGAAGTCGTAGTCGGCGAGGGCATCGAGGATCCGCCGCTCGTGGGACTCGCGCGACTCGCCCTCCCTCCGCTCGACGCTCTCCGTCGGAATGCCGCGCTCGGCGGCGGCGTCGAGCACGGGGGCGGCGGCGCGGTTCGAGAGGACGACCGACAGCGACGCGCCGCCCGGCGCTCGGTCGTCTACGTTCAGCAGGTTGCGCCCGCGATTGCTCGCCATGCCCGCGATCTTCATGTGTGTCAGGGCCGGGGGGAGGCCCAAAGCGGTGTCGGTTCGAGTGCACAGTCATGCAGTAGACCGACGGCCCTCCCCCATCCGATATACGCGAACGTGTACAGATGATCCGGCCACTTCGACACCCTTTTTCGCCCGGTGCGCACACCCCCCGGTATGCGAACGTCACTCGACGCCGTCTCGCCGCTCGACGGGCGCTACGCATCGAAGACGGCCCCGCTCGTCCCCTACGCGAGCGAGTCGGGCCTGATGCGCGCCCGCGTGCGGGTCGAGGTGGAGTACCTGCTCGCGCTGGCCGACCTCGACGTCACGCCGCTCTCGATCGGCGCGGACGACCGCGCCGCGCTCCGGGCGCTGTACGAGGAGTTCGACGCGGACGACGCGGAACTCGTCAAGCGGATCGAGACCGAGGGCCACGGCGAGTTCGCGGCGACCAACCACGACGTGAAGGCCGTCGAGTACTTCGTCCGCGACTCGTTCCCGGAGTACGGCCCGTGGATCCACTTCGGGCTGACGAGCGAGGACGTGAACAACCTCGCCCAGCGGCTGCTCGTCCGCGGCGCGGTCGAGGCGGCGCTGCTGCCCGAACTGCGCGCCGTCCGCGACGACCTCGCCGACCTCGCCCGGGAGCACCGCGACCTCCCCATGCTCGCGCGGACGCACGGCCAGCCCGCCACGCCGACCACGTTCGGCAAGGAGATGGCCGTCTACGCCGCCCGCGTCGGGCGGGCGGTCGCCGCGATCGAGGGCGTCGAGCTGGCCGGGAAGCTCGCCGGGGCCTCCGGGACCTACGCCGCCCACAGCGTCGCCTACCCTGAGGTGGACTGGCGGGCGTTCTCGCGGGCGTTCGTCGAGTCGCTCGGGTTCGCCCACCTCCCGCTCGCCACCCAGGTGAACCCCTGCGACGACCTCGCCGAACTGTTCGACGCGTTCCGCCGGGTTAACGACGTACTACTCGACCTGGACCGCGACGCGTGGCTCTACGTCAGCGACCGCTACCTCGGCCAGGAGGCCGCCGCGGGCGAGACGGGCAGCTCGACGATGCCCCACAAGGTCAACCCCATCGACTTCGAGAACAGCGAGGGGAACCTCTCGAAGGCGAACTCCGACCTCGGATTCCTCGCCGACTACGTGACCACCTCGCGCCTCCAGCGCGACCTCTCAGACTCGACCGTGAAGCGGAACGTCGGCGCGGCGTTCGCCCACTGCCTCATCGGCTACGCGAAGCTCCGGACCGGGCTCGGGAAGGTCGTCCCCAACGAGCGCGTCATGCGCGAGGAACTCGAGGCCACGCCCGCGGTCGTCGGCGAGGCGGTCCAGACGATCCTCCGCCGGGAGGGCCACGGGGACGCCTACGAGCGGGTGAAGGCGCTCACGCGGGGGCGAGAGGTGACGCTTGAGGACTTCCGGGCGCTGTTCGACGACCTCGAGGTGGACGAGTCCGTCCGCGACGAACTGCGCGCGCTCACCCCGGCCGGATACACCGGCCTCGCGAGCGACCTCGTGGACGAACTGGACGGGACCGACGCCCCCGCCTCCGACGACCCCGACGACCCCGACGACTGAACCGGAGCGCGCCGGCGAGCGCGCTCGAGCCGGCAAAAGGGTCATACGCCGCTGTCCCGTAGTTCGCACGGGTGAACGACTCGTGTTCACGGACCGCACGGACGGGGGACGACAGCTCGCGGAGGTGCTCGAATCGCGGGGCGTCGAGGCCGACATCGTCCTCGCGATACCGCGCGGCGGCCTCCCGGTGGGGCGGGCCGTCGCGGACGCGCTCGACCTCCCGCTCGACGTGGTCGTCGCGCGCAAGCTCGGCGCGCCAGGGAACCCGGAACTCGCTATCGGGGCCGTCGGGGCCGACGGCGCGACGTGGATCAACGACGACCTCGTCGCCAGACTGGGCGTCACGGAGGACTACCTGGAGGACGAGCGCGAGCGGCAGGCCGAGGCGGCGCGCGCCAAGGCCGATCGCTACCGCGGGGACGGGTCGGGGTTCGACCTCCACGGTAAGACCGCGCTCGTCGTGGACGACGGCATCGCGACGGGCGCGACGGCTCTCGCCTGCGTCAGAACGACGTACGCCGCCGGTGCCGAGCGGGTGATCGTCGCCGCACCGATCGCCCCGCCCGACTCCGTGGAGATGCTCGAGGGGGAGGCCGACGACGTGATCTGCGTCCAGACGCCCGCGTACTTCGGTGCAGTCGGTCGGTTCTATCGGGAGTTCGGACAGGTCCCCGACGAGGAGGCGGTGGAGTATCTCGACCGGGAGTGACCGCCCCCGACCCGGCCTGCGCAGGCAGCAGAACTACCTGTTCGCGTCACTCTCTCGCGGTCGAGGGAGGGGACCCCGAACCGCACCGTCGGGACCCCCGTCACGCAGGGTTCGACCCGATAGTCGGTTTCGCGCGGGCACCGTCGGTCGTTCGAGGGGGAGTGCGTCGCTCTTCGCGGCGGTCGGTAAGCGCTCGCGGGGGGACAAACCCCCGAGAGCGAGAACACAGGTGGGGATGGGAAGGCTTGCAGCGGGGCGGTCGCCCCGAGGTCGCACGTGGGATGCGAAACCCGCTCGGCGTCGGTGTCCACTAACGGACATCGGACGGCACAAACGGCTTTTCCGGGATGCAAGCGCGCTGTGACAGGGGTGCGAGCGGCCTGCCACAGTCCCATCGGACCATGGAAACTGCTGTACAATAGTCCTTTTGACTGTTTCAGGGGGTAGTAGGTGTCTACTCCGTCCGGACGCGAGCGGTGGTTCGTTTCGAAGCGATCCGATCCGGACTCGAGGCACGTGACGGCCGCGACGAACGCAACGACCGTATTTGACACGACGTTCCGGGGTTAAACCACCTTTATTGAACAACCCGAATAAATACCCCTCGGCCGTGAGCCCGTTCGGTCGGGTGCCGGCCGCATGGCGTGTCCGCCTCCGTCATCCTCGGGTGCCCGTTCCTCGGGCCGAGTCACAGGTGGGGAACGAGGGAGCGGACGCGAACGACGCCGGCGCTCGATCCGGGGGCACCACCGCCTCCGTGGCGACTCCTGCTTCGACCGTATCCCCCAGCGGACGCCCTCAGTCCCTCGACTCCCCCTCGTCGGGACCGGTTCAGTGGGATCGTTCCAGGGGCGGCGTCGTCACGCGAGGACAGACAGTATATATAGCTGGATACTGATCATCGGGACGATGACGAGAGGTGGGACGCTGCTCAACGCCGCGATCGGCGCTGTCGTAACCGTCGTGTTGTCGTTCGTCCCGCTGTCGCCGATCCTCGGCGGCGCGGTGGCGGGGTACCTCCAGCGGGGGGGCCGCCGCGAGGGCGCGAGCGTCGGGGCGCTGTCGGGGGTATTCGCCTCGCTGCCGCTCGTGATCGCGCTCCTCCTTCTCAGTAGCTTCCTCGCGGTCGTCCCGGCTCTCGACGCCGTGACGCCCGCCGTCGGTGCGATCGGCGTCGCCCTCGCCGTCGGCGCGTTCCTCGCGGTGGCCGCCGTCGCGGCCCTCCTCGGCGCGCTGGGCGGGTTCCTCGGCGTCTACGTCCGGGAGGAGACGCGCGTCGGCGCGTAGCGGTCAGCCGGCGTCACGCGCGCAGCGTCGCGAGCGCCTCGCGGAGGATCTCGCTCGCCCGCTCTACCTCGCTCCGCCTGACGTACTCCCGCCGGGCGTGGGCCACCGGTCCCTCCTCGTCGGCGAGCACGCCCGGTCCGAAGACGACCGTCGGCTCCGGCGCGAAGTACGACGCCTCCGTCGCCGCACCGAACGGGCGCGTCTCCCCCGCCCCCACACCCCGCAGCGCCGCGACGAGCGGGTGCTCCGGGTCGGTGGCGAACGCCTCCAGGAACGGCGTCTCCCGCTCGGTGAGGGAGAACTCGCAGTCGGTGTCGAGGGACGCGAGGTGGTCGTTCAGCGCGCGCTCGAACCCGCCGGCAGTCTCCGGCGGGACGCTCCGGCGGTCCACGTCCACGCGGCACGAATCGGGGACCTGGTTGACCGCCTCGCCCCCCCGGATCCGCGTCGGCGTGAGCGTCGGCTCGCCGAGGTCGGGGTGCGCGGGGGGGCCGCGCGCGCCGTCGAACGTGCGAAGCGCGCCGAGGACCGCCTCCGCGGCCGCCACGGCGTTCACGCCCGTCTCGGGTTCCGCGGCGTGGGCCGCGACCCCGCGGATCGATATCGACCCCTCGAACCGGCCGCGCGCGGCGGTACAGACGTCGAGGCCGGTCGGCTCTCCCACCACGTACAGGTCGCCGTCGAGCGTCGGCGCGAGGGCGGCCGCCCCCGCCGAGGTGGTCTCCTCGTCCGGCGTCACCGCGAGCGTGAGGCGGGGACCGTCCGGCGCCGCGGCCGCGAACGCCGCGACCATCGCGGCGAGGGGACCCTTCGCGTCACACGCGCCGCGCCCCCGGATCACGTCGCCCGCCGCGCCCGCCCCGCTCGACGCGCGCGCGCCGCCGTTACCGCCACCACCGTTCCCGCTCGGCCCCCGCTCGTTCGGCTCCTCCGCGCCGGTTCCGGGCACCGACGCGCGGCGCTCCATCGGGACGTGCGGCGGGACCGTATCGAGGTGCGTGTTGAGCACGAGGTGTGGGCCTCCCTCGCCCTTCGCCGCGAGCACGTTGCCCGCCCCGTCGACGCGCGGCCCCTCGCCGGCGGCGCGGAGCGTCTCGACCAGCAGGTCGCGCATGTCGTCGACGGACTCGTGGGAGGGCGTCCGGACGGCGCGTTCGTGGAAGGAGAGCGGATCGATCTCGCCCATCGGTCTCAGGCGCGCCGCGGCCGGGCCGGGGACAGTTCCGCGTCGAACTCGTGGACGACCGGCCCGGCGAGGTACGCCCGCCCGTCCTCGAAGGAGACGGTGAGGTCCCCGCCCGGCGGTCGGATCGTGACGGGGCCGTCGTCGATGCGCCCGGCGCGGCGCGCGACGGCCGCGACGGCGACCGCGCCCGTCCCGCAGGAGCGAGTCTCCCCCTCGACGCCACGCTCGAAGGTGCGCTGGCGGAACCCGCCGCCGTCGTGCTCCGACGCGACGGTGACGTTGGCCCCGTCCGGGAACGCGTCGTGGTGACGGATCACGGGGGCGACCGCCTCGAGGTCGACCGCGTCCACGTCGTCGACGAACGCGACGGCGTGGGGTACCCCCGTGTTGACCGCCGTGACCGCGAGGCCCGCGAGCGGTTCGTCCACCATCGGCCCGTCGCGCGCGACGGGGACGGCCGCCGGATCGAACGTCGGGCGACCCATCTCGATGGTCACCTCGTCGTCGCCGACGACGGCGTGGCGCGTCCCGGCCGGGGTGTCGATCATCACCTCGTCCCGGCCGGTGCGGTCCGCGGCCCAGGCGGCGGCGACGCGCGCGCCGTTGCCACACATCGAGGCGACCGAGCCGTCCGGCTGGACGAGCGTCATGATGACCCGCGGCGGGTCGAAGGCGGGTTCGAGCGCGAGAAAGAGCGCGCCGTCGGCACCCGAGGGGCCGTCCGGCCCCTCGATGCCGGATGTTCGGTCGCAGTAGTCCGTTGCGAACCGCCGTCGGTCCGGGACCGAGAGGTCCGCGTCGACGACGATGAAGTCGTTGCCGGTTCCGTGGTACTTCGCTACAGGGATCATTGTTCTACTCGTGCTTCGAGCCTGGTAAGGTCGGAGAGCGTCTCGCGGCGGACGAGGGGGTCGCCCGTCGCGGAGACGACGGCGGGACGGGGACGGGAGTTGTACTGGCTGGCCATCTCGTAGGCGTACGCGCCGGCGTTCCCGACGGCCAGCGGGTCGCCGCGGGCGGGCGCGGGGAGCGGTCGGTCGCGGGCGAGCACGTCCGCCGTCTCGCAGATCGGTCCCGCGACGAGACAGCGGACCGACTCGCGTGCGGCCGCGTCGGGCGCGAGGCTACGGATGTGGTGGTACGCGTCGTACAGCGCGGGGCGGAGCAGCGTCGTCATCCCGGCGTCGCATCCCGCGACGGTCGTCTCGGGCGTCTCGGTGACCGCGGTGACGCGCGTCAGGAGGACGCCCGCGTCCGCGACGACGTAGCGGCCGGGTTCGACGGCGAGGCGCGCGCCGGGGTCGCCGAACGCCTCGCGGGTCGCGCGCGCGACCGCGTCGAGGTCGAGCGGCGGTTCCTCGGGGCGGTAGGGGACGCCGAAGCCGCCGCCGACCGCCGCGAAGTCGAGGTCGCCCACCTCCTCGGCGAGCGCGCTCGTCCGGCGGACGAGTTCGCGGTGCGCCTCGAGCCCCTCGCCGGAGATGCCGCTCCCGGCGTGGGCGTGGAGGCCGACGAGGTCGAACCCTCGACGCCGGGCGTCGGCGCAGAGCGCGGCGGATCGGTCGTAGGGCACGCCGAACTGCGGGGCGTCGCCCGTGACGACCTTCTCGTGGTGGCCCGCGCCGACGCCGGGGTTGACGCGCACGCAGAGGCGGCCGTCGTAGCCGCGCTCGGCGACGCGGTCGAGGGTGTCCGCCGAGTCCACCGTGAGCACGAGGTCGTGCCCGCGGGACGCCTCCACCACGTCGTCCAGGTCGCGGGCGGGCGGGTTGACGGCGGTGTAGCGCACCCGGCGGCCGGGCACGCCCGCGTCGAGTGCGCGCCGCACCTCGCCGGCGGAGGCGCACTCCGCCCCGAGGCCGGCGTCGCGGACCGTCTCGAGGACCGCGCGGGTCGCGTTCGCCTTCACGGCGTAGCTCACGTCCGCGTCGGGAAAGGCGGCGAGGAGGCGCGCCGCGTTCTCGCGGACGCGGTCCAGGTCGAGGACGTAGAGCGGCGTCTCGAACTCGTCGGCGAGCGCCCGGAGCCGGGCGGCATCCCAGTCCGTGAGCCGACGCACCGCCGCTCCCGTCCCCGTCATTCGCGCAGCGCCCCCTCCCGTTCGCTGGCCTCGAGCGTTCGGTCCTCGATGTGCGTCGCGACGACGGCCGGCTTGTACGCCCCGCCGTCGAACAGGTCGTGGTCGCCGACGCTCGACTCCACGAACCGCGTGAAGGCGCGGCGCTCTGGCGGCAGGTGACCGTACACGACCTCCTCCTCGACGAGGTCGTAGACGGGGATGCGCGGCGTGAGGAGCGTGTTCTCGCCCACGACGCCCCCCTCGCCCACGACGAACCCGGAGGTGACCCGGCAGCCCGCCCCGAGGGAGACGCCGTCCTCGACGATCACGGGCGCGTCCTCGACGGGTTCGAGGACGCCGCCGATCAGCGTGTTCGCGCCGAGCTTCACGTCGCGTCCGATCTGCGCGCAGGAGCCGACCGTGTCGCAGGAGTCGACGAGCGTGCCGTCGTCGACGTACGCGCCGACGTTGACGAACGACGGCGACATCATGATGGCGTCGCCGCCGACGTACGCGCCGCGGCGGATGACGGTGCCGTCGGGCGTGTTGCGCGTGCCGCGGGCGGCGAGGTCGCGCGTCTCGCGCAGCGGGAGCACGTCGTGGTAGGTGACGTCGCCGTACCGCCGCGGGCGCGTCTCGCGCAGGGCGAAGTTGAGCAGGATGCCCCGCTTAACCCACGGGACGGCCCGCCACTCCGCGGGCGACTCCCGCTCAGCGGCGCGCACCTCGCCCGCCTCCAGCGCCTCGAGGAAGGCGTCGAGCGTCGCCAGCTCGTCGAGCCCGGCGTCGCCCGCGGTCAGGCCGCTCTCGTATCGATCCCACAGCTCGCCTACGTCGGTTTCAAGCGTCGTCATTCAGCACCTCCGAGAAATCGTACCAGCCCGCCTCGCGGCCGGCGAGCCACGCGGCGGCGTCGAGCGCCCCCGCCGCGAACACCCGCCGGCTCTCGGCGCGGTGGGTGAGCGTCAGCACCTCGTCGTTGCCCGCGAACAGCACCTCGTGCTCGCCGCGGACGTCGCCCGCGCGCCGGACGTGGACGCCCACCTCGCCGTCGCCGCGCAGGTGCGCGCCCCGACGGCCGTGGACGCGCTCCGCCGCGGTCTCGCGCGCCTCGTCGACGGCGTCGAGCAGGCGGTTCGCGGTGCCGCTCGGCGCGTCGCGCTTGCCGCGGTGATGGGTCTCGGTGAGTTCCACGTCGTAGCCCGGGAGGGCGGCGACGGCCTCGCGGACGAGGCCGAGCAGGACCGCGACGCCGCGGGAGAAGTTCGGGGCGTGCAACACGGCCACCGACTGGCTCGCCCCCCAGAGCGCGTCGAACTGCCCGTCGTCGAACCCCGTCGTCCCGACGACGGCCGGGACGCCCGCCTCCGCGCAGGCGGCGACGGTCTCGACGCTCGCCTCGGGAAGGGTGAAGTCGACGACCGCGTCGGGGCGCTCGTCGGCGAGGACGGCCGCGAGGTCCTCGGGGCCGTCCTCGACGGCGTCGGAGCGCGAGACGGGACGGACGTCCCACCCGCGTTCCTCGGCCGCCTCGCGGACGGTCCGCCCCATCCGCCCGGTCGCGCCCGTGACGACTACCCTCATGGTTCTGTCTGTCGCGCTTGTACTTCTCGGGGGGTATTCCTGTCGAGAGCGGCGAGGATTGCGGAGAGTTCCTCGCGGTTGCCGTCGGTCAGCGGCGAGAGCGGGGGGCGCATGCGCTCGGGCATGTATCCCCGCATCGCCATCGCCGCCTTCACCGGGATCGGGTTCGTCTCGGCGAACAGCGCGCGGTTGAGCGGGCCGAGTTCGTGGTGGAGCGCGCGCGCCCGCTCGAAGTCGCCGTCGAGCGCCGCGCCGACCATCGCGCAGACGCGCTCGGGTTCGACGTTGGCGGTGACGCTGATGCACCCCGTCGCGCCGATGGCGAGCATCGGGAGGGTGAGCGCGTCGTCGCCCGAGAGGACGGTGAACGCCTCCTCGCGCGTCCCCTCGATGACCCGGGTCACCCGGGTGAGGTCGCCGCTCGCCGCCTTGTAGCCCACGACGTTCTCGTGGCGAGCGAGCGAGACGGCCGTCTCGACGGCGATGTTGCGCCCCGTGCGTCCGGGGACGTTGTAGATGATCTGCGGGAGGTCGACGGCGTCGGCGACGGCGCGGAAGTGGCGCTCCATTCCCGCCGGTTCGGGCTTGTTGTAGTACGGCGAGATGAGGAGCAGGCCGTCGGCCCCCGCGTCGGCGGCGCGCCCGGCCAGCGAGACGGCCTCGTGGGTGGCGTTGCTCCCCGCGCCGGCGACGACGGGAATCTCACCTACGGCCCCGGAGACCGTCTCGATGACCTCGATGTGCTCGTCGTGGGTCATCGTAGCGCTCTCGCCGGTCGTTCCGACGGGGACGATGCCGTCCACGCCCGCCTCCTCCAGTCGGCGGGCGTTCGCGGCGAGCGTCTCGTGGTCGATGCGGTCGTCCTCGGTGAACGGCGTGGTGAGTGCGGGGAAGACCCCGGTGTACGGTTCGTGCGTCATGTGCTGTGATCTGGTGTGGTGTGTCGGTGCGCTGGATGCGCGGCTCTCGTTCGGTACGCGTCGAAAACAGCCCGCGACGGAGTGCCAGCCCGCCGTGAACCCGTCGCTCTACGCGCGTTTGCGACGGGTACCGTCCGCACTCCCGCTCCCGCGGGACGTGACGTGCATGTGCGTTCGAGGGGACGCCACCTATTTAGGGGTTGTGCCGCGCGCCAATTCTGCCGGCGGGCGAGGCCGACTCCGGGTCCCGATCGGGTCCTACTGCGACAGGGGGACGACGTTCTCGTCCTCGATAGTGTAGACGCCGCCGACGGTGCTCGGGGGGTAGTAGTCCACCTCCGCGTCCCCCTCGGCGGCGGCCTCGGTCTCCATGTCTTCGGGTCTGCGCACGCATCGGATCCACCCGTTGTGGAGGATAGTGACCGTCTCGTACGTCATCTCCTGCTGGTCCTCGTTGAACTGGTTGTAGAGTTCGACCAGCACGTCGCCCTTGGCCGGAAGCTGGAAGTCGCCGGACATACCCACCAGTCGGACAGTTCGACCCATTAAGCCTGCGTTCGCCGACCGCGACCGTCGGCCGCGGGGCGACCGCGGCGGCGGCGCTCGGTCGCGGCGATACGAAGGTCTATCCCGGAGCGCGGACGAGTCCGGAACATGCCCCCGATCCACCCCGATCAACGCGTCGCCGTGCTCGCCGACGCGCGCAACCTCTATCACTCGTCGCACAGCGTCTACTCGCGCAACGTCGACTACGCCAGCCTGCTCGAAGCCGCGGTGTACGACCGCAAACTGGTCCGCGCCATCGCGTACGTCGTCCGCGCGCACGCGCCCGAGGAGGAGACCTTCTTCGAGGCGCTGGAGGACATCGGCTTCGAGACGAAGATCAAGGAGCTCAAGACCTACAGCGACGGGACGAAGAAGGCCGACTGGGACGTCGGCCTGAGCCTCGACGCGGTGACGCTCGGCCGCCACGTCGACGCCGTCGTCCTCTGCACCGGCGACGGCGACTTCTCGCGGCTCTGCTCGCACCTGCGCCACGAGGGCACCCGCGTCGAGGTGATGGGCTTTCGCCAGTCCACGGCGACGGAACTCATCGAGGCGGCCGACTCGTTCGTGGACCTGAGCGAACGGACGGACAGGTTCCTGCTCTAGCCCCACCACCTTTTGCTGCGCTCGGCGGCTCCGCCGCCTCGCTGGCAAAAGCTGGATCAAAACCCTCCTCACCCCCTCGCTTCGCTCGGGGGTTCGTCGGTCCGCTCGCTCGGCCTTCGGCCTCGCTCACGGGTGCCGCGCTGGCGCGAGTCGTCGATCGGTTTCGGGACGACAGCGAAAAAACCAATTTCCGCGGTGGACCGTTCCTGAACCGGAGCGACGCGACGGAGCGGAACGTAGCCAGCGTGATCGCGACGACTGAATCGCTTAGACTGCGATACTACGGAGTGGATCTATCGCCCTCAGTGCTATCGGTATCGTATCTCACCGCCAGCGCGCTCACCGCTCGCCGGCCAATGGCCGGCGAGCGGGCCAAGGAGCCCCCGAAGGAACGCCGAAGGCGTGACTGAGGGGGTGACGCCGTGCTTTTGATCCAGCTTTTGCCAGGGTGTCGCGGGCGACCGCGAGGCGGGTCGCCCGCCCGCGACCGCAGCAAAAGCTGGGGTTCTAGACCCCGATGCCGTCCTCGGAGAAGCCGACCAGCAGCGAGCCGGCGGCCAGGCCGAGCGCGGCGACCGCCAGCGCGACGTCGGGGATCGGCGCGGTCGGAAGACCGCCGAAGATGACGAGCGCGCTGCACAGGACGAGGAGGCCGACGCCGATCGTGAGCTTGCGTGAATCCGTTGCCATGTGCCCCGGTTCGATCCCGGTCGGATTAAATTCCTCCGGATCGGTCCGGCCCGCGTCCATGACTATCACGTGACACGGGTCGTGGCGGACGTGGTCGACTCGCGCCGCTTTTGTCCGCGGGCGGACCAGCGGGGGTATGGACGAGGACGAGCGGGCGCGACTGCGGACGATCGCGGACTACCAGTTCGGCGCGGGGGCGGGGGCGGCGCTGTTCCCCGCCGGGGAGACGCTTTCGGTCTGGCGCTCCTCGACCGGTCGTCCCCAGCAGGTCCGCGCGGACGAGACGCGCCTCGTCTCCTACGGCACCGACGGCCGGTTCACGCTCGCGTACGCGGGTGGCGTGCGCCTCCACGAGGCGCTCGGTCGGCCGCGCGTCGAGGTCGGCGAGGAGAGCGTCCCGTTCGTCCGCGACGGGAAGAACGCCTTCGCGAAGTTCGTCCGCCACGCGGACGCGGACGTCCGCCCCGGCGACGAGGTGCTCGTCACCCACGACGGAGCGCTGCTCGCCGTTGGGCGGGCGGAACTCCCGGCCGACGGGCTGGCCGACTTCGAGACGGGGATGGCCGTGAAGGTGCGCGACGGCGCGGGAACCGGGGAGTGAGCGGCGGACGGGCGGAGTCCACTACGCTTTTGCCGCCAGACCGAGTGGAGCCACGTATGTTTGGAGGCGGCGGCGGGCTCAACCCGCGCAAGATGAAGCAGATGATGAAGCAGATGGGCATAGAGGTCACCGAGATCGACGCCGAGGAGGTCGTCATCCGGACGGCCGAGGAGGACCTCGTCTTCACGGACGCCGAGGTCCAGCGCATGGACGCCCAGGGTCAGGCGACCTACCAGATCGTCGGCGAACCCGAGTCGCGTCCGCGGGCCGAGGGCGGCGCGGACGTCGGGGGGGAAACCGGTACGGACGCGGACGCGGCGGCCGACGAGGCCCCCGACATCCCCGACGCCGACGTGGAGATCGTCACCCAGCGGACCGGCGCGAGCGAGAAGGAAGCCCGGGAGGCGCTGGCGGCCGAGGGGGGCGACCTCGCCGCGGCGGTCAGCAGGCTGGAGTAACGGAGCGTGTACCTGTTCGTCCGCGACGGACGCGAGTACCTGCTCGCGCCCGGCGAGACGCTGGAGAGCGACCTCGGCATCCTCGAGGTGCCCGAGGACGTCGCGCCCGGCGACACGGTCGAGACGCATCTCGGCGAGGCGTTCGAGGTGCGGGACCTGCGCGGGCCGGACCTGTTCGCGCACTTCGAGCGCACGGGTGCGCCGATGATGCCGCGCGACATCGGCCTCGTCATGGGTCACACGGGGGCCTGCGGCGGCGACCGCGTCCTCGACGCCGGCACCGGAACGGGGGTGCTGACCGCCTACCTCGCGCGCGCCGGGGCGGACGTCGTCACGTACGAGCGAAACCCCGAGTTCGCGGAGGTGGCGCGCTCGAACGTGGAGATCGCCGGCGTCCCGGACCGGGTGGAGGTGCGCGTCGGGGACGTGGTCGACGACCTCGACGACCTCGGGACGTTCGACCTCCTGACGCTCGACACCGAGGACGCCCCACGGATCGTCTCGCGGGCGCGGGACCTGCTCGTGTCCGGCGGTTACGTCGCCGCCTACGTCCCGTTCGTCGAGGGGACGAGGGCGGTCGTCGAGGCCGCGCGGGAGGCCGGTCTCGACGAGATCGAGACCTACGAGACGCTGCAGCGCGAGATGGACTTCGACGCCCGCGGGTCTCGGCCCTCGACGGCCGGCGTCGGCCACACCGGCTACCTCGTGTTCGCCCGCGCCTGACCGACCGCTCGCGGCGGCTAAAACCGGGAGACGGGCCGCGTCCGGGGTAGTTTAATGTGGCTCTCCGCCGTAGATCACCCCCATGAGTGACGCAGAGACCCCCGAGGAGCGCTTCGACGAGGCGACGACGTGGCCCGACCTCGGCATCGCGCTGTACGACCGCCTGACCGGACGGAACGCCGAGATCGAGTACGAGTTCGATGACATGAACGTCTTCGTGCCGAGCAAGGCCGGCGAGGGGGCCGAGCACGCCCACTGGCGTCTCGACGGGACGCTGACGATCACGACGCGCGAACAGCGCGACTGAGTCGGGTGGCCCGAACCCCCCACCCCGTCGACGTCACCGCGGATCTCACGCTGACCATCGACGGCCAGCCGATCACCGTCGAGTCCTACACCGACACGGTGTTCGTCAACCTCCCGTCGATCAGGGCCGCCTCGGCGCTCGCCCGCACCGGCCTGCGCCGCGCGGACCGCCTCGACCGCCTGCTTCGCGACCTCGACGTGACCGTCGTCTTCCGCATCGACGGGACGCCGGTCGCCCGGATCGGCGCGGCCGCCCGGCCCGGCCCCCTGGCCCGGATCGCGCCGATTCAGCCGGACGCCCGGGGCGTCCTCCGCACGGCGCTCGCCGCCCCGGTTCGCGCGCTCAACTGACCGCGCGGAGCAGTTCGAACAGTTCCGCTCGACACGCGCTCGCGGCCGGTCCCGCCTCGACTCCGAGCGCCGCTCCGAGTTCGGGGAGGTCCGTCGGGTACGCCCCGCCCGCGACGCGGAACTCGCCGTCCGCCGCCCAGACGCCGATCCAGCCCTCCACCGGAACCGCCGCCGAGCGCCCGTCGACGTCGAGCGGCAGTCGGGCGCGGAACGACTGTAGACGAGCGCGCCCCCCGGAGCGCACGCGGACCTGCTCGGTACGGCCCCGCTCGACGCCACGGAACCCCCGCTCCCGGAGGTCGTCCGCGAACGTCCGTCGCACCTCGGCCGTGACCGTCGGGAGCAGGAGCGCCGGCCCGACGCCCGCCGGGAGCGGCGGGGCGAACGTCAGCCGCGTCGCGAAGAAGAACCGCCACCGACGGTCGATCCCGGCCGCCTCGCGGATCCGTGCGCGCAACGCCGCGTCCTCGTAGAGGCGGGTGTACCCCAGCGCTCGCGCCGCCGGGAGGCGGACGAGCGTCTCCGTCGACTCCTCGACGAGCGACCAGCCGCCACGCTCCAGCCGTTCCTCGGGGACGGCGGGCATCATGGGCGGAACTACGGGCACCGAGGACTTGTAGGGAAGGTGTAGAGAGCGACGGACGACGGAGAGGCCACCAGCGGACCGGGAACCTCTACGTTTCGCACCGCGAGCGAGCACCGCGAAGCGGGGCGAGCGAGCGGGCCGACGAGCCCCCCGAAGGAGCGCAGCGACTGAGGGGGTGAGGAAGTGCTTTTGATCGAGCTTTTACCAGCGAGCTGCCAGCGACCGCGGAGCGTGTCGCTGACACGCGAGCGCAGTAAAAGGTCGTTGTTAGTGGTCGTCCTCGCGCCACTTGTGCTCGCACTCGGTGCAGACGAGAAAGCGCGTCTCGGACTCGTCGGCCGAGCGGATCTGTTGCATGTACCAGTGGGCGGTGTCGTTGCCGCAGTTCGGGCAGACGACGGTCGTGGTCGGCAGGCCGCGGTCCTCGGCGTCGCTCACGTCGACGATCTCGCTCCGCTCCTGGCCCTGCGTCGTCGTCATCTTCCCCTCCTGGTCGCGGTCGCGCGCCTCCGTGTAGCCGCAGGAGCGACACTCCCACGTCTCGCCGTCCGAGTGCATCATCGAACCGCACTCGTCACAGAACTTCATACGCCCTGAACAGGGCCGGTACGTATAAGCGACGGGAATCCAGTCGCGCCGTCCTCCTCGGTCGGTTCGGCCGGCGAGTCCGCGGCGGTCGACCCTCGCGCTCCCGGTCAGCCCTCGCCCTCGGACTGGCCGGGCTCGCCGACCGCCGCCACCGGGAGGTGCGAGTAGAGTTCGAGTTCCAGTTCGTCGGCACTGTCGAAGGAGTCGCTCGTCACCTCGGTGAGCGTCCGGCCGAGGTTCGCCTCGCCGTCGGCGAGCAGGACGGTCACGTCGCCGAACGCGGAGACGGCGCGGTCCCGCGAGGTCGGATAGTCGTGGTCGGCAAGGACGGTCCCGACTCTGCTGAGCTTCACTGTGCGAGCCATACCCGTCCGTGAGGAATCGTGAAGGTATGAAGTTGCCGCTGACGGTAAGGATAGAAACCGTGATCCCGGATGCGTCCATACCACGACCGGATGGTTCTCGGCACCGACAGGCGCGTGCTGACGCTGGCGCTCGCGCGGATGGCCGACGCGCTCGGGAACTCGTTTCTCATCATCGTCCTCCCGCTGTACATAGAGAGCGGGCAGGTCGACGTCACGGGACTCGTCGGCCGGTCCGTCCTGGGCGTCGAACTGACGCTCCCCCTGCTCGTCGGCCTCGTCCTGTCGCTGTTCGGCTTCCTGAACAGCTTCGGCCAGCCGATCACGGGCCGCCTCTCCGACCGAACCGGCCGACGGCGGGCGTTCGTCCTGTTGGGGCTCGCGCTGTTCGGCGTCGCCAGCGCCGCCTACCCGTTCGTCGAGGGGTACGGGGCGGTCCTCGCGGTCCGGGCGTTCCAGGGCCTCGGTGCCGCGTTCACCATCCCCGCGACGGTCGCGCTGGTCAACGAGTTCGCCGCGGGGGACGCGACCCGCGGCGGGAACTTCGGCGTGTTCAACACCTTTCGACTCGTCGGCTTCGGCTTCGGTCCCATCGTCGCCGGCCTCGTCGTCCAGGGAGGTCCGTACGCGACGCCGTTCGGGACGCTGACGGGGTTCAACGCCGCCTTCGGCGTCGCCGTCCTCGGTGCCGTCGCGAGCTTCGCGCTCGTGTCGCTGCTCATCGAGGATCCGGAGCGGACGGCCGCGGCGGCGTCCGACGACCTCTCGTTTCGGGTGTTCGACCCGAGCGGCCGGGGGACGTTCGACCCGGTGTTCGTCCTCGGCGTGGGCACGCTGTTCATGGCGATCACCATCGCCCTATTCGCGACCCTCCAGGACGCGATCACGACGAGGCTCGAGGAGGGCGAGTTCCTCTTCAGCGTCCAGTTCGCCGCCGTCGTCATCGCCAACGTGCTCCTGCAGGTGCCGATCGGCCGCGCGAGCGACCGGTACGGCCGCAAGCCGTTCCTCCTCGCGGGGTTCGCCCTGCTCGCCCCCTCGGTCGCCCTCCAGGGGTACGTGCCGGCGCTCGCGCCCGGCGTCGAGCGGGCGGTCCCCGCGCTCGACGGGGTGGCGGGACCGGGGCTGATGCTCGTCGCCCGCCTGCTGCAGGGCGTGAGCGTCGCGCTCGTGTTCGCCCCGGCGCTCGCGCTCGCGGGCGACCTCGCCGGCGAGGGACGCTCCGGGACGACGCTCTCCGTGCTCACCACCGCCTTCGGGCTCGGTATCGCCATCGGCCCGCTCGCGTCGGGCTACCTCGTCCGCTTCGGCTTCCCGACCCCGTTCGTCGTCGGCGGTGTGCTCGCCGCCGCCGCGCTCGTCCTCACCTACACGCAGGTCGAGGAGTCCCTGTCCGGTGCCGAGGGAGTCTCCGACGCCGTCCCGCAGGACGACTGAGCGGCGTCCCCTCCATCGGGTGGATCCTCAGTGGAGTTTTATCCGGGCTCGGCGTCCAGTGGGGGACATGGCAAGACCAGACAGCAGTGAGCGAACCGTCGCCCGCACGTTCATCGTGCTGGTGGTGGCCGTCGTGGCCGTCGCCGTCGGGCTCGTACTGTTCGTCTTCCTCCCCGACCAGCGAACCGCGTTCGGCGTGCTGCTCGCCGTCCTCGCCGGCGTGGTCGGCGTCCGGGTCGGTCAGCGCGTCGCGTCGCGCGCGCTCCCGACGTACAACGTCGCGGAGGTCGCGGTCGAGGGTCCCATCACGCGCTCCGGGCGCGGTCGCTTTCCGAACCGGGTCCGCGGGACGCCCGCGGACGACGTCGTCGAGCAGATCGAGGCCGCCGACGCCGACGACAACGCGCGGGCGCTGCTGCTGAAGCTCAACACGCCCGGCGGCGAGGTCGTGCCGAGCGACGACGTCCGCGCGGCGGCCGCGGCGTTCGACGGGCCGACGGTCGCCTACGCGACGGACACCTGCGCCAGCGGGGGCTACTGGATCGCGAGCGGGTGCGACGAGCTGTGGGCTCGCGAGACGACCGTCGTCGGCTCCATCGGCGTCATCGGCTCGCGGGTGAACGCGAAGGAGTTCGCCGACGAACTCGGCCTCAGCTACGAGCGCTTCGCCGCCGGGCGGTTCAAGGACGCCGGTGCGGCCCTCAAGGAGGTCACCGACGACGAGCGCGAGTACCTGCAGGGGCTCATCGACGACTACTACGACCACTTCGTCGAGCGGGTCGCGGAGGGGCGGGACCTCTCGCCGGAACTGATCCGCGACACCGAGGCGCGCGTCTACCTCGGCGAGCGGGCACACGAACTGGGCTTCGTGGACGCTCTCGGTGCGCGCGACGACGCCGTCGACCGCGTCGAGGACCTCCTCGGGGTCGACGTGAGCGTCGCGACGTTCGAGCCGAAGGCGAGCCTCCGCGAGCGCCTCGGTCGGGGCGCGGAGTCCGTCGCCTACGCCGTCGGCGCGGGTATCGCGAGCCGGTTCGCCGACGACGCCGACGTGAACGTTCGCCTGTAGCTTTTTCAAGTCGGGGACCGTTCCCGAAGCCGTGGGAACCCTGGTGCTGTGTATCGACCGCGACGGGAGCACCCCCCGGGACGCTCCGCTGGTCGGCGAGGAGGCGGTGGCCGATCTCGTGACCGAGGTCGGCGTCGAGGATCCCGAGGACAGCCACGTGAACTGTCTGCTCGAGGGGCTGCGGGTCGCGCGCGACCTCCGCGACGACGGCGAGCAGCCGATCCTGGCCGTGCTATCGTGCGCGGGAAGCACCGTGAACGCCAACCGCGCGCTCGCCGCACAGGTGGACGACCTCGTGGCTGCGTACGATCCCGACGGAGCCGTCGTCGTCGTGGACAGCGCCGAGGACGAGCAGACCCTCCCGATCATCGAGAGCCGCGTCCGGGTCGACGCCGTCGACCGGGTCATCGTCCGGCAGGCGCGGGACATCGAGTCGACCTACTACCTGCTGAAGCAGGTCCTCGCGGACGAGGAGCTTCGCAAGACCGTCCTCGTTCCGATCGGCGTCGCGCTGCTCGCCTTCCCGGCGCTGCTCACGGCGGCCGATAGCATCGCCGTCGCCGTCGCCGTCGTCGCCGGCGTCATCGGCGTGTTCTTCCTCTACAAGGGTCTCGGCGTGGACGGCGCGCTGGCCGGACTCCCGGGGGCCGTCAGGACGGCCTTCTACGCCGGGCGCGTCTCGGTCGTCACGTACGTCGTGGGGGTGGGCCTGGCGCTCGTCGGGGTGTTCCTCGGCGCGGTCGGGACGACTCAGGTGACCGATCCCGTCCTGATAGCCCTCGAGTTCCTCTACGAGAGCGTCCCGTGGTTCGTCCTCGGCGCGCTCGCCGCCGCGATGGGGCGGCTCGTCGACGAGTGGCTCGTCAACGACCGCGTCCGGCGCTCCTTCATGAACCTCCCGTTCGGCATCGTCGGCCTCGGGTTCGTCGTCCGGGGATTCGCGGGCTTCTTCCTCGAACGGGCGGGCGTCATCGACCGCCTCCGCGTCCCGCCGGTCACCGTCGGCCCCGTCTCGGTCGACGGGTTCGCGCTCACCGCCGGGACGCGCCTCGCGGCGTTCCTGATCGCGGGACTGGTCGTCAGCGTCCTCGGCGTCGGCGTCTCATCCTACGTGAGCGGCGTGGCCGTCGAGGAGATCGACGATCGCGCCTGAACCGGAGGATCGCAGGCCGTTTATCCCCCGCTCGGCTATCGCAGTTATGCGAACGCGACCGTGGGTCAGTCTCTTCTCCGGCGGCAAGGACTCCTCGTGGGCGCTCTACCGCGCGCTCGAGGCGGACCATCCCGTCGAGCGCCTCGTCACCGTCCACCCGACGGGCGACTCCTACATGTACCACGTCCCGGCGACGGACCTCGCCGAACTCGCCGCCGAGTCGGTGGGCATCCCCCTGGTCTCCGTGCGCCCGGGCGACTTCGGCGCGGACGACGTCGCCGACGCGAGCGCGCAGGGCGACGCCGAACTCGAACCGCTCGAAGCCGCCCTGGGCGACCTGGCGGCCGACCTCGGCGGCATCGGCGGCGTCACCGCCGGCGCGGTCGAGAGCACCTTCCAGACCGACCGCATCCGGGCGATGTGCGACCGCCTCGACGCGGAGCTGTTCGCCCCGCTCTGGCGGCGCGACCCCCGCGAACTCGCGGACGCCATGCTCGACGCCGGCTTCGAGATCATGATCGTCCAGGTCGCGGCGGCCGGCCTCGACGAGTCGTGGCTCGGGCGCACCCTGGACGCCGACGCCCTCGCGGACCTCGAGGCGCTCAACGACCGCTACGGCGTCCACGTCCTCGGCGAGGGCGGCGAGTTCGAGACGCTGGTCGTGGACGCGCCGCACATGGAGCGACGGATCGAACTGGAGTACGAGACGGAGTGGGACGGGACGCGGGGGCGGTTGCGAATCGGGGACGCGTGGCTCGAATAGCCGTAGCGTCTACGCGAACGACGCGAGCGCGGCACCACGTCCTGGCGTGCAGGCGACGCCACGGCGGGGGCGATGCTCGCGGGGCGTGGCGTCGCACAACCGCGAACACCCCGCGACAAACGGTCAGGTCACGGGGGGCTCTGGTCCCGCTCCCCGATATAAAGGTACGGACCGGGGAACGATCCGCACGACCCGAGCACCGCCGCCGGCACCAGTGCAGCACCCGTGAGCGAACGCAGTGAGCGAGCGGACCGACGGAACCCCCGAAGGAGCGCAGCGACTGAGGGGGTGAGGAGGGTTTTGATCCAGCTTTTGCCAGGGAGCCACGGCCGACCGCGGAGCGTGTCGGCCGCACACGACCGCAGCAAAAGGTGGGTTAGTAGAGCTGCGAGTACGACCCCACGAGCGAGTCGCGCAGGTCCTTCCCCTCGATGCGGCAGTGCTCGTCGACGATCGACTCGCGGAGGGCGGCGTCCGCGATCTCGGTCTCGGGGAAGACGACGGCGTTCGAGAGGGACACGCCGCTGAGGCGAGCGCCGGACATGACGTGGACGTTCTCGCCGAAGTCGCAGCCGTCGACCGCGGCGTCCTCCGCGACCCTGACGTCGCCGTCGAGCGCCCACGCGACCGCCTCGAGGTAGGCCTCGGGCGTGCCGATGTCGAACCACGGTTCGTCGAACTGGTAGGCGTAGACCGGCTCGTTCGCCTGGAGCCACTCGATGAACCAGCCCGGTTCGTCGGGGTTGTTGTCGCCCGCCAGGTACTCCTCGAAGCGGACCGACGCCTCGGGGAAGGCGTAGCAGGCGATGGAGACGAGGGTGCTCTTCGGGTCGTCGGGTTTCTCCTGAAAGTCGACGACGCGGTCGCCGTCGAGCGCGACCAGGCCGTAGGACGTCGCCTTCTCCCGGGAGCCGACGTCATAGGCGGCGACGGTTGGCGCGCCGCGGGCCTCGAAGTCGTCGAGGAAGTCGCTCATCGGGAAGCCCATGAGGTTGTCGCCGGCGACGACGAGGAGGTCGTCGTCCACCCCCTCGCGCTCGACGAGCTGGGCGAGCGCGCCGATGACGCCGAACTTCTCGTCCTCGGCGACCGTCTCCTCGATGGAGAGGGTCGCCTTCTCGTAACTCTCGTCGTCGATGTGCCGCTCGAACGAGCCCGCGAAGCGTTCGTTCGTACTGATGTATACCCGTTCGATGCGGTCGTCCGCCTCCAGTTCCGTCAGGATGCGGTCGATGACCGTGGTGTCGCCGACCGGGAGGAGCATCTTCGGACGGTGGCGGGTGATCGGCCAGAGTCGAGTAGCGTAGCCACCCGCCAAGACGACTGCGTACATACTCGCCGCGTCTCCTCCCGCGCGCATAGGTATTGCGCCTTCAATCACCGTCCGCGGGGAGGGATCGACCGTCCGACGGGTAACTGTTTTGCGGGTGGGCGTGCACCGGAGAGCCATGCGCGCAGAGCGCGAGACGACCCGCCGGCGCATCGCGGACTACCTCCGTCGCGAACCGGCCGCCCCCGGGACGCTGGCCGCCGAGTTCGGCGTCCGCACCGGAACGGTGCTCTCGCACGTCGAACACATCTCGAAGTCCCTCGACGGCACCGACGAACGGCTGCTGGTCGCGCCGCCCGCGTGCCGCGAGTGCGGCTTCGACGAGTTCGACGACCTCGTGAACCGCCCCTCGCGGTGCCCGGAGTGCAAGGCCGAGAGCGTCGAGGAGCCGACGTTCACCATCCGGTAGCGGGGTTGGCGACGGTGAGCGCCGCGGGCCAGCGAGCGCGCCCTCTCGGGGTCAGGTGCCGGAGAAGTCGATGCGGCTACCCGTCGAGAGGTCGTGCTCGCCCGAGGGGCCGAGGTTGGCGAACTCGTAGCGGTCGTCGACGAGGTAGACCGCACCGTCCTCGACCGCGACGGCCACCTCCTCCAGGTACGCCCCCTCGCAGGGGCCGAAGTCGCAGTAGCCGGAGTCCCGCTCGAAGGTCGCGCCGTGGCGCTGACAGACGATCTCGCCGTCTCTGACCATCGCGCCGCTGCCCTTGTCGAGGCGCACGTCCGTCCAGTGCTGGCAGTAGTTCTTCCACGCGGCCACCGGCGGGGACGAGTCGCCCGACTCGTCCCCCGCGAGTCTGATCAGGACGACCTCCTCCGTGTCGAAGCCGTCGCGGACGGTGAACAGCAGCGTCCCGTCCTCGGGCACCTCCTCGACGCTCGCGATGCGGCGGTCCTCGTCCATGCCCTGCGTTCGGCCGCCGACGGTTCAAGGGTTGTGATCGCCGCCGTCGGAGGCGTCGTCGGTGCCGGGCGCGGACGACTCCCGACGGTAACAGCGCTCCTCGACGTACTCGTCGAACAGGCGCGCCAGCAGGCGGGTGATCGGTCCCGCCCCGACCTCGATGCCGTCCACGCTCTCGATCGGTCGCACCTCCCACGTCGTGTTCGTGAGGAACGCCTCGTCGGCCCCGCGCACGTCGTCCGGCGCGTACTTCCCGACCTCGACGGGGAACGCCTCGTCCGCGGCGAGGTCGAGGACGACCCGCCGGGTGACCCCCGGGAGGATCGCCCCCTCCGCCGGCGTCCTGAGCGTCCCGTCGTCGACGAAGAAGAGGTTGCTCGTCGCCCCCTCGGCGACGAACCCGTCCGCGTCGCGCATCAGCGCCTCGTCGGGGCGGTAGGCGTCGCTCGACGCCCGTCTGAGTTCGAGGCGCGCGAGGATCCCGTTGAGGTAGTTGTGGGTCTTCAGGTCGGGCGGGAGCGCGCCGGCGGCCGTCCGGCGGGTCTTCACCGACTGGACGACCGCGGGACCGTCCCACGTCGACTCGCCGCCGAGGCCGCCCCGCGGGAGCGGTGCGACGACGATCACGACCGACGGATCGACCTCGGCGGCGGGGGTGAGCCGTCCCGGCTGGACGCCCCGCGTGACCGAGGCGCGGACGTAGGCGTCTTCGAGGTCGTTCGCGTCGAGCGTCTCCGCGATCCGGAGCGCGAGGTCGTCCGGCGCGGCGTCGGGCATGCCGAGCGCCCCGCAGGTTCGCTCCAAGCGCGCGCGGTGGGCGTCCCACTCGAACACCTCGCCGCCGTAGGCGCGGAGCGTCTCGAAGGCGGCGTCGCCGTAGAGAAAGCCCCGGTCGCGGACGCTCACCGTCGCCTCCTCGGCCGGAACCAGGTCGCCGTTCACGTGGTAGTGCATAGCTGACAGAAGTTTCGAACCATCCGCTCGCCGTGCTCGGTCAGGATGCTCTCCGGGTGGAACTGGACGCCCTCGTGCGGTCGATCGGCGTGTCGGACGCCCATCACCACCCCGTCGTCGGTCCGGGCGGTCGCCTCGAGGTGATCGGGCAGGTCGGGGTCGGTCACCGCGAGCGAGTGGTAGCGACCGACCGTGAGGCGCTCGGGGAGGCCCGCGAAGATCCCCCGGCCGTCGTGCGTGATCGTCGAGGGCTTCCCGTGGACGACCTCGGGCGCGCGGCCGACCGCGACGCCGTTGGCGACGCAGAGCGCCTGGTGGCCGAGGCAGACGCCGAGCGTCGGGTAGTCGAGGTCGGCGAAGACGGCCGTCGAGACGCCCGCCGCCTCCGGCACGCCGGGGCCGGGCGAGACGACGATCCCGTCCGGGTCGAGCGCGCGGATCCCCGCCGCGTCGATCGCGTCGTTGCGCCGGACGACTACCTCGTCGTGGACGCCGACGTACTGGACGAGGTTGTACGCGAACGAGTCGTAGTTGTCGACGACCAGGATCATGAACCACCACCTTTTTGCTCGTCGGGTCTCCTCGCTCGCGCTCCGCGCTCGCTGCGGGAACCGCTCCTCGCAAAAATCTGGACCAAAAAGAGCCGCTCGCTCACTCCGTTCGCTCGCGGGTGCAACAGATCTTTCCGCCAGCAGCGTTCCCCTCTCGAAAGATCTGCAGTGAGAGGTACAGCGTGGTTCACTGGCTTCCAGAACCGTCCCGCGGTGCTGGAAGGACCGAACAACCGCGAACACTTCGCGTCCGCGGTGAACCGCTCGCTCCCTGCGGTCGCTCGCGGATGCCGTGTCCGTTCTCGTAGGATCATCGCCCCTCCATCGTCAGCCGCTGCTCTTCGAGCGCCGCGTCGAGCGCGTTCACGAGCGCCCGACCCTTGGCCAGCGTCTCCTCGTCCTCGCGCTCCGCGACCGAGTCGTGGACGATCCCCGCGCCGACGCGCAGGTGGTACTCGTCGCGGTGGCGCACGAGCGTCCGGATGACGATGTTGAGCGTCGCTCGGCCGTCGAAGCCGAACGCGCCGACGCTCCCAGTGTAGGGGCCGCGCCGGGTCGCCTCGACCTCGTCGATGATCGCCATCGTCCGGGGCTTGGGCGCGCCGGTGATAGTCCCGCCGGGGAAGACCGCCGCGATCACGTCCGCGAGGTCACACCCCTCGCGCAGGCGTCCCTCGACGAGCGAGACGAGATGCATCACCTCCGAGTAGCGGTCCACGCGGCGATACTCCGTCACCTCGACGCTCCCGTACTCGGACACCTTCCCGAGGTCGTTGCGTTCGAGGTCGACCAGCATCGCGTGCTCGGCGCGCTCCTTCCCGTCCGCGAGGAGGTCGCGCTCCAGCGCCGCGTCCGCCTCGGGGGTCGCGCCCCGCGGTCGCGTCCCGGCGATGGGTTCGGTGACGACGCGGTCGCCCTCGCGGCGGACGAGCAGTTCCGGGCTGGCGCAGACGAGGTCGCACGAGGGGAACTCGACGAGCGCGGCGTAGGGCGCGGGGTTCACCTCGCGGAGCGCGGCGTAGACCTCGACTGGGTGGACGGCGGCCGGCGCGCGCAGGCGCTGGGAGACGTTCGCCTGGAAGGTGTCGCCGCTTCGGACGTACTCCTTGACCCGGGCGACGCGCTCCGCGAACGCCGCGGGCGGGCAGTCGCGCTCGAAGCGCACCTCGCCCGCGGCGACCGGCGGCGGACCGACCGAGGGGTCGCCCGCCGTCGCGCGCTCGGCGAGCGCGAGCGCCCGGTCCCGGCCGCGCTCGTACGCCCCGCCGGGGTCGTCGCCGACCCGCGGGCAGGCCGTCACCCGGAGGGTCGTCTCGCCGTCGTGCGGTTCCTCCCACGCCGCGACGGCGTCGTAGACGGCCACCTCCAGGTGCGGCAGGTTCCGGTCGTCGGTGGTCGAGCGGGGGAGCGCCTCGAGTTCGCGGGCGACGTCGTAGGAGAGCCAGCCGAATGCCCCGCAGGGGTACGGCACGTCACAGTCGCCCCGGATCAGCGTCTCGCGGTCGAGTCGGCGCGCGAGCGTCCCGAGCGAGTCGAGTGCGTCGTCCCCGTCGGGCGCGACGGTCACCGTCTCGATCGGCGCGACGGCGAAGTAGCCCCACCCGGGGCGGCCGCCGCCGGTTTCGAGGAACACCGACGGCTCGCCGTCGCGGGCGCGGCGGTAGGCGAGAAACGGGTCGGCCGCGACGCGCACCTCGACGGGGACGCGAGCGCGGGGAGGTGCGCCGCTCGCCGCCGCGAGGAAGGCGTCTCGGTCGGTCGCGACCGCAGGCATCACCGTCAGGGAGGCGGAGTCGGGATAACGCTCTTGCGGTCGGCGTCAGCGCTCCTTCGCGCGGTCGATCCAGCGCTGGATGCGCTTCGCGGAGACGTCCGTCCGCTCCGCGAGCGTCTCGGCGTCGGCGTCGGCGAGGTCGTCGACGGACTCGACGCCCGCCTCCGCGAGCGTCTCGGCGTAGGCGGGACCGATGCCCTTGAGGCTGGTGACGGCACGGGACGACTCCGCCCCCTCGGCCCCCTCCGCGTCCGGCTCCGTCGTCTCCGCGGGTTCGGCGGGTTCGACTTCCGGCTCACCGTCGACGGGGCCGGCCGCCTCTCCCGGCTCGACGCCCTGCTGTTCGTCGACCAGCGTTTCGGTCGAGGCAGCGGCGTCGGTGCCGGCCCCCGCGGCCTCCTCCTCGGCGACCGCCTCCGACTCGGTCTCCTCGGGTTCGTCACCCTCCGACTCGACGTCCTCGGATTCGACCGCATCGGGTTCGGCTCCCTCGCCGGTCGAGGGTTCGAGGTCCTCGTCCCCCCCGGACTGCGAGGGCGGACCGGCGGCCTCGGACGGTTCGGCGGCCGTCTCGACGTCCTCGGGCGGCTCCTCGGTGATCGACCCCGTGGACCCGGCGGCGTCGGTCTCGGCCGCGGCCGACTCCTCCTCCGCCGCGTCGCGCTTCGACGGTTCGCGCTCGACGGTCACGCCGGCCGACGAGCGGGGCTCACCGTTCTTCGACGAGTCCCCGAAGCCGAGGACCGACTTAATTTTCTCGATGAGGCTCATATTCGGTAGTAGATCCGGAGGGACTATTAAAGGCGTGTTCGAAGCGCGTCGTTCATCGCCTCGACGGGGGCGGGGCGACCCGTCCAGCGCTCGAACGCCGCGACCCCCTGATAGAGGAGCATCCACGCGCCGTCCACGGTCGTCGCCCCGGCGGCGGCCGCGTCACGGAGCAGGCGCGTCTCGACGGGCGCGTAGACCGCGTCGAGCACCGCGAGGTCGGCGTGCAGGGCGTCGGCGGGCACCGGCGACCGGTCCTCCTCCATGCCGACGCTCGTGGCGTTGACGAGCACGTCGGCGTCCGCGAGCGCGTCGGGGAGGTCGTCGAGGCCGCACGCGGCGGCGGCGCCGATCGCCGCCGCGAGTTCCTCCGCGCGCGCCACGGTGCGGTTGGCGATCCGAACCCGCATCCCCTCCTCGGCGAGGCCGAACGCGACGGCGCGGCCCGCGCCGCCCGCCCCGACGACGACGGCCGTCCCCGCGGGTTCGACGCCGTGCTCGCGGAGCGCGCGCACCGCCCCCTCGGCGTCGGTGTTGTAGCCGCGCATCGCGGGGACGTCGATCGTGTTGACTGCGCCGATGCGCGCGGCGAGCGGGTCGGGGTCGACGAGGTCGAGCACGTCGCGCTTGAACGGGATGGTGACGTTCAGGCCGGCGATCCCGAGCGCGCGCGCGCCCGCAACGGCGGCGGCGAGGTCGTCGGGATCGGGTTCGAAGGTGACGTAGCGGGCGTCCACGTCGAGTTCGCGGTAGGCCGCCTCGTGCATCGGCGGCGAGAGCGAGTGCCCGACGGGGTTACCGAGCAGTCCGAACACCTGCATGGACGGGGCCTGGCGGCGGGGGGCGATAAACGGGTCGGTCGCGCCACGCGCGGTGGCCAACGGTACGCTGGCTCCGCCGACTACGATTACCGACACGCTCCGGGTAGCTCGTAACAAAAGAGATACGTGCGCCGATCCCGCCCTATCACACGATGTTACGTCGTCTTCGCCACCCGCTCACCGCGGTCGTTCTGACGGTTCTTCTTACCCTCCCGTGGGTCGCGACGTTCGTCACGCACGGCGGCCACGTCGAGCCGACCGAGAACATCGCCCCCATCGCGGCCGTCGTCATCGCCGGCCTCGCCGTCCTCGGCTCCTCGTTTCTCCTGGCCTGGGGCGCGGAGACCGCGGAGAAGGACGTCCCGCGGGCGTTCGCGATCGCGGTCCTCGCCGTCCTCGCCGTCGCCCCCGAGTACGCCGTCGACGCCTACTACGCGTGGACGGCAGGGGCGATGGAGGGGACGGCGAAGGGGATGGCGAACGCCAACCTCGCGGTCGCCAACATGACCGGCGCGAACCGGATCCTCATCGGCATCGGCTGGTCGGCCATCGCCCTCTTCACCGTCTACCGCGCGAAGCAGTCCCACGACCCCGCCGTCGAGCGCCGGGACGGCTTCCTTCGGGACGTGGTCAAACTCGACCGCGACATCGCCACCGAGATCGCGTTCCTGCTCGCCGCGACGGCGTTCGCGTTCTTCGTGCCGCTGAGCCTCGAGACCCTGAACGGCGGCGGTCCGGCCGGCGGCATCGGCATCATCGACACGGTCGTCCTGGTCGGGCTCTACGTCCTCTACATCGCCATCATCATCCGCGGCGAGGTCGAGGAACCGGAGGGACAGGTCGGCGTCCCCGCCTACCTCCAGTCGTGGTCTCGCGTCCCGCGCGTCGTGAGCGTCGTCCTCCTGTTCGGCTACTCCGGCGTGATGATCTACACCGCCGTCCACCCGTTCGCGACCGGGCTCGAGGCGCTCGGCCTCCAGTACGGCATCCCCGAGTTCTTCATGATCCAGTGGATCGCGCCGCTCGCCAGCGAGAGCCCGGAGCTGATCGTCGTCGCCTACCTCGTGAACAAGGCGCGGTCGACGGCGGGGTTCAACGCGCTCATCTCCTCGAAGCTCAACCAGTGGACCCTGCTCATCGGGACGCTCGCGGTCGTCTACAGCATCGCGGCGGGTCACGTAGGCGGGCTCCCGTTCGACGAGAAGCAGGTCGCGGAGATCTGGATTACCGCCGCCCAGAGCTTCTTCGCCATCGCCATCCTGACCAACTTCGAGATAAGCATGCGCGAGGCGGTCGCGCTGCTCGTGCTGTTCATCTCGCAGGTCGCCATCGAGTTCGCCCTCATTCGGACGATGTCGGAGGCCGCGGCCGAGGCGCTCAGCATCGACGTCCTCTACGCGTACACCGCGCTGTATCTCCTCCTCGGAATCGTGCTGTTCTACCGCCGTCGGAGGGACCTCCGCGGGCTGTTCGCCCGGACGGCGACGACCGCCCAGGACGCCATCCACTCCTCCCGGCCCCATCCGGAGCGCGCCGACGACTGAGCGACGACGTCCCCGTTCTCCGCCCGCCGACGAGCGACACCGACGGCGTTTAGCCCCTCGCCCGCGACCTCTCGGCCGTGCTCGGAATCGTCGTCAGCCGCGCCGACAGTGCGTCGGTCCACGTCGGCGAGCACCTGCTCGACCTCGCCGACTGGTCCGCGATCGAGGACGGCTCGCGCCCGGACGCCGAGGGGGGTGGGACCGTCTACCGCCTCCCGGACGTCGAACTCCGCGAGTTCGGCGCGCTGCACCTCGACCTCGACCGCGCCGACGAGGCCTTCGACGACCCGGACCTGCTGGTGTTCGCCTCCCGGCACTCGGGGGACACGGGGCCGCTGCTCACCGCCCACCACACCGGGAACTTCGGTCCCGCGACCTACGGCGGCCGCGATGGCGCGTTCGCCCGCGCCTGCCCGAACACCCATGCCCGCGTGCTCGACGCCTTCCGCGAACACGCCCCCGAGGGCTACGAGGTGGGCATGGAGTGTACCCACCACGGGCCGACCGCGATCGACGTGCCCTCGATGTTCGTCGAACTGGGCAGCGACGAGGGGCAGTGGACTGACCCCGACGGCGCGCGGGCGGTAGCGCGGTCGATCCTCGATCTGCGGGGGGTCGCGCCCGACCGCGAGCGGACGCTCGTCGGCTTCGGCGGCGGCCACTACGCGCCCCGCTTCGAGCGGATCGTCCGCAAGACCGACTGGGCCGTGGGACACCTCGCCGCGGACTGGGCCCTGGAGGCGATGGGCGATCCCGGGGAGAGCCGCGGCGTGATCCGCCGGGCGATCGAACGGTCCGGGGCGACCCGCGCGCTCGTGGACGGGGATCGCCCCGCCCTGGAGCGCGTCGTCGAGGGCCTCGGCTGCCGCGTCGTGAGCGAGACGTGGGCGCGCGAGACGACCGGCGTCCCCCTCGACCTCGTCGAGCGGCTGGAGGCCGAGGTCGCGACGGTCGAGGCGGGGCTGCGCTTCGGCGACCGGACCGACGTCGACGCGGCGGAGACCGAGGTCGTCGACCTCCCCGACGCCCTCCTGGCGGCGGCCAACGGCATCGACCGCGAGGGTGTCCTCGCGGCGGTCCGGGCGCGGAGCGCGGCCGTCGCGACCGAGGAGGGCGGGACGCTGCTCGCAGGACGGGCGGTCGTCCCCGCTCCCGCGGACCGGGAGGCGCTGATCGAGGTCCTGATCGACGCGCTCCGCGGGAAGTACGACGCCGTCGAGCGGGAGGGCGGGGAGGTGATCGCCCGTGAGACGGCGTTCGATCCGGGGCTGGCCCGCGAGGCGGGCGTCCCGGAGGGACCGAAGTTCGGGCGACTGGCGAGCGGTCGGGCCGTGACCGTCGACGGCGAGACGGTCGATCCGTCGGCCGTCCGCCGGGAGCGCGAGCGGCGGTTCCCGCTCGCGTGACTGTACGACGGGCGTCAGACAAACGGCGAAAGATAGTTATTTCGCGTCTGTATTTCATCGCGCAGGTATGGACTCGCTTATAGAGGAGGCCATCGACGAGGCCGAAGGCGAACGGGAGGAGGACACCCCGCGTGGGAACGGGGCGGGAGCCGGTGGTCAGCGCGACGATCCGGTGTCGTCCGGCGGGACGATGACCGACGACGAGCTCGCGGAGATCGTCCGGGACCTCGAGACCAAGATCACGGTGTTCGGCTGCGGCGGCGGCGGCGGCAACACGGTCACGCGGATGTCCCGCGAGGGGATCCACGGGGCGCGTCTCGTCGCGGCGAACACCGACGCCCAGCACCTCGCCGAACAGGTGCAGGCCGACACGAAGATCCTCATCGGGCGCACCCGCACCGGCGGGCGCGGCGCGGGGTCGGTCCCGCAGATCGGCGAGGAGGCGGCCCAGGAGAACATCGAGGACATCCAGTCGGCCATCGGCGACTCGGACATGGTGTTCATCACCGCGGGGCTCGGCGGCGGCACCGGCACCGGCTCCGCGCCGGTCGTCGCCCAGGCCGCCCAGGAGGCCGGCGCGCTCACCATCGCCGTGGTGACGATCCCGTTCACCGCGGAGGGCGAGCGCCGCCGGGCGAACGCCGACGCGGGCCTCGAACGCCTCCGGTCGGTTGCGGACACCGTCATCGTCATCCCGAACGACCGGCTGCTCGAGTACGCGCCGAACCTGCCCCTGCAGGACGCGTTCAAGATCTGCGACCGCGTGCTGATGCGCTCGGTCAAGGGCATGACCGAACTCATCACGAAGCCCGGGCTGGTGAACGTCGACTTCGCGGACGTGAAGACGATCATGGAGAACGGCGGCGTCGCGATGATCGGCCTCGGCGAGTCCGACTCCGAGAACAAGGCCCGCGACTCCATCCGCTCCGCGCTCCGCTCCCCGCTGCTCGACGTGAACTTCCAGAACGCCAACTCCGCGCTCATCAACGTCGTCGGCGGCCCCGACATGAGCATCGAGGAGGCGGAGGGCGTCGTCGAGGAGATCTACGAGCGCGTCGACACCGACGCGCGCATCATCTGGGGGGCGAGCGTCAACCCCGAGTTCGAGAGCAAGATGGAGACGATGGTCGTCGTGACGGGCGTCGAGTCCCCGCAGATCTACGGCAAGGGCGACGGACAGGAGCAGGTCGACACCCGCGAACTCACCGACGACGGCGACGACATCGACTACGTGGAGTAGCCCGCCTCCGACCTCCGACCTCCGACCTCCGGTACTCCCTCCCCCGATTCTCCGTCCCCCAGCTCTACGGTTCCGTGGTTCTCGCGAGAGGCCGCCGCCTCCTCGGTGAACGGCGGATTCTCGCCCTGTGAACAGCCCCGTGTCAAGTGGTTCGAGAGAGCGCGAAGCTCTCGTCAGGGATGATCGACGGTCTTCCGTACGATCCCGAGGCGCTCGCGTTGTCTATCTGTAGAAAGATAGAAAAAGGCCCGTCGGTAAGGGCGGGTATGGAAGTTCCCAAGGATCTCACCTCGTACGTCCGGGTGCTAAAGTTGGCCAGCACCCCCTCCCGCGAGGAGTTCATGCAGGTGTCGTTCATCGCCGGGGCCGGGATCGTGCTCGTCGGGCTCATCGGGTTCATCATCTTCGTGATCATGGCGTTCATGCCGGGGGGCGTCTGATGCCCATCTACGCGGTCAAGACCACGGCGAGCCAGGAGCGGACGGTCGCGGACATGCTCGTGAACCGCGAGGAGGAGTCGATCCACGCCGTCCTCGCGCCCGACTCGCTCACGAGTTACGTCATGGTCGAGGCCGACGAGGCGAGCGTGTTCGACCGCATCCTGGACGAGATCCCCCACGCGCGGGGCGTCGTGCAGGGCGAGTCCTCGATCATGGAGGTCGAGCACTTCCTCTCGCCGAAGCCCGACGTCGAGGGGATCGCCGAGGGCGACATCGTGGAACTCATCGCCGGCCCGTTCAAGGGCGAGAAGGCGCAGGTCCAGCGCATCGACGAGGGCAAGGACCAGGTCACCGTCGAGCTGTATGAGGCGACCGTCCCCATTCCCGTCACGGTGCGCGGCGACCAGATCCGCGTACTCGACTCGGACGAGCGCTGACGCGCACGGCGGCCGCTCCTATTCCCGGTGACGGGCCGCGACGCCGGACTCGATCAGGTCCCCGATCGTCGCCGGGTCGTAGCCGAGTTCCTCGAGGACCTCGGCCGTGTGTTCCCCGAGCAGCGGCGGGTGTCGCCGGATCGTCGGCTCGATCCGGTCGTACTTCACCGGGAAGCCGAGCGTCTCGACCGCCCCGGCCGTCGGGTGCTCGACGGTGCGCTTGAGGTCGCGCGCCCGCACCTGGGGGTGGTCCCAGACCGAGCGCGTGTCGTTGATGGGGGCGGCCGGAACGCCCGCCTCGCGCAGCGCGGCGACGAGGTCCTCGACGGACCACGCCGCCAGCCGCGGGGCGAGTTCGGCCGCCAGCCGCTCGCGGTTGCGCACGCGCTCGTTCACGTCGGCGAAGCGTTCGTCCGCCGCGAGGTCGGGGTCGTCGAGGACCTCGCAGAGGCGCAGCCAGTGGCGGTCCGTGACCACCGAGAGCTGCACCTCGCCGTCGCCGACGGCGTAGACCCCCTCCGGCGCGAAGTAGTTGTGCCGCCGGCCGAACGGCGGGTAGGGCTCCCCGGTGACGAGGCTGTAGGTGGCCCGCGTAGTGAGGCCGGTAACGCCCGCGTCGAGCAGCGAGACGTCCACGTGGTCGCCCACGCCGGTCCGATCGCGGTCGTAGAGCGCCGCGAGGACGCCCTGGACGGCATAGAGCGCGGCGAACACGTCGTTCATCGGCACGCCGGAGCGCATCGGCGGGCCGTCCGCGTCACGGGTCATCGACATGGCCCCCGTGAGCGCCTGCACCGTCGTGTCGATGCCCGGGTCGTCGCGGTAGGGTCCCGTCTCGCCGTAGGCCGAGATCGAGCAGTAGACGATCCGCTCGTTGCGCTCGCGGACCGCCCCGTGGTCGATGCCGTAGCGGCGGGTGAACGACGGCGGGAAGTTCTCGAGCACGACGTCGGCGCGCTCGACGAGGTCGAAGAACGCCTCGCGGCCCGCGTCGCTCGTCACGTCGAGCGCGAGGCTGCGCTTGTTCCGATTGGCGGTGAGGTAGTAGAAGCTCTCCCCGCCGACGCG
Organism: Halomarina halobia; assembly: GCF_029338575.1. Lineage (GTDB taxonomy): Archaea > Halobacteriota > Halobacteria > Halobacteriales > Haloarculaceae > Halomarina > Halomarina halobia. The sequence continues at coordinate 1,593,212 of NZ_CP119992.1, forward strand.
GGGATCGAGTCGCCGCGCTAACTCGCCCCCGTCGGGACGTTCGAGCTTCACCACGTCCGCGCCGAGGTCGCCGAGCAACTGCCCGGCGTAGGGCCCGGCGACCATCGTGGACAGTTCGACGACGCGCACGCCGTCGAGAGGCCGGTCAGCCATGGCGACGACTCGCCGGGAACCCCAATGAAGCTGTGGGCCTCGTGCGCACGGCCCTGCGGGTGCGAAAAGCGCAATCACTAACCTCCGTCCGGGGGAAGCGCCGCGAGTGAGCGACGAGTTCCGCGTGGACATGCACGTGAAGATCCTCGACGCGCGCGTCGTCGAGCGGGCGAAGGCCCGCGGCCTCGACGCCGTCGTCTACGCGCCGCACTTCACGCGGTTGCCGAGCATCGAGGCCAAGGCGCGCGCGTTCTCCGACGACGACCTGCTCGTGATCCCCGCCCGCGAGATCTTCACCGGGTCGTGGCGCGATCGCAAGCACGTCCTCGCGGTGGGGCTCTCGAAGCCGATCCCCGACTTCGTCACCCTCGACGGCGCGATGCGGGAGATCGACCGCCAGGGCGCGGCGGCGCTCGCGCCCCACCCCGAGTTCCTTAACGTGAGCCTGAGTCGGGCGGACATCGAGCGCTACGACGTTCGGGCCGTCGAGGTGTACAACCCGAAGCACTGGGAGGTCCACAACGAACGGGCCCGCGAGATCGCCCGGCTCACGGGACTGCCGGGGTTCGGTTCCTCGTACGCCCACCTCCGCGGGAGCGTCGGCGAGGCGTGGACGACGTTCGAGGAACCGATCGAGGGCGCGGCCGACCTCGCCGCGAGGTTGCGGTCGGGCGCGTCGATGCGGGTGTTCCGCCGCGACGGGGTCGAACACAACGTCCGCCGCGCGCTCGAGTTCGCCCACCTCGGCTACGAGAACACGTGGGGGAAGGTAGATCGGGTCCTCCTCTCGGCGACCGAGCCGACCCATCCGGGGCACGTCGCCTACGAGGGGCGATTCGACGACGTTCGGGTGTACTGACGCCGGGGGTCGGGGCGACGGAGCGACGGGGTTACGCGGCGACTCCCGCCGGAAGCGCCCGGAACGCGCTCGCGACGACGCCCGGCGCGACGCGGACGAGCGCGTAGGCGGCGGCGAGTTCCGCGGCGGTGACGGCGAGCGTGACGACGTTGGCGTAGCGGCTGCTCGTGGCGACTCCCGTCGGGAGGCCGTACTCCCTCGGCAGCGGGTAGAACAGCGCGATGCCGCGCTTGCTGCCGACGATGTCGAGGACGTAGTGGGTGAACACCCCCACCCAGACGAAGTGGAGGTTGTCGAAGACGACGGGGAAGGCGACGAACAGTCCGAGGACGGGCAGGTTGTGCAGCGTCTTTCTGTGCGCGCCGAACGCGGTGTCCACGTCAGGGAAGAGCGCACCGAGGACCACGGGCACCGTCACCGCCACGACGGCGTAGACGGTGCCCGCGTCACCGCTCGGTTCGAGGACGAACGCCAGGCCGATCCCAAGCAGGAGGCCGTTGACGACGTGACCTTCTTTGTTCACGGGCGACTCTCGGGAGCGTCCGCTAAGGCTCTTGCACTTCTCGCTCGAGGCGCGCGAGTAGGTCCGACAGCGCGCGCTCGGCGAACCGCCGCTTGAGTTCGGTCCGCGATCCCTCGAAGCCGTACCGCTCGACGGTCGTCCGCGACGCGCCGGTACCCCAGGGCGCGGCGTTCGCGACGCCGACGTAGACCGTCCCGACGGGTTTCTCGTCGCTCCCGCCGGCCGGACCGGCGATGCCCGTCGTCGCCAGCCCCCACGTCGTGTCGGCGGTGTCGCAGACGCCGCGGGCCATCTGTCCGGCGACCGCCTCGCTCACCGCGCCGTGCGCGTCGAGCGCCTCGCGGGAGACGGCCAGCAGGTCCCGCTTCGCGTCGTAGGAGTAGGTGACGACCGACCGGTCGAAGTAGTCACTGGAGCCCGGCACGTCGGTGAGGAGCGATCCGACGAGGCCGCCGGTGCACGACTCGGCGACGGCGAGGGTGGCGTCCGCCGCGCACAGCGCCTCGCCGACCCGCTCCGCGATCGGGGTGTCGTCGGCCATGGCGGGGGGAGGGACCGCGGGGGCAAGTAGCCACCGGCGGGGAACCGGAGCGGCCACTGACGAGGGATCGGGCGTGGCGGGGTGCGCAGCCGACCGCGCGCGGGGATCGGGGAGCGATCGGCTATCCGGACTGACGGTCGTCGGGGGTGACGAACGACCGCGCCGCGAGGCGGCGTCCGACGGGACCTGGTCCCGTCCCGGTACTTGAACCTTCGCCGGGCGTCGAGGGGCGGCGTTCGGATACGGTGCCGATCACCACCAGTCCCGCTTACGGTTCCCACCGGGGGTGGATCATCCGTCATCCCGATGGATCGAGCGCGCCGAGGGCTTTCGATCGAGAACGTCGGTGCTTCCAGGTCCCCCTGCCTATACGAGCACTACCGCGCCGAGGGACACCAACGAGTACTCAAGTCGCCGCCGGGTAGGCCCGGCAATGAGCGCGAATCCGGACGCGGACGCGGTCGAGCGCGGGAGCGCCGACGAGTTCGAGGTCGAGGTCGAGGCCGTCGAGTCCATAGACGACGATGACTTCGCGCCGGAGGGCGTCGACGCCCCGCGGTACGTCCTCTACGGCGGGAAGGGCGGAGTGGGCAAGACGACGATGGCGGCGGCGACGGCGCTCGCGAGCGCGAGCGACGGGACGCCCACGCTCGTCGTCTCGACGGATCCGGCGCACTCGCTGTCGGACGTGCTGGAGACGGCCATCCCGAGCGAACCGGGACGGATCCGCGACGACGTGCCCCTCTACGCGGTCGAGATCGACCCCGAAGCGGCGGAGGGGACGCCGTTCGAACAGGGGTTCGGCGGCATGGACGAACTGTTCGGTGGGAGCGAGGCGAACCCGATGGGCGGCGCGATGCCCGGGGCCGACGAGACGGCGGCCCTCCAGTTGTTGCTCCAGTACCTCGACGACGAGCGCTTCGAGCGCGTCGTCGTGGACACCGCGCCGACGGGACACACGCTCCGCCTGCTCTCGCTGCCCGAGGCCCTCGACTCGATGGTCGGGCGGATCCTCGCCTTCCGCGAGCAGATGAGCGGGATGCTCGGGGAGATGCCCGGTCCGTTCGGCGACCCGGACGCGGGCGAGGGACTCGACCGACTGCGCGACCTCTCCGATCGCATCCAGCGCCTCCGCGCGGCGCTCTCTGACCCCGCGCGGACCGACTTCCGGGTCGTGATGGTCCCCGAGCGGTTGAGCGTCGTCGAGTCCGAGCGCCTGCTCCGCGAACTGGACGACTTCGGCGTGCCCGCGCGGACGGTCGTCGTCAACCGCGTCACCGAGGACCTGGCGAACGTGGTCGACGCGGACGCGGACGTAGACTGGTTCGTCAAGCCCGACACGGAGGGCTGTGAGTTCTGCAAGCGCCGGTGGCAGAGCCAGCAGAAGGCGCTCCACCGGGCACAGGAGGTGTTCCGCTCGCGGGAGATCAAGCGCGTCCCGATGTTCGCCGACGAGGTGAGCGGCGAGGCGATGCTGCGCGTCGTCGCGGCCTGCCTCGACTGAGGACGGCGCGACCGTCGGTCCGCCGCGCCGATCCGTCGATCCGTCGGACCGTTCGGACCGTCGTCCCGCCTCAGTCCGTCGCGGCGTCGGGCGGGTCGAGCAGCACGACCCGGAGGTCGTTCACGTTCGTCGCGCTCTCGACGCGCAGCGGCGCGTCGCGGGCGGCGAGAAAGGGGTAGGCGTCGTTGACCGCGAGGGCGTCGCGGGCGGCCTCCGCGTCCTCGGGAGCGACCGTCCCGGCGTCGACGAGCGCCCCCGCCACGTCGGTCCCGCCGTCCCGCCCGTCCGTGTCCACGCTGGCGAGCGTCGCGCCCTCGGGGAGTTCGAGCGCCGCCGCGAGCGCGAACTCGAGGTTCGGCCCGCCGGTGCCGTCGCCGCGAACGGTGACGGTGCACTCGCCCGCGGAGAGGAGCGCCGCGGGCGGGTCGGCCGGTTCGCCGGCGGCGAGACACTCCTCCGCGACGGCGACGTGCGCGAGGGCGATCTCGCGCGCCTCGCCGCGCATCCCCGACGCGAGCACGAGCGGGTCGTAGCCCGCATCGCGGGCGACCCGGGCGGCCGCGTCGAGCGCGGTGCGCGCCGTCACGAGCATGTGGGTGTGCACGTGCGAGGCGTCGATCGCCCCGCTACGTCCCTCGCGCAGCGCAGCGCGGACCGACTCCGGCACCGTCACGTCGTAGCGGTCGAGGACCGTCTCGGCGTCGAGGGCCGGCAGGTCGGGACTGAACGGCCCGCTCGCGATCACGGCGGGGTCGTCGCCGACCACGTCGCTCACGAGCAGCGCGACGACGGTCGCCGGGGCCGTCGCGGCGGCGAGGCCGCCGCCCTTGACCCGCGAGAGGCGCTTTCGCACGGCGTTGATCGCCTCGATGGGCGCGCCGCTCTCGACCAGCGCGCGCGTCGTCGCCCGCGCGTCGTCGAGCGGGACGGTCGGCGCGACGAGCAGCGCGCTCCCGCCGCCGGTGACGGGCGCGAGCACGAGCGTCCGGCCGTCGGCCGATTCGAGCAGGTCGACGACGCGCTCGGTGGCCGCGACGCCGCGCTCGCTCGGGATCGGATGGTCGCCGACCGCGACCTCGACGCGGTCGGGCCGCGCGTCACCGCCGCCGGCCTCGTCGGCGACGACCACCCCCGCGTCGATCCGATCGCCGAGGACGGCTTCGAGGCCGCGGGCGACCGCGACGGCGGCCTTGCCGCCGCCCGCGACGAGGACCCGGTCGTAGTCCGCGAGGTCGAACGCGGCGTCGCCGACGTGGAGCACGTCGCCGTCGAGCGCGACCTGCTCGCGCACGGCGCGCTCGGGATCGGCGGCGACGACGCCCGCCTCGACGCACTCGCGGGCGACAGTTCGCGGAGAACGTGTGTCAGTCATGGCGTCAGAGCAGACGGTTGAGCAGCGAGAAGGCGGTGTCCCGCGCGCCGTCGGGCAGGTAGCGCGCCTTCAGGCTCAGCTCGGCGAACCCGCCGACCGGGTAGCGCGCCCGGGGATCGGGCGTCACGGCGGCCTCGAGGACGGTGCGCGCCACCTGATCGGGGCGGACGGCGATCGGACTCCCCCCGCCGAAGACCTCGCTGTCGTCGTAGAGGCGGTAGACCGTCTCGTAGGCGTCCGACCGGGGGAGTTCCTCCAGTTCGCCGTTGGCGCGCCGGGCGAAGCCGCTCTCGACGGGACCGGGCTCGACCAGCACCGCGCCGACGCCGTGGGGAGCCACCTCGTTGCGCAGCGCGTCGGTGAGCGCCTCCAGGGCGAACTTCGAGGCCGCGTACGCCCCCATACCGGGCGTCGAGATCCGCCCGGCGACGCTGGAGACGTTGACGATGCGCCCCTCGCCGCGCTCGCGCATGTGGGGCAGCACCGCGCGCATCAGCCGGTGGGGGCCGTAGACGTTCACCTCGAACTGGCGGTGGAGCGCGTCGGTCGTGACGTCCTCGACGGGGCCGAACTGCCCGTAGCCCGCGTTGTTCACGAGGCAGTCGAGGCGACCCTGCTCCCCGAGAACGGCGTCGACGACCGCGCGCACCTGCTCCTCGTCGGTGACGTCGAGTTCGGCCGTCTCGCAGCCGGATTCCGCGAGGTCGACGAGGTCGGCGGCGTCGCGGGCGGTCGCGTAGACGGTCCAGTCGTCGTCGAGGAAGGCGCGGGCGGTCGCCCGACCGATGCCGGACGAACAGCCCGTGATGAGCGCGGTCTTTGCCATGGTTTCGACACACTCCCCCCGGCCTTAAGAATCGCCACATCATCACGGTATCACAAATAAGAGGCACTAGGAAGATAAATTCTCAGAAACGTTCAAGTCATTATGATAGTATATTGACCCAGAACAGATCCATGAGCGATAAAACCGAGTTACAACGGCTGATACTCATCGAACGGTACAACGATCCAAACGTGACACAGGCCGAAATAGCGCGGAAACTCGGCTGTTCCAGTTCGTACGTGAGCCAAGTATTACGACAGTACGACAGCTTCGACGCGATACAAGCTCGAATCGATCAGTTAAATCACGAACTCGGCATTGAGCCGGCTAACAGCCACAGCGGCCCACAGTACGACATCGGCACTGTCGGTTCTTCGGACATCGATGTAGATCTCGAGGAACTAGAGGACTTACCTCCCGTGGGAATACTCGTCTTCGCTGGTATCGTCGGTGGTTTTTTATCGCTCAATCAACCGCTAAATTCGATGCCACGGCTCCAGTGGGGCATCGTCGTAGTCTGTGTGGCGATCATTGTGATAGTCGGTATTCGATTTTACCAGATACAGGCATCCCAAGGCCTCAAAGAGGGAGTCTCGTGGTTGATTACTCCTTCTGAACAGAACTCGAACGACCAATCAGGAAAATCGACACAAGCGAAGACGCCGCCTGTTTCGGAAAGCCTGCGGAATGAACTCTACTTCGAACGCGCCGATCGTCGATGCGAATGGTGCGAGGAACACATCGACTCACCTGACGTTCACCACATTGAGCCACGCCGAGAGCAAGGGCCGAACGAACCGGACAACCTCATCGTTCTCTGCCCCAACTGTCACAGGAAAGCTGACAGTGGTTCGATCAGTCGATCCAAGCTCCGATATCGAATCGAGCAACAAACTCACTGACGAGCGAGCGGTTCAGATCTAATCACCTAGTGAACGCTTCACCTCGTCGGCGTACTGGTCGGCCAGCCGCGTCGGTTCGGGGAGCTTGTACCCGCCCCGGCAGGCGAGGGCGACGTCCGCCGCCGTCTCGGCGCTCACGCGGTGGCCCGGCGAGACGTAAAGCGGGTTGATGCGGTAGGAGTCGAACTGCCGGGTCTGGACGGCGTAGCCGATGACGGTCCCGTTTGGCGCGTCCACCCGGCCGTTCGCCTCGACGGCGACGCGCGCCCCCTCCGCCAGTTCGTCGGTGGGCGCGACGGGCCGGCCGCACAGCAGGCTCTTGGCCACCCCCACGGCGGGCACGTCGAGCGCGACGCCCATGTGCGTCGCCAGGCCGGCCTGCCGGAAGTGGATGCGACCGCTGCCGTCGAACAGCACCAGGTCGGGCCGGGTGTCGAGCGCCTCGAAGGCGTCGAGGATGGGGCCGCCCTCGCGGAAGGAGAGCAGGCCGGGCACGTAGGGAAACGCCGTCGGCGAGACGGAGCGGGCGCGCTCGACGACCGTGTCGCCCCGGAGGACGACGACGACGCTCACCACCCGGTCGTCGAGGAAGGCCTGATCGACGCCCGCGACGAGCGGCCCCTCCGGCCGGCCGGCGCGCGCGGGGTCGAAGTCGAAGCGGTCCTCGAAGACGGCGCTCGCGGCGATCTCGCGCTGTGTCGCCTCCATCTCCTCGCGCGAGGCGGCCGCGTCGGGTCGGAACTCGGGGCGGGCGACCTCCATGGAGTCAGAAGGGACCGCGGCCGCGACCGGGGCCGCCCGGCCCGCCGCCGAACTGGACCTGACTCGTCGCCCGGACGCCCTGTCGGCGGGCGTACTCGCCGTAGGCGAGGCCGATCACGAGCCCGATGAGGTGGGCGAAGTGGGCGACGCCGCCGCCGAAGAGGTCGACGCTGAAGACCCCGGCCACGGACAGCGCCGCGTACCCGAAGGTGAGCACCCAGATGGGGATCGGAATGAAGAAGTAGAGGTACACCTTGAGGTCCGGGTTCAGGACGGTGAGCACCCCGAGGATCGCCATGATCGCGCCGCTCGCGCCGAGGACCGCGGTCGGATCGCCCAGCGCGAGCCCCAGGCCGACCTGCGCGAGCCCGGCCGCGATCCCGCTCACGAGGAAGAGGGCGGCGAAGGTCTTCGAGCCGACGTAGCGCTCGACCAGCGGGCCGAAGAAGAACAGGACGATCCCGTTCCCGAAGATGTGGAAGAACCCGTTCGGGCTGTGCGAGAACACCGACGTCACCCACGTCCAGACGTACGTCAGGTGGTTCGACGACAGGACGAAGATGGCGATGAACGCATCGTATCCCAGCGTCGCGAGCACGAGCTGCTCGGCGACGAACGTGACGAGGATGATCCCGAGAAAGAGGTACGCGACGTTCCCCCGGAAGTACGAGAGCGGGCCGCCGGTGCTCGCGACGCGCTGGCGGGCCTTCGCGACCCGACCCTGTTCGTTCACGCTGTCGTCGAAGCCGCTGTCGAACACCCCGCCGGGGTCGCCCCAGTTCTGCAGGCCGGGGCAGTCGTGAGCCTCGGGGAGCCGGTGGTCGCCGCAGTAGGTGCCGCCGCAGTGCCGGCAGCGATACGGCAGGTTCTCCTGCTTCCCACACACGTCGCACGTGGCCATTACCCGACGCTACGAGTCTGGCGGCAAAGGGGTTTGGGATCGCGTTCGGGGCCGTACGGCGGTTACGTCGCCGGATCGGGGTCGTAATCCGGGCCGACCAGCACGGACAGGGCGGCCGGGACCGCGGACAGGACGAACGACTCGCGCGTCGAGAGTTCCCCGTCGAGGCTCACCGAGACGGGACCGTCGAGGAACGTGACTGCGGCGGCGGCGGCGTCGAACCGCGCGACCCCCTCCGTCCCGCGGTCGAACAGCCGGTGGACCGCCGCCTCCCGGAGCGCCTCCAGGGGCGCGAGCGACTCGACGACCGCGACCTCGAGCAGTCCGTCCTCGACGTGGCCCTGCCCGCCCTCGCCGGTGAACCGGCGGCTGTTGCCCGCGAGCAGGCAGAGGGCGTCGCCCGCCCAGGTCCGCTCGCCCGTCGGGGTTTCGAGCGCGAGTTCGACCGGGTGCGGTTCGTAGGCGGTTGCCTCGCCGACGGCGCTCACCGCGAAGGCGAGCGTCCCGAGTCGCGCCTTCAGTCCGGAGCCGGCGGCTCCGCTCGCGACGGCGGGGAATCCGGCGACGAAGGACGTGACGAACGCCTCGCCGTCGCTCCCCTCGGGCACCGCCCTCGCGGACGCGGGTCGACCCCGTTCCGGGGGGTCGGGCTCCCGTGTCCCCTCGCCGGCGGAACCGGCGTCAGCGCCCGTGACGCGGCCGACGTCGATGCGCCGACGCCGGCCGGCGTCGAGCGCGTCGAAGCCCGCGTCGAGCGTCCCGACGTCGAGGTTTCGGGCGAAGAGGTTCGCCGTCCCGGCCGGGAGGACCCCGAGCGTCACCGCGTCGAGCGCGTCGGCCTCGAAGAGCGCCTGAACGACGGTGTGGACGGTGCCGTCGCCCCCGCAGGGGACGAGCGTCCCGACCCCATCGTCGATCGCGGCGCGCGTCGCCCGCCGTGCGTCCGCCGCGGAATCGGTCTCCACGACGCCGTAGCCCCGCTCCGCGGCGACCCCCCGAACCCGCCTGGCGTGATCGGCGCTCCCGCTCTCGGGGTTGAGCACGATGCGGACCGGGGGCTCGTCCGCGCCCGGGGACCCGTCGGCTGCGCGATCCATACCGTGGGATAGCCGTCGAGGTTGAATAGCGCCTCGGTCGCCCGATCCGCCCTCACAGCCCCTCCAGGCTCCGCAGACGCTGTTCGACCTCCGGCGGGGCGGCGCTCGGCCCGTCGCGCACCCGGTGGTCGGGGATCAGTAGCGGGGCGGGGTTCGACGCGAGGGCGTCCCGGACGACGCCGTGGGCGTCCTCGTCGTCCCCGTCGAGTCCGGCCGTCATGCGGGCGAGGCGCTCGACGGGAACCTGCTCGCCGTAGGGGATCGACCGCGTCGCCTCCAGCACCTTCCGCTGGTCGGTGGGGACGGTGAGCGCGACGGTCACGTCCCCGAAGTCGTCGCGCTCGCCCTCCAGGTAGGCGATGACCCGCTCCAGGAGCGGGTGCTCCGATTCCGCGTCGTCCTCCGGCGAGCGGGGAAACGAGACGGAGATGACGCGATCGCTGGCGACGCCCAGTTGCACGTACCGTCCCAGGTACTCGGACTCCCGCGCGAAGATGCCCGACACGTCGTTCATGGGTGAGCGACGGCGACCGAGGGTATCAAAGTTCGCCCCGCCCGCTCACAGCAACTCGGCGTAGCGCTCGAACACGGTGCGGTCGGAGACGAGCGACATGTGTCCGGGACCCGAGACCCGGATGTTGCGGACGTTGGTCGCCTCGAACGGGAGGGCGGCGCTCCGTCCGGGGCGGATGAGGCCGTCGTCGTCGCTCCAGACCGCCGTGTAGGAGACGCCCCGGGGCGGTGCGCGCCCGTTGAGCGTCGCGAGCAGGTCGCTGTCGGGGACCATCGCTCGACCGCCCGGGGTGAACAGGTGCATGTACGCGAGGTCCGTCCCCCGGTGGGGCGTGCCGAGCGTCACGAGGTCGTCGACGTTCGCCGCCCCGTTCTCCCGTTCGACGTACCAGCGCGCCCCGAGACCGCCCATCGAGTGGGCGACGATGTCGACGCGGCCCCCGTGGCGGTCGCGCAACTCCTCCACCCGGCGACCGATGAGCCGGGCGTAGTGCCGGGGGGACCAGAGCGTCGTTCCCATCAGGGGTCCGAAGCTGAGCGTCGAGACGCGACGCTCGTCGTACCCCACGTCGCGAAAGTGGCGCTCGAGCGTGCTCCACCACGGCGTCTGGCCCGTATCGCCGTATCCGTGTACCAGGAGCACGGGTTCGTCGCCCGGCATCACGCCTCCCCCGTCGTCCAGTGTCGCCATCACCTCCCGATACGGCACGGGGGTGAAAAAGTCCCCGGCCGCGTGACGCAAGCCTTATACCCAAACTAGTACATCAGTGTACGATGATGGACAACAACGAGTCGCTCGCGCCCGCCGTCGAGTCGATCCTCGCGGCGGCGCGGGACCGCCCGGCCCCGGGCGGCGCGGTGTCCGTGTCGCCGCGGGACCTCCCCGGCGCGCTCGACGCGGCCGCGGCGGACGGCCGCACGCCGCTCGTCGCGGAGGTGAAGCCCACGAGTCCGACCACGCGCGGGGAGAACGAGGACGACCCCGTCGCCCTCGCGAGGGCGATGGTCGACGGCGGCGCGGCCGCCCTGTCCGTGCTCACCGAGCCGGAACACTTCGGCGGTTCACCCGAGACGCTCCGGCGCGTCCGCGAGGCCGTCGACGTGCCCGTCCTGCGGAAGGACTTCCTGCTCTCGCCCGAGCAGCTGGACGCCGTCGAGGCGGACGCGGTGCTGCTCATCGTCCGCTTCCTCGACGATCTCCCTGGGATGCTGGCGGCGGCCCGCGAGCGCGGCTTTCAGGCGCTCGTGGAGGTACACAGTAGGGCGGAACTGCGCGAGGCGCTCGACGCCGGCGCGAGGATCGTCGGCGTCAACAACCGCGACCTCGCGCGGCTCTCGGTCGACCTCGATACCTTCGAGCGCGTGGCGGCCGACGCGCCCGACGACGTCACCCTGATCGCCGAGAGCGGCATCTCGACGCCCGAGGACGCCCGACGGATGCGCGCGGCGGGCGCGGACGGCCTGCTGGTCGGCACGGCGATCATGCGCGGCGGCCTGGCGGCGGTCCCCGAGAACGTGCGACGACTCGCATCCGCAGAGGATACGGCCGACGAGGACGACTACGACACATGAGCTCAGGCACGTTCGGACGGTACGGCGGGCAGTACGTCCCCGAGGCGCTGATGCCCGCCCTGGAGGAGTTGGAGGACGCCTACGAGCGGTACGTCCTCGACAACGAGGACGGGTTCGTCGACGAGTTCAGGGAGCGCCTCCGCGACTTCGGCGGGCGACCGACGCCGCTCCAGCGCGCCGAGCAGTTGAGCGCGCGCTACGACGCCGACGTCCTCCTCAAGCGCGAGGACCTGCTCCACGGCGGCGCGCACAAGCTCAACAACGCCCTCGGGCAGGTCCTGCTGGCGAAGTACATGGGCAAGGAGCGGATCATCGCGGAGACGGGCGCGGGCCAGCACGGCACCGCGACGGCGATGGCCGCGGCCCACCTCGGGATGCCCTGCGAGGTGTACATGGGCCGTCGGGACACGAACCGCCAGCGCCCCAACGTCTTCCGGATGCGGCTCAACGGGGCGACCGTGAATCCCGTCGACACCGGACGGGGCACACTCAAGGAGGCCATCAGCGAGACGATGCGCGACTGGGCGACGACCGTCGAGACGACACACTACGTCATCGGGAGCGTCGTCGGTCCACACCCCTTCCCGGCGATGGTGCGGGACTTCCAGTCGGTCATCTCCGAGGAGGCCAGAGCGCAGGTCCGAGAGCGGGCGGGGCGGCTCCCGTCGAGCGTCGTCGCCTGCGCGGGCGGCGGATCGAACACGATGGGCGCGTTCTCGGCGTTCGTCCCCGACGAGGGGGTGTCGCTGTTCGCCGTCGAGGCCGGCGGGTCCTCCCTCCGGGTGGACGAGGAGCGGGGCGTCGCGCCCAACTCCGCGTCGCTCTCGACCGGCAGCGAGGGCGTCCTCCACGGCGCGCGCACGAGGCTCCTGCAGGACGCGGACGGGCAGATCGTCGAGTCACACAGCGTCTCCTCGGGGCTCGACTACGCGGGCGTCGGGCCGGAACTGGCCCACCTGGTAGAGGAGGGGCGGGTCGCGCCGGTCACCGTGGACGACGACGCGGCGATCGAGGGCTTCCACCGCCTCTCCCAGGAGGAGGGGATCATCCCCGCGCTGGAGACCGCCCACGCGATCGCGTGGCTGGAGGACGCGACGCCCGAGCAGCTGGGCGACTGTGTCGTCGTCTGCGTCTCGGGACGCGGCGACAAGGACCTCGAGTCCGTCGTCGAGGAGACCGCGGCGCGCGACGTGCCGAACGCGCCCGACATGGACGTCTTCCGGGGGGACGCGTGAGCCGCATCCCCGAGGCGTTCGCCGACGGGCCGGCGTTCGTCCCCTACCTGGTGGCGGGCGATCCCGACTTCGAGTCCAGCCTCGAGTACGTCGAGGCGCTCGCCCGCGGTGGCGCGGACCTGATCGAACTCGGCCTCCCCTTCTCGGAACCCATCGCGGAGGGCCCGACGATCCAGGGGGCGGTCGTCCGCGCGCTGGAGGGCGGCATGACCCCCGAGCGCTTCTTCGAGTTCGTCGAGGCGCTCGACGCGGACGTGCCGCTTGTCTGCATGACCTACTACAACCTGATCTACCAGTACGGGCGACGCGAGGCGGCCGACACGGCCGAGGGCGCTCGCGGCGGCACCGCGAATGGCGAGGTCGGCGAACCGGGGCCGGAGCCGTTCGTCCGGCGGGCCGCCGAGGTCGGCATCGACGGGTTCGTCGTTCCGGACCTCCCGGCGGAGGAGGCGGCTCCGCTGCGCGAGGCGTGCGACGAGTACGACCTCGACCTGGTGTTCGTCGTCGCGCCGACGACGCGCGGCGAGCGCCTCGAGCGGATCATGGAGCGCGTGTCCGGCTACGTCTACGTCCAGGCGCGACTCGGCGTCACCGGCGCGCGCGCCGACGTGAGCGATCAGACGGCGGCCAGCCTCGACCGGCTCTCGGCGTGGGACGTACCGAAGGCCGTCGGCTTCGGCATCAGCTCGTGCGAGAACGCCCGCGAGGTGGTGGCGGCGGGCGCTGACGGCGTCATCGTCGGGAGCGCGCTGGTGGACGTCGTGGCGGAGGGCGTCGAGACCGGCACGCCCGTCGAGGAGACGGCCCGGCGTCTCGAAGCGAAGGCCCGCGAGCTGAAGGCGGGCGCGCGATCGGGGGAAGACGTGACGGGATCGGAACGGACTTGAACTGACCTGACAGAGAGTGACATACCAATGAACGCAGGAACGCGAGCACGACTCGACCGCATCGGGACCGACGGCCGCTACCTCGTCGTCCCGATGGACCACGGGATAACGCTCGGGGCCGTCCGCGGCCTCAAGGACATCGAATCGACCATCGACGCCGTGACCCGCGGCGGGGCGGACTGCGTCCTCACGCAGAAGGGGATCGCCCCCCGCGTCCACCCGAACAAGAACGGGAAGGGGTACGTCGTCCACCTGAACGGGTCGACGGTCATCGGACCGGACAGCGACGACAAGCGGCTGACGGGCACCGTCGAGGAGGCCGTCCGGGCGGGGGCCGACGCCGTCTCCTTCCACATCAACGTCGGCTCGAACTACGAGCCGAAGCAGATCGAGGGACTCGCCCGCGTCGCGGACGACGCCGACCGCCTCGGCATGCCCGTGCTGGCGATGACCTACGCGCGCGGCCCGGGCGTGGACGAGCACGACGCCCAGGCGCTCGGACACGCCGTCCGCCTCGGCGAGGAACTCGGCGCGGACCTCATCAAGACGGCCTACAGCGGCGACGCGGAGAGCTTCGCGCACGTCGTCGAGTCCACGCGCCTGCCGGTCGTCATCGCCGGCGGCGCGCCCGAGGGGGACCACGCGACGCTCACGGCCGTTCGCGGGGCGATGGACGCGGGCGCGGCCGGGGTGTCGATGGGCCGCTCGATCTTCCAGCACGACGACCCCGAGGCCATCACGAGCGCCGTCTCGGCCGTGATACACGACGACGCGAGCGCCGACGACGCGCTCGACCGCGCGGGGCTGTCCGTCGAGATCTGAGCCGCGATCGAACCGCCCGCCGCTCGTAGTTCGTAGTTCGTAGTTCGTCCGCTCCCCTTCTGCCGTGCCGTCGAGTTCCCGCCCCGCTCAGAGCAACCCCGGGAGGTCGTAGAGCGTGTCGATCGTGTGGCTGGGCGTCGGCCCCTCGCGGAGCGACTCGGCGTGGGGCACCCACACCGACCGCAGGCCGAGGGCGTTCGCGCCGGCCACGTCCGAGCCGAGGGAGTCGCCGACGTGCAGCGCCTCGCCCGGCGCGGCCGAGAGCGCGGAGAGCGCGCGCTCGAACGGCTCCGCGTCCGGCTTGACGGGCATTGCGCCGCCGGCGTAGACGGACGCGTCGAAGGCGTCCCCGAGGTCGAGGGCGTCGAGCTTCGCGCGCTGGACGGCGCGCCCGCCGTTCGTGACGAGGCCGAGGTGGTACTCCTCACCGAGCGCGTCGACGGCCTCGCGCGCGCCGGGGAGGGGGCGCACGTCCGCGGGGTCGGGGTCGACGTAGGCCGCGGCGAGGTCGTCGGCGACGCTCGGATCGCGGCCCAGTTCGCGGGCGATGCCGCCGAAGACCTGCTCGCGGAGGTCGAGCGCGCTCTCGGCGGAGACGCGGGGGAGCCAGCGGTGGACGTCGGCGGTCCCGAAGAACGGGTCGACGCCGACGCGCTCGAAGGCGGCCGCCAGGCGGTCGGAGAAGGTGGTCGCGTGTTCACAGAGGGTGTTGTCCAGATCGAAGAGGACGGTCGTCGGGGTCCGGGTCGTAGTCACTTACCGAGGGTAGTCCAGCGCGGCGGATAAGCGTTCGCCCCCGCCGGTCGGTGTCGGCGGTCTTCGGATACGACGGGCGACGGCCGGCCGATCGACCGCTCCGGGTGGGAAATCGAAAGGTCCGACCGCTCGGCGAGCGAGAACCCGCAAGCACGCCGATGGCGCGCGCAGCGTGGTTCGCAGCCGTCGAGCGGGAGGGGGCTTTCGGAAACGTCGTCGGTGACGGCCCTACTGACCGAACCCCGTATCTGAATACCACCCTCTCACCGGCACGTCGGCGCGTGGAACATCCACCACGTTCAATAGCACCCCCACCTACGCCCCGGTCATGACACGTGCCGTCTGGCTGAAAGCGGACGACGAGGTGGGCGACTGGGACGCGCGACGACGACGCATCACGGCGGGCCTGGAGGCCGGGGTCGACTGGGTGCTGGTCGACCGCGACGACGTCGACCGCGTGCGGGAACTCGGGCAGGTGAACGTCGCGGCCTTCGCGGGCGACGACGTGCACGTCCTCGACGCCGAGCCGAAGGCGCGGACGGAGCCGGACGCGCTCATCGTCGGAAAGGGCACCGAGGGCGACGGGACGGTCGACCTCCCCGGTGACTTCTCCGGCTCCGCCGACCTCACCACCCTCCGGCGGGGCAACGGATCCGCCGACGGCGCGTACGTCCGCATCCTGGACGAGGGGTACGAGGCGTTCGCGGAGGCGGCCGCAGGGGACGCGGACTACACCATCGTCGTCGGCGAGGACTGGAAGATCATCCCCCTGGAGAACCTCATCGCACGGATCGGCGAGGAGACGACGCTCGTCGCGGGCGTCACGAGCGCGGAGGAGGCGAAGACCGCCTTCGAGACGCTCGAACACGGCGCGGACGCCGTCCTGCTCGACGCCGACGACCCCGACGAGATCCGCCGCACGGTCGACCTGCGCGACGCGTCCGACCGTGAGCAACTCGACCTGCGCTGGGCGACCGTGACGGCAGTGGAGCAGACCGGCAGCGCGGACCGCGTCTGCGTCGACACCGGAAGCCTCTTCGACCACGACGAGGGGCTGCTCGTCGGGAGCATGTCCCGCGGGCTGTTCTTCGTCCACGCCGAGACGGCGGAGTCGCCCTACGTCGCCTCCCGCCCGTTCCGCGTCAACGCGGGCGCGGTCCACGCCTACGTCCGCACGCCCGACGGGAAGACGAAGTACCTCGCAGAACTCAAGAGCGGCGACGAGGTGCAGGTCGTCGACACCGACGGCAACACCCGCGAGGCGATCGTCGGACGCTCGAAGATCGAGCGCCGCCCAATGTTCCGCGTGCAGGCCGAACTCGGCGGCGACGGCTCGGACGTCGACGTGGTCGAGACGCTGCTCCAGAACGCGGAGACTATCAAGATCGCCACCCGCGGCGGCCGGAAGGCCGTCACCGACCTCGAGGAGGGCGACGAGGTACTCGTCTACTACGAGACGACCGCCCGCCACTTCGGCGAGGAGGTCGAGGAGACGATCATCGAGCAATAAACACCACGTTTTGCTGCGCTCGTTCGCTTCGCTCACTCGCTGGCAAAACCTGGATTAAAATCCTCCTCGCTCCAGCCGGCGCGCGAGCGAAGCGAGCGCGCCGTTAGTCGCTCGTCGGTCCGCTCGCTCGACCTTCGGTCTCGCTCGCGGGTGCCGCGCTGGTGCCGACGGTAGTGGTCGGGTCATGCGGGCCGTCCGCCGGTCCGTACCTTTATATCGGAGAGCGGGTCCAGTGCCCCCCGTGACCTGACGTTCGTCGCGGGGCGTCTGCGATTGCGCGACGCCACGCCCCGCGAGCCAGCCCCCGCCCGCGGCGTCGCCTGCACGCCAGGACGTTTTGCTGCACTCGCGCGCCAGCGACGCGCTTCGCGATCGCTGGCAAAATCCCCGGAAAACCGCGGCTCTCCCTGCGGTCGTTCGGCGCGCCCGCTCGCTCCCTGTGGTCGCTCGCGGTACGGCACCCTCGAATAGGGAACTCGGTCGCCGGTTCCCACCCGGCCGATCCGCCGTTCGAATTCGCGTCGACCACAAACTTGATTCGCGTTACCCTGGTAACATGACCGATGACCCTCTCCCGACGGCAGTTCCTCGCCGCGGCCGGCGCGACCGGGGTGGTCGGACTCGCTGGCTGTCTCGGCTCCAGCGAGTCGATGCCCGATGGCCCCGTGACGAAGGCACCGATCCCCGCCTCGCCGGGCGACTACACCTACGAGACGATGGGAACGGGCGACGAGCCGACGGTGACGTACGTCGGCAACTGGAAGTGTCCCCACTGCGCCACGTTCAGCACGGGCTACCTCAGGGACATCGTGACGGACTACGTCGAGCCGGGGAAGCTCAGCCTCGAGTTCCGCGCGTTCACGGGGTTCATGGGATCGGACGACGTGCGCGCCGGGCGTGCGGGCCTCGCCGTCTGGAACGTCGACCCGGAGACGTACTGGACGTATCACGAGTACGTGATGGCCAACCAGCCCTCCGCGAGCGAGGAGTGGGCGACGACCGACAGGCTCGTCGAGTTCGCGGAGAGCGCGGGCGTCTCGAAGCCCGACGCGGTACGGCAGTCGATCGAGGCCGGGGAGTACCAGCAGGAGATGCAGGAGAGCAGGCAGTACGCCCGGGAGGCGGGCGTCGAGGGGACGCCCTACCTCGTCGTGGACGGCCAGCCGGTCGCGCCGATCGACGGCGGGGGCAACGGGACCGACGAGGCCAAACGGGCGCTCGAGAGCGTCGCCGGGGAGTGAGATGCGCCCGCGACGCTGGCTCGCCGCCGCGACCGCCGTCGCCGCCGTCGCCACCGCCGGGAGCCTCTACTTCAGCCTCGGCCTCGGGCTGGTCCCCTGCGAGCTCTGCTGGTACCAGCGCATCCTGATGTATCCGCTCGTCCTGATCCTCGGGATGGCGGCGGTCGAGGAGCGCGCGGGCGTCTACCGCACCGCCCTCCCGCTCTCGGTCGGCGGGTTCGGGATCGCGGCGTACCACTCCTACGTCCAGCTTCAGGCCGCCGCGGGGCCGGGCTTCTGCTCCGCGGCGGGCGGGAGCTGCGCGGCGATCCAGTGGACCGCACCCGTCCTCGGGCTGACGATCCCGAACCTCTCGCTGATCGCCTTCGCGCTGATCACGCTCTCGCTCGTCGGGATGGTCCGTCAGGCGGCGTCCGCGGGGTCCTCGACCTCGCCCGTCTCGGGGTAGACGCCCACCTGATCGCAGAGGTCCGACAGGGGACACGCCTCCGGATCGTCGAGGCAGGCGGGGTTCCGCGCCGTGCAGTGCTCCCGGCCGAACTGGATGGTCGCCGTGTGCCCGAAGCCGCACTTCTCGGCGGGGACCTGTTCCTCCAGCACCGCCCTGACCCCCTCGTGGTCGGCGTCCGGCGGCGCGACCCCGAGGCGCCGGTAGATCCGGTGGACGTGGGTGTCCACGGGGAAGACGCCGTCGCGCCCGGCGGCGAACAGGAGCACGCAGTCGGCCGTCTTGGGGCCGACGCCGTTCATCCCGAGCAGCGTCTCCCGGACCGCGTCGTAGTCCGCGGTGCGGACGTACTCGTCGAACGCCGTCGCCCCGCCGTACTCCTCGACGACGCGCTCGGCGACCGCGAGGAGCACCTCCGACTTCTGGTTGTACAGGCCCGCGGAGGAGATCGTCTCGGCGAGTTCGTTCCGATCGGCGTCGGCGAGCGACGCGGCCAGATCGCCCCGCGACTCGCCGCCGTACTTCGCCATCAGGTCGTCGTGGGCCGGCTGGCTGGCCTTGTCGCTCGTGTTCTGGCTGAGGATCGTCCGGACGAGGCACTCGAAGGCGTCCTGTCCGCCGTAGGTCTTCTGCCAGTACAGCGCGCCGAGGCGGTCGACGACGGCCTCCGCGCGGGAGGTACCGTCCCCCGGCCGGAACTCGGAGAACCGACCGCCGCCCGCCGAACCGCCGCTTATGTTCTCAGCGGGTTCGTCCATGCGCGGGGTAGGTCAGGCGACGTGATAGGTCCGGCGGTGGGCGGCGACTGCCGCTGCGGCCAGCCACGCCCCGCCCCGACGTGCCTCGACCCTACCCGATCTGCCGCGCACCGGTTACGTCACCCTGAGCGTCACCGTCAGTTCCGCGCCGTCGGCGAGCGCGGCCACGAGGTCGCGGTCGAGGTCGGCGGCGGCCGCGTCGGCGGCCACCATCACCGTCCGGTCGTCCACGTAGTCGCTCGTCCTGAAGACCATGCTCCGGTCGTCGGCGAAAGTGAGGTCCGGGTGGCCTCGTCCCGTCACCGTCTGCTCGCGCCCGCCCGCGGCGAGCGTGGCCGCGACCGTCGCGTCCGCGGCGCGGCAGGCCTCGACGAACGCCGGGTCGAGGTCGCTCGGGACGCGGTCGGCCTCGACGCCGACGATGCAGTCCCCGGCGGGCGTCAGCCAGTCGTCGCTGGTCACCTCGAACGTACTCTCGTGCTCGGCCAGGACGTGTTCGTGGCCGCGCGCGCGGACGCGTACGACCCGCTCCGGTCCGTCGCCCCTCTCCGTGTCGTCCATGGTGAGCGCTCGACGCGGCGTACACTTGAGCGGGTCGTTCCGTACACGAACGGTCGGTTCAATCCTTCGACCGTTCGACGATTCATTTATATCGGGTGCGCGCCCCGTGCGAACCCATGACAGCCCCGGAGAGCCGCGTTCGCGGACGTTTCGTCGTTCGTGAATTGGAAAAGGCTTAAGTAGGATGTACCGATAACATCAGGTACCAGAACGCCTCCGGCGTTACGGGTGCATCGAACGGCGACCAGAATGACAGGAGACCCTGATTATCGATCGGTTGCTATCCCCCCAAGAGAGGCCCCCACCGTCGGAGCCGGTAATGGACAGTAGCGAATAACCATGGCAGAGACTATCGACGACTCAAAGAACGTAGAACTCACCGAAGAGGACCTCGAAACCAAATCCAAGGGCCAGCTCATAAAGCGCGCGGGTCAGCTCCGAGACCGACGTAACGAGCTCAACCAGATGGCCTCGGAGCGCGCGTCCAAGCGCGACGAACTGAACGCGAAGACGCGCGAGAAGGTGGACGAGGCCCAGGAACACCGCGAGAAGCGCGACGAACTGAACGAGCAGGTTCAGGAGCACAAACAGAAGCGCAACGAGCTGAACGCGAAGGCCAACGAACTCTTCTCGAAGGTCGACGACGCGAAGTCCGACCTCGATCTCGACGACGGCAAGAGCCTGGAGCAGCTCAAGGAGGAGATCGAGCAGCTCGAGTTCCGCCAGCAGACGGAGGTCCTGAGCGCAGAGGACGAGCGCGAACTCATCGAGAAGATCGAGCGCAAGCGCGACCAGTACCAGGAGCGAAAGCAGAAGCTCGATGAGACGGACGGCATCGACGGCCTCAAGGAGGAGGCCCAGGAGGTCCGCGCCGAGGCGTCGAAGCACCACCAGAAGGTGACGGAACTCGCCGACAAGGCCCAGGAGCACCACAACCAGATGATCGAGGCCTACCGCGAGGCCGACGACATCCGCGACGACGCCGACGCCGCCCACGAGCGCTTCGTCGAGGCCCAGGAGGCCGCCGACCGCCACCACGAGGACTTCGTCCGCGTCCAGAAGCGCCTGCGCGAACTCGACAAGGCCGAGGAGCGCGAGCGCAAGGACGAGCGCGCCCAGAAGCGCGCCGAGGCCAAGAAGGAGGCCGAGGAGATCTATCAGAAGTTCAAGGAGGGCGAGACCCTCGACACCGAGGACCTGATGAAGCTCCAGAAGTCCGGGCTGCTCTAACCGCCGCGCTCTTTCGGGGTCCTCTCACCCTACGTTCCTTTTTAACGCGAGCCGACGCGAGAGCCGACGGCGAGTCGGCGAACCCGAGAACCCGTCTCCGAGAACCCGTCACTGAGAACCTGCACCCGGAAGCGACGCCTAGGGTCGCTCCTCGGCAAGGCGCAGGATAGCGCCCGTGAGCAGGTCGACGCCGACGGGGAGCGAGTCCTCGTCCACGTCGAACGTCGCCGTGTGGTGGCCGCCGGGGTGGTCGGTGCCGACGCAGAGGTAGGCGGCCTTCCCGCCGCGGTCCTGCACGCGCTGCATGAGGAACGTGGCGTCCTCGCTCCCCCCGAGGTCGTCGTTCCTGACGACGGAGTCGACGCCCGCTACGTCGGCGGCGACGGCCTCGACCACGTCCACGACGGCGTCGTCGCTCGTGGCGCTCGGCGCCTCGCTGCCGACGTCGACGCGCACCTCGCAACCGTGCATCGCCGCCGCGGATTCGAGGACGGCGTTCGCGCGCTCGGCCATGTAGTCCTTCAGTTCGGTCGTCGCGCCGCGCACCTCGCCCGCGACGCGGGCGTGCTCGGGGACGATGTTCGTCGCGCTCCCACCTTCGACGATGCCCGCGTTGACGCGCGTCGCCCCGTCCTGGTGGCGCGGGATGGCGTAGAGGTTTTGCACCGCGGTCGCGAGCGCCTGGACGGCGTTGCGCCCGTCGCCGGGGTTCGCGCCCGCGTGGGCGGATTCGCCGGTGAACGTCGCCTCGAAGTGCTGGACCGCGAGGAAGCCGTCGATGCCCGCGACGACCTCGCCCGTGGGGTGGTCGAGGCCGACGTGGACAGAGAGGAGGTAGTCGCAGTCGTTGAGGTGGCCCGACTCCGCGACGGCCCGACCGCCGCCGATCACCTCCTCTGCGGGCTGGAAGACGACCTTCAGCGTCCCCTCGAAGTCGCTCTCGGCCACCGCCTCGAGGGTACCGATCCCGTAGGTGACGTGCGCGTCGTGGCCGCAGGCGTGCATCGCGTCGGTCTCCGCGCGGAAGCCCTCCGCCGTCGGGAGGTGCTCCTCGCTCGCGGACTCCTCCCGCGGGAGGGCGTCGATGTCCACCCGGAGGCCGATCGTGGGGCCCTCGCCACGCCGGAGGACGGCGAGCGCACCCGTGTAGCCGCCGGCCGTCCGTTCGAGGACGTCCTCGCGGGCACCGCGCTCCCGGGCTAACCGGTACCAGCGCTCGATCTCGGCGTCGTCGGGGACGCCCGTGCGCTCGCCCTCGGCGAGGACCTCCCGGCCCACGTACAGTTCGTCCACGCCGAGGTCCTCCAGTTCGTCCACGATGCGGGAGGTCGTCCAGAACTCCCGCCAGGCGGGTTCGGGGTGGCGGTGCAGGTCGCGGCGCAGTGAAACGAGTCGGTCACGCGTGGCAGACATACCCGCACGTGGGCCGGGAGGGGTTAAGTGCGTGACCCTCCGACGGGTGCGGCCGGTTAGGGGCCTTTATCTACCCGGGGGTCACGATATCCGAGCGTGATACAGCATGGCGTCAGACCCGGAAGCAGCTGACATCGACGAGGAACTCCGCGCGGAGGAGGACGCCCGCGAGGGGCACCGTATCGAGTTCTACGGCGGCCCCCTGATGAGCGCGCTCCCCATCGCGTTCTTCATCGTCTGGGCAGTGTTTCAGAGCGGCCTGCTGGGGATCGGCGACACCACCGGTCTCGTGATCGGTATGCTCGTCGGACTCATCGTCGGGATGCTCTTCGTCCGCGGGCCGTGGCGAGACTACGCGAACACCATCTTCGAGGGGATGACCCGGCGCGTCGCCGCCACCGCCATCGTCGCGTGGCTGTGGGCGGGCATGTTCGCGCAGGTTCTGCAGGACGGCGGGTTCGTCGACGGCCTCGTCTGGGCCGCCGACGCCGCGAGCATCGGCGCGGCGCTGTTCCCGGCCGTCACGTTCGTGCTGGCGGCGCTGCTCGCCACCGGCATCGGGACCGGGTACGGGACGACGGTCGCCTTCTCCGGGCTCTTCTTCCCGGCGGGCGTCCTCATCGGCGCGAACCCCGTGCTCCTGTTCGGCGCGATCCTCTCGGGGGCGGTCTTCGGCGACAACCTCGCGCCCGTGAGCGACACCACGATCGTCAGCGCCGTGACCCAGGACTCCGACATCGGCGGGGTCGTCGCCTCCCGGTTCAAGTACGCCATCGCGGCGGCCGTGCTCGCGTTCGTCGCGTATCTGATCGCGGGGAGCGTCATGACCGGCGTCGAGGTCGGCGGCGGCGGCAACCTCCTCGAACAGAACAGCAACCCCATCGGCCTCGTCCACCTCCTGTCGATCGGCGTGGTGCTCGCGACCGCCATCGCCGGCCGGCACATCGTCGAGGCGATCTCCTGGGGCATCATCACCGCAGTGGCGCTCAACCTCCTGCTCGGGCTCTCCTCGATCGCCGACATCCTGGTGTTCAACGCGGCGGAGACCGGGGCCTTCGCTCAGGAACTGGCGTGGCTCCCGGTGGTCGAGATCGTCGCCGCGGACAGCGACGCCGTCAACACCGTCGGCGGGAGCCTCTACAGCGGCGCGCTCGGCTTCTTCCCGCTCATCGTGCTCACGCTGCTCATCGTCGCGGGCGCGCAGATCATGATCCGCGGCGGCGGGTTCCAGGCGATCCAGGACTGGTTGCTCAACAGCGTCGCCACGTCCGTCCGGCGGACCGAGCTCACGATGGTCGTCGGGACGGCGATGGTCAACGCGATGATCACGATCAACACGGCCGCCGAGATCGCCATCGCGCCGTACATCGCCCGCCTGGGCGAGCGGTTCAACATCAACGGCTACCGGCGGGCGAACATCCTCGACGCGAACACCTCCGCGCTCGGGTACATCTTCCCGTGGGCGGGCGGGGTGCTCGTCGGCTACGTCACCATCAGTCAGCTTCCGAACCAGTACGAGTGGTTCACCCCGGCGATGGTCGTAAACCCCGTCCAGGTGTGGCCGTTCGTCTTCCACGGCTGGCTGCTCGTCGCCGTCTTCGTCTTCGCCGCGCTGACCGGCTACGGCCGCGAGTACATCACCGACCGCGAGACCGGGGAGGTGGCGCGGGTATGAGCCTCGGATCGTACCTCCGCGGGCTCTTTCGCACCACGACGCCCGCCTTCGAGGAGGGCCAGGAGTTGACGGTGTTCGTCACCGGCCACCGGGGCGGAACGCCGGTCGCCCGCGTCGGCGACACGGTACTGCGCGTCATCGACGCCCCGGAGGGACTGCTCGATTCGCGCGTGCGGATCCGGGTGACCTCCTTCGACGCGAACGACCACACGGGGGAGGCGGAGTACCTAGAGCGGGTCGGCGAGAGCGTGTTCTAGCGCCCGGACGCGCTTCGCGTGCTCCGGGGTCGGGACGCTCAGCGTCCGACGCCGGTGACCTGCTCGATCTCGACTTCGACGTGCACGTCGTCCGGGAACTCCCGGTGGGCGGTGCGCCGGGCGACCTCGTCGTGGCCGACGATGCGCATCGTCCGCTTGTAGACGGTGTAGTCCCACGGCTCGAACGTCTCGCCGTCGTCGAGGCGCTTCGACTGCGGAACGCGGTAGTCGGCCGGCGGCGACGGGTGGGGCCCCTTCAGCTCCGCGCCCTTGCGCTCCGCGGTGGCCTTGATGTCCCCGACCACGTCCTCGAGGGTGTGGCGGTTCCCGCTCGTGAGGGTGAGGGTCGTGACGAAGGTCATACGCCGATTCAGGGACGCGACCGGCAAAAGCGCACTCATCCGATCACGGACACCGTCGTACGGCGACGTATGGCGACATTCTCTTATCCTATGATACAGTAGGGAGATGCATGATAGAGGCCACGAGCGCCGGAGCAATCCTGTTCCGCGATACGCGTGGCCGTCGTGAGTACCTCCTGCTCAAGAGCCGCACGGGGGACTGGGAGTTCCCCAAGGGCGGCGTGGAGGGGGAAGAAGAGTTGCAGCAGACGGCCATCCGCGAGATCGCGGAGGAGGCCGGTATCGACGACATCCGACTCATCGACGGCTTCAGAGAGGACTACGACTACATCTTCGAGGCGAACGGGAACACCATCCACAAGACGGTACACCTGTTCATCGCGAAGTCGTTCGAGGCGAGCGCCGAGCTCTCCTCGGAGCACCGCGACCTGCAGTGGCGGGACTACGAGCAAGCGATCAACACAATCACGCAGGACGGCCCCCGCGACATCCTGCGGGAGGCCCACCGCTTCCTCGACAACGGCGGCCTGAAGGGCTGAGGGCATGCGGGAACCGGAGTTCACGTTCGAACTCCGCGTCTGCCAGTGGGCCGAGCGCGAGTGGCCGCCGGACGGATCGCTCGACGACGGGACGGCGGTTCTCGTCGCTCGACAGCTCGGCACGCGGAGCCGCCGCTGGGACACGCTCGTGCTCGAGTGCGACCGCGAGGCGCTGGCCGCCCGCGCCGTCTTCGGCCCCGACCGGCTGACGGGCGACCTCCTGCACGTCGTCCGCCACGCGCCCCGGGAGTGGTCCTACTACCGCGAGGCCCTCCCCGAGCCGGGCTATCCGTGGCGCTACGTCCGCGAGACGATCCACGAGGCCGCCGAGCGCGGGATCGTCGACACCCGACGGCGAGGGGGGCGCATCGAACTCCGACGCAGGTGGCACTACCCCGACTGGTGTCGGCGGATCGTCGCGATCGAGAACAAGCCGGACCTCGACGCGAGCGCGGCGCGCCGCCTCGGCGACCAGGTGGAGCGGGACGTGGCGCTCGGACTCGCGGACGAGGTGTGGATCGCGACCCGCGCGACTGGCGCGAACGTCGAACCCGCGCTGCTCGAACGGCTCCCGGTCGAGACGGGTATCCTCGCGTTCGACGGCGGGGACGCGTCGGTGGCCTGGCACCCCGCGGCGCTCGCCGCCGACGAGCCGGGAACGCGAATCGTAGAGCGGCCGAACGGGGGCGACCGCGATCGGTCCGCCGCGCGGTTCGAGTACGCCGACCCCGACTGGAAGCGGGCGAAGCGCCGCGAGCTGGCCGAGCGCGCCTACGAGCGCGGCTGGCGCGCCTACGTCGAGACGATGCGGCCGGACTGTCGGCACTTCGAGTTGCGGCGGGACGGGGGCGACGTGCTCCCGTGGTGCGCGGCGAAGGGACGGACCCAGACCGCCCGGGAGTGTTCCGGGCGGTGCGCCGACTTCGCGCCGGAACCGCCCGCCTGGCGCACCCGCGGCTGGCCGATCGAGGGCGGACCGGGCAAGGGGATACGGCGGTTGCTCGACCGCCAGCGCGAGCGCGCGCGGCGGCCCGACTAGTCGAGCGAATCGACCGCGAGGTCCTCGCGGGGGAGGGCGAGTCGGAACGTCGGGACGGTCTGCCTCACGACCTCCACGATGCCCTTGTCCTGAAGGCTCCTGAGCCCGGATCGCACCTCGTCGACCTCCGCGTCAATCCCGGCGTCATGGAGCTTGTGGAGCACGGAGACGACACTCTCGGGGTCCTCATCGGGACCGGCGACGACCTCGGTGATCCGGACCTGTAGCTCGGGGACGCGGATGACCTCGTCGCTCGGGTCGACCCCGACGAGTTCCGACGCCTCGGCGGTCGCCCGGATGAGGCTGTTCTCGTCGCGGAAGTAGTAGTCCTTCAGTTCGGATTCGAGGTACCGGTGGACCTCGCTACCGCTGTCGAGGTCCCAGCGGTCCAGCAGTTCGGCGTTCTTCGTCGGCTGCAACTCGACGACGTCGCGCAGCCGTTCTTTCGCTTCCTCGGAGAGCGGCACTGTTCGAGGATACGTCCGGACCCCTACATGCGCGTTCCGACTTTCGGAGGACCGGGGGACGAACCCGACCGACCGACGGTCCCGGAACGACGACGCGAGGGCGGCCCGCGACCGCCCCCGTGACGCCGTGCGTCGGACCGCGAGCGAGACAGCGACGCTGGCGAGCGAGCGGACGCGCCGACCCCTCGAAGGAGTGGGGCGACTGAGGGGGTGAGATGCGGCTTGGGTGGGGTGTTTTACTGCGCTCGTTCGTGCGCCTCTGGCGCTCCTCGCTGGCAAAACCTCCTTGCGGACAGGCGACGCCGCGGCGGGGGCTGGCTCGCGGGGCGTGGCGTCGCACGACCGCAGAGCGCCCCGCGACGACTCTCACGTCACACGGACGCTGGTCCCGCTCTCAGATATAAAGATACGGCCCGAACGACGGGCCCGACCGCCACCGCCGGCACCAGCGCGGCACCCGCGAGCGACCAGCGGGAGCGAGCGGGCCAAGGAACCTTCGAGGACGCGAGCGCAGCGAGCACCCGAGGAGGTGACACAGGCTTTTGCTCCAGCTTTTGCCAGCTTTTGCCAGCGACCGCGAAGCGTGTCGCTGGCACGCGAGTGCAGCAAAAGGTGGTGGTTCTAGTACTTCGGCTCCGCGCCGGTCGTCGCGTAGATGTCGTCCATGATGCGGTCGCGCTTGATCCGCCAGCGGGGGAAGCCCGCGGGCGAGGCGGGGTAGGTCTCGTAGTGGCGCAGGAGGCGGTCGGCGAGGCGCTTCGTCCGGTAGAGGTCGAGGAGCGTGTCCCACTGGTCGCGCGACTTCCAGAGCGTACGTGCGGCGAGGAGGGGGCTGACGCCCGCGGTCCCCGAGTAGAGCGCCTCGGAGAGCTCCTTCCCCGGCAGGCCGGCGAGCAGTCCCATGAGGTCGTCGAGGTCGTAGGCGGTGGAGAAGACGTTGTAGACGTCGAGCGCCGCGTATCGCCCGCCGTAGTGGTCCATGACGCGCTCGTTGTACTCCCAGAGCGTCTCCTCGCTCGGATCGTCCGTCTCGATGGCCTCGACGATCCGCTCGCCGGCGTACTTGCCCGCGTAGGCCGCCCCGGCGATCCCGCCGCCGGTGGTGGGGTTGACGTGGGCGGCGGCGTCCCCGACCGCCACGAACCCCGGCGCGACCGCCGAGTCGTAGGTCCGCCGGGTCGGGAGCGCCGCGCCGAGCTTGTCGACCACCCGTGCGTCCCGGAACTCGGGGCGGTTCCGCAGGTCCTCGCGGAGGTCCCGGACGAGCTTCATGGGCCGTTCGTTCATCTGGAAGCCGAGGCCGACGTTGATCTCGGTGGGCGTCCGCGGGAAGTACCAGAGGTAGCCGGCGGAGCGCTTCGTGGGCTTGAAGACGAGCGCGTCGTGCCACTCGACGGGCTCGGCCACCTCGACGATCTCCCGGTAGGCGGAGGAGAACTGCGAGTAGTTCACGTTCGTGTCGAAGGTGGCGTCGGAGAAGTCGGCCTTGTCTTGGAGGATGGAGAGCGACCCGGCGGCGTCGACGACCATCCCCGCCTCGTAGGTGACCGGCTCGCCGTTCCGGACGCCGGTCACGCCCGTCACGCGGCCGTCGTCGGCCTGGAGCACGTCGCGGACCACCGTGTCGTAGTGGAACGCCGCCCCCGCCCGCTCGGCCCCCTCGATGATGCGCCGGCCGTACTCCCAGCGGTCGATGACGGCGAGTTCGCCCGGCACGGGGATGTCGAGGACGGCGTCCTCGGAGGGGATCTCGAAGCGCCCGTGATCGACGTCGGTGTTGGTGAACGCCGGTTCGATCTGGGACTTCGGGATGGCGTCGGGGAAGTTGGCGGCTCCCTTGAGCGCGTCGCCGCAGGCGATGTGCCCCGCCTCCGCTGCGGTCTTGCGCTCGACGACGACGACGTCGTACCCCTCCCGGGCGACCGTGGCCGCGGCGTAGCACCCCCCGGTCCCGGCCCCGACGACGACGACGTCGCACTGCTGGGTGGTCATGTCTGTTCGTGACCTGCGCGCGTGAAAACCTTTGTCGAATTATCCGTTTCCCCGGGGGCGACGGAATCCACCAACAAGAGTTTTGTCCGGCATCGTCCAATCGCGGGGTATGACCGAGTACACCGTCGAGTTCGTCGGGACCGGCGAGACCGTCTCCGTCTCGGACAAGCAGACCATTCTCAGCCGCTGCATCGAGGAGGGGATCGCCCAGGAGTACTCCTGCCGGGTCGGGATGTGTCTGGCCTGCTCGGCCGAGATCGTGGAGGGGGAGGTCGAGCAGCCGGTCGCCGTCGCCCGCGGGCTGACCGAGGAGGAGGCGGAACGGTACGCGCTGACGTGCATGGCTCGGCCCGCCTCCGATCTGAAGCTCGACCGTGGAAAGTACCCGCCGAGCATCGAGGGGGACGCCGAGAGCGAGACGGAGACGGCGGCGGCCGACGACTGAGCGGAGCGGTGACCCCGCGTCGGTCGCGTCGATCCCGGTTACCTAGTGCTTCTGGGAACGAACCGGCGAGCGGTGCCGGCGGTCGCCTCAGTCGTCGTCCGCCGCCGCGCCCTCCGGCGCGTCCGCGCCGTGCTCTCGGGCGCGCTCGCGCAGGCGGTCGGAGACGGCGGGCACTTCCTCGGGGGTGACGGGACCGCGCTCCTCGATCTCCTCGGGCGAACGCGGGAACTCCCGCAGGTCGTAGTGGAGCGCGATGCCCGCCTTCGCCCCCTCGCCCATGGCGACGGGGATCTGGTTGTGGCCGGGCGTGAGATCGCCGACGGCGAGGACGCCGTCGACGCTGGTGCGCCCGTGGTCGTCCACGACCACGGTGCCGTCGTCGTTCAGCTCGCAGCCGAGTGACGCCGCGAGGTCGTTGTTGTACTCCGAGCCGTACATCGGGAAGCCGCCACGGTACTCCCGGCGGGTGCCGTCCCCGAACTCGAACGCCTCCAGCCAGCCGTCGTCGCCCTTCTCCATGCCGACGATCTCCTCCTCGATCACGTCGATCGGGTGGGCGCGCAGGCGCTCGTCGGTCTCCTCCCCCCACTCCGGTTCGCGCCCGCGGGTCAGCAGGTCTACCTCGGGCGTGAAGTTGAGCATGATCATGGCGACGAAGGCGGCGCTGTCGCCGTGTCCCATCACGAACACCGGCTCGTCGACGAACATGTAGGCGTCGCAGTGCAGGCAGTAGTGCAGGCCGCGGCCCGTGCGGGGCAGCGGCGGATCGGGGCGCACGTCCGAGAAGCCGGTAGCGAGGACGACGCGCTCCGCGAGCACTACCAGGTCGTTCGCGATCACGCAGAACCGGCCGTCGTCGGTGCGCTCGACGTCGGTGACGAAGTCCCGGTAGACGTCCGTGCCGTAGCCCTCGATCTGTTCGGTCGCGGTCCGGAGGAACTCGTTGCCCGAGACGGACTCGGGGACGCCGATGACGTTGTGCGTGTCGAGCATCATCGCGGCGCGGCCGCCGCCGCGGTTTATAACCACTGTGTCGTGGCCCAGTCGGGTGGCGTACAGCGCGGCGGTGAGTCCGGCCGGGCCGCCGCCGACGACCGCGACCTGGTACTCGGGAGTGTCTGCCATGTCGCGTCGTTGGGACGGCGGTCACATAACGCTCCGGTCGCGTGTGCGGCGCGCGCACCCGGGCGCTGACGGTCGCCGAGAGACGGAGGCGACGACCGGGGGTGACACGATCGACGCCGGGAGTCGTCGCGGGTCGCGGACCGACGAAACAGGTTTCCCCGACGCGCCGCCTATTGCGGGTATGACGTTCGAACCGCAGTCCGACCTGAGCGAGGCGGAGGTCCGCGAGCGCGTCAAGGGCGCAATCGAGGAGAACGATGTCGTCCTGTTCATGAAGGGGACGCCGCTCATGCCCCAGTGTGGCTACTCCCGGCGGGCGCTCGGACTCATCGGACAGCACCGCGACGACGTGGAGACCGTGGACGTGCTGGAGGCGCTCGACGCCTACCGCGCCGCGCTGAAGGAACACAGCGGCTGGGAGACCATCCCCCAGACGTACGTCGACGGCGAATTCGTCGGTGGGAGCGACATTCTCGCAGAACTAGACGAACGCGGGCAACTCGCGGAGACCCTCCAGGGGGAATAGCCACCCACGGTGGAGAGTGACAAAAAGGGCAGAAAATATAAGCAACAAGTTCCTAGAATAGGGTGACCAGTTCCGGTCGCGGGGACCAGCAGCCCCAGTTAGCGCACGCTACACCATGACCAGCCACGTATACACTCTTCACTCGACGCTCGAACTGCCCCTCGAAGACGTATTTGAGTACTTCGAGGACGCTGACCTCCCCGTCGAAATAGCAGACGTCGAAATCACCCGTCGGAACAACACCCTCATCGTGAGTGCCGTCGCCGCCGAGGACAACATCAGCAAGTACACGCCGACAGCGCAGTTGAAGGCGAGCGTCACGGAGAACCGCGTCTACCTTGACGAGGACGAAGAAGACGAGGCCGGACCCTTCGGTGCCGGCGGCGGCCCCTCCGGCACCCCGCAGTGGGCCGCGTTCGGCCAGCAGGAGGAGCAGGTCGAACGACCGTCCGAACTCGTCGAGTACGCCTGCTTCAAGGGAGACCGAGAGACAGTACTACAGAACACCGCCCTTCAGTATCCGATGTTCGAGGTCCTCTGCGACCTCGCGCTCGAGTGCGAGAAGGGAACGCTCACCGCCATCACGTCGCGCGACGGGGAACTCCAGGCGACACGCATCGTCAACGGCGAGGAGCGCGCGGCGACGCTGAAGGTCGTCGAAGACCCGCGAGACGCGCCGAACGGTAACGGCATCAACTGGCGGGACAACAAGTTCATCAGCTAAACGGCGAAGCGAATCCTCCTGTCGCGCGACGCGCGGAGCGACGGCTACCCCCCGCGGCCGAAACCCGCGAACGCCTCCGAGGCCACAAGCGGTAAGTGGCTGGTAATAATATCTAATTACTACGTATGGCAGACTTCCCGCAGTACCTCGACGTGGACTACACGGACGGCGAGGGGGAATCCCCCGAGGACTACCCGGCGCTCGAGGACAAGCTCGAGAAGGCCATCGAGGTCACGAAGACGGGGCTCCAGGAGTACCAGAACCCGGCGGTCATGTGGACCGGCGGCAAGGACTCGACGCTCACCCTCTACTTCGTGAAGGAGGTCGCGGAGCAGTACGATCTCGACCTCCCGCCGACCATCTTCATCGACCACTTCCAGCACTTCGACGAGCTCATCGACTTCGTCGAGCACTGGGCCGACGAGTGGGACCTCGAAGTGGTCTACGCGCGCAACGAGGACGTCGGATCGCTCGCCGACGAGCCGGGCGACGAGATCCGCGTCGAGGACCTGAACGAGCAGAACCGGCACCACGTGCGGAACATCCTCGAGTACGAGGAGGACACCTTCCCCTTCCTGCTCGACACCTACGTCGGTAACCACCTCCTCAAGACCGTCGCGCTCAACAACGCGCTCGAGGAGTACGACATCGACGGCATCATCTCCGGCATCCGCTGGGACGAGCAGGAGGCGCGCGCCGACGAGACCTTCTTCAGCCCCCGCCACGACCCGGACATCTACCCGCCCCACGACCGGGTTCAGCCGATCCTCCAGTTCGAGGAGCGCGACGTCTGGGACGCCTTCTGGAACTTCGTCGTCCCGGAGACGGTCGAGGACTACCCGGCCGGTCACGTCCCGCAGGACTACGACGACCTCCCGAACGACCTCACCCACGAGGACATCCCCGTCTCGCCCAAGTACTTCGCCGGGTTCCGCTCGCTCGGCAGCGAGGTCAGCACCGACAAGAGCGCCGAGGAACCCGCGTGGCTGCAGGACCTCGAGGGCACCACCGAGCGCGCCGGCCGCGCCCAGGACAAGGAGGACCTGATGGCGCGCCTGCGCGACCTCGGCTACATGTAAGACACCTACCTTTCACCGCCCAGCTTTTGCTGCGGTCGCTCGCTGCGCTCGCTCCCTGGCAAAAGCTGGATCAAAACCGCGTCTCACCCTCTCAGTCGCTCCGCTCCTTCGAGGGTTCGGCGCGTCCGCTCGCTCACTGCGTTCGCTCGCGGGACGACACGGTGCGCTGGCCGCGGTCGGTGCACGGCCGTAGTGCTCCTCGCTACGCACGCCGAGTGCGATACATTCGCTACCGCGGAAGGTAAATTATCTCCGGCGTCGATTCACTGCTGAGATGAGCGAGAACTTTCCCGAGTACCTGACGGTCGACTACGAGGACGGGCGGGAGCAGACCGCCGCGGACTACCCGACGCTGGCCGACAAGCTGGCGAAGGCCGTCGACGTGACGAGGATCGCGCTGGAGCAGTACCGCAGGCCCGCGGTGATGTGGACCGGCGGGAAGGACTCCACGCTCGTGCTCTACTTCGTGAAGGAGGTCGCCGAGGAGTACGGCCACGACCTCCCGCCGGTGGTGTTCATCGACCACTATCAACACTTCGAGGAGGTCACCGACTTCGTCGAGCGCTGGGCCGATAAGTGGGACCTCGAAGTGGTCTACGCGCGCAACGAGGACCCCGCCTTCGCCGAGCACGCGCCCGGCGACGACGTCCCCGTCGCGTCACTGACCGAGGAGAACCGGCGCGAGCTCCGCCGCGCGGACCACGAGGGCGACACCTTCCGCTTCGAGGCCGACAGCCTCGGCGGCAACCACCTCCTCAAGACTGTCGCGCTCAACCACGTCATTCAGGAGCACGGCTTCGACGGCATCTTCTCGGGCGTCCGCTGGGACGAGCAGGAGGCCCGCGCCGACGAGACCTTCTTCAGCCCCCGCCACGACTCGCGGAAGTACCCGCCCCACGACCGCGTCCACTCCATCCTCCAGTTCGACGAGCGGGCGCTGTGGGACGCCACGTGGCAGTACGTCGTCCCCGACACCGTGGCCGGATGGCCCGAGGGACACGTCCCGCAGGACTACGACGACATGCCCGAGGGCATTACAGCCAGGGATATCCCCGTCTCGCCCAAGTACTTCGAGGGCTTCCGCTCGCTCGGCACGGAGAAGGGTTCGGCGAAGTCCGCGGAGGAACCCGCCTGGCTGCAGGACCTCGAGAGTACCACCGAACGGCAGGGGCGCGCCCAGGACAAGGAGAATCTGATGGAGCGCCTGCGCGACCTCGGCTACATGTAACCCCCCACGTTTCACCGCCCACCTTTTGCTGCGGTCGTGTGCGGCCGACACGCTCCGCGGTCGGCCGTGGCTCCCTGGCAAAAGCTGGAGCAAAAGCCTCGTCGCTCCCTCTGGTCGCTCCTCGGCCCGCTCGCTCACTGCGGTCGCTCGCGGTACGACACGGTGCGCTACCGCGTCGAGCGGGGAGCCGTCGCTCCTCCGAACGCGACGGCCGAAAGAACTCGAACTAGCTCAGGGGGCGGTCGAGTGTGACCACCCCCTGAGCGACGCGTCGGTCAGCGGACCGCGCGGTACTCGCCGTGCTTGACGCCGAGGAATAGGAACAGCAACCCGAAGACCACGAGCGCGGGGAGGACCATCATCAGGACGGTTCCCGTCTCCATCACGCCCATCGCCAGCAGGCCGAGCACCCCGACGGCGACGATGACGACGAAGATACCGACCGTCGTCTTTGCGTCGAACTTCATACC
Source organism: Halomarina halobia (assembly GCF_029338575.1). Lineage (GTDB taxonomy): Archaea > Halobacteriota > Halobacteria > Halobacteriales > Haloarculaceae > Halomarina > Halomarina halobia. Next base: position 1,627,526 of record NZ_CP119992.1, read on the forward strand.
GATCCTTGGACGGGGGCCGAATTAAGCGTTGTTCGGGTTGATAAGCGTTTCCGCCTACGCGGGACTCGACCGGTGGGGGGTCGGCCGCACCGCGTCCGCGAGCGCGACGACGCTCCCGAGGAGCCACCCGACGGGCACCGCGAGGGCGAACCACATCGCGACGTAGGCGGCTCCTTCCAGTTCGAACGCGTCGCGGAGGGTGGTGCTGAGGTCGCCGACGACGAGTACGTTGTCGAGCAGCCAGCGAGCGAGCGTCGCGCTCTCGGGGAAGATCACGCCCGCGAGCGTCGGCGAGTAGAGCGCGGCCACGACCGGCGGGAGGAACAACGCGTTCATCGCCGCAGGGTAGGCGAGCAGGACCGTCGTCCCGCGGCCACCGTAGCGGGCGAAGACGACGGCGAGGGCGACGCTGACGACGGCGACGACGCTCGCCGCGCCCACGGCGATGAACCCCTCGGTGGAGAACTGGAGGCGCGCGACCAGCGTCAGGAGACCCCAGACGACCGCGGAGAGGACGACAGCGCCGACGACGCCGAGGCGAGCGACGGTGCCGTCGAGCCGGCGGCTCCAGAAGCGCGTTCCAAACCCCAAGAGGAGGAGGGGATACCCGGCGAGCAGCGCCAGCGCCCCGAGCGCACCCCAGGCGCGGAACAGCGCGCGCTGGGCGGTCCCTCGCGGCCGCCACCGACCCATCACCGAGTGCGTCCGCCGGAGTTGCGGGAAGACGAGCGACATCCAGAGCCCGTGGAGGCGCGTCACGTCCGCCCGAATGCCGGTCACGATGCCGTACCGCTGGCGCTCGACGACCATGCACGGTCGTTATCCTACGGATACGTGAACGTTTCGCCTACTTGTTAATCACGAAGAGACGAACGACGCGTCACCAGCTCGACGGCGCGAACGAGGGGTGGACCTGCCGGTCCTCGCGGTCGATGTCGTCGATACGGCGGACGTCCTCGTCGTCGAGGTCGAGCGCGAGCGACCCCCAGTTGTCGCGGAGGTGGTCCTCGCTCGTCGCCTTCGGGACGGCGGTGATGCCCTTCTCGCGGAGCCACGCGAGGCTGACCTGCGCCTCGCTCGCGTCGTGCTTCTCCGCGATGTCCGAGAGCGTCGTCTCGTCGAAGACCTTCCCCCGCGCGAGCGGCGAGTACGCGACGATTTCGATCCCCTCGTCGGCGCAGTACTCGCGCAGTTCCTCCTGCTGAAGCAGCGGGTGGACCTCGACCTGGTTCGCGAAGATGGGGGCCTCGCAGGCGTCCTGCGCTGTTTCGAGGTGCTCGGGTTCGAAGTTACTCACTCCGATGCGCTCGATGAGGCCCTCGTCCTGGAGTTCGGTCAGCGCACCGAGCGTGTCGGCCGGGTCGTACTCGCGGGCGGGCCAGTGGACGTACAGGAGGTCGAGGGAGTCGACGCCGAGTCGATCTACGCTCGCGCGCGTCGTCTCCAGCACGTCCTCGGACGCGAGGTTGTCGATCCACACCTTCGTCGCGAGAAAGACGTCGTCCCGCGCGACGTCGGCGCGGGCGATGCCACTGCCGACCCACTCCTCGTTGCCGTAGGCCTGCGCCGTGTCGACGTGGCGGTAGCCCGTCTCCAGGGCCGTCGCGACGCTCTCCGCGCACTGCTCCGGGTCGTCGTTCTGCCAGGTGCCGAGGCCGAGCATCGGCATCCCGCTCGCGGCCGGCACGTCGGACGGCGTAAGCTCGCGCTGGTGGACCATGTGTCGAACCAGGGCCGACGAGTCAAAAGGGGTTACGAAGGTGGATGACACGGGATCGCACACACGGCCGGCGGATCCGAGAGGTAGTAGTGGCGAACAGGCGACGCGGTTCGCGCCCGCGGGGAGTCGCGTCGCACGACCGCTTCCCTCCCCGCGGCGAGGGTCAGCGCACGGGGGATCTGGTCCCGCTCTCGGGTATAAAGGTACGGGACGGCTGGCCGACTGGCCCGACCGATCCGACCATCACCGCCGGCACCAGCGCGGCACCCGCGAGCGACCAGCGGGAGCGAGCGGGCCAAGGAACCTTCGAGGGCGCGAGCGCAGCGAGCGCCCGAGGAGGTGACACAGGCATTTAATCCAGCTTTTGCCAGGGAGTCGCGGCCGACCCGTTTCGCGGTCGGCCGCGACTCCCTGGCAAAAGCTGGGTGGTTCTAGTACTTCGGCTCTGCGCCGACGAGGTCATAGAAGTCGTCCATGAGCGCGTCCCGCTTGGCCCGCCAGCGGGGGAAGCCGTCGGGGGAGGTGGGGAACTCGTCGTAGATGCGCTTGAGTTCGGTCGCGGTGTCGTTGACCTGCTTGATCTGATAGAGGGTGCGCCAGTGGCCGAACGACTTGACGGCGGTCTTCAGCTTCAGCGAGAGGGGCATCGACGTGGTGCCGCTGGTGCCGAGCACGTCCGCGAGCTGCTGGCCCGGCAGCTTCGTGATGATCTCCATGATCTCGTCCATGTCGACGGCCCCGCCCCAGATGTTGAACAGGTCCATCGCGGCGAAGCGCTTGCCGAAGTCGGTCTGGACCCGCCGGTTGTACTCCCAGAGGGCGCTCTCGTCGTCCGTCGTCCCCTCGGAGATCGCCTCGACGGCCTGCAGCGCGGCCCAGTGGCCCGCCTTCGCCGCGCCTGGGATCCCGCCGCCGGTGGTGGGATTGACGTGGGCGGCGGCGTCCCCGACCGCCACGAACCCCGGCGCGACCGCCGAGTCGTAGGTCCGCCGGGTCGGGAGCGCCGCGCCGAGCTTGTCGAGAACTCGCGCGCCCGCGAACTCGGCGCGCGTCTGGAGGTCGCGCTTCAGCACCTCGACGAGCTTCACCGGCGGCTTGTTCATCTGGAAGCCGAGGCCGACATTGATCTCGGTGGGCGTCCGCGGGAAGTACCAGAGGTACCCCAGCTCCTCGATCGGTTTGAAGACGAGTGCGTCGTGCCACTCGACGGGCTCGGCCACCTCGACGATCTCCCGGTAGGCCGAACAGAACTGCGAGTAGTTCACGTTCGTGTCGAAGGTGGCGTCGGAGAAGTCGGCCTTGTCCTGGAGGATGGAGAGCGACCCGGCGGCGTCGATCACCACCTCCCCCTCGTAGGTGAGCACCGAGCCCTTCCGGGTCCCCTTCACGCCCGAGACCGACCCGTTCTGGACGACGTCGCGGACGACCGTGTCGTAGTGGATCTCCGCCCCCGCCCGCTCGGCCTCCTCCAGGAGGACCTCGCCGTAGCGCTTGCGATCGACGACCGCGCCGTTCGTCGGGCCGAAGGGGACGTCGATCGCCTCGCCGTTGTGGGGGTTCTCGAAGCGCGCGCGCGTGATCCCCTCGTTCGAGAACGACTCCGCTCGAAGGTATTCGAGGTCGATGACGTCGGGGAAGGTGCTCTTGCCCTTGACCGCGTCACCGCAGGCGATGTGACCGGCGTCCTCGGCGCTCTTACGCTCGAGGACGACCGCGTCGAGCCCCTCTCGGGCGACCGTTGCAGCGGCGAACGCACCCGCCGTCCCCCCACCGACGACGACCACGTCGAACGTTTCCACAGGCATAACCGCACTTTGCGGGGCACATTTTAAAAACAGTCGTATATCTCGCACGAGAGACAATCACTCACGCGTTCGTTCCGTGGCTCCGACGATTTCGGCTCGTCGTGACGCTTCGATCCGAGACGATCTCGTCGGGGACGAGGAGTCGAGGGGAGACGCGTCGAGGGCGGTTCGACGGACCGCGGGCGCTCGCCGGGCGTCAGGAGAGCGGACTCCAGCGGCGGTGCGGGTCCGTGAGTCGGTTCCGGGCCAGCTTCACGAGATACCGGAGGTCGCCGAGTTCGAGCAGGCGAGCGATCGAGAGGAGACTCCCGCCGCTGGCGTTCGCCAGCGTGTCGGGGGCGAGTCGGTTCAGGTCGCGGATCAACCCGTCGTAGCGTTCGTTCGGAACGAGGTACAGCAACTCCGTCATGAGCAGTCGCCGGTGCATGTTCGGCGCGACCCGCTCGTGCCAGAGGTCGTCGTACACCGACGTCCGGTCGGCGGAGGTGTCGGGGGGGCCGAGCGTCAGGCAGTGGTCGGCGGTGATGGCCGCGGCGCGTCCGGACTCCATCCCCTGGTGGATGCCCTCGCCCCAGAGCGGGTCGATGGTCGGGACGGTGTCGCCGATCGCCATGAAGCCGTCCGTGCTCAGGCGACCGGGCATCTGGATGTGCGCCGAGCCGCGGAGGACGTGCGCGCCCTCGACGGGTTCGGCGCTCTCGAAGCGCGGGTCGGAATCCATCCAGTAGTCGAGGTAGTCGTCGATACGCATCCCGTCGCGGGCGAGTTCCTCGTGGCGCTCGTTCTGGATGTAACAGACGCCGACCTTCGCGGTGTCGCCGCCCGTGTGGAAGATCCACGAGTAGCCGCCGGGCGCGATGTCGTGGTCGAGACGGAGCATCATCGCGCCGGTGAGGTCGGCGTAGTCCTCGTGGTCGAGGTCGACGCCCTCGACCTTGTAGTCGATGCCGATGGCCTGGTTCTCGCGGTGGAGGTCGCTCACGCCGAGGGCCTTCGCGAGCGGCGCGCTCGGACCGGTCGCATCGACGACGATATCGCCGTACACCTCCTCGGACCCGGCGTACTTCGCGCCGACGACCCGTCCGTCTTCGACGATAGGTGCGGAGACGCGGGACTCGAAGCGGAGCTCCGCGCCGCGGTCGCGCGCGTCCTCCACGAGCCACCGTTTGAACGCGGCGAAGTCGAGAACCGCCCCGGGTTGGGCTCGCTTGTAGTGGCTGTTGGGCGACTCGACGACGACGCTGTCGGTGAACGTCTCCGCGAGTCGGTCGGGGACGCCGAAGCCCGTCATCATCGACGGGAACGTCCCCGCGGTCGATTTGTTGCTCTGTCGGGGGAACTCGTCTTCGGCCTCGGTCTCGAGGACGACGACGTCGTATCCGCGCGCGGCGAGGTCGCGAGCGCACTGCCCCCCGGCGGGCCCCGCCCCCGCGATGACGACGTCGAAGCGGTCTCTCTCGTCTCCGTTCGCGCTAGAAGATGTCGTCGTCTCCTTCGTCATGCGTTTCAGTTGCGCCACCGACCGTTATCAGTACCTCGTTCCGGTACGACTCGTCGACGAGACGGTACGACCGTAGTGACTGTCGACGGGGAGACTGCTGCGACGATACGCTCGCTCCCCGGAACGTCGAACACTATCGCCAGCACGGTCGTCACTACCGAATCGAGAACGACAGGCCAGAGCGGATACAGCTACCGACCGCGCGAGTGTAACGAGCGCGGTTCACCGAGTTCGAGCGCGTCGCGCTCGAACTCGGCGGTTTTTAGTCCAGGTTTTTGCGCCGAGCGGTTCCCCAGCGAGGTCGAAGACCGAGCGAGGAAACCCGAGGCGTAAAACGTGGTGGGTCAGTAGAACTCCCGCACCAGGTCCATCGCGTCCTCGGGCGCGCCCTCGGGGATCTCGGACATGTTCTCGGTCAGGCCCATGCTCTCGTTGTAGGGCACCGAGTCCTCGTCGCGGTAGATGACGCCCTGGTACTCCTTGTCGGAGTCGAGGATGACCTCCTTGGCCTGGTCGTAGTCGGTCGAGTCGTAGTCCTCGTCGTCCGCGAGGTCGACCAGCGAGTCGCGGAAGTAGTCGTAGGTGTCCACGTCGTTGAACGTGACGCACGGCGAGTAGACGTTGACGAAGCCGAATCCGGGGTGTTCGATGGCCTCCTGGACGATCTGGGCGTGTCGCTGCGCGTCCGAGGAGAACGACTGGGCGATGAACGTCCCGCCGGCGGCGAGCGCCAGCGCGAGCGGGTTGACCGGCGCCTGGTGGGTACCGTCCGGCGAGGTCGAGGTCTCGAAGTCCTCGCGCGAGGTGGGCGAGAACTGCCCCTTCGTCAGCCCGTAGATGCGGTTGTCCATGACGACGTAGGTCATGTCCATGTTCCGGCGCACGGCGTGGATGAAGTGGCCGGCACCGATCGAGTAGCCGTCGCCGTCGCCGCCGGCGACCATCACTTCCAGGTCGGGATTGGCCGCCTTGACGCCGATGCCGACGGGCAGGGCGCGACCGTGGACGCCGTGCAGCGCGTAGCTGTGCATGTACGTCCCGATCTTGCCCGAGCAGCCGATCCCGGCGACGATGAACGTGTTGTCGGGGTCGTTGCCCGTGTTGGCGAGGGCCTTCATCATGCCGTTCATCGTCCCGAAGTCGCCGCAGCCGGGACACCAGGTTGGTTGCTTGTCGGACTTGAAGTCGGTGAATCGAACTTGGGAACTCATGCGGTCACCTCCGCGCTCTCCGCGAGCGCGCGCTTGACGTCTTCCGCGAGTTCGTCCGCCTTGAAGCGGACGCCGTTGTACTTGTTGATGCGCTTGACGCGGGTAAGGGCGTCGTGTTCGATGAGGTCCGCGAACTGCCCGGTCGCGTTGCACTCGACGACGATGACCTCCTCTGCGGCCTCGATCGCATCGGTGAGATCGGGCCGCGGGAAGAGGTACGGCACCGAGACGAAGCGGACCGAGACGCCGTCCTCCTCGAGGAAGCCCATCGCCTCGCGCATCGCGCCCTCGTTCGACCCCCACGAGACGATCAGCGTGTCGGAGTCGGCGTCCCCGAACTCGCGGGGCGACCAGTCCTCCGCCTCGATGGCCGTCTCCACCTTGCGGTTTCGCTTGTCGACCTGGTCGACGCGCACGTCCGTGTCCTCCGTGCGGCGGCCCAGCGCGTCGTGTTCGAGGCCGGTCGTCATGTGCGCGCCGCCGGCGGTGCCGGGGAACGCGCGCGGGCTGACGCCGTCCTCGGTCTCGAGGTGGGGCTGGAACTGACCCTTCTCGTTGACCCACTCGTCGATGGCGTCGGGGGCCACGACGTTACCGCGGTCGATCTCGACCGCGTCCATGTCGAACTCCTCGGGCGGGAACGTCTGCTCGGTGACCGCGAGCGCGAGGTCGGAGGCGAGGAAGACCGGCGTCTGGTACTGCTCCGCGAGGTTGAACGCCTCGACGGTCTTGTGGAAGCACTCGCTCACCGTCGTGGGGGCGAGGACGAACCGCGGCACTTCGCCGTGACCGCCGTAGAGGAGCATGTTCAGGTCGCCCTGTTCCTGCTTCGTCGGCATCCCGGTCGAGGGACCGGACCGCATCACGTCGCAGATGACGAGCGGCGTCTCCGTGGTCGCGACGAGCCCGAACGTCTCGGTCATCAGGTCGATGCCGGGACCGGAGGTGGCCGTCATCGCGCGCGCGCCAGCGCGCGCCGCGCCGAGCGCCATGTTGATCGCCGAGAGTTCGTCCTCCGCCTGGATCACGGCCCCGCCGTAGCGCTCGATGCGCCCCGTCAGGTACTCCATGACGTTCGTCGCGGGCGTGATCGGGTAGCCCGAGTAGAACCGACAGCCGGCGGCGATCGCGCCCATGCCGATGGCCTCGTCGCCGTTGAGCAGGACGTAGTCCGCGTCCGTCGTCTCCAGTTCGTAGTCGAACTCGTGGTCGTAGTTCTCGTGGACGTAGTCCTGCCCGAGGCGGGCGGCCTCCTTGTTGTTCTCGACGATGGACTCGCCCTTGCCCCCGAAGCGCTTCTGGAGCGACTCGTCGAGGTTCTCGATCGGGAAGTCGCTGACCGCGCAGGCCGCGCCGAGCGCGACGACGTTGCGCATGATCGCGCCGCCCGCGTCCTCGGCCAGGCTCTTGAGCGGCACGTCGAGGCCGATCATCCCCGCCGGGATCTCGAGGTCCTGCATCGTCGTCCGCTCGCCGTCGTAGATGATGACCGACCCCTCGTGGAGCTCGTCCAGGTTCTCGTCGACGGTTCGCTGGGTCAGCGCGATGAGGATGTCGAGGCGGTCGACGACGCTCTCGACGCGATCGACGGACGTCCGGACCTTGTAGGCTGTGTACCCGCCGCGGATGCGCGAGGCGAAGTCCTTCGAGGTGAAGACGTGTCGACCCGCTCGCGAGAGCGCCTGGGCGAAAATCTTCCCAGTGGAGTCGATACCATCGCCGGCTTCGCCGCCGATGGCCCAGTTGAGGTCGTCGGGCATACTAGTCGTCGCTACCTCGCCACGCTGCAAAAGACTTCTGAATAGCGTATAGGTGTCCAGCCGACACGACCGAAACTCCCTTCGAATCGGACGAACGCACAGTACGTATGGACCCGACAGCCGTCTCCGTCGCCGCCGTCCGCGACGTGGGACCGAACGCCGTCGCCATCGACTTCGAGACGCCCGCCGGCTTCGACGCGCGCCCCGGTCAGTTCGTCAGGCTCAGTGCGGAGATAGACGGCGAGACCGTCTCCCGCTTCTACACCATCTCCTCGCCGGACGTGGCCGACACGTTCGAGGTGACGCTCACCGTCGACCCCGACGGCGCGTTCGGAACCCACGTCACGACCCTCGAGCCGGGCGACTCGCTGCTCCTCGCCGGGCCGTTCGGCGACGCCCACTACGAGGGCGAGGCAGAGACGGTCGTGCTGGCCGGCGGGCCGGGGATCGGCCCCGCCGTCGGCATCGCCGAGCGCACGCTCGGCGACGGCGGGCGGGCGACCGTCGTCTACCGCGACGACGACCCGATCCACGAGGGGAGACTCGCCGAACTCGCGAAGGGCGGCGCGCGGGTGTACGTCCTTTCCGCGGACGAGGGGCTCGACGCCGCGCTCGCGGAGGCGCTCGACGCGATCGAGGGTGACCACCGGACGTTCGTCTACGGGTTCGCGCCGTTCGTCGAGGCGGCGACCGAGGCGATCGTCGGCGCGGGCGGCGACGCCGCGGCCGCCAAGGTCGAGAGCTTCGGCCCCGCCCCGGGGACGGAGTAGTTCTTTCGCGGCGGTCGGCGAAGGGGGTGCATGCCACCGTTCGACACCGCGCTCTGCCGGACGCTCGATACCGACCACCCCCTCGGCCAGGTCCCGATCGGCAGCGCCAGTTGCCCGGCGCTGGCCGCCGCCGTCTCGGAGGCGGACAGGCTGGGAACGCTGGCCGTCACGTGGCGGAGCCTCGAGGCGAGGCGACGCGGGCAGCGTTCGACCGGGCGAGCGGCTGACGACGGCTTTGCCCTCGATCCGTAGGTGGTTCCTCCCGCCGTCAGCGCGCGTCCCAGCCCGCCGAAAATATCAAGAAACCACCAATATAGTTCATTGTTTATGGGTTTGGTATATTACGTCGAACGTCCCGGCGGCCCGCGGGCGCTGTGGCGGGTGGGGTCCGCCGCGAACAAGACAACCCGCACCGAAACGAGGTGTCCCGGGGCGTGCACTTTCGCGCGGAGCGGTCGCTCCGTCGCCGCGCGACCGGCGCGACGCGCTCGCGTCCGGAGGGTACCGTCGTTCGGAGCGGGCATCGTCCGTCGAGAGCGGAGGCTATCGGCGGAGCGCACGCACGAGGGTGCTGGACGTGATGCGAAAGAAGCACAGCCAGCAGCAGTCGTCGAGTCGCTCGTGGTAACAGCCGGTCGTGTACTCGGGGAGGTGGAGCTGCCCCCGGACGAACCGTCGGTTCTCACCGACGAGGCGCTGCTCGTCGGCGCGGTCGAGCGGGAAGCCCTCGCCGTTCCCGCTCGAGGCGTCGTCGGGACTCATATCACCGTAAGGCCGCGAGCGTCCGGCGTATCGTCGGACGGACGGCCGTCGGGGTCGGTTCGTATCGCCTGTCGGCCGCTCCGGCGGGCCGTGGGGCTGGTAGAATCATCGGTGAACAAGGTTTTGAGGCGTGTTGGCACACGTTGGCAGGGAGCCCGGGAGTTTGTATCTTTCGCGCGCATTCACGGATTGAGAGGGCAGGCGAACGCCAGCGCGCCGACCGCGAGCGAGCCACCTCCGGTGGCGAGCGAGCGGCACTTCCGTAATTGCCCGCACGTCCGCGCGACGGGATAACTAAGGGCGAGGAACCGACGCTAGTCGCCCGACAGCGCGTAGCGCTGTCGGCTGCGCGTGCCAGCGGCACGCGCAGTTCCGAGGGCTCAGTGTTGCACGAACTCGACCAGGATCCCGCCGGTCGACTTCGGGTGGAGGAAGGCCACGTCGTGGCCCCACGCGCCGGGCCGGGGCTCCTCGTCGATGAGGTCGACGCCCATCGTCTTCGCGCGCGCCAGCGTCGCCTCGATGTCCTCCGTGGCGACCGCGAGGTGGTGGATGCCCGGCCCGTTCCGGTCGAGGTAGCGGCTGATCGTCCCCTCTTCGACGGGTTCGAGGAGTTCGAAGTAGCCCCCGCCGAGGTCGAGAAAGAGCACGCGGAGGCCGTCGAACCGCTCCTCGTGGGCGATGCGCGTGCTGAACAGCTCGCAGTACAGCGACGCGAGCGCGTCGGCGTCGCCGGTGGCGATGCCGGCGTGATCGAAGTGCATGGATCGACCTGCGGGCGGCGAGAGGATAAAACCGACGCGGCCCGGGATCAGAGCCCGGGGTTGTACTCCCCGAACACGTCGCGCATGGCGTCGCAGATCTCGCCGGTCGTCGCGTAGGCCTTCACCGCGTCGATGATGCGGGGCATGACGTTCTCGTCGCCGGCGGCGGCGTTCCGGAGCGCGTCGAGGGTCGCCGCCACCTCCTCCTCGTCGCGGCGCTCGCGGACGGACGCGAGGCGCTCGCGCTGGCGGCGCTCGTCCTCCTCGTCGACCTCCTCGATGTCCTCCTCGGGTTCCTCGTCGGCCTCGAAGGCGTTGACGCCGACGATGATCCGCTCTCCCTCGTCGATCTCGCGCTGGCGGTCGAAGGCGACGTCCTGGATCTGGCGCTGGACCCACTGCTCCTCGATGGCGCGGAGCATCCCGCCGCGCTCGTCGACCTCCGCGATGACGTCGAACGCCTCCGCCTCGAGCTGGTCGGTCAGCGTCTCGACGTAGTAGCTCCCGGCGAGCGGGTCGATGGTGTCGGCCGCGCCCGACTCGTGGGCGAGGATCTGCTGGGTCCGGAGGGCCGTCCGGACGGACTTCTCGGTGGGCAGCGAGAGCGCCTCGTCCTTCCCGTTCGTGTGCAGCGACTGCGTCCCGCCGAGGACCGCCGCGAGCGCCTGGTAGGCGACCCGGACGACGTTGTTCTCGATCTGCTGGGCGGTGAGGGTGGAGCCCGCGGTCTGGGTGTGGAACTTGAGCTGCTTCGACTTCGGGTCCTCCGCGCCGAAGCGCTCCTCCATGATCGTCGCCCACATCCGCCGGGCGGCGCGGAACTTCGCGACCTCCTCCAGGATGTTGTTGTAGGAGGCGAAGAAGAAGGAGAGCTGGGGGGCGAACTCGTCCACGTCGAGGCCCGCGTCCACGGCCGCCTCGACGTACTCGATGCCGTCGGCGAGGGTGAACGCCACCTCCTGGGCCGCGGAGGACCCCGCCTCGCGGATGTGGTAGCCCGAGATGGAGATGGTGTTGAAGCTCGGCACCTCCGCCGCGCAGAACTCGAAGATGTCCGTGATGATGCGCATCGACGGCTCCGGGGGATAGATGTAGGTGTTGCGGGCGATGTACTCCTTCAGCACGTCGTTCTGGATGGTGCCGCGCAGCTCCTCCCGGGGGACGCCCTGGCGGTCGCCGACGGCGATGTACATGGCGAGCAGCACGGAGGCGGGCGCGTTGATGGTCATGCTCGTCGAGACCTCGTCGAGCGGGATGCCGTCGAAGACCGTCTCCATGTCGTGGAGCGAGTCGATCGCGACGCCGGACTTCCCCACCTCGCCCGCGGCCATGGTGTCGTCCGAGTCGTAGCCCATCTGCGTCGGGAGGTCGAACGCCATCGAGAGGCCGGTCTGTCCCTGATCGAGCAGGTAGTGGAAGCGCTCGTTGGTCTCCTCGGCGGTACCGAAGCCCGCGTACTGGCGCATCGTCCACAGCCGCCCGCGGTACATCGTCGGGTACACTCCCCGCGTGTACGGTTCCTCGCCCGGGAAGCCGACGTCCTCCAGGTAGTCCTGCTCGGCGACGTCCTCGGGCGTGTAGAGGGGGGCCACCTCGCGGCCGTCGGTGTCGGTGGTGAACGTCTCCCGGCGCTCGCCGAACCGGTCGAGCGTGGGCCGGAGGCGCTCCTCCTCCCACTCCTCGCGGCTCGAGCGTATCCGCTGAAGGTCGTCTTCGTCGAACATAGATCGAACGTGGCGGCCGGCGGGCTTAATCCTTGGCGGGATGTGACCGCACCACGTCCCGCTCCGAGGCGTGGGTCGACGGGGGGAGACGGTCGAGGCGACGCCCTCCGATCACCGGCCGGTGTCGTACTTGTAGGTCGCGGTCTCGGGGTCGATGCCGAAATCCTCCGCCTCCTCGCGGGGGACCTCCTCGCGCTCCTCGGCCGCGACCTTGAACCGCTCGCGGAGCACCTCGGGCATCCGGAACCGGTCGGTGTCGATCGTGAGCGCGACCACCTGCTCGTCGGCCGCCTCGCGCTTCTCCTCGAAGTGCTCTCGCAGCACCGCGGGGAGCGAGTCGGCCTCGACCGCGCGGAAGCCGAACTGCGTGAAGTAGTTCGGCTGGTCGGTGAACACGTACACCTCCTCGAAGCCGCGGTCCTCCGCGGTGGAGACGAGGCGCTCGACGACGTGCGCTCCGACGCCCTGCCCGCGCCAGCCGTCGAGGACGCCGATGCTCGTTATCTCGCAGTAGTCGCCCACCCGTGAGCGCCGGCCGCTCGCGCTGCGCGGCCGGTCCTCCTCCTCGTCCGTGTGAACCCGGATACGTCCGAACCCCGTCTTCGCGTTCGACTCCTCGTCGATGGCGACGACGTAGTCCCGGGACCGGAACGCGCGCTCGTCGAGGCCCATCGCCTCGATGTGGTCGAGCAGCCAGACCTCCTCTCGGTTTTTCGCGTCCCGGACGTACATGCGTGCTAGTTGCTCGCGAGGTGGCAAAAGGGTTTACCGACGGCGCGTCCGAACGCAGAAACCTACTTGCTCCCGGCGGCGAGACACACCGCCATGCGTTCGCTACCCGATCTGGACGAGATCGTCTACGAACCGTCCGAGGAGACGGTCGAGTCGACGAACGTCGCCGCGTTCATGCGGGAGTTCGGCATCGACACCTACGACGAGTTGATCGAGCGGAGCCGCGACGTCGAGTGGTTCTGGGACGTCCTGCCGGAGTACCTCGGGATCGAGTTCTACGAGGACTACGACGCCGTCCGGGACGACTCGGACGGCCCGCAGTTCTCCCGGTGGTACGTCGGCGGGTCGCTCAACGTCGCGCACAACACGGTCGACCGGCACGCGGCCGTCGACGACGAGCGCCGGAACAAGGTCGCCGTCATCTGGGAGGGCGAGGACGGAGGGGTCTCCGCGAGCGGAGCGAGCGGAGGCTCGTCGGACTCGTCCGACGGTGTTCGGGAGGTCACCTACCACGAACTCCGCCGTCAGTCGAACCAGGTGGCCAACGCGCTCGAGGAACGCGGCGTCGGGACGGGCGACACCGTCGGGCTGTACATGCCGATGGTGCCGGAGGTCGTCTCGATCCTCTACGGCTGTTTCAAGGTCGGCGCGATCGCCGTCCCCATCTTCTCGGGCTTCGGCGTGGACGCGACCGCGACGCGCATCGCCGACTCCGAGTGCTCCGTCCTCTTCACCGGCGACGGCTTCTACCGCCGCGGCAAGGAGGTGCTCCTCAAGGGTGCCGCCGACGAGGCGATCGAGGAGGCGGGCCACGTCGAGCACACGATCGTCTTCGAGCGCCTCGGCGCGGACGTGCCGTGGAACGACGAACGCGACGAACGGTGGGAGGAGGCCGTCGAGACGCAGTCCGACGAGTACGAGACGAAGGAACTGGACGCGAGCCAGGAGTCGATGCTGCTCTACTCGTCGGGAACGACCGGAAAGCCGAAGGGCATCGTCCACACCCACGCGGGGATCCTGCTGCAGACGGCCAAGGAGATCCACTTCGGGTTCGATCACAGGGACGCGGACCGCTTCTTCTGGGTGTCGGACATCGGTTGGATGATGGGGCCGTGGACGCTGATCGGCAACCACGCCTTCGGCGGCACCGTCTTCATCTACGAAGGTGCGCCGGACTACCCCGAGCCGGATCGCTTCTGGGAGATGATCGACCGCCACGAGCTCTCGACGTTCGGCATCTCGCCCACCGCCATCCGCGCGCTGCGCAAGCGGGGCGACGACTGGGTCGAGGGCCACGACCTCTCCTCGCTGCGCCTGCTCGGCTCCACCGGCGAGCCGTGGGACCCCGAGTCGTGGCTGTGGTTCTACGAGACCGTCGGGCGGGGCGAGGTCCCGATCATCAACATCTCCGGAGGGACCGAGATCTGCGGCTGCTTCCTCATGCCGCTGCCCGGCATGCCGCTCAAGCCCTGCACGCTCGGCAAGCCCGGCCTCGGCATGGACGTTGACATCGTGAACGCCGCGGGCGAGTCCGTCGCCGACGACCACGAGCGGGGCTTTCTCGTCGCGCGCGACTCCTGTCCGAGCATGACCAAGAGCCTCTGGGACGGCGACGAGCGCTACCTGGAGACCTACTGGTCGACCTTCGAGGACCCGCCGCTGTGGGACCACGGCGACTGGGCCCAGCAGGACGCAGACGGCTTCTGGTTCCTCCACGGCCGCGCCGACGACGCGCTCAACGTCGCCGGCCGCAAGGTCGGCCCCGCCGAGGTCGAGGGCGCGCTCATCGACCACCCCGCAGTCAACCAGGCCGCCGCCGTGGGCGCGCCGGACGACACGACCGGCACCGCGGTCGTCGCCTACGTCATCCTGGAGGAGGGCGTCGAGGAGTCGGACGACCTGCGCGCGGAGCTGCGCGAGCAGGTCGGCGATGAGCTGGGCAAGCCGTTCCGGCCGCGCGAGGTGCTGTTCGTCGACGAGTTCCCCAAGACCCAGTCCGGCAAGATCATCCGCCGGGCCATCCAGGCGACCTACACCGGCGAGGACCTCGGCGACATGTCCTCCATCGAGAACCCCGACGCGCTCGAGGAGGTCGAGCGGGCGCGGTAGGGGCGGCGGGCGACCCGTCGCCCGCCGAGACGGTCGCGGCCGCGCTGGCGGCGTTCGAGGGTGGTCGGCGCGTCGGGGGCGATCAGGTCACTCCCCTGAGCCGCCCCGCGCCCTCGATGCACGCCGCGCCGACGATCCCGACGACCCCGGTGACGAGGAAGACGGGGAGGTACGTCCCGAGGGTTCCGTAGCCGAGGCTCGCGAGCGGCGAGGCGAGCAGCCCCGAGACGGCGAAGGCGACGGAGGCGAGCCCGTAGAGCGTGCCGAGGCGGTCGGCCCCGAACAGGTCCGCCACGAGCGGCGAGAGCAGCGCGCCGTTGCCGCCGTAGCCGAGGCCGAAGAGGACGGCGACCGCGAGCAGCGCGAGTGGCGCGCGGGCGAACGGCAGGGCGAGCAGGGCGACGCCCATCAGCGCGGAGCAGGTCACGAAGATGCGGATCCGACCGAGGCGGTCGGAGACGACGCCGATGCCGAGGCGCGCGCCGCTGGTCGTCAGGCCGACGAGGCTGATGGCGAGGACGCCCGCCCACTCCGCCCCGACGGTCGCGGCGAAGGGGACGACGTGGTTGACGAGGACGTACAGCGGCGCGTAGATGAGCGTCCACCCGAGGACGACGAGGAGGAAGGGGGGAGAGCGGACCGTCGCCCACGCGCGCTCGGCGGACGTCGCGGCCGCGCCGCCGTCGGAGGCGGGACGACCGTCGCCGGGGGAGCGATCCTCGGGAAACTCCCCCGAGGGGTCCGCGCCCACGTGGTGCGGCGCGTCGGCGAGCAGCGCGGCGGCGACGAGCAGGACGGCGGCGAGGGCCACCCCGAGGGTGCGAAACGTACCGCGCCAGCCGTAGCGGGCGATGAGTTCGGCGGACGCGGGCGCGATGACGAGCATGCCGACGCCGAGGCCGGCGCTCGCGAAGCCGGTCGCCGCGCCACGCCGCCGGTAGAACCAGTGGGGGACGACGGCGTACGCCACCAGGTAGAGACAGCCCATCCCGAGGCCGGTGACGAGGCCGTAAGTGAACACGAGCGCGGCGTACGAGTCGCTCGCGCCGGTGCCGTACAGGCCGCCGCCGAGGAGGACGGTGCCCGCGAGCAGCATCCGACGGGGACCGAACCGGTCGAGCGCCGCGCCGAGCAGCGCCGCGCCGACGTAGATGACGAACGTCTGGATCCCGAAGACGAGCGAGACGCGGGCGGGCGAGGCGTCGAACGCGGCGAGCAGCGAGTCGTAGAAGACGCTGAAGGAGTAGGTCATCCCGAACAGCACGCCCGTGACGACGAAGCAGCACGCGGCGACGACCCACCCGTAGTAGACGCGGGACGCGATGCGGGAACGCACGACTGACGACAGCACGGCGGCTCCCATAAATGCACGAGCCGGTCAAGGTTTATCGTCCCCTTCCCCCAGGTACGCTCATGCGCGTCGTTAGCATCGACAGAGAGGGCGGGCCCGACGTGTTGCGGGTCGCCGACGCCGACCGACCGACGCCGCGGGACGACGAGGTCCGCGTCGAGGTGCGGGCGGCGGGCGTCAACCCGGTGGACACGTACATGCGCGCGACCGACGAGTCCTATCGCGTCCCCTCCTTCCCCGCGGTGCTGGGGCTCGACTTCGCGGGCGTGGTGGACGCCGTGGGCGAGAGCGTCGAGGACTTCGCCGTCGGCGACCGCGTCTTCGGGACCGGCCTCGACGCGGGGCGCGCGGGCGGCTACGCCGAGTACACCGTCGCGCCGACCGATCGGGTCGCGCGCCTGCCGGACGGCGTCCCGTTCGACGCGGCGGGCGGACTCGGCGTCGCGGCGGTGACCGCGTGGCGCGCGCTGATCGACCACGCCGGCCTCGAACCCGGCGAGACGTGTCTGATCCACGGCGGAAGCGGCGGCGTCGGGCACGCGGCGGTTCAGATCGCCGCCGCGACCGGCGCGCACGTCGTCACGACGGCCTCGGAGCGCTACCACGACGACCTGCGCGCGCTCGGCGCGGACGCCGTGCTCGACTACCGACGGGACGACCTCGCGGCGGCGGTCGTCGAGGCGACCGACGGCGGGCCGGACGCGATCCTCGATCACATGCTCCACGAGTACATGCAGTTCGACGCCGACGTGGTCGCGCGGTACGGCCGCGTCGTCTTCCTCAGAAACAGGCACCTCGAAGCCGGGTTCACCGACGTCCCCTCCGTCGGCGGGAAGGAACTGACGTTCACCGTGATGAGCATGTTCAACGCGCCGTCCCTCCGCGAACCGCTCGAACGCCTGGCGCGACTCCTCGCGGCGGGCGACCTCACGATCCGCGTCGCGCGCACCTACCCCCTCTCGGAGGCGGCGGTCGCCCACCGCGCGGTCGAGGAGGAGAGCTTCCTCGGGAAGGTCGTGCTCACGCCCTAGGCCTCGCGGTCCCAGTGGTCGGGCGTCTCCTCCCGCTCCCGGGTGCGTAGCTTCTGCTTCTGGATCTTCCCGGTCGGCGTGTAGGGGAAGTCGTCGACGAACTCGACGTAGCGCGGTACCTTGTAGGGGGCGATGCGCCCCTCGCACTGCCGGACGACGTCCTCGGGAGCGAGCGAGCGACCCGCCTTCACCTTCACCATCGCCTTGACGACCTCGTCGTAGAACTCGTCGGGTGACGGGATCACGGCGACCTCCTCGACCGCATCGAGGGCCTTGATGACGCCCTCGACCTCGTAGGAGGAGATGTTCTCGCCGCCGCGCCGGACGATGTCCTTCTTGCGGTCGAGGAAGTAGACGAAGCCGTCCTCGTCTACCTTCCCGTAGTCGCCGGTGTGGAACCAGCCGTCCTCGACGGCCTCGGCCGTCTCCTCCGGCTGGTCGTGGTAGCCCGCCATCAGCGCCGGGCAGTCCATGAGTATCTCGCCTCGCTCGCCCCGGGGGACCTCCTCGCCGTCGTCGTCGACGATCCGAACGTCCTTCTCGGCGGGCGGGAGCCCGATGCTCCCGATGCGGCGCTTCTCGGGCGACGTCGGGTTGAGGACGAGCAGCGGGTCCTCCGTGAGCGAGTAGCCCTCGACGACGCGGACGCCGAAGCGCTCCTCGAACGGTTCGATCAGTTCGGGCGGCGTCCCGGCGGAGAAGACGAGTTCGACGGGGGTGTCGGCGTCGGTCTCGCGCTCGTCGACGTTGTCGAGCATCTTCAGCATGCTCCCCATGGCGTTGAACTCGGTGACGCCGTACTCGCGACACCAGTCCCACCACCTCGAGGAGGAGAACCGCTCCTCGATGACGACCTCGGCCCCGGCGGCGCACGCCCCGAGCGTCGAGTAGATCTGCGCGTTCGCGTGGAACAGCGGCAGCGCCGTGAACAGGACGTCGTCGTGCGTGAACCCCATCCGCTTCTGGAAGTCCACGGCGCTGATCGTCCAGTTCCGGTGCTCGCACTCGACCGCCTTCGGCGGGCCGGTCGTCCCGCTCGTGTACATGTGGAGGCCGACGGCGGTGTCGTCGTCGCCCGCGGGGGCGACCGACGCCGAGGCGCGGGCGGCCAGGTCGGGCAGGCAGTCGTAGCCGGCTACCGGTTCGGTCGTGAGGACGCGCTCCACGGCCGTTCCCTCGGCCGCCTCCTCCGCCGTCTCGAGGAGGTCGGGCGTCGTGACGAGCACCGTCGGCGACGAGAGCGTGAGCGAGTGGCGCAACTCCTCGCTCCGGTACTCGGGGTTCGCCGGCGCGGTCACGCTGTCGAGATAGGCGGTCGCGAACATCGCGAACAGGAACGGCGCGCAGTTCGGCAGGTAGAGGCCGACGCGGTCGCCGGGACCGACGCCGAGCGCGTCCAGGGCCGACGCGTACCGCTTCGACTCGGCCGCCGCCTCGGCGTAGGTGTACCGCTCCCCCGACACGTTCAGGAACGGCTTGTCGGGCGTCTTCCCGACCCGCCGTTCGAGTAGGTCCTCGATGCGCATCGGCGGACGGTACGGAGAGGCCGTATTTGTATCTTGATACCATCCACCACGAACCCGGCGGGAGGGCGGGGTCGAACGTGGCAGCCGGCGTGCACGTACGGGGACGCCATTCGCCCGGGCGTCGGGGGATCGCCGCTCGCGTTCGGGACGCCGGTCGTCTCGGACGGACTGTCGTGGCTGGTTACCGGTAGTCGCCGCCGCGGAGGCGGCGACAGCCGGAACCGACTCGCGACAGTCCGTATCAGTCCCCCCTGAGTTCCCGGCGGCGGATCTTCCCGCTCGCCGTCTTCGGTAGCTCGTCCACGACCTCGAACACCCGCGGATGGGCGTGTCGCGCCAGTCGATCCCTGACGAACGCGCGGAGTTCGTCGGCGTCGATCCTCGCCCCCGCCCGCGGGACGAGGACGGCCTTGACGACCTCGCCGCGCCGCTCGTCGGGGACGCCGACGACGGCGGCCTCCGCGACGTCCGGGTGCTCCACGAGCGTGCTCTCCACCTCGAACGGGCCGATGCGGTAGCCCGAGGAGATGATGACGTCGTCCGCCCGCCCGACGAACCAGAGGTAGCCGTCCGCGTCGCGGTACGCGGCGTCCCCGGTCGCGAACCACTCCGCCCCCTCGGCGGTGATCCAGGGGTTCGCGTCGTCGCGTCCCCAGTAGCCGTCGAAGTACGTCCCCGGTCCGCGCCGGACGACCAGTTCGCCGACCTCCTCGTCGTCGGCCTCCGTCCCGTCGGTGAACACGCGCACGTCGAAGCCCGGGAGCGGCAGGCCCATGCTCCCCGGCTTGACCGGCATCTCCCAGGCGTGGTGGTTGCCGGCGACCATCCCGCACTCGGTCACGCCGTAGTGGTCGTGGACCGTCACGCCGAGCGCCTCGTCGAACCAGCGGATCGCCTCGGGGTTGAGCGGCTCGCCCGCGCTCGCTCCCTTCCGCAACGCGAGGTCGAACGACTCGTATCGGTCGCCCGCGGCCATCAGCCCCCGGTAGGCGGTGGGGCTGGTCGCGAGCGTCGTGACCTCGAACCGTTCGAGCACCGCGTACCACCGCTCGGGGTCGAACTCCCCCTCGTAGATGACGTTCGGGACGCCGGCGCTCACCGGCGCGACGCCGGCGGTGAGCAGGCCGTACATCCAGCCGGGGTCGGCCGCCCCCCAGATCACCTCGTCGCCGAGGTCGAGCGAGTACTCGAGGTACGGGACGAGGGCGGCCAGGACGCGGTGGGTGAGCCGGCAGCCCTTCGGCGGGCCGGTCGTCCCGCTCGTGTACTCGAGCGTACAGAGGTCGTCAGCGCCCGTCCGTGCGGTCTCGTGATCGGTCGGTTGATCGTCGACGATCGCCCGGAAGTCGACGTCGTCCCCGTCCACGTCCTCGCCGATGACGAGCACGCGCTCGACGCCGACCGACGGCTCGACGGCGGCGATGCGGTCGCGGTACTCCGGGGTCGTCACCACCGTTCGCACGCCCGCGTCGCCGACGCGCGTCTCGATGGCCCGCGGACCGAACGCGGTGAACAGCGGGACGTACACCGCTCCGAGCCGCCAGATGCCGAGGAACGTCGGGTAGAGTTCGGGAATACGGGGAACGAGCGTCGCGACGGGATCGCCGCGCTCGACGCCGAGGTCGGCGAGCGCGTTCGCCACCCGCGCGCTCCGCTCCTCGAGGTCCCGGTAGGTGAACGTCTCGACGCGTCCGTCCTCCCCCATCCAGTGGAGCGCCGGCCCGCGTCCGACGTGACGGGTGACGGTCTCGTGGGCGAGGTTGAGTTCGTCCGGCGCGTCCCAGTCGAACCCCGCCAACACGTCGTCCCAGTCGAACTCGGTCGAGGGGGCTCCACCTCCCGTCACGGCCGGTCCTCGCAGTCGGGCCCGATATCGGCGGCGGCAGAGACCCGCGTCGCCGGGTGCTCGGTCACGTCGTCGACCCGCTCGCCGCGCGCGTCCACGGTCCGGTCGTCGCGGAGGCTCCCTAGATCGTCGCTCCTGATTCGTGTTGCCATGGACCGTGATCGGTGACCGACGACTTAATTCGGTCGGGGAAGTCGGGTCCGTCCCTCCGGGAAGGCGCTCGCCCCCTCGCGGGCGTCCGGCCCGGCGAAGAGGTAGCCGAGTCCGCCGCGCACGGCGTCGTTCTCGCCGGGGAGGGTGAGCGAGGCGCTGGGCCACGCCGTCGTCGTCTCGACGGCGGCGGTCGATCCCGTGCGAGCGACGCGAGGCGGTTCGTCTTCCGGGCCGGCTACCCGCTCAGTTCACGTTGCGATCGCGGTCGGCCCAGTACTCCTCGCGCAGCGCCGTCTTCTGTACCTTTCCGTAGGGGCTGCGCGGGAGCTCGTCGACGACCTCGACCCGCTTCGGTCGCTTGAACGCCGCGAGTTCCTCCCCGCACCGCCGTTCGACGGCCTCGACGAGCGCCTCCGGGGAGAGATCGCCGTCGGGGCGCGGCTCGACGACGGCGGTGACCCGTTCGCCCCAGTAGTCGTCGGGGACGCCGATGACGGCAGCGTTGGAGACCGCCCCGTGACCGACGATCACCTCCTCGACCTCGCGGGGGTAGACGTTCATCCCGCCGGTGATGATCATGTCCTTCTTCCGATCGAGGACGAAGAGGTACCCGTCCTCGTCCAGTCGTCCGACGTCGCCGGTCCGGAGCCACCCGTCGTGGAACGCCTCGTCGTCGGCCTCCGGTCGGTTCCAGTACCCCGGCGTTACGTGAGGCCCCTCCACGAGGATCTCCCCGGGCGTCCCCGGCGGCACCTCGTCGTCGTTCTCGTCGACGATCCGCACCCGCGCGATGTCGACCTCCCGCCCGGCCGACCGGAGGAGTTCCTCGCGCTCGCCGAGGGACGCCTCGTGCGTCGCGGCGTCGAGCAGCGTGATGAGCATCGGACACTCCATCTGACCGTACGACTGGACGAACACGGGACCGAACGTCTCCACGCCCTCCGCGAGGCGGGCGGCGCTCATCGGCGACCCGGCGTAGTAGAGCGCCCGGAGCGAACTCGTGTCGCGTCCCCCGTCGTACTCGTCGAGGAGCTTGTACACCATCGTCGGCGCGAGGAAGACGTTCGTGACGCCGCGGCGTTCGACCGCGTCGAGGAACGACGCGGGATCGAACCCGTCGCGGACGACGTTCGTCCCGCCGGCGAGTACCGTCGGGAGGAGGACGAACCCGCTCCCATGCGTGAGCGGCGCCACGTGGAGCGTCACGTCGTCCGCGCCGAGCGACAGGGCGTCCTTGAGGCCGAGCGCGGTCGCCAACCACGTCCCGTGGGTGTGTCGGACGCCCTTGGGGCGGCCGGTCGTCCCGCTCGTGTACATGAGCGCACAGAGGTCCTCCCCGTCGACGTCGGCCACGGGCGCGGGCGACGCGTCGAGGAGCGCCCCGTACGGCTCCGCGCCGGCCGCGAACCCGTCGGTCGGTCCGTCGACGACGACGCACCGGTCGGGGCGGACCGACATCGCCGCGCAGTGGTCGGCGAACCCGCCGCCGACGATCAGTGCGGCGACGTCGGCGTCCTCGAACAGTTCGTCGTGTTCGCCCGGCGTGAGCATCGCGTTGAACGGGACCACCACCGCGCCGAGTCGGTAGAGCGCGAAGGTGATCTCGACGAACGCGGCGTGATTCCGCAGGAGGACCCCGACGCGGTCGCCGCGCCCGATCCCCCGCAGCGCGAGGCCGCCGGCGATCCGTTCGACGCGGTCGGCGAGCGCGGCGTACGTCAGACCGTCGGTCCCCCGACCGACCAGCGCGAGGGCGTCGGGGTGGTGGCGAGCGGCGCGGACCAGCGCGTGCCCGAGGTTCATGCCACACGTTCACACCCCACGTCGGCATAGTTCCACCGACGGACCACTTATCCCCCCGCCGGCGAAACCCCGGAGCGATGTCGGGTACAGCGCACTACTACGACGACCTCTCCGTCGGGGACACGTTCGAGACGCGGGGCCGCACGGTCACCGAGACGCACCTCGTGACCCACGCCGGTACCACGGGCGACATGAACGAACTGCAGATGAACGTCGAGTTCGCGAGCGAGACGGAGTTCGGCCAGCGTCCGGTCCACGCGCCGCTCACCTACTCGATGATGGAGGGGCTCATCACCAGCGACTTCCGCCACGAGGACTCGAACGTCTGCTACTACGGGCTCGATTCGATGCGGATCCCGGCACCGACGTTCGTCGGGGACACGATCCGGGTGTACCGCGAAGTCGTCGACAAGCGCGAGAAGGACCCCGGCGGGATCGTCACCTTCCGCGACGAGGTCCGCACGCGGGACGGCCGGACGGTACTGGTCTGCGAGACGCTCGAGTACATCCGCTCGCGTCACGGGTGAGGACAGTCGTCGTGCGGACGACGTGTTACGTCATCACCTTACGAGGGTGACATTATCTGCCAATATTTATAATCCCCTTCCTGCAAGGTATCGCCGTCACTATTCCGTGACGGAATATCATGCGAATTACAAAACCGGTACGTCGGTTGGGTGAATTAGCCGCGGATCTCTCGCTGAAATACGTGCCGAACCCGTACGTCCTCGTGATCATACTGACGGTAATCGCGTTCGCCGGCGCGCTCGGCGTCGGGGCGTCGCCGACGGAAGCGATGGACGCGTGGGCGGGCGGGGTGTGGACGCTCCTCGGCTTCATGGCGGCGTTCTCCGTGACGCTGATGATGGGAGACGCTATCGCGAAGTCGCCGACGGTCACCCGGTTCCTGGAACGGATCGCGGGGATACCGAACAGCGCGTTCACCGCGACGGCGTTCGTCTCGCTCGTCGCGATGTTCGCCGGGCTCATCTCGTGGGGGCTCGGGCTCATCGTCGGCGCGGTGATCGCAAAGCAGGTGGCGCTCCAGGGGAAGGAGCGGGGCCTGAAGCTCCACTACCCGCTACTGGCCGCCGCCGGGTACACCGCGTTGATGATCTGGCACTCCGGCCTCACCACCTCGAGCGGCCTCATCATGGCCGACCCGGCGCTCATCCCGGAGACGTTCCCCGAGTACGCCCGCGAGGGGATCCCCCTCTCCGAGACGATCGGGAGCACCGTCAACATCGTCACGGTGGCGCTCCTGCTCGTCGTCGTCCCGCTCGTAATGGGTGCGCTTCACCCGAAGGAGGCGGGGAAAATCGTCGAACTGCCGGACGAAATCGCACGGGAGATGCGCGGCGAGAGGGTCGCGAGCGACGGCGGCGAGGTCGCTGACCCGACCGAAGTCGGCGACGAAACCGACGTCGATCGCGGTCCGACGCTCGCCGACCGACTCAACCGGTCGAAGGTGCTCGGCCTCGTCATCGCGGCCTTCCCGGCGTACTTCGTCGTCGACGCGTGGTTCATCAGCGGGAGCGGTCTGGCCAGTATCACCCTCGACAGCATCAACGCCTTCTTCGTCTTCTCCGCGATAGTGCTGTGGGTGACCCCCCGACGCATCGTCGATCAGATGGAAGACTCCGTGGAGAACGTCGCCGGTATCATCTTCCAGTTCCCCTTCTACGCGGGTATCGCGGGGCTGCTGACGGGAACGGCGCTGACGGCGACCATCGCGGGCTTCTTCGCGAGCATCGCGACGCCGGTAACGTGGCCCGTGATCGGCCTCATCAGCGCCGGCATCGTCAACATCTTCGTCCCCTCCGGCGGCGGGCAGTGGGTCGCGCAGGGGCCGATCCTGCTCGAGACCACCCAGCAACTCGGCATGCCGCTGTACACGGCCGTCGTCATCGAGATGATGGGCGACCAGCTGACGAACATGATCCAGCCGTTCTGGGCGCTCCCGCTGCTCGCGCTGGCCGACCTCCGCGCCCGCGACGTCATCGGCTACTCGACGGTGGCGATGCTCGCCGGGTTCGTCGTGATGGCGATCACGATGACCGTCTTCCTCGGCCTGCCGCACGCCTGACCCCGACCGTCGCGCCACCCCTCCGCCGCGCTCCCGTTCTCTCCGTCCTACTATTCGAACTCGAACGCGTCCGCCGGCGCGACCGCGTTCCCCTCGGGTACCCGCCCCTCGGCGACCGCCACCGTCCCCGTCGCCTCCGCGTCGGGAAACAGCAGCGACGCGCCGACGAGGAGCGGCGCGACGAGCCCCGCGACGACGGTC
Organism: Halomarina halobia; assembly: GCF_029338575.1. Classification (GTDB taxonomy): domain Archaea; phylum Halobacteriota; class Halobacteria; order Halobacteriales; family Haloarculaceae; genus Halomarina; species Halomarina halobia. Next base: position 1,652,381 of record NZ_CP119992.1, read on the forward strand.
CCCGGTTCCGCCAGCGGGGCGCGAACCGCCACGCGGTCGTCGCTCGCGAGGGCCAGGCGACCGGCGACGCGACGGGCGGCGGCGAGTACCTCGCGGTGGGAGTGCGTCGCCGACGCGGCGCGGACGAGCGCCGCGTCGGGCGACACCGCGTCCGGCGGTTTCGTCGGGTTCTCGCTCCAGATGTCCCGCTCGAAGAAGGCGACGCTTGGGTCCTCAGGGGGACCGCCGTAGACGACGCGCTTCGTCGACGGCCCGGGGTCGTGCTCCTCGGCGCGCGCGAGTGGCGTGACGAGCGCGCGGTCCTCCACGTTCCGCGGCGGATCGAAGCGGACCGCCGCGCCGAGCAGGCCCGCCCCGAGGAAGGCGAGGACGGCCTCCGGCGTCGGATCGTCCCCGACGGCGACGGTCGTCCCCTCGCGGACCCCGAGGAGGCGCAGGAAGTTACCCGTCTTCCACGCGTTCGTACAGAGGCGGTGGTAGTCGTACTCCCGGCCGAGCGCCGGCGCGAGGAGGGCCGGCGCGTCGCTCCGACGCTCGCGGGCGAGGAGGTCGCCGAGGACCCGCGGGTGATCGTCCATGCACCGCCTTCGCCGACGGCTGCCAAAGGTGACACGAGTCAGTGCCGACGCCGGGCGTGGTCGCGACCGTCGCGAGAGGGACAACACGACGTCGACGGGGCGAAGCCGTCCCACTGCTGGGCGCGGGAGTTCGAACCGTGGTCCCGCGTTACTCGGACACGACCGGTCGACGGTCTCCACCGATCAGACCGCGTTCGTGACAGCCGCCGGAGGCGTATCGTCGCGGACGATACCGGCACTCGCTGGCGGGAGGCGCGGCCTACGATTCACGGCAACGGGCGACGTTCTGTGAACCAGCTAGAGACGGTAACGACCGAGGAAGAACCGCTCGCGTCGCGGTCACTGATCGAACACGAATCCGCCGTAACGGTCGTCGGTATCGGAGTCGGAGACGGAACTGTACCTCCCGCTCGGATCGTAGTAGTACACGATGTCGCCGTCGATTACCGCGTAGAGTTCCCGTTCCGCATCGAAGATCACACGCCGATGGGTATCGATGGCGAGATCCACCACGTCCTCTAGCGACTGGAGCGAGACGAACCGCTCGCCGACCGCGGAGTCGAGCTCCCCCGACGAGATCCACTCGGCGTATCTGTCCCGCTGTAACTCCCGTTCGAGTGCGACGGGGTCGTCGAGACGGGTGAAGAGGACGCCCGTCGCCCCGCCGAGGACGAGCGCGACCCCACCGAGAACCCCCGGAAGCTGATATCCGAGACGGTTACGCTGTGGCACGACGACGGTTCGAGTCACCGGTGTGCTGTCGGCCTGTTCGATCGACGCCCGGTCGATGGAGTACCACCGTTCGGTGAGCTGAACGGGGACGGTTTCGCTCTCGGTCCCGGAGTACCGGGCCGTTTCGTATCCCACCTCCATCCGTAGCAGTACCTCCACCGAACCGGCGGTCCCGACGTCGTTCGTCACCGCACGAACGTTTCCGTACACTCGACGCATGTCTACCGTCGCGTTCGTCGTCGCCGTACCGTTCGTCGGCCGCACCTCGTCGCTGGCGAGCACCCGCGTCTCCTCCCAGAAGACCTGCCCGTCACGCACACCCCGGACGACCAGCGCGAGCGACTGATTCACGCGCGTGGCTCCGGGGTCGGACGGCGAAACGGCGGTCCTGACGGACACTGTCGCCGTCGGCGTCGCGGACACGAAGTAGACAGGCTGATCGCGGACCGTGGTGCCCTCCGGGTAGAGCGTGTTGTTTTCGGTGACGACGGCGCTCGTGTGCAGATCCGACCGCACGGACACCTGCTCGGTCGCGTCGGTCACCTCGGTCGTCGGGGGGTTCGTGTACAGCCACGCGGCGCTCCCGAGCGAGACGGCCCCGAGCACGCAGAGCCCGACGACGAGCGCCGGTCCGTGTCTCGCGACGAGCACCGCAACGCGACGGACGCCCTGGCGAGTCATCACGCGTCCACCGGCGCGCTCCGGTCTTGCGCCGTAACGGTGAGTCCCCGGGCGGACCCGTTCACGTGGAAGTACACGGTTTCCGTGGTGAGCGTGCTGTCGTCCGGGATCTCGATCTTCACGGTCTTCGTTTCCGTCTCACCGAGCGTGAAGACGGACTCGTTCCCGGTGTTATTACCGTCGACGACGAGGTCGCCGAGATGTTGTGAGTCGTCGCGGAGCGTCACGGTGACCGTGACGCTCTGTCCGAAGTAGTTTGTCACGTTTACGAGTGGGTCCGTCGAGTTGATGTGAACCGCCGGGGCGACGTCGAGCGAGTGGATGGCGTCCGGGTCGGACACGACGTCGGCGTCGGTCGACCGGGAGGCGTCGGCGCTATCGAACGCCGCCGTCGGGAGGCCACCGGTTCCGACCGCCACGACGAACGCCACGCCGAACAGCACGGATAACCCGGGGCGGCGTCGGGGGCCACGCCGAGGTGTACCGCGGGCGCGCATCGTCACCGCCCCCAGCGCCGACGGAGCCATCTCGCCCGCGGCAGTCGGATCGGTGATCGACCATCGATACAGAGCGCGTACGCGCCGTACAGCGGAGCGAGCGTGAGAACGCTCGACACGGCCGCTGCCAGCACGGCGTGAACGCGTTGGAGCGCCGCGAGCGTCTCCCCCGGCAAGACGGCGGGGTACTTGTACACGGTGACGTGCGCTCTGTGCGGACCGCGCTCCGCTACGCCCGGAACCACCACGTCCAGCTCGACGGCGGACACGTTCCATCTCTGCGCCGTGATCGTCATCCCCTCGGTCGTGACGATCCGACGGGTGAGCGGCGTCTTCGCCACCCCAACGGTCAGGTGGTCCGTCTGCGACTCGCCGACAGTCACGACGCGCGGCGACGCCGACTGTCCGGTGATCGCCACGTAGGTCAGCGTGTGCGTGCTCCCCCCCAGCACGACGAGTCCCACGAGGACGAGACAGCTGGCCGCGAACAGCGGACGTATCACGTCCTCGTTACGGAGGAGCGAGCGGGTCGGACGGCGTGGCTCGCCACTCTGGTGAACGAACCAGGCGGCCACGAGCACCCCGACGAGCGACAGCGCGACCGGTCGATGCGTTCGAATCGCCCCGACGGCGTATCCGAACCCGGGGAGCGTCACGGGCCGTCCGTTCACGGTGAGGACGGTTCCGACGACGGCGTCCCGACGGACGTACGGGTGTCCGGCGGCCTGGTCGGTCGTCGGATTGTTATCCCCCTTCGTGACGAAGCCGTCGGCGGTGCGTCCCACGACCCGGTGGGTGACGTACTCGTCGCGCACCGACGATCGAAACACGGCGATGTCACCCGGACGGACCTCGCCCGCCGCGAGTACGAGGTAGCCATCCCCCCGTTCGATCGTGGGTTCCATGCTCTCCGAATAGACGTACGAGACGTGCACGGGAGCGGTCGCTGGCAACAGCACGAGCGCGGCGAGGACGCCGATCGCGACGACACCAGCGAGCGTACGCATAAACCGAGCGTTATGGATTACGGGCGAACCGTTCCGTTCACGCCGAGATCTCTAGCGTGCCCGAGAGGTTCGCCGTGCTGTCCAGTCCGACGGTGTCGACCACGACGACGACGTAGACCGTCTGCCCGGATCCGAGCGCCGAGACCGTGTACGTACTCTCTTCGCTGGCGGTACCCAGGAGCGAACCGGTGCTGTTGTACACCTGATACTGGATGTTCGCGCCGGTGTCAGTGTCGTTCGTCACGCCCGTGTAGCTGAACGTGAAGTCGTGGCTCTCCGAGTCGAGGTTCGTGACGTTGAACGCGTAGGTCGCGTTCCCGTTGTTCGGGTCACCGATCTCGAAGTGCGCGTCGGTGTTCACACCGCTCGCGGCCGCCCCGTTGGTGAAGTCGATCGTGAGCGCGCCGTTGCCGTCCTGATAGACCAGCCCGCTCGATCCGGCCTGCAGGGCGATGAGACCCACGTCGTCGGTGACGACGTCGGCGGAGACCGAGCGGGAGACGCTCCCGGTCGTGAACGCCATTGCACCGATCGTCGCCGAGACGACGAGCATCGCGACCGCCACTGTTCCGATTATTGTCTTTGAAGACATTCACGTTTTCATGATTGTGCTACTACTTGTAAACTTCGGGCAGTACCAGTTAGTGAGAATGCGTCCAGTGGGGCGAGGTGAGCCGGACGGGCAGCCGGATCGGGGTTCAGAAGCTGTTCCGGATCCGCTCGAAGAAGCCCTCCTTCACGTCGATCTCCTCGCCGCCGGCCTCGGCGAAGGCCTCGAGCGCCTCGCGCTGCTCCCGGCTGAGCTGCTCCGGCGTGACGACCTGCACCCTGACGAAGAGGTCGCCGTGGCCGCGGCGCTGGAGGCGGGGCATTCCCTTACCCCGGAGGCGGAACGTCTCGCCGCTCTGGGTGCCCTCGGGCACGTCCATCGACACCGACCCGTCGAGCGTCTCGAACGTCACCTCGTCGCCGAAGACCGCCTGCGGGAAGGAGATAGGCAGGCGGTAGAGCAGGTCGTCACCGTCGCGCTCGAACTCGGGGTGCGGTTCGATCGTGATCTCGATGAGTAGGTCGCCGTTCGGGCCGCCCCGTTCGCCCGGCGCGCCCTCGCCGTCCATGCGGAGCGTCTGCCCGTCGCGGATGCCCGCCGGCACCTCGACGGAGAGCGTCGCCTCGCGAAGGACGCGCCCGTCGCCGTCGCACGTCGAACACGTCTCGGCGAAGAGCGTCCCCTCGCCGCCGCACTGCCGGCACGTCTGGGACTGCTGGACGCGCCCGAAGGGCGTCTGCTGGACGCGCGTCTGCTGGCCGCGCCCGTCGCAGGCGGGGCAGGGCTGCGCGTCCGCGTCCGGCGGGTGCCCCCGGCCGTCGCAGTCGGGACAGCGCTCGGGCCGGGTGACCGTCATCTCCCGGCTCAGCCCGTGGTAGGCGTCCTCGAGGTCGATCGTGAGGCTCGTCTGGAGGTCCTGCCCCTGCCGCGGGCCGTCGCGCCGCCCGCCGCCACCGCCGAAGAACTGCTCGAAGATGTCGTCGAAGGGACTCCCGGCACCGCCGCCCATGCCGCCGAAGGGATCGCCCCCGCCGCCCCCCGCGCCGTCGAAGCCGCCGCGCTTCTCCGCCTGCTCGAAGCGGTCGTGGCCCATCCGATCGTAGGCCGCGCGCTTCTGCTCGTCCATGAGCACCTCCTTCGCCTTCTTCACGCGCTTGAACTTCTCCTCGGCGTCCGGCTCGTCGCTCACGTCCGGGTGGTACTCGGCCGCCTTGCGCCGATAGGCCCGCTTGATCTCGTCCTCGTCGGCGTCGCGCGAGACGCCGAGCACCTCATAGAAGTCCTCGCTCATTCGTTGGAACGTCGTATGACGTTGTTACACTTCAAAAGAACGGAAGCGACTCACGTCAAGGTCGTTACAAAAAACGGGTTCAGGGAACGGTTTTCCCTACGGACGGCCCACGTGAACGCATGGCAACCGAATCCGAGTCGGGGGGTGACCCCGAGTACGTGGCGGTCGCGGACCTCGCCGATCTGGAGCGGGACGGGGTCGCCGTCGTCGGTGCGGACGGGCGGGCGGTCGCGCTGTTCCACCACGAGGGCGAGGTGTACGCGGTCGACAACCGCTGTCCGCACATGGGCTTTCCCCTCGCCCGCGGCACCGTCGAGGACGGCATCCTCACCTGCCACTGGCACCACGCGCGCTTCGAACTGGAGGAGGGCGACACGTTCGACATCTGGGCGGACGACGTGCAGACGTTCCCCGTCGAGGTGCGCGACGGACGCGTCCTCATCGACCCGAACCCCGAACCGGACGTGCCGCCCGCCGTCCACTGGCGCAACCGTCTCGCCGACGGCCTCCGCGAGAACCTCCGGCTGGTGATGGCGAAGGCCGTCGTCGGCCTCGACGAGGAGGGCCGCCGGGCGCTGACCGATCCGGAGCGGGCGGGCGGCGAGGGGGGCGAGCCGCTCGCGGACGGCTTCCGCACGCCGGTCGAGACGGCCGTCAACTTCGGCACCCGCTACCGAGAGATGGGGTGGGGTCGCGGCCTGACCACCCTCGGCTGCATGGCGAACCTCCACGCCGACGTCGGCGGGCGCGACAAGCGCCGCGCGATGTTCCTCGGCGTGCGCGAGGTGGCCGCCGAGGCCGCGGGCGAACCGCCGCGCTTCGGCCAGTACGCCTTCGACAACCGGGACCTCCCGAAGGAGCGGCTGAAGGAGTGGTTCCGCGACTGCGTGGAGGTCCGGGACGCCGACGGCGCGGAGCGCGTCCTCCTGACCGCGCTCGCCAACCTCGAGGAGGAGGCCGTCGCGGACGTGCTGTTCACCGCCGCGACGGACCACCTCTACATGAACGCGGGGCACACGCTCGACTTCGTCAACAAGGCGTTCGAGACGCTCGATCACGTCGGGTTCGACGACCACGCCGACGCCGTCCTCGCCTCCACGGTGCGACAGCTGACCGGCGCGACGCGCTCCGAGGAGCTGTCCTCGTGGCGGCAGCCAGTCGACATCGCGTCGCTGTGCTTCGACGCGCACGACCTGCTGCCCGACCTCGTCGCGGCGGGGGAGGGGAGGGCGTGGGAGCGCCCGGACGGGTTCGTCGAGACGCTCCTCTCGGACGATCCCGAGGCGATCGTCGACGCCCTGGCCGACGCGATCCGCGAGGGCGCGACGACGACGCAGCTCGCGGACGCCGTGGCGCGCGCGGCGACCCGACGCGTGGCGTACTTCGCGACGAACAACGAGTTCTCCGACTGGAACACCGTCCACCACACGTTCACCTACGCCAACGCGGTCCACCGGGCGACACTTCGGACCGACGCGGTCGAACTCTACCGCGGCTGCTTCGACGCCGCGATGAGCGTCTACCTCGACCGGTTCCTCAACACCCCGCGCGCGCCCCTCCCGACGCCGGGGGAGTCCGACCGCGATCCGGGCGAGGTCCGCGAGGAGCTGCTGTCCTGCTTCGACGAGCAGGGGAAGGTCAACCGCGCCGCGGCGCTCGTGTGCGAGTACTTCGACGTCTGCGAGTCCGCGGACTCGCGGGCCCGTCGGACTGCGTCCGACGACGGTGGCGGCGATACGGACGACCTCAAGCGGACGCTCGGCCGCGGCCTGCTGCGCGAGGACGCCGGGTTCCACACGCTCCAGAACGTCGAGGCCGCGTTCCGCCGGTTCGAGGCGGTCGAGGAGGACGAGGAGCGCCGCCTCGCGCTGATGGCCACCGCCCGCTACATGGCGGCGCACTTCCCGACCCGGCGGGAGGCCGAACAGACGTTCTCCATCGCGACGCGGCTACACCGCGGCGAGCGGCTCCACGAGGTGGAGTGAGGACGGGACCGCTCGCGAGCCGTTTCGGGACTGTTCCAGTTGTTTTATTCCAGACGTGGTTGTACGACGGGCATGGCAGAGACCACCGACGACTACGAGAACCTGCGCGTCGAGCGCGACGGTGCCGCGGGGCGGATCGTGATGGACAGCACGAGCGACTTCAACTCGCTCAACCCGACGATGGTCGAGGAACTCGTCCACGCCGCCACCGAGCTGAGCGAGGACGACGCGGTCCGGTGTCTGGTCCTCACCGGGACGGACGGCGTCTTCTGCGCGGGCGCGGACCTCGCGGGACTCGAGGGCGACGAGCGGGACGCCCCCGAACTGCGCCGCCTCGCCTCGGCGCTCCACGACGCGATCCTCCAGCTCCACCAGGCCGAGACGCCCCTGGTCGTCGGCGTCAACGGCGTCGCGGCCGGGGCGGGCTTCAGCCTCGCGCTCGCGGGCGACGCGGTCGTGATGAGCGACGAGGCGCGCCTGGAGTACGCCTACGGTCGCATCGGGCTCACGGGCGACGGTGGCTCCACGTTCTGGCTGCCGCGGCTCGTCGGCCTCCGCCGCGCGAAGGAGATCGCCCTCCTCGACGAGCCGATCGACCCCGACTACGCCGTCGGCCTGGGGCTGGTCACCGAGAGCGTCCCCGCCGCGGAGTTCGACGAGCGCGTCGCCGACTACGCGGAGCGCCTCGCGAGCGGGCCGACGGCGGCCCTCGGCGCGACCAAGCGCCTCCTGACCGAGAGCTTCGAGCGCGGGCTGGCGGGACAGCTGGCCGCCGAGACGGACGCCATCGCCGGCGCGGCCCGAACGGAGGACTACGAGCGCGGCTACGCGGCGTTCTTCGGGAAGGAGGAACCGGAGTTCGTGGGGCGGTAGGAGCGCATCGGGGCGGGATCGGCGGGCTTCGTTCAGTGAACGAGGGCGACGTTTTCGTAGGTTTGAAGTCCCCGTCTCCCGAGCAACGGCGGCAGTCGCACAGAGCTTCTTCTAGGTAGTGATCAACTGAAAGCTCTCGTTCACCAGCCTCGTTGGTCAAGGAGGCCGAGTAAATCCGATCACGAATACGCGTCGTTGAACTCGCGTTCCCGGCGCATTAACTCCTCGACGCCGTGCTCTAAGATGGCCCGTCCCATCGCGGTCGGCCGGTAGTACGTGTAGAAGCCCTGGCTGTCGGCGGTGCGTCGCTGGCGCTTGTCGACGAGCCCGACGTCGACCAGTTCGTCGAGGTGGTAGTGAAAGTTGTGGGGTTCGACGTCGACCGCCGACTTGAGTTCGGCGGCGCTTAGTTCGTCGTTGACGATGAGGGTGCGCAGGATGCGAAATCGCGTCGGGTGGCCGATCGCCTGCTGCATGGCGAGGTACTCCTCGAGCGTCAGCCCGCTCTCCTCGGGGAGCGGCGGCTCCGGCTGACGAACCTCGTCTGTGGGGCGGCGGTCGGTTTCGGCCATTGGAATGCCTCGGTTCGAGTGTTATAGCGCCACGTACTTAGTCGTTCTCTAGTAGAGGATTACTGAAAACACGAGTATTTATAAGCTAGTGTGCCGGATCACCGAGACGAATGCGGGACCTGATCGTCGACAATCTCCCTCAGGCGGTCGATGACTCGGACGCCCTCCCCCCGGTCCGGCGCGAGCGGTTTCTCGTCTACGTGATGGGCCCGTACCGCACGTTCGACGTCGACGCACTGCTGCCAGCGGACGCCGGCGTTGAGACTGACGCGCCGTCGTTCGCGACGTGGAACGAGGCCAGCGGCGAGTACGCAGAGGACGAGGTGCTACGCCTCCTCCAGGAGACGCGTGACTGTCTCCGCGACCGTGGCTTCAACGCCTTCCTCGCGATCGACGTCGGAATCTCACTCGACGAGATGGACGCCGCGACAAAGAGTATCGCCTTCGCGCGAGCGAGCAATGTGACCATTTTCATCGCGCCACGAGTCGGCGACAATCTCGGCGTCGGTATCGAGGTCGGGAGCGTCCTCGAGGACCTGCTGTCGAGCGACGGCATGCAGGGGCCAGCGGCCGAGGCCACGCCACCTCAGCGCACGCGGCGGATGATGGTCGCGACCGAGCCGTCGGTGCGGAGTGCGATGCTCGGATCAGTCCACGCGCGCTGGGACGCCAGCGTCCGGACGTTCACGGATGCCGCCGACTGCTGTCGGCTCTGCGCACAGTTCTGCACTCACATTCAGAACGAGGAGCGCTACGGATCGCTCGACCGCCTCGACTGAAGCGCGCCGAGGAGAAGCCGCCAGTGTGTAGCGAACGTGAATCGAAGTCGCACGCACACGGGAGTCACCGTGAGGGGTCCGGGATGGTTGCGGAGCTACAGCAAGACGCCGATTTCATAGAGGAAGTCGTCGTACGCGCAGACTACTCAGTGGCGGTGCCCGATAGCCGACAGTACACGTCCGAACGCGGACGACGGCACGGTCTCGAAACCCCGTCCGTGCTCGACCGCCCGGTCCATCAGTCGCGGGGTGGGAAACAGAGGGCGAAAACGAGATACGACGGTCGACGCGCCGTTACTGCTCCTCGTCGTCGTCCACGTCCTCGAAGTCGGCGTCGACGTACTCCGACTCCTGGCTCGCGCCGGGGCCGGCACCGGCGGCACCGGGACCCGCGCCCGCCGCGCCCGGTCCGGCACCGCCGGCCTGCGCGGCCTGCTGCTGGTACATCTGCTTGCCGATCTCCTGGAGCTCCTTCGAGAGCGCCTCGGTGTCCTCGCGGAGGTCCTCGGTGCTCGCGTCCTCGTCCTCGAGCGTCCCCTCGAGGTCCTCGATGGCGGCCTCGATGTCGGACTGGAGGTCGTCGGAGACGTTCTCCTCGTTCTCCTCCAGGAGGGTGCGAGCGCGCTGGACGGCGCTCTCGGCGTCGTTGCGCGCCTCGATGCGCTCGCGGCGCTCCCTGTCCTCCTCGGCGTGCTCCTCGGCCTCGCGCTGCATGCGCTCGATCTCCTCGTCGGAGAGGCCCGCGCCGCCCTCGATGGTGATGGACTCGGCGTTGCCCGACCCCTTGTCCTCGGCCTCGACGTTCACGATGCCGTTCTCGTCGATGTTGAACGTCACCTCGATCTGGGGCGTGCCCGCGGGCGCGGGCGGGATGCCGGCGAGCTGGAACTCGCCCAGCAGTTCGTTCTGATTGGCCATCTCGCGCTCGCCCTGGAAGACGCGCACCTGGACGTTGGTCTGGTTGTCGGCCGCCGTGGTGAAGATCTTCGACTCCTCGGTCGGGATGGTCGTGTTCTTCTCGATGAGCCGCTCGAACAGCCCGCCCTTGACCTCGATGCCGAGCGAGAGCGGCGTCACGTCGAGCAGAACGATGTCGTCCACCTCGCCGCCGAGGACGCCGCCCTGAATGGCCGCGCCGAGCGCGACGACCTCGTCCGGGTTGACGTTCTTCTTCGGCTCCTGCCCGGTCAGCTCCTCGACCTGCTCCTGGACCATCGGCATGCGGGTCGACCCGCCCACGAGGATCACCTCGTCGATGTCGGACTTCGAGTAGCCCGCGTCGGAGAGCGCCTGCTCGGTGGGGGAGACGGTGCGCTCGACGAGGTCGCGGGTGAGCGACTCGAACTTCGCGCGGGTGAGCTTCGTCTCCAGGTTGAGCGGGCCGGAGTCGGTCGCCGCGATGAACGGGAGGTTGATCGAGGTCTCCTTGCGCGAGGAGAGCTCGATCTTCGCCTCCTCGGCGGCGTCCTTGAGCCGCTGGAGCGCCTGGCGGTCCTCGCGGAGGTCGATCCCGTGTTCCGCCTCGAACTCCTCGGCCAGCCAGTCGATGATCGCCTGGTCCCAGTCGTCGCCGCCGAGGTCGTTGTCCCCGTTGGTGGCGACGACCTCGTAGACGCCGCCCCCGAGGTCGAGGATGGAGACGTCGAAGGTGCCCCCGCCGAGGTCGTAGACGAGGACGGTCTGGTCCGCGTCGTCGTCGAGGCCGTAGGCCATCGAGGCGGCGGTCGGCTCGTTGACGATGCGCTCTACCTCGAAGCCCGCGATCTCGCCCGCGTCCTTCGTCGCCTGGCGCTGCTTGTCGTTGAAGTACGCGGGGACGGTGATGACGGCCTTCTCGATCTCGTCGCCCAGGTACTCCTCGGCGTCGCGCTTGATCTTCTGGAGGATCATCGCCGAGATCTGCTCGGGCGTGTACGAGGAGCCGTCGACCTCCACGGTGTAGTCCTCATCGCCCATGTGGCGCTTGATGGAGGCGATGGTCCGCTCGGGGTTCTGGATCGCCTGGTTCTTCGCGGGGCGACCGACGAGCCGCTCGTCGTCCGTGAACGCGACGACGGAAGGGGTGGTGCGATCCCCCTCCGCGTTCACGATGATCTCGGGGTCGCCGCCCTCCATCACCGCGAACGCGCTGTTGGTGGTACCGAGGTCGATACCGAGAATCTTGTTACTCGCCATGTTACCTCCACCTACTGTCGTCCGCCCGTTAAACCTTGCTGAATCCCGTCCGAAACCACACGACCCAATCCCACCGCAGTCGTGCGTTTTTCGCGAACCGCCGTGAGAGACAACCGCGAATTATAAACAGAAGTGCTATTCGTCGCCTCCGTCGGACACCGTGACCTGCGCCGGCTTGAGTACCTTCTCCGCCATCTCGTAGCCCGGCTGGTAGAGGTCGTCGACGGTTCCCTCCGGCCGGTCGCTCTCGACGCGCATCAGCACCTCGTGGCGCTGGGGGTCGACGCTCTCGCCCGGTTCGGGCGCGATCTCGGTCACGTTCTCCGCCTCGAGAACGTCGTCGAACAGTCGCAACGTGGACTCGACGCCCTCGCGGATGTCGCCCTCCTGCTCCAGGCCCCGACGGAGGTTGTCCCGCACGTCCACGAGGCGGACGATGAGGTCCTCCGTGGCGCGCCGTCGCTCCTGCTCGCGGCGGCGCTCCTGGCGCTTCTTGTAGTTACTGAAGTCGGCCTGCGCGCGCTTGAGCTTCGATTCGAGCTCCTCGACCCGCTCGTCGCGCTCGTCGAGTTCCGCCTCCAGTTCGTCGGTCCGAGAGCGCAGCGCGTCGATCTCCCGGGCGAGCTGTTCGGGCGGGGTCGATTCGACCCGCTCGACGAGGTCCGCTGCCGGCCCCTCCGCCGTCGGCCCGTCGGGGGACTCGGCGTCGACCTCCCCCGCGGACTCGTCGGTCCCGTTCGCTTCGTCGCCGTCGGTCTCGCCGGCCTCGCTGGCCTCGTCGGCCGACTCCTCGACCCGCTCTCGCTCCCGTTCCTGCGGAGACTGCTCGTCGTCGCTCATTGCCGAAAGGGTGGGCCGGCGGGCGAGTAAACCCACCGGATTCGCGCCGAGGACGGAGCCGTCCCGTAATCGACAAGAGCGTTGAACGCCGTTCTCCCCCCGTGTTCACCCTCGCGTTCGAGGACGGGACCATCCGCGTCGACGGCCCCGAGGACGTCCCCCTGCCGGGCGTCGAGGCCGACCCGCGGACGAAGACCCGTCGCGCGCCGGCCCACCGCTACGCCGCCCTGCGAGCGGCGCTCGAGGCACGCGGCCTCCCCTTCGACGACCGCGTGCTCGACGCGCCCGCGCTCGACGTCGCCTCGAGCTACGAGCTCCGCGAGTACCAGCGGGCGGCGCTCGACGCCTGGCGCGACAACCGCGATCGGGGGGTGCTGGAGCTACCGACCGGGAGCGGCAAGACCGTCGTCGCGATCAAGGCGATCGAGGCGCTCTCCACCGCGACGCTCGTCGTCGTCCCCACGATCGACCTCCTCGAACAGTGGCGGCGGGAACTCGCGGCGGAGTTCGACCGCCCGATCGGGCAGATGGGCGGCGGCGAGCAGCGGGTCGAGGCGCTGACCGTCTCGACGTACGACTCGGCGTACCTCCGCGCCGACGGGATCGGCGACCGCTTCGGCCTCGTCGTCTTCGACGAGGTCCACCACCTCGGCGGCGAGGGCTACCGCGACATCGCCCGCCTGCTCGCCGCGCCCGCCCGACTCGGCCTCACCGCGACCTTCGAGCGCCCCGACGACGCCCACGAGGTCGTCGCGGACCTCGTCGGCCCGCGGGTCTACCGACTCGATCCGGAGGATCTCGCGGGCGAGCACCTCGCCCGATACGACATCAAGCGCGTGAGCGTCGAACTCACGCCAGAGGAGCGCGAGCGGTACGAGGCGGCCCAGGGGACGTTCGTGGACTACCTCGCCCGCTCGGGCATCCAGATGCGCTCGGGGAGCGACTACCAGGAGCTCGTGAAGCGCTCCGGGAGCGATCCGCGCGCCCGCGAGGCGCTGCTGGCGAAGCAGCGCGCCCGCGACATCTCGATGCACGCGGACGCGAAGGTCGAGGCGCTCGCCGAGATCTTAGAGTACCACCGCGAGGACCGCGTCATCGTCTTCACCGCCTCGACGGACCTCGTCTACCGCCTCTCCGAGCGCTTCCTGATCCCCTCCATCACCCACCAGACCGGGACGGCAGAGCGCCGCGACGTGTTGGAACGGTTCCGCGAGGGGAGCTATCGGCGGGTCGTCACGGCGAACGTCCTCGACGAGGGCGTGGACGTGCCGGACGCGAACGTGGCGGTCGTCCTCTCCGGCAGCGGCAGCGAGCGTGAGTTCACCCAGCGTCTCGGGCGCGTGCTCCGCCCGAAGAACGCGAAGGACGGCGGCGGCCCCGGAGCCGCCGCCACGGAGGCCGGCGAGGCGACCCCGGCCCGCGTCGGGCGGGCGCTGCTGTACGAGGTCGTCACCGAGGAGACCGCGGAGGAGAACGTGGCCCGGAGGCGGCGCTGATGCTCACGAAGGACCTCCTCCGCGTCTCGCGCCGGGGCGGCGGCTACCGACCGCTGTTCGCCGACGCGGACGACGAACCGCTCGCTCGACGCGTCCTCGGCGTCTATCGGGAGCACGTCGGCGAGCCGCGGGCGACGCTGGAGGCGGCGCTCACCGACCTGGAGCGCGAGGGCGAGGCGTTCAAGCTGATCCGCGGCTTCGCGAAGCTGCTGGACCGCGAGGCGACGTTCGAGACGCGGGCGGCCGTCGATCCCGAGCGCGTCCGCGACGCCGTCTTCCGACGGGCCGAGGAGCGGGGCGTCGTCACGTCCGACGAGCGCACGGCCGTCCTCCGCGAGGTAGCGGACCGGTTCGGCGTCGCGGCCGACGAGATCGAGGCCGCGCTCTACGCCGACCTGGACGACCGCCAGGTGCTCGCGACGTTCGAGCCGCGGTGGTCGGCGGCGGGCCTGGTCGAGCAGTACAACCTCTCGCTGGCGCAGACGGCGCTGTTCGACGCGACGGAGGTCCGCGTCCGGAGCGCGGACCCGAAGGCGCTCGTCTCGGCGGTCAAGCGCCTGCGGCTGATGTACGAGATCAGGAAGGTGCCGGACGAGCGCGCGCGGCTCGACGGACACTCGGGGCCGCCCGTCCGCGAGGTGATCGTCACCGGTCCCGACGCGCTCTTTCGGCGGTCGCGCCGCTACGGGACCCGCTTCGCGCGACTCCTCCGGACCGTGGCGAAGGCCCCGGAGTGGTACCTCGAGGCGGAGATCGACGACCGCGGCACCGAGCGGCTGCTCGAACTCGACGCCGGCGACGTGACGGTGCCGAACGTCGAGCCGCTCGCGGAACCCGCCTTCGACAGCGGCGTCGAGGCCGACTTCGCGGCGCGCTTCCGGTCACTCGACCTGGACTGGGACCTGGTTCGGGAGCCGGAGCCGCTGGAGTCGGGCGCGTACGTCGTCATCCCCGACTTCGCGTTCGACTGGCGACACGCCTCGTTCCGCGTGTTCTTCGAGATAATGGGCTTCTGGACGCCGGAGTACGTCGAGAAGAAGCTCTCGAGGCTGGCGGATCTCGAGGACGTGGAGCTGCTCGTCGCGGTGGACGAGTCGCTCGGCGTCGGCGAGGAGATAGAGGCGCTCGACCACCGCGTCGTCCCCTACTCGGGGAGCGTCCGCGTGAAGGACGTCCGCGACGCGCTGCGGCGCTACGAGGAGACGCTCGTGGCGGACGCGGTGGCGGATCTCCCCGACGACCTCGTCCCCGACGCCGACGCGGTGACGCTCGCCGAACTCGCCGCAGAGTACGGCGTCAGCGAGAGCGCCGTCGAGGAGAAGTCGTTCCCGGCCCACGAGCGCGTGGGGCGGACGCTCGTGCGGCCGGCGGTGCTCGACGACCTGCGCGGGCGGATCGAGCCGGAGATGTCGCTGTCCGAGGCCGAGGCGGTTCTCGGAGAGGCGGGGATCGACGACGCGAGCGCGGCGCTCTCGGCGCTGGGGTACCGCGTGGAGTGGAACGGGCTGTCCGGGGGGACCGTCCGCGAGAAGGACGCGCAATGAGGGCGAACAGGCGACACGCAGGGACGCGCGGGGCTGTGTCGCGCGATCGCGGGACCCCGCGCGGTGACTCGTCAGGACACGGGGACACTGGCCGCCCTCTCGTATATAAACGCTCGCGTCAGCCGATCTCCCGGCGGCGTCCCTTCGGCACCTGCGAGCGGAGTTCGTCGTAGAGATAGAGGCCGACACCGATCGGTTCCAGTTCGCCCGCGAGGTCGTGGGTCACGATCAGGTACCCCCAGTCGCCGTCCCACCCGGGCTCGACTGTCTCGCCCGCGACGAACCGTCGCGCACGCTCCTCGTCCAGGTGGACGACGTTCCTCGTCGCGTGTCGCCCGAACCGCTGGACGGCGTCGGTGGTGGGCTTCCAGTGCTCCTGTCTGACGCGCAGGAAGGTCATCCCGAGCGCCTCCACGGCCGCGGGTGCGGGGACGTCGCCCGCGAACGCCCAGAGCTTCCCCGCGCCCTTCTCCCAGAAGGTGTAGCCGTCGAAGGTCGCCGGCGGGACGCCGAAGCGCTCCTCCCAGAAGTCGAGGACCGCCCGACGGGAGGGACGCCCCTCGACCTCGCGCTCGGCGTCCGTCTCCGGGACGCGGTCGAACTCGTGGCTCCGATTTTCGCGGGGGGCCGTCACGCGCCCACCTCCAGCTTCGCGCAGAAGAACCCGCCCGTGTCGTTGAGGTGCGGGTAGACGCGCCTGGCGTGGCGCACCGAGTCGTCGTACCGCTCGCCCTCCCACTCGGTGACGCCGGGGCGCGTCTCGAGGTCGACCTCGAAGGGGACGAGCCGACAGTCCTCCTCGCGGAGGACGGCGTCGAGGACGCCCTCGTTCTCCTCGGGGGCGAACGTGCACGTCGAGTAGACGACGGTGCCGCCCGACCGGGTCACCTGCACGGCGCGCCGGAGGATCGCCCGCTGGATGCCGGCGATCGAGCGGACGTGACCGAGGCTCCAGTCGTCGAAGGCATCGGGGTTCTTCCGGATCGTCCCCTCGCAGGAGCAGGGGACGTCCACGAGCGCGCGGTCGAACGGCTCACCCCTGAACGGCTTCAGCGAGAGGTTCCGCGCGTCGCCGTTGGTGACCACGAGGTTCGTCACGCCGCAGCGCTCCGCGTTTGACCGGAGGGCGGAGAGCCGCCCGAGGTTGTTGTCGTTGGCGACGAGCGTGCCCTCGTCGTCCATCAGCGCGGCGAGCTGGGTCGTCTTGCTCCCCGGGGCGGCGCAGGGGTCGAGCACCCGCTCGCCCGGCTTCGGGTCGAGGACGACCGCGGGAAGGGCGCTCACCTCCTCCTGACCGTAGAGCCAGCCGTGGAAGTAGGGCCAGGAGGTGCCGGGACTCCGCGAGTCGAGCCGGAGGAGTTCGGGCAGCCACTCGACCCGCTCGAAGCCGTGGCCGCCGTCGGCGAGCGCCCGCGCGGCGCGCTCGACGGTGGTCTTGATGGTGTTGACCCGGACCACCGAGGGGAGCGGCCGCTCGCAGGCCGCCCGAAAGGCCTCGACGTCGTCGACGAGCGGTTCGTAGCGCGCAAGAACCATGTCCCCCCCTGGCCGCGCCGCAGTTTGTGCGTTTCCATCGACCTCGACCGGCGCCGAGGCGCGCGGGTACGCGGGGGCATAGCGTTAACCCGCGCCCGACCGTGTGGCCCCACATGGCACATATTGCCGTCAGAACGGACCTGTCGCTGTCGAGTCCGACCCTCGTCGAGGGGCTCCCGGGCGTCGGGCTCGTCGGAAAGATCGCCGCCGACCACCTCGTGGACACGCTCGGCATGACTCACTACGCCGACGTCCACTGCGAGGGGATCCCCCGCGTCGCCGTCTATCACGGCGAGTCCTCCGAGGTGAAGCCGCCGGTCAGGCTCTACGCCGACGAGGAGCGCGACTTGCTCGTCCTCCAGAGCGACGTCCCCGTCTCGCCCCAGAGCGCGACCGACTTCGCGAGCTGCATCGTCGGCTGGCTGGACGAGCACGACGTGACGCCCCTGTTTCTCAGCGGGCTCCCCTCGGAGAAGGACTCGGGCACGCCCGAACTCTACGGCGTGTCGACCGGCGACGGCGAGCGGCTGCTCGACGAGGGGGGCATCGTCCCGCCCGCCGAGAGCGGGTACGTGAGCGGCCCGACCGGCGCGCTCCTCTACGAGGCGTGCCAGCACGGCCTCGCCGGCGTCGGGCTCATCGTGGAGGCCGATCCGCAGTTCCCCGACCCCGAGGCCGCCCGGGTCATCCTCAAACACGGCGTCGGTCAACTGCTCGACGTGGAGGTTAACACGGACCGGCTGGTCGAGCAGGCGGAGGAGATCAGGGACGCCCGCGAGCGCCTCGCCCAGCGGATGCAGCAGGCGGCGGACGAGAGCACGCAGGCCCAGCCCCTGCGGATGTTCCAGTGATCGCCCCTACCTCGTCTGCCTCGTCTCGGCCTCGGGTCCGGGCTCGCGCTCGAACTCGGTCGCGCACCACGGGCAGAAGTCGTACTCGGCGTCGATAGTCCGACGGCAGTCGGGACAGCGGAACTCGTCTCCCCCGCTCGCCGTCGCCCCCGACGAGGACGCGGCCGACGCGGTCGCCCGATCGCGGTCGTGGGCGGCCAGCCGGTAGGCGTCGAGCATGCTGAACGCCGTCACGGCGATGATGGCCAGCGCCGCGCTCAGCGGGAGGTTCCGCTGGGCCCGGAGGATGGCGTCGATCCCGCCGCCGCCGTCGAGCACGTTCGGCGGGACGACCAGCACGGCCGTCGCGACCGTGAGCAGGAACCACAGCAGCGCTCGCAGCCACTCCCGGAGGTAGACGTGCCCCAGCCCGGGGTAGACGAACGCCAGCGCGACCGCGAACAGGGGGCGACGCTTGCTCACCATCGGCACTCTACAGCGAACGCATATGAGCGTTATGCCCCGGTTTCGCGGCGAGTCGGTCTATTCGAGCGCCTCCACCAGCCCCCGGAGCGTCGCGAGGTCGTACTGCCCCGGGGCCGTCGCGTCGGCGGGGGCGACGGGCGCGTAGCCGATGCGCGAGCCGTACACCGGCGCGACGGCGCGGGAGTGTCGCCCCGCCTCGCCCATCGCCATCGTCGCCACGCGACGGCCCGCCTCCGTCTGGGCGTGGGTGAGCGCGAGCAGGCGGAGCACGTCGGCGCGGGACTCGGCCGTCACCGCCAGCTTACCCACGTCGCCGAACTCGAGCGCCTGACCGAGCAGCCGCGACATCTCGGCGCGGGCGGGCGTCTCCTCGAAGTCGTGCACCGAGACGACCACCGCGACGTCCCGCTCGCGGGCGCGCTCGACGACGCCGACGCCGTCGCCCGCCGCGATGGCCGCGAGTTCCACGTCCACGGCCTCGACGCGGGGGTGCTCGATGGCCTCCCGGAGCGCGTCGACGCGCGCGTCGTCGTCGGCCGCCTCGCCGCCCTCCCACTCGACGCGGTTCGTGGCGAGGATCGGAAGCTCGCCGTCGTAGCCGTCGAGGGCGGCGAGGGGGTCGGCCGCGAGGTCCATGCGAAACTCGACGGCGTCGGCGTGCTCGCGGGCGGCGCGCTCCCCGCCGAGGTCGGATAGGCTCGCCGCGAGGACGAACGAGTCGAAGTCCATGGGCGGGCTTGCACCGGCGGGGTCAAAACTCGACCGGCGCGTGCGCGCAACGGTAGCCCGCGTCCGTCGTCTCGACCGACTCGACGGCGTAGAGGCGAACCCGCCGCTCCTGGCGGGTCATCACCGCGAAGTCGTAGTGATCGGCCTCGTACGAGAGGTCGTCCCGCCCCGCGGCGAACGCGCGGTGGCGATCGAGGCGCTCGCGGGCGCGCTCTCGCGAGCGGGCGGGAAGGTCCGTGATCCGCTCGTCGAACGCCTCGACGAGCGTCGCGTCGAGTTCGTAGCCGACCGAGTCGCGGGCCGCGAGCATCGCCGCGAGCGTCGTCGTCCCCGTCCCCCAGAAGGGATCGAGGACGGTGTCCCCGCGCGTCGAGAACATCCGGACGAGGCGCAGCGGGAGCGCGAGCGGGTACGCCCCCGAGCGCTCGCGGGTCTCCTCGTCCGGCGCGAGCGCCTGGGACGTCCCGTTGAACGTCCAGAGGTCCGAGAACCACTCGTTTCGCTCCTCCCAGAAGTAGGCCGCCTCGTAGCGGTCGTCCGCGCCCGGTTCGAGCCGCCGCGGGCCGCCGTTCCGGAGGACGAGGACGTGCTCGTGTTCGAGCGTCGGGTAGGCGTTCGGCGGGAGCATCCCCGACCCCATGAACTTCGTCCCGCGGTTCACGGGCTTGCGCCAGAGCACGCCCGGAAGCTGGGTCAGCCCGCGCTCGCGCAGTCGCCGGACGATCTCGACGTGGTTCGGGTAGAGCGCGAACTCCCCGACGGTGCGCGTGGCGTCGCCCACGTTGACGCAGGCGATGCCGCCCGGCGCGAGCACGCGCGCGAGCTCCGCCCACGCGTCGTCGAGCGCGGCGTGCATCAGGTCGAACGCCCGATCGCCGTCGCCCGCGTCGAGGGCCTCCCCGACGGCGGGATCGAGGGCGGCGAACTGCCCGTCCCACATCTCGATCATCGGGTACGGCGGGGAGGTGACGACGAGGTCGACCGAGTCGTCGGGGAGCGCGAGGTCGCGGGCGTCGCCGACGCGGAGGACGTGCTCGGTCTGCATGGACGAGAGGTTTACCGGCGGCGTCTAGTGTCTTGTGGTCGCGTGAGCGCCAGCGAACGCGATCAGAGAGCGAGTCACACGAGCGACCGTGGTCGCGCGAGCAGCGCGAGACGGCGATGCCGTCTCGCGGGCCATGCGGGCGACCCGAATGTCGCCCGCAGACGAAGCGAACGCGATCAGGGAGCGACCGGCAGGAGCGAGGGCCGTGGCGGACGCTGGACGCGGGAAGAGCAGCCGTGAAAACCGACCTAGACCGGGATGTCCTGCTCGGCCTCGAGGAGTTCGTGGTACCGGTTGCGGATGGTGACCTCGGAGATGTCCGCGACCTCGCTCACCGCGGCCTGGGTCGTCTTCTCGTTGGTCAGCAACGCGGCGGCGTAGACGGCGGCCGCGGCGAGCCCGACGGGGGACTTCCCGGAGTGGACGCCCTTCTCCTTCGCGTTGCGGAGGAGGCGGCGCGCGCGGTTCTCGGCCTCGTCGCTCAGGCCGAGCGCGCTGGCGAAGCGCGGGACGTAACTCTCCGGATCCGCCGGTTTCACCTCGAGTCCGAGTTCCCGCACCACGTAGCGGTAGGTGCGCGCGATCTCGCTCTTCTCGACGCGGGAGACGTCCGCGATCTCGTCGAGGCTGCGGGGGACGCCGGCCTGGCGCGCCGCCGCGTAGACGGCGCTGGTGGCGACGCCCTCGATGGAGCGGCCGGGCAGGAGGTTCTCGTCGAGCGCGCGGCGGTAGATGACGCTCGCCATCTCCCGGACGTTCTCGGGGAGGCCGAGCGCGCTGGCCATCCGATCGATCTCGCCCAGCGCCTGCTTGAGGTTGCGCTCCTTCGAGTCGCGGGTGCGGAAGCGCTCGTTCCACTTGCGCAGGCGCTGCATCTTCGCGCGCTGGCGCGATCCGAGCGAGTTGCCGTAGGCGTCCTTGTCGCGCCAGTCGATGTTGGTCGACAGCCCCTTGTCGTGCATCATGTTCGTCGTCGGCGCGCCGACGCGGGACTTCTTGTCCTTCTCCCGGGAGTCGAAGGCGCGCCACTCGGGGCCGCGGTCGATGCTGTCCTCCTCGACGACGAGGCCGCACTCGGCGCACACCGTCTCGCCGTGCTCCGTGTCGCTGATCAGGCTCCCGCCGCACTCCGGGCAGTCGAGTCCCTCTCGCTCGTCGGACTGTTCTTCTTCGGTCTGTCGTTCGCGCGTTCGCGTGTTCGAATCACTCATTGGTGAGGGCGTGTGCTATCCGGGCAGGAGAGACCCCCGAAAATCCCGGACAGTTGTCTGGTACGGTCCCTTAGCCCGAAAGCTTCTTAATGGTTCCGATACCGATTATATGAATCTCGCCCTCCGGGGGGAGCGAAAACGCCGAGCGGCGCGTACCGTTCGCTCTGGAGGACCGCTCCGTCCCCGTTTATTTACCGTGTCGCCGTCACTCCGCGATCCGGGGTCGTCAGTCCACCTCGACGCGCTCCACGTCGCGGCTCTCCTCGACCGCCGTCGCGAGCGAGACGTTGAGCGCGACGGTCGAGGCGACGCCCCCGGCGACGGTGATGACGTTCTTCACGGCGTGATCGACGATGGCCGCCCCGAACGCCGCGGCGAACCCGACGGGCGTCAACCCGACGACCAGC
Source organism: Halomarina halobia (assembly GCF_029338575.1). GTDB lineage: Archaea > Halobacteriota > Halobacteria > Halobacteriales > Haloarculaceae > Halomarina > Halomarina halobia. Next base: position 1,674,225 of record NZ_CP119992.1, read on the forward strand.
AGCGTGAACGCACCCTCGTAGAGGCCGACCCCGCCCGGCGACAGCGGGAGCACCTTGGCGAGGTTGCCGACGCTCACCGCGAAGAACCCGACGGCGACGAGGACGACCGGCGAGAGCCCCACGTCGAAGGCGACGAGGACGAGGAGCGCGGTGACGACGTCGAGCGTCCAGATCGCCAGGCTCGACGCCCCGATCCGGGCGAACGCCCGGGGGTCGCTCGCGACCGTCCCCACGTCGGCGACGAATCGCTCGATCACGTCGGCGACGTAGCCGGCGTAGGAGTCGGTGCTGACGCGGGCGACGGCGCGGCGGACGAGGGTTCCGTCGCCCCGCGCGCCGACGACCACGAGCCACACCGCGAGGAACGCGGCGACGGCCATCGCGGCCGAGACGGCGAGCGCCGTCTCGCCGCTCCGTCGGTAGGCCGCCGGAATCCCGTCGAGGCCCGAGGGGTCCGCCCAACCGGCAGCGGAGAGTCCGAACAGCACCGTTCCGGCGAGGACCGTGATGGTGAGCAGGTCGAAGACCCGTTCGACGGCGAGCGAGGCGAAGCCCGACGGGTAGGGGACGCCCCGCCTGACCTTCACCACGTAGGCGCGGACGGCATCGCCGGCGCGCGCCGGGAAGACGAGGTTCCCCGTCTGGCTGATGAACACCGCGCCGGTGAGGAAGCCGAGCGACGCGTCGTAGCCGAGTTCCGAGAGGATGTCGCGGTAGCGACCGCCGCGCAGCGGCCACGACAGCGCGTACGCGGCGGCCGCGAGGGCGACCGGGAGTGGGTCGGCCGCGCTCATCTCCGCGAGGACGGCCCCGAAGTCGATGTAGAGCGTCATCAGCGCGGTCGCGAGCGCGACGAGCAGGACGCCGCTCGCGACCGTCGCGCGGGGCGTGAGACGCGGGGCGACGGCGAGCTCCCACCAGCAGCGCAGGAGCTGACTCCCCATGCCGAGCACGTCGCGCACGAGGTCCACCTTCGTCTCCTCGCGCGGGATCCACTCCACGGGGAACTCCCTGATCCGATACCCCCGCCGCTGGGCGCGGACGAGCACTTCCGTGTCCCAGAACCAGTGCTCGTCCCGGACGTCGTCGAGGAGCGCGAAGAGCGCCCCGCGGTCGAACGCCTTGAACCCGCACTGGTGGTCGCGCAGGCGCGACCCGAGCAGGAGCCGAGCGGCGGCGTTGAACCCGCGACTCGGGACGGCGCGCTTCGCGGGGCGACCGACCACGTGTCCGGGGACGAGCCGCGACCCGGTCGCCACGTCGTACCCCGCAGAGCGGACGCTCTCGACCAGTTCCTCCAGGTGGTCCATCCCCGTCGCGAGGTCGGTGTCGAGGTAGACCAGCGTCTCGCCCTCCGCGAGGCGGAACGCCCGCACCAGCGCGCCGCCGCGGCCGAGGCGGTCGTCGGAGTGGACGTGCCGGACGCGGCGGTCGCCGCCGGCGATGCGCGCGGCGATCTCGGGCGTCCGGTCGTCGCAGCCGTCCTCCGCGACGAGCACCTCGAACGAGTCGGCCGGGAGAAACGAGGCGAGCGCCTCGAGGGTCCGCTCGACGGTCCGCTCGATCGTCGTCTCCTCGTTGTAGGCGGGGAGGACGACGCTCACCTCGGTCATTGATCGCCGGTCGGCACGGACGAATAAGTGCCTTGCCCATGGGTCACGAGACGGGACGGTCCCGACGGGAACGGGGTCAGTCGGCTCTCTCCGGCGTCCGGACGGTGGCGAAGTCCGCGAGATCGACGCCGGCGCGCTCCGCGGCATCCGCGACGGAGGCGAACGGCCGGTCCACGACGAGGTTGCCCGCGCGCTGCCGGCCCACCCCCGGAATCGCCGTCAGCTCGTCCATCGACGCGGCGTTCACGTCGAGCGGGTAGGGGACGCCCGTCACCGAGCGGTAGCCGTGGTCGGTCACCGCCACGTCGACCGTCGTCCCGAGGTCGCGCTCGCCCGGAATCGCCACGAGGAGCGGGTAGGTCCCCAGCTGACGACCGAACGTCCGGCCGTCCCTGTGGTACTCAAGGTGGACGTCGCGCAGGCGGGTGCCGACGGGCGCGACCCGCCGCAGCATCGGGTTGTCGATCTCCTCGCGCACCTCCCGCTTGTACCGCTTGAAGGGCTTCTTGTGTTCCTTGGCGATGGCCGACCCGGTCTTCGACATCTCGGTCCCCGCGAAGGCCATCACCTGCCGGATGTTAATTCGGCGGAGCATCAGCCCCTCGTCGTACACCCGCCGGAGGAACGCCTTGTTCAGCTCGTAGGTCTCCCGCCGCTCGCCCTTCAGCCCGTGCAGGAGGTTGATCCCCGGCAGGAGCTTCGGGAGGCGCGTCGCGTCCCCGTCCTCGGCGGGCGCGTCCCCCGCTCCCGGCCGCCACCCCGCCGCCTCGTTGACGATCCGGACCGCCTCGAAGCACTCCTCGGCGCTCACGTTGAGGTTGTTCTCCTCCTGGACGACGGGGTCGGCCGACTCCAGGCCGAAGGCGGCCGTGTCGCCGGGCGTGTTGTGCCGCGCGATCACCTCGATCCCCTCCCTCGACAGCTCCGGCCACCGCGCGATCGTGACCGGGTTCATGTTGTCGAGGTGGAGCGTCCCGAGGGCGGGAGCCACATCGCGGATCCCGCCGTAGAGCGCCCGGAGCGCGTCGGGGTTCGGCCGCTCGCCGTCGCCGCCGTAGGCGAGGATGTCGGCCTGCCGCCCCAGCCGGAAGTGCCGGACGCCACGCTCGTAGAGCGCCTCCACCTCCGCGACGACGGTCTCCGGCGGGCGGAAGGTGGCGTCGCCGTACAGCGGTTCGGTACAGAACGAGCAGCGGTAGGGACAGCCCCGCCCCGTCTCCAGTTCGGCGATGAGGTAGTCGGGGTGGTTGGGGTGATCATCGACGACGAACGCGCCGCGCTCGGCCCACCGCGTCACCTCCTCCACGTCACGCATACGGTTCCCGAACCCCTCCAGCCCGTTCGCCACGAGGTCGTGGGCGGCGGCCTCCACGTCCCCCTTGGCGACGAAGTCGTAGTCGAGGTCCCTGCGCTCCGTGTCGCTCGCGCCCTCGTTCTGCTCGCCGACGCCGAAGCGGACCGGCCCGCCCATCAGCGTCGTCCCCGTCGCGGTCCACGCCATGCGGCGCACCTCGTCGGGTTCGGCGGGCGTGCCGCCGACGTACTTACCGGGGACGGTCATCCCGCCGACGTAGACGAACAGGTCCGCCTCCTCCACGTCGCGCCACCGGCGCTGGTCCTCTCGGAGCGCGTCGATGGTGTGGTAGGTGATGCGCTCTTCGGGGACGCCGGCGTCCACCAGCGCGCCCGCGACGTAGCGCGGGTAGGTCGAGACGTACGGCGGGACGCCGAAGTGCGCCGGCTCGTCGACGTAGCCGTCCACGAGCGTCACGTCGAGCGTCGCCGGATCGGTCATTGGAGGGTGTGAGTGGACGAGCGCGTAAAACGGTGACTACCTGCTGCAGTCTGCGCTTCGACAGCCACCGACTCGAACGCCCTCGAGTCCACCAGGACGCACGTGTCGATCATTTGATCCGCGGTGCAGACCGGGCGAGCGTCGCCCTGGTGGACTGAAAGGGCGAGGGCTTTCGAGACGTTCGTGACGGGATCGATCGAACGTGTAGCACGGAAGTGTCCCGTGTTCGCTCCCTACCGGTTCAGCCGCCATCCCCGATAGCAGAGGACGGTCGCGAAGCTCACCCACGCGAGGTACGGGACGAGCAGCAGCGCCGCCCGCAGGCTGACGCGGGCGAACGCGACGACGGTCACCGCCACGGCGAGCAGCAGCGGGACGATCATCGCGAAGCCGACGAGGTAGGTGTTCCGCGCCCGCGAGCCGAAGGCGACGAACGACCACGCGACGTTCAGGCCGAGTTGCGCCGAGAAGAAGCCGACTGCGACCTTCCCCTCCGGGGTGTCGCCGGCGTCGCGCCACACGAGGTAGAGGGCGATACCCATCAGCGCGAACAGGACGTTCCAGACGAGCGGGACGACCCACCCCGGCGGCGCGATGTCGGGATCGACCGTCTCCCGCTCGTTCAGCGCGGCGACGTCCTCGCGGGTGACGATCCCCGGGACGATCCCCGCCAGTTCGCAGAAGGCGACGGCGAGCGCGAGCCCCGGCCAGTCCTCGCGCGAGAGCGCGCCCCGCGGCGCGTCGTCGCCCTTCGCGCGCGTCGTCGATCCGTTTCGGTGTACGGTCATCGGAACTCGCTCGCCCTACGACGCCCGCCCAGTTAGTACTGCGTGCGGTCGGCCCGTCCGTCGACCGTGTCGCGTCCATCGCACCGACGCGACGACCGACAGCGGCCTCACCTCACTCCGGTTCCACCGCCACGTCCATCCCCTCCACGATCCGGAAGTCCTCGTCCCCGTCGAAGCGCGTCGGGGCGAAGCCCACGATCCCCTCGCCGCCAAGCATCTCCTCGGCGATCACCTCGCCCAGCGCCGGCGCGCGCATGAAGCCGTGGCCCTGCCAGCCCGCGGCGACGTAGACCCCGGGCGCGCACTCCCCGAGGAGCGGGTCGCCGTCCGGCGTCGCCGTGCAGAGGCCCGCCCAGGCGCGCTCGACGGGGAGCGCCGTCGCCCCGCTCGCGCCGGACGCGTCCGCCCCCTCCGCGCCGAAGGCCTCCCCGAGCGCAGCCGACAGATATTCCGCGCAGTCCTCGACGAACCAGTCGTCGGCCCCGCGGTCCCAGTCGTCGGGGTCGCGCTCCACCGGTTCGGTGCCGTCGCCGACGAGCAGGCCCGCGCCGTACGGCCGGAGGTAGTAGCCCCCGGTGGCGTCGAAGAACATCGGGAGGTCGTCCCGCGCCGGCGTCGGCCCGGTGACGAGCGCCTGCACGCGGTAGGGCTTGAGCGGGACGGCGATCCCCGCCGCCGCGAGCACCCGTCGGGTGTGCGCGCCCGCCGCGACGAGCACCGCGTCGAACGCCTCCCGCCCGCCGTCCGTCTCGACGACCGGCCCCTCGTCCCCCTCGGTCCGCTCCCGGAGCGTCGCCGGCGTGCGCTCGCGGATGGTCGCGCCGGCCGCCCGCGCGCGATCGGCCATCGCGGCGGCGTAGCTCGCGGGGTCGGCGTGGCCCGCGTTCTCCGCGACGGCCGCGACCGCCACGTCGTCCGTTTCGAGCGCCGGAAAGCGATCCCCGAGGGCCGCGCCGGAGAGGAGCGACACGTCCCGGCCGTGCTCGCGCATCCGGCCGACCTGTTCGCGGATGGCCGCGGCGCGGCGCTCGTCGCCCTCGCGCGCCAGCCAGACGTACGGGCGGTCGGTGAACTCGAAGTCGCCGGTCCCCGAGAGCGTTCGGAAGCGTTCGAGCGCCCAGTCGCCCACGGCGGCGTCGGTGCGCTCGGCGTAGGCGTCGTAGCAGAGGCCAGACGCCCGCCCGCTGCTCCCCGAGGCGACGGACTCGCGCTCGAAGACGGTCACGTCCGCGCCGCGCGTCGCCAGGTCGTACGCGGCGGTGGTGCCGATCGCCCCCGCGCCGAGGACGGCAGTTCTCACTGGCGACCCCCGGCCGCGTCTCGGCGCGGCCGTACACCGGAACCGGGGCGTACGGCAGTTCTCACCGGCGACCCTCCGTCATCTCCCGGGATGACGGATCACCGGAACCGGGGAGGGCAGCAGTTCTCACCGGCGACCCCCGGCCGCGTCTCGGCGCGGCCGTACACCGGAACCGGGGCGGGCAGCGGTTCTCGTCGCTGCCTCTCCGGTGCTTCCCGTCGGGCGGAGCGTCGCGGTCGGTGCGGCGAGTCGCATACGGGACGCTCGCCGCGCCGCGGCTTAACTCGTCGCGAAATCGAACGACGGTGACCGCGCGGCGGAGGACGCGCCGTTCGGCGGGGCGACTGCGGTGGTGGCGGGGGGCGACCGCGCACCGCCGTCCTCGCCCCGTGGAATTGATTAGCGACCCGTTCGTAGCCGTGACTATGCCGAAGACGCTCGAGGTCAAGTGCACGAATTCGGAGTGCGAACTCGACATGTTCGAACTCCACTACACCTACGACATGCCCGACGACACCGCGGTCGGTGACTTCTCCTGTCCGTACTGCGGGTCGACCGACGATCTCGAGGAGATCGTCCTCTGAGCCCCGGTCGGGGCAACCGATAAGCCGCTCTCGTTCGAATCGGGGACCATGTTGAAGGACCTGAGCGAGCGAGTCGAGAGCGTCGTCCTCGACGGCGTGGGGAAGTTCTCCAGCCGCGTCCAGGAGCGCACCCCGCTGTCAGTCGACCTGCTCGAGAGCGAGGACGCCTACCTCGCGGTGTTCGACGCCCCCGGCGCGACCGGGGAGGACGTCGACGTTCGCTTCGACCAGAACACCGTCCGCGTCCGCATCGACCGCTTTCGCGACTACTACGAGAACTACGAGATGCGCATCCCCGGCCGGGGGCTCTCCCTCGACGCCTCGGTGGCCCTCCCGGAGAGCGTTGACGTCGACCCGCGGGCGGCGGAGGCGACGCTCGCGAGCAACGGCACGCTGCGGGTGCGGATCCCCAAGAGCGGTAGGGGGCGAGACGTCGCCGTCTCGACGGAGGAGGAGGTGGAGGGCGCGAACGCGGACACGAACGTGGACGTGAGCGCGGGCGCGAACCGGGAGGGGGGCGAGGCGACGGGGAGCGACGCCGCCGAGGGGAGCGCGGCGACGGATGTCCACTCTGACGCCCCCGGCGCGGACGTCGAGGGCGACGGACCGGACGGCGGAGAGGACGAAGACGACGAGCGCGGGGCCTGAAACCGCGGGCGACGCCCCGAACAGCGCCGTCCCTCCCCCTCGCTACGTGAACGCGCGTAGCCCGCGGGCCGGGTAGCAGACGACGGTGGTCGCGCCCGCCGCGCGGAGCGCGGCGACCTGCTCGCGCACCTCCTCCGCGGTCCCGACGAGCGCGAAGTCGCGCGCGGCGGCGAGCAGCACTTCGCGGGCGCGTCCCGTCGCCCGTCGGTCGGCGTGACCACCCTCGGGGAGCGCCCGAGCGACGGCCCGCCGGCGGGCGACGTACGCCCCCACCGCGTCGAGGATCGCGTCGTCGTCGTCGGTGAGCACGGTGGGCGCGTAGACGGCCACGTCGCCCTCGAAGCCGACGGTCCGGAGCGCGCGCAGTTCCCGCTCGGTGGTGCGGCCCAGGAGATCGTACTGGACGGGGGACGCGCCGGCGCGGCCGTCGCTCGAAGCGCCTCCGGACCCGTCTCCGGGTTCGGAGGTCGCCGCCAGCGCGAGGCGCTCTACGCCCTCGGTGCCGACCCAGGGCGCGGGCGACGGGTCGACGCCCGCGCCCTCGGCGATCCCGTCGAGCGCGGCCCGGAGGCGCGGGGCGATCGCCCGTTTCCGCTCGGCGTCGGCGAGGTACGCCGCGTTGCCCGCGACGAGCACCCGGCCGACGCCCTCGGGGAGGTCGGCGAGCGAGTCGTCGCCCAGTGGGTCGAACCCGTCCGCGCGGACGGGCGTGGTGAGGTAGACCGTCGACTCGGCGGCGAGTGCGCGCAGCGTCGCCGCGCCGGGCAGGTGTTCCCGCCCCTCGTAGTCGACGACGACGGTGTCGACGCCGAGCGAGAGCGCGTCGCGCACGTCGCACTCGGTGGGCTTCAGCGCGACGGCGTCGATGCCGGCGGCGGAGAGCGTCCGCTGGGTCAGCATCGCGTCACCCCGGTCACGCAGAAGTGTCTACAGTCGGTGCGGAACTCGATCAGCCGCGTGTGCGACCATGCGTGGGGGAGGTCCGTTCGTCGGATAAGGGTGTCGCTCGGCGCGAGTGTAGCGACCGCGCGGTCCGGACTCACCGCGTCGCCCGCGCGACGGCGTACATCAGGGCGGTGATGAGCCCGGCGTACCGGACGACGGCGGCGACGAACTCGAAGAACGCGTCGAGACCGAACGGGAACGCCGACCCGAGCAGCGAGAACGTGCCCGAGACGAGGAGGGTGACGGCGACGATCGCGCCGATTCGGACCGCGCCCTCCAGGAGCCACTCCGGGTCCTCGAATCTCCTTCGCATACGGAATTATTAGTCAGTCGCGTAAACACTCTTTCGATCGAGAGTGTGCGGGCGGTTCGAGTGTGAGTCAGACCGGGAAGTCCGCGTCGGGGTCCACCACCCGGTCGACCCCCTCGGGTTGCCGCCAGTCGGTGGCGAGTTCGAGGAACTGGACCAGCATCCGGCCCGTCGCGCCCCACACCGTGTAGCCGTCGACGCGGAAGAAGTGCAGCCTGATGTCCCCGTAGTGGGGGTGCTCGCGGCGCTCGGAGTCGTAGTTGTCGAGGTCGGTGAGGTCGGCGATCGAGAGGACGGCGATCTCGGCCACCTCGCGCTCGTCGGGCGCGTACTCGCGGTCGGGGATCCGGGCGACGAACGGCCGGACCGAGTAGCTGGTGACGGTGCGGATGTCGTCCAGGCGGCCGATCACCTCCACGTCGCCCGGGTCGAGGCCGATCTCCTCGTTCGCCTCCCGAAGGGCGGTCGCGAGGAGGTCGTCGTCGCCTGGTTCCCGACCGCCCCCGGGGAAGCTCATCTGCCCGGGGTGCTCGCCGAGGTGGTCGGCGCGCTTCGTGAAGAGGAGGTGCGGGCCGTCGTCGCGGGCGACGAGCGGCACCAGCACGGCCGCCTCGCGCTCCTCGTCGGTCACCTCGACCGGCTCGTGGGCGGCCACCCGCGACAGGTCCATACCCCCCTCTCGGACGGAATCGGCTTACGTCCTGCGCAAGCGCTCCGGTAGCAGCGCTCAGGGTTCGCGCGCGTCGTCGAGCCGACGGCGGGCGTCTCCCAGGTCGATCGGCCCCCACGCCTCGAGGTCGTAGCTCGCGTCGAGCAGGCGGGCGACCGCGGCGTCGTCCCCGTCGGCGAGCGCCCGGGCGGTCTCGGCGCGGAACCGCTCCTCGACGGTGCGCGCGACGGCGTCGCGGTCGGGCGAGCGGGGTTCCACGTCGAGGATGTGGGGGAGGTCCGCCGCGCCCTCGGGGAGGGCCGGGAACGCGGCGGGGCCGGGCACCAGCCGGCCGTCGTGGGCGACGAGTTCGTAGTCGGCGAGCGCCCGCTCGATTATCCGCGCGTCGGGCGGGTCGGCGTCCCGCTTGAACGCGAGTTCCGCGAGCGCGCGGTCGAGTTCCTCGCGGGTGAGCGCGCCGAAGAGGTCGACGACGCCCGCGAGGTCGTCGCCGTCGAGGTCGATCGGGTCGCTCACGCGACCCCCTCCAGGTCCTCGCGCGCCGCCTCGCTGACGGCCGCGGGCGCGATCGGCGCGTCGTCCCAGGCGGGGAGGCGGTCGTCCGCGCCCGGCGGGCGGACGGCGTCGGCGTAGGCCGCCACCTGCTCGCGCTCCTCTCCCCGATCGTAGTCGAGGCCGTTGAACGCGGCGTCCGCGGCGTACTGCTCGACGAGCGTCGCCGCGGCCTCGCGGTAGGTCCCGCGGAGCGCGTCGAACTCGGGTCGGACGCCGGCGTCGGCGAGCGCGTGGAGGAGCGCCGCGCCCACCTGCTCGCTCATGTCGCCCAGCCCGCTCGGGCCGGAGACGGCGCGGTGGTCGTGCTCGTGGACGCCGAGGTCGACCTGTGCGGTGCCGGCGAAGCCCGCCTCGCGGAAGGCGTCGCCGAGCGTGCCGACCTCGAGCCCCCAGCCGCGGGGGACCCGGAATCGCCGGACGAGCGACCCGCTGGCGGCGAACTCCCCGGAGAGGGCGTAGCGGAACGCGTCGAGATAGTCGACGAGCGGCGCGTCGTGGCGCTCGGCGAGCGCCCGGACGAGCGGCGCGTAGAACAGCCTGAAGAGTCGCCCGTAGAGGCGGTCGTTCTCGACGCGGGCGTAGTACCCCTTCGAGAAGTCGTGGCCGCGTTCGAGCGGGAAGAGCAGGCGGCGCACGTGGCGCTCGGAGTACCCCTTCGCGTCCGCGTCGTGGACGACGACGAACTGCTCGCTCGCGGCGGCGACCCCGAGCGCCAGCCAGACGTCCCGTCCCTTCCCCCGCGCCCCGTCGAGGCCGGCGTCGGCGAGCAGCGCCCCGACGCCCGGCCCGTCGCACCAGAGCACCTCGCAGGAGAGGTCGTATCCGGAGAGCCAGTCGCGGACCGCGCCGACGCGCCCCTCGCCCGCCCGGAGGGCGACGACGACGCGACCCGGGTCGAGCCGTTCGAGCGTCGCGAACGTGCGCTCGGCGGCGAGGCTGGCGTGCTCGCGCTCGGTCATCGGAACGACCACCGCCGCCCGGTCCACGGGCGCGTCGGGGACGGGGTCGGCGAAGTCGTGGAGCGTCGTCACGCGCTCCTGTACGTATTCCATCGGAAGTGGATCGGAGCCGCCGACCCAAAAGTTCCGTCGTGTCGCTCCGAGCGGTCAGTGCTTGACCGGAGCGCCCGTCGCCGGGAGTCGCCCGTCGGCGTAGAGGCCGAACAACCCTCCCATCGCGAGCAGGAGGACGAGCGCGGCACCCCGCGTGAGCGGGTCCCAGCCGAACCCCGCGTCCCGGACGACGCCGAAGGCGATCGACCCGCCCGCCTGCGGGAGCATCATCGTCCCGCTGAAGACGGCGTACGTGCTCGCGCGGTGCTGGTCGGGCACCGACCCGAGGATGTAGGTGTCCGTCGCCGGGAAGAGGCAGTGGACGACGAAGCCGACGACCGCTGTAAGGGCGACGACGGCGACCAGCCCCGAGACGCTCGTGAGCGCGAGCAGCGAGAGCGCGAACGCGACCGAGATGCCGATGATGAACGGCACCGTCGGGAGTCGCTCGGCGAGATCCCCGCCCACGACGAACGCGGGGATGCCCGACGCGAACAGCACGGTGAGCAGCGCGTTCGCCATCGGCTCGGAGAGCGACTTCGCCTGCATCATGTAGATGACGTAGAAGTTGAACACGCCGTTCCAGACGAAGCCCGTGAGGCTGACGAAGGCGATACCCGCGACGATGATGCGCCACTGCGCGCGCGCCGCCCCGAGGAGGTCGCGGTCGGCCCTCCCCGCCTCGGGCAGGGCCGTCCGCCGCCCCACGAGGTAGATGGCGACGGTGACGGCGGCGGTGACGGCGGCGATGACGTAGAAGGTCGCCCGCCACGATCCGAACGCGAGGACCGCGATGACGAACGGCGCGGCCCCGACGGCGGCGAACTGGCTCGCCGCGCCGTGGACGCCGAGGACGCGACCGACCCGACGCGGGAAGAGTTCGCTCAGCAGCGGCCCGGCGGCGATGAAGTACGGGCCGCTCGCGAGCCCCATGCAGAACGCGCCGACCATGATGACCCGCACGGAGGGCGCGACGGCGGCGAGCAGCGCCGATCCGGTGAGCAGGACGCCCGACCCGACGACGACGGTCATCCGGGAGGTCTTCGTGAGGAGGTACCCTGCCGGAAACCTGGGGCTCGCGCTCCCGAACCACGCCAGAGCCGTGATGATGCCGAGCGTCGCCTCCGTGACGCCGAACGTCTGCTGGAGGGGGACGAGGAGCGGGGCGTAGATGACCCGGGCGAGGTTCACGAGAAAGACCATCGCGCACAGCGACCCGAACAACTGACGACGAGACACACCTCCGAGTTCCGCCCGGATCCGTTCAAACCTTCCGGAAGCGGGCACTACCTACCGGAATCCGCGCCAGCGCGTGTCACGGATCGGCGGTCGAGTGCTACTCCCGCTACTCCCGGACGATCGCCCCGTCGAGGTACGCCCGCGTCCTGTCGGTCGTCGCCGCCATCCGCTTCAGGTAGGTGACGACGCGCTCGCCGTCCTCGACGGCGTCCGCCTCGACGACGACGTGGATGCCCTGCTCCCGGAGGTGCGCGAGCAGCGCCTCGACGACGGCCGGCGGCCCCCGGACGGTGTGGCGCTGGCCCGCGAGATCGCCGTCGGCCACCGCCTCGAACGTCTCGGCCATCGGTTCGAGGATCGCCTCGCCGACCGCCCGGGCGCGCTCGGCGCGCGTCGGCGCGTCCTCGCCCCACTCCACCGACTGGAACGCCTCCCGGACGAGCCGCCGGAACACGAAGTCCCGGCCGTAGTCGAAGGGGACGGAGAAGGCGTACGCCAGGTCGCCGCGGTTGGCCGCGCTCGTCGTGTACTTGAGCAGCCTCGAGCCGTCGAGCGACTTCGTCACCACCCCCTCGCGACCCTCGGCGTCGAGGCGGTCGACGATCGAGCGGAGTTCGGCGGCCGACCCCTCCGGACGGTACGTCCCGAACTGCCGGACCGAGGGCAGGTCGAACGCCGCACAGCGCTCCCGGCGCTCCGCGACGGGGAGGGGCGCGCCGGTCGTTCGGTCCCGGACGTCGAACACCCGGAAGGCGAGCGATTCGACCTCCGGGTAGTCGTGGGTGGTGTAGGGGTTCTCGGGGCCGATCGCCTCCGCGCAGAGCATCGACTCGGGGTGCGCGTCGAAGTACGCCTCGACGGGGAGCCGATCCCGCGCCGCCCACGTCGTGAACGGGCAGAGCAGCCCGCCGCGCGTGAACGCGAGGACGTCCCCCTCGACGCGGACGACCCGGACGTTGTAGCCGTTCAGCTTCTCCTCGACGACGAACGGGCCGTCGAAGTGCCGGGGGACTCCCTCCCCGAGGACGAACGTCCGGGGCACCTTCGGGAACCCCCGAATCACGACGCCGTCGAGGAGCGCGGTCCCGCGTTCGAGCGACCCCCGGGCGTCCGGGAGCGCGCGGTAGCGCCGCCCCTCGTAGACCCGATCCTGGAAGTGCTCGGCGAGCGCCTCGAAGTCAGCACGAGACACCCCCAACGACTCGTGGTAACTCATGGCACGAACGTACCGCCCGCAGGGACAAAAGCGAGTCGTCGGCGAGTGCGGCGCGCCGGCCACGTCCGCCTCGCCGCGGGTATGATATATCTCCCCGGGACGCGAACGGGTACCACGCATGGCCGACTACCCGCTCAGACAGCGATTCGTGCTGGATACGTCGGCGTTCCTCACCAACGAGATCCGGCGGGAGGACGAGACGCTCGCGGAGGCGCTCGACCGCCTGCTCGACGCCGTCGCGGCGGCGAAGCTGACGCTCAACATCTCCTGTTACATGCCGCCGTCGATCCACCGCGAACTGACGACCATCCTCGCGGACCGCGACGTGTCCGACGAGACGATCTCGAAGCTCAACACCTGGGTCATCCGGAAGAACCCCGCGCGCTACGAGGTGTCGGTCCCCGCGGAGATCGTCTACCGGTTCGTAGAGGAGATGAACGACCGCGTGGACCGCGGCCTGCGCGTCTCCGAGGAGGCCGTCCGTCGCGCCGAACGGGCCCGCGCGGAGACCGTCGAGGATCACGACTACATGACCGGCGTGGACATCGTCATCTCGGACCTCCGCGAGAAGTACCGGGGGGCCCTGCGGCGGGGCGTCCTCGACTCACGGGAGGACTTCGACCTGCTCATCCTCGCGCGCGAACTCGACGCGGGCGTCGTCACCGAGGACCAGGGCATCATCAACTGGGCCGAGGAACTCGGCCTGCGCTACCTCCGCGGCCGGGAGTTCCCCGCGCTGCTGGAGGAGTACCTCCGGGCGGTCGACCGCTGAGCGGGAACTACTCGAACGTTCGGTCGAACGCCCGCGCGCCCATCGGCTCGAACGTCCCGGCGGCGAGGTTCTCCTCGAGGTGGTCGGGATCGCTCATCCCCACGAGCGAGCAGGTGACGCCGGGCGCGCTCCGCGCGAAGTTGATCGCGCGCTGGGCGGGCGTCTCCCCCGCGAGCTTCGCGTCGACGGCGTCGGGGATCGCCCCCTCGCGCGCGAGCTCCCCCTGCCCGAGCGACGCGCTGGTGAAGACGTTCAGGCCCGCCTCGTGGGCGAACCGGAGGGCGCTCTGGCGCCCCTCGACCGACTCGTGGGCCTCGACGGTGAACGCGTCCGCCATGTGGACGTTGAACGGGAGTTGGATCGCGCGGAGGTGCGTCGCCGCCGTCCCCGCCGCGTCGGAGGCGGCGCGGGCGCGGTTCACCACCTCGGCCAGCGACAGGTACGCGTCGTGGTCGGGCGGAACGCGGAAGCACTGCCAGGTGGCGACGCCGTAGTGGCGGACGTCGCCCGCGGCCGCGCGGTTCTCCAGCAGGGTGAACGCCTCCTCGAGCCGATCGTAGACCGCCTCGCGGGAGTTCTCCTCCAACTGCGTCTCCGGATTGTGGACGTAGTAGAGATCGATCGTGTCGACGTCGAGGTTGGAGAGCGATCGGTCGAGCTGATCGTCGAGAAAGCCCGGCGCGATGCAGTGGATGCCCCGTGCGAGGTCGTCGGGATCGACGATCCCCCTGTCGACGTACTGCTCGCGTACGTACGCGGCGGGGTCGGCGGGACGGCCGTGGTCGAAGGGGACGAACCCACCCTTCGTCGCGAGCAGGACGGCCTCGCGGTCCACGTCGGCGTCGGCCAGCGCGCGACCCACCACTCGCTCGGAGCGCTGGGCGCGGTAGTTGATCGCCGTGTCGACGACGTTGATGCCGCTCTCGAGCGCGCGCACGGTCGTGTCGTGGTACGACTCGTCGACGGCGTCCGTCGGGTCGCCGAGGTAGGTGCCGAGGCCGACGCTCGACACCACGCCGTCGCCGAACCGGCGGAAATAGGTGCGGGCGAACCCGTCGAACGCGTCGCGATACGCCCACGTGCCGTTCTTCGTGGCCATACCTCCCCTTCCCGTCCGAGCGCCTTAGGTGGGGACCACTCAGTCGGGGGGCTCGCCGGCCAGATAGGCCTCGATCGCGGCGCGGTACCCCTCCCGGTAGGTCGGGTAGGTGAACTCATAGCCCAGCTCGCGCAGGCGGTCGTTCGAGCAGCGCTTGCTCGTGAGGATCCGCCGCCGCGCCGCCGCAGAGAGGTCGTCGGCCGCCAGGCGCTCCTCCTTCGTCCGCTTCGGCGGGCGCTCGACGCCGCACTGGTCGGCGAGCCAGTCCGCGAACTCCCACTTCGGGGCGGGTTCGTCGTCCGCGGCGAGCAGCAGGTCGTCCGGCGGGCGCTCCTCCAGTACGAACCGGAGGACGCCCGCCGCGTCGTCGCGGTGGATCATGTTCAGGTACCCCTCGGTGACCGGCCCCTCGAGGTACCGGCGGAGGCGGTAGCGGCCGGGGCCGTACAGCCCCGCGAAGCGGACGACCGTCCCGTCGATCCCCCGCTCTGCGGCCTCCTCGCGGGCGACCCGCTCGGCCGCCGCCAGCACGCGCGTCTTCTCGGTCGTCGGGTCGATCCGCGTCCCCTCGTCGACCCAGTCGCCGCCGTGATCGCCGTAGACGCCCGTGCTGGAGGTGTAGAGAAGGCGCTCCGGCGGGTCCTCGCGCGCGGCGAAGTGCTCGACGACCGTCCGCAACCCGTCCACGAACACCCGCCGGGCGGCGTCGGCGTCGCGGCCGCCGGAACTGGCCGCGAAGACGACGGCGTCGACGTCGGGGACCGACGCGAGCGACTCGGCGTCGGTCACGTCCGCCCGCACGGCGGCCGCCCCGGTCGCCTCGACCGCGGCCAGCCCGTCGTCGGAGCGTCGGACGCCCGTCACGTCGTGGCCGTCCAGTCGACGACAGAGTTCGAGGCCGACGTAGCCACAGCCGAGGATGACAGTTCTCACTGGCGACCCCCGGCCGCGTCTCGGCGCGGCCATACACCGGAGCCGGGGCGGACGGCAGTTCTCACCGGCGACCCTCCGTCATCTCCCGGGATGACGGATCACCGGAGCCGGGGCGGACGACAGTTCTCACCGACGACCCCCGGCCGCGTCTCGGCGCGGCCGTACACCGGAGTCGAGGGGGTATACGGGGACTCACGGCTTGCGCCTCTCGATGGCCTGCTGGACGAGGGCGAGTTCCGAGAGCGTCATCGGGAAGCGGCCCTCGATCTTCTGCTGGATCTCCTTGGCCTCCAGCTCGCCGTCGAGTTCGCTCTCCAGCGTCTCGACGTCGAGGACGGCGATCGACATCCCCATCATGAGGTCGTCGAGCACCTCCATGCGGATGGCGGACGCGTCGGGCGCGTCCGCCGGGAGGGCGAGGATGGCCGCCGCCTCTTCCAGCGTGAGGTCGGGCGAACCGCCCGCGGCGAGCGCGTCGACCGCCTCGCGGGGGACGCCCGCCTCCCGCGCGGCCTCGGCCGCGCCGACCGTCTCGACAGTCTCGCGCAGGCGGTCGTCGTAGCGGGCGCGCAACTCCTCCGGCGTGAGCGCGCCGGGGTCGTCAGCGACGTTCTGGAGCATGGTCCCCCTTCGCCGGCGCGGCATAAGTGCGTTCACGTCCGCTCCCCGTAGCCCGGCGAGCGCTCGTCCGCGTCGCCGTCCAGGTCGCCGACGCCGCGCCGGCCGGGTGGGACGACGACTACGACGGGAACCCGCGTCTCGAAGGCCACCCGTTCGGTCCGCCCGAGGCGCTCCTTCGCGCCGTCGCCGTCCACGTCGAGACGGACGAGGCGCTGCTCGCGGACGTACGCGGTTTCCCTCGCGCCGCGACGAGAGCGCACCGCCAGCCGCTCGTACGCGCCGCGAACGTCCACGTCCCAGACGTTGACCGTGGCGTACCAGTAGCCGGGGACGGGCGCGACCGGGAGCCCCGTCGGGATCGACGCGAGCGTGCGATTGAACCGGGCGAGCGTCCGGTTGACGCCGTACTCCGTCGCCCGTTTCGCGCCCTCGCGGACCGCCGATCGGACGACGCCCGCCGACTCGCTCACGGTCGACTCCGGCGGCCGGGCGGCGTCGGACGCGAGCGCGTCGTCGACGGCGACCCGGAGTCGCGCCGCGAGCCGCTCGCGCTCGCCGGCGGTCGCCCCCGGCGTCTCGGCGACGACCGCCCCGACGGCCGATCCGTTCGTCAGCGCCAGCGCGCGCGCGGCGGGCGTCCGCCAGCGCGACAGCCCGCGGTCGACGACCGCCTCAGGCGACTCGTCGGTCAGTCCGATCCCCTCGGCCGCGAGGGCGGTCGCCATCCGACCGCGGACGTGATCAGTCGCCGCCGCCACCTCGCGGCGGAGGGCCGGATCGCCCCGGCCGGCCGTCGCCCGGCGCTCCGCGCGGAGCGTCGTCGCGGCGGTGCGCAGCGAGACGCGCTCCGGACCGAGGAGGCCGCGCGTGACGGCGTCGGCCACGTCGCCGTACGGGACGGTGAACAGGTTGGTGTTGCGCGCATCGAGCGGCGTCACCCGACCCCGTCCGGCGACGCCGAGACGCTCGCGGGACACCGGATCGAGGGACAGGTACGTCGGCGCGGTCTCGACCGAGAGCGAGAGCGGACCGCCGAGTCCGCGATCCGTCGGCGGTCGAGACGACGGCGGGTCGTCGCTGACGGCCAGCACGCCGCGGAGCCGGTCGAGCGATCCGAAGTCGGCCTCCGCGAGCGCCCCGTTCAGGTTACGCCGCGTCCGGTCCCGGGCCGCCGCGCGCTCGTCGAGGCGCGCGAGGACGCGATCCAGGTACGCCCGACGGACGGCGACGCGCACCTTGTCGGCGACGCCCGCGTACCGGGGCGGCGCGCCGAGCAGTTCGGCCCGCCGCGCGCGGAGGCGGTCCGCCAGCCGCGCCGAGGGGTTGGCGTCGTACGTCGCGACGGCCGCGCGCGGGAGCGTGACGGACTCGGACCGGACGCGCTCGTGGAGCGCCGCCAGGTCGCGCCGGAGCCACGGCCGGAGGCCGTCGGGGCGCGCCCCCGCGAGGCGGACCGGCCGCCGGTCGAACGTTCCGGTCACGGCTCGGCGCGCGAGCGCGTCGGGCCCGCCCCGCGACGCGACGAGGCGGCCCGTCGCCGCCTCCGGAACGCCGGCGAGGTTCGGCCCGGCGAGCGGTCCGCCGCGCTCGTAGACGCGCTCGACGCCGAGCCGGGGCACTCGGGAGTCGGGGGAGTGTCGTCCGGCCAGCGCGATCGAGACGGCGTGGCGCTCGGTCCGAACGCGGCGCGTGGTTCGCCGTTCCGACCCGCGCCGCCAGCGGGAGACGGTCGTGCGCGTCACGACCACCCGCCGCTCGTACCGCTCGAACGTCCGCCACCCGGACGGGACGCGAGCCGAGACCGCGCCGTCGCCGTCGAGGACGCGGCGGTCGGTCGTCCGCCGGCGGTCGACGAGCGTCCAGTTGCCGCCGGGGACGGTCGTTCCCGCGTCGGATACGTCGATCCGCGTCGCGCGGACGAACAGGCGCGCGTCGGCCGCGTAGCCGCGACCGACGACGCTCGCGAGGGACGACGCGTCGCTCCCTCCGAGCACGTCGATCAGCGCCCGGTCTGCGCTGTGGTTCGCCCGAACGGTCACCGTCCCGTCGCCGACGAGGCGCTCGGAGGCGAGGGCGACGCCGTCGGCCCGCGTCGCCTCCTCGACGACGCCGACGGCCGCGTCGGTCCAGCCCGCGTCGATCCCGCCCGCCCTGAGGAGGTCGGTCGCCGCGACCCGCGCGGCACTGCGGGCGACCGCCCGTTCGCCGCCGTTCGCGGTCGCGCCGAGCGTCGTCCGCTGGACGGCGAGCGCGCCGGCGTTCGTCGCGACCTCGACGTGGCGGTTGGCGACGGCGTTCGCGACGGGTGCGCCGGCGTACTGGGCGTAGCCGCGCGTCCAGGCCAGCGCGTACAGTTGAACCGCGAGCCGCCGCCCGAGGCCGTCTTCGAGCGGTCCGGCGTTCAGCGCTCGCTCGAACGCCGTCACCCGGTCGTGGAGCGCGAGCGCGGGCGAGGCGACGGTGACGGCGGGCGAGACGCGCCGCTCCGCGACCACACGACCGCCGCGCTCCGCCCGCACCGTCACGCCCCGAAACCGGACGCGGAGGGCCGTCCCGTTCGGCCCGGTCCGCTCGACGTCGACGCGGCGCTTCGCCGCGCGCAGATCGGCCGGCGACCGGACGGCCGGGAGGGAGACGGACGCGCTCACGCCGTCGCGGCGCTCCCCGACGCGAGAGAGGTACGAGCGCGCTGCGAGGTACGCGCGGATCCGGAGGGCGTCGCGAAACGGCGACGAGTCGTTCACGACGCGCCCGTAGGGCGTGTCGACCGGCTCGGTCACCGGATCCGCCGCCGCCTCGCGCGCGGCGACGACGGCGGCCTGTCTGAGCGCCGTCTGCGCGGCGGCGGTCGTCGCCTCCACGACCCGGTCCACTGCCGGCGTCTCGCGCCGGCTCGGTCGGTCGGTGGCGACGATGGCCGCGCTCCCGACGAGCAGGAGGACGGCGACGAGCGCGAACGGGACGCGGCCGCGCCGATCGTCGGCCAGCCTCACGGCGACCACGTCCGGATCACGATCCGTATCTCCCCGACGGTCACCGCTCGCGCCGCGCGGTCGGGCGACGCGAACCGCTCCCGGAGGTCAGCGGCGAACCGAGCCGCGAGCGCCCCCCGGAGCCGCTCGCGAGTCGCGGTCAGGTTCGCCGACGCCGGACGATCGGGAGCGACGGTCCGTCCGCCGAGCGCCCGATCGAGGCGGCGAAGCCGCTCGACGAGCCGGGTTCTGGCGCGCTCGTCGTAGCGGGCGCGTCGGAGCAGGGACTGCGGCGCGACGACGGCGACGACCGACTCGGCCGCCGCGCTCCCGAGAGCGTCGTACCCGGGTGCCGCTCGCGTCGGGGGGACCGCACCGGAGGGGAGAGGTGCCGGGATCGTCGTCGCGGCGGCGTCGACGGTCGCGGACGCGGGGGGCGTCCCCCCGACGACGACCCGTCCGGCGGCGGGCGCTCCGGAGTACGGTTGCCAGCGGGCGATCACCTGCGCGCGCGCCGCGCGATGGCGGGCGACGCGGGCGACGGCCCGCTCGACGGCGCGACGAGTGGCGGGGTCGGGTCGGCGGAGCGCGGTCCCCTCGAATCGAGCGCGATCGACCGTCGCGCGCGCGAGCAACTGCGCGGGCGTCCCGTGGAGCGTCCGGTTCCCGCCGTCGGCGGAGACGGTGACCGTGCTCGTCTGGAGCGCCGCGGCGACCTCGTCGGCAGCGTCGTCGGTCGTGGCGGGTGACGGAGCCGTGAGGAGGCCGACGGCGGCCGAGACGAGGACGAGCGCGAGCGCGACGTCCACGACCGTGCTCTGGCCTCGCGCGCTCACGGCCACACCACCACCGAGAGCGTCCCGGGGACGACCCGCCCGGGGGACAGGCGAACGCTCACCGGACGGGTCGCATGGGGAGCCGTCGACGGGGCGGCCGGGCCGAGGTGCCAGCGCTCGCCGCCGGCGGAGAGCGTGGCGTTGAGCCGGTAGCCCGCCGGCGCGGCGTCGGTCACGGCCGGGAGGTCGGCGGGCGTCGCGACGCCGGCGGGCGCGACGAGCGCGACCGCCCGGTCGGCTGCGGTCGCCGCCGTCCCACCGTCGTCCGCGTCGGGGGCGACTGATTCGACGGCGACGCCCGCGTAGAGGCTCACGGCGAGTGAGAGGGCGACGAGCGCCACCAGCGCCGCCACCGGCTCGACCTGCGCCCTACGCCCCGACGAGCGTGACATCGACGCCCCTCCAGCGGACGTGTCTGACGAGCAGTCGGTCGGCGGCAGTGCTGACGACCGGCGCGCGCTCGCGGGCCGCGGCCGTCGCCCGGGCCAGCGAACGGGCGGACTCGAAGACGGCCTCCGCCGGCCGGCCGGCGAGAACCCGGGCGAGCCGAGTGCCGGGCGTGACCGGCGTGACGGGGCCGTAGGCGAACGTCGCGTGCGCGCGCGCCCCGCTCCGGACGAGCGTGAGGCGGCGCGAGTCGAGTCGAACCGTCGCCCCGTGGAGGGGGTGATCGGCGGTCGCCGCGTGCGGGCTCGCGGCGACCGCGTCGACCGTGTCGGCGGCCGCCGCCGCGTCCGGCGGGGTCGCGGTCGGGAGCGCGAGCGCCACGCCGACGAGGACGACGCCGGCGAGCGCGAGGCCGACCCACGCGGCGATCGAGTCGATCGGAACGTCGAACATGGGGACGCTGGTCCCCCTCCGGTATATGAATCTACGCCCCCAGCTAGGTCAGCAGTCGCGCCCCCGCGAACGCGACGAGGTAGACCGTCGTGGCCGAGCAGAGCGCCCCGCCGACGCGGTAGCCGACGACGGCGCGGTCGAACCCGCGATCGAGACCCGCGACGAGGGCGGTCAGGAGCGCGGCGAGCAGGAGGACGTACGCCCCGACGGCGAGGCCGAGGCCGCCCGTCGGGAGGGCTACGGGGGCGCCCGCGAGCGAGCGACCGCCGAGCGCGTCGGCGAGGGCGACCGTGACCCCCGCGACCAGCGGCCCGAACGCCGCGGCGGTGTTCGAGAGGGTCGCCGTCACCCGCTTGAGGTCGCGCCGCGAGCGCCGTTCGACCGACCGGAGTTCCTCGACGTGGTCGGCCATGGCGACGACGGCCGCCCCCGCCGGGCGACCCTCGCGCGCGGCGATCGCGAGCAGGTCGGCGGTGCTCCGCACGCGCGGGCTGGGGACGGCCGCGAGCGCGCCGTGCTCGCCGAGGAACGCATCGCCGACGCCGACGCGGAGTCGTCGCTGTCGCGCGGCGGCCGCCTCCAGGACCGCACCCATCTCGCCCGTCACCTCGTCGGCCGCGAGTTCGACGCTCCGTTCGACGGATCGCCCCTCCTCGACGCGTCGGCCGACGAGGTAGAGCGCGTCCGCCAGGCCGTCCTCGACGGCACGGACCCGCCGACGGACGGCGACCACCGGTCGGTACCACGCGAGGAGGGCCGCGCCGACGCCGATCCCGGCGACGGCGAGCGGGAGCGTCCAGCGGGGGAGCGCGAGGGCGGCGAGCGCGCCGGCCGCGCCGCCAGACGCGATGCCGGCCCCGAACGCGACCGCCGCGCCGCGCCGTCGGTCGGGGACGTCGGGGTGCGCCCGCGAGACGGCGGGCGCGGGGAACGTGACGGGGCGGTGCGCGAGCACGGCGACGGCGGCGGCGAACAACAGCGCGGGGAGGAGCGCGTCGTACAGGGCGACGACCAGCGGGAGCGTCACCCGGACGCCCGCGGCGCGCCCGGCCGGGAGGACGGCGACCAGCGCGAGCGGGAGGAAGACCCCGAACGCGTAGATGGCGGAGACGGGCCCCGAGAGGTTCGCGGTCGCCTCGGTCATCCGCTCGCGCGTTCCGTCGAGGACGGCGCTGGCGGCCCGGTCGAGCGTCCGCTCGCGCTCACCGGCGGGCGCTGCCCCCGCCGCCTCGACGAGGTGCGCGGCGCGACGCAGCGCCGGGTACGCCTCCCGCCACCGCTCCCCGAACGCTCCGAGGCCCGACGCGGGCGTCCCGACGGCCCGCTCGACGTGGCGGTGGAGGCTGTCGGCGAGCGGGCCCCGCCCGGTCCGGGCGGCGAACGCCGCGGCCGTCTCCGGCGTCGGCGTCAGCCGCATCCTGAGCACGGCCCGGCTGACGAGGTCGGGCGCGGCACCGAGCGCCGCCGTCCGACGGGCGCGGGCGGCCCGGAGCGGCAGCCGACACCCGGCGACCGTCCCGAGGAACCCCGCCGCGAGCGCCGTCGGGACGAGGTGGTGCGCGCCGAGTCCGGCGGCGGCGGGTCCCCCGGCGAGGACGGCGAGCGCGAGCGCCGCGCCGACGGTTTCCGCGGCGAGGGTCGGCGAGAGGAACCGCAGCGCGCGCCGGTAGCGATCCCGCGGGACGCCGGCGAGGTACGGCGGCGCGCGGCGAGCGAGGCGGCGGATCGTCGGCAGATCCCCGCCGTCACCGTCACGGGGACGCGTTCGGCGCGGCGTCATCGGCCACGCCGTCGGTCACGCCCGCGGCGGCGGGCGTGCTCGCTCACGACGGTCGCGGCGTCGGTCAGGTCGGCGGCGGCCAGTTCGTCGAGCCACGACCGGCGGGCGTCGAGCGCCTCCCGCAGGTCGGCGTACGACTCGCCGGGGCGGGCGAGGCAGTCGAGGAGCTGACTCTCGCCGCGCTCGACGCGGCCCGTCGAGGCCAGGCCGCCGTCGCTTCGCTCGAACAGCGGCGCGAACGCGACGCCCGACTCGACGGCGCAGACCTCCTCGATCGCCGCGACGCGGCGACCCTCGGGCGTCAGCGCGCAGGTGACGAGGAGGTCGGTCGTCCCCAGCGCGCGCTCGGGGACGCCGAGGTCGGAGACGAGGCGCTCACGGACGCTCTCCCCGCCGTCGCCGTGGATCGTGCCGAGGACGGCGCTGTCGTTCGCGCCGACGCGCATCGCCTCGAACAGCGCGCCCGCCTCCGCGCCGCGCACCTCGCCGACGACGAGCGCGCCGTCGCCCAGCCGGAGCGCGGTTCTGACCGCCTCCTCGGGGGAGAATCCGTCCGCGTCCGCGTCCGCGTCGGCGCGGAGGCGCTGAACGTCCCGTCCGCGATCGCGCAGAGCGGCGACGGGGAGCTCGGGCGTGTCCTCGATCGCGACGACCCGGACGGCCGCCGGGAGTTCCCAGCAGAGCGCGGAGAGGAGGGTCGTCTTCCCCGACGCGCGACCGCCGGTGACGAGGCAGGCGGCGTCGCGCTCGACGGCGAGCGAGCAGACCGCCGCCGCGCCCGCGGGGAGCGTACCGTTGGCCACGAGCGCCGCGATCGTCCACGCCTCGACGTCGTGGGCGCGGAAGGCGAACCCGACGCCGTCGCTCGCGGGGTCGGTGACGCCGGCGACGCGGACGCGGCGACCGCCCGCCGTCGTCACCGCGTCCAGCGTCGGACTCGCCCGCGAGAACGCCCGACCGCTCGTCCGCCGGAAGCGCGAGGCGAGCGTCTCGACGCCGCGCTCGGTCAGCCCGACGTTCGTCCGGAGGGTCTCGTCGCCCCGGCGAACGCGGAGGGGCGCGGCGTCTGCGGGGGCGGTCACGAACACGTCGGAGCAGTCGGGGTCGGCGAAGAAGTCGTCGAGGACGCCCGCGCCGGCGGTGTGCTTCTCGAGCACTGCGGCGAGACGTTCGACGGGCACGTTCGCGTCCTCGCTCGCGTCCGCGACCGCCCGGACGGCGCGCCCGGCGGTGCGGTCGCCGGGCGCGTCCCCCGCGGCCAGCCGCTCGTATGCGGCGGCGAGCGCGGCGAGGGCGTCGTCGGCGAACGCGTGCTCGGGAGGGACGAGGTGGTAGAGTCGGAGTTCGTCCCCCGGCCGCTCGTAGATCCGGGCGACCGCACCCGTGTCGAGGTCGCGCCGCTCGACGAGGCGCGCGTCGGACGGCGGGCGGACGGCGACCCGGGCACGGGCGACGGTCGGCCCGACGCGCGGGCGAAGGGCGTCCTCGTACCCCTCGGCGCGGGCCGCGCCCTCCGCGAGCCCCGTCTCGGCGGCGATGCGGGCGAGCGCCCCCGCGCGGCCGGTCGCCTGGCGGGCGGCGAGGAGTGGATCGCGGCGGGCGCGCTCCGCGAGCGCCTCGTCGCGGTGGGCGACCGCCTCGACGAACCGACCGGCGGCGAGGAGGAGGGCCGCCGCGTCCTCCTCGTAGGACCGCTCGACGCCCGCCGCGCGGACGAGCACGGCCTCGGCGTCGCGACGGGCGAGCGCGTCGACGACCGTCTCGCGGCAGTCGGGGCTGCGCTCTACGACGCCGCCGCCGTCGCAGTCGCTCGCGTCCACGACGAGACGGTCGCCGTCCGCGCGGGGGCGGCAGGCGCAGGCGGGCGGCGACCCGCGACCGAGGGAGCCGAACCGGAACCAGGACATGGGTGGGCTGGTCCCGGTTTCGGTTATAAATCTGTGTCCGGACGACGGCGACCGCGCGACCGCCGCGGCGCTCGCAGGCGACGCGGAGGCGGTGGCGACCCGGTCCGCGCCGTTCTATCGGGCGGTCGAGCGCGACCGGTCCGTCGAACGGCAGGCGACGTCCCGCGCCGCCGCGAACCCGCCAGCGGACGCCGCGCGCGGTGACGCGAACCCGCGCGACGCCGGCGCGGCCCAACGAGCGGTCGGGGAGCGCGAGGGTAACGACGCGACGCGCGCCGGGGGCGACGGGGTCGCTGTCCGCGCAGACGCGCTCGGTCGCGGCCGCGAGCGCGAGCGCCTGCCGTTCGACGGCCGCGTCGCTCGCCGCGACCCGCGCCCGCTCGACGGCCGGGAGGGACGCGCCCACGAGCGCGAGGGCGAGCAGGACCGCGAGGACGACGCGGAACACTACAGGGCGTTCCGGAGGCGGGCGAGCGCCCCGTCGACCTCGTCGCCGTCGGTGGCGTCCTCCGCCGAACTGCCCGCGGCGTTCGGCTCGGTCGTCGACTCGGCGGACGGCGAGGCGACGGCGGGCGAGACGGCGGACGGCGGAGCGGCGGACGCGGCACCGCCGTCGGAGGCGAGGTCGGGCGACCGATCCGCGTCGTCGAGCGATTCGACGGCGGCGAGGGCGGCGTCCGCGCGCCGCTCGACCGCCCGGTTGACGTGTCTCACCTCGCCGACGTAACCGCGGAGCGCCTGCACCGCGGCGTCCAGTTCGTCGACGCGGTCGTCGAGTTCGTCGACGCGGTCCTCGACCTCGGTCAGCCTGGCCGCGACGCGCGATGTCTCGCTCAGATCGGGGAGGTCGCGGCCGTCGGTGAGCGCACGTTCGAGCGCGTCGACGCGAGCCGAGAGCGTGTCGTCCGTCATCGGGTCGGAGTGGCCCCGTTCCGGTACTTGAACCTTCGGCCCCCGAGTCGCGACAGTGTTCGGATGAGGAGCCGACCACCACCGGTTCCGCTGGCGGATCGACCGCCACCCTGGCGGATCGAAAGGGCAAGGTACGCTCGACGAACCCCGGCGACGTAAGCACGTGAGCGAACAGCGCGAGCGAACGCGCGCGACGAGCCGCGGGAGTCGAGCGTACCGAGGGTTTACAGGCGGGAACGTCGCCGCTTCCAGTTTCCCCACCTATCTAACCACTACCCTCAGTCACGGTGAGGGCGTGACTGAGGACACCTCGAACGTTCAACCCGCGGCGGTGGATCCGCGGCGGTGGATCGGCCAGCCGCCGCGGGTGGGCTTTCGAGAGGTCTCATAACAGACGACGGCAGAGCTCACAGGCATATCCGAACACTACCTCAGTCGCGACCCGCGAGGACGACGTTGACGATCGCGCCGAGCAGCAGGACGAGCGCGGAGACGTACAGCCACGTGACGAACAGGACGATCCCGGTGAGCGCGCCGTACAGGGAGGTCCCGACGGTGGCCGCGTAGACCTCGAAGACGACCCCCAGGAGGGTCCAGCCGCCGGCGCTGACCACCGCGCCGGGGACGATCTCCGGGAGCGACACCGGGGCGTCGGGGAGAAAGTAGTAGAGCGGGACGAGCACGAACGCGAGCGCCAGGAACTGGGCGATCAGGTTCACGACGCCGAGCCCGAGGGGGGATCTGACGCCGACCACGATGTCGATCCCGGCGAGGATGGCCGCGATCGCGACGACGGTCACGAGGACGACGGCGGCGTCGCGGAACTGTCGGAGGACGTCGTTGTCGTCGGACGTGCCGTAGACGATTGCGAAGGCGGCGTCGATGCCGCGAAAGAGCCGGATCGCGGCCCAGAGAAGGACCAGCGAGCCGAGCGCGAACGCCCCTTCGCGACCGCTCGCGTCGCTGACCGTCTCGCGGATGGCGCTGCGACCGCTGGGCGAGAGCATCGCCCCCGCCTGCCGGAGGACGAACTCGGCCAGTTGCTCGCCCACGACCGCGGTGAGGACGACCACGGTGAGCACCAGGAGCGGCACGAGCGAGACGAGCGCGTAGTAGGCGATGCCGGCGGCCGCGAGGGAGAGTTCGCGGGTGCGCGCGACCGCAGCGATGCGTTCGAGCGCCTCGCGCGTCGTCCGCGGCGGCCGGTTCATGCTCACCGATGGGGGCCCAGACGGGTAACTGTACGCGAACGTCCCGACTGACGAATCGTGAGTTCTCGGTCGTCGGACGAACGCTCGACTCCGATCAGCGCGCGAGGCTGGAGCCGTCGAACGACGTGCGGTCGTACTCGACGTCCATCAGGTCGAGGATCGTCGGCGCGATGTCGAGCAGGTCAGCGTCGCCGACGCGCGCGTCGGCGTCGTCGATGAACAGGCAGGCGTTGCTGAAACTGTGCATGCCGTTTCGCGGGCCGACGCCGAACACGTCGCCCGTCCCCTTGAACCCGGCCTTGAGGTCGAAGCCGTGGTTCGGGATCACGACGAGGTCGGGCGCGATGTCGTCGTGCGCGCCGCGGAACGCCTCCTCCTTGGTGACGACGCGCTCCGCGACTGCCGTCCCGTTGGGGCCCTCGAGCGCCTCGAGTTGCTCCTTGAGTTCGTCGCGGACAGACTCGTAGTCCTCCTCGCTCACGCTCCCGCGCGGCTCGCGACCCTCCAGGTTGACGTAGAACCGGCCGGGGATGAGCGAGTAGGCGCGCGTGTCGTCGGTGATGTCGCCGAGTTCGCTCGGCTCGTCGCCCTGGAAGTCGAGCCAGCCCTCCTCCACCAGCCACTGGTTGAAGTGGACCTCGTAGTCGAGGCTGGTGAACCCGTGGTCCGAGGCGACGACCATCGTGGTGTCGTCGTCGAGCATTTCGCGGAGCTGGCCGAGGTAGTCGTCCACCTTGCGGTAGAAGTCCATGAACAGCTCCTTGTTCTCGCCGTCGCGCTCGTAGTCCTTGAACAGGAAGTGGTTGACCCGATCGGTCGTCATGAAGACGCCGAAGAAGAGGTCCCAGTCGTCCTGCCGGATGTAGTGCTTGAACGCCTCGAAGCGCGCGTCGATCGTCGCGTGGGCGTCCTCCATGAACTCGGACTTGTCCTCCTGGTGGCCGAGTTTCGCGTTCACGTCGATTCGGTAGCCGAGTTCCTGAAGCGTCTCGCGCAGTTCGTCGGGGTAGGCGGCCTTGTCGACGCTCGGCGAGAGGAAGCCGCTCACCATCCGCTGGACGTTACGCTGGGGCGGGAACGTGACGGGGACGTTCATCACCGTCGCGTCCCGGTCCGCGGCTTGAACGCGGTCCCAGAGGCGCGTCGCCTGCACGTCCCGACCCATTGGAACGTACGTGTCGTACGAGCCGTTTTCCCGGTCCTGAAAGCCGTAGACGCCGGTCTCGCCGGGGTTGACCCCAGTCGTGAGCGCGGGCCAGCAGGCGCTGGACTCGGGCGGGACGATGCTGTCGATCGCCCCCGCGGTCCCCTCGGACGCGACGGCCGCGAGGTTCGGAAACTCGTCGGTGTGGTCTCTGAGCAGGCTATAGGGGACGCCGTCGATCCCGAAGAAGGCGACTTGTGGCCCATCATCGCCGCGAAGGCGGTCGAACAGTCCCATGGTATCGCTACCGTCGCACTCCCACAAGAAGGTTCTTTTCGCCGTCAGGGGTTGCGGGGCTTTCTGCCCGCGTCTCGCCGCCTGTGGTAAATCGGAAGCACACTGAATGCGACCGTGCCGGATCGGGCCGGATCGGACCGAATCGATCGAGCCGCACTGCATCGAACCGCTTCGGATTGGCCGGGTCAGCGACTGCGCGGGGAGTCGCGTCGAGTGCGGTCGACGCGCGGATCGAAGTTCTCGGGGACGACCGTCAGGTGGTGGCAGCCGAACGGCTCGGTGGTGGACATCACGAGCGGTTCTAGCCGGCTCGAACACAAGTAATTACCCATAATTATAACACATTCCGGACGACGCCGCGATTACCGCGGGGTATCGCGAGGGACGCGGTCAGGCGAAGTTCCGCTCGTAGAGGTCCTGTGCGTGCTCGATGGCGTCGAGCGCGGCCTGCCTGCCCTCCCAGCCCAGCGTCTCGACCTCCTTGCCGGCCTCGAGGTTCTTGTAGGTCGCGAAGAACTCGTCGATCTCGTCGCGCTGTTGCTGCGTGATGTCGTCGAGGTCCCGAACGTGGTCGAAGCGCGGATCCTCCGTCGGCACGGCGATGACCTTGTCGTCCTGTTCGCCGTCGTCGTCCATCTTCATGAGGGCGACGGGACGCGCCTCGATGATGCACCCGGGGAACGTCGCGTCCTCGACGAGCACGAGCACGTCGAACGGGTCCTCGTCGTCGTAGTAGGTGCGGGGCATGAACCCGTAGTCGGAGGGGTAGTGGACGTTCGAGTGGAGGACGCGGTCGAGCACGACGCCGGGGACGTCCTTATCGTACTCGTACTTGTTCCGCTCGCCCTTCAGGCACTCGATCACCGCGTAGACGGTCTCGGGTGCGTTCGGACCGGTCTCGAGGTCTTCCCAGAGATTAGCCATCACCGAACGTGAGACAGATGGCCAAAAAGTACTTTCGGCCTCCCGTTCCATCAACGACAGGGACATTCACTTTCGAAAGGCCTATATAAAGGCAGAGGATGTGAAACTGTTAATACGTATAGATACGTCCGCAGTAACGCGAAAACGATTACAAATCCATGGATAGTTGAGAAGTTTTATATACCGCCATGACATTTATCCACTTATGTCAGAGGCACAGTCAGTCTCCGGCGAACCGGGCATCGGGCGGGAACTCACCGCATTCCAGCAGAACATCCTCGTCATCCTCTCCGAGGAACCGCGTTACGGGCTCGCGATCAAGCGCGAGCTGGAGGACTACTACGGATCGGAGGTCAACCACGGACGGCTCTACCCGAACCTCGACGACCTCGTCGAGATGGAGCTCGTCGAGAAGAGCGAACTCGACAAACGCACGAACCAGTACGCGCTGACCGAGAAGGGAAAGCAGGCCGTCCTCGGCCAGCTGGGCTGGATCTTCTCGCGGTTCGTGACCGACGCGGAGCGCGCCGACGAGCTCCGCGCGCTGGTCGACGCCGCGGAGTAAGTCGTACTGCCGGCCGTCCGTCGCGGGCAGCGTTCGTCGACCGACGAACGCTCGACGGGTGCGGCCGACGCCGTCAGAACTCGCGCGCCGTTTTTATCGTCAGGTCGACCGACTCCTCGACTACCTCGCGCTGTCTCTCGTCGGGCCACGCGTTGCGCGGGAAGTACTCGGCGAGGAACTCCGTCCGCGTCCGCGCGGTGGCCGCCTCGATGGGTTTCGCGTAGTGGTTACCCATGAAGTCCGCGAACGCCGCCGCGTTCTTCCCGTGGACCTCCCCGTGCTCCGCCGCGACCCGCGCGACGACCGCGCGGTTGTGCGCCTCGACGGCCTCCCAGTCGGTCCCGTCGCCCGGACCCTCGAGCGGTCGCTCTATCGCGCGATCGGTGTCGTCGATACGGTCGAACCGGACGGTCCCGTCCTCGACCCACTCGGCGGGGTAGAGCACGAGCGTCGCGTCCTCCTCTCTCACTCGAGCCGTGAACCCGTGCTCGGCGAGCAGGTCGTCGCGCCTCGCGCGCGCGGCCTCGGCCTCCCGCTCGTCGACGGCGTCGCGCGCAAGTCGGGTCAGTCGCGTTGCCTCCTCTACGGCGTCGTCAGGAACCCCCGTCATCGAGTGCCTCGTTCGCCAGGTCGTCGGCGCGGTCGTTTATCTCCCGCGGAACGTGTCCGAGCGACCAGTCGTCGAACTCGCGGAGGAGCTCGTGGACGCGGACGCGCCGCTCGCGCAGTTCGGGGTCGTTCGTGTTCCACGCGCCCGTCACCTGCTTGACCACGAGCTGCGAGTCACCGCGGATCTCGACGGTGTCGAACCCGAAGTCGGCGGCGACCTCGAGCGCGCGGATGAGCGCCTCGTACTCCGCCTGGTTGTTGGTCGCGCGTCCGATGCGCTCGCCGCCCTCGGCGGCGATGCCGTCGCCCGTGACGACGACCCACCCGACCGCCGCCGGACCGGGGTTGCCGCGCGCCGCGCCGTCGAAGTAGACGTGCGCGCGGCCGCCGCCGTCGCGCAGGAGCCCGACCAGCCGCCCGGGCGCGCCCCCCTGCACGACGACCTTGTCGTCGTACGCGACGGCCGTCGCTCCCTCGTACTCCGCGCGCCAGCGCTCGTGCTCCGTGTTCCCCGGTTCGACGGTGACGCCCGCCCCCGCCAGGCGCTCGCGCGCCTCGTCGGGGTCGCACTCGATGACCGGCATACCCCGACTCCCGGCGGGAGTCGCAAGTCGGTTCCGATCGGCGACGCGGATACCGCGGGTGAATCGGCGTCAGACGCGTTCCCGTCGGCGAATTCTCCACCCGGCGCGTCGATTTCCACCATACAAAGTCTTAAATAGCGGAGCCGTAATACTATAAAAATGCGATGACACGGTCCACCCGTACCCGGGAGCGCGAGCAGGAGAATCACACAGAACGGGAAAATACGAGGGAATGCCCCGAGTGCGGGTCCGACCACCTTGTTAAGAGTACGGATCGAGGGGAACTCGTCTGTGACGATTGCGGTCTCGTCGTCGAGGAGGAGAAGATCGACCCCGGTCCGGAGTGGCGTGCGTTCAATCACCAGGAGCGTCAGCAGAAGTCGCGCGTCGGCGCCCCGACCACGCAGACGATGCACGACAAGGGGCTCACGACGACCATCGACTGGAAGGACAAGGACGCCTACGGCCGCTCGATCTCCTCGAAGAAGCGCAGCCAGATGCACCGGCTACGCAAGTGGCAGGAGCGTATCCGCACCAAGGACGCCGGCGAGCGCAACCTCCAGTTCGCGCTGAGCGAGATCGACCGGATGGCCTCCGCGCTGGGCGTCCCCCGCTCGGTCCGCGAGGTCGCCAGCGTCATCTACCGACGCGCGCTCAAGGAGGATCTCATTCGCGGGCGGTCGATCGAGGGCGTCGCCACCAGCGCGCTCTACGCCGCCTGCCGCAAGGAGGGCATCCCCCGCAGCCTCGAGGAGATCTCCGAGGTGTCGCGGGTCGAGCGCAAGGAGATCGGTCGGACCTACCGCTACATCTCCCAGGAACTCTCCCTGGAGATGGAGCCCGTCGACCCGAAGAAGTACGTCCCGCGGTTCTGCTCGGAACTGGGCCTGTCCGAGGAGGTGCAGTCGAAGGCCAACGAGATCATCACCACGACGGCGGAGGAGGGCCTGCTCTCGGGGAAGTCGCCGACGGGGTACGCCGCGGCCGCCATCTACGCCGCCTCGCTCCTCTGCAACGAGAAGAAGACCCAGCGCGAGGTCGCCGACGTAGCGCAGGTGACGGAGGTCACCATCCGCAACCGCTACCAGGAACAGATCGAAGCGATGGGCATCCACAGCTAACTCGCGCTCCCGACCACTACTTCTCCGCGACGCGACGCCTCCGAGCGGCGCGAACGTTTTTGTACGAAGCCGGGACCAGCGACCCCGTGCGCTGACGTTCGCCCGACGGCGCTCCGCGGGAGCGCGACACGCCGCCGTCGGGACCCCCAGACGCCGTCCGTGTCGCCCGTTCGCCAGCCGACGAGCGGCCGCCGCGTCACCGTTCCGCCGTTCCGCCGCGCCCCCGCGATCCCGCGGACGCCGGAACTGAACCTTCAAACCCGTCGGGCACCAACCCCGACCGAATGCGCCTCGACGAGTACATCGACGGGCTCGACGTGGACGAGTCGGTCCGGATGCGCCAGTTGGCGAGGGAGAAGTCCTACGCCATCACCGACTACCTCGCGGACGTCGAGCGGCGCGTCGAGGAGACGCTGCAGGGCGACTCCCTGTTCGGCAGCACCGCGCCGTCCATCTTCGTCGGGCGGTCGTCGTACCCGAACGTCTCCGCCGGCGTGCTCGCGCCCGTGAGCGACGCCGAGCACGCGGCCGACTACGAGACGAGCGGCGAGTGGTACCGCCGCGGCTTCACGATCGACGACGTGTTCCAGGCGCGGACGAACCTGCTCAACTCGACCCAGCGGACGAACGTCCACGTCGCCGACGAGTGGGACGGCTTCGTGGGCGTGCAGCGCGAGGTCGCCATCGCCGACCGCCCGGTGGACGTGGAGGTAGGCCTCGACGGTCCCCCGACGGTCGACCTCGACGCGGGGCTCGCGAACGTCTCGACGCCGACCGGCCCGCGCGCGACCGCGAAGAGCGCCGAGCTCGCCGAGAACCCCCACGTACCCCGCGCCGTGGAGAAGACCCTCTCGGACGACGACTGGCGCGCCGAGGGGGCGATGAACTACCTCTACAACCGCGGGTTCGACGTCTACGACATCAACCGCATCCTGTCGGCGGGCGCGCTCGGCACCGCGGAGAGCCGCAGGCTCGTCCCCACGCGCTGGTCGATCACCGCCGTCGACGACACCGTGGGCCAGTACCTCCGCGGGCGCATCCGCAACGCCCCGAGCGTCGACGCCGTCGAGGTGTGGTACAACGAGTACATGGGCAACCGCTTCTGGGTGATTCTCGCACCCGGGCGCTGGGAGTACGAACTCGTCGAGATGAAGGCCCCGGGGAGCATCTGGAACTACGCCCCGGACGCGAGCTACCTGGTCGCCGCGGACTACGAGGGCTACGAGGGCCGGACTGGGTACGTCGAGGAGACCGCCGGGGCGTACTACGCCGCCCGCCTGGGCGTGCTCGAACACCTCGCCGACCGGGGGCGGCAGGCCAAGGTGCTCGTCCTCCGGGACGTCACGGAGGACTACTGGGGACCGACGGGCGTCTGGATGATCCGCGAGAGCGTCAGGAACGCCTTCAGCGAGGGCGACGCGGGGCCGGGGGAAGCCGAGACGTTTCACGACGCGGTGCGGACGCTCGCGCCGGCGCTCCCGATCGACCTGAACCGCCTCCGCCGGAGTTCCGAGATGGCGTCGGGGCTCCAGGCGACACTCGGGGACTACCGATCGTGATCCTCGCCGTCTCCCCGACCGACCTGATGGTCGTCGGCCTGCTCGCGCTCGGCGCGTTCGGCGTCCCGGGAGTGCTGGCGCTCGCCTACCTGAAGTGGCGCGCGTCCAGACGCGGGTCGAAGTGACCAGAAAGCTGATACCCGCGACGATCACTCCTCTCGATATGCCGTCGCTCCCGCTCTTTCCCGGCGTTCCGGGTGGTCCGGAGCTGTTCATCGTCCTCCTCGTGTTCGTCGTCCCGCTCGCCTTCCTCCTCGTGGGCGGTGCCGCGGTGGTCGGGTTCCTCCGACGACGCTCCTCCGACGATCGGGTCCGCGAACTCGAGCGGCACGTGGAGGAGTTAGAGCGCGAGAAGCGAGAGTAGCCGGCGTCAGTTCGCGCCGTCGAGGTTCGAGAACGCCTCCTCCGCGAGCGCGCCCGTCTCCTCGATCAGCTCCCGCCACTCCTCGGAGTCGGGCGCGACGCCGACGAGCCGACCGATCCGCATGATGCTCAGGTGATAGACGTGCTGGACGCCCGGCTCCTCCTCCCAGACGACGACGTTACAGGGGAACAGCCCGCCGGTCTTCAGGCTCATGTCGAGCGCGCGATCGGCCATCGCCGGGTTGCACGCGCCGAGGACGTAGTACGGGTCCCGATCGGCGTCCACCTTCTCGTTCAACAGCTCCGAGGGCGAGAACTCGACGGGGACGCCGAACCCGGCCTCGACGAACGTCTCGCGGACGTGCTCGACGGCCTCCTCGTGGTCCATGCGGAGCGTCGCCTCCTTCTCGCCGATGTCCTCCGGGTCGAGCGCCGAGGGATCGAACTCGAGACTCATCGGACATCGGTACGGCCGCCGCCGAAAAAGGTCTTACCAACTCACTGCCCGCCGTCGCGGTCCGGGCCTCCGTCCCGGTCCCGGTCCGGGGCTCGGTCGCTCGTAGAGACGGGACCGCGCCCGACGACGTCGCGGAGCGTCGCCTCGAGCGCCTCCTTCTTCGGGAAGTACGTCTCGTCGCTCTCGGCAAGGGCGTCCTCGATCGTCCGCGGCCCGTCGGGGGTTCGGATCTCGACGTTGCCGACGCGGCGGACGACCTCGCTCCGCTCGATGCCGTAGTGCAGCCGCGACGTGACGCGAGCGAGCGGCGCACCCTCGACGGATTCGCCCTCCCCGAGTTCGACCAGGGGTCCGGACTCCTCTTCCTCGTCAGCCATGTCGGTGGGTGCGACGGCGCGGCCATTACGCCTTTCGTTCGGACTTTTGTGGCCCCGCGCCCAACCGGGGGTATGGAAGAGTTCGAGCGAAAGCAGCTGCTCGAGCGCATCGACCGCGAGGGCGCGACGGTGGGCGCGAGCATCCCGGAGACGGTCACCGTCCAGGGCGAGGAGGTGAACCTCCGGGAGTTCGTCTTCGAGATAAAACGGCGGGATCGCGTTCCGCCGGGCGAGCGCGAGCGCGTCGACCGAGCGAAGCGGAACCTCCGACGCGAGCGCCTCCAGCGTAGACAGCGCATCGAGCGGGGGGAAGTCGGCTACGAGGAGGGGCGCGCCCTCGCCGAGAGCATCGTCGGCATCGACCGCGCGCTCGAAGCCCTCCAGAGCCTCGGTCCGGCGAACATCGAGGCCGAGGCCCGCGCGAAGGAGGCGGCGGACCAGAAGCGCTGGATGAGCTTCCTCAAGCAGGTGCTCGGCGACGACGGCGGGCGACGGGGGCGGTCGTGAGCGTCCGTAACGACGAGCTCGCCGCCCTGTTCGAGGAGTTCGCGAACCTCCTCGAGGCCCAGGACGTCGAGTACAAGCCGCGGGCCTACCGGCAGGCCGCGGAGAACATCCGCGCGTACCCCGAGTCCGTCGCGGACCTCGCCCGGCGCGGCGGGACGGACGCCGTGATGGGGGTCAACCGCGTCGGCGACGCCATTGCCTCGAAGGTCGTCGAGTACGTCGAGACGGGTGAGATCGAGGAACTCGAGGAGCTCCGCGCCGCGCTCCCCGTCGACATGGCGGCGCTGACGAGCGTCGAGGGCGTCGGCCCGAAGACCGTCGGAACGCTCTACGACGAACTCGGTGTGCGGACGCTCGACGACCTCGAGACCGCCGCCCGCGCCGGCGAGATCAGCGAGGTGCGCGGCTTCGGGGAGAAGACCGAGGAGAACATCCTCGCCAACCTCGACTTCGCCCGCCGATCGCACGAGCGCAAGCTGCTCGGCCAGGCGCGCCCGCTCGCGGACGACATCCAGCGGCACTTCGCCGGCGTGGCCGCCGTCGAGCGATCCTCGGTGGCCGGGTCGCTCCGCCGCTGGAAGCCGACCATCGGGGACGTGGACCTGCTGGTCGCGAGCGACGAGCCGGAGGCGGTCGTCGACGCGTTCACCGACTGGGAGGACGCCGACTCGGTCATCGAGGCGGGGCCGATCAAGGCGTCCGTCCGCTCGAAGGGGATCCGCGTCGACCTCCGGGTCGTCGCCCCCGAGGAGTACGGCGCCGCGCTGCAGCACTTCACGGGCAGCCGCGACCACAACATCACCGTGCGGGACCGGGCCATCGAGCGCGGGCTGAAGGTGAACGAGTACGGCGTCTTCGACGTCTCCGACGTGGACGACCCCGACAGCGGACAGCGGGTGGGCGAGCGCCTCGCCTGCGAGACGGAGGCGGACGTGTACGCCGCGCTGGACCTCCCGCTGATCCCGCCCGAGATGCGCGAGGATCGCGGCGAGGTCGAGGCCGCGGCCGAGGGCCGCCTCCCCGACCTGATCGAGGAGGGCGACGTCCGCGGCGAGCTCCACCTGCACACCACGTGGTCGGACGGGCGCTACTCGGTGCGCGAGATGGTCGAGGCCGCCGCGGAGCGCGGCTACGACTACGTCAACGTCTCCGATCACGCGACCGGCCCGGGGATGGTCGGCGGCGTCGGCCTGTCGGACGACGAACTGGAGGAGCAGCTCGCGGAGGTGCGTGAGGTGGGCGACGACGCCGACATCGAGGTGTTCGCGGGCGTCGAGGCGAACGTCGGCGAGGACGGAAGCGTCTCCGTGGGCGACGACCTGCTCGCCGAACTCGACTGCGTGATCGCCTCCCCGCACAGCGCGCTCGACGGGGACGGCACGGACCGCCTGATCCGCGCCGCGGAGCACCCCGAGGTCAACGTCATCGGACACCCCACGGGCCGGATGCTGAACCAGCGCTCGGGGCTCGACCTCGACGTGCCGCGGCTCGCGGCGGCCGCCGCGGAGGCGAACACCGCCCTGGAGATCAACTCCAGCCCGAACCGCCTCGACCTCTCGGGCGGCGCGGTGAAGCTCGCCGTCGAGCGGGGCGCGACCGTCGTCGTCAACACCGACGCGCACAGCCCGTCGAACTACGACCTCGTGCGCTACGGGGTGCACACCGCCCGGCGCGGCTGGGCGGCGGCCGACGACGTGTTGAACACCTGGGAGACCGACGACGTGCGAGCGTTCCTCGGGCGCTGAGCGACGACCGTGCGCCTCCTGCTCGACGCGATGTGCGGCGGGGTGGTGAGCTACCTGCGGATGTGCGGCCACGACGCGGCCTACGCGCTGGATCGGGGGGTCGAGGCCGACCGCGACCTCCTCGCGCTCGCCCGCGATGAGGGTCGGACGCTCGTCACGCGGGACGTGCGACTCGCGGACCGCGCCGACGACGCGATCCTCCTCGA
Source organism: Halomarina halobia (assembly GCF_029338575.1). Taxonomy (GTDB): domain Archaea; phylum Halobacteriota; class Halobacteria; order Halobacteriales; family Haloarculaceae; genus Halomarina; species Halomarina halobia. Next base: position 1,711,281 of record NZ_CP119992.1, read on the forward strand.
ATCGCGTGACGTTCGCGAACAGCTCGCCGAGCTCCTCACGGCGGGCGTCCCGCTCGCACTCGACGAGCGTCCCTCGGTCTGCGGGCGCTGCAACGGCCCCCTCGAACGGGTTCCGGAGGGCGCGCCGACCCCGGAGTACGCCCCCGACCCGGACGGGGAGGCGGTGTGGCGCTGCCGGGAGTGCGGGCAGTGCTTCTGGCGGGGGAGCCACTGGGACGACGTGCGCGCGACGCTGGAGGAACTGTGAGTGAGAGGATCGGGGGAGTAGTAGGGACGGCGGTCCTCAGCCGTTGCGCTCCCACTGCGGGCAGGGATCCATGTCGTCCATCACCTCGCGGTGGTAGTCGCAGTAGGGTCGCAGTTCGCCGCCGCTGCGGACGTACTTGAAGTGCGCACAGCTCCCGCAGTAGGTGTCGGGAACGCCGTGACCCTCCGAACCTGCCCCCGTCCCCGCGTCGGCGTCGAGCAGGACGGCGTCGTCCCGCCCGTCGGAGGAGGGGGAGGACGACCGCTGCGCGCTCGCGCCGCCGTCGCTCAGCGGGGCGTCGGCCGTACGCGCGTCCGCCGGCGCGCTCGCCGGCGCGTTCGTCTGCGTCTCCACCTCGCCGTCGGGGACGGCTCCGAGCAGGCCGACGCCGCCGAGTCCGCCAAGCCGGGAGCGGTCGACCTCGACGACGCGCGTCTCGCCCTCCTGGGTGATCTCGAGCTTGACGGTGCCGCCGGGGTCGTTGCGCGTCTTGAAGTTCGCGACGCCGGTGAACAGACACCAGAACGTGACGATCGCGCCGAAGAAGTAGATCGCGACGACGGGGAGGGCGTAGTTCGGCGTGTCGTTGACCCAGCTGTCGGGGTAGACGAGGTAGAACAGGCCGACGCCGCAGAGCGCGACCGCCGCGCCGACGACCGCCGCGAGCCTGACCCGACGGCCCGCCGGGAGCACCGAGAAGATCCCGAGGAACACCGCCGGGAGCCCGACGCCCGCGAGGACGCCCGCGACCTCCCGCTGCTGCCACCACGTCATGCCGAACAGCCCCGCCCGCGGGTCGGCCGTCGCGAACACGATCCCGCCCAGCACGAACGCCACGCCCGCGAGGAACAGGAGGACGCCGAGGTACAGCCGTCGGAGGTTGGTCCCGCCGCTGCCCCCCTCGTAGACCTCCGTGAGGCTGGTCATGGCGTCGGATTCTCGCGCGTCGTACAAAACTCTGCGTCAGACGTACGTCTGACGCACGGGTCGCCCTGTGGCCGCCGAGCGAGGCGCTACGCCGCCCACTCCACGCCGAAGTAGCCGCTCACGACGAACTCGAGCGCGTTCACGAGGTAGTGGGCGACGACGACCGCGAGCAGGCTGTTCGTGAGGACGAAGACGGCGGCGAGCACGAAGCCGAGCACCCCCGTCACGAGGATCCCGGCGCGCCCCTGCGCGCCGTGGCCGAGCGCGAACGCGACCGAGGAGAGGGCGGCGAGGAGCCAGGGCGAGACGCCGAATCCCGTCGAGAACGCCCCCACGAGCGCCGCCCGGAACAGCACCTCCTCGAACCCGGCGATGATCGGGAGGACGCCGACGAGCAGCAGCCCCCACCCGCCGGGCGAGTCGGGGGTGAGGAGGTCGCGGAGCGTCTCGTCGGCGTCGAAGCCGAGCGCCGACGCGCCCGCCGCCCCCAGCGCGTTCGCGAGGTAGAGCGCGACACCGACGCCGACGCCGACCGCGAGCGCCGGGAGGCCGGTGCTCAGGGGGGCCGAGAGGTCGACGCCGAGGGCGGCGAGCGGCACGCGCGTGTACCACGCGCCGGCGACGAGCGCGAGGCCGAACAGCCCCTGCGAGAGCGCGACGTTGACGAGGAGCGCGCCGGTGCCGATCGAATCGAGGTCGGTGCGGGAGGCCGCCCGCGACAGCACGCCGCCGTCGGGGAGGGACGCGGCGGCCCCGCGACCGCGAGTCGGCGGGTCGAACTCGGCGAGCGCGACGGACCCCGCGGAGCCGTCGGCGCGGCGCGGCGGCGCGCGGACCGTCCCCTGGGAGAGTCGCGCCAGCGCGAGAAGCGAGAGGAGGACGACGACCGTCAGGCCGACGAACGCCGCCCAGTCGGTCACGGATTACTGGGGGCTCGGGCTGCCGCCGTGGCCGACCTGTCGGTCGAGTGCCTGCCCGGTGATGTTCTTCAGCCGGTCGACCAGCGAGTCCTTCTCCGGTTCGCCCACGAGGGCGACCTCGAGCACCTCGCTGATGTGCCGGACCGGGATGATCTCGATCTGGTCCTTGTACTCGTCCTCGATCATCACGTCCTGCTCGTTGGCGGCGGGGATGATGACCGTCTCCAGGCCGGCCTTCGCGGCCGCCTCGATCTTGTGCGTGACGCCGCCGACCGGGAGCACGTCACCGCGGACCGAGAGCGACCCGGTCATGGCGATGCTCTGGTCGATCGGGATGTTCTCGAGCGCGCTGATGACCGCCGTGGCCATCGTCACCGACGCGGAGTCGCCCTCGACGCCCTCGTAGGACTGGACGTACTGGATGTGGATGTCCTGCTGGGAGATGTCCTCGTCGGAGAACTTCTTGATGATCGCCGAGACGTTCTGGACGGCCTCCTGTGCGATGTCCTGCAGGTTACCCGTGGCGATGACCTCGCCCGGCCCCTGCGAGGGGGCGACCTCGGCCATGACGGGCATGACGATGCCGGAGTCCTCGCCCATGACGGCGAGCCCGTTGACGCGGCCGACGACCTCGCCCTGCGAGACGTTGAGCTCGTAGTCCTTGCGCTTCTCGATGTAGTCGTCCGCGAGCTGCTGCTCGATGGAGCGGCTGCGGCGCTTGGCGCGCAGCACGTGCTCCCGGGTGGTGAACTCCGCCTCCTCGGCGCGGGCGATGTCGCCCGCGACGCGGACCAGCCCGCCGAGGTTGCGCAGTTCGAGCGTCAGGTGACCCTTGCGGCCCGACCGGCGCTGGGCCTCGAGGATGACCTCCTCGACCGCCTCGCGGGTGAAGTGCGGCAGGCGGCCGTCCTTGTCGACCTCCTGGGCGACGAAGCGCGCGTACTTGCGGCGCATCTCGGGCTCGTCGCGGATGGTGTCGTCCATGTACACCTCGTACCCGTACCCCTTGATGCGCGATCGGAGCGCGGGGTGCATGTTCTCCATGGCGTCGAGGTTCCCGGCCGCGACCATGACGAAGTCCGTCGGGACCGGTTCGGTCTGGACCATCGCGCCCGAGGAGCGCTCGGACTGGCCGGTGATGGAGAACTCGCCCTCCTGGATGGCCGTCATCAGCTTCTGCTGGCTGCGGATGTCGAGCGTGTTGATCTCGTCGATGAACAGGACGCCCTTGTTGGCCTTGTGGATGGCGCCGGCCTCGACGCGGTCGTGGCTCGGCGTCTCCATGCCGCCCGACTGGAACGGGTCGTGGCGGACGTCGCCGAGCAGCGCCCCGGCGTGCGCACCCGTCGCGTCCTCGAAGGGCGCGGTCTGCTGGTCAGCGGTGTTGACGAGCAGGTTCGGGATCATCGCGTCGCTGCCGCGCGAGGAGTAGCGGAACGCGAGGTAGATGACGCCCGCCGCGAGGATGCCGAGGAGGACGGCCCCCTCGATGAGGAGCGCGTAGCCGATGACGATCGCGATGATGATCCACATGAGGAAGCTGCGCATCTGGTTGCGCTTTCTCGCCTCCTCCTTGTGCGCCTCGACGATCTGTTCGCCCTTTCCGGCGGGAACCGTGCGGATCTTCGGCTCGTTCCCGTCGTCGGGGTTGTGGTAGACGAGGACGTCCTGTAGCTCCTCGCGGGGGAGGAGCTGGCTCATCGCCTTGGCGAGCATGGACTTGCCCGTCCCCGGCGACCCGATCATCATCACGTGACGGCGCTGCTTGGCCGCCTTCAGGACGATGTCCCGGGCCCGGTCCTGCCCGATGACCTGGTCGACCAGGCGGTCGGGCACTTCGATGTCTGCCGTGCTCTCTATCCTGAGCCCCCCAAGTAAGTCGTCGGTCGACGACTCGTCTATCTCCATGTCGTCGACGACCGCCCTCCCCAGGTCGGACTCGGACTGGTCCTCCGGCTCGACCGGCACCTCGCCGGACCCCTCTTCCACCGGAGAGACCTCGTCTGCGTTGTTATTGCTCATAGAACCGTTGCTGTCAACCGATACTGAAGGGACCTCTACTGATATACTTTCTCCCCTCGTCCGAGCACAGACGGCGTCGAGACCCGCCGAGAGGGGTGAATTCGCCGGGTGATGGGGGGTTCGACGATCGGATCGCGGCGTTCGCCGCCGCGACCGACGCCCCGCCCTCGCCGACGCGGCGGAGCCATTCACCACTATTTATTAAACGCCCTGTCGAGGATTCACCATGAGTCGGGGGTTCTACATCGGGCGGTTCCAGCCGTACCACGCGGGCCACCACGCGATGGTCGAGCGGATCGCCGAGGACGTCGAGGAACTGGTCCTCGGGATCGGGAGCGCGGACCAGTCCCACACCGTCCACGACCCGTTCACCGCCGGGGAGCGCATCATGATGATCACCAAGGCCGTGAGCGCGGCCGACCTCGACATCATCACCTACGCGGTCCCCATCGAGGACCTGAACCGCAACGCCGTGTGGGTGAGCCACGTCCAGAGCATGTGCCCGGAGTTCGACGTCGCCTACTCGAACAACCCGCTCGTCGTCCGCCTGTTCGAGGAGTCGGGCATCGAGGTCCACTCCTCGCCGATGTTCCGCCGCGAGGTGCTCGAGGGCTCCGAGGTCAGAGAGCGCATGATGAACGGCGACGACTGGCGCAGCCTGGTCCCCGACGCGGCCGCCGCCGTCGTCGACGAGATCGACGGCGTCGGCCGACTCCGACAGGTCGGCAGTAGCGACAGCAACGGTAACGGCCACGAGGGGTACGCCGAGGACCCGAGCGACTGAGGACGACCGATGATCACGCTCGCGACCGACTTCGGCAATCCCTATCCGGCAGCGATGAGGGGCGTCATCCTCCGGCGGACGGACGCCCGCCTCGTCGACGTCGCCCACGACTTCCCGCGCCAGGACGTCCGGACGGCCGCCTTCTGGCTCCGCGAGGTCCTGCCGCACTTCCCCCCGGCGGTCCACTGCGCCGTCGTGGACCCCGGCGTCGGGACCGGGCGGCGGGCGCTCGTCGTCCGCGCGGGCGACCACGCCCTCGTCGGCCCGGACAACGGCCTCCTCCTCCCCGCCGCGCGTCGACTCGCCGGCGACGGCGCTGACGGCCGGGGCGACGGAGACGACGAAGCGGACGAGGACGACGCGACGGGAGCGCCCGCGCCCGGGATCGAGGCGTTCGCCTGGCGCGCGGACGACCCCGCCAGTTCGACGTTCCACGGCCGGGACGTGTTCGCCCCCGCCGCCGCCGCGGTCCACGAGGCGGGCGTCGAGGCGATCGGGGAACTCGACCGGGCCACGCCCGTAGACGAGGTCGTCGACCTGCGCTTCCCCGCCCCGGATCGCCGCGACGACGGCGCGGACGGCGAGGTGCTCGTCGTGGACGGCTTCGGCAACGTCATCACTAACGTCCCCGGCGACGCGCTCGACGGCCGGGACGCCGTGCGGGTGAACGGCGAGCCCTACCCCGTCGCGCCGTCCTACGCCCACCGCGACCCCGGCGACGCGCTCGTCATGGTCGGCAGCCACGGCAACGTCGAACTGGCGGTCAACCGGGGGCGCGGCGACGAGGCGTTCGGGGTGGGCGTCGGCGACGCCGTCTCGCTGCGGTTCTGATTCTACGGGTCGCCGAGGGCGCAGTCGGGGCGCTCGCCGAGCGCGGGGCGCGTCCCGACGCGTCGCTCGTCGGGGAGTGGAGTCACGAAAGACGGAACTCGCGACGAGACGCTCGTCGCTCAGTTCGCCGCGATGACGTCGTCGATGCGGACGATCATCGTCGCGGCCTCGGTGGCGGACTCGACGGCCTCGCGCTTGACCGCGGCGGGATCGAGGATGCCGTACTCGACGGGGTCGGCGACGACGCCCGTCTGCCCCTGCGCGATGATGCCCGCGCGCCCCTCGCTCTCGAACGTCGAGCGGAGTTCGACGAGCGCGTCGATGGGGTCCATGCCGGAGTTGGCGGCGAGCGTGCGCGGGAGCACGTCGACGGCGTCGGCGAACGCCTCGACGGCGAGCTGCTTGCGACCGGTGATGCTCGCGGCCTCGCTGCGGATGTGGTCGGCGATGGCGATCTCCGTCGCGCCCGCGCCGGGGACGACGCCGCCCCTGTCGAGCGACGCCGTCACCACGTCGAGCGCGTCGGTGAGCGCGCGCTCCAGTTCGTCGGCGACGTGCTCGGTCGAGCCGCGGGCGAAGACCGTCACCGAGCGGGCCTCCGCGCCGCCCTCGACGAACGCGAGCTCGTCCTCGCCGAACTTCTCGACGCGCACGAGTTCGGCGTGGCCGAGGTCGCTCTCGTCTACGTCCTTGACGCTCCCGAGCTGCTTCGCGCCGGTCGCGCGAGCGATGGCCGTCGCCTCCTCGTCGCTCACGTCCTCGAACGCGAGGATCCCGTACTTGGCGAGGAACGAGGCGACGCGGTCGTCGACGTCGCCGGTGACGAACGCGACGTCGACGCCGGCGTCCTTCAGCGCGTCGGCGTAGCCCCGGAGCTCGCCCTCCTCGGCGTCGAGCGCCGCGGTGAGCTGGTCGATGCTGGTGATGCTGTACTCGGCGTCGACGTTCCCCTCGCGCACCTCCAGGTCGAGGTCGAGGACGGCGACGGTTGCGTCCTCGACGCGACGGGGCATGTTCTCGTGGACGGGCTCCTCCTCGCTGATGACGCCCGTGACGAGTTCGGTGGCGCTGGAGCCGGCACCCGTCTGGGTGCGGACGCGGATGTCGTCGCGCTCGATGCGCTCGTCGCCCTGGACGTGTCGGATCGCCTCGACCATCGTCTCGGCGAGCGGTTCGGCCCCGACGTCGCCGGTGCCCTTGCCCGTCATGCTCGACTTCGCGACCTTCACGAGGAGATCGTCGTCGAGTTCCTCGTCGAGCACCTGCGCGTCGATGGCCTCGAGCGCGAGGCGGGCAGCCTCGTTGTACCCCTCGACGATGGCCGTCGGGTGGACGTCGTCGTCGAGGAGGTCCTCCGCCTGCGCGAGCAGCTCCCCGGCCAGGACCGACGCGGTGGTCGTGCCGTCGCCGACCTCCTCCTCCTGGGTGGTGGCGACCTCGACGATCATCTGGGCGGCGGGGTGCTCGATGTCCATCTTCTCCAGGATGGTGGCCCCGTCGTTGGTGATCACGACGTCGCCGGAGTCGGAGACGAGCATCTTGTCCATCCCCCGCGGCCCGAGGGTCGTCCGTACCGCGTTACTCACCGCTTTCCCGGCCGCGATGTTCGACGACTGCGCGTCCCGACCGCGGGTGCGCTCGGTGTCCTCCGCGAGGATAAACATCGGCTGACCGCGGCGCTGGAAGGATTGTGCCATAATCAGGTGGGACATGGTTTGCGATTCTATATAACTATTTCGTAGGTAGTCACGGGAATCGAGCAACAGCGTCCCACGCCATCAGGTAGCACGGTGTCGAACGCCCCTCACGTGGGTCGCCCGCGCCCACCGTCCACGCCACCCGCACCGCTTCGTGTCACCCGCGTCGGTGCGTCACTCGCGTCGGTGCGTCACCCGCGTCGGTCGTAGACGGCGACGGCACGGTCGCTCCGCGTCGAGAGGCCGCGGGGGTTACGTCTCGGGCTTCGGTCGCGCACGCGCGCGACGAGCCCTGTTCGCAGGCCCGCCGCGGTCCCGACGACGACGTCCCGCCCGTTGCCGAACCAGCTCGACGGGCGGGACTCACCGCGCGCCACGTCGACGAGCGCGCCCGCCGCGTCGACGAGCGCGTGGCGGCAGACGCGCCAGCACGAGCGCGCGCCGTAGTTCTTCACGAGGCGGTAGGTGAGCGAGCGGTAGCGCCACGCCCAGTCGCGGGTGCGTTCCCCCCCGTCGGCGTAGAGCGACGGTTCGCGGATCCCGGCCGGGTCGCCCCTACCGTCGTACCGGACCGCCATCCCGGGAAGCCACGCCACGTCGCGCCCGAGCGCGGCGAGGCGGTGGGCCGCGTCGCGCCCACCGCCGGTGACGAGGAACTCGTCGAACCCGTCGATCGCGTCCAGCGCCTCGCGGGTGAACGCGACGTTGCCGCCGTTGAAGTAGGTCACCCGCCGGCCGCCGAGTCGGCTGCGTTCCGGCCCCTCGGCCGAGCCGTCGCCGTCGGGGGACGCGCGTCGCGTCGGTCCCGTGACGACGTCCGGTGCGGCGGGACCGTGGCCGCTGGCGCGGTGGGCGCTCGCGGGCGCGGTCAGCGCGTCGGCGAGCGCCTCGTACCAGCCCGGTTCGACGGTCACCGAGTAGTCGAGGAAGGCGACGACGTCGCCCGTCGCCCGATCGACGCCGGCGTTCCGGGCGACGTCGATGTTCCGCTCGTCGATCTCGACCAGCACGTCGACGTCGTCGCGGGCGCGGACCGCCCCGGTGGTGCCGTCCACGCTGGGACCGTTGACGACGATGACCTCGGCCTCCGGGGCGTGTTCGGCGAGGGAGTCGAGGCAGAGAACCAGGCGCTCTCGGCCGTTGAGCGTCGGGACGACTACCGAGAGCTGCATACGCGTACATGCCGCTCCCGAGCGATAAAAAGCCCCCTCACTCGTCGTGCGCGATCCCGTTAGTCGTCCCATCGCCTCACTCGACGCGCGCGTCCCAGTAGGAGACCGACGCGAGCGCGCCCGCCGGGGAGTCGCCGAGCGAGACGTCCAGATCGCGGAATCGTCGGGCGACGTCGTTCGGGATCGCGCGGTAGAAGCCGTAGGGGAGGACGAAGTCGTGGCTCTCGTCGTCGAGGCGCAGGCCCGCGCCGTGGAGCAGGCGCAGCACCTCGCTCTCCGAGTAGAGGCGGGACCCCATCGGGAGCAGCCAGTTGTAGACAGTCCGTAGGCTGACGCTGTTGAACGTGTCGAAGAACACCTGATCGCGCGAGACTCGACACATCTCGCTCAGGAACGACGCCGGCGTGTCCGCCAGGTGAAAGAAGCGCATCGCGAAGACCGAGTCGAAGTGGTCATCCGGGAAGGGGAGGCGGGCGGCGTCCCCGCGGATGAACTGGAGGTGGTCCGCGACGCCCGTCCGGTGGGCGCGCTCGCGGCCCTGCTGGAGCATGGCGGCCGAGATGTCGATGCCGGTGATGTCGGCCCCCCGCTCCGCGAGCATGACGGTGAACCGACCGGTACCGCAGGCGATCTCGAGGACCCGCTTGCCTTCGACCGGCGCGACGGCGTCGATGACGGCCTGCTTCTCGCGCTCGTCGATGAGCCGACCGCCACGCGAGAACCGCTTGGTGTCGTACTCCTCGGCGACGGCGTCGGCCTGGTACCACTCCTGCCCCTTCACGCTATCCGGAATAACCCGGGCGGGCAATAAAACGGTACTGGATTAGGGAACGCCCGTCAGGGACGGGCGGCGCGGTCGGGCCCGACTACGCGGTCGCCACGTGATCGGTGCTGATCCGAACGATCACCCGCGCGCCCGACTCCGCGTCGCGGTTGGGGTACTCGTCGACGCCCATGTACCGCTTCGCCAGTTCGTTGATGTGTTCGTCGGCCCTCTCCTCCTGGAGGTCGGTGACGCGCCCGCGCACCGAGACGAACCGATAGGGGTCGTCGGGATCCACCAGGCTCACGCCCACCTTCGGGTCGCGGCTCACGTTTCGCTCCTTCAACCGGCCGCGGGCGGTGTTGACGAGTAGCTCCTCCGCGTCCGCGTCGTAGTCCACCCACACCGGCGTCACCTGCGGCGTCCCGTCCGGCATGACGGTGGCGACGTGCGCGAACGTCCGCTTCTCGAAGAGGTCGTGGAACTCCTGAGGAATGGCCATAGGCCACCTACTCGCGCCAACCGAAAAAGTCGTGCGGGTCGTCACCTCCGGTCGCGGCAATACATGTCACCAATCGATGTATAAGGGTGATATGAACACATAGGATAGTCAGTATTGTTTTGTTACCCCTATAGCGAAGGTTTACGGTACGTTTTGCCGGACCGGTGAGATATGAGCACACACGCGGAGAAGCAGGCGGCGGAGACCCCCCTATCGAATCCCGACTTCAGAGAGCGCCTGCGCGAACTCCCCCCGAGCGCGAAGCTCGTCGCGAAGGTCCTCGAGGACCAGGCTCCGATGTCGCAGGGCGAACTCGCCGAGGACTCGCTCCTCCCCGACCGCACCGTCCGCTACGCGCTGAACCGCCTCGCCGAGGCCGAACTCGTCGAGTCGCGCTACAGCTTTCGCGACGCCCGCAAGCAGGTGTACTTCCTCGTCGAGTAGTCGAACCGTACGTAGCGTTTTGTCGCCCTCGAACGTACCACCAGGCATGACCATCCGCTCCTGGAACGGGCCGGTAGCGGTCCCCGTGCGGACCGCGGCACCCGAGGGTGCGACGAACGCCTACGTCGTCGACGACCGCGAGGCCCTCCTCGTCGACCCGGCCGCCTCCCACGAGGGCCTCGACCGGGTTCTGGCGGACGTCGAGGTCGGCCACGTCGCCGTCACCCACCACCACCCGGACCACGTCGGGGCCGTCGCGCACGCCGCGGAGCGGACCGGCGCGACCGTCTGGGGGCGCGCCGGCCGCGAGGACGACTTCGAGCGCGCGACGGGGATCGCGCCGGATCGGACGTTCCGCGAGGGGACGACCATAGCGACGGGCAACGGCGCGGTGACGGTCCTCGACCTCCCCGGGCACGCCCCCGAGCACGTCGGGTTCGCGTTCGAGACGGCGACGGGCGAGCATCTGCTCTGTGGCGACCTCGCCGTCGCGGAGGGGAGCGTCGTGGTGGGCGCGCCCGAGGGGGACGTGCGCGCCTACCTCGCGAGCCTCCGGCGCGTCCACGCCCGCGCGCCCCACCGACTCCTCCCCGGCCACGGCCCGCCGATCGAGGGCGCGAGAGAGGTCCGCGCCGTCGCCCGACGGCTCGTGGACCACCGACGCGAGCGCGAGGCGCGCGTCCTCGCCGCCGTCCGCGGGGGAGCCGGGACGGTTCCCGAGGTCACCGACGCCGCCTACGAGAAGGACGTCTCCGCCGTCCGTCCGCTCGCGGAGGCCACCGTTCGCGCCCACCTCGAGAAGCTGGCCGTCGAGGGGCGGCTCGACTGGGACGGCGAGCGGGCGACGACAGTCGAGTGAACTGTACCCCTGGCGGACTGAAAGCGCGCAACGAGCCGCGCGAGTCCAGACTGTGAGGGCTTTCGAGGTCCCTCCGTCAGCACAGTTCTCAGTAGCACGACTCCGGGGTACGCCTGCTAGCGAACACGCCCCTTATCCCGCTGCGTCCGCACGGTCACGACATGGAATCGCTCGAAGCCGAACTGGAGCGCGCCCGCGACCTCGAGGTCGGCGACCTCGCGGACGCGATCGAGTCGATCGGCTTCGAGTGCACCCGCTGCGGCGCGTGCTGCACCGCGGAGGAGGCGGACGACGGCGGGACCGATCCGCACACGGCGACCGTCTTCCCCGACGAGGTGCGGGCGCTTCAGGAGGCGACCGGCGAACCGTGGCGCGACGTGGCCCGCCCGATGCCCTTCGGCCTGCGCGAGGGCGACGACGGGCCGGAGGGCGAGACCTTCGAGTGGGCGCTCCGGACCGACGCCTGCGGGGACTGCGCCTTCTACCGGGAGTCCGACGGCGTCGGCGCGTGCGCGGTTCACCCGGATCGGCCGCTCATCTGCCGGACCTACCCCTTCAGCGTCGCGCTCGACGGGACGAGCCAGCCAATGGGCGAGGCGGTCGACGAGCGGGGGGTCGTCCGGGCCCACGAGTGCGAGGGACTCGGCAGAGACATCGACCGCGGGGACGCGGAGGAACTGGCCGGCGCGCTGCGGGAGCGCGCGGTGCGCGAACTCGAGGAGGCGATCGCCGTCCGCGACGCCTACGAACCCGCGGACCCCGATCCGGGGGAGGTGGTGGTCCACGACTCCGAAGGGGCGAAGCACCCCGACGGGACCCCCCGCTGATCGAGGCAAGGGCTTTAGTGCTCGGAGAAGATTCCCCGTTCAGAGGCCTATGGAAATCTCAGAAAAACTCCTCTGTCTGTTTAGTGCGGACGTCACCCCCGAGGGCGACCGCTACACGGTCGAGGTTCCCCGCCGCGAGATCGAGACGGGCTCCATCGAACCCGGCGAGACCTACCGCGTCGCGCTCATCGCCACCGGCGAGCAACTCGAGAAGAGCGAGTCCGGCGGTCGCCCGCCGAGCGAACCGCAACCGCCCGTCGAGGTGGGCGAGATACGCTACGTCGAGATCGAGGACATCGGCAAGCAGGGCGACGGCATCGCCCGCGTCGAGCGCGGTTACGTCATCATCGTCCCCGGGGCGGACATCGGCGAACGCGTCAAGGTCGAGATCAGCGAGGTGAAGTCCAACTTCGCCGTCGGCGACGTGATCGAGTAGCCGGCCGGACGCGGGCGTCGCTGTCGCCCCCGTCCGACGCCCCAACGTGAACGGGATCGACCCGAAGACGTCCCCACCCCGGGACGCCCTCCCCGCGTCGCCCGTTCGTCCGGATCGTCCCCGCGTTTCCCGCGCGTACCAGATCCCCCGATCCGTCGCCGTCTCGATCCCGTTCGAGACGGCATCCGACGACCGAAAACCACCAGACAGCGAACCGTTAACTCATCGTACCAAACCCTCTATACGCCGATACTCCGTCCGTTGGGACATGAGCGCGACTGGGGCCTACGTGGAGATGGACCTCACGGACAAGCAACGGCGCATCGTGCAGTTCCTGCGCGAGAACGCGGAGACGAAGACCTACTTCAAGTCACGGCTCATCGGCGACGAACTCGGGATGAGCGCGAAGGAGGTCGGCGCGAACATGCGCGCCGTCCGGCAGTGCTCGGGGCTGTCGATCGAGAAGTGGGGCTACTCCTCGGGAACCACCTGGAAGGTCAGCGTCTGAGGGTCGACCTCTCTCCTTACGCCGACCCCGTCCGACAGGGAGAGCGCCCGCGCCGTCGGAGATCCGACGACCGTCCGGGTAACCAGTAGATCAGCGAACGGAGCGACGATCGCCTCCCCCACCTGATTTCACCGTCACGACGCGTCGGCGAACCGTTCGAGAATATCCTCGGGAACGGGATTGAAATACGCGAACGGCTCGCCGCGACAGAGTTCCTCGAAGTCCGTGTCCGTCGTCAGGATCGCGTCCGCCTCGTGGTGCCGCGCGAGCGCGACGAGGAAGCAGTCGTAGACGTCGTGGTTCCTCTCCGCACTCACCTCGTAGGCCTCGAGGATCGTCTCTCGATCGGCGGCGACGAACTGGATCGGCTGCCGGACGAAGCGCTGGACGGCGGTTCGGGCGCGGTGGGTCTCGACGCGATACCGTTTCGTCAGGAGGTATTGCGCGCGCAACGGGTAGTAGTCGAACACGAGGAGGCTCGACTCGGCCTCGAACCCCCGCTCGACGGGGGGAAAGAGATACTCGTGGCCCGGATGATCCCGCAGGATAGCGATCACGACCGCGTTCAGGTCGAGCAGAACGCGGTCGAACTGCTCGTTCCCGCTCGTCGTCATTCCTCGTCCTCGTCGCCGAACAACGCTTCACCGGCACCCGCGAACGCCTCCGTTCCCCAGTCGCGCTTTCCGGACGTGATCGGCTCGAACGGCGGTCTGTTCGGCCGAAGGTGGATCTCGCCGTCCTCGAATTCGAGATCGAGGTCGTCGCCTTCGTCGAGTTGGAGCCGGTCGCGAACGTGCTTCGGCAGCGTGATTCGTCCCCGATCGTCCACGGTCACTCTCTCGCGGTCGGAACGTGTACCCATTCTTCGTCACCCATCAGTCGATACCCCGCGACCGGACAAGGATGTTACGCCGACATCCCCGCCCCGAAGGGCGAGCCGTCTGCTTCGCAATCCGCGTGACCGCTGTGCTACGATTTGACCGCGACGACTCGCGGCTTCGGAGGGGTGGCAGTGACAGCCCGCCGCCCTACGGAAGGGAACACCCCGCTCGTCGACCTGCACCGATCGATCCGGAGACGCCCCGCATCTAGGGACGCAGTCTCGATCGACCTCAGAGCGGAGAACGGCGTCGCGTCACCGCGGGTCGTACCGGACGAGCGAGTCCGCCTCGCCCGCCAGCGCGATCGCGTCCTCGCCGAAGGAGTCCGCGTACCGGACGAGCAGCGTCAGCACCGTCTCGGGGCGCTCGACCGCGTAGCCGTCGGTCCGGTCGAGCAGCCCCGCGTCCTCGAGTTCCTTCGCGTACTTGCTCACGGTGGGACGGGAGACGCCGAGGTCGTCGGCGAGCGCGCTCGCCGTCGCGTCGGGGTCGCGAAGCAGCGCGACGAGCATGCCGCGGGGCGTCTCCCGCCGGAGGTAGCCGAGCGCCGTGCGCTCGAACGGGGAGAAGCGCCGAGCCGGGACGTACCGCCGGTACTCGCCGTCGCGGAAGCTCTCGATCGCGCCCGCCTCGACCAGCCGCCGGAGGTGGTGCTGGGTCTCGCCGGTCCCGAGCGAGAGGTCGTCGCGGATCTTCGAGAAGTGCGCGCCGGGCGTCGTCGAGAGGTACCCCGCGATCGCGTCGCGGGCGTCGCTCTGGGCGTCGGTGTCCACGAGGCGCGCGAGCGGCGCGGCGGCTCCGAGCGCCGCGAACCGCCGCAACGTCGCGCGCTTCTCCTCGTCGACACCGCCCGGCTGGTCGCTCACGGGACTCGATACGATAGAGGAGGGTAAAATCGCTTCGGGTAAATCTATTATCTTCCTCAAGGAGAGAATTCCGCCGTTTACGGCGGGTGTGAATCCGACATGGTAGTATCCAACCGCCGGCGACTGCCGACTGGATATTCCACGCCTGCGTTCACTTTCACTTCGCTCAGGTCGATGTTAAGTACATTCAGTGACATAGGCTATGTATGGCGAACCAGGTTGTCACCCGGACCTACACCGCTGGTATTTGCAACCAGCGACAGGTGCGCGACGACCTCGATTCGCTCGGATTCGCCGTCCTCAGAAATCTTCGATTTCTGATGGGCTGCACGAGAGCTTCGCTCTCGTGAACGCCAGCAAACTCTGGAACGTCGCCCGGTGGACTGTCGGGCGCGTTTGGGACGCATGCGGCCAGATTCCCGAGGATAGCGCTCTGAAGTCGTACCTCAAGCGCCACGAACGCTACGCTGACCTCAACGCACAGTCAAGTCAGAAAGTTCTCGAAGAGCTTTCTGAAGCGTTCAAGAGCTGGTACGGCCACCGCCGAAACGGGAATCAGAACGCGAATCCACCCGGCTACCGCAAACACGGCGACGACCATCCGCGGTCGACCGTCACGTTCAAAGAAGACGGCTTCAAACTCGACGCGAAATATAACCGCGTCCGCCTCTCGAAAGGCCGCAACCTCAAAGAACACTGGTCGGACTTCATTCTCTGCAAGTACGACGCCGGTCCGAACGTCACCGTCGAGAACGTTCAACAAGTCCGCGCGGTGTACGAACACGGTGAGTGGCGGTTGCACTTCGTCTGTCGCGTCGAAATTGACGACGCCGAACCGCCGGGCGACGGTGTGGCGGGCATTGATCTCGGTATCTGCAACCTCGTCACCGTCTCGTATGGCGACGAGGCCGTGTTGTACCCCGGTGGAGCACTTAAAGAGGACGGCTACTACTTCGCCAAGAAACGCGCCGAGACGGACGATCCGACCTCACGCGAAGCCCGCCGCCTCGACCGCAAGTGGACCGCCCGCCGAACGCACTTATTGCACACGCTCTCGAAAGACGTTGTGTCTGAGTGTGTCGAGAGGGGCGTCGGAACGATTGTCGTGGGCGACCTCGGCGGCATCCGCGAGGACGAGAACAGGGACGCCCGCAACTGGGGAAGTCACGGCAATCTCGACTTGCACGGGTGGGCGTTCGACCGCTTCACGCAGATGCTCGACTACAAGGCTGAAGCCGAAGGCATCGACGTGGTCACGAAGTCCGAACGTGGAACGTCGAAGATGTGTTCGGCGTGCGGGCGGTCAGACAAGCGTCAGCGCATCGAGCGCGGCTTGTATGTCTGTGAGTGCGGCTTCGTCGGAAACGCTGACTGCAACGGTGCGGAGAACATCAGACGAAAAGTACTCCCGAATCCCCCAATGGAGGATAGGGATAACGGCTGGTTGGCACAGCCAGCGGTCCGCCTGTTCGACCGCAGCGAGGGTCGGTTCGCCCCGCGAGAACAGGTCACGGACCGCGAACCATAATATCCCAACTGGGATCGGGAAACCCCGGCGTTTACGCTGGGGAGGATGTCATTGTGTCTCGGGTTCCCGGACGCTCTCCTCGTCGGACGCGTCGTCCGTATCGCCGGCGTCGTCCGCGGAATCGGTCGCGTCCATCTCCTCGATGACCTCGTCTGGGTCCTTGATGTCGGCCGGATCCGCCCCGGCCTTGATCGCCTGGGCCTCCTGTTCCATCTGCTCTACGTCCATCTCGGCGGCCTCGTCGATCTCGCCGATGATGCGCTCGATGTCGTCGAGGCCGAGCATCTCTCGGGTCTCCTCGTCGAACTCGAGGCTGTCGAGGACGCTGCCGTCAGCCTGCACGTCGCTGCCGGTGAGGTGCTTGCCGTAGCGCCCCACGAGCGAGGTGAGCTCCTGGGGGAGGACGAACGTCGTCGACTCGCCCTCGCCGATGGCCTGGAGCGTCTCCATGCCCTTCTCGATGATGGCGCGCTCGCCCATCGACTCGGCGGACTTCGCGCGGAGGACGGTCGAGATGGCGTCACCCTGCGCCTCCAGGATCTGGGACTGCTTCTCCCCCTGTGCGCGGATGATGTTCGACTGCTTCTCGCCCTCGGCCTGCTCGACCGCGCTGCGGCGTTCGCCCTGGGCCTCGAGGATCATGGCGCGCCGGCGGCGCTCGGCGGCGGTCTGCTGCTCCATCGCCTGCTGGACGTCGGCGCTGGGGTTGACCTCGCGCACCTCGACGGATTCGACGCGGATGCCCCACTCGTCGGTGGGTTCGTCGAGTTCGCGCCGGATCTTCGCGTTGATCTCCTGGCGCTTGTTGAGCGTGTCGTCGAGTTCCATGTCGCCGAGCACCGCCCGGAGGGTGGTCTGGGCGAGGTTCGACACCGCGCGCTTGTAGTCGTCCACTTCGAGGAAGGCCTTCTTCGCGTCCATCACCTTGATGTAGACGACGGCGTCCGCCGTCACCGGCGAGTTGTCGCGCGTGATGGCCTCCTGACGGGGCACGTCCAGCGTCTGCGTGCGCATGTCGAAGGGGTACGTTCGCGAGACGAACGGCGGGACGAAGTTGATGCCCGGTTCGAGGAGCTTGCGGTACTCGCCGAACACCGTGAGGGCGCGCTTCTCGTAGGCGTTCACGATCTCGACGGCCTGCCACACCGCGACGATCGCGATGACCAGCAGGACGATCGCGACGAGCGACACCAGCGTACCGCCGAAGCCGACCTGCAGTATCACTGCGGGGAGCATATCCGGACCTTGGCATGTCACTGGTAAAAGGATTCGCTCTGTCGGGGTCCGATCTCAGGCGGTCTCGGGTTCGCCGTCGCGGTCGCGCGATCCGTCGCGGTCGCGAACCTCGCGTCCCTCCCGCAGTTCGCGGTCGATGGCGTCCTCGATGGCGGACAGCGGTTCGACGACGACCACGTTCCCCCCGCCGGGGTCGATGACCATCACCTCGGTTCCCTCGGGGATCTCCCCCTCCATCGACCGCGCGGCGTAGTAGGGGTTGAAGCCGCCGCCGTCGAGTTTCACCTGTCCGCCCGAGGTCGTCACCCGCTCGGTCACCTCCCCGGTCTTCCCGCGCAGCGACGACGAGTCGCTCGTCTGGCTGCGACCCTTCCCGCCGTAGAGGTCGAACTCGCGGTAGGCGTAGAGCGCGAGGCCGCCCGCGAGGAGCACCGACAGCATCATCAGGAAGATGCCGAGCGCCCCGCCGCCGACGACGAGGCCGACGAGGCCCGCAGCGAGCAGGGCGATACCGACGACGATGAAGTGCGCGCCCGGCGCGAGCGCCTCGGCGACGATGAGGCCCGCCCCGGCGAGCAACAGCAGGACGGGAATGGAGAGTTCCAATCCCGGCGGCATCTGGAGGGGGATCATGCGCTGTGCTAGGTCTGTCCGCGGATTAACCCTTCTGTACTACAGGAAGGTGATCGCGAAGACGGCGACCGTCGCCGCGACGCCCAGCAGTACGAAGAACGCGTTCTCGAAGCTCGGCGATCCCGGCTCCGGATCGGCGTCGAACGGGTCGGCGTCGGGTGCGTCCGCTGGTTCGCCGTCCGGGGTGAAGCGCCACTCGGCGTCGTCGTCGGCCATGGAGGCACCTACGCGAACGAGCCGGAAAGGCGTGTCGCCCCGTCGCCCGGGCCGACTACCCGTTGCGTGAGTCACCACACTCCCCCGCCCGACCGGCGACCGCGCCCGACCGCCGCTACCGGACCTTCGTCCCGAGCGGCGCGTCGCCGTGGGTGGTGAGCAGGTCCGCCGCCTCGCCCGCGGCGAGCACCATCCCGTCGCTCTCGACGCCGAAGAGCTCGGCCCTCTCGAGGTTGGCGACCACGACCACCCGTGTGCCGGGCAGGTCCGCCGCGTCGTGGAGCTGGCGGAGGCCCGCGACGACCTGGCGCGTCTCCAGCCCGACGTCCACCTCCAGTCGAAGCAGCTTGTCCGCCCCCTCGATCGGCTCGGCGCTCACGATCTCGCCGACGCGCATGTCGAGGCGCTCGAACTCCTCGAATCCGACGCGCTCGTCGGCGAGCGGTTCGAGGTCGGCGGCGGCCCCGTCGGCCCCGCCCTCCGGCTCGGCCCCGTCGCCCCCGTCGGCGGCGTCCGCCGCGTCCGCGTCGTCCTCGGTCGCCGCCGCGACGCGCGCCTCCAGCTTCCCGTTCAGCTCGTCGACGCGCTCGTCCTCGATCTTCTCGAACAGCTCGCTCGGCGCGTCGAAGGAACGGGCGGGTTCCGCGAGCGCGGCGTCGAGCGTCGCGTCGTGGACAGAGCCGTCCTCGTTCAACTGCCCCCAGAGGCGCTCCGCGGTGTCGGGCGCGATCGGCTGGAAGAGCACGGCGACGGCCTTGGCGATCCCGACGCAGTCGCGGATGACCCGCGCGGCGCGCTCGGGCCCTCGCGGCTCGTCACCGCTCGGGTCTCCCGAGGCGCTCCGCGCCTCGCTGTCGTCGTCAGTAAGCTTCCACGGCTCGTTGCGCTGGATGTACTCGTTGCCGAACTGGGCGAGGCGGACCGTCGCCCGCCCGATCGCCCGGACGTCGTAGTCGTTGACGGCCTCGCCGAAGTCGGCGACCGCACCCTCGATGCGCTCGCGCACCTCGTCGGAGAGGGGGGCGTCCGGCGTCCCGCCGTACTCGCGGTGGGCGAACAGCAGCGAGCGGTAGACGAAGTTGCCGACCGTCCCGACGAGTTCGCCGTTCACGCGCTCGGCGAACTTCTCCCAGGAGAAGTCCACGTCCTGCTGGAAGCCGCCGTTAGTGGCGATGTAGTAACGCAGGAGGTCGGGGTGGAAGCCCTCGTCGAGGTACTCCTCGGCCCAGACCGCCCGGTTGCGGGAGGTGGAGAAGCCCTTGCCCCCGAGAGTGACGAACCCGCTCGCCATGACGGCCCGCGGCTCGGTGTACCCGACGCCGCGGAGCATCGCCGGCCAGAAGACGGTGTGGTGCTGGATGATGTCGCGACCGATGACGTGGACGATCTCGCCCCCCTCGGTCCAGGCCTCCTCCCAGTCGTAGACCTCCGGGCCGACGCGCTCGGTGTACTGCTTCGTCGAGGCGACGTACTCGATCGGCGCGTCCACCCAGACGTAGAGGACCAGGTCCTCGGCACCCGCTCCCGGGTAGTCGATCCCCCAGTCCATGTCGCGGGTGATGCACCAGTCCTTGAGCTCGCCCTCGATCCACTCGCGTGGCTGGTTGCGCGCGTTCGAGGTGCCCTCCAGCCGGTCGATGAACCCCTGGAGGTACTCCTGGAACTCGGAGACGCGGAAGAACTTGTGCGTCCGCTCTCTGTACTCCGCGGGGTTACCCGTGACGATCGAGACGGGGTCCTTGACCTCGCCGGGTTCGAGGTGGCGCTGGCAGCCCTCGTCGCACTCGTCGCCGCGGGCCTTCGCGCCGCAGTAGGGGCAAGTCCCCTCGACGTAGCGGTCCGGCAGGTACTGGTCCTCCTCGGGGTCGTAGGCGACGAGGATCTCCCTCTCGTAGACGTGGCCCGCCTCGTCGAGCGCGCGGACGATCTGGGTCGTCAGCTCGGTGTTCGTCTCGTCGTGGGTGTGGCCGTAGTTGTCGAACTCGACGCCGAACCGGGGGAACGTCGCCTCGTACGTCTCGTGCCAGCGGAGCGCGAACTCCTCGGGCGCGACGCCCTCCCGCTCGGCGTTGACGGCGACGGGCGTGCCGTGCATGTCCGACCCGGAGACGAAGGCGGTCCGCTGCCCGAGTCGGCGCAGCGCGCGGGCGAACACGTCGCCGCCGACGTACGTGCGCAGGTGGCCGATGTGCAGGTCGCCGTTGGCGTAGGGCAACCCGCAGGTGACCACCGCCGGACGTTCCGTGGGAAAGTCCTCGTGGCTCATGTCTAGCGATGCCTCCCGTGCGGGCCTAAAACCCGCCGATTTCGGTGATCGGTGTGGATGTGGATCATTGTGCTGTGTACCGAGTGGGTCCGTGACGTTCCGTGGGTGTCGGGCTACGACCGTGGTGTCGGCGTCGCTGCGCCGTGCCGACCGCTCCGCGATCGACAGTCCGGAGAACGTCGGGTTCAGGTCGCGTCACGGGGGCCGTATGACCGGCCGACGCGACGATTCACCGACGCGGCGACGGCTCCGCACGCATAGGAGGGGAGACCGTGGGGGGCCGCGCCGCGTGGGTCACGTCTCTGGATTCGGCGCGCGGCCTACATAGCCTCGTCGGTCCTCAGAAGACCCGGACGACCCCGCCGACGAAGGCGAGCGTCACGACGAGCCGACCCGCGCTCCCGACGAACGCCGCCGTCGCGAACTTGGCATAGTCGTCCTCGAGCACGGAGAAGGCGTAGATGGAGATAGTGTCGGGGAAGAAGGGAACGCACAGCGCGAGCGCCATGCCGATGTAGCCGTAGTCCTGGGCGAGTTCGACCGTCTTCCGCTCGGAGTAGGAGACCACGTCGAACCGCGACCGACGGAGGAGGTCGATGATCGGCCCCGACTGCTTCGCCTCGTTGCCGAGTCGGAGCGCGAGGACGCTTCCTGCGGCCTTCCCCGCCCCGCTCACGAGGATGATGAGCGTGTAGTCGGCCCACCGCGGGAGCCCGAGGTGCAGCGGCGCGAGGAGCACCGTCTCGCTCGGGAGCGGGAGGACGACCGCGATGAGAAACGAGTAGACGGCGATGAGGACGAGCCCGAGCGGCCCGGTCGCGTGCTCGACCGCCGACTCCAGGGCGTGGAGGACGTCCCCACCGGTGACGAATGTGAAGCCGGCGAGCGCCGCGACCAGTGACACACGCGGCGGGTTCGGGCGCGACGCTGTAAGTCTTCTCCTACGCCAGTCGGTCGAGCTCCGAGAGGAAGGCGGAGAGCGCCTCGCGGGTGACGTGGGGCATCACCACGATCCGCGCCTCGCCCGCCGCCGTCCGGGAGAGCCGCCAGCCGCGCTCGCGCAGCGCCTCGAACGTCCGGTCGGGCAGGTCGACGGCCACGAGCGGGAGGGTCGACGGGACGACCTCGTGGCCGCGGTCGGCGAGTTCCGCGGCCAGCCACTCGGCGTCGGCCGCGGCGCGCTCGAACTCGCGGGCGTAGCCGTCCGGCCACAGCGCCTCCATCGCGGCGACGGCGCTGGCGACGCCCGCCCCCGACCGCGTCCCCGTCAGCGTCACCTGCGCGGTGGATTCGAGGTACGGCGTGTCGATCGCGAGGGCGTCGAGCAGGGAGTCTTCGCGGGCGAGCAGGCCGCCCGCCGGGACCGCCGCCCGACCCAGCTTGTGCGGATCGATCGTCATCGTGTCCACGGGCGCGTCCGCGAAGTCTCAGTCGTAGTCGGTGAAGGGGAGCGCGAACCCGCCCCACGCGGCGTCGACGTGACAGAGCGCGCCGCGATCGTGCGCGAGGTCGGCGACAGCGGGGACCGGGTCGACGCGCCCGTACTCGGTGCTGCCCGCGACGCCGACGACGCAGACGGTGTCCGAGTCGATCAGTTCGGCCATCGCGTCCACGTCCGCGCGGTAGTCGGAGAGGGGCGCGCGCCGGAGTTCGACGCCGAGGACGTCGGCCGCCTTCGTGAAGGAGAAGTGGGCGCTCTCCGGTGCGACGACGTTCGGCGCGTCGGTCCGGCCGCGGGCACGGTTGCGGGCGACGCGGACCGCCTGGACGTTCGCCTCGGTCCCGCCGGAGGTGACGTATCCCGCCGGATCGGGTAGCGAGGCGACCTCACCGAGCAGCTCGACCGCCTCGCGTTCGAGCCCCGCGACCGTCCGGTAGGTGCCGGGGTCGCCGGGGTTGGTCGCGAGAAATCGCTCGGCCGCGGCGCGGGCCGCCGGGTGCGGCCGGGTGCACATCGACGAGAGAACGCGAGCGAAGTCCTGCGGTTCGGCCCGCTGCATGGGCCTCGTACCGCGTTGTGCGGTTTAGCCGTTGCGTTACGCGCTCATCTCCGCGACCCACTCGGGCCGTTCGACGGTCACGTCCCCGATCCGCACGAGGTCGAAGACGAGGCGGAACGAGGTGTCGCGGCCGTCGACGGCGTAGGTCCCGGACGCCTCGAAGCGGTGGATCCGTCCCTCGCCGTCGACCACGAGCGTCGAGCGGTAGCCGGAGGGGTCGGTCGCGTTCGCCGGGAAGACCGCCGTCGCGTTGGTCGTCCCCTCCGCGCGGAGGGTCACGAGCGTCCGGTCGTCGGTCCGGTTCACCGACGCGACCGCGTAGTCGGCGGCCGCGATGCGGGGGCCGAGGAGGTCGACGAACGCCAGGGAGGCGACCGCGTGGGGCCTGCCGGTCCGGTAGTATGTCTGCCCGCCGACGTCGCCCCGGAGGTAGTGGGTGGACCCGTTCGCCCAGGCGTCGAACCGGGAGCCCGCCTCGCGGTTGACCGTGTGGTACTCGTAGGGCGTTCCGCCCGCCGCGACGACCGTTCGCTGCGAGCGCGAGACGTTGAGCACCTGCCGCTCGCCGCCGAAGGTGACGGGACGGGTTCCGTTCGCCGTGACGAGCGTCTCGAAGCCCGTCTCGTTCAGCGCGGCCGCGTGAGCGGCGAGGAGGGCGGTTTCGTTGTCGAGGCGGCCGTCGACGACGCCCGGCGGGGACTCCTCGGACGAGAGGGCCGACGAGTCCATCGCCGACCCGTCGAACGACTGACATCCGGCGGTCACGAGCAGCAGCGCGACCGCGAGGACGAGCGGTATACGACTTCGTCGCATACGTTCTCCTCGGGGTCAGTCATCAAAAAAGACGTGTCCGCCGCCGCCCACAAAGCTTATGCCCCACCGACGGTCGGGGGGTCGCACCCCGCTATCGGACCGAATCGAGCAGGAGCTTCTGTTCGACGCGCTTGACCTCGTGCTGGACGTCGCGGACGGCGTCGATGTTCGCCGAGATGGAGCTGATCCCGCAGTTGACGAGGTAGCGGACCATCTTCGGCTTGGAGCCGGCCTGCCCGCAGATGCTGGTGTTGACGTCGTGCTCGCGGCAGGTGGCGATGGTGTCGCCGATGAGCTTGAGGACGGCGGGGTGGAGTTCGTCGAAGCGCCCGGCGACGTGCTCGTTGTTGCGGTCGACCGCGAGGGTGTACTGCGTGAGGTCGTTCGTCCCGAACGAGGCGAAGTCGATGCCGGCGTCGGCCATCTCACCGATGCAGAGCGCGCTGGCGGGCGTCTCGACCATGATCCCCCACGAGCGCTTGTCGGGATCGATGCCGACCTCCTCCATGAGCCTGCGGGCGCGCAGCACGTCCTCCACGTCGTTGACGAGGGGGAGCATGATCTCGACGTTGTCGTAGCCCATGTCGTAGAGGCGGCGGAACGCCTCGAGTTCGTGCTTGAACACCTCGGGCGTGTCGAGGCTGCGGCGAATGCCGCGGTAGCCGAGCATCGGGTTGTGCTCCTTCGGCTCGTCCTCGCCGCCCTGCAGCTGTCGGAACTCGTCCGTCGGCGCGTCGAGGGTGCGCACGCGCACCGGTCGCGGGTAGAACTCGTCGGCGACGGTGCGGACGCCCTCGACGATCTCCTCGACGTAGGCGTCCTCGCCGTGGTCGCGGATGTAGCACTCGGGGGTCTTGTTCGTCGAGAGGATCATGTGCTCGAGGCGGAGCAGACCGACGCCGTCCGCGCCCGTGACGGCCGCACGGTGTGCCGCCTCCGGGATGGAGACGTTCACCTTGACCTCCGTCGCGGTCATCGGCTTGACGGGGTTCTTCGGGCGGACGTCCTCGAGCGGGTCGGTCTCCTCCTCCTTCGAGGCGGCGGTCCCCTCGCGGATGGTCCCCTTGTCCCCGTCGAGGGTGACGACCTGCCCGTCCTGCAGGTCGCGGGTCGCGCTCCCCGTCCCGACGACGGCGGGGACGCCGAGTTCGCGAGAGACGATGGCCGCGTGGCTCGTCATGCCCCCCTCGTCGGTGATGATACCCGCCGCGCGCTTCATCGCGGGCACCATGTCGGGCGTCGTCATCGCCGTCACGATGATGTCGCCCTCGCCGACCTTGTCGAGCTGGTCGAGCTTGTCGACGATGCGCACCGCGCCGCTCGCGATCCCCGGACTCGCGCCGAGTCCCTTGAGGATGACCTCGTCGTTACCCGACCGCTCCTGCTGGGCGCTCGTGCCGCTCCCGTCGGTGACGCTCGCCGCGGCGTCCGACCCCGAGGATCGCTTGATCGTGGTGATGGGTCGCGACTGGAGCATGTAGACCTCCCCCCGGTAGACGGCCCACTCGACGTCCTGCGGGCGACCGTAGTGCTCCTCGACCTGTCGTCCGAGTTCGACCAGGCGCGCGATCTCGTCGTCGGTGAGCACGCGCGCGGTGCGCCTGTCGTCCGACACCTCGACCTCGACCGTCTCGCCCGTGTCGGGGTCCTTCGTGTGCATCACCTTCTTGTCGGCGATGGTCACCTCGGTCGTCTCTGCGGTATCGCGGTCGACGACGTAGTTGTCGGGCGACACGGAGCCGCTGACGACCGCCTCGCCGAGCCCCCAGGCCGCCTCGATGATGATCTCCGGTTCGCCGGTCGAGGGGTGGCTCGTGAACATCACGCCGCTCTTCTCGGCGTCGACCATCTGCTGGACGACGACCGCGATGTCGACCTTGTGGTGCTCGAAGCCCTGCTCCTCGCGGTAGTAGATCGCGCGCTGGGTGAACAGCGACGCCCAGCAGCGCTTCACGCGATCGACGAGGTCCTCGCCGGTGACGTTGAGGAACGTCTCCTGCTGACCCGCGAACGACGCGTCGGGCAGGTCCTCCGCGGTCGCGGAGGAGCGGACGGCGACGAACGCCTCGCCCCCCTCGGCGTCCTCCCCGGAGTCCGAAGCGCCGATGCGCGCGTAGGCGTCGAGGATCTCCTCCTTCAGTTCGTCGGGGATCGGCGTCTCCAGAATGAGCTCCTCGGCGCGGGCGGCGGCGGCCGCGAGCGCGCTCGAGTCGTCGGAGTCGACGTCGACCGCCTCGAACAGGTCGTCGTCGATTCCGGTCTCCTCGATGAACGAGCGATACGTACCCGCCGTCACGACGAACCCCGGAGGGACGGGCAGGCCTGCCCCCGTGAGTTCGCCGAGCGACGCACCCTTCCCGCCGACGGCGTCGATGTCGTCGGACCCGACGTCGTCCAGCCAGAGTACAGCCATTTGCGTATCGGGATGAACACGGAACTCGATTAAGAACCTTCCGACCCACCGCGTCCCGCTCGTACGCGAACCGTCCGGCGATCGTCGACAGCGTCGCTCTCGCGTCGGTCTTTCCGGGCGACGCACCGGTAAGAACCCCCTCGCTTAGCGCTCGGTGGAGCCACCGCTCCGACGGGAGACGAGCGTAAGGTGCTCCTTACACCGATAGACCTGTCTTACTTCGACACAGTCCGGACCGGCCGACACTCACAGCGCCGTGGAACCGATCCCGCCACGTCGCTCATCACGGCCGCTGAGGACGGGGGAGTCACGGGACGGACGGGTTCGGAGACGGGTCGCGCGCGCCGAGGACGACGTCGCGCCGCTGACCGACCGGCGGGGGCACACCCCCGAGGCGGCGTTACGCCGAGTACGTCCGTGGGGACCGGGTGCGCGACGCCGTCGCCGGGGATCTCACCCCGGCTCAGGCCTCGATCACGTCGTCCTCCTCCGCGTCGGGGATCGAGAGCGTCCCGTCGAAGACCGTCACGGCGCGGCCGCCGACCCGGATCTCGTCGCGGGCGCGCACCAGCGCCCGACCGGGGCGCTTCACGAAGTGACCCTGCTCGAACGCCATCTCCGCCGGCAGGTCGTCGAAGGCGTCGTACTCCCGCAGGTACGCCCCCACCGCCCCGCTCGCGGTGCCCGTCACGGGGTCCTCGGGGACGCCCGCGAGCGGGGCGAACATCCGCCCGTGGAGCGCGGCGTCGGGGTCGAGCGTCTCGAAGGTGAACGCGTAGACGCCCGTCGCGTCGACCGCCTCGCAGAGCGCCTCGACGGCCGCCACGTCGGGCTCCGCGTTCCCGAGATCGTCGAGGCGCGCGACGGGGACGACGAGGAACGCGAGGCCGGTCGAACTCCACGCGAGCGGGAGGTCGTCGGCCACCTCCTCGAGCGCGCGCTCCTCGACGCCGAGGGCGTCGGCGACCTCGGCGTGGCGGACGTCGACCTCGCGGAGTTCCGGCGGACCCTGCGTCATCCACACCGCGCCGTCCGCCTCCACGTCGATCTCGAGGACGCCGACGTTCGTGGCGAGCGCGTGCGTCCCGGCGTCGATCGCCCCCTCCTCGTGCAGGAGGGCGTGGCCGGCGACGGTGGCGTGCCCGCAGAGGTCGACCTCCGTCTCCGGGGTGAAGTAGCGGACCCGACGGTCGGCTTCCTCGCTCTCGGTGAAGAAGGCAGTCTCGCTGGCGTGGAGTTCGCGGGCGACCGCCTGCATCTGGTCCGCGGTCAGCCCGCCGCCGTCGGGGACGACCCCGGCGGCGTTGCCGGACAGCGGTTCCTCGGTGAAGGCGTCCACGAGCAGGGTGCGGCGCGTCTCCATGGTCGGGGCGACTCCCCGCTGCGTGATAAGGGTTGGCGAGGGGTGACAGAGGTTGGCGAAGGTCGCCGGTCCGTGACACCCCCGGGGCGGGGTGCGACCCGGTAGGTTCGGGGGACGAACCCGGGGGCGGCAGAGCGCCGGACCGCCCATTCGTGAGCAGTCGCCCCGCTGCCGGTCGCAGCGGGCCCGGAGCGGGACCGTCGGACCGTCTATTCGCAGAAGTCGTCGATGGCGTCCAGCGAGACGGTGAGCGTCCCCAGCACCTCCCCGAGGGCGTCGGCGTTGTCCGAGAGCGCCACCTCCCCCGTGTCCCGGTCGTGGCGTATGACGTCGTACCTGCTCAGCTTGGGGAGGTGATTGTGGTACAACGAGATGTGCACGTCCTGAACGCGTCCCGTGTCCGCGTGCGCTATCGGTCTTCCCGTTTCTTCCTCCACCACCGTGCGGACGAGCGCTTGCCGTGTCGTTACGCCACTGCCGTCTAGTATCGTGTCGACAACGACCCGGCGGCGCGCGTCGGAGACCAACGCGAGCGCCGTATCCGGAGTCATCGTCGGTTCCCACGCCGACATGTTTCCACCTGTGTGCGGACGATCCGGGGAGACTCCCAAGGGTGCCCTGGTTGCGTCTGCCACGCATTCATTACGCGGAGGATATTCCAGTCGCTTCAAAGTCACGTCCGAGCGCGGCCCGGGGAAGACGGAGTCGTTCGGACCAGCGGGTCGTCCCGACGACGTGGGACGGCGACGAACGGCGCGGCGCTCGCATCTTCCGACGGAGCGCCGCGTTCGGAACCAGTACGACTTAACCGGCGAAACGCCGTCGGTGTACTGTGGTGAACACAGGCAATGGCTGACCTCCCGGACGAGTTCAACTGCACGATCACCAACTGGGACTACATCTACGACCTCTGCCGGGACGTGGCCGACCAGGTGAAGGCGGCGGAGTTCGAACCCGACGTGGTGGTCGCGCTGGCCCGCGGCGGCTGGTTCGCGGGGCGCTGTCTCTGCGACTTCCTCGGCCTCGACGACCTGACGAGTCTGAAGATGGAACACTACGTCGGCACCGCCCAGAAGACCGGCGAGCCGGAGATCCGCTACCCGATGCCGGAGGGGAGCGTCGAGGGCAAGGACGTGCTCATCATCGACGACATCGCCGACACGGGCGGGTCGATACGGCACGCCCACGAGTACGTGAGCGACCGCGACCCCGGCGAGGTCCGGACGGCCACGCTCCAGCTGCTCGGGACCAGCGAGTTCGACCCCGACTACGTCGGCGAGCGCCTCGAGGAGTGGACGTGGGTCGTCTACCCGTGGAACTTCATCGAGGACATGATCGACCTCACGAGCGGCGTCATGGAGAAGGCGGGCGCGGCGTCGTACACCGTCGAGGAGCTCCGTCACTACCTCAACGAGTACCACGACATCCAGCGCATCGAGATGGAGATCGCCCAGCCGGGGCGGATGGGCGAGGTGCTCGACGAGATGGAGCGCCGGGACGTCGCAGAGCGCGTCGGCGAGGGCTGGCGGCTCGCGAAGTGAGAGGATGCTCGACGCGCTGGTGCAGTGCATCTCGCGGGAGTTTAGTGCCCCTCGCCCCTCGCCCGACGCATGACGGTCGGATTCATCGGCGGAAGCGGCATCTACGAGGCGCTCGACCTGACGAACGTCCGCGAGGAGGAGATCGAGACGCCCTACGGCGAACCCAGCGCGCCGGTCACGATCGGAGAGCTCGACGGGGTGGAGGTGGCGTTCCTCCCCCGACACGGCCGCCACCACCAGTACGACCCGACGGACGTGCCCTACCGGGCGAACGTCTACGCGCTCAAGGCGGTGGGCGTGGAGCGGGTCCTCGCGAGCAACGCCGTCGGGAGCCTCCGGGAGGACCTCCCGCCGGGGACGCTGGTCGTCCCGGACCAGCTCTTCGACCGGACGCGCCACCGCCCCTACACCTTCTTCGACGGCGAGATCGTCGTCCACATGGGCTTCGCGGACCCCTACTGCCCGCACCTGGTCGAGCACCTCGCCGCCTGCGGGCGCGAGACGAGCGACGACGGGATCGTCGAGGGCGGCACCTACGTCTGCATCGAGGGGCCGCAGTACTCCACCCGGGCGGAGAGCGAGTTCTTCCGCGATCAGGGGTGGGACGTGATCGGCATGACCGCCGTCCCCGAGGCGAAGCTCGCCCGCGAGGCGGAGTTGTGCTACGCCACGGTGACGGGCGTCACGGACTACGACGTCTGGAGGCGCGACGGCGAGGTCACTCTGGAGGAGGTGCTCGAGAACGCCGCCGCGAACGAGGCCGCCATCAAGGAGATCGTCGGGCGGGCGATCGAGACGCTGCCCGGGGAGCGCGAGTGTGACTGCGGGCGCGCCCTGGAGGGGACGATCAACACCCCCCGAGCGCACGTCCCCGAGGAGACGAAGGAGCGGGTGCGGCTGCTCGCCGGCGAGTACCTCTGAGGGGGAGACGGGGAGCGCAGCCGAGTTTCCGACCCGGTCACCGGCTCGGATCGCGCACGTACTGCAGCGCCGCGACCAGCCGCTCGCGGTCGACGCGACCCTCGGTCTCGGCCAGGCGCTCGCGGAACCAGGCTGGCGTCATGGTTACCATGCCATTGGCTATCAATCGTCATAGGACTTTCGACGGTTGCGGGCGTAAGGGTGATCCTACGCCGTCCGGCGGGCGTTCTGAACGCGAGCCGCTCAGTCGTTCGTGTACTCCTTGCGGTAGCCCCGGAACTCGGTTCGGTGGGCCTCCTCGTCGGCGAGGATCGTGACCGCGAGGTCCTCGGTGACGAGGTCGTCCGCCTCGCGGGCGGCCGACGCGAGCGACCGGTAGGTCTCGATGGCGTCCTCCTCGGCGTCGAGGACGCCCTCGATCACGCCGATCACGTTCGTCGTGTCCTCGGGCGGCTGAAGGGTCCCCTGGCGGGCCTCGAAGGCCTCCGACCCCGGCGGGCGCTCGTCGAGCTGCTTGAGCCGCTCGCCGATCATCCGCGCGTGCCCGAGCTCCTCCTGGATGTCCTCCTGCAGCGAGTCCTTGATCTCCTCGGCGCGGACGCCGTCGAGCACGATCGAGTTGGTCAGGTAGTTCATCACGGTCTCCAGTTCGTCCCCGTACGCTCGCTTGAGGATGTCGGTCACCTGGCTGTCGCTCATGTTCCGGGTCACGGGCCCGCGGACAATAGTGTTCATGCCGGCGAACGCAGACGCCCACGCGAAGGTGACAGTACGACG
Organism: Halomarina halobia; assembly: GCF_029338575.1. Classification (GTDB taxonomy): domain Archaea; phylum Halobacteriota; class Halobacteria; order Halobacteriales; family Haloarculaceae; genus Halomarina; species Halomarina halobia. Next base: position 1,741,674 of record NZ_CP119992.1, read on the forward strand.
CGCGGACGACCGCAGGGGAGCGGCGCGACGGCGTCACGGCGCCGCGCTCTCGTCGATCGCCTCAGTCGGCGAGCGCCTCCTCGGTCGCCTCGACGCCCGCCGGGTCCTGGATCCAGAGGTCGCCGAACAGCTCGTCCTGCTGGAGGCGCACCTGCCCCCGGTGGGCGAGAAAGAGCAGCCCGAGGAACGTCTCGACGCGCGAGCCGCCGGTCCCGTCGACCTCCGCGAACAGCACCTCCGCGCGCCCGGCGTCGTACTGCTCTCGCAGGGCGCGGTAGACGCGCCGGATCGTCGCCTCGATGTCCTCCGCGTGGGCCGTCCCGGTGACGTCCGCCGCCGTCGGCTCGTCGTCCACGCGGAAGTCGTCCCCGGCGCGGTAGTCGAGCGTCTGGGTCCCCCGGCGGAACCCCCGCGGGGAGTCGCTCGTGTCGTAGGTCCGGGACTCCTTCCACCGCGAACCGCGCTCGGCCTCGCGGAGCTCCCGGACGAGTTCGTCGAGCGTCCGGGGGGTCCCGCGGGCGCGCTTTCGCTCCAGACGGCGGTCGATCTCGCGGTCGAGCGCGTCGAACGGGTCGGGACCGGTCCACTCCTCGCCGTCCGCGGGCGGGTCGTCCCAGGCGTCCCACGGCTCGTCTTCGACCTCGGGCTCGTCCGGTTCGAGCAGCGCGTCGCTCTTCATCCGCAGGAGGACGCTCGCGTAGAACAGCGCCCGACCGCCGGTCCGCAGGTCGGCCTCGTCGAGCGCCGCGAGGAACTTGTCCGTCACGGCGACGATGTCGATGTCCCACGGCTCGATCTCGCCCCTGTCGGCCAACTGGACGAGCAGCTCGACCGGCTCGACCTCGTCCCCGTCCGGGGCGAGGTCGTCCGCGTCGACTGCCTCCGCGTCGGCGTCGCCGGAAGGGAGGTCGGCGGGCGCGGGCGGCCCGCCCGCCCCGTTCGCGAGGGGCGACGGGGCGTCCGACGTCCCGGCCCCGTCGCGCCCCTCGCCCTCGTCGCGTCCCTCGTCCGACGCCCGGTCGGTCCAGTCGAGCGCGATCCCCTCGCCGCCGTCGGTCCCGATTCCGGGCTCGGGGCGCTCGCTGTCGGACCCGTCCGCGCGGTCAGTCATCGGCGGTCACCCCCGCGGCCGCGAGGTCGATACCCGTCACGGCGCTCACGTTGTCGTCCTGCATCGTCACGCCGATGGCCCGCTCCGAGCGCTCGAGGAGCGCGGAGCGGTGGGAGACGACGATGAACTGGGCGGTGTCGGCCAGTTCGTCGACCAGTTCGCCCACCGCCTCGGCGTTGGCGGCGTCGAGGAAGGCGTCCACCTCGTCGAGCGCGTAGAACGGCGCGGGGTTGTGCCGCTGGATGGCGAAGATGAAGGCGAGCGCCGTCAGCGACTTCTCCCCGCCGGACATGGCCGCGAGGCGCTGGACGGGCTTGTCCCCCGGCTGGGCCTTCATCGTCAGCCCGCCGTCGAAGGGATCCTCCTCGTCCTCCAGGTGGAGCGTCCCCGTCCCGCCCGAGAGGCGCTCGAAGATGTCCGTGAAGTGCTCGTCGATGGCTCCGTAGGCCTCCATGAACGTCTCGCGCTTTCTCGCCTCGTAGCCCTCGATGCGCTCGACGATGCCGTCGCGCTCCTCGATCAGGGTGGCGCGCTTCTCCTCCAGGTCGGCGAGATCGTCGGCCACTCGGTCGTACTCGTCGATGGCGAGCATGTTGACGGGTTCGAGCCCTTCCATCTCGCCCTCCAGGCGCTCGATCTCCGACTCGACCGTGTCGTGGTCGGGGACGTCCTCGGGGTCGTACTCGCCGACCTGCGCGGCGAGCTCGTCCACCTCCCACTCCAGGCGCTGGACGGTCTCGCGGCGGCTCTCGAGGCGGCTCTCGACGGTCGCGGCCGCCTCCTTCGCCTCGTCGCGCGCCTCGCGCGCCTCCCGGAGGTCCGCCTTGAGCGACTCGCGCTCCTCCTTCAGGTCCGCGAGTTCGTCCTCCAGGTCGGCGACCTGCTCGCGCTTCTCCTCGAGCGTGGCCTCCTCCGTCTCGATCTCCGCCTCCAGGTCGGCGACGCGCGTCTCCGCCTCGGCCTTGCGGTTCTGCGCGTCCTCGATGGTCTCGTGGAGCTCCTCGATGGCGTCCTCGGCGTACTGCCTCTCGAGGCCGAGTTCGTTCAGCTCGCCGTCGAGGTCGTCCATCTCGTCCTCGAGGTCGGCGATCTCGGCGCGGATCTCCTCCGCGCGCTCGGTGAGTTCCGCGACCGCCGAGTTCCTGAGCTCCTCCTCCAGGTCCGCGATGCGCTCCTCCACCCCGGCGACCGCCTCGGTCGCCTCGGCGATCTCGTCCTCGAGCGCCTCCATGCGCTCGGCGACCGCGTCGCGCTCCTCGTCGATCTCCTCGAGCCGCGCCTCCTTCGCCGCGATCGTCTCGTGCACGTCCTCGATACGCCCCTCGGTCCGCTCGATCTCCGTCCGGACCTCGCGCACCTTGTCGGCGGCGTCCGCCTGCCGGTCGCGGGCGTCGTCGAGGCGGCTCTCCACGTCCCGTAGCTCCTCGCGGGCCTCGCGGCGCTCGTCCTCGAGACGGGCGATCCGCTCGGCGACCCGTTCGAGTTGGCCCTTCCCCGAGGAGAAGGAGTAGCGCGATCCCGAGCGGGAACCACCGGTCATCGCGCCGCTCTTCTCGACGAGTTCCCCCTCCAGGGTCACCATCCGGAACTGCCCCATCAGGTCGCGGGCGGTCGCCATGTCCTCGACGACGAGCGTGTCGCCGACGACGTAGGAGAAGACCCCGGCGTACTGGGGATCGAAGTCGATCAGGTCGTAGGCGAACCCCACGACGCCGTCGCGGCTCGGCTCGCTCGGCAGCGAGCGCTGGCGCATCTTGTTGATCGGGAGGAACGTCGCCCGACCCGCGTTGCGCGACTTCAGGTACTCGATGCAGCGCTGGCCGACCCCGTCGTCGTCGACGACGACGTTCGCCAGGCGACCCCCGGCGGCGGTCTCGCAGGCCGTCGCGTACCGGCCGGAGACGCTCCCGAGCTGGCCGACGGTGCCGTGGACGCCGTCGAGGCCGCCGTTGAGGACGGTCGTGACGGCGCGACCGTAGGAGCTGTCGCCGGACTCGCCCGCCTTGGCCTCGAGTTCCGCGTACTCCTGCTGGGCGGCGCTGACCTCGTCCTCCAGCTCGTCGATGTCGTCCTGGCGCTCGTACTTCTCGGCGCGCAGGTCGTCGACGACCGACTCGATCGTCTCCCTGTTCTTCTCGGCCTTCTCCAGTTCGGCCTCCAGGTCGGCGAGGTCGGCCTCCAGGTCGGGGATCGACGCCGAAAGCGACTCGATCTCCTCGCGCAGTTCGCGCTGGTCGTTCGAGCGCCGCCGCGCCTCGTCGAGCAGGCGGTCCTGCTCGCGCTGGAGTTCGTTCCTCTCGGCCTTCGCCGCCTCCAGCTCGTCGCGCGCCTCCTGGAGGTCCGTCTTCAGCTGCTCGTACTCGGAGTCCACCGCCTCGATCTCGGCTTCGACCTCGGCGAGTTCCTCCTCCCGCTCCATCGTCTCTGCCTTCAGCGAGGACTTGGCGACCTTCGCGTTGCGGATGCGGGCGTCGAGGTCGTCGACCTGCTCTTGCTTCCCGTCGAGCTTGACGAACGCCTGTCGCCGCCTCGATTCGGCCTCCTCGATGCGCTCCTCGGCGCTCTCGACTGCGTCCTCCAGGCGGGCGATCTCGCCCTTCACCTCCTCGATCTCGCGCTTGACGCGCAGCTGCTCGTCCTCGCCGGTGCGCTCGATCTCCGCGTTCAGGTCCTCCAGGTCCTCCTCGAGGCGGACCACCGTTCCCTGGCGCTCGTCCAGGGTGCGCCGGCGCTCCTCGAGCTTCGTCTCGTCGCGCTCCACCTTCCGCTCGGTACGCTCGAGGCGGGCGCGCTTGTCCTCCAGTTCCGCCGCCTTGAGGTAGCCCTCGTACTCCTCGCGCTCCTCCTTGAGCGACTGGTACTCGAGGGCCGTCTCGCGCTCGTCCTCGAGCTGCGCGAGGCGCTCCTCCTTCTCCTCGATCCGGAGGTCGGCCTCGTCGACGCGCTCCTCGACCACCTCGAGTTCGTCCATCGCGTCGGCCTTCCGGGCGTCGAACTCCGCCACGCCCGCGATCTCGTCCACGATCTCGCGGCGCGCGTGCGGCGTCATGTTGATGATCTCGGTCACGTCGCCCTGCATCACGACGTTGTACCCCTCCGGGGCCACCCCCGCCTGCGCGAGGAGGTCCTGGATGTCCGAGAGGTTGACCGACCGGCCGTTCAGGTAGTAGTACGAGTAGTAGTTGTCCTCGGTCTGCTTGACCCGCCGCCGGATGGAGATCTCGTCGACGTCGCCGACGTTCTCCGTCCCGGCGGCGTTGACGACCTGCGACCGCGAGAGCGTACCGTCGGCGTTGTCGAGGCGCACCTCGACGCTCGCTTCGCGCTCGCCGGCGAACTCCGCGCCGTCGTCGTCGGGGTTGTAGATGAGGTCCGTGAGCTTCTCCGCGCGGATCCCGCTCGTGCGGGCCAGCCCGAGCGCGAACAGGACGCTGTCGATGATGTTCGACTTGCCGGAACCGTTCGGCCCGCTGATGGTCGTGAAATCCTCGTAGAAGGGGATCCTGGTCGTGCGGCCGAAGCTCTTGAAATCGTCGAGGACGAGCTCTTTGATGTGCATGGGGCGCTCGTTGGCGACCCCCCTACGCGACGATTATCTCGTCGCTGCCGGAGGAACCGCTCTGTTCTCCCTCCTGGTCCCGCTCGGATTTGTCCCCTTCGGATTCCGACGCCGGTGGATCCGGTCTGTTCGCCCGCCCGGACCGTCCCGCGACGGCGTCCGGGGGGTCGACCTCCGCTTCGAGCGCCTGGATCCGCTCCTTGCACTCGACGAGTTCGTCGGTCAGCCCCGTCACCGACGCCTCGAGCTGTCGAACGCGGGACTCGAGTTCCTCGACGCGATTTCCGCTGGCCATGTCCCACATGCACCGGCGTGGACGTATAAACATGCGTCAGACAATAACAGATTCATTGACATTTCTCGGTACCGCGCCGGGAAAGCGGTTACCGCGTCGCTACCCTACGGAACCCATGGTCCAGCGAACCCGCGACCTCCCCGGCACCTCCCGGTACGTCGAGACGAACGGCGTCACCCTCCACGTTCGGACGATCGGCCCCGAGGACGGCATTCCGGTCGTCCTGCTCCACGGCTTCCCCGAGTTCTGGTACGGCTGGCGGCGGCAACTGCCGGCGCTCGCCGACGCGGGCTACCGCCTCCTCGTCCCCGACCAGCGCGGCTACGACCTGAGCGACAGGCCCGGCCGGGTAGGAGCCTATCGCATCGACGCCCTCGCTCGCGACGTCGTCGGCCTCCTCGACGCCGAGGGGTACGACGCGGCCCGGATGGTGGGTCACGACTGGGGTGCGATGGTCGCATGGTGGCTCGCGCTCGGTCACCCCGCGCGCGTCGAGCGCCTCGGGATCCTCAACGCCCCTCACCCCGGCGCGTTCGGCGACACCCTCCGGGGGAACCCGCGGCAGGCCCTTCGGAGCTGGTACGCCGGGGTCTTCCGGCTTCCCCGCCTCCCCGAGGCGGTGCTCCGGGCGCGGAACTACGAACTGCTGGCCCGCGCGCTCGTCGGTAGCTCCCGACCGGGGACCTTCTCGGAGGTGGACCTCGCGCGCTACCGCACGGCGTGGGGTCGCCCCGGGGCGTTGACGGGGATGCTGAACTGGTACCGCGCGAACGGACTGCGGAGTGGATCGTTCGACCGCCGCGAGCGGGTGACGGTGCCGACGCTCGTGCTCTGGGGCGCGCGTGACGCCGCGCTCGTCCGGGAGAACGCGGAGCGGAGCGTCGGGTACTGTGAGGACGGTGCGTTAGTGGTGTTCGAGGACGCCACCCACTGGGTCCAACACGAGAAGGCCGACGAGGTGAACGAGCGACTGGTGGACTTCCTGGGATGAACGCGGATGCTGTCGACGGCATCTCGAAAGCCCTCACTTACGTAATGAACTGCAAATAGAACACCTCGAAAGCCCTCGGCTCGGGTGCAGAGGACGGTACCACCTCGAAAGCCCTCGCGCTGTAGACTCCCGGAAGACGGTCCTGCTCGCCTCACGGTGCTCGGTTGCGCGGGCTGCGACTTCCGACGTCACGCTCGCATCGCTCGCGTGACTCGCGCGCCTCGCTGCGCGCTTCGCTCGGTCGCTCCGCTCTCTCGCTCCAGTGCTTGTGTCGGCGTGCATCGTCTACAGCGCTCGCCCTTTCAGTCCACCAGGGTCCCTACCCGTCTCCGTCGGGCGCGCAGGGAGCGCGCCCAGCCGTGTGGCCGGGAGGGCGGCTCGTCGCTCGACCCGGGGAAGGGCAGGCCTACGGTGCGGTTTTCTCGTGTTCCCGTGAGCGAGCCGTCAGGCGAGCGAACAGGGGCTTGGGAGACGAGCCACGCGAATCTCCTGGTGGACTGAAAGGGCGAGTACTCTCGGGGAAGTCCGACACCGCAAGCACTGGAGCCGAACGCAGTGAGGCGAAGCGCGCAGCGTGTGGCGCACGACCCGAGAGCACGAGGGCTTTCGAGGTGCTCTCTTCCTACTCTGATTTGAGGGCTTTCGAGGTGGTACTGCCCTCTACATCCAAGCACGAGGGCTTTCGAGACACCGTCACCGTCGGCCGCTGACCCCCAAACCCACCCCCACCCGAGTCCCGATAGCCTTTAGCGCGCGGACCCGGTGAATCGGGGTAATGACCGCACAGGCGACCCGGGCGCGCGAGCACGCCGTCGTCATCGGGCTGGAGGTGCACGTCCAGCTGGAGACGGCCACGAAGCTCTTCTGTGGCTGCTCGACCGACACGGCCGACGACGCGCCCAACACCCACACCTGCCCCGTCTGCCTCGGCCTGCCGGGATCGCTGCCCGTCGTCAACGAGGCCGCGGTGGAGGCCGCCGTCAAGGTCGGCAAGGCCATCGAGGCCGACATCCCCGAGGAGACGCGCTTTCACCGGAAGAACTACTACTACCCCGACCTCCCGAAGAACTTCCAGATCACGCAGTACGACGACCCGATCTGCCAGGACGGCTCCCTGGAGATCCGCGTCGAGGGCGAGCGCCGCGTCATCGAGATCGAGCGCGCCCACCTGGAGGAGGACCCCGGATCGCTCAGACACGAGGGCGGAGCCATCGACCGCGCGGAGTACACGCTCGTCGACTACAACCGCGCCGGGATGCCCCTGATGGAGATCGTCACCCGGCCGGACTTCCGCTCGCCGACGGAGGTGCGCGCCTTCCTCGCCAAACTGGAGGAGGTGCTCGAGTACCTGGGCGTGTTCGACGCCGAGCGCGACGGCAGCCTGCGCGTCGACGCGAACATCTCGCTCGTGCCGGGCGAGGAGGTGGCCGAGGACGGCTCCATCGACGCGTCGGCGCTCGCCGCGGCCAACCGGACCGAGGTGAAGAACATCAGCAGCCACAAGGGCGCTGAGAGGGCGCTGGCCTACGAGGTGACCCGCCAGCGCAACGCCGTCGCGCGCGGACGGGAGGTCGAGCAGGAGACGCGCCACTGGGACGAGTCCCGCGGCGTCACCGTCTCGATGCGCTCGAAGGAGGCCGAGAGGGACTACCGCTACTTCGAGGAGGCGGACCTCCCGCCGCTGCGCGTCTCCGGCTGGAAGGAGGAGATCCCCATCCCCGAACTCCCCGAGGCCCGCCGCGAGCGCTTCCGCCGCGAGTACGACCTGAGCGGGGAGGTCGCCTCGAAGCTCACCTCCACCAAGCAGGTGGCGGACTTCTACGAGGACCTGACCGACGAGTTCGACCCGGCGTTCGCGGCGGCGTGGACCGCGGACCGCCTGCTCGGCGAACTCAACTACCGCGACATGCCCCTCGACGCCATCCCCCGCGGGGAGTTCGCCCGCCTGCTCGAACTCGTCGAGCGGGAGGAGATCACCGCGAAGAACGCAGAGGAGGTCGTCCTCCGCGAGATGCTCGACGAGGGCGACGCCCCCGACGAGATCGTCGAGCGGGAGGGGCTGGGCAAGACCGGCGACGACGAGGTCGCGGACGCCGTCGCGCGGGCGATCGAGGACAACCCCGAGGCCGTCGATGACTACCGTTCGGGTGAGGAGGGCGCGCTCAACTACCTCGTCGGGCAGGTCATGGCCGCGACCGGCGGCAGCGCCGACCCCGGCACCGTCAACCGACTCCTGCGCGAGGAACTGGACTGACGCACCGGTCGTCGCGCGGCCCGAGCCCGCAGGGTTCTCGTCCGCCGTGGATAAACCAACCGACCGGTGAAATTACTTGAAATTCGGATATTCACAGCACGAAGTGAAAGAAACTTACCGCAAATATTTGTACCCAGGGGGATAAGTGTGGTGTAATGTCAGGGCTGTTGCCAACTAGCACCGATGCCAGCTCTGAGCAGAAGGGGGAACTCCGCACGCTGTGGCTCGACAGCGACCACGCGGGGGAGTTGCTCTCTTCGCTCTCGTCGGAGACGGCTCGCGCCGTCCTGACGACGCTTCACGACCGGCCCGCGACCGCCTCCGAGGTCGCGGACCGCGTTGACACGTCCCTCCAGAACGCGCGCCACCACCTGACGAACCTGCAGGACGCGGGGCTCGTCCGCGTGGCGGACATCCGCTACTCGCAGAAGGGCCGGGAGATGAACGTCTACGCGCCGACCGAGGAACCGCTCGTCGTGTTCGTCGGCCGCGAGGAGCGCAAGACATCGTTCCTCGACTCGCTGCGCAGCCTCGTGGCCGCCGTCGGCCTCCTCGGGATCGTCAGCCTGTTCGTCCAGTGGCTCCTCACGCCGGAGACGATGGCCACCGCCGCCGACTCGCTCCCGCGGATGGCGGACGGACTCGGGAACGGCGGGGCCGCCGCGTCGCTCTCCGCCCCGCCGGGCGTCCTCTTCTTCGCCGGCGGACTGCTCGTCCTGGCCCTCCTGGTCGCCTGGCGTCGCTGGCACCGCGTGAACTACCCGACCGTCTGACCGCCGATGGAGCCGCGCGACCTCCTCGCGGTGATGGTCGCGTGTAGCCTGCTCGCCGTCTCCCTCGCGCCGATGCCCGGCGCGAACGTCGAGGCTGGGACCGCGGACGACGCGGCGTTCGTCGATCGGCTGAAACACCACCTCTACGAACCGGACGAACCCGACGGGCCGACCGTCGACGGGGAGGTGCGGGTCGTCGTCGAACTGAAACAGCGGGCGCGCCTCCCGACGGCCGAGGGGTTCGAGATCGACCGCGTCTACACCAGCGAGGGGACGCGCCACGTCGAGGGGTCGGTACCGCTCCCGGCCGTCCGGGCGCTGGCCAACCACCCCGGCGTCGAGTCGGTGCGCTTCGCCGAGACCGAGTTCACCACCGACGGTCGCGTCTCCCCGGGCGTGCGTACCGTGGGCGCGGATCGCCTCCACGAGGCGGGCGTCGTCGGCGAGAACGTCACCGTCGGCGTCATCGACAGCGACTTCCGCGTGAGCCACCCCGCCATCGCGTCGAGCGCCGGCGCGTACCGCGCCTTCGGCGACGGCGGCGACTGGCGGCACGGGACGGCGGTGGCGAGCGCGGTCGCGGACACCGCGCCGGGGGCGACCCTCCACTTGGCCGCCATCGGCGAGTCCACGACGGCAGAGGAGTACCGCGACGCCGTCGAGTGGCTCGAGGCGTCGGACGTGGACGTCATCGTCGACGCCGGGAGCTACTACACGCAACCGGGGGACGGCAGCGGTGCGATCTCGCGCATCGCCGCCGAGGCCGCCAACGACACCGTCTTCGTCACCTCGGCGGGGAACCACGCCCGGCGCTACTGGACCGGTACGCACGGCCCCGACGACCCCACGTGGGTGCCGTTCGACGACGGCGCGGACGGCAACTACCTCGACGGCGGTGCCGTCATCAGCGGCCGGGTGAAACTCACCCTCCGGTGGGACGGCTGGCCGGAGACGGACGCCGACTACGACCTCTACCTCATCCGCGAGCGCCCCGGTCAGGACGTTCCCGTCGCGAGGGCCACCGGTCACGACGGCCGGCCGTACGAGCACCTGAGCGCCACCGTCCCGGAGGGGCGCTACTACGTCTCGATCAAGGCCGAGCGCGTCGGGGAGCCCGCGACGCTCGAACTGTTCGCGAACCGCGAACTCCACCACCGTTCGGCCGGCGGGGGGAGCGCACCCGCGATGGCCCCCGGCGTCGTCGCGGTCGGCGCGAGCGCGGACGGCACCGTCCGCCCGTACAGCGCCCGGACGGGCGTCGACCTCGTCGCGCCGGACGCGATCGCCGCGGAGGGCATCGAGGTCGACGGCGGCACCTCCTTCGCCGCGCCGTACGTCGCCGGCGTGGCGGCGCTCGTGATCGGAGAGAACCCCGCCGCCACGCCGGCCGAGGTGCGAGCGCTCCTGACCGAGAGCGCGGTCGACGTCGGTCCCGAGGGGGTGGACGACGCCTCCGGGGCCGGGCGCGTGAACGCCACGGGGGCGCTCGCCGCGGCGGGATAGGAGGGGATCGCCCGGTCGGTGCCGTCGGCGGGTCCGTCGGCGGACCGGTCAGTCGTCGCGCGCGAGCAGGCGGCCGACCGGCGAGGGACGTCTCGTCCGCGCCGCCGCGTCGACGCGGAGCAGGTAGGCCGCGAGCGCGAGCGCGACGACCTCGGCTGTCTTCGCCGCCGTCTCCAGCGGGTCGCCGACGACGTGCTCGATCGTGCTCTCCACGATCCCGGCGTCGTGCGTGTGCCCGAGACCGGTGTTGTGAAAGAGCAACCAGCCGACGATCTCGCCCGCCGTGAGGAGGACGACGAGGAGGTACGCCGTCCGGTAGGAGACCGCGCCGGCCCACACCGCGAGCGCGCCGACGACGATGGCGGCGATCGACAGCGCCATGAACACGGTGACGACCCGGGGGAACTCGCCCGAGACGGACGACGCGGCGAGACGCGGGGCGACGACGCTGAGGTGGATGAGGGCGTCGATCGCCAGCATCTGCAGCACCAGTAACCGCAGTCCCGGAACGAGCTGCTTGTCCATGGCGGGGGGTAGCAATCGGGGGGACAAAGGGGTTTCACGTCGCGCCGCGGGCGACGACCGCGCCCTCCAGTCGGTCGGTGCGACGACGCTCGCGAGCGCACACACCCGCAGTGCGTTGATTTTACCAGTCGAAAGGGTTAGAAAGGGCGTCGGCCTATCACCGGTACATGACGACGCGGAGAGGTGGGTCCCCGTGGAGCTGATTATCACCGAGAAGGACAACGCCGCCCGGCGGATCGCCGAGATTCTGAGCGAGGGCGGCGCGAGCGTCGAGCGGCGCAACGGCGTCGCGGTCTACCGCTGGGGCGGGCGGCGCTGCATCGGGCTGTCGGGACACGTCGTCGGCGTCGACTTCCCCCCCGAGTACGCGGACTGGCGCGACGTCCGGCCCGTCGAACTCGTCGACGCCGAGGTGGTGAAGACCGAGACGCAGGAGAACATCGTCGCCGCGCTGCGGTCGCTCGCGCGGGAGGCCGACCGGGCCATCGTCGCCACCGACTACGACCGCGAGGGCGAACTCATCGGCAAGGAGGCCTACGAACTCGTCCGCGAGGAGGCGGACATCCCCATCCGCCGGGTGCGCTTCTCCTCGATCACCGACCGCGAGGTGCGGGAGGCGTTCGCCGAACCCGAGGAACTCGACTTCGACCTCGCCGCGGCCGGCGAGGCCCGCCAGATCATCGACCTGATGTGGGGGGCGGCGCTCACGCGCTTCCTCTCGCTCTCGGCGAAGCAACTCGGCGACGACTTCATCAGCGTCGGGCGGGTGCAGTCGCCGACGCTGAAGCTCATCGTGGACCGCGAGCGCGAGATCGAGGCGTTCGACCCCGAGGACTACTGGGAGCTGTACGCCGACCTCGCGAAGGAGGCGGGCGCGGCGGACGACGAGTTCGAGGCGCAGTACTTCTTCGAGGGCGACGACGGCACCGAACAGGAGCGCCTCTGGGACGAGGACGAGGCGACGGCCGCGGACGAGCGCCTCCGCGGGGCGACGTCGGCGGTCGTCGAGTCCGTCCGCCGCCGCACCCGGACGGACGACCCGCCCGCGCCGTTCAACACGACCCAGTACATCCGCGCGGCCGGGAGCATCGGCTACTCCGCCCAGCGCGCGATGAGCATCGCCGAGGACCTCTACACGGCGGGGTACGTCACCTACCCGCGGACGGACAACACCGTCTACCCCGACGACCTCGACGAGCGCGAGCTGCTGGAGACGTTCGCCGGGCACCCCAACTTCGGCGACGACGCGCGCCACCTCCTCGAACGCGACGAGATCGAACCGACCAGCGGCGACAAGCAGACGACCGACCACCCGCCGATCCACCCCACGGGCGAGTTCCCGACGGAGCTCACAGACGACGAGTGGGAGGTGTACGAGCTCGTCGTGCGGCGCTTCTTCGCCACCGTGGCCGAGCCGGCGACGTGGGCGCACCTGCGGGTCGTCGCCGAGGCCAACGGCTGCCGGCTGAAGGCGAACGGGAAGCGCCTCGTCGACCCCGGCTACCACGCCGTCTATCCCTACCTCTCGACGACCGAGAACTACGTCCCCGAGGTCGAGGAGGGCGAGCGGCTGGACGTGACCGAGGTGCGACTGGACGCGAAGCAGACCCAGCCGCCCCGGCGCCGGGGGCAGTCGCGGCTCATCGAGACCATGGAGTCCATGGGGGTCGGAACGAAGGCCACTCGGCACGGGACCCTCCAGAAGCTCTACGACCGGGGCTACATCGAGGGCGATCCGCCCCGCCCGACGAAGCTGGCGATGGGCGTCGTCGAGGCGGCCGAGCGGTTCGCCGACCTGGTCGTGAGCGAGGAGATGACCGCCCAGTTAGAGCAGGACATGACCGCCATCGCGGACGGCGAGGCGACCCTCGACGACGTGACCGACGAGTCGCGGGACATCTTGAAGCGCGTGTTCGCCGACCTCCACGACTCGCGCGAGGAGATCGGCAAACACCTCCGCGCGTCGCTCAAGGCCGACAAGGTGCTCGGGCCGTGTCCGGAGTGCGGGAGCGACCTGCTCGTCCGCCGCTCGCGCTGGGGGTCGTACTTCGTCGGCTGCGACGGCTACCCCGACTGCGAGTACACGCTCCCCCTGCCCAACCGCGGCGAGCCGATGGTGCTCGACGAGCGCTGTGAGGAGCACGACCTGAAGCACGTGAAGATGCTCGCCGGGCGGAACACGTTCACCCACGGCTGCCCGCGCTGCCGCGCCGAGGAGGCCGACGAGACGGAGGATCGGGTGATCGGGGCCTGTCCCGACTGCGGTCCGGAGGAGGGGGGTGAACTCGCCATCAAGACGCTCCGCTCCGGCTCGCGACTCGTGGGCTGCACGCGCTATCCGGAGTGTGAGTACTCCCTTCCCCTCCCGCGCCGGGGGGAGATCGAGGTACTCGACGAGCGCTGCGAGGAGCACGACCTGCCCGAACTCGTCGTCCACAACGGGGACCCGTGGGAGCTCGGCTGCCCCATCTGCAACTTCGCGGAGTACAAGGCGCGGCGGGCCGCCCGCGCGATCGAGGACCTCGACGGCGTCGGGAGGAAGACCGCGGAGAAGCTCGCGGCGGTCGGCATCGAGAGCCTCGACGACCTCCGGACGGCGGAGGCCGACGAGGTGGCCGCGGAGGTCCAGGGCGTGAGCGCGGACCGGATCCGCGAGTGGCAGACGGAGGCGAGCGCCGGCTGACGCTTCCCCGGGGTTTCGCGTTCCGAAGCGGTTTTGTCCGGCGGTCGGGACGGACAGGTATGAACGCGTGGGCGAACTGGGATCACGTCGTCAAGGTAGACCCGGACAAGGCCCTCCCGGAGGGAGTCACGTACGAGGACATCCGCGCGACGGGCACCGACGCCATCGTCGTCGGCGGGACGACGGGCATGACCGAGGAGAAGATGCGCCGGGTCGTCGAGGCGTGCGGGGAGTCCGACGCTCCGGTGTACATCGAGCCGAGCCACTCGGGCGCGGTCGTCCACTCCGACCGCCTCGACGGCTACCTCGTCCCCGTCGTCTTCAACGCCGGCGACGTGGCGTGGATCACCGGCGCGCACAAGGAGTGGGCGCGCATCGACCCCGACATCGACTGGGAGCACACGACCACCGAGGCGTACATCGTGCTCAATCCCGAGGCGTCGGTGGCGGAGTACACCCAGGCCGACTGCGACCTCGAAGCCGACGAGGTGGCGGCGTACGCCACCGTGGCCGAGCGGATGTTCGGCCAGGAGATCGTCTACGTCGAGTACTCGGGCACGCTCGGCGATCCAGGGATCGTCGGTGCGGCCCGCGACGCGCTCGACGAGGCGACGCTGTTCTACGGCGGCGGCGTCCGCGACTACGACTCCGCCTACCGGATGGCCGAGCAGGCGGACGTCGTGATCGTCGGGGACCTCGTTCACGACGAGGGCATCGAGGCGGTGGAGGAGACCGTCCGCGGCGCGAAGGAGGCCGCCCGCGTCAGCCGGTAGACGTCGGCAGGGTCGACAGGCGTCGGGAGCCACGAGCGTCGAGATCGGCGACTCCTCGCCGTGACGCCACTGGGCGGCGACTCCCGCCCCACGGCGAGTTTCGCCACCCGTTTATATTATTTGAATTATACTCAATTCCTGAAATTGACGGCGTGTGCCACATATGTCAGGGGAAATCATTATTATGGGATGCCGACGCACACCCACCAATGAGTATCGTCGCCGCGTATCGTACGTCCTCTCCGGAACTGGTGTTGGCGACGGCGGTGACGACGGTTCCCGAGGTGAAACTCGACGTGGCGCACGCCGTGTCGACGGATCGCGGCCGACCGACGTGGTTCCTCTGGGCCGACGGGACCGACCTCGACGCCTTCGAGTGTGCGATGGCCGACGACCCGACGGTGACCGACGTCGAGCGGATGCGGGAGGTGGCCGACGCGCGGCTGTACACGTTACAGGTGACGCGGGCGGCGAGCGTCTACGCCGACTCGCGGTGGTCCGACCTCGACGCCAGCAACTACGCCTCGCGGTTCCGGGACGGCTGGTGGAACTCGGTGACGCGCTTCGCCGACCGGGGAACGCTCGACGCCTACCTCGCGTTCCTCGATCAGCGCGACGTCACCGTCGAACTCGACGACGTGTTCGTCACGCTCGCCTCGAACGGCGAGCGCCCGCTGACCCGCTGTCAGCGGGAGACGGTCGAGTTCGCCTACCGCCGCGGGTTCTTCGAGATCCCCCGCGAGGCGACGATGAGCGACCTCGCCGACGAGTTCGACGTCTCGGAACAGGCCATCAGCCAGCGGCTCCGGCGCGCCTACGCCCGACTGGTCGAATCCGAAGTGGTCGAATAAATCGACCCACTTTAACCCGCCCGGGGGAAACGGGGCCGTATGGAGAACCGCACGTACACCGCGGACGCCGAACCGGGCGAGCGGGTGACCGTCGCCGGTTGGGTGCACGAACTCCGCGACCTCGGTGGCATCGCCTTTCTCATCCTCCGGGACAAGACCGGGAAGATACAGGTCAAGTTCGCGAAGGACGAGATGGACGACGACCTCGTCGAGGCCGGGACGAGCGTCTCCCGCGAGTCGGTCGTGACGGTCGTCGGCACCGTCGAGGAGGAGCCGCGCGCCCCCACCGGCGTCGAGGTCGTCCCCGAGTCGGTCGAGGTCGTCGCGCCCGCCGACCCCGAACTCCCGCTCGACCCCTCCGGGAAGGTCGACGCCGAACTCCCCACGCGGCTCGACAACCGCACGCTCGACCTCCGGCGGGACGAGGCGAAGGCGATCTTCGAGATCCGCGCCGAGATCCTCCGCGCCGTGCGCGAGTACTTCCGCGAGGTCGGCGCGACCGAGATCAACACGCCGAAGATCGTCGCCACCGGCACCGAGGGCGGCACCGAGCTCTTCCCGATCACCTACTTCGGCGAGGAGGCGTTCATGAACCAGAGCCCACAGCTGTTCAAGCAGCTGATGGTCGGCTCCGGGCTGGAGCGCGTCTTCGAGATCGGCCCCATCTTCCGCGCCGAGGAGCACAACACGCCGCGGCACCTCAACGAGGCCACCTCGATCGACTTCGAGAGCGCCTTCATCGACCACCGGGAGGCGATGGACGTCTGCGAGGGGGCGGTTCGCGCCGCCTACGAGGCGGTCGACGAGAACTGCCGGGAGCAGCTCGAACTCCTCGGGCTCGCCGACGAGTTCGAGGCCCCCGAGGGGGCGTTCCCGCGGCTCTCCTACGGAGAGGCCATCGAGCGCGTCAACGCGACGGGCGAGCTCGACGAGCAACTCGTCTGGGGCGACGACCTCTCGACGGAGGCCGAGAAGGCCCTCGGGCGGGACGTCGGCGGCCACTACTTCGTCACCGACTGGCCGAGCGAGATCAAGCCGTTCTACATCAAGGACCACGACGACGACGAGGCGCTCTCGACCGGCTTCGACCTGATGCACCCGCGCATGGAACTCGTCTCGGGCGGGCAGCGCGAGCACCGCTACGACGAGCTCGTCGCGGGCTTCGAACAGCAGGGCCTCGACCCGGACGCCTTCGAGTACTACACGAAGATGTTCCGCTACGGCATGCCGCCCCACGCCGGCTTCGGGCTGGGCGCGGAGCGCCTGCTCATGACCGTCCTCGGGCTCGAGAACATCCGCGAGGCCGTCCTCTTCCCGCGGGATCGCCAGCGGCTGAGTCCGTAGGACGAAGCCGTCGGGAGCCAGCGAGAGGAGCGCCAGCGACTCTCGCCCAGATCGCCAGCGGCTGAGTCCCTAGGAGAAAGCCGTAGTCAGCCGGCCGCGTCGTCGATCAACTCGTACGCCCGCTCCCGAAGCTCGCCGGTCGTGTGGAGTCCGTGCGCGTCGATCCGGCGGACGAGTGCCCTCGCCTCGTCCGGGTCGAGACGGGACGTCTCGACGGCGCGAACGACGACGCCGATGGTCCCCGTGACGGCCGCGTCGAGACCGCGGGCGACGGTTCTGACGCGGCGGTCGTCCGAGACGACCGCCACGCGATCGCCGCGCGCGTCGACGCGGCGAACGAGTCCGACGATCTGCGCGTCGCCGGTCACCTCGTCGTCGCCGAGGATCGAGAGCGCGGCGTCTCGAAACGGAACGTCGTCCACGACGCGCACGCGCTCGTTCGCCGTGAATCGCTCGACCTGCGACCGCGCCGGTTCCGTCGTCACCTCTCCCAGGACTTCGCTCGGGATCGTCAGCTCCCCGTCCAGACAGTGTAGCACGTCGAGCTCGCGGGCAGTTCCCAGCGAGATGAGGGTCGTGGCGTCGAGGAGGACGATCACAGTTCGCTCGCGTCCCGAACGTCCTCCTCCAGTTCCTCCGGCGTCAGTTGCGTCGTGAGGTTTCGATCGCGCGCGATCTCGAACCACTCGCCGAGCGAAACGCCGGCCACGCGGGCCGCCTGATTCACCGATAGCTCCCCCGACAGGTAGCGTTCGGCGGCGACGCGGATCCGGAGCTCTCGCAGCCCCTCGCCGAGTGCCTTTCGTATCGTCGTACTCCGATCCTCGCCGAGAAGTTCCGCGACCTCTTCGAGCGAATCCACGTCCTCGTCCGGGATGCGGGCGCTTATCGACGGCATTGTATACACAGTACTACAGCGTATTCGCTTAAACGAGTGTCGATGGGACGAGACGGGGTGTCGAAACGTCCCGCCCTAGGCCGTCGCCTTCGCCGTCCCGAGGACCTTCTCAGCGTACTCCTTCGCCGTGAGGATGCCCTCGTCGTACTCGGCGGCCCACGCGACGGGGATCTCGTACTCGCCAGCCGGTTCGCCCTCGTAGAGCACGGTCGCGGCGAGCGGGCGCGGGTCGTCGACCGACCGCGCGTACGCGGCGTAGACGCCCGCGACGTCGCCGAGCGCGTGCGCGAGGCCGGTCTCGTCGAACGAGCCGAGCGCGTGATCGAGAGAGTGCCTCTCGTCGCCCTGTTCGAGGCGCTCGACCGCGACTGCGCGCGCTTCGAGCGCCCCCCGGAACCCCTCCACGTCGGACACCTCCCCGGGGGCGTCCTCGATACCCCGCTTCGCGATGGACGTCTTCCGGGTGACGGGGAGGTCGGGCGTCAGTTCGCTCACCGGCGGCTCCTTTGCGTGTCGCTGCGATCCCTCGGCCGGGAGTCGGACCCGCTCCGCGCACCCGGCGATCGGGAGGACGACGAGGGGGAGGAAGTCGCGTCGGCGCACGCGGGGAAAGTCGGCCGGAAGGCGGAAAAGCGTGCGCCCGGCAGTCGCGAGATCCCTGCCGCTCGTGCGAACGACGCCGTCCGCCGTACCGTCGCGACGATAGTGGAGGCCCCGAGGCGGAGGCCTCGGGCGGTGACGCCCGGCGGACAGTATATTTCAGTCGGGCCGTCGTAGGTTCGAAGACATGGCGTTGGCGCAGTACGATCTCGTGTTGGTGCTGGTGGGACTCGTCGTCCTCGGCGTGGTGCTGCTGCCCCAGCGCGTGGCCGAGCGACCCGTCTCGCTGCCGATCCTCGCGCTCGCCTTCGGCGCGGTCGTCTTCTCGCTACCCCTCGGACTCCCCGCGCCCGATCCGATCGAATACGGCGACGCCGCCGAACGCCTAGCGGAGTTGGGGGTCATCGTCGCCCTGATGGGCGCTGGGCTGAAGATCGATCGACCCGTGAGCTGGCCGGCCTGGAGTTCCGCCGTCCGACTGCTCGCCGTGACGATGCCGCTCACCATCGCCGCCGCCGCGGTGCTCGGCTGGGGCGTGCTCGGGTTCGCGGTGCCGACCGCGATGCTGCTCGGGGCGGTCGTCGCCCCCACCGACCCCGTCCTCGCCTCGGAGGTGCAGGTGAAGGATCCCGGGGAGGGCTACGAGGACGAACCGACGCCCGAGCAGGCGGGGATGGGCCACGAGGTTCGCTTCGCGCTCACCACCGAGGCGGGGCTGAACGACGGCCTCGCGTTCCCCTTCACCTACCTCGCGATCCTGTTCGCGCTGGTCGGCCTCGCGCCGGGGAACTGGGCGGGCGAGTGGGCGATCGTCTACGTCGGCTACAAGATCCTCGTCGGCTTCCTGATGGGCGCGGCCGCCGGGTACGTCGTCGCGCGGCTCGTCTTCGCGACGCAGGCCGAGACGCGGCTCGGAATCTCGCTGGCGGGGCTCGAGGCGCTCGCCGCGACGCTGCTGGTGTACGGGCTGACCGAGCTCGTCGGCGGCTACGGCTTCATCGCCGTCTTCGTCGCCGCGGTCGTGATCCGAGACTACGAGCGCGGCCACGAGTACGACGACGCGCTCCACGCGGCCGCGGAGATGACCGAGTACGTGGTGATGGTGGCCGTGATGGTGCTGTTCGGCGGCGCGCTCGCGACCGGTCTCCTCGACCCACTCACCGTCGAGGCGGCCCTGATCGGTCTCGCGCTCGTCTTTCTCGTGCGGCCGCTCGCCGGCGCGGTGGGGCTGCTCGGGTTCGATCGCGATCCGCGCGAGCGTGCCGCCATCGCCTTCTTCGGCATCCGCGGCATCGGGTCGTTCTACTACCTCGCCTACGGACTGAACCAGGCCCCGTTCCCGGACGCCGACTCCCTGTGGGCGCTCGTCGGCTTCGTCGTGCTCGTCTCGGTCGTCGTCCACGGGATCACGGCGACGCCGGTGATGAACCGGCTCGAAACCGAGTAGCGACGAGCTACCGCGGCGAGCGCCCTGGCGGCGCGTGTCCCGCAGCGGCCCGGGAGCGGCCGTTCCGGCCGCTCG
This sequence comes from Halomarina halobia, assembly GCF_029338575.1. Lineage (GTDB taxonomy): Archaea > Halobacteriota > Halobacteria > Halobacteriales > Haloarculaceae > Halomarina > Halomarina halobia. Next base: position 1,761,356 of record NZ_CP119992.1, read on the forward strand.
TCCGCAGCCGTCGACCCCGGGACCGCGCCCCCCGTCTCGGTAGCCCGGCCACTGCCGGGCGAAGACATACCACGTTCGACGCCCGCGGACTACGCGGGGCGTCGAAAATCGTGTGCCATCCGCCCCTGCTTCGTGCTCGTCGGCGGGCGCGGCCTCGTGCCAGACCGCGCCCGCCGATCCGTTCTACGTGACGTCGACCGGGAGCGCAGCCGACCGTCGACCGGCTGGTCACGACTGCCATCGCCGGGCGGACCGGTCGCGAACGCGCCCGCTCGCCACCGGGGGACTCGACGAAGCGCCCCGGATCGCCGGGGACGAACTGTAAGATTCAAGCGCGCGAGCGTCCGAGTCGGTGACGGAACCATGCCAGCGCGCGCGTTCGTCCCCGGCCACGTCACCGGTTTCTTCAGCGCTCACCCGCACGACGATCCCGCGCGCGCGGGATCGCGGGGGGCGGGCCTCGCGCTCTCCGACGGCGTCCGGGTGACGGTCACCCCCGCCGACCGGACGACGGTGCGGGTGAACGGCGAGCGCACGACGATGGCGGCCGTGACGAACGCGCTCGCGCGACTCGGCGTCGACGCGCGCGTGGAGTGCGAGACGGCGCTCCCGGTGAGCGCCGGCTTCGGCGTCTCGGGCGCGTGCGCGCTCGGGGCGGCGCTCGCCGCGGACGCCCGCGCGCCGTCGCACCCAGACCTCCGCCCGCGGACGGAGAACGAACTCGTCGCGGTCGCACACGCCGCCGAGGTGGAGGCCGGGACCGGCCTCGGCGACGTGGTCGCGCAGGCCCGCGGCGGTGTCCCCCTCCGCCTCGAACCCGGCGCGCCGCCCCACGGCCGCCTCGACGGCCTGCCGGGATGCCCCGAGGTGGAGTACGTCACCTTCGGCGGCCTCGACACCGCGGAGATCATCACGGGCGACACGACCCGGCTCACCCGCGCGGGCGAGGCCGCCCTCGCCCGCCTCCTCGACGACCCCACCCTCGACACCTTCATGGCCGCCTCGCGGGCGTTCGCGCGGGAGGCCGACCTGCTGACCGACCGCGTCGAGGCGACCGTCGAGGACGTGCGGAGCGCGGGCGGCGAGGCGGCGATGGCGATGCTCGGCCGGACGGTGTTCGCGCTCGGCGACGGGCTGAGCGAGGCGGGGTACGACGAGGCGCGGTCCTGCCGCGTGACGGGCGGCGCGACCCGGCTGTGAGTCCGAGAGCGCGGCGCTTTTCACCCCCTCTCGCAAATCCCGCCCATGGGCGACATCGAGGTGCCGGAGAGCCACCCGCGCTATCAGTCTCTCCTCACGCGCCACCGCATCGAGGCTGGCGTCGAGAAGGGCATCACCAGCAAGCAGGGACTCATCGCCGAGGGCCGCGGCGAGGCGTTCGACTACCTGCTCGGCGAGCGCACGCTCGACAGCGCCGACGAGGCCGAACGCGCCGCCGCCGCCCACCTCCTCCTCGCGCGCCACCCCGTCGTCTCCGTCAACGGAAACGTCGCGGCGCTGTGCCCCGCGGAACTGGTCGAACTCGCGGAGGCGACCGGGGCCGACCTCGAGGTGAACCTCTTCAACCGCACCGAGGAGCGCGTGCGCGCCATCGCCGACCACCTGCGCGAGCACGGCGCGCGGGAGGTGAAGGGACTGGCGGCCGACGAGCGCGTCCCCGGCCTCGACCACGAGCGCGCCAAGGTGGACGCCGACGGCATCCACGACGCCGACGTGGTGCTCGTCCCGCTGGAGGACGGCGACCGCGCCGAGGCGCTCGGGCGGATGGGCAAGACCGAACTCGTCGTCGACCTCAACCCGCTCTCCCGGTCGCCGCGGGTGGCGGCCGTCCCCATCGTAGACAACGTGATCCGGGCGATCCCGAACGTCACCCGCTACGCCCGCGACCTGCGCGACGCCCCCCGCGAGGAACTGGAGGCGATCGTCGAGGCGTTCGACCGCGAGGCGGCGCTCGCCGACGCGGAGCGGGCGATCCGGGAGGGCGGGGGCTGAGGGCCGAGCCAGGCACCACTTCCTCGAGCACCCGCCTTCCGTCCGAGACATATCTATAAAAAGACACATAACCGGTGCTAGTCGTACCCAAACTACTATTACTACTCTAGAATATCACTAGGTGGTATGACGGAATTCGAGCGATTCAGCGAGGCGAGCGAGGCGGACGTGACGCGCGCGATCGGTCAGGAGTGGACCGAGGAGTTCATGGACTTCTCGGGCTCTGACGTCATCGTCGTCGGCGGGGGACCGTCGGGGCTCATGGCGGCGACCGAACTCGCCGAGCGCGGCGTCAAGACGATGATCGTCGAGAAGAACAACTACCTCGGCGGGGGGTTCTGGCTCGGTGGCTTCCTCATGAACAAGGTGACCGTGCGCTCGCCCGCAGAGCGGGTGCTCGAGGAACTGGACGTGGATCACCGACCGGCGCGCGACACCGAGGGGCTGTACGTGGCCGACGGCCCCCACGCCTGCAGCGCGCTCATCAAGGCGGCCTGCGACGCGGGCGCGAAGGTCCAGAACATGACGGAGTTCACCGACATCGTCATCCGCGAGGACCACCGCGTCGGCGGCATCGTCATGAACTGGACGCCGGTGCACGCGCTGCCCCGCGAGCTCACCTGCGTCGACCCGATCGCCGTCGAGGCCGACCTGGTGATCGACGCGACGGGCCACGACGCGATGGCCGTCACGAAACTCGACGAGCGGGGCGTCCTCGACGCGCCGGGCATCCGGAGCGCCCGCGAGCGCGGCCGGGTGATGGACCAGACCGAGGACGGGCAGTACGGCGCGCCGGGGCACGACTCGCCGGGCCACGACTCGATGTGGGTCGGGCGGAGCGAGGACGCGGTCGTCGAGCACACGGGCCTCGCCCACGAGGGGCTGCTGGTGACGGGAATGGCGGTGGCGACGACCTACGGGCTGCCGCGGATGGGGCCGACCTTCGGCGCGATGCTGCTGTCGGGTAAGCGCGCCGCCCAGCTCGCCCTCGACGAGCTCGAGGTGGACGCAGAGCCCGTCGCGCTCACCTCGCGGACGCCCGCCGACGACTAGGCGGATGGTCGAGCGCGTCAGCGTCTACCGCGCGCCCACCGCCGCCGCGGACGCCGACCGTATCGCGCGCTGGCTCGACGAGCGCGGCGAGTGGGCCGTTGACGTGCGGGGGCGGTTCCTCGACGACGCGAGCGACGAACTCGCCCGCGGGTTCGCCCGGGCGCGCGTCCGCTCCCCGTACGACCGGGAGACGGGCAGCGAGATGCTCGGCGTCGTCCGCTACGAGGAGCGCGCGCTCGAGAACCCCGAGCGGGCCGGCGGCGTCATCTACGACGGGCTGCGGGTGCAGGACGCCCTGCGCGAGCGCCTGCCGCGCGGGGAGCGGTCGCCCGAGCACGCGCACGTGATCCTGCTCGACCGCGTGCTCGGCACGTGGGGGGAGCACGACGGCCGCTGGCACAAGCGCGTGAGCGTGCTCGGGTGGCCGGCGCTCGTCTCCGTACCGGGGCTGTACGAGGCCCCCGCGAAGCCAGAGGCGTACTACCGCGAACAGGGACGGCGCGCACTGCTCTCCGGCGACCCGCCGCCGCGGGAGGTCCTGGAAAACGAGGTCGAGGGGGAGTTCCTGATCGAGGACGACCCCCGCACCACGGAGGCCCTCGCGGGGTACGTCCTCGGGGCGGTCCACTACCTCGAGACGGGCGAGGCCTTCTGCGACGACGAGCGCTGTCGCCTGTCGAACCCCCACCGGCAGGAGGGAGTAGTACGGGCGCAGCTACGGGAGCCCGAGTTCTGCCCGCGCCACGCCGAGCGGTACGGGTGATCGGCCCCGACGGCCGTGCGGCGGCGGAACGACGGCCGCTACTCCTCTTCGAACAGTTCGTCGACGGCCCCCTGCGCCGCGAGCGCCGCGTCCTCGGCCACCCGTTCGGGGTCAGGGTCGTCGGGGTCGTCCGGCGCGTTGAGGTAGACGTCCACGTCGAGGACGCCCCCCTCGAACGTCACCGCGACGTCGAAGTCGCGCACCGCGGACTGCTTGTACCGAGAAAAGATGACGTCCTCGGCGGCGTCGCTCGCGGCCCGGACGACCTCCTCGTCGCTCGGCATCTCAGTCGCCGCCGGGGCCACCCATGCCGGGACCCTGCGGACCCTGGGGGCCGGACGGACCGCCGCCGAGCATCTGCTGGAGTTCGCCCTGGAGCTTCTCGAACTGCTGCTGGACGCGCTCTTCCTGCTTGTTCAGCGTCTCGACGCGGATCTCGAGGCTATCGACCTTCTCCTCGAGCGCCTCGACGGCCTCGTCGTAGGTCGTCTCGACCATCAGCTCGCCGACCTCGCGGTACATCGTCGTCGCCTCGTCGACGTCCTCGAGCTGGTCGAGCGCCGCGCGCGACTCCGAGAGCGTCGTCTCCGCCTGCTGTTTCTGAGCCGCTACCTGCTGTGCCGTCTCCTGAAGGTCCTGAAGGTCCTCGATCTTCTCCTGGGCCTCGGGCGGAAGATTTCCCTGCATGGCTGTGCCGACGGGACGACGACGCAAAAAGGCACGGCATTCGACTCACTGACGGGGGAGACGAGGGCGTTCGCCGTCGACGGTCGCCACCGGGGTCGTCACCGACCGTCACGGTCGCCGAGGGACGCCGCCACCACGCCCTCGGCGACCTCGATCAGGGTGCACCACGTGTTCAGCCCGGCGCGGAGCGCCACGAGGTCGTCGGCGTCGATGCGCACCTCGACGGTCGCGCCGTCCCGGCCGACCGCGGCCCCGGTGCGGTCGCCCTCGATATCCCCGACCTCCTGGCGGACGCACCGCTCGACGAGCGCCGCGCGGTCGGGCGACTCGTACTCGAATTCGAGGAGAACGCCGTGCGGTGTCTGCGCCGACACGCCGCTACTCGACGTCGATCGTCTTGACGTCGCCGGCGCGTTCCTTGAGCAGCACGCGGTGACCACAGTACGGACAGCGGACGCCGCCGTACTCGTCGAGCTCGACGTCGCGCTTGCAGCGAGAACACTTGTAGCTCATACTGGTAGTATCGGGCGGGCGTACTTAGGTGTCGTCCTCGGAGAGGGCGGCGCGGATCGAGCGGCGGACGGTGCGACCGCCCGGCGTCTGCGCGCGGTAGGCTCCTCCGGTGAACTTCTCGCCGGTCTCCTCGTTGATCCAGATGCCCGTGCCGACGCGCTTGACGGGCGCGCCGTCGACCGTCGAGTTTCGCGTGTCCTCCTCGATCTCCGCGACGCGGCGACGGGCGACGCGGCCGTAGCGCGCGCCGAAGCGACCCGCGCTGCCCGTGCGTCCCTTCTTCTTGGCCATGATACGCGTCGATACCCCCGACAGGGGTATAAATCCGTTGAGTCGAATCCGTGCGGGCAACGCGCACCGCGCGGCACGCGGTGCGCGTTGTCGGGTGAAGGTGCGGCGTCGGCGCTACTCCCGGAGTCCGGCGTCCCGGAGCCACTCGTCGAGGTCGGCGCGGACGCGCTCGCCCGTCTCGCGGTCGTAGGCGGTGGTGACGACGCGGTTCTCCTGGACGCTCGAGCCGTCTCGGAGGAGCATCCGGACGTTGCCGTTCTCGTCGGCGCGGGTCGCCTTCGCGCGCACGCCGCTCCGGGAGCCGGACCCGCCGGCGTCGATCGGGCCGGGGATCAGCTTCTTCACGTGGGGGTGGGCCGCGACCGTCTCGACGGCTCGGCGGCCGTCGCGCCCGCCGATGAGCGTCGAGTGCGACCCGCCGAGCTTCGCCGCCGGGGGTCGCTCGACGGTTTCGAGCGCCGGCTCCCCCCGCCGCTCGACGACCGTCCGGACGGGGTCCTCGCCCTCGACGCGGAAGAAGGGGTAGTGGACCTGCTCGCGCACCGCCGAGAGCACCTCGCGGTCGCCGACGGCGTACACCTCCTCCGGGCGCTTCCTGAGGAGGTCGTCCGCGATCAGCCCCGCGAAGTTGCGCAGTTCGGTCGTCTCGCGCTCGCCCGCCTCGGGCGTGGTCGTCACCTCGCGACGCGCGATCACCTCGTCGTCGAGCAGGGCGGTGACGGTCGCGTGCTCCCGTGAGAGGTCGAGGACGACGGTGTCGGCGTTGCGCGTCCGACAGACGAGACAGAAGTCTCCCGGCCGGTCGAGGTCGCTCGCGCACTGCCGACACGTCATGTCGAACGACACTCGATCGAGGCGTATAACTTGCCGGATCGGACGCGGGACGACGACGGAACCCGCCCGCTCACCGCATCTCCGCGGGGTCGGCCTTCAGGTACTCGCGCAGGAGCACCGTCGCGTACGACCCGGAGGGGAGCGAGAAGGAGAAGGTGAGCGGGTCGTCCGCCACGTCGAGTTCCGTCGCGGCGAGGATCGCGCGGCGGGTGCCCGTCGAGCCGAACTCGCCCGGGAGGTCGAAGTCCCCAGGGGCGACCCCCTCGTCGTCGAGCACCCCTCGCTCGATCTCGCCCTGCTCGCCGTCCGCGAGTTCCGTCTCGGTGCCGACGAGCGGGGCGGTGACGAACGCCCGACCGCGGGCGCAGTGGCGGGCGATCGTGTCCACCCGGCGCTCGGTGACGCGCTGGCTGCGATCCGGGTCGGGGAGCCCGGCGTCGTCCGCGAAGCAGACCACGTCGCCGACGACCGGTCGGTGAAACGGGAGCCCCCGATCCAGGCGCGCGGAGAGCGTCCGGTTGAACAGGGAGGACTGCGCGGCGTTGACGAACAGCCGCTGGATGTTGTTCGGGGCCGTCCGCAGGGCGTCCGCGAAGTCCGCCTCCGACTCGCCGCCGTTCTCGACCAGCCGGTGGACCATCGCGCGCTCGTAGCCGAGGTGGGCGGGGAGGCGCTCCAGCGCCCCCGCCCAGTCGCGGGTCTCCTCGACGTAGGCGCGGGCCTCCCGTGTGGACTCGGGCTCCCGCTCGCTCGGGTTGCCGACGTAGGCGAGGACGGCCCCCTCCCAGTCCCCGCAGGCGACGGCGAGCCCCACCTTATGGGTGACGGGCCGGCGCGTCCCGAAGCGCTGCTGGCCGAAGTAGTTCGGGACGGCCACCTCCCCCGCCGCGCGGTCGCCGAACGCGCGCAGGTCCTCGGAGACGGCGGGGACGCGGTCGGGGTGCTCCGCGTCGCGCACCGCGATCTCGAACTCGTTGCCCCGGAGGTCGCCGAAGAGGACGGGGCGGCCGGTCCGTCCGAGGACCTCGATCTCCGCGCCGCCCACGTCGGGGAACGCGGGGTCGTCGAGCCAGCGCACGGAGAACAACTGCGTCGTCACGGCGCGCTTGTCCTTCGTCCCCGCCCAGGAGAAGCGCTCGCGGCTGAACCCGAGGCGGTCGGCGAGCGCGGCGACGAAGTCGTTGGTGTCCCAGTTGCGCAGCGTCGCGCGGAAGACGACGTTCGGGTACGCCCCCGGGTCGGCGTCCAGGGGCTCGACGTCGACCGCCTCTCGCTCGCGCACGCGGAAGTCCTCGGGGGCGGCGCGCAGTCGCCCGCCGACGCCGTCGGCGTCGCTCACGTAGTAGTCGATGCCGACCGCCCGCTCGACCGGGTGCGCCGGACGCATCAGCGTCCCCCCACCGTTCCCGCCGCCGCTCGTCGCATACCCCGCCCTTCTCGGCGCGGCCGTATGTGCGTATTGACATCCTCCGCGTCCCCCTCGCCGCGCTCGACACCGTGAGGAGGGAAGGGAACGGAGGGAGGAAGCGCCTGCTGGCTTCGACGGGGCTTTCGGGTACCGCCCCGAACCCCGGTCGATGTCGGACCTGTTCACGCCGCTGTCGCTGCGCGGCACGGAGATCCCCAACCGCGTGATGGTATCGCCCATGTGTCAGTACTCCTGCCAGCCCGTCGGGCTGGCGACGGAGTGGCACCGCGTTCACCTCGGCTCGCGCGCCGTCGGCGGCGCGGGGATCGTGATGAGCGAGGCGGCGGCCGTCGAGCCGCGGGGGCGCATCTCACCGAACGACCTCGGGATCTGGAGTCGGGCGCACGCCGACGCGCTCGCGCCGATCACGGGGTTCGTCCGCTCGCAGGGGTCGGTGCCCGCGATCCAGCTCGCCCACGCGGGCCGGAAGGCCTCCACCTACCCGCCCGCCGACGGCTACGGCCCCGTCCACGGTGACGACGGCTGGACGCCCGTCGGCCCGACCGACGAGCCGTGGCCCCACGACGAGCCGCTCGCGACGGAGGCGCTCGACCAGGCGGGGATCGAGGGCGTCATCGACGCCTTCCGGGAGGCCGCCGAGTTCGCCCTCGAGGCGGGCTTCGAGATCGCGGAGGTCCACGGCGCGCACGGCTACCTCCTCCACGAGTTCTACTCGCCGGTCACGAACGCCCGCGAGGACGACTACGGCGGCGACTTCGGCGGGCGGACGCGGCTCGTGCGAGAGGTCACCGCCGCCGTCCGCGAGGTGTGGCCCGACGAGAAGCCCGTCTTCGTCCGCCTCTCCGCGACCGACTGGCTGCCCGACCGGGAGTCCTGGACCGTCGACGACACCGTCAGGCTGGCGGGCGACCTCGCGGAGATCGGCGCGGACCTGATCGACGTGAGCGCGGGCGGCGTCCATCCCGACCAGGGGCTCCCCGACACCGGTCCGCACTACCAGACGCCCCTCGCGGAGGCCGTCCGCGAGGCGAACGACGTCGCCGTCGGCGCGGTCGGGAAGATCACGACGCCCGAGGGGGCGGACGAGGTGATCCGCAACGGGCGGGCCGACCTCGCCATCGTCGGCCGAGAGCACCTCCGCGACCCGTACTTCACCCTCCACGCCGCGGACGCGCTCGGCCGGATGGACGACGCGCGCGTCCCCGTGCAGTACCGCCGCGGGTTCTGATTAGAACAGCGAGAGGTCGCCCGTCACGCGGTCCACGAGGTTCTCCGGGGCCGGACCGACCGCGAGCGTCGTCACGGTTCCCGGATCGAGCTGCGTGTGGCCGGCGTCGCGGATGACGGCGTGTGGGAGGCCCTCGCGACGGGCCTGCTCGGCGAGTTCGAACAGCTCGCGCTCCCCGCCCGCCTGCAGGACGATCTTCTTCTTTCCCCCCGACTTCCACTCCCGTCGCGCGTCCGGCCCGGCCGACTCGTAGGCCTCGAGCGAGGCGTGGGCGACCTGTGCGGCGAGCTTGCCAGTCCCCATGCCGATGTCCGTGCGGGCGACGATGGCCTGCTTCATGCCCATACGCGGGCATGGCGGGTGGGGGTGAAAGCGCTGGCGACCCCCGGCGACTCGCGGCGGGCGGCCGTCACCCGGACGTCCCCCCGCCACCGTGGGAGCCGACCGGGAGGTTTTAGCGTCCGTCGGGCGCTGATACATCCAATGATACTCGCCGACGCGGACATCCTCGAACGGCTCGAGGCGGGAGACCTCGTCATCGAGCCGCTCGACGATCCCGACATCCAGATCCAGCCCGCGAGCGTCGACCTCCGGCTGGGTCGGGAGTTCCTCGAGTTCCGGCGGACGAACATCCCCTGCATCCACCCGAACAGCGAGCGGGAGGTCTCCGAATACGTCACGGAGACGGTCGTGGACGAGGGGGAGGAGTTCATCCTCCACCCCGGGGACTTCGTCCTCGGCACGACCGAGGAGCGCGTCGAGATCCCGCCGGACCTCATCGCGCACGTCGAGGGGCGATCCTCGCTGGGGCGGCTCGCGGTGGTCGTCCACGCCACCGCCGGACTCTGCGATCCCGGTTACCGCGGGCAGATCACCCTGGAACTGTCGAACCTCGGCAGCGCGCCCGTCGCGCTGACGCCGGGGATGCGCGTCTCGCAGCTCACGTTCACGGAGCTGACGTCGGCCGCCGAGCGACCCTACGGGAGCGGGCGCGGCTCGAAGTACCAGGACCAGGCCGGACCGCAGGCGTCGCGGATCGGCGGCGACAGGGAGTTCGGGGGCGACCAATGAAGCGATCACGAGTGAACGCGAGGAGCGCGAATCTCGACCACGAGCGACTGGAGGTCGGGGGCGACCAGTAAGATGCGCTTCATCGAGGAGGTGGTCGTCGACGACTTCCTGCCGACGTTCCGCTCGATGCTCGCCGAGGACCTCCGTGGACGGGGGCTCACGCAGAACGAGGTGGCGACGCTGCTCGGCATCAGTCAGAGCGCCGTCTCGAAGTACGCCCACGGCGACATCGACCGCCGCGAGGAGGTGCTCGCAGACGAGCGCGTGCGCGCTCTCGTCGCCCGCCTCGGCGAGGGTCTCGCCGCCGGAGAGATGAGCCGCGTGCAGGCGCTCGTCGAGACGGAGGTGCTCATCCGGCGGCTGGAGCGGGGCGACCTGCTCGCGACGCTCCACGAGCAGGCGATGCCCGAACTCGCGGAGTACGACGGCGACTTCGCCGTCCACGACGCCGACAGCGGGCTCCGGGAGGCCGAGCGCGCGCTGGCTTCGATCCGGCGCGGCCTCCGTATTCTCTCGAACGCGAGCGGGTTCGCCGCGCTCATCCCCGCGGTCGGGTCGAACCTCGTCGAGTGCCTCCCCGAGGCGGACGACATCGACGACGTGGCCGCCGTCCCGGGGCGCATCCTCGACATCAAGGGGCGGGCGACCGTCCCCGGTGAGCCCGAGTTCGGCGTCAGCGAGCACGTCGCTGGCGTCCTGCTCGCGGCCCGGGCCGGCGGCAGCGACGCGCGCGGTGCGCTGAACGTCCGCTACGACCCCGCCCTCGTCGCCCGCGCCGAGGAGCGGGGGTTGACTGTCCGCGAGTTCGACGCCGAGGGCGATCTCGACGCCGCCGTTGAGGCCGCGCTGACCGACGACCCCGACGTGGACGTCCTCTATCAGACGGGAGGGTTCGGCATCGAACCGATCGCCTACGTGCTCGCGCCCGACGCCGCGACGGCCGCCGAGCGCGTCCGCGATCTCCGATGAGCGTCCGCGCGTTCTACGGGCGCTACGCGGCGCTGTACGACGCCATCGCCACCGCCCCCGGCGTCGCCCGCTGGCGCGCCGTCGCCGCGGACGCGCTCGACCTCGATCCCGGCGACACCGTCGTCGAGATGGGCTGCGGGACGGGCGCGAACCTCCGCCACCTGCGCGAGCGCGTCGGACCGGAGGGGACGGTGGTCGGCGTCGACCTCACCCGCCCGCTGCTGCGGTACGCCCGGACGCGCGTCCGCGCCGAGGGGTGGGCGAACGTCCACCTCGCGCAGGCGGACGCCGCTCGACCGCCGATCGGTCGCGCCGACGCCGTCCTCGGGTCGTTCGTCGTCGGGTTGCTCGCCGATCCGGCCGCCGCCGTCGACGGCTGGTGTGACCTCGCGTCCGGCCGGGTCGCCCTCCTGGACGCGACGAGCAGCGCCCACCCGGTCGGCTCGCTCCTCAACCCCGCCTTCGGCGCGTTCGTGGGTGCGGGCGCGCCGGCCGACGCGCTCGCCGGATCGGTACAGCAGGCGCTCGCCGGGGGGCGCGCACGCCGTCGCCTCGACGAGCGGGTCCGGGCGGCGCGCGACGCCCTCGCCGCCCGGACCGCGGACCGCCGCCACGAGGAGCGCGCCCTGGGGTTCGTCGGCGTCACGAGCGGCCGGGTCGAGTGAGCGCCCCGTTCCTCGACACCTCCGCTCGCGGCGCTCGCCGGTCGCCGAACGGGTGGAGGCACGCTGCGCGAACGCAGAACCGGTGGGGCAAGCAGGCGACGCCGCGGGAGAGATCCGGTTCGCGGGGCGTGGCGTCGCACAACCGCGAGCACCCCGCGTCGAGAGTCAGCGCACGGGGACCCTGGTCCCGTTCTCAGTTATAAAGGTGCGGAGCGTGCGAGCAGCCCGAACGCCCCGATCATCACCACCGGCACCAGCGCGGCACCCGCGAGGAGCGCGGACAACGCGAACGGCCGGCAGCGCCGGCCGTGAGTGAGGCCGACGGCCGAGCGAGCGGACCGACGTTCACGGGAGTAGGGCTCTCGTGAGCCGACCGGAACGCGGCGCGTTCCGGTGACGACCCCCCGAGCGAAGCGAGGGGGTGAGGAGGGTTTTGCTCCAGCTTTTGCCGGGAAGCGAGCGAAGCGAGCGACCGCAGCAAAAGCTGGTGGTTCTAGAAGAACTTGAGCAGGTCGTCGCGCTTCGCCTCGTGGAGGTGGGTGCGGACGGCGTCCGTCAGCGCGTCGACGTTCCCGCGCTTGGCGGAGATGGGGGCGATCGTGTCCCGCCACTGCTGCCAGGGCGGGAGGAGGCCGAGGCGCTCGCAGAGTTCGTTCAGCCGTTCGTCGCGGTCGTCGACCTTGTCCATCTTGTTCACGGCGACGACCGGCGGGATGCCGAGCTCCTCGAGGAAGTGAAACAGCTCGACGTCGTGAGGGATCTCGCCGCGCTCCGCGTGGCGGTCGATGATGTCCACGACGCTCTTGCCGTCCACGACGAGCACGCCGACGAGGATATCATCGGCGTGGGTTTCGAGGTAGCGGACGATGTCGGTCTTGATTCGCTCGCGGCGCTCCTCGGGGACGCCCTCCATGAAGCCGAAACCGGGGAGGTCCGTGAGGACGAAGCTCTCCGGGGCCCAGTCGTAGTGGTTGGGCCGGCGCGTGACGCCGGGCTTCCCGCCGGTCGAGAACTGGTGTCCGGTCAACTGGCGCATGAGCGTCGATTTACCGACGTTCGAGCGCCCGACGAACACCACCTCGGCGTCGCGGTCGGGACGGGAGTCGAACATACCCGCGATACCCGAGCGGCGAGCAAAAACCCGCCGGGTCGCAATCGGACGACGGGGCGAAACGCGCCGCGCGATCCATCGACCGGCCGAAAAATCGGACGTCCATCGGGCCGATATCGTCTCGAAGGTGGTAAAAAATCGTTATATTCGTTCGTGACGGATATTGTATCGGTATGAAACTGAACGTACGTGCAGTGATATACGGGTTCGTAGCGACTGTGATCGTCGGGCTCCTCAGCGGAGCGGTCGTCCCCTTCACGGACATGAGCCTCCCGGCCGTCGGGTACGGTCTCACCGGCGTCATCGGCGGGCTCGTCGCGGGATACGTGGCGGGCGGCTCGCTCGGAAACGGGGCGCTCAACGGCGGCGTGGCGACGATCGTCGGCGCGCTCGTCGCGCTCGTCATCCTGACCCTCATCGGGACGCTCGCCGCCGGACTCCTTGGCGTCGGTATCTTCGTCGCCGGGATCGTGCTCCTCGTCGTCGCGGCCATTCCCGGCGCGGTCGGCGGTGCCATCGGCGCGTGGGCCAAGGGTCGCTCCGAGACCCGCATGACCGGCCGGCCGACCGCCTGAGCGCCTCGACGGATTCGACTTTTTTGTACCCGCCCGACGAGCGTGAGCCATGGAGGACGCGAGCAAGGCAGCCGTGCGCGACGCGGTCTGGACGCGATTCGAGGAGGGCGACTTCGCCCGGTTCCCGTTCCCGCCGCGGGGGCGCATTCCCAACTTCGTCGGAGCCGAGCGCGCCGCCGAACGGCTGTTCGGGACGCCCGAGTGGAAGCGCGCGGCGGTGCTCAAGGCGAACCCCGACTCGCCGCAGCGTCCGGTCAGGAAGCGCGCGCTCGCGGCCGGTAAGACCGTCTACATGGCCGTCCCTCGCCTGCGCGATGAGGAGTGCTTCGTCGAACTCGACCCGGCCCGCATCGATGACTACGACCACGCGTCCACCATCAAGGGCTCCTCTGAGCTCGGCGTCCGGGTCGGCCCGGACGCGCTCCCCGAGATCGACCTCGTCGTCGCCGGGAGCGTGGCGGTCTCGGAGGCGGGCGTCCGGATCGGCAAGGGCGAGGGCTACAGCGACCTCGAGTACGCGATCCTGCGGGAACTCGGCGCGGTGGACGACGGGACGCCGCTGGCGACGACCGTCCACGAGGCGCAGGTCGGGGACTGGGACGCGACGGCGGACGCCCACGACGTCCCCCTCGACCTGATCGCCACCCCGGGGCGGGTGATCCGCGCCGCTTCGACGGACGCGACGAAGCCCGGCGGGATCGACTGGGGGCTGCTCGACGACGAGCGCGTCGAGGAGATCCCCGTCCTGCGACGGCTCCGCCGGTAGCCGACGTCGGGGGCAGCTATTTCTCGTCGGGACGAGACGGGCCACTCGTGCGACTCGTACAGATCGCGCTCCCGACCGCGAAGCGGGAGACGGTACTCGGCGCGCTCGACGACGAGGGGATCGACTACGTCGTGAGCGACGAGACGTCGGGTCGTGAGTACGACGCAGTCGTCTCCTTTCCCGTCCCCACGAGCGCGGTCGAGGACGTCCTCGCGCGCCTGCGTGGCGTCGGTATCGACGAACGCTCCTACACCGTCGTCACCGACGCGACGACGGTCGTCTCGGAGCGGTTCGACGCCCTCGAGGAATCGTACGAGGAGGACGGCGGCTCCGAGGACCGGATCGCCCGGGAGGAGCTACTGACGCGCGCGAACGACCTCGCCAGCAAACCGGGCATCTACGTGGCGCTGACGGTCATCAGCGCCGTCATCGCCACCGCTGGGCTGCTGCTCGACTCGCCCGCCACGGTCGTCGGGTCGATGGTGATCGCGCCGCTCATCGGGCCCGCGATGGCCGCGAGCGTGGGGACGGTCGTCGACGACCGCGAGCTCTGGATCCGCGGCGTCCGCATGCAGTTTCTCGGGCTCGGGCTGTCGGTCCTCTCCGCGGCCGCGTTCGCCCTGCTCGTCCGGTGGACCAACCTCGTCCCGCCGAGCGTCGACCCGACGACGATCCCGCAGGTGCGCGAGCGCATCGCGCCGGACTTCCTCTCGCTCGCGGTCGCCCTCGGGGCGGGAACGGCCGGCGCGCTGAGCCTCCGTACGGGCGTCTCCACCGCGCTCGTCGGCGTGATGATCGCCGTCGCGCTCATCCCGCCCGCCGCGACCGTCGGCATCGGCGTGGCCTACGGCATCCCCGGGGTGGCGCTCTCCTCCAGCGTGCTCGTGCTCGTGAACGTCCTCTCTATCAACCTCGCGGCCCTCGTCGTGCTCTGGTACTCGGGCTACCGCCCCGAGCAGTTCTTCCGGCGGGAGGAGGCGCGGAGCGCGACGGCGAAGCGCGTCGCGGCGCTCCTGTTCGCCATCGCCGTCCTCTCGGTGTTCCTCGGCGGCGTCACCTACGACAGCTACCAGACCGCGAAGACGAAGGAGGCGATAAACGCGCAGGTCGACGCCGCCGTCGCGGAGACGGACTCCCCGGTGGTCCTCCTCGAGACGAGCATCGAGACGGACCGCGGCGGCCTGTTCCTGGACGAACCGACGGAAGTCGTCGTCACCGTCGGCGCGCCGCCCGGCGAACGGCCGGACGACCTCGCCGAGCGCATCGACCGCCGCATCCGTCGCCAGACAGGGACCGACCTGGCCGTCGAGGTGCGCTACGTCGAGGTCACCCGGGCGAGCATCAAACCGGCGTTTGAGGCTTCGTGAAGGTGATGCCGGGCGCGAGCGTCAGCTTCCCTCACACATGCGATCGAGAACGAAGGTCACACTGGCGGGGGCGCTCGCGCTCCTGCTCGTCACCGCGGGATGCCTCGGCACCGCGGCGCCGGGGGCGGACGCCCCGCCGAGCGAGAACGAACGCGACGCCGTCACCGTGACGGGCACCGGCACGGTCGAGGCCGCTCCCGACCGGGCGGAGCTTCACCTCGCGGTCGTGGGAACCGCCGACAGCGCCGACGAGGCGCGCGAACGGGCGGCCGAGGCCGCCGCGCGGATGCGGGACGCGCTCCGCGCGGCCGGGATCCCCGACGACGCCGTCGAGACGGTCGGCTACTCGCTCGGCGCGGAGTACGACCGCGGCGGCGAGCGGCGCGAGGTCGTCGGCCACCGCGCCGTCCACACCTACCGCGTCACGCTGTCCGACGTGGACGCCGCCGGATCGGTCGTCGACACGGCGGTCGAGAACGGAGCGGCGCGCGTCTCGTCGGTCCGGTTCACGCTCTCCGAGGAGCGCCGCGAGGAACTCCGCGGGCAGGCCATCGAGCGGGCGATGGATCGCGCGCGAGGCGACGCCGAGGCCGTCGCGGCGGCGGGCGACCTGACGCTCGGCGGGATCGAGTCGGTCTCGACGACGGACCGCGGCGGCCCGTACCCGGTGTACGCCGAGGCGGCGAGCGGCGACGCGGGCGGAGGGACGCGGTTCGATCCCGGTCGCGCGTCGGTGACGGCGACCGTGACGGTCGCCTACGCGATCGAGGAGTAGCTCCGACGACCGGCGATCGGTGGTTCAGTAGTCGGTAGTCGCTCCTCGCGAGGAGCGACTACCCCTCGAACGGGAGTTCGATCTCGTAGTCCACCGCCTCGACCGCCGCGTCGAGCAGTTCCTCGACGCCCTCCTCCTCCGTGACACTGACGTAGGCGTCGGCGTCGAGGTCGCGCGACCGGTCGGCCTTCGTACAGACGGTGAGGACGGGGATGTCGGCGAAGCGGTCCGCCAGCTCGTCGCGCAGGGCGAGTTGCACCTCGACCGGATAGCCGCACTCCGCGCTCGCGTCGACGAAGACGAGGATGCAGTCGGCGAGGTGCCGCAGTGCGCTGACGGCCTGGCGCTCGATGCCGTTGCGCTCGGCCTCGGGGCGGTCGAGCAGCCCCGGCGTGTCGATGAGCTGGTAACGGACGTGGTCGCGCTCGACGTGGCCCACGCGGACCTGCTTCGTGGTGAACGGGTAGGATGCCACCTCGTTTCTCGCGTTCGTCACGCGGTTGACGAACGTGGACTTCCCGACGTTCGGGTAGCCCGCGACGACGATCGTCGGCTGGTCGGCGCGGATGTCGGGCAGCGTCTTCAGCGTGTCCCGGGCCTCGCCGAGGGCTTCGAGATCCTCAGAGACCTCGCGCGTGACGTCGGCGAGGCGGGCGAACGCCTGCTTTCGGTGCTTGCGCGCGAGGTCGGCGTCGACGCCGCGCAGCTTCGACTGGTACTCGTCGCGGATGTGCCCGGCCTGCCGCCCGGCCCACATCACCTCCGAGAGGTGTGTACGGAGACCGTCGACGCCGCCCGGGCAGTCGCCGTGGGCCGGGACGACGGCGTCGGCGAGTTCGCGGTAGAACGGATCGACGCGGTCGAAGTCGGGCCAGGAGGTGGTCACGTTCTGGAGGTTGTCCGAGAGGATGTTGCCCGCGGTCTGCAGCATCGACCGCTGGGCCTCCGCGCCCGACTTCGCGCGGCCCGCCCGCGCCGCCCGCGAGAACGCCTTGTCGACGAGTTCCTCCGCCCGCGGTACGGTGGGGAGGTCTTCGTAGGTCATACCCTCCGTACCGGACGAGCACGCAAAAGCACGTTCCTTGTGCGCGGGGAGAGGGATCAGCGCTTTACCCCGCGAGGACGTATCCCGGCCATGGTCAACTGGCGCGCCGTCCTCGTCGGGTTCGGCGTCGAACTGGTCCTCGGCATCGTCGGCCTGGTCGTCCCGGTCCTCGGTCAGCTCACCGCGGCCGTCGTCGGCGGGTTCGTCGCGGGCTACATCGCGAAGGGCGGCGTCGGCAACGGCGCGTGGCACGGGCTGCTCGCCGGGGCGTTCGGCGGGCTCGTCGTCGCCCTAATCGTCGGGGTCGGCGGCACCGCGGTGCTCGGTCTCGCGGGCGGTTCCGAGGGCCTGCTCGCCGGCCTCGGCGTGACGGCGCTCGTCGTCGTCATCTGGCTGCTGCTGTCGCTCCCCTCCGCGGTCGGCGGGGCGCTCGGCGCGGCGCTGTCGTGAGCAGGGCGTACGCTTTACACCGTCCGGTGCGACCGTCCGACATGGCGACGATAGACCCCGAGGTACTCCTGCCGAACGAGCGCCTGCGGGAACTGGCCGAGGACGGCGAACTCGTGCAGATCCACCGCGGCGACCAGTACGCCGAGGAGGGAGACACGTTCGAGATCGACGGCGAGACGTTCGAGGTGACGGCCGTCGAGCACCGGACGCTCGGCGACCTCACGGACGAGGACGCCCGCGCCGAGGGATCGGAGGACCTGGCCGCGTACAGGGAGCGGATGGAGCGCGTCCACCGCGACCGCTTCGAGTGGGACGACGAGGCCGAGGTCGTACGCCACCGCTTCGAGGCGGTCTGAGCGCCGCGGCGGCGATCGGCTCCGCTACCGCCGACGGTCGGCCCGCCTATCGCCGCGACTCCAGCTCGGCGAGCAGGTCGTCCAACTCCATTCCCTTCATCGAGAGCAGGACGAGCAGGTGGTAGACGATGTCCGCGCTCTCGTGGGCGATCTCCTCGCGGTCGTCGTCCTTCGCGGCGAGGACGAGTTCGGTCGTCTCCTCGCCCAGCTTCTCGAGGACGGCGTTCTCGCCCTTCTCGTGGGTGAACAGCGACGCCGTGTAGGACCCCTCGGGAAGCGTCTCCCGCCTGCTCTCGATGACGTCGAATAGCTCCCGGAGCACGTCGTCGCTCACTGGACCACCTCGCGGATGTCGTCGAGGTCGTCGAACCGGTCGAGGGGTTCGCCGCCGTCCTCGAACACCGTCTCGTCGACGGTGATCGGACAGTCGGTGCGGGCGGCGAGCGCCAGCGCGTCGCTGGGACGGGCGTCCACGATCACGTCGTTCCGGGGCGTGTTCAGGTAGAGGTCCGCGATGTACGTCTCGTCGCGCACCTCCGAGACGTGGACGCGGTCGACCCGCCCGCCCAACTCCTCTACGACGTCGAGCAGGAGGTCGTGGGTGAGCGGTCGACCGATGTCGATCGCGTCGAGGCCGCGCGCGATGCTGGCCGCCTCGTCGAACCCGATGACGATCGGGAGCACGTCGACGGTGCCCTCGGCACCGAGAAGGACGACCGGTGCCGGTCCCTGAGGCGTGCCGGCGACGCGAACCGCCTCGATGAACGCGTTCATACCTGCCGGACGAGCGCCCCGCGCAAAACGTCTGCGGGATGGAGCGGGCGAACGAGCGCCGTCACCGGGCCGGGAGGGCCTCGAAGAAGGCGAGGCGGTGAACGCGGGAGTCGGGCGTCAGTTCGGGGTGGAAGGACGTGGCGACGACCGCCCCGTCGCGCACCGCGACGGGGCGACCCTCCCACTCGGCGAGCACCTCGACGCCCTCGCCCACCTCGTCGATGAGCGGCGCGCGGATGAACACCGCCGGAAAGGGATCGTCGAGACCGGCCACGTCGAGCGGGGCCTCGAAGCTGTCAACCTGTCGGCCGAACGCGTTCCGATCGACGGTCACGTCGACGAGGTCGAGCGTCCGCACGCGGTCGTCCTTCGCGTCCGAACTGGCGACGATGAGTCCCGCGCACGTCGCCAGCAGGGGCCTCCCGGCCGCGACGTGCTCCCGGATCTCCTCGTCGATCCCCTGCGAGCGGAGGAGCCGCGAGATGGTCGTCGACTCGCCGCCCGGCACGAGCAGGACGTCGCACTCGGGGACGATTCCCGCCGTCCGGATCTCGCGGACCTCGGCGGTCTCGCCGTGGGCCGCCGCCGCGCGACGGATCGCGTCGGCGTGCTCGGAGACGTCGCCCTGGACGGCGACGACGCCGGCGATGAGTGTCATGGAGAGGGATACGGACGTCGCGGTGAAAAGCGGCGCGCTCCGAGTCGAACGCCTCGTCGGCGTCACCCGGCGCGAGGGCTCGGGGGCTTCCCGCGGTGGAGGGTGGGCGAGCGGACGAGTGGGCGTGCAGGCGACGCCGCGGGCGGGGCGCGGGGCGTGGCGTCGCACGACCGCGAGCGCCCCGCGACCGAAGTCAGGTCACACGGACGCTGGTCCCGTGCTCCGATATAAACGTACGGACGAGGCGGATGACCCAAGTTCACCACCACCACCAGCGCGGCACCCGCGAGTGACCGGAGGGAGCGAGCGGACCGACGGAACCCCCGAGGAGCGCCGGAGGCGCGACGAGGGGGTGAAGGAGGGTTTTAGTCCAGGTTTTGCCAGCGAGTGAGCGCGCCGTAGGCGCGCGAACGAGCGCAGCAAAACGTGGTGGTTCAGACGACGTTCAGCACCATCACCAGCAGTCCGAACAGGACGCCGAAGGCGACGACAGTGCGAGGGTCGATCTGGGGGGCGTTGCGGTCCTCGGAGTCGAAATAGCGGACGAGTCCGGCGCTCGACATCAGACCGCCGGAGTTCTGGCCACGGCTCATGGTCCCCTTTCGGGTCGGTATCCCCGTAACCTTTTCGACTACCGACACCCCGAGCAGTGGAAACTCTTATTCCGGTCAACGGGTAAGCGAGGGTGGACCGATGACTGTCACCCTCAAAGATTTCTACGCAGACTGGTGCGGCCCGTGTAAGACCCAGGACCCGATCCTGGAGGACCTAGCGGAGGACTGGAACGGCCGCTTCGAGGTCGAGAAGGTAAACGTCGACGAGGAGCAGGACGTCGCCAACGAGTACCAGGTCCGCTCGCTCCCGACGCTCATCATCGAGAACGACGACGGCGTCGTCGAGCGCTTCGTCGGCGTCACCCAGCGCGAGGACATCGAGGACGCCCTCGAATCCGCGGGCGCATAGGACGGAGAGCGAACCGCAGTCGCGTTCTCCGAGAGCGATCACGGCCGAGGAGCCGGGGAGCCGAGCAGCCGATTAGCACCCTCGACGGTAATTCGGACGCGCCGGCGGCGTCCCCCCTACTGCGCGGTACGAGGCGGCGTCGCTACTGGAAGCGGACGCCGAGGTCGTTCATGCCCTCGTTGTGCATCGCGACGTTGATGAGCAGGGGCGTCAGCGCCTCCACCTCGCCCGCGTTGGCGAGGCCGCCCGCGTCGAGCGGGCGCAGTCCCTCGATCTCGTCGGCGAGCAGCGTGACGATGTCCTTGGCGTCCGCGTCGTCGCCGAAGACGAGCGTGTCCCACTCGACCTCGGCGTCCAGGTCGGCGAACCTGCCCGCGGCGAGGTTGTGGAACGCCCCGACGACCGACACGTCGTCGGGGGCGGCGTCGGCACAGAGCGCCGCCACGCTGCCCGCGCTGGGTGGGTTGTAGTGCAGCCCCGAATCGTCGCGCTTCATCCCCACGGCGGGCGTGACGAGGACGGTGTCGGGGTCGAGCCGGTCGCCGATGGCCTCGACGGTGTCGACCAGGTGGTACGCGGGGACCGCGACGACCACCACGTCCGCGCGGTCGGCGGCCATCTCGTTCGCGAAGCCCTTCACGTCCGCCTCGACGCCGCGGCTGTCGAGTTCGGTCACGTACTCCTCGGCCTTCCCACGGGCGCGCTCGGGGTCGCGCGAGCCGATCAGGATCTCGTGGTCGGTGTCGTACGCCCAGCGGAGCGCGAGCGCCTCGCCGATGTCGCCGGTACCGCCGCAGAGTGCGATTCGCATACCCGGGAGTCGGACGAGGGACGATTAAGCGTTGTGCGACGCGCTCGCTCGACTCGCACCGAGGGTGGATCGGGACGCCGGAGGCACACCGGCGGGGAGCGGTCGTCAGCGCGGTTCGAGCAGGGCCGGCACGTCGTTGACGCTGTCGCAGATCGCCCGCGCGCCGGCCCGTTCGAACTTCCGGCGGCCCGACTCGCCCGTGAGGCCACCCGTCAGGACGCCGATCCCGTGGTAGGCGCGTTCCGGGTCCTGCTCCTCGGCGTTGACGGCCGTCCGCACGTCGTCGAGCGTATCGCCGACGAACGCGAGCGCCTCGGCGTCGAAGCGTTCCGCGAGGTGGGCGAGCGCGTCCGGTTCGGGTTTCCCGGGCGCGTCGTGGTCCATCGTGAACAGGTAGGCGTCGGGCACGTCGAGGCCGACACGGTCCAGGGCGATGGCCGCCTCGGCCGCGGGACGGCCCGTCACCACGCCCACGTCGAAGCGTTCGACGAGCGCCGCGAGCGTTCCCTCCTCGACGAGGACCGTCTCGTCGTTGATGAACCCCGCCGTGTCGAGGGAGGGTTCGCCGCCCTCCAGTTCGCGGTACAGGTCGCTGCCGAGGTAGAGCTGCTGGAAGACGTCGGTCAGCTTCTCGGGGTCCCAGGCGGCGAGGACTCGCTCTCGCTGGTCGGGGTCGAGCTTGTCGGCGACGACGGTCTGCGCGCCGTCGAGACCGCCACCGCTCGCCGCGATGGCGTCCGCGAAGGTCTTCGTCGAGTACTCGTAGCCGTGGCGGCGCGCGAGGACGAGCAGCGCGGCGGCGTGGGTGAGATCCCAGTCGTCGTTGAACCCGCCGGCGTCCTTGAACAGCTGGACGGTCTCGCGGTCGACCGTCTCGCCGTAGACGCGCTCTATGGACTCCACGATGGCGCGGCGGTAGGACTCTGAGACGTCGATGAGTACGCCGTCGACGTCGAGGACGACGGCGTCGACGGCGAGCGTCACGCCGGCACCTCCCGCTCGCGGGCGGTGAACAGCGTCGTCCCGGGGAGCGTCTCCCTGGCGACCGGGACCGCCGGCTGGTCACCGCCGAGCGTGGTGAAGTGGAACGCCGCACCGACGCGACGGGCGACGGCCCACGCCGGCCGGTGCAGTTCCGGCGGCAGGCAGATGGCGTACAGCGCTTCGGCCCCCTCGTACACCGAGAGCGTCGGGTCGGTGACGTCGTCGCGCACGAATTCGACGCCCAGCGGCGTCGGACGGTCGTGGATGTCGGTGGCGACGACCGACGCGCACTGCGCGAGCAGGCGTGCGACGTCGTCGCGATAGCCGATGCCGACCTCGACGACGCTATCGTAGTAGCGGAGGCGCTCGAGCAGTGCGTCGCGTGTTGCCGGGTTCACGTCGGGATATTTATAGCTGGCCCGCTCTAATCTCTTGCCATGCACGTTGACATCGTGCCGGTCGGCGACGTGCCCCCCGCCGTCAAGCGCGAGGCATCTTCGGGTCTGCGTGCGGTCTACGACTGCAACGTGACCATCCACAACGTCCAAGAGATCCCCGAGGGGTCCTACGATTCGAGCCGAGGGCAGTACCGCGCCGAGGAGTTCATCGAGCTCGCCGGCCGCATCGGCGACGGCGACAAGAACATCGCCATCACGCCGAAGGATCTCTTCTACCGGCGGCGGAACTACGTCTTCGGGCTCGCCTACCTCGACGGCAACGGGAGCGTCATCTCCACCTATCGCCTCCAGACCTCCTCCGACGGTGGCATCGCCTCGAAACCGGCGAGCGAGGTGTTCTCCGACCGCGTCCGCAAGGAGGTCGTCCACGAGATCGGGCACACGCTCGGGCTCGAACACTGCGACAACAACCGCTGCGTGATGAACTTCTCGCCGACCGTCCGCGAAGTCGACACGAAGGAGCAGAACCTCTGTGGGTCCTGCTCCCGGCTCGTTCACTAGAACCACGACGTTTTACTGCGCTCCCTCGCGCTCGCTTCGCTCGCGCTCGGTCGCTGGTAAAACCTCGACGAAAACCGCGCCTCACCCCCTCGCTTCGCTCGGGGGACTCGGCGCGTCCGCTCGCTCGTTGCACTCGCTCGCGGTACGGTGCGCTGGCGTCGGCGGTGGCGGTCGGGGCTGTCGGATCGTTCACTCGCGCCGTAACTTTATATCGGAGAGCGGGACCAGCGTCCGTGTGACGTAACTCCCGTCACGGGGTGCTCCGCGGTTGCGCGACGCCACACCCCGTAAGCAGCCCGCGGCGTCGCCTGTTCGCCAGTACCGGCACTGTACTCGTGCTGTGCGCTCCGCTCGCCGGCGAAACTCGGATCGCCGTCGGACCACGATACGGCAGAGGACGCCTACACGTTCAGTTCGACGAGTTCCAGTCCGCTCTCCTCCTGGAACTCGCGGATTCGATCGTGGCGGGGGGCGATCTCGTTCGGGCGGTGGGAGTCCGAACCGAGCGTGACGGCCACGTCGTACTCGCGGAGCACGGAGAGGAACTCCGGATGGGGGGAGAACGCGCCGCCGTCGCGGAGGACGCGTCCGGCGTTCAGCTCGGGGATGGTTCGCGACCGCTCGAACGCCTCGGCGACTCGGTGGTAGTGTTCGTCGGTGGCGAACCCCCGTAGTTCGGGGTTGCGCTCGAGGAGGTCGGGGTGGGCCGCGATCTCGAAGAGCTCGGACTCGATCAGCGCGACCAAGGCGTCGAAGTAGTCTTCGGTGAGGTTCCGACGCTCCGCCTCGGACCAGTCCTCGAACAGCGGCGGCACCTGCACGTTCAGGTCGTCGATGGCGTGGACGCTCCCGACGGCGTAGTCGAAGTCCGCCTCGTCGAGGAAGGCGCGGATGGCGTCCTCGTCGCGGGGATCGTAGTCCACCTCGACCGCGTCGAAGACCCGGATCGCCGCGTCCTCGCGGACGCGCTCGATGGCCGCCCGCCGGCGCTCGTAGGTCAGATCGAGGTTGAACCCGTGGTCGCGCTTGGCCGCCACCATCGGCTCGCGCTCGGACACGTTACAGTGATCGGCGATACCGACGCCCCCCAGACCTGCTCGCTCGGCGGCGCGGACCATCCAGCGCAGGAAGCTCCCGTCCGAGTAGGTCGAGTGGACGTGGTAGTCGTAGTCCATGTGGACGGGTGTCCATCGTCGGGGTTAAACGTACCCCCGGTGTGAGCCTCCCCTACTCCTGCTCGTCGTCGCGCTCGGGGGCGTAGTAGTACTCGCCCGCCCGCTTCTGCTCGCGGTCGAGTTGCGATCCCGGCTTGTTGATGCGTGGACGGCTCGTGCGCTGGTCGCGGCGGAACGTGACGTCGAGGTTGCCCAGGAAGCGGTTCATCCCCTCGCGCATACCGACGGGCGGGCTGGTCTCGCCACGGATAGCGGGCTCGCCGTCGAAGACCATCAGGCGGTCCGCGAGGAGGTCGATCATGTAGATGTCGTGGTCGATGACGAGCGCCGTCGCGTCGTGGTTCTCCGTGTAGCGGCGGATGGCGCGCGTGGCGAGCACGCGCTGCTCGACGTCGAGGTGCGCCGACGGCTCGTCGAGCAGATAGAGGTCGGCGTCCTCGGAGAGGCAGGCCGCGATGGCGACGCGCTGGCGCTCGCCGCCCGAGAGGTCGGTGAGGTTCTGCTCCATGATGCGCTCCAGCTGGAGCGGCCCCGCGACCTCCGTCTCCCAGTACGAGGAACCGAAGTCGTCCGTGATCGAGGCGAGGAACGCGTCGACCCGCATCGGCTGGTCGATCTCCACGTACTGGGGCTTGTAGGAGATGTCGAGGCGCGCGTCGAGTTCGCCCTCGGTCGGTTCCAGTCGCCCGGTGAGGAGCTTTGCGAAGGTGGACTTCCCGATCCCGTTCGGGCCGACCACGCCGAGCACCTCGTTCTCGTGGATCGCGCCGGCCTCGACCTCCAGGGTGAACTCGCCCTCGCCGTAGCTCATCTCCAGGTCCGGGTACTCGACGAGCACCTCGCCCTTTCGCGCCGCCCGCGGCGCGTGGCGCTCGAACTCGATCGCCTCGGGCCGGATGCGCATGTTCTGGGCCTCCAGGTAGCCCGCGAGGTACTCGTTGATCCCCTGGCGGGTGGACTTCGGGGGCGTGATGACGCCGAACGCCCCGGGTTCGCCGTACGCGACGTGCAGCGAGTCGGCCAGCAGGTCGAGGACGGCGAGGTCGTGCTCCACGACGAGCATCGAGCGGTCGCCCTCCTCGGCCAGTTCGCGGATGAGTCGCGCGGCGGCGACCCGCTGGCCGATGTCGAGGTAGGGCGTAATCTCGTCGAGGAAGTAGAAGTCGGCGTCGCGCGCGAGCGTCGCGGCGAGCGCGACGCGCTGGAGCTCGCCGCCGGAGAGCGTGTCGATGGGCTGATCGACGACCGGCCCGATGTCGAGGCGGTCGACGAGGTCGTCGACGACACCCCGCTCGTCGGTCGAATCGAGCAACTGGTGGGTGTTTCCGTCGAACCGGTCGGGGATCTTATCGACGTACTGGGGCTTGCGCGCCACGGCGATGTCGCTGTCGCGCATCGCCTCGAGGTAGTTCTGGAGTTCGGTGCCGCGGAAGCGGTCGATGGCCGCCTCCCAGCTCGGCTCGGCGTCGTAGTCCCCGAGGTTGGGGGTGATCTCCTCGGCGAGGATGCGGACGGCGGTCGTCTTCCCGATCCCGTTCGGACCGAGGATGCCCGTCACCTGTCCGCCCTGCGGTGCGGGCAGGCCGTACAGCGAGAACGCGTTCTCGCCGTATCGGTGGACGGGTTCCTCGTCGAGTTCCTGCGGGAGATTGATGATCTCGATGGCGTCGAACGGGCACTTCACCACGCAGATGCCACAGGTCTCGCCGAGGCAGATCTCCTCCGAGATGCGCACCTGGTCGGGATCGCCCGCTATCCTGCCCTCCTTCGCCGCGTCGCCGCGGGTCGTGATGCACTCCTTGCCCGTCCGGTTGGGCGGGCAGTAGTTGGCGCACTCGTAGTTGCAGCGGTCGGGCGAACAGCGGTCGAGATCGACGACCGCGATGCTGTCCTCGGCCATTACAGGCTGACTCCCGCGGTGTACAGGACGGTCAGGCTGACGAACCAGAAGGCGAACGTCATGAAGGCGACGTAGAGGTAGTCCTTCGCGGAGAATTCGTCGACGACGCCGGTGACGCGAAGCAGGGGGATCTGCACGGCGATGGCGACGAGAAGGACCGACGCCGACAGGACGTCCTCTGGGCCGGAGGCGACGGCGCTCGCGGCGACCCCCGAGAGGAGCCCGGCCACCGCGGACAGCGCGGTGACCGTGAGCCCCCGAACGTGGGCGCGTCGTCGCTCGACGGTGTCGGTTGCCATGTCCCTGGATCGGCCGTCCGGCCGCAAAAGCCGTTCGGTTGGCCCCTCGACGGTACCGACGGTGCGACGGCCGGCGCAGATACCGGCGGTTGTGTCCGGAACCGGAAGAACGCCTCAACCTTTATGCGGCGTGGACGTGTCCCTTCGTCCACTGATGAGCGACACTACTGCCGAGGGGATAACGGACCTACCGCCGAGCGCGAAGCTCGTGTACAAGGTGCTCGAGTACAACGGCCCGCTGACGCAGAAGGGCATCGTGGAGGAGTCGATGCTCTCCGCTCGCACCGTCCGGTACGCGCTCGAACGGCTCGAATCCATCAGCGCCGTCGACGAGGACGTCTACTTCGCCGACGCGCGCCAGAACCTCTACGAGATAAACCAGTCAGCGCAGCCGACCGAGACCGACGAAGCCGAGGAGACGAAGGCCGTCTGCGACGACTGAGCGCCCTCTCGATCGCCTCGGCTTCGGTCGCGCGACGGGCGACACCGGCGCTTTCCTCGAGCCGCGTCGGCCCGGCCTCGCTCACTCGATCCGAATCCTGTCCCCGCGCCCCACCCCGTCGAGCGCGCCCGCCGGAAACTCGATCACGGTGTCCGCGACCGCGCGGCCGTAGCCGCGCCACGGGGCGAGCGTCGCAGTCCGCTGGACGACGCCGTCGCAGAGCCAGCAGGCGTCGATCGCGAAGGGGACGCAGAGCATGTGGATCCCCCGCCGAGCCTGCCGGCCGAAGGGGAAGACGAGCGCGTAGCCGTCGGGCACCGAGCGCCGGAACATCAACCCCCGTCCCTGGGCGAGCAGCCCCTCTGCCCGCTCGACCTCGGTCGCGAGCACCCGTCCCGACCCGTGCACGACGCGCATGTCCGAGGGAACGGTAGCGGTGGTAAAACAGTGTCGAGCGCGGGCCGAGATGGAATTCTGTAGGGAGTGAGATAATTTAATCACGCAATGGTTAAGTTGCTGAACTTTAGAGTCGTTCTCGGATGCGAATCTGTACCATCGTACTGACAGCCCTGGTCGTGGCGTCGACCGCGACCGTGTGGATCGGGGGGGCCGCCGGGGGGGTGGCCCCGTCTCCCGAGAACGCCTCTGCGTCGGTCGCCGGGACCAACCCCGCGGAGCGGCCCGTCGAGTACCGCCCGGCGGCGGTGACGCCGAACGACACGCGGCACCCCGTCGACGCAAACACGCTGCCCGAGGACGCGGCGGGCGCGAGCGGCGTCGGGACGAGCGCCGCCGGATCGGGCGGTGAGGCCGGATCGACCGACGCGCGCGAGGGCCAGAGGAAATACTTCCTCGCGCTCGACTACGCGAGCGGCGGGTACTACTTCAAGGAGTTCACCCTCCGGAAGGTCGGCGACGGGGTGGAGATCTGGGTCGCGGAGGACCTCGCGTGGTCGTCCGACGACCCGCGCGAGACGCCGCAGGTGACCGACGAACAGCTCGACTACCTCGCGGCGGAGTTCGACGGGAACATCCATCCGACGGAGACCGAGCTGTTCGGCGAGCCCGCCGCGCGCAACGGGACCGAGGCGCTCGACGGGGCGCTCGGCCTGCCCGAGAACTACTGGCGGACCGATGGCCAGGGGCGCTCGGTCGTCCTCGTGGACAACGTCCGCGACGAGAACTACTACGACGCCGACTACCCCAACTACGTCGCCGGGTTCTACTCGCCGACCATCCAGCGGTACACCGACCGCAACGTCGTGACGGTCGACGCCTACGACTGGCAGCACCGTGTCGGTCCGAACGACGCGCCGTGGAAGGAACCGGGCGACGAGCGGAACCTCGCCTACCTCGTCGAGGGCACCTTCGCCCACGAGTACCAGCACCTCATCCACGGGGACCTCGATCCCGACGAGACGACGTGGGTGAACGAGGGGCTCTCGGACTTCGCGGAGTACGCGGTCGGCTACGGCCACCCCGAGGGGCACGTCAGCGCCTTCGAGGCGAGCCCCGACAACTCGCTGGTCGAGTGGGAGGACGAGGGGGCCGTCAACGTCCTCGCTGACTACGGTCACGCCTACCTCTTTCAGCTGTACCTCTACGAGCAGTACGGCGAGGAGGTGATCGCGGAGATCGCCCGGGACGACGCGAACGGCATCGCGAGCGTCGAGGGCGCCCTCGACGCTCGCGGTCACGAGGGCGACTTCTACTCGCTCTACCAGGACTTCACGACCGCGACCGTCACGGACGGCCTCGGGAACGCGAACAAGCCCCGCTACGAGTTCCGCACCATCGACCTCGACGTGAACACGACCGACCCGGACCGGGAGGCCGCCGCGTGGGGTGCCTCCCACACCACCGTCGACGCCGCGGGCGAGGGGCCGGTCGCGGGCGTCACGGTCGACGGCGTCGACTTCACGGGGACGGCCTGGACGACCGCCGCCGACCCGACCGGCTCCGGCGACGACGTCCTCTACAGCGGGCGGGGGAATCTCCTCGACAACCGCGCCATCTTCGCGGTCGACCTCGCGGACGCGGAGAACCCGGCGCTCACCTTCGAGACGTACTACGACATCGAGCGGGCGTGGGACTACGGCTTCGTGCAGGTATCGACCGACGGCGGCGAGACGTGGACCAGCCTCGAAAACGGGAACACCTCGACCGAACTCGCCGACGGCGCGCACCCCGACGTGGCGGCCAACGCCCCCGGCTTCACCGGGAGCACGAACGGCGCGTGGGTGACCGAGGAGTTCGACCTCTCGGCGTACGCGGGCCGGGAGGTACTCGTCGCCTTCCGCTACCGGACCGACTGGGCGGTCGCGAACGAGGGCTGGTACGTGCGCGACGTCGCGGTGTCCGGCACGGACGTGAGTTACGACGGGTCGAGCGCCGCGCCGTTCCGGAGCCTCCGCGAGGTGCGCGAGGACTACGTCGAGTACCAGTTCACGACCGTCGGCGTGACGAACAACGGCAACTACCGCGTCCAGCAACTCGACATGCGGACGTTCGACGCCGGTGACGCCGAGGAGCTGAAGAAGTTCCTGCGCAACGGCAACTTCGAGGAGGTCGTCGTCTCGGCGACGTGGGCGGCCCCCGAGGGGGACACCGGCACCGTTCCCTACGACGTCGACCTCGAATTCAGACAGACCGGGAAGAGGGGCGGGAACGGCGGCGGTAACGACGGCAACGGTCCCGGCAACGTCCCCGGGAGGGCGAAGGGTCGCTGATCGCCGCGGCGGCCAGGACCGACGGCGGCCACGGCACGTCGCGCGGCGTTACGCCGACCGCCGTCTCTCCTCGACGGCCGCGCGGGCGAGGGTTGAAATCGGAGGGCGCGCAACCCCGGGCATGGAGAAGACGCCCGCCGGGTCGTCGGTCGGCGTGGACGACCCC
The DNA here is from genome assembly GCF_029338575.1 of Halomarina halobia. Classification (GTDB taxonomy): domain Archaea; phylum Halobacteriota; class Halobacteria; order Halobacteriales; family Haloarculaceae; genus Halomarina; species Halomarina halobia. The sequence continues at coordinate 1,791,156 of NZ_CP119992.1, forward strand.
TACGACTACGTCGAGCGGTGCGACCACCTCACCGACGACGGACGCTGCCGGTTCGCGTTCGAGCGCCCCGAGGCCGATCCGCGCTTCGCCGAGGCGCGCCGACTGGACGACTACGCCTGTCCCGTCGCCGAGGGGCGCTGGGAGTGGCGCGACTGTCCGCACATGCGCTGTCGAAACCGCGCGGGGGAGTGCGCCCGTTGCGGGATCGAGGAGGTCCGCATGGCCCACGACCGGGATCGCCCGCTGCTGGAGGAACACCACCTCTCCTACCGCGACGACTCGCACCTCTCCCACGAGATCACGGTCTCCCTCTGTCGGTGGTGTCACTCGAAGGTCCACGCCTCGTGGGCGCGCGTCGACGACGACGACGCGCCGGACCCGGAGGCCCTGGCCGCCCGCGAGGAGCGTCGGGGGCGCGAACTCGCCGAGTTCTCCTTCTCGACCGCGAGCGAGCGCGCCGGGCGGTCCAGCGACGATGGCCGCGACGAGCGCCACGGTCGCGGCGCTCACGACGAGTAGGCCGAACGACCCGCGGCGGGGAGCGTCACCGCCCCGGTACTGTCGGGAGGACCCGCGGGAAACGTTATCTCGTGACAACGAGAGAGAGTGTACGGGGGAGAGAGATGGCAGTGACAACCCGAGACAACATCGACATCGTACGACGGGAGATCGAGGAGGTGTGGAACGGCGACGACAGGGACGCGATCCCGGATTTCGTGACCGAGGGCTTCGTCTACCACAACCCGATGGTGGACGAGGAGATACGCGGGCCGGGGGGGTACCGCCACCTGATCGAGGAGTACCGCGAGGCCGTTCGGGACTTCGAGATGACCGTCGAGGAGATGTTCGGCGACGGGGACCGCGTCGCGACGCGGTTCACGACGCGGGGGACGGTCGAAGGCGAACTCCGCGGCGTCGAGGCGTCGGGCGAGCGCATCGAAGTGACGGGCGTCGTCGTCGACCACCTGAGCGACGGAAAGATCGCGGAGCGGTGGGTCCACGACGACGCGCTCGGCATGCTCGAACAGCTTGGCGCGATCCCCGACAACCGCTAGGCGGTCAGCGCGAACGCTTTCCTTTTTCGCCCGCGAAGGGATAGCATGAGTTCAGCGAGCGCGAGCCGCCTCGGCCACGTCCACCTGAAGGTCCGCGACCTCGACCGCGCGATCGGCTTCTACGAGGCCGTCCTCGGCCTCTCGGTCGGCGAACGGTTACCGAGCTTCGCGTTCCTCTCGTTCGGCGAACACCACCACGACCTCGCGCTGCAGGCGGTCGGACCACACGCCGCGGCCCCCGGCCGCGGCGTCGGTCTCTACCACACCGCCTGGGAGGTGCCCGACGCGACCGCCCTGCGGGAGAGCTACGAGACGCTCCGCGAGCGCGGCGTCGAGGTGTCGTCCGTCGACCATGGGATCAGCAAGGCGCTCTACTTCGACGATCCCGACGGAAACGGCGTCGAGGTGTACCTCGACACGCGAGCGGAGAACGACCGCGATGAGTGGCGGGGCGAGAGCGCCCCGTTCGACCCGACGACCCTCTGACTCAGTCGTTGGAGAGGCCCTCGCCGGGCTCGGCGAGGGGCGACTCGGACAGGTCCGTGAACCCCCGATCCGCCGACGACACCTCGTGAACGAGCGAGACGAGGCGCGACCCGAGGCCGCCGGTGCTCAGGACGGCCGTCTCCCTCGCGGCGTCGTCCTCGATGCTGCTCAGCAGCGCGGCGGCGTCGTCGACGAGGAGGGTGCGGCCGATGGCGCGCCGATCCGTCCCGAGCGCCGGACGGGACGTGACGAACACCTGCGCGCCCGGGACCAGTTGCTCGACGTGGTTGCGGATCTCCTCCGAGGGCACCCTGACCAGCGTCGTCACGCCGCGGTCGAGCGCGACGCGGATCCACGGGATCGAGCGGGCGACGACGCGGTCGTCGTCCTGGACGACGATCACGACCTCGCGCTCGGCGTCGTCGATGAGTTCGCGGCCCCGCTCGGCGACGTTCTCCTCGCCCGTGACGGTCCAGAACTCGTCGTCGTTTCGCCGGGGGGAGACCTGCAACTCGGTGAGGCTGTCGCTTATCGTCTCGATGTGGGAACTGAACTCGTTCCGGAGCGTCCGGATCGCCGTCTCGGTGGGGACGCCCCGGTAGACGCGGGGATTCGACTCCCGGATGTCGACGAGGCCGCGATCCCGCAACTGGTCGAGCGAGTCGTAGACGCGCGAGCGCGGGACGCCCGCGACCTTGCTGATCTCCTTCGCCGTCCCCTCCGAGAGCTGGGACAGCGCGACGAAGCACCTCGCCTCGTACTCCCTGAGACCGAGCTCTTCGAGGGAGTCGACCGCTCGCGTTTCGTGTTCGGTGTTTGCCATGACCAGGGTGCGTCCCTCGGCGTTCGGAGCCCGCCGCGCCTCCGACCAGACCGCTAGGACAGCGAGATTAACCTATGCACGCAAATAAGTGTGCGTCCTGATTATGCAGGTCGCGTATCCCGCGAGGCCGCCGCCTCGTCCGTCGTCGGGCGCGTCCGCGTCGCTCCACTACGGGTAGTCGAGTCGCGGGGGAGGCTGACCGACGCGAAACGGGGAGCGACGGTTTCCGGAGGTTTTTATCGGGGCACCGTCGTAGGTGCCAGCAATGACCCGCATCGTCGTGGTGGATAACCACGGGCAGTTCACCCATCTCGAGCAGCGCGCGCTCCGCGACATGGGGGTGGACGTCTCGCTCGTCGACAACGCCACCCCCGCCGCCGAGGTCGACGCCGACGGCGTCGTGCTCTCCGGCGGCCCCGACATCGACCGCGCGGGCCGCAGCGCCGAGTACCTCGACCTCGGCGTCCCCGTGCTCGGCATCTGTCTCGGCATGCAGGTGATCGCCGACGAACTGGGCGGGCGCGTCGGCGGCGGCGACTACGGCGGCTACGCGGACGTGACCGTCGAGATCGTCGACGAGGACGACCCCCTCGTCGGGTCGCTCGCCCCCGAGACGCGCGTCTGGGCGAGCCACGCGGACGAGGTGAAGGAACTGCCGCCGGGGTTCCGTCTCACGGCCCGCAGCGACGTCTGCGACATCGAGGCGATGGGCAACGCAGAGCGCGATCTCTACGGGGTCCAGTGGCACCCCGAGGTCGCCCACACGGAGGAGGGCGATGCGGTGTTCGAGAACTTCCTCGCGCGCTGTGAGGACTGAGAGAGCCCTCATCCCACGATGACGACGACCCAGGGCGACCTCGCGGACCTCTCGCGGTACATCTTCCGCGCGCCGAACTGGTACGCGAGCGTCGCCTTCTCGCTCATCATCGCCGCGCTCGCCGGCGTTGCGGCCTTCGACTCGCGCTACGTCCTCGAGGACGCCTGGCAGGGCGTCTTCTACATCGGGATCCCGACCGTCGTAGCGAGCGTGCTCACGCCCTGGGTCGACCGCCGCCTCGACGGCCAGTTGACGCCGAACCGCGCCTCCCTGCTCGCGCTGTTCTGCGAGCTCGTCACCGTCGGGATAATGACGCTCGCGGGCGTCGTCGCCATCCTCACGCCCCTCGGACAGCAGTTCGTCTTCGACGCGCTGCTGGTGGCGCTGGCGAGCGTCTTCGCCGTCCGGCTGCTGGTCGTGATGGCCGTCTCGCGCAAGTCGCTACTCATCGCGGCCGTCCCCGCGAGCATCCAGACGCTCGCGGCGGCGCTCCTGCTGTTCGTCTACAGCGGCACGATGACGTACCTCGAGATCGGCGGGCCGATCTTCCGGTCGTACCTCTCACGGCCCGAGCGCGCCCCCGAGGCGCTGTCGCTCATCGTCCCGCAGGACTTCCTCCTGCTCGCCGTGATGTGCCTCCTCTACGGCGGGGCGGCGTGGCTGTTCGTCGTCATCATCGACACGCCGTGGAAGCGCGGGCTGGGCGTTAGCGTCCTCGACTTCGCCCGGGGGTTCATCGGCCACATCGCCGAGGGGACCCGCGAACTCGAGGACTTCTTCGAGCAACTGGGCGAGGAGGCCATCGTTCCCGTCACCGTCCTCTCGTTCCGTCGGATCGAGGACGGCGTCGAGAAGGCACGGTTCGTTCTCCCGATGATCCACCCCGGTCCGATGGGCGAGATCGGGGGCGGTAACCTCCCGGCCCGCGTCGCGGCGAGTTCCGAGGGGATGGCCTTCCCGCCGCACGCGACCGCGGGACACGACTTCAACCTCGTCACGGAGCGCGAGGTGGACACCGTCATCGAGGCGGCGACGCGCGCCCACGAGCGCATCGAGTACGCGCGGACGGCGAGCGAGAGCGTCCGGACGCTCGACGGGGAGGCGTCGATCCTCGGGCAGGCCTTCGGCGACGACGCGCTCCTCGTGGCGACCTACGCGCCCGGCTTCGCGGACGACGTCGAGTACGCCGTCGGCCTCTCCGCGGCCGCCGAGGCGCGCACGACCGGGCTCGACGACGTGATGCTCGTCGACGCGCACAACAGCAACGACGGACTCGACGGCGAGACCCTCGGTCACGTCACGCCGGGGAGCCGTCGGTCGTTCTCGATGATCCAGGCCGCCGGCGAGGCGGGGCGACGGCTCGCCTCCGCGGAGCAGGGGCCGATCCGCCTCGGCGTGGCGTGGGATCGCACCCGGTGGACGCCCCAGGAGGGGATCGGCCCGCTCGGCGTACGCGTCGCGTGCGTCGAGGTCGGCGACCAGCGGACGGCCTACGTCCTCGTCGACGGGAACAACATGGAACCCGGCCTGCGGGCCCGCCTCGTGGCCGCGGTGACCGCCCGGACCGGCGTCGACGAGGCCGAGATGATGACGACCGACACCCACATCGTCAACACCGTCAAGGCGGACAACCAGGTGGGGGCCGCCGTTCCGCACGACGAACTGGAATCGCTCGTCGCCGATCTCGTCGCGGACGCGCTGGCGGACCTGGAACCGGTCGAGGCGGGGATGGCCGTCGAGCGCGCCGAGGTGACGGTCTTCGGCAACGACCGGACCGAGACGCTCGCCAGCCACGCCAACGCGATGATCTCGATGGGCGGGGCACTCGCCGCCGCGTTCATCCTCGTCGTCGTCGCGGTGAGCGTGCTCATCTTCTTCGTCACGTGAGGACGTCGGCCGCTCCGTCCCGCGGTTCGCCGTCGGTCAACGTGGGGATCGTCGTGTGACGATCCGACAAAGTCTCGATCGAGGAGAACCGCCAGTACCTTTATTGCCGTGGTGTGTCATACCATGACTCGTATGGCAACCGCAGACACCGACCTGTTCGACGAGTTCCTGTCACAGCGTGGTCACACCACCGAGCGGCCGAGTTGGGAGCAGGACTATAACAAGAAACAGTGTCCCGAATGCGGTGGTCTCCACGACATGTCCGCCACGGAGTGTACCGTCTGCGGGTGGGCTCCGTAGCCGACGACCGATCGTCGCTCGACGAACCGTTCGGGTTCCTTCTCGAAGTCACGTGACTTATACTGCAGGGAACCGTTCGTGGTCGCAATGACCGACACGCAGGTTACCCGGCTGTTCGGCGGGCCGGGCTGTGGGAAGACCACGGCGCTTCTCGACCGCGTCGATTCGCTCCTCGAGGAGGAGGAGGTCGGGATCGACGACGTCCTCGTCGTCTCGTACACCCGGGCGGCCGCGACCGAGATCCGCGAGCGGTTGGCCGAGCGCCTCGACCGGAACCCGCGCTCGCTCCGCGGCAACGTCTGCACGATGCACGCGAAGGCCTACCAGCTACTCGACCTCTCGCGCGGCGACGTGGTAGGCGAGAAGCACAAGAAGGAGTTCTGCGAGGAGTACGGGCTGGAGTACGAGGACGAGTACGAGGCGTCGCGGCGGCGCTCCTCGCGCTCGACGACGATGGGGAACAAGATCATCGCCACGAGCCAGTGGCTCCAGCGGACCCGCCGCGACGTGGCCGACTGGTACGACGTCCCGTTCCAGTGGGACGTCGAGACGGTTCGGCTCCCCCCCGACATCGACCCCAACGCGCAGACCGGAAACAAGTACACGCCGACGTGGTCGAGCGGCGATGACCGCCTCGACGTGCCCGAGGCCATCCGCGCGTGGCGGGCGTACAAGGGCGACAACGGCCTCGTCGGGTTCGCGGACATGCTCGAGCGCGTCAAGCAGCGGTCGCTGCTCCCGAGCGTCGACTACCTCGTCATCGACGAGTTCCAGGACATCACCACGCTCCAGTACGACGTCTACGACGAGTGGAAGCCGCACATGAAGCGCGTCCTGATCGCGGGCGACGACGACCAGGTCGTCTACGCCTGGCAGGGCGCGGATCCTCACCTGCTGCTCAACGAGGTCGGCGAGGACGTCATCCTCGACACCTCCTACCGCCTCCCCTCGCGCATCCTCAACGTCGTGAACCGCGAGATCGCCCACGTCGTCGAACGCCAGGAGAAGGACTTCCTGCCCCGCAAGGAGGGCGGGGTCGTCGAGGCCGTCCGCGACCCCTCGGTGCTCGACCTCGTGCGGAACATCCGCCACACGGTCGAGACCGACGAGGAGGGCAGCGTGATGGTGCTGTTCCGCGCGCGCTACCAGATGTACCAGTTCGTCGATGAGTTCATCGGCGAGGGGATCCCCTTCCAGGCGCTCACCGACCAGCGGCTCTGGACGGACCGACTGACCGACTACGTCCGCGCGGTCGAGGCCATCGAGGACGGCGACCCCGTGAACGGGCTCCAGGTCCGCCGCCTCGCCGAGATGCTCGACAGCGCCGCCTTCGGCACCGGCGAGCGCGACGACCTCTACGACGCCATCGACGAACGACAGGAGGCGGAGGGCGTCGAGGACCTCACGGCCTTCGAGGTCGACCCCGACTTCGTGAAGGAGCACGCCCCGTTCACGCCCGGCAGGAAGAGCGCCCACGACATGGTCCGGAAGATCACGAACTACCAGAAGCGCTCCGTCAAGGCGTACTTCTCCGGGGGCTACCAGGACGTGGACCGCTCGCGCGTCCGCGTCGGCACCATCCACTCCGCGAAGGGCCGCGAGGCCGACCACGTCTTCGTCGCCACCGACCTCACGGAGAAGGTCGTAGAGCAGATGGCCGCGACCATCGAGGACGAGGGCATCGAGGTGCCCGGCGGCGTCGAGTTCACCAAGACGACAAACCCCGTCCCGACGCTGACCGACAACGAGCGCCGCGTCTTCTACGTCGGCATGTCGCGCGCCCGCGAGCGCCTCGTGCTCCTCGAGAACCTCGTCGACGGCGCGCCGACGCTCCCCATCGACGTGCTGCTGCACAACGAGCCGACCGGCGTGCCGCTCGATCAACTCATCGACGAGGCCCAGGAGCCGCTGGCGACGGTCTAGTCCTCGTCGTCCGGCAGCGCCGTCCCGACCGCCCGCTCCGCGACCTTCGCGGGCACGTCCTGCGGAGTCGTGAGGTACTCCTCGATCAGGATCATCAGCGCCGCGAACGCGAGAAAGCCCCCACCGAGCAGGACATCTCCCGAACGCAGGAACTCGAGTCCGAGCAGCGCGACCGGCGCGGCGAACGCGACGGCGACGGCCAACTGGAGCGTCCCGATGATACCGCGCGCCATGCCCGGTGGTACGCGCCCGAGGGATAAAAGCCAGCGATACCGCTCGGGGAGCGTCGCGCTCTCACTCCCTTCCGGTCGGCGGCGATAGCAACGCTTTGAACGCGCGCCCGCCAAGCGGACGACATGTTCACCGGAATCGTCGAGGAGACCGGCGAGGTCGTCGGCGTCGAGTCGGACGAGGGAGGGAGGCGAATCCGCGTCGCGAGCGGCTTCGCCGCCGAGCTAGATCACGGCGAGAGCATCAGCGTCAGCGGTGCCTGCCTGACGGTCGAGGACCACGACGCGGACTCGTTCGGGCTGTTCCTCTCGCGGGAGACGCTCGATCGGACGTACCTCGGCGGGTTGGAGGAGGGGGATCACGTGAACCTCGAGCGCGCCATGCCCGCCGACGGGCGCTTCGACGGCCACCTCGTCCAGGGGCACGTCGACGGGACTGGCGAGGTGACCCGGATCGAGCGCGTGGGCGACGACTGGACCTTCGGCTTCTCGGTGCCCGCGTCGCTCGCCCGCTACGTCGTCGAGAAGGGGTCGATCACGGTGGACGGGATCTCGCTCACGGTCGCCGAACTCGACCGGGAGGCGGGCGAGTTCGCCGTCGCGATCATCCCGGCGACCTACGACCTGACGAACCTCTCGGCGAAGGAGGTCGGCGATCCGGTCCACCTGGAGGTGGACGTGATCGCGAAGTACGTAGAGCGGATGCTCCGCGATGGCGACGTGGAGAGCCCGCTGCTCGACGGCCCGCGGTGAACGAAGCGCGAAGCGACGACGGCCGGCGTTTCCACTCGCCGCGGACGCGTCCGCCGCTCGCGCCGGCGCGTTGCACCGCGAGCGAGTGCAACGAACGAGCGGACGCGCCGAACGACCGCAGGGAGAGCCGCGGTTTTAGTGGAGGGGTTGCCGGCGAGCCGCCGGCGACGCGTTTCGCGGTCGCTGGCAACTCCTCCTAGCGGACAGGCGACGCCGCGGCGGGGGCAGCTTCGCGGGGCGTGGCGTCGCACACCCGCGAGCGCCCCGCGACGAACGTCAGGTCACACGGACGCTGGTCCCGCTCTCCGATATAAAGGTGCGGACGGTAGACCGGTTTTTATCACCGCCGGCGCCAGCGCGGCAGCCGCGAGCGAACGTAGTGAGCGAGCGGACCGACGGAACCCCCGAAGGAGCGAAGCGACTGAGGGGGTGAGGAGGGTTTTGATCCAGCTTTTGCTGCGCTCGCGTGCCAGCGACACGCTTCGCGGTCGCTGGCGGCTCGCTGGCAAAAGCTGGAGGTGGATTCTACCCGTCGAACTCGGTCGTGTCGACAGGGACGTCGCCGTCCTGTCGTTCGGTCTCCGTGCGGACGGCGCGGTAGGCCGCGCGGTAGCGGGCGATCTTCCGGTAGAGCAGGTAGCCGAAGAAGCCCTGGTAGACGAGCACGAACGCGAGGAAGACGACGAACTGCGGGACGTTCGGGAAGCTCAGGGACACGATGCCGGGGATGAAACTGACCAGCGTGTTGTACGTCGCGTGGATGAACGCGGCGATGAGGAGGCCCTTGGCCACGATGGGGCCCGCGTTCTCGGGGTTGAACTTCGCCAGCCCGAGGTAGTAGCCGGCGAAGGCGGAGTAGATGACGTGACCCGGTCCGGCGAGCGCGCGGAAGGCGGCGGTGCCGCCCGCCACGGCGAGTTGCGCCTCCGTCCCCGTCGAGGGAGACATCTCCAGCCCGCGGTTGATGTAGATGGCGTTCTCGACGAAGGCGAAGCCGAGTCCGGCGAACGCGCCGTAGACCGCCCCGTCCACGACGGCGTCGAAGCGCGGATCGCGGTAGGCGTAGAGCCGGACGGCGAGCAGCTTCACGGACTCCTCGACCGGGCCGACGACGAGATAGAAGAAGAGCACGAGCCCGATCGGGCCGAGAAGCGAGAGCGGGCTGAACAGCGAGTTGATGACGGCGGCGAAGCTGGCGAAGAAGATGCTCAGCGCGAACGTCGCGGTCAGCAGCCAGATCGGCTCGCCGCTGGTGATGTCGGCGTAGTAGACGTACGCGGCGAGCGCCAGCGCCGGGATCGCCGACAGGACGGTGAGCGTCCCGACGAACGGGTCGCTGAGCGCCCCGAACGCGCCGATCGCGACGGTGAAGGCGAGCGCGAGCAGGACGACGATCCACTTGCCGACCGTGACCGCGCCGCCGTAGACCTTGATCGAGAGGCGGTCGAGCGCGCTGCGCGGCTCCCACGTCGCGACGTCGTACAGGTCGCGCGTGTCGTCCGAGCGCGCCTCGACGGGGTCGCGTTCTCCCATGCGTGCCCCACGCGTGCCAGTCCCCTAACTCTAGGCCTCGACGCCGGTTTCGCGGGGGTTTTCTACGCCCGCACGCCAAGCGCGGTCATGCACTTCGACCAGCGAACGCAGGCAGCCCTCCGCGAGGTCGGCCTCTCGACCGACCGGCTGCGGGAGGCGAGCGACCTCGTGAAGGAAGCCGCCAGAGCGGACGCGGCCGCCCTGGAGGCGTTCTTCGACGGCCGCGGGACGGTCTACTCCGACATGGAGGCGGCCCACGGCCCGAGCGGCGTCCGGGAGCACGCGGTCGAGTACCTCGATCTCTACACGCACGCCGCCGACATCCGCGGGTACCTCCGCTTCGACTCGTGGGGCGTCCCCGTCGAGGGAGGTAGACCCCTCCCCGACGGGACCGTCGAGTTGACGCTCGGGCCGACGGTGAACGATCGCGTGCGCTTCGCCGACGACCCCGACGACCTATGAGCGACCGCGACGGCGCGGGCGTCCGCGTCCGGGGGATCTACGCGACGGCGCTGACGCGCCTCCTCCGCGGGGACCACGAGATCGTCCAGGCCTCGGAGCCCATCCGCGGTCGCTTCGACGCCGACCTCCCGACCCGGCCCGCCGCCGTCGCGGTCGAGACGACGTACGACCGGCAGGGCGTCGGCGTCAGCGGCCGCGCCGAGCGGGTCGCGTCGATCGCCGCCGAACTCCGGGGCGTCGGCGTCGACGCCTTCGCGTGGGACGACCCCGCGCCGGAGGGGGCGATCTCCGACGCCGCGGTGACCGACACCCGCGGCGGCGGCGCGGTCCTCGACCTGGGCGACGCCGAGGGGTACCTCCCGTTCGACCGCGCGGACGGCTACGTGGAGACGGGCGACGCGGTCCGCGTGCAGGTCGCCGCGGGCGAGCCGCCGTGGAGCGACCGCGCGCCGGAGTGTACGACGCGCGTCGAGGTGGGGAACGGCCTCGCCCGCCTGGTCCGCGGGGCGAGCGGCGGCGGCGCGAGCGTGGACCTCGCGTCGCTGCTCCCGACCGACCCGCGGGAGGGGTGGGCCGTCCGGTGGGACGAGCGGGCGGACGACGCCGACCTCGACGCGCTCGGGGCCGCGCTCGCCGATCTCGACGAGCGCGCCGAGCGGTTGGACGAGGCGCTGTCTGACGAGGTGGGTGCGCCTCGCCGGCTCACCGACGGGCGCGCGACGGCGTGGGTGTGGTTCGGCCGCGAGTCACGCTTCGCGCTCGACGAACACCGGCGCGCGGTCGCCGCGACGATGCCTGGACACCACCGGACGAAGGCCCACGCGAGCGCGGCGAGCGCCGCCGTCGACTTCGCCGAGGCCGTCTGCGAGCCGGGCGGCGAGTTCCCCTTCGCCGCCGTCACCCGGCAGTTCGGCCCGCGCGAGGGCGACACCGTGGCGCTCGAACACGGCAAGCCTGACGGTCGGCTCCTCGTCCTCGGGCGCGGCGAGGTGACCGACTACGACCCCGAGGGCGGCATCACCGTCGAACGGGAGATGACCCCCGGCGGCCGCTACGACGCGCTCGGCGTCGAGCGGCGGGCGGGCGACGTGGCGATCACGAAGCTCAAGGAGGGGCGCTGGTGGTACGCGACGGTCTACCGCGGGGCCGACGGCGAGCGCCGGGGAACCTACGTCAACGTCTGTACGCCGGTCGAACTCTTCCCCGACGCGGCGCGCTACGTCGACCTCCACGTCGACGTGGTGAAGCACGCGGACGGGACGGTCGAGCGCGTGGACGACGACGAACTCGACGAGGCCGTCGCCGCCGGTCAGGTGACGGAAGCGCTCGCCGAGCGGGCGCGGCGGGTGGCGACGGCCGTCGAGCGGGCGCTCCGCTGACGCGCGCCGCTCACTCGCGCTCGCGGCGCGCGAACCGCCACGCGGCGATCCCGAGGGCGGCCGCACCGCCGAGGACGCCGACCCCCGGTCCCGTGACCCCCGAGCCGTCCCCCCGGGTTCCGTTCGACGAGTCGTTCTCACCGGGGGCCGTTCCGTTCTCCCCCTTCCCCCCGCCCTCGTCGAGCGCCGGTTCGGGGAACGTGTAGAGCGCCTCGGTCGTCCCCCAGTCGAGGAAGTCCGCGCTGCTGGCGACGAAGAACTCGCCCGGGCGGGCGGCCTGCGCCGTCCAGAAGCTGGCCTCGGAGCGATCCTCCCACTCGCCCAGGAGTTCCGGGGACGCGGGGTCGCGCACGTCGTAGAGCTTCACGCCGCCCTGGTACCACGAGGAGTAGAGCCGCCCGGCGGCGAGTTCGAAGTTGTGGGAGGTGGTCCACGTCCCCTGGTAGGACTCGTCGTCGGCGGACGGGGCGGCGATGGAGTGGACGAGCTCCGGGCTCTCGGGCGTCGAGACGTCGTAGAGTTCGATGCCGCCCGGTCCCCCCGCGTCGTCGTTCGGGTTCTGGTCCCACGACTCGATACCGAGGCCGAGCAGCCCCCCGTCGTCGTCGAACGCGACGTAGTGGTCGTTCCCCGGCGGTTCGAACGCCCGGACGGTCACCTCCTGGCCCGAGAGGTCGGTGAGTTCACCCGGCTCCGTGCCGCGCACCTTGACGACAGGCTCGGGACTCGCCGGATCGCTCACGTCCACGAGCCACGTCCCGGCGTCCCAGTAGGCGAGCGCCGCGATCCCGTCCTGCACCCAGAGGTCGTGCAGGTTGAACACGGGGAGGGGGACGTCGAGCCACCGTTCGTCCTCGTCGGCGGGCGACCAGCGGCCGAGTTCGGGCGTCGGAGCGTCCGACGCGAGCGCGTCCGCGTCCACCATCACGAGCGGATTCCCGGGAACGCCGTTGCCGCCGAAATAGAGCACGCCGTCGTGGAAGTAGACGTTGTGGTGGTAGAAGTCCGTCTCGTAGACGGCCAACTGCTCGGGGGCGGAGGGGTCGCTCACGTCGTAGAGGACGGCCGCCTGGAGGCCGTCGCGGACGGGGTTCGCGGGACCCGGAACGACGAGCCGGTCGCCGTCGACCTTCACGTCGTAGATCTGGGTGAGCGGCCCGCCGTCGCGGTCCCCGAGGAGCGAGCGCCGCTCGGCGAGGACGGTCGGGCCCTCGGGGTCGCTCACGTCGACGGCGGCGAAGCCGTCGGTCGTCGCCAGGTAGACGGTGTCCCCGCCGTCGCCCACGACGGCCTCCTTCGTCCCCTCGACTTCGACGCGACCGAGCGGACCGAAGTCGCCCTGACCGACAGCGCGGCCGGAGGCGGCCGAGACGGCGGGGAGGGCGGAGAGGGAGAGCGCGCCGCCGAGCGCGCGGAGGGCGGTGCGCCGCGAGAGACCGCTGCTAGCCATGGCGATATCTCTCCGTGCAGAACGGTAGGCGTTCCGATGACACTGTCATCACGATCAGCGGCGGCCGCTCCCGTCGCCGGTTCCGTCCGTGATGGCGCTGGCGAGCGCGCCGAGGACGACCACGTCGTCGCCGAGCGTCGTGAGTTCGACGTCGGGGATGTTCACCATGACCTGCTCGTCGAGCCGGTCGCGGATGGGGTCGAGTACGACGTCCGGGTTGTTGAGCGTGACCGCCCCGCCGACGTAGACGACGAGCGGGGCGAAGGCGTGACAGAGGTTCGCGACGCCCATCGTGTTCCAGTCACAGAAGCGGTCGATGACGTACTCGGCCAGCGGGTCCTCGTCCGCGGCGGCGAAGACGGCGGCCGCGTCGAAGTCGGGGGCGTCGATCGGGAGGTCGGTCGGCACGTCGTCCGTCTCGTGGATCAGGCGGGCGTACCGGGGGATGTTGTTGCCCGAGCAGTACGCCTCCCAGTGGCCGTCGTGCCCGCAGCCGCAGGTCATCCGACCCGCCGGGTCGACGGTCATGTGGCCGACCTCGCCGGCGTTGCCGTCCCAGCCGCGCAGGACGTGTCCGTCGACGCAGACGCCCGCCCCGATGCCGGACGACAGCGTCAGGTACACCATGTCGTCGGGGTTGCGTTCGCTGAAGTAGCGCTCGCCGATGACGCCCGCGTTCGTGTCGTTGTGCAGGTAGACCCGGTCGCTGTCGACGAGGTTCTCGAGCGGCCCCGTGAGCGGGATGCGGTCGATCGCCTCCGGGAGGTTCGCCGGGTTCTCGACCGTCCCCTCGGTGAGGTCGAGCGGACCGAACGACGCGATCCCGGCGGCGCTCACCCGTCGGGGGGCGATCCCCGCGTCCTCGCACGCCCCGCGGACCACCGAGAGCACCGCCTCCGTGACCGCGATGCCGGTCGGTCCGTCGGGCGTCGGTTCGCGACCGCGACCCAGTATCGTCGCCTCGCCGTCGGCGACGACCGCCCGGACGTTCGTCGCCCCGAGGTCGACGCCCACGTAATAGGCCATTACTCGGACACGGACGCTCGCCGCACTTAAAATTCAAGAGATTATTTCGACAGCGGGTGAAAACGTCACGCGGCGCTGCCCGGGCTCCCGTGCGCTCGCGTCGTCGCCCTCGGCGATCCACTCAGTCGAGCGCGTACTCCTCGGGGATCACGAACGGCGGCACGCGCTGCCCGTCCACGTCGACGAAGCCGCACTCCTCGCCGAGTTCGAGGGCGATCCCCCGCCCCGCGTTCCGACTCGCGCCAATCACCCGACGAACACGCCCCGGGGACGCCCGGCAGTATATACCCCGCGTGGCCGAAGGGGACGCATGATCCAGCCGGATCTCTCGGGGCGCACGGCGCTCGTCACGGGGAGCTCCAGGGGCATCGGTCGGGCGCTCCTGCTCGCGCTCGCGGACCGCGGTGCGGACGCGGCCGTCCACTACCACACCAGCGACGAGGCTGCCCGCGAGACGGCCGACGCGGCACGCGAGCGCGGCGTCGAGGCGACGACCGTCCGCGGCGACGTGACCGACCCGACGGCGGTGGACGAGCTGTTCGCCGGCGTCGAGGCCGACCTCGGCGCGCCGGACGTGCTCGTGAACAACGTCGGCCGGTTCGCGCCGGAACACTGGGCGGAGATCGACTGGGCGACGTGGAACTCGGTGCTCGACACGAACTTCAACGCGACCGTTCTCTGTTCGAAGCGCGCGCTCGGGCCGATGCGCGAGGGGGGGTGGGGACGCATCGTCAACGTCGGCTACGCGTCGAGCGAGAGGGGCCTCGTGAACCCGAAGAACTTCCCCTACTTCGTGGCGAAGGCGGGCGTTCTCATGTTCACGCGCATGCTCGCCGCCGACACGCAGGACGACGGGATCACGGTCAACGCGATCTCGCCGTACGTCGTCGAGAACTCGGAGGAGTTCCCCGAGGAGGCCCCGCGCGGCCGGTGGGCGACCTACGACGACCTCCGGCAGGCGCTCCTGTTCTTCTGTGACGAGGGGAGCGAGTACGTGAGCGGCGAGAACGTCGAGATCGACGGCGGATGGCTCCCGGAGGACGTGTGAGTCGAGGGACGATTACGCGTCCTCGGTGGTGGCGAGGAGGGTCGGACTCTCCTCCGCGCGCGGTCCGGAGAGACCGATCGATCGAACGTGAAATCCCAGATCCGACAGGGCATCACGAATCGTCTCGGTGTTCCCGTGAGGCTCGACGCAGACGACGCGACAATGGTCGGCCGACAACGACCGCCACAGACCGCGAATCACCGCGGGGGCAGCACCCTCGACGTCGATCTTCACCACTGTCGGCGCAGGTATCTCTCCCGCCTCCACGAGGGCGTCGCCCGGAACAGCATCGACGGACACCACATCGATCCGATCGCTGGAGACGTCGCGAACGAGCGATCCCTGTTGGCTACCTGCCTTTCTCGTGTTCAACACGCTGAACGTGACTGTTCCCTCGCTGTCCGAGAGGGCGACCTCCTGGACCGTCGCGCCGACGCCGTTCACCTCGATGTTTCGACGGAGCGACGCGAGATTTGGCGGATACGGTTCGAACGCAACGACCTCACCCCCGGGGAGAGCGTCGCCGATGAGGCAGGTGTACGTGCCGACGTTCGCGCCGACGTCGTAGAACACGTCGTCGGGTTCGAGACGGTCTAACAGTGCCTCGATCACCGGTTGCTCCTCACCGGCGATGGCGTTCACGACGCGGTACTCGGGATACGTCGATATCGGGAACGAGGCGCTCGCTCGACCGACTCGAACGGCGACCTCGTCGTCCACGAACGGCTGTAACACGCGCCAGTAGGCCTCGCGCGCGTACGGCGTCGCGTTGGTGGCCTCCATCACGCTCCTCACCGGCCCTCGGTACAGGTACGACGGTGCCGACTTTATTCCATTAGATAATTCTCTGATCATATCCTTGGGAGTGTTATTCGGCAATCTCATTTAACCTTTGCTGCTCTGGCACTCCGAGTGCGACTGTCGTGGAGAACGGCAGGGCGTGCTTTCAGCGTCGTCGAGACCACCGGCGAAGTCCTCGCTCACCACGACGGGTCAGTTGACGCTGCTGGTTTTCCGCGCGAGTGCCTCGATAGCGACGGTAACTGACGTCCCCGGTCGTTCCGACGGGGATCGCGAGGACGGCCACTGACGGGACAGTTTAACCCGCCCGGCGAGCGTAACGGGGAACGACCGGCGCTCCGCGCCCGCTCTCGCCGCAGATGGACAGCTACGACGCCGACGCTGACAGGACGTCCCACCGGGCGCGCAGCCCGTCCGACGGTAGCGCCGCGACCGACCGCCTGCGTCGCGGGTGGGCGGCGGCCGTCGCCGCGGGCATCGTCGCCCTCGTCGGCGGGGCGAGCGCGCTCGCCGTCGCCGGACCGCCGGGGACGGGCCTCCGCTGGCTGGTCGGTGCGGGCGCGCTCCTCGGTGCGGAGGCGGCGCTGCTGTGGCGCGCGCTCGGCGACAACCGAACGAGCGCCGGGGGACCCCTCCTGCCCACGCTGGGCCTGGCGAACGCCCTCACGCTCGTCCGCGGCCTGGCGCTCTCGGGGGTCGCCGGCTTCCTCCTCCTGCCGCCGCCCTCGGGGGCGCTCGCGTGGATCCCCGGACTGCTGTACGGGACGGCGGTGCTGCTCGACCAACTCGACGGGCGCGTCGCCCGCGGGCGCGGGCGGACGACCCTGCTCGGCGTGCGACTGGACACGGCGTTCGACACGGTCGGTCTGCTGGTCGCGCCGGTGCTCGCCGTGCGCTACGGGCAGCTCCCGGTCTGGTACCTCGCGGTGAGCGCCGCCCGCTACGTCTTTCTCGCGGGGCTCTTCCTGCGCCGGCGGCGGGGGCGGCCGATCGCGCCGCTGCCGGAGCGACCCGTCCGCCGGGTCCTCGCGGGCGTCCAGATGGCCGTCGTGAGCCTCGCGCTCCTGCCGGTGCTCGGCCCGCCGACCACGACGGTCCTCGCGACGGCGGCGATGCTCCCCTTCCTCGCGCAGTTCGCCCGCGACTGGTCGGCGGTGACGTCCCCCGAGGCTACCGGATCGACCCCTCGATGAGGTCGGGGATGCGCTTGCGCACGAGGGCGTAGACGGTGGCGACCGCGACCCCGGAGAGGCAGAGGTAGCGGACCACCCCCGGGAAGAGCAGGATTCCCGGCGTGGCGAAGAGAGCCGTCAGCGCGAGGTCCTCCGGCGCGCCGTCGTAGCGCACCCACCGGCGGGCGACGAGCCACCGCCCCGCCGGGTGGAGGTAGACCGCGCGGTCGGTGGTGCGCTCCCAGGGGCGGAGTTCCTCGCCCGCGCCGAGGACGTCCGAGAGGGAGTGGACCGCGGCCGCGAGGAGGAAGCACGCGAGCGCGACCGACCCCGCGGCGGGGGCGACGACGGCCCACGCCAGCGCCGGGAGCGCCGCCACCCAGTAGAGCGCGGGGAAGTGCAGCGTCCGGCGGTGCGCGCCCACCAGAAGATCGAGGTCCGGGAGGACGCCGCCCGCGAGCGCGGCGAGCGCGCCGACGGTCGCGTGCTCCGGCGCGAGGACCACCAGCGACGAGGCGAGCGCCACCCCGACCGCCGCGTGGGTGGTGACCATCATCGGCGGGAGATGACGCCCGCGGGGTAAGTACTCGACGGCGGTACCATCAATACGATTAGGTGTGTACTGTCGTGGCATGGTAACGACCACCGCAGACGGGTTCGCGTTCGACACGAGCACGCTCTCGGGTCTCCACTGGGCCGCCATCGCGCTCGCGGCGCTGTCGGGCGCGATCCACCTCCGGCTGGGCGTGCAGTTCCTCGCCGAGCCGATGGGAATCGCGTTCCTGCTCGCCGGCCTCGGCTTCTTCGGGGCGATCGCGCTCGTCCTGCTCGACTACCGGCGACGGCTGGTCTACCTCCTCGGCATCCCGTACACGGCGGTCCAGATCGCCCTCTGGTACCAGGTGAACGTCGTCGACCTCGGCAAGACCGTCGGCGAACTGGGCGTCGTCGACTACGTAGACAAGGTCGCGCAGGTGCTCCTCCTCGCGCTGCTCGTCGCGCTGCTGCTGCGCGACCGCTAGGGGATCAGGAGCGCTCCGAGAGCGGCGTACCGAACGCCGGGGGAGCGCCGCCGCCGTCGGGCGCCACGACCGTAGCTACGCCGCTGTCGGCGTGGCTCCTCGTCTCAGTTCTCCTCCAGCGCGTCGATGGCGACGGCGGCGGCGATGATCGCCTCGCGGGGGGCGTCGCCCGCGTCGCCGACGCGCACGTCATAGACGTCCCGCAGGGAGAACCGCTCCTCGATGCTCCCGATGACCTCGCCGTTCGGTCCCACGACGGAGTAGGAGTGCGGGAGGAGGCCGAACAGCCCGGAGACGCTCTTCAGGGCCATGACGAGGGCGCTCTCGGACTCGATGCGCGCCCAGAGGACCCCGTCGGGGCTGCGGACGTTGTACACGTGCGTGAACAGGGTGAACTCCTTCTCGATGACCGCGAAGACCTCGCCCGTGGCCTCGTCCTCCAGCGCGTAGTTGCCCGACACGTCGAGGAGGTTCCGCGCCTTGATCCGGAAGACGACGTTCCCCTGCGGGTCGGTGAAGGGGAACTCCTCCTTGAGCTTGAAGCGCTTCTTTCGCCCCTTGAGGACGACGTTCCCGCTCGCGTCCTCGACGGCGTACTTGCTGCGGATGTAGCTCTGTTTGATGACGTACGCGTCGCTCGAGAGGTCGATGCCGCCGATGACGTCCCGGCCCGTCGTATCGCTCATGACGACGATTCCTGCGCCATGCGTAATAAGTCTCCGGCTCCGACGGGTCCGTGTCGGTCGACCGTCGGACGCGAATGGCCGGAGTCACCGATCCAGCGCCGCGCGGACCGCCGGTACGATCCCCCGGAGCGTCCGGTACTCGAGGAGGGCGAAGCCGAGGAAGATGACCGCGAAGCCGGCGACGGTCGTCGCGGAGACGACCCGATCGAGCAGCGTCCACGAGAGGACCGTGGCGACCATCGGAACGGCGTAACTCACGAGGGTGGCCTCGATGGGGCCGACGAGGTCGAGCAGTTCGAAGTAGGCGTTGTAGGCGATCGCGGCGCCGAAGACGCTCACGTAGCCGACGGTCGCGAAGGCCGTCGGCGTCCACTCGACGGCCGCGAGCGACTCGCCCGCGAGCGCGCTCGCCGCGTGGACGACGAGCGCGCTCACCGGCAGCGCCCACGCGACGACGGCGATGCTCGGGATCCCGGCGTCCGCGCGCTTCAGGAGGGTCGTCCCGAACGCGAGCGCGAGCGCCCCGCCGAGGAGCACCACGCGGCCGCCGACGTCGCCGCCGAGCAGCGACGACGGGTCGGGCTGGACGACCAGCCCGACGCCGACCAGCCCGAGCAGCAGGCCGGCCAGCCCGCGGTACGACAGTTTCTCCCCGGGTAGCAGCGCCAGTGCGAACGCCGGGGTCAGGACCGGCGCGAGGCTGAAGACGACGGACGCGACCGCGCCGGGGACGGTTCGCTGCCCGAGAAACAGGAGCGCGTTCGTCAGCCCGATGGCGAGCAGGCCGGCGACGAGCACCGCCGCGATGTCGCCGCGGGTGCGGGGACGCCACCGCTCGCGCGTGACCGCGACGTAGGCGAGCAGGAACGCCGCCGCGAGGTCGAACCGGAGGGCGAGAAACAGGAGCGGCGGGAAGTACGACAGCCCGACCTCGACCGCGACGAACACGCCGCCGAACGTGGACGCGGCGAGGACGAACAGCCAGAGGCGACGAAACGGCCCGGCGGTATCCATTCGTTCCCGGTTACGGACAGGGCGGATAAAGCGCCCGCGTCACCGGACGGTATGACCGCGAGCGTCGGCGGTCCCGCGAGACGGAAACGGTCGACGGCGCTCGACCGACGCGTTCGCGCCGCGTGCCGGTCGCGCCCGGACCGACAGCGTTTCACCGCTCGCACACTTGACGCAGATGATGAAGGAGTTCATCGAGGTCCGTGGGGCTGAGGAGCACAACCTCAAGGACATCGACGTGCAGATCCCCCGGGAGTCGTTCACCGTCGTCACCGGGCTCTCGGGATCGGGGAAGTCCTCGCTCGCGTTCGAGACGATCTACGCGGAGGGGCAACGCCGCTACATCGAGTCGCTCTCCGCCTACGCCCGCAACTTCCTGGGGCAGATGGACAAGCCGCAGGTCGAGACGGTCGAGGGGCTCTCGCCCGCCATCTCGATCGACCAGAAGAACGGCGCGAACAACCCCCGCTCGACCGTCGGGACGGTCACCGAACTCCACGACTACCTCCGCCTGCTGTACGCCCGCGTGGGCACGCCCCACTGCCCCGAGTGCGGCCGCGAGGTGGGCGAGCAGAGCGCCCAGAACATGGTCCGGCGGATCCTCGAACTCCCCGAGGGGACCCGAGCGAAGCTCGCCGCCCCCGTCGTCCGCGACCAGAAGGGCGCGTTCGCCGACCTGTTCGACGACCTCGTGGCCCAGGGGTACGCCCGCGTCGAGGTCGACGGCGAGGAGTACGACCTCACTGTCGAGCGGCCCGAACTGGACGAGAACTACAACCACACGGTCGACGTGATCGTCGACCGCGTGAAGGTGTCGGCGGAAGCCCGCTCGCGCATCACCGACAGCGTGGAGACCGCCCTGTCCGAGGCCGACGGGGCGCTCAAGGTGATCCTCCCCGACCCGCCCGAGGGCGTCGAACTGGGCGGCGCGGAGGCGCGGGCGACCGGAGACCTCGCCGGGGAGGACGACGACCGGCTCGTCGTCACCTTCTCCGAGGACCTCGCGTGCACCCACTGCGGCATCGACCTCCCGGAAATCGAGACGCGCAGCTTCTCGTTCAACAGCCCCCACGGCGCGTGCCCCGCCTGCGACGGCATCGGCGTCACCAAGGAGGTGGACGAGGACCTCGTCGTGACCGATCCCTCGAAACCCCTGCGCGACGTCTTCGAGCCGTGGAGCTACTCGCGGTCGTACTACCGCCGGCAGCTCGACTCCGTGGCGGCGCACTTCGGCGTCTCGCTCGACACCCCCTTCGAGGAACTCGACGAGGAGGTCAGGGACGCGTTCCTGCGCGGCACCGACGAGGACGTGCTGTTCAAGTGGAACACGAAGAACGGCATCCGCCGGAAGGAACACCCCTTCGAGGGCGTGATCGAGAACCTCGAACGGCGCTACGTCGAGACCGACAGCTCCCGCGCCCGCGAGCACATCGAGAGGTACATGGCGGCGACGACCTGCTCGGCCTGCGACGGGACGCGGCTCAAGCCGGCGTCGCGCGCCGTGCTCGTCGACGGCACCGCGATCACCGAGGTCAACCGCCTGTCGATCGGCGACGCGCTCTCGCACTTCGAGCACCTGGAGGCCGACCTCACCGACCGCGAGCGCACCATCGCCGAGGAGATCCTGAAGGAGATCCGCGCCCGCCTCGGGTTCATGTGCGAGGTCGGGCTGGACTACCTCACGCTCGACCGCGAGGCGACCACCCTCTCGGGCGGCGAGAGCCAGCGGATCAGGCTCGCGACGCAGATCGGCTCCGGGCTGGTGGGCGTGCTCTACGTCCTCGACGAGCCCTCCATCGGCCTCCACCAGCGCGACAACGACCGCCTGCTCAACACGCTGGAGGAACTGCGCGACCTCGGGAACACGCTGATCGTCGTCGAGCACGACACCGAGACGATGTACCGCGCGGACACCGTCGTCGACATGGGGCCCGGGCCCGGCAAGCGCGGCGGCGAGGTCGTCGTCAACGGCGACGTCGAGGAGGTGATGGCGACCGAGGCGTCGATCACCGGCGACTACCTCGCCGGGCGGAAGCAGATCCCCGTGCCCGAGGAGCGCCGCGAACCGACCGGCGCGCTCACCGTCCGCGGCGCGCGCCAGCACAACCTCCGCGACCTCGACGTGACGGTGCCCCTCGGCACCTTCGTCGCGATCACGGGCGTCTCCGGCTCCGGGAAGTCCACGCTCCTCCACGAGATCCTCTACAAGGGGCTCGTCCGCCGGATGAACGACACGGACGTGACCCCCGGCGACCACGACGACATCGAGGGGATTGAGGAGATCGAGAACGTCCGCCTCATCGATCAGTCGCCGATCGGCCGGACGCCGCGCTCGAACCCCGCAACCTACACCGGGGTCTTCGACTACGTCCGCGACCTGTTCGCGGAGACGAAGCTCTCGAAGCAGCGCGGCTACGAACCGGGCCGCTTCTCGTTCAACGTCAAGGGCGGCCGCTGCGAGGAGTGCGGCGGGCAGGGGACGGTGAAGATCGAGATGAACTTCCTCTCGGACGTGTACGTCCCCTGCGAGGAGTGCGACGGGCGGCGCTACAACGACGAGACGCTCGACGTGACCTACAGGGGGAAGACGATCGCCGACGTGCTCGCGATGGACGTGGACGAGGCCCACGCGTTCTTCGAGAGCCACACGGGCATCCGCCGGCGACTCCAGTTGCTCAAGGACGTCGGCCTCGGCTACATGCGCCTCGGCCAGCCCTCGACGACGCTCTCCGGCGGCGAGGCCCAGCGCATCAAGCTCGCCGAGGAACTGGGGAAGAAGGACACCGGCGACACACTCTACCTGCTCGACGAGCCGACGACCGGCCTCCACTCCGAGGACGAGCGCAAGCTCATCGACGTGCTCCAGCGCCTCGTCGACAACGGCAACACGGTCGTGGTCGTCGAACACGAGCTCGACCTCGTGAAGAACGCGGACCGCGTCATCGACCTCGGGCCGGAGGGCGGCGAGAACGGCGGACGCGTCGTCGCGCAGGGGACCCCCGAGGAACTCGCCCAGGACGACGACTCCTACACCGGCCGCTACCTGCGCGACCTCCTGCCGACGGTGGAGCTGGAGGGACCGCGCGCGGATCGCCCGGCAGCGAGGGTCGCGGGCGACGACTGACCGCGGCTCGCTCCCCGCGCTCGACCGGCGCTACCCGACGCGCACCTCGGCCAGCGGGTCGTACGCCCCGTCGGTCAGTTCGACGCGGTAGGAGCCGTCGAGCGTCGCGACCGCGCCCGAGGGCGGCGTCCGACTCACCTCGACCGCGCCCGTCTCCCCCGCGGGGCGGTAGAGGTAGACCGTTTCTCCGGGCGCGATCGGGGCATCGAGACGCGCGTCCGCTCCCGAGGCGCCCTCCCAGAGGAACACGCGCGTTCCGGCGTCGACCGTCGACCGTCCGGTGTTCGTCACGGCGACGTAGTCGTCCCGCATGATCGCCTCGACGATCACCGCGCGTTCGAGCGCGGTGTCGAACCAGTCGGGACGCGAGACCGACACGTCGCCGACATCCGTGAGTCGGTATCGATACTCCTGGGTGATCTCGGGATCGGCGACGGAGAGGGTCACCGAGAGCGAGCGGACGCGGCCCTCCGCGTCGACGAGCGCCCGGCCGTCGAACGACGAGACGGCGTGACCGTCGACGGTACCGTCGCGGGTCCCGTTCGCCGCGAGCGTCAGTGAACCGTTCCCGTGTCGCCCGGCGACGACGTACTCGCCCGCCCGCAGGAACGTCGGCGCGAGGTTCGCGGAATAGTTAGCCCCGAGCGCGCCCGACGGCTCCGAGGCGCGGTAGATCCCGGTGTCGTTCCCGAAGGGCGTCGAGCGGACGCTGTACTCGACGCTGACGGTGTCGTTCCGCCACGTCTCGGTGTACTGATCACGGGAGAGCCCGCCGCTCCGGTCGTACAGTTCGTAGGCCGAGCCGTCCGCGCCGACGCGCACCTCCCAGCGCACCGTGTTCGAGTGGGTCGCGTTGCCTTCGGTCGGGCGGCTCTCGACCGTGGCCGCGTAGGCGTAGCCGGAACCGGCGAGCGCCTCGACGTGAGCGTCGATCAGCGCCGAGGCGTTCGTCAACCGCCCGTCGTCGATGCCGACGACCGCCGTGCCGTCCGCCCCGCCGTCAAGCGTGGCCGTCGTCCCGTTCCCGGCGGGTTCCGCGGACGCGTTCGTCTCGTTCGCACCCGGAACCGTCGATAGGCCGCTACAGCCTGCGAGCAGGAGCACCAGCGCCGCGAGTACCCTCGCCATCGTTCGTACCATTGATCCGTACTTTCTCCCGTTCGAGTATAAATGTTCGAGGGGCGGAACGGGCGCGAGCGCGCGTCGACGGGAGCACCCGGATGACGGCGGGGCGACAGGCGTTTCCGACCACGCGTGCGACTAGCTACCGATGACCCGCATCTACGCCGCTCTGCGAAACGCCCTGCTCGTGGCCGACGGCGAACCGGGCGACTGGCACGTCACCGAGCGCCTCGCCGGCGAGGAGATCCAGTGCGTCGTCGCCGCGCCCGGCCGCCCCGACCGCGTCCTCTGCGGGACGGCCGACGACGGCGTCTACCTGTCGTCGAACGGCGGCGAGACGTGGAACCGCGTCGGCGAGGGCGTCGTCGGCGACCGGGTGACGGCGCTCGCCGTCTCGCCCGACGACCCCGACGAGCTGTGGGCCGGAACGGAGCCGAGTCGGGTCTACCGGTCGGGCGACGGCGGCGAGACGTGGGCGGAACGCGAGGGGCTGACCGACCTCCCCTCGGCGTCGGAGTGGTCGTACCCGCCGCGCCCGCACACCCACCACGTCCGCTGGCTGGAGGTGGATCCGAACGACCCGGCGCACCTGTACGTCGCCGTCGAGGCGGGCGCGCTCGTCCAGACGCGCGACCGCGGCGAGACCTGGACGGACCGCGTCCCCTCCGCGCGGCGCGACACGCACTCGATGGCGACCCACCCCGACGCGCCGGGGTGGGCCTGGGCGGCCGCGGGCGACGGCTACGCGGAGACGCGCGACGGCGGCGAGACGTGGGCGCACCCGCAGGAGGGCCTCGATCACCGCTACTGCTGGAGCGTCGCCGTGGACGCGGCCGACCCGGACGCGGTCCTCCTCTCGTCCGCGCGGGGGGCCTACACCGCCCACAACCCCGACCGCGCGGAGACCTACGTCTACCGCCGCGAGGGCGACGGCGCGTGGGAGCGGTCGATGGACGGCCTGCCGGGACCCGACGGCCTCCTCCGGCCCGTCCTCGCGTCGGGCGGTCCGGAGGAGTTCTACGCGCTCACGAACCGCGGCCCCTTCCGCTCGATGGACGGCGGTGAGACGTGGATGCGGCAGGTCTGGCCCTGGCAGGACGGCTACGAGCGCCAGACGCCGCGCGGGCTGGTCGTGCTCTGAGGCGAAGCGAGAAGCTATTTGCGGACCCCCTCCGACGGGGGAGTGATGCACGACTTCATCGTCGTCGGCGCGGGGCCCGCGGGGTCGCGCTTCGCGCGACGGGCGGCCGAGCGCGGTCGGGACGTGCTCGTCTTCGAGCAGGGGGAGATCGGCGAGCCCCTCGCCTGTTCCGGCCACGTGAGCCTCGATATCTGGGAGTACGTCCCCGAGGCGGCGCGCGCGGACCTCTTCCAGAACGACATCTACGGCGCGCGCTTCCACGTCGGCGGGCCGGACACCCCCGGCGAAGCGTTCTACAGGCGTGAGGTGATCTCGAACGCGATCGACCGCGTCGGCCTCGATCGAGTCCTCGCGCGTGCGGCGAGCGACGCGGGCGCGGACGTGCGCGACGGCCACACCGTCACCGGCGTGGAGGAGCGCCCAGACGGCGTACGGGTGACGGTCAAGGGGCCAGACGGCACGGAGCGCCACGGGGCGCGGATGGTCGTCGGGAGCGACGGGCCGCGCTCCCGGGTGCGCGCGGAGTGCGGCCTCCCCGAACCGAACGAGTTCCTCCACGGCGTGCTCGGGTTCGACCCCGAACCCGACCACCGGGACTTCGTGGACGTGCACCTCACCGTCCCGCGCTTCTTCGCGTGGCGCATCCCGCGCGGCGAGGCGGGCGTCGAGTACGGGCTGGGCTGTGCGCCGGGCGCGGACGTGTCCGGGCGGTTCGACGACCTGTGTACCGCCTACGGCGTCGAACTCGAACGGCGCTGCTCCGGGCTGATCCCCGTCGGACCGCCCGACCGGGTGACGGGCCGCCGCAGCCTCCTGATCGGCGACGCGGCGGGGCAGACCAAGCCGTTCACCGGCGGCGGCATCCTCTACGGCATGCGCGCGGCCGACCGCGCGGCCGACCGAGTCGATCCGGACCGCCCGGAGACGCTCGACGACTACGAGCGGGCGTGGCGCGCCGACCTCCGGAACGAGATCCGACTCGGCCGCCTCGTCCGCGCGGGCTACTCCCTCCCGAAGCCCCTCCAGCGGGTCGGGCTGCGGGCGCTCTCGGGGGAGATCGGGGTGCACATGGACGAGCCCTCGACGCTCTTCTCCCGGGACCAGTTGCGGGCGCTGCTCGGTCGATAGCGCGGGAAGCGAGAAGGGCGGGCCGTCGATTCGTCAGTTCAGGTCGTCGTCGGAGTTCAGCCCGAGCGCGGCCGCGACGTCGAGCAGGCCGTTACCCTGTTCGTCGGCGGAGAGGCCGACGTCCTCGGCGGTCGCGGCGAGACGGTCGCGCGCCTCCGCGTTCGTGTACCCCCGGGCCATCAACTGACCGCCCGCGCCGGCGACGTGCGGACACGCCATCGACGTGCCCGAGAAGGTGTCGTAGCCGCCGCCGGGAACCGTCGAGAGGACGTCCGCGCCGGGGGCGGCGAGTTCGACCTCGGAACCGGTCGAGGAGAAGCTCGCGAGCGCGTCGGCGGCGTCCGTCGCGCTGACGGCGATCACCTCGGAGTAGGCGGCGGGGTAGCCGACGCAGTCGGTGCAGGGGCCGCTGTTGCCCGCCGCGGCGACGAGCAGCACACCTCGCCCGTAGGCGTACGTGCAGGCGTCCTTCACCGTTTGCGACCCGGAGCTCGCCCCGAGGCTCATGCTGGCGACGTCCCACCCCCGATCGGCAGTGTACTCGAGTCCGGCGGCGACGTCGGAGAACGACCCCGAGCCGCGCTTGTCGAGGACCTTCACCGCGTGGAGCGTGGCCTCGGTGCTCACGCCGACGACGCCCTCCGCGTTGTCGACGGCGTCGGTCGTCCCCGCGCAGTGGGTACCGTGGTCGTTGTCGTCGTCCCAGTCGACGTTGCACGACCGACCGCGGCACTTCACGAACGCCTTCCCCTCCCCCAGGTTCGCCTCCAGGTCGGGGTGATCGGAGTCGATACCCGTGTCGAGGACGGCGACGTCCGCGCCCGCGCCGGTGTACCCGTTCGCGTGGGCCACCTCCGCGTCCACGCGATCGACGCCGTAGGGGAGCGTCTGGCCCTCGTCCTCGCCCCCGCCGCCCTCCCAGGGTGGCGCGTTCGCGCCCGGCCGATCGCCGATGGCGTGGACCGTGCCGTCGGCCTCGACGTACCGCACGTCCCGCCGACGCCGCAGTTCCTCGACGGTCCGGTCGGAGAAGCGACCGGCGACGGCCATCCCGATGTCGCCGAAGTCGAGCGTGCGTCGGACCGATTCGGCGCGGTCGCGGGCGTCCGCCGCCGCCTCGGGAGAGGTGACGCCGACGACACGGCTCGGCGCGCGGCTCGCGCCGGCCCCGCCGACGAACAGCGTCCCGACGGTTCCCGCGGCGGTACCCGCCAGGAAGCGGCGTCGTGTGGTGTTATCTCGTACCATACCATCAGGTCTGCGAGTAGTCGTTACTTTACTATTCCGGTGAAATTAGGTGAAGACAGGAGGAAGGGACGGTGGTGCCGGAGGGGGAGACGGTGTCTGACGCAAGAATTATTGCCGCGCCGGACACCTCACGTGCTATGGGTCTCATGGACAAGCTGATGGGGGGGACCGGGACGCGAAGCACCGACGAGTACGTCGAGTTGGACCTCGACGACTTCCACACGGAGTCCGGTACCCCGGGGACGCAGGTCCGCATCGCCAACATCGGCGGGCAGGACGACGTGATCGCCATCAAGGACGCGGTCTACGACGGCGACCTCGTCATCGCCGACATCACCCGGCACACGACCTCCGACCGGACGATGGAGCACATCACCGACGAACTGAAGCAGGTCGCCCGCGAGGTCGGCGGCGACATCGTCCAGAAAGACGACGATCAGATCATCATCACGCCGACGGACGTGACGATCAGTCGGACCAAACTCTAGGCACCCCCGGCGCGCGTTCGGTGGACGTCGTTCTCTCTCGCCTCTCACTCCTCGCTCACCGTTGCTCTCTGCCATCGCTCATCGTTCCTCTCCTCACCGTTCACCGCTCACTGCTCACCGCTCACTGCTCACGCTCGCCACCATCTCCCCCCTCGCGGCCGGTCGGAACGCCGGCTTCAGCAGTCTTATCCGACGTCCGCCCCTCGATTTAGACGATGACACAGGCCATCCGTGTCCGCGACCTCCGCAAGGAGTACGGCGACGTTCGGGCGCTCGATGGACTCTCGCTCGACGTCGAGGAAGGCGAATTCTTCGGCCTGCTCGGCCCCAACGGCGCGGGGAAGACGACGTTCATCAACGTCCTGGTCGGCCTCGCGCGCAAGACGGGCGGCACCGCCGAGGTGTTCGGCTACGACGTCGAGTCGGAGTACCAGCGGGCGCGCGACGCCGTCGGCCTCGCCCCCCAGGAGTTCAACGTCGATCGCTTCTTCCCCATCATCGAGGTGCTGGAGCACAAGGCGGGGTACCACGGCATCCCCCCGAAGGAGGCCCGACGACGCGCGGAGGAGGCCCTGAAGACCGTCGGCATCTACGACAAGCGCGACACGCGCTTCGACTGGCTCTCCGGCGGGATGAAGCGCCGGTTCGTGATCGCCCGCGCGCTCGTCTCCGACCCCGACCTGCTCATCCTCGACGAGCCGACGGCGGGCGTGGACGTGGAGCTGCGCCGCGACCTCTGGGACCTCGTCCGGCGGCTCAACGACGAGGGGACGACGATCCTCCTCACGACGCACTACATCGAGGAGGCAGAGCGCCTCTGCGACCGCGTCGCGATCGTGGACGACGGCCGCCGCGTGGAGGTGGCGACGCCCGACGAGCTCAGGGCGCGCAGCACCGACGAACTCGAGATCACGCTCGCGTCGGTACCGACCTCGCTGCCCGAGTTCGACTACGAGGACGTCGCGAGCGTGCGCGTCGAGGGCGACACGGTCCGCATCCGCGCGGTCGGCGCGGGCCGCCTCGCGCCGGACGTGCTCCGCGACCTGGACCGCGCGGACGAGCGCGTCGTGGACGTGAGCATCCGGCGCGCCTCGCTGGAGGAGGTGTTCGTCGAGCTGACCCGACAGGACGACGAGGAGGACCGCGAGGCCGAGACGGAGGCCGGTGCGGAGGTGATCGCGTGAGTTCGCTCCTCTGCGGCGCCTCGACGACCGGGTTCCGGTCGCTGCTTCGCCGCGAGATCCTGCGGTTCGTCCGCCGGCCGCGCAACACGTTCCTCCCGCCGGTGATCACCAACGTGCTCTACTTCTCGGTGTTCGGCGTCATCCTCGGCTCGCGACTCTCGGGCGTCAGCGGCGACTTCGGCTACGTCGAGTTCGTCCTCCCCGGGCTCGTCGTCCTCGGGATCGTGTCGAACGCCTTCGAGAACGCCTCGTTCTCCATCTTCCACGGCCGCTGGAACGAGTACATCCACGAGACGCTCACCTCGCCCCTGTCGTACACGTCGATGGTGCTCGCGTACGTCCTCTCGAGCGCGCTGCGCGGCCTGCTCGTCGGCGCGCTCATCTACGCCGTCGGCTACCTGTTCGCGCCGGTCGTCCCCGCGCGGCCGTTCTACCTGCTCGCGTTCGCCGTCGTCGTCCCCACGCTGTTCGCGGGGCTTGGCGTCATCGGCGGCCTCTGGGCGCGCGACTTCGATTACCTGACCGTGCTCACCCAGTTCATCCTCCGGCCGCTGGTCTTCTTCGGCGGGGTGTTCTACTCCCTGTCGGTACTCCCCGAGCCGTTTCTGACCCTCTCGCTGCTCGATCCGCTGGTCTACATGGTCGACGGCGTGCGGTACGGCGTCCTCGGCTACGCCGAGCTCGACCCGAACCTCTCGCTCGCGGTGCTGACGGCGATGACTGTCGCCGTGCTGCTGCTAGACGTCTACCTCTTCGAGAAGGGGTACGGACTGGTGGACTAGACGTCGGGCGCGTCGTCCTGGACGGCGTTCTTCATGGACTCGCGCCGACTCTTCGCGTCGCGACCGGTGCACTCGAGGAGGAAGTCGTTCTTGAGCGAGACGGCCTCGCCGGCGGCTTCGAGTTCGTCCGGCGAGAGTTCGGTCGGGTCGGCCTCCTCGAACTCGACCGCGAGCTTGTCCTTCTTGCCGCTGTACTCGACGGCACCGGCGACGATGCGCGTGAACACCGGATTCGACGGCTCGTCGACGACGTAGAGGTCGCTCCCCTTGAACTCCTCGGTCCCCGTGACCGGACCGAACATCTCCTCTATCTTCGCCTTCAGGTCCGGTACGCGCTCTTCGAGGTGTTCGCCTCGGCGCATCTTGTACTCTCGCATAGACGTGTGGTGGGCGAGCGGAGGTTTATTGATTCCGTTCAGCCTCGCGGAGGTACCCCGTTCGACAGGACGGACACGCATCGCCCCGCCTGAGGGAGGTCTCGAACGCCTCGACGGCGTAGCCACAGGAGTCGCAGGCGTACGCCGCGTCCCGCGCGGAGGTGGGTTCGGCCGCGGGCTCGACGCCGGGAGCGAGGTCGTCGTCCGGGTCGTCCCCCTCGCCCGCTCCCGCGCCGACCGCCTCGGCGACGGTGGGACCCGCGTCCTCGGGTTCCTCCGGGCCGTCGAGCAGTTCGTCGGGGTTCCACGGCCGGTAGTCGTGCCCGGACTCGGCGGGCCACTCGCCGTAGCCGCGCTCGTCGGGACCGTCGGTCAGGATGATCGCGTCCTCCTCCTCGGGATCGGGGCGCTCGTCCGGGTCGGTCGGAGACGGGGCGACGTCCTCGGACGCCGCCTCCGGAACCGCCTCCGCCGCGTCGGCCTCCCCGTCCGCGTCGGCCTCCCCGTCCGCGTCGGCCTCCCCGTCCGCGTCGGCCTCCCCGTCCGCGGGGGTGCGGGTCTCCGCACCGGGGGCGTCGGAGGCCCCGGACGGCGGGAGATCGACCTCGTCCTCGTCGACGACGGCCGTGATCTCGGTGTTCTCCGAGAGCACGCGCTCCGCGCCGCAGCGCTCGCAGACGACCACCTCCCGAACGGACGTGACGACCTCGCTCCCGCGCTCTTCGCGCTCGCGCAGGACGTCGGGCTCGCCGAACTCGTGTCCGAGGAGCGAACATGTGAGAGCCATTGTGGGGAACTACCGCGTCCCAAGTATAAGCGTACTGTCCTCCGGGCGGCGTTCGCGCGGGGCACAGGTTAAGAGCCACCGCGTGCTACCGACGGCTATGCGTGCCAAGCGGGAGTTCCGCAACCGCGACGAGACGCAGGTCGCGGTGCTCGACGCCCTCGTCGAGCGCGGAAGCGAGGGGATGACCGTCCTCGAACTCCGGACGCGCGTCGACGCCGAGATAGACGCGCTCGACGAGGCGCTCCGGGCGCTGAAGGCCGACGGCCTCATCGAGACCGACACCCGCTCGAACGATCAGGTGGTCCTCGTCCCGGCGGCCCGCGTCGTCCCCGACGGCGACGAGGACGACCCGCCGTCGCTGTTCGAGCGCCTCCGCGAGCGCCTCCCCTTCTGATCCCGTCGGGCGCATCGCGCCCGGTCGATCCCGCGCCGATCCCGCGGGGACCGCAGAGGTCATGGGCCGTCGCGGCCAACTCGAAGCGATGACTGTCATCGAGGACGTGCACGCCGACCACGGCGCGACGTTCGTCGAGCGCGGCGGGCGGCGCGTGGTCGCCACCTACGGCCGCACCGAGCGCACCCACCGCGCGGTGCGCAACGGGGTCGGCGTCGTCGAACTCGGCTCCGGGGTCGTCGAGGTGACCGGCGAGGATCGCGTCGAGTTCGTCGACAACGCCGTCTCGAACCGCGTCCCCGACGAGGACGGCCGCGGCGCGTACTGCCTCCTGCTCGACCCGCAGGGCGGTATCGAGGCCGACCTCTACGCGTACAACGCCGGCGAGCGCCTGCTCCTGTTCTGCCCGCCCGACCGCGCGGCCCCCATCGCCGACGACTGGCGCGGGAAGACGTTCATCCAGGACGTCTCGATCCGCGTCGCCACCGACGACCTCGCCGTCTTCGGCGTTCACGGCCCCAGGGCTACCGAGAAGATCGCGAGCGTCCTCAACCGCGCCGGCGCGCCCGAACCCGCGCTCACCTTCGTCCGCGGGTCGATGGGCGACGCCGGCGTCACCGTGATCGCGGGCGACGGCCTCGCGGGCGAGGAGGGTTACGAGGTGATCTGCGCCGCGGACGCCGCCGAGTCGGTGTTCGACACGCTCGTCAACCACGGGATGAACGCCGTCCCCTTCGGCTACGAGACGTGGGACTCGCTCACCCTCGAGGCCGGCACCCCCCTCTACGAGACGGAACTCCGCGGGCGGGTCCCCAACGTCGCGGGCGTCCGCAACGCCCTCGACTTCGAGAAGGGCTGCTACGTCGGCCAGGAGGTCGTCTCGCGCGTCGAGAACCGCGGACGGCCCTCGAAGCGCCTCGTCGGCCTCGCGTGCGACGCCGTCCCCGAACCCGGCGCGGCCGTCCTCTCGGGCGACTCGGCGGTCGGCGAGGTCACCCGGGGCACGGAGGGACCGAGCTACGGCGGGCCGATCGCGCTCGCCTACGTCCCGTTCGACTTCGACGGCGACCCGACGGTGCGGATCGACGGCGAGGAACGCGACGCGCGGACGGTCGCCCTGCCGTTCGTCGAGGGGAGCGCGCGCTCGGCGCGGCTGCCGACGTACCTAGACGGGTAAGCCGAGGAAACGCCGGCGAACGACGCGGAGAACCGATGCGGAGGCACGTCAGTCGTACTATCGCCGTTCCGGGTCGTCGGTTGTCGCGTCGCTCCCCCGCCGGGGCCACCCCGCCAGCCGGAACAGGAGGAGGTCGAGCAGGGCGAACAGACCGCCGACGAGGCCCCCGACGACGAGGGCGACCGCGACGCCGATCCCCGCGACGAGCACGAGCGCGACGAACTCGCCCTCGGCGATCAACCGCGGGCCGAGCAGAACGAGCACGAGCGCGAGCAGGAAGCAGACGCCGTTGACGCCGCCCCAGAGGAGCCCCTGTTTAAGGAGCGCGAGGCGGTCGACGCCCCCGCCGACTGTCGCCCGCGCGAGGACGGCCCGCGCCGTCCACCACGTCGTCGCCCAGAGGACGAGATAGAGCGCGAGTCCCGTGACGGTGTCGAGCCCCCGGAGGAGGTCACCGAGCGGCGCGGCGACGTGGAGCAGCGCGACGAGTGCCGCGACCAGGAACGCGACGTGGAACGTGCCGAACGCCCAGACGAGGAGCGGGTCGGGGGCGCGCTCACCCATGCGCGAGCACCTCCGCCAGTCCGAGCACCCCCGTCAGGTAGAGCGCCGTCGCGCCGTAGCCCCGTCGGAGCGTCCGCACCCGCCTTCCGGTCGCGCCGGCCGCCTCGTCGCATCGAGCGACGAGGAGCGTCCGCGGGACCGCCGCGAGGAGGAGTCCGAGAACGCCCGCGAGCTTCACCGTCAGGGCGAGCCCCCACGCGGAGTCGCTCGGCGGGAGGCCCGGCGCGAGCGCGCCCAGGTTCCCCACGCCGGTCATCACCGCGACGCCCGCGGCCCCCCAGAACAGCCGCTCGTACCCCGCGGCGACGGCTACCGCGTACTCACCGTACCGCTCTCGTCGTTCCACCTCGCCGATCCGCCGGAGAGACACCCACGCGAGGACGGCCCCGCCGAGCAGGAGCGCCACGCTGAGGACGTGCAGCCAGCGGATCGCGAGGTGGATCGGGAAAACCATCGCTCGAACGTCAAATGAGGGAGGTAATAAAGCCGCGCGTGGGAGTCGGCTGGAGCGCGTCGATCGCGGGGCGCGGCCGTCCGCCGCCGACCCGGACGTGTCTATCTGGTTGATCGTCGCGTTCGACGGAAAGACGTATGCCGGCACGACCGCGAGCGTCGCTCGGATGCGACGCTTCGCCCTCCCCGCGCTCGCGGTCGCCGCGCTCGTCCTCCTCGCCGGATGCAACGTCGGCCCCGGCGGCGACGGGAACGTGACGGTTCCGGCGGTGACGCCCGCGGACGTGCCGACCGATACGCCGGCCGAAGAACCCCCGAATACGCCAGTCGCGGACCGGGAGGGCGTCGCGATCCTGGAGAACCGGGGGGCGGACCGCTACGACGTCGAGGTGTACACGCTCGCGCCCTCGGTCGAGCGGGTCAACGTCCGCTACCGGAACGGGACGAGGGCGACGCGGGTCGTTCCGAACGACACCGTCGCGAGCGTGATAGGGAACGTCAGCCTGGTGACGCCGAACCGATCCCTCGACTCGGGGGCGTACGCGCTCGACGCCGGACAAACCCTCCCTGTGCGCCTCGGCCCGCCGCTAGACGACTACGCGGTGTTCTACGCGATCTACGCCGAGGGCTACCACGAGGGGGAGACGCCGGTGCGGTACGGGATCGCCCGGTGCGCCGACGGGACGACGCTCCGGCGCGCGTCGGTCGCGATCACCGACGAGAACGTCGACGCGAACGTGACGTGCGAACCGGCGTCTAGCTGATCCATTGGGTTGTTCGACGAAGGAGATCAACGTCTCTGTCGTCGTACCGCGAGCGAGGCGCGAAGCGCCGAGCGAACGGCTCGTTTTGGTCCTTCCAGACCCGCACGCAGGTCTGGAAGCCTGCGAGACGCGCAGTGTCTCGGAATGGAGATTTCGGTACGGGGGTAGACGAGGGGAACGGAGCGACGATCCGACTCGACGATGGGAAACACGTCCTGCGATACGGACACCGATCTACCCGAACGGTAGCGGTCGGGACCTCCCTACGTGCGCGCTCCTTGGAATCGACCGAGCGGTGCCGAGACGCGAGCGGTTCGGCGGGAGCGAGGGAGATTCCGCTTTTTGGTCCGCCGATGGACTCGCTTCGCTCGTCCATCGAGCTCCCCCTCGATCGCTGCCGCTCCCTCGCGGGAACAGATTTTGGTATGGGGTTCGACGAGGCGCACGGAGCGCGCCGAGGAGGACCCCGTTCTAAAAGGTGGCGTTGTAGAGTTCGTCCCCGACGTGGTGGAGCGACTCGATCACCTTCCCGGAGTCCCCGGTGAGGTCGTCGCCGTCCTCCAGCGCGCGCCCGACGGCGAGGACCTTCCCGTGGGTCTCCTCGGCGATGGCGACCAGATCGCCCGCCTCGATGTCCCCGTCCGCCTCGGTGATGCCGGGGCGCATCACGTCCGCGCCGTCGGAGACGAACGAGACCGCGCCCGCGTCCACGGTGACGAGGTGGTGCTCCGGGGGGAACTCGTTGGCCCCGCGGACGGTGAGGAACGGTTCGTCGTCGAAGTAGACGACTGCGGGGTCGCCGTCGACGAGCACGAGGTCCGTGTCGTGGT
Source organism: Halomarina halobia (assembly GCF_029338575.1). GTDB lineage: Archaea > Halobacteriota > Halobacteria > Halobacteriales > Haloarculaceae > Halomarina > Halomarina halobia. The sequence continues at coordinate 1,826,583 of NZ_CP119992.1, forward strand.
CGACGAACTCGACGCGCTCGAAGGAGTCGCCGTCGAGGTCGACGCCGAGGCCGTCGGCGAGCGTCTCCTTCACGCGCTCGATCTCGTCGCTGCGGAGGTGGTGACGGGACTTGACCTGCATGAGGGGGTGTGCGGGTGCCGGAAAGATAAACCGCCCGGCGACCCGCGAGGTCGCCACCGGAGGAGTGGGGGCACCTCACATACTCTCATATACCAGCGAAAAGGGATAAGTGACAGCGAGCGAAGGTGCAGGTAGGATGTGGGGCACGCGAAACGGCGAGAACGGCGGCGTCGTCTGTGTCGCCTGCGGGCAGACCGTCCGGCGATCCGCCGCGCGCGAGTACGACAAGGAGGGCGACCGGTGGTCGCGCCGCGGGAAGACGTTCGAGTACCTCTGTAAGCGCTGTCACCGCGAGCTGTGTCACCAGCCGCGCAACGAACTGGAGGACCTGCTCGTCGACATCGAGCGGGAGGGACGACAGGAACAGCGGGACTTCCTTCGGCGGTACAACGAGATCGTCGAGGAGCGGTACGGGTCGCTCGAAGAGCGTGGGCGATAGGCCGTTCGTCCGGTTCGCCGACCCCGACACGACTAACTGCGTTCTTCACTTAGCGCCGCTATGACCAGTCAGCAGGACCAGGCGGCGGCCGGGACGGCCGAGGGCCAGGGTCCGGTCGAGATCGACGAGGAACTCGCGCGACACCTGCGGAACAAGCGCGAGCAGCTCTTCGAGAAGTTCGACATCCGCGACGCGTTCCCTCCAGCGGTGCTCTCCGAGGCCGAACGGCGTACCGAGAGCGTCCAGCAGGAGATACAGGACGAGGTCGACGACCGGCGGGACCTCCGCGACCTGACGGCGTGGACGACCGACCCGATCGACGCCCAGGACTTCGACGACGCGCTCTCGATCGAGCGCGAGGACGGCGCGTACCGCCTCTGGGTCCACATCGCCGACGTCACCCACTACGTCCACCCGGGCAGCGAGATGTGGGCGGAGGCCGTAGAGCGCGGCAACACCGTCTACCTCCCCGCGTACACCATCCACATGCTCCCGCCGGTGCTGGCGGAGACCGTCTGCTCGCTCGTGCCCGAGGAGGACCGGCTCGCGCACACCGTCGAGATGGTCATCGACGACGAGACGCTCTCCTACGAGTCCATCGACATCTACAAGTCCGTCATCCGGAGCGACGAGCGCCTCACCTACACGCAGGCGGAGAACCGCCTCGACGACCCAGACGCCCCGCTGCACGAGGAGTGCTCGCTCGTCTTCGAACTCGCGGATCGGATGCACGAGCAGCGCAAGGAAGACGGCTCGCTCGTCCTGAACCCCGCACGGGACCGCGCCCACACCATCATCGAGGAGTGCATGCTGAAGGCGAACAAGGCCGTCACGCACGTGCTCATGTTCCAGCGCGGCGTCGAGGCGATGTACCGCGTCCACCCCCAGCCCACGCCCCAGGAGTGGGACCGCGCGCTCAAGGAGATCCAGGAACTCGACGGCGTGAGCATCCCGGGGGACTCGTGGGACGATCCCCGCAAGGCGGTCAACGCCACGCTCGAACGGGCACCCGGCCGACAGCTCCACAAGATCCAGCGCGCCGTGATGCGCGTGATGCCGCGCGCGAAGTACATGAACGACCCCTTCGGCGGCCACCACGCGCTCAACTTCGAGATCTACGGCCACTTCACCAGCCCCATCCGCCGGCTGTCCGACCTCATCAACCACTGGATCGTCCACGAGAACGACGTGCCCGAGGACCTCGTCGAGCTCTGCGACCGCGCCAGCGACAAGCAGAAGAACGCAGAGCAGTGCGAACGCGAGTACAAGCAGTTCCTCCAGGAGGTCGGCCTCGACCCGTACGCCGTGAACAACCGCGGGCTGCGCGTCGTCGAGGACGAGGAGAGGGAGTCCGAGGGGACCGACGAAGAAACCGACGAGGGGACGGTGGAGGAAGCGGCGGTCGAGGCGGACGCCGAGACCGAGGGGACCGTGGAGTAGCGCGTTCCGCTCCCGGCTTACCGGAGAGCACCGGCCCGCCCGTCACGCTCACGATCGAAGGCGGCGCGTTCGGCTCGCAGCAGGTCGGCGGCGTCGGCGCGTAAGGCGCGTTTCAACAGCGGTTCGATCCGCTCCGTGGCGGGACCCGGCCCGACCACGTCCTCGTCCTGTCGATAGTCGACGAGACGGCTGTCGATCAGGGCCGGGAGATGATCGTGGTAGAGGGACATGTATATCCGAAGCCGTTCGTCCAGTCGATCGTCCGCGGGTTCGCCCGTCTCCCAGACCGTGAGTTGATGGGCGACGTCGGCGAGTTTCAGCGGCGGCGCGTAGAGATGGAGACAGTAGAGGAGGTATCGTCGCCGCCGATCGGCTAGCCGGGCCTCCCAGCCGGTGTCCGACTGGTCCTCACTCATCGTATCGCTCACCCCCGCGCCGCCGCGTCCGCTTCGCTCCGCCCGTGAGAGGAGCGCTGTCCGGCGACGGCTCGTCCGAACGACCGTCTGACCCCGTCCGCCGCGTATCCGCCCGATTGCTCGTGTACAACCCATGCATACCACTTGGTGATAACACTGATCGGGCACCCACCCTAAACGGGCGGGTGGTGGCAGTTCCTGCCGGCCGGCATTCGATCTCGCAGAACCGCGGCTGTAACCGGGGAGACGGTGAGCATCACGGCCGCGCCGATCGGGGTCGATCCGAACGCCCTCTGTCTCCGGGACGGCTACGGCCCGTCGTCTATCGGGGATCTCAACGCAACCGAAAAAACGGGGCTGAACCGCTCACTCCGCCGTCGGTTCCTCGCGGGGCGGGACGGCCCCGATCTGTTCCATGAGGCCGAGCGAGTCGTAGTTCACCCAGGTCTCCGCGACCGTGCCGTCCTCGCCGATGCGGTGGACGGCGATGGCCGTCATCTCGACGGGCGTGCCCGTCGGCTCCACTCCCATGAACTCGCCCGTGTGCGTTCCGCGCGCGGTGTACCGGAGGCACACCTTGTCGCCGGACGCGAAGAGGTCGTCGATGACCATCTCCTCGTCCGGGAAGCCCGCGCGGAACGCCCGGACCGTCTCCTCGAAGCGTTCCGGCCCGCGCGCGTCACCCGCGACGGCGGGATCGTGACGGACGTACTCCGGGGAGAAGAACTCCGGGATGCGCTCGTAGCGCTGGTCGTTTACGACCTCCGTTACGAACCGCCGGACGAGGTCCATGTTTCGCTCCTCGATCGACTGCTGCGTTGCCATTACTTCCCCACCAAGTGTGAGGTTGGTCACGGGAAGAAATATCGATGACGGGCGGACATCCGACCAGTCGGACACGCTGATGATCAGCGAACCCACCCCCCACACATCGATTATCCTATAACTGACGCAGTTACCGTTCGAGGAACGCCCGGGCCGCGTCGCGGCAGGCCTCCGACGCGGCGACGCGCGCGAACCCGCCGGCGATCCGCTCGCGCTCGTCGGCGTCCGACAGCGCGACGGCGGCGTACGCCTTCGCCAGCCGCGTCGCGGGGGCCGGCGACTCGACGATCCGACCGACGAGCGTTCCGACCGCGTCGGGCAGTTCGTCCGCGGGGACGACGCGGTTGACCAGCCCCCACTCGCGGGCGGTGACGGCGTCGATCGGTTCGCCGGTGAGCGCGAGTTCCGTGAGCCGCTTCTTCCCGCAGAGGTCGCCGACGCGGGCCATCGCGTAGGGCGGGTACGCGCCGATGCGCGTCTCGGGGAGCGCGAACGTCGCATCCTCGACGGCGACCGCGAGATCGGCCGCGGCGACGAGTTCGAACCCGCCGCCGTAGGCGAGTCCGTTGACGGCGGCGATCACGGGGATCGAGAGCGTCTCCACGCCGTGGAGGCACTCGTACAGGCGGTCGCTCAGCGCGCGCACGTCGGCCTCGGTGTCCAGTTCGGCGAGGGTCGCGATGTCGTCGCCCGCGCAGAAGGCGTCGCCCGCCCCGGTGACGACCGCGACGCGGGCCTCGGCGCTCGCGCGGTCGAGCGCCGCTCGCAGGTCGTCCCACCCCTCCAGGTGGAGCGCGTTCAGCTTCTCGGGTCTGTCGATGGTGATCCAGGCGACGTCGTCGCGCAGGTCAGTGCGGATCATGCCCCACCGACGGTCGGGAGGGTCTTGAGCGTGAGCGTCGGGTGAGAGGGACGAGGAGGGTGTCGACAGAGGGGACGGAGTCGCACCCGTCCCCTCTCGTCCGTCGCAGCGGTGTTGGGTCTCGCTCGCGGCCGAGCCCCTCCGAGGAGCAACCGGCCGGGGGCAGTCCCCGCTACGCCTCCCCGCGGCGCTCCGTGCGCCGGACGCGGGAGCCGTCTCCGTGCGGAAGTTCACCGACGCCGACGGGGCGATCACCGGATCGGAGTGGATCTACTCGGACGACGCGGGCGAACAGGTACGACGAGTCGATGATCATCTATCCTGCATCCTCGTTTTCGAAGGCGTTACGGGCGGCGTCGAGCCGGTCGCGATCGCGCCCGCGGAGACGCTCGACAGCCGCCTTCGCGTCCTCGACTTCCGCGTCCGAGAGGAGGCCGGCGACGTCGCTGGGGTGGGGACCGCGCGTCATTCGGCGCAGCGTCTCCTCCATCGTCTCGTCGTCCCGCTTGTGGGCGGTCAGCCACTCGTGGTACTCCTCCGAGACGCGGATGGTTTCACCATGCCATGTATTCGGATATACGGCTCTAAGAGCGTTACACCCCCTGCTTCCGTCACCTGTCGCGCGACCCCCGGAAAGCCCGAGGGACCCCGCGGTTCCCACTGCAACCCCCCGGCTCCCGACGGGTTCTCTGTCGGTCTTTGACGGTCTCTGACCCCTCCTGTCGAACGCGATAGCAGCGACAGAGTGCTCCCAGCGGCCGACGAACGCCGACTTCGCGATGGACGTCGTGGTCGTGTTCGCCGCGTTCCTCGTCCCGACGGCGTTCTCGAGAACCGTGGCCGAGGTCACTGAATTCGACGGGTTTCGAGGGGCGAACGGCCCTCTCGCCGTGCTCATCGAGCGCCTCGCCACAACCTCACGCATCGCTCGCTCGAAAACTCGCTCCTCCGATAGACTCGCCGGGAGTCACGCGAGCGTGAGCGAGCGTGACGTCGGCGAGTCCACGACTGACCGAACGAAGTGAGGGAAGGAAGTGGACTCGCCGGGATTTGAACCCGGGGCCTCTTCCTTGCGAAGGAAGCGATCTGCCGCTGATCTACGAGCCCGCATTATCGGATTGCCGCCGTTTCGTACTTGTACCTTCTGCTTTGGGTATCAGGATGCGGGGCGGTGTCACGACGGCACCGACGGCAGGCGTCGACCGTGTGAGACCGACGCATACCTGTCGCTGTGCGGTCACGAGATAAACGCTTTGCTGGATAGCGAGCGCTTCCCCGGCGAGAGAGAACGGGAAGAGCCGACGTCAGTCCTCGAGGACGATCTCGATGCTGACGTCGTTGGGCACCTGAATGCGCATCAGCTGGCGCAGCGCCCGTTCGTCGGCGTCGATGTCGATGAGACGCTTGTGGACGCGCATCTCCCAGTGCTCCCACGTCGCGGTACCCTCACCGTCGGGCGACTTGCGGGTGGGCACCTGCAGTTTCTTCGTGGGCAGCGGGACCGGCCCCGAGAGGTTGACGCCCGTCTTGTTCGCGATCTCGCGGACGTCGGTGCAGATGTTGTCGAGGTCCGAGGGGTTCGTCCCCGCGAGTCGGACGCGTGCCTGCTGCATCTATCGTTCCTGGACGCTGAGGACCTTCCCGGCGGCGATGGTCTGGCCCATGTCGCGCACCGCGAAGCTCCCGAGTTCCGGGATCTCCGACGACGGCTCGATGCTCAGCGGCTTCTGCGGGCGAACCGTGACGACCGCGGCGTCGCCGGCCTGGATGAAGTCCGGGTTCTCCTCGGCGACCTCGCCGCTCGCAGGGTCGAGCTTCTTGTCGATGGACTCGATGGTACACGCGACCTGCGCCGTGTGGGCGTGGAAGACGGGCGTGTAGCCGGCGGTGATGACCGAGGGGTGCTGCATCACGACGATCTGGGCCTGGAAGGTCTCGGCGACCTTCGGCGGGTCCTCGGCCGGACCGCAGACGTCGCCGCGGCGGATGTCGTCCTTCCCGATGCCGCGCACGTTGAACCCGACGTTGTCGCCGGGGCGGGCCTCGGGGACCTCCTCGTGGTGCATCTCGACGGTCTTGACCTCGCCGCTCACGTCAGAGGGCTGGAACGAGACGTTCGCGCCCGTCTCGAGGATGCCCGTCTCGACGCGCCCCACCGGAACGGTTCCGATGCCGGAGATGGTGTAGACGTCCTGGATCGGCAGCCGCAGCGGCGCGTCCGTCGGCTCGGACGGCTCGGGGAGGTTGTTGAGCGCCTCGAGGAGCGTCGGGCCGTCGTACCAGGGCGTGTTGTCGCTCTTCTCGGAGACGTTGTCGCCCTCGAACGCCGAGGTCGGAATGAAGCTCGCGTCGTCCGTGCTGAAGCGGACCTGCTGGAGGAGCTTCTTCACGTCGTCGACGACGCCGCGGTACTTGTCCTCGTCGTAGTCGACGAGGTCCATCTTGTTGACCGCGACGATGAGTTCGCCGATGCCGAGGGTGCGCGCCAGGAAGACGTGCTCCTGGGTCTGGGGCGCGACGCCGTCGTCGGCCGCCACCACGAGCACGGCGTTGTCCGCCTGGCTCGCGCCGGTGATCATGTTCTTCACGAAGTCGCGGTGACCCGGACAGTCGACGATCGTGAAGTAGTAGTTGTCCGTGTCGAACTCCTGGTGGGCGATGTCGATGGTGACGCCGCGCTCGCGCTCCTCGGCGAGGTTGTCCATCACGTAGGCGAACTCGAAGCCGCCCTTGCCCTTCTCCTCGGCTTCCTCGCGGTACTGCTCGATGACGTGCTCGGGTACGCTCCCTGTCTCGAACAGGAGTCGCCCGACCATCGTGCTCTTCCCGTGGTCGACGTGGCCGATTACGGCCAAGTTCTGGTGGGGTTTGTCGCTCATTGATAGCTCACGCGCAAAGGCGCTGTGGGGAAAGCTTTCGACTGAACCGGATAAAACGATTTCGAAACGATATACCGGGCACCCCGCCGCAGTATAGCGGTTTGGCACGCACTACCACGATTCGCAGGGCGCCGAACGACCCCCTCTCTTCGGCGGGAATCACCTCGAACGGATCGGACCGGGGCGCGAGAGCGGGCGATCGGACGCCGTGCGACTCACTCGAGCGGGGGGAGTCGCCCCACGTCCGAGAGCACCGCCGTCGCGGTCTCGGGACCCCCGGCTCCGCGGCCGCTGATGTTCAGCCGGCCTGCGTGGGTCGTCTCCAACTGGACGATGTTGCGCGTGCCGGAGACGGCGAGCGTTCCGTGCTCGGGGACGAGTCGCGGGCCGACGCGGATCCGCTCGCCCGCGACCTCGCCGATGAGGCGGATCGTCCGGCCGTCCTCGGCCGCGAGGTCGAGCGCCTCGCCGGGGACGTCGCTGATGCCCGTCACCTCGGCGTCGTCGAGCGTGAACCCCCGACCGGCTCCCGCGCCGTCGTTGAGCACGTTCGCGAGGATGACGCACTTGAGCGCGGCGTCGGTCCCCTCGACGTCGAAGGAGGGGTCGGCCTCCGCGACGCCCAGGTCCTGTGCCTCCGCGAGGACGTGTTCGTAGCCCAGGCCTTCGGCGGCCATCCTGGTTAGTATGAAGTTCGCCGTGCCGTTGAGCACGCCGCGGGCGGCCGTCACCTGGCCCGGACCGAGGTCGGCGATGGTCGAGAGCACCGGGATCGCGCCCCCGACGGTCGCCTCGAAGCGCACGCTCCCCGCGCTCTCGCGCTCCCGCGCTCGCACCTCGTCGTAACGCTCGGCGACCGGCCCCTTGTTGGCGAGGACGACGTGTCGGTCGCGCGCGAGCGCCTCGACGACGTGGCCGTACCCCGGCTCGGCGTCCCCGAGCGTCGTCGGCGTCGCCTCCACGAGGACGTCGTAGTCCGCCTCGAGCGCCGCCTCGGGGTCGAGATCGCCGACGCGGCCGGCCTCCCGCTTCTCGGCGAGTGCCGCCTCGACGTCGAGCGCGTCGGCGACCGCCGCGGACCGCGAGTCCGCGAGCGCGACGACCGTGTGGCCGTACTCCCCGGCCAGTTCGGCGACCGAGCGGCCGACCGCCCCGACGCCCGCGACCGCGAGCTTCATTGGGCACCTCCGGGCGTGAGCGGTTCGATGACCGTCAACCCCTTCTCGTCGGCGAGTTCGCGGACCGTCTCCAGGACGTGCTCTGCCTCCCCGGTCTGCGTGGCGAGGCGGAGTCGAGCGCTCGAGGTGCTCCCCGTCCCGTCGGCGGCCGTCAGCGTGATGTCGGCGACCGACGCGTTCGTGCACGTTTCGAGCCGGGAGAGCGTGTCCGAGAGGTCGGTCCGGACGAGGTCGCCGATGAGGAGCACCGTCAACTCCTCGCCGTAGCGCTCGGCTCCCGCCTGGATCACGTTCACCCCGGCGTCGCGGAGGTCCTCTACTATCTGGGCGAAGCGCTCGGGCGTCGCCTCGAGGTCGACCTCGACGGGGATGTGCCCCCGGGGGGTGAGGTTGCCGCGCTCGTGGAATATCGAGAGGAGGTTCGCGCCGTTCCGGGATATCGGTCCCAGCGCGTTCAGCAGCTCGCCGGGCTCGTCGACGAGTTCGAGGCGCACGGTGTACGCCCGAACCACGTCGTCGCTCATCGACTCCACCGCCGCAGGGGGTCGGCGCGGCTCATTGGCGTTGGCAAGCGACCGAAGGTTAAGAAGCCTCGCGCTCCCGCGAAGCGTTGCCGGTGTTTGCGGACGGGACACACGGTCGAACGGGCAGAGGGAGGGCGACTCCCGCGTCGAAACCGTCACCCGGCCGCGTGCACATCGGTCTGCGGGACGGCGGTACGGGCGGGCAGTACGAAGGCGGTAGAGGGTGAGGAGGAGGGCGGGGGAGACGACCGGGCCTAGTCGAGGTCGATGTTGGCCGAGGAGTCCGCGCGCTCGAAGATCACCTCGAGGATGCCGTTCTTGAACGTCGCCGTCGCGGAGTGCTCGTCGACGCGCACGGGGAGGCGGAGGCGCTCCTCGTACTCGCGGTGGTCGGTCGCGGCCGCGACGGTGAGCGTGCGGCCGTCGCACTTGATGTCGATCGCGTCCTTCTGCACGCCCGGGAGGTCGGCGACGACGTAGACGCGCTCGTCGTCCTGCTGCGTGGTGATGTGGACGTCGTCGCCGAAGCCGGCGTCGTTACCCTGCACGTGTACCCCCACGTCGTCGCCCATCATATCGTTCATCATTCGACTCAGTTCCCGGAAGATGTCGTCGAAGGGGTCCCTGTCGTCCCTGTCACGAGGTCCCATGTAAGAACCCAGGTGCGCTCGCCGCAAAAGCCTTCTGTCTGTGCGCGTCCCGAGCGCCTCAGAGCCCGATTCCGAGCGCTTCGTCGGTCGTCGCCACGCTCTCGTCGGCGTCGGCCGCGCCGAGCACGGCGCGGATCGCGTCGACGTTCTCCGGCACCACGTCCGACTCCTGGTGGATGGCCTGAAAGAGGTAGAGGTCCGCTCCGGCGGCCGCGTCGCCCTGTCCCGCCGGCGCGACGCCGTCCTCGACGGTGATCGACTCCTCCCAGATGCAGTTCTCCCAGATGTCGCCGCGCGGGCGACCCCGGTCCATCGCGAACTCCTTCAGCTTGCCCGCGCCGTCGATGTCGTAGGAGGCGGGTACGAGGAAGAGCCGCGACTCGTCCGCGAGCAGGTCGCGCACCTCCTCCGCGGTCGGGGCGGCGTCCAGCTGGACGTTCACGCTGTGGGTGTGCATGAGCGTCGCGGGTACCTTCAGCCCGAGCGTGTCGATGTTCAGGTCCGGGAAGATCGTGTTCACGTCCGGCCCGTGGTGGGAGGGGAGCGTGACGGGGTTCGGGAGGATGTCGTCGATCGGCCCCCGCCCGGTCTGTCCGGGGTCGCCGCCGCGGCGGACGAGCGTGACGCGCGCCTTCTGCACGCCGTAGGCCTCCTGTAGCGGGGCGAGCAGCCGCGAGAGCCCGGTCGTGTTGCAGGAGACGACGCGGACGTGGTCGGCGCCCTCCGCCTCGCTGTAGTTCCCGCGGGCGTTGAACGAGACGTCCACGAGGTCGGCGCTCTCGCCGCCCTGGTAGAGCGCGGGCGTGTCGTGCTCCTCGTACATCGACCTGTTCTCCGCGCCGATGCCGGAGGGGCAGGCGTCGACCACCACGTCGGCCGCGTCGACGAGTTTCTCCACGCCGCCCGCGACGTCGATGCCCGCCTCGTCGAACTGCGGACGGCGCTCCTCGACGGCGGCGTACAGCGGGTAGCCCTTCGCTACGGCCGTCTCCGCCTCGAAGTTCGGGCGGGTCTTGGCGACGCCGACGAGCTCCATGTCCGGCTGGAGGGCGACCGCGTCCGCGACGCGCTTTCCGATCGTGCCGTAGCCGTTGATCGCGACCTTGATCATGTACCTACCCGCCCGTCCCACAGCGACGGGGATAATTATTGCGTGGGTACCGCCGTCATACCCCGATTTTTTACTCGAATTCGAGTTTCTAGTTCGGCGAGCGAGCCGAACGCGGAGGCCCCGCCCCGGATCGAGCGGGGGGTGGGAGCCGCACACGGCAAGGGCTAACCGTCCCTCCCGCGAACCCCGGCCCATGAGCGACGAATCCGCCCTCGCCGCCCCGGCCAGGACCGCGATCGGACAGTGCATGGGACTGCGGGACGACGAGTCGTGCCTCGTCGTGACGGACGACGGACGCGAGGCGATCGGCGAGGCGCTGTTCGCGGCCGCCCGCGAGGTGACCGACGACGCGGTGATCGTCCGCTACCCGCCGGGCGACCAGCACGGCGAGGAGCCCCCGCGACCGGTCGCGGCGGCGATGCGCGAGGCGGACGCGGTGCTCGCGCCGACGACGAAGAGCCTGAGCCACACCAACGCGCGGCGGCGGGCGACCGAGGCGGGCGTCCGCGCCGCTACCCTCCCCGGGATCACCGAGGAGGTGTTCGTGACCGGCCTCGACGCGGATTACGACTCCATCGCGAGCCACTGCCGGGCGGTCTACGAGCAGGTCGCCGGGGCCGAGGAGGTCCGCGTCACCGCCCCCGCGGGGACGGACATCGCGTTCTACCCGGGCGGGCGCGACTGGCTCCAGGACACCGGCATCGTCCACGAGCCCGGCGCGTTCTCGAACCTCCCCGCGGGCGAGACGTTCGTCAGCCCCGAGTCGGCCGACGGCACCTACGTCGTGGACGGGACGATGATGCCCTACGGGCGACTGGAGGAGGGGCGGACCCTCGAGTTCGAGGTCGAGGACGGCGTCGTCACGCGCATCAGCGACGACAGGATCCGCGAGCAGGTCGAGGCCGCCGCCGAGGAGGTGGGCGAGGACGCCTACAACCTCGCCGAGCTGGGCATCGGGACGAACGTGGCCGTCACCGAGCTGGTGGGGAGCGTCCTGCTCGACGAGAAGGCCGCCGGGACGGTCCACGTCGCGCTCGGCGACGACGCGGGCATCGGCGGCGACGTCGAGGCCCCGCTCCACCTCGACGGCATCGTCACCGAGCCGACGGTGTACGCCGACGGCGAGGAGGTCGACCTCCCGCGGCCGTAGTGCGCCGCGGCGTCCACCGCCCGCGCGGTCCGCTCCGTACGCGACGCGGAACGCGGAGGAGCGATTGAACGCCCCTTTAACGCCCCGCCGAGTAGGGCGGGTATGAGCGAACCAGGCCAGCAGGTGGCCGTCCCGTGTCCGGCGTGCTCGCCGGACGTCGAGACGGTCCACGAGGTGCTCTCGTCGGGCGGGGACGGGCGGACGCTGACCGTCCGCTGCGCCGGGTGCGGGCACACCCACAAGACGACGATCGAGGAGGAGCGGACCGTCGAGCGCGACGTGATCGTCTCCCAGGAGGGCGAGTCGTTCAGCACGCGCGTCGAGGCCCCCGCGGACGAGGTCGTCGCCGTCGGCGAGGAGTTCATCGTCGACACCGAGGAGGCGCTGATGACCGTCCGCATCACAAGCCTCGAGGTGGGCGACGAGCGGCGCGCCGAGCGAGCGCCCGCGAGCGAGGTCGAGACGTTCTGGACCCGCGCGGTCGACAACGTGCAGGTCCCCGTGACGCTCAACCCGAGGGACGGCCGGCGCGACGACACGCGGAGCCTGAAGCTGCTCCTCCCGGGCGACCACGAGTTCGTCGTCGGCGCGACCGAGACCTTCGGCGACGAGGAGTTCACCGTGAAGTCCATCCGCCTGCGCCACGACGCCCGCGGGTACGACCACGACCAGCTACGACATCGGGGGGACACCGCCACCGCGAAGGACGTGAAGCGGCTGTACGCCGACGACGAGACCAGCGACGCCTGGTCCGCGTGGTAGGGCCGACTCGAACTGAGCGCCTTTTACCACCCGGCGCGAACCGGGAGCCATGCCGACGCAGGACCGGACCGACCCGGCGGTGCGCGAACTCCTCCTGCTCCACGTCGCGCGCCGGACCGGCGCGATGGAGGCGCTGGCGCGGACGACCGGCACCGTCCAGGGCGTCGCGCGGGAGACGGGGATCGAGGAGCGCGCCGCCCGCCTCCTCGTCGAGGCGCTCGCGGAGCGCGGCTTCCTGAAGCGCCTCGGCGGGGAGTACCAGCCGACCAATCGAACCCTCGGGTTTCTCGCGAAGACCGACGTGCGCTCCATCGGCCGCCTGCCGCACGAACTCGACGCGCTCGACGCGTGGCTCGCACTCCCGGAGACGATGCGAACCGGGGAGCGCCCCTCGGGCGCGAGCCGGCGGCCGAGCGCGTCCGGTGATTCCGAGCGCCCGGAACGCTCCCCGGACTGGACGCGCAACGCGATGGGCGCGGCGGCCGCCCGCGACGAGGCCGCCGTGCGCGCTGCCGTCACCGCCGCCGTCCGCTACTACCCGCGCGCGGAGCGCGTCCTCGTCCTCGCCGACGGTCCCGGCCGCCACGCCGTCGAGTTCGCCCGCCGGGGCTACGACGCGCACCTCCTCGACGCGCCCGAGGTGACCGAGGTGAACGAGGCCGCACTGGAACACGAGGCCGTCTCGCTCGCCGCGGGCGACCCGCTCGACGGCGGGGCGTACCCCGAGGCGGACCTCGTCTTCGCGGTCGGCCTCCTGTCGCGGTACGGCGCGGCCCACCTCCGGCGGGTGTTCGCGAACGCGCGGGGAACGCTGACCGACGACGGGGTCGCCGTCTTCGTCGGTTCGGTGCGCGGCGAGACCCCCGGCGCGGCCCTGCGGGCGCTCCACGGGTACGCGCTGCACGGCGAGGGGGGCGCGCACACCGCCGACGAACTGACGGGCTGGCTGGCGGAGGCGGGCCTCGCGCCGGACGTGATCGAGATCCCCGGACTGGACGACCGCGCGGTCGCCGGCCGCGTAGTTGATTAAGCTCCGTCGCGGAGGGCGATCATGGATCGGACGGTGCTGCGGGACGACATGGTCGACGGCCTCGAGTACGAGGCCAAGGGCTGCGTCCGGAGCGACGCGGTCAGCCTCGCCATGCGCACCGTCCCCCGCCACGAGTTCGTCGACGACGAGGCGAGCGCGTACGCCGACCGCACGCTCGAACGGTTCGGCACGCGCGTCCTCTCGCCGAGCACTGCGGCGCGCCTCCTCGAGGCCCTCTCGCCCGAACCGGGCGACTTGGTGCTCGTCGTGGGCGTCGGCGTCGGCTACACGGCGGCCGTCGCCGCCGAGATCGCCGGACAGGAGACCGTCCAGGGCGTGGACATCGCCCGCCGACTCGTCTACGAGGCGCGGGACAACCTCGACCGGGCGGGCTACGGCGGCGTCCTCGTCGACCGCCGCGACGGGACCGACGGCCTGCCCGAGTACGCGCCCTACGACCGCATCCTCCTCGAGGCGGCCGCCGTCGACCCGCCGCGCGCGCTCGTCCGCCAGCTCGCGCCCGGCGGCCGCCTCGTGATGCCGCTGGGCGCGACCGAGCAGTCGCTCGTCGCGGTCGACGACTCGGGGCGGGTGACCGACCGCTTCGGCCCCGTCGCGTTCGCGCCGATGCTCGTCGAGGGCGAACAGGCCGACGCGGTCGAGCGCAACCGCACCGTCCGCGAGGACCGCGAGTTCGCCCGGCGCACCACCCACGGGCGGCGCGGCTGGGAGCAGGACTGGATCGACTGGGACGCCCACTGATCGGACGCCCGACCGTCCGACCGTCCGATCGCGTACTCGTGATATTTATCCGTGTAGCGTGTTCGTTCGACCGTGACCGTGACTGACGCACCAGACACCGACGAACTGACGCCCGCGGACAGGACGCTGATGGGACCGGGACCGAGCGACGTCCACCCGCGCGTCCTCCGGGCGATGGCGACGCCGCTCGTGGGCTACCTCGATCCCTCGTTCGTGGAGATCATGACCGACGTGCAGGAGCTGCTCCGGTACGTCTTCCGGACGGACAACGAGTACACGCTCGCCGTCTCCGGTACGGGCTCGGCCGCGATGGAGGCCGCCTTCGCCAACCTCGTCGAGCCGGGGGAGACGGTCCTCGTGCCGTCGAACGGCTACTTCGGCGGACGGATGGGCGAGATGGCCGCCCGCGTCGGCGGCGAGGTCGTCACCGCGGACGCCCCCTGGGGCGAGCCGCTCGATCCCGCGACGATCGAAGCCGCATTCGACGAGCACCAGCCGACGGTCGTCGGCGTGGTCCACGGCGAGACCAGCACCGGCGTGCGCCAGCCCGAGATCGACGAGATCGCCCGTATCGTCCACGAGTACGACGCCTACCTCGTCGTGGACACCGTCGCCTCCCTCGGCGGCGTGGAGTTCCGCACCGACGAGTGGGGCGCGGACCTCGTCTATTCGGGCTCCCAGAAGTGCCTCTCGGCCCCCCCGGGCGCGAGCCCGCTCACCCTCTCCGACCGGGCGATGGAGAAGGTGCGGAACCGCGAGACGCAACCCCGGTCGTGGTACCTCGACTTGGAGGGGCTCTGGACCTACTGGGGCGACGACCCGCAGTACCACCACACCGGGATGACCTCGACGGTGTACGCCCTCCGCGAGGCGCTGCGGCTGGTCGCCGAGGAGGGAATCCAGGCGCGCTGGGAGCGCCACCGTCGGCTGGCCGGCGCGCTCAAGGCCGGCGTCGAGGCGATGGGCCTCGAACTCCTTCCCGCCGACGAGCACTGGCTGCCCAGCCTGAACGCCGTCCGCATCCCCGCCGCGGCGGACGGCGACGCCCTCACGAGCCGCCTCCTCGAGGACGACGGCATCGAGATCGCGGCCGGCCTCGGCGACCTCGCGGGCGAGGTCGTCCGCGTCGGCTGCATGGGCCACTCCGCCCGCCCGGCCAACGTCCTCCCGACGGTCGGGGCGCTCGGCCGGGCGCTCGACGCCCAGGGCGTCGACGTGGACGTCGGGGCCGGCGTCGCCGCGACGAACCGCGAACTCGGCGAGTAGAGCGGCGGGCGATCCCCGCCGGCGGGTACGCGTTCCGAGTACTCCGAGCCGCATTCGACCGCCGGGGGAGTGCCGCTACTCCCGCACCACGAGCACCGCCGTGTTCTCCCGCCGGTCGACGTACTGGCTCCCCGCGGGCGGTTTCACGTCGAACGCGACCGTCCCGTCCGCCTGGTTCGGCCCGAGCCGCGGGTCGAGCGTCAGCGTCGCCACCCCGTTCTCGTCCGTCCGCGCGGTCTCGATCCCGTCGAGGCGGGCGCTCCCGCCGCGCGCGACGACCGTCGCGCCCGACACGGGATCCCCCTCCAGTCCGATCACGCGCACGTCGATCCCCCGCTCGCCCGGCGTGATCACCTCCGGCGTCGGCTTCGTGTCGAGTTCGACGACCGCGAGGCCGTTGACGCCCGACAGCATGTTCATCATGACGCTCAGGCTGGCGACGCCGACGACCAGCGCGATCACGAGGCGGATCGGCAACCCCTCGATGGCGCGCTCGTCGGCGACGAACCGTCCCGCCGTACTCCGTGGGAGGCGCATGGGGGTCGCTGGTCCCGGTATCCTACTTGAAGGCTCGGACGAGGGTTTATGAACCAGGGCGGGACCAGCGACCCCATGTCGATCATCGGGCGAACGGCGGGCGCGGGCGGCGTCGGATCAGACGGCGACGGGTCGGACGAGGGAAGACGGGACGCAGGGGGGACGGACGAGAACGGACCGGTCGGCCACCTCGGGGCCTACCGGGCGCGCGACGAGAGCGCCGGGGCGCGGGTGACGGTGGACCTCGGCGGGCCGCACGCGGCGCTCGTCGTCGGCAAGCGCGGGTCGGGAAAGTCCTACACGCTCGGCGTGCTCGCGGAGGAGCTCGACCGCGTGGAGGGGATCGCGCCGGTGATCGTCGATCCCATGGGCGCGTTCGGGACGCTCGCCGCGGAGCCGGTCGGCGCGCGGGTCGTCCGGCCGCGCGTCCGCGCCGACGCGCTCGAACCGCGGGCGTGGTGCGACCTGCTCGGCCTCGATCCCGAGGGCGCGGCGGGGGCGCTCGTCTGGCGGGCGGCGGCGGCCGCGACGACGCTCGACGGGATGCGCGCGTTCGTCGCCGAGGCCGACGCACCCGGCGCGACGAGACGCGCCGCGTCGAACCACCTCGACCTCGCCGCCGCGTGGGACGTCTTCGGCGGCGAACTGCCCCCGCTGTCCGACGGGCGAACGACGGTCCTCGACTGTTCCGGGGTCGACCGCGCGCCGATGAACGCCGTGTGCCGGGCCGCGGCGAACCGGTGTTACCGGGCCCGGCTCGCCGGCGGGACCGACCGCCTCCCGTGGTTGCTCGTCGACGAGGCGCACGCCCTCTTCGGCGGACTCGCCGCGCCCGCGCTCCGCCGCCTGCTCACCCGGGGACGGCAGCCGGGGGTCAGCCTCGTCGCCGCGACCCAGCGCCCGGCAGCGCTCCCGGCCGTCGCGGTGTCGCAGGCCGATTTGGTGGTGATGCACCGGCTGTCGAGCCGGGACGACCGCGAGGCGATGCGCGCCGCCCGGCCCGCCTCGATGCGCGAGACGTTCGACGAGCGGATGCCGACCCGTCCCGGCGAGGCGCTCGTCGTCGACGACGCGACCGAGCGCGTCCACACCGTGCAGGTACGGGAGCGGGCGACGCCCCACGGGGGAGAGAGCCCACGGCTGTCGGGACAGTCAGGGCTGTCGGCGGGAGGAGGGTGACGCCCGCGCCCCACGACTATGGTCCCAGGGGCCCTACGGGGGGTATGTTCGAGCACATACTCGTGCCGACCGACGGGAGCGAGGCGGCCGAGCGCGCCGTCGACGAGGCGATCGCGCTCGCGGAGGCCGCGGGCGCGACGGTGCACGCGCTGTACGTCGTCGACGTGCGCAACTACAGCACGCTGTCGGAGGAGGACTGGATGACCGTCCAGGAGACCGTCGAGGACGCCGGCGAACGCGCCGTCGAGCGGGTGGAGACGCGGGGGAGGGAGGTAGGGGTGGAGGTGACGACGACGCTGGAACCGGGAATCCCGCACAGCGTCATCCTCGACTACGCCGAGCGCAACGACGTCGACCTCGTCGTCATGGCCACGCACGGTCGGACCGGGCTCAGCCACCTCCTGCTCGGGAGCGTCACCGAGAAGGTAGTCAGAGCGTCGCCGATCCCCGTCCTGACCGTCCGCGTCGGCGACGACGAGTGACGGGACGGGGCGTAGCGGTGCGACGCGTGCGGCGATGTACGGAGCGCTGGCGGGAGCGCCCCGCGCCGAGCATGCGCTCTGTCGCTCAGAGCGCACCCGCGATCAGCCACGCCAGGCCGAGGGCGGCGAGCGCCGCAGCGAGCGTGCCGAGCGCGTTGACGACCGACCGGGCGCGCTCGCCCGTCTCCCACAGCCGCACGGTCTGGAACGAGAACGACGAGAACGTGGTGAACGACCCGCACGCGCCCGTCCCGAGCAGGAGCGCGGCGTCGCTCCCCGACCCACCGAACGCGAGTAGCCCGAGGGCGAAGCTCCCGAGGACGTTCACGGTGAACGTCTCGAGGGGGAACCACTCGACCTCGACGGCCTCGCCCACGAGGTAGCGCGCGACCGCGCCGAGGACGCCCCCGATCCCGACCAGCTGGGCCGGATCGAGCGCGACCATCAGGCGGCACCTCCGTAGAGCGCGCGAGCGACGGCGCGACCCAGGAGGACCCCCGCGAACCCGAGTCCGTAGGTGGCGACGACGTTGCCGACCATCCACAGCGGCGAGTCGAGCAGGGCGGTCTCGAGCGCGAACGTGCTGTAGGTGGTAAAGGAGGAGAGGACCCCGGTGCCGAGAACCGCGCGCGTCTCCTGCCCGATGAAGCCGCCGAGGATCGCCTCGTAGAGCAGGAAGCCGAGGAGAAAGCTCCCGAGGACGTTCACCGCGAGCGTGCCGAGGGCACCGGGGACGAACTGCCCCACGAGGTATCGGGCGTTGGCCCCCGCGAAGCCGCCGACGGCGACGAGCGCGAGCGATTCGAGCCGAAGGATGGGGTGCGTGTCGGTCATGGCTCTCCGAGAGGGAGTCGTCGGCCGGCGTCTCCGCCGGTCGGGACGGGCGGACTCCGTCGCACGGATAGGGGAGAGTCACGACGGCGGAGTAAAGTCGTTCCGCGACGCGGGCGGAGCCGTGCGAGGAGAGACGGATAGGCGCGGCGGGGCGCGGCGCGGCGGGATCGGACGGAGTACGGTGGGACGATGCGGGCGCAGGGCGAGCGGGGAAACCTATACCCCCTCGCGCCCGGTGGACGGGGTATGCTCTCACTGGCCAACGTTCGGGTCGTCGACCTGAGCATCGGCGTCGAACCGGGCGTCGCGAGCGAACCGTGGCCGGCGACGATCGAACGCTTCGATCACCGCGCCGGGGCCGAGCAGCTGGCCGGGAACCTCCGCGAGCAGGGGTACGACGTGAGGGCGGAGGACTTTCCCGACGGGATCGGTCTCGCGTGGGAGGAGGTGACCGCCATCACCCACACGGGGACGCACCTCGACGCGCCGTGGCACTACGGCCCCGAGTCCGGCGGCGAGCGCGCGCGGACGATCGACGAGGTCCCCCTAGAGTGGTGTTGCGGCGACGCGGTCGTCCTCGACGTGACGCACCTGGAGCCGGGCGACGAGATCGCCCCCGAGGACGTCGACGCGGCGCTGGCCGACCTCGACGTCGACCTCTCGCCGGGGGACATCGTCCTCCTCCGGACCGGCGCGGACGCGCTGTGGGGGACGCCGGAGTACCTCACGGAGTTCCCGGGGATGGGCGCGGACGCGACCCGACAGCTGGTCGAGCGGGGCGCGCGCGTCATCGGGACGGACGCCTACGGCTTCGACAAGCCGTTCGCCGAGATGGGCCGCCGGTACGAGGAGACGGGCGACGCGGACGAACTCTGGCCCGCGCACTTCGCCGGCCGCGAGCGCGAGTACTGCCAGATCGAGAAGATGGCGAACCTCGACGCGCTCCCCCGCGATCGGAAGGTGCCGCTGGTGACGGCCCCGGTGAAGATCGAGGGCGCGAGCGCGGGCTGGGTGCGACCGGTCGCGCTGCTCGAGGGCGACGGGGCAGACGGGGAGGGTGGTCGAAAAGCCGCCAGCGGGCGGGGGGTGGACGCGTGAGGCTCACCACCGTCGCCGTCGAGACGCCCGTCGGCGAGGCCCGGCGCGTCTGCGTCGCCGACGACGCGGGCCTGATCGACGTGACGACGGCGCACGCGGCGCTGCTCGACGAACGCGGCGAGGGCGCGCCCGTCGAGGTGGCCGAGGCGCTCACCCCGCCGGAGATGATCGCGTTCCTCGAACGCGGCGAGCGAGCCCTGGACGCCGCCGAGGAGGCCGTCGCCTTCGCGCTCGACGGCGGTCCGGAGCGCGGCCCCGCCGGCGGCCGCCTCGTACTCGATCCCGACGAGTCGGGCGTCCGCCCCCTCGCGCCCGTCCCCCGTCCCAACTCGCTGCGCGACTTCATGGCGTTCGAGGAGCACGTGCGGAACAGCCTCGGCGGCGACGTGCCCGACGTCTGGTACGAGCAGCCCGTCTACTACAAGGGCAATCCGGACACCGTCGTCGGGCCGGGCGAGACGGTGCGCTGGCCCGCCTACTCGGACACGATGGACTACGAACTCGAACTCGCGGCGGTGATCGGGAAGCGCGGCGTCGACGTCCCCGTCGAGGCGGCGGCGGCGTACGTCGCCGGCTACACCGTGCTCAACGACTTCAGCGCCCGCGACGCGCAGTTGGACGAGATGCGGGGGAAGCTCGGGCCCGCGAAGGGGAAGGACTTCGCCAGCGCGCTCGGGCCGTACCTCGTAACGCCCGACGAGTTCGATCTCCCGTCCGCGGAGATGACCGCGGAGATCGACGGCGAGACCGTCTCCTCGGGGACGCCCGGCGAGATGTACCACTCGTTCGCGGAACTGATCGCTCACGTCTCGCAGTCGGAACCGCTCCTCCCCGGCGACGTGCTCGGGAGCGGGACCGTCGGCGGCGGCTGCGGGCTGGAGCACGGTCGGTTCCTCGAGGACGGCGAGGAGGTCGCGCTCACCGTCGCGGGCATCGGGACGCTCCGGAACCGCGTCGTTCGGGAGTGATCCGAACGGGGCGAGCGAGCGGAGCGAGGTGCGGGGATCGCTCGACGATGTTTCACGACGGCCGGGAGTTCCCACCCGACGACGTTCTCGGAAAGCGGAGATGACGCTTTAATGCAACTCCGTTGAATGGGATGGCATGTGGGTAGTGGGGGTCACGTCGACGCTGTCGCAATCAGCGGCGGATGTGCCGCCGGTGACGATCGAGATGCTCGTCGTGTTCGGGATCACCCTGCTCGCGTTCCTCCTGTTCGCGAGCGAGGTGGTGCCGGTCGACGTCACCGCGCTCATCACGATGGCGCTGCTGATGATCCTGGAGCCGTGGACGCGGATCTCCATCGACGAGGGCATCTCCGGCTTCTCGAACGAGGCGACCATCACCGTCCTTGCGATGTTCATCCTGAGCGCGGGCATCAGCCGCACGGGTGCGGTACAGATGCTCAGCCGCTGGATGGCGTCGTACGCCGGGACCGACGAGCGCAAACAGCTACTCGCCGTCATCGGCGTCGCGGGGCTCCCGTCGGCCGTGCTCAACAACACGCCCATCGTCGCCATGCTCATCCCCGCGGTCTCGGATCTCGCGCGGGGCGGCGGGACCTCCCCGTCGAAGCTGCTGATACCGCTCTCGTACTCGGCGATGGTGGGCGGGATGCTCACCCTCATCGGCACCTCCACGAACATCGTCGCGAGCGACGTCTCACGGCGACTACTCGGCCACCCCTTCTCGATGTTCGAGTTCACCGTGCTCGGGGCCATCGTGTTCGTGACCGGCACGGTCTACCTCGTGCTCGTCGGCCAGCGTCTGCTCCCCGAGCGGATCGACCCCGACGAGGGGCTCCTGGAGGAGTACGAGATGGAGGGCTACCTGACCGAGGTCGTCGTCGACGAGGACTCGCCGCTCCTCGGCGAGAGCGTCGATGCGATCCTGGAGGAGACGGACCTCGACGTGGAGGTCATCCAGCTCATCCGGGACGGGGAGCGGTACATCGAGCCGTTCAGCGAGGTCGAGATCCGAGCGGGGGACGTGTTCATCGTCCGGGCCAACCTCGCGACCGTACAGGCGCTCATACGGGCCGAGGGGCTCTCGTTCGCCTCGCCCGACGTGACCGAGGAGGAACTCGAGGCCGTCAGCCGGCGCAAGACGCTGGTCGAACTCGTCATCCCCGCCCAGTCGCGGCTCGTCGGCGCGTCGCTCTCCGAATCGCTCTTCCGCGAGCGCTACGACGCGAACGTCCTCGCCATCCGCCGCGAGCGGACGCTCCTGCACAACCGCCTCGACGAACTGCTGCTGCGCGGCGGCGACACGCTGCTCGTGCAGGCGACCGAGGAGAGCCTCAACGCACTCGCGACCGATCCGGACGTCATCGTCGCCCACCAGGTCGCCGACCCGGACTACCGGACGGGGAAGATCCCCGTCGCGGTGGCCATCATCGGCAGCGTCGTCGGCCTCGCCGCCCTCGGCGTGGTGGACATCCTCGTCGCGGCGCTCAGCGGCGTCATCCTCATGCTCTTCACCGGGGTGTTGAACCCCGACGAACTCTACGACGCCATCGAGTGGAACGTCATCTTCCTGCTCGCCGGGCTCATCCCGCTCGGCATCGCGTTCGAGGAGACGGGCGCGGCCGCGCTCATCGGCGCGCTCGTCGCCCAGAGCGGTACCGTCCTCCCGCCCATCGGCGTGCTCTGGCTGTTCTACGTCGTGACGGCGCTGACGACCGCGCTGGTGAGCAACGCCGGGAGCGTCGTGCTACTCATCCCGGTCGGCGTGGCGACCGCGGCGCAGATCGGGGCGGACCCGTTCGCGTTCGTCCTCGCCGTGACGTTCGCCGCCAGCGCCGACTTCATGACGCCGATCGGCTACCAGACGAACCTGCTCGTCTACGGCCCCGGCGGCTACCGCTTCACCGACTACTTCCGCGTCGGCGCGCCGCTGCAGGTGCTGCTCTCGGTCGCGACGGTGGTCGGCATCGCCCTCATCTGGGGCGTCACGTGACGCGGAGCGACGGCGACTGGACGTACCACTGACAACGGCTACCACCCCGAAGGCGGCGTGGCGCGGGACGTGAGCTACCGGTAGTCGTGCGGACGAGCCGTTCGCGGATAAGCGGCCGAGATCGGAGTGGAGGTGAAGCGGTAGCCGCCGGCGCTTCGGTTGTGGGATCGAATCACGGCTACGCCGGTCGCTCACGGAGTAGAGACCGAAGAAGCGCCGAGGCAGGATTTGAACCCGCGTCACGACCGTGACAGGGTCGTATGATTGGCCACTACACTTTCCTTTTAAGGCCAGTGCGTGAACCGCCTCGTGCCACCCGTTTCCAGGTGTCTACACATCATTCGATGAGAACCACACACATAAATCCACCACACGACAATCCTGGGGATATATTCGGTTCAATGAGTCGCCATGCTGTTGGCTGAACCCATCGACATGGGACCCCTACAGAACGAAGGTTCTACAACATTCGGAGAACCTCTCTGATTGGTCCCCACCGCCCTCGAATCATATCTAAGACAGAGAACGCAGAATAGAGGATAGAAACTATAACTACTGAAAATCCGACTATTAGTAACGGTTGCTCAAACCCGACAGTCACCGAGGTGTCGTTTACGGTATTCGCCCATCCCTCCAATAGTCCCATAATTAGGGAGAACACCGAGATTAGCAACCCGAACGTGCTTGTGCTGGATAGATTTAACACGTCAAATTTGTCATCTATCCGACCCAACTGAGGGTAGTGCTCTTTGAGCGTGACTCGGCGCGCCGTTCGGTGAGTAAATACACTGACCGTCATTGAGCCAATCCAGAATACAGTGCCGTTGATGGTATAGAATGAGTTTATGATGTTCTCCACGTATTCGGCACCGCCTGTTTGAAGCGTGAGAGATATTATTGAGATATAGATTACAATCAGGAACAGACCCGCTCTGAACGTCTTTAGCGCGTCGTTCGCAATTGCCCCAAGTGCCTCCCTTTCACCACGGTCTATTTTGTCGTTTTGTTCTGGCATAGGACACTCTTAATCACCTGATTGTAAAAGCATATGTACCAAATTCGTCAGTATGAGGCCGAGTGTATTCTCAACACTTATTTTTATATCAAGTGAGTCAATATTCTTGTGTGAACGACTCTTCAAGTGCATTATTCTCATAGGAGGGATAGTCAAGTCATCGAGTGTGACCACATCAAAGAAGGCGAGGAGGGAGTTACCCTTTATGATGACCACAGTAATCAGGTGGCCTACATTCCATACAACTCCTTCCACCGCGCAGTCCCCCCGGAAGAATAGGCTAATTTAGTGACCAGTAATGGACTACATGGCCAGTGGAGTATGGGACCCGTCCGCTCTGTAATCTTGACGGGGGCATGCCACCCCTCCACGCTCGTAGCCACTTTGTAGGTCATTCGCGTGGCGGTTCGGGCGCGGATAGTAGGAGAATAGGAGGCGGATAATGTACGAAAAACGTCGAAAAGCGGAAAACGAAAGTGGCGAGTTCCCAAGCCCACCCATTGAACCATGTGGTTTCGACTGTGACTGCGGTGTGGTCGTCGCCATGAGCGGTCGCCCCGAAAGCGAACGACGGCGGACGACAGTGGGGCGGTCAACAGTCCGACGAACCTCGCGCCCATTGCTCGAACGCTAAAGATGACACGTAAACCCTTGTTACGAAGTGACATGGGCGTGAAGCGGGGAGACGACGTTAAACAGGGGAGGAAGTATTTGGTCGTTCAGTGAAATATTCTCACATGTTCGACAAAGTGGTAAACGGACTTGTTGCGGCGGTATTCGCGGTGTTCACCTTCGCCATTGTAGCGGTACTGTTCGGGGCTGACACGTCCCTGATAACGAACCTTACGACCGCGGCGGTGGACATCATCGTTCGGGTTGGGGTACTCGCCATAATCGGGACGGTGTTCTACACCCTCGGGAAAGGACTCCTCAAATCTGTGGGCGCGTAGGCGGGGCGGTCGGTGCTCCCGAGCGGCGGGGGCGGACGCGGTGACTTTCAGCCCATTCTATCCAGGGCGGCGCGCCTGTCGTCTACAGGTGCTTGGTCGTACTTCATGGTCGTCTCGGGGCTCTTTGCCGAAGTTGGGATGCCGCCGCCGCTAAGTCCTCCTCTCGGGCCATATACGTGCCGACCGAGTGACGGATAGTGTACCAACTCATTTGGCGATTCTCCACCGAGATACCCGCTATCTCACAGAGGCGGTGTAAGTCCCGACTCATCGAATGACCTCACGTGGGGGTAGCGGTAGCGACCCTGACACTAATTCAAAACCACTGTACGGCGGTACAATCGTGGGGAATAGACCCACGTAACGAACCTTTGGTGCCATGTTTGTTCCATGCTTGTAAGTACCTGAAAACTGCAGGGCGAAGCCCCGTTGAGAGCGCCCGAGGCGGGATTTGAACCCGCGTCACGACCGTGACAGGGTCGTATGATGGGCCACTACACCACCCGGGCACCGAGTGTGCTGCACTCAATCGTTGATAGCGACTTCATTTAACCCTTTCCAAACGACGCGCCGCAAAGCGTATGATACCGCGGAACGCACCGATTAATACATCAGTGACGCCGGCATACCGGTTGGCGTGAAGCGACCCGTCGGACCCCGGCTCCGACGTAGCGAGAGCGCCGCTGCCCTACTTAGTAAGCGTTATGTGGCCGGAACGATTAACGCGCTGTAGTATCTCGTGATAGCCTTCTCGACCGTCCAGAGCCACACATGGTAGACGCAAGCCAACACGACCTCGTGCCAGAGCACACCATCGTCGACGACGCGGAGGTCGACGACGTGCTCGCCGAGTACGACATCGACCGCACCGACTTACCGAAGATCAAGCGACGTGACCCCGCGCTGCGCTCGATGGACGCCGACGTGGGCGACGTCGTCCGCATCGAGCGCAACTCGCGAACCGCAGACGTCGCCGTCGTATACCGACTCGTGATAGAATGAACAGGCAAGACCGACGCGTCATCTCCCGAGAGTACTTCTCGCGCGACCGCCTCGCCGAGCACCACTTCCGCTCGTTCAACGCGTTTCTCGAGCGCGGGATGCAGGAGGTCGTCGAGGAAAAGGGCACCATCGACACCGACATCGGCGACAAGGAGGGCCAGGAACCCGTCTTCGTGGAACTGGGCGACGTGCGGGTAACCACGCCGCGCGTGCGTGAGGCAGACGGGAGCGAGGAACTGCTCTACCCGCAGGAGGCGCGCCTCCGCAACATCACCTACGCCGCCCCGGTGTTCATGGAGATGACGATCATCCGCGGGGGTAAGGAGGAGGAGGAGCACGTCGTCGACCAGGCGGAGACGAAGGTCGGGCGCATGCCCGTCATGGTCGGCTCGAACAAGTGCAACATCGCGGGCTTCTCCCGCGAGGAGCTCGTCGAGATCGGCGAGGACCCCGCCGACCCCGGCGGCTACTTCATCGTCAACGGCTCCGAGCGCGTGCTGATGACCAGCGAGGACCTCGCGCCGAACAAGATCCTCGCGGAGTACGACACGCGCTACGGCGACGAGATCCAGGTCGCGAAGACGTTCAGCCAGCGCCGCGGGTACCGCGCGCTGGTGCTCTGCGAGCGCAACCGGAGCGGCATCCTCGAGGTGTCGTTCCCCTCCGTGTCGGGGAGCATCAACTTCGTCACGCTCGTGCGCGCGCTCGGGCTGGAGTCCGACGAGGAGATCGTCCACCGCGTGAGCGACGACCCCGAGATCGTGAAGTTCATGCTCGAGAACCTGGAGGCCGCCGAGGTCCAGTCGACCCACGAGGCCATCGAGGCGCTGGGCAAGCGCGTCGCCAGCGGGCAGGGCAAGAACTACCAGCTGAAGCGCGCCAACTACGTCATCGACCGCTACCTCCTGCCGCACCTCCACGAGGACGGCATCGACGAGGAGGAGGTACGGATGAACAAGGCGTACTACCTCTGTCGGATGGCGGAGGCGTGCTTCGAACTCGCGCTGAAGCGCCGCGACTCCGACGACAAGGACCACTACGCGAACAAGCGCCTGAAGGTGAGCGGC
Source organism: Halomarina halobia (assembly GCF_029338575.1). Classification (GTDB taxonomy): domain Archaea; phylum Halobacteriota; class Halobacteria; order Halobacteriales; family Haloarculaceae; genus Halomarina; species Halomarina halobia. The sequence continues at coordinate 1,853,120 of NZ_CP119992.1, forward strand.
GACCTCATGCGCGACCTCTTCCGCACGGCGCTGAACAAGCTCGCGCGCGACGTGAAGTACCAGCTCGAGCGCGCGAACATGCGCAACCGCAACCTCACCGTGAGCACCGTCGTCCGCTCGGACGTGCTCACCGAGCGCCTCGAACACCCCATCGCGACGGGCAACTGGGTCGGCGGGCGCTCGGGCGTCTCCCAGCTGGTCGACCGCACGGACTACATGGGCGTGCTGTCGCACCTCAGGCGGCTTCGCTCGCCGCTCTCGCGGTCCCAGCCCCACTTCGAGGCGCGCGACCTGCACGCCACCCAGTGGGGGCGGATCTGTCCCTCCGAGACGCCCGAGGGGCCGAACTGCGGCCTCGTGAAGAACTTCGCGCAGGCGATGGAGCTCTCCCAGAACGTCGAGGACGAGCGCGCACTCAAGCGCGAACTCGCCACGATGGGCGTCCAGGGGATGCCGGGTATCGAGACGTTCGACCAACAACCAGCGGACGATTAACATGAGTCAGGCACGAGACGCGAAGATCTACGTCAACGGCAGTCTGGTCGGCACCCACCCCGACCCGCACAAGCTCGCGAGCGACATCAGGCAGGCGCGCCGCCGCGGCGACGTCAGCTCGATGGTGAACGTCTCGGTCAAGGACCGGACCGACGAGGTCATCATCAACGCCGACGCGGGGCGCGCGCGCCGCCCGCTCATCGTCGTCGAGAACGGCGAACCGCGGGTCACCGACGAGGACATCGAGGCCATGGAGGCCGGGGGGATCGCGTTCCACGATCTCGTCCAGACGGGAGCGATCGAGTTCATCGACGCCGAGGAGGAGGAGGACATCTACGTGGCCGTCGACGAGGAGGAACTCACGACCGAACACACCCACCTCGAGATCGACCCCGCGCTCATCTTCGGCATCGGCGCGGGGATGATCCCCTACCCCGAGCACAACGCCTCGCCCCGCATCACGATGGGATCGGGGATGATCAAGCAGTCGCTCGGGCTGCCCTCCGCGAACTACCGCATCCGCCCGGACACCCGCCAGCACCTGCTCCACTACCCGCAGCTCTCGATGGTCAAGACCCAGACCACGGAGCAGATCGGGTTCGACGACCGCCCGGCGGCCCAGAACTTCGTCGTCGCGGTCATGAGCTACGAGGGGTTCAACATCGAGGACGCGCTCGTCCTCAACGGCGGTTCGGTGGACCGCGCGCTCGGTCGCTCGCACTTCTTCCGCACCTACGAGGGCGAGGAGCGGCGCTACCCGGGCGGTCAGGAGGACCGCTTCGAGATCCCCGACGACGACGTGCGGGGCGCGCGCGGCGAGGAGGCGTACACGCACCTGGACGAGGACGGCCTCGTCAACCCAGAGACGGTCGTCGACGAGAACGACGTGCTGCTCGGGAAGACGAGCCCCCCGCGGTTCCTCGAGGAGCCGGACGACATGGGCGGCCTGTCGCCCCAGAAGCGCCGCGAGACGAGCGTCACGATGCGCTCGGGCGAGAACGGCACCGTCGACACGGTGACGCTGATGGAGGGCGAGGACGGCTCGAAGCTCTCGAAGGTGTCGGTGCGCGACGAGCGCATCCCCGAACTGGGGGACAAGTTCGCGTCGCGCCACGGACAGAAGGGCGTCATCGGCCACATCGCGCCCCAGGAGGACATGCCGTTCACGCAGGACGGCGTCGTCCCGGACCTCATCGTCAACCCGCACGCGCTGCCCTCGCGCATGACGGTCGGTCACGTGCTGGAGATGCTCGGCGGGAAGGTCGGCGCGCTCGAGGGGCGGCGCGTCGACGGGACCGCCTTCCAGGGCGAGAGCGAGCAGGAGCTGCGCGACGCGCTGGTCGACCACGGGTTCGAGTCCTCCGGGAAGGAGGTCATGTACTCCGGGGTCACCGGCGAGAAGATCGAGGCCGAGATCTTCGTCGGGATCATCTTCTACCAGAAGCTCTACCACATGGTCTCGAACAAGATCCACGCCCGCTCGCGTGGACCGGTGCAGGTGCTCACGCGCCAGCCCACCGAGGGGCGGGCCCGCGAGGGCGGCCTGCGGGTGGGCGAGATGGAGCGCGACGTGCTGATCGGCCACGGGGCGGCCATGGCCCTCAAGGAGCGGCTGCTCGACGAGTCCGACCGCGAGTTCATCGACGTCTGTGGCAACTGCGGGATGACCGCCGTCGAGAACGTCGAGCAGCGGCGGGTGTACTGTCCGAACTGTGGCGAGGAGACGGACATCCACCGGATCGAGATGAGCTACGCGTTCAAGCTCCTCCTGGACGAGATGAAGGCGCTCGGCATCGCGCCGCGCATCGAACTGAAGGACGCAGTCTAACCCCAACGAATGAGTGTAAACCAGTCTCCCAAGGAAATCGGGGCAATCAGCTTCGGGCTGATGAACCCGGAAGAGTATCGCGACATGTCCGCGACGAAGGTCATCACCGCGGACACGTACGACGACGACGGGTTCCCCATCGACATGGGGCTGATGGACCCCCGGCTGGGCGTCATCGACCCCGGACTCGAGTGTAAGACCTGCGGGAAGCACTCCGGGTCGTGCAACGGCCACTTCGGCCACATCGAACTCGCCGCGCCGGTCATCCACGTCGGATTCTCGAAGCTCATCCGGCGGTTGCTCCGCGGCACCTGCCGGGAGTGCTCCCGCCTCCTCCTGACCGAGGAGGAGCGCGACGAGTTCCGCGAGCGCCTGGAGCGCGACCGCCAGCTCGGGAACGACCTCAACAACGTCACGAAGGCGGCGATCCGACAGGCGCGCAAGAAGTCGCGCTGCCCGTACTGCGGCTCGAAGCAGTACGACATCAATCACGAGAAGCCGACCACCTACTACGAGGTCCAGGACGTGCTCTCCTCGGACTACGCCGAGCGCATCGCGGCCGCCATGGAGGGCCGTCCGGTCGACGAGGACGACGAGACGGAGCGCGAGCCCACCTCGCCCACGGAACTCGCGGACGAGACCGGCATCGAGGTCTCGCGAGTCAACGAGATCATCTCGGGCGAGTTCCGCCCCCGCCCGGCCGACCGGGAGGCGCTGGAGAAGGCCCTCGACATCGACCTCACCGAGGAGGACATGAACAAGCTGATGCCGAGCGACATCCGGGACTGGTTCGAGGACATCCCGGACGAGGACATCCGCGTGCTCGGCATCAGCGCCGAGAAGTCCCGCCCCGAGTGGATGATCCTGACGGTCCTGCCGGTACCCCCGGTGACGGCACGGCCCTCGATCACGCTCGACAACGGCCAGCGCTCCGAGGACGACCTGACCCACAAGCTGGTGGACATCATCCGCATCAACCAGCGGTTCATGGAGAACCGCGAGGCCGGCGCACCCCAGCTCATCATCGAGGACCTGTGGGAGCTACTCCAGTACCACGTGACGACGTTCATGGACAACGAGATCTCGGGCACGCCGCCCGCGCGCCACCGCTCCGGGCGGCCGCTCAAGACGCTCAGCCAGCGCCTCAAGGGCAAGGAGGGGCGCTTCCGCGGCTCGCTGTCCGGTAAGCGCGTGAACTTCTCCGCCCGCACCGTCATCTCGCCGGACCCGACGCTCTCGCTCAACGAGGTCGGCGTCCCCGAGCGCGTGGCGACGGAGATGACCCAGACGATGAACGTCACCGAGCGCAACCTCGAGGACGCCCGGCGGTACGTCCGCAACGGCCCCGAGGGCCACCCCGGCGCGAACTACGTCAAGCGCCCGGACAACCGCCGTCTGAAGGTGACCGAGAAGAACTGCGAGGAACTGTCGGAGAAGGTCGAACCCGGCTGGGAGGTCAACCGCCACCTCGTGGACGGCGACATCGTCATCTTCAACCGGCAGCCGTCGCTCCACCGGATGTCCATCATGGCCCACGAGGTCGTGGTGATGCCGTACAAGACGTTCCGGCTGAACACGGTCGTCTGCCCGCCGTATAACGCCGACTTCGACGGCGACGAGATGAACATGCACGCCCTCCAGAACGAGGAGGCGCGCGCCGAGGCGCGCGTGCTGATGCGCGTACAGGAGCAGATCCTCAGCCCGCGCTTCGGCGAGAACATCATCGGTGCGATCCAGGACCACATCAGCGGGACCTACCTGCTCACCAACGAGAACCCGCGCTTCAACGAGACGCAGGCGCTCGACCTCCTGCGCGCGACGCGCGTGGACGAACTCCCCGAACCGGACGGCACCGACGACGGCGGCGTCCCCTACTGGAACGGTCGGACCATCTTCTCCGAACTGCTCCCGGCGGGGCTGAACCTGGAGTTCACCTCCTCGGCCGGCGACACGGTCACCATCGAGGACGGCGTCCTCACGGGCGGTACCGTCGACGAGGACGCCGTCGGGGCGTTCGGCGGCGAGGTCGTGGACACGATCTGCAAACAGTACTCGACGACCCGCGCCCGCATGTTCATCAACGAGGTGGCGGCGCTCGCGATGCGCGCCATCATGCACTTCGGGTTCTCCGTCGGCATCGACGACGAGTCGGTGCCCGTCGAGGCCGAGGAGCAGATCACCGAGGCCATCGGCAACGCCTACGACCGCGTCGAGGAACTCATCCGGACGTACGAGAACGGCGACCTCGAGTCCCTGCCCGGGCGGACGGTCGACGAGACGCTGGAGATGAAGATCATGCAGACGCTCGGGAAGGCCCGCGACAGCGCGGGCGACATCGCCGAGGAGTACCTGGACGAGAACAACCCGGCGGTCATCATGGCCCGCTCGGGGGCGCGCGGATCGCTGCTCAACCTGACCCAGATGGCCGGCTGCGTCGGCCAGCAGGCGGTCCGGGGCGAGCGTATCAACCGCGGCTACGAGGACCGCACCCTCAGCCACTACCAGAAGAACGACCTCTCGGCGGACGCCCACGGCTTCGTCGAGTCGTCCTATCGCGCCGGGTTGAGCCCGCGGGAGTTCTTCTTCCACGCGATGGGTGGCCGCGAGGGGCTGGTCGACACGGCGGTTCGCACGTCGAAGTCCGGGTACCTCCAGCGGCGGCTCATCAACGCGCTGTCGGAGCTGGAGACGCAGTACGACGGCACGGTGCGCGACACCAGCGACACCATCGTGCAGTTCGAGTTCGGCGAGGACGGCACCAGCCCGGTGAAGGTGTCCTCGGCGGCGGACAACGACATCGACGTGGACGACATCGCGGAGCGCGTCCTCGACGCGGAGTTCGAGGACGAGGGGGAGGAGTTCCTGGCCGCCCAGGACAGGCAGACCAACCTCTCCGAACACATGGACCACTTCGCACTGGGTGACGACTAATGGCAGCAACAGTCGACAACGACGTGAGGGCGGTCGTGGAGGGATCCGACCTCCCCCGACGGCTCAAGGACGAGGTGTACCGCGTCATCGAGGAGAAGGGCGTCTCCGATCCGGACACGGTCGAGGAGATCGCCGAGCGCGTCGAGGAGCGCTACGTCGACACGCGCGTCGATCCGCTCGACCCCGTCGGGACCGTGAGCGCGCAGTCCATCGGGGAACCGGGAACGCAGATGTCAATCCCGGCCGACGAGCGGGTACTCGTCAGGAACGACGGCGAAACGACGATCACGGAGATCGGACCGCTCGTCGATCGTCTGATGGCCTCGCGGGAGACGCGATCGTTCGACGGCCACGAGGTATCGCTCGCTCCCGACGGACTGGAGGTACTCAGTCTCGGACGCGACGAACAAGTACGGTGGAAACCGGTCGAGGAGATCAGCCGACACGAGACGCCGGATGAACTCCTCCGCATCGAACTCGAATCGGGACGGACCATTCGGGCGACGAAGGGCCACTCGTTCGTCACGCGCGAGGATGGCAAGATAGGTCCCGTCGCCGCAGACACCCTGACGACCGACGATACGCTCCCCACCGTCGGAGAATACAACGCAGACACGAAAACCGCCGATTTCGGGGCGTATGTCCCGCCTGCGGAGAGTGAGCCAGTCGTAACGGACGGGGGAGTACTCATCGACGCGCAGGGTAAGAGCGCGAGCCAGTCGGCGAGTCTTGGTGCGGTTAACTGGGAGCGTATCGAATCCATCGAGCCGGTGACGAGCGACCACGAGTACGTGTACGACTTCTCGGTCGCCGGGCTGGAGACGTTCACGACCGCGTCGGGCGTCGTGACGCACAACACGATGAACACGTTCCACTACGCGGGCGTCGCGGAGATCGACGTCACGCAGGGGCTCCCCCGGCTCATCGAGCTGGTGGACGCCCGGAAGACGCCGGACACGCCGATGATGACGGTCTACCTCGAGGACGAGTTCGCCACCGACCGCGAGCGCGCCCACGAGGTCGTCTGGAAGGTGGAGGCGACGCGCATCCTCGCGCTCGGCGACGTCTCGACGAACGTCGCGGACATGCTCGTGCGGATCGACCTCAACGAGGACACGCTGCGCGAGCGGTGGCCGACCGTGGACTCGACCGACGAGGTCGCGGCCGAGATCGCGGCGACCATCGAGGGCGAACTCGACGTCGAGACCGCCCGACCCCAGCCGACGGTCGTGGAGTTCGGCCCCGAGGAGCCGAGCTACCGCGGGCTGCTCCAGCTCGTGGAGGAGCTCCGGGACATCGTCTTCAAGGGCATCGACGAGGTCTCCCGCGTCGTCATCCGGAAGGAGGCGACCGACGACGGGGGCGAGGAGTTCGTCCTCTACACCGAGGGGTCGGCGTTCGGTAAGACGCTCGACATCGAGGGCGTGGACGCCACGCGGACCACGTGTAACAACATCCACGAGGTCCACCGCCAGCTCGGCATCGAGGCCGCCCGCGAGGCGATCATCGAGGAGACGATGAACACGCTCGAGGAGCAGGGGCTCGGCGACGTGAACATCCGCCACCTCATGCTCGTGGCGGACATCATGACCAACCGCGGCGAGATCGAATCGATCGGTCGCCACGGCATCTCGGGGAACAAGGACTCCGTGCTCGCCCGTGCGGCGTTCGAGGTGACCGTCAACCACCTGCTCGACGCCGCGATCCACGGCGAGGTCGACGACCTCAACGGCGTGACGGAGAACGTCATCGTCGGCAAGCCCATCCGGCTCGGCACCGGCGACGTGAACCTGCGGATGGGAACGGTAAAGCGCGACCGGGAGCGCGCCGACGCCGACTGAGCCGATGCGCGTCACCCTCTCGGACGAGGCGCGCCGGTACATCGGGCTGTTCGAGGACGTGACGGACGTCGCCGCCCGCGACTGTATCGTCGACGACGAGTACGACCGGGTCGTCTACCTCGTTCCGCCCGGCGACATGGGCCGGGCGATCGGCCCCGGCGGCCGGGCCGTCCGTCAGGTCGAGGAACGCCTCGACCGGCGGGTCGAACTCGTCGAGGACGCGGACACGCCCGAGGCGTTCGTGGCGAACGTCCTCGCGCCGGCGGCCGTGTACAACGTCACGATCAGCCGAAACCGGGACGTGGTGGCGTACGCCGAGGTCGCCCGCGAGGACCGCGGCGTCGCCATCGGGGCGGACGGGAGGAACATAGAGCGGGCGCGGACGCTCGCCCGGCGGCACTTCGACATCGACGACATACAGCTGACGTGACGGCGGCACAGTCGTGAGGGGGAGCCTGTCCCGCGCGTCGACGCGGCCGCGAGAGGGTTCAGGACTTGCGCCCGCGCGGCCGACCGAACGGTCGACCGGCGAGGCCGCTCTACCTCGCCCTCGAACCCGCTCAGAGCGCGCGTCGGACGGCCGAGACGACGAACGCGACGGCCGCGGTCAGCACCGTCAGGATGGCGAGGCTGAGCGCGATGCCGATGAAGACGTTGTTCATCTCGGTGTCGTCGAGCACTCCGATCGAGATGAGAAACTCGAGAGCGACGGCGAAACCGACCATCAGGACGACGAAGCCGCCGACGCGTCGAGCGATGCTGGAGAACCAGTCGGTTCCCGCGCCGTTCGCGGCCGCCGCGTTCCCCACGTCCCTCGGGGACGACGTGTCTGCCATGTCGGTTCGCTATACCGCGGACCTACATGAGGCTTCGGAGACGCGACGCGACGCGGCGCGCGCGGCGATCCGCCGCGCCGGGAACGGGCGTGAAACCCCCACACACGGCCCGAACGGCGCTGGCTCGAAAGGGGAGCCTTAAGTAGCTCGGACAGGTATCGACGTGCACTATGGCGAACGGCAAGTACGCCGCGCGGAAGCTCAAGAAGGACCGCCAGAACCACCGGTGGTCCGACTCGGAGTACGCGCGGCGCGCCCGCGGGCTCGGCAAGAAGTCCGACCCGCTCGAGGGCGCTCCGCAGGGTCGAGGTATCGTCCTGGAGAAGGTGGGGATCGAGGCGAAACAGCCCAACTCCGCCATCCGGAAGTGCGTCCGGGTCCAGCTCATCAAGAACGGGAAGCAGGTCACCGCGTTCTGTCCGGGCGACGGCGCGATCTCGTTCATCGACGAGCACGACGAGGTCACCATCGCCGGGATCGGCGGCGCGAAGGGTCGCGCGATGGGCGACCTCTCGGGCGTGAACTACAAGGTCGAGAAGGTAAACGGCGTGTCGCTCATCGAACTGGTGCGCGGCAACGCGGAGAAACCGGTGCGATAACATGAGTCCGCTAAGACATTCCTGCTCGCTCCGCTGTGCGGGCTGTGACTCATCTACTCACACTCACCACCGAGGGTGGTTCGCGTGAGCGAGAGCGAAGCCCCCGATCCGGAGCCGCCCGCCGGCACCGACGAGGAGGAGGGGACCGTCGACGCGCTGCTCTTCGCGAAGTGGGACGTCTCCGACATCGCCTTCTCCGACCCCTCGATGGAGCGGTACATCACGCTCACGCCCATCGCCCACACGATGGGTCGCCACTCCGGGAAGCAGTTCAAGAAGTCGGAGATCAGCGTCGTCGAGCGGCTCGTGAACCGCCTGATGCAGACCGAGGAGAACACCGGCAAGAAGCAGAAGACGATGAAGATCGTCCGCGACGCGTTCGACATCGTCCACGAGCGCACGGAGGAGAACCCCGTGCAGGTGCTCGTGCAGGCGGTCGAGAACGCCGGTCCGCGCGAGGAGACGGTCCGCCTCAAGTACGGCGGCATCTCGGTCCCGAAGGCCGTCGACGTCGCGCCCCAGCGCCGCGTCGACCAGTCGCTCAAGTTCATCGCGGAGGGCACCCACAAGGCGTCGTTCAAGACGTCGACGTCCGCGGCCGAGGCGCTCGCCTCCCAGATCGTCGGCGCGGCCAACTACGACGTCCAGACCTACGCGATCAACCAGAAGGAAGAGAAGGAGCGCGTCGCCGCCGCGGCACGGTAACGCTCGGTCTCCCTTCCGGCATCTCCTCCCTCCACCCGTCTCCTCTCATCTCCTCCCTCCTCCCGTCTCGAAGCCGTTTTCGCGACCGTCGCGGCGATCCGGCGAACGCTCGCACCGGGTTTTTACAGTCGGCGCGTGAAGGTCGGAACGATGGTCGACCTGAACGAGCGCGTCCTCGACACGGCGGAGCACCGCGGCGAGAACCTCCTCCCGAAGGAGGTCCTGTCGCTGGTCGAACGCTACCACGGCGACGAGACGCCGGGGGCCGAGCGCGAGGTCGTCGAGGCCTACGCGACGGCGCTCGCCGATCGGAACGTTCCCACCGAGATTCAGGACCCGTGGAGCGCCCTGGACGAGCGGCGCACGGACAGCGAGACGTGGGTCGGCGACGACGCGGTGTACGAACTCCCCTCGGGACGGCTCAGCACCTACCCCGCGAACTGGCACGAGCGGCTGGCCGGGTCGAACGACCCCCGGTCCTACCTGCGGTTCCTCCAGGGGGAGGCCGCCTTCGAACCGAAGAACCCCACCGGGAGCCCGGGCATCCCCAGGGAGCGCCTGCTCGACGTGATGAGCGTCGTCGGCCACGTCGATCGCCAGGAGGCGAAGGCCGCCGTCGAACGCCTGCGGAGGGAGGGCGAGGTCGTCGAGGACGCGGATCAGCACCCCGACGCGAACGTCTACCTGGCCGACCAGGTCGACTACGACCGCGCGGACCTGGCCGGCGAGGACGTAGTCGACAGGGAGTAGACGGGTCGGAGCCGCGAGCCCGCGGCCGGAACGGATCCGGCCGGCAGTCACCGCGACCGCTCCTCGCGGGCGACCGCCTCGCACGTCGAACGACCGGGGACGGCGGACGAGGAAGCGTCAGTCGGCCGCCTGCCCCGTCTCGACCGCGTACCGGCGGGTGACGTCGACCAGCGCCTTTCGGTACTCGCTCTCGTCGGGATCGTCCGCCAGCGTCTCGAAGTGGTGTTTGAACCGCTCGAGGGGGACGCCCGGCGCGTCGTCGGCCGCGGCGTGCGCGAGGTCGTAGAGGCGGTGGTCCGGGGCGACGAGGTCGTGGCGCTCGACCAGCGCGAGGGCGAACGCGGCGTTCACGGCAGTGATGTCGGGGTCGGAGGCGGGCGTGAGCCGGTGGCCGCGCGGCGGGTCGTGCGGACGGTCGGCGAGCGCCGCCGCGAGGCTCGCCTCCAGGAAGGAGACGAGTTTGTCCGCCGGGGCGACCGAGAGCGTGATGTCGTCGGCGTAGATGTCCTTCATGTGGTTCGCGATCTGGTAGCAGTGAGTGAGTTTGCGCTGCTCGACGCGCCGCCCGGCCAGTCCGATGTAGATGGCCTCCGCGGTCGACTGGGTGTGCGATGGGTGGGCCTCCTCGTTGCGCCGCATGTGGGCGTACTCGTGGAGGGCGAGTTCGCGCGACATCGCGCTGGTGGCCGCCTGTGCGGAGATGTTGAGGACGTGGTGGTCGGGGTAGTGGCCGGTCCACGTCCGCTCGTCGGGGTCCCGCCGGACGCGCACGCGCACCGGCTTCGAGAGGTCGTACTCCGTCTCGAACAGTCCCTGCGCGCTGAGAAACGGCTCCGTCGGTCCGCCGCCTAACACTCGAACGTCCATGCTCACGTGTAACACGGCCGGGGCGAGTATGACTCTTGTGACGGCGCGTGCGAGGGAGGGCGACGAACCCGTCGGGGCGGGAGATTTACTACGCGAGCGACGGAAGGGGGACCGTGTTCGGCTGGGTCGTCCTCGCGCTCGCCGCGGTCCTCGGAGCCGCGGCGATCGTCGCCTGCATCGTCGGCGTCACCGGGACGCCGCTGGCCCTGCTCGGCGCGCTCGCGCTCGGCGCGGGGAGCCACCACTGCTGGCGCTACGGCCGCGGACGCGTCGTCGGGGACATCTACGAGCGCATCGGCGTCGATCCGGAGTGGACCGACGAGGGGCGCGAACGACGGACGAGCGACGACTGGCACCGAGAGGGCTGGCGGGCGACCGTCTGCGGGCGCGAGGCGTGGGACGCCGAGTGGGACGGCGACGACTGGCGCTGGGCGGACGGCGGGTGGGACGGTCGTGACGCCGGACGTCCCGGGAACCTCCGCGACGACGGGAGCGATCCGGACGCCCGGGGCGTCCGGCGCGGAGCCGCGGATGCGCCGTCGGCGGACGGCCGACAGGCGACCGTCCGACTCGACCCGGCGACCGCCGCGGCCTACCGCGTTCTCGGCGTGAGCCCCGACGCCGACGAGGCCGCCGTCAGGCGGGCGTACCGCGAGCGGGCGAAGGAGACCCACCCCGACGCCGGCGGTTCTCGGGAGGCGTTCAAGCGCGTCCGGTGGGCCTACGAGCGCGTCCAGGAGTCGGAGGGGGCGATTCGGGAGTGAGGCGGTTCGCGAAGTAACGGCGCGGAGACCGTCTCCTCCGAACGAGCGAGTTCGCGCAGTATGAGGCGCATTCTCACGGTATACGGGGGAAATCCTGCCGTCGAAACACTACCCTTTTCACTACGCTGTCGGTATGACCCGGTAATGGGCCGACGTAAGAAAATCGTACAGGAATGCGAGCGGCTGATGGACAAGCCGGAGAACATCCGGAACATCGCGATCGCCGCTCACGTCGACCACGGGAAGACGACGCTCTCGGACAACCTCCTCGCGGGCGCGGGCATGATCTCGGAGGACACGGCGGGCCACCAGCTCGCGATGGACACGGAGGAGGACGAGCAGGAGCGCGGCATCACGATCGACGCCGCGAACGTCTCGATGACCCACGAGTACGACGAGAAGAACCACCTCATCAACCTCATCGACACGCCCGGCCACGTCGACTTCGGCGGCGACGTGACGCGCGCGATGCGCGCCGTCGACGGGGCGCTCGTGGTCGTCGACGCCGTCGAGGGCGCGATGCCCCAGACGGAGACCGTCCTGCGGCAGGCGCTCCGCGAGGGCGTGAAGCCCGCGCTGTTCATCAACAAGGTCGACCGCCTCATCTCCGAGCTCCAGGAGGGCCCCCAGGAGATGCAGCAGCGTCTCATGGCGGTCATCCGCGACGTGAACGAACTCATCCGCGGCATGACCGAGGAGATGGACGACGTCGGCGACTGGCGCGTCTCCGTCGAGGAGGGGACCGTCGCGTTCGGGTCGGCCCTGTACAAGTGGGGCGTCTCGATGCCCTCGATGCAGGAGACGGGCATGGACTTCGGCGACATCATCGAGCTCGAGCGCGCCGACGAGCGCGAGGAGCTCCACGAGCGGACGCCGCTCTCCGACGTCGTGCTCGACATGGTCTGCGAGCACTTCCCCAACCCCATCGACGCCCAGCCCCGCCGCATCCCGCGGATCTGGCGCGGCGACGCGGAGTCGGAACTCGCGGAACAGATGCGCCTCGTCGACGACGAGGGCGAGGTCGTCCTCATGGTCACCGACATCTCCATGGACCCGCACGCGGGCGAGATCGCCACCGGCCGCGTCTTCTCCGGCACCATCGAGAAGGGCCAGGAGCTCTACGTCTCCGGGACGGCCGGGAAGAACCGCGTCCAGTCGGTCGGGATCTTCATGGGCGGCGAGCGCGAGGAGGTCGAGCACGTCCCCGCGGGTAACATCGCCGCCGTGACCGGCCTGCGCGACGCCATCGCCGGCTCCACCGTCTCCTCCGTCGAGATGACGCCCTTCGAGTCCATCGAACACATCTCCGAGCCCGTCATCACGAAGTCCGTCGAGGCCAAGAGCATGGACGACCTGCCGAAGCTCATCGAGACGCTCCGCCAGGTGTCGAAGGAGGACCCGACGATCCGCATCGAGATCAACGAGGACACCGGCGAGCACCTCATCTCGGGGCAGGGCGAACTCCACCTCGAGGTCATCACCCAGCGCATCGAGCGCAACCAGGGCATCCCGGTCATCACCGGCGAACCGATCGTCGTCTTCCGCGAACAGCCCACCCGCGCCGGCGACGTCGTCGAGGGCATCTCGCCGAACCGCCACAACCGGTTCTACATCAGCGTCGAACCCCTCAGCCAGGACATCGTCGACATCCTGAAGCTCGGCGAGGCGTCCATGGACATGCCCGAACTGGAGCGCCGCGAGGCCCTCCAGGAGGCGGGCATGGACAAGGACACCTCCCAGAACGTCGAGCACATCTACGGGACGAACATCCTCATCGACGACACGAAGGGTATCCAGCACCTGAACGAGACGATGGAACTCGTCATCGAGGGCCTGGAGGAGGCGCTCGACGACGGGCCGCTCGCCGCCGAGCCGGTGCAGGGCGCGCTCATCCGCCTCCACGACGCGAAGCTCCACGAGGACGCCATCCACCGCGGCCCGGCGCAGGTCATCCCGGCGACCCGCCAGGCCGTCCACGGCGCGCTCATCGACGCGGAGGTGCGCCTGCTCGAACCCATCCAGAACGTCCGCATCGACGTCCCCAACGAGCACATGGGACCCGCGAGCGGCGAGATCCAGGGCCGCCGCGGCCGCGTCGACGACATGTACCAGGAGGGCGACCTCATGGTCGTCGAGGGCGTCGCGCCCGTCTCCGAGATGCTCGGCTTCTCCAGCGACATCCGGAGCGCCACCGAGGGTCGCGCCTCCTGGAACACCGAGAACGCCGGCTTCCAGGTCATGGCCGACAACCTCCAGGGCGAGACCATCACGGAGATCCGCGAGCGCAAGGGCATGAAGACGGAACTGCCCCCGAGCGTCGATTACTTCTAGACAACGACCTTTTACTACGAGGGGCCGCCTCCGGTGGCCCCTCTGTAAAAGCTCGATCAAAAGCACTCCTCCCTCGCTTCGCGCTCTCCGAGCGCTCGGTCGTCGGCCCGCTCGTTCGCGCCTGGGGCGCTCACTCGCGGCTGCCGCGCTGGTGCAATTCGAGGCGGGGCGCTCAACAGTCGCCCCGTCCGTAGCTTTATATCGGAGAGCGGGACCAGCGTCCGTGTGACGTGAAAATCGTCGCGGGGCGCTCGCGGGTGCGCGACGCCACGCCCCGCGAACAGCCCCCGCCGCGGCGTCGCCTGCTTGCCATTGCCGGGTATCGGCTACTGGCGATACGGGAAGCTACCTCTCGAACCCCTCCTCCCACCGGAAGCGACCGTCGCGCTGGACCACCTCGCCGTCGATCTCCAGGCGCGAGCCCTCGCTCACGTCGGTGATCATGTCCACGTGGACGGCACTCTGATTCCCCTCCTCGCCCCCGGGGACGTTCGAGTCGTAGGCCCGCCCGAGCGCCAGGTGGACCGTGTCGCCCATCTTCTCGTCGAAGAGGATGTTGTCCGTGAAGCGGTCGATCGCGCGGTTCATGCCGATCCCGAGCTCGCCGAGCCGCCGCGCCCCCTCGTCGGTCGTGAGGATCTCCTCGAGGACCTCCTGGTTCGTCTCCGCCGAGTAGTCGACGACCTCGCCGCCCTCGAACGTCAGGCGGACGTCCCGGACGCGCTTCCCGTGCAGCGTCATCGGCACGTCGAAGAACACCTCGCCCTCGGTCGCGTACGGCGCGGTGAACACCTCGCCGGAGGGGAGGTTGTGGCTGTCGTAGGCGACGCTCGCGGCGCTGTTGACGGCGGTCCGCCCCTCGATCGACATCGTGAGGTCGGTGGCCTCCTTGACGAGTCGGACCTCACTGCCGCCGTCGAGGAGGTCCTTCATCCGCCCCATCTCGTCGGCGAGCGACGCCCAGTCCCGGAGGATCGCGCCGTAGGCGAACTCCTGGTACTCCTCCAGGGCCATCCCGGCCTGCTGGGCGAGCGACCGCGTCGGGTGGACCGTCGAGACCCACCGGGTGTCCATGCGCGCCTCGCGGACGGGCGTCTGGGCCCTCGCGTACGCCTGTCGCGTCGCGCCGGGAACGTCGGCGGTCGCGCTGGTGTTGCGTCCCCCGCCGAGCGAGAGCACGACGTCGGCGCTCTCGTACAGCGCGAGCTGGTGGTCCGACGCCTCGAACTCGCCGTCGTGCGCGCGGAGGTACGCGCGCGTGAGTTCGCCCGAGGCGTAGGTCGTCGCGACGTTCGCACCCCGCTCGCCGAGCCGTTCGCAGACCGCCACCGCGAGGTCGTGAGCGTCGGCCCCGACGCTCACGACGACGTCGTCGCCGCGCTCGACGCGGGCGCTCCACTCGACGAGCACGCGGGCGTGCTCGCGGATTCGTTCGTCCATGCCCACGACTGGCCGGGCGTGGATAAAAGCCGAACCGATGTCGAACCGACGTGAGTCGCTCAGCTCTCGTAGATGAGGACGGTCGCGTCGTCCAGTTCGAGCACCTGGACCTCCTCGCCGCTGGCGGCGCGCTGCTCCTCGACGACGTCGACGGCGTCGGGCGTGAGGACGACCACCTCGCCGCCGGCGTCGAGTTCGATCTCGCCGTCCGTGTCCAGTTGTGCCTTGATCTCCGCGGGGTCGGCGGATTCGAGCGCGCCGATGACCGCGCCGGCCCGGTCGCGGAACTCCGGCCCGATGGTGGCGTGATCGGGGTCGATCCCGACCGGCACCATCTCGACGTTGGGGCGGCCGGACTCGATGTAGACGGGACCGTTGACCGCGCTGCTCAGGTCGTAGGTGTCGAGCGCGCGGTCGGCGTCGAGGTAGAGCTCGACTCGGTCGAGGTCGGCGTTGAGGGCCATCCCACAATCCGACTTCCAGCCGCGAACCGCGCCGGCGATATCGGCGACGAGCCGGCCGCGCGCCTCGGCGTCCCCGTCGGCGCGGTCGAGATCGGGCCAGCGCGCGTTGTGGACGCTCCCCTCGGTGCCCGGGAGCGCGCGATAGGCCTCCTCCGTGAGGAAGGGTGCGAACGGCGAGAGCATCCGCAGGGAGGCCGAGAGCACCGCGTATAGCGCGTGGCGGGCGGCGTTGCGCTCGCCCGGACGTCCCTCGTAGAGCCGTCCCTTGATGAGTTCGAGGTAGTCGTCGGCCAGGTCGTGCCAGACGAACTCGCGGAGTTCGCGCAGCGCCGCGTCGTAGCGGTAGGCGTCCATGTGCGCGCCGACGCTGTCGGCGACCCGCGAGGCGCGAGAGAGGATCCACTCGTCCGCGTCCCGATAGGCGGGGTCCTCGATCGTCGGCGTGCGCTCGTCGAGGTGGCCCGCCGCGAACTTCGTGATGTTCCAGACCTTCGTGAGGAACCGCGAGGAGGACTTCACCTCCTTCCACTGGAACTGGACGTCCGTGCCGGGTTGACCGCCGAGCGCGAGCGCCTGCCGGAAGGCGTCGGCGGAGTGCTCGGAGACGGCCTCGTCCGGCGAGACGACGTTGCCGCGGGACTTCGACATCTTGCGGCCGTCCTCGCCGAAGACCATCCCGTTGATCAGGATCTCGTCCCACGGGCGGACGCCCTCCAGTGCCGCGGTCCGGAGGATGGTGTAGAACGCCCACGTGCGGATGATGTCGTGGCCCTGCGGGCGCAGGGCGACGGGCGAGAACTCCTCCTCGGGCCAGCCACTGATGTAGAGCGGCGAGATCGAGGAGTCCATCCAGGTGTCCATCACGTCGGGGTCGCCCCGCCACGACGCGCCCCCGCACTCGGGGCAGGCGTCGATCTCTGGCTCCGTCTCGGTGGGATCGAGCGGGAGTTCGTCCTCTCCCGCGACGCGGACGTGTCCGCAGTCCTCGCAGAACCAGGCGGGGATGGGAGTCGCGAAGACGCGCTGGCGGGAGATGACCCAGTCCCAGTCCATCCCCTCGGTCCACTCCTCGAGCCGGGCGTACATGTGCTCGGGGATCCACTCGACCTCGCGAGCCTTCTCGAGGATCGTCTCCCGGTCGACGCGGACGAACCACTGCTCCTTCGAGAGGATCTCGATGGGCGTATCGCAGCGCCAGCAGACGCCGACGGACTGCTCGGTCGGCTCGCTGTCGACGAGGTGACCGCGCTCGTCGAGCGCCGCGGCGATCTCCTCCTTCGCCTCGACGATCGCGAGGCCCTCGAACGCGCCCGCCAGCTCGTTCAGGTGGCCGTCCTCGGTGACGACGGGGCGGAGGTCGAGGTCGTGCTCGGCCCACCAGGTCACGTCCTGCTTGTCCCCGAAGGTACAGATCATGACCGCGCCGGTCCCGAAGTCGCCGTCGACGTCCTCGTCGGCGATGAGTTCGACCTCCTGGCCGAACAGCGGGATCTCGAAGGTGTCGCCGACGCGGTCGGTGTAGCGCTCATCGTCGGGATCGACGGCTATCCCGACGCACGCCGCGAGCAGTTCGGGCCGGGTGGTTGCGATCTCGATATCGTCGTTGCCGATCCCCTCGAAGGCGACGTAGTAGAGCGTCCCCGTTCGGTCCTCCTTCTCGACCTCCGCGTCGGCGATGGCGGTCTCGCACCGCGGACACCAGTTGACCGGATGCTCGTCGCGGTAGAGGTAGTCGTCGGCCGCCATGCGGACGAACGAGCGCTGGGTCTCGCCCCAGTACTCGGGGTCCATCGTCCGGAACTCGTGATCCCAGTCGATGGAGAAGCCGAGCAGGTCCATCGTCTCGTGCATCGCGTCGATCTGCTCCTCGGTGTACTCGATGCAGCGTTCCCGGAACTCCTCGCGGGGGACGTCCGTACGGTGGATGTCGTGGATCTCCTCGACCTTGACCTCGGTGGGGAGGCCGTGGCAGTCCCACCCCTGCGGGAAGAGCACGTCCTCGCCCTTGAGCCGGTGGTACCGGGCGGCGAAGTCGATGTACGTCCACCCGAGACCGTGGCCGATGTGGAGGTTCCCCGTCGGGTACGGCGGCGGCGTGTCGATGACGTACTCCGGTCGCTCGCCGTCGCCCTCGTAGGCGTAGACGTCGCTCTCGCGCCACGCCTCGCGCCACTTCTGCTCGATTCGGTCCGGGTCGTACTCGTCTGGTAACTCCGTCATGGTCGCTGTGGAACGGTCGCCGGGCGGTGCTGGAGGAGAAGGAGCCTACGCACGTACTACTGACGACCGATGCATGGACGCACCTAGCGGGGTCGATGGGATAAATCTTCGCGTCCGGCCCTCGCGCCGCCCGATGAGGGCGAAAAGTGTCCGACGTAGGTCAAAAGAATAAGAACCCTCTGTGGTGAACAAGGTTACGGATGGCGAGACGGAGTATCACGGCGCGAGGGGCACGGGTTCTTCGCCACGTCGGACGAGAGGGGCTGTACTACGGAAAGATCGGGCTCATCGGGTTGTTCAGGGCCGGACCGCGACGGGGAACCCCCATCTACGAGGAGGACTGGGACGTGCTGGTCGTCCTCGACGCCTGTCGGTTCGACCTGCTCGCGGCGTTCGTGGAAGAGTACTCGTTTCTGAGCGCGCTCGACGAGACCTACTCCCTCGCCAGCTACTCGAGGTCGTGGATGCGCCGCAACTTCGCGTCGAAGTACGAGGACGAGACGCGGCGGACCGTCTACGTCACCGGGAACCCCTTTTCGGACGAGGTGCTCGAACCCTCCTCGTTCGCGCTGCTCGACGAGGTGTGGCGCTACGCGTGGGACGAGCGGGAGGGGACGATCCTCCCCCGACCGGTCACCGACCGCGCCATCGAACACCACCGGAGGCACGACCCCGAGCGGATGGTCGTCCACTACATGCAGCCCCACCACCCGTTTCTCGACGACGACACGAGTGGGTTCTCCCCCGGCGCGTATCCCGACCCCCGAACCGCCGACCCGTGGGATCAGGTGCGCTGGGGACAGCGCGACCTCGACGAAGTGCGCGCCGCCTATCGACGGAACCTCCGGTACGCGCTCGACGACGTGTCGCTCCTGCTGTCGAGCATCGACGCCGAGCGGGTCGTGGTCACCTCCGATCACGGCAACGCCCTCGGCGAGTGGGGCGTCTACGGTCACCCCGCGTTCGCGGGGATCGACCCGATCCGGCGGGTCCCGTGGTGCGTCACGAGCGCCGAGGACACCGGCGAGTACGAACCCACCCGCCGCTCGACGGCGGATCAGGGCTACGACCCCGCGGAGCAACTGCGCCAGCTGGGCTACCACTGAACGCGGAACCGCGCACGCTGAACCCGGAACCACAACCCCTTAGCGCCCGCCCGCGGAGTCCGGAACATGCAACTCGGAGTCGTCGGTCTCGGTCGCATGGGGCGCATCGTCGCCGAACGGGTGATGGACGCCGGTCACGACGTGGTGGCGTTCGACGTGGACGAGACGGCCGTCGCGGCCGCCGCCGACGCGGGGGCGACGCCCGTCGGTTCGCTCGCGGACCTCGCCGAGGCGCTGGGCGAGGACAGGCGGCTCTGGCTGATGGTGCCGGCGGGCGAGATCGTGGACGCCACGCTCTCGGAACTCGAACCGCGCCTCGAGGAGGGCGACGTCGTCGTCGACGGCGGCAACTCCCACTTCGAGGACTCCGTCGCGCGGGCCGAGCGGACGACCGCCGCCTACCTCGACTGCGGCACCAGCGGCGGCCCCGCCGGAGCGGAACTCGGCTTCTCGCTGATGGTCGGCGGTCCCGAGTGGGCCTACGAGGCGATGACCCCGGCGTTCGACGCGGTCGCTACCGGCCCCGACGGCCACGAGCGCATGGGGCCGTCGGGGTCGGGCCACTACGTGAAGATGGTCCACAACGGCGTCGAGTACGCGCTGATGCAGACCTACGGCGAGGGGTTCGACCTGCTCGCGAACGGGCGCTACGACCTCGACCTGGAGGCCGTCGCGCGCACGTGGAACAACGGCGCGGTGATCCGCTCCTGGCTGCTGGAGCTCTGCGAGGAGGCGTTCCGCGAGGAGGGCGTCGACCTCGGCGACGTGGCCGACCGGGTCGAGGGCGGTTCGACGGGCACCTGGACGGTACAGGAGGCCCTCGAGCGGGAGGTGCCGGTCCCGCTCATCTACGCGGCGCTCGCCGAGCGCTTCGGCTCGCGGGCCGACGAGGGGCGGTTCTCGCGGCGGCTGGCGAACCGCCTGCGCTACGGCTTCGGCCGGCACGAAGTCGTCCGTGAGGAGTAGCCCCGTGAAGCGGTGTGCGGCGACCGATGCGGCAGACGGTGGGCGAACGGGCGACACGGCGACGGTACCGCGGGCGGTCGTGTCGCACGACCGCGGGCCGCCCGCGGGTGACGGTCAACGCACGGGGGTTCTGGACCCGTTTCGATACGTAAACGTTCGGTCAGGGAGGCGGCGGGAGCGCGAGCGTCTCACAATGCAGCAGTTGCCAGCGAGCCACCGGCGACCGCGGAGCGTGTCGCTGACGGGCGAGCGCAGCGAGAGGTGGCGTTGTGACTTAATAGCGTGGGGCGCGGAGTAGAAGTATGCGAAGCTTCCGTATCGGGAGCGCGTTCGGCATTCCGATCAAGCTCGATCTGACGTTCCTGCTCGTATTGCCGCTGTTCGCCTACATCATCGGCAGTCAGGTCGGTATCTGGGTCGGGACCCTCAACGACCTGTTCGACGCGGGGCTCGCGCTCGACGGGATGAGCGCGGGGCTGATGCCGTACGTCCTCGGCACCGTGGCCGCGATCGGCCTGTTCGCCAGCGTCCTCCTGCACGAACTGGGCCACTCGCTCGTCGCCCGGCGCTTCGGCTTCCCCATCGCCTCGATCACGCTGTGGCTGTTCGGCGGCATCGCGCAGTTGAGCGAGATGCCCGAGGACTGGAAGCAGGAGCTCTACATCGCCGTCGCGGGCCCCATCGTGAGCATCGCCCTCGGCGTCGGCCTCTACGCGCTGTTCTACGTGATCCCCGGCGGCGGCGCGGCGGCGAACGCACTGCTGTTCGTCGTCGGCTACCTCGCGATCACGAACCTCGCGCTCGCCGCGTTCAACCTCCTACCGGGGTTCCCGATGGACGGCGGGCGCGTCCTGCGCGCGCTGCTGGCCCGGACGCGCTCCTACGCGCGCGCGACGCAGATCGCGGCGGAGGTGGGCAAGACCTTCGCCATCCTGCTCGGCCTGTTCGGCCTGTTCGCCGGGTTCAACATCTTCCTCGTGGGCGTCGCCTTCTTCATCTACATCGGCGCGTCCTCGGAGGCCCAGCAGACCCTGATGAAGGCCGCCTTCGAGGGCGTCAGGGTGCGCGACATCATGACGCCGCGCGAGCGCCTGCACACCATCGACGCGGAGGACAGCGTCGCGACCCTCATCAACCGGATGTTCCGGGAGCGCCACACCGGCTATCCGGTGATGCGCGACGGCCGCGTCGACGGTCTCGTCACGCTCGAGGACGCGAAGACCGTGAACGAGGTCGAGCGCGACGCCTACCGCGTCGAGGAGGTGATGTCGACCGACCTCATCACCATCGGCCCGGACGACGACGCGATGACCGCCCTCACCCGGATGCAGGAGTCGGGCGTCGGTCGCCTGCTGGTCATGGACGGCGACGAACTGGTCGGGCTGGTCTCGCGGACCGACCTCATGACCGCGCTCACCATCATCCGCTCCAGCGGGTCGCTTGACAACCGGCCGGAGGCGACCGGCGCGGCGGCCGACGGCGGTCGCGGCGGGAACGGTCGGGACCCGCGACCCAACGAACTGCGCTGACCGCCGGCGTCACCGTCCGTCTTCGACCTCGATCCGCTCGCGCAGCCACGCCTCCGCGCGGTCGAGCGCCGCCTCCGTCTCGCCGGTGATCTTGACCCGGTTCGGGTCGTCGCCCCGACTCGGATACGATCCGAGGATGACCTCGGGGAGTTCCTCCCGGGCGGCCTCGAGCGTCGGCGTCACCTCCGACTCGGGCAGCGGCGTCCGGAGCAGCCGCGAGCGCAGGTCGCCCGCGAACTCCTCCGCGACGAGCCCGAACATCGCCCTCATCTCCCGGGGGATCCCCGGGAAGACGTAGACGTTCTCCAGGACGCACCCCGGCGAGAGGCCGTCCGGGTTGAGCAGCGGGCGCGCGCCCTCCGGCAGCGAGGCGTGGCGCTCTACGTTCACGTCCAGGTCGGGGTACTCCGCCGCGATGGCCGCGAGCGTGCGCTCTACGTCCTCGCGGGCGGCCTCGTTCACGACGAGCGGGCGGTCGAACGCCGCCGCGACCGACTCCATCGTCAGGTCGTCGGGCGTCCCCCCCAGCCCGCCCGTGCAGACGACGGCGTCGAAGGCGTCGCCGTACGCGCGGACGTGGTCGGCGATCACCGCCACGACGTCGGGAACGACCGCGATGCGCCGGACCGCGACGCCTCGCGCCGAGAGCTGGCGCGCGAGCCACGTCGCGTTGGTGTTCTCCACGTCGCCCGCGAGCAACTCGTCGCCGATTGTGAGCAGGGCCACCTCCATACCCGCAGGTGGGGTGACCGAGGGTTAGCCGTTTCCCCGCACGTTCGCTACGCAGGGTAGGGGAGCGCTCGATCGCCGGCGCTGTTGCCCAGTCGCCGCAAAAATATAATTTTACAGTCCAGGTGCGAGAATCGAACCCGCGTCTCAGCCTCCACAAGGCTGAAGGATAGTCCACTACCCCAACCCGGACACATGGGAAACTACCCGCCCGGGATCTGATATAGGTTACGACTCCGTCCGCCTCAGGCGAGCGCCGCGGCCAGCTTCTCGACCGGATGCGGCGGCTCCTCACCCTCGTGGTCGCCCAGTTGCGACCGGCAGGAGGCACCCGGCGCGACGACGACGTCGCCCGGACTCGCGTCCACCTGGTCGTAGAGGATGCGCGCGATGGCCTTGCTCATCGAGTAGTGTTCGGCCTCGTAGCCGAAGCTCCCGGCCATGCCACAGCAGGTGGAATCGAGGGGGTCGACCTCGTAGCCCGCCCGGCGGAGCACGCCCACCGCGTGGTGGTCCTTCAGGGTGGCCTTCTGGTGGCAGTGGCCGTGGTAGGTCAGGTGCTCGGCGGGCGCGTCGAAGGCCATCGCCTCGTCCAGGCGGTGGGCGTCGACGTACTCCATCGCGCCGTAGGTGCGCTCGGCGACGGCCTCGACGTCCGGCCCCGAGAGGAGGTCGAGGTAGTCAGACTGGAACATGACGGCGTCGGAGGGTTCGACGACCACGACCTCCCAGCCGTCGCGGACCATCGGCGCGAGGGCGTCGACGTTCCGGCGAGCCTGCTCGCGGGCCTTCCCGACCAGCCCCTTCGAGTGGGGCGGCCGCCCGCTCCCCGTCGTGCCCTCCGGCAGGCGCACGTGGACGTTGGCGGCTTCCAGCACGCGGACGGCCGCCTTCCCCGCCTCGGGGTGGTTGAAGTTGGTGTAGGTGTCGGGAAAGAGCAGCGCCCGCCGGTCGGCGTCGGCCTCGGCGACCGCCGCGCCGCCGCGGGCCTCGAACCAGTCCTCGAACGTCTCGCGGCTGAACTCGGGGAGTTCGCGCTCGCGGGCGATGCCGAGGGTGCGCTCCATCGCGGCGCGGGCGTAGGGGAGCGTCGCCGCCCAGTTCGAGAGGGGCGCGAACGCGCTACCGAGCGCGGAGAGTCGATCGATGTTGGCGAACGCGCGGTCGCGGAGGCTCGCGCCGTTTCGCTGCTTGTACTCGTGGGTGACCTCGGCCTTGAGCTTCGCCATGTCCACCTCGCTCGGACAGTCCCTCGCACAGCCCTTGCAGCCGATGCAGACGTCGAGCACCTCCTCGACGAACTCGTCGGTGAACGCCTCGTCCCCGTCGAACGCGCCGCTCATCGCGGCCCGGAGCATGTTCGCCCGGCCGCGCGTGGCCTGGATCTCCTCCTCCGCGGCGCGGAACGTCGGGCACATCACCCCGCCGGTGGTCGACTGCGGGCCGCGACAGCCCGCACAGCCGTGGCAGAGTTCGACCATCCCCTGGAAGCCGTTCTCGTTCTCCCAGTTGAGCGTCGGCTCGAAGCCGGCGTCGAACTCGTAGTCGGGCGAGAACCGGAGGTGCTCGGTCATGTCGTAGTCGCCGCAGACCGATCCGGGGTTGAGCAGCCAGTCGGGGTCGTAGGCGGTCTTCAGGTCGCGGAAGGCGTTCCAGAGGCGGTCGCCGTACAGCTTGCGGTTCCACTGGGTGCGCGCGCGGCCGTCGCCGTGCTCGCCGGAGACCGATCCGCCGTACTTCACGACGAGGTCGGTCGCCTCGTCGGCGATGGCCTCGAACGTGGCGACCCCCTCGACGGTCTTCGTGTTCACCAGCGGGCGGATGTGGAGCACGCCCGGCCCGGCGTGGGCGTAGTAGGAGGCGAACGTGTCGTGCTCCTCGAGGACCGCCTGGAAGTCCGCGACGTACGCCGGGAGGTTCTCGGCGGGGACGGCGGTGTCCTCGATGTAGGCGATGTGCTTCGCGTCGGAGGTGCGCGACAGCAGGATCGGGAGGCCGGACTTGCGCATCTTCCAGAACTTCGCGCGCGTCTCGGCGTCGTGGGCTTCGAGCGCCTGCCGCGCGTAGCGTTCCTTCTCGGTTCGGACCCGGTCCTCGGTCGGTTCGGTCAGGCTCGTCCCGTCGGGGACGCGGTCCGCGATGAGGTCGGCCACCCGCCGCCGCCCGTCCTCCTCGCCCTCGGCGTAGAACTCCACGAGGAGGACGGAGTCGGTCCCCTCGGGCAGGAGGTTCACCACGTCGCGGAACTCGGTGGTGTCCCGCGCGAGGTCGAGCAGCACGTCGTCCATCACCTCGACCGCGGCGGGGTCGTGTTCGAGGATGGGTGCCACGTCCTCCATCGCGTCGACGACGGCGTCGTAGGTCAGGAGGGCGACGGACTTCGTCTCCGGGACGGGTTCGAGCGAGACGGTCGCCTCGGTGACGACCGCGAGCGTCCCCTCGCTGCCCGCGAGCAGGCGCGCGAGGTTCACCGTCCCCGGTTCGCACTCGGGATCGACGCCCGAGTCGTCGGGGAGGCGGCGCTCGCCCTCCGCCTCGGCGACGAGCATGTCGAGGTCGTACCCGGAGACGTTGCGCTTGAGGTCGGGGTAGCGCGCGCTGATCTCCTCGCGCTCCTCGTCCAGGATCCGGACGATCTCGGCGTAGATCCGCGGCAGGAGATCGCTCTCCGGTCCGTCCGGCCCCCACGCGTCGGCAGCGGGGTCGGCCCGCTCGCGCAGTTCCTCGACCGCGATCTCGCCGAACCGCGTCACGGTGCCGTCGGCGAGGACCGCCTCGACCTCCTCGACGTAGTAGTCGGTCTTGCCGTACTTGAGCGAGTGCGCGCCGGTCGAGTTGTTGCCGATCGCGCCGCCGAGGGCGCTCTTGTCGCCCCACGCCGGATCGGGCGCGAACTTCAGCCCGTGCGGGGCGAGGCGTTCGTTGAGGTCGCCCAGGTAGACGCCGGCCTGCGCGGTCGCCGTCCGGCCCTCGGGGTCCACGTCGAGCACCCCGTCCATGTGCCGCGAGAAGTCGAGGACGACCGCCTCGTTGACCGCCTGGCCGGCGAGGCTCGTCCCGCCCCCGCGCGGGAGGACGGGAATCCCCCGCAACGCGCAGTATTCAACTACTGCAACCACCTCCTCGGTCGACTCCGGAAAGACGACGCCGACGGGGAGTCGCTCGTATGCGCTCGCGTCGGTCGCGTAGAGCTGTCGGGAGTAGTCGTCGAAGCGCACGTCCGCCACGTAGCGTTCGAGGTCGGCGACCAGCCCCGGCCGGTCGACCTCGTCGGTGACGTAGTCGTAGTCGCTTCGCGCGTCGCTCGCGGGGTCGGGTCGCGCACCCGGATCGGTCGCCATGCCCGGACTTGCGGTTCCACAGGTATAAACGGCGGTCGTCTGCGTCGAGCGGTCCGACGAGGTGCGGCGTCACCCCCGGACGGGAACGAGGCCCACAATTGATGCCCCCACCCGCGTACGGTTCTGCTATGAGCACGAAGACAGTGGGCGCGTTCGAGGCGGCGCTCGATCGCCTCGACGTCGACTGGACGCACGCGACCCGATCCGACTTCGCGTCGACGATCGCCGCGGTCGTCGAGTCGCCGGCGGTGGGCGTCGAACTCCCCTTCGAGGGCGTCTCGCTCGCCGAGACGCCGGTAGACGTGGATCCGACGCCCGCGCGACTGGAGGGCGCGAGGACCGGCGTGACCGCCGCGCGGATGGGCATCGCCGACTACGGGAGCGTCGTCCTCGAGTCGACGCCCGAGGGGGGCGAACCGGTGGGCCTCTACGCGGAGCGACACGTCGCCGTCCTGCGGCGGGAGGACGTGGTGCCCGGGATGCGCGAGGCGTTCGCCCGCTTCGGCCCCTGGCTCCGCGAGGGGCGCGACAGCGCCGTGATCGCCACCGGCCCGAGCGCCACCGCCGACATGGGCGGGCTCGTGAAGGGCGCGCACGGCCCCAAGGAGGTCCACGTGGTGATCCTCGATGAGTGAGGGCCGTTCCCGGGAGGCGAAGGCCGCCCGGATCCGCGAGCTGATGGCGACCGAGGGGGAGAGCGTGGAGCGCGGCACCGTCGGCTTCAACGAGGGGCGGTACGCCGCCGTGGCGGACCTGGAGGACTACGAGGCGCTGAAGGAGGAGGCCCGCGCGATCAAGGAGGACGCCATCGAGCGCCTGCCCGACCTGATCGACGAGTTGCGCGGAACCGTCGAGGGCAACGGCGGGACGCTCTACGTCGCAGAGGACGCGGAGGACGCCAACGACTACGTCCGACGGGTGTGCGCGGAGCGCGACGCCCGCCGCGTCGTGAAGTCCAAGTCGATGACGACCGAGGAGATCGAGGTCAACGACGCGCTCGCGGCCGACGGCGTCGAGGTGGTCGAGACGGACCTCGGCGAGTGGGTGCTCCAGGTCGCAGACGAGTCGCCATCGCACATCATCGCGCCCGCGATCCACAAGTCCCGCGAGGCCATCGCGGAGCTGTTCAACGCCCGCTTCGAGCCGGACGAGCCGCTCGAGACCGCCGAGGAGCTCACCGCGTTCGCGCGCGAGCGGCTGGGCGAACTGCTCCGCGACGCCGACGTGGGGATGACCGGCGCGAACTTCGTCACCGCCGACACGGGCACCGTCGCGCTCGTGACGAGCGAGGGCAATGCCCGCAAGTGCGTCGCGGCGACCGACGTGCACGTGGCCGTCACGGGCGTCGAGAAGGTGCTCCCGCGCGTCGAGGACCTCGCGCCGTTCGTCGAGCTGATCGGCCGCTCGGGGACCGGACAGGACATCACCTCCTACGTCTCGCTGTTCACGCCGCCCGTGAAGTCGCCCACCCTCGACTTCGACGACGACCGGACGGCCCTCTCCGAACGCGATTCGGACCGCGAGTTCCACCTCGTGCTGATCGACAACGGCCGCCTCGCGATGCGCGAGGACGCCCAACTGCGCGAGACGCTCTACTGCATCCGGTGCTCGGCGTGCTCGAACGTCTGCGCGAACTTCCAGCACGTCGGCGGCCACGCCTTCGGCGGCGAGACCTACTCCGGCGGCATCGCCACCGGCTGGGAGGCGGGCATCGAGGGACTGGACGTCGCCGCGGAGTTCAACGACCTCTGCACGGGCTGCTCGCGCTGCGCACCCGCCTGCCCCGTGAAGATCGACATTCCGTGGATCAACACCGTCGTCCGCGACCGGATCAACCGGGGCGAGGAGGGGCGGTTCGACTTCCTCGTGGAGGGGCTGACCCCGGACGAGGAGCCCGGCGGGATGGACCTCCAGAAGCGCTTCTTCGGCAACTTCGAGACGCTCGCGAGGGTTGGAAGCGCCACCGCGCCCGTCTCGAACCGGGTGGCGGGGACGCGGACCGCCCGCGCGCTCATGGAGCGGTTCCTGGGGATCGACGCCCGCCGCGAGCTACCGTCGTTCCGCCGCGAGACGCTCGTCGACTGGTTCGAGGCGCGCGAGGTGCGCGTGGAGGACCCCGTCCGCGAGGCGGTGCTCTACCCCGACGTCTACACGAACCACGTGCAGGTCGAGCGCGGCAAGGCGGCCGTCCGCGCGCTGGAGCGGCTGGGCGTCCGGGTGCGCGTGCCGCCCCTCCGGTCGAGCGGGCGCGCGCCGCTCTCCCAGGGGATGGTCGCCACCGCCGAGGAGCACGCCCGCGACGCGTACGCCGGACTCGCCGACCACCTCGACGCGGGACGCGACGTGGTCGTGATCGAGCCGAGCGACCTCGCGATGTTCGAGCGGGAGTACGAGAGGTTCCTCGACCCGGCCGCCTTCGAGCGCCTCGCGGACAACAGCTACGAGGTGCTCGAGTACGTCTACGGGCTGCTCCACGACGGCGCGGACCCGGAGGCCCTGCGGGCGGGCGACGGCGAGCGCGTCGCCTACCACAGCCACTGCCAGCAGCGCACGCTCGGGCTGGAGGCCTACACCGAGGCCGTCCTCTCGGAACTCGGCTACGACGTGGCCACCTCGAACGTCGAGTGCTGCGGCATGGCCGGGAGCTTCGGCTACAAGTCCGAGTACTACGAGCTGAGTATGGACGTGGGCGGGACGCTCCGCGAGCAGTTCACGACCGACGAGACGCGCGACCGCGCCGTCGTCGCGAGCGGCACGTCCTGCCTCGAACAGCTCGACGCGCTGCTCGCGCGCCCGACGCGCCACCCCGTCGAGTTGCTGGTCTGAATCACGTGTACCCGTCGATCGGCGGCGTCACCAAGCGTCACCAAGATTCATATCGCATGGATCTCGTATAGTCATGTAACGTCCGAATCCATGTCCAAGACGAAGGGGACGAAGACCGTCCAGACGCGACTCACGAAGGGCGAGTACGAGACGTTCAAACGTCTCGCCGAGCGCGAGGGTCTATCGATCAAGGACGCGCTCCGCGAGGCGGCCGAGGACTTCATCGAGGGGCGCACGCGCGTCGATCCCGACGATCCGATGTTCACGTTCCACGAACGGACGAAGGAGACGTTCCCCGACGACGCCGAGGCGACGGACGCGGCGGAGATGGACGACGATCTCTACGGCGACGATCCGCGATGAACGATCCGGCGAGCGCGATCAGTGACGGAGGGCGTTTCCAGCCCTCCGAAGTCGGGACCCAGCCCGTCGAGATCGATTCGAGCGCGCTCTACGCGTACTTCAACCGCAACGACCAGTGTCACGCGGACGTGATAGAGTTCTTCGAGGCGATCCGCCACCGGCAGACGCCGTTTCGCCCGCTCTACGTCACCGACTACGCCCTCGACGAGACGCTCACGCGACTGTCGAAGCGCGTCTCCGCCGAGATCGCCGCGGCCGCGCTCGAAACAGTGTTCGAGAGCACGCTGCTCACAGTCGAGCACATCGAGACGGGGACGTTCGAACTGGCGTGCGACTGGTTCGGGCGGTACACCGACTCGGGGGTCGGGTCGTTCACCGACTTCGTCATCGCCGCCCACGCGGAAGGGAGCGGAGCGTCGCACGTCCTCACCTACGACAACGACTTCGACGTGTTCGATCTGACGCGACTCCCGCACTACCGACTCGAAGCGTGATCTGCTCGCACCGTCGGTCGCTCTCTCAGGCGCGGGAGTTTTACGCCCCGAACGCCTTCCTCCGTCAAGCGTGGCCATCACGGACAAGATCTACCTGAAGAATCACCGGCAGATCAGCTCGCAGCTGGAGACGAACATCCCCAAGAGCGCGTTCTCCGGGGCGACCCTCGACATCCTCTTTCAGGGCGAGGGGCTCGCGAAGCTCGACGACGCGACGCGGGAGCGCGTGCTCGACTTCGCGGAGGACTTCCTCGACTGCGACTGCGAGTCGAACCCCCACTGCGGCCACCCCGAGGAGAAGTTCGTCCGGTACCTGCTGGAGTTGCGCGAGCAGGGGCTCGGGCCGGACGCCATCGTGGACGTGATGGGCGACGACTACGTCCTCTACGCCTACCCCGGCGACGTGCTCTCCTTCCTCGACGACGCGGTGCGGACGCTGGAGGCGGTCGAGGAACTGGCGGACGTCGAGGGACACGAGTCGGTGGCGACCGAAGCGCGCGAGCGGAGGCGACGGCTGTCCTGACTACCCGAGTCGGAACGGCTCGTCCGCCCCGGTCTCGTCGTCGAGATCTTCGAGGAGGATGACCTCCTCCTCGTCGTACTGCTCTAGCTCCTGGGTGAGCTGTGTGACGTAGCGCTTGTACTCGTCGAGTTGCTCGCGGAGGTGGTCGGTTTCGAGTTCGAGGCGCTCGTGCTCGCGGATGAAGCTCTTCGGTACCTCGACCTTCGGCGGGAACTCGGTGGAACTGGACGTGTCGTCGCTGATCTCGTGCTCCGGGACGACGCGTACCTGGCCGTCGTGGGCAACGAGCTGGTCCACGTAGTCGCGGAACACCGCCGACAGCGAGATGTCGCGCTCCTCCGCGATGTCCCGCAGGCTCTCGAACGCGTCCTCGTTGACGCGAAACGAGATCGTCTTGTTCTTGTTGCCCATGCGATGGCGACACTAACGGGTCCGTCTACTTAACGGTTCGTCAGACGTGGCGGTAGACTGCCGTCCTACGTAGTGATAGAGAACCGACCGCGACCGACAGGAGACGAGGACTAATCCCGTCCTGTGGAGGAGGCTCGATCACAGTTACCCCCGTCACAGTACTCCCCGCCTCTGAGGCCTCGGTCTAGCCGGGATACCTTCTCCGCCCGACGTGTCCCTTCTTACCTGGAGAGCCATCGAATCCCTGAAAACGCCTGTGGCGGTTCCTGATCTACCCCCGGAGGCCACGGTCGATCGAGCACTTTCCACAGTAGTCCTTTCCGTCCTCCTCACGCCATCGCATCCAGTCGGAGGGATGGTAGGGCCGGTCACAGTCGTCGCACGTTCTTCGGTCGGACGCGCTTCGGAGGTCGATGACGAAGGGATCCTCGTCGTCTGGCGTCAGGGACTCTAACGACTCCTCTGGCTTAGCACCCCTCCTCGCAAAGACTCTCGGATGCCCTCAGATCGAGCGTGAGAACCGTGATAGAGAGAGAGACGGAAGGGATCACTCTATCCTCCGGTAGAGTTCGCCCTTCAGCACGAGGTCACCGTCCTCAGTGAGGTGGGTGTCCTCGGAGGACAGCTCACCCTTCATGAAACCGTAGGGGACGCCCTGCCCCGTCGTTCTCTCCCCATCGGCCGACTCCCATACGCGCATGTTCACGGGATACTCTCGCCGAATTTCAAACCCCGGAATCGGGCAATATAGAGGCCCATTCGACGCGCCCGAAGGACCCCCGGCGGTGTGCCGCTCGACGCCCACCGCTTCCGCGACGGCCTCGGCCGGAGTTTCCCGTGGGATAGCGTAGCCCCCGCTCTCACTTAAACCCACCAGCGCACGGCGGTGTCGGACCCACTATCACGGTTCCTCACAATACGGACATGGCTACCGAAGCGCAAGATCCGGTTCGGACGGTCGAGACCGAACCCGCCGCGCGGAGCATCGACGACGTGGACCTGAACGAGTCGAACCCCCGGGCGGTCGCGAAGTTCGTCGCGGCGTTCGCCATCGGCGCGGTCTTCTTCCTCGTGCCGGTCCCCCGGAACGGCGAGTTGACGGTTCCGTTCGACGTCGCCGTGGACGGGATCACGACGGCGTTCCCGGACGCGGTGGGGGCGTACTGCCTCGCGATCGTTCTCGCCGGGGGCGCGCTGACCACCCTGGCGGAACTCGACGCCCGGGACGTGATCTCGCTCGGCTATGACCTCTCGTACTTCGAGACCTCGACCGCCTTCTGGGCACTGCGCGTCGGGGGCGCGCTCGTCGCCCCCGTCCTGTTTCTGCACCTCGAATCGCTCGCCGGCTACGACCTCGGCTGGCTGTGGGCCCCGGGCGTCGGCGAGTTCATGTGGGGGACGCTGATCTACAGCGTCGGCGTCATCATCCCGCTCGGGGCGATCTTCATCACGATCTTCGTCGAACTCGGGGGGCTGGAGTTCGTCGGGACGCTCTCGCGCCCGGTGATGAAGCCGCTGTTTCGCCTGCCCGGACGGGCCGCCCTCGACAGCCTCGCCTCGTGGGTCGGCTCCTACTCGGTGGGGCTGTACGTCACCCGCAACGTCTTCGATCGCGGGGGCTACGACAAGCGCGACGTGTTCACCATCGCCACGTGCTTCTCGACGGTGAGCATCGGCTTCGTCGGCGTGGTCGCCGCGACGGTGGAGATGCTCGACCTCTTCCCGGTTATCTTCCTCGCGTACTTCGTCTGCGTGGCCGTCTGCGCGGCGATCCTCGTCCGCGTCCCGCCGATCAGCACCGTTCCTGAAGTGTACGTCGCCGAACCCGACCCCGAGGTGCCGTTTCACGGGTCCGGGGGCGACTACGTCCGGTTCGCGCTCAGCGAGGCCGTCGGCAAGGCCGAGCGGGGCGAGACGTTCCTCGAGGCCGCCCGCCGCGGCTTCGTCGACGGTCTGCGCCTGACGAGCCTCATCCTCGGCACCATCCTCCTCGTGGGGCTCGCCGCCGTCGCGCTCTCCGCGTACACCCCCACGTTCGAGATCCTGGGCGCGCCGCTCGTTCCGGTGATCGACCTGCTCGGCATCCCGGACCCCGAGGTCGTCGCGCCCGCCACCATCGTCGGCATCACGGAGATGTACGTGCCCGTCCTGCTCGTCGCGGAGGCCGCGCCGATGGCCCGCTTCTTCGTCGCCGTCCTCGCCGTCTCGCAGCTCATCTTCTTCTCCAGCGTCGGCCCGATGACCATGGACATGTTCTCCGACGTGCCGATCCGCCTCCGCGACCTCGTGGCGCTGTTCGTCATGCGGACGATCATCCTCGTCCCGCTCGTCGCGGCGATGACCCACCTCGTCGCCGCGCTGGGGTTGCTGTGAGGCGAGCTGTGTCGACGTTTTCGGTCGTCCGGAAGTGACGCGCGTCCGTTACAATCATATCGTATCGTAACGTACCCTATCGTAACGATGAAAACGGTCACGACGCGCATCCCGGAAGACGACGAGGAGGCGCTCGGAGAACTGGAGCGGGAGATGAGCGCGGATCGGTCGGAGGTGCTTCGTCGCCTCATCCGGCAGGGGTTGAAGGAGTGGCGAACCGAGCGAGCGCTCGAGCGACTCGGAGAGCACGAGATAACGCTGCGTCGAGCCGCGGAACTCGCGGGGACGAGTTACGTCGAGATGCTCTCACTCGCCGCGGAGGAGGGTATCACCATCGGGTACACGACCGACGATCTCGAGCGCGATCTCGAGCGGATCTGATGGTCGTCGTCGATTCGTCCGCGCTGATTCCGCTAGCGTGGGTCGGACGACTCGACCTCGTCACCGACGCGTTCGACGACCTCCGAACGACCGAGATGGTACGGGAAGAGGTGCTCGTCACGGGAAAACCGGGAACGATCGCCCTCGAATCGTTTCTCGAAGACGTGAGCGTGGAGGAAACACCGCCCGACGCCGAACGAGTGGCCGAGGTAGAGGGGATCGCAGCGGCGGATGCATCGGTTATCCTGCTGGCGGACACCCCGAATGAAGTCCTTCTCGCTAACGACAAGGGACTGATCGAAGTCGCTCGAATTCACGGCGTGGAGTGCTGGTGGGTGACGACGCTGTTACTGAAGTGCGCGAAGGACGGAGACGTGACGTCCGACGAGGCGACCGACGTCCTGTACGATCTCGTCGACGAGGGAATGAACCTCCACCCCAGAGTGTACGTCCGCGTCCAGAGGAGGCTCCAGGAATTCGGTGACTGACGGTCAGCGTTCGAACTGGACCCGGAGGAAGGGAGCGAGCGCCGCTAGAGGTACGGCACGAGAGCCGCCACTAGCTTGTTCTCCGCCCGGCGCAGGTGCTCCTCGGCGGTGCGCCGCTCGACGCCCACCGCCGCCGCGATGGCCGCGGTCGAGGTCTCCCGCGGAATGGCGTAGTACCCCCGCTCGTAGGCCGTCGTGAACGCCTCGCGCTGGCGGGCGGTGAGCGTCGGGAGCACCTCCTCGATCGTCAGCAGCGGGGCGTCGGGGCGGACGGACTCGATTTCGCGCTTCGCCTCCACCGAGATGTCGAACCCGTCGGCGATCAGGTCGCGGTAGCAGGCGGTGAGCGCCGCCGGGTCGAGCGCGAGCAGGCGGCAGAACTTCGCTCCCTCGGCGTAGCGCAGCGGCGGCACCAGCAGGCAGTCGTGCGCCCGCAGGTACCGCTCGACGTGCGTCGGATCGCGCTCCTTGAGACAGCGCTCGGTCACCACGACGAGTTCGCCCTCCCGGCGGAGGGACTCCCGGACGCCGAGTGACGCCTCGACGCGGGCGAGCGTCTCCTCGGCCGCCCCGTCGGTGACGTGCAGCAGGTCGCAGTGGTCGTTGCACCACAGTTCGATGCGCGCGTCGGTGCCCGCCGTCGCCGCGGCGTACCCCTCCGCCCCCCGGATGCGGAAGATCGCTTCGTACATCGTCGGGGGTCGACGGGGAGCAAATATAAATCCCCCTCCGCACGCGGGGTCGAAGGTATTCCCGTAACCGTAACGATTCTACAGTATGGACGAGCGAGCGCGGCGCGAGAGCGACACCGATCCCGACTTCGACGTCGGCGAACCGAGCGAGACGTGGCGCGAGTACCGGGGAGCCCGGACCGGCGCGGAGATCGAGTGTGAAGGGTGGCGACAGGAGGCCGCCCTCCGCATGCTGAACAACAACCTCGACCCCGAGGTGGCCGAGGACGCGGAGCGGCTGGTCGTCTACGGCGGGACGGGACGGGCCGCGCGGTCCTGGGACGCCTACGACGCGATCGTCGACGAACTCCGGACGCTCGGGGACGAGGAGACGCTCCTCGTCCAGTCCGGAAAGCCCGTCGGGCGGTTCCGCACCCACGAGCGCGCCCCGCGGGTGCTCATCGCCAACTCCAACCTCGTCGGCAAGTGGGACGACTGGGAGCACTTCCACGAACTGGAGGCGAGGGGCCTGATCATGTACGGACAGATGACCGCCGGCTCGTGGGCCTACATCGGCACGCAGGGCATTGTTCAGGGCACCTACGAGACGCTCGCGGAGTGCGCCCGCCAGCACTGGCCCGAGAGCGACGGCCTCCGGGGGCGGATCGTCGCCACCGGCGGCCTCGGCGGGATGGGCGGCGCGCAGCCGCTCGCCGTGACGATGAACGGCGGGGTCTGCATCGCGGCCGAGGTGGACGAGGCGCGGATCGACCGCCGGATCGAGACGGGCTACTGCGAGGCGAAGGCCGACGACGTAGACGAGGCGATCGAGGCGGCCCGCGAGGCCGCCGAGGCGGGCGAGCCGTACTCCGTCGGGGTCGTGGCGAACGCCGCCGATATGCTGGAGGGGATGCTGGAGCGCGGCTTCGTCCCCGACGTGGTGACCGACCAGACGAGCGCCCACGACGAACTGGAGGGGTACGTCCCGTCGGGCTACGCCGTCGCCGAGGCCGACGCGCTGCGCGAGCAGGACCCGGAGCGGTACGTCGAGGAGAGCCTCGACACGATGGCCCGCCACGTCCGCGCCATCCTCGACCTGCAGGAGCGGGGCGCGGTCGCCTTCGAGTACGGCAACAACATCCGCGGGCAGGTCGCAGAGCACCGAGATATGACCACTGCGTTCGACTTCCCGGGCTTCGTGCCCGCCTACGTCCGCCCGCTGTTCTGTCGCGGGAGGGGACCGTTCCGCTGGGTGGCGCTCTCGGGCGACCCGGCGGACATCCGCCGCACCGACGAGGCGGTCCTCGAACTCTTCCCCGAGGACGAGGCGCTCGGCCGCTGGATCGACCTCGCGTCGGAGGAGGTGCACTTCCAGGGGCTCCCCTCGCGGGTGTGCTGGCTGGGCTACCGGACCGACGAACGGGGGCTCACCGAGCGCGCGCAGTTCGCGCTGCGGATCAACGACCTCGTGCGCGAGGGCGAGATCCGCGCGCCGATCGTCGTCACGCGCGACCACCTCGACGCGGGGAGCGTCGCCAGCCCGCACCGCGAGACGGAGGCGATGCGCGACGGATCGGACGCGGTCGCCGACTGGCCGATCCTCAACGCGCTGCTCAACTGCGCGGCGGGCGCGGACATCGTGAGCGTCCACGACGGCGGGGGCGTCGGCATCGGCAACGCGCTGCACGCGAACAACCACGTCGTCCTCGACGGCTCCGACCTCGCCGCCGAGAAGGCCCGGGCGGTCTTCACGACCGACCCCGGCACGGGCGTGATCCGTCACGCCGACGCCGGCTACGAGGAGGCGCTGGAGGAGGCCGAGCGCTCGGGCGTCCGCGTCCCGATGCGGGAGGAGCGGTGACGTGTCCCGCCTCGATCCGCCCGCCGCGTGGGAACCGACGTCAGACGACCGGAACGACGAGCAGTTCGGCCACGTCGTCGAACCGGTGAGCGCCGAGGGGGCGATCGACGCGGACGCCGTCCTGCTCGGCGAGCCCTACGACGGCGCGGTGATCGGCCGCCCCGGCGCGCGCGAGGGGCCGGCCGCGATCCGCCGGGAACTCGCGGGGGTGAAGACCCACCGCTTCGGGTCGGGGGCCGCCCCGTTGGTCGGCGACTGCGGCGACGTGTCGCTCGACGGACGCGAGCCGGTCGCCGACGCCCAGGAGACCGTCGCGGCGGTCGCCCGCCGCCTCCACGAGTCGGGCGCGTTCCCCGTCTTCCTCGGGGGGGACAACTCCCTCACCTACGCGAACGCCCGCCCCCTGCTCGAGCGAGGGAGCCTGGGCGTCGTCAACCTCGACGCCCACCTGGACGTGCGCGAGGCGCGCGACGGGCCGACCAGCGGCACCCCCTACCGACAGCTGTTCGAGGCGGGGCTCGACGCCTACGCCTGCGTCGGGGCGCGCCACTTCGAGACATCGACCGCCTACGCCGAGTACGTCGCCGAGCGCGGGGGGACGGTCGTCACGGCCGAGGCACTCGGCGACGGCGTGGAGAGAGCCGCGGAGCGCGCGCTCGACGCGCTCGGCGACGTCGAGCGGGTGTACGTCAGCGTCGACCTCGACGTGCTGGACGCGACCGCCGCGCCGGGCGTGAGCGCGCCGACCCCCGGCGGTCTCACCACCCGGGAGCTGTTCCGGGTCCTCCGGCGCGTCGTCGCGGACGAGCGGGTCCGCGGGTTCGAGGTCGTCGAGTGCGCCCCGCCGCTCGACCGGGACGGCCGGACGGTCGCCGCCGCCGCCCGCGCCGTCGCCCACGTGCTAAGTACCGTCGCGTCGAGGGGACAGCCATGACGCGGACCGTGCTCCACGGCGCGAGCGAGGTGTTCGTCGGCCCCGGTGAGCGGATCGAGGACGGCGCAGTCGCGATCGAGGACGGGCGGATCGTCGCCGTCGGCCCCTCGGCGGCGGTGACGCGCGAGCACCCCCCCGAGAACGCCGACACCGCCCTCGACGCGACCGGGAAGACCCTGCTCCCGGGATTCGTTGACTCCCACACGCACGCGCTGTTCGCGGGCGACCGATCGGACGAGTTCGCGGCGAAGCTGCGCGGGAAGACCTACGGCGAGATCCTCGCCGCGGGCGGCGGCATCCTCCGCACCGTCCGGGCGGTCCGCGAGGCGAGCGACGAGGTGTTACTGGCGAACCTCCTCGGCCACCTCGACGCGATGCTCGCCCACGGGACGACGACCGTCGAGGTGAAGTCGGGCTACGGGCTGGACGCCGAGACGGAGCTTCGCATGCTCGACGCGATCGCGCGGGCGGACGCCGCGCACCCGATCGACGTCGTCCCGACGTTCATGGGCGCACACGCCGTCCCCGAGGGGCGCGACGCGGACGAGTACGCCGAGCGCGTCGCCGAGGAGCAGGTGCCCGCCGTCGCCGAGCAGGGGATCGCCGAGTTCTGCGACGCGTTCTGCGAGGAGGGCGTATTCTCCGTCGAACAGTCCCGGCGCGTGCTCGCGGCCGGCGTCGAGCACGGCCTGACGCCGAAGGTCCACGCGGAGGAGCTCTCGCACCTCGGCGGGACGAAGCTGGCCGCGTCGCTCGGCGCGGCCAGCGCCGATCACCTCCTGCACGCCACCCGCGAGGACGCCCGCGCGCTGGCCGAGGCGGGCGTGACGGCCGTCTTCCTCCCCGGCACCGCCTTCGGCCTCGGCGCGGCGTACGCTGACCCCGCGCCGTTCCTGGAGGCGGGCGCGACGATCGCCGTCGCCTCCGACTTCAACCCGAACTGCTACGCCCGGAGCATGGGGTTCGCGACCACGCTGGCCTGCGTCGGGATGGGGCTCGACCCGGCCGCGGCGGTCGCCGCGGCCACCGACGGCGGCGCGCGGGCGCTGAACCGCGACGATCGCGGGACGCTCCGCGAGGGCGCGCGCGCCGACGTCGCGGTCGTGGACGCCCCCTCGCACGTCCACGTGCCGTACGTCTTCGACACGAACCCCGTCGAGACCGTCCTGAAGGACGGGGAGGTGGCGCATGGCCGGTGAGGTCGTACTCGACGGCGCGTCGCTCACCCCCGAGGACGTGGTCGCGGTCGCGCGCGAGGGTGCCCGCGTCGCCGTCGCCGACGAGGCGCGCGAGGCGATCCGGGCGTCACGCGAGCGCGTCGAGAGCGTGATCGAGAGCGGCGAGGCCGTCTACGGCATCAACACCGGGTTCGGCGACCTCGTGGACGAGCGCATCCCGCCCGAGGAGGTCGATCGCCTCCAGACGAACCTCGTGCGGAGCCACGCCTCGGGCGCGGGGCGCGAACTGACGGGGGAGGAGGTCCGCGCGATGACCCTCGCGCGGATCAACGCGCTCGCGAAGGGTTACTCCGGCGTCCGCGAGGTCGTCGTCGACCACCTCGTGACGCTCGTCAACGAGCGCGTCCACCCGGTCGTCCGCTCGCGGGGCAGCCTCGGCGCGAGCGGCGATCTCGCCCCGCTTGCGGAGATGGCGCTCGTGCTCCTCGGCGAGGGAACGGCGCGGGTCGAACGGAGTTCGACCGAACGGTCGAGCGGGGAGGAGCGGCGCGACGACCCGCGGGCGGACGCGGACGGCGAGCGCCTGCCGGGGGACGAGGCGCTCGCGGCGGTCGGCCTCGAACCGCTCACGCTCCGCGCGAAGGAGGGCCTCGCGCTCATCAACGGGACGCAACTGACGGTGGGGATCGCGGCGCTGCTCGTCCACGACGCGGAACGCCTCTGTCGCGCGGCGGACGCCGCGGGCGCGCTCACGACCGAGGTGACGATGGGGACGACGGCGGCCGCCGACGCGGCCGTCCAGGCGGTCCGTCCGCACGCCGGACAGGCGGTCAGCGCGGCGAACGTCAAGCGGCTCTGCGCCGATTCCGAAGTCGTCGAGTCCCACCGCAACTGCGACCGCGTGCAGGACGCCTACTCGATCCGCTGCCTGCCGCAGGTCCACGGCGCGGTCCGCGACGCCGTCACCCACCTCCGCGGGGCGGTCGAGGTCGAACTCAACAGCGCGACGGACAACCCGCTCGTCTTCGCGGCGGGCCGCGTGGACCGCCGCACCAGCGGCACCGACGTCGCCGACGTCGTCTCCGGGGGCAACTTCCACGGCGAACCGCTCGCGCTTCGGCTCGATTACGTCACGGGCGCGCTCACCGAACTCGCCGCCATCGCGGAGCGCCGCGTCGACCGCATGCTCAACCCGCACGTCCAGGAGCCCCACCTCCCGCCCTTCCTCACGCCCGACAGCGGCCTCCGCTCGGGGCTCATGATCGCGCAGTACACCGCCGCGGCGCACGTCGCCGAGTGCCGGGCGATCGGCCGCGCGTCGTCGGACAACGTCCCCGTCAGCGGGAACCAGGAGGACCACGTCAGCATGAGCGCGACGGCGGCGTTCGCCGCCCGCCGGGCGCTCGACGCCGCCCGCACCGTCGTCGGGATCGAACTGCTGTGCGGCGCGCAGGCCGCCGAGTTCGTGGACCCCGGATTGGAACACGGCGTCGGGACGGGCGCGACCTACGGGGCGGTCCGCGAGGTCGTCCCGCCGCTCTCCGAGGACCGTCCCCTCCGCCCGGACATCGCCGCCTGCGACGCGCTCGTCGCGAGCGGCGCGCTGGACGAGGCGCTCGCCGGGGCGCTCGACGACGCGATAGAATAGCGGTCGACGGCGGTCCGCGCCGCTCAGGCGGAGGCTTCGGGTTCCGTCTCCGACTCCTCGCCGTCCGACTCGAGGTCCTCGAGCGCGCTCAGCGCGGCGCGGCGGTAGCGCTCGGCGTCGAACTCGCCGTCGTCGCCGTAGTGCTCGCGGGCCATCTCCGCGTACTCGCCGCCCTCGTCGAACGCCCGGACGCGTTCGAGGGTGCGCATCGCGGTCTCGACGACCCAGCGGTCGCGGGTGTCCGCGTCCACCGTCGTGATGGACTCGGGGCGGACGGAGACGTTGACCTCGCCCTCGTCGGTCTCGTAGGTGCGGGGCTTGCCGACGACGGCGACGTACTCCGGTGGCTCCGCCTCGCGGAGGTGGCTCGCGGCGTCGGGCTGGTACTGGCCGGCGTACATGAAGAACGTGCCCGTCGGATCGACGACCCGTCCCTGCCAGTACTCGCTGTCGCTGCCGACGTCCTCCGTCTCGGTGAGGGTGCCGACGATGAACACGCGGTTTGCGCGCTCGCCGGTGGGAAGCAGCGCGTAGACCGGGGCGCGCTCCTCGTCGGACTCCTTGAACGTGTAGCCCGCGTCGTTGAACTCGGTCGCGAAGACGCGGCGGGCGACCTCGCGGGTGGGTGCTCCGGACATCTACATCGACCTCGCCTTGATGAGCGCCGCCTCGGGATCGACCGGCCCGAGCCGTTCGAACTCGTTCGCCAGGACGTAGCGGCCGAGCGTCGGCCCGCGCACGCGGTAGTAGACCCCCAGCACGTCCGCCTTCATCTCGTCGGCGACGACGGACGTGTCGAGCGCGTCCATCGCCATCTGCTTCGCCTCCTCCAGCGCGATGCCGGTGAGTTCCTCGGTCATCTCCTGGTTGAAGATGACCTCGTGGACGTCCGTCCCGTCGTCGAGGACGCCCTTGATGCGGAGATCGAACTCGCCTTCGACCTCGCCGTGTTCGCTACACCGACCGTTCTGGAGCACGCGGGTGCACCCCTCCTCGGGGCAGCGCTTGATGAGGCCGCTGCCGCGCTGGACGTCGACCATCGCGCCCTCGACCTCGGTGGCGTCGTCGCCCACCTCGATGTCCTCCTCGAGGCGCTCGATGCTCGTCGTCCGGTTGAGCTTCACCGAGTACCGGCCCTGGTACTCGTCGGTGACGACGTTCCCGAGGCGGTAGACCGCGCCCTCCTCCAGTTCGGGGAGGTCGCTCGTCGTGAACGAGACGAACTTGATGGTGCCCGACTCGTCGCCGAGCAGGCCCACCTGCGAGATGGCGTCGCTGCGGGGCTCCCACAGGTCGACCACCTTCGCGCGCACGTCGATCCACTGCTCGTCCTCGTCGACGTCGGCGACCTGCACGAGGTCGTTGCCGCCGCCGCCG
This sequence comes from Halomarina halobia, assembly GCF_029338575.1. GTDB lineage: Archaea > Halobacteriota > Halobacteria > Halobacteriales > Haloarculaceae > Halomarina > Halomarina halobia. Next base: position 1,894,390 of record NZ_CP119992.1, read on the forward strand.
AGCTGATCGCGGTCCATCCCGGCCTCGTCGAGGTAGCTGCTCACGATGGAGCGCCGGGCCTCCTCGGCGGGGACCTTGTAGTCGTTCACCAGCGTCTCGAGGCGGGTCTGCACCTCCTCTACCGTTATATCCAGTTGGTCGGAGAACTGCGCCTGTATCGCTTCGGCGTGTTGTCGAAGTTCCGTCATGGTTGCCGTCTCCGCGTGTTTTCAGTGGGAGACGTACGTCGCTTGGTTCCTGATGGTATAAAAACCTGCGCTAGCGGGGTGAAAGTGAACGGGAGCGCCTCAGTCGGTCGAGAGTGGGCGTCTCGGTCGGCCGGTCACGCCGTGTCGAGGAGGCCACACGGCTCATCGCCGGCGCGCCGCCCGTTCGCGCGCACGTACTGCGGGGAGTTTCCTCGCGTCGAAATCCGGGACGTCCGAGGCGGTGCGCGAGCGGCGTGTAAGCGGACGTCGCTACCGATCAACACGCGGACGGGGATGGTACGTCTCCGCGCCGCGTTCGACCTCGCGTACTACCCGCTCGACGTGACCGCCGCCTACCACGAGATCGACTGGCGCGAGTCGGGGGATTTCGCCGTGGTGTACCACGAGGACGTTCACGGAGTCACGGGCGGGTGGACGCGCGCCTGGCATCGCCACGACGGGCATACCTTCGACGGTCGACCCGTGCGCGACCACTTCCACCCGCCACCCGACGCGGGTGATCCGACGCCGCACGAACACGCGAATCACGCCTACGACGTACTACGGGCCGTCGAGACGTCGACGCTCCGGCGGATCGAGCGGCACCCGCTCCACGAACGGCAGGAGTGACGAGCGAACCGACACCCCGTCCGCGCTCGTCCACCGAACCTGTCCGCGGCGGATCTCCCGGCGGCGACGGGATTTTGTCACCCGCGCACGAATCCGCACGCATGAGCAACAGGCGGCGACTGGAGTTCGTCCTGCGCTCGAAGCTCCGGGCGGCCGGGCGGCAGTACGGCGAGGCGAAGGAGGCCTACCGGGCGGCGAGGGCCGCGAGCGAGGCCGACCTCCCGATCGACGAGGGGGGCAACGCCCGCGTCGTCTGCCGCCGCTACGCCGAGAAGCGGAGCGTCGAACTCGACGCCGGCCTGCGACCCGACTGTTACGACGCCGACCACGTGGACTGCCGGGGCTGCGTCGAGGACATCCGCGACGGACGCATCGAGACGTGGTGAGGGCATCGAGCGGGCGAGCGGCGACCGGATCGAAGCTACCCCGGTCGGCGATCAGCCTTTGTGATCCGCCGTCGAACCGCCGGCCATGGACACGATAGCCGTCGTCCTCGCGGGCGGCGTCGGCACGCGCCTCTACCCGGCGAGCTCCCGCGAGCGACCCAAGCAGTTCCTCGCGCTCGACGGCGAGCGTTCCCTGCTCTCCCGGACAGTCGAGCGCGTCGAGCCGCTCGCCGACGCGACGTACGTCCTCACGAGGCCGGAGTACGCCGACCTCGTCCCCGACCACGCGCCCGACGCGGAGGTGCTGGTCGAACCCGCCGGGCGCGACACCGGCCCGGCGCTCGTCTACGCCGCCCACCGCGTCCGCGATGAGGTCGGCGAGTGCGTCCTGCTCAACCTCCCGAGCGACCACCGCGTCGGGGACGGCTTCGCGGACCCCGCCGAGCGCGCCCTGCGCGCGGCGCGCGAGACGGGGAAACTAGTCACGCTGGGCGTCGAACCCGACCGACCGGCGACCGGCTACGGGTACATTAAACCGGGGACCGACCGCGGCGACTACTTCGACGTGGCGGGCTTCTTCGAGAAGCCGAGCACGGAGGCCGCGGAGCGCTACGTCTACGACGGCTTCCTCTGGAACGCGGGGGTCTTCGCGTGGACGCCGGAGGCGCTGCTCGACGAAGCCCGCCGCTCCGACCTCGCCCCGCTGGTCGAGAGCCTCGACGCCGGGCAACCGGAGCGCGGCTTCCGCCTCGTCGAGCCCGTAAGCGTCGACTACGCGATCCTCGAGGGCTGTGCGAACGCCGCGGTCGTTCCCGCCGACGTCGAGTGGGACGACCTCGGCGCGTGGGACGCGCTCGCCCGCGTCGGCGACCCCGACGCCGCGGGCAACGTCGTCGCGGGGAACGCCCTGACGGTGGACGCCGAGGACTGCGTGATCGCCACCGACGAGGGGAGTCACGTGAGCGTCGTCGGCGTGGAGGGGCTCACCGTCGCGGCCTACGACGGCCGCGTGCTCGTCGTGCCCACCGAGGACGCCCAGCGGGTGCGCGAGGTGGTCGCGCGGCTGGAGGCTGAGGAGGAGTGAGGCGCGACTGGGTGAGGCGAGGCGGCGCGATAGGGAAGGGAAACGCCGACGCGGGGCGGGCGAGCGTTACGAGAGCAACCGCCTGAGCCGGGCGAACAGGCCCTTCCGCGGGTCGCCGCCGACCCGTTCAGGTTCCGCGCGCTCCGCCGCGTCCGGCCCCTCGGACCGCGTGTCGGCGGTGGCTGCGTTCGACTCCCCGTCCCCCGCGACGGTCCCGCCCTCCGCGGCCGCCTCGGCCCGCCTGATGAGGCCCTCCGGGTCGTTGACCGCGTCCTTGACGGGTGCCTTGACGAGGGGGAGGTCCTCGAACCGGTCCGGGCTTACGGCCGTGTCGGCGGCGATGATGGCCGCGTCCGCGGCCGCGATCTGTGGCGCGGAGAGCTCGTTCTCCGCGCCCATGGCCCCCTGGATCTCGACGTGGATCTCGTGGCCGAGCCGCGCGGCGGTCTGCTCTAAGTTCTCCGCGGCCATCTGGCTGTGTGCGATACCGGTCGGACAGGACGTGACTGCGACGAGTTTCATGGCTGGTCGGGTTGTTGGGAGAGCAGGTCGATCACTTCGCGTTTCGTGTGCGCGCGGAGCGCGCGCTCCGCGAGTTCGCGCGCGTCCGCCGCGTTCGTCCGCTCGACGCGCGCCTTGACGTCGGGGATCGTCACGGCGCTCATGCTGAGTTCGTCGAGGCCGAGGCCGACGAGCAGTTCGGTCAGGTCGGGATCGCCGGCCATCTCGCCGCACATCCCGACCCAGGCGTCGGTCCCCCGGACGGCCTCGACGGTGCGCGCGACGGCCCGCAGGACGGCCGGGTGGCGCGGGTCGTGCAGGTCCGCGACCCGCTCGTCGCCCCGCGCCGCGGCGTTGACGTACTGGGCGAGGTCGTTCGTCCCGATCGAGAGGAAGTCCGCGCGCGCCGCGAGCTCGGGCGCGAGGAGGACCGCGGCGGGCGTCTCCACCATCACGCCGAGGTCGGGAGCGCCGCGCGCGATGCCCTCCCCGTCGAGGGCCGCGGCGACCGCCTCCACCCGTTCGGCGGCCGCCTCGAACTCCTCGACGGTGGCGACGAGGGGGAGCATCACGGCGAGGCCGCCCTGGGCGTCGCCCGCCGCGCGGAGGAGCGCGCGCAGCTGCGTCTCGAAGAGGTCGGCGTCGGCCCCGAGCGACCGGCGGATCCCCCGCTCGCCGAGGAAGGGGTTCTCCTCCTCGGGCAGGTCGAGGTAGGGGATCGGCTTGTCCCCGCCGACGTCGAGCGTGCGGACGATCACCCGACCGTCAGGGAAGGCGCGGAGCGCCTCGCGGTAGGCCTCGTACTGCTCGTCCTCGTCCGGCGGGGTCTCGCGGTCGAGAAAGAGGAACTCGGTGCGAAAGAGGCCGATCCCGTCCGCGCCCCGGTCGGCGGCCCCCGCCAGTTCGCTCGGGTGGCCGACGTTCGCGGCCACCTCGATCGGGACGCCGTCGGCGGTCGTCACCGCCCCGGCGTGCACCTCGGCGGCGTCTTCGCGCTCGGCCGCGGCGCGCCGGTCGGCGTCCGGATCGGTGGCCACCTCGCCGGCCTCGCCGTCGACGACGACCTCGGTCCCCTCCTCGATCTCCCGGAGCGCGTCGCCGACGCCGACGACAGCCGGGAGCGCGAGCGACCGCGCGAAGATGGCCGCGTGGGACGTCCGACCGCCCGTGACGGTGGCGAAGCCGGCGACACGCTCGGGGTCGAGGCGGGCCGTGTCGCTCGGCGTGAGCCGCTCGGCGAGGACGACCGATCCCTCGGGGAGCCCCGCGAGGTCCGTCCCATCGTCGCCGAGCAGGAGGCGGAGCAGCCGATCCCGGACGTCCCGGAGGTCGTCCGCGCGCTCGGCCATGCGGCCGTCCATCCCCTCGAACTGCTCGATGGGGCCGGCGAACGCCGCCCGGACGGCGTGCTCGGCGGGGAGCCCGTCGTCGATCTCCCCCGCGATACTCGCCTCGATCTGGGGGTCGTCGAGGAACTGCACGTGGGCGTCGAAGACGGCGGCCTCCTCCTCGCCGACGCGCTCGGCGGCCCGGTCGCGCTCGGCGCGCAGCGCCTCGCGGGCCTCGTCGCGGGCGCGCTCGAACCGCTCGCGCTCCGCCGCCGGATCGACGGTCGTCGCGTCCGGCGGGTCGGGCAGGTCGAGGGCCGCGTCGGGGCGGTACCAGACCGCGCGGCCGACCCCCGTCCGGGGTGTCGCGCCGACGCCGTCGAGCGTGCGGGTCATCCGGATTCGCCGTCCTCCCCGTTCTCTCCGTCCCCGCCGCCCTCGCCCGCCTCCGGCGTCGAGAGGACGGCCTCGAGCGCGTCGAGGGCGGCCTCCGCGTCGTCGCCCTCGGCGACGAGCCGGACCCGGTCGTCGTGTTCGACCCCGAGGCTCGTCACGGCGAGCATGCTGCGGGCGTCCACGGGGCCGCCGTCCTCGGCGGGCGCGACGGTGATCTCGGCGTCGTACCGGTTCGCGGTCTCGACGAACGTCGCGGCGGGGCGGGCGTGCAGGCCGGCCTCCGGCACGACGGCGACGACCCGCTCCATCAGGTCATCGCCTCCGCGAGCACCGCCCGCACGTCCGCCGGCGAGTCGGCCTCGTACAGTCCCTCCCTCACCTCCTCGTGCATGAGCGAGCGCGAGAGCGCGCTCAGGATGGCGAGGTGGTCGTCGCTCCCGTCGGCGGGGACGAGGATCGTAAACAGCAGGTGCGCCGGCTCCCCGTCCATCGACTCGAAGTCGACGCCGGCCGCGGAGCGGGCGAACGCGACCGACGGTCGGGACACGGCGTCGGTCTGGGCGTGCGGGATGGCGATGCCCTTCCCGACGCCGGTGGTGGTCTCCTCCTCGCGGGCGAGCAGCGCGTCGAGCGCCGCCTCGCGGTCCTCGACCCGACCCGCCTCGACGGCGAGATCGAGCAGGAACTCGATGCAGGCGTCCTTCGATTCGGGCGGTTCGTCGAGGGAGATCGCCTCGGTCGGTACCAGCCGCGTCACGTCGTCTCGGTCCATCTCGGTCTCGGTCATTGTCTGGTGGATAGTCTACTCGGGGGGGATTCAGTCTGACCCCTGTGCGCTCGCGTCCGCGTCGCGCTCCTCGAGATCGGCGACGGTGACCTCGAAGTCGGGCTTCAGGGCCGTCGCGACGGCCGCCGTCACGAGCGACCCGAGCGCGATGCAGCCGAGGAACAGGAGCGGTCGATTCGACAGCACGACGACGAAGACGCCGCCGTGCGGGGCGGGCATCGTCACGTCGAGCGCCATGGAGGCGGCCGCCCCGACGGCGCTCCCGGCCACGATGCTCGGGATGATCCGCAGCGGGTCGGCCGCGGCGTAGGGGATCGCCCCCTCGGTGATGAACGAGAGGCCGAGGGGCACCGCGCTCTTCGCGTTCTCGTACATCTCGGCCGCGTACTTCTGCGGCGCGACGAAATTCGACAGCGCCAGGCCGATCGGCGGGATCATCCCCGCGATCATCACGGCGGCCATCGGCTCGTAGAGCTGCTCGGAGAGCAGTCCGACGGCGAACACGTAGGCGACCTTGTTGACGGGGCCGCCCATGTCGAACGCCATCATCGCGCCGAGCAGCGCGCCGACGAGGACGGCCTGTCCGCCCTGAGCGGTCCGCAGGAACTCCGTCAGCCACGCGTTCGCGATGGCGACGGGCACCCCGAGGAGGAGGATGACGACCGGCGAGAGGACGACCATCGTCAGCACCGGCACGACGAGCACCGGCATCATCGGCTTCACGAACTCCGGCACCGAACGGCGCTTGAACCACCGCGCGACGTACCCCGCGAGCAGGCCGGCGACGAGCGCGCCCAGGTACCCCGCGCCCGCGTCCCCGCCCGTCAGGCCGATGACGTCGCCCGCCGCCTGGAGGACCGTCCCCTGCTGGATGACGTACGACAGGAGGAAGCCCGGGGCGAGCCCCGGTCGGTCGGCGATCGCGTAGGCGATGTACGCGCCGAGGATCGGCACCATGAAGGTGAGCCCCGCGCCGCCGATCTGTGCCAGGAACCACTCGAGGGTACCCGTCGCCTCGAACACCCCCTCCACGGTCGTCCCGCCGGACCAGACGGTGACGCCGAGGAGTTCGATCGGCGGGAGCGACGCGACCGCGTACCCAAGCGCCAGGAAGATACCCCCGATGGTGACGAACGGAATCATGAACGACACGCCGGTCATGACGTCCTCCTTCACCGAGGAGACGTGCGAGCGAAGCGCGCGTTCGGCCGAGTCTTGCGTTGACATTGATCCACCCTCACGGTTGTTCACCCAACGGTTCAAAAACGCTTTCGAATGTGATCGTTTCTGTTCGTTTTTTCTCGATAGAGCGCTAAACCGAAAACGGCCCCGGGGGGCGGGTCAGTACGCCGAGATCGGGACGTCATCGGCGGCGGTGAGAACGCCGTCGAAGTCGGGGACCCGCGTCCCCGCGACGGCGACGACCCGCGAGGCGACGGCGACGCCGGCCCGGAGGGCGGCGTCCCCCGACTCGTCGCGCGCGAGGGCGGCGAGGACGCCCGCGAGGAGGGCGTCGCCCGCCCCGACGGTGTCCACCACGGTCGTCTCGACCGCGGGCGCGTGGTAGGTACCGTCGCCGGTCGCCAGCACCGCCCCGTCGGGACCCAGCGAGGCGACGACGCGGTCGAAGCCCGCCCCGCGGAGCGCCTCGGCGGCGGCCAGACACTCCTCGACGGTCCCGACGGGCGCGTCGGTGGCCGCCGCGAGTTCCTCGCGGTTGGGCTTGCAGAGCGAGAACGGGGCCTCGAGGTCGCGCAGGACGCCGCCGCCCACGTCCGCGGCGGTCTCCCAGTCGCCGGCGCGGGCGATGCGGTCGACGGCGTCGGGACCGACGCCGGGCGGGAGGCTCCCCGCGACGACCACCGTCTCCGGATCGCGACGTCGGATGGCGTCGAGGACGCGGTCGACGGCCGCCGGGCCGACCCGCGGGCCGTCGTGGTTGATCTTGTACTCGCCGTCGGGCGCGAGCACCGTCGTGTTGAGGCGGGTCGGCTCGTCGATGGTCACGAAGTCGCTCTCGATGCCCGCCTCGCGGAGGCGGTCGCGGACGAGGCGGCCGAACGGATCGCCGAGGAACCCGGTCGCGACCGTGGGCGCGTCGAGCGACGCGAGGTACTTCGAGACGTTGATCCCCTTGCCGCCGGGGTCGAACTGCGTCTCGTCGGTGCGGGCGACCGCGCCCGCCGCGAGCGGTTCGTCGAGCCGGAGCGTGTGATCCAGCGCCGGGTTGGGCGTGACCGAGAGGATCACTCGGCGGTCACCTCGACGACGCGGAGCCCGACGCTCTCGAACGACTCGCGCGCCGCCCGGTCGATGCCGTCGTCGGTGACGAAGGCATCGACCTCCCCCACGTCGGCGAACTGGACGAAGCTCCGCTCGCCCACCTTCGAGCTGTCGGCGACGAGGACGACCGTGGCCGAGCGCTCGACCATCAGTTCCTTCATCCGCGCCTCGTCCTCGTTGGGCGTCGAGAGCCCCGACTCGGCGTCGACGGCGTTCGTTCCGAGAAAGAGCACGTCGAAGTTCATCCGCTCCATGAACGCCTCCGCGGTGGGGCCGACCAGCGCCCGCGTGCGGTGGCGGAGCGTCCCGCCCGTGAGCTTCACCTCGTTGTACTCCCCGCCGAGCTCCGAGGCGAGCTGGATCGAGTTGGTGACCGCCAGCAGCGACCCGTCCTTCGGCACCCGTCGCGCGACCTCCATCGTGGTCGTGCCGGAGTCGAAGAAGACGACCTGCCCCTGGGCGAGTTCCTCCACGGCGCGCGCGGCGATGGCGCGCTTCGCGTCGAGGTTCTGCACCTCCCGCTGCCCGTAGGTCTGCTCCCGGCCGACCGCGGTGATCGGCACCGCGCCACCGTGGGACCGCTCGATCAGGGTCTCGTCCTCGAGTTCCCGCAGGTCCCGGCGGATGGTCGCCCTGGAGTACCCCAGGTCGTCGGCCAGCGCCTCCACGGACCGCCCGCCCGCGTCCGAGACCAGTTCGACGATCTTCCGCTTTCGCTCTGCTGGTAGCATGGTTCCTCGTGAGGTCCTACGGGTGATTGTTCGCCATACGTTGTTAACTGTTTGCGTCGGATTTACGTTTGTTTCTGATTATATTGATCGGAAATTTCATAGTGTCGAAAACGGACGACCGTCAGAGGGGGATCCGCCCGCCTACGCGCTCCGCATCGATCCGCCGTCGATCGGGAGCGCGACGCCGGTGACGTAGCTCGCGCGGTCGCTCGACAGGTAGGCGACGACCTCGCCGAGTTCGCGCGCGTCCCCGATGCGCCCGAGCGGGGTGCCCGACCCCCACTCCTCGAGGCCCTCCTCGTAGGCGTCGTACTCGCCGCGCTCGACGCCCTGCTCGATGAGTTCCCTGATCCGAGAGGTCTCGTGGCTCCCCGGGAGCACCGCGTTGACGCGCACGTCGGGGGCGAACTCCCGCGACTGGGTCTTCATCAGACCGATGACCGCCCGCCGGACCGAGTTCGAGAGCACGAGGCCGTCGATCACCTCCGCGACGCTCCGGGAGGTGATGTTCACGATGGTTCCGCCGCCGTCGGCGAGGTGCGGATAGGCCCGCCGCGTCGTCCAGACGACGCTCATCACGAGCAGGTCGTAGGCGTCGTACCAGTCGTCGTCGTCCGTCTCGAGGAACGGGCCGCTCGGCGGTCCGCCCGCGCTCGTGACGACGTGGTCGAGGCCGCCGAACCGCTCGACCGTGCTGTCGACGAACTCCTCGACCTGCTCGCGGTCGGTGATGTCGGCCTCCATTGCGAGCACGTCGCCGTCGCCCGCGTCGGAGAGCGTCTCCTCCGCCTCCGCGAGGTGCTCCGGCGTGGTGCCACAGACCGCCACGTTCGCGCCCTCGCGGGCGAGCGCTTCGGCGCTAGCGAGGCCGAGACCGCTGCTGCCGGCCGTCACGAGCGCGCTGTTACCGCTTAGTCCGAGGTCCATGGCGGGGCGTCGCACGGGTCCGAGAAATAGCTGCCCCTCGCCGCCCGCGGGCCTCGGGGCGTCCAGACGTACCTCAGGGCGTCCGGACGCGAACCGCGCCCTCGCTGGTGACGCCGACGAGGATGTCGCGGCGCACCTCCCGCCCCCGGACCGCGTCGCCGGCGGCGTCGGAGACGAGTTTCATCAGTTCGGGGGCGGCGTAGCTCACCTTCACGCCCGCCTCGTCGCAGGCGGCGTAGACGCGCGCGGGCACGTCGTAGAGGTCGGTTCCCGACTCGATGGTGATCTGCACGGGTGCCCTGAGCGCCTCGGCGAACGCGACCGTCTCGCGCGCCTTGGCGATGTTCTCGCGGGCGCTCGCCTCGATGCTGGAGACGTTCGCCCGCGAGGTACCCAGCCACTCCGCGATGTCCGCCTGCGCGAGGCCCCGCTCGCGCAGGCACAGCACTTCGGCCTGACGGCGCGTCAGGATGCTCTGCTCGGGTTCGAAACCGACGCGGTCGAGGATCGCCACGGCGTCGGCGGGATCGGTCATCCTCCCCAGAAGTTGTCTCGACTGCCCAGTCGTTCGCGGCGGGGACGCCGCCGGTTCGATCGGTCGTCCCCGTCGTCGGCGCTCGCCTCCTCGGAACCGCCCTCGCCCTCGCCCTCCCCTTCCTCCGCCAGTGGGAGGCGTTCGAGTTCGTCGGCGATGGCGTGGTTCGAGCGGACCTTGGTGATCTTCACCCGCGCGCGTGCGTCCGGAAGGACGCCGTCGACGAGAACGATGAAGCCGTCCTCGGTGCGCCCGACGCCCGCCCCGCTCCGGTGGATGTCGGTGACGTCGACGACGACCTCCTCGCCCGGCTGAACGGGCTGCTGTTTCAGTTCGCGGATGGGCATGCTGTAGTGGTCACACCACTCGGCCCCACCGCGGTCGCCGTAGTGTTGACACCCCATCCCGGAGATCCGCTCCGAGTACTTGGGGCACTGGTCCGCGAGTGGACAGTCGGGCATGAGTGTGGAAACAGGGTGCGCGTTCTAAACGCTTGCGCCTCGGAGGATCCGGACGGAGAGGGCCGCACCGCAACGTTTTGGGCGGTCGACGTCGTTCGAACGGTGTGAGCAACCCCGCCCGAACGAGCGAACGCGTCCCCGAGATCTCCCTCGCCGTCGGCGTCGTCCTCGCGGTTCCGGTCGGCCTGTTCGTCGCGCTCGTGGAGGGCGACCCGCTTGCCGCGGCGGCGCTCGCGCTCGCGCTGTTCTACCCCTTCGCCGCCTACGCCGTCCGGTTCTCGGACGACCCCGCGAGCGTGCTCGTCCCGGACGCCGTGCTGGCCACCGGCGTGGGGCTCGGCGCGCTCGGCGCGCTCGCGGGACTCGTCGTCGCACGACCGGCGACCGGCCTCGCCGTCGGCCTGTTCGCCGCCGTCCCGACGGTCGCCTACCACGTCCGCTACGGCGCGTCGGTCAATCCCCTCTCGCCCCGGGCGACCGTCGCGCTCGGCGGCCTCCTCGCGGCGGTCGCGCTCGCGGTCGGTCTCGCGACCGGCGACGACCTCGCGGGAGCCGCCGGTGCCGTCCTCGCGCTGTTCGCGGCCGCCGACTATCGGAGCCGGCGCGGCGGCCGGTTCGACCGTCGCACCGAGCGGTTCGTCGTCGGGGGCTGCTTCGGCGGCGCGACGCTGCTCGTGGTCGTCGCGGTCCTCGTCGACCGGGCGCTGGTCGGCGTCGTGGTGGCCCTCGGCCTGATCGCGGTCGGGACGGTGATCGCTCAGGGCGTCGCGCGGAACGAAACGCTTTCGTGATCCTTCCCCCTCTGTGGACACGCGGGACCGTGGGGTAGCCTGGTATCCTTCAGCGTTTGGGACGCTGTAACCGCGGTTCGAATCCGCGCGGTCCCACATTCAGGACCCCGAGCGACAGCGAGGGGTCTGAACCGGAAGGTGCGCGGATTCGAACTAGGGAGCACGCGCGCAGCGTAAGCGAGCACGTGCGACTGGGGTTCGAATCCGCGCGGTCCCACTGCTGCTGCGACGAACGAACGTGAGGAGCGCAGCGTGAACGAGCACGGATTCGAATCAGGGAGTGAAGCGAACGCAGTGAGCGGAACGACCGGCGTTCGAATCCGCGCGGTCCCGCCGAATCGATGGTCCGCCGTCAAAACCACCCCACACGACGGCTCCCCCCCACGTTCACTTTCGCTCCGCTCCGTGGGAAGGTTTTAATCCGAACGGGCGCAATCGTCGGTAAATGGCGCTCGCGGAGGATACCGACATCATCGACTCGTTCGAGGAGTTCTATCGGACGTACTATCGCAACGAGATCGGTGAGCTCGCGCGCAAGTATCCCAACGATCAGCGCTCGCTCTACATCTCCTGGAACGACCTCTACCGGTTCAACCCCGAGCTCGCGGATCAGTACCGGAACCAGCCGGGGCAGTTGCAGGAGTACGCGGAGGAGGCCCTCCGGCTCTATGACCTCCCGGTGGACGTGAGCCTCGGGCAAGCCCACGTCCGGATCCGCGACCTCGATCGGACGACGGAGATCCGGGCCATCCGGGCGCGCCACCGCGGGCAGCTCATCAGCGTGCAGGGGATCGTCCGCAAGGCGACTGACGTCCGTCCGAAGATCCAGCAGGCGGCCTTCGAGTGCCAGCGCTGCGGGACGCTCACCCGCATCCCCCAGACGGGCGGCGACTTCCAGGAGCCCCACGAGTGCCAGGGCTGCGAGCGCCAGGGGCCGTTCCGCATCAACTTCGACCAGTCCGAGTTCGTCGACGCCCAGAAGCTCCGCGTCCAGGAGTCCCCCGAGGGGCTGCGCGGCGGCGAGACCCCCCAGAACATCGACGTCCACGTCGAGGACGACATCACCGGCGAGGTGACCGCCGGCGACCACGTGAAGGTCACCGGCATCCTCCGGCTCGACCAGCAGGAGTCCGGCCAGAAGAAGTCCGCGATGTTCGACATCTTCATGGAAGGCATCGCGATCGAGATCGAAGACGAGCAGTTCGAGGAGATGGACATCACCGACGAGGAGAAGCGGGAGATCGTCGACCTCTCCGGCGAGTCCGACATCTACGAGCGGATGGTCGCCTCGATGGCCCCCTCGATCTGGGGCTACGAGGAGGAGAAGCTCGCCATCATCCTCCAGCTCTTCTCGGGCGTGACGAAGCACCTCCCCGACGGCTCCCGGATCCGGGGCGACTTCCACATGCTCTTGATCGGGGACCCAGGGACCGGCAAGTCCGCGCTGCTGCAGTACGTCCGGAACATCGCGCCCCGGTCGGTGTACACGTCCGGGAAGGGGAGTTCCGCCGCGGGGCTGACCGCCGCCGCCGTGCGCGACGACTTCGGCGAGGGACAGCAGTGGACGCTCGAAGCCGGCGCGCTCGTGCTGGCCGACCAGGGGATCGCCGCGATCGACGAACTCGACAAGATGCGATCGGAGGATCGCTCGGCCATGCACGAAGCGCTTGAGCAGCAATCCTATCACCCGAGTTCGGAGATCCTGCTCGCAGACGGCCGACGTGTTGAGATCGGTCCGTTCGTGGAAGACGCGATGGCAGACCGCGCCGGCGACGTCATCGAGGGAGTGAACTGTGAGATCTTGCCTGTCAACGGAATCTCCGTTCACTCCGCCGACCTGGATTCGAACATCGTCGAGAAAGTGCCGGTCGATCGTGTCAGTCGCCACGAAGCCCCCGACGAGTTCGTTCGAGTCACGTTCTCGAACGGCCGGAGCGTACTGGTGACGCCGGAACACCCGATGTTCGTCGAGGACGCTGGAGCGATCGGCTCCATCGAGGCCCGCGACATCGAAGAGGGGGCGTTCGTTCCGGCTCCTCGAAAACTCCCCAATTCTCCAGAGACGATCCCACTCACCGACGAAGCACACGTCGGAAAAGAGAAAGACGTACGACTGCCGTCCGAGATGTCTCCAGCCCTGGCGGAGATCCTGGGTCTGCTGATCGCCGAGGGTCATTCCTACGCCGGTTCGTCTCACGAAATCGGATTCTCGAATCAGGACGAACGACTGCTCGCACGGGCCGACGAACTCGTGGCCGGCGTGTTCGGAATGACAAGCACGGACACCACGAACGCCGCAGGGACTGTAACGAAGCGATGGGTCTCGACGAAGCTCTACCGTTGGTTCGAGGCGAACTTCCCCGAGTTTATGCACACTGCCCGAGAGAAACGAATGCCGTCGAAGGTCCTGGGGGCGTCCGAGGAGGAGATTCGACGGTTCCTCGTCGGGGCGTTCGCCGGTGACGGGAGCGTCGAGAGTGAATCGATGGCGCTGTCGACCTCGTCTCGGGGGTTGGCCGACGATTACGCCGACGCGTTGTCGAAAATCGGCGTCTCGTCCCGCATTCACTACAACCGGTCTGAGAATTCCTGGAAGACGTACGTCATGGGGGACTCGATCGAACGGTTCGTCGAACAGGTGGTCGAACCGGCCGACGATCGGTACGAGAAGGCGAGGACGTTTGTCGCTCGCAGCAAGGGAGTGAGACGACACCACGACGTTCTGCCGACCAGCGTAGCTCGCGAGATCCGCGAACTGCGACGGATACTCGGACTCCGGCTCACGGGTGAGTTCAGGCCGAATCTCGACGAAGGGTACGGTGTCCAGGTGGAGACCGTCGAGCGACACGTGCGAGAACTCCGTCGTCGAGCCGCCACCGTTTACCGAGAACTCGAGACTACGACGTCGTTGACCGACGTTCGGGAGTTGATCGGCTGGTCGGATCGACAGCTTGCCGAACGGCTCGACGGGGTTACGCGATGGTCGATCCACTACGCCGAAGACGGGGGATACGACCAAGAGAAACGTCGTGGGCTAACGGAACGGGCACGGGGCGCAGTCATAGCTGCGCTCGACGAGTTCGAGCGACGCGTCGACCGGCTCGAATCCAGGGCCGATCTTCGGTACTACCGTGTCACGAACGTCGAGACCGTTCCGAACGCCGGCGAGTACGCGACAGATTGGGTCTACGACGTGACGGTCGAGCCAACACACACGTTCATCAGCCAGGGGGTCGTCCTCCACAACTCGATCAGCATAAGCAAGGCCGGAATAAACGCGACACTCAAGTCCCGGTGTGCGCTCCTCGGCGCGGCCAACCCGAAGTACGGGCGCTTCGACGAGTACGAGTCCATCGGCGAACAGATCGAACTCGAGCCCGCGCTCATCTCGCGGTTCGACCTCATCTTCACCATCACCGACAAGCCCGACCCGGACCAGGACCGCGACCTCGCGAAGCATATCCTCACGACGAACTACGCGGGCGAGCTCCACACCCATCGCACGGAGGCGAACGCCTCGAACGTCACGCAGGACGAGGTCGACACCGTCACGGAGGACGTCGAGCCGGCCATCGACGCCGACCTGCTGCGGAAGTACATCGCCTACGCCAAGCGTACCTGCTTCCCGGTGATGACCGAGGAGGCGCGCGAGGAGATCGAGGAGTTCTACGTCGACCTCCGCTCGCAGGGGGCCGACGGCGACGCGCCCGTTCCCGTCACCGCCCGCAAGCTGGAGGGGCTGGTCCGACTCGCGGAGGCCTCCGCGCGCGTCCGCCTCTCCGACAGCGTCGACCGGGAGGACGCCCGGCGCGTCATCGACGTCGTGCGCTCCTCGCTCGAGGACATCGGCATGGACCCCGAGACGGGCGAGTTCGACGCGGACATCGTCGAGACGGGCACCTCGAAGACCCAGCGCGACCGCATCCGCGACATCAAGGGCATCATCGGCGAGGTCGAGGTCGAGTACGACGAGGGCGCGCCCGTCGAGGAGGTGCTCGACCGCGCCGAGGCGGTCGGCATCGAGCGCTCGAAGGCCGAACACGAGATCGAGAAACTGCGCCGCCAGGGCGACGTCTACGAGCCACAGACCGACTACCTCCGGACGGTCTGACCGCCCGTTTCGTACCGAGGACGTGACGCGGCGCGCGCCGAAGGTCTATGCGCGTTCGGACCCTACCTGCCGGCATGATCACGCGCGTCGTGCTCTCGCACCCGGAGGACCTGAGCGCGTGGGGGCGCATGCAGATCGAGACGAAGCCCTTCCGAGCGTGGCTCAGGCGCACCCACGACACGTTCGAGGAGGGCGAGCGCTTCGAGGAGTTCTGTGACGTCGGCTGCTGCGGGAGCTCCCACGACATCGCGTTCGTCGTCGAGGCGGTCGAGGGGGAGGGCGAGGTGACGAGGGAGACGGAGGTCGAGTACGTCGAGCGCCCGGAGTGCGACCTGTCGGGCGGCTGGCGCGCGCAGAGTCGGGCGGGACCGGGACCGAGGGCGGACTGACTCGGTACGGGCGAGCGGGAGACTTATGCCCCGCGCTCGATCACGACCAGTCGAATGGACCGGATCTCCGCGCTGCGCAACATCGAGGACGTGCTGAGCGACTTCGAGGCGGGCGAGTGCGACCTCGCCGCGGCCGAGCGGCGCGTCCGCGGCGTCCTGCGCACCTACGCCACGTCGTTCGCGGAGCGGGACGCCTACCGCGCGAGCGGCGATCCGCCGGTCGACGGCCTCGTCGTCGTGGCGACCTCGCCGAAGGAGGCGCGCGAGCGCCTCCGCGCGCTCGTCGACGACCCCGGCTCGTTCGAGGTCGAGCGCGTCGAGTGACGATCAGTCACGAAAACCGTACTGTTTATCGTGGAGAGGGGTTCGAGTTCACGCTGTGCTACTGGTCATCGCCTACTCGCGGGCCGCCAGGGGAAGCCTCAGGAACGTCCATCGCGCGCACGAGGGGAGCGTCGTCAGGCGGTTCGGGCGGGTCGCGCTGTTCGAGGCGACGGAACTCGGCGCGTTCCTCGCGCTCCGACTGCGCGAGAAGCACCCCGGCGAGGTGCAGCTCTCCCGCGTCGAGCCGTTCAACGAGTTCGACGCCGTCCCCGAGCGCGTCCGGGAGGCCGCCCACGCCTACGAGCGCCGAGCGGACCCGAACGTGCCCTACGCGAAGTTCGCGGTCGGGACCGACCACCCGGCCCCCGAGGAGCTAGCCGACCGGGAGCTGTGAGGGGGCCGGTGAGGGTTCACCTGCCGTCGGAAACGCTGACCGGGGACGCGATCGACCTCCGGGGACGCGGGCTGACGGTCGAGCGCGTCGCGCGAGCGGTCCGGGAGGCCGACTCGTTCGTCGAGTGTCCGCGGCCCGGGGCGCTCCACGAGCGGGCGGGCGTCGTCCGGGAGGCCGCCGCGCTCCGCGTGCGGACGGCGCTGGCGCTCGCGGCCCGATCGCGGGGGCTCGCTGCGCCGCAGGACGACGAGCGCGCCCGCCTGGAGCGTCGGCTCGAAGCCCTCGGGGACGAACCGGTCGAGCGCGTCGACGCGAGCGATGTGCGGCGACGGGTCGCCGACGCCGCGAGCGACGTGGCGCGGTTGCGCGAGCGCGTCGCCGCCCTCCAGGGGCGAGTGCGGGCGCTCCGCGGGACGGGTGACGAGGCGGGCGTCGCCGACGCGCCCGGACCGACGTCGTCGGATCCGGCGGACCCGACGGATCCGTTCGCCGCCGACGGCGTCACGGCGACGCTCGCGGTGCTCCGGGTGGGCGAGGTGCGAGCGCCGGTCGTGCTCGCGTGCGACCGCTTCGACGGCGCGGCGGCCGCCGCCGAGTGGCTCGACGCGCCCGTCCTCCGCCTGTAGTTTATCCCGGAGAACGCGGCAAGCGTCCCCATGGACATCGAGTGGTCACAGCGCCGCCGGAGCGGGGTGACGTTCGTCTCGGTCGTGCTACGGAGCGCCCGGCGACGGCGGGTCCGACTGACGAGTCACCTCGCGCCGATCTGGCCGCCGCGACGTCGCGGCGCGCCCGAACCGGGGTGGACCGACGAGGGGTTCGAGGGGAGCGTGGAGGGAACCCTGGCGCTCGGCTTCGCGACGCCCGCGCGACCGACGGACGGCGAACCGGTGGCCGTGGAGTCGCTGGCGGCCGACGAGGGGTCGCCGACGTTCGACCGCCCCGACTGGGCACCCGCGGTCGAGGCGACCCCGGACGGCGTCGTCCGGGCGCTCTCCGATCCCCGCCCGCCGCGAGCGGCGGTGCCGGTTCCCGAGCGGGCGGCGGGGGGCGATCGGTCGGCGGAGTGCGGGTCGGAGAGCGACGACGATGAGGGTGCGGAGAACGGGCGAGCGGGCGGGAACGAGGAGGCGACGGGCGAGCGGGAGGGGGGAACCGACCGGGAGGCGACCGACGCGCGCGGGGACGGCGCGGCTCCGTTACATGCGGCGGCGGCGACGCTCCCAACGATCGAGGCGCGGATCGAGGCCGGCGAGGAACTCGCCGCCGTGGAGACGCTCGACGACGCGACCGCGGCGCTCGAGCGCGTCGGCGGGCTGGCCGGCGCGCGGGCGCTCCGATCCGCGCTCGAAGACGATCGGGAGACGCTCGCTCGACTGGAGGCGCGCGTCGCCGACCTGCGCCGGCGGGCGTCGCTCGACCTGCCGATCGAGACGCTGGAGCGCGTCGCGTGATCCTCGCCGTCACGGGCGGGAAGGGAGGCGTCGGGAAGACCACCGTCGCGTACAACCTCGGCCGGGCGCTCGACGCGGTCGTCGTGGACGCCGACCTGGGGATGGCCGACCTGCCGACCGCGCGGGGACCGGACCTCCACGACGTGCTGGCGGGGCGGGCCGACCCCGTCGAGGCCGTGCGCGAGGGCGGACCGGTGGCGCTCCTCCCCTGCGGTCGGACGCTCGTCGGGGCGCGGGCGGCGGACCCGCGGGCGCTCGTCGGGGCGATCGAGGCGGTGGCCGACGAGTACGGCCGGTGCGTCGTCGACTGCCCCGCCGGAGCGGGAAGCGACGTTGGGATGGCGCTGCTCGCGGCGGAGGCGTGCGTCCTCGTGACGACGCCGTCGTCGGTCGCGCTGGCCGACGCCGTCCGCGCGCGCGTCCTCGCGCGGGAACTCGACGCGGGCCTGGCGGCGGTCGCGCTGAACCGGGCCGGCGAGGATCCGTCGGTGGATCGGATCGAGGGACTCTTCGGCGCGCCGGTGACGCCCATCCCCGAGTCCGACGTCGTCGCCCGCGCGACGGCCCACGGCGTGCCGGTCGCGTCGCTCGACGGGCGGGCGGCGGAACCGTTCGAGGAACTCGGGTCGGTCGTTCAGTCGTCCGTCAGGTCGTAGTGCGTGGAGCGCAGCGTGACCGGGGTGACGCCCGCGACGTCCGCAACGCGACGCTGGGTGATCGAGCGGCCCGCCTCGTCCGCCGCGGTGTAGAGGCACGCCGCGGCGACGCCCGCCGGGTTGCGCCCGGAGACGAGGCCGCGCTCGGCCGCCTCGACGCCCAGTTCCCGGGCGCGACGCTCGACCGAGGCGGGGAGGTCGAGTTCCGTCGCGAAGCGCGCGAGGTACTCGCGGGGGTCGATCGGTCCGGTGGGGAGCCCGAGTTCGCGGTTCAGCGCGTCGTAGGCCGCCCGCAGCTCGGCGCGGGTGGCCCTCGCGTGCTCCGTGACCTCCCCTACGGTGCGCGAGATACCGCCGACCCGGCAGGTCGCGTACACCGCCGCCGCGGCGAACCCCTCGAGCGAGCGGCCCCGGAGGAGGTCCTCGTTCTGTGCGGACTCGAAGAGGACGCAGGAGCGATCGCGGACGTGGTCGGGAAGCTGGAGCGCGCCCGTCAGGCGGCGGATCTCGGTGAAGGCGTAGACGCGATTTCGCTCGGTCTTCGAGCCGATCTTCGCGCGGTCGTGGTGGCGACGCATCCGGGCGACGCGGCGGCGCTTGCGCCCCTTGAGGCGCGTCGCGTAGCCGATCTCCGTCGAGAGGCCGCGGTCGTGACGCGAGCGGGTCAGCGGCGCGCCGGTGCGCCTGGGGTCGGACCCGTCCTCCGCGAACGAACGCCACTCGGGACCGCGGTCGATGGCGTCCTCGCTCACGACGAGGCCGCAACTACCGCAGACCGTCTCGGTACGTTCCCGCCGCAGGTGACCGTCGCATTCGGGGCAACTCCCCGCTGATGCCGAACTCATCACAGGTGAAACTTGTCCCGACACCGCCTTTAAAGAAGAGCGACGGGTCCGCGTTTCGACCGGAGTCGGGGGCGAGAGCGTGCCGGTAACCGGTACCTTCGTTCGGCCGGGGCCCACGCTCGGCGGCGAGCGGTCCGGGCCGACGCGTTCGAGGGTCGCTCCCGTCCGCCTACGACGGATCGTTCTCCTCGAGGAGTTCCAGGTGCGGCGCGAGGTGTGCGGCGTTCTCCGCGAGCGCGACCATGTCCCGCTCCTGATCGTACGCGACGACGTCGGCGTTCGCGAGCTTCGGAATGTGCGAGTGATAGAGCGACATGTAGACGCGCTTTACCTCCTCGCCCGGGATCGCCGCGATCGTCGTCCCGCGCTCCCGGACCGCGACCTCGTCCGCGAGATCGGGCAGCGTCATCGGCGTGTCGTACTCCCGGAGACAGTAGATGACGCACCGTCGACGCCTGTGGGCCAGCGCATCGAATATCGAGTCCGCCGACAGGGCCTCGCTGTCGGCGAGTCCTGATCCGGACGTCGGATTCGAACCACCTGTGTTTCGTCTCATGATCTGATCAGTCCACCCACCGGACGTAGTGAATCGTTCGCGTCGGTATAACTCTTTTTCTATTAGAAATTTATCTTATGAATATAATCGCCGGGCGCTCTCGTGCCTTCGGTCGGACGTCCCCGACGATCACCGCCGCGGAACCGAGACGGCCCGCCCCGCGACGATACATTCATCCGAACTTTTAAGTCAGTTAAAGGAACAATTTCGGCGCATGGGGCTGTCGGACATCGCCGCCGGGGTGGAGGTGACGACCGAGCAGCGCGAGCGCGGCGTCGCGAGCGTCGACGCGACCGAGGCCTCCCTGGACGAGCGACTCGCCGCGTTCGAGGACGACCTGCCGTGCTCGGCCGACGCGGCCGCGACGGTGGTCGAGGCCTACGCGGGCGGCGCGAGCGTGGGAGCGAGCGCCGGCGCGGCCGACCTCCCGCCGGTGACCGGCGCGAAGGTGTTGCACCTCCTCGGCGAGCACGTCTCGCCGCTCGGACCGACGGGTCGCGAACTCGTGGACGACTGGCTGGACGCGCGGCTCTCGCGCGCGGACGCCCTCTCGCTCTCGGGGGCGAGCGAGTCGGCGTTCGCGCTCGCCGTCTACGTCGAGACCCACGACCCGCTTCCGGGCGCGCGGGAGGCGCTCGCGGACGCGCTCGCGCTCGGCGGGGACGCCGCCGTCGCCAAGCGCGACCTCCTCGCCGAGACGATGGACGACGGGTTCGACCGTCGCTAGCGGCGGAGCGACCGCAACCGTTCGCGCACGCCGTCGTCCCCGACCTCGACCTCGACGCGCACGCCGAACAGCGTCGTGACCGCGTCCGCGACGCCCGCGGCGAACGGGCCGTCCGCGGCGGCGCAGACCGGCACCGCGGCCGGGTCGGTGCCGGTCGATTCCGGAACGACGGCGTCCGCGTCGGGCGCGTCGTCGACGCTCTCCGGACGGTTCACGACGACCGAGTCCACCTCGACGCCGAGGTCGGCGAGGCGGTCGCGCGCCCGGACCAGCGCGGCGCGTCCCCGCTGGCCCGGCGGGGCGACGACCGAGACGGACGCGCAGGCCGTGACCGCCGCGACCGCCTGGTTCGCCGCGACCGGGGGCGTATCGACGAGGACGTAGTCGAAGCGCCCCCCGGCCTCCTCTATGCGCGCCTCGAACCGCCGCGCCGCCTCGGGCGTCTTCGCGCGGGCCAGTCGCTCGAACGGGGCGCGCGCGGGGCAGACGGCGAGGCGGCCCTCGGCGTCGGACGCGAAGTCGACGAGACCCGCCTCCAGCGGCGCGTCGGGGTCGAGCGCCAGTTCCGTTACGTCCGCGTCCGGGTAGGTAGGACAGTGATCGACGAGGCCCTGGGTGGCGTACGCCGCGTCGAGGACGGCGACGTCGTGGCCGCCACGGGCGAGCAGTGCGCCGAACTCGAGCGCGAGGCGGGTCGTTCCGGCACCGCCGGTCGCGCCGACGAGGCTGTAACCAGTCATATCGTATTTCGTGAGGGTATCCTATAAAAGCATACGGGCGTCCACGACCGTGACCCGACGTCTCCCGAGCCGAACAGTAGTATACATATACCCGATAGTAAATTTAAAATATATAACACGGTATTGTGAATCAGAATTATGTGCGAATATCTGGACCGTCGACAGTTTCTGGGTGCGGCGGTTGCGGCCTCCGCCCTCCTGGCGATCCCAACGGCGAGGTGCGAGCGCGCGAGTGTCCACTCCGTCGGGCAGGCAGTCTACGCGACGGCCGACCTGGCAGTCCGTGCTGGGCCGGGGCTGCGGTACGGGATCGAGGCGACCGCCGCGAGGTACGCCGGCGGCTACATCGTAGACGGCCCGGTGTCCGCCGACGGCTACACGTGGTGGAAGCACCGCTTCGACGACGGGACCCACGGTCGCCTGACCGGGTGGGCCATCCAGCGGGGCACCGACGCCGCGGAGGTCTCCCGCCCGGCGACGGGATACATGGTATCCGACTGGTATAGCAACCGGAGCTACGGGGACCACGACAGGGTCGACAGCACCAGCGACCACGGGACGCCGGTCCTTGCCGCGCGAGCGGGAACCGCCCACACCCACTACGAGCGCGCCCGCGGCAACTACGTCGTCATCGATCACGGTGGCGGCTACGAGACGCTGTACTGTCACCTGCAGGACGTCACCGTCTCCGACGGGGAGGACGTCTCGCGGTACGAACGGATTGGAACGATCGGTTGACGGGTCGCTCGACCGGCCCGTACCCCCACCTGACGGCCACGTGCGACGGAAGCGAGGGGTCCGCCGTCGGCGAGAGAGACGACGAAGCGTACATTCGGAACGGCCGTCGCGAGGGGCTACGACGGGCCCGTGGCGACTGCCGTCGAAACGACTACCCCCGCTCCCCGATCGCCGCGGCGATGTCGTCCAGTTTCTCCTCGCTCAGGTCTGGCCTGCGTCCCATGGCGGCGTGGATGGGGCCGCCGCCGTCGCCCTCGAAGCGCGGGACGACGTGGCCGTGGACGTGTGGCACCTCCTGGCCGGCGGCCGCGCCGTCGTTGAACCCGACGGTGATCGCGTCTGCGTCGACCGCCCGCTCGACGGCGGGCACGAGGTCGTAGAGGACGGCGAGGAGGTCCGCCGCGAGGTCGTCGGGGAGGTCGTCCAGCCGCTCGTGGTGGGCCTTCGGGACGACGAGCGTGTGTCCCGGCGCGAGCGGGTTCGCGTCGAGGAAGGCGAGGGCCGAGTCGTCCTCGTACACCGTGCGACTCGGGAGGTCGCCGTCGACGATGCGACAGAAGATGCAGTCGACCATGGGCGGGCGGTCGTCCGGCGGCGGCAAAAGCCTCCCGGTGGCCCCGCTCAGGGGCCGGCGCGGCGGGGGCGGTGAACCTTTTTACTCTGACCCGCGAATCGTGAGACACCATGCCGATCGAGTTCGTCAGGGACGTACAGCGGGCGTCGTTCTACAGCCCGCTCGAGGACTTCGCCCCGGTCGAGGTCGAGGTCGAGGTGCGCGAGGATCCGCTGACGGGGCGACAGGCGCGGATCGTTCCCGATAACTTCGTCCACCCGGAGGAGTTCGACATCGAGGAGGTCGTGCGCGACGACGAGAACTGCTTCTTCTGCCCGGGAACGGTCGAGGAGGTCACCCCGAAGTACCCCGACTGGGTGGGCGAGGAGCGGGGGACGGAGGGCGAGGCGACCTCCTTCCCGAACCTCAGCCCCTACGGCGCGCACTCGAACGTCGTCGCGCTCACGGAGGACCACTACCGACCGATCGACGGGTTCACGCCCGAGGTGTTCGCGGACGGCCTGCGCGCCGCGCTCCGGTACGTGACGGCCGTTCGCGACCACGAGGACGCCCCGTACGCCAGCGTGAGTATGAACTTCCTCCGGTCGGCGGGCAGCAGCATCATCCACCCCCACCTCCAGACGCTCGTCGACGACCGGGGGACGAACGTCCAGCGCGAGCTGCGCGAGGCCGAGCGCGCCTACCGCGAGGAGCACGGCGCGGACTACTGGGCCGACCTCGCGGACGAGGAGCGCGACGGCGAGCGGTTCGTCGCCGAGACAGGCGGCGTGTCGTGGCTCGCGCCGTTCGCCCCGCGCAACCACCGCCACCTGGTCGGCGTCGCGGCCGGGGCGGAGGGCGTCCCGGCCCCCGAGAGCGACCTCGTCGCCGACCTCGCGTCGGGGCTCGCGAACGTCCTCTCCTACTACGGCGACGCCGGGCTGAACAGCTTCAACTTCGCGCTCTTCCTCGCCGACGGGGTGACCCCGGTGCTCGACATCGTCGCGCGGTCGGTGTTCGACCGGTACTACTGGAGCGACGCGACGTTCTTCACGGTGCTGCACGACGAGGGCGTGGTGGACGTCGCCCCGGAGACCTACGCGGCGGAGGCGCGGGGGCACTTCTGATGCGCGTCTCCGTCCTGGGCTCGGACCTCGCCCTCGACGAGCGGTCCCTCGACGCCGACCGCGCCGAGATCCGCGAGCAGGTCCGGGAGTACGAGCGCGGTGAGCGCCGGTCGTTCGACCTCGCCGTCCGGTTCCCGGAGACGTTCACCGGACGGGTCATGCGCGCCATGGCGGCGATCCCCTACGCCGAGACGCGCACCTACGGCGACCTCGCCGCCGATCTCGACACCGCCCCCGTCGCCGTCGGCGGGGCGTGCGGGCGCAACCCCGTCCCGCTGGTCGTCCCCTGCCACCGCGTGGTCGGCAGCGACGGCGGATTGCGCGGGTTCTCGGCCGCCGACGGGGTCGCGTGCAAGCGCCGCCTGCTCGACTTCGAGGCCGAGCGCGCATGACGGGGAACGGTCGGTCGGACGACGCGGGCGGTTCCGGCCGTGACGACCGATTCAGCGACGTCACGGACGCCCACGTCCACCTGATGCCCGAGCGCCTCATGACGGCCATCCGGAGCGCCCTGCACGACGAGGCGGGCTGGTCGTTCCCGGACTCGGCCGCCCAGGCGGACGTGGAGCGCGTGCTGCGCGCGCAGGGCGTCGCGCGCTACGTGGCGCTCCCCTACGCCCACAAGCCGGGTATCGCGCGGGAGCTGAACGGGTGGCTGCTGGAGCGGGCGGGCGCGTCGGAGATGGCGATCCCGTTCGCGACGGTCCACGCCGACGACGAAGTGCGGACGGTCGTCCGCGACGCGTTCGAGGCGGGCGCGCGCGGCCTGAAGTTCCAGTGTCCCGTCCAGGGCTGCGCGCCGGACGACCCGCGGCTGGACCCCGCCTACGAGCTCGCCGCCGAGTACGACCGCCCGATCGTCTTTCACGCGGGCACCGCGCCGATGTTCGAGGACAGCCCCCACGTCGGCCTCGACCGCTTCCGGGCGTTCGTCGACTCCTACCCCGAGGTGCGGGCCTGCTGCGCCCACATGGGCACCTACGAGCACGAGGGCTTTCTCGAGCTGGCCCGCGAGCGCGAGTCCGTGTTCCTCGACACCTGCGTGGCGATGGCGTCCACCGCCCCCGACCTCCTCGGCTTCGACCCCGCCTCGATCCCCGACGCCGCCTTCGAGGACCTCGCCGGCCGGATCATGTACGGCTCCGACTACCCGAACGTCCCGTACGCCTACGAGCGCGAGCGCGAGCACCTGCTGTCCCGGGACCTGTCCGACGAGGCCTTCGACGCGCTCCTCCGGGGCGCGGCGGCGCGCTTTCTGGGCGAAGCGTCACCGTGAGCGTCGGTGACGCGTACCTATTTGTCGCTCGAACCGAACGGGACAGGGGATGACAGTTCGGTCGGATCCGCGACGGTGGCGATGGGTGTTGTGGACGGTTCTGGCCGGCGGTTTCCTCCTGGTGAACTTCCACCGCGTCTCCTCGTCGGTGCTCGCCGACCAGCTGACCCGCGCCTTCGACACGAGCGCGGCCGAACTCGGCCTGCTCCACGCCTCGTTCTTCTACATCTACGCCGCGCTCCAGCTACCGGCGGGCGTGCTCGTCGATCGCGCGGGGGTGCGTCGCGTGGCCGCCCTCGGGCTGGTGGTGATGAGCGCCGGCGTGTTCGCGTTCGCCACCCGAGGGACGCTCGTCGGGGGCTTCCTCGCCCGCGCGAGCATCGGCCTCGGCGGGAGCGTCCTCTACATCGCCACGCTCCGGTTCTGCGCGAACTGGTTCCGCCCGGACGAGTTCGCCACGATGACCGGGTGGACGATCGCCGCCGCGGGGCTCGGGGGCGTGCTCGCCACCACCCCGCTGGCGCTCGTGGCGGGGGCCCTCGGCTGGCGGACGGCGCTGCTGATCGCGGGGGCGGCCGGCCTCTGCATCGCCGTCGTCGTCTACGCGCTCGTCCGCGACCACCCGGGGCGGGCCGGCTTCGACGCGCCCGACGGCGTGACCCCCGGAACGGAGTCGGTGAGCGCCGCGACGGTCCTCGCGAACACGAAACGCGTCCTGCGCGAGCGGGAGACGTGGCTGCTCGGCGGCATGCTCTTTTTCCTCTTCGGGGTCAACTTCACCGTCCTCGGGCTGTGGGGCGTGCCGTACGTCGTCCACGTCTACGACGTGTCGGTCGCCCGCGCCTCGACGTACGTCCTGCTCGGGAACGTCGGCCTGCTGCTCGGCCCGCCCGTCTTCGGCGCGCTCTCCGATCGCCTCGGCCGCCGGACGGAGGTAATCCTCGCGTCGAGCGTCGGGTTCACGCTCGCCTACGGGGCCATCTTCCTCGCCGTCGCGCCGCCGCTGCCGGTGCTCGGGGCGCTGCTCTTCCTCGGGACGTTCGTCAACGGCGGGACGGCGCTCGCCTACACCGTCGCCAAGGAGCGCCACGGCGCGACCGCGAGCGGGACGGTGACCGGGACGGTGAACAGCCTCGGCTACTTCGGGGCGGCGACCTTCCCCGCGCTGATGGGCGTCGCGCTCGACGCCTACTGGACGGGCGAGACGATCAACGGCGCGCGCGTCTACTCGGTCACCGGCTACCGCGTCGCGTTCGGCCTCGCCGCGCTCGCGGGCGTGCTCGCCGTCGGCTGCGCGGCGTGGATCCACCTGCGGGTGGGCCGACCCGCCCGCGGCGGGGTGGCGGCGGCCGACGACTGACGCCGACGCTCCCGGTCGCACTCGGTCGAGCGGCGTCGCCGGCCCGGCGATATCGGGCGGGCGACCGAAAGTATACGCGCTTGGGGAGAGAACCGCGTTACGTGAGCCGCATCGGATACTGTCCGCCGGATCGGGTCATCTGGGACTTCTGGGTGTCCGAGGTGGACGGAACGTACCACCTGTTCCACCTGCAGGCCCCCGCGGGGACGGAGCCGTCGGAACGACACCACTGTTCGAGCGTCGGCCACGCCGTCTCGACCGACCTCCGCGAGTGGACCGACCGAGGGACGATACTCGAACCGAGCGCCGACCGGGCGGCGTGGGACAGCCTCGCGCTCTGGACGGGCTGGACGCTCGAACGCGACGGTCGCCACTACCTCTTCTACACCGGGCGCTCGCGGCGCGACCCCGACGGGCACACCCAGCGGATCGGCGTCGCCACCTCGACGGACCTCCGGACGTGGAAACCCCACCCGGCGAACCCGGTACTCCCCCCCGACGACCGCTACGCCGGGCGCGAGGAGACGGTGGACGGAACGGTACCCTGGCGCGATCCCTGCATCGTCCGCGACCCGGAGTCGGGGACGTTCTACGCCTTCGTCACGGCGCGCGATCCCGATCGGCCGCCGGGGCGGCGCGGGTGCATCGCCCGCGCGCGCTCGGCGGACCTCGTGGAGTGGGAGGTCCTCCCGCCCGCGGCGTCGCCGGGACGGTACCGCGAGATGGAGGTCCCGTCGCTCCACCGGCGCGACGGGCGCTGGTACCTCCTCTTCTCGGTGCAGGCGTCGTGGTACGCCGATCACGTCCCGGCGGACGACCGCCAGACGGGCGTCCGCTACCTCGTCGCTGACGCGCTCGACGGCGACTTCGCGCCGCCCGAGACCGACGACCTCCTCCTCGGGAGCGACAGCCGGCAGTACACCGGCCGCGTCGTCCCCGATCCTGACGGCCGTGACGTCTTTCTCACCTGGAACGCCGGCCCCGAACTCGGCCACCCGGACGCGCCGAACCCCTACTCGCTCGCCCCGCCGCGCGATCTCCGGTACGGCGAGCGGGGCGGGCTTGGCCTCGACTGACCCCGGCCTCGCCCGTCGCGGGGGACGCGACGCGCTACAGCGGCGCGCGCTCGCCGCCCGCGCCCACCGTCGCCGCGAAGACCGGGAGCGCGGGCAGGACCGTCTCGACCGGCCCCGAGTTGAACTCCCGGAAGAGCTCCTGTACGTCCTCGATCGAATCCTCCTCCATCCCGATCCCGCGCAGGTCGTCGGGCGCGAGGCGGGGTCGGTAGGGCGCGCCCGTCACGAACCCGCTCGCGAGATCGTCCACCCGGTCGCACGCGCGGTCGAACGCCGCGCTCTCGAGGGCCGGTTCGACGTCCCCCCACAGCCGGTCGAGCGCGGCGGGCCACTGCGCGAGACAGCGGTAGATGCTCGGCAGGTTCGAACCGAGGCCGTGAAACTCCCGGACGGACTCGACCGTCCCCGATAGCTCGCCCGGCACCGCGTCGGGCGCGACCATCGACGGCGGCGCGCCCCGGTCCCGGTCGAGCCAGTCGGGAAACGGCGCGGTCGTCGCGGGGTCGTCCGCGGTGTCGGTCCCCACTGCCTCACCGTGGAGCCCCCGGTCCATCGCCTCGAAGAGCACGGCGAGGCGGGGCGCGACGACGTCGAAGGTGGCGAGTTGCCCCCGCAACTCGGCGAACGCGGCCGGCGAGACGCCGAGCGCCGCCGGGTCGTAGGCCGGGAGGTCGTCCAGTTCCGAGAGCACGGCGTCCCGGTACTCGACCGTGAGCCGGGCGAACGCGCGCGTCTCGAACAGCGGCTTGACCTGCCCCCACGCGTAGCGGGTGAACTCGGGTTCGTTCGCCACCGCCGTCCGGAAGATCCAGTTGACCACCGGCGCGCGGAAGGTGTGTTTGACGTCGTCGTAGAGGCCGCGACGCCACCCGGTCGCCTCGCGGTCGTACAGTTGCTCGCTCGTATCCATGGGAGGGGGATGCACGCCGGGAGGGTAGGCGTTGGGGTCGGGGGCAGCGAGGGGCTTCCGAACGTTGAGCTGGCGACCCACGCGGGCGTCACGCGCCAGACCGTCGGGAGCTACATCGACCTCCTGCTCGATCGAGATCGTCGAGATCGTCCCCGGTACGTCCCCGACGCGGTTTCGCGTCGCCGACAGCGACGTCGTCCGGGAACTCTTCGAACTCGACAGCGCGCTGAACGCGGTGCGCGAGGAGACGAACGGAGCGCCGGCGGTAGATCACGACACCACTTCGACAGTCGTCCCGCTCACCCCTCCAGTCCCTCCAGCGCCGCCCGGAACCGCGCGCGCTCGACCACCCGGAAGGCGAGGTCGGCCCCCCCGACGACCGCGCCGTCGCCCGCGCGCGAGGCGGTCGCCGCCAGTTCCAGGCGGCGGCCCTCGACGCCGACCAGTTCCGTCTCGACGGCCACGGTCGTCCCGACGGGCGCGGCCCGGCGGTGGCGGAGGTCGGCGCGCTCGCCCACCGTCCCCGTGCCGTCGGGGAGGCGTCCGTGCAGCGACTCCCGGCCGACGAACTCGCAGAAGGCGAGGAGGGAGGGCGAGCCGAGCACGCGCACGGCCTCGTCGGGGGTCGCGTCCGCCGCGGCGGGGAGCGCGGGCGGATCGTCCTGCTCGCCGAAGACGTTCGTCGCGTGACGGGGCTGGACGGTGAACTCGCGGCGTCCGGTCACCTCGCGCGCGGCGAGGTCGGAGAGATCGACGGCCATGGATTCCCGTTAACACGGGAACGGGTAAACGCTACCACGGTTCGCGGAACGTATTTGTACCTTTTGGCCGCTACCGGAGGGTAGACACGACGTCCTGCGGTTACGCGGTCGCCCGGATCTCCTCGCGCGACGCGTCGGATCACGCTGGTCGGGTCGCTTCGGTCCGTGCAGTCCCCACGACGGCGACGAGCGTGTTCTACAGCCCACGAAATGACGACAGACCATCACGAATCCGACGTCGGTTCGTCGCTCGACGCGATGTTCGACGTCCTCAGCCACCGCTATCGCCGCCGGATCCTCGTCGAAGTGTACCGACGTACCGACCGCCGGAGGCGCTCGGCGTTCCGCGTCGAGGCGTTCTCGACGCGGGATGAACTACCGGAGGCATGTCGGGTTCGCCTCCACCACGTCCACCTGCCGAAGCTGGCCGCGGCCGGGTTCATCACGTGGGATCGGGAGCGGGGGGTCGTCGATCGCGGACCGCGGTTCCGCGAGATCGAACCGGCGATTCGCCTCCTGCACGACAACCGCGAGAAGCTACCCGACGACTGGCTCTGACCGTCCGCCGATGAGCGCGTCGGCGTCACGCGTACTCCGACAGCACCGCCCCGATCGCGTCGCGGTACGACTCGTAGGTGTATCCGAGTCGGGAGATCCAGACCTCCTGGTAGGAGGGGTGGAGCACGGGGAGGACGGGAACGCCGAGCGTCGGACAGTCCTGCGGTTCGAGCACGAGGTCGAGGAAGCGGCCGACCTCGCGCCCCTCGACCGCGAGCAGCGACCGCGTGGCGTGTTTGCCGGTGGCGACGACGCACGCCGGATCGACCCGTTCGATCTCGTCCAGGAGGTACGGGCGGCAGTTCGCGCGCTCCTCGGCCGCGGGTTCGCGGTTGCCGCCCGCCGGATCCAGCGGGAAGCACTTCACCGCGTTCGTGTAGTAGGCGTCCGGGTGGCCCAGTTGCTCGAACATCGCCCGCACCTTCCGACCCGAGGCGCGCGAGGTGTAGGCCATGCCGGTCCAGTTGCCGCCCCGCCAGCGGTCGGCCTCGGGCGCGCCCGGGCCGGGGGCCTCGCCGACGACCACGAGGTCGGCGTCGGCCGGTCCGACGCCCCACGAGATGCGCTCGCGGGCGGCGGCGAGCTCGGGACAGCGCCGGCAGTCGGGTTCGAGGACGAGGCGGTCGTCGGGGTCGGGGTACCGCGGCGTCACCGTCACTCCGTCAGCGGGAGGACGACGCCGAAGACGATGGGCGAGAGCAGTCCGAGGAGGATGCCGACGGCCTCCATGTCAACGAAGACCGTGGAGAGCCAGCCGGGCGTCGATCCGAGCACGGCGGGGGCGAACGCGCCCCCGATCGCCCCCGCCAGAAACAGCGTCAGGCCGAGCAGGAAGCCGCCCTTCGTGAGCTTCGGGTAGTCGAGCGAACCGTAACGTCCCATACGTCACGTATCGCCACGTCGGGCATAAACTTGTTCGAGGGGGAGTACCACACCGTTCCGTAACTGGTTTACCCGAGAGCGGGATACGGTCCCCCGTGAACGACGCATTGCTGGAACCGGTGCTCGAGGCCCTCTCCGTGCTCGTCTACGCGGTCGTGACCGTCGCGCTGACCGGCCTCGGCCTGCTGACCGAACAGGCGGGGCTCAGTACGATCGGAACCGACCAGATGCTCGGCCTCTGGCTGCTCGCCATGGGTGCGGTCGCGCTCGGCGGGGCGTACCTGGTCGCGACCGGCCGCCTGCTCCCCCGGGCGCGGGCGCTGCTGGCCTGAGCGGAACAGTACTCGACTCGACGGTCCTCGACCGCGGACAGCCATACCTGTCGGACCGATTCGCCTTTACCCTCGGGGGTGCGTTTCTCACCCATGAGCGATAGCGCCGACAGCGCCCCCGAGTCGGGTACGGAGTCGTCCCGGCTCCGACGACGATTCGGGGAGGTAGACGACCAGTACGATCCGGACGTCGTCGAGGCGCGCGTCCGCGAGTACTGGGCGGACGTTGACGCCTACGAGCAGACCAAGCGCAACCGGGAGGGCGCGGAGCGCTTCTTCTTCGTCGACGGCCCCCCCTACACGAGCGGCGCGGCCCACATGGGGACGACGTGGAACAAGTCGCTGAAGGACGCCTACATCCGCTACAAGCGGATGCGCGGCTACGACGTGACCGACCGCCCCGGCTATGACATGCACGGGCTGCCCATCGAGACGAAGGTCGAGGAGAGACTCGGCTTCGCCAACAAGAAGGACATCGAGGAGTTCGGCATGGAGGCGTTCATCGGGGCGTGCAAGGAGTACGCCGACGAGCAACTGGAGGGCCTCCAGGACGACTTCCGGTCCTTCGGCGTCTGGATGGACTGGGAGAACCCCTACCGGACCGTCACGCCGGAGTACATGGAGGCGGCGTGGTGGGGCTTCGCGCGCGCCCATGAGCGCGGCCTCGTCGACCGCGGAAAGCGCTCGATCACGCAGTGTCCCCGCTGCGAGACCGCGATCGCCAAGAACGAGGTGGAGTACCACGAGATCGAGTCGCCCAGCATCTACGTGAAGTTCCCCCTGCGCGACCGCGAGGGGCACCTCGTCATCTGGACGACCACGCCGTGGACCGTCCCCGCGAACACCTTCGTCGCGGTGGACGAGGCGGCCGACTACGTGGCCGTCGACGCCGTGAGGGACGGCGAGACCGAACGGCTCTACCTCGCCGAGGCGATGGTCGAGGACGTGCTGAAGCGCGGGCGCTACGAGGACTACGAGGTCGTCGAGGCGCTGTCGGGCGCGGACATGCTCGGCTGGGAGTACGACCACCCCCTCGCGGAGGAGGTGCCGAGCCGCCCGACCGGCGAGGGCGCGGGGCGGGTCTACCACGCGGACTACGTCGAGGTGGACCGCACGGGCCTCGTCCACTCCGCGCCGGGTCACGGCCAGGAGGACTTCGAGCGCGGGCGGGAACTCGACCTCGAGATCTTCTGCCCGGTCGGCCCCGACGGCGTCTACACCGAGCAGGGCGGGGCGTACGCCGGCGAGTTCGTCCGCGACGCCAACGACGACATCATCGCCGACCTCGACGCGAGGGGCCTGCTGCTCGCCCACGAGACCACCCGCCACGACTACGGGCAGTGCTGGCGCTGCGGGACGGACATCGTCTTTCTCGCCACCGACCAGTGGTTCGTCACCGTCACCGACGTGAAGGACGAGATGCTCTCGAACATCGAGGACTCGGAGTGGCACCCCCCGGAGGCCCGCGACAACCGGTTCCGGAAGTTCATCGAGGGGTCGCCCGACTGGAACGTCTCCCGCCAGCGCTACTGGGGCATCCCGATCCCGATCTGGGTGCCCGAGGGGTGGGACGGCGACACGGAGGAGGTGATCGTCGTCGGGACGTGCCAGGAACTCGCCGACCGGGTCGATCAGGCGGTAGACCCCGAGGAGGTGGACCTCCACCGCCCCACGGTGGATCACCTCACGATCACGGAGGGGGGCGTCACCTACGAGCGCGTCCCGGACGTCTTCGACGTGTGGCTCGACTCCTCGGTGGCGTCGTGGGGCACGCTCGACTACCCCGGCGAGACGGCGGACTTCGAGGAGCTGTGGCCCGCGGACCTCATCATGGAGGCCCACGACCAGACCCGCGGCTGGTTCTGGTCGCAACTCGGCATGGGGACGACCGCGATGGGCGAGATCCCCTACCGGGAGGTGCTGATGCACGGCTGGGCGCTGGCCGAGGACGGCCGCAAGATGTCGAAGTCCATCGGGAACGTCGTCACGCCCCACGAGGCGATGGAGCGCCACGGCGCGGATCCCATGCGCCTCTTTCTTCTGTCGGTGAACCCGCAGGGCGAGGACATGCGCTTCTCCTGGGACGAGATGGCGACGATGCAGCGCGACCTCAACATCCTCTGGAACGTCTTTCGCTTCCCGCTGCCGTACATGCGGATGGACGGGTTCGACCCCGACGGGGTGAGCGTCGGGGACGTGCCCCTCGAACTCGCCGACGAGTGGGTGCTCTCGCGCCTCCAGTCCACGAAGCGCGAGACGATCGTCCACTGGGACGACTTCCGACAGGACCGCGCGCTCGCCGCCCTCCTCGACTTCGTCGTCGAGGACGTCTCGCGGTTCTACATCCAGGTCGTCCGCGAGCGGATGTGGGCCGAGGAGGCGAGCGACTCGAAGCGCGCCGCCTACGCGACGCTCTACCGCGTCCTCCTGGAGACGGTCCAGCTGCTCGCGCCCTACGCGCCGTACGTCGCGGACGACGTCTACGCCACCCTCACCGGCGAGGCGGGGTACGACACGGTCCACATGTGCGACTGGCCCGAACCCGACGAGGCGCTCCTCCGGGAGGACCTCGAGGCCGACGTCGACGTGCTGCGCGGGATCGAGGAGGCGGGCGCGAACGCCCGCCAGCAGGCCGAGCGCAAGCTCCGCTGGCCGGTTCCGCGCGTGGTCGTCGCCGCCAACGACGCCGAGGCCGCCCGCGCCGCCCGCGAGCACGCCCCGCTCCTCCGCGAGCGGCTCAACGCCCGCGAAGTGGAGGTCGTCGCCCCCGACGAGTCGTGGGAGGAGCTTCGGTACTCCGCGCAGGCCGACATGAGCGTCCTCGGCCCCGCCTTCGGCTCGCGCGCCCAGGAGGTCATGCGGGCGCTCAACGAGGCCCGC
Organism: Halomarina halobia; assembly: GCF_029338575.1. GTDB lineage: Archaea > Halobacteriota > Halobacteria > Halobacteriales > Haloarculaceae > Halomarina > Halomarina halobia. Next base: position 1,928,067 of record NZ_CP119992.1, read on the forward strand.
GTGTCCGAGGCGACGCTCGACGCGCTCGAGGCGAGCGTCAACGACCGGCTCGACGAACCCGTCGAACTCACCGACGAGATGGTCGAGTTCGTCACCGAGACGCCCGACGACGTGGCCGGGACCGTCTTCTCGACGAACGGCGAGGAGCGCGGGGTCGTCTACGTCGACACCAGCATCACCGAGGACATCGAGAGCGAGGGCTACGCCCGCGAGGTGATCCGCCGCGTCCAGGAGATGCGCAAGGACCTCGACCTCGACATCGAGGCTGAGGTGCGCGTCGACCTCGACGTCGGCGACGACCGCGTCGCCCGCCTCGTGCGCGAGCACGAGGACCTCATCGCCCGCGAGGTGCGGGCCGCCGAGTTCGGCGACGTGGCCGACGGCCACCGCCGCGAGTGGGAGGTCGAGGGCGTCGAGATGTCGATCGCGGTCGAACCGCTCGCGACGCCCGAACCGTCGGACTGAACGGCGGGACCGCGCTCTTCCTACCGGCGCACCGTCACCGGCCGCCCGCACGTGATGAACGGTTCGTCCGTCTCGGCCTCGAACAGCGCCAGACGCCCGCACTCGTCGCGGCCCTCGCGCCAGCGCGGCAGCGGCGGGATGTCGTAGTCCTCCGGCCCGTAGTACAGCGAGGCGACGACCCACTCACGCGCCCGCACGAGCGATCCCTCCGTTCTCCGGTTTGCGTCCCGTTCGTCCGGTTTCCATACCGCTTTAGGTCAGCCTAAAATACTTGAGCGCGTCGATTTAGGCCGGCCAAAATCGGTCCGGAGGCCGGTGCGGTAGAAGAGCGGCCGCTACCCCGGAAGGCGGCGGGAAAGAACGGGGAAGGGGGGGACGGCTATCGCGAGTCCGCGACGGCCGGCGCGAGGACGGGCGCGGCGCTCACCGCGCTCTCGGCTCGCTCGACGGTGTCGGTGCCGTAGACCGCCGCGACGCCCGCCCGGGCCAGCTTCGCCCGGGCGTTCGCGGCGAGCATCGGATGGACGCAGGTGGCGTAGACGCGGGCGACGCGCTCGGCGTGCAGGTGTTCGATCGCCCCGGCCATCGTCGAGCCGGTGGCGATGATGTCGTCCACCACGACGACGTCGCGCCCCGCGACGTCCGTCTCGCTCGGCGTGAGCGTCACCTCGCCGGTGTCGTAGTCGCGCACCTTCTCGAAGTAGTCCACGCCGCCCGCCCCGTGGGCGTCCCGGACCGTCTCCGCGAGGGGGGTGGCGCTCTCGTCGGGGGCGAGAAAGAGCGGTTCGTCGAGGTCGGCGGGGAGCGGGTCGGCGAGCAGCGGCGAGGCGTCCACCGACTCCGTCGGAACGTCGAAGAAGTCACAGACCGCCTCCTCGTGGGGCGTGACGGTGACGACGCGGTCGGTGGTCGTGGAGATGGCCCGCGCCATCGCGCGCGCGGAGACGGGGTCGCCCTCCCTGAACGCCCGGTCCTGCCGGGCGTAGCCGAGGTACGGGACGACCGTCGTGACCCGCTCGAAGTGCTGACGGGCGACGTCCTGGAGCTGCAGGAGTTGAACGTGGGCGTCGCTGTCGACGGTGGAGGCGACGACGATCGCGTGCTCGCCGCTCGCCGGCGCGCGGACGATGAGTTCGCCGTCGGGGAACCGGTCGTACTCGACGGGTCCCACCTCCGCGTCGAGTTCGGCGGCGAGCGACGCCGCGAGCGACTGCGACGCCGATCCGGGCAGTATCATGTGCGCCTCTCGACGGCGCGTGGTAAAACGCGTTTTCGTTGCCGCTCGTGGCTACAGCACCGCGAGCCCGCGGACGTCGCGCACGCCGAGCGACCGGGCGCGCCAGCCGTCCTCCCCCGCCACGAGGAACGTCCCCTCGCCGCTGACGAGGTAGGTCGACTCGCCGTACCCGATCCCGGCGACGGGTTCGGCGACGGGCAGGGGGACCTCGGTCCACTCCCCGTCGACCCGTTCCCGTTCGTAGAGCGCGTCGGACGCGGCGGCGTGGGCGCGCTCGCCGTCGCACGCGACGACCCGGAAGTCGCCGTCCAGCGCGTCCATCCAGCCGTTTCCGAGCTTGTACAGGCCATCCGCGGTCGCGGCGAGGGGAACGCCGACCGTCGAGACGTCTCGAACGTCCGCGAGGCCGACGCGCGTCCCGTCGAGGCGGAACACGCCCCCCTCGGCCGCGAGGAGGTCGCCGTCGATCGCGCGCACGTCCTCGACCGCGGAGAGCGTCGTCCACCCGTCGTCCGCGAGCCGCGCGACCCGACCCGATCCGGCGGCGACGAGCGCCCCCTCCGGGTCGAAGCCGACGGCGCTCGCGGGGCCGAACCCCGTCTCCTCGCCGTCACCGATCAACACGTCTCCCTCGGCGGCGACGGCGAGCGCCCCGTCGCGCGCGGCGACCGACGCGACCGCCCCGCGGCGTTCGAGGCCGAAGCCGCCGACGAGGTCGCCCGACACGTCCACGCGCACGAGCCCCGCCCCCGCGGCGACGAACGCGACCGTCCGGCCCGCCTTCGCGCCGTAGACGCGCTTCTCGTCGATGCTGATGTCCTCGTCCATGGCGGGATGCGGCGGGCCAGCGCCGAAAGCGTGTCGCCACGGTCGTCCGGATCAGCACGCACGATCGTCGCCGAGGCCCCGTTCGCCGACCGCCTCGATCGCGTGGCACCTTCCCGTCGCCGCCGAAGAAGTTCCCCATCCGCGACTGGCCCCGTGGCGTCCCGCATCCGAACAACGACGTGAGCGCTTGCAGTTCGTTGAACCGGTTATCAGGGTACTTCACGTTCGCTGTTCGTTCCGAGTCGAACGCGCCGAAAATCGTCTCTTCAGCGAGTCGAATGTTCTCCCGGATTCGATCGTCCGTGAACTCGCCGACGTGGCGCTCTCGAAGGTCCGAATCGCTCCCCCAACGTTGGGGGAGCCGGAGATCGAGGGCGCCCTCGTTCTCATACGTGTCGACGAGTCGTTCCTCAGTGAGAGGATAGTTCGTTTCCCGGCGTCGGAGAGCTCCTCGTCTCACGCGTGAGTGTTTGCCGCGTCGGGACCGTGTTGTACTTCACGAGCTTCGATGAGCCGAAGCCAAGACGGATGACACGTCCTTCACTCGTCGTAAAGGACCTTGACGAGTTGGAACACCCGATCGACGTGGACTGCCACGAGCGGACTGCACAGTTCCAGGGAATAGAAGCGGTTACGCGAACCGGAGGCTGTCCCAATATTTCACAATACAAACCTCATTCGTGAAACTACTGGACGGAAGCGGTCGCCAATGCTCACTTGAATTGAAATCATCCCGCGCTCTTCGCCAGGATACAATAGATATGCTTCGTCCGTTCAGGCGGTGATATCGTAGCCAGCGTCGTGGACGGCCCGGCGGACGTCGTCTTCTGTGTCCTCGTCGGCGGTGATTTCGACGGTCCCGGTTTCGTGGTCGGCGTTGACCCGTCGGACGCCTTCGACGCGCTTGGCCGCGTTCGTGACACGCTCCTCACACCCGTTGCAAGACATGCCCTCGACCGTGAATCCGTACTGTTCCATGTCCACGCGTAGACGAGCGATCCGTTTAACTGTTATGGGTATTTTCGTAGTAGCGCCATGTCGATGATAGCGGTTGCAGGTAGAGGGCTTTATTTCGCGTTCAGCAGCGACACGTCAACCAGCGCGGACGGTCTTCGTTCACTCCACTCATACGGTCAGGGCACACGGATTCCGTACGCCCTCGCTCCGTTGGTGTCCGGGACGCTCTGCGATGATTGGGGTCGGAAATCAACTTCCCCGGCCTGAAGGCCGGCGTTTGTCGGTGAACTCCCGGTCTGGCCTACGATGAGGCGGGCGTGAAATCGCCGCTCCCGTTCAGCGTTCCCGACTTCAGGGTGAGTTGATTGGCCGCCCCTCCGACCGGAGACTTCTGCCCCGACCGGAGTAGTTTCGTTGCAACGTTCTTCGCCGCGTTGTAGTCGGCGTGAACCTCGTAGCCACACTTCAGACAGCAAAAGTCCGCTTGTGACGTTCGGTTCTCGCGAAGTGTCGTCCCGCACTTCGAGCAGCGTTGTGACGTGTACGCCGGATCGACCTGCTTGGTTCGGATACCGAACTCGGCGGCTTTGTACTCAACGTACTCGTAGAGTCGCCTGAACGCCCATCCGTGGAACTTCTTCGCGCCGGGCATCCGGTCCCGAATGTCGGTCAAGTCCTCAAAGGCGATCACTGAACAGTCGTTCGTGATTGCCTCTTGAACGAGGGCCTTCGATATGCGGTGTAGTACGTCGTTGTTCCAGCGCCGTTCTCGATCTCCCATCTGCTCGATGGTTCGATGTGCCGATTCCGTACCGGTTTGTTGCAGCGATCCACGGATGCGTTCGTACTCGTCTCGGCGGTGATTGAACAGCCCGCCAGAGTAGAACGTCCCCGTGCTGGTGACGGCGATATTCTCCACGCCTAAATCTACACCGAGAACCGTTCCGTTCTCGGCCTCTCCCAACTCCGTTTCCGGTTCGTCGCGTTCTACCGTGACGTGAAGGTAGTACTCGCCGCCGTCTCGTTCGTAGTGTAGTGTCGCACCTTTCGGTTCCCACTCGTCTCCGTTGAGATACTGCCGTTGCGGACAGTCCTCGTCCGGCGGATACACGAACTCGGCACGAACACGACCGCCATAGGCCGCGAGCGTGCAGTATCCCGGCTCGTCTCCGTCTGTGAAGTACGACACCGCGTTGGTGTTGTACGTCGCTGTCGGGGCGGTGAACGTTGGCTTGCCGGCTCGTTTGCCGGCCTTCATACGTTCGACCGCGCTCCGAAGACTTTCGGATGCGAGATTGACCGCACCGATGCACAGATCCGAGTGCAACTCCGTGTCCTCTCGGATCTGTTTGTAGGCGAGCGACTGAAGGCGCGTTCTGGATGTGATAACGTAGCCGTCCGCGTCACGCTCCCATCCCCGATCCGCGAACCGTTGGGCGACCTCCCGGAACGTTAACATCGTCCGTTTGAGATCGTCCCGCCGGTCGTCGGGGACGGCGAGCTTGACGCGGGCGGTACGTTTCAATGCTACATACCACATGTGGTATTAAACTATCATAAATATTTGGGGGTTGGCCGGCTTACGTCCGGCGGTTTGGTGGTGTCTTGTCGCATTCCCGCCCGGCCTAAAGGCCGGGACTCCCTGCTTGAATCAGGTGGCGAGCCGGAAGAGTGCGACTGGCCGATTAATCGAGCAGGTCGTCGAGATCGCCGTCCTCGCTCAGCTCGGTCAGCGAGCGATTGAGCAGCTCGCGAAGGATGAACTCCTCGTAGTGCTGGGTCGAACAGTACTCACAGGGCTTCAGCTCCTCTGCCACCGTCCGGATTTCGTCGCCGTGTTCAGCGAATAGCGTCTCGATGAACGCCCGAAGTGCGTCGCGGGTCGCTTCAGAGGCCCCGGCAAGCGACTCCTCCGCGCTCTCCGGCAGGTCATAGAAGAAGACACGAGTGTTCGACCGGTAGTATTTAAGCGTCCCGCCGCCCGCCTCCTCGAGCCGAGTGAGTTCGACCATCCCCGCGTCCTTCAGGATGTTCACGTGGTGGCGGACGGTCGTCTCGGCCTTCTCGTCGCCACGGCGCTCGAGTTCGGCGTGGATCTGCTCGATCGTCATCTCCTCGTCCGCCAGCATATCGAGGATCTTCGCACGGATGTCATTTTCCAGCGCTCGCGCCTTCTCTGGATCGGTGGTGATGACGTTCTCGATGTTCACGTCGGCCGTAAATAGGCTCATTGGGCAGTTCTACAGCTCCTATAATCTTAAGACTACTGGGAGATGGGCTGTACTGGTACAGAGTGAAATAGCGCGGCTGGACCGGCGCCAACCACATTCAACCCCGTCAAACCGATACAATTATTGTCGTAATACTTAAGGACGTTCTGGCGCTCTCTCCTAGAGAGGATGACCAGGACGGTGCAATTCAACGTGGGCGGGATGTCGTGTTCGTTCTGCGCCGAGAGCATCCGGAAGGCGTATGATCGGACCGCCGGCGTCAGCAAGGTCAACGTCAGCCTCGCCCACGAAGAAGTCCTCGTCGAGTACGAGGAGGATGAAGTCGAGGAGGTCGAATTGAAGGACACCCTCCGGGAACTCGGCTACACGATCCGCGACCCAGATAAGGTCAAACAGTTCGAACAACAGCAAGAGGAACTCGAGGAGGGGAAGCGCGAACTCATCATCAGCGGGGCCGCCGCGATCATCACCGCGGCACTGATGGGATTCATGATCTTCGTACGGGGGACGTTCGAGTCACAGTCGCCCTTGATGGATCTCACGGTGATGACGCTCGCGCTGGTGACGATGTTCTGGCCGGGCTTCTACATCCTGAAGAAGGCGTACTACAGTCTTCGTCGCGGTATCTTCAACCAGCACGTCCTGCTCGAAGCCGGTGCGTTCGGCGGGCTGGCCGGCGGATTCCTCGGCCTGTTCGTCTACCCCGAGTTTCCGACGGTCCACTTCTTCGCGGTCTCCGTCTTCATCACCACCTACCACATCCTCTCCGGCTACACGAGCCTGATCGTCCGGACGCGCGCCTCGCGGTCAGTGCAGGATCTCCTCGATCTCCAACCCGATACGGCACGGCGCGTGCATGAAGACGGCGAGGTTGAGGAGGTCGAAGTCAGCGAAATCGAGGTTGGCGATCACGTCCGAGTGAAACCGGGCGAGAAGATCCCCGTCGACGGCGAGGTCATCGAGGGCGAGAGTGCCGTCGACCAGAGCGTCGCGACCGGTGAGTCCGTCCCCGAGGAAAAGCAAGTCGGTGACGAGGTGATCGGCGGCAGCGTCAACGAGACCGGGACGTTGCTCATCGAAGTCACGGCAACAGGCGACGACGCGTTCCTCCAACAGGTCGCCCACCAGATCGAGGAGGCACGCGCGATGAAACCGGGCGTCCTCCAACTCGCCGACCGGGTGCTCAAATACTTCGTTCCCGGCGTGCTGGCGGCGGCTGCCATCGCGTTCGTCTTCTGGACGGTCGGCCCGCTGCTCATCGGCGGTGATCCGAATATCCAGCGTGGAGCGTTCGCCGCGCTCGCGGCCCTCGTGCTCGGCTATCCGTGCGCGCTCGGGATGGCGACGCCGCTCGCGCTCATCCGCGGCGGCGGGAGGGCCGCCGACCGCGGCATCCTCATGCGCTCGGGTGACGCCTTCCAGATCTTCCAGGACGTCGAAGTGATCGTCCTCGACAAAACTGGAACGATCACCGAGGGCGAGCCCGCCGTCGACGAGGTCGTCAGCCTCGGCGAAACGGACGAGACGGTGCTCCGCGTCGCGGCCGCGGCGGAGGCGTTCAGCGAACACCCGCTTGCGAAGGCGATTCTCGACCACGCAGAGGACCGGGGCGTGAGCGCCCCGGACTCCTCGGAGTTCGAGAGCGTCACCGGCAAAGGAGTCCGGGCGACTGTCGAGAATCAGGAGGTCCTAGTCGGCAAACCCGGGTGGCTCGCCGAGGAAGGCATCGACATCGGTGCCGGCCAGGAGGAGATCAAGCGGCTCCAGAACCGGGGTAACACCGTCTCCGGCGTGACTGTCGACGGGCGACTCCTGGGACTGGTCGCGATCGGAGATACGGTCAAGGCGGATGCCGCCGGGACGATCGAGCGAATGAAATCGGCGGGGATCACGCCCGTGATGATCACCGGCGACAATCAGCGCACCGCTTCGGCGGTCGCCGAAGCGGTCGGCATCGAGCGCGTGATGGCAGGGGTGCTCCCAAATGACAAGACGCGCGAAATTCGCGATATCCAGGCCGAGGACGTCCGGGTGGCGATGGTCGGCGACGGGATCAACGACGCGCCCGCGCTCACCCAGGCGGACATCGGGATTGCGATCGGTGCCGGCACTGACGTCGCGATCGAGTCGGCGGACATCGTCCTGATGGGTGACCGGCTCGGCGGCGTGATGGACGCCTACGAGATCGGCAAGAACAGCTACGCGAAGACGAAGCAGAACCTCATAATCGCGTTCGGCTTCAACGGCGTCGGCGTCCCGGCGGCGATGACCGGGCTGGTCCACCCCGTCTTCGCGATGCTCGCCATGCTCGCGAGCGTCACGCTCGTGCTCGCGAACAGCTTCGGCGGCCAGCTCGTAAGCGGGGAAGGTATCAACCTCGACTTCTCCACTGAGGGTGAAGCGCCGGACGAAGGGAAAGATGACGTACACGGGGAAGCGGAAGCGGAATACGAGGACGAAGAGATGTCCGCCGAAGTGGCCGCGACGGACCAAGCTCAGCGTGAGGAAATCGACCCGAGGCTCGAAGAGCCGGGAGACGAGACCGGCTAATCAAGGCCTGTAGTGACGTCCACCGACAAAACCGTCCGAAAAACAGGCGCGAACAACCATTCACAGAGATCCACCCTCGGAACCAGGGAGGTTCGACGATCGACGTTCTATATATCCATATGAGGTGTACGGATTCTTCGCAATCCCTTTGACAGACCCCGATCCACACACACACGATGAAGATCTTTGGCTCCAGCGGCGTTCGGGGCGTCGCGAACGAGGAGCTGACGCCCGCCTTCGTCGGGCGCGTTGCGATGGCGGCAGGGTCGGTGTTCGCGTCGCGGGAGGGACCGACGCGCGTCGCGCTCGGACGGGACACCCGGGCGACCGGGGAGATGTTCGCGGACGGCGCGGCCGCCGGACTCGCGAGCGTCGGCTGCGACGTGGACCGGGTCGGGGTCCTGCCGACGCCCGCGCTCCAGGCGTACGCCGCCCGCGAGGGCGTCCCCGCCCTGATGATCACGGCGAGCCACAACCCGCCGCAGTACAACGGCGTGAAGCTCGTCGGCCGCGACGGGGTGGAACTGGCCCGCGACGCCCTGGAACGCGTCGAGGACCGCCTGCTCGCCGAACGCTTCGCCACCGTCTCCTGGGACGCGACGGGGGTGACCCGGCGGATCGAGGGAGCGAAGCGCGCGTACGTCGGCGAGGTGCTCGCGGCGGTGGACCGCGACCGCATTGCCGAAGCGGGACTGATCGTCGCGCTCGATCCCGGCCACGGCGCTGGCGCGCTCACCAGCCCGACGCTGTTCGAGGCGTTGGGCTGCCACGTCGTCACCGTCAACAGCCAGCCCGACGGGCGCTTCCCCGGGCGCGATCCGGAACCGATCGCGGAGAACCTCGCCGACCTGCGCCGGCTCGTGCGCGCGAGCGACGCCGACGTCGGCATCGCCCACGACGGTGACGCCGATCGCGCGATCTTCGTCGACGAGACCGGCGAACACGTCGAGGGCGACGCCGCGCTCGCCGCGCTGGCGGCCGCCGAACTCGCCGACGGGGACACGACGGTCTCCGCGGTCAACGTCTCTCAGCGGCTGGTGGACGTGGCCAACGAGGTCGGTGCCGACCTCGAACTCACGCCGATCGGGAGCACCAACATCATCACGCGCATCCGGGCGCTCGAGCAGGCGGACGTCACCGTCCCCGTCGCGGGCGAGGGCAACGGCGGCGTGCTCTTCCCCGATTTCCGTCTCGGTCGGGACGGCGCGTACACCGCCGCGCGCTTCTGCGAACTGCTCGCCGACCGACGCGCGAGCGAGATCGCCGCCGCCCACAGCGGCTACTACAACGTGCGCGTCAACGTCGAGTACGAGGACGACGGCGAGCGCGAGGCGCTCCTCGGCGCTGCCGAGGCCGCCGCCCGGGAGAGCGACGCCGAACTCGACGTCACGGACGGCCACCGACTCGACTACGGCGACGCGTGGGTGCTCGTCCGCCCCAGCGGCACCGAACCCGTCGTCCGCATCTACGCCGAGGCGCGCACGCCCGAGCGCGCGAACGAACTCGCGCGCGACATGCACGACGTTCTGCTGGCCGCCGCGTAGTCGGCATCGGTCAGCGACGGACCGGAAGCAGCGCCGCCGCGACGTCGATAAACCCCATTCCGCAATAGGAAATGAAACCGGTCGTACCGTGACCGCCCGACGGATCGGCGGCGACTACGCTGACGACGGATCTCGAACGTCCGATCGGCCGGACGGGTGACCGCGTACCGACAAAACCACACGACGAAGCGGGCCCGGTTAAGTACTTACGCCCAACCCTTATACACCGCCCCGCGGAAGAGTACGTGTCGGTAACCGGTCCTCGCGGCGGTGCGGGACACACGCATCGCCGCCGGGCGGCCGTACAGTGACCCTGGGTCCCCGCGCACCTCAGCTTCGAGGTCCCCGGGCCGCACGACTCCGAACCGCATCCCCCGGTCATTGACTCACCTCCGGTCGGATGTTCCACGATCGGTTCGGATCGCCGACGTACCTTATCTCGCGCGCCGAGCGGTAGCTCCCACTCGGCGTCAGGCGGGCGGGGCGAGTTCGTCGAGCGGCGGGTGCTCCGCCAGCGCGTCGGCGAGGCGGTCGCGCTCGGCGCGCGCCTCGGCGAGCGTCGCCGCGACGTCCGTCGTCTCGAGGCGGCGGCGCTCCTGTGCGGTGAGTTCCGCCCGCGCGACGGCGCTCTCGCGGAGCCGGGCGTAGTCGTCCAGTCGCGCGAGTTCGCGGACGGCGCGCAGGCGCGCGACCGTCCCCTCGTCGGCGAACCGCGCGACCACCGGGAGCAGTTCCCGCGTTCGCCAGCGAAGCGAGCGAGCGGCCGGCGGCGGCCAGCCGACGGTCAGCGGCGTCGCGTCGAGGCGCGCGAGGTACGTGCGGTTGGTCGCGACCGCCGCCTTCAACTCCCGCGGCGCCTCGACGTAGTGATCGAGCTTCGACGGCGAGTAGTCGGCGTACGAGAGGAGCGTCGAGATCGGTTCCTCGCCCACGGGATGGTTCGCGACGAACTCGCGGAGTCGCTCCGGCGGGCGCTCGAACCCCACGAGGGGGTAGGCCGCCGTCGTCTCGACGAACGCGAGCACCTCGCGGGCGTTCGATTCGGCGACGAACCGCTCGAACGCCGCCCGGACCGACTCGTCGTACGCCTCGATCGGGTCGCGGAGGCGCTCTACCGGCGCGTCGGGGTCGGCCGCGCCCAGCCGCTGGAGCCGTTCGAGGTCGGCGATTCGCTCCTCGACCTCGCGCTTCCGGCGGAGCGTGCTCCGCCGGGCCTCGCGGTACCGCTCGCGCGCCGCCCGCCACTCCTCGTGGAGATCGGCGTGCTCGGCGGCGGGCGCGAGCGCGTCGCGGGCGCGATCGAAGTCCCTCCCCGAGAGCGTCCGCTTCCGTAACGCGTCGTCCGCCGCGTCGAACGCCTCGCGGGCGGGGAGGTCGTCCGGCAGCGAGTCGAACCGTTCGGCGACGGCCTCCTGAAACCGGACGTACTTCTGGAACTCCCCGTAGCCGGTCGCGTCCTCCTCGTGTCGGTCCAGGATCCCGATGAGGTCGCGGTACGCGTCGGTGACGGCGTCGAGGCGGTCGGGTCCCACGTCGGCGACGCGGACCCTGACGGCCGCCAGCGACTCCGCGGCCGCCGTCAGCTCCTCGACGGCGTCACCCATACACCTCGTCGGGGTCGAAGACGCGCTCTCCGACCTCCTCGCCGTCGATCGTGCGATAGAAACAGCTCTCGTGGCCGGTGTGACACGCCCCGCCCTCCTGGCGGACGAGGTAGAGCAGCGCGTCGGCGTCGCAGTCCACGCGCACCTCCTCGACGCGCTGGACGTTGCCACTCGTCGCGCCCTTCTCCCACAGCTCGTCGCGGCTGCGCGAGTAGTAGTGCGCGCGGCCCGTCTCGCGGGTGCGCTCGACCGCCCCGGGGGAGACGTAGGCGAGCATCAACACCTCCCCCGTCTCGGCGTCCTGCGCGACGGTCGGCAGCAGGTCGTCCGGCCCCTCGAACGCGAGGTCAACGCTCATGGACGAACCGAGGAACGACGCGCGAATAGGTCTTTTGACGAACTGTCAGTCGGTATCGGTGATCCCCTCCGATTCGTCGGCGGTTCGGACCATCGGCGGCGCTCGTCGATCGCCTCGCTCGGAACCGGCCGCACCTCGGACGGGGCCACATCTCCGACCGGAACGATGCACTGCCGACGCACGAGCGGCCAGCCCGCGCGTGCGAAGACCGCTCACACTACCCCGGCCGCGGCTAAGGCGAGAAAGAGTAAATCGCCGAGGACGAGGCCGACGATCAACCCGACGAACATCGGGACGAGAAACGGCAGGCCGGGTGTGACCCACACCTCATCCGCCTCGACGAGCGCGTCGAGACCGGCGCGGAGGCGGTCGGGCGTCGTCCCGTAGGCGTCGCCCTCGATGCTCGCGAGGAACGCCGCGGCTCCCCACGGGTCGCTCCCGGCGCGTCCGGCCGGTGAGTCGGGAGAGGCGTTCACCGAGGGCGAGGAGCGCGACCCCCCGTCCGCCGCGCTCGCGGCGGTCGGCGGCTCCTCGAAGTCGGCGAGCGACCCGTCGCCGGGGTCGTTCGGCGTTCCGGGGAGGCTCCCCGGGTCGCGGTGTGTCTCGGGATCGGCGCGGACGGCCGCGAGCGACGTCCCGCGCCAGCGCAGGTACATGCGGAGCGCGTCGAGGTCGAGACCGTTCCGACTGACTCCCGAGGTCGTCCGGAGCAGGCGGCCGTACTCGCGCTCGACCGCGTCGCTGGCCACCGGCTTGCCGACGAGCGCGAGCGGCGAGACGCACCCGTCTGCGAGGTTCCGGACCGCGAGCGCGATCGGGTAGGCGAGGGCGACGAGCACCGCGTTCGTGAGCACCGATAGCGAGAACGCGCCGACCGCGCTTCGGACGAGCGGGAGGGCAATACCGCCGACGTAGTAGGTCGGGTACGTGGGAAAGAGCACCGCGAGCGTCACCAGCGCCTTGGCGTCCGCGCCGCCGAACCCGCCGATCCGCCAGAAGAGGTAGCCGAGGGGCGCGACGATCCCCAGGCTCACCGCGGCCCGGAGCAGGAACAGCCGTCGCGCGAACGCCGACGCGTCGAGGACGACGAGGGCGTCCCAGGCGAGCGCGACGGCACCCAGGAGCAGCAACGGCGGCCACGTCCGGTTCGACACCCGCCGGGTCCGGATGTCCCGGTAGGCGGCCCACGCGAACGCGGGAACGGCGAGCAGTCGCAGCAGGTCGGCGACGCCCCCGGGGAGTGCCGCCGCGTCGAGCGGGGGAACCACACCGCGACTGGTGGCCCGATCGGATTAAACGTTGAGGACGACTCGAACGTCGAGTCTCACTCCAGGAGCTGTTCGAGCTGCGTCCGTCGACGGTCGAGGTCCATCCGGGGCTGGATCGACCCCTGTCGGGCGAGTCGGTCGACGATCAACAGCGGGTCGTACCCCGCCTCCTCGACGCGAGAGAAGAGCGCCTCGATGCGCGCGCGGTGCAGGGCGAGCGAGTCGAGCAGCGAGACGCCGACGGCCATGGCGACGCCCGCCTCGCCCTCGGGGAACTCCTCGCTCACCCGGGAGAAGTCGGGGACGTCCACGGGCGGCCGCACCTCGAAGAGCCCGAGACAGCGGGTGCACAGCGCGACCGCCTCGGCGTCGTACGGAACGTGCGCTGCGAGGTCCTCGGGCACGGCGAAGGCCACCAGCGGCGCGTCACAGTCGGGACAGGTCATACCCGGAGGTGAGGGGCGGGGGTACAAAAGCGCACAGAAGGCGACGCGAGCCGACGGCGCGTCGCGGGGCTAGGGCCAGTCAGTCGTCCGCGGCGACGGGCTCGCGGGTCTCCTCCTCGATCTCCTCGCGGACGGGGGAGGCCTCCTCGGCCTCCTTCTTCGCCTTGATCTTCTTCAGGCGGAAGATCTCCTCGCGCTCCTGCTCCTCCAGCTTCTGCTCGATGTAATCCTGGCTCTCGTAGAGGTCCGGCAGGAGTTTGAACTCGAGGGCGTTGACACGGCGCTTCGTCGTCTCGATCTCCTCGAGCATCTTCTTCATCGCCGTCTCGACCTCGGCCGCGAGGATGACCTGCTCCAGCAGTTCCTCGTAGGCCTCGGCGGCCTCGTCGATGCGCGCGCTCGTGCCGACGACGCCGTAGCCGCGCTCGTCGAGACTCTTTCGTACCTTCGAGGACTCGATCTGCGGGACGACCACGCCCATGATGTTCTTCGACTGGGTGGTGATCTCGGGGTGCTCCTTCAGCGCGGCGGCGGCCCCGCGCACGGCGATGTCGCCGTCCATCGCGCGCGCCATGTTGATCTTCCGCTGGGCGGTGTCGTACGCGACGTTCAGGTCCGAGCGGACGTCCTGGGCCTGGTCCAGGATGTCCATGAACTCCATGATCAGCCCGTCGCGCTTCTTCTCCAGGGTGTCGTGACCGCGCTCGGAGAGGTCGATGCGGTCCTCGATCGCCATGAGGTTCTTGCGCGTCGGCTTGACGTCTGTGGCCATGTTGGGCTAGCTTCCCGTCCGCCGAACTTACGCCTTTCCACTCTCCGTGGCACAGTCGCGCGCGAATCGCGAACGAGGAGGTTTACGAATTCGGCACGGTCTGGTGTAGCACCTCGGCTGGCGTCCGATCGTCGAGCGCTTGATGCGGCCGCAGTCGGTCGTAGAATGTACGAACTGTTCGATCCAGTTGCGGACGCTCTGCCGACTTCCCACCCACGAGTTGTGGAAGCGGTCGACCCGCACCTTCAACGTGTGAAACCGCTTTTCAAGCAGGTTTCGGTCAGTAGAGTCGACCGCTCAGCCCTACCCGAGCGAGGGCAGTCTGGTAGCCGAATTGATCGACGAGCAACGCAGCCGCCAGAGAGAGCGTATTGCTCGGTGAGCCGATGGAGGAACGCAGTCGCCCACCGCTACGAGACCGGGCGCGAGCAGGGCCGATGGTTAACCTAAACCGAGGCCGCGGAGACTGCGGATGTTTCTGCGGTGACTGTTCGAACACACCGAGACGCGCTCGAGGAACTCGCTGTCTAGACCAGCCATACAGGGAGCGAGGGAGTTCCACCCTCCCAGTGGACCGCTGCCAACGCCGTGGGTAACGGCTGACCAGACGAAATGCCGGTTCCGTCCCACCATCCCTCGGTGACAAATCCACCAGTACGGACGAGACGGCGGACGCGACGCTCCTCGGTATCGTCCATCTGGTCGTCGAGTCGACTACGTTCTACGGCTCCGTCGTGAAGGGCGAGGGCGTCGCGAACCTCCTCGCCTCGAACATAAGCATAGATAATCACCTGAATAGCTAAACAACCGTCGCTACATCCGGTACTCGATCACGGGAAGCGAAGGGAGAAGGGTACTCTAGTCCGCGGCCGCCTCGACCGTCTCCGACTCGCCCTCGACGTAGTACTTCTCGATGAGCTCCTCGTCGATGCGGTTGAGTTCCGTCTTCGGAAGCATCGAGAGCAGCTTCCAGCCGATGTCGAGCGTCTCGTCGATGCTCCGGTCGGTGTGGTAGCCCTGCTGGACGAACTCCGTCTCGAAGCGGTCCGCGAAGTCGAGGTAGCGGTTGTCGCGCTCGGAGAGCGCCTCGCGACCGACGATGTTCACGAGGTCGCGCAGGTCCTCGCCCTCCGCGTACGCGGCGTAGAGCTGGTCGGAGACGTCCGCGTGGTCCTCGCGGGTGAGCCCCTCGCCGATCCCGTCGTCCATCAGCCGAGAGAGGCTGGGCAGCGGGTTGATCGGCGGCTGGACGCCCTGGCTGTTGAGCGACCGGTCGATGTAGATCTGCCCCTCCGTGATGTACCCCGTCAGGTCGGGGATCGGGTGAGTGTCGTCGTCGCCGGGCATCGTGAGGATGGGGATCTGCGTCACCGACCCCTCGCGGCCCTCGATGCGGCCCGCGCGCTCGTAGAGCGTCGCCAGGTCGGTGTACATGTAGCCGGGGTACCCGCGGCGACCGGGCACCTCCTCGCGCGCCGCGCCGATCTCGCGCAGCGCCTCGCAGTAGTTGGTCATGTCCGTGAGGATGACCAGCACGTGGTAGCCCTTGTCGAACGCGAGGTACTCGGCGGTCGTGAGCGCCATGCGCGGCGTGACCGTCCGCTCGACGGCGGGGTCGTCCGCGAGGTTCATGAAGACGACCGAGCGCTCCAGCGCGCCCGTCCGCTCGAAGTCCTCCATGAACTCGTTTGCCTCCTCGGCCGTGATGCCCATCGCGCCGAAGACGACCGCGAACTCGCTCGCCTCCTCGCCCTCCTCGGCGGCCTCTTCCGGCACCGTCGCCTGGCGGGCGATCTGGAGCGCGAGGTCGTTGTGCGGCAGCCCCGACGCGGAGAAGATGGGCAGCTTCTGGCCGCGAACGAGCGTGTTCATCCCGTCGATGGCGGAGACGCCCGTCTGGATGAACTCCTCGGGGTACTCCCGCGAGACCGGGTTGATCGCCGCGCCGATGATGTCGTGGCGCTCCTCCGGGACGATCTCCGGGCCGCCGTCGATCGGGCGACCGGAGCCGTCGAGGACGCGCCCGAGCAGGTCCTCGGTGACGGGCATCTTCAGCGTCTCGCCGAGGAAGCGAACCGACGCGTTGCGGTCGATCCCCTCGGTCCCCTCGAAGACCTGGATGGCGACGTAGTCGCTCGTCGCTTCGAGCACCTGCCCGCGGCGGGTCTCGCCGTCGCCGGTCTCGATCTCGACGATCTCGTCGTAGCCGATGGGTTCGTCGGTCTCGACGAACACCAGCGGGCCGCTGATTTCGGTGATTGTCTGGTACTCTTTCATCAGTAGAGATCCCTCACTTCCTCGGTGATGTCCTCCTTGAGTTCGGCGATGAACTCCTCGTAGTTCTCCGCCGTCCCCATGCGGTTGAGCCGCGGGGCGGCCTCGATGGCGACGATCTCGTCGACGGGAACGCCGGCGTCGAGCGCCTCGAACGCCTCGTCGTGGAACGTCTTGATCGCCGTCAGCATGAGGTAGATCTTCTCCGGCTCGCAGTACGTGTCTACGTCGTGGAACGCGTTCTGCTGGAGCCACGCCTCGCGGAGGTAGCGCGCGACCTCGAGGGTCAGCTGCTGGTCCTCCGGCAGCGCGTCCTTGCCGACGAGCTGGACGATCTCCTGGAGTTCGCCCTCCTCGTCGAGCACGTCGACCGCCCACTGGCGCGTCTCCGGCCAGTCGGCCGCGACGTTGTCCTCGAACCACGGATCGAGCTGCTCGCGGTAGAGCGAGTAGGACTCGTTCCAGTTGATCGCCGGGAAGTGACGCCGTTCCGCGAGGTCGGCGTCGAGCGCCCAGAACGTCTTCACGATGCGCAGGGTGTTCTGGGTGACCGGTTCGGAGAAGTCGCCGCCGGGCGGCGAGACGGCCCCGATGACCGAGATCGACCCCTCGGTGCCGTTGATGTTCTCGAACTTGCCGGCGCGCTCGTAGAACTGCGAGAGGCGCGCGGCGAGGTAGGCGGGGTAGCCCTCCTCGCCGGGCATCTCCTCCAGGCGCGAGCTGATCTCGCGCATGGCCTCCGCCCACCGCGAGGTGGAGTCGGCCATCAGCGCCACGTCGTAGCCCATGTCGCGGTAGTACTCGGCGATGGTGATGCCGGTGTACACGCACGACTCGCGGGCGGCGACGGGCATGTTCGAGGTGTTCGCGATGAGGCACGTCCGGGACATGAGCGGCTTCCCCGTCGTCGGGTCCTCGAGTTCGGGGAAGTCCTCGATCACCTCGGTCATCTCGTTGCCGCGCTCGCCGCAGCCGACGTAGACGACGATGTCGGCGTCGGCCCACTTCGCGAGCTGGTGCTGGGTGACCGTCTTCCCGGAGCCGAACGGCCCCGGGATGGCGGCCGTCCCGCCCTTCGCGATGGGGAACAGGCCGTCGAGGATGCGCTGACCGGACACGAGCGGCGTGCGCGGCGTGTTCTTCTCGACGGTCGGACGGGCCTCGCGGACCGGCCACTCCTGGCGCATGGTGATCTCCTCGCCGTTGTCGAGCGTGGCGATCGCCTCCGTCACCGTGAACTGGCCGGCCTCGATGGACTCGACGACCCCGCCCTCGAAGCCCGGCGGGACGAGCACTCTGTGCTCGATGCTCTCGGTCTCGGGGACGGTGCCGACGACGTCGCCGGGGGCGACTTCCTCGCCCTCCTCGACGGTCGGGGTGAACTCCCAGACCCGCTCCAGGTCGATACCGGGGGCGTCCACGCCGCGGTCGAGGAAGGCGCTGTTCATCTTCTCTTCGAGGACGTCGAGCGGGCGCTGGACACCATCGTAGATGGAGTCGAGCATGCCCGGTCCGAGGTCCACCGAGAGCGGCGACCCGGTGTTGACGACGGGTTCGCCGGGGGCGACGTCGGAGGTCTCCTCGTAGACCTGGATGGTCGTGAGGTTCCCCTCGATCTCGATGACCTCGCCCATCAGCCCCTCCTCGCCGACGTAGACGACGTCGTTCATGCGGGCGTCGAGGTCGACTGCGCTCACGACCGGTCCGCTCACGCTCTCGATGACGCCCTCTTGCTGTTCGGCGTCGATGTCTTGTGCTTGACTCATTCTTGGTCTTCCTCCATCAGGTCGATACCGATGGCACGCTTGATCTGCTCGCGCAGCCCGCCGCTGCCGGCGGTCCCGCCCAGCGTGACCAGGACGGGTTCGACGCTCGTTTCCACCTCCTGTCGCACCTGCCGCGACAGGTGATCGAGGTCCTCGTCGTGCATCACGACGATGCCGACCTCGTCGTCCGCGAGCATCCGTTCGACGGCGCTATCGAGCTCCGCGGGTTTATCGTCGTCGGGGACGCTCGCGAAGCGGCGCACCCCGGCGAGGCGGAACCCGGCCGTGAAGTCCGGACTGCCGATGACCGCGATCTCCTGACTCATCGTACCACCAGTTCCTCTTCGATCTCCTCGTCCGACAGGCCCGCCTCGGTTCCGCGCGCGATGGCCCGGATGTTGTCGACCTCGCGCTCCTTCGCCAGGATGTACGCGAGGACCGGACAGACCGACAGCGGATACCGGTTCGACAGCGTGTGCGAGTACTCGAGCAGCGCCTGTTCGAGCGCGCGCTCGAACTCGATCAGGCTCCCCGCGGCGTCGAGCTGATCGAGCGCCGCGTCGAGGTCGTCGCCGTAGGGGCTCGTTCGAATGCGCTCGACGAGCTGGTCGGGGTTGCCGACGAGCTGTCGCAGTTCGCCCTCGTCGAAGAGGCGACCGCCGGGGATGAAGTACTCGGCGGGGTCGATGTCCGCGCCGCTCCGGGCGAGCCGGAGGGCGTTTCGGGTGTTGCGGAAGTCGATCTCGGCCTGCAGGAACTCGACGTAGAGCCGCGTCGCGCGGTTGGGCTCCGCGGGCAGTCCCGTCAGGAGCGACCGGTAGTACGCGCGGTCGACGGCGTTCTCGAGGGGGACGAGCACGCCCGTCTCCTCGTAGTCGTCGTAGGCCGCGGCGAGGGCGTCGCCGAAGAGCGTGTTGTCGAGCACCTCGACGGCGGTCTCGATCGAGTCGGCCTCGACGAGCCGGTTCAGCGTGCGGTCGTCGAGTTCGCCGGCGCGGATGAGGTCGTCCTCGATCTCCTGCCGGTCGGCGTCCGAGTAGAGCCCGCGGATGACCGTCTTCACGTTCCACGCGTCGAACTTCCGGAGATAGCGCGCGAGGTAGTCGTAGAGCGTGCCCTCCGCGAAGTCGAGCAGGTCGTTGAAGTGCTTCGCGAGGTTGCGGTTGAGCGCGTACTCGATGAGGTCGACGCCGGAGTACCGAGCGCCGAGGGCGTTCATCTCCTCCTCGTACTCGGTCTCCTCCATGAACCGGGCGATCTCGCCGGGGCCCATGCGGACGAGCTTGCGGTAGTCGTCCGTGTCGAACAGCGCCGCCCTCCGGGCGCGCGCTCGCGCCGTGACGTATTCGTAGTTCGCTGCCTCGTTCGCCGTGCTCATTGGTCGAACAGGTGGGAGCTGACGTCGCGGAGGCTGTCCTCCCAGACGTCCTCCAGCACGGAGTCGAACGTGTTGTTCACGCGGATGCGCGAGCCCTCGCTCTCGACGATGACGCCGCCGAGACACTCGATCGCGCCGGCGTACTCGTAGTTGTCGTAGTCCGCGAGGATATCGGCGAGCAGCGCCTCGTCGTCGGCGCGGCCGTAGACGCGCTTCTCGGCGTCGGCGTCGAACTCCTCGTCGGCCGCGTCGAGGAGGGCGCGGGTGAGTTCCTCGCGGCCCTCCTCCATGGTCGCGACGCGACGCTCGACGGACTCGCGGACGTCCGACAGCACGTCGCGGCGCGCCTCGAGGCGCGCCTGCTTGGCCTGCAGCTTCGCGCTGGATAGCTTCTGCTCGCGCTCCTGGTCGATCTGCCGTTCCACCGCCCGCTTTCGCTCTTCGAGGATCTCTTCGGCGTCGGCCTCGGCCTCGGCGACGATCGCCTCGGCGCGCTCGTCGGCGTCCGAACGGATCTCCTCCGCACGCGCGCGGGCCTCGTCTCGAATGTCCTCTACGACCGTTTCAAGGCTCATAATGTGAGAAGGCGGGTGGGTTTAGACGACGAAGACGGTGACCAGCGCGAGGATGACGAGCGTCTCCGGCAGGACCGTCAGGATGAGGCCGCGACCGAACATGGCGTCGTCCTCGGCGATGGCTCCGACCGCGGCGGCACCGATGCCACGCTCCGCGTACCCCGCACCGAACGCGGCGAGACCGACCGCGATGGCCGCGCCGGCCGTCGGGGGGATGGCGGGAGCCGACTGCTGAAGGAGCGGTGCGATACTGCTGACGAACGCGATGACGAATTCTAGCATGGATTCCGGGATGGTTCGCTCGTAACCGAACAGTTGGGAATCGACTCAGTAGCTTCATAAAGCTTCCCAAATTCACCAGCCAACGCCGCCCTAGAACGGCGAATCGTAAGGTTTGACCCTCTCGAAATACCTATATTGAGGGTTCGGGAGAGGGTGAGAGAAGGCCGCAGAACCCCGGGTCCCCGAGGAGTCAGTCCTCGGTGGTGTAGGTCCGCTCGTAGCCGAACGGCTCGTACGCCTCGCCGCCGCCCTCGAAGAACTTGCCGAAGAACTCGACGTACTCGAGACGCACCGCCTGTAGGCCGGCGCTGGTGACGCCGAGCACGAGCACGAGGGCGTGGCCGACGACCAGGATCAGGACGCCGACGAGCCCGCCGACGACGAGTTCGAGCGGCCCCGTACCGGTCATCAACCCGCCGAAGACCACCTCGCCGTGTTCCTCGGCGTACGCGAGCGAGTGTGGGAAGATGAAGTGCCACTCGCCGTCGTGCTCGTACGCGCCGAAGGCGAGCAGGTTCACGACGAACGCCATGCCGGCCTTCGCGAGCAGCACCGCGGCGAGCCGCGTGTACGACAGCCCGTTGACGAGCACGTTGAGGGCCTCGACGCCCTCGATGGGTTCGCCGTAGACCAGCAGCACGAGGCCGACCGCGAACACCGCGAGACCGAGGTAGCCGACGGGCTCCGGGAAGCCGGTGAACCCGAGCGCTAAGGGGTTGCCGTTGAAGACGCTCTGCGGGCCGACCATGAACGCGGGCGCAGTGTCGAGCAGGATGTCGCTGAAGACGAACGCCCAGAGGCCGACGAGCATCAGGATCCAGGAGCCGCTGTGCAGCATCGCATCCTTGAACCCGTGGTCCAGGTGCTCGTAGAAGTCGAACGCGTACCCGATGGTCAGGTGGAGCAACCCGAGCAGGACGCTGATCACAAGCCAGAGGAACGCGTACTCCTCGTAGTGCGGCTGCAGCCCCTTGTGGATGGGCGGCGAGCCGCCCCAGAGGACGTCACCGAGCACGTGTAGCCCGAAGACCTCGCCGTAGAGGATGCCGAAGACGACGGTGGCGACGCCGGCGATGATACCGACGCCGCCGAGGCTCTTGATCGCCTCGCTCTCGAACTTCGTGTAGATGTACCAGCCGATCGCGATGTAGAGGAGCCCGTACCCGAGGTCGCCGATCATCAACCCGAAGAACAGCGGGAAGGTGAGAAACAGGACAACCGTCGGGTCGAGTTCCGAGTACCGCGGGCGGTTGATGACCTGGACGATGGTCTCGAACGGCTTCACCGGACCGGGGTTCTGCTGGACGACCGGCGGGGCGAGGGTCGTCTCGCCGTGGGGGCCGCGCTCCGCGTCGACCGTTCCCCCGTCGGCGGCGACCTCCTCGTCGCCGTCCGCGCCGTCACCGCCGTCGGCGGCGGCCGTCGGTCGACTGCCGGGCGCGCCGCCGACATCCTCGCGCTCGACGACGCGGCCGTGACCGTCGTACTGCGCGACCTCCAGTTCGTCCACGTCGACGTGCTCGCCGACCTCCCGTTTGAGGCCGTCTTCGAGGTCCCCGACGCGGTCGGTGGGGATCCACCCCTCCGCGACGAACGCGTTCTCCGTCGTCGCGAAGGAGAGCGGCGCCTCGCGCTGCTCGACCTCGATGGCGAGCGTCTCCTCGGCGGCGAGCAGGAACCCGCCGACCTCGTAGCGCTCCTCCTCGAGCTGGTTCTCGACGGTCCGGAGCTTCGACTGGAGCTGCTTGCGCTCGTGTTCGAGTTCGGAGACGTACTCGCTCGGGGTCCCCGCCGCGTCGGGGATGTCGTACGCCGCGAACTCCGTCCCGACGAGGACGTCGTCGAGTTCGTCGGTGCGCGCGAAGACGGCGAGGACGCCGTCCTCGGCGAACACGCGGTAGTCGTCGATCCCCGCGTCGTCGAGCGCGTTCCGGACCCGCTCCGCGTCGCCCTCGCCGGCGGCGACCGACAGCGAGTCGTAGCCCGACAGGAGGTCGAGGTCGATATTGAGCCGCGCGAACGGCTCCATCGCGTCGGTGCGGTCCTCGACCGCGCGCAGGTCGTCGCGCAGGTCGTCCCGCCGGTCGTCGAGTTCGTTGACGCGTCGGCGGATCTCCTCGAGGTCCTCCTCAAGCGCCTCCTCGGTGACGATGCGGGCCGGGCCGGCGTCCTCGTCCTCGATGCCCAAGATGCTCTGGAGCGCTCGAACGGTGACGAGCCTCTCGGCGGCCCGGTCGGCACCCGACAGCGGGTTGCCGGGGGTGAACGCCTCCCACTCGCCGCCGTAGTCGGTGATGTGCAGCAGGTTCAGGTCGTGAACGGCCTCGATGGCGTCGTCGATGACCTTCTTCGAGCCGGTCACCGAGACCCGGCTCATCCGCTCAGGTCTGAGCATGGACGGCCTCCTTGAACCGGTCGAGCACCTCCTCTACGACCTCGTCCTCGCGGTCTTTCGCCTTCGCTTCGAGCGCGGCGCGCTCCTCCTCACCAGCCTCGAGGATGGCCTCGCGCTCCTCCTCGATGCCCGCGCGGGCCTCGGCGAGCCGCTCGGCCTCGTACTCGTCGGCCTCGGCCTCGGCCTGCGCGCGGATCTCGTCGGCGCGCCGGCGCGCCTCCGCGATGCGGTCGTCGCGGTCGCTCTCGGCCTCGTCGAGGATTTCGTCGGCCTCGCGCTCGGCCCCTTTGATGCGGTCAAGAACCTCGGGTCTCGCCATAATTATGTCAGACGAAACTTGGACGAGGGCCTATTTGGTATTTGCGAACCGACGCGACCTTTTACGACGCGGGTGCGCCTCTGGCGCACCCGCTGTAAAAGCTCGATCAAAAGCACTGCGTCACCCCCTCAGTCGCGCCGTCGGCGCTCCTTCGAGGGTTCCTTGCCTTGGCCCGCTCCCGTTGGTCGCTCGCGGTACAGCGCAACGGTACCGCGATGATACTCCGCCGCGGCCGTGAGCGCGTGGCCGAACGGCGCGCGGGCGTGGGAGGGCTGGCGCGCGGGCGTGGTGCTGATCCCTCCCAGTCCGCCAGAACCGCACGACGACCCCTGGCAGTCGCTCACAATCTCACGCTGACACGAAACTGGACCTCACTCCCTACCGCTCCCGGAGGACGACGAACTCCGCGAGGTCGCGCAGGTACTCGAGCGCCTGCGCGTTCCCGTCCTCGCCGGACACGGTCGCGGTCTGGAGGGCGGCGAGGGCGTCGTCGGCCTGCGCGTAGGCGCGCTCGTTCACCTCCTCGGGGGTCATGTCCGTGATCTGAACGAGCGAGGGGCGCTCCATGATCTCGTCCTGGCCGGTCGGCTTGCCCAGTTCCTCGGCGTCGGCCGTCGCGTCGAGCACGTCGTCGCGGATCTGGAAGGCGACGCCCACCCCCTCGGCGTAGGAACCGAACGACTCGACCGCGTAGGCGTCCGCTCCCGCCGCGACTGCGCCCAGCTCGGCGGCGGCGCGGAAGAGCGCACCCGTCTTCCGCCGGGCGAGCGTCATGTACTCCTCCTCGGTGCTCGGCTGCGCGACGAGTTCCGTCGCCTCGCCCTCACCGAGTTCGACCATCGCCTCGCTCACGATCTGCATCGCCTCCTCGTCGGCCGAAAAGAGCGCGAACGCCTCGCCGAGCAGCCCGTCGCTCGCCACGATCGCCGGCCCGTAGCCGAAGGCCGTCCACGCCGCCTCGACGCCCCGGCGAAGCTCCGACCGGTCGATGATGTCGTCGATGACGAGCGAGGCGTTGTGGACGAGTTCGACCCCCACGGCGAAGTCGATCGCGTCGGCGGAGTTCCCCCCCGCCGCCTCGCAGGTGAGCACCGTCACCATCGGTCGGACGCGCTTGCCCCCCGACAGCGAGACGTGGCGCACCCGATCTGCGAGTTCCGGCGGCTCGACCGCGTCGAGGACCTCCTCGAGGCGGTCCTCGATGCGCGACCGCCGGGACTCCAGGTATTCCATTGTATATAAAGGTGGTGACGGCGCGGCAAGTACGTGACGGAACGCGGGAGGGTTCGAGGGCGTGGCGCGCGGACGCGGTCGGTGGAGCCACAAAGCGTTTGTCCCCCCTCGTGAGAGCGTGGAACGATGTCTCCCCGGCTTCCCCGCTACCACGTCGTCGCGCAACGAAACCAGCGAGAGCGACGATCCCCGCGAGCCCGGGGAAAGGGACGAAACCGACAGCGACGGCCTCGCCGTCGGTCGCCCCCGTCCGGTTGAAACGGTGGGATGAGGCCCCTCGCTCGCTCGCGCTCCGCGACCAGTCGCGGGTCGAGCGGGTCGTACGGTTCGCCGTCGAGCATCATCTCCTTCTCCGATTTCATTCCTGATTCCTGGTTTTGCCGTCTCGACGTGAGTAATTAGGCCGGCCGGTGCGGCGTTCCGCCTCCTCGTAGCGCGACGGCCCGGACGGTGCGCCAGCGCACTCACCGCGAGCGACCAACGGGAGCGAGCGGGCCGAGGAACGAACGGAGTTCCCGCGAGCCGAAGGCGAGCGGGAGCACGGAAGACGAGCGTGGCGAGTCTTCCGGAGCGCTCTTCGAGCGCGAAGTGAGTGACGAGTGCTTTTGATCGAGCTTTTGCCGAGCGAGGGCCGAAGGCCCGAGCGCAGAGCAAAAGGTCGGACTACTGGAACTCCTCGATCAGCGCGGGGACGACGTCGAAGAGGTCGTCCACGATGGCGTAGTCGGCGAGGTCCATGATCGGCGCGTTCGGGTCCGTGTTGATCGCGACGATGGTGTCGGATCCCTTCATCCCGGCGACGTGCTGGACCGCCCCGGAGATCCCGATGGCGATGTAGACCTTCGGGGTGACGACCTTGCCGGACTGGCCGACCTGCCGGTTCTTCGGCAGCCAGCCGGCGTCGACGATCGGGCGCGAGGAGGAGAGCGTCGCGCCGAGGGCGTCCGCCAGCCGCTCGACGAGTTCGATGTTCTCCTCCTCCTCGATACCGCGGCCCACGGAGACGAGCACGTCGGCCTCGCTGATGTCCACGTCGCCGCCGGCGACCTCCTCGAAGCCGGTGACCGTCGAGCGCACCGCCGACTCGTCGATCTCGGCGTCGAAGGCCTCGATCGATGCGCTCCCGTCGCCCTCGGCCTGCGGCCACTCCGCGGGCCGGACGGAGACGGCGACCTCCTCGGCGTCGACCTCCACGGTCGTCTCCACCTTCGAGCCGTACATCTCCCGGGTCACCTCGAGCGTCCCGTTCTCCCGCGAGAGGCCGATCGCGTCGGTGACGATGGGCACGCCGAGGCGCTCTGCGACCGCCGGGGCGTAGTCGAGGCCGTTGACCGAGTTGGGCATGAGGAGCGCACCGGGTGCGATCTCGGCGGCGAGCTGTTCTGCGACCTGCACGTAGACGTCGTGGTTGAACTCCTCGCCCTCGGCGACGGTGTGGATGACGTCCACGCCCTCGCGGTTCAGCTCCTCGGCGAACCCGTCGACGTCGCCGCCGATGACGGCGAGGTGGAGATCGCCGCCCTGCTGGTCGGCCAGTTCGCGCCCCGCGGTGACGAGTTCGAGGCTCACGTCGCGGAGCGCGCCCTGGCGGTGCTCGGCGATCGCGAGGACGTCGTCGGCGCTCATCCCTCGACCACCCCCTTGTCCCGCAGGAGGTCGGCCAGTTGCCCGGCGGTGTCCTCCGCGCTCCCCTCGAAGACGGTCGCCTCGCCCTCGGCTTCGGGTTCGTACATCGCGGTGCGGGTGACGGGCGACTCGACGACGCTCGCGTCGAGCCCGAGGTCGGAGAGCTCCTGAACGTCGAGTTCCTTGCGCTGGGCCTGCCGGATGCCACGCAGGCTGGCGTACCGCGGCTCGTTGATCCCGGTCTGGATGGTGAGTACCGCGGGGAGTTCGACGTCGGTGAGTTCCTCGACGCCGCCCTCCAGTTCGCGGTGGACGTGGGCGACGCCACCGTCGGCGTCGAGGTCGAGAGCGTTCACGACGGCCGCCCACTCGAAGCCGACGGTGTCGGCGAGCGCGACCCCCGTGGCCCCGAAGGCGTCGTCGTTGGCCTGCACGCCGGTGAAGACGAGATCCGGCTCCTCCGCCTCGACGACGGCCGCGAGGATGTCGGCCTTCGCGCCCACGTCGAGCATCTCCGTGCCGGCGAGCGTGTCGTCCCACACGCGAATCGCTCGGTCGACCCCCTTCGCGAGCGCCATGCGGATGGTCTCCTCGCTCCGCTCGGGGCCGATGGTGACGGAGACGACCTCGACGTCGTCTCCCGCCTCCGCGATCCCGACGGCCTCCTCGATGGCGTAGTCGTCCCACTCGTTGAGGTCGTATTCGAGGTACCGCTCGGAGATGTCGAGGCCGTCGATTTCGAAGTCGTCCTCGGCCTCGGCCACCTCCTTTACGGTGACGAGTATTTTCATGCACCCGGTAGTGGCCCCCGTGCGGTGTTAAACGTTTAGGAACGACCGTTATCGTCCTCCGAGTTTGGGATGCTGATCAGGTTCTCCCGCCCGATCCGGAGCTTGTCGATGCGCCCCTCCTCGTCCATGCGCGAGAGCAACTGTGAGACCTTCGCGTTCGACCAGTCGGTCTCCGTGACGATGTCGGCCTGACGCATCCGTCCGCCGTTGTACTGGAGGAGGCGCTCGACGCGCTCCTCGTCGCTGAGCAGTTCGTCGTCCACGTCGAGGCCGTCCGTCGCCGCGTCCGCGCCCGGTTCGACGCCACCGCCGGGGTCGGGACCGGGGGGTGTCGAGGTCGCACCGCCGTCCGCCCCGCCGTTCCCGGGCGTCGGCCCGCGGCCGCCGCGCCGTCGCAGGGCGTACATCCCGACGACGGACACCGCGATGAGGAGCGCCGCGCCGCCCAGGATCGGCGCGAAGAGGTCCGGGTCGGTGGGGTCGCCCCGACGCTCTCCGACCCCGCGCTCGCGGTAGACGACGGTCAGCTCGTCCGGCGAGAGCGAGGTATGGCCGCGCCACGTGAGGACGCCGTTCACCTGCCCGACCTGCGCGCTCTCGACGTAGTACCCCGCGGGCGGGCGGACGACGAGGCGCTGGTTCGAGTCCAACCTGTCGAGCCACAGCCCGTCGCGCGTCCGGAACGCGTCGCCCACGCGGATCCGGTCGTCGTCGACGACGGCGAAGTTCGTCCACCTGAACGAGAGCGAGAGCGTGCCCGTCGCGTTTCGCGGCCCGTCGCTGTCGTTCACGCCCGTCAGGTTCGTCGACCGCGTGACGTTCTCGAAGGCCATCTCCCGCCCGGTCGCCTCGGCGGCGAGCGAGTTGGCCCGTCTGAAGGCATCGACCGGGAGCGCGGCGGTACCGGTGCCCGACTCGAAGTCCTCCGCGACGTCGCGGAACGCCGCCGTCTGGTTGCTGTCGTTGAGGGCGAACCGGACCGAGACGGTGAACCGCGCGTCGCCGTCCGCCCGGAGGTCGATCTGGATGGTCTGGATCGGGTCGAGCGACGAGGGAGCCCGCGCGGCCGCCCCACTGGTCGGTATCCCACCGATCACGACGAGGAGACAGATCGCGATGGGAAGGGCGAGGGTGAGACGCGACCCGGTCCGCATGTGGCTCCGACTGGTCATCCGAGGACGAAAACCCTTTCCATCCGTAATATATTCGGATGAATTACCGGCCGAATCGGTCGGTCCGCCCCGCCGGATCGGCCACGAGAGGGTCGGATTTTTATATCATTACGCGAATTTCTCGAACGATGCGACGTACCGTCGGCCTGGTGCTGGCGCTCTGCTGTGTCCTCTCGGCGGGCGTTTCGGCAGTACCGCTCAGCGCGTCGTCCGCGTCGTCGTCCACTCCGGCGGCGGTCGCGACGGCTCCGGCCGCCCTCCCCGTCGTCACCGCGAACAACACCACGAACTACCTCGACCTGAACCGTACCGCGGTCATCGGTCCCAACTTCGACCGGGCGGACGTCGACGTCGGCACCGCCCTGTCGGCGGACGCGACGGCGATCGGCGGGGAGGTGCGATCGAAGGCGCTCGACGCCGCGTTCCGGGACGCCGAGACGCGCGACGCGCGACGTGCGCTCCTCCTCCGATACACCCGCTACGTCGAGAACGAGACGGCGGAATTGCGCGCTCGGGAACGACGGGCGCTCTCCGCGTTCAACGCCGGGGAGCGGTCGACGAGCCGGTACCTCCGGACGCTGGCCCAGCTCGACGCCGAGGCTGAACAGCTCGATCGGCTCGTCGGTCAGCTGAACGTGCTGCGAAAACGGGTTCGGGGTGCCCCCGTCTCCGAACGACGGCTCAACGCCGTCCGCGCGGACCTCGTCGCGCTCGACGGCCCCGTGCGCGAGCACCTCGTCTCCGTTGCGGCCGGGAGGGCCTCGCCGACGCGAGTCTCCGTCGAGACCTCGGACACAGGCCTGGTCCTCTCGACGATCACGGACCGGGGGAGGCGGCCGGTGTACCTGCGCGAGGCGTACCTCGGCGACGTCCGGCGAACGTCGACCGGTCCGGACCGGTACCGGGGCGACGACATCATGGAGATACCGGGCCGGGTCAACGAACTCTACCCGTGGGCCTCGACGCGCTCGTACGACGGGATCCACGGCATGGCGGAGGTCTACCGCGTCTCGCTCTCCCACCCCCACGGCTACCTCACGACGTTCCTCGACGGGCAGAGCGATCAGGTCTTCCGCGAGTACCAGCGCAAGGACCTCATGTTCGTTCCGATCACGCGCTCCACGTCGAACGTCACCGACGAACTCAACCTCACGGTCGGGCAGACCCACGCCGGCGGACCGCTGCTCGTCCGGCTGGAGAACGCCACCGGCGCGCCGGTCAACGCGACCGTCTCCGTCGACGGCGACCCCGTCGGCACGACCGGGAGCGACGGCGAACTCTGGACGCTCTCGAGCGGACGCGCGGTCGTCGGCGTCCGCGCGACGGCCGAGGAGGGGACGGCGACGGTCGCCGTCCGGGACTCCCGGTCGACGAACGGCACCGGCTGACGCGGGCGAGGGGTCGGAAGCGAGAATTTATCTCCGAAGACGTGACCAGCACGTCCCGTGTCCGATCGCGCCGCCTCCCCAGTGGTCGCCGTCGCGCTCCTCCTCGCGCTGACCGTCGCGACGGCGGCCGTCGTGGGCGCGCTGGTGCTCGACCGCGCCGCGCCCGCCGACCCCGCCCCTCGCGTCGCCCTCTCGCTCTCCGCCGACGCGTCCGGGACGATCGCCCTCACGCACCTCGGGGGCGACCCCGTCGATCCCGACGCGCTCCGGATGCGCGTCCGGGTGAACGGCGATCCGGTCGCTCACCAGCCCCCCGTACCGTTCTTCGCGGCCCGCGGATTCGAGAGCGGCCCGACGGGCGCGTTCAACAGCGCGACGGCGGGTCGGTGGCGGCCGGGAGAGACGGCGAGCCTCCGGCTGGCGGGGACGAACACGCGGCTCCGGGAGGGGTCGCTCGTGACGGTTCGGCTGTGGGTCGACGGTCGGCCGCTCGCGCGCCTCGAAGCGCGCGTCCGAGGCGGATCGCGGCGAATCGCGTCGTACGTGCCGGGGCCGTCGCGGGTCGGCGCGGCGGGACGACGCGGCGGGGAGAGGGTGGGGAGGGGACGGGCGGCGGGACGTTCAGGAGGACTCGGTCTCGACGGCCTCGTCCGTCGCGCCGGGTGCGCGCGCGACGGTGGTGATGGCGATCTCGGGGCTGTAGCTCGGTCCCATGAGGTGGTGTTCGAACGACTCGAAGCCGGCCTCGGCGAACATGCGGTCGGCCTCCTCGGCGTCGTAGAAGAGCATGATCGCGTCCGCGAGCCGCCCGACGATCGACGACTTCGGGTAGTTCGGGCCGACGACGAGCACCGTGCCGCCGGGCTGGACGACGCGGCGGAGTTCCGCGAGCGTGGCGACGGGGTCCGGCCAGTACTCGATGGAGCCGGAGGACCAGACGGCGTCGAAGGCGTCGTCCCGGAAGGGGAGGCGTTCGGCGTCGCCGAGGTAGAAGTCCACCGGGCCGGTCCTACCGAACTTCGCCCACGCCTTCTCCAGTTGGTGGACGCTCTGGTCGAGGCCGTGGACGTTCTCGGTGCGTTCGAGCAGCCCCTCGGTGGCGAACCCGGTGCCGCAGCCCACGTCGAGGACGGCGTCGCCCGCCTCGACCTCGGCGAGGTCGAGCGCCTCCGCGCGCATCTCCTCGTTCCAGATGAAGGGGTTCACTCGATCGTACACCGTAGAGAGGTACTTGTAGAACAGCCGCGCGCGAGCCTTGTCTTCGAGGACTCCCATTGCCCGCGGTTGGGACCGTCCGCGCATAGTTCTGCGGATTCGCGGTCGCGGGATGGACGTCGGTCAGTCTTCGGTGGACGCGATTCGGACGTCGATACCTCGAACGTCCCGACAGCCCACGACCGAACCAGCGCCACTGATCGCCTCGAAACCACCTCGAAAGCCCTCGGGGGCTCGGGTCGGGGGGCTCGTTGCGCGCGCTCTCTCGCGTCGCTCGTTCGCGTGCTTACGTCGCCCGCCTTCCCCGAGCCCCCTCGCCCTTTCGATCCGCCAGGAGACGGGCATAGCGAGTCTCCCGTGCTCCCGTTCGCTCGCGCTGCTCGCTCACGGGACCGCCAGGGATCAGCACCACGCCCGCACGCCAGCCCTCCCCCGCCCTCGCGCGGCCCTCGCGCCGCTCGGGCACGCGCTCTGGGCCGACCGGGAGGGGGAAGTCAGGTCAGTGGGGTCGGGCCACAGAATCAGGTCGAGAGGGTACTCAGCCCGCGTCCCCGTCCACGCGCGCCTCCGTCCCGGCCAGTAGCTCGATCACCTGCATCACGCCGGAGTTGTCGTCCCGGCCCATGTCGTTGGTCACCATCGACTTGTAGAGTTCGTGGGCGAGTTCCGTGGCGGGCATGGGCGCGCCGAACGCCTCGCCCGCGTCGGTGGCGATGCGGAGGTCCTTGTACTGGTAGTCGGCGAAGAACCCCGGTTCGAAGTTGCCGCGGATCATCCGCGGGGCGCGGTTGTCGAGCGTCCAGCAGCCCGCCGCGCCGCCGCTGATGGCGTCCACGACGGCCTGGAGGTCCGCGCCCGCCCTGTCGGCGAAGACGAGCGCCTCGCTGACGGCGACGTTCGTGCAGGCGACGACGATCTGGTTGCACGCCTTGGTGACCTGCCCCGCGCCGGTCGGCCCGCAGTGGGTGACCGTCCCGCCCATCACCTCGAAGAGGTCGCGGTGCTCGTCGAGCACGCCCGCCTCGCCGCCGACCATGATCGAGAGCGTCCCCTCGACGGCCCCCTCCTCGCCCCCGCTGATGGGCGCGTCGAGCATCGAGCCCCCGGCCTCGGCCACCGCCTCGGCGACGCGCTCGGTGACCGTCGGCGAGATGGTGGACATGTCGATCACCGTCGTCCCCTCGCGCAGGCCGTCGACGACGGGGTTCGGCTCCGTCTCGCCGCCGAGGACGACGCGCTCTACGTCTGGCGAGTCGGGGAGGCAGGTCACGACGACGTCCGCGCGCGCCGCCACGTCGCGGGGGGAGTCGCCCGCCTCGCCGCCGTCCTCGACGAGTTCCTCCACGGGGTCGTTCGAGCGGTTGTAGCCGACGACGGGATACCCCGCGTCGAGCAGGTTCCTGGCCATCGGCAGGCCCATGATACCGAGTCCGATGAATCCGACCGTCTTCTCGGGCATGCCCGTGAGCGCGTGGCACGCCCGCAAAAGTGTTGTGTCACCCGCTATCGAACCGTATCGAAGACCGTCAGGAAGATACAACCTTTTTGCGATCCGCCCGTTATCGAACGGGTATGCACGAATCGGACGCTCGCGACGACGCCGAGCGCGAGCGGGCGAGAGACGGTCCCCCGGTCCGCGCGCGATGAGGCCCGAGGATCGGCGGTACTTCGACCGGATCGAGTCGCGCCTGGAGGAGGCGATGGGCGTCGCGAGCGAGGCGAAGCGCCGCGGGGGCGACCCGAAGCCGGAGGTCGAGATCCCCGTCGCCCGGGACATGGCCGACCGCGTCGAGAACATCCTCGGCATCGACGGCGTCGCGGAGCGCGTCCGCGAACTCGAGGGCGAGATGTCCCGCGAGGAGGCCGCCCTCGCGCTCGTCGAGGACTTCGTCGAGGGGGCCGTCGGGGACTACGACACCGAGGCCGGGAAGGTCGAGGGGGCGGTCCGCACCGCCGTCGCCCTCCTGACGGAGGGGGTGGTCGCCGCGCCGATCGAGGGGATCGACCGCGTCGAGGTGAACGACAACGACGACGGCACCGAGTACGTGAGCGTCTACTACGCCGGCCCGATCCGCTCCGCGGGCGGCACCGCCCAGGCGCTGTCGGTGCTCGTGGCCGACTACGCCCGGACGCTGCTCGGGATCGATCGGTTCAAACCCCGGACGGACGAGGTGGAGCGCTACGCGGAGGAGGTCGGCCTCTACGACAAGGAGACGGGCCTCCAGTACTCCCCGAAGGACGAGGAGACGAAGTTCATCGCGGAGCACACCCCGATCTGCCTCGACGGCGAGGCGACCGGCCAGGAGGAGGTCTCGGGCTTCCGCGACCTCGAGCGCGTGGACACGAACTCCCCGCGCGGCGGGATGTGCCTCGTCCTCGCGGAGGGGATCGCGCTCAAGGCGCCGAAGATCCAGCGCTACACCCGCAACCTGGACGAGGTGGACTGGCCGTGGCTTCAGGACCTCATCGACGGCACCATCGGGAGCGACGGGGGAATCGACGCCGGGGGCGACGAGGGCGAGGGCGACGCGGCGAGCGACGAGGACGACGGAGACGGCGCGGGCGACGCGGAGGACGGGAACCACGCGGGAGACGGCGACGCGCCCGCGGCGCCCGCCGGACCCGACGGCCCGCCGCGGGTCGAACCCGCCGGGAAGTACCTCCGCGACCTCATCGCCGGGCGACCCGTCTTCGGCCACCCGAGCGAGCCGGGGGGCTTCCGCCTTCGCTACGGCCGGGCGCGCAACCACGGCTTCGCCACGGCGGGCGTCCACCCCGCGACGATGCACCTCGTGGACGACTTCCTCGCCACCGGGACGCAGATCAAGACCGAGCGCCCCGGCAAGGCGGCGGGCGTCGTCCCCGTCGACAGCATCGAGGGGCCGACGGTCAGGCTGGCCAACGGCGACGTCCGGCGCATCGACGACCCCGAGGAGGCCCTCGAGGTGCGAAACGGTGTCGAGTCGATCATCGACCTCGGCGAGTACCTCGTCAACTACGGCGAATTCGTCGAGAACAACCACCCGCTCGCGCCCGCCTCCTACACCGTCGAGTGGTGGGTGCAGGACCTCGAGGCCGCCGGGGGCGACGTGCAGGCGCTCCGGGACTCCCCGCACGTCGATCTCGAGGACCCGAGCGCCGAGGAGGCCCTGTCGTGGGCGCACGGGTACGACGCGCCGCTGCACCCGAAGTACACCTACCTCTGGCACGACCTCCCGGTCGAGGGGTTCGAGGCGCTCGTCGACGCCGTCGAGGCGGGGCACCTCGCGCGCGCCGACGGGGCGGCGATGCCCGGCGGCCCGGAACCGGGGAACGGCGACCGGGACGCGCTCGTCGTCCCGCGGGGCGACGCGATCTGCGAGGCGCTCGAGATCCTCCTCGTCGAGCACACGCGGGGCGAGGAGACCGTCACCGTCCCCGACGCCCGCCCGCTGCTGCGCTCGCTGGGGCTGACCGACGACCTCGAACGGACCTGGGACGACCTCTCCCCCGAGGCGCGCTCCTGGGACGGCGGGGAGAGCGCGATGCGGGCGGTGGCGGAGGTCGCCGCCTTCGAGGTGCGGGAGCGCGCGCCGACGCGCATCGGCAACCGGATGGGCCGCCCCGAGAAGTCCGAGAAGCGCGAGATGAGCCCCGCGGTCCACGCGCTCTTTCCCATCGGCGAGGCCGGCGGCAACCAGCGCAACCTCGGCCAGGCCGCCTCCCACACCGACTCGATGCGCGGCGCGGCCGGGCAGGTCGAGGTGCAGGTCGCCCGGCGGGAGTGCCCCGACTGCGGCGAGCGGACGTTCAAGCCGCGCTGTCCCGACTGCTCGACGCACACCGACCCCGTCTACGAGTGCTACAGCTGCGGCGTCCGCGCCGAGCGCGACGAGTCCGGCCGTGCGGTCTGTCCGCGCTGCGAGCGCGACGCGGAGGCCGTCGAGCGCCGCACCGTCGACCTCGCCTCGGAGTACCGCGAGGCGCTCGCGAACGTGGGCGAACGCCCCGGTAACTTCGAGATCCTGAAGGGGGTGAAGGGGCTCACCTCCGCGGAGAAGGTCCCCGAACCCATCGAGAAGGGCGTCCTCCGGGCGAAACACGGCGTCTCGACGTTCAAGGACGGCACCGTCCGCTACGACATGACCGACCTGCCCGTCACCGCCGTCCGGGCCTCGGAACTCGGCGTCGAGGTCGAGCAGCTCCGCGCGCTCGGCTACGGGACGGACGTGGACGGCGAGCCGCTCCGCCACGACGACCAGCTGGTCGAACTGCGCGTCCAGGACATCGTCCTCTCGGACGGCGCGGCCGAGCACATGCTCAAGACCGCCGACTTCGTCGACGCGCTCTTAGAGCAGTACTACGGGCTCGAACCGTTCTACGACGTCGAGGAGCGACAGGACCTCGTCGGCGAACTCGTGTTCGGGATGGCACCCCACACCTCCGCGGCGGTCGTCGGCCGGGTCGTCGGCTTCACGAGCGCGGCGGTGGGGTACGCCCACCCGTACTTCCACGCGGCGAAGCGGCGGAACTGCTTCCACCCCGACACGAAGATCTGGTTCCGGGACGAGGATGGAGCGTGGCGCTACGAGCGCATCGAGGAGTTCGTCGAGGAGCGCATGGACGATCCCCGGGAGGACGACTTCGGAACGCTCGTGCAGGAACTCGACGGTGACGTCGTCGTCCCGTCCATCGACGAGGGCGGAGACGAGCGACTGCAACCGGTCGAAGCCGTCTCGCGGCACCCCGCTCCCGACCACCTCGTGAGGATCGAGACGCGCGGCGGACGGTCGATCACCGTCACGCCGGAGCACACGATGCTCCGCGCTGCCGACGGCGTCGAGCGCGTCACGGCGAGCGAACTAGCGGTCGGTGACGAGTTACCGGTAGGGCCGGTCGACCGAGGGACGACAGCCACCACAGCGCGTCGACCGGTAGCCGCCGACGGCGGAGCCGTCGCGACGGACGCCGTGAGTCGCGTCGAGATCGTCGGGGCCGACACCGACCACACCTACTGTCTCACCGTCTCGAACACCCACAATCTCGTCGCCGAAGGAGTACGGGTCGGCCAGTGTGACGGCGACGAGGACTGCGTCATGCTCCTCATGGACGGCCTGCTGAACTTCTCTAAATCCTTCCTCCCGGACAAACGCGGAGGTAGCATGGACGCGCCACTCGTCATGTCCTCGCGCATCGACCCCGCCGAGATCGACGACGAGGCGCACAACATGGACGTCGTCCGGGAGTACCCCCGCGAGTTCTACGAGGCGACGCGGCGACTGGCCGACCCCGACGAGGTCGAGATCACCATCGCGGAGGCGTCCCTCGGCACCGACCGCGAGTACGTGGGGTTCGATCACACCCACGACACCTCGAACGTCGCGCTCGGGCCGGCGCTCTCGGCGTACAAGACCCTCGGCAGCATGATGGAGAAGATGGACGCGCAGCTCGAACTCGCGCGGAAGCTCCGGGCGGTGGACGAGACCGACGTCGCCGAGCGTGTCATCGAGTACCACTTCCTGCCCGACCTGATCGGGAACCTCCGTGCGTTCTCCAGACAGGAGACGCGGTGTCTCGACTGCGGCGAGAAGTACCGCCGGATGCCCCTGACCGGCGACTGCCGGGAGTGCGGCGGCCGGGTCAACCTCACCGTCCACCAGGGGTCGGTGAACAAGTACATGACCACCGCGATTCGCGTCGCCGAGGAGTACGACTGTCGCGACTACACGAAACAGCGCCTCGAAGTGCTCCAGAAGAGCCTGGAGAGCGTGTTCGAGAACGACAAGAACAAACAGAGCGGTATCGCCGACTTCATGTAAACCCACCTTTTGCTGCGCTCGGCGGCTTCGCCGCATCGCTGGCAAAAGCTGGATCAAAACCCTCCTCGCTCCCACCGCCGGACTCGCGGTGCTCGTCCGGCGGGCTCCCGCTCGCCGTCGGCTCGCGGGAACGCCGGTCGCTCCTCGGTCCGCTCGCTCGTTGCACTCGCTCGCGGGTGCCACGCTGGCGTCTACAGCAGTGGTGACCTCGGTCTACCGTCGCGTACATTTATAACCGAGAAGGGGACCAGCGTCCCCGTGCGCTGACTTCCGTCGCGGGGTGTCTGCGGTTGCGCGACGCCACGCCCCGTGAGCATCGCCCTCGCCGCGGCGTCGCCTGTTCGCCCACGTGCCGTCTCACCTCGACTCGGTCGGCCGTCGCGCTCGGCGGGGGTCGTCGGCGAGGGGGAGGGTGACCCCCACGGCCACGGCGGAGACGACGGCGACGAAGACGACCGCGGCGGCGCGCGTCGCCCCCGCAGTCAGGAGTACGACCCCGCCGAGGAGGCCGAGGCCGACGGCGAGGAGCGACCGGCGGAGGAGCCCCCCGCGCCCCTCGGCGTCGGCGACGGCGCGCCAGCCGAACCACCCGCCGACGGCGCTCGCGAGTTCGACGACCGGCACGAGACCGACGCCCGCGAAGGCAACGGCTCCGAGCGCGCTCGCGGTCGCGAGCGCGAACGCCGGTTCCGGCCGCCGTCCGCTCGCGGTGAGTCGAGCGGTCGCGAGGAGGACGAGCAGGCCCAGGGCGACCCCGGCGAGCACGTCGACGAGGTAGTGGACGCCGAGGACGAGCCGCGAGAGGGAGACGACGGCGACGAGTGCCGCGGCGACCGCCAGCCGCCTGCGGGGAGTGGACCGCTCTACGACCAGCGCCAGCCCGCCCCAGACGACCGTCGAGCCGAGCGCGTGGCCGCTTGGGAACCCGAACCCGCCAGCGTTCGCGGCGTCGACGTACACCGCCCGGAGGATCGTCGGCAGCGGCTCGATGCCGGGGATCGGCGCGCTCGGCGGTCGCGGGAACGCGAACAGTCCCTTGAGCGCCGTCGTGAGCGCCATGGCAGTCACCGTCAGCGCGACGACGTACGCCGCCCGCTCGCGGTCGATCCAGGTCACTCGATCGGCGACGAGATACGTCGCGCCCGCGACGAGGACGAGTAACCACGGGTCGCCGAGCTGGGTCAGCACCACGAACAGCGCGAACGCGGCGTCGGGCAGCGCCGCACCGAGCGTCTCGGTGACGCCGAGACCGCGTCTCGGATCGGCGACCTGCACTCCCGCGGGAAGCATCACGACTCCGTAGCGTCCCACGGATCAATAGGGCTCTGGTCCACAGCCGGTGCCCCCGATCAGCTCCGGAACTGCTGGACGCGGTCGCGAAGCCGACCGGGGACGCCCGCGAGGTCCAGCCCGAGTCCGACCACGACGAACACGACGTACAGTCCGAGCGTCGAGAGCCAGACGACGAGCATCGCGGCGACCGCCCACGCGCCGCTGTCGAGGAAGTAGAACGCCCCGAGGGTCATCGCAGTGCCGTACAGGAGGACGAGGTACGGTCCCCAGCCGC
Organism: Halomarina halobia; assembly: GCF_029338575.1. Lineage (GTDB taxonomy): Archaea > Halobacteriota > Halobacteria > Halobacteriales > Haloarculaceae > Halomarina > Halomarina halobia. The sequence goes on from NZ_CP119992.1 coordinate 1,966,106, forward strand.
GGGCCTTCCCCCGGCGCATTCGCTGGCGGACGTAGCGCTTCAGGTCACGTTCGATGTCGTCGCGGTGGACGGTTCGATCCTCGATCTCCGCCTCGAATTCGGCCACCTGCTCGCGCAGGCGGCGAACCTCGGCCGCGAGTTCTTCGTCGTCCAGTTCCGTCTCGAGTCGTTCCAGGTCTTCGTCTGCCATGAGCGAGAGTGATCGTTCTGGTTCGGTGGTCGATTCCTCGCCGACGGTGTCGAGGCCGGTCTCCGGGTCGATCCGTCCCTCAAGGACGGCGTTGAGCACTACGCCGACCAGTAGAACGAGCGCGCCGAAGTAGAGGAACGTGACGAGCAGGAGCGCGCCGGCGAGGACGCCGTAGGCCTCGAACGCGGCCGCCCGTTCGGCGTAGACCCTGAACCCGGTCTGGAGCGCGGTCCAGCCGATCGCGGCGAATATCGCGCCCGGCAGGGCGTCACCGACCGAGAGGCTCGGGTCAGGGAGGAAGTAGTAGAGCGGGAGGAACGTGACCGTCAACCCCGTCAGGAGTACGAGCGTCCCGATCGCCCCCAGGACGTTGACCCCGGCGACGACGAGATCGTACCGCTGTAGCGAGAGCAGCGTCCCGACGCCGAGCGTGAACGCGATGCCCGCGCCCACGGCGACGAGCGTCACGAACGCGTCGCGGAGCTGATCGACGAATCCCGACGGTCCCGGGGCCTGGTAGGCGATCGAGAACCCGACGTCGAGTCCGCGAAAGAGCTTCAGGCCGCTCCACAGGAGCGTGACCGTCCCGACGATCGTCGCACCGCTTCGACCCGCTTGATTCGTGAGGACGTCGCGCACCATCTCGCCGACCTGCTCGCTGCCGAGCTGTCGACTCGCCTGTTGCGCGAGGTCGTTCGCCAGTTCCTGTCCGCCGACGATCGACGCGACGACCAGCCCGAACAGCAGCAGCGGGAACAGCGAGATGAACGCGTAGTAGGCGAGGCTGGCGGCAATGAAGGTGATCCGATCGGACCGGATTCCGTTCACCACCCCCTTCGCGATCGTAACCGTGCGAGGTGCCGCTTGGCTCACGCTACTGCAATCGCGGGATGATCACATATAATCGAGGGGAACGATTGCGGAAAACGGCGAGCGCGGGGCGGGTTCAGGTCGTCGCCCGTCGGATCTCCTCCACGTCCGCCGTCGTCTTGAACGTCGTCCCGCCGAAGTGGCTCCGCGAGGCCGGGAACCCCGCCGATCGGAGCCGCTCCAGGAACTCGTCCATCCCGATGGCCGAGACGCCCCACCGCTTCGAGAGCACGTGCTGGTCGTAGTGGGTCGGCACGTCGAGTTCGCCCTCGACGGCGTCAAGCAGGCGGCGCGCGCGCTTCGCGGTGCGCATGTCGTCGGTGACGCGCTCGCGGACCGCGGCCACGAAGTCCGGAGCGTGCGCGAGTCCCAACCAGACCGGGCCGGCCGAGAGCACCTGATCGCCCCCGCAGTTCGGACAGCCGTCGGGGGGGTCGGCGACGAGGCCGCCGTCGTGCTCGCGGTACAGGCACTCGGGGCAGTGATAGAGGTAGCCCAGCTCGTCGATGGCGGCGTTGGCGTCGGTCGCCCGGCCGCTCACCCGGAGGTAGGTGCGGACGTAGTGGCGCGTCGCGTGGCTCAGCACGGGCGTCACGCCCACGTCGTAGCGGGCGGCGGTGCGCGCGAGCGCCGAGAGGAGGATCCGAAGGCCCATCTCGGCGTGGTAGTCGGTGTTCCTCGGGACGGCCCCGTACTTCCTGACGCCGCTCATGAAGTGCGCGCCGCAGAGCGGGGCGGTGTCGGTCGCGGTCACGCACGCGAGTTCCGTAGCGCACGTGAACGCCGCGTCCGCGAACGGGATGGGCGTCCCGAAGGGGTCCACGTCGACCACGTCGAAGCGCGTCTCGTGCATGTAGGCGTTCGCGTCGCGGCGGACGACCTCGCCGTCGAGGTCGTTGCGCGCGAGGTTCTCCCGCGCCAGGTCGACCGCGTCCGGATCGACGTCACAGCAGGTCACCTCCCACCCCTCCGCGGCGGCGCGGACGCCCCGTATCCCGCTCGCGGCGGTCGCGTCGAGGTACGTTCGTGCCCGCCCGTTCCCCCGCTCACGGTGGGCGCGCAGGACCGCGACGGTCACGTCGCGGTTCAACTCCTGGTGCGGGTTGAAGAAGACCGCGTCGCCCGCGCCCTCGTCGGGCTGCTCGGGCACCTCGACGACGACGGACCCCTCTCTGACCTCCATACCCGACACTGTCGGTCCCGGGCGAAAAACCGTGTCGTCTCCGGGCGCGGATCGACCTCCCGCCGGTGGTGAACCGTTCCGTCGGTTCCACGCCGGGCGGCTCGCGACCTCGCGGCCGAACACGTCGGGTTTCCGAACCGAACGTGTTTTCCCCCCGCCGCGGCAAGCACGCGGCGTGACGACGGCCGAGACGTGGCGGGAGGCGCTCGACGAGGCGGGCGAACTCGACGCCCGCACAGCCGAACGGCTGCTCGACGCCCACGGATCGCGCGCCGCCCGCGCCATCGAGGCCGTCGGCGAGCGACGCGTGAAGGAGTACCGCGACTTCACCGTCGTCGTCGGCCACCGCGCGGAGTACGTCGTCGAGGACGGCGGGTGCACCTGCGAGGACTCGCAGTACAACCTCGATCCCGCCGACCCGGACGACCTCTGCTGGCACGCGCTCGCAGTCGAGATCGCCCGCCGGGTCGGCGCCGTCGACCACCACGACATGTGGTACTCGGACGTCCACGAGTTCCTGTAAACCCACCTTTTACTGCGGTCGCGTGCGGCCGACCCGCTTCGCGGTCGGCCGCGGCTCCCTGGTAAAAGCTGGATCAAAACCCTCGTCGCTCCTGCTGGCGCACTCGCTTCGCTCGCGCGCCATTAGTCGCTCCTCGGTCCGCTCGCTCACTGCGTTCGCTCGCGGGTGCTACGCTGGTGCTCTCGGTGGTGGTCGGGCCCTTCGCTCGCTCCGTATCTTTATAACAGAGAGCGGAACCAGAGCCTTCCGTGACGTGAGAATCGTCGCGGGGCGCTCGCGGTTGTGCGACGCCACGCCCCGCGATTCGGAGCTTCCACGGCGTCGCCTGTCCGCCGTTATCGGCCCTAACCCCCGGGGCCTCGCTCGATCTGCGAAGCCGGAGGTCGGGAAGCTACCGCTCCGCACAGAGGTTCACGAAGTTGCGGAGGATCCGCAGCCCCGTCTCGCCGCTCTTCTCCGGGTGGAACTGCGTGCCGAAGACGTTCCCGGCCTCGTTCGCGACGATGCTGGGGAAGGTCACGCCGTAGTCGGTCGTGGCGACGACCGCGCGCTCGTCCTCGGGGACGGCGTAGTACGAGTGGACGAAGTAGGCGTACTGGCCGTCGACTCCCTCGACGAGCGGGTGCTCACGCTCGACGGAGAGCTCGTTCCAGCCCATGTGGGGTACCTTCTGCCCCTCGGCGAAGCGGACGTTGGTGCCGGGAACGAGGTCGAGGCCCTCCACGTCGCCCTGGCCGACGCGTTCGGCCTCCTCGCTCGTCGTGAGAAGCATCTGCATCCCGAGACAGATCCCGAAGAGGGGAGTGCCCGACGCCGCGACCTCGGCGAGCGCCTCGCGGAACGGCCCGGCGTTCTCCATCCCCTCGCTGAACGCGCCGACGCCGGGGAGGACGACGCCGTCGGCGCGCTCGAAGTCGGCGGGGTCGGTGCTCAGTTCGACGTTCGCGCCCGCCCGCTCCAACCCGCGCGTGGCGCTCCGGAGGTTCCCGAGGCCGTAGTCCACGAGGACCACGTCGGCTACGACGGGGGTCTGAGTGCTCATACGCACGATTAGGGAGACCGAGCAAAGTCGCTTTCCGTCCCGTGCGTCGCCCTCTCACCCGCGATCGGACTTCGGAGAGATCCTCAGAACTCGCCCAGGCGCGACTGTCCGCCGCGTTCGCCGTTTCCGCCGCCCCCGCCGTCACTCAGTCCCGACAGCACCAGCGCCTCGTCGAGCGCGCCGGCGAACGTCGTCTCCTGGCTACGGTCGTAGAGCGTCGCCGCCGGATGGACGCAGACGAGCACGCGGCGCGGCGTCCCCGCGACGCGGTGCTCGACGACGCGTCCGGCCTCCTTCGTCACCGCCACGTCGCGTTCGAGGAGGTGCTCGCTCGGCACCTTACCGAGCGTGACGACGAGGTCGGGGTCGACGCGGTCGATCTCCGCTTCCAGGTAGCCCCGGCAGTTCGCCAGTTCCTCCCGGGTGGGATCGCGGTTGTTCGGCGGGCGACAGCGCGCGCAGTTGGTGATGCGGACGTCCTCCCGGAGGACGCCCCGCTCGCGCAGCGCGCTCCAGAGGACGTCCCCCGAGCGTCCGACGAACGGCACGCCCCGCTCGTCCTCCCGAGCGCCCGGAGCCTCCCCGACGAACAGGAGCGACGCGTCCGCCGGGCCGCTCCCGTTTACGATCCGCGAGCGGGACGCACAGAGGGCGGGACAGCGCTCACAGCCGCTCACAGTCAGGCCGTCCATGTGTTCCATACCCACAGCGTGGGCGCGGCGAACTACAACCCATCGGTGTGTCGGAAGGCGTCGGCCGCCCGCGCGGCTAACCGGGCCACGCGGAGGGGTTCCGGGCGTCCCCCCTCCGGCGTGAACGCCCGCACCACCTCGGCGGCTGCGGCGGCGTCGATCCCCGCACCGCGGACGTAGACCGTCTCCCCGTTCAGGTCGACGCGCCGACGCTCGGGCAGTCGCTCGTAGGTGTCGAGGCGTTCGTCGAGCGCGTCGCCCGAAAACGCCTCGCGGAGCGCGGGCTCCAACCCTTCGCTCTCCTCGAAGGAGACGGCGACGACCGGCCGCTCGACGGTCTCGGCGAGCCGCGGGAGGTCGACGACGTTGAACCAGGCGGGAGCGACGCCCGCCACGAGGACGTACCGGACGTCCTCCCGATCGAGGGTCCCCCACAGCGAGACGAATCGCTCCGTGCTGTCGGTGCCGCCGACCGAAATCGACGAGAACGCCAGCCCGTCCAGGGCGCGGTCGGTCCGGACGATCGCCCCCGCGACGGTGCTCCGCTCCGGGTCCGCGTAGGACTCGGCGATACCCAGCGCGCGTCCGCGGACGGTCACCCCCTCACTCCTTCATGTCCTTGAGCCGGTCGAGCAACTCGTCGTTGGACGCGCCGAACTCGAAGTTCACCTTGCCCTCGTGCGATTCACCGGCCGAGAGGCTGTCGTCGTCCTCGAAGTCGGTGTCGAGTTGCTGGCGGTCCTGCTCGGACTCGTCGTAGCTCCCGAAACCCATGGTCGTCCCACGCTAAGGAATTGCTCCTCAAAAGCGTTGGGTCGGTCGTGGGGTCGTCCACCCGTCGGAGGGCACACCGAGGTCGATCTACGGCCGTCGGTCGCACGGTGGCCGATCGCACGGAGGTTGAAGTGATAGCCGCGCGGACGCGGAATATGGAGGTTCACCACGTCACCGCGGACGCAGAGACGTTCACGTGCAACGCCTACCTCGCGCTCGGAGCAACGCCGACGCTCGTCGACGCCGGTGCGATGCCGGGCGTCGTCGACGTAATCGAGGAACGCACCGACTCCCTCGACCGCCTCGTCCTCACTCACCAGCACGGCGACCACGTCGCGGAACTCGACGCGGTCGTCGAGGCGTTCGATCCCGACGTCTACGCATACGCCGAGCACCCCCGCAGGACCCACGCGCTCGACGACGGCGACGCCGTCACCATCGGGGACGAGACGTTCGAGGCGGTCTTCACGCCCGGCCACGCCGACGATCACCTCGCGTTCGTGAGCGAGACGACGCTGTTCAGCGGCGACGTGGTCGTCCACGACGACGGCGCGTTCGACTACGGCAGCTTCGGGCGCACCGACAGGCCGGGCCAGTCGCGCGAGCGACTCGTACAGTCGATCCGGGACCTCCTCGACCGGATGCCCGAGGGCGTCGAGCACATGTACTCCGGCCACGGCGGCGTCTTCCACGGCGACGTGCGCGACGTGGTGGAGACGGCCCTCGAACGCGCCGAGCGGCGCGAGCCGAAGTACCCCGACGGCTGACGCATACGGTGCCCGCCCCGCTCGCCACGAGCGCGTGCCACCGCCTGTCACCGCTCCCCAAGCGGTAATATCGGGTGCGCCGAGCGTCGACTATGCCCGGACCCACCTTCCTGCGCGGCGATTCGGTCACCCTTCGCACCGTCGAAGAGGAGGACCTCGACTTCCTCCAGCGGACCATCAACGACCCCGCCGTTCGGCGCTTTCTCAGTGCGCGCGCTCCGATCAACGGTCGCCAGGAGCGCGAGTGGTACGAGGAGCGCGGCTCCAGCGACGAGCACGTGAACCTGCTCGTCTGCCGGGGCGAGGAACCGATGGGATCGATCGGCCTCCACCCCCGCGACCCGACGGGGGTTAACGCCGAGATCGGCATCTTCCTCGCCGAGGACTACTGGGGAGAGGGCTACGGCACCGACGCGAGTCGGCTCGTCACCGACTACGCGTTCCGCGAGCGGCGCAATCATCGGGTCACGGCCCGCGTCTTCGACGGAAACGCCGGGTCGCGGCGCATCTGGGAGAAGCTCGGCTTCCGCCACGAGGGCACGCACGTCGAGTCGGAGTTCGTCGACGGCGAGTACGTGGACGTCCACTTCTACGCCGTCCTGGCTGACGAGTGGCCGAACGAGGTGTAGCGACCGGACGACGTCACTCCGTCGGCTGTGAGGCTGCCGTCGGACGACGAGACCACGGTCTCGCTCCGTAAGGCGTACAGGCGACGCCGCGGGCGGCTCGCGGGGCGTGGCGTCGCGCAACCGCAGACACCCCGCGACGGAAGTCAGCGCACGGGGACGCTGGTCCCCTTCTCGGTTATAAATGTACGCGACGGTAGACCGAGGTCACCACCGCCGACGCCGGTGCGCTGTCCCGCGAGCGAACGCAGTGAGCGAGCGGACCGACGAACCCCCGAACGAAGTGAGGAGGTGAGGAGGGTTTTGGTCCAGATTTTGCCCGGGAGCGGCCTCCGGCCGCTCCCGCAACAAAAGGTGGTTCTTAGAACTTCTCCAGGTACCGGTCCAGCTCCCACTGGGAGACCTGGGTCTTGTACTCGCTGAACTCGGCGCGCTTCGCCTCCACGAACTTGCTCGTGACGTGCTCGCCGAGAGCCTCCCGAATGACCTCGTCCTCCTCGAGCGCGTCGACGGCGCGACCGAGGTTCGGCGGGAGCGTCTCGATGCCGTACTCCTCGCGCTTGGCCTCGTCGAACTCGTAGATGTTCTCGCGGACGGGGGCCGGCGCTTCGAGCCCGCGCTCGATGCCGTCGAGCCCGGCGTGGAGCATCACGGCGATGGCGAGGTAGGGGTTACAGGCGGGGTCCGGCGAGCGCAGTTCGATGCGCGAGGCGGCGGGCGTCCGCGAGTCGGGCTTGCGTACGAGCGCGCTGCGGTTCACGTCGGACCACGCGATGTAGACCGGCGCTTCGTACCCCGGCACGAGGCGCTTGTAGGAGTTCACCGTCGGGTTGCAGATCGCGGTGATCGCGGGCGCGTGCTCGAGGACGCCGGCGAGGAACTGCTTCGCGACCTCGCTCAGGTTGAACTCGTCGTCCTCGTCGTGGAACGCGTTCTCGCCGCCCTCGGTGAACAGCGAGAGGTGGGTGTGCATCCCGCTACCGTTGATGCCCGCGATGGGCTTCGGCATGAACGTCGCGTGGGTGTCGTGCTCGGCGGCGATGGCGCGCACGACCGAGCGGAACGTGGCGATGTTGTCGGCCGTGGTGAGCGCGTCGTCGTACTTGAAGTCGATCTCGTGCTGGCCCTCCGCGACCTCGTGGTGGCTCGCCTCGACCTCGAAGCCCATCGACTCCAGCCCGTAGATGATGTCGCGGCGGATGTCGCTCGCGAGGTCCTTCGGCGCGAGGTCGAAGTACCCGCCGGCGTCGTGGGTGATGGTCGTCGCGCGGCCGTCCTCGTCCTCCTCGAACAGGAAGAACTCGGGTTCCGGCCCGGCGTTGAGCGTGTAGCCCATGTCGCCGGCGCGCCTGATCGCCCGCCGCAGCACGTGGCGCGGGTCGCCGACGAACCGGTCGCCGGTGGACGTGTCGACCACGTCCGCGATGAGCCGCGCGGCGGCGGTGCCGTCGTCGCGGGTCCGCCACGGCAGGATGGCGAACGTCGCGGGGTCGGGGATGAGACGCATGTCGCTCTCCTGAATGCGGACGAACCCCTCGATGGACGACCCGTCGAAGTAGATGCCCTCGGTGAAGGCCTTCTCCACCTGGCTCGCGGGAATAGAGACGTTCTTTACCGTCCCGAGGATGTCGGTAAACTGGATACGCAGGAAGTCGACGTCCTCCGATTCGATCTCGTCGACCACCGCCTGTGCGTCGGCGGTCAACCCTCCGTCAGTTTTCACGTTTGGGTTTGTCATCTTTCTTGGACGCGCTATACAACTGTCCTATCCGATAAAACCGTAGTGGTTTGCGCAAAGTTCGTACCGCATGTCAGAACTGGATATTCGTAAAATTATAGTCCCCCCAGATGCTCTCGGAGTGTGATGACGTACGAAAATCTAGACGAGAAACTGGTGAACGCCCTGCTCGAGGACGGCCGCGCCAGCCTCCGCAGTCTCGCCGAGCAGTTGGACGTCTCGGTGACGACCGTCTCGAACCACCTGAAGGACCTCGAGGCCAACGGGGTCATCCAGGGGTACACCCCCGTCGTGGACTACGACGCGCTGGGCTACGACGTGACCGCGGTCATCCAGCTCAAGGTCGAGGGGAACGCCATCCAGGACGTCGCCGACAACCTCAGGAACGCCCGTCAGATGATCTCCGTCTACGAGGTGACGGGCGACCACGACGTCGTCGCCATCGGTAAGTTCAGGGACACCGACGACATGAACCGGCAGATCAAGGAGTTACTCGTCGACGCCAACATCAAGGAGTCGAACACGAGCGTCGTGCTCAACGCCGTCAGCGAGCACGAGCAGTTCTCGCTGGAGATCCCGGAGTAGGACGACCGAGTAGCTTCTACAGCGCGTCGAGCGCCCACCTGACGAGCGTCGCCGCCAGCAGCAGGACGCCCTCGGGCCGCGAGAGCCGCCGCCCGGACGCGAACAGGAGGACCACGAACACCGAGAGGCCGACCAGCCACGTCGCGTCGGGGAGCGCCGCCGCCGAGACGGTGACGGGCCGGACGACGGCCACGAGTCCGAGGATGCCAAGCGCGTTGAAGACGTTGCTCCCGACGAGGTTGCCCGCCGCGATCCCCCCGAAGCCGCGCCGCGCGGCCGCGACGCTCGCGGCGATCTCCGGCGAGGAGGTGCCGACGGCGACGATCGTCACGCCGATGAGCCACTCGGAGATCCCCGCGAGGCGCGCGAGGTCGCTCGACGACGCGACGAGCACGGTCGCCCCGACGACGACGAGCACGAGCCCCGCGAGCATCGCGGCGGCGCTCCGGGGGAGCGCCGCGTCCATCCGTGGGACTTCCTCGACCGGCGCGTCGTCGCTGCGCGCGAGGTACGCGAGGTAGGCGACGAAGCCGACGAGGAGGAGCGCGCCCTCGACCCGGGAGACGCGGAGGTCGAGAAGGACGGCGAGCAGGAGCACCGCGGAGGCGATCAGGACGCCGCCGTCGCGCCGGACGAGCGTGCGGGAGGCGGTGACGCCGCCGAGCAGGGCCACGAGGCCGAGCACGAACCCGATGTTGAACAGGTTCGACCCGACGACGTTGCCGACGGCGATGTCGGAGCTCCCGAGCAGCGCCGCCTCGACCGACACCGCCACCTCCGGCATGGAGGTGCCCATCGAGACCACCGTGAGCCCGATCGTGAGATCCGAGAGGCCCGCGCGCCGCGCGAGGAGCGCGGCGTTGTCGACGAACAGTTGCGCACCGAGCCACAGCGCCCCGACGCCGGCGGCGACGAGGGCCACGTCCACGGCGATGCTGGTGACCATCTTCGTTCACCCCCCGATACGTCGGCCGGGGTGATAGTCCCGGGCCTCCGGTCGGGAGGTTCCGAAGCGCCTAACGGTCCGGCTCGTCCCCCTCCGCCACGATGGACGCCGTCCGCGAGCGCGCCCGACCGCCGACAACCTCGACGCGATGGGCTCGGTCGGGATCGGCCGCGTCTTCGCCCACGGCGGGGCGCTCGGCAATCCGATGCACGGGAGAGGACGGGCGCGACCAGCTCGCCCACATCGAGTCCAAGATCCTCTCGCTGCGCGACCGGATGTACACCGCTCGGGGGCGCGAACTGGCCGAGGAGCGCCACGCGGTGGTCGCGCGGTTCGTCGAGCGGTTCGAGGCGGAGGTAGCGGGGGAGCGGTAGCTCACGCTCGGCGAGCGAAAACAAAGAAGACGTGTTCGGCGGGCGGTTCACCGGCGCGCTCACCGCGAGCACCGCGGAGCGGTGCGAGCGGGCCGACGACTGAGCGGAGAGCCGCGAAGCGGCTCGAAGCGAAGGAGGAGTGCTTTTGATCGAGCTTTTGCCGAGCGCAGGGCCGCTAGGCCCGAGCGCAGGGCAAAAGCTCGTTCTACATCGGCGGGCCGAACGGAGTTCGGCTGCCTATGTGAACGTCGGCTGAACCGACGTTCACATAGCACCGCCCATGCCGCCCATGCCGCCCATGCCGCCCATGCCTCCGCCCGGCGGCATGTCCATGTCCTCGTCGTCGTCGTCGCTGGAGCCACCCTTGAGGTCGCCCGCGGCGATGACGTCGTCGATGCGGAGGATCATGACGGCGGCCTCCGTGGCGGACTCGACCGCCTGGGTCTTCACGCGGAGGGGTTCGACGACGCCCTCCTCCTCCATGTCGATGACCTCGCCGGTGTAGGCGTCGAGGCCCGACGTCCTCTGGCCGCCGGAGTGCTTGGAGCGCAGGTCGACCAGCGAGTCGATGGGGTCGAGGCCGGCGTTCTCGGCGAGCATGCGCGGGACGACATCGATGGCGTCGGCGAACGACTCGATGGCGAGCTGTTCGCGGCCGCCGACGGAGTCGGCGTAGTCGCGCAGTTCGAGGGCGAGCTCCGTCTCGGGCGCGCCGCCGCCGGGCAGCACCTTGCCGTCGTCGAGGGTGACGCGGACGACGCCGAGGGCGTCCTCGATCGCGCGCTCGACCTCGTCGACGACGTGCTCGGTGCCGCCGCGCAGGACGAGCGTGACGGACTTGGCCTGCTCGACGTCCTCGACGAAGATGCGCTCGTCGCCGCCGATGTCCTTCTCGGCGACGCTGCCGGCGAAGCCGAGGTCGTCGGCCTCGATGTCGTCGACGTTGGAGACGACGCGACCGCCGGTGGCGCGCGCGAGGCGCTTCATGTCGGACTTCTTCGCGCGGCGGACGGCGATGATGCCCTCCTGGGCGAGGTAGTGCTGGGCCATGTCGTCGATGCCCTTCTGGCAGAAGACGACGTCGGCCCCGACCTCGACGAGCTTGTCGACCATCTCCTTGAGCTGCCTCTCCTCCTGGTCGAGGAACTGCTGGAGCTGGTCGGGGTCGGTGACGTTGACCTCGGCGTCGATCTCGGTCTCCTTGACCTCGATGGCCGTGTCGAGGAGGGCGATGTTCGCGTCCTCCTTGAAGTACGGCATGTTGTCGTGGACGCGCTCCTTGTTGATGATGACGCCCTCGATGAGCTCGGACTCCTCGATGGAGCCGCCGACGACCTTCTCGACCTTGACGTTGTCCGTGTCGATACCCTCCTCGTCGGCGACGGCGCGGACGGCCTGGACGACGAGTTCGGCGAGGTCCTCCTTGGCGGACTCAGCGCCCTTGCCCGTCATCGCGGTGGCCGCGATCTGTTCGAGGAGCTCCGTGTCGTCCTCGGAGACGTCTATCGCCATCTCCTCGAGGAGCTCTTTCGCCCGCGCGGCCGCCTGGCGGTACCCCTGTGCGAGGATGGTGGCGTGGATGTCCTGCTCGAGCAGGTCCTCGGCCTTCGCGAGGAGTTCGCCCGCGATGACGACGGCGGTGGTCGTACCGTCGCCGACCTCGTCCTCCTGGGTCTGGGCGACCTCGACGATCATGTTGGCCGCCGGATGCTCGATGTCCATCTCGTCGAGGATGGTGACGCCGTCGTTCGTGACGACGACGTTGCCCGTCGAGTCGACGAGCATTTTGTCCATCCCCTTCGGACCGAGGGTCGTCCGTACCGCCTCGGCCACGGCCTTCCCGGCCGTGATGTTCATCGACTGGGCGTCGCGCCCGGTCGTGCGCTGGCTGTCCTCGGACAGCACGATGAGCGGCTGGTTGCCCATGTATTGAGCCATAGTCAGTGGAACGATTGAATGTGATTCTATATAAAATCTTCGAGACAGTGTGCGAAAACGGAGCACGGTCGCCCCGCGGCGCGACGGGTTTCGGCGTTCCGGGAGGTATTTAAATACCTACACCGGCCGCGCGTAGACGTCCTCCGGGTAGGACTTCCCGCCGATGATCGTCTCCCCCCGGCCCGTCCGCTCGAAGCCGTTCGCGCGGTAGAACGCCTTGCCCGGTTCGTTCGCGGCGAGCGTCATCGCCTGGACGCGCTCGACGCCCCGGGCGGCGAGTTCCTCGCACGTCGCCTCGAGCAACTGCGAGCCGACGCCGGTGCGTCGTCGATCCGGTTCGACGTAGAGACGCAACACCGTCCCCGCGTCGCCGTGGACGACGGCGTGGGAGAACCCGATGACGGCGTCCCGCATGGCGGCGACCAGCACGAGCATGTCCCCGCTCTCGATGTCCGCGCCGAGTTGCGACTCGTCGTACCACTCCTCGACCGTCTCCGTCGCCGTCTCGCGCGTGAGCGCCTCGTCCCGTTCCCACGATTCCCGGGCGATGCGCTGGAGCGCCGGGACGTCGGTGAGCGTCGCCGATCTGACGTTCATGCCCCACGGTAGCACGGACAGCGGCTTAGACCTAACTCGCGGCGAGGGGGTCGCGGTCCGGATCGGTCCGGGTCGAGTCGGGTCGAACCGATCCGACCCCCGATCGACCGATCGGCCAGCTGAGTCAGCTCGGATCAGGCCATCGCCTCGAACGGCTCCCCGCAGTCCTCGCAGTAGTGGATCGACCGGCAGAGCGACGGCCCCTTCGGATGCTCGCGCTCGGTGTTCGTCCCGCCGCAGTACGGACAGCGCGCGGGGCCGGCCTCCCCGCCCGCCGTCACGCTCGGGTCGAGGCGTCTCACACGCTCACCCCGAACTCGCGGAGGTCCTCCCGACCGGCGTCGGTGACCATGTCGACGGACCACGGCGGCGACCAGACGAGTTCGACCTCGGCCCCGGCGACGCCCTCGGGCGAGGCCGCGGCCGCCTCCACGTCGGCGAGGAGCATCTCGCGGGCCGGACAGCCGGTGTACGTGAGCGTGAACCGCACCGTCACGCGCGCGCCATCGCCCCCCGGACGCTCCTCGACCTCGACGCCGTAGATCAGGCCGAGATCGACGACGCTGACGGGCATCTCGGGGTCCTCGACCGCGTAGAGCGCGTCCCAGACCTCGCGTTCGAGTCCCGTCGCCCCCCTGCCCGTCTTCGGATACTCCTCGTGGGCCTCGCCGCGATCGTAGCTCGTGTACGCACACGCCCGCGAGCCGGTCGGGTCCTCGACCTCGAACTCGTCGGAGTCGTCCGCGTCCTCGTACTCACTCATCGTCGGGATCGGGCATGATGCGTCGCGGCTCGCGCCGCCCCAGCATCTCGTAGGTGTAGGTCATCTCGTTGTACAGCCGCCGCCAGTGTGCCGTGTGCGTCCCGTCGCGCCCGCGCTCCTCGGGGAGGAGCGCCGCGAGGTCGGCCTCGCCGTCGTGGACCCGCAGGCCGAGCGATTCGAGGTACGGGGCCACGATGGCGAGCCAGTCGCCGCGGAGCGTCTCGATCGACTCGGTCCGCACGCCGAGGTCGACGATGTCGTCCTCCCGGTCGGTCGGCTCGAAGAGCGTCAGTGCGCGGGGGAACAGGCGATCGAGCGCGTCCTGCACGCGACGGCGGCCCGGCTCGTCGTCGCAGAGCCGTTCGAGCCAGTTCTGGGCGTGCTCGCGGTGGTAGGACTCCTCGGCCCGCACCTTCGCCACGCGGTCCGCGATGCGCGGGTACGAACTGCCCGCGAGCGCCTCCAGGCGCAGGTACTCCGCCACGTCGTAGAGGTACGACCGGAGGACGAAGTCGGCCCAGTCGCCCCGCTCGAAGGGCAGTTCGAGCAGCGTCGCGTGCCGGAAGTCGTCGGGCTCGCGCTCCCAGATGAGGTCCCGCTCGCGGTAGCCGAAGTCCTGGAGCAGGTCGTACCAGAGGCGGGCGTGGCCGAGTTCGTCCTGCGCGATGTTGGCGATGGAGATGTCGGCCTCCAGGGTGGGGCCGCGGACCTGCCAGTCGATGTAGCGCTCGGCGGCGACGTACTCGTCGTCCGCGAGCGCCCGGAGGAGCGCCTCGACGGCCGCCCGCTCGCGCTCGTCGAGGTCCGCCGGACCGGGGAGCGTCGCGGTCGCCATCACTCCTCACCCCGCGCCTCGGCGCGGCTCCGCTCCGCCTGCTCCTGTTCGCGCTGGGACGCCTCGATCTCCTCGGCGAACGTCTCGTCCGTGGCGAAGGTCGTCGCCCAGCGGTAGCTCTTGTTCGTCGTGCCGCCGAAGGCAGCCTCGCTCGCGTCCACCTCCACGATCTCGTCCTTGGGGACGACCCACAGCGAGTTGGCCGGCTTCCGGCGGGCGTGCATCACCTGTGCGAAGGTAAGCGCCATCTCGCGGTCGGGGGCGTGGACGTTGCCCACGTGGACGTGGTAGTCCTTCCGCCGCTCCTGTCTGAACACCTCCCAGATCATGGTCATGGTCAGTCGGCGGCCGCGCCGGTCGTGCCGGGCGCGCCGGGGGTCTCGAGCGACTCGCGGACCCACTCGACGGCCTCCTGGGTCCGGTGGCGCTTGTCGATCTGGCCGACGCCCTGCGGGAACTGGTTGCGGGCGATGAGGCCGAACTCCTCCCAGTCGAGCTGGTCCTCGTTCACGCGGTAGCGCTCCTCGTACTCGTCGTACCACACCTCGGGCGTCTCCGGTAGTTCGAGTCCGTACTTCTCGGCCTTCGGGAGGTAGACGTTGAGGAACGCCGTCCGGAGCTCGTCGTTGCTCATCGTCTTCAGCCCGACGGCGGTCGAGAAGTCGTTGTGCGTCGATCGGTCGTCGGTCGGGCCGAAGAACTGCAGGATGCGCGGCCACCACAGCTCGAACGCCTCCTGGAGGCGGTCGCGGTCGCGGCGCGACCCGGTGGCGAGCTCCTTCAGGATGTCCTCGCCGTGCTTGATGTGAAAGCCCTCCTCGAAGCAGATCTTGTCGATGGCGTGGGCGTACGGCTCCCACGAGGTGCGCTTGAGCGTGGCCTGCCGGCGCATCGCCGCGCCGTCGACGAAGAACATGATCATCGGCAGTTCGTACCAGTCGGCGAGCGGGTAGTGGAAGCAGTTGAGGAACTTCCCCTCGCCGTTCGCCAGTTCGTCGAGCATCTCCTCGCGCGTCTTGATCCCCAGGTTCTCCGCCGCGCGGTAGAGCAGCTGTCCGTGGCCGATCTCGTCCTGCACCTGCGCGCTCACGGCGAGTTTGCGCTCCAGGCTGGGCGACTGCCGGATGAACGGCCGCTCGATGTACGCGCCCATGATCTCCGAGTTCGCGTGGAACTGGATCATCCGCGTCGCCGCCATGCGGTACTCCTCGGGCATGTCGTCCTTCGGCCCGAACTCCCGCGGACCCGCCCGTCGCTCGACCTCCTCCAAGTCCATAGTGAGGTATTTGTAATGGATTACCATACCGGTTGGCCCGCGCATACGCGGGTTTTATGTTCTAAGCGTGCCAATCGTTCCCGTGATCTCGGAGTGTCTCGTCGTCGAGGTGGGGGTGACGGGCGACGACTGCCCGCTGGCGGCGGCCTCGCGGGCGGTCCCGGTGACGATCGACGCCCGGCCGCCCCAGTTACGCGCCGACGGGTACGCACTGCTGCAGTTCGCCGCGCCCGACGACGACCGCCTCGCCGAGACGCTTGACGCCGACCCGCGCATCCGCTACCTCCACCGCTCGCGGGTGGACGGCCGGTACAGCTACCGCTGTCTCTCGAAACACCCCTGCGTGGTCCACGAACTCGTGAGCGTCGGCCTCGTCGTCGAGTCGCTCGCCTACCGCGACGGCGACGCCCGCATCACCGGCGCGGTCGTCGGCTACGACGTGCTCTCCGGGGTGATGAGCCGCGCGGGCGAGACGGTGGGCGTGAGCTTAGAGCGCGTCTACCCCCTCGGCGAGGAGGACGACCAGCCGGTCGCCCGGCGGTGGAACCTCACCCCGCGCCAGGAGGAGGCCCTCCGCGCCGCCCTCGACCGCGGGTACTTCGACGTGCCGCGGGGCGCGGACGCGGCGACCGTGGCCGCGGACCTGGGGATCAGCAAGTCCGCCTTCCTCGAACGGCTCCGGCGGGCGCAGCGCGCGCTGCTCGAACAGGTGTTCGCGTGACCTCTCAGCCCGTCTCGTACACACCGCGCGCCTCCGCGACCCGCGTCCCCTCGGCGTCCCCGACGGTCACGTCCACGGTGCCGACGGAACCGCCCTCCCGCACCACCTCGGCGCGCGCCACGAGGTCGCTCCGGCCCGGCGCGAGGTAGTCGATGCGCATGTCGACGGTCGGCGTCGGTCGGCCGACGAGCGAGGCGAGCGCCGCCCCGCCCACGGTGTCGGCCAGCGCGAACACCGCGCCGCCGTGGGCGGTCGCCTCCTCGGGTTCCACGAGAGGCCCTCGCGCATCGGGAGGCGGCCCTCGGCGCGACCGCTCCGAACCTCCGTCAACTCGATCCCCAGCAGGTCGGCGAACGGCATCGACGCGAAGAACTGTTCGACGTCCATGCCACGGGTTCGGTCCGAGGTGGGTTGTACCTACTCCCAGACGTCGGGTGGTACTCAGTCCCGGTCCTCGTCGCGGGTACGCCCGGGCGACATCGTCGAGAACATGTCGCGGCGCTTCGAGGAAGGCACCGTCGAGATCGCCGAGGAGAACCGCGGGCGCGAGCGCCCCCCGGACGAGCGGTCGGAAACCTCCTCGGTGAGCGAGCCGTCGTCCTCGTCGCCTTCGCCCTCCGCCTCCGCTTCCTCGTCGTCGGAGCCGAAGCCCGAGAGGACGGCGGTCGTCCGATCGAGCGCGTCGCGGAACCCGTCGATCGAGTCCGGCAGCGCGTCTCCGTCGTCGCCCTCGTCCTCACCCCTCTCGGCGTCCTGCGCCTCCTCCGCCTCCTCTCCTTCGCCGGCCCCGGCCTCGTCGGCGTCGGTGCCGACCCCGAACAGGTCGGCGAGGTCGTCGACGATATCGTCCGCCTCCTCGTCGTCCTCCCGGGCGCGGTCGAGCTTCGAGAGCCGGAGCAGGCGCTCCAGGTCGAGCACGCGGTCGGAGTCGCCCTTCGCGAGCGCCTCCGGGACGGAGGCGTAGTCCGCATCGCCGTCCTCGTCGGTGAGACCGACCGCCTTCAGCAGGGCGACCGAGTCGGCCTCGTCGACCAGGCCGGAGGCCGCCTCCGCGACCTCGTGGAGTTCGTCGGTCCGCGACGGCTCCTCCCCGAGGAGGGCCTCGGCGTCCGCGAGCACCTCGCCTATCCGGTCGGACAGTTCGTCGCTCATCTTCGATCACGTACCGTTGGTCGCCCGCGCCCAACTATTCGTCGCTGGCGAACTCCTCGACGATGCGGTCGGTCATCTCCTCGCGTTCGAGGTTGGCCTTCACGCCGACCCCCTTCGCGACCGACTGGAGTTCGCGGTAGGACATCACCTCGAGCAGCTCGCGGAACGTCTCCTCGCGGAGCGACGCGGCGTCGTCGGGGAGGAGCGACGCGGCGCCCTCCTCGTCCCCTTCGGTCCCGGCTTCGGGTTCCGCCTCCGCGTCGTCCGCCCCGGCCTCCGCCTCGGATTCGGCTTCCTCGCTCTCCCCCCGGGCGCTCTCCGCGAGCCCCTGTGCGGCCTCGCCGGCCGCCTCGACCGCCGTCTCGGCGGCCCCGGTCGCGGTGTCCGAGGCTCCCTCGGCCGCGTCGCCGGCACCGCGTACGGCGTCCGTCGCCGCGTCGGTCACCTGCCTCACCGTCTCCTCGGTCGCGGCCTCGCGGACCTCGGCGAGGAGCGCCTCGAGGAGCGCGCGGTCGGTGAGCACCTCCCGGACGCCCCGGGTGAACTCCTCTCTCGCGTCGGCGAGCACCTCCCCGAGGGACTTCCCCTCGCGCAGTCCCGAGACCACCGCCTCCTCGACGGCGGCTCCGACCTGCGCGCCCAGGGCTCGGCCGACGCGCGTGCCGAGCTGCCTGCCGACCTCCTCGGCCACCTCGTCGCCCGCGACGCGGTCGTTCAACTCCTCGGCGAGCAGGTCGCCGATCGACGCGTCGCTCACCGCGACCACCCCTCAGTCATCGTCGTCACCCGCGTCGCTCGTATCGTCGCCGTTCGCGTCGGTCGTGCCGTTCGAATCGCTCGCGCCGAGCATCTCGTCGAGCAGCGACTCGCCGACGATTCGCCCGAGCGCCGCGCCGACGAGCGCGCCGAGCAGTTCGCCGATCCGAGCGCCCAGCGTGGCACCGACGCCGTCCGCGTCGGCGACGACCCCCTCCCACTTCGTCCCCGCCAGCGCGTCCTCGAAGTCGACGTCGTCGATCAACTGCTCGTAATCGAGGCCCTCGGTCAGCGAGTCGCTCATGCCTCCGCCTCTGCCTCCTCCTCGTTTCCCTCCGCTCCCTCTTCTCCCCCCTCGGCTTCCTCGGAGGGTTCCTCGGGGGCCCGCTCGCCCAGGAACTGACGAACGACGCCCACGAGAACCTGGACGAGGAGGTCGCGCACCGGGAGGTCGGACAGCGCCTCCGAGATCGACTCGCGGGCGTTCTCGACCATCTCCGAGACGCGACCGCTCCCGCCGCCGAGGAGCCCACCGAGGAGCTTCCCCACGCCGACGTCGAGCAGGTGGGCCACGCCGGACAGGAGGTTGCCGAGGAGGTTCCCCGACCCGCGCGAGGCGAGGACGTTCAGGTCGACCTTATCGAGGTGAACTTCGAGGCCGAGCAGGTCGAGATCGAGGCCGTGGAGATCGAGGTCGAGTACGTTCGTCTCCTCCCCCTCCTCGGATTCCCCCTCGTCCGACCCTTCTGCCTCCTCCTGTCCGTCCTCCCCCGATTGCTCCTCCTCGCCCCCCGATTGCTCCTGTGAGGCCTCCTCCTGCGCCTCGTCGTTCGTCTCCTCGTCCCCCTCTCCCCCCGACTCGGCCTCGCCACCGTCAGTGAGCACGCGCCCGCCCGTCGCGTCCGTCCCGCTCGCGTGGGTGTCTTTCATGCTCCGAGAACTGCGGGGGAAATCCGCAAAGGGGTTAGGGTTGCGTCTGCAAGGTCGGAATTATCGCTCGAAGAACGCCTCGGCGTTCTCCCAGAGGATCTTTCGCTGTACCGCCTCCGGGAAGGCGGTGTGCCGTTCGAAGGAGTCGAGCCACGCCTCCGGGCGGATCATCGGGTAGTCGGTGCCGAACATCACCTTGTCCTTGAGGACGGTGCCTGCGTAGTGGAGCACCTGGTCGTCGACGTACTTCGGGAGCCACCCCGAGAGGTCCATGTAGACGTTCCCCTTCTGCTGGCAGATGGCCAACTGTTCGCGCTCCCACGGGAAGGCCGGGTGGGCGATAAGGATCCGCAGGTCGGGGTGGGCCGCCGCCACGTCGTCGATCAGCATCGGGTTGCCGTACTTGATCTTGAGCCCGCGACCGCCCGGCGCGCCCGCGCCGAGCGTCGACGACCCACCGTGGAAGACGACGGGGACCCCGAGGTCGGCGATGGTCCCCCAGAGCGGTTCGTGTTCGGGCGCGCTCGGATCGAACCCCTGGGCGATCTGCTGGAACTTGAACCCCGAGAGGTCGAGGTCCTCGACGCACCGGATCGCCTCCTCGACGCAGTCGTCCTTGAGCGGGTCCACCCCGCCGAAGCCGACGAAGAAGTCCGGGGACTCGTCGCGCACCTCGGCGACGTAGTCGTTCGGGACCGGCGGGTTTCCGGTGTTGGTCTCCGCGTCCCAGCCGAGCAGGACCGCGCGGCCGACGCCCGCCTCGCGGTACTCCTCGCGCATGGCGTCGTAGTCCCACGTCTCGATCGCCGTGCCGAACTTCCGCGCCGCGTCCCGCATCATCTCGCCGCCCGCCTCTTCGAGGAATTCGGCGGTCGGCTGGTGGGCGTGCACGTCGACGGCGCGCGGTTCTCGCTGCTCCTCGAGGACGGGTAACATGTGCTGTGGGTCGCGGTACGCGGATAAAAGTGTTCGACGTCAGCCGAGCGTCCGACGAACGTCCGGTCATCCGACACAAGAATCACCGATCAGTGATATACCGGCGATGGATAATGTTTAAGGTGCGTCACACCTCGACAGGGGTATGGGATACGCGATCATGGCGGGTCCCGAGGGCGTGACTCTCCGGGGAAGCGGGGACCTCATCGGCGCGCACTTCCCGCGCATCGACGCGGAGGTCCGCCGTCACTACGATCTCCGGCAACTCCCGCGACCGCGTCACGTCGGCTACGCCCGCGTCGGCGAGAACGACGACCTCGACCTGACGCTGTTCGACGCCGCGCTGACGATCTAGGCCCGACGGCGGGAGCCGATCGGCCGCCGTCCCGCCTCGTCCGACCCGACCAGTCGCCGGCCGCCCCGACCCGCCGTTCGCGGGCCGCGTCAATCGTAATAAGCTTTCTGTCTCCACTGGAGACATGTTTATTGCGGACGAGGTCTGAGGGGGGTGTATGGCCGCCGACCCTGACCCCCAGCGATCCACCACTCTCACCGTCTCGGAACCCCGCTCCTCTCGCGCGAAGCGCGCCACCGGAATCGTCCGACGGCTGCTCGGCCGGAGGAGGAAGTGCGACTCCGGGCGGAAGCTCGTCGGTTCGGCCGACGGCGTCGTCTTCATGAGTACCTCGACCGGCCGTCGCCGTCGGTAAGTCCGGACCGACGACCACCCTCGAGTGGACTCGCGCCCCCGACCTCTCCCCGACACGCGCCGACACCCCTCCACGGGATTCGACGCGGCCGCCGTCACGACCGATATCCTCCGAACACATATTCATTACTTCGTGAATGTGATTACCAGAATATTAGACGGTCGACCTGTTCGCGCACCTTTATTTTCGGTAAGTACCCACTACTCGGGGAAACAGTCTCGCGTATTTATTGTTAGTACAAGAGTCGTCCGGCGTGATGCCAGCAGACAGGCCTCGTTCGCGTTCCGGCGGCGGTGCCGACGCGGACGCCAACATACTCGAATCGATCGGCGGGGTGGCCGTCGTCGTCATCGCGGCGGCGGTGGTGATCGCCGCCATCGGTGCGTTTGCCGTCTGGGGCGCGCCCGGCCTGTTCGGGGGCGACGCCTCGGTCCCCGCGAACGACACCGCGGACACGGGCAACTCCACCGGCAACCTCACGGACGACGGGAACGCGTCGACTGACGACGGAGCGAACGCGTCGAACGACACGACCGACGACGCCGAGTCGGACTCGACGCCGACGGACGACGGCGGGACGCCGACGGATACACCGACCGACACGCCGACGGATACACCGACCGACACGCCATCGGACGACGGGGACGACGGTGATTCGGGCGGCGCTGACGAGTCGGACGGCCCGGACGGCGACGACTCCGACGGAACGAACGACGGTGCCTCGGACGACCCCGCTGACGATGGCACCGACTCCGACGGGTCGGCCGGCGACGATAGCTCGTCCAACGACGGGAGCAGTTCGGACGGGGGCGACGGATCGTCGGAGGACGACGGTTCCTCGGACGACTCGAACGACTCGGACGCCGACGGCGGCTCGGGATCGGACGGGTCGTCGGGTGACGACGCGACCGGCGACGATGGTTCCTCCGGTGATGCCGACGACGGCGACTCCGACGACTCGGCGAAGACGCACACGCTCGTCATCGACGGACAGAGCACCGAGGAGACTCACTACACGGTCACCGTCTCGGGCGAGATCACTCCCGTCCGCGGTGGCACGGACGACGACGAGCTCTCCGACGACAAGAGCACCCTCGACGGGAAGGTCGCCATGGGCTACGACTCCTACGAGTTCACGGGCGACCTCCAGACCGTCTCGGTGAACGGTAAGGCGGTCGTGAAGGTCGACGGCGACGTCGTCGCCACCGCGGGCGGCGCGACCGACAACCGCTCCGACGGTGACGGCACCAACTACCCCTACGAGGTTAGTTTCAACGGTTCGCAGGTCGAACCGTACTACGCCAGCGTCTCGGTCGACGGCCACGAGACCGACGAGATCTACACCGACTACACGCGACACGTTTCGGCGGACGCCGACTCCATCAAAGCGCTACTGGCGAGCCACGGTGGTAGCGCGTCGCTCACCTTCTCGCACGACGATACAACCCTGTTCGAGGGCACGGTAAGCGACCAGGACGACGCCGTAGGCTTCGAATACGAACGCGACGCTAGCGTCCAGGGTGAGGCGATCACCGGCGATCACACCCTCACGGTCGAGAAGGACAGTCTCGTCATCGTCACTGAGGTCCACCAGACCGAAAACGGTACTCTGACCACGATGCGTCAGGTCAAACTCACAAGTGACGATTCATTGACTGTCGAGGGGGCAGAGAGCCTCCGCGGCTTCCACATCTCGTTCAACGACCCCGAGCATAGCGACGAACCGTACTCCGGAACGCTGACCTACCCGGACGGGCACACGGAGACGCGCTCGACCGACGGTAACGCCTCGTTCACGGTCGGAACGGAACCGAGTTTCGACTACTGGCACTGATCGGGCCGGACGGCGACGGGATCGTCGCCACGCTACTCTATTTCGACGATCGTGACGACGGTTCACCCGTACCGTATGGAACCAGCAGTGACGTCGGGCGAGAAATGTGTAGAAGACGCCCGGTGCTACTCCCGCCGCTTGAACAGGAACTTCATGTCGCCCGCGAACACCTCCTCGCCGGTCTGCTTCGTCGTGTGGGCGTCGATCACGACCAGCCCGGCGTCGTCGCGGCTCGCCAGTTCGCGCCGCTCGGTGACCTCGAACTCGGCCTGGACGGTGTCGCCGATGAAGATCGGGTTCTCGATGTCCATGTAGTTCATCCCGAGGAAGGCGATCACGGTGCGCTCGACGAAGCCGCAGCGCTGGACGAGGCCGGTCGTGACGATGAACGTCATCGGGCCGTGGCCGATGCGCCTGCCGAACGGCCCCTCCTCCGAGTACTCCTTGTTCGTGTGGAGTTCGGTCCAGTCGCCCGCGAAGGCGGAGTGGAAGACGAAGTCGGCCTCCGTGATGGTGCGGCCGGCGCTCTCGAACGTCGTTCCGACTTCCATGTCCTCGAAGTAATGGGGCTCGTAGCTGTACGCCATACGCTACCACTCCGACGACCGAGATATCAAACTACCGCCCGGCGACCGCCGCGAGGCGATCGGCGCGGACCGCGAGCGCGCCCGCGATCGGGGGACCGGCAGTTCAGCCCGTCGTCCGGTGGTCGTACACGCGCTTTACCTTCCCGGTCTCCTGGCGCTCGATGCTGCCGGGTTCGACCACGCGCACGGCGTCCGGCGAGAAGGCCAGTTGCGCGTCGAGCGCGCGCTGGACCCGCTCGCGGAGGTCCTCGGGGTCGCCGTCGTAGTCGGCCGCCCGCTCGACGGTGATCTCGATCTCGTCGAGTTCGGCGGCGCGGTGGAGGTCGATCCGGTACTGCGGTTCGACCCCGTCGATGTCGAGCACCGTCGCCTCGATCTCGCTCGGGTAGAGGTTCACCCCGCGGACGATGATGAGGTCGTCCGCCCGACCGGTGACGTTGTCCATGCGCGCCGTCGTGCGCCCGCACTCGCACTCGTCGAAGCGGAGGCGCGTCACGTCGCCCGTGCGGTAGCGCAGGACGGGCAGGCCCACCTTCGTGAGCGTCGTGAGCACCAGCTCGCCCTCCTCGCCCGCCTCGAGGACCTCGCCGGTCTCCGGGTCGATCACCTCCGGGTAGAAGTGGTCGTCCCAGAGGTGCAGGCCGTCCTGGGCCTCGGCGCACTCGATCGAGACGCCGGGACCGATGACCTCCGAGAGGCCGTAGATGTCGACGCCGGTGACTGCGAGGCGCTCCTCGATGGCCTCGCGCATGGGTTCGGTGCAGGGCTCCGCGCCGAAGATCACCGTCGAGAGCGGGAGGTCCCGAACGTCGACGCCCCGCTCGTCGGCCCGCTCCGCGAGGTAGAGCGCGTAGGAGGGCGTGCAGGTGAGCGTCTCGCTCCCCAGATCGGAGAGCAGCTGGAGCTGACGGCTCGTCTGGCCGCCGCCGATCGGTACGACCGTCGCGCCGAGTTCGTCGCAGCCGTGGTGGACGCCGAGTCCGCCGGTGAACAGACCGTAGCCGTAGGCGTTCTGGACAGTCTCGCCCCGCTCGACGCCCGCGGCGGTCAGCGAGCGCGCCATGACCTCCCGCCAGAGGTTCAGATCGTCGCGGGTGTAGCCGACGATCTTCGGCTTCCCGGTCGTCCCGGAGGAGGCGTGGATGCAGCGCATCGCGTCGTCGGGGACGGCGAACATCCCGTCGGGGTAGGTGTCCCGGAGGTCCTCCTTGGTGGTGAACGGGAGGCGGTCGACGTCTCCGACGCCATCGACGTCGCCGGGCGAGACGCCCGCCTCGTCGAGGCGGGCGCGGTAGAAGGGAACGTTCTCGTAGACGTGCTCGACGACCGCCCGGAGGCGGTCGTCCTGCAGCTCTCGGACCGTCTCGCGGGAGGCGGTCTCGACGTCGTTCCAGACCATGCCAGGGGGTCGCAGGCGGACGCGAAAAAGGTGCGGGCGCTATCGGGTGGAAACGGCGGAAGACGGGTGCGGAAGCTCACCCACTCCGTGGTTCGGAACGGGAGCGGTTCGACGTTCGGGGGACCGTGCACCGTGTGATTCGGTTCGGTGCGTGGGACCGCAACGGCGGCGGGGATCAGCCCGAGAACTCGTGGTAGCTCAGCCCCTCGCGCTTCATCTCGCTGCGGCGGCGTTCGAGGAAGGAGTAGACCGCGCCGTGGGGCGCGCCGTCGAGGATCATCTCCACCGCGCTGCGGACGGTGCGGACCTGTTCCGGCCCGCCGATGATGCCGACGGTCGAGCCGTAGATGACGACCGACGCGCCGGTGAGTTCCTCCATCAGCTGGCGGGTGCGGCCGCCCTCGCCGATGAGCCGGCCCTTCTGGCGGCGGAGGTCGTTCTTGTTTCGCGTCGCCGCGTCCAGGTCGACGAGTTCGAACATCCGCATGTCGTCGTCGAGCAGGGAGAGCGCCTCCTCGGGGGCGAACCCGCGGCCGATGGCCCGGACGATGTCCGGCCCCTTCAACCCCATGACGGGGTCGCCGACGGTCTCGACAGCGACCGCGCCCGTCTCCGAATCGATGTCGAGTCGCACCTCCGCCTGATCCTCGATCCGTCGCATCGTCGCGCCGCCCTCGCCGATGAGAGCGCCGATGCGGTCCTGCGGAATCGTCACGTGCTGCATGGACGTGCTACCGCCCGGATCGGTTTCAAGCCTTCGCCGTCACGTCGACCCCGCGTAGACCACCTCCCGGTGGCTCGCGCCGAACAGGTCCGTCTCCGCCTCCGCGACCGGTTCGAGGCCGCGCGACTCGTAGAACGCCCGCCCGACCTCGTTCACGGCGAGCACCCGGACCTCGAGCCGCCCGACTCCGCGCTCGCGCAGGCGGTCGAAGACGGCCTCCAACAGCCGGGTGCCGATCCCCTCGCCCCACCGGTCGGGGTCGACGTACAGCGAGGTGAGGCGACCGACATCGTCGACGCGCCCGGTGGCGTACCCCACCACCTCGCCGTCCGCGACGGCCACTCGGTAGATCGTCCCGTCGCGCTCGACCGCGTCGCGGACGAACGCCGGGGCGTACCACTCGGCGAGGGCGCGCTCTACGGTCTCGTCGGCGAGGAAGTCGCCGTAGGCGGCCTCCCAGCCGCGGCGGGCGATCCGGCGGATACCGGGCACGTCGTCGGGCGTCGCGGGGCGGACCGTTACGTCGGCCATGCGCGAGGGATCGGAAGCGACCGGGTTCAGTCCTACCCGTCCGCGTCGAGCGCTCGCACGCCGGGAGCGAGCCCGACCGCCGCGAGCGCCCGCTCGCGCTCCTCGACGGTGAGGCGGTACGGTTCGAGCGCCCCGTCCAGTTCGGCGTCGCTCGGCCGGCGGGCCCGATGGGCGTCGAGGAAGTCCGCGATCCGCTCGGCCGCGCGGGCCTTGAGGTCGCCCGTCAGGAGGTCGCCGGAGCGGTACTCCCGGGCCAGCCGCGCCACCTCGGCGTCGTCAGGTTCGAAGAACGCGTGGAGATAGCGGTAGGCGATGTCCACCTCCGGATCGCCGCCGAGTTCGCGGTGGGCCTCGACGCTCGACTGCCCGCCGGAGTAGGCGTACCGCATCACCTTCCGGCGGACCGTCTCGCGGTCGTCGGTCAGGTCGATGCTCGGGGTCTCGTCGGACGCGCTCATCTTGCCCGGCCCGCCGAGGCTCGGCAGGAACCGCGAGAGGAGCGCGCCGGGCTTCTCCGCGTCGAGGACCTCCTTCGCGGCGACGTCGCGACAGAGGCGCACGTGCGGGTCCTGGTCGACGGCGATGGGGACGGTCGTCGCGTGCGGGCCGCGGACGAACTGCGGGAGCAGCAGGTGCGTCGCCTGCACCGCCGGGTAGAACCCCATCCCCACGTTCTCCGGTTCGCCGTAGACCGCCTCCACGGTCGCGGGCGTGACGCGCTTCGCGAGCGCCGTCGCCAGCGGGTAGATCACGTCCGCGTCCGCGGTGTCCACGACGATCCGGGTCCGGTCGGGGTCGAACCCGACCGCGAGGAGGTCACGGAGGTTCTCGCGCGCGTACCCCCGCACGTCGGCGAGCGAGAGGTCCTTCGAGAGGTACTTCTCGTCGTCGGAGAGCGGGACGTAGACGTGCGCGCCGGTCTCCGCCTGGAGCCACTTCGCGAAGTAGAACGGCAGGACGTGGCCGAGGTGCATCGGGCCGGAGGGGCCGATCCCGGTGACGATCGAGATCGGCTCGTCGGCCTCGACCGCGTCGAGCAGGCGGTCCACGTCGCGGCCGGCGTAGAACACGCCCCGGCGGAGGAGCGGGTGTGGCGGCCGGGGGAAGCGCTCGAGCTGGTCGTCGGTCAGCGCGTCCGCGCCGAAGCGGGCGAGGAGCTTCTCGTAGTCCACCTCGCCCGAGACGGCGTAAGGGGTGACGTCGAAGTCGACCGACTCGGCGGCGTCGGCCGGATCGGACGAGTCGGTCGGATCGTGATCGGTTGGCATCTGTGTCGGGTCTATCTCAGTGTCCGTGAGCGACGGACGGCGTCGCGGTCGGTGACGGTTCGGGAGGGAGGAAAACGGGAGCGAAGGGAGCGCCGATCGGCCGTCGGGGCGGTTAGGCCGCGACGACGACGCGGTCGGAACTGTCCGCTGGCGAGGGGGCGCGCCAGCGCCAGCGGCACAGTTCGGTCATACTCGAAAGGAGCCGTCCGAGCGAAAAAACGGTTGCGACCGCGGTGTCGGTCGGGGGCGATCGTCTCGGCCGTCCAACTAGCTACGGCTCCGGGTCGGCCTCGGTGACGTAGTCGAGCACGTCCTCGGTCGTCACGTCGAGGCCCTGTCGGGCGAAGAAGTTCGCCACGTTCCGGCAGTCGCGTTCGAGGAACTCGCGGCTGTTGGGGTGATGGACGGTCACCGCCTGCCCGAGGTCGATGACGTAGAGTTCGCCGTCGTGGACGACGACGTTGTACTCGCTCAGGTCGCCGTGGACCAGCCCCGCGCTGTAGAGCCGGCGGGCGTACTCGCGGACCACCTCGTAGGCGGTCTGCGGGTTCTCGACGTGCACCTCGGCGAGCCGGTGGCCGCGCTGGCCGCCGTCGTCGCCCACGTACTCCATCACGAGGACGTTGCGCTCCACGGCGATCGGCTCCGGGACGCGGACGCCCGCCTCGCGGGCGCGCTGGAGGTTGGCGAACTCCTTGCGGACCCACGCGAGGACGACCTTCGACTTGTCGCTGCCGATGCCGGAGAAGCGCGGGTCGCCGTCGAGGTAGTCGCGCATCTGGCGGAAGTCGCTCGCGCTGATGCGGTACACCTTGACCGCGACGGTGCCGTCCGGCCCGAGCGCGGTGTAGACCGCGGCCTCCTTGCCCGTCGAGATCGGGCCGCCGAACGCCTCGATGTGGCCGTCCTGGACGAGTTTGTAGACGGCCGCGAAGGTCGCGTCGTCGAACACCGACTCCTCGACCTTGAACTGGTCTGCGTCCTTCAGGCGCTTTCTGAACTCCAGGAACTCGCGGTCGCGCTTGCGCGCGATGCGATCCGCCTCCGTGTCCTCGACGTCGAGTTCCTCCCACTCGTCGCCGGGCGCGTCGACCGCCTCGGTGTCGAGCAGTCCGTACTCCTCGCTCATGGCCGAACCTCGTCGATCGAGGGGTCGCGGTCGGGTCGCGCGAGGGTCGGCCGGCCGGCGACCGCCCGGAGCGAGGCCGCGGTGACGCGGCCTCGCGGAGCCGGAGCGTCCGGCGTCTGCCGGTGGGGCGTCATGCGCTCACGGGCTCTGTATGTGGCCCTCGCGGCGGAGCTGGTCGGCGTCCTGCTTGTCGTAGCGCCAGACGATGTCCGCCTTCTCGTCCTGCCAGTCCCACGGCTCGACGAGGACCACGTCGTCCTCGCGGATCCAGATGCGCTTCTGCATCCGACCGGGGATGCGAGCGGTGCGTTCCGTACCGTCCATGCAGCGAACCTTCACGCGGTTCGCGCCGAGCATGTTCGTGACGACGGCGAACACCTCGCCCTCGTCGGGCATTCGCAGGTTCTTCCTGCTACCGCTGTCGCTCATGTCCCACAGTTTGTGGGGCGCACGGTTAAGCTTTGCAAACCCTCCTGTCGTACCGACGCGGCGGTTCTCGCGCCGCCCAGCGTAAGAAGCCCCGTGGCCTCACGCGCCAAGAGTTATCCGGAGCAGGTCTGAGGTGTGCACACGATGCGCGCAGTCGTGTCCAACGGCCCCGAGGAACCGATGACGGTCGAGGAGGTCGACCCCCCGGAGTGCGATCCGGACGGCGTCGTCGTCGAGACGGAGGCGTGTGGCGTCTGTCGGTCCGACTGGCACGCCTGGAAGGGCGACTGGTCGTGGATCGGGCTGATGATGTCGCCGGGGCTGATCTTCGGACACGAACCGTGCGGAACGGTCGTCGAGGTGGGCGGCGAGGTCTCGCGGCCCGTGGACACGATGGTCACCGACGAGCGGGAGTTCTACGGCTCCTACGGCATGCCGCCCCACGAGTACGAGGAGATCTTCTCGATGATGGAGGCCGGACGCCTCGACCCCGGACGCATCGTGAGCGAGACGATCCCGCTCTCTGCGGTGCCCGACACCGTCGCCTCGATGGGCGACTACGAGACCGTCGGGACCCCTGTCTGCGATAGTTTCTAAGAACCACGGCGTTTTACTGCGCTCCCTCGCGCTCGCTTCGCTCGCGCTCGGTCGCTGGTAAAACCTCGACTAAAACCGCGCCTCACCCCCTCGCTCCGCTCGGGGACTCGGCGCGTCCGCTCGCTCGGCGCTTCGCGCCTCGCTCGCGGGGGCTGCGCTGGTGTCGACGGTGGTACCCGACCGTTCGAATCGTTTGATTTATCCGTAGCTTTATAACAGAGAACGGGGCCAGAAACCCCCGTGACGTGAAAGTCGTCGCGGGGCGCACCGCGGGTGTGCGACGCCACGCCCCGCGAAGCCGCCCGCGGCGTCGCCTGTCCGCCAGAACGGTTTGCCGCGCTCGCTCGGTAGTCGCCGACGCGACTGCCTCGCTCGGGTGCGGTCGTTCCACGTCCGCACCCCCATCGACTTCCCCCGTCTCGGTTGCTCTCCGGAGTGGTCTCGCGGTCCGTTTCCCCTGCGCTCTCGCGTTCGGGTGCACGGGAATCGTCGTCACCTGTCGGGGTCTCCAGTCGAAACGCTGCCCTCAGTCGAGGCGTTCGAGGACGGCGTCGGCGTCGTAGGCCAGCGAGAGCTGTCGGGAGCGCCCGCGCCCGTCGACGCTCGTGTACTCCGCCTCGATGATCCCGAGCTGATCGAGCTTGTTGATGAGTTCGGAGTACCGCGTGTAGCCGAGCTCCGTCTCCTCGGAGAACGACTCGTAGACGTCCCCCGCGCGCTCGCCCTCGTGCTCGGCGACGACGCGCACCAGCGCGATCTCGGAGTCCGAGAGCCCCTGGAGGTGCCGCGAGAGGTGGACGTACTTCGACTTGTTGTACGCCTCCTCCACGTCCGCCACCTCGACGGTGCGGCTCGCGCGCATCTCGGCGTGCAGCCCCGCCCGGCGCAGGAGGTCGATCCCGACCCGGAGGTCCCCGCCGGTCGTCGCCGTGAGTTCGGCGACCCGGTCGAGCACGTCCAGCCCGGCGACGCCCTCGCGGAACCCCCGCTTCACGCGCTCCTCCAGGATGTCTACGATCTCGCGCTCGTCGTACCGCGGGAAGAACACCTCCTCGGGGCGGAAGACGCTCTGGACGCGCTCGTCCAGCTCCTCGATGATGTCGAGGTCGAGGTCCGAGGAGATGATGATGACGCCGATCTTCGCGCCGGTGTGGGCCTCGTGCGCCCGGAGCAGCGAGTAGAGCGTGTCGCTCGCCTCGCCCTCGTAGAACAGGTAGTTCACGTCGTCGAGCGCCACCACCAACACCTCGTCCTCCTCGACGAGGCGGTCGGTGATCTGCCCGAAGAGCTTCTTGAAGGAGATGCCGCTCGTCGGCGGTTCGTAGTCGAACATCTCCTCGAACAGCCGCGAGAACACCGCGTAGCG
This sequence comes from Halomarina halobia, assembly GCF_029338575.1. Taxonomy (GTDB): domain Archaea; phylum Halobacteriota; class Halobacteria; order Halobacteriales; family Haloarculaceae; genus Halomarina; species Halomarina halobia. The sequence continues at coordinate 1,996,894 of NZ_CP119992.1, forward strand.
CGTCGAGTCCACCTGGCAGTTCACGCGCGCGACGTTCACGTCGGAGACGGCCGCCAGTTCGCCGAAGAGCTTCTGGACCGCCGTCGTCTTCCCCGTCCCAGGGGGCCCGCGCGCCATCACGTTCAGCGGGCGCGAGCCGCGCACCGCCGGCCTGAGCGCGTACTTCAGGCCCTGCATCTGCTCCTCGCGGTGGCGGAACGTCTCGGGGAGGAAGTCGATCTCGAAGACGTGCTCGTCGCGGAAGACCGACTCGTCCCACGAGAGCATCTCATCGTCCGCCATTCACTTTCACCAGACTCCCCGGACTACTTAATCCTTCGTCCGGTGTCGGGCGCGTGGCTGACGGTCATCGACTGATCGGCCGTAATTCGGGATTCTACTCCTCACTCCGCGAACTTCCCGAGCAACCGGTCGTAGAACGCGTCCTCCTCGGCGGTCGCGAGCTTCTCGACGATGAGCTCCGGCGTCGAGCGCGCGAGCCGGCCCTTCACGGGCGAGCGGTTCACCTCCAGTTCGCCGTCCACCAGCCCCACGGCCTCGATGCCGTCCACCTGCACGTCGAAGCCCGTCGCCTCGCGTATCTCGCCCGCGAGGTGCGAGACGAAGACGGCGGTCGCGCCCTGCTCGTCGAGCGATTCGAGGATGCCCGCGATGATCTTCGCGCTCGCGCCGGGTTCGGTGATGCTCTCCAGTTCGTCCACCAGTACCAGGCGGTTCCCCTCGTCGGTGACGAGGCCGCCGAACTCCCGGAGGGTGGACTCGAACGCGCCCGCGTCGAGCGTCCCCTGGCTCTTGGCCTGGTAGTGCAGCGCGTCGAACCGCTCCAGACGGACGCGCTCGGCGGGCACGGGCAACCCCATCTGCGCCAGCACGACCGTGAGCCCCACGAGGTCGATCGTGGAGGTCTTGCCGCCGCTGTTGACCCCCGAGAGGAGCGCGACCCCGTCGACGCCGTAGTCGATCGCTTCCACGTCCTCGAACGGCACGTCGAGCAGGGGCGAGCGCCCCCCCTCGATCTCGAACCCCCGTCCGCCGAACGCCGGGAGCGTGCAGTCGAAGTCGCGGGCGAACCGCGCCACCGCGAGCTCCACGTCGAGTTCGAGGGCGTCCCGCACGAGGTCCTCGACCGGCGCTCTGAGCGCGGCGAGGTCGGCGGCGAGGTCCGCCTTCAGCGCCGCCGCCCGGCGGTCGCGCGCGGCGGCGAGGTCCGTCCGCAGGCGCGCGACGGCCTCGTCGTCGCTCCGTACCGGGAACGTCGGGTCGTCCGGGAACGCCCGCTCGGCGAGGTCAGCGTGGTCGCGCAGTCGGAGGGCGTCGACGACGTGCTCGCGGGCCGCCGCGACCGCCTCGTCGAACTCGTCGGCGAGTTCGCGGTCGAGCAGGGCGTCGACGCGCGCGCCCTGCTCGACGAGCGAGAGGAGGTCCGCGCCCTCGATGGTCACGTCGCGCGTCTGGATGGCCTCGCGCAGGCGGTCGTTGGCGACGCTCTCGCCGGTCGAGACGGCGGCGTCGACGTCCGAGACGGCGTCCTGCAGGCGGCCGAGTTCCTCGTCTCCCCTCACCGTTCCGTCGGCCTCGATGCGCGAGAGGCCGTCGCGGAGGGCGTCGAGGCCACACGGCGAGTCGAGGCCCGCCGCCTCGTGCACGTCGGCGGCCGCGAGCAGCCGCTCGCGGTTCTCCGCGAAGAACGCGAGCAGGCGCTCGGGGAGCACCTCGTCGATCCGTTCCCCGGCGTCCGGGAGCACGCGCACGTCGCCGGGGAGGTCGAGCCCCGCGAACCCCTCGTCGAGCGCGATCACCGTCGAGTAGCCGCGGGCGAGTTCCGCGAGGTCCGCCGCGTCCTCGACGAGTTCGACGCTCAACTCGGGGAACTGGCGCTCGGCCCGGGCGTACGCCTCGGCGTCGCCGGTCGCCAGACAGCGCTCGCGCACCCGGAGACCGGCGGGGTCCGTCAGCGGCGCGACGCCCGCGAGCGCGTCGAGCACGGCCGGGTCGGGGTCGCGTTCCGTCGCCCGTGCGACGAACGCCCGCACCTCCTCGATCCGCGAGCGCGACGCGCTCGGGTAGAACGTCTCGAGGCGGCGCTTCGCGTAGTCGGTGACGGCCCGCTCCCGGAGGAGGGAGAGCGCGTCGTCGTAGAGCTCGCGCGCCCGGTCGGTCCGGAGGAACCGACTTCCGTCGCCGTGGCGCTCCCGAATCGCCCCCCGGGCGATGCGCGCGGCCTGCCCTTCGGTGACCCCCGGCGCGCGGGCGAGTGCCGCCACGTCGCCCTCGCGGAGCGCCCGCTCGGCGTCGTCGAGGTGGGCCAGCCGCTCGGCCGTCTTCGCGCCGACGCCCGGGATGGCCTCCAGGTCCATACCGGGGTCGTTGCGGTGACGCGGCAAAACTGCAACGCTCCCGACACCGGGAGGGCGGCTCGCGCTCGGCCCCCGACGATGCGATTCGCGGGGGTTCTGGCCGTCGTATCGCCGTCCGATCGCCGTCCGGCCGCGAGCGCCCGGCACACAACGCGCTTTTCTCTCCCCCCGCCGAACGCCGTCCATGGACGTAGCGGACAAACTGGCCGCCGCGCGCGACGCGCTCGCCGAGCGCGACGGCGCGCTCGTCGCCTTCTCGGGCGGCGTCGACTCGAGCGTCGTCGCCGCCATCGCCCACGACGCCCTGGGGGAGCGTGCGGTCGCCTGCACGGCGAAGAGCGAGACCCTGCCCGCCGAGGAACTGGACGGGGCCCGACGGGTCGCGGCGGAGATCGGTATCCGACACGAGGTGGTGGAGTTCTCAGAACTGGACAACCCCGACTTCGTCGCGAACGACGGTGAGCGCTGCTATCACTGCCGGACGATGCGCCTCGGGCGGATGTTCGATCGGGCGCGGGAACTCGGCATCGAGACGGTCTGCGACGGGACGAACGCGAGCGACCCCGGCGAGGGCCACCGCCCCGGCCTGCGCGCCGTCGAGGAACTGGAGGTGTTCTCGCCGCTGCTCGCCCACGACATCGTCAAACCCGAGGTCCGGGAGATCGCAGAGCGGTACGGCCTCTCGGTGGCCGACAAACCCTCGATGGCCTGCCTTTCCTCGCGCATTCCCACGGGCGTCGAGGTGACCGAGGAGCGCCTCTCCCGGGTCGAGCGCGGCGAGCGCCTCCTGCGGGCGTGGGGCTTCCGGCAGTTCCGCGTTCGCGACCACGACGGCCTCGCGCGCATCGAGGTCGGACGGGACGAACTCGGGAAGGCCCTCGACGCCGACTTCGTCCGCGCCGCGCGCACCCACCTTCGCGAGGCAGGGTTCGACCACGTTACCCTCGACCTCGACGGCTACGAGACGGGGAGCGTGAGCCCGGCGAACGAGGCGGTCTCGGTGTTCGACGCCGAGTACCCGACGGGCGACTAGCGACCGACGCGGTCGGGTCGCCCCCGTCGGTGCGACGGTTCCGCCCCCCTAGCGTCCGCGCGCCGACCGCACCTCCGCGCCGACTACGCCTCCTCGCGCCAGGGCGTCCCGTTCTCGACTCTGATCTCCGGGTCGCTCGCCACGACGAACTCGTTCAGGCAGCAGTTGTCGACCCGGTGGTTCAGCAGGGCGTCCGGGATGGTGTGGCCCTTCAGGTGCCCGAGGGCGAGTCGGATGGGGCCGCCGTGGGTGACGACGAGCGTCGTCCCCTCGTGTTCGAGCACCGCGCGCCACCCCTCGAGGACGCGCTCGCGGACCGCCTCCAGGCTCTCGCCGCCGTCGGGCGTGCGGTCCGCGGCGTGGGCCGCCGCCTCGCCCAGGCCGAACTCGGGGAACCGCTCCCGCATGTCGTCGTACGAGAGGCCCTGGTAGACGCCGACGCCGCGCTCGCGCCACTCGCGAGCGAACGAGACGGGGACGTCCCCGAGCGCCTCCCGGACGTGCGCCGCCGTCTGACGCGTGCGCAGGAGGTCCGAGGAGACGATGCGGTCGATCGAGTACCGCTCCGCGAGGTATTTCCCGGCCGCCCGCGCCTGTTCGCGCCCCCGCTCGGTGAGCGGGACCGGTGCCCACCCCTGCATCCGGCGGTCGCGGTTCCACGTCGTCTCTCCGTGGCGCATGAGGATCACCGTCGCCATCGCTCTCCGATTCGGCGGCGGACGATATGTGAGTATGGGATCGTCGGAGCGGGCGAGAAGCAGGTGGGGAAGCGGGAGGTGGGGAAGCGGGAGGTGGGGAAGCAGGGAAGTGGGGGTGGGGAGGCGGGGGGTGGGAGGGGTGGGGCGCTCAGCGCTGCACCCAGCGCAGGAGGAGCAGGGTTCCCTCGAACAGAGTGACCATCGTGAGGGCGACGATGATGGGTGCCATCCCGGTCGGGTCGGGGCTGAACAGCAGCGCGACGCCGAGGAAGCCCCCCCCCAGAAGTAGAGGCGGCGCTGGGCCAGCCACTCGCGGCTGGTGAGGTTCATCATCACCGCCAGCATGATCAGCAGTGGTATCTGGAAGACGGCGGCGAAGAAGCCCATCATCATGAGCATCAGGTTGAACGTCTCGGTCAGCCCGAACGCGATCTCGGCCGCCTCGCTGGAGTAGCGAACGAAGTAGATGAAGATCGCCGGGAGGACGAGATAGAAGGCAAAGGCGACGCCGATGAACGCGAGCACGAGGCTCGTCGGCACCGCGGCCAGGTAGTACCGCCGCTCGTGCCGGTAGAGCCCGGGGCGCATGAACAGGTAGGTCTCGTAGACGAATATGGGGAGCGCGATGACGAAGCCGGCGAGCGTCGCCACCTTCAGCCGGGCGAGCACCAGCGCGAGCGGGTGGTAGACGTGCGGCCGGATCCCCTCGACGTCGTTCGCGATCGGGCCGAGGATGCCGTACCAGATCTCGTTGATGAGCTGATCGGAGAAGGGGAGCGCGACGACGCCGACGACCGCCATCGCGACGGCGACCACGCCGAGGCGGTTTATCATCTCCTCGATGTGGTCGGCCAGCGGCATCTCCTGATCGCTCTCCGGCCCGTCGAGGAACGGGTCGTCGCCGGAGGGAGTCGGCTCCGAGACGGTCGTCCCGCCGTCCGAGGCCGCCTCGGAGTCGGCTCCGTCGCGACCGACTCCGTCCGAGATACCGTCGCCCTCGCCCCCGTCGTCGTCGTCGTTGTCGCCGTCGCTCGGGGGCGTGTAGTCGCTGCCGTCAACGTCCCGCTCCGGATCGGGACGCCCGTCGCCGGTCATTACTGTCCGTAGGTGTCCCGGCGGTTGTAAGCCTTCTCACCTCCGGCAGCCCTCCCTCCTCGGGCGACAGAAAAGATTGATAACGGCAAGTTGGCTAGTGCGGATGTGTCGAGCGTGATTGACGAGGATACCGCACGGGCCATCGACGACGGCCGGCAGGCGCTCGCCGCGATGCTTCGGTCGGCCCAGAAGCACCTCCAGAAGGTGTTCATCCTCTTCGTCATCGGTCTCATCGGGACCATCTACTACCTCCAGGAGTGGGGCTGGACGATGCTCAAGGGCGACCTGCTCGGCCGCGCGGCCGAGGGGACCATCGTCATCGCCGTCACGCCGTTCGACGTCATCCTCCTGCAGGTGAAGATCGGCCTCGTCGTCGGTGTCATCCTCGCGCTGCCGCTGTTGCTCTACTACTCGCGCGACGCGCTCCGGGAGCGCGGCTGGTGGCCCCAGGGGAAGATCCCGATCTGGAAGGGGGTGCTCCTCGGGCTGTTCTCCCTCGCGCTGTTCGCCGTGGGCATCGCCTACGGCTACTTCCTGTTCTTCCCCATCATGTTCGAGTTCCTCTCGAACAACGCCTCGGCCGCCGGCTTCCAGCCGACCTACTCCATCGTGAAGTGGGCGGAGTTCGTCCTCGTCCTCACGCTCTCGTTCGGCCTCGCGGCGCAGCTCCCGCTGCTCATGAGCGGACTCGCGTACTCCGGGGCCGTCCGCTACGAGACCTTCCGCGACAAGTGGCGGTACGCGGTCGTCGCCATCTTCACCTTCGGGGCGCTGTTCTCGCCGCCGGACCCGTTCACGCAGATCATGTGGGCCGTCCCCCTGCTGTTCCTCTACGTCCTTAGCCTCGGGCTGACGAAGTTCGTCGTCGCCGTCAGGCACTCGCGCGAGGCGGTCGGCTACCGCCGCATCCTCCGCGCGCACTGGACCACCGTCCTCGGCGCGGCGCTGCTCGGCGGCGCGGTCACCTACGTCGGCCTCTCCTCCGGCGTCCGCGAGGTCGTAAACGAGTACGCCCGCCAGCTCCCGATGGGCCTCGGCTTCACCCTCTACCCGATCGAGCGGGTGCTCGGCCTCCCGCGCCCGACGGCGCTGCTCGCGGCCGCCGCCGCGGTCGCGCTCCTGGCCGCGCTCGCGGCGTTCGTCTACCGCCTGTTCGCGACGGTCGAGCGCCTCGCCGCCGAGACCGGTCCCCGCGGTGTGACGGGCGATCCCGCGGCGATCGACCTCGACACGCTCGACGCGGCGGGCGTGCGCGCCGCGCCGCCGGAGGTCTTCGCCGAGATGGACGAGGAGACGGCCCTCGGGCACGCCCGGACCGCGATGGAGGCCGGCGACCACGACCGGGCGCAGGCGATCCTCGACCGGTTCGACGCCGCCGAGGATGCCCGCGCGGCCGAATCCAGGGGGGACGAGGCCGGGGCGGACGCCGCGGGCGGAGCGGACGCTGCTGACGGAGCGGACGAGGCGGAGACGGGCGTCGTCACCCGGACGACGACGGGCGTCGTCAACGCGTTCAGCGAGGAAGAGCGGAACGAGGACGACGTCGGGGGGTACTTCTACGACCTCCAGTTCGTCCTCGGGACGCTCCTCTCGAAGTCGTTCCGCATCGTCGCGCTGTTCCTGCTCGTGATGGGCGGGACGTTCGTCTGGTTCTACACGGACGGCATCGGACAGCTCCAGGCCAGCTTCCTCGGGCGGATGCCCGAGGCGGTCCGCCCCGAGGTGAACGTCGTCACGCTCCACCCCGTCGAGGCGCTCATCTTCGAGATCAAGGTGGCGACGATCCTCGGCGCGGTGGCGACGATCCCCCTGGTGCTCTACTACGCGTGGCCGCCGCTGAAGACGCGCGGCTTCGTCACCGGGACCCGCGGCACGCTGTTCACCTGGGCCGTGACGACGTTCGCCGCGCTGGTCGCCGGGAGCTTCGTCGGCTTCGTCGTCGTCGCGCCGAACGTCATCTCGTGGCTGGCGTGGGACGCCATCAACTCGGAGATGATCATCAAGTACCGCATCAACAGCGCGGGGTGGCTGGTCTTCTTCACCACCGTCGGCGTCGGCCTCCTCGCGACCATCCCCTCGACGATGTTCCTGTTTCACCGCGGTGGCCTCGTCCCCTACCGCGTCATGCGCGGCCGCTGGCGCGAGGTGATCGTCGGCGTCGTCACGGTGAGCGGCCTGGCCGCCCCGGGCGGCGTGTTCATGATGCTTCTGTTCAGCGTCCCTGTGGCCGTGGCCTACTTCCTCGGCCTCGGACTGCTCTGGCTGTACACCCTCGGCGGCCGGCGATCGGCCCGCTCGGCCGGCCAGCGAGCCGATTGACCGAACCGTCGGCGTCCCTGAAACCTTATGGGTGAGGACGATCCAGTGGACTGGTATGGAGTGTTATCTGTCCCGTCTACTCATCGGTCCGTTCGCTCCGCCCGCGGCGCGTCGGGGTCGTCGCCGCGGAGCACGCCGGGGGTGTCGCGGCCGATGAACTGGGAGTTCGAGACGCTCCTTCACGGCGAGTCCGACCACCGCGACTGGTTCGTCACGGGCGTGTACGCCGCGGTGCTCGCGCTGCTCGTCACCGTCGTCGTCGGGTCGCGGCTCGTCGTCGGCGATCTCATCTACGGGATGGCGCTCCCGTGGCTGCTCGTCGGAACGCCGCCGCTGGCCTCGCTCGTCTCGGCGGGGCGGGGCGGCGGCCTCATCGAGAGCGTCGTCATCGGCCTCCTCCCGACGGGGCTGTTCGCGCTGTTCGCCCTCACCGACGGCCTGCTCGCCGGGGCCCTCCTCGTCGTCGCCGGGGTCTGTCTCGCCGGGGCCGTCGTCGGGTTCGTCACGGGCTACGCCGGGCGCGAACTCCTCCGGCTGTACCAGGATTGACGCCCTCCGCGCGACGAGAGTCGGGGGTTCCCCGATGGGAGTTCACGGTTGTGCGTGTCCTCGGGAGTGACGTACGCTTTCGCGTCCTCCCTCGACAGTGACGTACTCCAGCACGGAACCGTCGGTTCGTTGTCTGGTTTCCTCGAGTCGGAGCTGACACTCGGCCTACTCCGACGCCCGAACGAGGAGAAAATGCCGGGGCTTTTGTTCAGATATCGGTACTGTACGGAAGCACAATTATACATACTATCGGAGAGGTAGTGCTACTATGGGGTCTCAGAGGGTCTCGGTCCGGACACTCCTGGTCGTCACGCTCGTCGTCGCCGTGGGTACGGCAGCGGCAACGACTATCGTGACGCAGGCCGATCCGGATCCGGTCGCAGGGGTCGAAGGCGAACTGAGGGCCTCTGAGAACCTCACGGTTACGAACCAGGGGCTGCAGTATGTGGGCACTAACGTGACGGCCGTGAACCTCACTGTCCAGAACAGCCACACCGACTCGATTACCGGCACGGTCTACTTGGCGATCTACGACGCCAACGGGGACGCCGTGGCGACGCGGACGGTCGATAAGACGTTCGTCAGCGGTGAGGCGAGCGTTTTGATCGACCTCGCGGGCGATCCGGCCGTCGCTGACGTCGTCACCATCGAAGCGACGATCGAAGAGTGATGACGCTCGCGCACTCCAGCTGGCAGTTCCTCGCGGTCGTCGTCGCCACGGCTCTCGTCACTGCTAGCGTCGCGACCGGCGTTCCGGTCGGCACGTTCACGCTCGGGATCGACCAGACGCGGTCACACACCGAAGAGCCCGGCGGACTCGTTCCGGAAGGGTACAGCCTGGCGTTCGACGGCGACGCCGTCACCGGTGTGACCGTCCTCGTCAACAACACCGGCACCGAGTTGACCGGCGACGCGCGAGCGAAACTCGTCGCGAAGAACGGTAGCGTCCTCGTCTCCGGTACCAACAGTGCCGTCCTCGGAACCGCTGGAACACAGGAGATTCACGTCGAGTTTACCGGCACGTACGAGCTCTCCGAGTTCTCGCGGGTCCAAGTTACCGTGGCGGAGTCGCTGTGAGACGCTACCGACACCCCCGAATCGGACGAGCAATCGTGATCCTCGATCGGGAGTGCCGCTACTCGATACGAGTATTGAGCCACCGTGATATGATCTGGATATGACCGGGGTATTCGTGTAGGAGGTCAACCCGTTCTGTATATACGATCGATACACGTACTCGCCGATATGCCCAAGATAAGCGTCGAGATCCCCCAGGAGTTGCTCGACGACCTCGACGAGCACGTCGGGGACGACGGCAAGTTCGTCAACCGTAGCGACGCCGTGCGCGCGTCGATCCGCAAGACGCTCGACCTCCTCGACGACATCGACGCCCGCCACGGCCGACTCGAGGACGATGAGTCGGCGTAGCGACGCCGACGGACTCGCGGTTCCCCTCCCGGCGCTCGGTCTCGTCGCGCTGTTCGTGACCGCGCTGGTCACCGCCCAGCTGACCGCGTCGAAGGTGCTCATGTTCGCGCTCCCCGTCGCGCTCCCGGTCACGGGCGACGCGCTCGTCCTGCCGGGGGCGGCGCTGGCCTACGCGCTCACGTTCTTCGCGAGCGACTGCGTCGCCGAACTGTACGGCAAGCGCACCGCGCAGGCGGTGGTCAACGTCGGCTTCGCGATGAACTTCGTCATGCTCGCGCTGGTCTGGAGCACGATCCTCGCGCCCGCCGCGCCCGCGAGCGTTCCGCCCGGGCAGTTCGCCACCGTCCTCGGCGCGAGCACCTCCATCGTCGCGGGGAGCCTGCTCGCCTACCTCGTCAGTCAGAACTGGGACGTGCTCGTCTTCCACCGCCTGCGCGAGTGGACCGACGGCGAGGCGCTCTGGCTCCGGAACGTCGGCTCGACGGCCACGAGCCAGCTGCTCGACACGCTCATCTTCGTCGGGGTCGCCTTCTGGCTCGCCCCCGAACTCCTCGGCGGCCAGTCGCTCCCCGGCGGGGTGCTCGCGTCGCTGATCGTCGGCCAGTACCTCCTGAAGCTCCTCATCGCGCTCGTCGACACGCCGTTCGTCTACGCCGTCGTCGGGGCCGTGCGCTCTCGGAACGCCCGCGCGGAGCCGACCCTCGGCGACTGACGCCGGCAGGCCCGGCGCTTTTCCGTCCACCGCTCGTCTCGCCGTCGTGACCAGCGACGGCCTCGTCGACCTCGACCAGGAGTGCTGGACGGTCCTCGCGAAGTACAACCTGCTGCTCGCCACCGTCTTCGGCGCGACGGCGGTAGTCGCGCGCGCTACGGACGCCGGCCTGCTGCTGGTGATCGAGAACGGCCTGCTGGCGCTCGTCTTCGGCGCGCTCCAGACGTACGCCTGGCTGTCGAACTGAGCCGAGCGGTGCGGCGTCGGAGCCCCTCGCGGACGGTCGGCGATGTCGCGAGGGACCGCGGGCGTCAGTCCACGCGCTCGGCGAACGCGAACCGCGGTTTCACGTCCTCGACGCGCACCCTGACCGAGTCGCCCGCCTGGGCGTCGGGGACGAACAGCGTGAACCCTTCGACCTTGGCGATGCCGTCGCCCTCGCTGCCCACGTCCTCGATCTCCACGTCGAGTTCGTCGCCCGCGCGGACGGGGGCGGTGAGCCGCCGCTTGGCGACGAGGTAGAGCTCCGAGGATTCCTTGCGCGATGCCTCCGGGCGCACCTCGCGGACGTAGTCGAACTCCCGCTCCACGTCCCGCCTGAGGTCGCGCACGTCCGGGCCGTCGAACACCTTGGCGACGAAGTCCCCGCCTGGCGCGAGCAGTTCGCGGGCCGTCTCGAAGGCCATCCGGGCGAGGTGGACCGAGCGGGCGTGATCGAGCGAGTACTCGCCGCTCACGTTCGGGGCCATGTCCGAGAGCACGACGTCGGCCTCGCGTCCGTCGAGCGCCTCCCGGATCCGCTCTCTCGCCTCCTCGTCGGTCATGTCCCCGCGGACGGTCTCGACGCCGTCGAGCGGTCTGATCCGCTGGAGGTCCACCCCGACGACCGTGCCGTCTCCCGCGAGTTCCGCGGCGACCTGGAGCCACCCGCCGGGGGCCGCGCCGAGGTCGACCACCGTGTCGCCCGGTCCGACGAGCCCCGCCGTCTCGTTCAACTGCTTGAGCTTGTAGGCCGCGCGCGAGCGGTACCCCTGCTGCTTCGCGCGGTTGTAGTAGTCGTCCTTCCGGGGCATTTGCTCGGACTACGCGAGGCCCCGGGATACGCCCTTCGTTCGCCCCGCGATCCCGGACCTTTCTCACTCGTCGCCCGCTCGCCGCGCAAGCGCGTAGCCGACGGCCGCGATACCGCCGAGCGCGCCGACGGGACCGAACCCGGGGCCGGAGGCACCGGACGTTCCGCCGCTCGCCCCCGCCTCGGGACTTCCGGCGAACCCGCGCCTGTTCGCCTCCGCGCGCACCTCCGTCACCTCGACGCCGAGATAACCGTTCGGACACGGTTCCTGGTTGTTGATGACGAACAGGTACCCCGGCGTGAGGTCGACCTCCCGGGGGAAGTACATCGACGACGCGTAGGTCCGGTCGGCGTCACCCTGACGGTTGATCAGCGTCACCTCGAACACGTCCGTGTTCCCGGGGTCCCACCCCGTCACGTCGCACTGCTGGATGCCGTCGACCTGGACGTCCTCGAGTTCCGAGGTCAGGTGGACGAACACGCCCCTGTAGTCCGTGTTCTCCCCGATCGGTCGTTCCGGAAGGATCGCCGGCGTGGTGATGTTGTCGTCGACGCCCCCGTCGTACCCGGATCCGTTCGTCCCGTCGCCGCTGCCGTTCTCCTGTGCGCCCGCGGGAGCCGCGCTCAGCGCGGTCGCACCGACACCCGCGAGCAGCGCTCGCCGCGAGAGAAACGTTCCGTCGTCCGTCACGTTTTGCGCTACGCGAGACACGCGTTTCATTCTTGTCCTGGCAAAGGCAACCGAATCTGCGGCGGCGCTCGGCGCGGGGGGCGACGGAGGCCTGGTGATATCGCGCGCGCGTGAACCGTTCATGTTTTTATCCCGTCGCGGGTAAGTCGCGTTCATGTTCAAGGCTATCGTGAGCTCGGGGACACTCCGGGCCGCGCTCGACTCGGTGAGCGTGCTGGTGGACGAGTGTAAGATCCGACTGGACGAAGACGAGCTCACGATCCGGGCCGTCGATCCCGCCAACGTGGGGATGGTCGACCTCTCGCTGTCCGCGGCCGCCTTCGAGTCCTACGAGACCGACGGCGGCGTCATCGGCGTGAACCTCTCGCGGCTGGAGGACATCGCCAAGATGGCGGGCGCGGACCAGCTCGTCCAGTTCGAACTCGACGAGGAGACCCGCAAGCTCCACATCCGGATCGACGGACTGGAGTACACCCTCGCGCTCATCGATCCGGACTCCATCCGCCAGGAGCCGGACCTCCCCGACCTCGACCTCCCCGCGACCGTCGTCGTCGAGGGGCGCGACGTCGACCGCGCGGTGAAGGCCGCGGACATGGTGAGCGATCACATCGCCCTCGGCGTCGACGCGGGCGAGGAGTACTTCTACGTCGACGCGCAGGGAGACACCGACGACGTCCACTTCGAACTCGACCGCGAGGACCTCATCGACCTCACCGCCGGCGACGCCCGCTCGCTGTTCAGCCTCGACTACCTGAAGGAGATGAACAAGGCGCTCCCGGCCGACGGCGAGGTGACCATCGAACTCGGCGAGGAGTTCCCGGTGAAGATCCACTTCGACATCGCCGAGGGCCAGGGGCACGTCACGTACATGCTCGCGCCGCGCATCCAGAGCGACTGACCGCCGCCTCGACGCTCCGACCCGACCCGACCCGGCCCCCTCCGAGTTCTCCCCGGGCGGCGTCCTCACGATCGCCGCCGTCGCCCGTCTCCCCCACCCCTCCAGAGACGGTGCGAGGGGCTACCACCGACTGCGGCCTCGGACCGCCCAAAACCGTACGCCGCGCGTCGGACGCGTGTGCCGCCCGTCAGACGATCGCCGATTCGCTTAAGGGGCGGCTGGCGGAGACTCGATCATGGCCTCTCCACACCTCCAGTTTCTCGGCGGCACGTTCGGGATCGGGCTCGGCGTCTCGCTACTGGTCGTGGGCGTCCTCCTCGTGGTCGGTTGCGTGACTAGCCTCGCCGCTGTCCCCACGTGCAGCGCCCTCGAACACCCCGTCACGCGCGCCGTGCTCTACGTCGTCGTCGGTCTCGGCTCCACCGTCGTCGGCGGCCGCGAGACGCTCCGGGCGTGGCGACCGCCGCGCTAGCCGAGGCTCCGCTCGATGACGGCCGCGGCCTCGCGCGCGGACTGCCGCCAGCCGTACGCCTGTGCGTAGACGTGGCGCTTCGAGTCGACGATCTCCTCGGGCGAGGACTCCTCGAACCCGCCGCGCGCCCACGTCCCGCTCTCTCTCAGCCACTCGACGACGCGCTCGCGCGTCTCCGCCCACGAGAAACCGACGCTCCGGTAGTAGGCCACGAGCGAGAAGATAGCGTGGTCGTGACAGCCGGGAACGCTCCCGTGCTCGTAGATCGTCCGCAGCGACTCCTCGGTGGGCACCGCGACCTCCTCCCTGTACTCGGCGGGCGAGAGCAGTTCGAGCGCCCCGCCCGGCGTCTCGCGGACGCGCTGGTCGTGTCGCAGGCGGCTCAGCGCGGCGGAGTGGAGGCGATCCCACGGCCCGTCGACCGCCTCGCGGAGGCGTCCCTCCGTCGTGGCGCCCCCCGCGAGGACGCCGAGGATGCTCGCGTAGGCCCGCTCGACGTCCTCCCATGGCGTCCCGTCGAACCGGCAGTCCGGGTCGTGCAGGCTGTTCGTGGAGCGACAGTCGGGACAGGGGTAGCGGAACCGCGGCACTGGCCCTACGTTGGCGCGCGCGCTAATAGACCGTTCGAATCGCCCGACGGTCTCGCCGCGCGTTCGAGCGTTCCCGGCGAACCGCCCGACGGCCGTCGTCCGATCCCGCCTCGCGGCGAACCGGCGGGACGTCGGCGGGGGCCGTGGTCGGTTCAGAGCGCTTAACCGATCTCGGACGGACGGGGGAGGTATGGACGCGTTTCACGCCCGATACCCGTTTCTCGGTGCCGCCCGCGAGGCGGTCGGAGCCGCGGGCGTGGACCTCGCCGCGCTCGTCCGCGAGGAGCCGGCCGTCGTGGAGCGCGGACGCGAGCGGGTCGAGCGGGCGCTCGTCGCCGGAACCGTCGAGACCGACCGCCGGGTCACCCCCCGCGTCGAGGTGCTCTCGTACCCCATCGCGCGGGTGGTCGTCTCCCTGCTCGACGTGCCGGGCGCGGTCGAGAAGTACGCCGCCGCCGAGGCGTCGACCGCGTACGAGCGGTTCACCGCCGAGTTCGAGGGGCGGGCGGGCGTCGGCGGGTCCGACCTCTCGCTCGCCGACTTCCTCGACGAGTTCGACCTCGCGGGCGACGTGCGGGAGGCGTCGGACGGCTACCGGGTCGCCGTCGACGCGTACCTCCGTCTGGCCCCGTCCGGGCCGCAGTGGGCGCTCGTCCGGCGCTCGCTCGCCGACGGCACCGTCACCGTGACCCGCGCTGAGCTCTACGAACTCCTACGCGAGGCCTGCGAGGAGCGCGTCGCCGACGGCCTCCCGTTCGAGGTGCCGGACGGGATCGCCGAGCCGCTCGCGTCGACCGTCCGCGACGTGACCCGGTCGCTGTCGAGCAGGCGCTACCCGCGGTCGTTCGACGCCGCCCCCACACCCGACGCCTTCCCCCCCTGCGTCGAGCACCTGCTGACCGAGGCGCGGGCGGGCGAGGACCTCACCGCACACTCGCAGTTCGCGCTGGTCACCTTCCTCGCGCGCGTCGGAATGGACGAGGAGGAGATCCTCGCGGCCGCCGGGCGGGAGGAGGAGTCGTTCGCCTACGCCGTCGAGCGCCTGGCGGGCGAGGGGGGACCGTTCGACCCGCCCAGCTGCGCGACGATGCAGGCGCTCGGCGACTGCGTGAACCCCGACGCGCTCTGTGAGTCCATCGCCCACCCGCTCGAGTACTACGCGGAGCGGCTGGAGTGACGGCGGACGGCGCGCCGACGTCTCGGAGCGACTCGAGCCGACACCCCGGCGGGCCGACGATCGGGGACGATCAGCGGCGGTCGGCGGCGGTCGGGGACGATCAGCGGCGGTCGGCGGCGGTCGGGGACGATCAGCGGCGGTCGGCGGCGGTCGGGGACGATCAGCGGCGCGAGAGCGCGTACCCGAGCAGCGACATGACGATCACGAAGCCCGCGATGCTACCGACGAGCGCGAACGCTCCCTCGTTCGAGAGGCCGGTGGAGCCGTTGTAGGTCACACCGATGCCGACGATGACGGCGATGAACAGCCCGACGGCGGCGACGGAGACGACGATTTCCACGAGCGCCTCCCGTTCGAGAGCCATGCGGCGCGGTTTCCACGGACGGAGCAAAAACGCTTCGAAGCCGACCGGTTGCGACCGTCTCGTCCGTCCGGGCGAGCCACTAATGCACCTCGGGAACCTACGTTTCCCGTGGAGCGATTCTATCGCTCTTCGGATACGAAACCATGACGCAAGCCGAAACAATACCAGCGTCACCGCGAGTCGCACTTGCCCCCGACACCCGTCGGCTCGATCCGAGAGCCGCCCGAGCCTGGACCGAGAAGATGGCCGTTAGCGCCCGCGGCGGCGGCGTATACGACGTCCACAGTCAGAGCGGAAACACCTACACCGTCGACCTGCTGGACGGCATCTGCTCCTGTCCGGACAACCAGTTCCGCGGCGAACGGTGTAAGCACGTCCGCCGAGTTGCACTCGAAATAACGGGGGGTCGGGTCCCCGCCCCGGGGTACCTCGACGTCGAGTGTCGCGCCTGCGGGCGCGACGCCTTCGTCCGCGAGGACGCCCCCACGATCTGCGAGGACTGCTATCTGCTCCCGGGGACGACGGTCCGCGACCGCGAGACGGGCGCGTTCGTCGTGGTCGCGGAGACGACCGACGACCGGGCCGACGAGACGGTCGTCCCGCCCCGCCAGGAGACCCTCTCCGCCTTCGACGACCGGGAATCGACCGTCGAGACCGACGCGCCACGGACGCCCGAGCGCGACGACGGGCGCGACGCGTCCGTCCCTGCCGACGTCGGGGTCGGGACGACCGTCGCGGACTACCCCGGCAACGAACGCTACCCGGGCGACGACCCCGTCGTCCGGGTCGTCTACCCGTTCTCCGCCGACCCGGAGACGCCCTTCGAGGACCTCCGGCGGTACTCGTTCCCGCTGTCGCGGTTAGAGCGGGTGGCACCCCGCGAGCGCGAGGAGACGGAGACGCCCGCCCTCGGTAGCGCCCGGCGCGCCTGACGCTACTCGAGCATCGCCGCGGCGTCGTCGAGCGTTATCTCGCCCGTCTCGAACGCCCGCAGAACGGCGCGGACGTCCGGACCCGGGTCGTCCTCGACGTCGGTCAGGTCGTCGAGCGTCTCGCCCTCGTGGAGCGCGACCTCCTTCTTGACGCGGTAGTTACCGCCGTCCGTCCGGTGGAGGGCCGCCGGGTGGAAGAACGCCCAGTCGGTCCGGTCGAACCGGACGCCGATCTTCGGCTTCGCGCCGAAGTTGCGGGCGAAGTAGACGAGCGCCTCGACCTCCTCGCCGGTGAGGTAGATGGGTTGCCCGGCCGACGCCTTGGCCTCGATGGCGTAGAACACGTCGCCGTCGCCCGCGAGCACGTCCGGCAGTTCGCGCGCCGTGGCGCTCCCGCTCGCGGGCGCGCGCATGACGGCGAAGCCGCGCTCGTCGAACAGCTTGACGAGCTCGCGCTCGCGCCTGTCCCCTTTCGCGTTCGACATTCAGCCTCACTCGCGCCGCGTCGCGGATAAACCAGTCGACTTCCGGCGAAGACGCGGCCACTCGAACGCGATATCGACGCGATCGTGACGGGATCCGTCACCTCTCTCTCTCCGTCCCGGCCGAGATGCAAGCCTACGACTGAAGTCGGGTCTGACCGACCGTGACAGTACCCGAATGACCGCCCTCGCCATCGACCCGCACCGACTGGGGGCCGCGCTCGCCGACGCGAGGAGGCGGTGGATCGAGTGGACCCTGCTCGAGGGGGACCGGGCCGTCGTCGCCGCCGGCGTGTTGGCGTTCGTGTTAGCCGCCGTCGGCGCGATCGAACTCCTCGACGTGGCGACGCTGAGCGACAGACAGCCGCTCTACTACCTGTTCAGCGCCCTGCTCGGGGGGAACCTGACGCTCATCACGGTGGTCATCTCGATCAATCAGCTGCTCCTCTCGCGGGAGCTCAAGTCGCCCGGGGAGTTACGGACGGAGATCGACGACGTGATCGAGTACCGCCGCGACGTGGAACGGACGGCCGAGCGCGACGTCGCCCCGGTCAAGCCGTCCGAGTTCCTCGACTTCCTGCTCCAGAACGCGCGCAGACAGGCGCAGGTACTCGGCGGCCTGTCCGTCGGAGTGGGTGCCGAGCGCGCGTGGTGGGAGATCAGCGACCTCGTGACGACCATCACCGACCGCACCGACGAGATCGACCGCCAACTGAACGGGGCGGACGACGGCATCTTCGGCGCGCTGTCGACCACGTTGCGGACGAACTACGCCGAGCAGATGCACCGGGCCCGTCGCATCAGGGCCGCGTACGGCGACGCGCTCCCCGAGGAGACGCTCGAGGCGCTCGACGACACCGTAGAGCGCCTGCAGGAGCTCGACATCGCGCGCCAGTACTTCAAGAACCTCTACCTGCAGGACGAGCTCTCCCGGCTCTCGCGCATCCTGCTCTACGCGGGGATCCCCGCCGAGGTCGTCGCCGTTGGCGTGCTCCTCGCGTTCACCACGCCGCCGGACGCGACGACGACCGCGTCCCTCGACGTCGTCCTCCCGCTCGCCGTCACGATCGGGTTCGCGCCGCTCGCCATCCTCGTCTCGTTCATCCTCCGCACGGCGACCGTCACCCAGCGCACCGTCGCCACAGTTCCGTTCACCACGCCGGAGCAGGAGGTCTGACCGCGAGCGTGACCGTGACGGAGCGCGGTCGAGGGCGCCGTCGAAACCCTCAGGTGCCGTGTCGCCAGTCGTCCATGTAGTCGGCCTGCTCGTCGGTGAGGGCGTCGATGTCGATCCCCTCGGCGGCGAGCTTCACCGTGGCGACCTCGCGGTCGAGGGCGTCGGGCACCTCGTGGAGCCCCGGCCCGTAGGTGTCCTCGCCGACGGCCTCCAGTCGGTCGGAGCGGCCGAGCCGTTCGCGGAGGCGCTCGGCGAGGCGGTCGCGGAGGCCGCCGGAGTGGGCGGCGACGAGTTCGCGCACGCAGACCGCCTGCACGCCGAAGGACTGGTCCATCACCTCGACGGGGTGGCCGAGCGCGAGCGGCCCGGCGAGGTTGACGAGGCGACCCGCCGCGAGCACGTTGAGCCGGCGGCCGTCGTCCGTCTCGTACTCCATCACGCCGTCGCGGACCTCGCGCACGTTCGCGGCGAGATCCGAGAGCTCGTCGAGGTTCACCTCGACGTCGAAGTGACCGGCGTTGGCGAGCAGGGCGCCGTCCTTCATCGCCTCGAAGTGCTCGCGGGTGATCACGTCGCGGTTGCCCGTCACGGTGACGAACACGTCGCCCTTCGCCGCCGCCTCGCGCATCGGCATGACCTCGTAGCCCTCCATGTGCGCCTCGAGCGCGCGGCGCGGTTCGACCTCGGTGACGATCACGCGGGCGTTCTGCCCGGCGGCCTTCTTCGCGACGCCGCGGCCGCAGTCGCCGTAGCCCGCGACGACGACCGTCTTCCCCGCGAACGAGAGGTTGGTCGTCAGAGCGATGTTCGCGAGCGCGGACTCGCCGGTCCCGTGGACGTTGTCGAACAGGCGCTTCATCGGCGTGTCGTTGACGGCGAAGACGGGGTACCGGAGCGCCCCGTCCTCGTCCATCGCGCGCAGGCGGTGGACGCCCGTCGTCGTCTCCTCGCAGCCCCCGATGATGCCGTCGACGAGGTCGGGGTGCTCCTCGTGGATGCGGAAGACGAGGTCGCCGCCGTCGTCGACGGTGATCGTCGGCCGGAGGTCGATGACCGCCTCGATGGCGTCGTAGTACTCCTCGCCCTCGACGCCGCGCCTGGCGTAGGAGGTGATGTTCTCGTTCGCGTCGAGCGCCGCGCTCACGTCGTCGTGCGTCGAGAGCGGGTTGCAGCCCGCGATGGCGATCTCGGCCCCGCCCGCGGCGAGCGTCTCCGTCAGCGCCGCGGTCTTCGCCTCGACGTGCATCGCCATCGCGATGCGCTGGCCCTCGAACGGACGCAACTCCTCGAACTCCTCGCGGAGCGCCGCGAGGATGGGCATGTGCCCGCTCGCCCAGTCGATCTTGCGTCGGCCCTCCTCGCGCGCCCCCTCCGGGTCGTCGAGTTGCTCGCTGATAGGCGGATACGACATATTTGAACAAGTGAGGGACTCGGGCAAAACGCTACCGGGTCGCGGCTCCGTCGGGCGCGCGACGTCGACGCGAAGAAGCGACCGCCGCAGGGGACGGGGCCGCGTGCGGCGCGACCCGACGACTGATCGGATCGCGTCGGGGTCGAATCAGTCGTCGCGGGGGTGGTCCCGATGTCGATCCGACTCCCCGCGCTCGGCCGTCTCACCCTCGTCGTCCTCGCCGCTCCCGTCTCTCTCATCCGCCCCGTCCTCGTCGCTCCACGGGGCGTGGCCGTTACCGCGGTCGCGGTCGTCGTCCGACGGGCCGGGAGCCGCGCGGTCGCTCGCGGGGTTGTTCCCGGTGGCGAACTCGGAGACGATCGAACCGAGCGTCTCGTCGCCCTCGCCGTCCGCGAGCAGCTGCTGGACGAGCAGCGCGACGCGCTGACCGAAGTAGGCAGGCGCGTCCCGATCGGCCAGCAGTTCGACCCGCTCGGTCGTCGAGGCGTTCCCGACGGTCGCGGTCACCGCGACCGTGACGTTCTCCGCCGGCGTCGGGAGCGACACCGTCCCGTTACCGTCCGTCACGTAGTTCCCCGCGCCCGCGTAGGTGGAGTTGTTCGAGGTCGCGACCGCGACGCTCGCGTTCTCGACCGCGCTGCCGCTCTGGGTCACCGCGACCGTCACCCCGTCGGTCTGGGAGACGGTCAGGTCGATACGCTCGGCGCTCGACGCACCCGCCGCGAGGGCGCTCGGCGCGAGCGCCAGCAGCAGGGCGGTCGCCGCCACGGCGAACAGCTGTGAGTTTCGCTTCGGACTCATTCCGTCCGCGTCGATGAATGTCACCACGTTAAACTAGTGTGGCCGTTCGACGTGGTTCACTTCGTTCATTAGAACGTGATAGTTCCCGAGTCGTACTAATATAGTTTATCGCGGTCGCTCGTCGTTCAGTTCGACTCGGCGGGTCGGCGCGCCGAGGCGGCGGCGCGGTAGACGGCGTCGACCGCCGACCAGTCGACGACGTTCCAGAAGGCGTCTACGTAGGCCGTGCGGTCGTTCTCGTACTGGAGGTAGTAGGCGTGCTCCCAGACGTCGAGGACGAGCAGCGGCGTCGCCCCCTGCACGGCGAGGTCGTTGTGCGCCTCGGCCTGCGTGACGAGCAACCGACCCGCGAGGTGATCGTAGACGAGCAGCCCCCAGCCCGATCCCTCGACGCCCGTCGCCGCCGCGGCGAACTCGCGCTTGAAACCCTCCACGGAACCGAAATCGCGTCGGAGCGCGGACGCGAGGTCGCCGCCGGGGTCGCCGCCGCCGTCGGGCGACATGATCCGCCAGAACACCGAGTGGAGGAGGTGTCCCGAGAGGTTGAACGAGAGGTCGCGCTTTACGGCCTTGATGCGGTCGAACTCGCCGGACTCGCGCATCGCCGCGAGTTCATCGAGCGCCGCGTTCGCCCCCTCGACGTACCCCTTGTGGTGTTCGTCGTGATGGAGGCGCATGATGCGCGCGTCGATGTGCGGTTCCAGGGCGTCGTAGTCGTACGGCAGCGGGGGGAGGGAGTAGGGTTCCGCGGTCCGCTCGGTACCCTCGTCCCCTCCCCGGCCGTCGCCTTCGGCCGCGGCGAGTCCCGGCAGTCCGAGTGCCGCGGCCGTCAGCCCGAGGCCCCGCAGCACCGTCCGGCGCGTCGATCCGTCGCGTCGTGACTCGGTAGCGTCGGTCATAGATCGGTCAAATTACGAGTACGAGCTGGTCGGTCAAAACCGTGTTGGCCGTCGGTTCGCGCGAGGGACGACCCGTTAGGACGAGCGTCAGGCGGTCTCGGCGCGTTCGACGAGCGCCGCGGCGCGCTCCTCGGCCTCGGCCCTGACCGACGGGGCGTCGAGCGCGAGCACCTCGCGGTCGCGCATGAGCACCCGCCCGTCGCAGACGGTGTGTCGCACGTCGCTCCCGGTCGCGGCGTACGCCAGGTGGCTGACCGGGTCGTGGACGGGCGTGAGGTGAGCGGCGTCGAGGCCGACGACGATGCAGTCGGCGGCCGCGCCGGGCTCTATGCGGCCGCCGGGGAGGCCGATCGCGTCCGCGCTCCCCGCGGTGGCCATCCGCACGGCGTCGCCCGCGGCGACCGCGCTCGCGTCGCCCGCGGCGAGCTTGCCGACCATCGCGGCGTCGCGAAGCTCCCCGAAGAGGTCGAGGTCGTTGTTCGAGGCCGCGCCGTCGGTCCCGAGGCCGACGCGCACGCCCGCGTCGAGCAGGCGCTGAACGGGGGCCATGCCGCTCGCGAGTTTCATGTTGGACGCCGGGCAGTGGACCGCGCTCGCGCCCGTCTCGGCGAGCAGGTCGATCTCCGTCGCGTCGAGGTGGACGCAGTGGGCGAGGAAGTCCCCGGGTTCGAGCAGGCCGACCTCGCGGGCGTACTCAAGGGGACGGACGCCGCGCTCCTCGACGACGGGGTCGACCTCGTGGCGCGTCTCGTTGGCGTGGACGTGGACGGGCACGCCCAGTTCGCGGGCGCGCGCGACGCCCTCGCGGAGGTACTCCTCGCCGACGGTGGTGAGGCTGTGGGGCGTGAACGCCGTCTCGACGCGGTCGCTCACCCCGCGCACCTCGTCGGCCACCGTCAGACTCTCCTCCACGTCCGCCCACGCCGCCTCCTCGTCCTTGCCGACCGTGACGACGCCGTGGCCGAGGCGGGCGCGCAGTCCCGACTCCACCACCACGTCCGCGACTCGCGGCTCGGAGAAGTACATGTCCGCGAACGCCGTCGTCCCGGAGCGGATCATCTCCAGCGCGGCAAGGCGCGTCCCGGCGGCGATGTCGTCGGGCGTGAGTTCGGCCTCCGCGGGCCAGACGTCCTCGCGGAGCCACGACTCGAGCGGCTTGTCGTCGGCGTAGCCGCGCAGGAGCGTCATGGCCGCGTGCGTGTGGGCGTTGACGAGTCCGGGCGCGACGAGGGCGTCGCTCGCGTCGAGCCGCTCGTCGGCGCTTCTCCCGATCTCGGGTCGGACGTCGAGGATCTCGCCCGCCTCCCGATCGACGAGCACGTCCGCCCGCTCGACGCGCATGTCGGGCCGGAGGACGAGACCGTCGGTGATGCCGAGTGTACTCATACCGGCGTTACCCCCGGGAGGGGCGTTATACTATCGACTGTCCGCCCGTACCGAACGCTCGTCGCTCCGGTACCGAGCGTCGGAGAACGGGGATGGTCAATAGTGTCGTCCCCCGGGACGGCGGTGACCGGAAGCGAACACGATCCTCGGAACTGATGTTAACTCGATAAACGTTTTTGATAATTTATATCAATGCGCTGTGTATGCAGGCTGATCGCTTTCTTCGCCCCGCGTGAAACGTGGAGGCGCACCATGGCGTACCAATTCGACTGCATCGTGGACGGCTGCGACTTCAGGGCGGAGGGGGACAGCGAGGAAGAGGTCATGAACGAGGTACAGGAGCACGCGCGGAACGAGCACCCGGACATGGACGTCGACGAGCAGCAGATCCGGGACAACATACAGCAGGTCTGAGCGCGTCCCGGAAGGGCGGTATCGAGCGTCGGCCACCGCACCATCGCGCGCCGAGGGAAAGACAGTTCCCCCGTCGCCGCGAGACGCGGGTATGCGAATCGCCGTGCCCAACAAGGGCCGCCTGCACGAGCCGACCATCGACCTCCTCGAACGGGCCGGCCTGCACCTCATCGACGGCGCGGACCGGAAGCTGTACGCGGAGACGGTCGACCCGGACGTAACCGTCCTGTTCGCCCGCGCCGCCGACATCCCCGAGTACGTCGCCGACGGGGCCGCGGACGTCGGCGTCACCGGTCTCGACATGCAGCGCGAGTCGGGCACCGACCTCGTCGACCTGCTCGACCTGGGGTTCGGGCGGTGCCGGCTCGTCCTCGCCGCCCCCGAGGACGACGCGGTCGAGTCGGTCGCGGACCTCGATGGCGGGACGGTCGCCACCGAGTTCCCGCGCATCACCCGCCGGTTCTTCGAGGAGCGGGGCGTCTCGGTGGACGTGGCGGAGGTGTCGGGGGCGACGGAACTCACCCCGCACGTCGACATCGCCGACGCCATCGTGGACATCACGAGCACCGGAACCACCCTCCGCATGAACCGCCTCGGGATCGTGGCGGAGGTGATGGAGAGCTCCGTCCGGCTGTTCGCCCGCTCCGACGCCGTCGGCGACGAGAAGGTGGAGCAGGTTCGGACGGCCCTCCAGTCCGTCCTCGCCGCGAGCGGCAAGCGCTACCTGATGATGAACGTCCCCGAGGACCGGCTGGGGGCGGTCGAGGAGGTCATCCCCGGCCTCGGCGGGCCGACCGTGATGGACATCGCGGGCGAGGGGATGCTCGCCGTCCACGTCGTCGTCGACGAGCGCGACGTCTTCGAGACCATCGCGAAGCTCCGCGAGCAGGGGGCGAGCGGCATCCTCGTCACCGAGATCGAACGGCTCGTGGAGTGAGCTACAGGGGTGCGGTCGAGAGGGTGACGATCAGGAAGAAGACGATGAGACTGAGGATGACCGTCACCGCGTAGTGGACGACGGTGACGAGCGCCCCCACCGCCGCGCGGACGCGGTAGACGAAGCGGATGGCGAGGAAGTCGCCGATCACGCCGACGAGGATCATCGCCCACGTCGGGTACTGCTGGAGCAGCAGCGTCACCGCCGCCGGGACGGGGCCGACGAACAGCGCCCGCGAGTACGGCACGTCGCCGAGGACGTAGCGCGCGGCGACGTGCGCGGTGAGCGCGAACAGCAGCGAGAGGAGGACGAACGTCCCGACGAGCGCGAGCGGACCGCCGGCCGTCGGCGTCACCTGCTGCACCGCTAGCGCGTCGATACTCCGGAGAAACGACATGCTCGGTTACTCGAGCAGGCCGAGTTCTTCGAGCCGCGAGACGATCTTGTCGACCGCCTGCTCCGCGTCCTCGGGCTTCTTGCCGCCCGTGATGACGAGCTTGCCCGAGCCGAACAGGAGCGCGACCACGTCGGGGTCGTCGAGGCGGTAGACGAGGCCGGGGAACTGCTCGGGTTCGTACTCGATGTTCTCGAGGCCGAGGCCGATGGCGATGGCGTTCAGGTTGAGCGTGCGCCCGAGGTCGGCCGAGGTGACGATGTTCTGGACGACGATCTCGGGGTCCTCGTCCACGCGGATCTCCAGGTCGCGGAGCTTGTCGAAGACGATGCGCAGGCTCTCGTGAACGTCGTCGGTGCTCTTCGCGCCCGTGCAGACGATCTTGCCCGAGCGGAAGATGAGGGCGGCCGATTTGGGGTTCTGCGTCCGGTAGACGAGGCCGGGGAACTGCTCCGGATCGTAGTCGGCCCCCTCGAGGTCCATCGCGACACTCTGCAGGTCAAGCTCCTGGCCGATGCCGGTCGAGGCCACCACGTTCTCGATGTTGATGGTTTCCTTGGGGTCGGTCATGGATTTCGACTTAAAACACGTATTTAACCTTTATAAAGGTGCGGGGGATGCGCTGACAGGTCGCGATCGCGACCCGTGTCCGGTACGCTCAAGCCGACACGCGGGCGAGTCCGCCCGTGTATCTCCTCGAACTCGTCGGCGAAGACGACCCCTTCGCGGCGTGCGAAGCGGAGAGCGCCTGCTCCGACGTGCGGCCGCTCGCGCCCGGCCTCGTCACGGCGCGCGGCGTCACAGAGCGCGTCGCGTCGCTCGCGTACACCCGCCGCGTCAGCGCGCTCCTCGGCACGACCGACGCCGACGTCGCCGCCGCGCGCGCCCTGCTCGACGCCGCGGGCGTCGACCGCGAGGGGACCGTCGCCGTCCGCGCGCGCGACGTCCGCGGGACGACCGGCGTGGACGCCCGACGCGCCGAGCGCGAGCTGGGGAGCGTCCTCGTCGAGCGCGGGTTCGCGGTCGACCTCGAGGACCCGGACCACGAGCTGCGCGCGTGCTTCTCGGACGGCACCTGTGCGCTCGGCTGGCTCGAGGTCGAGACGGCGCGTGACTTCGGCGAGCGCCGCCCCACCGATCGGCCGTTCTTCCAGCCGGGGAGCATGGACGCGATGCTGGCCCGCGCGCTGGTCAACGTCGCCGGGGCGCGCCCCGGCGCGCGCGTGCTCGACCCCATGTGCGGCACCGGCGGCGTGCTCGTCGAGGCGGGACTGGTGGGGGCGGCGGTGGTCGGCCTCGACGCCCAGCGGAAGATGGTCCGCGGCGCGCGCGAGAAC
Source organism: Halomarina halobia (assembly GCF_029338575.1). Lineage (GTDB taxonomy): Archaea > Halobacteriota > Halobacteria > Halobacteriales > Haloarculaceae > Halomarina > Halomarina halobia. The sequence continues at coordinate 2,022,519 of NZ_CP119992.1, forward strand.
CTCGCGCACTTCCTCGGTCCCGACCGCACCGAGACGCTCCGCGGCGACGCGACGCGCCTCCCCCTGTGCGACGACAGCGTGGACGCCGTCGTCTTCGACGCCCCCTACGGCCGCCAGTCGAAGATCGTGGGCGGCCTCGCCGATCTCGTCGGGGACGCGCTCGCGGAGGCCCGGCGGGTCGCCCCCCGGTGCGTGCTCGTCGCGGATCGCCCGTGGCGCGAGGCGGCGGAGGCGGCGGGCTGGACCGTCGAGCGCGCGTTCGAGCGGCGGGTCCACCGGTCGCTCGACCGGCACGTGCTCGTCCTCGGGTAGGGCCCCCCGGTCGCTCCTCGGATCGCCCAGCGATTGTCGGCCCCTGATACCGTCTCCTCGAATGTGTTATATGGTAACGTTTAACAATGTCGCGCGTACTACACCGGGCATGAATCTCGAGAGGACGGGGGGTGCGGACCCCTACTACGAGTGCATGGACTGTCAGGCGCGGTACGACACGGCGGAGGGCGGGCGGCTCTGTCGGAGGTGCGGGGGGTACCTCAGGAACCTCGCGGTGCCGCGCAACGAATAACCCCTATCTGCCGAGTTCGGCGAGCAGGTGGGCGAGGTGGATGCGGTCGCTCGTCCCGTCGGCCAGGTCGAGGTCCACCTCCCCGGCGAGGCGGTGCAGGCGCGCGAGTTCGCGTCCGGAGTGGCGAGAGCGGGCGACGCGGAGCACGTCGCCGAGGATCTCCTCGCCGCTGTAGCCCTCGTCGACGAGGAGCGCGTCGAGCGCGTCGCGGGCGTCCGCGAACTCGCCCGCCTCGGCGTCGGCGAGCATCTCCTCCACCGTCCCGGTCAGGCCCACGTCGCCGAGCGCCTCGTAGGCGGCGTTCATCGTCACCGCGCCGGCGGTCTCCGCGGTGGTCTGCGCGCCGAGGATCGCCCGCCGGAGGTCGCCGTCGGCGTAGCCCGCGACGTACTCGAGGCCGTCGGCCTCGTACTCGACCCCCTCCGCCTCGACGACGCCGCGCAGGACCGCCACCACCTCGTCGTGGGTCGGGGCCCGGACGGGGACGTTGAAGCAGCGCGAGCGGATCGGCGGGATGAGCTTCGAGGGCTGGCGCGTCGCGATGACGAACTGCGTCGTCCGGTGGTGGCGCTCCATCACCCGGCGCAGCGCCTGCTGGAAGTCCTCGCGGACCGTCTCGGCGTTGTCGAGCAGGATGGTCTTGTACGTCCCCGAGACGGGCGCGTACGCGGCCGCCTCCTTCAGGACGTGATTGATCATGTCCCGTTTCGACATCCGCGAGCGCCCGACCAGGAACGACGCGAAGCGCGGGTCGTTCTTGATCTCGGTCTTCGTCCGCGAGAAGAAGTCGTCGACGTTCAACTCGATGAGGTCGTTCTCGGAGTCGTGGGCCTCCCGCGCCAGCGCGCGGACGGCAGCGGTCTTGCCCGCACCCCGCGGACCGTAGCACACGAGGTTCATCGGCTCGTCGACCGCCCGTCGGAGGGCGTCGCGGACCTCCGCCTGCGGCAGGTCGTCCAGCGTCGGCGCGTGCGTTTCGGTCCACAGCGGGCCGTCCATGCCCGACGTGAGCCGTCGAACGGGTATGAATCGGTCGGTCGGCGCTCGCCGAGGACCGTCGGAGACGACGCGCGTCAGGTGCCGACGCTCACGGTCGCGTTCGCGTCCGCGCCGACCTCGGCGTCCGATTCGCCGCTCCCGTTCGCCCCCGCACTCGTCCCGGCGTTCGCGGAGGCACCCGCGCCGGCGCTCGCGTCGTCGCCACTCGCGCCGCCGCTACCTGCGGCACCGCCCGCCGCATCACCGCCCACCCCGAAGCGTACCGCGAGGTCGAGCGACGTGGTCGCCGTCGCTTCGCCGCTCCCGCGCGTCTCCACCCGGAGATTCACCGAGCGCTCCCCGTCGGGGAGCACCACGGTGACGGTGCCGTCGCCGCCGGTCGTCCCGGCCCGCTCGCCGTTCACGTAGACCGCGGCCTCCGCGACGGGGCCGCCGGGTCCGGTCACCTTCACGGTCGCCCGCTCGCCCGCCTCGACGGGGCCGACGAAGCGGGCGCGGACGCCCGCGTCGGCCGTCGCCACCGCGCGAAACGGCTGGTCCACACCGGACTCTTCGGCGACCGGTTTCAGGACGTACTTTCCGCTCCCCCCCGCCTCGAACACGGTCATGTCGAAGACGAAGTCGACCTCGCTCTCGCCCTCGCCGCCGACGGTGAAGCGGTCGTGGACGCGCAGGCGGTCGCTCGGGAGCTTCACGTTCACCCGCTCGCCACCCTTCAGGGTCCCGTTCACCTCGCTCACCTCGACGTAGACGCCGGTGTACGTCCCCTCCGGTACGGAGACGTTGCCGAGCAGGGTCGCGTTCGCCCCCAGCAGTTCCGTCAGGTCGACGCGGCGGTCGTCCACGTCGTAGGTGCGCCACTCGCCGTCGGCCTCCGCCTCGGCGTCGGCCTCACCGTCGATCTCGGCGGAGCCGTTCCCGCTCGCGTTCGCGGCGGTGGCGTTGCCGTCACTGGATGCGTTCATCGAGGCGTTCCCGGAGACGTTCGCCTCGACGTCGGCGTCCCCGGCGGTCCGGAGGCCCACCTCCGTGATCGTCACGTTGAGGTGCGAGAACGCCTCGATGGCGTTCGGCTGGTCGCTCACGTACACGTTCACGGTACCCGTCCGGGCCGCGTCCCCGCGGTCGGTATCGTCGCTCGTGCCGCTCGTCAGGGGCGTCCCGCTGAGACAACCGGCCAGGACGACCAGCCCGACGAGCAGCACGGCACTGCGTGTTGAGTTCATCGCATTTCGTGGTAGTCACGGAATCCTACAAAAATCGGTCGGCCGTTCGCGAGCGTTCGACCCCGCCACAGTCTCGCGATTGAACGGTTGAACGGCGTGAACGATGCGGTCAGGAACGCTCGTCGAGGCGGTCGCGCGTGCGCCACTCCGTCGCCGACTCGGGCGTCTCGGTCTCGAGCAGGCGATCGAGTTTCCGCTCGAACTGCTCGTCGGTGAGGTCGCCGCGCGCGTAGCGCGCGCGCAGGGTTCTGATCGCGTCGGCGGTGGACTCCCCGCGGTCGCGTCGATCCCCGTCGGCCCCGTTGCGGCTCCTCGACCCGGTCCCCGTCACGCGCTCGATCTCGCGGGCCACGTCGTCCGCGGCGCGCTCGATCCCGTCGACGAACGACTCGTCTCCGTCCTCCACGTCGAGCAGGAGGGCGACGATCGGGAGGAGGGCGGCGTACCCGACGATCCAGACGACGAAGAACGGGATCCGGGGGAGGACGCCGACGAAGAGGTCGAGCAGGCCAACCCCGAGGACCGCGAGCGCGAGGACCTCGACGATCTTCTCGCGGGCGCGCTCGCTGAGGGGACTCATGTTTCTCCATCACCGCGGCGGGCGAAAAACCTTCGCGCGCTTCCGAAGCGGGTATACGACCGCCGCGGCGAGTTGGGGTATGCACGTGACGTTCCTCGGAACCAGCGGGGCCGTCCCGACGACCGAGCGGAACACGAGCGCCGTCCTCGTCCGCCGAGAGGGCGAGCGCTTCCTCTTCGACGTCGGGGAGGGGACCCAGCGCCAGATGATGCGCTTCGGGACCGGCTTCGACGTCTCGAACGTCTTCCTCACCCACCTCCACGGCGACCACGTCCTCGGCCTGCCCGGCCTCTGCCAGACGTGGGACTTCAACGACCGCGAGGACGCCCTCGCCGTCCACGCGCCGCCCGGGACCCGCCGGGACGTGGAGCGCCTCCTCCGCGCGACGAACACGGACCCCTCCTACCCGGTGCGGATCAACGAGGTACGCCCGGGTGAGGTGGCGCTGCATGCCGACGACTACGAGGTGCGCGCCTTCCGCACCGAGCACCGCACCACGTCGGTCGGCTACGCCCTGATCGAGGACGAACGGAGGGGGCGGTTCGATCGCCAGCGGGCGGAGGAACTCGGCGTCCCCGTCGGTCCTATGTTCTCGCGGCTGCACTCGGGCGAATCGGTCGAGCTGGAGGACGGCACCGTCGTCCGACCCGAGCAGGTCGTCGGCGAGCCCCGTCCCGGTCGCCGCCTCGTCTACACCGGCGACACGCGGCCCGTCGACGCGACCGTCGAGGTGGCCGAGGGCGCGGACCTGTTGATCCACGACGCCACGTTCGCCGACGACCACGCGGAGCGAGCGCCCCAGACGGGCCACTCGACGGCCCGCGAGGCCGCTCGGATCGCCGCCCGCGCCGGGGCGAAGCGCCTCGCGCTCACCCACGTCTCGACGCGCTACGGGGGCTACCCGGCCCCCCTGCAGGAGGACGCGCGCGAGGTCTTCGACGGCGAGGCGTTCGTCGCCGAGGACGGCCAGGAGCTCGACGTGCCGTATCCCGATGAGCCACAGTCGGGAGAGTAGCGACTCCGCACGTGAGCGTCGCGCATTCGTCCGTTCGTCCCGTGACCGCGGGCACGGAGTGTGCGTACTGCGGCAGCGACCGCTCGCCCCACGATCCGGTGTTCGCGGAGGAAGCGACCGACGGACCCGACGACGAGCGCGAGTCGGTCGGCGAGTTCCGCAACTACGCCTGCCTGCACGAGTGGATCGAGGCCGCGGCGCTGGTCTACGGGACGGCCTGCGAGCGGTCGCCCGACGGGTGAACCGTCAGGAGGTTTTTATCGGTACGCGGTCTAGCACGGGCCGTGAGTACCCGCACGAGTACGCTCGACACGGTCGTGTTCGGGGTCGACGTCCAGAGCGGGGACGTCCGCGGGGACGCCCCCTCCTACGCCGTCGTCGCCTTCGACGTTCGAACCGCGCCCGGCGCGGTTCGAGCCAACCAGAACGCGGAGCGTTCCGGTGACGGCGAGCACGTCGACCGCGACGTCGTCTCCCTGCGAAAGCTCCGGCGACTCATCGACCGCGAGCGGCCCGCGATAGTCGCGACGGACAACGTGTACGAGCTAGCGGCCGACAAGGACGCGCTCGTACACCTCCTCCGCGAGCTCCCCTCGGAGACGAAGCTGGTGCAGGTGACCGGCGCGGAGCGACCCGAACCGCTCTCCCGGGTCGCCTCCCGTCACGGCGTCCCCTACGGCAAGAAACCGATGAAGGAGGCCGAGGCCGCCGCCCGTCTCGCCGCGGCCAACGTCGGTCACGAGGTGAGCGCGTTCACGAACACGACCACCGTGAAGGTCTCCCGCGGCCGCTCCACGGGCAAGGGCGGCTGGTCGGAGGACCGCTTCACCCGGCGCATCCACGGCAACGTCCAGGGGAAGGCCCGCGAGGTCGAGGACGCCCTCCGCGGGGCCGGCCTCGACTACGACGTCGAGCGGACCGAGAAGTACGGCGGCCTCGCCAACGCCGTCTTCACCGTCGAGGCCCGCCCGGGGGACATCCCCGTCTCGCGGCTCCGCCGGGGCGACGTGCGCGTCGAGATCGAGCGCGAGCGGCGCGACGGCATCGAGTTTCGGCCGCTGGCCAAGCGCCGCGACCGCGTCATCGTCGGGATCGATCCCGGGACGACCACCGCCGTCGCCGTCGTCGGCCTCGGCGGGGAGGTGCTCGACGTGCTCTCGACCCGGACGGCCGACACCGCCGAGGTGATCGAGTGGATCGTCGAGCGCGGCCGGCCGATCGTCGTGGCCGCGGACGTGACGCCGATGCCGGAGACGGTCGAGAAGATCCGCCGGAGCTTCGACGCCGCCGCCTGGACGCCCGAGCGCGACCTCCTGATCGACTCGAAGCAGCACCGCACCCGCGAGATCGGGTACGACAACGACCACGAGCGCGACGCGACGGCCGCCGCGCTCTTCGCGTTCGACCACCACGAGGACCAGTTCGAGCGCATCGCGCGGAAGGTGCCCGCGACCGTGGACCGCGGCGAGGTGATCGCTCGGGTCGTCTCCGGCGGGGAGTCCGTCGAGGCCGTCGTCGACGACCTCACCGAGGACGAGACGACCGAAGAGGAGGAACCCGAGCACGCGCCGCGCGAACTCACGCCCGAGGAGAAGCGCATCAAGCACCTCGAATCGCGCATCGATCGCCTCGAATCGCACGTGGAGGACCTCCGCGAGACCGTCTCGACGAAGGACGACCGCATCGCCGAGTACGAGCGCGAACTGAGCGAGACCCGCCGCGAGGAGCGCCGCGAGGCGCGCGAGCGTCGGCTCGTCGCCCGACTCGAACGCGAGAACGATCGTCTCGAGCGCGAACTCGCAGAGCAGCGCGAGGAGACCGAGAGCCTGGAGGACAAGCTCGAACGCCTGAAGACGCTCTGGAAGCTCGATCACTCGAACTTCGCCGACGTGGCCGAGGGCCGGCGCGACCTCGTCCCCGTGAAGGTGATCGAGCAGTTCACCAAGGGAGCCATCGAGGCCGCGGACGGGAGTTTCGGCCTCGCGGCTGGCGACGTCGTCTTCCTCCGCGACGCCAGCGGCGCGGGCCGTTCCACCGCGAAGCGACTGGCGGCGACGGACCCGCGGGTCGTCCTCCGGCAAGGTGGCCTCTCGGACGCGGCCGACGAGGTGCTGTTCGAACACGGGATCCCCGTCGGTCCCGCGAACGACGTGTCGATCCAGGAGATCGACGAACTCGCGATCGCCCCCGAGTCCGAGGTCGAGGCGGTCGTCGCGGACTGGGAGGAGCGCGCCGAGGAGCGCCGTCGCCAGCAGAAGGGCGCGATGGTCGACCGCCTCATCAGCGAGCACCGCGCGGGCTACGACGAGGCGGGACGCGCCGACGGGACCGGCGGGTAGCCTAGAACATCCCCTCCATCCCGAACGCCGAGAGCATCGTTCCGACGAGGCCCTTCGCGACGAGCAGGAGCCCGACCAGCACGAGCGCGACGCCGCCCGCGATCAGGAGGTTCTCGAGCGCGAGCACCGCGAGGCCGCCGACGAGCAGGAGCAACCCCGCGAAGCCGGTCCGACCGAGTTTACCGAACATACCGGTCCTGCCCGGCGGACGGGCAAAAGCGTGTAGGTGTCGCCGTCGCTCTACGAGGACGGGAGTGGCGGACAGGCGACGCCGCGGGGGTGTTCGCGGGGCGTGGCGTCGCGCAATCGCGAAGCGCCCCGCGACGGAAGTTACGTCACGGGGGGTTCTGGTCCCGTCTTCTGTCATAAAGGTACGGGCCGGGCGAGCGATCCGAACGACCCGAGCACCACCGATAGCACCAGCGCGGCACCCGCGAGCGAACACAGTGAGCGAGCGGACGCGCCGAACCCCCGGAGGGGGGTGAGGCGCGGTTTTGATCCAGCTTTTGCCAGCGAGCCGCCAGCGACCGCGAAGCGTGTCGCTGGCGCGCGAGCGCAGCAAAAGGTGGTGGTTCTAGTACGGCTCGTCCTTCAGCCCCCACAGGTACGCGACGACGTTCGTCGCGACGTGCAGGAGCGGCGTGAGCAGGAGCACGACGGCGATCGTCGGGCGTGTGAACGTGCGGTCGAACCAGCGCGGGGCGAGGAGTCGCGCGAGACCGAGCGCGCCCGCCACGAAGTCGAGTTGGTCGAGGCCGACGGCCATCTGACCGCGGTCGAGGCCGGTGCGGCGCTTGTAGAACGAGCCGGCGATGTCGCCGAGCATGGCACCGAGGGCGAGCGCGACACCGGTGCGGAGCGAGAACCGCGGGAGCGACCAGCCGGTCCGTCCCTCGACCCGCCCGGCGACGCGGTTCAGCAGGAGCGAGAGGAGCGCGCCCGCGAGGGTGCCGACCGCCGTCCCCCGCCAGGTCTTGCCGTCGCCGAGGAGACGCTTCCCGTTCCACACCCGACCGCCGTCTATGGGGCGGCCGCCGCCGAAGAGGACGGCGGCGTTGTTCGGAACGTACGCGGGGAGCATCGCCCAGACGGCGCGAGCCACGGCCTCTAACATACGCTTCGCTCATCGTAGCGCGAATATAAAGGGGGATGGAACGGACGAGATGGGATCGGGGGGAACGGAACCGGGCGGCGGGCCGCGACGCTACGTCGGCGACCGCTTCGTGCTCTCGACGAACTCGACCGCGCGCTCGCCGACGACCGCGCGACGGTACCACCTCGAACTACCGCTGTCGACCGATCTCGATCCGCTGGCGAGTATCACGATGCACCCGAAGGACGGCGTCGAGACGATCGTCCGCGGGCGGTAGCCGAGGAAAAGCGAGCCCTCAAGTGAGGACCGACAGAACCCACCAGCCATGATCCCTCCGGTCGCCAGGCGGTTCGTCGCGGGCGAGACTCCGGCCGAAGTGCTCGAACACGCGCGTCGGTTGCGAGAGCGGAACGTACGGAGCATCGTCAACCTGCTCGGGGAGCACTACCGCGACCCCGAACCGGCCGCCGAGGACGCGGCGACCTACCGGCAGCTCGTCGCCGACATCGCGGGGGCCGACATCGGCGCGTGCATCTCGGTGAAACCCTCCCAGATCGGCCTCGGCGTCGACGCGAGGACGTTCGAGGGGAACCTCGGGGGGATCGTCGCCGCCGCCGAGCGCGAGGGCGTGTTCGTCTGGATCGACATGGAGGACCACACGACGACCGACGACACGATCGACGCCTTCGAGCGCTTCGTGACGGAGCACCCCGAGATGGGGATCTGCGTACAGGCGAACCTGAAGCGCACCCGCGACGACCTCGAACGGCTGGTCGAGTTGCCCGGGAAGGTCCGGCTCGTGAAGGGGGCGTACGACGAGCCGAGGGAGATCTCGTTGAAGGGTCGCGCCGCGGTCAACGACGCCTACCGCGAGCACCTCGAATACCTCTTCCGGGAGTACGACGGGACGGTGGCCGTGGGGAGCCACGACCCCGCGATGATCGACCGGGCGATCGAACTGCACGGGGAGTACGGCACCGACTTCGAGATCCAGATGCTCATGGGCGTCCGGGAGGACGCGCAGGTCGAACTCGCCCGGGAGTACCCGGTCTACCAGTACGTCCCCTACGGCACCAAGTGGTTCTCGTACTTCTACCGGCGGGTGATGGAGCGCAAGGAGAACCTCGTGTTCGCGCTCCGGGCCGTCGCCGGCGTCTGAATCAGTTGAGCGTCCGCCGTTCCGCGTCCTCCTCGTTGACGGCGATGGGGATGCCGCCGTCCTTGCTGTCGCCGAAGCCCGCGGAGAGAACGCGCGTGAGGGCGTCCTCGACGGTCTCGCCGGTTTCGGTGTACTGGCCGGGGTCGCACTCGACGACGAACCCGGTGGTGATGTTCGGGGAGGTCGGAATGAAGAGGAGTTCGTGGCCGTCGTCCGTCACCTTCCCGGTCTTGAACGCGGTCATGCGCAGCCCGTTCCACGTCTCGAGTTTGACCGGGCTCTGGAGGTCGTCGGGGCCGGAGACGGCGGTCTCGACCGCCATCTTCGAGGCGTTGTAGACCACCCGGAGCCCGGGAAGCTGGTTCATCGCCGAGTCGATGCTCCCCTCGACGACGTTGCCGAACGTCGTCCGCATCATGTACCCGATCGAGAAGGTGAGGAGGACGAAGACGAGCAGCAGGAGGCCGACTTCGAGGTAGGGGGCGGACCACTTGAGCCCCGTCGGAAGCGTGGCCGGTTCGATGTCGATGATCCCCAGGGCGGCGACCCGGTCGAACAGCCACTTGAGGATGTAGAGGGTGACGAGGACCGGGGCGAGTACGATGACGCCGCTGGCGAAATCGCGCTTCCACGAACCGGAGAGGGCCATTGAGGGGACAAAAACGCCAGCCGATTATCAGTCTTCCTCCTCGCGTGAAGGACCGCTCACCGATACGCTTCGAGCGGGAGGGCCTCGGAGAGCGGGAGGGCGAGCCACGCCCCGTCGCGGCAGATGTCGGCGATAATGAGCCGCTGGTCGTCGATCGCGGTCATCACCTCGCACTCGTCGTCCGCGTCGGACGTCGCCGCCGTATTCGGCTTCATCATGTGACAATAGCTAACATCCCGTAATAAACATGTCGAACTCAATCCGAACCGTCACGCGTTTCGAGCCGGTATTTGACCCGTAGAGCGCATCGCGTCGCCGAGTTCGAGCGGTATGTATACGGACTGCTGTAAGTCATGTACGCAGCGACCGCCCGCTTTCGGGCGATCGAAGCGGTAAACAGTTACAGCAGTCCGTATAGGGACGACGGCAATGTGTGAAGCGCAGATTTTACCTAACCGAATATATAGGGGACGGGAAGAGCTACGTGGAGGTCGTGTGGGCGCATGTCACACGAAGACGTGAAGGAAAACGGGCGGTTAGCGCGGCCGGGCAGACCGCTAACGACCGGACAACGGCAGACTTATCAATCATAATCAAATACGAGGATTTGGAATGACAGACAATAACGGAGTATCACGGCGTCGGTTCCTTCGGGCGACCGGTGGCGCGGCGGCCGCCGCTGCGCTCGCGGGTTGCATGGGCGGCGACGACGGCGACGGTAACGGCAGCGGCAACGGCGACCAGGAACCCCAGAAGGGCGGAACGTATCGGAAGATCAACTCGACGATCACGACGTTCGACCCCGTGGCGGCGGGGGACACGGCCTCTGGGCAGGTCGTCCAGCAGCTGTTCGATCCGCTGATGAACTACCCGAACGGCGAGACCGAGGTCGAGTCGCTCCTCGCCGCGGAGGTCGCGGAGAACGACGACGCCTCCCAGTACACGTTCACGATCAAGGACGCGCAGTTCCACAACGGCGATCCGGTCCGCGCGCAGGACTTCGTCTACTCCTTCGAGCGACTCGCCGCGTCGCCCCACTCCGAGCGGGCGTACTTCCTCCTCGACTCGCTCGGCGTGACCCACGAGACGGACGGCGACGGGAACTACAAGCCCGGTACCCTCGGCGTCGAGGCGGAGGACGAGAAGACGTTCGTCGTCAACCTCGAACGCCCGTTCCACGCGTCGCTGCAGATGCTCGCGTACAGCTCCTTCGCGGCGGTACCCGAGGGGATCGTCGGCGGGATCGACGAGGAGACGAACGGGGACGGCGACCCGAGCCAGCAGTACAAGCAGTTCGCCCAGCAGGAGCCGATCGGTTCCGGGCCGTTCGTGTTCGACGGCTGGGAGAAGGGGACGGCTGCCGACGCCAGCCGCTTCGAGGACTACCACGGCGAGGCGGCCTACGTCGATAAGGTCCACTGGCAGGTCATCGAGGACGACCAGGCGATCTACAACTACGCCATGGGGAAGAACGTCGACACGTTCCCCATTCCCACGCCGAAGTACCAGCAGAGCAAGATCAAGGACGACGAGAAGGACGAGCAGGGGCGCACCGTCGGCAAGTACGGGCCGCTCGAGAACGGCGAGGAGGTCAACTACCTGAAGGTCCCCGAGGTTTCCACCTACTACTTCGCGTTCAACACCGCGAAGGTGCCCAAGCCCGTCCGCCAGGCGGTCGCCTACGTGACCGACCAGGAGCAGCTGGCGAACGAGGTCTACAAGGGCCGCGTCGAACCCGGCTACCACCTCACCCCACCGCTCGTCTTCCCCGGCGAGGGCGAGGGGTACGATAGCCACATCGAGGAGGCCTACCCCTACGGCAAGGAGTCGCAGGTCGACGAGGCGAAGCGGGTCATGGAGGAGGCCGGCTACGGCGAGAACAACCGTATCTCGGTCACCTTCACCCACTACGTCTCCGACACGTGGAAGCAGATCGCGCAGATCCTCCAGCAACAGCTCCGCGGCGCCTACATCGACCTCAAGATCGAGCAGGCGGAGTTCGCGACGCTGCTCGAACGCGGGGAGAAGGGCAACCTCCAGGCGTACACCCTCGGCTGGATCGCCGACTGGCCGGCACCCGACAACTTCCTGCAGCTCATCAACCCGTCGAACACCTACACCGGCCAGACGGGCGTGCTGACCTACACCAACTGGGGCCGCGAACAGGAGACCGAGGCGTCGAAGGCGGCCGCAGAGGCGTGGAAGACCATCAGCGGCAACCTCGAACCGACCGACGAGGCCCAGGAGAAGCGCAACGCGGCCTACAAGAAGATGGAGGAGGCCAACTGGGAGGACGTCGTGCTCGTGAACACCTTCCACGGTGCCACCGAGCGCTTCAGCTACGACTACCTCCACGCGCCCAAGTTCGGCGCGATGGGGCCATCGCGCCAGAAGTACAACCGGTTCTGGATCGAACAGGACGCGCAGCCCGATTCCACCGACGCACCGCCCAGCGGCAACAACAGCAGCCAGTAACCGCCCGCCTCCCTTTTTGCCCCGAGGCAAGGGATGGAAAGACATAATTGCCGCAACACAAAACCCAGCGATACGCTACAATGATTCACACCTGCAGCGACGGCGGTAGAGACCGCTCTATTCGCCGTTTGCGCCAGCGAGCCGACAGCGGTGGTGCACTATGAGTCGGTGGAGTTACTTCCTCCGACGACTGGTGCTCGTGGTTCCGATCCTGCTGTTCTCGATGTCGCTTACCTTCCTCATCATCCGGATCGGCCCGACCGACCCGGTGGCGGCCATCGTCGGACTGAACAACGACCCGCAGTATCGGATCGCTGTCGCGAAGAGTATCGGCATCCTTGATAAGAACGGAGACCCCGTACCGCTCTGGAGACAGTACGTCGACTTCATGTGGGGGCTGCTCACGTTCGACCTCGGTCAGGCGTGGGTGATCAATCGCGGGACGTCCGTCACCGACCTCATCGCCAGCCGCGCGCCGCGGACCATCTGGCTCGGGTTCTGGTCGGTGCTCGTCGCGCTGTTCATCGGCATTCCGCTCGGGTTCTACGCCGGCCTGAACCCGAACACGCTGTCCGACTACACCGCCTCCTTCGGCGGGATCGTCTGGCGCGCCATGCCGAACTTCTGGCTCGGCATCATCCTCGCCGGGGTGCTGGTCACCTCCTCCGAACTCACCAACGGGCTGTTCAACTGGAGCGAGTTCATCGTCGAGACCGACGTCATCACCGCGCCGCCGCTCGATAACCTCAGCTTCGTCTCGTTCGAGGGCGGCGTCCCGTCGTACGACGGGGAGGGGTTCGAGAACCTCGTCGCGGCGATAAAACAGATCCTCCCGGCCGCGCTCGTGCTGGGATCGGCGTCGATGGGTAACGAGATGCGCATCGGCCGGACGGCGGTGCTCGAGACGATCAACTCCAACTACGTCGAGACGGCTCGGGCGAAGGGGCTCTCGGAGCGCGTCATCGTCTGGAAGCACGTCTTCCGCAACGCGCTCATCCCCCTCGTGCCGGTCATCACGGCGGAGGCGTTCCTGCTCATCGGCGGCTCGGTCGTCGTGGAGTCCGTCTTCGGCATCAACGGCCTCGGGAAGCTCTTCTTCGACGCGACGGTCCAGGGGGACCTCCCGCTGGCCGGGGCGCTGATATTCATCTTCGTCCTCATCACGCTCGGCATGAACATCCTACAGGACTTCCTCTACACCGTGATCGATCCGCGGATCGGGTACGAATGACCATGCGTGAGACACCGTACGCGGACGAACTACCGCTTCGCGCCCGGATCCGGGAGAACCCGGGACCGGCGCTCGCGTGGGGGGCCGTGTTCGCCCTGCTCGTCCTCGTCGAACTCGGTGCCCTGCTCGGGATCGCCATCGACGTCCTCAAGTTCGTCGTCGAGATCGGCGGCGGGTTGATCAACGGCGTCGTGGACGTCACGGCAGGCATCGCGGCCGCGATGGGCTACCTCGACGGCCTGGGCAGGGCGGCGGGGCAGATCCCCACGCTGCTCTCGCGCGAACTCGTCCCCAACCAGGGGTACAGGACCCCGAGCGGCGGCTGGGAGGGGACCTTCCTCGGCCTTCCGCCCGCCGTCGCGTGGGGGATCCGCTTCGTACTCGTTTACGCCTACGTCTTCTTCTTCCTCTACTGGCTGTGGAGGGGTTACGACCTGTTCGTCACCCACTACCGCTACGCCGACTGGACGCCCCGCGACGACATGGTGCGTCGCCTGCGCACCCACCGCTGGGGGCAGTTCGGCTTCGTCGTCGTCGTCATGTTCGTCGCCCTCGCGCTGTTCGCGCCGACGCTCTCGCCGGTGACCTACCAGGACGACGCGATGGACCCGTACGGTGCCGAGTTGAAGTACTTCGACGAGGAGGCCGGGGAGGTCAGGACCACCAACTACGGTCAGGCCAACCTCGCGACGGCGTCGACCGGCGGGGACGACCCCGCGGACACCGTCAGCATCGGGGAGTACGACGAGTACGGCCGGTTCCACCCGCTCGGCACCCTGCCGACCCCGGGCGGCGACCTGTTCACGAAGCTCGCCTACGGGGCGCGCGTGTCGCTGTTCGTCGGGCTGCTCGCCATCGGCATCAGCGGCCTCATCGCCGTGGGGCTCGGGTTGCTCACGGCCTACTACAAGGGCCTCGCCGACCTCGCCGCCGTGGTGGTGAGCGACTCGATCCAGGCCATCCCGGCCATCCTGCTGCTCATCCTCATGTCCGTCGTGTTCTCCGAGCACTGGCTCGGGGACTTCTACAACGGCGGGTTGCTGATCGCGCTGGTGTTCGGGTTCATCTACTGGCCCGGCATCTGGCGGCTGATCCGCGGGCCGGCGATGCAGGTCTCGGAGCAGGAGTGGGTCGACGCCGCCCGCAGTTACGGGCAGCGCTCGACCGTCACGATGCGAAAGCACATGCTCCCCTACATCGTCGGCTACCTGCTCGTCTACGCGTCGATGACCATCGGCGGCGTCATCATCACGACGTCGGCGCTGTCGTTCCTCGGCATCGGCATCAACCCCCCGACCCCCGAGTGGGGGCAGGTAGTCGCGGACGGGCGGGGATACGTCGCGACCGCGTCGTGGCACATCGCGTTCGTCCCGGGGGTCCTGATCGTCCTCGTGGTGACGGCGTTCAACGCGCTCGGCGACGGCATCCGCGACGCGATCGACCCGCAGAGCGAGGGTGGCGGCGGAGCGGCCGAGGAGGCTGCCGTCGCAGGGGGTGGCGGATGAGCGTCCAACTCGGCCGCGAGCCGGTCCTCTCCGTGGAGCACCTCCGGACGACGTTCTTCACGGACAAGGAGACCATCCGCGCCGTCGACGACATCTCGTTCGACATCCGCACGGGCGAGACCGTCGGCATCGTGGGCGAGTCCGGCTCCGGCAAGTCCGTCACCGCCCGCTCCATCATGGGGCTCGTGGACTCGCCCGGTCGCATCATGGGCGGGAGTATCCGCTTCAGCGACGAGGCGACGGTCGATCGGCTGGCGAACCGGTTCCCCGAGCGGACGGTCGACGTCGACCGGCTGCGCGAGGACCACGACGTCGTCGAACTGATCGAGCGGCTGTTCGACCGGGGCGTCACGCCCGAGCGACTCACCGACGGCGAGTACGACACCCGCGACGCGACGCTGCTCGTCCGCGAGGGCGCGGTCGACATGCGCGACCTCGTCGAGCGCGGCTACGCGGCTCGGCTCGGCGTCGTCGACGCCGACGCGTTCGTCGTTCGCGACGGGCCGGGCGGGTACGTCGAGATCACGAACGCGTCGAAGGAGGCGCTGCGGGCGCTCCGCGGGCGCGGCATCGCGATGATCTTCCAGGACCCGCTCACGTCGCTCAACCCGGTCTACACGGTCGGCAACCAGATCAAGGAGGCCATCCGCCTCCACCAGGGCAAGACGGGGAAGGCGGCCACGGAGGAGGCGGTTCGCCTGCTCGAGGCCGTCTCCATCCCGGACGCCCGGCGTCGCATCGGCGAGTACCCCCACCAGTTCTCCGGCGGGATGCGCCAGCGCGCGGTCATCGCCATGGCGCTCGCCTGCAAGCCCCAGTTGCTCATCTGCGATGAACCCACGACGGCGCTCGACGTGACCATCCAGGCGCAGATCCTCGAACTCCTCCAGGCGCTCCAGGAGGAGCGCGACCTCTCGATCATGTTCATCACCCACGACATGGGCGTCATCGCCGAGATAGCGAACCGGGTGAACGTGATGTACGCCGGCGAACTCGTCGAGAGCGCGCCGGTCGAGGAGCTGTTCTCTCGCCCGAAACACCCCTACACGCAGGGACTGCTCGAATCCATCCCCGGCAGGAACGTGGGCAACGACCGCCTGCGAACCATCGAGGGCGACGTCCCGACGCCGAACGAGGTCCCGACGTACTGTCGGTTCGCGCCGCGCTGCCCGGAGGCGTTCGACGCCTGCGACGTCGTCCACCCGGTGAACGTGGACGTGAGCGACTCGGAGGCCCCCCACACCGCGGCCTGCCTCCTCTACCCGGACGACCGGAGCCGCGAGGAGGCCGTGGCCTATCATCGCGAGCGCGACGACCGCGCGACCGAGGTGACCGACGATGAGTGAGGAACTGGTCCAGGAACAGCCCCAGGCGGCCGAGCAGCGCGACGCGCTCGTGGAAGTGAACGAGCTCAGGACCTACTACGAGGACGGCAGGCTGCTCAGCTCACGGCCCGTCAAGGCGGTCGACGGGGTGACGTTCCGGATCGAGCGCGGCGAGACCCTCGGTCTCGTGGGCGAGTCCGGCTGCGGGAAGACGACCCTCGGGCGGACGCTGGTCCGCCTCGAGCAGGCGACCGACGGCGAGGTGCTCTTCGACGGGGAGGACATCACGACCTTCTCCGGCTCGAAGCTCAAGCGCTGGCGGCGCGACGCACAGATCGTCTTCCAGGACCCCGAGTCGAGCCTCAACGACCGCATGACGGTCGGCGAGATCATCCGGGAGCCCCTCGACGTCCACGACTGGCCCGACTTCTCGGTCCGCGTCGAGGGCGCGCGCGGCCGCGAGGTGACCGTCTCGGGCGACGGACGGCCCGTGCCGGAGGACGCCTCGGACGCGGACGTCGTCGTCACCGTCTCGGGGGACTCGGCGACTGCGTCGGTCCGCGAGGGAATCCCGCTCCCGGACGAGGACGTGACCGCGTCGGTCACGGAGCGGGGCGACGCGCTCGACGTGGCGGTGAACGTGCGCGTCGCGAAGCCGCGGCTGCGCCGCGCGCGGGTCAGGGAGCTACTCGAGACGGTCGGCCTGCGCGAGGAGCACTACTACCGCTACCCCCACCAGTTCTCCGGCGGGCAGCGCCAGCGCGTCGGCATCGCCCGGGCGCTCGCGCTCGAACCCGAGTTCATCGTCCTCGACGAGCCGGTGAGCGCCCTCGACGTGTCCGTCCAGGCGAAGATCCTGAACCTGCTGGAGGACCTCCAGGACGAGTTCGGGCTCACCTTCCTCTTCATCGCCCACGACCTCTCGGTCGTCCGCCACATCTGCGATCGGGTGGCCGTGATGTACCTCGGTCACGTCATGGAGATCGGCGAGACGGAGGAGCTGTTCTCCGACCCGAAGAACCCCTACACCTACTCGCTGCTGTCGGCGATCCCCGACGCGGACCCGACCGCGACGCGCGAGCGCGTCACCCTGCGGGGGACGCCGCCGAGCCCGCGCGACCCGCCGGCCGGCTGTCCGTTCAGTACGCGCTGCCCGGTGAAGATCCGCCCGGAGCAGTACCGCGACCTCGACGACGAGGTCTGGGACGCGGTCGAACTGCTCCGGGAGATCCTCCGCGAGCGCGAGCGGGCGGATCGCACCCTCACGGAGCGCGCGAAGCAGCGGCTGGGCATGGAGACGCGCTTCTCCGACATCGACGAGATCCGCCACGAGGTGATGGGCGACCTCGACCTCCCGCCGGAGATCGGCCGACACGTGGAGCGGGTCGTCGAGTACGTCCGCGAGGGCGACGAGCGGGCCGCCCGCGAGTACATGCTGGAGGAGTTCGGGAGCGCGTGCGACACGGATCGACCGGCGCACCACCCCGTGAGCGAGAGCGGGCGCACGAGCCTCTGTCACCGCCACCGCGCGGAGTACGAGGAGCCGGGGCCGGTGTTCGACGACCTGCTCGACCGGGGGACCAGACAGACCCGGAGCCGGTAGTCGATGCCCGACGACGAGCGCGGCCGGTACGCGCGCGAGTTCGAGGACGGAACGCACCCGCCCCGACGGCTGCAGGTGCTCGACGCCGCGGCGTACGCGCTCGTCCTGACGGCCGTCGTCGTCGCGCTCTCGGTCGCGGTGACCCTCGCCCTCGGCGTCGCGCGACCCTGGGTCGGCGTGAAGTACCTCCTGTTCGTCGTCGGCCTCCTCCTGTTCGGGGTGGCGAGCGTCAAGCTCCGGCCGAAGGCGGCGTACAGTGAGCGGGACCTCCTCCCGGCGAACAGCGAGGGGGAGACGGGGTTCCAGGCGCTCGTCCAGCGGCTCGTCGCCCTGCTCGGCGAGCGGTACCGCCTCGCGCCCGACGAGCGGTTCTCCGACGCGGCGAAGCTCCTCCTGGCGAGCGTCGGCGTGCTCGCCGTCTCCGCCGCGATGGAGTTCGTCTTCGGCGTCACGATCGCGTGAGTCGGGGGCCGAACAACAGGCTTTACCGCGTCAGCGCCGCACGTGCGCCCATGCCCGACATCGGCGAGGAGACGGAGTACGCCGACCGCTTAGCGAGCAACGCGGACCAGTTGAAGGACGCCTGGGAGGCGACCCTCGAGGAGATGCGCGCCATCGCCGCGGAGCTCGAGGCGGAGGGATGGGACGTGACCGCCGTGTCGGCGGTCAACACCGCGCCGACGAACCCCGAGGCCGGCGAGTCCGATCGCTTCGGCCTGGTGCACGTCGTCGCCGACAACCGCGCCGAGGACTTCCGGGGGGCGTTCGAGCGCGGCACCGGCGCGTCCCCCGAGAGCGAGGACGGCGAGGTGACGGAGCTGGGCGGGTTCGAGCGCTACGAGGTGTTCCGGACGGAGGCCGGCGGGAGCGCCTTCCAGGTGACGGTGCTGTACGCCGACGAGCCGAGGGTCGCCATCGTCCTCGCGGGCGGGTACGAACTCGCGTTCGCCCAGGGGATGATCCGCACGGCGATCGAGCGCGACGAGATGTACACGCACGTCCAGACGCTCGATAAGACCCATCTCGGGAGCTTCCGCCACGAGGACTGGGAGCTGTTCTTCCCCGAGGCGCGACAGCGGTTCGGGATCGGCGAGGACGACGAGGAGTGACGAGCGGTCCGGAGGAGCACGAAGCGGACGAGGCCGAACTGGAGGGGTGGCGACGGAAACGGCGCGCGGAGGGATGACGGGACACGAGCGCGGCGAAGTCGTGTGGTATCCGGCGCTGTTCGCGGACTACGACCGCCCGTTTCTCCTCGTCTCGACCGATACGCATCCGTTCCACGAGGAGGAGCACGTCGGGCTCGCGTCGCGTTCGACCGACACCTGCGACGAGCGCCGTCGAGCAGTCGTCGACTCGGAATGACCCGCCGGAGGGCACCTCGCCCGAGAAGACTACGGAAACGAAGCACTGCCCCGCGCGTGCGGATCGTCGGCACGGATGTGAAGGGGTTTAGTACGCGGGAGGTGACGAAGGGGTATGAACGTCGCAGACGCCATGACGCCGCGCGAAGACGTGGTGACGGTGTCGCTTCCGGGCGGCCGGGACGACGCCCTCGAGTACCTCCGGACGGGCGAGTTCTCCTCCGTCGCGGTGGTGAAGGTCGAGGACGGCGAGGAGGTCTTCCGCGGCCTGGTGTCGCGCGAGGCGCTGATCGAACAGCCCGACGAGGACCAGCTCGCGCTGCTCGTCGAGGAGGGGCCGACGACGAGCGCCGACGCGACGCTCGACGACCTCGCCCGCCTCATGCGCGAGACGGGGGCCCGACGCGTCCCCGTCGTCGACGGTGACAGTCTCGAGGGCATCATCACCATCACGGACGTGGTGCGCGCCATCGCGAGCGGCGACGCCGACGGGGACACCGAGGTCGGCGAGCTCGCGACCCGGCAGGTGAACTGCCTGTACGCCGGGTCGCCGCTCGAGACCGCGGAGCGCGAACTCTCCTACGCCGACGTCTCGTACGGCATCGTCCTCGACGACGAGGGCGACGTGTGCGGCATCCTCACCGACACCGACCTCATCGAGGTGGCCGAGATCGTCGAGGGCGAGGGCGACACCGGCGAGTCCATCGCCAACGAGGACGACGAGTGGATGTGGGAGGGGATCAAGGCCGTGGGCAACCGCTACGTCCCCACCCGGAACGTCGTCTTCCCGGAGGGCACCGTCGCGGACTTCATGACCGAGGAGATCGTGACGGTCTCCCGGACGAAGACGGCCCAGCACGCGGCCCGGTTGATGCTCTCGAACGACATCGAACAGGTCCCCATGGTGAGCGGCGGCGACCTCGTCGGCATCGTCGGCGACATGGATCTGCTCAAGGCGCTATGACACGAACCGACGCGGACATCGTCGAACTGGCGAAACGCCGCGGGTACTTCTTCCAGGCCAGCGCCGCCTACGGCGGCGTCGCGGGTTTCTACGTCTACGGTCCGCAGGGTGCCGCGCTGAAGCGCAACCTGGAGGACGCCTGGCGCGACCGCTTTCTCACCCGCGAGGGGCACGTGGAGATCGAGGCCCCGACGATCATGCCGGAGGCGGTCTTCGAGGCGTCGGGTCACCTCGACGGCTTCGACGACATGATCGTCGAGTGCCCCGAGTGCGGGACGAGCCACCGGGCGGACCACCTGGTCGAGGACGCGACCGACATCGAGGACGCCGAGAGCCTCCCGACCGCCGAGGTGGCGGACCTCATCGCCGAGCACGACCTGGCGTGCCCGAACTGCGGCGCGTCGCTGGCCGGGACCGAGGTGTCGGAGTTCAACCTCATGTTCGCCACGAACATCGGGCCGGGCAGCGCCTCGCCGGGCTACCTCCGCCCGGAGACGGCCCAGGGCATCTTCGTGGAGTTCCCCCGGCTGAAGGAGTACGCCCGCGGCCAGCTCCCCTTCGGCGTCGGTCAGATCGGCACGGCCTACCGCAACGAGATCAGCCCGCGGCGCTCGCTCATCCGCGTCCGGGAGTTCACCCAGGCCGAACTGGAGCACTTCGTCGACCCCGAGCGCGACGAGCCGCCGCTCCACAGGGTCGCGGCCGTGGAGGTGCCGCTGTACTCCGCCGAGGCCCAGCGGGCCGACGACGGCGGCATCGAGACGACGACGATCGGCGAGGCCGTCGAGTCGGGCGTCATCGGCAGCCCGTGGGTGGCCTACTACCTCGGCGTCGCCCGCGACTGGTACGATCGGATCGGCGTCGACATGGACCGGTTCCGCTACCGCCAGCACCTCGCCGGCGAGCGGGCCCACTACGCGAGCGACTGCTGGGACGCCGAGGCCGAACTCGACGGCAACTGGATCGAGATCACCGGCTTCGCCTACCGCGGCGACTACGACCTCACGAAGCACGGCCAGCACGCGGACGACGACTTCACCGTCTTCCGGCAGTACGACGAGCCGATCACGGTCGAGCGGGCCACCGTCGATCCCGACATGAGCGTGCTCGGCCCCGAGTTCGGCGGCGCGGCCGCGGACGTCGCCGAGGAACTCGAGCGGCTCGCTGCGACCGACGAGTCGGCGTTCGAGGGCGAGGAGGTCACCGTCGAGGTCGGCGGCGAGTCGTACACCGTCCCGACCGAGGCCGCGGGGTTCGCCGTCGAGGAGGTGACCGAGGCGGGCGAGCACATCACGCCCCACGTCGTCGAGCCCTCGTTCGGCGTCGATCGGGTGTTCTACACCGTCCTCGACCACGCGCTGCGCGAGGACGAGGTGGACGGCGAGGCGCGGACGTACCTCCACCTCCCCGCCGAGCTCGCGCCGACGACCGTCGCCGTCCTCCCATTGATGAGCAAGGACGGCCTCGACGACCGCGCCCGCGAGATCGTCGAGACGCTCCGCGCGGCGGGCATCGGCGTCGACTACGACGACTCCGGCACCATCGGCCGTCGCTACCGCCGCCAGGACGAGGTCGGCACGCCCTACTGCGTCACCGTCGACTACGAGTCCCTGGAGGACGACACGGTGACGCTGCGCGACCGCGACACGACCGACCAGGTCCGCGTCCCCGTCGACGCGCTCCCCGAGCGCATCGCGGCGCTGCGGGCGGGCTCGGCCTTCGAATCGCTCGACGACGCTCGCACCGAGACGCCCGACGAGGCGACGCAGGGCTGAGCATGCTGTCCCCGGAGATCGAGCGGCGACTGGTCCACGCTAGCGGCGCGAGCGTCCCGCTCGCGTGGGCGGTCGGCCTCGTCCCGTGGACGTGGGTCCAGACCGTCTTCGTCGCCGGGGCGCTCTCCGCGCTCGGGTTCGAGGCCCTGCGGCTGTCGGGCGTCGTCGACCTCTGGGTGTTCGAGAAGCTCACCCGGGAGTACGAGCGGGACAACCTCGCGGGCTACGCCCTCTACATGCTGAGCATGGCCGGCGCGTCGCTGCTGTTCGTCCCGCGGGTCGCCGCGGCGGCGATGCTGATGCTCGCGCTCGCCGATCCGGTGAGCGGCCTGCTGGGCTCGGGCGAGCTTCGCGCCGTCAAGGACGCGTCCGTGCTGCTGGTGATGTTCGCCGTCTGCGCGCTCATCGCCGTCGCGTTCGTGACCTCCCCCGCGGCTATCGTCCTGGGGGCGCTCGCCGCGACGCTGGCCGACGGCGTGAAGCCCGTCGTCCGGGGCTACGTCATCGACGACAACCTCACCATCCCGCTCGCGGCGGGCGCGGCGATGACCGCCGGCCTGTTCCTGATGGCAGCGTGAGCCGCCGATCCGGCGTGTCTCGCAGCGAAGTGCCTTTGCCGGCGCGTACGCTTTCTTCGGTATGACAGTCTACGAGGCCGACCTCCCGGGGGTGGGCAAGAAGTTCGAGGTGGAACTCGACGACGAGACGCGGCTCGTCATCATCATTCACAACACGGGAAAGCGGGAGCTGTTCCTCCGCCGCGAGGAGGGCGCGGACGCGGAGAAGCTGTTCGAACTGACCGATCGGCTCGCCCGGCAGGTGGGCACCATCATGGAGGGGGCGTACTTCCAGCCCATCCGGACGGAGTCCATCGACACCGTCCTCGCCGACGACACGCTCATCGAGTGGTCGAAGGTGCAGGACGGATCGCCGCTCGCGGGACAGACGCTCGCCGAGGCGCGCCTCCGGCAGGCGCTCGGCGTCTCGGTCATCGCCATCCAGCGCGGCGAGGAGACGCTGACGAATCCCGGTCCGGACACGGAGATCCGGGCCGAGGACACGCTCGTCGTCCTCGGATCGCAGGAGGCGTGTCGGAAGCTCGACGACGTGGTGGCCGGGGACGCGGAGCTCGATGGCTGAGACGTCGCTGCTCGAGATCGGCGCGATGTTCGCGGTCATCGCCCTCGCCGGGGCCGGGGCCCACCGGCTCGGCGTGTCGGTCATCCCGCTGTACATCGTCGCCGGCATCCTGGTCAACGACGCCGTGCTCGGCGCGCTCGGGCTGCCCGCCATCCAGGACGGCGAGTTCGTCACCGTCGTCGCCGAACTGGGGATCGTCTTCCTGCTGTTCTTCCTCGGTCTCGAGTTCAGCATCGACCGCCTGATCGAGGGGCGCGATCGGATGACGAGGGCGGGTGCGCTCGACGCCGCGCTCAACTTCCCGGTCGGGGTGGCGCTCGGCCTGCTCGTCGGCTGGTCTCCCACCGAGGCGTTCGTCCTCGGCGGCATCGTCTACATCTCCTCGAGCGCCGTCATCACCAAGTCGCTCATCGACCTCGGGTGGATCGCCAACCCGGAGAGCGAACCGATGCTCGGCACGCTCGTCTTCGAGGACCTCGCCATCGCGTTCTACCTCGCGGTGCTCTCGGCGGTCGTCCTCGGCGGCGGCGACCTGACGGGCGCGGTGACGAGCGTCGGCACCGCGATGGCGTTCCTGCTCGTGCTCGTGGCGGGCGTCGCGCGGGGCGACGCCCTGTTCGAGCGCTACCTCGCCGTGGACTCGACGGAGCTGTTCGTCCTCCGGGCGGTGGCCGCGACGGTCCTCGTGGCGGGCGTCGCGCTCGCCATCGGCGTGAGCGAGGCCGTCGCCGCCTTCTTCGTCGGGATGGGGTTCAGCGAGACCGCGCACGTGGAGAAACTCGAACGGCTGCTCGTCCCCCTCCGGGACGTCTTCGCCGCCGTGTTCTTCTTCTGGATCGGCCTGACGACCGACCCCCGACTGGTCGCGGCGACCGCCGCCCTGCTCGCGCTCGCCGTCGTCGCCACGACCCCGACGAAGCTCCTCTCGGGCTACCTCACCGGACGCCGGTACTACGGCCTCGACGTGACGCGGTCGGTCAGGGTCGGAGCCGGGATGGTCACGCGGGGGGAGTTCTCGCTCATCATCGCCACGCTCGTCGCCGGCGCGGGGGGAAGCGCCGTCCTCGCGGAGACGATCCCGGCGTTCGCCGTCGGCTACGTGCTCGTGATGAGCGTCCTCGGGACGCTCCTGATGCAGTACGCCGACTCGCTCGCGCGGTTCGTTCCCGGGACGGGGTGACCGTCGTCGATCCGGTCGCGGGAACGACCGGCGTCGGGTCGTCAGACGGGGGGCGCTGACCGGGACGCCCGGTTCAAGGAGGACACTTTCACCCCGGTGTACGAACCCTTATTCGGCGTGGGGAGGAACGAAGGCGTAATGGCGGCAACCGAGGGCATCGACCGACCGCTGCTCACCCCGGGGTACCTCCAGCGCCGCGAGTACCAGCTCGAACTCGCGGCGGCAGCCCTGCGGACGCACACGCTCGTCTGCCTCCCCACGGGCCTCGGCAAGACGGCGGTGAGTCTGCTCGTCACCGCCGGGCGGCTCCACGACGCCGGCGGACGAGCGCTGTTGCTCGCGCCGACGAAGCCCCTCGTCCAGCAGCACGCCGACTTCTACCGCGAGGCGCTCGACGTGCCCGACGATGAGGTCGTGGTGTTCACCGGCGAGGTCAGGCCGGACGACCGCGCCGCGCTCTGGGAGCGCGCGCGGGTCGTCGTCGCGACGCCGCAGGTGGTCGAGAACGACCTCGTCGGCAACCGCATCTCGCTCCGGGAGGTGACCCACCTCACCTTCGACGAGTGCCACCGCGCGACCGGCGACTACGCCTACTGCTACATCGCGGAGCGCTACCACGAGGACGCCGCGGATCCGCTGGTGACGGGGATGAGCGCCTCTCCCGGCGGCGACGAGGAGGAGATCCTCACCGTCTGCGGCAACCTCGGCCTGCGCGAGGTGGAGGTGATGACCGAGGCGGACTCGGACGTGAGCGACTACACCCACGAGACCGACATCGAGTGGGAGCACGTCGAACTCCCCGAGGAGGTGATCGAGATCCGGGACGCGCTGAACGAGGTGATCGCGGACCGCTTAGAGCGGCTCAAGCGCCTCGGCGTCACGAACTCGACGCGGCCGGACGTGTCCCAGCGCGACCTGAACGAGATCCGCGGGAAGCTCCAGCGGATGATCAACGAGGGGAACGGCGACGGCTACAAGGGCATGTCCGCGCACGCCGAGATCATGAAGCTCCGGCGGGCGGTCGAACTGGTCGAGACCCAGTCCGTCGAGTCGCTCCGCCGGTACTTCGAGCGCCAGCGCAACGCCGCGCGCTCCTCCGGCGCGTCGAAGGCCGCCCAGCGGTTCGTGAGCGAGCCGCGCGTCCGGGAGGCGATGCGCCGCGCGGAGGCGTACGACGACCTCCACCCGAAGTTCCGCCGGGCGCGCATCCTCCTCGCCCAGACCCTCGGCATCGAGGGCGGCGAGCGCGTCATCGTCTTCACCGAGTCCCGCGACACCGCCGAGACACTCACCGAGTTCTTCTCGAACCACTTCGAGACGCACAAGTTCGTCGGTCAAGGCGACAAGGAGGGATCGGACGGGATGACGCAGAAGCAGCAACAGGAGACCCTCGACGCCTTCCGCCGTGGCGAGTTTCAGGTGCTCGTCTCGACCAGCGTCGCCGAGGAGGGCCTCGACGTTCCCGAGGTGGACCTCGTGCTGTTCTACGAGCCCGTCCCGAAGGGCATCCGCGCTATCCAGCGCAAGGGGCGCACGGGCCGACAGAGCGAGGGGAAGGTCCACGTCCTGCTCGCGGAGGACACCCGCGACGAGGCGTACTTCTGGATCTCGCGGCGCGAGGAGAAGCGCATGCGCGAGGAGCTTCGCGCGCTCAAGGGCGTCGCGAGCGAGGTGAACCGCGAACTCGGTCAGGGGAGCCTCGGCGACTTCGCGGACGGGGGAGCGAGCGGCGCGTCCGACCCGACCGCGACGGGCGAGGACGCGCCGACAACCCGCGGCGAGGACGCCGCGACGGCACCCGGCGAGTCCGGGGGGACCGTCCGCGCGAACGGCGGCGCGGACGGGGACGCGAACGGAGACGGGGACGGTCAGCCCGGCCTCGACGCGTTCGCGGCGGACGAATCGGCGGACGACGAGGGCAGTGTGCGAAGCGACGAGCGCGAGGAGGGTGACGGGAGCGACGGGAGCGAGCGCGCGGACGAGGGGGTCGTCGCGACCGCCGAGGGCGACGAGGAGTCGGGGACCGTCGAGATCGTCGCCGACCAGCGCGAACTCGACGCGACCATCGCCCGCGACCTCTCGACGCGCGACGGCATCACCACCCGCCTGGAGACGCTCGCCGTGGGCGACTACGTCCTCTCCGATCGCGTGGTGGTGGAGCGCAAGTCCGTCTCGGACTTCCTCGACACCCTCGTCGGCGGCGACCGCTCGCTGTTCGAGCAGGTGAAGGAGGCCACGCGCCACTACTCCCGGCCGGTCGTCGTCATCGAGGGCGGGGACCTCTACGGCGCGCGCAACGTCCACCCGAACGCCATCCGGGGGGCGCTCGCCTCGCTCGCCGTCGACTTCGGCGCGAGCGTCCTCCGCACGGAGGGCGAGCGGGACACCGCCGACCTGCTCGAGGTGATCGCCCGTCGCGAGCAGGAGGAGGACGACCGGGAGGTGCGCGTCCACGGCGAGAAGGCGGCGAAGACGCTGACCGAGCAGCAGCAGTACGTCGTGAGCGCGATCGCGGACATCGGCCCGGTGACGGCGCGGGCGCTCCTCGAACACTTCGGGAGCGTCGAGGCGGTCATGACCGCCTCGGAGGAGGAACTGCTCGACGTGAAGGGCGTCGGCGAGGTGACCGCCGAGCGCATCCGCGAGGTCGTCGGCAGCGACTACGCCTGACTACTCGTAGCGGCGCTGGAACCCCGACACGAGGTCGAACAGCGCCGTCCGTCGGCGTTCGAGGTTCAGGAAGTGCGTCCCGCCCGCGACCTCCGCGTAGGCCTTCTCGTCGTCCGCCGCGCCCAGCGCGTCGTAGAGACCGAGCGCGTCCGCCCGGGTCGCGCTCGCGTCGAACGACCCGCGGACCACGAGCGCCGGGGCGTCGATCGCCGCCGGGTCGTAGGCGGGCGTCCCGGTCGCGGCGGCGGCCATGTCGGCGAGCGTCCCGTTCGGCGCGCGGACCGCGGGCGCGCCGTCCCGGTCCGCCGCCTGCCCGGAGTCGCGAAGCGAGCGCCAGAAGGCCTCGACCGTCCCCTCGTCGCGGCGGGACGACGGCGAGACGCCCGCGGGGAACTGCGCGTCCCAGCGGTCGCGCACCTCGGACGCCGTCACGACGCGGTAGGCGTCGGGGTCGTCGGGCAGGTCGTCCGCCCCGTCGGGGAAGGCGTAGACCGGCGCGTACTGCGTCAGGGAGACGACCTCGACCGCGCGCGAGGCGAGCAGGCGGCCGCAGACCATCGACCCCCACGAGTAGCCGACGAGGTGGACGCGCTCGTGGCGGTCGAGGAGCGTCGCGAGCGCGGCGGCCACGTCGTCCGCCGCGGCGTCGGCCCGCACGACCGGTTCGTTCGCCGCGGGCGGCGCGTCGAGTTCGGGCGGGGCCTCGCTGTCGCCGTACCCGCGGAGGTCGATCGCGTAGGCCGCCCGCCCCCCGCGGGCGCAGGCAGCGAGCCACGACTCGCCGGCGGGGTCGGCGTCCAGCGCGAAGACCGACCGCCCCGGGTAGGTCGCGCCGTGGACGAAGAGGACCGCGCTCCCGGCGTCGGCGCGCCGACGCCACAGGCG
The DNA here is from genome assembly GCF_029338575.1 of Halomarina halobia. GTDB lineage: Archaea > Halobacteriota > Halobacteria > Halobacteriales > Haloarculaceae > Halomarina > Halomarina halobia. The sequence continues at coordinate 2,050,261 of NZ_CP119992.1, forward strand.
GAGGCGGGTTCCGTCGTCGGCCTCGATCTCCTCGAAGGTGCGCGTCATACCCGAGGGTGGGCGACGGACCCTATATACTGTCGGTCAGCGCCGTTCCGCCCGCCGCACCGCCGCGAGCGCGTCCGCCGCGTCCCCGACCGCACCGAGGAACTCGCGTGCGCTCGCGAGATCGTCCGCCGCCTCGGCCTCCTCCGCGAAGCGCGTGACCGTCCGCGCGAGCGACTCGCGCGCCGCCGAGAGGTCGGCGTAGTGGCCGGACGAACTCCCGGAGGCAGGGGGCGTCTGCGGCGCCCGCGGGGACGCCGCGCCCTCGTTCGATCCCGAGGGGGGGTCTCGCGCCGAGCGGGCGGTCGCCGACGGCTCCGGCGACTCCGGCGGTTCGGGGGGGTCGGGCCGCTCGGGCGATCCCGGCCCGTCGAGCGGTTCGACCTCGACGCCGTCGGCGTCGACCGTCCCCTCGCTCGGGGGCGCCTCGACCGCTGTCGGGTCGCCGTCCGACTCCGCCGGCCGTTCTTCCGCCGCGCGCTGCTGGCCCTCGGCGGTGCAGGTGGGGCAGAACTCCTCGCCCTGCCAGCGGAAGATCGGGTCGCCGCAGGCGTCGCAGTGCCTGTTGGTCATCGTCGCGCCCTTGAGCAGGAGTTCGCTCATGCGCTCGGTCGAGGCGCGCTTGCGGTCGTCCTCGGCGAACTGCTCCCGAAGCTTCTCGCGCTCGGCCTCCTTGTCGAAGTCGCTCATGGGAGAGGACAGGAGGGCGGAACCGAAAAGCGTGATCCTCCGATGCCGCGTCGGCGAGCACGAGAGCGCGGGGGACGGCGTGCGGTCCCGACTCCACGGCCGTTTATTCGACGAACGTCGAATCGAATATCGGCGAAAGGCGCACTGAGACCGGTTTCCGACGCATTTAACGGCGGGCCGCGTGCAGATTTACGTGGTATGACGAAAGTTAGCGTGGTCGGCGCGGCAGGGACGGTCGGTGCCGCCGCCGGATACAACATCGCACTCCGGGACGTTGTGGACGAACTCGTCTTCGTGGACATCCCCGACAAGGAAGACGAGGCCGTCGGGCAGGCGGCCGACGTCAACCACGGGATCGCCTACGACGCGAACACGGTCGTTCGGCAGGGCACCTACGAGGACACCGCCGGGTCGGACGTGGTGGTCATCACGGCCGGCATTCCGCGCAAGCCGGGGCAGACCCGCATCGACCTCGCGGGCGACAACGCGCCCATCATGGAGGACATCGGGAGCTCGCTGGCGGAGCACAACGACGACTTCGTCTCGATCACCACCTCGAACCCGGTGGACCTGCTGAACCGCCACCTCTACGAGACGGGCGACCGGCCGCGCGAGCAGGTCATCGGCTTCGGCGGCCGGCTGGACTCGGCGCGCTTCCGCTACGTGCTCTCCCGGGAGTTCGACGAGCCCGTACGGAACGTCGAGGCGACGATCCTCGGCGAGCACGGCGACGCGCAGGTGCCGGTCTTCTCCAAGGTGCGCGTCAACGGGCGGGACTTCGACTTCGGCGACGACGAGCGCGAGCGCATCCTCTCGGACCTCCAGGAGTCCGCGATGAACGTCATCGAGCGCAAGGGCGCGACCGAGTGGGGCCCCGCGACGGGCGTCGGTCACATGGTCGAGGCCGTCCTGCGCGACACCGGCGAGGTGCTCCCCGGCTCGGTCGTCCTCGACGGCGAGTACGGCCACGACGACGTCGGCCTCGGCGTACCCGTGAAGCTCGGGAAGGACGGCGTCGAGGAGGTCGTCGAGTGGGACCTCTCGGAGACGGAGCGCGACCTGCTCGGGGAGGCGGCGGAGAAGCTCGCGGAGCAGTACTCGAAGATCGAGTAGCTCCCCGACCGCGGCTTTGAGAGCTACGGCGACGACGCGGCCCGTCGATCCACGCCCGACCGCGGAGCGGAAGCGGCGCGCGACTACGGGACGACCTGCTCGCCGTCGTCGTCGTAGACGGTGATGGCGTCCACGGGACAGACTCGCGCGGCGAACGTCGCGTCGAACTCCTCGCCCTCCGGCACCTCGCGGACGAAGACGCTCTCCTCGACCTCCTCGCTCCCCTCGAGGTCCGCCTTCCCCTCGCTCGTGTTCTTCTCGAACCTGTCCCACTCTGCGACGCACTGGAACATCCCGATGCAGGTGTCGCGGTCGAACTCGACTCTCATACGCGGTGGTAGATCCGTGGGCGAGAAAGGGGTGACGGTGCCGGTTCCACTTCCGGCGCGGCCTCTCCGACCTTTTAAATCGGGAGACGAACAAGGGGTCGATAATGAACGTCGCAGACGTCTCGGGGGTACCGGAGTGGGTACCGGGGCACCTCCGCGACGACGGCATCGAGGAACTCTACCCGCCGCAGGCCGAGGCGGTCGAGCGGGGCGTCACGGAGGGCGAGAGCCTCGTCGCCTCCATCCCGACGGCGAGCGGGAAGACGCTCATCGCCGAGCTGGCGATGCTCGCGAGCGTCGAGCGCGGCGGGCGGGCGCTGTACATCGTCCCGCTGCGGGCGCTGGCGAGCGAGAAGAAGCGCGAGTTCGACCAGTTCGAGGAGTACGGCCTCTCCGTCGGGGTCTCGACGGGCAACTACGAGTCCGACGGCGACTGGCTGGCGGCCTGCGACATTATCGTCGCCACCTCGGAGAAGGTGGACTCGCTCGTGCGCAACGGCGCGGGCTGGCTCGACGACCTCGCCTGCGTCGTGGCCGACGAGGTCCACCTCGTCGACGACGCCCACCGCGGGCCGACGCTCGAGGTCACCCTCGCGAAGCTCCGGCGGTTGAACCCGGACCTCCAGACGGTCGCGCTCTCGGCCACCATCGGCAACGCCGGAGAGATCGCCGAGTGGCTCGACGCCGGGCTCGTCGACTCCGACTGGCGGCCGATCGACCTCCGCACGGGCGTCCACTACGGGCAGGCGCTGCACTTCGACGACGGCGACACGCGCGAGCTGCCGGTGCGGAGTTCCGAGCGACCCACGGCCGCCATCGCCCGGGAGACGCTCGACGACGGCGGCTCGACGCTCGTGTTCGTCAACTCCCGGCGCAACGCCGAGGCCGCCGCGAAGCGGCTGGCGAGCGTCACGGTGGGGGCGCTCACTCCCGAGGAGGAGGAGCGCCTCGAGGCGGTGGCGGCGGAGATCAGGGAGGTGAGCGACACGGAGACGAGCGACGACCTCGCGCGGGCGGTCGAGCGGGGCGCGGCGTTCCACCACGCGGGGTGCGCCGGCGAGCACCGCTCGCTCGTCGAGAGCGCCTTCCGCGACCGGCTCATCAAGCTCGTCGCCGCCACCCCCACCCTCGCGGCGGGGGTGAACACCCCCTCCCGGCGCGTCGTCGTCCGCGACTGGCGGCGGTACGACGGGAGCGTCGGCGGGATGGCCCCGCTCTCGGTGCTCGAAGTCCACCAGATGTTCGGCCGGGCGGGGCGGCCGGGGCTCGATCCCTACGGCGAGGCGCTGCTGCTCGCGAACAGCCACGACGAACTCGACGAACTGTTCGAGCGCTACATCTGGGCAGACCCGGAGGCGGTGCGGTCGAAGCTCGCCGCCGAACCCGCCCTCCGGACGCACGTGCTCGCCACCGTCGCCTCCGGCTTCGCCGACTCGCGGGAAGCGCTGCTCTCGTTTCTCGACCGGACGCTCTACGCGACGCAGACGGCGGAGCAGGGTCGCCTGGAGCGCGTCGCGGACAACGTCATCGCCTACCTCGTCGCCAACGAGTTCCTCGAACGGGACGGCGACGCCCTGCGGGCGACGAGCCTCGGCCACACCGTCTCGCGGCTCTACCTGGATCCGATGAGCGCCGCCGAGATCATCGACGGGTTGCGCGGGGCCACGGACCCGACGGCCATGGGGCTGTACCACCTCGTCTGTCGAACGCCGGACATGTACGACCTCTACCTCCGCTCGGGGGACCGGGAGGAGTACACGATGCTCGCCTACGAGCGCGAGGCGGAGTTCCTCGGCGCGATGCCCTCGGAGTTCGAGGAGGGACGTTTCGAGGACTGGCTGTCGGCGCTCAAGACCGCCCGCATGCTGGAGGACTGGGCCAGCGAGGTGGACGAGGAGCGCATCGCCGAGCGGTACGGCGTCGGCCCCGGCGACGTTCGCGGGAAGGTGGACACCGCGGAGTGGCTGCTGGGGGCGGCAGAGCGCCTCGCCGGCGAACTGGACATGGGCACCGCGCCCGCCGTCCACGAGGCGCGCGTGCGCGTCCAGCACGGCGTGCGGGAGGAACTGATCGACCTGGCGCGGGTGCGCGGCGTGGGCCGCAAGCGCGCCCGCCGCCTCCACGACGCCGGCGTCGAGACGCGCGCCGACCTCCGCGAGGCGGACAAGTCGGTCGTGCTCGCGGCGCTCCGCGGGCGACGGCGGACCGCGGAGACGATCCTGGAGAACGCCGGGCGGGAGGACCCCTCGATGGACGGCGTCGTGGCCGACCCGGAGGCCGCGCCCGCCGCCTCCACGACGCCGGGGGGAACCGAGGGGGGCGAGCGGGCGGACGACGACCAGGCGAGCCTAGGTGACTTCTGATGCGGTTGGTCGAGGGGCTGGCAGCGGTCGAGGACGTGGACGCGTTCGTCACCGACCTCGCCGCCGTCGGCGACGAGCACGGCTGCGCCGTGCAGGCGTTCGACGCGCGGATGGTCGTCGGGGAGCGCCACCTCCGGCGCGCGGTGGAACTGGCGAACCGCGCGCACGAGCGCGGCGAGGCCGTCGCCCGCGACCGGGCGGTCGAGATACTGCTCTACGCGGCCGGTCGGCGGCAGATCGACCGGGCGCTCGCCATGGGGGTGCGCGAGGGCGAGGACCGACCGGTCGTCGTGGTCGTCGACGGCGAGGGGGGACGCGCCGGGGCGGCGGAGGCGGCGGCCGCCGCCGCAGTCGAGGGGTTCCTGGAGCCCGCGGAGACGCTCGGCGACTACGACGAAGAGCGCGTCCGCGAGTACTTCGACGTCACCGACGCGGAGCTAGCGGCGACCGACGCGGGCCTCGAGGCGCTCGTCTGCGAGCGCGTCGCGCTGCTGACCGTCGAGAAGTAGCGTCCGGGCCGGAGCGAGAGGCGGGGATCGGCTCCGGCGGCTAGTCGAGCGCCGGCGCGTCGTCGATGAGGACGACGGCCTCACCGTCGACGACGAGGTCGCCGTCGGCGTCGAGGACCCGCGTGACGAGGCGAAAGCGCTCGTCGTCGAAGTCCTCGGCGATCTCCACCTCGGCCGTGACGCGGTCGCCGATGCGGACGGGCTTGAGGAACTGCACGTCCTGCGAGAGGTAGATGACGTTGCCGGGGAGGCGTGCGAGCGCCGCGGAGATGAGCCCGGTGACGAGCATCCCGTGGACGATGCGACCGCCGAACCGCGTGTCGTCCGCGTAGTTCTCGTCGAGGTGAATGGGGTTGGTGTCGCCGCTGACCGCGGCGAACTGTTCGACGTCGCGCTCGGTGATCGTCTTGGCGAACTCGATACGATCACCGACGGAGAGGTCGCCGCGCGTGCGCGTCGATCGCTCGACGTCCCACTCTTCGAGGTCGCTCCCGGCAGTGATGCGCGCTTCCGAAGCGTTCCCGGGGTCGGACATCGGCACGCCGAACGCGGCGGCAGCGGCACGATTCGCCGCGAGTACGCTGTTAAAGAGATGCTCGGAGGTCCGAGACCACGTGTTGAAAAGCGAGTACGAGGTGGAGCTCATCGTGTCAGTGGTTATTCTCCTCATAGCGTATTAAAGTCGCGGCCTATTCGGTTCGCCGAATAGGCCGCAGCCCGCTATACACATTGGTCGAACTGCCACCGTCTACTGGCACGGCGAGTAGCGATCTACCATTGAGCACCATTTCACACCAATAGATGGTAAACAGGGTAAGACTTAAGCGTCCGAGGGTGCTTGTTGGTAATGACGATGCCAGACGAGAGCGAAGGACCCCCGTGGACGCCCGCGATGTTCGCGCGCGGATTTCAGGAGGCGAGCGAGCAGGCGTTCGACCGACAGCAGGATCTCTTCCGCCAGATGTTCGGCGTGGACGCGAAGGGGTTCCCTTCGCAGTTGGGAGCGATGAGTCAGATGGCGACGTTCAAGACGCGGGTCCAGAGCGGCGGCCGCATCAGCATCCCTGATGCGGAACGCGAGGCCCTCGACATCGAGGAGGGCGACATCGTGCAGACGGTCATCGTTCCGGTCAAGCGAAACAGAGGTAACACAGATGAGTGAATACACAACCCCCATCAGTACGGCTTTCGAACTTCAGCGGACGACGATCAAGCAGGGACAGCGCGCCTTCGAGCGCTCGCTCGAGTTCCAACGCAACGTGAACGAGTCGGTGCTCGACAACCTCGACAACCAGGAGGAGGCCCAGCGCAACAGCGTCGAGCTGTCGCGCAGCGCGATCCACACCTACCTGGACGCCGTCGAGACGGCCTTCCCGGGCTCCGGCAGCAACGTCAGCGAGATCCGCCGGGCGGTCGACAAGCAGTTCGGCGCGCTACTCGACGCCCACTCCGAGGCGTTCGCCACCACCGAGGGCGAGTTCGAGAAGAGCCTCGACAGTTACGACGAGTTCAGCGAGGAGTACCTCGACGCCCTGAACGAGCAACTCGACCTGCTGCTCGACGCCCACCAGGACATCGAGCGCCAGACCGTCGAGACCTTCGATCAGGCGATGAACCAGTTCGAGCGCCTCCAGCAGCAGATGGAGTCGCAGGCAGAGGAGGCCCAGGCGCAGTTCCAGGAGCAGGCCGAGCAGTTCCAGAGCCGGTTCGAGTCGCAGCTGGGGCAGTTCCAGGAGCAGGTCGAACAGATGCAGCAGCAGATCGAGCAGATGCAGCGCCGTGCGGACGGCGAGTAAGACGTTTTACACGAGAGGACGAGGTACGAGTATGAGCAACACCACGGACCCACAGGAGATGCAGGAGCGCTGGACACGGATGGCCGAACAGATGAACGAGGCGATGTCGAAGTCGGTCGAACAGAACCTCGAAGCGCAGGCCCGGTTCATGGAGACCTGGGCCGACGCGATCGAGGGCTCCATGCCCGACGACGACGCGATGGCAGAGAGTTTCGAGTCCTACAACCGCGCCTACGAGGTGTGGATGGACGCCGCGGACACGATGTACGAGCGCGTCCTCGACGCCGCCGAGGGCGAGGACGTCTCGTTCACCGAGTTCCGCGACATCTGGCTCCGCGGCGCCAACGAGGCGTTCAAGGAGGTCATGGGGACATCGGCGTTCGCCGCGGCCCAGGGGAACGTGGTCGAGGCGATGATGGAACTCCAGCAGGAGGCGGACGAGGTGAGCCAGGACACGCTCGCGCGCATGGGTCTGCCCACCCGCGGCGACGTGGACGAAGTCGGCGAACGCCTCGTCGAACTCGAGCGCCGACAGCAGCGCGTCGAAGACAAATTAGATACGGTCATCGAGCACCTGGAGTGAGTTGAGACCATGGCACAAGGAGACTCATACTACGATCCGTTCGCGCTGGCGCTGAACACCCAGCGGGAACTCCTCGAGACCGCCACCGGCGCGATAGAGCGGGCCGAGGTGGCCGACGAGCGACTCGACGACATGGAGTCCGTCGAGGTGGGCGAGACGCCGAGTGAGGTCGTCTACCGCGAGAACAAGCTCGAACTGCTACACTACGAGGCCCAGACCGAGGAGCAAAACGAGGTGCCGATCCTCATCATCTACGCGCTCATCAACAAGCCGTTCATCCTCGACCTCCAGCCCGACCGCTCGGTGGTCCGACGGTTGCTCGAGGCGGGCCACGACGTCTATCTCATCGACTGGAACGAGCCCTCGCGGCTCGATCAGTTCCTCACGCTCGACGACTACGTCAACCGGTACATCGAGAACTGCGTGGACGTGGTCCGCGAGCGCTCCGGGCAGGACGCGATCAACATCCTCGGCTACTGCATGGGCGGCACGCTATCGGCCATGTACGCCGCGCTCCACCCCGAGAAGGTGAACGCCCTCGGGCTGATGGCCGCGGGGCTGTGCTTCCAGGGAACCGGCGGCGTGCTGGAACTGTGGGGCGAGGACGAGTACTACGACCCGCGCGCCGTCACCGAGTCGTTCGGGAACATGCCCTCCGAGTTCCTCGAGGTGGGATTCGCGCTGATGGACCCCGTCGCCAACTACGTCTCGAAGTACGTCCGGCTCTACGACAACCTCGAGAACGACGAGTTCGTCGAGAACTTCGCGCGCATGGAGCGCTGGCTGAACGAGGGCATCGACGTCGCCGGCGAGGCGTACGTCCAGTTCCTGGAGGACATCTACCAGGACAACAAGCTCTACGAGAACGAACTGGAGTTGAACGGAAAGCGCGTCGACGTATCGAAGATCGACATGCCGGTCCTCCAGATCCTCGGCGAGTACGACCACCTCATCCCGCCGGAGTCGTCCGTGCCGTTCAACGAGGTCGTCGGTAGCGACGACGTGACGACCATCGACTACCCGACCGGTCACATCGGCCTCTCGGTGTCCGCCAGTTCCCACCGCGAGGTGTGGCCGAAGGTCGCCGAGTGGTACCACGACAAGTCGACGCCCGAGTCGCCGGAGGTCCTCGAGACCGCGGACGAGGTCGCGGAGCGCGAGGGCGTCGACGTTCGCGTCGATCCGACCGAGGGCGGCCGCGACGAGGTCGCCATCGAGATCGAGGACGAAGACGGCGTCCAGACGGAACGCGTCGAGCGCGACGAGCGAAGCGTCGAGGAGGCCGTCGGCGGGGCGAGCGGGGAGTCGGGTGGCGAACCGGTCGAGGAGACCGTGGAAACGCCCGACGCGGACGCCGCCATCGCCGAGGACGTCGAGGCGACGAGCGAGGAGTTCGTCGAGGTCGCGGGCGACGAGGCGGACGTCGAGTCGGTCGACGGCATCGGTCCCACCTACGCCGAGCGCCTGCGCGAGGCCGGCATCGAGACGGTCGCGGACCTCCGCGGGGCGGACGCGGAGACCGTCGCGGAGGTCGCCGAGGTCGGCGTCGCCCGCGCCGAGACCTGGCTCGAACAGGTCGAAGACGAGGAGTGAGGAGCCGAACGCGGCGGCGCTGGAATACGCCGCACCGTAAATTTTCGGACGCGCGCCGGCGAACGTAGCGACGCCTCCCGAGCGTGAGATGCGGCGTCGAACGGCGGTACACTCGGGCACCTTGGCGGTTCATCTCACACCATCGAAGGGGAATTGTTCGCGGGGGTCGACGGGGCGGTAGATGACCCGCGTACGGGATCTCACACTCGACGACGATCTGGTGGCGGCGGCGCGGGTGTTGACCGACTACGCGTACTACGCCACTGTTTGCGACGTCGTCGCCGCCGACCGACGCGGCGAGGGGATCGGCGAGACCCTCATGCGGGCGGTCGTCGACCATCCCGATCTTCGGAGCGTGGTCGGCCTGTCGCTATCTTGTCGGCGCGGACCCGGGTAGTCACCTGAGCGAGTACCCGGCCAGTGGGCGGACTTGGGACGTTCGACCCGTCTTTGGGATAACTTCTTTGTTCTTGCCACGCCTACGCCCGCGTGTGTCCGTCGAAACTGACTCGCACGGCCGCCTCTACCTGTCCTCCAAACTGAGGCGGAAGTACGGCGAGAAGTTCCACGTCGTCGAATACGAGGACCGGATCGAACTCATACCGATCGACGAGGACCCGCTCCGGGCTGTCCGCGACGAGATCGGGGACGCGCTGGAGGGGACGTCGAGAGAGGAATTGCGGGAGGAAGCGCTCCGGCGCGCGAAACAGGAGGTCGAGGACGACATCGAACGGGCAAAGCGCGAGGCGGAGGATACCGCCGAATGACGGTGTTCGTCGAGACCGACTTTCTCCTCGCTATCGCCAAGGGCGACGACTGGCTTCAGGAGCGCGCCGAAGACGTCCTCGATGAGCGGGAGGTCGTCACCTCGCCGTTCGCGTACCTGGAGATGCTCCTCGTCCTGGAGCGCTACCAGTTCGACTACGTCCGCCTGTTCGCTAATCTCCTCGACGTCGTCCCGCTCGGCGACGAGAACGAGCAGCAGGTCGTCCTGAAGGCGGTCGCGTACTTCGAAGACGGCATGACGCCGTTCGACTCCTTCCACGCGGCCACCGCCGAAACGCGCGATCTCCCCGTCCTCTCGTCGGACAAAGCGTACGAGGATGTCGATCCCGAGCGCCTACCGCTGGAACCGACCACAGACGAGTGACGACTTCTCCAAACGAGATCGAGGTCGAACTCGTCGAGGAAGTTCCGAACGCGTCTCCGCGTCGGTACTGGGTCGCAGACAGCAACGTCGTCCTCAGGTGTACGCGTCCGAAGACGGGCGAGAAGCGTACCGTGACGGTCCCGATGCACGACCGGATTCGCATTGGCACGCTAAAGAGCATCGCCGAACGGGCGGGTGCGGAGGACTTCGAGGCGTTCTGCCGGTGGATCGACCGTAATCGGTGAAAGTCAGTATCGCGAGGCGCTAACTCCCCCGGCGCACCTTTTTCTCTCCCCGAGTGAATCGTGTTACCATGCTCTCAGGGCAGACCTGCGTGGTGACGGGCGCATCGCGCGGCATCGGACGGGGTATCGCGCGCGAACTCGGCGAACAGGGCGCTGACGTCGTCGTCAACTACCGCTCCTCGGAGGCCGAGGCGCGGGCGGTGGTCGAGGAGATCGAGGACGCGGGCGGGAGCGCGATCGCCGCGCGGGCCGACGTGGCCGACCTGGACGCCGTGACCGCCATGTGCGAGGAGGTCCGCGACGCGTTCGGTCCCGTCGACGTGCTCGTGAACAACGCGGGCATCACGGTAGACCGGACGTTCGGGAACATGACGCGGGAGGACTGGGACCGCGTGATCGACGTGAACCTCGGCGGGATGTTCAACTGCACGCACTGCCTGTTCGACGACCTGCTCGAGGCCGAACACGGTCGACTGATCAACATCTCGAGCGTCGTCGGCCAGCAGGGGAACTACGGCCAGGCCAACTACGCCACCACGAAGTCGGGGATGTTCGGGTTCACGCGGACGATCGCGCTGGAGATGGCCCGCTCGGGGTCGACCGCCAACTGCGTCGCACCCGGGTTCGTCCAGACCGACATGCTGGAGCAGGTCCCCGAGCGCGTCCGGGAGAAGATCGTCGAGCGCATCCCCCTCCGGCGGTTCGCGGAGGTGGACGACGTCTGCGGGATCGTGCGGTTCCTGGCGGGCGAGGAGTCGAGCTACATGACCGGACAGATCCTCGCCGTCAACGGCGGCATGGAGTGGTAGGGTGCGCATCAGCGTTATCGGCGGCGGGCGGATCGACGAGGCGACCTACGGGACGGCCCGCGAGGTCGGCCACCTGCTCGGCGAGCGCGGTCACACGGTCGTCTGCGGCGGGCTGGGCGGCGTGATGGAGGCCGCGTGTCGGGGCGTCCGCGACGCGCGGCGGGAGGGAGCACCGCGGGACGAGCGAACGGGGGGCGCGCGAACGTCGACGGACGGCGAGACCGTCGGCATCCTCCCCGGGACTGACCCGCGCGCGGCGAACGAGTACGTCGACACCGCCGTCGCCACCGGGATGGGCAACGCGAGGAACGTCCTCGTGGTGCTGAACGGCGACGCGGTCGTCGCCGTCGACGGGGCGGCGGGGACGCTCTCCGAGCTGGGTCACGCCCTCGACTTCGGCCGGCCGGTGGCGGGTATCGGCGCGCAGGACCTCGCCGGGTTCCGCGGGTTCGAGGCGGTCGAGACGCCCGCCGAGGCCGTCGAGTCGGTGGAGCGCCGCGTGGGCTAGCCCTACGCGTCGTCGCGAGCGTCGCGCAGGAACGACCGGAGGACCGCGTGCCCGCGGCGGGTTCGACGGTCGCGTTCGTCCTCGTCGACGGCCATGTCGAGGCGACGGCGCTTCTCGGCCGCGAGCAGGTCCCGCACCTCGGGATCGCCGAGCGACCGCTCGGGCGGCGGGTTCGCGTCGAACCACTCGTCCATCGCCCCGTGCCAGTCGGGACCGCCGTAGCGCCCATCCGGGACGACCCAGTCGTGGTACGCGGAGACCGGCCGCCAGTAACCCGCTTCGAGGCGGCGGTCCTCGAGGAGGGCGAGCGCCGCCATCGCCCCGTGTCCGGCGGCGACGATGGCCTGACTCGGCACGCCCGCGAGCGGCCCGGCGAGGTAGAGACCCGCGACGGGCGTCCGCCCGCGCTCGTCCGCGTCGCGGACGAACTCGCCGTCGGGAAAGAGCGCCCCGTCGTCGATACCGCGGAGGTAGCTCGCGTCGTAGGTCGAGGCGGCGACCACGTGCTCGGCCGACGCGACGCGCCCGGCGTCCGTCTCGACGCGGAATCCCCCGTCCGCGCGCGCGACCGACTCGACGGTCTCCTCGACGACGGTCGCCCCGGCCTCTCGCAGGTGCGCGCGCGCGAGGTCACAGAACGTCGGCACGTCGATGCCGGCGGGGAAGCCGAGGAAGTTCTCCAGGTACGCGCACTGACGGATCGAGGAGCTGCCGCGGTCGAAGACGCACGTCTCGAGGCCCGCGCGGGCGGCGAACACGCCCGCCGACGCGCCCGCCGGACCGCTCCCGACGACGACGACGTCCCACTCGCGGTCGGGAGGGCGGTCGTCGCGGCATCGATCTCGCTCGGCGGGCATCGTCACAGCTCACCGAGCTGGTCGCGCGTCCGCATGAGATAGAGGAAGTACGGCCCGCCGACGAGGCCGGTGACGATCCCGACCGGGATCTGGACCGGCGAGTTGAACGCCACCTCGAAGAAGAGGCGCGCGCCCACGTCGGCGGCGGTCAGGAGCGCCGGGCCGGCGAAGACGCAGCCGACGACCAGCCGCTTGTAGTCGCTCCCGACGATGGTGCGCACCACGTGGGGGACGATGAGGCCGACGAAGCTGACGATGCCGGCGACGGCGACCGCGGCGCTGGCGGCGAGGACGGCGACCGCGGCCAGCGCGAAGCGCGTCCGCTCGACGGACATGCCGAGCGCGGCCGCCGTGCGCTCGCCGAGCAGGAGGACGTTCAGCTGTCGGGCGCCGACGAGCGCGAGCGCCAGCGCGACGACCACCCACGGGAGCGCGGTGCGGAACTGCTCCCAGCCGACGCCGGTGAGCGACCCGGTCGTCCACGACAGGGCCTGCTGGACGACGCCGATGTCGCTCGCGAGGAAGAACAGCCCCGTCTGGAGCGAGTGGAAGACCGTGCTGACGATGACGCCCGCGAGCACGAGGCGGACGGGGTTGGTCCCGTTCTTCCACGCGATGACGTAGACGAGGAGGAACGCGAACGCCCCGCCGCCGGCGGCCACGAGCGGGAGCACCGCCTCCAGGGCGGTGAACAGGACGAGCGCCACGAGCGCCCCCAGTCCGGCCCCCGCGCTCACGCCGAGGATGTACGGGCTGGCGAGTTCGTTGCGCGTCACCGCCTGGAAGATGGCCCCCGACACGGCGAGGCTCGCGCCGACGAGCGCGCCGACGAGCACGCGGGGGAGCCGGAGCGTCCAGACGACGGTCGTGCCGACCGCGAGGCCGTCGAGCAGCGCGTCCACCTCGCCCCCGTACCCGGTCAGCAGGCGCATCACCCACTCCCCGAAGAAGAAGTAGAGCAGGCGACGCGGGTCGAGCAGGATCGCGGGATCGAACAGCGCCCGCCACGCCTCGGGGATGGACATCGAGTAGGTCCCGAAGCTGACCTGCACGAGCGCGCTCGCCAGCGTGACGCAGACGCTGGCGACGGCGAGCGCGACGAGCGAGCCGTCGAACCAGCCGAACCGGGCGGTGCGCGTTCCGCGGTCGACGGCGGTCTCCGTGGACGCGTCGCCCGCCATCTCAGAGCTCGCCGCGCACGATCGCGCTCACCTCGCCCCGATCGAACAGCTTCCCCGAGAAACTGTCGGGGTAGTACAGCTTCGCGAACCGTTCGGTGAGAAAGAGGTTCTGGATGGGCCCCTCGTAGATCGGGCCGCCGCGGAACACGCGGTCCTCCTGGACGGCGGTGAGCTTCCCGGCGACGCTGTGGTTCTTCATGAACGTCACGACGGTGTTCCGGAACTCCTCCTCGGTCTTCGTCTCGTGGCCGCGGACGAGGATCGAGTCCGGATCGACTTCGAGCATCGTCTCGTAGTCGATCGTGCCGCGGTCGCTCGTCGAGAGGCCGCTGACGCCCGTCCCCTCCAGTGCGTCCCCGATGCCGAGGTCGTGGAACTGCTTCTTGTTCGTCCCCTCGTCGCTCACGCGGTAGGGGGAGAACTCCTCGGGCTCGTCGTCGGCCGCGAACGTGAGCAGGGCGTTCGGACGCTCGTCCTCGGCGGGGAGCTTCGACCCCACGTCCTCGAGCATCGCGTCGTGAAGTTCCTCGAACGCCTCGTAGCGCTCGCCCTGCTGGAACACCTGGGCGACCTTCTCGAACGCCTCGTACATCGTGTAGTACTCGTAGTCGTGCCACTCGTCCGTGCGCCGGAAGATGGTGTTCCCGACGAACGGCGCGACCTGCTGACCGATGGCGTCCACGTCGCCCTGTTCGAGCCCGAACGCGCCGTTGTTCACGAGCCAGTTCGGGTCGATGAGGTGGACGTCCGCGCCGATCTCGTAGAAGACCTCGCGGTCGACCCCGTCGCTGTAGAGCGTCGTCAGGGAGCCCTTGTCGACGCTCACGCCCTCGAGTTCGTCGTAGTAGTCGGTGTGGTAGCGCGAGGGGAGCCCGACCGCCTTCAGGCCGTCGGCCTGCCCGAGGGCGACGGCCATGTCGGCGTACCCCGCCTCGTAGACCACGTAGCTCTCGGGGACGGCGTCGAACTCGACCTCCCCGACCGGTGCCATCGAGACGGTGTAGGGCGTCTTCGCCCCGCCCTCGGTGTCGTTCCCCCCGGTATCGTTCCCCCCGGTGTCGTTTCCGTCCGACCCGTTCTCGGACCCGCCGGGGGATTCGCCCGCGCACCCGGCCAGCGCGCTCGCCGCCAGCACGCCCGCGCCGCCCTTCAGAAACGTCCGTCGCGTTCGGTGAGAGTCGCCGTCCATGTGGTTTTGGCTCGCCTAAAGCATCAAAAAGACTCCGATTTTTAGGCGCTCCTAATTCGGGGGACGTTACCACGCCCGGGGGACGGCTTATCACCCTCGTCGGTTTAGGGCGATCATGGCCGACATGACCGCCGAGGAGGCCCTGGAGAGGTACGGTCCGAGCGAGATCGCGGCCGACGACCTGCTCGCGGTACCGGATCCGGCGTTCGCGGCGGAGAACGTGGCGCTGGTGACCGGGGCGGGAAACGGCATCGGGCGGGCGACGGCGCTCGCGCTCGCGCACAACGGGCTGACGGTCGTCGCGACCGACGTGGACGAGGAGGGGCTGGCCGAGGTCACAGAGAAGCGCGGGGCGCTCGACTCCCCCGGCCGGATCGTCACGGTGCCCGGCGACCTGACCGACGACGACGCGGTCGATCGGATCGTCGAGCGGGCAGCCGACGAGGGGAACCTCCGGTACCTCGCGAACGTCGCCGGCATCCAGCACATCGCCCCGCTCGCCGAGTTCCCGATGGAGCGCTACGACCTGATGCACCGCGTCATGCTCCGCGCGCCGCTGCTGCTCTCGAAGCGCTGCTTCCCCCACTTCCGGGAGAACCCCGACGGCGTCGGCGTCGTCGGCAACATGGCCTCGGTCCACGGCCACTACGTCACCAGGGACAAGGTGGCGTACAACGCGCTCAAGTTCGGCCTGCGCGGGCTGACCCAGTCCATCGCCGCCGAGGGCGACGGGGCGATTCGGGGGTTCTCGGTCTCGACGGGCTACGTGAAGACGGAACTCGTCGCGAAACAGCTCCCGGACACGGCGGACAGCCGCGGGATCACCGTCGAGGAGGCGATCGAGGACGTCCTGCTCGGCCAGGCGCGCGTCAAGGAACTGATGGAGCCGTACGAGGTAGCGAACCTGTTCGTGATGGGCTTCTCCGAGCACGCGCGCTTCCTCGACGGCGGCGACGTGCTCCACGACGGCGGGATGACGCTCACCTACGAGTGAGCGACCGGGGTCGGGGTCACGGACGGATCCCCCACCGCGTCACGCCCGCGAGCGCCACCAGTCCGGTCAGGGCGAGGTGTCCCCAGTAGGTGCACAGCCGGTAGGCGAGCACGACGGCCGCCGCCTCCGGCGTGGCGAGGCCGGCGAGCGCGACCAGCGCCGCCGCGAGCGCCACCTCGACGCCGCCGAGACCGCCGGGAAGGGGGACGGCGTTGGCGAGCCCCGAGGCGGGGACGAGAAACAGCGCGAGCGACAGCGGCACGGCGTAGCCGAGCGCGCTCGCGCCGACGGTCAGCGGGAGCGCGTAGCAGACCCAGCCGACCGCGGAGGCCAGGACGGCCAGCGCGACCGCCCGGCGGTCGCCGGCGACCGCCTCCAGGGTGTCGTAGTAGCGTTCGACCGCCGACTCGACGCGCTCGGGGGCAAGGGCGTCGTAGGTACGGGGCGAGACGCGGCCGACGGACCCGCGCAGGAGGGACGCGAGACCCGCGAGCGCCCAGGTGACCGTCCCCCGGCGGTACCAGGCGGCGGCCAGCAGGGCGGCCAGGGCGGCCGCCGCGACGACCGCGCCGAGTTCCACCTCCCGGAGGGCCGCCGAGGCCGGCGCGGCGAGGAGGTAGGCGACGAGGCCGACGCCCGCGAGCAGCAGCGAGGCGAGCAGGCTCAGCAGTTCGGCGGCGCTCGTCGCGGCGAACGCGCGGTCGAACCCCGTCTCGGCCTCGTCGCCGAGCGCGTGGGCCATGAGCGCCGGCCCGGCGGCGTGGCCCGCGGGGAGCGCGAGGCGCTCGAACACCGCGAGCGAGTAGGCCCCGGAGAACCGCCCGAGGGGGGTGCGGCCGCCGGCCGAACGCAGCAGGCGGCGTTGCGCGTCGCCCCACGCGACGACGGCGAGCAGCGCGATCCCCAGCGCGAGGAGGAACGTCGCCGGGTCGAGGCGGGCGAGTTCGGCGGCGACCTCCTCGGGACCCATCGCGGCCACGAGGAGGGCGAGCGCGACCAGCGCGAGCGCGAAGGGGGCGAGCGTCCGACCGAGCGAGCGACCGGCGACCGGCCGCCTGGAAACCTGTTGCATCGTTGAAGTAACGGCGTCGGTGGAGAAAAGGCGTGCGGCGCTCAGAGCCAGTCGAGGAACGACCCCTCGATGAGCGTCTCCCTCTGGTTGGCGATGTACTCGGCCTGCATACCCCAGACGGCCTCGGCGAAGGGTGTCCCCGCCTCGACGGCGGCGCTCACGTGGTCGTGCTTCCAGCGCGCGGGCGTCGTCCGCCGCTCGACGCGCTCGGCCAGCGGCCCGACGTACCGCTCGACCTCGGCCTCGTCGAGGCCGCGGAGCGCGAGGCCGTCGCGGGCGTGTTCGAACAGGTCGTCGTAGATGACGGCCGCGTCGGTCGTCTCGTCGCCCCCGCCGGTGATCCAGGTGAACTCGGCGTCGAGGCCGGCGGCGGCGGCGGCGTAGAAGTTCTCCTCCGCGGTCGCCCAGGGGAGCGACGCGACGGGGTGCTCGCGCTTGGGGAGGCTCTCCAGCAGGCCCGCGTAGACGGCCAGGAGGGACATGGCGTCGTGGACGGTCGGCTGGCCGGGCAGCGGACGGAACTCGATGCGGGCGTTGGCCGCAGAGCGGGTCGCGCCGTCGAAGACGGGGCGGACCCACCGCCAGTAGGAGCCGTGCTTGTGCCGGAAGTGGGCGAAGCGGTCGTCGTAGCGGCCCGTGGGGTCCTGCATCATCGGGATGACGGTCGTGTCCGCGGCGACGTCGTCGATGGCCTCCTCGACGGTGTCCACGTCCGGCGGCAGGCGGACCTTGTTCCCCTTCTCGGTGTTGAAGACCGACTCGAAGACGGGGATCCGGTTCTCCATCCAGCACTCCGCGAGGACCGTCTCGGGGTCCTCGTCGTAGAGGTCCGGCGGGAGGAAGGGCGAGTTGACGCCGACGGCGAGCAGCGGTCCGGCGATGCGGATCGCGTAGCGGAGGTACTCGGGGAGGTCGGGGGCGTGTGACACCTGGTAGTGGGGCTGGATGGAGGTGATGAGGCTCTCGGGCATCACCGTCTTCGCGTCGAGCGCGACGTGGGGCACGTCGAGGCTCATCTCGATGCGCGCCTCGACGTTCGCCATCGCGTGGTAGCGCACCGCGTCGCTCATGTTCGTCGCGATGCGGACGCCGTCGTCCTCGACGCTGTCGGCGAGGTACGAGGTGGCCGTCTCGCCGACCGGCGGGACCGTCCAGATGCCGTCGCTGACCAGACGGATGTCGTGGGTCCGCGTCTCGCGGAGCGCGGCGTCGAGGCGCGCCTGCACCTCGGCGGCCTGGGCGCGCAGGCCGTACGCCGAGAAGGGCTGGGGGGTGGTCTGCATCTCGGCGTTGTGCAGGCCGAGTTCCTTCTCGAAGCCGATGTACTCGAGCAGGGGGCGGGGGACGCGCTTGAGCGCGTCCGTCTCCGTGTCGACCCCGTAGAACTCGTATTCGAGGCCGACGATACCCTGGGGGTTGTCGAACGTTCCCTCCCTGACGGCCGCTTTCAACACGTCGACCTCCTCGTCGACGCGCGCTCCGAACTCCTCGGGGTCGACAGAGAGCGCGTCCGCAACCCGGGAAGCGAGGTCAGCCCCTGACATACCTCCCCCCACGCCGCGAGGGGGTTTTAACGTCGGGGTTCTCGGGGGGCGCGGCGGTCAGAGGGGCTCCCGCGGCTGGCGCGTCCCCGCGAACAGGAGGAACGCGCCGACGGCGAGCACTGCGACTCCCGCGACGACCAGGATCCGCGCGCTCGGCGGGAGTTCGCCGGAGGCGACGTACGCCTGCGTGTTCGTCCCGGCGAGCCCGCCGTAGAGCACGACGGCACCGCCGACGACGGCGAGCATGAGGCCGGCGATCGGCACCGCCGCGCGACCGGCCGCGAGGGCGCGGGCGCGCAACCCGACCGTCTCCTCCGGCGGGTCGAGGACGACGGCCACCCGTTCGAGCGTCGGGTTGCCGCAGCGACTGCACGGCGGCGAGTTCCGCGGGTGGTGCATCGCGCAGTGCGGACAGCGCCACTCGACGACGTCGGGAACTGGCGGCGGATTGCCGACGCGGCGGACGCGAACGTCGTCGCTCGGGTTCGTCACCGACTCGTCCGCCTCGGTCCCGCCCGGGGGCACGTCCCGCTCCGCCGCGCGGCGCACCCCGGACGGTTCCCCGTCCCGATCGCGCCCCGGGTCCATTCGAGGGGGTACACCGCCGAGGAGAATGAGCGAATCGGTACCGCACGCTCGATGCGCGAGGCGTGAGGCGTGAGGCGTGCTACGCGAACCCCTCTGTTTCGACTGGAAACCGTACGACTGCGCGCCGGCCGGGGCGCAGGTGAAACGACGGGAGAGGCGGAGGTAGTAGTTCCACCAGGATTCGAACCTGGGTCGTCGGCCCCAGAAGCCGACAGGATTGGCCGCTACCCCATGGAACTCAGACTGCAGTCTAAGGGTAACGGACCGGACTATTAAAGCTTCGTGATTCGGACCGAACCGCCCGCCGGCGGTCCGTCTCGGCGACGGCGGGGGCGAGGTTCGGGTGGCGGTCAGTCGGTAGGCGCGGCGGGTTTCGAGTGGCGGTCGGCGGCGAGGGGACGAGAGTGAGGAGGCGAGCGAGGACCGCGGCGCGGAGTGCCGAGTAGAAAGACGTACCTCGCCGCGGACGAGCCTCACGGTATGTACGTCGGCCGATTCGTCGTCGTCGGACCGGGTATCGGAGCCTACCGCGTCTCCTCGCGGTCGTTCCCCGATCGCCGGATCGTGGAGCGCGAGGGCGCGCTCACCGTCGCGCCCACGCCGGACGCCCCGGAGACGGACAACCCATACATCGCCTACAACTGCCTGCGGACGGTCGAGGGGGAGGCCGTCGTCGGCAACGGCTCGCACGTGGATCCGATCGCGGAGAAGCGCGCGACGGGCTACCCCGCGCGCGACGCGCTCGCGCTCTCCCTGCTCGCGCTCGACTTCGAGCGGGACGACTACGATACGCCGCGGATCGCGGGCGTCGTCGCCGAGGACGAGGCGCACGTCGCGACGGTGCGCCGCGACGCGCTCCTCGTCGAGCGCGTCGACGAACCGACGCTCGTCGCCACCTACGAGCGGAACGCGCCGGCGGCGTTCCCGCTCGACGCCGACACCGCCGACGAGGCCGCCCGCGCGGTATACGACGCCGACTTCGAGCACGCGGTGTGCGCGGCGGGCGTGACCGTCGGCGACGGGATCGACACCGCCGTCGTCAACGAGTGACGGTGCGCGTCGGCCTCCTCTCGGATATCCACGCGAACGCGGTCGCGCTGGAGGCGGTCCTCTCCGCCATGCCGCCCGTCGCGGCGCTGGTCTGCGCGGGGGACGTCGTGGGGTACGGTCCGCGCCCCGCCGCGTGCGTCGAGGCGCTCCGCGCGTGGACGCCCGACCGAGCGGCGGTCGAGGCGTCGAGCGAGGGGGCGGCCCGGGGGCCGCCGTGCGAGTCGCTCGTCCCCGTCCGGGGGAACCACGACCGGGTGCTCGCCGCCGGGGCGTCGTTCGACGGCGGGATGGCCGGCGCGGGGCTCGAACACGCTCGACGCGAACTGACCGCCGATCAGGTGGCGTGGCTGGCCGCCCTGCCGGAGACCCGCCGGGCGTTCGACGGGCAGATACGCGTCGCTCACGGCCACCCGTCCGACCCGGACCGCTACGTCTACCCGGACCTCTTCTCGGCGGACCTGCTCGACGGCGAGCGGGTGCTCGTGCTGGGTCACACCCACGTCCAGGGGGTCCGACGCTTCCCGGCCGGCAGCGTCGTCAACCCGGGGAGCGTCGGCCAGCCGCGCGACGGCGACCCCCGGGCCGCCTACGCCGTCCTCGACCTCGACCGGGAGCGCGTCGACCTCCGACGGGTCCCCTACGACGTCGAGGCCGTCGAGCGGGCCGTCCGCGACGCGGGCCTCCCCGACGGAATCGCCGGACGACTCCGGAACGGTCGGTGAGGGAGTCGCGTCTCGTGAGTGCTCGGGAGGGCTCTGAACGATCAGAGGGAACCCCATCGATACAGTCCCTAACGTATAAGAATTACGATATGTTCATGTGTTCGTTAGCTAAGCTACGCGTGCATGCCCGGAGAGATGAACCGACGCGGCACGCTGAAGCTGCTAGCGACGCTGGCAGCGGCAGGTGCGGTCGGGACTGGCGCGGCGGCGGCAGGCGACGACAAGGAACAGGGACGCGGCATCGAGCAGGACGGTGCGACCCTCAACCGCTTCGCGACGACGGTCAACGGCGCGGAGATCACGGGGATGTTCGTCACGGAGGAGGGCGACTTCTTCTTCAACGTTCAGCACCCCGACCAGGACAACATGTTCGCGCAGTTCGACCACGGGTCGGTCGGCGCGGTCTGGGGGCTCGACTTCAACCGACTACCGAAGGACTTCGAGAGCGTTCAGCTCCCGCGGAGCGAGCCCCAGAAGGAGCGCGTCTGGACGGCGTACGGGCGCTACCAGGTGCTCGCGGAGGGGCGCGACCTGACCGACGACGGCGAACCGCTGGGCGTCGCGCTCAGCCCCGACGGCGAGGAGCTGACCGACGCGACGAACCCCGACTTCAACGGCGTCGTCCCGGACGGCGAGGGCGGCTACTACGTCTTCACGAACTGGGAGAACCGCCCCGGGATGGTCAGCCGGATGCGCATCGAACCGACGGGGAAGAACGGACCCTGGAAGCCCACCGAGTCGATGAACGTCGACTTCCGGGACGTGGAGGGGACGTGGGTCAACTGCTTCGGCACCGTCTCCCCGTGGGGGACGCCCCTCACCTCGGAGGAGAACTACGAGCACACGAGCACGCCCGACTGGAACAACCCCGAGTGGGACGGCGTGGGGAGCGTCGAGAACCTCGCGGAGTACCTCGGCGCGAATGGCGACTACGAGTCGGTCTATCCCAACCCCTATCGCTACGGCTACATCGTGGAGATCACCGAACCGGGAAGCGACGAGCCGACGCCGGTCAAGCACTTCACGCTCGGCCGGAGCGCCCACGAGAACTCGGTCGTCATGCCCGACGAGCGGACCGTCTACACCTCCTCCGACGGGACGGGCAAGGGCTTCTACAAGTTCGTCGCGGACGAGGCGGGCGACCTCTCGGCGGGCACCCTCTACGTCGCGCGCGCGACCCAGGACGACGGCCGCGACTTCAACACCGTCGGCTTCGACCTGGAGTGGGTCGAACTCGGCCACGCTACGAACGACGAGATCGAGTCGTGGATCGCGGAGTACGACGACGTCACGCAGGCCGACTACGCCGAGGGCGAGACGAGTTACATCACGGACGCCGAGGTCGAGGCGTGGGCGAACAGCGAGGCCGACGACGACCGCGTCGCGTTCCTCGAGACGCGCAAGGCGGGACTCGCCAGAGGTGCGACCATGGAGTTCCGCAAGATGGAGGGCGTGAACATCAGGCGCGACGCCGAACCCGGCGACTACATGTACATGGCCATGTCCGCGGTCACCGAGACCATGTCGGACGGGGAGGGCGACATCCAGCTCCGGGGCAACGAGTACGGCGCGGTCTACCGGATGAAGCTGGGCGCGGACTACGACGTCTCGCGGATGGAGCCCATCGTGACCGGCGGCCCGGACGCCAACATCTGCGGCGGCTGTCCGTACGACGCGAACCCCAAGTCCAACAGCAAGGCCTGCAAGTCCTGCCCGTACAACCCCGCGACGGAGGACGACGAGGGCGACAGCGGGCTCATCAACGGGACGATGAGCATGGCGAAGGCGCTCGCGATGACCGGGATGACCGAACTCGACGCGGACAACACCATCGCCAACCCGGACAACATCGTCGTCATGGACGACGGGCGCGTGGTCATCGGGGAGGACACGGGCCTCCACGAGAACAACATGATCTGGGTCTTCGACGCCGGCGAGGCGTAACCCGCGGATCTCCGCCGATCCTCGTTTTTTCGTGAACGTTGCGATACTCCCGCATAGTGATAGCTCGGTAGCGGTACGTAGTTGGCTATAGCGCTATGAGAAAAAAGCAATAAATACGAATGAAATATATATCGACTTCGGAAGCTTCATATTGCGGAGGGCGAGAGGTCGATGTGATGGCAGACGACTCCATTCGCGACATCTCACGGCGGAAGTTCATCGCAGCGTCCGGGACGGTCGGTGCGCTGACGCTGGCCGGTTGTACGCAGAGCAACACCGGCAACGGCTCCGACGACGGAAACGGGAACGGCAGCGGCGACGGAAACGGCACTGGCGGCGGGAAGCTCTCGGGTACCATCGACATCGCCGGCAGTTCGACCGTCTTCCCGCTGGCGACGGCGATGTCCGAGAAGTTCCGCCAGGAGCACCCCGACGTCAAGATCAACATCGAGTCGACCGGCTCCGGCGGCGGGTTCGCGAACCACTTCTGTCCGGGCCGTACCGACTTCAACAACGCGTCGCGCCCCATCAAGAAGGAGGAGAAGGCGGCGTGCGAGGAGAACGGCGTCAACCCCGTCGAGCTGAAGGTCGCGACGGACGCGCTGACGGTCATCGTCAACAACAACGCAGACTGGGTCGACAGCATCACCGTCGAGGAGCTCAAGGAGATCTGGTCGGCCGACAGCCCGCCGAAGAAGTGGAGCGACGTCAACTCCGACTGGCCGGACCAGCCGCTCGAGCTCTACGGCCCGACCGACGCCTCCGGCACTTACGACTACTTCATCGAGGCCATCATCGGCGAGGACGGCCCCGGCCACCGGACCGACTACTCGGCGACCGAGCAGGACCGCACCATCATCCAGGGCGTGCAGAACTCCGAGAACGCCATGGGTTACCTCGGCTTCGCGTACTACAGCGAGAACACGGACGCGGTCAAGGCGCTGGGCATCGACGACGGCAGCGGCGAGCCCGTCAAGCCCTCGCTCGAGACGGCGAAGTCCGGGGAGTACACGCCGCTCGCGCGCCCGCTGTTCACCTACCCGGCGAAGGAGTCGCTCGCGGAGGAACACGTCGCGGCGTTCGCCACGTTCTGGATCGAGAACTCGACGAGCAAGGAGATCGTCGCGGACCAGGTCGGCTACGTACCCCTCGACGATAGCGAGCAGCAGGAGCAGATGGACAAGCTCCAGTCGGCCATCGACGAGGCCGGCGGCAACTGATCGCGGCGTCGCGACCAAACGAAGCGTTTTTTCGCGCTCGAGGAAACCAACAACGCAAATCAATGAGCACGGACGACCTGAAAACTGACCTCACCCGAAGGACGGAGAACTCGCCCCGGGAGCTGTTGACGCGCTCGTTCTTCTTCTTCTGCGCGGCGCTGTCGATCGCGACCACCGTCGGGATCGTGGTCCTGTTGACGACGGAGGCGGCGAAGTTCTTCAGCGTCACCGCTCCCCTCGTGGGAGTCACGGGCGAGACGGCGTCCGTCGTGGAGTTCCTGACGGGAACCGAGTGGGAGATAACCAGGGGGAAGTTCGGCGTGCTGGCGCTGGTGTCGGCGACGCTCATGATCACGCTGGGGTCGGCGGTCATCGCCATCCCGCTCGGGGTGGCGACGGCGATCTACCTGAGCGAGTACGCGAGCCCGCAGCTCCGGTCCGTGCTGAAACCGGCCCTCGAGATCCTCGCCGGGATACCGACGGTCGTCTACGGGTTCTTCGCGCTCATGTACATCACGCCCGCGCTCTCGAACGTCTTCCCCTCGATCAACTTCTTCAACCTGCTTTCGGCCAGCATCGTCGTCGGCGTCATGATCATCCCGATGGTCGCCTCGATCAGTGAGGACGCGATGAGCGCCGTCCCCGACGAACTCCGGCAGGCGGGCTACGGGATGGGCGCGACGAAGTTCGACGTCTCGACGGGTATCGTCGTCCCGGCGGCGGTGTCGGGCATCGCCTCCTCGTTCATCCTCGCGCTCTCGCGGGCGATCGGCGAGACGATGGCGGTGACCATCGCGGCGGGGTCCCAGGCGCAGTTCCTCAACCCGATCAACCCCGCCTCGTACCTCGAGGGGGCGTTGCCGATGACCGCGGCCATGGTACAGCTGCTGACCGGTGACGTCACCGGCGGCGGCCTCGCCTACCGCAGCCTGTTCGCCATCGGCCTCACGCTGTTCGTCATCACGCTCGCCATGAACGTCGTCAGCGACCTGATCGCCGTCCGCCTCAGGGAGGAGTACTGACATGGCGACCGGGACGGACGCGAACTACGCGGAGGGCTTCGGTCAGGTGAGTCGGACGGTCGGAACGATCTTCCGCTACGCGCTGCTTGCGGCGACGCTGTTCGGGATCGTCCTGCTCGGCGTCCTGCTGGTCTACGTCGCCAACGACGCCGTCCAGCCGCTGACCGCGGACCCCGGCTGGCAGCTCACCTTCCTCGTCACGCTCGTCCTCCCGACGCTCGGCGTCGGGGGGTACCTCTACTACCGCGACGCGCGGGCGTTCGCGACCGGACTCGCAGTCGTCGGCCTCCTGGTCGTCAGCCTCATGTTCGGCGGCGGTGCCGCGCTGATCTTCGTCGACATCGTCCCGCCGCTCGTCTGGTTCTCCTTCGTGATCGCGCTCGCGCTCCCGGCGGCGGTCGTCGTCCTCGTCGAACGGCTGGATCGGCGGCTTCCGTTCCTCGCGCGACTCGGCCTGACGGTCGCCGCGATCGGCGGCTCGCTGCTGGTCGTTCCGGGTCTCGTTCAGGGCCTGCCGGTCGTTCCGAGCGACGGCGCGATGCTCGCGCTCACGCTGGGCGGCCCGGCGGCGATCGTCGTCGGTAACTACTTCGCGCGGCGAAACGCCGCGCGCGCGGGGCTGATCGCCGGCGGCGCGGCGTTCCTCGCGACCGTGATCGCGCCATTCGTCGGCCCGGCGGTCGACCTCACCCCCGTCCCCGCGACGGTGCTCGCCGCCGCGGTGGTGGTACCGACGGGCGCGTACGTCGGGGACGTCGTCGTCAACCGTCCGGCCGACCGCGTCGGCCTCGTGCTGAGCGGGGTCATCGTCGGCGGCGCGCTGCTCGGCGCGGGCGTCGTCGACCTGCTCGGCTTCGCGGGACCGAACTCGTGGGTCGACTGGCAGTTCCTCACGAGCCCGCACAGCGGGACCGCGGAGGACGCGGGGTTCTACCCCGCCATCGGCGGCTCGATACTCCTGATGGTCGTCGTCGCGGTACTCTCGTTTCCCCTCGGCGTCGGCTCGGCGGTCTACCTCGAGGAGTACGCGCCAGACAACCGGTTCACCCGCCTCATCGACGTCAACATCTCGAACCTCGCGGGCGTCCCCTCCGTCGTCTACGGCCTCCTCGGGCTGGGGCTGTTCGTCACCTACCTCGGCCAGCCGACCGGGACGGCGCTGGTCGGCGGCGCGACGCTGGGGCTGCTCATCCTCCCCATCGTCATCATCTCCTCGCGGGAGGCGCTGCGGGCGGTGCCCGACGAGATGCGCCAGGCGTCCTACGGCATGGGCGCGACGCGCTGGCAGACCGTCAAGAACGTCGTGCTCCCGCGGGCGTTCCCGGGCATCCTGACGGGGACCATCCTCGCGCTCGGACGCGCCATCGGCGAGACGGCACCGCTCATCATGATCGGTGCCGCGACGGTCAACTACAGCCTCCCGACGGAACTGTCCGCGAAGGTGACCGCGATGCCGCTTCAGGTGTACGCGTGGGCGTCCCTGTTCGCCGGGCCGGACTTCTACCAGAAGGCGGTCCCCGCGGGCGTCGTGGTGCTGGTCGCCGTTCTCCTCGCGATGAACTCCATCGCCATCGTCCTGCGGAACAAGTATCAGCGTGAAAGCTAACTAGGGATCAAAGAACAATGAGCAACGAAAACACCGACGCGGAGGTCGTATCAAGCCCGAGCGAGCGGTCGAAGGACCCGACGAGCGACGACATGCTGGTCGAGACCAACGTCACCGCGGGCCTCGACGAGTCCGACCGGTCGCGGCGGGTGGACCGGACGATCGTCGAGGCGCGGAACGTCAACGTCTGGTACGACGACGACCAGGCGCTCCGGGACATCAGCATGGAGATCCCGGAGCACAAGGTCACCGCGATGATCGGCCCCTCGGGCTGTGGGAAGTCCACGTTCCTGCGCTGTATCAACCGCATGAACGACCTCATCGACGCCGCGCGCGTCGAGGGGGAGCTCTACCTCGGGGACAAGAACGTCTACGACGCCGACGTCGACCCGGTCGCGCTCCGCCGTCGCGTCGGGATGGTGTTCCAGAAGCCGAACCCCTTCCCGAAGAGCATCCGCGACAACGTCGCCTACGGCCTGAAGATCCAGGACGTCGGGGGCGACCACGACGAGATCGTCGAGCGGTCGCTCAAGCGCGCCGCGCTGTGGGACGAGGTGAAGGACCGCCTCGACGAGTCCGGCCTCGAGCTCTCCGGCGGACAACAGCAGCGCCTCTGCATCGCACGCGCGATCGCGACCGATCCAGAGGTGTTGCTGATGGACGAGCCGGCGTCGGCGCTCGACCCCGTCGCGACCAGCCAGATCGAGGACCTCATCGACGAGCTCTCCGAGGAGTACACCGTCATCATCGTCACGCACAACATGCAGCAGGCGGCCCGCATCTCCGATAAGACGGCCGTCTTCCTCACCGGCGGCGAACTCGTCGAGTTCGACGACACCCAGAAGATCTTCGAGAACCCCGAGAGCCAGCGCGTCGAGGACTACATCACCGGAAAGTTCGGGTAACGGAGGATGGCGCGCGACCGGTTCGACGACCAGCTCGGCGAGGTCGGCGAGGCCGTCGTCGACCTCGCCGAACTCGTCTGCGACCGGTTGCGGACGGCCCTCGGCGCGCTCGTCGAGGGCGACGAGCGGCGGGCCGAGCGCGTGCTCGACGGGAGTCGCGACGTCGCGGCGCGCTGTGCGGAGGTCGAATCGGCGTGCTTCAGCGCGATCGCGCTCCAGCATCCCGTCGCGGGCGATCTGCGATACCTCCTCTCCTCGTTCGCCGTCGTCGGCGAGCTCAGGCAGCTGTCAGCCCTCGCGGACCGCTTCGGACAGTACGCGCGCATCGCCGACGGGTCGCAGTTCGGCCCGGTCGACGTCCGTTCGCTGAGCGAACTCGCCGTCGGGACCGCCGAGACCGCCGTCGACGCCTACCGACGGCTCGCGGCGGCGGGCAGCCGGGAGGAGCGGGACGCCGTCGCCGACGACGACGGGCCGTGTCACGGGACGGTGCTGCGCCGGGAACGCCTCGGCCGGTTCTGCGGGAACGCGAGCGAGGGGCTCGTGCTGTGGCTCGCGGATCCCGAGAACGCGCCGGCCGACGCGGACGAGATGGCCGTCCGCCTCGCGGCCGTGCTCGCGGTGCGCGACCTCAGGCGCGTCGGCATCCGCGCCGTTAACATCGCGGGGCGAGTACTCCACGCCGCGACCAACGACGACGGGTTGATCAACCGATATGACACCAGACGGTCTCCGGAGCGAGCTTGATCGGCTCGCGGCCGAGGTCGAGGAGATGGCCGACCTCGTCTGCGACCGCCTCCGACTCGCGCTCGACGCGCTCGTCGAGGGCGACGAGCGGGGCGCGCGCGTCGTCCTCAACGGGGACGGCGTGGTGAACCGGCAGTACCTCGACATCGAGCGCGCGTGTACCGACCTCGTCGCGCTCCGACAGCCGGTCGCGGGCGACCTCCGCTTCGTGGTCGCCTCGTTCAAGATCATCACCGACCTCGAGCGCATCGCCGACCTCGCCGTGAACCTCGCGAGCTACGCGCTCTCCGCGGACCGCGAGGTGCTCCCCGAGGTGAACCTGGGCGACATCGGCGCGCTCGCGATCCGAATGGTCGAGGACGCCGTCGACGCCTACGTCCGGCGCGACGACGGGTGGCTCTGTCACGAGGTGGCCGACCGCGACAACGAACTCGACGCGCTCTGCGCACACGCGAGCAACGTCGTCGTCCGGACGCTCATCGAGCACGAACTCGACGACGACGACCTCGACGCGGACGCGCTCGCCGACGACGTCTCCGTCCTCTTTCTCACCCTGCGCGACCTCGAACGCGTCGGCGACCACGCCGTCAACGTCGCCGCGCGCACCCTCTACATGGCGACGGGGAGCGACGAACTGATCTATTAAAATCCACCTTTTACCGCGCGGTAAAATCTGGGTCAAAACCCTCGTCGCTCCCGATGGTCGCTCCTCGGTCCGCTCGCTCACTGCGTCCGCTCGCGGTACGGCGCGCTGGCGTAGACGATACCGCTCGAACTCGTCCGTCTCCCCGTAGCTTTATATCCGAGAGCGGGACCAGCGTCCGTGTGACCTGACTTCGGTCGCGGGGCGCTCGCGGTTGCGCGACGCCACGCCCCGCGAGTAGTGTCGCGGCGTCGCCTGTCCGCCCCCGTTTTGCCGCGGTCGCTCGCTGCGCTCGCCCCCTGGTAAAAGCTGGACCAAAACCACGCCTCACCCCCTCGCTTCGCTCGAGGGGTTCGGCGCGTCCGCTCGCTCGTTGCACTCGCTCGCGGTACGGTGGCTCGCGCCGCGTGGAAGGACGAGAGCACCGTCTAGGGCAACGTCGCCGTGCGAGCATCCGCTACGCCACACGGCCGCGTACCAATCGCTCAATAGTCGGACGGAGACCTCTTAGCGAGATATTTGTGCTCGAAGCGAAGAGAGTCAACCGGCGCGTGAGCCCCCGACGGCCCGAACGACCGTTCACCGTGTGTGTCATTCCCTCCTCATCGGGCCGGCGCGCCTTCCCCCCCTTCCCTTCCCGTTTCGGCGGGAGGACTACTGCATGAACTCGTCCTGGATGATGCGGAGCGTCTCCTCGCGGTCGTTCCAGTGGACGAACAGCGCGACGCTCGTGGCGCTCGTGATGACGTCGTGGATGTTGATGTGCGCGTCCGCGAGCGGATCGACGATGTGGCGGACGACGCCCGGCCGGTTGGGGAGTTCGCCGCCGGTGACGCGCACGACGGCGACGTTGTGGTCGACGGTGACGCTGGAGAGCGTCTCGTCGGCGACGACCTCCTCGTGGAGGACCGTCTCGGCCTCCTCGGCCACGCCGCTGTCGACGTAGTAGGTGATCGAGTCCATGCCGCTCGCGACCGCGTCCACGTTGATGCCCGCCTCGAACAGCGCCGTCGAGAGGCGCGCGAGGACGCCCGGCTTGTTGCGCATCGCCCGGCCCGCGACCGTGAGGCAGGCGAGCGGATCGTCCCGGAGGTCGATGAGGTTCTCGAACTGGCCCTCGATGCTCGTGCCGCCGCCGAGCAGGTCGCCGTGCTGGTAGTGGACGACGCGAACGTCGAGGTCGCTGGTCTTGTAGCTGAGCGCGCTCGGCGCGACCACCTCCGCGCCGCGGAACGAGAGGTTTCGCAGTTCGTCCACCGTGATCTTCCCGACGTTGCGCGCGCCCTCGACCACCGAGGGATCGCCGGTCATGACGCCCTCGACGTCGGTGACGATGACCACCTCGTCCGCGTCCATGTACTTCCCGAGCATGACCGCCGTCGTGTCGGAGCCGCCGCGCCCGAGCGTGGTGACGTTGCCCGCGTGATCCTGCGCCAGGAAGCCCGTGATGACGGGGACGACCTCGCCGAGTCGATCCGCGAGCGCCTTCGCGCGGCGCTGGGTCTCCTCGACGTCGACCTCCCCGCGGGCGTTCGTGACGACCGGCCAGAGGTCGCCGCCAGGTTCGAGGAAGACCGCCTCGACCCCGCGGGCGGCGAGAGCCGCCTTGAGCATGCGTACGGAGGTGCGCTCGCCCATGCTCACGATCTCGGCGCGGTCCGCCTCCCCGATCTCGAACGTGATGGAGTCGAGCAGGTCGTCGGTCGTGCTTCCCATCGCGCTGGCGACGACCGCCACCTCGTGGCCGGTCTCGACGGCCGCCGCGATGGAGTCCGCGGCCCGGTTGACCCGGTCGCCGTTGCCCAGGCTCGTCCCGCCGAACTTCGCTACGACGCGCACGCCACCACCTCACAGCACCGATGCGTGTAACTCATTGCCGAGGCAGTAGCTCTCCGCGGGGTATAAACTGCCGGTATACACCGAAGCCTTGCCGGTCCCCGATATCCGGAGACGGCAGTGGGACGCGACGACCGCGAGACCGGGGGTTTATCGTCGTGCAGTGTGGTAGCACGAGCATGGACGTGCGGGACGCGGTCGAGGCCGACGCCGAACGCCTCGCCGAACTCACCGAGTCGCCGGAGGACGTGATGCGAAACCTCGTGCACGACCGAACCGTCCGCGTCGGCGTCGTCGACGCCGACATCGTCGGCTTCGTCAGCTTCGACGCCCAGCGCGACACCGTCTACGTGACTCAGCTGGAGGGGCCGTCGGAGGCCCGCGAGCGACTGCTCGAAGAGCCAATCCGCTTCGCCCGGAACGAGTCCATGCAGGCCGAACTGCTCGTCTCCGCGGGCGACGAGCCGACGAGGGAGATCGCCCGCGACGCGGCGTTCGTCGAGGCGGGCAACGGGCCGCGCTTCGAGGGCACCGAGACGGTGCGCTACCGCTGGACGCCGTCGTAGAGCGCGACGAGGAGCCGGTGGACGTGATCGTCCGTAGACGGCGCTCGCCGGACGCCTCCCTTCGAACGAAAGCACGAGGAGCGGATGGACGAGCGCTTGCCAGAAGCTTCGGGAGCACGCACCGATCTCGATGGCGGAACCCACGTTTCCATCGCCAGCACGAGCAGTCGCACCGCGAGCGACCACAGGGAGCGGGCCAAGGCGCGACCGAAGGGAGCACCGCAGGCTTTTGGTCCAGCTTTTGCCAGGGAGTCACGGGCGACCGCGAAGCGTGTCGCCCGACACGACCGCAGCAAAATCCGGTGGTTCAGCAGACGGGTTTCGGGTTCACGCCCATCTCCTCCAGCCGCTCGGTGTACTCCTCGTAGGCCGCCTGGATCGCGCCGCTCGCGGCGTCGAGCGCGCGGTCCCAGTCCTCCTCGCTCTCGCAGAGCGAGTCGAGCAGCGAGACGCCGCGCTCCAGCTGGGCGTCGAGGTCCCCGCCCATCTCGCGGAAGGTCTGGCTCGACCTGGGGTCCGCCTGCCCGACGAAGAAGCCGACCAGTTGCTCCTTTGACTTCTCGGCAGCGAGGGTGCGCCCGACGAATCCGCCCGCACGGTCGAGCGTGTCGTCGAGGTCGCGCAGGTACGCCTGGATGGCGGGCGTCTCCTCGAGGTCTGGCTCCGCCTCTAACTTCGCGCGGACCGTCTCGTAGTGCTCGCGCTCCTCCTCGGCGGTCTCGCGGAAGACCGCCGCCGCCTCGCCGTCCTCCTCGGCGGCCCACGCCTCGAACGTCTCCCGCGCCGCGTGCTCGGCGGTGGCGGCGGCCCGCAGGACGGGTTCGGTGTCGATGTCGCCCATCGTGTCGGCGTAGAGCGCCTTCGACGAGCCGAGACGGGAGAGTGCGGTGCGATTGTCGGTCCGAACGCGGTCGAGGAAGTCCTCGGCGGTCATACGCGGGCGTAGGGTGGGCGGGGGCTTGTACCCACCGTCGGGAGGCAAACCTTTCTGTCCCCTCGGCGTTGAGCTATTCGAAATGGAGACGAACCGGGTGACCAGCGCGATCGCCGGAGGTATCGCGGGGACGGCGGTCCTCACGCTCCTGTTGATCCTCCTCGAGGTGCAGACGCGAGAGCAGATCCGGGCGTTCGACGTCATCGCGCGATTCGTCGGAACGCCGGGGGACACGACGGTCGGGTTCGTGCTGTTCGCCGTCGCGGGCGTCGTCGCGTGGCCGCTGCTGTTCGTTGCGCTGCGCGACTACATCCCGCGCGGTCCCGACCCCGCCACCCAGGGGGCGATCTTCGCCGTCGTGCTGTGGGTCGCGTTCGCCATCACCGGACGGGGCACCCTCTCGGGGCCGATCCTCATCCTCTACACGGCCTACACGTTCTTCGCGCACCTCGCCTACGGGTTCACCCTCGGCATGGTCTACGGGCACTTCCGCGAGGGATCGCAGGTCCCACAGGAGTACTACGCGGGGCAGTGACGTCGGGCGACGAACACCCCGACTGGACGAGCGATCCGGCGGCCTCGAGGCCGCCGCCTTAACGTATTTGCCGCCGGAGGTTCAACGTGAACCACGGGTCCCCGGTGACTCTACGTACCAATGGTATCCATCGATTCCGTCCCCGGAGTGGTACTCGGCGTCGTGCTACTTGCCGTGCTCGCGCTCGTCGGCGTCGTGCGTCGACGCCGCGCGATGGCCGACGGCGGCTATCCCACCTCCGGCGAGACGGTGACGGAGACTGAAAAGCCGTTCGGCCTCGTCCGCTGGTTCACGACGGTCGATCACAAGGACATCGGTATACTGTACATCATCTTCGGCCTCGTGGCCGCCCTCTGGGGCGGGACCGACGCCATGATGCTCCGCACGGAGCTGATCACCCCGGGCACGACCATCTGGGGGACCGAGACGTACAACGGGCTGTTCACCACCCACGGTATCACGATGATCTTCCTGTTCGCGCTGCCCGTCTTCTTCGGCATCGCGAACTACTTCCTCCCGATCCTCATCGGCGCGGACGACATGTCGTTCCCGCGCATCAACGCCATCGCCTTCTGGCTGCTCCCCCCGGCGCTGGTGCTGATCCGCGGCGGGCTCATCACCGAGGTCCTCGGGAAGCTCCTCAGGCCCCTCGGATTGACCGCGCTGACCGCGCCGCTGTTCGCGCTCACGCCCATCGACATCAGCTGGACGATGTACGCGCCGCTCTCGAGCACGATCGCGAACCCGCAGGTCGACCTCGCGCTGCTCGGGCTGCACCTGAGCGGGGTCGCGACGACCATGGGCGCGATCAACTTCATCGTCACCATCTTCGCCGAGCGGGACGAGGAGGTCACCTGGGCGACGCTCGACATCTTCAGCTGGACGATGCTCACCACGTCGGCCATCGCCCTGTTCGCGTTCCCCCTGCTCGGGAGCGCGCTCATCATGCTGTTTCTCGACCGGAACTTCGGGACCGCGTTCTTCGCGGTCGACGGCGGCGGCCCCCTGCTCTGGCAGCACCTGTTCTGGTTCTGGGGGCACCCCGAGGTGTACATCCTCGTCCTCCCGGCGTTCGGGCTGGTGAGCCTCATCCTCCCGAAGTTCTCCGGGCGGAAGCTCTTCGGGTTCAAGTTCATCGTCTACTCGACGCTCGCCATCGGCGTCCTCAGCTTCGGCGTCTGGGCCCACCACATGTTCACGACCGGAATCGATCCCCGCGTGCGGGCGTCGTTCATGGCCGTCTCCATCGCCATCGCCATCCCGAGCGCAGTGAAGACGTTCAACTGGATGACGACGATGTGGAGCGGCCGCATCCGGCTGACCGCCCCGATGATCCTCCTGATCGGCAGCATCGGCACGTTCATCGTCGGCGGGGTGACAGGCGTGTTCCTCGCCTCGATCCCCGTCGACCTGGTCCTGCACGACACCCACTACGTCGTGGGGCACTTCCACCTCATCATCATGGGCGTCATCGCGATGTCCATGGTCGCGGCGAGCTACTACTGGTTCCCGATCCTCACCCGGCGGATGTACGACCAGCGCCTCGCGCGGGTGCAGGCCGTGCTGCTCATCGTCGGCGTGATCGTCACCTTCAACGCCCTGCTGATCCTCGGCTACCTCGGTCTCCCGCGCCGGTACGCCTACTACCCCGCCGAATTCACGCTGCTCAACCAGATCGCCACCGTCGGCGCGTACGTCATCGGCGTCAGCGTCTTCCTCTGGATCGTCAACATGATCCAGTCGCTGCGCACCGGCCCGCTAGTGATGGACGCCGACGTGTGGAACCTGAAGGAGACGGGGCAGTTCACCCGCGAGTGGCAGTGGTTCGAGGAGCGACTCAGGGAGCGCCGGGGCTTCGAACGCGGCGAGCTCTCCGCCCCGGATACCGGGGACGAGGACTGACCGGCGGGCGTCCGCTCGGGGTCGCCGCGTTCGTCCGTTGAGCGAGTACGCGAAGCGGGCGCTCCGGGCCTCGGAAAGGTGAAAATACGGCGGTCGGCCCGGCTTCCGTCGCCGGTTACGCGGCTCGCCCGCGCTCGCCGCTCCGCGGCGAGGCCGCGTTCACTCGCCGTCGCCGGTCTCGATGGGGGCGTTGACGAGGTTGCCCCACTCGGTCCACGAGCCGTCGTAGTTGGTGACGTTGTCGTAGCCGAGCAGTTCGTGGAGCGCGAACCACGCGATGGACGAGCGCTCGCCGATGCGGCAGTAGGCGATGACGTCCTGGTTGTCGTCGACGCCCTGGGACTCGTAGAGTTCGCGCAGTTCGTCGGCGGACTTGAACGTGCCGTCGTCGTTGACCGTCGCGGCCCACGAGATGTTGCGGGCACCGGGGACGTGACCGCCGCGCTGGGCGGTCTCCTGCAGGCCCGGCGGGGCGAGGATCTCGCCGCTGAACTCCTCGGGCGAGCGGACGTCGACGAGCGGCAGGCCCTTGTCGATGGCCTTCTCCACGTCGTCGCGGTACGCGCGGATGGACTCGTACGGGCCGCGGGCGGTGTACTCGACCTCGGAGAACGCGGGTACCTCCTCGGTGAGCGGGTAGTCGTTGTCGAGCCAGTAGTCGCGGCCGCCGTTCATCAGGCGGACGTCCTCGTGGCCGTAGTACTTGAACTGCCAGTAGGTGTAGGCGGCGAACCAGTTCGAGTTGTCGCCGTAGAGGACGACCGTGGAGTCGTTCGAGATGCCGTGGCTCCCCAGCAAGTCCTCGAAGTCGTCCTTATCGAGGATGTCGCGCGTCGTCTGGTCCTGCAACTGGGTCTCCCAGTTGAACCCGATCGCGCCGGGGGCGTGGCCCTCGTCGTAGGCCTCGGTGTCCACGTCGACCTCGACCAGTCGGTACTCGGGATCGTCGCTCTGGAATTCGTCGAGGTGCTCCTCCACCCAGTCGGCGGAGACGAGCACGTCCTTCGCGTAGTCGCTCATAATCCAACGGAAGCTAACGGTACCAAGCGTATATCGGTATTACTGCCGGTAGGTTCCGCCGCACGTTTTCCCTCGAGGAATATGTTGCCGCTACATCGCCGGCCGGCGGAACGCGAGGGCGAACGAGACGTGCAGGGGGACGTATCGAGACTCGGACCTGTCGTGAGACGTGAAGCGATGCGGTAAGGGTTGCCCGTATCTCCGATCGTCCCGCGTGTGCAAGGTTGAAGTGTCGGAACCCGTATCGCCGGTATGGACATCGTCGTGGACACGGAGTGGGTCGCGGAGCGACTCGGGGCGGACGACGTTCGGATCGTCGACGTGCGCGATGCGTGGGAGTACGACGGCATCGGCCACCTCCCCGGCGCGGTGAACGTACCGTTCGACGCCTTTCGATCCGAAACGCACGCGTCCCAGCGCGACGCGGAGCGGGAGGGCGGGGAGCGGGGCGACCCGCGGGACGAGGGCGAGGCGGGGATGCTCCCCGGCGCGAACGTCTTCGCCGATCTGATGGGCGCGGCGGGCGTCGCGAGCGACGATCACGTCGTCGCCTACGACGACACCCACGGCGTCTTCGCGGCGCGACTGCTCGTCACCTGCGAGCTCTACGGCCACTCGACGGAGCGTCTTCACCTGCTGAACGGCGACTACAGCGCCTGGAGCCGTGAGCGCGAGGTGAGCCGCGAGGCCCCCGAGGTGGCGGCGGCGACCTACGACGCGGCGTTCGTCGAGGAGGGGCCGCTCGTCGGCGTCGAGGCCGTCGAGGCGGCCATCGACGATCCGGACTCGGTCGTCGTCGACACGCGCGAGGAGTGGGAGTTCGAGGAGGGGCACATCCCGAGCGCGGTACGCCTCGACTGGCTCGAACTCGTCGACGAGGAGTCCCGCGGGATCAGGCCCGACGACGAACTGCGCGCGCTCCTCCGCGACCGGGGGATCACGCCCGACAGGCGGGTCGTCCTCTACTGCAACACCGCCCGACGGATCAGCCACACGTACGTCGTGCTCCGGCACCTCGGCTACGAGGACCTCGCGTTCTACGAGGGGAGCCTCACCGAGTGGGAGCGGGAGGGTCGGGAGCTCGCCTGATTCCGCTCAGCCGTCCAGCGCGGCGTCGAGGCGCGCCTGCAGGTCGTCGTCCCGCGAGAGGATCTCCACCATCTCGACGACGAGCGCGACGACCAGCGGCCCCGCGATGACGCCGATCGTGCCGACGGTGAGGATCCCCCCGACGAACCCGATGAAGTAGAGGCTCGTCGGGAGGTCGGCCGCCCACGAGGCGAGTCGCGGGCGGATGATCGCGTCGGGCGCGGCCCCGATGACCACCGCACCGATCACCGCGACGAGGATCGCGCGGGTCGTGTTGCCCACGACGAGGTCGACGAGGGCGAGCGCGCCCACGAGCACGCCCGGCCCGACCACGGGAATGAACTGGAGCAGGCCGGCGATCACCGCGAGCGTGAACACCGAGTCGTAGCCGAGCGCGGAGAAGACGACGAGCGCGACGAGGAACGTCCCGAACGCCGTCGCCGCCTGGAGGACGTAGATGCCGTAGAGCGTCTGGCGGACCCGGTCGTTGAGCGCGACGAGCACGTCGTGGTACTCCCCCGGGACGAGGCTGAACAGCGCCCGGCCGGCGGAGTTCGGCCGGAGCAGGAGGCCGAACAGCAGGATGGCGAACAGGAAGAGCTTCAGCACGAGCACGGGCACCGCGGCGGCGACGTCCGCCGCCACCGCCTGGAGGGCGTCGATGGCCTGGGCCTGGGCCGGCGCGGTCTCGATGACGTACCTCGCTCCCCCGAGCGGCACGGCGATCCGCTCTGGGATGGCCTCGATGAGCGACTCGACCGAGCCCCGGCGCTGGTAGACGACGAAGCCGAGCACCGCGAAGATCCCGAGGACGGCGACGAACGCGCCCGTGGAGACGACGGCCGCCGCGATCCGGCGCGAGGCCCCCCGCTCCACGAGGTAGTTCCGGAGGGGTACGAGCACGTAGGCCACGGTGACGGCGAAGAAGACCGTCCCGAGCACCTCGAAGAGCACGACCGCGGCGAGGACGGCGAACGCGAGGAGGACGCCGGCGAGGACCGCCCGCCGGTGGCGTACCTGATCCATACTCCGTCGTTCTCCGCACGCCGGCTTATAGCCACGTGAGCGGTGGCCCGTGGACGTACACCGCCGGCCGTACCCGGCTAGCGAGACGCGGTATCCGGGGGGCGCATCTCCGACACCGGCGTACGGGCGGCAGTATTAGACCCCTCGGCGCGAAGCCCCGTCGTGACCGACGACTTCGACACCGGGCGCTGGCGCGGGGAACTGCTCGCGCTCCGCGACGAGAAGGATGAGTTCTTCGCCGAACACCCCCAGTCGCCGATCCCGCCCGACGAGCGTGGGGACTTCGACGGCCTGGCGTACTTCGAACCGGACCCCGCGTACCGCGTCGAGGCGCGCGTCGAGCGCCACGACGACCCCGACCCCGTGGTGATGGAGACGACCGCCGGCCCCGAGGTGCGCTACGAGCGCGTCGCCACGCTGCGCTTCGAGGTGCGCGGGACGGAGCAGACCCTCGGCGCGTACCGGCAGGATTCGGAGGAAGGGCTGTTCGTCCCCTTCCGCGACAAGACGACGGGACAGGAGAGCTACCACCAGGGGCGCTACATGGAGATAGACGTGGAGGGCGACCTCCCGAGGAGGCTCCCGCTCGACTTCAACCTCGCATACAACCCGTTCTGTGCCTACTCCGAGACGTTCTCCTGTCCGCTTCCGCCCGAGGAGAACTGGCAGGACGTGACGGTGGAGGCGGGAGAGCGGGCGTACTAGCTCCTCACGACTCGGACCGCCGTCGGGATCGCCCCCGCAGTTTCCCGAACTCGTCGCCGGGCGGCCCGACGACCGACGCTACGGCACGACCCCGACCGTCAGGAGCGTCCCGTAGACCCGGTAGCGCTCGACCATCTCCTCGCGCGTCTCCCAGCCCTCGTGGGGGAACTCGCTCGCGGGGGGAATCTCCGTCTCCTCGTCGGGGATGGTGTCCTGCTCGGCGACGTGGAACCCGGCCTCCCGGAACGCCTCGCGGTACTCGGCGCGCGACCAGCGGGTCATCTCCACGTCGATGTCCTCCTGCCACCCGTGGGAGTGGACGTTCTCCTCGTAGTAGTTCACCGCGCAGAAGAACGTGCCGCCGGGGCGCAGGACGCGCCGAAGTTCC
Source organism: Halomarina halobia (assembly GCF_029338575.1). Classification (GTDB taxonomy): domain Archaea; phylum Halobacteriota; class Halobacteria; order Halobacteriales; family Haloarculaceae; genus Halomarina; species Halomarina halobia. The sequence goes on from NZ_CP119992.1 coordinate 2,089,279, forward strand.
GCCAGGGTGCGGTGCGGCTCCCGCGCGTAGTAGAACGCCTCCATGCTCCAGGCGTGGTCGAGACTGCCGTCCGCGAACGGCAGGGCGTCGAAGTCCCCTACGACGTACCCCACCTCGGGGTCGTCGGTGTACGAGCGGGCGTTGCGGGCCATCTCCGGCGCGCCGTCGAGCCCGTAGACCCGGCCCGCGTCCGTCGTCTCGCGGAGCGCGCGCGCGGCGTAGCCGCTCCCGGTGCCGAGGTCGAGGACCGCATCGCCCGCCTCGATCGGCACGCGCGCGAGGGCGTGCTTGGCCGTGTGCCAGTGTCGTCGCTCCATCCCCCTGTCGCGGCCCTCGGCGGCCCACGCGTCGAACTCCCGTCGAACGCTCATGGAGGACGGGAGGGAGTGCCGCCGCAAATGCGCCCCGGTTCCCCGCGGAGTACGCCGTCGGCCGGGGTCCCGTCGAACGGGGTCGCCGGACCGGGTCGGCGGGATCGTTCGAGAGCGGACAACCGACAGTATATATCCGACACGGAACTGGTGGGGACATGGTCGGACCCGCGCGGCGGTTCAAGACCGCGGACATCGCTCAGCAGCTGGTCGGCGGCTTCCTCCTCGCCGGGCCCTTCGTCGTCACCGAGGAGGTGTGGGTGCTCGCCCGGAGCATGAGTGTCTTCCAGGGAGTGCTGACGGCGGCCATCGTCGGCGGCATCGGGTACGGCGCGCTCTACAAGGCCGACGACCGCGACCCCGACCGCGAGGTCGACATCGGCGGCGTCCCGGTCCGCTTCCTCTCGCTCATGGCCGTCTCGTTCGGGGCGGTGCTGCTGCTGGCGCTCGCGTTCGACGCGCCCACGACGTTCCTGAGCGGCCTCGGCGTCGAGCGGGCGCGCTGGCCGTTCGTCACCGCCAAGGCCGTCTCCGTCGGCGCGGTCTTCAGCGTCGTCGGGGCGGCGACCGCCGACTCCGTCTTCTGACTGCGGGCCGTCGATTCCGCTCAGGGACCGGTGATGGTCTCCCCCGCGGTCGGGCGGTCGCACGTCGCGTCGAGACAGCGCACGCCCGAAGCCGTGCGGAACGTCGGCAGCCCGCAGTCGCACGTGCCGCGGACGACGCCGTCGGGGACGACGAACGCCGTCTCGCAGTCGGGGTAGGCGTCACATCCGGCGAGCAGGCCGTTCCGGCGGAGGATCCGCAGATCTGACCCGCAGTCGGGGCACGTCCACTCGCGGTCGAACGCCGCCCGGACGGCGTCGTCGAGCGACTCGCAGGCGCGGTCGAGACACACCTCGAAGGTCGCGCCGCGCTCGACCCGGATGCGCGGGAGGCCGCAGTCGCACGTCTCGCCCCCGTCGAGCACCGTCGCGCCGGAAGGGAGGCCGTATCGCGCGCCTGAGTCGGGGTTCACGACCGCGCCGCGCGCGCGGACGAGCGGCCCGCCGTCGGGGGCGGTGCCCACCGGAACGCCCGCGGGGCTCGCCGGGACGGTCACGTCGGCGGACGCCTCGTGGACCGTCACCCGGAGGAACTGGTCGCCGTCGCGCGCCTCGACCGTGACGGGGTCGTTCGTCACGCTACGCGCCTCGGGGCGGGTGAGCCACGCCACGGGCTGGTAGCCGTCGGCGTCGTGGACGAGGACGGTGCCGTCGGGCTTGAGGAGACAGACGACGCGCCCGCGCAGGACCTGTTCACGGGTGCCGTCGAACTCGGTGGTGCAGTCGCCGGCGATCACGCGAACGGCGGATCCGGGGTCGGTGGGTCGCATGGGGACGCTGGCCCCGTTCTCGTACAAAAATCCTCACTCCACGCGCACGGTCCGCGACTCGCGCACGGGCACGAGCGGAAGCTCCGGGAAGGTGACGGCGATCTCGTACTCCATCTCCTCGGCGCTGCCGCCGAAGACGCCGACGGGGACGGTCGTCTCGCCGAGGTACGCGGTCGAATCGGTCATCGGGACGCCGTTGACCGTCACCGCGACGCCCGCGCGAGCGCCGCCGGCCGTCGAGCGGACGCGCACCTCGCGCATGTCGTTTCGCCCGCGGGCGATCCGCTCGGGGAAGTCGCCCCACTCGACCTCGACGGCGGGGAGGCTCCGGGCGCTCTCGACGACGCGCTCCGCGACGCCCTGCGTGAGCCCGGCGTCGACGAGCGCATCGACGCCCGCCCCGACCACGTCCGCGGGGGTGGTGAGCCCCTCGCTGGCGAGCTTCTTCGCCCGGCCGGACCCCACGCCGTCGATGGCCGTCAGGCCGACGGCGTCCGCGCTGATGGCGTTCTCGACGCGCGCCTCGACGCGGCAGGCGAGGTTGGCGTCGGCGGGGCCGCCGAAGCGTTCGAGGAACGCCCGCAGGGCGGCGAGCAGGCGCAGGGCGTTCTGGCGGATGACCCACGCGTCGCTCTGGAGCTCGCCGGGGGTCGTCCCGGCCATGCTCGATCTGAGGATGGCGAGCACCTTCCGGTGGCTCGCGTCGTCCACGTCCGCCGCCCGCCCGGTGAGTACGGCGTTCACGGCGTCGCGCTCCGACTGGCGGCAGCTGACGCTGTCGAACTCGGCGGCGCGCGCGACGGCGGTCAGCACGTCCATCTCGGCGAGCTCCCCCCGCTCCGCGAGGGCGGCGAAGCGCTCCGCGGTTTCGAGCCGGAGGTAGTACCGCGAGGCGAGTCTGCCGAGGGCGGTCCCCTCGACGCGGAGGTCGGCGTCCGTCTCGACGAATCCCCCCTCCACGAGCGCGGAGAGCGTCCCGCGGACGCGCTCGCGCAGGCGGCCGCCGAAGTCGTAGCGGTCGGTGGCGCTCCGCGCGCGCGTGGCGTAGAAGGTGGTGTCGAGCCAGTCCATCACGTCGTCGAGGTCGTCGATGGTCCCGAGGGCGATCTCGGCGTTGAGGTGGGCGTCCAGGTCCTCCGCGAGGCGGGACTCGATCTCCGTCCCCTCCTCGAGGAGTCGGCGGTACCTGTCGGCGTCCGCGGCGTCGCAGATCACCCAGGCGTAGCCCGCGTCGTCGTAGCCCGGCCGCCCGGCCCGCCCGAGCATCTGGAGCACGTCGAGGGGGCTCATGTCCACCTCGCCCTCGAGCGGGTCGTGGAGCTTCGTGTCCCGGATGACGACGCAGCGGGCGGGGAGGTTCACGCCCCAGGCGAGCGTCGAGGTCGAGAAGAGGAGCTGGATGTCGCCGCGGCGGAACCACGCCTCGACGCGCGCCTTGTCCTCGCGGGAGAGCCCGGCGTGGTGGAAGCCGACGCCGTCGAGGACCGACTGGCGGAGCGTCTTGTTCTGCAGTTCCTTCGCCTCGGTGTGGAAGTCGTAGTCGCCGCGCGCGCCCATCGGGACGTCCCGGCCGGCGAGTTCGTCGCGGGCCTTCTCCGCGGCGCGGACGGTGTCCTGACGGGAGGCGACGAACACCAGCGCCTGGCCGCCGTCGCGGACGTGCGGCTCCGCGAGGTCGAGCGCGCGGTAGAGCCGCCGGTACTTGTCGGCGAAGGGGTTGTCGCCGTGGGTGTAGGTGCGGACCCCCGCCTCCAGCGGGACCGGGCGGTAGCCGTCGTCGAATTCGAAGGTCGTCTCCGGGACGGCGTCGAGCCACGCCGCCACGTCGTCCACGTTTGGCATCGTCGCGGAGAGGGCGACGATCCGCGGGTCGCAGATGCGCCGCAGGCGCGAGACGGTCACCTCGAGGACGGACCCCCGCCGGTCGGAGTCGAGCAGGTGGACCTCGTCGATGACGCAGCAGTCGACGCTCCGGACGAAGCCGTACCGGGAGGACTCGTGTTTTCGCGTGGCCGAGTCGGCCTTCTCGGGGGTCATCACGAGGATGTCGGCGCGCTCCGCCCGGCGGGAGTTCAGCTCCCGCTCGCCGGTGACGACGTACACCGAGTAGCCGAGGGCCTCGAAGCGCTCCCACTCGCTCTCCTTCTCGTTGGTCAGCGCGCGGAGCGGGGCGAGAAAGAGGGCGGTGCCGCCTCGCTCCAGGGTCTTGCAGATGGCGAGTTCCGCGAGGGCGGTCTTGCCGCTGGCGGTTGGCGCGCTGACGACGACGTTCTCGTCGCGCTCGAGGATCGCGGGGAGCGCCTCCGACTGCATTCGGTTGAACGACTCGAACGGAAAGGCGTCGGCGAACTGCGGGAGGCGCTCGGTAACGTTCACAGGAGATGGGAGGTGCGAGCGATGAAAGGGGTTTCTCTCCGCGCCGGGCGGACGTCGATCCGCGCGCGTCACTCGACCACGGCGGCGGTCGCCGCGCGGTCGAACATGCCGTTCTCGGCGGAGTAGTAGTAGTACGCGCCGAGGCCGACGGCGGCGACGGCGTTGGAGACCGTCACCGCCCAGAAGACGGCCTCGACGCCCATCGCGAACGCCAGCCCGCCGACGAGCGCGACCGGGAGGCGCACGCCCCAGTACTGGAGGAGGCTCGCGACGAAGCTCGTCTGCGTGCGCCGCGCGCCGTTGAAGCCCGCCTGGAAGAGGTAGGTCGCGCCGATGGCGGGGTAGCCGATCGCGAGGATCCGGAGGTAGCGCACCGTCAGGTCGAGCGCCCGCCCCTCCAGTTGCGGGGCGAGGACGCCGACGATAGTGCCGGGCACGAACCACTGGAGCAGGCCGAGCGTCCCGAGGACGGCGGCGGCGACGGCGGCCCCGCGCCACGTCGCCTCGCGGGCGCGCTCGACCAGCCCCGCGCCGAGGTTCTGTCCGACGACGCTCTGGGCCGCCTGCTGGAGGCTCCCCGAGGGGATGACGGCGACGCCCGCGACGCGGTAGCCGACGAAGTAGGCGGCGAGGCCGGCCGCGCCGCCGAGGGCGAACGTGACGACGACGAGCACGAGGTCGGCGATCTGCTTCGCCGCCTGCTGGCCCGCCATCGGGAGGCCGACCTCGAACAGCTCGTGGAACTCGGCGACGTTCGCGCGGAACGCGTCGCCGGAGAGCATCCCGCCGTTGCGCCTCGCGAGAACGAGGGAGAGCCCGAGGACGAACCCGAGCGAGTAGCCGACGACCGTCGCGAGCGCCGCGCCCGCCACGCCCATCCCGGCGAAGCCCGTCGCGCCCAGCAGGGAGGCGGCGATACCGTCCATGCCGAGCGCCGCGAAAGCGGGGTTGTTATCGAACCCGAAGATGAGGATCGGATCGAGTATCGCGTTGATCCCGACGGCGAGGAGGTTCATGTACAGCGCGACGCGCGAGTCGCCCCAGCCGACGAAGGCGGACTCGGTAGTGTCGGCGAGCGTGAGCAGCGGCAAGCCGACCATGAGGACGCTGAAGTAGGCGGTCGCCTGCGTCTCGACCATCTCGACGACCGCTCCCGGCCGCACGTCGGTGATCAGGTCGATGAGCGCGGGCGCGATCGCGACGGCGGCGAGGCCGAACGTCGTACCGAGACCGACCGCGGTCAGCAGTCCGGTCGCGACCCCCCGCCGCGCGCCCGGCACGTCCTCCGCGCCGACGCGCTGGGCGACGATCACCTGCGTTCCGACGAGCGGGATGAAGACCGCGACCGCGAACACGAGCGCCTGGAGGGGCATGACGAGGCCGACGGCGGCGACGGCGGCGTCGGCGTTCGCCAGGCGCCCGACCCAGAACAGGTCGATCACCTGCTGGAGGACCTGGACCACGTTCTGGACGAGTAGCGGGGCCGAAAGCACGAGCAGCGCCCGCAGCACCGGCCCCTCGGTGATGTCGTCGGACGAGAGGTCGAGCATCGACGCAGTGTTTTGGCATAGCGGTTATTAATTTTTGCAATTCATTTGATGGGTAATGTGGCGCGAAAACCGACCGACTGCGGTCGGCCGACGGTCGGCCGACGAGCCGATTCCGGTGAACCGCAGGTTTTAGTCCGGTCGCGCCGAGGGGGGCGTATGAGTCAGACGCGCAAGCCCGACTGGCTGAAGATGCGGCCGCCGTCGGGCCGGCGCTTCGCCGAGATCAAGCGGACCCTCCGCGACCGCGACCTGCACACGGTCTGCGAGGAGGCCAACTGCCCGAACCTGGGGGAGTGCTGGAGCGGGCGCGACGGCCCGGGGACGGCGACGTTCATGCTGATGGGCGATCGCTGCTCGCGGGGCTGTAACTTCTGCGACGTGAAGACCGGCGGGATGGAACCGCTCGACGGGGACGAACCAGCCAACGTCGCCGAGGCGGTGGCGGAGATCGGCCTCGACTACGTCGTGCTCACGTCGGTGGACCGCGACGACCTCCCCGACCAGGGCTCCGCGCACTTCGCGCGGACCATCCGCGAGATCAAGGAGCGCGACCCGTCGATCCTCGTGGAGGTGCTCATCCCGGACTTCAGGGGCGACCCCGAGTGCGTCGATCGCATCGTCGACGCGCGCCCGGACGTCATCGCGCACAACGTCGAGACGGTCGAGCGCCTCCAGTGGCCCGTGCGCGACCGCCGGGCGAACTACGAGCAGTCGCTCTCGGTGCTCGAGCGGGTCGACGAGACCGCCTCGATCTACACCAAGACCTCGCTCATGCTCGGCGTCGGGGAGTACGACCACGAGGTCTACCAGACGATGGGCGACCTCCGGGAGGTGGGCGTCGACGTCCTCACCTTCGGCCAGTACCTCCAGCCCTCGCGCCGCCACCTCGAGGTGAGCGAGTTCGTCCACCCCGACAAGTTCGACACCTGGCGCGACGTGGGCGAGGAGGAGTTCGGCTTCCTCTACTGCGCCAGCGGCCCCCTCGTCCGATCGTCCTACAAGGCGGGCGAGCTATTCGTCGACGCCCTGCTCCGGGAGGGGCGGAGCGTCGAGGAGGCGCGGGCGGTCGCCCGGGCGGAGACGGGCGACTGAGCGCGTTCGACGGTCCTACGGCCGGTCGACACCGTCGTCGGGCGACCCGGACGAGTGGACGTCGACGTGGTGGACGGTCCCCGGCGACAGGAGGCGACCGGCCGGGAGTTCGATCCAGCCGTTCGCACGGACGCGAACGGGCCCCTCGTGGAGGACCGTCCGTTCGTCGGCGTCGCCGTAGACGGTGACGTCGGCGTACTCCTCCTCGAAGAGGTCCGCGAGGAATTCCCAGATGGAGTCGGTCGAGACGACCATGGACGACGTTCCGGTCATCGGATGATAAGGATTGCGCGCCGTGACTATTCGAGGACGATCCCTCGCACTCCGACCGTTCGAGGGGCGCGCTGGCGGATCCGAACGAACGATCGTCCAGAATTCTGACGCCGAAGCCACGGTGAACGCAAATTCATACACTTTCCGGCCGACGAATACCAGATTCGGTCGAATAGTCGCCGATTCCCCCGACATAATTCGACGAGATCCCCACTCGGGTGGCAAGAATCAGCATAAGAGAAACGTTTTTACGAAACTACTATACTGCCAGCGGCGGGACTCGTGGTATGTCATGGAGGGCGGTATGAGTACGCTACAGCGCGATCCCCGGGAGCGCGTCCGGATCCTGGACGAGGACGGGCGCGTGGTCGAGGGGGCCGAGGTACCGGACCTCGACGACGAGTCGATGGTCGAGATGTACAGGCAGATGCGGCTGGCGCGTCACTTCGACAAGCGCGCGGTGAGCCTCCAGCGCCAGGGGCGGATGGGCACCTACCCGCCGCTGTCCGGTCAGGAGGGCGCACAGATCGGGTCGGCGTTCGCGCTCGACGACGATGACTGGCTGGTTCCGAGCTACCGCGAGCATGCGGCGGCCTACGCCCGCGGAGTCGGCTTCGAGGAGACGCTGCGCTACTGGATGGGCGACGAGCGCGGCAACCGGATGGCCGGGAAGAACGTCTTCACCATCGCCGTCCCCATCGCGACGCAGGTGCTCCACGCGACCGGCCTCGCGTGGGCGTCGAAGCTGAAGGGCGAGCGGCAGGCGTTCCTCTGTTACTTCGGCGACGGCGCGACCAGCGAGGGCGACTTCCACGAGGGGCTCAACTTCGCGGGCGTGTTCGACACGCCGGCCGTCTTCTTCTGTAACAACAACCAGTGGGCGATCTCCGTCCCGCGCGAGCGCCAGACCGCGAGCGAGACGATCGCTCAGAAGGCCATCGCCTACGGGTTCGAGGGCGTCCAGGTCGACGGGATGGACCCGCTCGCGGTCTACCAGGTGACGCGTAACGCGGTCGAGAAGGCCAGGGACCCCGGCGACGGGCAGCGCCGCCCGACGCTGATCGAGGCCGTCCAGTACCGGTTCGGCGCGCACACGACGGCCGACGACCCCTCGGTCTACCGCGAGGACGACGAGGTGGAGGAGTGGAAGCGCAGGGACCCGATCCCGCGCCTCGAATCGTTCCTCCGCGACCGGGGCGTCCTCGACGACGAGCGCGTGGACGCCGTCACGGAGGCGATCGAGGCGGAGGTCGCGGAGGCGATCGACGTCGCCGAGTCCATCGAACGGCCCGATCCGGCCGACATGTTCGAGTACGTCTACGCGGACATGCCCGAGCGCCTCCGCCAGCAGCGCGACTACCTCGAACGGCTGCGCGAACACCACGGCGACGAGGAACTCCTAGAATGAGCCGACAGGAACAACGGACCGAGACGCAGAGTCTCACGCTGGTGCAGGCCGTCGCGAACGGCCTGCGCGACGAGATGGAGCGCGACGAGGACGTCATCGTGATGGGCGAGGACGTCGGGAAGAACGGCGGCGTCTTCCGCGCCACGCAGGGCCTCTACGACGAGTTCGGGGGGGACCGCGTCATCGACACGCCGCTCGCGGAGTCCGGCATCGCCGGCACCGCCATCGGAATGGCGGCCTACGGTCTCCGCCCGGTCGCCGAGATGCAGTTCTCCGGGTTCATGTACCCGGCGTTCGACCAGATCGTCAGCCACGCCGCCCGATTGCGAACCCGCTCCCGCGGTCGCTTCTCCTGCCCGCTGGTCGTGCGCGCGCCCTACGGCGGCGGCATCCGCGCGCCGGAGCACCACTCCGAGTCGAAGGAGGCGTTCTACGTCCACGAACCCGGCCTCAAGGTCGTCATCCCGAGCACGCCCTACGACGCGAAGGGGCTGCTCGCGAGCGCGATCCGCGATCCGGATCCGGTGATCTTCCTCGAACCGAAGCTCATCTACCGCGCGTTCCGCGAGGCGGTACCCGAGGGGACGTACACCGTCCCGCTCGGCGAGGCCGCCGTGCGCCGCGAGGGCGAGGACGTGAGCGTGTTCACGTGGGGCGCGATGACGCGCGCGACGATGGAGGCCGCGGAGACCCTCGCGGAGGAGGGCATCGAGGCCGAGGTCGTCGACCTGCGCACGCTCTCGCCGCTCGACACCGACGCGATCGTCGAGTCGTTCGAGAAGACCGGCCGCGCCGCCGTCGTCCACGAGGCCCCCAGGACGGGCGGGCTGGCCGGCGAGATCGTCGCCACCATCCAGGAGGAGGCGCTGTTCTACCAGGAGGCACCGATAACGCGCGTCACGGGCTTCGACGTGCCCTTCCCGCTGTACGCGCTCGAGGACTACTACCTCCCCGAATCCTCGCGCATCGAGGACGGTATCAGAGAGGCCTGCGAGTTCTGACCATGGCGACGCGAGAATTCAAACTCCCGGACGTCGGCGAGGGGTTGACCGAGGCGGAGATCGTGGGCTGGCTCGTCGAGGAGGGCGATCGGGTCTCGGAGGACCAGCCCGTAGCGGAGGCCGAGACGGACAAGGCCGTCGTCGAGGTCCCCTCGCCGGTCGACGGCACCGTGAAGGAGATCCGGGCCGAGGCCGGCGAGGTCGTCCCCGTCGGCGAGGTCATCATCGTCTTCGAGACCGAGGGCGGCGAGGCGGCCGGGGAACCCGAGACGGAGCGCCCGGAACCCGAGGCGGCGGAGGAGGGCGCCGCCGAGGAGGTTCCGGGCGGCGGGACCGAGGAGGTCACCACACCCGAGGGGCGCGTCTTCGCCGCCCCCAGCGCCCGGCGGCTCGCCCGCGAACTCGGCGTCGACATCGCCGAGGTCGAGGGATCGGGGCCGGGCGGGCGGGTCAGCGACGCCGACGTGCGCGCGCACGCCGAGAGCGCGGGCGAGGAGGCCGCGGGGGCGGCGGAGACGCCCCGGTCCCCCGAAGCGGCGGTCGAGAGCGCGGAGTCCGCGACGCGGCGCGTCAGCGACGACGGTGCCGAGACGGCGGGGGCGACCGCCTCGATGGCCGTCGAGTCCGCGGAGCGGGATCGAACGCTCGCCGCCCCCGCCACCCGACGGCTCGCCGAGGAGCGCGGCGTCGATCTGAACGCCATCCCCACCGACGAGGAGCGCGACGGCCGGCCGTTCGTCAAGCCCGAGCAGGTCGTCGCCTACGCCGAGGCCCAGGAGGAGGCCCGAGCCGCCGACGCGGACGCCGCGAGCGCCGCGTCCGAGGCGTACGAAGGGGCCGAGGACGAGCGCGTCCCCTACCGCGGCATCCGGCGCACCATCGGCACGCAGATGGCGCGATCCAAGTACACCGCGCCGCACGTCACCCACCACGACGAGGTGGACGTGACCGAACTCGTCGCGGTCCGGGGCGAACTGAAGGAGGTCGCCGCCGAGCGTGGCGTCTCGCTCACGTTCATGCCGTTCGTCATCGAGGCGGTCGTCGCGGCGCTGCGCGAGTTCCCCTACCTCAACTCCACGCTGGACGAGGAGGCGGAGGAGATCGTCCTCCGGAGGGACTACAACGTCGGCGTCGCCGTCGCCACCGACGCGGGGCTGATGGTTCCCGTGATCCGGAACGCCGACCGGAAGGGCATGCTGCAGCTGTCCTCGGAGCTGGGCGAACTCGTCGAGCGGGCCCGCGAGCGCACCATCTCCCGCGAGGAGATGCAGGGCGGGACGTTCACCATCACCAACTTCGGGGCGATCGGCGGCGAGTACGCCACGCCGATCATCAACTACCCCGAGACCGCGATCCTCGGGCTGGGCGCGATCAAGAAGAAGCCGCGGGTGGTCGAGAGCGACGCGTCGGCCCACCGAGAGAACGGGGCGGCCGTGAGCGGCGAGGTGGTGCCGCGGTACGTCATGACCCTGTCGCTCTCGATCGACCACCGCGTCATCGACGGCGCGCAGGCGGCGGCGTTCACGAACCGGGTCATGGAGTACCTGGAGAACCCGTCGCTGCTCCTCCTGGAGTAGGGGTGGAAGTGGGATTCCCGGTTCCCCGGTTCGACCGCGCCGAACGCCCGTCAGCGGCGAGGCTGGCGTCCGCTCACGCCCGCTGCGCGCGGATGTGATCGACGACCCGGACGACCCGCTCGTCGTCCTCGAAGGCGTCGAGGACGGCGTCGACCTCGACGCTCAGCGCGTACGTCGGTCTGCCCTTGCCGACCGGCGAGGTGTTCTCCACGCTCACCGCCTCGACGAGGCCGTCGGCCTCGAGCCGGTTGAGCGTGCGGATCACGTCGGGTTCCGAGAGCCGACCGAGGACGTCCGCGTCGACCTCGTCGAAGCAGTTCGCGCAGGCGCGCCGCACGTCGGCGGAGTGGACGGGCGTGTCGCCGCGGTGAGAGAGGTGGGTGACGCCGAGCAGCACGACCCGCTGGACCAGCGTCATCGATGTCGAGTCGAGTTCTTCCGCCATGGTATTCCCTAATGAACGAACGGCGGTAAAAAGACGAGGGGCGCGGGGAGGGCGAGCGGTCCCGCCCGAGACGGGCGAGCGAGGCGATCCGAACGAGGCGAACCCACACCCGACTCCTCCGCCCCGCGAGGGGCACCCCGGCCGCCGGGGTGGGAACTACCGATAGAGCCGGAACGGGTGCGGTCGGACGCGGTGGGGAAGTTATTCCAGCAGTGGTCGCCCGCACGTCGCTGTTCGTCCAGTATTCCCTCCGGTTCGGGTAAAACGTCGAGTAAAATACCCCCGTGGTACCACGACCCTCGCAAGCGTTATCCGTGGGGCGCCGTTCCCTTTAGAGGCAATGGCGAAAGGAAACGTTGATTTCTTCAACGACACTGGCGGCTACGGTTTCATTTCGAGCGACGACGCGGACGAGGACGTTTTCTTCCACATGGAAGACGTTGGCGGCCCGGATCTCGAGGAGGGAACGGAAGTCGAATTCAGCATCGAACAGGCCCCCAAGGGCCCGCGCGCGACGAACGTCACCCGACTCTAACTCGGTAACGACGCGTCGCCTCACGGCGACGGCGCGAGACCTCACATTCTACCTTTGTATCGAACGCGTAGCGGCGCGCCGGTTCGGCGACGTGCTTCCACTCCCGCCCGCGAGCGGAGCGACCCCGACGACCCGACGAGGCGCGAGGTCGACCCGTGCCGGTCGCGCGCGAGCCGCCGCGCCGGACCGGCGGCGGCCGCGTCTGCCCGGTCGAGCAGACCGCCTCGTAGCGGTCCTGGAGGCGGTCTCCGACGTTCTCGACCGTAATCGGTAGCTCGTCCGCCACCTGCCGCGGCTCGTCCACGTTCGCGAAGACCGCCAGGATCTCCCGGTCGCTCACGTCCGATCCGCGGTCGGAATCGGCCACGGTCGACCTCGGAACCCGTTCGGATTGAACCTCCGGGTTGCGAACCGAATCGGGGCACGAACCGACCGACCGCCACCGGACGGGGTCGGCACCTGCAGGCGAGAGCCTTTCACCACCCCAGCACGAAACGCAGGTCCTGGTAGACCGACGCGGTCTCGACCGACTGACAGGACCCGTTCTTTCGCATTCCGGATGACGTTAGAGACGGGGCCCGCGCCCGGCGCACCTGCCGGGCGGGCGGAACAGCGGAACACGCCAATGAAGAAGGGGATCGAACTCGAGTACTGGGTGATCGACGAGGCGGGGAGGCTCACGACGCCCGACTCGCTCACCGAGGTATCGGACGAGGTCGAGCAGGAGTTCGTCGAGTGCCTGTTCGAGATCAAGACCACGCCCTGCGAGACGATCGCGGGACTTCGCGAGGAGCTGGTCGAACGGCTTCGGATCGTCCTGGAGGAGTGCGACCGGCTGAACAAGCGGCTCGTCCCCCTCGGCACGCCGATCCACGGGGGGAGGATCCGACAGCGCCCCGGCGACCGGAGCCGGATCCAGGAACGCGTCATCGGGGGGAGCTTCGCCTACGCCAGGTACTGCGCCGGCACGCACGTCCACTTCGAGCGGCGGGACGAGACCGATCAGCTGAACGTGCTCAGCGCGCTCGATCCGGCGCTCGCGCTGCTGAGTTCGTCGCCCTACTTCCAGGGACGCCGGATCGCGGCCGACGCGCGCTCGTACGTGTACCGGCGGAAGGGGTACGGACGACATCCCCGGCACGGTCAGCTATGGGACTACGTCGACGACGTCGAGGAGTGGAACGAGCGCCTCGATCGGCGGTACGACGAGTTCAAGCGGGCGGCGTTCGAGCGGGGCGTCGATCAGCGCGAGGTGGACGACCACTTCACCAGCGACGACGCGGTCTGGACGCCGGTGCGGCTACGGAAGGCCTGTCCGACGGTCGAGTGGCGCTCGCCCGACGCCGCCCTCCCGAGCGAGACGCTCCGCCTCGTCGCCGACGTGGACGCCCTGCTGGGGAGACTCGATGACGTCGACGTGCGCATCGAGGGCGAGGAGGGGCGGGTGACGGGCGACGCGATCACGCTCCCCCGGTTCGAGCGACTGCGCGACTACGTCGATGCGGCTATCCACGACGGCACCGAGTCGACGGAGGTCCGCGCGTACCTCGGCCGGATGGGGTTCGACGTGTCGTCGTACGCCCCGAATACGCACCGGATCGACGGGAGGGACCGCGTGACCGAGGGGGAGGCGTGCGAACTCCGCGTTCGATCCGCCGAACGGCTCGAACGGGACGTCGACCGACTGGCGCGGGCCGGGTAGCTCCGCCCGTCGAGGGGCCGACGCCGATTCGGGGCGACCCGGGCCGACCCGGGCGTATCCCTTATGCGAATCGGCGTCGAAGCGACGGCGAGCGCGCGTCGCGCGGACGAGGGAAACCGAAATGACAGATCCGGATTCGGCCGACGACGGGAACGAGCGAACGAACGCGGAGACATCCGACGGGGAGCGGTCGAATCGACGGGGGACCGGGTTCCGACTCGAGGTCGGACTCCGGTCGATCACCGACCTCCTGAACGGCCTCGTCGACGTGGACGTCTCCCACCTCGACGAGGAGGGGCGACAGCACCCGATCGGCGAGCGGCGCGAACGCCGCGGCGTGAGCCGCCGGCCCTCCTCGCGCGTCGACGCCGACGGGTCGTCCGACGCGGACGACTACCACGTGGAGACGTACCGATACGACGGGGAACTGGTGGTCGTCGCCGACCTGCCGGGCGTCGACGAGGACGACCTCCTCGTCGGACTCGACGAGCGGTCGAACGACCTCGTCATCGCGGTTCGCGACCGGGTCGTCGAACGGCTCTCGCTCCCCTGGGATCCGGTCGCGGTCCCCCGGGTGCGGTTCAACAACGCCGTCCTCGAGGTCGTCGTTCGACCGGGGGACGACGCCGAGACGGTGCGGGACTGAGACCGCTCCGCGCGGTTCACGACCTCCGTCACAGGAGCGATCTGAGCAACCGGAGCGGGAGCGTGACGATCGCGATGACGAGGTCGACGACGCGTCGCAGGATCGATCTGATCGTTCGGAACATCGGACCGTACCACGACGGGGGAGGACGTGTCCCTTGGGCTTGCTAGCGCCGGCCGATCCAGGGAGATGACGGCGCTATCCGGCGGTACTGTCCGGCAGCGCTGTCTGACGGTTTCGGTCGCACCGTCGCGCGACCGGGGACGCGGCGTCCCCGATCGGACAGCGTTTATGTCTCACCCCGACGAGGAAGGAGACGTGACAGAGCAGATCCTTCACGCCCTACTAGACGGTAACGATAGACACGTGGAGACGCTCCCCGACGGGTACTTCGACGACGTGCTCGACGGGCAGCGGCCGGCCGTCGTCTCCGTCTGCTGTTCCGACTCGCGCGTCTCCCAGGAGGGGATGTGGGACGTGGCCGAACCGGGCTGGCTGTTCACCCCCAGCACCATCGGTAACCAGGCCTGGGACGAGTACCGCGGCGAGCGGGTCGTCGACGGGAGCGTTCTCTACCCGATCGCGTACGCGGGGACCGAGACCGTCGCCGTCGTGGGACACACGGGCTGCGGCGCGGTCACGGCGGCGTACGAGGCGGTCACCGGGGGCGCGACCGTCGAGCACCCGGGCGTCGAGAAGTGGGTCGAGTCGCTCGTGCCGGTCGTCGAGGACGCGCTGTCGAGCGGGCGCGTCGACGCCGACGCGTCCGACCGAGAGGTCGTGAACCGTCTCGTCGAGTACAACGTGGACCGCCAGGTCGAGTTCCTCCGCGACGCGAGCGCGGTACCGCCGGAGGTGCGCGTCTACGGGTTCGTCTACGACTTCCAGCGGATCTACGGCGACGTTCCCGGCCGCGCCTACCTCGTGAACGCCGACGGCGAGACCGATCCGAACGCGCTCGCCGACCGCCTCCCGGATCGCCACCGCGACTCCGTTCGGCGGCTCCTCGACTGAGGGGCGGCAATTTTATGTAGATAGAATAATGATAGAAATTATATTGTTTTTCGCTCGTGGTCGGTTGGTTCAGGGACGAAGCGGAAGTATAGCCCCCGAGAGATCCGCTACTCCCGTCTCTACCGTCGCCGCGGCCGCCCGTCGCGATGGCAGACGTGTGAACATTCGTCAGCGAGGGAGGGCGTCTGACGAACATTGAAGCCGACGGATGCGATACCAACGCGTCCATGCGGAGGTCCTCACCCATCCGTCGACGGGAGTCGCTCACCTCCCGGTACCGACGGCCGTACCGAACGTACCTCCGACACCGCGGAATCGAGTTCGTCGCCGCCGTCCGTGCGCGCGCGGTCGCCCGGTCGCCGCTACACTACGAGCGCGACGACATGCGTCGCCAGTACGACTGGCGGCGGGCCGTCGTCGCGGCGGTCCTGACCGTGGGGCTGCTCGCGCTCGCCGGACGCCTGGCGCTCAACGGCGTGCTCGTGGCGCTGTTCGCGCTCGACGTGGGCGATCTCGCGCTCCTGAACGTCACCCTGACGCTCGCGACCGGGGGCGGCTTCGTCCTGCTCGCCGTCGCGCGCCTCATCGCGGCGCCGCCCTCGGAGGCGTCGAGCCTCGAACGGACGTTCACCCACCGGAGACGGGTCGTGACGCGGTTCGTCGGGCGGAACGACCGGTGAGACGACGACGATTCGCCCGCGGGCGAGTCGCTACTCGTCCAACCGCCGCATCTCGTCGTCCGACAGTTGGAGGGCGGCGGCCGCGACGTTCGACTCGAGGTGCTCGACGCTCGACGTGCCGGGGATGGGAAGCGTGGCCGGCGAGTGTCGGAGCAGCCACGCTAGCGCCACCTGCCGGCGCGAGGCGTCGTGGGCGTCCGCCACCTCGTCGAGGACCGCCCCCTTCTCCCCGAGGTCCCCCGCGCCGAGCGGGAACCACGGGATGAAGCCGATGTCCTCCTCCTCGCAGCGTTCGAGGACGGCCTCCGACTCGCGGTTGCCGACGTTGTACTCGTTCTGGACGGTGGCGATATCGACGATCTCGAGGGCCGTCTCCAGCTGGTCGACGCTCACGTTGCTCAGGCCCACGTGCTCGACCAGCCCCTCGTCCTTCAGCTCCGCGAACGCCTCGACGGAGTCCTCGAAGGGCGTCTCCGGGTCGGGTCGGTGGAGCTGATAGAGGTCGATCGTGTCGGTTCGCAGGCGGTCGAGGCTGCAGAGCACCTGGTTGCGGACGTAGTCGGGGTCGCCGTGCGGGAGCCAGTCGCCGTCGCGGTTGCGCAGCAGGCCGGCCTTCGTGGCGACGACCACCTCGTCGGAGCCGCCGAACACCTCGCCGATGAGCCGCTCGCTGACGCCTGGCCCGTAGGAGTCGGCGGTGTCGACGAAGTCGACGCCGAGGTCGGGGAGGCGTCGGAGGACGTCCCTCGCCGCCGCCTCGTCCTCGGGCGGCCCGATGATGTTCTCGCCGGTCAGGCGCATCGCGCCGAAGCCGAGCCGGTGGACGGTCAGTTCGCCGCCGATGTCGAACGTGTCGCTCTGGTTGCGCGGAGCCATCGTGATCGTCCCGGGATGGGGGCGGCACGGTGTTAGGCCTTGGCGGCGCGGCAAGACGCGGGACGTACCGGAGCGCACCGAAACCGGGGCCGTCCGGGATTCGGTACGCTCACGCCCCCGAACGCATCGTGAACGGAGACCGTCGAGGCAGGCTTTTGCTATTCGGTAGCATTACACACGACTATGACCGAAGCAGTCGCACTCGCCCTGGTCGCCATCGCGTGGGTCGTCATGTTCATCGTGTTCGCGGTGGCGCGGGCCATGCTGCCCAGGGCGCTCCACTACGGGGAGTCCGAGCAGTCGATCTCGCCGCCCGAGGAGTCCCTACAGGAAGTCGACCGACCGGAAGCGGGACGCGGCGCGGTCTGACCGCCGACCGCGTCGTCCTCCGTGCGGGTTTCAGCGCGCGCCGCCGGCCAGCCGGCGTGCCGCGGGGAGCGCCCGCAACCTGAGCATCGCGAGCGTCCCGACCGCCGGTCCCACGACCAGCGGCGCGAACGCCCAGCGCCAGCCGACGACCTCCGCGACGAGCGGCGTCGCCTGGATCGTGACGACGGTGAGCAGGAAACCGAGCGCGGTCTGGAGCGTCAGCGCCGTCCCGACGTAGCGCTCGTCCGCGAGTTCGGTCACGGACGCGGAGAACTGCGCGGAGTCGGCGACGATCACGAACCCCCAGACGAGCACGAACGGCGCGACGAGCCCGATCGATCCGCCGAAGACCACGCCCGCGAGGACGCAGGCGCTCCCGCTCGCGACCATGCTCGCGCTGGTGAGCGTCGTCCGCCCCCAGCGGTCGGCGGCGAGGCCGAAGGCGGCGGCCCCGAGGCTCCCCGCGGCGATGGCGGCGAACGCCAGCGCGGAGGCGAGCGCGGGAGCCTCCCCCGCGCGGGCGGCGAAGCTGGCCGCCAGGTACGTCGGGATCCAGGTCCAGACGGCGTAGAGCTCCCACATGTGCCCGAAGTAGCCGAGGTTCGCGAGGACGGTCGGGCGGTCCCGGAGGATGCGTCCCACCGCGCGCGGGTCGAACGGCGCGGCGGGCACGCCGTAGGGGCCCTCCTCGACCAGCAGGACGAGCGCCGCGCCGACCACGGCGAGTCCCGCCGCGGCGTAGAGCACGAGCCGCGGCCGGCCGACGCCCCCCACCGCGCGGACGAGGTGCGGGAGCGCCGACCCGACGGTGAGCGCGCCGATGAGCGTCCCGATTGCGAGCCCCCGGCCCGCGCGGAACCACCCCGAGACGAGCTTCATCCCCGGCGGGTACACCCCGGCGAGCGCGACGCCGGTGAGAAATCGGAGCGCGACGGCGGGGAGCGCGCCGTCGACGCTCCCCAGCAGGGCGGTCGCGCCCGCGCCGACGAGCGCCGAGGCGGCGAACAGGTACCGCGTCGGGACCACGTCCGCGAGCGTGAGCGCGGCGGAGCCGAGCGCCCCGACGACGAACCCCGCCTGCACGGCCATCGTGAGCCACGCGGCCTCGGCGGCCGAGAGGTCCCACAGCGCGGCGAGTTCGGGCGCGACCGCCGTGGCGCTGAACCACAGCGACATGGCGAACAGCTCCGCGACCGAGAGCGTCGCCAGCGCGCGCCACTTCCCGTCGTCGCTCGCGTCGTCGCTCATGACGGTCGTATCGTCCGGCGCGGTGATACGTCGTTCGCCCGCCCGTGTCGGCGGTGCACCGCTGTTACCCCCGGGTCCCCCCGGTCACTCCCAGATGACCTCGGTCCCCCCCTCGTGGCCGTGGATCTCCTGGACGGCCTGCATGTTATCGTAGACGCTGACGCTCCCCACGTTCGTCACCCACGCGACGACGCACTTGCCGTTGGGCGGCGGGAACTGCACGCCGTAGGCGACGACGCCCGTCCCGGAGACGCCGGAGGCGTCCTCGTGGCGGTAGAGCGCGAACTTGCGAAACCGGTGGTTCTGCGGGAACGGATCAGGCACAGGGACCCCCGCGCCCGGCGTTCGGTGTCGATGCGACCGACTGCGAGACGTGTGGCGAACTCACGACGGACCTTCCGGTGTACCCTACGCGAGGGGAGGATTGTGGCTTTCGGTCTGTCGGCCTAGTCGGGGTTCGCCGGCGGCAGCGCGCGCAACCCTCGCGGCGGGACGAGGAAGTTCCCGCGGTGGTCCACGAAGATGTACTCGAGGATGCCGTTGTTGACGCGCTGGCGGATCGCGGGCGTCACCTCGGTGAGGTCCGCGCCGTTCATCGCTTCGCGGACCGCCTCGAACTCCGAGATGCCCCGCTGGAGCGACGGGAAGTGCAGGCTGGCCGCGTCGTCGTCGGTGGACTCGAAGTGCCGCCGGAGGAGCTTCGCGTTCCCGTCGGCGTCGCAGTTGGCGCGGGCGGCCTTCTGGGCGTGGCCCACCCGGCCGAACGCCAGGGCGTCCTCCTCGATCCGGTCGATGACCTCCCGCGTGACCCCCGAGAAGTCCCCGAGTTCCTCGCCGACGCTCCCCTCGGGGATCATCCCCCGCTCGGCGTGCGTCGGGCTGAACATCTCCATGACGCGCTGGCGGTGGTCCTGCTCGACGTACCAGTCCTGCAGGCGCTGGCGGATGTTGGAGACGTGTTTGGTCGTCCCGTCGGCGAACGGCCCCGACGGGATGGCGACGGAGTCCTCGGTCGCCTGGTTCCGTCGAAAGCCCGCCACGAACCCCATGAACAGCGGCGCGTCCTTCGGGATCGGGTTACCCTCCGGGATGCCCGACAGCTTCGTCTCGCTCGCCCGCTCGTGGGGCATGCCGTCGCCGATGAAGCCCGTCCGGCGGTCGTCGAGCGCGAGGACGTCCGTCAGGGCGGCCTCGACGGCGACGCCGTTGGCCTCCCCCCGCTCGCCCTTGAGCGCCTCCTCGGCCGCGAGCAGGACGTCGGCGCGGTCGCTCGCGAGGTGGAGGAGCGCGTCCTGCGTGTCGAGGTCCGGCTCCTCGAACGCCGACAGCGCCCGCGGCGGGGGGAGGTCCACGCCGTCCGGCAGCGGCTCGTCGAAGCGGTCGAAGTACGACGGCGAGTACGCGACCGAGTGGATCAGCCCCTCGTTGCTCCGCTCGTAGGCGCGGTCGAGCGTCGCGAGCGCCGCCTCCACCGCGTCGCGGTCGTCAGCGCTCGGCGGCCCGTCGCCGTCGAGCGTCAGGTACCAGAGCGTCTGGTGGCGCGGGAGGACGGTGTTGCCGTGATCGTCCGTCGGGAGACGGTCGTTCCACGCGTACTGCCGCTCGGGAAGCCTCCCGGAATCGTCGACGCCCTTCGGGACCGGCTCCGCGCCGTCGATGCGGTCGAGACAGGCGCTCAGCGCGCTCGCCCCGCCGAGCGCGACGGTGGCCTTCAGGAACTCGCGGCGGCCGAGCGACGGGTCGGGGTCCGTCACAGGACCACCTCGGCGTCCGGCGGGTCGAAGAACGCCGTCTCGTAGCCCTCGTGACGGGCGACCTGCGGCGGGACGGTCGCGGAGAGCGCGAGCGAATCGCCTTGTTGCACGTCCGGAACTACGGTCCCGTAGTGATAGTTCAGTTTCGGATCGAGCGTCCGGACGAGGTCGCCCTCGAAGACCGTCTCGTCGCCCCGGGAGAGCGTTCCACGCAGCCCCATCGCCGGCAGGACGAACCGGTTGTACCGTGTTCGCGCCGACACCGCGAGGTACCGCCCCCCGCCGTCGCCGGCCAGTCCCGCGGGCGGGGCGTCGAGCGCGGTGACGACGTAGATCGCGTCGCCGGCCTCCGCCCGACCGCCGGGCGATCCCGGCAGGTCGGCGCGTTCGGGGGCCGTCGAGGGGGCCAGCGCGTCCATCGAGGTCGGGCGCATCGCCCGGCGCTCACCCGCCTCGTTCCCGTATCGCACAAGCCGGAGGTCGTCGCGCGCGGCCCGCTCGTACTCGAAGTCGATCGAGACGGTCGCCTGCTCGTCGAAACGGTCGCGGAACGCCCCCGTCCGGCGGGTGTCGAGCGCGCCGATCCGGACGGTCGCGGCGTACTCGCCGTCCCCCGCGAGGGCGACGTTGTCGCCGTAGTGGACCCCCATCGACTGGGAGAGCATCGGATAGAGCACCTCGGGTCCGGCGACCGCCTCGCCGTCGCGCACGATCTCGAAGGAGAGATCCGCGCCGGGGACGACGACCGCCGTCTCGCGGTCCCATACCGTCGCCATCAGGTGAACGTCGCCGCTCACCGGCGTCCTCTCGACCTCCGTCCCGTTGACGTTCCAGAAGCGGTGGGGATAGCTGTAGCCGAGCAGCACCGCCAGGTCGTCGGTCTTCCCCGTCCCGAGCATCCCCATCCCCTCGCGGTGGGTGGGGAGGTAGACCGCGTCCGGGCGGTCGTCGAGCACCGGCGGAACGCGGGAGGAGTCGAGCAGGCCGGAGCCGACGCAGCCGGCGAGGGCGGCCGCACCGGCGAGTCCACCCGTCGCCCGGAGGAACGCGCGGCGGTCCATACCGTCGCTAACGGGGTGATGGAAAAGGGGTTTCTGGTGCGATGCTCGAAACCCCGGAGTATCATCGCACGCGCCGGGCGAGCAGGAGCGCGCCGACGCCCGCGAGCGCGACGAGCGCACCGAACGCGACCAGCGCGGGGAGCGCGGCGTCGATCCCCGATCCGAAGCCGCCCCGTTCGTCGCCCTCCCCGTCGGGCGCGGAACCGGGTGTCGGCGTGTTCACTTCCGGGGGTCCCAGCGACGACGCGTTCGCGTCGTCGCCCGTCGCGACGGTGAACGTGGTCCCGACGGGAGTGCCGCCGACCGTGACGGGTCGGTCGTCCGCGCCGAATTCCCCGTCGCCGTCGTCGCCGTATACCTGCGCGACGAGGCGGACGGTGCCGTCGTCGGTCGAGAGGTTCTCGGGGGCGACCGAGAGCGACAGCGGGACGTCCTCGTGGACGCCCGCGGGGAGCGCGGCGCTGGCGACGACGCGCCCGCCGTCGGTTACGTTTCCGGACGTACCGTTCGAGCCGTCGCCGCCGGGTCCGTCCGACCCGTCCGCCGCGCGGAGCACGAGGTGTCCGTCGCGGGGGAGTTCGGCGCGCGTCACGGTGACCTCGCCGTCGTCCGCGCGCTGGAAGCTGAACCCCTCCGCGACGACGCTCGCCCCCCGATCGCCCGACCGGGCGGCGAAGCGGTCGCCCGCGAGGCCGCCGAAGGAGGTGAGCGCGGGGTCGTCCGCGGGGGAGAACTCGCCGTCGCCGTCGTCGGCGTGGAGGACCGCCCACAGCCGGCGCTCGCCGCCGGCGAACGCCCCGTCGTCGATCGGCACCTCGACCGCCTCGTGCATCCCGGTGCCGTCGAGGCGCTTCGCACCGATCGGCTCGCCCGGTTCGCCGCCGTCGTCGGCGCGGACGACCACGAACGCGTCGACGCTGTTGAAGACGTTCTCGACGACGACGGTCCCGTCCGCGACCACCTGCCCGTCGACGGCGAGGTGGTTCGAGTGCGCGCTCGCGGGGGCTGACCCCAGCGCACAGACGAGCGCGAGGGCGAGCGCGACGCGGGCGACGCGCGACCGGAAGGGGCGTGAGGCGGGCATGGACGGTCGTTAACGGGTTTCCAGCGCGACGGTCGCCGGATCGAGGTCGAGGAAGGCGCGCTCGTACCCCTCGTGGCGAGCGGTCTGCGGAGGCGTCGTCACCTCGACGCGGAGGCGGTCGGCGGCGCGAACCTCGGGGACGGTCGCGCCGTAGTGGTAGCCGAGGTCCGGGTCGAACGTCCGGACGAGGTCGCCCTCGAAGACCGTCTCGTCGCCCCGGGAGAGCGTTCCACGCAGCCCCATCGCCGGCAGGAGAAAGCGGTTGTACCGGCTGCGCGGCGAGAGGACGAGGTACCGACCTCCGCCGTCGCCGGCCAGCCCCGCAGGCGGAGCGTCGAGCGCCGTCGCCGCGAACACCGCGTCGCCGCTCTCGCCCGTTCCGAGGAGCGCCCCGGGGAGGCCCCCGGGGTCGGGGGCGACCGACTGCGGGAGGCCGGTGTCCATCGGGGCGAGCGCGCCGGGGTCGCCGCCCTGTTCGATCGGCCGGGTGGCGACGCGCTCGCGGGTCCGGTCGGTGAACGCGAGGGGGAGTTGCGCGCTCGCGCTCGCCGCGAAGCGGTCGCGGAACGCCCCCGTCCGACGTATCGAGAGCCCCCCGATACGGACCCGGGCGTCGTAGGTCCCGTCACCGGGCAGGACGACGTTCGCGCCGTAGTGAAAACCCATCGTCTGGGAGAGCATCGGGTAGAGCACCTCCTCGGTGACGACCACCCCGTCGCGGGCGACGCGCACCGAGACGCCGCCCTCCGGGAGAACTCGTCCGCTCCGCGGGTCCCAGACGACCGCCATGAGGTGGAGCGAGTCCTCGTCGGTCTTCGGGACCGTCTCCACCTCGCGTCCGGTGACGGTCCAGAAGTCGTGGGGGACGGTGAACGCGAGCGCGACGCGGTAGTCGCCCGCGGTCGCCTCGCCCTGCATCGCCATCGACTCCTGGAAGGTCTGGACGTAGACGCCCTCGGAGGGCTCCGACTCGGCACCCGGTCCGCCCGGAAGCGCGTCGAGACAGCCCGCGAGCGGAAGCGCCGCCGCAGCGCCCGCGAGCGAGAGCACGCGCCGTCGTCGCATGGCCGGGAGGTCGCGCGTCGGCGGGATGAACCTACTGGTGCGACGGTCGAATCGAACGGTCAGCGATCAGTCGTCCGCGGACGCGCCGGCGAACGCCTCGGGCGGCCCACCCGGCAATCTGTCGCGGTCGTGTGGCGCGGCGAAGTCGTGATCCGGGCCGACGGCGACGATCCGCTTCGGATTGACGTCGGGGTGGGTCGTGTAGTAGTGCTCCCGGATGTGATCCATGTTCACCGTCCGGGCGACGCCCGGAAGCTGGTAGAGTTCCCGCAGGTAGTTCCAGAGGTTCGGGTACTCGGAGACCTTCCGGCGGTTGCACTTGAAGTGAGTGTGGTAGACGTCGTCGAACCGGATCAGGGTGGTGAACATGGCGACGTCGGCCTCCGTGAGGCGATCGCCGGCGAGGTAGCGTTGCGCTCCCAGCACCCCCTCCCAGCGGTCGAGCGCGTCGAACAACGCGCCGACCGACCGCTCGTACGCCTCCTGCGTGTCGGCGAAGCCCGCGCGGTAGACGCCGTTGTTGATCGGCTCGTAGATCTCGTCTATGATCCGATCCACGTCGTCGCGGTAGCCCTCCGGGTAGAGGTCCACGTCGCGCGTCGCGAGGTCGTCGAAGGCGGTGTCGAGCATCCGCATGATCTCCCTCGACTCGTTGTTCACGATGGTCCCCTCCCGCTTGTCCCAGAGGACGGGCACCGTCACCCTGCCGGTGTAGTTCGGGTCGGCGGCGACGTACGCCTCTCGGAGGTAGTCGAACCCGTTTACGGTGTCCGGCGTGCAGCCCGCCTTCCCGGGGGTGAACTGCCAGCCGTCCTCGTCGCGGTAGGGGTCCACCACGTCCACGCTGACGGCGTCCTCCAGGCCCTTGAGCGCCCTCGTGACGAGCGTCCGGTGGGCCCACGGGCAGGCGTAGGAGACGTAGAGGTGGTAGCGGCCGGCCTCGACGGGGAACTCGGCGTCGGGGTCGTCCTCGACTCGGTCCCGGAAGGTGGTCGGCTGGCGCTCGAACTCCCCCTCCTCGTTGGTGGCCGTGACCTCCTCCCCGGAGAGCCACTCGCCGTCGACGAACTGGTGCACGCGAGGGCTAGCGGCCGGAAGCCCAAATAGCCGCGTCGGGTGTGCAACCGGGCGGCAAGGCCGTTCGCGGGGCGACGACCGCCGAACCGCGGCAATTAACGTCGTAGTGTCTCCCGCGCGGCCGAGTGCAGCGAGGCCGCGACCCGCCGATCGACCGCAGGGAGGCGGGGTTTTGTCATCGGAACGCGAAGCGTTCCGATTGCTCGCCGCGTCGCATCGCGACGCGGCGGTGGTCCAGATTTTGCCAGCGAGGCGGCGAAGCCGCCGAGCGTGGTTCGAGAGACGCAAGAGGCGTCTCTCGTCATCTCGGAGCAGCTTTGCTGCTCCGGCGACAGCAAAAGGTGGGCGTGCAGGCGACGCCGGGGGCGGCTCGCGGGGCGTGGCGTCGCACAACCGCAGCGCGCCCCGCGACGACTCTCACGTCACGGGAGCCTCTGGTCGCGCTTTCGGATATAAAGCTACGGCGGGGCAACCCGGACGCCGCCGCCGCGAGCACGTCGCACCGCGAGCGAGTGTAACGAGCGAGCGGACGCGCCGAACCCCCTCACTTCGTTCGGGGGTTCGGCGCGGTTTTAGTCCAGGTTTTGCCAGGGAGCGGCCAAAGGCCGCTCCCGCGGCAAAACGTGGTTCGAAGGGTTTATTCGCGCGCTGGGCGTGTCCCAACGTAATATGGCCGATAAACCCGCCTCGATGTACCGGGACATCGACAAGCCTCCCTACACCCGGCGCGAGTACATCACGGGGATTCCCGGTTCGAAGGTCGCCCAGTACAAGATGGGCGACATCGACGCCGACCCCGACGACTACCCCGTGCAGATCAGCCTCGTCGTCGACGAGGCCGTCCAGATCCGCCACGGGTCGCTCGAGGCCTCGCGCCTCTCCGCGAACCGCCACCTCATCAAGGAGCTCGGCGAGAAGAACTACAAGATGATCCTCCGCAAGTTCCCCCACCAGGTCCTGCGGGAGAACAAGCAGGCGACCGGCGCGGGCGCGGACCGCGTCTCCGACGGCATGCGCCAGTCGTTCGGGAAGATCGTCGGCACCGCCGCGCGCATCGACAGGGGCGATCGCGTGTTCACCATCTGGTGTCAGCCCGAGCAGGCACCCGTCGCCAAGGACGCGCTCCGCCGTGCGTACAACAAGGTCTCGCCGCCGTGTCGCATCGTGGTCGAGCGCGGCGAGGAACTGCTCGTCGCCTGAGCGGGCGCGCGGGACGGAGCCGAATCGAACCCGGCCGCGGGGCCCCTCTAGCCTTTTAGGCCCGTCGTCCCTCTCGTAGCGTATGCTCCGCCTCGCGGTCGCCACGCGCGCCGAGACGTACGAACGGATCGAGGCACCCCTCCGGAAGCGCGGCGTCGAGATCGGATACGCGAACCTCGCGGAGGGGGCCGTCGCGCTCGCGGACCCGACCGTCGAGTCGTTCGACGCGGGCTTGGTCTACCCCGGTCGCATCCCGGAGGGCGGCGTCATCGACGCCCTGCTCTCGGTGCCGTGGGTGAACGACCGCGAGTCGATCCTGCGCTCGCGGCACAAGGCCGAGGCGCTCGCACGGCTCGCCCGGGCCGACGTTCCGATCCCCGAGACGGTGATGCTCTCCAGCCCGGTCGACGAGGCGGACCTCCGGACCGCGTTCGAGCGCTTCGATCCGCCGGTGGTCGTGAAGCCCAACTCCACCACGCGCGGGACGGGCATCGCGAAGGTCCACGACCTCGACTCGCTGCTCGGCGTCGCGGACTACCTCTCGCTGCTCCACGACTTCCCCGCGACCGGCGACCGGTCGTTCCTGCTCCAGGAGTACCTCCCCGACGCGCGCGACTACCGCGCGATGGTCGTGGACGGCCGGTACGCCGGCGCGGTCGAGCGCCGCCTCCCCGAGCGCGCCCTCGCGGGGGGCGGGTGGAAGCACAACGTCCACCGCGGGGCCGAGGCGACGGGTGCGGCGCTCCCGGAGGACCTCAGACGGCTCGCCGAGGACGCCGCCGCGGCGATCGGGATCCCGTACCTCGGCGTGGACCTGCTCGTGACCGACGACCGCGCGGTGGTGAACGAGACGAACGCCCGGCCCACCGTGGACGACGAGACGAAGTACGAACCGGGGTTCTACGACGACCTCGCCGGGCTGATCCGGCGGACGGCGGAGCGGGGGCGGTGATCGGTCGGCGAGTTCCGGACCGACCGCCGGATCGCCCTCTCACCGCCCCTCACCCATCGTAGACGGCGGTCCGGGGCAGGCGAAGCGCGCAATCGCGGGACGGTGCCGGCGTCGTGGCGTCAGTCGACGGTGGAGGGGGCCGCCACGGACGGACCTCCGCGGCGGCCGACAGAGGGGTGGAGGTCGCTACCGCCACCACTCGCTTCGCTGCTCGCGGGCGGTGACGTCCTCGCGGAGGGGTTCGGGGTAGTCCGACTCCTCGTCGAAGCCGAAGCCCGCGCCGAGCCAGCGGGCGACGTGCCACGCGACGGCCTCGGTGTCGATGTCGGTCAGCGTGATCGTGAGGTTCTCGTGGGTCTCCATCGCGCCGTCGCCGTCCGGATCGGGGCCGGAGAGCGTCCCGCAGGAGGCCGACCCCTCGTGACACGGCGACTCCTCGGCGAAGCGGACCACCACGTCCGCGCGGTCGGGCGACTCGACGTACTCGAAGGTGACGTTCGACGGGACGGTGCCCGCGGCGCCCCGGTCGTAGTAGTCGAGCGCGGCGTTCACCTGCCGTCGGACGGCCTCCCGCTCGCTCGGGTCGACGGTCGCGTCGTCGAGGTGGACCGAGAGCGTCGGGTGGTCCCACGGCAGGGCGCGCTCGGTGGCGTTGGGCTGTGGGAGCGTCGTCAGCGAGGACTGGGCGGCCATCACCGCCCGCGGTTCGTCGCCGTGGTCGAGCCCGAGCGTGTGCCCGAGTTCGTGTTTCAGCACCTGCACCGTGGAGGCGTCGGAGAGGCCCGTCATCACCTGTACGTCGACGGGGCGATCGACCGGTCCCTCGGTAACGTACGGGGCGCACCCGGCGGCGTGCTCCTCCGTCCCGCAGGCGGCGATGTCGTCGACCACGGTCACGACGATATCGGGAGCCGCGGCGTCGGACGCGAGCCGGTACTCTACGGAGTAGCCGGCGTACCGCTCCGCGCGTTCCTCCCAGTAGGCGAGCGCCTCGGCGACGAGCGGCTCGAAGTCGCGGTCGGTGTCCGCGTCGTAGGCGACGGTGAGCACCTCCTCGCCCCAGGGGCCGCCCGGTCCGGTCCCCGCGTCGACCGACGGGGCCGAGGGGAGCTGCGCCGAGCAGCCGGAGAGAGCCACGAGAAGCGCGAGAAGCGCGGGAAGCGCGAGCGGGAGCGTTCTGACAGTCACGGTGTCGGACTATCGGGGTCGGGGGAGATAGATGTGTCTCGTCGCGCGAGAGTGCGTGGCTGCGGGCCGTAAGCCCCCTTCTGTTCTATCCGGCATTCGGCTGAGCGCCCGCGGCCGTGGTCGGGCTACCTTGTTGCCGCGGGCTTGCACCGGTGAGGTTTCGCCGTTCCATCCGTTCTCTTCCATCGGCGCTCGCGGGCGAGCCCGCTCGCGTACACCGCGACACCTCGGTCGAGGCGTCGCGCAGCCCTCGGTGGGTTAACTTCCCTTCCTCGCGGTCGGGTTCGCGCACCTCATCGGTCCGGAAGAGGGGTCTCGTTTCTGTTCCAGTGCCGGCGGTCTCCCGCCCCGGGCTTGCGCCCGGTCACCTGCCCGACCGGTGGGGGGACTTTCCTCGTGCTACGCACGGGGGCCGGACACCCGCTGCCACTGTCGGGAGTAGGCGACTCGGCGGCCTAAGTCGTTCGGTTACGTCTCCTCCCCGAAGTTCACGAGGGCCGCCTCCCGCTTCGCGCGTGCGGCCGCGTCGTCGAGGTCGAACTCGCGGACGACCTCGCCGTCGCGGACGAGCGGGGCGAGCAGCGCCTCGCCGTCCTCGGGTGCGGGTTCGTCGGCGCGCCGGACCAGGTGACCGCCGTCGGGCGTCCGGTACACCTCCTTCTTCCCGGGGAGCTTCCCGCGCTTGCCCCACGGCTCTCCCTCGACCTCGGAGATGTCGAGCGCGAAGTCCACGGGGTCTGCATTGCTGACGTAGCCGCCGACGCCGAACCCGGACGCCACGTCGCGGAGGTCGGCCAGCGCGTCGGGGTCGAGCCCCCCCGAGAGGAAGATCTCCACGTCCTCGAAGCCCGCCTGGTCGAGCCGCCAGCGCACCTCGCGGGCGATGTGGCGGAAGTCGCCCCGCCGGGAACTGGTCGTGTCGAGGCGCACGCCGTCCAGGTCGATCGCCCGGGCGGCGCGCAGCGCCTCGTCCGTCTCGTCGGTGTAGGTGTCACAGAGGGCGATGCGGGGGGTCCCCGGGGGGGCCGCCTCGTCGAACGCCTCCCACGCCCGCTCCTGCTCGCCGGGGCCGAAGCAGATGACGAGCGCGTGAGGCATCGTCCCGCTCGCCTCGCGGCCGAGCAGTTCCCCGGCGACGACGTGCGAGAAGCCGTCGAAGCCCGCGACCAGCGCCGAGCGCTCCACGACGGCGGCCATCGACGGGTGGACGTGGCGCGCGCCGAACGAGAGCAGCCTCGAATCGGGGGCCGCCCGCCGGGCTTCGAGCGCGGCGGTCGCGATGCCGCTCGCGTGCGAGAGAAAGCCGAGGAGGGCGGTCTCGTAGCGCGCGAAGTCGAGGTAGCGCCCCTCGACGCGCATGACCGGCCCGCCGTCGAACAGCGTCCCCTCCGGGAGCGCGTCCGCGTCGATCGGGAGTCCGGCGAGCAGGTGCGCGGCGTCCTTCACGCCCGCGAGTAGCTCGAAGTCGCCGTCGGGGAACTGATCCGCCGTCACCTCGGCGACGACGCGGGGATTCCGGTCGGCCCCCTCGAGCGCGTCGACCGTCCGGTCGAAGTAGGCGTCCGTGGCCCGCCCCTCGCGGATGGCCTCGGACGGGACGATGTCGAACATACCCTGGGTACTCCCGGCGCGTCGAAAAAGGTACGCGATCCGCGCCCGGTGGGTGGGCGCGCGTTCGCCGGTCGTCGGGGGGCCGTCGGCGTCACTCGGTCCGGTGGACGGCGTCGAGTTCCCCGCGCGTCGGCGCGTTCACGACGGTCACCGTCGTCCCCTCGCGCGTCACGCGGAAGGCGTCGGCGTAGGGGTCGCCCTCGGGAACGACGTAGACGTTCCCGTCCCGGGTCGCGCCGCGGGCGGCGAGCAGGTCGCGGTACCCCCGCACGAACTCGCGGGCGTCGCGCTCGGTGTCCCACTCGGTCCGCCAGACGTAGCCCGCCTCGTCGCCGTCGTGGTACGGAACGAGCCGGTCGCCGGCCCACCCGTCCGAGAGGGGATGTGAGTAGTCGAACCGCTCGCCGCCCTCGACGACGCCGTTGGCGCGGAACATCGCGTACACCGTCGCCTCGCCGAGCGTCGTCGATTCGGGACCCTCCCGCTCGAACCGCGCCCAACCGTCCGACGAGCGGTCCTCGACGCGCACCTCGACGGGCGACTCCTCCGGGTAGCGCTCGGGGTGGATGACCTGCTCGGTGGTCGTCGGCATCCGGTCGTAGGCGTCGTTCACCGCCACCCACCCGCCGCGCTCGCGCAGGGCGTTCACGAACGCCGGCCCCTCCGCGTACGGCTGGATGAGCACGAGGTAGACGTCGGAGTCGAACGCCGGTTCGTCGAGGTTCGCACGGTCCGATCGGGGGAGGCACTCCCACTCGTCGCCGCAGCGCGCCTCGTAGGCGATCTCGACGGCGTTCGCGTCGCCCTCGATCAGTCCGTCGCGGGCGAACCGCCCGTCCAGGGTGCGCCTGTCGGAGCCGAAGCCGAGGTGCTGGGCCTGCAGCGCGTGGACGAGTTCG
Source organism: Halomarina halobia (assembly GCF_029338575.1). GTDB lineage: Archaea > Halobacteriota > Halobacteria > Halobacteriales > Haloarculaceae > Halomarina > Halomarina halobia. The sequence goes on from NZ_CP119992.1 coordinate 2,119,708, forward strand.
TGGGCGAGCGTTCGGGTGTCGAGCGTCGGCGTCTCGGTGTCGCTCACGATGACGATCTCGTCTCCGGCGTAGTAGCCCCCGACGGCGGTCCCGTAGACCGCGTCGAGTTCCCGGCCGACGGTCGTCCGCTCACCCACGAGGAAGGGGGCCTCCCAGACCTGTTCGCGGAAGCCCCCGTCGGCCGCGGTCTCGTTGGCACGATCAGCGCGGTACTCGGCGCGCGAGACGACGCGCACCTCAACGTCGCGGGTGAACTCGAGTCCGCGTATGGCCTCGACGCGGGCCATCGTCCGGGCGAGGACCGCCTCGCGCTCGCTCTCGTTGAGGCCGTCGTCGGTTCGCACGGGGAGCGGGTCGGTCGCGGCGTAGCCCCCCTCGACGCCGAGGCGGTCGTCGCCGTCGGATCCGGTCGGGAGGTCAGGGACGCTACAGCCGGCGAGAACGAGGAGCGCGGCGAGCGAGAGCGCGCGGATCGGCGGGATCACGGGCGGGCGCGAGCGAGCAGGGCGGCCGCGAGCAGGGCGAGTGCGGCCGCCGGGGCGAGCGGGCCGAAGCCGGGACCGCTCGCCCCCGACGCGTCGCCGGTCGTCGCGTTCGCCGATCCGTTCGCCGCCGACTCGTTCGTCGCGTTCGACGTTCCGCTCGCCGACGCGGGTTCGATCCGGACGCTCCGGTCGACGTCGGGGAGGTCGTCGACGGTCGGTGCCTTCACTATCGTGACGGTCTTGTCCTCGACGGCGAGGTGGATCGCGCCGCCGTAGCCGCCGTCGTCGGGCAGGCGGTAGGTGGCGTTACCGACGCGCTCCGCGCCGTGGTAGTCGAGCAGCTTCCGGTACGCCTCGACGAACTCCCGCGCGTCGCGCTCGGTGTCCCACGCGATCTTCCAGACGTACCCGGTCTCGTTGGTCTCCGACGACTCGTCGGTCACGTAGGGGACGAGCCGATCGCCGTCCCAGCCGGCGCTGGCGGGGTGGGAGTAGTTGAGCGGGTCGAGCGGGTCGAGGCGGCTGTCGTTCCGGAAGTTGAACGGGTGGGCGTAGGGGACGACGACGTTCGTCACGGTGCCGGAGCGCTGTGACGCCTCGTAGCTGGGATACCAGAGCATCGAGAAGAGCCCCGCCTCGCCGAAGGAAGCGTGATCGACGCTCCCCGGGACGTCGAGGGGCCGCCAGCGGTCGTCGCTGCGGTCCACGACGCTGACGTTCGTCGGCTGGTCCACGCCGTACTTCTTCGGGTGGATCGTCTGTTCGGTGCTCGCCGGCGGGTTCTCGTAGACGGCGTTCACCGCCTCCCACCCGCCGTCCTCCCGGATGGACTGGACGAAGGGCGGACCGTCGCTGTACGGCTGGAATGCAACGAGGTACATCCCGAAGTGCACGACGTCGTCGCCCGCGGCGGGTCGCGCGCCGGAGTCGTCGAAGCAGTCCCACTCGGCATCACAGCGCCGCTCGTACAGGTAATCGACGTAGTTGCCGTCGCCCTCGACGATGCCGTCCAGCGCGTTGTGCGACTCGCGGGTGGTCCCGCTCCGCCAGTCGATGTCGAAGTGCTGGTCCTGCAGGGCGTGAAACAGCTCCTGGGCGAGCGTGACCTCGTTCACCTGCGGGGTGGTGGCGTTCTCCGAGACGACCACGATCCGCCGGCTGTGCGGGTCGTAGTACCCGCCGACGGTCGCGCCGCGGTTCGCCCTGCTCACGGCGACCGCGTCGGTCGACCGGTTGACCATGAACAGCGCCTCGAACGTCACGTTCTGGTGGAGGCGGTCACGCTCACTCGTCGGTCCGGCGAGGTCGTCGATCCGCTCGCGGAACTGCTCGCGCGTGACCACCTCGACGGGGACCCGGCGCTCGAACTCCAGCTTCCGTATCCGCTCTACCCGGGCCATCGAGCGCGCGACGACGGCGTCGAGTTCGCTGTCGTCGAACCCGTCGGCGGCCGTCACGTCGAGCGACTCGTTGTACCAGTAGCCGTCCTCCCAGCCGAGCCTGTCAGCCGGGGGGTCCGCGGGGGGCGCCTCGGTGGAGGGTGTGCTCTCGGGGGTCCCGGCGGCGAGGGGGACGACCGCGCCGGTCGCGGCGAGGAGGGCGAGGACCGCCGCGACGAGCGCTGTCGGGGACTGTCGCATGGGCGAGGTATGTAAGGAGGTGTCAAAAAGAGTCCGGACCGCGACCGACGCAACGATTTTGCGCCGCGTTACCCTAGCGCGTACATGGAGTTCGATCCCGATCACGCGGCGGTCGTCGTCGTTGACATGCAGAACGGGTTCTGCCACCCCGACGGGAGCCTCTACGCGCCGGGGAGCGAGGACGCTATCGAGCCGGTCTCCCGCCTGCTACAGCGGGCCCGCGAGGCCGGCGCGCGCGTCGTCTTCACCCGCGACGTCCACCCGCCCGAGCAGTTCGAGGGGAACCACTACTACGACGAGTTCGAGCGCTGGGGGGAGCACGTCGTCGAGGGGAGTTGGGAGACGGAGATCGTGGAGGAACTCCCCGTCGAGGCGGACGACCACGTCGTGACGAAGCACACCTACGACGCCTTCTACAACACCGACCTCGAGGGGTGGCTGCGCGCCCACCGGGTTCGCGACCTGCTCATCTGCGGGACGCTCGCGAACGTCTGCGTCCTCCACACCGCCGGGAGCGCCGGCCTGCGCGACTTCCGCCCGGTCATCGTGGAGGACGCCGTCGGCCACATCGAGGAGGGCCACCGCGAGTACGCGCTCGAACACGCCGACTGGCTCTTCGGCGAGGTCCGGACGACGGACGAGATCGAGTTCGCCCGGTCCTGAGGACCTCACCCCTGGAACAGCCGGTAGGCCCCCTGCCCCACCGCGACGGGCTTCACCCCGTCCTCCGGCGTCTCGCTCTCGACGCCCACCTGGCTCACCCCGACGCTCCCGCCCGCCCGGATGACCTCGGCGCGGGCGGTCACGTCCCCCGCCGCGCGCCGGAGGTAGTTGACGTTGAGGTTGATCGTGGCGACGCCGCCGGCGATCGGATCGTCGAGCGAGGGGCGCAGGGCGATGCCGCCGGCCGTGTCGATGAGCGTCGCCGCGATCCCCCCGTGCATCGTCGGGGGCGACGTCGGGTTGGTGAGCTTGTCGTCGTAGGGGACGCGGAGCGTGACGGAGTCGTAGGTGAACTCCTCGACGGTCGTCCCCAACCACGAGAGGTAGCCGTGTTCCTCCTCGATGTGCCGCTGGACGAACTGCTTGGCCGCGGGCGGGAGCTCCTCGTTCGGCATGCGTGTGAGTGCTCCCCGGGTGGGTTTGTAAGCAGCGATCGCGTCGATTTCCGCGGCTGCGACCCTCCTACGCCGGGGGGGACCCGGTCGAATCGGCGCGGATCGTCACCCGCACCTCCTCGCCCTCCTCGAACGTCGCGTCCGGGCAGACGAGCTTCGCGCCGAACGCCCCGTCCCGGGCGCAGAACAGCGAGATCCCGGTGATCGGCGTCCCGTTCGCGCGTACCTCGATCGCGTCCCACCGCACGTCGCGGCCGTTCTCGCCCAGGCGACCGACGGGGGAACCCGCGAGCGTCAGCGTCTCGGGGGCGGCGCTCCCCGGGGGGACGAGCGCGCCGCCGCCGTCGTAGTGCGGACAGCCGCCGTCGAGCACGACGCCGTCCCCGCCGTCGATCCCGACGAACCGCTCGCCCGGCGCGGGGTGAGCGGGCGCGTCGAGGACGACGTACGTCCCGCCGACCTCGCGGACGCGACCGGTGCCGTCCCACGGGAGGGGTTCGACGGTCGCGCCGACCTCGATGGGGACCGACCCCGCGGCGCGGTAGTGGTTGGCCTCCCGCGGGCGGAAGCCGAGGTGGATGTGGTTGTCGACCCAGGGAGCGAAGAAGCCCGCGCGGACGAGCGTGCCGAGCGAGTCGCCCGCCTCGACGCGATCGCCCGCGGAGACGGCCGGTTCGACGTGGAGCATCCGGGCGACGTGCTCGCCCGTGTCAACGAGGATCAGGTGATCCCGCTCGGCGGCGTACGCCTTCGGCGGGGCGCGCACCGCGCGGGTGTCGAGGACCTCGCCGGCCACGGGCGAGGGTGCGTCGGTGGCGCGCTCCCGGCCGTCGCCGGGGTAGAGGTCGATGGCGCAGCCGTGGTCGTGCGCGACGTACGGCGAGTTGTAGAGCGAGAAGCGGCGGTAGCGCGCGAGCACGTCCCCGGGGAGGGTGACCATGGGGGGAGTACGAGCGCGGCGCTTTAGCCCCATCGACTCGGAGGGGGAGTATGCGCGTGCGCGTCCTGAGGGGGCGAGCGGCGACGGTCGAGACGGATCGGACGGTGACGCGAACGCTCTGTGCCGACGCCGCCGAGACGGGCGAGCGGGCGGTGCGGGCGTGGACGCCCCACCGGCAGGTGGCGTTCGGGCGGCGCGACGCGGGTGCGCCGGGGTACGAGCGCGCGCGGGCGGCCGCCGAGGAACGCAGGTTCGAGGCCCACGTGCGACCCGTCGGCGGGCGGGCGGTCGCCTACACCGGGACGACGGTCGCGTTCGCCCGCGTGGAACCGATCGAGGACCTGCGCGAGGGGCTGGCGGCGCGCTACGACGCGATGACGCGCGACGTGAAGCGCGCGCTCGCGACGCTGGGCGTCGACGCGGCGGAGGGCGAACCCCCCGACTCCTTCTGTCCCGGCGCGCACTCCCTGCGGGCGGGGGGAAAGGTCGTGGGGATCGCCCAGCGCGTCCGGCGCGGCGCGGCGCTCACGGCCGGCATCTGCGTCACGGACGACCGGGCGGCCGTCGCGGACGTGCTCGATCCCGTGTACGACGCTCTCGGCGTCCCCTTCGACCCCGAGAGCGTCGGGAGCGTCGTCCGCGCGGCGGGGCGACCCGTGGAACCGACGGAAGTGGTCGAGGCGCTCGAGGCGGCGCTGGTGGGAGACGCCGCGACGCGGGTCGAGCGCGTCCGGTAGCCGGTTCGGACGGCCTTCGTGCCGGGGCGCGCGACTGTTTTCCTCCGGCAGGATTACGATACCTCCTCCCCCATAGAGGCCATGCTCATCAGGGACGCCACTCTCGCCGACGGGCGCGTGCGCGACGTCCGGATCGAGGGCGGCCGCATCGAGACGGTCGGGCGCAACCTCAACGGCGTCGCGGACGTCGACGCGGCGGGCAGGCTCCTCCTGCCGGGGATGATCGACGTCCACGTCCACTTCCGCCAGCCCGGTTTCCCGCACAAGGAGACGTGGGAGACCGGCAGCAGGAGCGCCGCCGCCGGCGGGGTGACGACGGTCGTGGACCAGCCGAACACCGACCCGCCGACGGTGACCGGCGAGGCGTTCGACGAGAAGGCCGCCCTCGCACGCGCGTCGCTCGTCGACTACGGCGTCAACGGCGGCGTCACCCCCGACTGGGACCCCGACTCGCTGTTCGAGCGCCCGCTGTTCGCGCTCGGCGAGGTGTTCCTCGCCGACTCGACGGGCGACATGGGGATCGACGCGGACCTGTTCGGCGAGGCCGTCGAGCGCGCGACCGACCGCGGCGTGGGCGTCACCGTCCACGCCGAGGACGCGACGCTGTTCAGCGCGGACGCGCGGGAGCGCGACGACCCCGACGCCTGGAGCGCGTACCGGACGGCCGAGGCCGAGCGCGTCGCCGTCGAGCGCGCCTGCGAGGTCGCCCGCGAGGCGGGCGCGCGGATCCACGTCGCCCACACGAGCACGCCGGAGGGCGTCGACGCGGCCGCGGCAGCGGGCATGACCTGCGAGGTGACGCCCCACCACCTCTTTCTCTCGCGGGACGACTACGACCGCCTCGGCACGCTCGGCCGGATGAACCCGCCGCTGCGGAGCGAGGACCGCCGGGTCGAACTCCTCGAACGCCTCGCCGACGGCACCGCGGACGTGGTCGCCACGGACCACGCACCTCACACCCGCGAGGAGAAGGACGCGAGCGTCTGGGACGCGCCGAGCGGCGTCCCCGGCGTCGAGACCGCCCTCCCGCTCCTCCTGGAAGCCGCCCGCCGGGACCTGCTCTCCTACGAGCGCGTCCGGGACGTCACCGCGGCGAACCCCGCCGCGATCTTCGACCTCGAGCGGAAGGGCCGCGTCGAGGCGGGCCGCGACGCCGACCTCGTGCTCGTCGATCCGGACGCCTCCCGCGAGATCCGCGGCGACGACCTCCACTCGAAGTGCGGGTGGACCCCCTTCGAGGGGATGCGCGGGGTCTTCCCCGAGTGGACGATGGTGCGCGGGGAGTTCGTCTACCGGCGCGACGGGGGCGAGCGGTTCGGCGAGGCCGTCGGGGAGAACGTCAGGACGTAGGGGCGCTACGCGAGCGCGAGCAGCGCGCCGAGCGCTCCGAGCGCCGTCGTCGCCGACGCGACCGCGAGCATCGCGCCCGCTCCCGCGGCGGCGATCCGGACCATGGCGCGCCGGGAGTCGGCCTCCGTCCAGTCGGTGCCGACGTCGAGCGTCCGCTGGAGCCGTTCGACGGACCGTCCGAGCATGACCGACCCGGACCAGCCGAGCAGGCCGAAACCGAAGGCCAGCGCGCCGAGCGCGAACGCCCGCGCGCTGGCCGCCGGGAGGGGCGACGCGAGCGCGAGGCCGAGCGTCGCCAGCGCGCCGAGCGCCCCGCCGACGAGCGCGGCCGAGAGGACGATGCGGGCGCGCGGGCGCGCCCACGCCGCCAGGCGGGCGAGGTCGACGCCCGTCGCGGCGATCACGACCGTCGCGGCGAGGGGGGCGGGAGTCACGGCTCAATCGACCGTCTCGCGCATGCGCGGGTCGAGCGCGTCGCGCATCCCGTCGCCGAGGAGGTTGAACCCGAGCACCGTGATCGCGAGGAACAGGCCGGGGAAGAACGACCACCACCACTGCCCGCTCAGCAGGCCGAGTTCGACGCCGTTCGAGAGCATCAGTCCCCACGAGGGCGTCCCCGCCGCGGCCCCGAAGCCGAGGAACGACAGCGCCGCGAGGTCGATGATCGCCAGCCCGAAGTTGAGCGTGCTCTGGACGGTGATGGGCGCGAGCGAGTTCGGCAGGACGTGCCGGAACAGCACGCGGCCGTCCCGCGCGCCGAGGGCGACCGTCGCGTCGACGTACTCGTCCTCCATGACCTTCAGCGCGGCCCCGCGGACGACGCGGGCGAACCGCGGCGTGTAGACGAGCGTGAGCGCGATGACCGCCTTCCAGAGGCCCGTCCCGAAGATGGCGACGAGCGCGAGCGCGAGCAGCAGCGACGGGAACGCGAGCAGGACGTCCATCGTCCGCATGATGACGTTGTCCGTCACGTCGCCGTAGTAGGCGGCGACGATGCCGAGCGTGACGCCGAGCGCCGTCGACGCGGCGACGGTGACGGTCCCCCACTTGAGCGCGAGCCACGCGCCGTAGAGCGTCCGCCGGAAGACGTCGCGGCCCTGCACGTCGGTACCGAAGGGGTGAGGGCAGGAGCCGGCGTTCGCGACCGCGCCCGAGACGGTGTGCGCGCCGCAGGGGCCGGCGAACGAGGACGTTCCCAGTTGGGAGGCCGTGATGACGGCGAGGTTCGGCCCGGGAAACCCCCCCACGACCACGAACCGGGCGTAGAGGGCGACGGCGACCATCGAGCCGATGACGGCGAGGCCGACGATGGCGAGGCGATTCGACAGCAGGTTCGAGACGAACGGGGACGCGAGCAGGCGCTGGAAGAAGCCGCGCCCGCGGCGGGCGTCCGTCGCGGTGTCGGTCTCTGTGCTCATTGGTCGATCCTCGGATCGAGGTAGGAGTAGGTGACGTCGACGCCCAGGTTCACGAGCGTGAACAGCAGGGCGAACAGGAGGACGGTCCCCTGCACCAGCGGGTAGTCGCCGTTGTTGATGGCCTCGACGAGCAGCACGCCGATGCCGGGGATGTTGAACACGGTCTCGGTGAGCACCGCCCCGCCCAGCAGCGACCCGAACTGGATGCCGATGATGGTGACGACGGGGATGAGCGCGTTCCGGAACCCGTGTTTCATGATCGTGATCTTCGCGCCCTGGCCCTTCGCGCGGGCGGTGCGCATGTAGTCCTGGCGGACGACCTCGAGCATCGACGAGCGCATCATCCGGGAGATGAGCGCCGTGGCGTAGATGCCGATGACGAGGGAGGGAAGCAGCAGGTGCTTCACGGTCGAGACGAACGCCGGGAGATTCCCCGCGAGCAGGCTGTCGACCGTCAGGAGGCCCGTGATCGCCGGGACCGAGTAGCCGACGCCGATGCGCCCGCTCGTCGGCACGAGGTCGTACTGGACGGCGAGCAGCAGGATGAGCAGCGGGCCGCTCCAGAAGATGGGGATGCTGATCCCCGACAGCGCGCCGATGCGCGTGAGGTGGTCGGTGAGCGAGTCCTGCTTCACGGCGCTCAGGATCCCGAGCGGGACGCCGATGAGGATGCCGAAGAACTGCCCGTACAGGGCGAGTTCGAGCGTGACCGGGAAGTACGTGCGGAGCACCTCGGAGACGGGCGTCCCCCGGCGGACGACGTACGACCGGCCGAAGTCGAACGTCGCCGTGTCGACAAGGAACCGACCGTACTGTACCCAGATGGGGTCGTTCAACCCGAGGTCGTTCTCGATCTGCCGGACGAACGCCTCGGAGGCGCGGTCGCCGGCGATGACTCTCGCGGGGTTCCCCGGCGAGAGGTGGAGGATGGCGAACACGAGCGTCGCCACCCCCAGCAGCACCGGAACGAGCAACAGCAGCCGCTTGAGTACGAATTGTTTGCTGACCATAGTAACGGTGAACGGTGGTGTGCGTGCGGTTCGGGGTTACGAGAGGCTGACGAGGTTGAGCGCCGGCCCGGAGATCGGCGAGACCGTGAAGCCGGAGACGGCGTTCGAGACGCCGCGCAGTTCCTCGGTGTGGGTCATGTACACCCAGGGGGCCTCGTCGTGTGCGATCTGCGCCGCCTGCCTGTAGACCTCCTCGCGCTTGCCCTCGTCGTACTCGGTCTGTCCCTGCGTGACCAGCTCCATGAAGTTGCGGTTGGCCCACGCGGCGCGGTTACCGGTGTTGAAGCCCTCCGCGTCGCGGCTGACCCAGTCCTGACCCTCGGGGATCTCGCTCGGGTCCACCTGCGGGTGGAGCAGCGGGTAGTAGAAGTTGTCCGGGTCCGCGTTGTCGGAGATCCAGCCGAGGAAACAGGCGTCGTGCTTGCCCTCGGAGGTGTAGGTGAGGTACGGCTCCCACGCCTGCTGCTTCACGGTCACGTCGATGCCGACGTCGGACAGGTTCGACCGGACCACCTGCGCGGTCTGCCCGGGCGAGGCGAAGTACGGTCGCGGGTTGTTCATCGCGGAGAGCTCGAACGAGAGTCCGTCGCCGTAGCCCGCCTCGGAGAGCAGCTGCTTCGCCTTCTCGGGGTCGTAGGGGTACGGTTCGAGTTCGTCGTTGTGACCCATCACCGTCGGCGGGAGGGGCTGGCTCGCCTGCACCGCGAGCCCCTTGTAGATGTTCTCGACGATGGCCTTCGTGTCGATGGCGTGGCTGATCGCCTGGCGCACCTTCTTCTCGCGGAACGCCTCGACGCGCGCCATGTTGAACGCCATGTAACCGACGGTCATCCCCTCGGTCCGCTGGAGTTCCGCGTTGTCGGCGCTCTCGATCTGCGAGACCGACTGGGCGTCGATGCCGTCAACGATGTGCGCCTCCCCGGCGAGTAGCTGCTGGGTCCGGGTGCTGTTCTGCTTCACGCCCTGGAAGACGACGGTGTCGACGTTGGGGCCCTCGCCCCAGAACTCGCCGTTCTTGGCGAGCGTGATGCGCTGGTTGCCCTCGTTCCACCCCTCGAACGCGAACGCGCCGGTGCCGATCGGTTCGCTCCCGAAGTCGTGGTCCGCCTCGATCTGCTTCCTCGGCATGACCGCCATCGCGAACACGGCGAGGTTGCGCAGGAACGGCGCGTACCGCTGGCTGAGTTCGATCGTGAGCTCCGTCTCGCTCGGCGCGTCGACGCTCTCCACCTTGCTCAGGAGGTAGGGGCCGTAGAACGACTGGCTGCTGCCCTCGACGCCCTCCTCGTTGCTCGTGCCGATGAAGTGCTCGTAGTCCTGGTCGACGAAGCGCCGGTAGGTCGCGACGAAATCCTCCGCGGTGAACGACTGGCCGTTGTGGAACGTAGCGTCCTCACGGAGCGTGAGCGACGCCGTCGTCCCCTCCAGGGAGAAGTCCGTCGCGAGCCCCGCCACCAGCGAGGACTCGCCCGGCTTGAACTTGATCAGCGTGTCGTACACCTGGTTTATCACCTTCGCGTCCTCGCCGGAGGTGGTCGACTGCGGGTCGAGCGTCGCGGAATCGTTCCCGCGGGCGTAGACGAGCGTGCCGCCGCTGCCGCCGCCGTCGCCGGTTCCGTTGCCGTCGCCGTCACCGTCGCCCGTCCCCGGGCTGTCGCCGCCAGCACACCCCGCCAGGGTCGCGGCCGCCGCAGTCGCACCCGCCGCCTTCAAGAAGGTTCTTCGGCCATATTTGTCACCATCAGGCATACTCACAACGGTCGCACGAGAATACATAGGGTTACCGAAGACTAACACGTCGAATTCAGTCACGGGAAACGGAGCTACTCCCCGGGTTGATCGTACAGGTGGCAGGCCGCCGGGTGGGGAGCGTCCTGCAGGGTCGGCGAACGGCGCTCGCAGACGCTCGCGAAGCGCTCGCGCAGGAGCGACTCGGCCGCCTCCCAGTCGTCGGCGACGACGCGCTCGAGCGCCCGCTCGACGGTCGCGCGGTTCTCCCCGGTCAGGTCGTGCTCGAACAGAGCGTCGAACAGCGACGCGCCCCCCGACGCGGTCGTCGATTCCGACGCCGGCTCCGGTCCCGGGGAGGCCGTCCCGCCGTCCGTCGCCGCGGTCGCCACCCCGTCGCCCTCGCGGACCTCGCGGGCGTCGACGTCGAGCGCGCGGTCCTCGACGCGCTGGCGGAGGTTCATCACCTCGCGGTAAGCCCCCTGTTCGACGTCGATCCCGTCCGGCGGGATGACCGACGGACAGCGCGTGCGGAAGCGACAGCCCGACGGCGGCGCGACCGGGCTCGGCACGTCGCCCTCCAGGATGACGCGGTCGGTGGAAGCGCGGGGGTCGGGCTCGGGGATCGCGGACAGCAGCGCTCGGGTGTAGGGGTGCTTCGGGTCGGAGAACAGTTCGTCGGTCCCCGCCACCTCGACGACCTCGCCGAGGTACATCACGGCCACCCGATCGCAGATGTGGCGGACGACCGAGAGGTCGTGGGCGATGAAGAGGAAGGTGAGCCCGAACTCGTCCTGGAGGTCCTCCAGCAGGTTCAGGATCTTCGCCTGGACGGACACGTCGAGGGCGCTCACCGGCTCGTCGCAGACGATGAAGTCGGGGTCGACGGCCAGCGCGCGGGCGATGCCGACGCGCTGGCGCTGCCCGCCGGACAGCTCGTGGGGGTAGCGGTCGCGCTGGCCCGGATCGAGGCCGACCGCCTCGAGCAGTTCGGTGACGCGCTCGCGACGCGAGCCCTCCTCGGGGAGGCCGTGTATCGTGAGCGGTTCGGCGATGGTCTGGCCGACGGTCATCCGCGGATCGAGGCTCGACAGCGGGTCCTGGAAGATCATCCCCATGTCCCGCCGGCGCTCGCGCAGCTCGCTCCGGGAGAGGTCGTTGAGTTCGTCCCCGGCGAACGCCACGGTCCCGTCGGTGGGCTCGAGGAGGCGGAGGATCGTCCGGCCGGTCGTGGACTTCCCGCAGCCGGACTCGCCGACCAGCCCGAGCGTCTCGCCCTCGTAGACGTCGAGGTCGACGCCGTCCACGGCCCTCACCGCCCGCGTGTCGCCGCCGAGGACCTCGTCGAGCAGTCCGTCCGCCCGCGAGAAGTGCTTCTTTAGCCCGCGCACCTCGACGAGGGGGTCGCCCGTCGGGGACGCCGACGCCGCGCTGATCCCCGCATCGACGCCGTACTCGCTCGTGTCGAACTCGGGGAGGACGCACTTCGCGCGGTGCTCGACGCCCTCGGGGCCGTGCCGGAGGAACGGGATCTCGCCCTCGGTGCACTCCGGCTTCGCCCAGGGGCACCGGGGCGCGAAGTGACATCCCTCGGGGAGGTCGATGAGGTCGGGGACGTTCCCCTCGATCGGCGTCAGGCGGTCCGTGTCCTCGCTCGGGATCGACTGGAGCAGCGTGTAGGTGTAGGGGTGACTGGGGTTCTCGAAGATCTCCTCGACCGGCCCCTCCTCGACGATCTCGCCCGCGTACATGACGGCGACGCGGTCGCACGTCTCCGCGACCACCCCGAGGTCGTGGGTGATCATCAGGACGGACATCCCGAGTTCGTCCTGCAGTTCGTTGATGAGGTCCAGGATCTGCGCCTGGATGGTCACGTCGAGGGCGGTCGTCGGCTCGTCCGCGATGAGCAGCCGCGGCCGGCAGGCGAGCGCAATGGCGATGAGCACGCGCTGGCGCATCCCGCCGGAGAACTCGTGGGGGTACTCGTCGACGCGCTGGCCGGGTTCGGGGATGCCCACCTCCGCGAGGAGTTCGACGGCGTTCTCGCGGACCTCCTCGCTCACGCCGCCCCGCGAGAACACCTCGCGGACGGCGTTGAGCCACGAGTCCTCCTTGCGCCCGCCGTAGCGGTGTAGCTGGAGGCTCTCGGCGACCTGCTCGCCGACCGTCAGGGCGGGGTTGAGCGAGGTCATCGGGTCCTGGAAGATCATCCCCATGTCGCCGCCGCGCACCTCGCGCATGACGCGCTCGGGGGCGGCGGTGAGGTCGACTGAGCCCGACTCGATCCGGACGAACCCCTCCTCGTCCTCGCTGGCGACGCCAGCGGGGTGCTCGCGGGCGATCCGGGCGACCTCGTCCGGGTCGTCGGTCGCCTCGACGTCGTCGGGGGCGGTCCCGGCGTCGACCGTCCCGGCCTCGATGCGGACGTAACCGTCGCGCTCGGGGGTGGCGATCCCCCTCGGGTACCGGCGGGCGAGACGCCGTACCGTCGAGGGGGCGGCGAAGCGCACCTCGCCGCCCGCGATCCGGCCCGGCGAGTCGATCAGCCCCATCGCCGAGAGCGCGGTGACGGACTTCCCGGACCCGCTCTCGCCGACGAGGCCGACGGTCTCGCCCTCGCGGATCGTGAGGTCCACGCCGTCGACCGCCTTCACCGTCCCCCGGTCGGTGTCGAACTGCGTTCGCAGGCCGGAGAGGGAGAGTAACTCGGACATAGCCGTCGTTGGCGAGATGTCACTAAATCGTTTGGGGAGGTACGTCGCGGCACACCGTCACGGCCGGGGGAACGATCCGGCGGGAGGAGCGGAGCAGAGCACAGACGCTTTCCCGTCCGGCCCGTAGGACCGCACATGGACGAACACGGCACGCGCGTCGGCGACGGCTGGGAGCAGGTCATCGACGACATGGAGGCGACCGCCGACGCCTACCGCGAGGAGGGCTACGACGTGGTCGCGCTCCACCCCGGCGACGTGACGACGGCGGACGACGGGAGCGGCTTCGACGTCGTGGTCCCGGGCGAGGAGTTCGAGCGGGTGCAGGCGCAGGTCGGGGCGGCGGCGCTCGACCAGACGGAGGTGTTCCGCGCCGCGAACGACGGCGTCGTCTACGTGCTCGTCGTCGTCCGCGACGACGACGTCGGGGTCGCGGTCTGCTGTCCGCTCTACTACGCCCCCGAGCGGATCGGCGAGGTGCGCGAGTACGCCGCCGAGACGGGCCAGGTGCTCACCTACCTGCGGAGCCTGAGCAGCGAGGAGGCGGTCGCCGTCGCGTTCGACAGCCCGGAGCTGTTCTTCCCCGAATAGTCCGGATCGTCCGGGGCGCGCTCGCGCTCGCGCCGCGTCTACGAGCAGCGCGCCGGGACGGACTTGGCGGGCTACGTCCTCACGCAGTCGCTCGACTGACGCCGCTAGTCGTCGTCCGCGCTCGTCTCCGTCTCCGTCTCCTGCTCGCGCAGTTCCGAACTCGCCCGGCGCACCTCGCGCATCACGCTGCTGATGCGCTCCTCGGCCTCGAGTTCCTGCTCGACGGAGAGGTCCACGCCCTCGACCTCGAGGAGGAACTTCGCCACCTCGGTCGTCTCGTACATGATGTCGTCGAGTTCCTCGGCGGTGAAGAAGTCGCACATCGCACCGTAGAGGAACGTCGCGCCCGCCTTGCGGACCTTCTCCTCGAAGGCCGCGCGGGCCTGGTTGACCGCCTGGGGCGTGTAGGTGTCCTCCATGAACGGGACGAGTTCGGGCAGGTTCTCGCCGATCTTCGTCATCTCGACGCCCGTCTCGGTGCGGAAGTCAGAACAGAGGCGGGCGATGGCCCACTCGCGGGCGGTGATGTACGTCCGGTCGCGGAGGAAGCGGTTCGCCCGGTCGTACTGCGCGCCGTCGATCTTCTTGAAGCGCTCGTACTTGCGCACGTCCTCCGGGATCTCCCGACGCGCCGACGCGTCCTCGTCCCCCTCGGTCGCGCCGACGTCGTCCGGGGCCTCGCGCCCGTCGGCGACCTCCCTGTCGTCCCGGACGCGGGATTCGGGGGCGTCCGTCCCACCCCCCGGGTTCGAGTCGGGGGCGTCGGGGGAGGTATCGTCGGGGACCTCTTCGGGGGAAGACTCGTCCGGGGAGGCGGACGCCTCCTGGTCCTCGTCGCCGGCTGGCGTCTCGGTCATACCCACTCTCCTGTCCGGTCGCGAAAAAGGGTGTCGCCGGGGCGACGCCGACGATCGTGCCGGGAGGCTTTTGCTCTCACGGCGTAATCACCCACCCATGCGAACGCTGGTGGGCATCGGCGGCAGTGGCGATTCCCTGCGCGCGCTGGCACAGGCGCTCGACCGCGCGTGGGAGGCGGGCGACGACGTGACCGTTGCCGTCGTGGAGAACCCGGACTCGCCGCTCGCGGTCGAGGAGGTCGAGTCGCGGGTCCGCGAGCAACTCGGCGAGCGCGGACTGGACGCGGAGGTCGTGCTCCTCGAGGGGCACGCCGGGAGCCGACTGGTCGATCTCGCCGAGAGCGAGGGGTTCGATCGCATCGTGCTCGGCGGGGGCGAGACGAGCCCCCTCGGGAAGATCAACATCGGCAGCATCGCCGAATTCGTCCTGCTGAACGCACAGACCTCGGTGACCCTGATACGATGACGCGCATCTACCCCGACGAACCGGCCGGACCGTTCGAGGCCCCGCCGCTGTCCTTCGAGGACGGCGAGGGGCGCACCGTCGAGATACGGGCGTTCGACGGCGACGTGGACGCGCTCGTAGCGATGTACCTCGACTTCGACCCGGCGGACCGCGCGCAGGGCATCCCGCCGACGGGCGAGGAGCGCATCCGCGACTGGATCGAGGGGATCACGAGCGAGGACTGCGTGAACGTCGTCTCGCGCGCGGCCGACCAGATCGTCGGACACGCGACGCTCGTACCCGACGGCGGGGAGGGGTACGAACTCGCCATCTTCGTCCTCTCGGCGTACCAGAACGCGGGCATCGGGACGAGGCTCATCACCGCGCTGCTGGGTCAGGGCGAACGCGAGGGCGTAGACCGCGTCTGGCTCACCGTCGAGCGGTGGAACGCGCCCGCCATCGCGCTCTACCGGAAGGTGGGCTTCGAGTCGAGCAAGTCCGAGAACTTCGAGATGGAGATGTCGCTGCGCCTCGACCCGGAGCGGCGCGGTTAGACCGCCAGTACGGGCTGTTTCGCGAACTGGAGGACGTACCCGGCAGCCTTCCCGAGCAGATCGGCGGGCCCCTCGCGGGGGATGACGAGGAAGTCGGCCCCCGCGTCCTCGCTCGCGTCGAGGACGACGCTTCCCGGGTGGATCGTCAGGTGGGACGTGGAGAAGCCGTAGGCGACCGAGTGGGTGAGCGGGACGTCGGCCGCGAGGTCCCGGGCGGCGTCCATCATCCGCTCGGTGCGCTCGCGCTGGTCCCGATCGAGGACGTACAGCGCGTGGACCTGCGCGCCGTAGCGCTCCGCGACGGCGACGGCGACCTCGATCGCCCGGACCGACTCCTCGCTGCCGTCGACGGGAACCAGCACCGTGTCGATGTCCATACGCGTGTCCTGCGTCAGTGAGGGCAAAAACCCACCGAGTATTTGAGACCGGCCGCGATAGTCGCACACATGTTCGAGACGGTGGTCATCGCGACCGACGGCAGCACGAGCGCCGCGCGGGCGGTCGACGCAGCGCTCGACCTCGCCCGTCGCTTCGACGCCGAGGTACACGTCCTCTCGGTGCTCGACGAACGCGCTTCCGCCCACGAGGCGGAGGTGCGCGACGCCCTCGCCGCGCTCAGGGAGGACGCCGACTACCCCGTGCGGACCGTGGTCAAGCGCGGCGAGGCCGCCGAGACGATACGAGACTACGCCGCGTCGGTCGACGCCGACCTCATCGCCACGGGGACGCGAGGGCGGGACAGCCCCTTCTCCTACCACCTCGGGAGCGTCGCCGAGGCCATCGTCCACGACAGCCCCGTCCCCGTGCTGACCGTCCGCCAGGTGACGGATTCCGGCGACGGAACGTAACCCGCCGCGGCGGGCGAACCACCGCCTTGATTGCGGCTCGGCCCGTCGGCCCCGTATGGACGAAGACCTCATCGACACCGACCGGCTGTCGCTGTCGCGCAAGTCGGTCATCCCGGGCGCGGGCTTCTTTCTACCCGACGAGGAGGGGCCGAGCGAGGAGCGCATCGCCGCGCTCGAACGCGCGGAGACGGTGGTCGTCGCCGACCCGGACGCCGACGGCCTCGGCTGCGTCGCGCTGATCCGCGAGGCACGCGGCGACGTCGAGGCGGGGACGGTCGATCCCGACGAGGAGTTCGACGTCCCCGAGGGACGCGTCGCGCTCCTGCCGACCTCGCCGCACGACCTCGCCGACTCCTTCGCCGAGGCCGCCGAGTACCTCCCGGAGGGCGTCGAGGTGTTCGTCTGCGACCTCTGTCCCGACGAGGAGTCCGACATCGACGCCCTCGCGGATCTCGTCGCGGGCGCGGAGTCCGTCTCCTGGTTCGACCACCACCAGTGGGACCCCGACCTCGCCGCGCGGGTGCGCGAACTCGGCGTCGAACTCGGCGTCGGCGAGTCGGACGAGGAGTGCACGACCGACGTCGTCCTGCGCAGCCTCGATCACGACTTCGACGCGCGCTTCGAGGACCTCGCCGCGGTGACGCGCGACCACGACCTCTGGATCCGCGACGACGCGCGCAGCGACGACCTCGCCGACTACGCCTACTGGGTCTCCCCGGAGGTCTACATCGCCACCGTCCGCACCCACGGCGCGGACCTCCCGCCGGTCGCGGAGCGGTACATCGAGAAGCGGCGCATCGAGAAGCGGGCGCTGATCGACCTCGCGGTCGAGCGCGCCGACGTGCGGGAGGTGGACGGCGTCACCGTCGGCGTCACCTACGGGCGCTGCTCGCAGAACGAGG
Source organism: Halomarina halobia (assembly GCF_029338575.1). Taxonomy (GTDB): domain Archaea; phylum Halobacteriota; class Halobacteria; order Halobacteriales; family Haloarculaceae; genus Halomarina; species Halomarina halobia. The sequence goes on from NZ_CP119992.1 coordinate 2,137,042, forward strand.
TCGCGGAGGCGCTGCGCGAGCGCGGCGCGGACGCCGCAGTGATCGTCAAACCCGCCGGGAGCGCCTCCATCCGCGGCTCCGCGGGCTTCGAGCGCTGTCACGAGGTCGCCGCACAGGTCGGCGGCGGCGGCCACCCCCGCGCCGCCGGGTGCAAGCCCGACATCTACCACGACATGCTCGACTACGCCCACCACTGGACGACCCGCGGGGCGACGACCAAGCAGGTCATCCTCGACGCGTTCCGCAACCTGCCGCCGGAGGAGGAGGAGGAGTCAGAGTTCGACGTCTACGACTAGCGGGTCTGGCATCGAGTCCCTCCCTACTCGCTCCCGTCGGTCGCTCCTTGAGGGAGGGGCCTTAGCGCCTCGATTCAGGTAAATCGCCTCCCAAGGGTTAAACGTGAATACGCGCTACGGTCACACATGACCGCCATCGTCCGCGACGACGGCATTCGATCCGGTGACCCCCGCGTCGAGGGGACCCGGATCACCGTCCTCGACGTCAAGCGGCGCGTGATCGACAACGGCGAGGACCCCCACGTCGTGGCCGGTGAGTACGAGCTATCGATGGCGGATCTCTTCCGCGCGCTCGCGTATTACTACGATCACCGGGACGAACTCGTCGAGCGGGAACGCGAGGGCGACGCGACTCGGCGCGAGGGCGAACGCCGAACGCGTGAACTCGTACGACGGGCCGAGCGCGGTGACGCGACCGGCGAACGGGCCGACTGACCCCCGTGCGGATCCTCGCCGACACGAACGTCCCCGAGGAGTACGTCTCCGCACTTCGCGGTGACGGACACGCGGTCACCTACAGCCGTGACGTCGATCACCTCGGCCCCGAAGCCTCGGACGAGGCGATCACCGAGTACGCCGAATCCGAAGGGTTCGCGATCCTCTCGACCGACGTGAAGGATTTCGGCAGTCGTGAAGCCGAGGTTCCAGTACTCGTTGCCACACAGGACATGAGAGGGGGCGACGTTCGGGCAGCGGTCGCACGGATCGACACTATGCCCTTCGACCCGGCTCAGGCCGATCCGCTCTGGCTCTCGGGTCTGTGAACCGTCCGGGAGACTTCGCCGCGGACAGCAGCCGGCGAGAATCATCCGATGCCAACTCCCTACGGAGGGAGTTACCATTCCACGGATCCCACAGTCGCTCAGCGGAGACGGGCCGACGGCGTCACTCCCCGTCTTCCGGCACCGGCCGATCGCCCGCGACCCACCGGTCGGAGTAGGTCGTCCCGCAGGCGCAGGCCGCGTAGGCGTGGATCACGTCGCCCTCGGCGTAGAGGCCGCCGACCTCCGGGTTCGCCGCCTCCGCGAACGCGAAGACGAAGCGCACGCGGTGGTCCCCGGCGGGTTCGTCGGGGTGAGCGCTCGGGCAGTCGCCGGCGGTGAGGTCGGGGGCGATCTCGCCCTCCGTCCCCATCGCCGCGCCGGCGAAGTTCATCGGATCGACGCCGACGGCCGACTCGAAGGCGCTCCGCCCCCGGTCGCCGGGGACCACGAGGACGACCCCGCGGTCGGTCGCCTCGCCGATCGAGAGGAGGCCGTCGGGGTTCGCGACGGCCTCGTCCGCGAGGAACATGAGCACGTCGTCGGGGCGCTCGCCCGCGAGGAACTCGCGTCGTGCGGTGTCCATGGGCGTGGCTACTCGCCGCGGCGGGGAAAAGCCTGCTACTCTCTCTCGTCGAGGTCGCGGGCGATGTCCGCGAGCGAGTCCGAGGGCGTATCGCGCGAATCGTAGGTGGCGCGTTCGCCGGGCGCGCGGACGCCGTAGAGGTCGCCGGGATCGACGACGTCGAAGTGGACCGAGCGACCGAACGAGAGGTTGCCGCCCTCGTACCACTCGACGAGGCGGTTCTCGCCCTCGCGCTCGCGGGCCATCCGGGCGTTGTCGTACGCGCCGCGGATCTCGGGGACGTCGTCGAAGTCGGGCTCGATCCGCGCGTGATACGTGCGACCGCCGAGGACGAGGCGGACGGGGCCGTCGGGAATCGACACCTCCTCGGGGAGGACCAGTTTCGGGCGGTCGGTCCGGCCCGCGCGCTCGACGTGGGCGCGAACGGTCGTCACCGAGGAGTGGTCGTGCGGGATACGGTCGGCCACGGCCCTATTCGTCGTCGTCCCCGCCGAGACCGAGCAGCTCCTCGATAGACTGGCTGCCGCGCTCGACGATCTTCGCGTTGATCTGGCGGGTCTCCTCGCCGATCTCGCGACCGCGGACGGTCACGCGCTTGCGCTCGCCCTCCACGGTCGGCTTGTACCCGACGCCGCCGGTGAGCAGCAGCGCCTTCAGGTTCTGCCCCGCCACGTCGGCGCGCATCGGACGACCGGCGTTGTCGGATCCGCCGGTGAGTTCGATGGTGTAGCCGTCGAGGCCGACGGCGGTGCCGTCGACCTCGTCGCCGAGGTCGCGGCCGATGAAGCGGTTCGCGTCCTGTCCCTCGATGTCGAACTGGTAGGTCGCGCCGTCCTCGGGGTCGGCGACGACGACCTGAAACTCAGCCATATCGGGTGTGAAACGACGGGCGGTGAAAAGCATACTGAAACGAACGCAAACCCCTCTCACGCCCCGAACGCCCCGAATCCCGGACGGTCGACCGGCGCGCCGCCGAGCGGGGACCGCGCGGTCGGCAGGGCGATGCGCCCGTCGCCGCGCGCGTCGAACGTCGTGGGGCGGCCGACGCGGAGGTCTGACGACGCCGGAACCCGGACGACGCGAGGAATCGAGGGGGCGCGGGGGACGCGGTCGCGGCCGAGCATGACCGATGGTCGCTCACGGCATTCCATGTAGCCGGCGTGCGGGCCGTCGAGGCTAGGGTGGTAGCGGAAAGGGGGGTCAGACGAGAGCCGCACTAGCCGAGCACATGACCGACCGCATCGCGGGGGATCTGCCCGAGTACGACGGGGCGTCGTACGTCATCGACGCCGCGCGCGAGCACGCGGCCCGCGGCGAGTGGGCGGCGGTCTCTGACCTCGCGCACGAGGCGCTCGACCGCGTCAGGAGCACCGAGTACCCCCACCTCTTCGACCGCCTGCATCGCCAGGGGACCGACGTGGTGCTGCGACTCGAGCGCGAGGACCCCGACTACGCGCGGATCCGCGAGCGCTTAGAGGAGATGCAGGAGACCGTCGAGGGGATGCAGGAACTCGCGACCGACGGACGGTTCACGTTCTCCGACGACTAGGCCGCCCGGCCGCCGCCGCACTGATTGCCGCGGGACCCGATGCTCCGCCGTGGACAGGGACGAACTGGACCGGGCGCTCGCGACAGCGTTCGACCCCTCGCCGGGGGAGCGCCGCGTCGTCGCGCGGCAGGCGGTCGACCTCGGGGACTCGGGGCGCTACGAGTCGGACGTGGGCGCGCCGCTGTCGCCCGACGCGGTGGTGGCGAACCTCCGAGACGCCCCCGACGGGCGTCTGCCCGAGCGCTGGAACTGGTGGATCGGATCGCTCGAACTCGCCTTCGGGGGCTACGCGGAGTTCCGGGTGCGCCGGTTCCCCGACTGGGAAGCGCTCCGGTGACCGCAGAGGAGTTCGACGACGTACCCCCCACCGGGACGAGGCCGCGGACGGTCAGACCGCGATCTCGTCGCCGAGCGCGGGGGCCGACGCGTCGAAGCCCTCGCCGACGAGTTTCTCGGCGAACGACGCGCAGCGGTCGCCGTGGTTCACGAGCACCCGACTGCCTCGGTACTCCTCGAGTACGTCCAGCAGGCCGCCGCGGTCCGCGTGCGCGGAGAAGTCGTACCCCTCGACCCGCGCGCTGACGGGCATCACGCGCCCGTCGATCTCGGCGCTCCCGGTCTCCAGAAGCTCCCGCCCGGGCGTCCCCTCGACCTGATAGCCCGTCAGGGCGATCTTGTTGATCGGGTTCGACCGGATCGCGGGGACGTACGTCATGGCGGGACCACCGGAGAGCATCCCGCTGGTGGTGACGATCACCGCGTTCTGTTCGGCGATCCGCTTGCGCTGTCCGTCGCGGCCGGTGACGAACCGGGCGTGGGACGTCGCCCGCCGGAGCACGTCCGCGTCGCTGACGAACTCGGGATGCCGTCGTAGCATCTCGGTCACCTGCTTCCCCATCCCGTCGACGTAGCACGGGACGTCGTAGGCCTCGCAGACGAGCAGCAGCTCCTGGGTGCGCCCGATGGCGAACGCGGGGACGACGACCGTCCCGCCCTCCCAGAGCGTCGTCCTGACGCTCTCGACGAATCGCTCTTCGACCGCCGCTCGCTCCTCGTGTTCGACGTCCGAGTACGTGCTCTCGCAGATGACGACGTCGGCGTCGGGGCGCGCGGTCGTTCCCGAGACGAGGCGCTGGTCGTCGGTGTGGAAGTCGCCCGTGTAGAGGAGGCGCGTCTCGCCGTCGTCGACGAGGACGTGAGCGCTCCCGGGGATGTGACCCGCGTCGTAGAAGGTGACTTCGTGACCGGCGGCCTCGAACGTCTCTCCGTACCCGTGGAGCGAAGAGACCTGCGTGACGCGCTTGACGTCGTTCTCGGTGAACGGGCAGTTGTACGAACCGCCGCGGCGCTGCCACCCCCGCGAGCCGCCCGGTGCTCCGCGACCGGGAACGCCGTGCAGTTTGAGCGTGTCGCGCGCGAGCGTGAGCGCGAGCTCGTATGTGGGGGGAGTCCAGTGAATCGGTGGTCGGGCGTCCCCCGACAGGAGGGACGGCACGGTGCCGACGTGGTCGAGGTGGCCGTGGCTGACGACGACCGCTTCGGGGTCGACCGAGCCCACGGGGAACTGCGGAGGAGTCCCGGTCGCCATCCCGTAGTCGAGGAGGAGAGCGTCGTTCACGAGGACGGCGCTTCGGCCCACCTCGCGCACGCCGCCCACAAATCGGAGGTCCATCGCCGTCCGATAGCCGCTCGCGGCGTTTGGGCTCGTCGGTCTCCCGTTAGCTTTAATCCTACAAGGGGGCGTCTAAACCTCCGAGTCGGTCGTAGTGATTCAGCGTGGTCGGTCGTACGGCGAAGCGGCGGCGACGGCTAGTACCCGCAGTCGAGTCCGAGACTGACGCGGATCGCGCCGTCGATCTCCCGCATGGCTTCCGGTGAGAGACGCCCGAAGCGTTCGAGGACGCGGTTCTCCACCGAGACGGTTCTGATGCTTCAACCCCATAAGGGTCCGTCTGAAACCATTCGGGTGGTTACGCGCATGGCTACCGGGATGGTGCTTCAACCCCACAAGGGTTCGTCTGAAACCATGCCTCCGATGACGCCTTCCTCTTGCCAGAGTCGCTTCAACCCCACAAGGGTTCGTCTGAAACAACCTCTCCTATGTCTTCCCGGCGGTCTCCCCCGCTCTTCAATCCCACAAGGGTTCGTCTGAAACGCTGGCACGCTCGGGTGAAGTACGTTGACTCAGAGTCTTCAACCCCACAAGGGTTCGTCTGAAACAAGACGCGCCTCACGCACGACGACGAGATCGTCCGTCTTCAACCCCACAAGGGTTCGTCTGAAACTCGGGGAGATACATATGGACGTCGTGGGTCTCCTCTCTTCAACCCCACAAGGGTTCGTCTGAAACCAACGGCGCTCGCACTCGCGGCAGAGGCCGACGTCTCTTCAACCCCACAAGGGTTCGTCTGAAACGCCATCGGCCACTTGTTGACCAAACTCTTCCGCGATCTTCAACCCCACAAGGGTTCGTCTGAAACAGACCGGACTCCACGACCTCGTCGATGGAAACCGAATCTTCAACCCCACAAGGGTTCGTCTGAAACTTGATGACACATACGGGGTAACTGTAACCCCGGAGATTCTTCAACCCCACAAGGGTTCGTCTGAAACGAGAGGAGGCTCCTGCACTCGCCGACGGAGGGGAGTCTTCAACCCCACAAGGGTTCGTCTGAAACTCGTCGGCTCGGGCATCATCGAGTTCGGGGAGCTGTCTTCAACCCCACAAGGGTTCGTCTGAAACCATGCCCCGTTCGAGGCACACAACCCGCCTCTCGCCCGCTCACGCATAACCGTTTCCGTCGACCCCCAATCCCTCCGTCACCCCCGTGGGGTCGACGGGCCGGAGAAACGGTTTCACGGGTTGGCCGCGAGTAGTGTGATATGGCCGACGATCCGGAATTGACCGAGACGGAGCGACGGGCGCTGCACGAACTCACCCTCGGCATCGAGCACATCTACCGGGGGTACGGGGATCTGCTCGACTGCCACCACCAGGTCGGTAGGGGGATGAACCGCCTCCACGAGGCGGAGCGGTTGCTCCGGGGGGCGGGACACGGCGAGTTCGCGGACGCGCTGCGCGACGACCACCTCCCGTCGGGGGCGATCGAGGACATGTGGACGTACGAGCTCGTGGACACGTTCTACGAGAACTTCCTCACGAACCTCAGCTCCTTCGAGGGACGCGTCCGCGACGACCTCGCCGACGGCGAGCGCCACATCACCGAGCGGGAACAACAGCGCGAGTGGCGCGAGCGGGCGAGAGACCGGGATCAGAGCGGGAACGAGAGGGGCGGGGAGAGGGACGCCTAGTCCGATCGCGCGGCCTCGACCCGCTCCGCGTACTCGATCAGTTCCCCGGCGAGCGTCCGCGCCTGCTCGGCCGTGAGCGTCACGCGGTCCGCGTGGGCGGGGAGGTGCTCCAGCTGCGCGCTGTCCAGTTCGAACTCCAGGGTGACGTGATCGGGGTCCTTCCGCGGGGCGGTGACGTTCAGCACGGCGAGCGCCTCCTCCTCGAAGTCGTGCCCCTCGGCGCGGCCGTCGAGGAGGTCGAAGGTGGTGTAGGCGTTCACCTTGAGTAGTCGGTCGGGCATCGCCCGTCGCTACTCGGCAGGGACCAATGTGCCTGTCGGGGGATCGGAGGCAGTCGGGACGACTGGCCGTAGTCGGGAGGCGGGGTGGGACGGCTCGCGGCTCGTGCTCGCGCCGGACGACCTGGGCGACGCCGCCCGGATCGACCTCGACAGCGAGGGGGTGAAGGTGCAGTCCGGCGGCCTCCTCGCGTGATCGAGGGCGTCGAGCGCGGCACCGCGGGCAACGAGGCGAGCAACTTTCATCTCCTCGGGCGAACTTCCTCGGGCGAACTCACCGTCCTCCGACTCGGCGGCGAGGGGTTCGTGACGCGGCTCTCCGGCGAGGGGCACGTCTGGCTCCAGACGCGCGATCCGACGGTGCTCTACGGCGACGGGAGCGAGTGAGGAACTGACGAAGCCAGCGACGCGCCTCGCTTCCCTCAGTCGTCGGCCGGGACCGGCGCGCTGTCCATCGCGTCGTCCTCGGCGTAGGGGTACCACGTCATCTTCGTGTTGTGCATGTAGGGGTCCTCGTAGTCCGTCTCCTCCGGTTCGGCGAGGTCGGCCAGTTCGTCCTCGTCGCGGGCGGCGATGAAGTCGCGGAAGGACTCCCCCTCACCCCGCTCGGCCTCGTAGGTGGCGAGCAGGTTCCGGACGTACCCGGGCACCTCGTCGGCGGCGACGCGCATCTTGGCCCACTCGGCGAACTGCGGGTTCTCGCCGAGCCCGCCGCCGAGGCCGATGTCGAACGCCTCGACCGGCTCGCCGTCCTTGCGCGTCTTCATGCCGCGCAGGGAGACGTCGGCGATCTGGGGCTGGGCGCAGGAGGCGGTACAGCCCGAGAGGTGGATGTGGAAGTCCTCCACGCCGTCGGGCACCTCGACGTTGTCGCGCAGCCAGTGGGCGTAGCGGACCATGCGGTTCTTCGTCTCGACGATCGACAGCGAGCAGAACTCCGTCCCCGTGCAGGCGATGGAGCCGCGCATGAACGGGTGGGGATCGGGGCTGTACTCGGAGAGGAGCGGTTCGTCGAGGAAGTCCTCCAGGTCGTCCTCGTCGATGTCCGCGACGATGACGTTCTGTCGCTGGGTCAGCCCGACGAGCTCCGACCCGTACTCGGCGGCGAGGTCGGCGAGCCGGAGGGCGTCCTTCGCGCCCATCCGCCCGACGAGCACCGAGAGGCCGACGAAGTACCGCCCGTCGTTCTGCTCGTGGACGCCGACGTAGTCCCCCGGCGCGTCCGACCGCCCGGCGTTGTAGTCGTACCGGTCGCGCAGGTCCTCGCCCGCGGTGGGGAGTTCGTAGTCGACGTACTCCTCCTGGAGGACGCGGCGGAACTTCTCGGGACCCCACTCGTCCATCAGGAACTTGATGCGGGCGTTGAACCGGTTGTCGCGGTCGCCGTGGTCGCGGAACAGCGCGGAGACGCCCGCCGCGACGTCGTACATCCCTTCCGGCGTGCAGAACACGTCGATGTCGCGGGCGAAGCGCTCCTCCTTCCGGGCGAGGCCGCCGCCGACGAGGGTGTTGAAGCCCTTCACCTCCTCCCCGTCGATCTCCTTGACCGCGGGTTCGAACGCGAGGTCGTTGATGTCGCCCTGCCCGCTGCCGCGGGTGTCGCCCGTGATCGAGACCTTCCACTTCCGGGGGAGGTTCTCGTGTGCGGGGTTGCCCTTGAACTCCTCGTTCAGCCCCTCGATGAGCGGCCAGACGTCGAGGTGCTCGTCGGCGTCGCGGCCGGCGACGGGGCTGCCGACGATGTTGCGCCACGAGTCGCCGCAGGCCTGGATCGTCGAGAGGCCGTGGGCCTCCAGGCGGTCGAAGATGTCCGGAACGTCCTCGAGTTTGATCCAGTGGAGCTGGATGGACTGGCGGGTGGTGTAATCGAGCCACGCGCCCTCCCACTCGGGGTTCTCCGCGGGGCCGCGGGCGTACTCGTCGGCGATCTCGGCGACGACCCGCAGTTGCTCGGGAGTGAGCCGGCCGCCCGGCACCCCGACGCGCATCATGAAGTAGCTCTCCTGGCCGTTGCGCTGGTGGTACAGCCCCCACCACTTGAAGCGCTCGAACCAGGCGTCGCGCTCGTCCTCGGGGATGGCGGCCCATCCCTCCTCCGCGAAGCGATTGAGGTGCTCGCGGATCTCCGTGCCGTAGACTTCGTCCTTCCAACCCTCGACCTTGCTCGCCATTTGCGCGTACAGAGGGACTCCGGACGTAAACGGCCGCGCCTCGCGTCAAGCGTGGCGGGTGCTTCCGACCCCCGGCAAGTATCCCCGCTAGCTGCGAGTGTGCGGCACGTGGACGCTCTCGGGGACGCCCGCCCGGAACGCGCCCGTCTCGGGGTCGACCCGTCCGACCGCGAGCCAGTCCGTGACGCCCTGCTCGCCGCAGGCGATGCACTGCCCCGAGAGCCGCGCCTCCACGTCGGGGGGTGCGAGGCCGACCTCGACGAACCCCTCGGCGAGCACGTCCGCGAGTCTGCACCCGCAGAAGCCGTGGTCGGCGAGCCGCCAGAGGCCGCCGACGCCCGACACGCGCCGGTCGTCGACGCTCACCCAGGCCCCGTCGTCGAGGAGGTAGACGTCCGTCGTCACGAACGGGGGTTCGGCGCTGGGAAGGGTAATCCCAGCGATGCGGGCAGACCCCGCCGCGTGTCATCGGATTCGGTGACGACGCTCCGACCGCGATCTCTCTCCCTTCCGGCGGTTTCGCTCGGAGAGAGCGTCACACGTTCCGGCAAAAACGACCGCGGTGCGGCAGTACGGGTCAACGTTACAGCTGAGCGCGCCCTTTTGCGTGTCCTTCGCCTACCGGGAATCGATGGTACTGATGGAGTCTCCGGACGACGGTCCCCGCCAGCACGTCTCGGCGGACGTCGCGCCCGAGCTCTACGAGGAGAGAGACGATGAGTGAGCCGACAACCGTAACCGACGAGTCCGCAGAGGAATCGAAAGACGAAGAGGCGGTAGACACCCGCCACCTGGACGAACTCGAGGACGGCTGCGGCTGCGCGGAGGTGTGGGAACACCTCTCCGAGCAGCGCGGTGAGTAGCGCACAACCCCGAGACGCTTTTCCTGTCCCCCCTCTTGCGTTCGCTCGATGAGTAACCCGGACGAGCCACCCGCCGACCGCGAATCGCCGGTGGGGCAACCCGTCATCAGGGGGGACCCGACGCTCACCGGCGAGCGCGCGCGGCGCGCCGTCCAGTTCGACCCGAGCGACCCCGAGAGCGTCGCGGAGGCCGCCGACACGGTTCGGCGGTTCGCCAACAGTTCCGCCGGGTCGGAGGACAACGTCTACGTACTGCGCGGCGCGGCCGCCTGCGCCGCGCTCGTCCGCGGCGAGGGGTCGTACAAGGCGGCCGCCGAGCGGGCGGGCGACGGCGTCACCGTCTCGTTCATCCGGAAGTGGGCGCGCGTCCACGACCTGCCGCGCGCGGTCCGCCGCTACGTCGCCACCGGCCGCATCGCCCCCACCGCGGCGAAGCACATCGCCCGCGTCCACGGCGAGGCGCGCTACCAGCTCGCCTGGGCGATCCTCGATCACGGGCTGACCGTCCGCGAGGTGCGCGCCGTCGCGAGCGACATCAACAACGGCGCGGCCGTCGAGGTCGCCCTCCGCGAGGTGGGCGTCGACCTCGGCGAGATCACGCTCTCGCTGCCCCCCGAGACGTACCGCGACCTGCGCCGTCGGGCCGCCCTCGAGGACAGCGAACCGGAGGACGTGGTCGCGGCGGCGCTCGACGCACTCGACGCGCTCGACGCCCCCGGCGCGCGGCGACGGTAGCCGAACGGCGATAGCCCAGCAGCGATAGCCCGGCGACGGTAGCCGCGGGCGTCAGGACAGATACGCCCTCGCCGCCCGCTCCAGCACCGCCCCCGCGGTCACCACCTCTCCCCACGCTACGGTCTCGTCGGGGAAGTGCGCCTGCTCGACGGTGCCCGGCCCGAACAGGACGGTCGGGACCCCCGCCTCGACGTAGTGGCGCGCGTCCGCCCCGTAGGTGACGCCCGCCGGTTTCGCGTCGGACAGGCCCTCCGCCTCCATCGCCCCGACGACCGCCCGCGCGATCGGCTCGTCGGGGTCGACCTCGCTCGCCTCGAACTGCACGGAGAACCGCTCGAGTCGGAGGTGGTCGGCCAGCCACTCGTCGCGCTCCGCCAGCGCGTCCAGGTGCTCGCGTAACTCGGCCTCCACCCCGTCTACGGTCTCGCCGGGGGCGACGCCGACGCGGATCTCGGCCGTCAGTTCCGCGGGAACCGTCGAGGCCCACCGACCCGCGCGGACGGTGCCGACGACGACCGGCCACGGGACGGGGAACTCCTCGTACAGCGGGTGGGTCACGTGTGCCGCCCGCCCGGCCTCGAAGTCGGCCAACCCTCGTCTGACGCGCTCGAAGTGCGGCAGGACGGACTCGCCGCGCCAGCTGGAGGCGGCGTGCGCGGAGCGCCCCTCGATGCGGATCCGCGCCATGAGGCTCCCCTCGGTCGCGACGACGGGCCGCAGTTCGGTCGGCTCGGCGATCACGGCGGCGTCACGCTCGAACGGGTAGGGGTTATCCAGGGCGGCCGCCGCCGCGCCGATCCCGCCCTCCTCCTCGCCCGCGACCGCCTCGACGACGACCCGACCGTTCGCGTCCAGCGCGCCCGCCTCCGCCTCGTCGGCGAGCGCGCGGGCGGCGTAGACGCACGCCGCGAGCCCCGCCTTCATGTCGGCCGCGCCGCGCGCGGTGAGGGCGTCCCGGTCCTCGTCCCACGCCGGCGCGAAGGGGTCGCTCGTCCACTCGCCCTCGGCGGGGACCACGTCGACGTGTCCGTTGAGCACGAGCGTCGGGCCGGCGTCGGGGTCACCGAGTTCGAGGATTCCGCCGATCGAGGGGCGGTCTGCGACCTCGATCGCCGCCGGATCGTCGGGGAACGAGGGGTGGGCGGCGAGGCGTTCGGCGTCGGCCGTCCACTCGACGGTCTCGAAGCCGAGTTCGTCGAGGCGCTCGCGGACGAACCGCTGGATCGGCGCTTCGTTGCCGGGCGTGGAGTCGAAGGAGACGAGTCGCTCGACGAACGAGCGGAGGTCGTCGCCGTAGCGGGTGGCGAAGGCGCTCACGGGCGACGTTACCCCGGCGGCGATAAGAGCGTTCCCGGTCCCGCTAATCGTAACGGTTTAGCGACGTGGGCTGGAATCTCCGGTACCGGGCTGATAGCTCAGTTAGGCAGAGCGTCTGGCTTTTAACCAGACGGCCGGGGGTTCAAATCCCTCTCAGCCCGCTGGTCGTGTGCGAGCGACAGCGAGCACCGAACGAGTTCCCGAGTGGGTTTGAATCAGGGAGCGCGCAGCCCGCGCAACCGAACGAAGTGAGGTGAGCAGGACCGTGCGACCGTGGTTCACATCCCTCTCAGCCCGCTTTCTCGCGACGAACGTGACGAGCGAAGCGCGACAGCTGGGGATCTGAATCGGAGAGTGAAAACGGGAGGCGAGCGGCCGGCGTCGAGAGGGTAGCGGTTCAGCCCCGGGTCGGCATGTACGCCAGCCCGATGACGAGGAAGGCGGAGAGCCAGCTGATGATGCTCACCGCCCAGAGCCCGTTGACGCGCTCGTGGAAGTACTCCTGCTTGTCGATCTCGTTCTGGTACGCCTGGCGCTGCTGGCTGAACATGACGGTCTTGTTCTCGGGGTTGTCGCTTGGGAAGTGTACGACGTAGGTCTCGTTGTTCGCGAGCGTGACGTTCCCACCCTCCTCGAGTTCCTGCTGCACCGCGACGTCGTCGCGCCAGACCAGGGTCGCACTACCGTCGGTGACGTTCTTCAGCGTGACCGTGGTATTGTTGTACTGGAAGCGATCGCCGGGCCGGAACGTCTGCTGATCCGCCGGGCTGAGGTACTCCTGTAGCGGCACGAGACTGTTGTCGTCGAGGTACCGGACGTACGTCTGGCCGTCCGCCTCGATCGTCTCGTTTGCGACCGCCGTGTCGTTCTCCAGGATGGCCGTGACGTCGCGTTCCTCGGTGAACACGAGCGTATTCGACATCGCGGTCGTGTTGTTCCCCGCGGTGCCGTTGGTCGCGTTCGTCGCGTTACCCTCCTGCGTCTCCGTCGTGTTGCTGTCCGCGGGCGCGCCGGTCGTGTTGTTCCCAGCATCGCCGGCGGTGGTGTTCGACCCCGCGGCGGCGTCGGTGGCGTTACCGCCGGTGGCGTTACCGCCCGCGGACTCGTTACCGCCCGCCGATTCGTTCCCGCCTCCGGACTCGTTACCGCCCGCGGTGGGGGCGGCTCCCGGATCGGGAGCCGTACCGATCGTCACGAGGTACGACGAGTTGTTGTACTCGACGCTCGTCCCGTTCTCCAACGTCTCCGAGAGGAGTGCGTTGTTCTTCGTGTAGACGAGGGTACCGGACCAGGTCGGCTCGCCGCCGCCACCGCCGCCGTGGCCACCCTCGCCGCCACCCTCGCTAGAGGCCTCCTGTCGGCTGACCTCCGAGAGGTTGTACTCCTGCCCGTCGATCGTGAAGTTACCGCCGGGCTGGTACGTCTGTCCCTCGATCTGGACGTCCGGCTCCTCCGCCACCGCGATGACGGAGTAGGCACTCGCGCCGATGACGAGGAAGAAGACGAACAGGACCGCGGCCGCTCGACGTTGCATACAGGAGCCGACGGAATCCCCGCGTATAACGATTACTTTCCGGAGCCGAGCGAGCGAGTGACACGCCGAACCCGGGCGAGAGCGCCGTCGAACGGACGTGCGGATGGAATCCGCATAAGTGCTCGCGGACGGCGACGTCAGCAGGTGACGCGACCGTTACCGGCGAAGCTCCTCGCTCCGAATAGAGGTAGCACTGGTCGTTGCTACACGGAGTACAAAAGTTACATTCTCGTGCGATCTTCACGTCCGGTCGGTCGAAAGAGAGCCAAGGGCCGGATTTGAACCGGCGTGATCACGCTCTGCAGGCGTGTGCGTAAGGCCAGACTCTGCCACCTTGGCGCGGATGACTCTACCGGGAGGACGCGAATAAGCGTAGCGGTCTGAAGCGACCGCTTGCGGGGAGTCGAATATGAGGTATGAATGGAAAGGCGGCGAACCACCAGTTGCGGGCGTCGACAGTCCGCTCACCGATTCCACCGGGACGAACCCTGCGTGTACTACGGTTCACGGACCTCGGCCCGTACTTGGAGCCTCTTGCGAGGCAGTTTTCCCAGAGGCTCTCGCACTCCAGTACTCGCTGGAACGCAGGCGGGCTTATCTTCCGTGTTCGGGATGGGTACGGGAGTTGCCCCGCCGCTCTGGCCGCCTTAACGCCGATTCGTGGAATCGAACCACGTCAAGGACCACCATCGGTCAAGCGTACGTGCGATCCAGTTAACGCCTGGACCCGTTCACGGGACCAGTGCGATGAATGTGTGGCTTCGACCTGTTAGTACCCGCGGGCTGAACACCTCGTTACCTCGGTGCGTACACCCCGAGTCTATCGAACTCGTCTTGTACGAGTGGTCTCGGCGGTACCTCTTTTCCATGCGGGTTTCGAGCTTAGATGCGTTCAGCTCTTACCCCTTGTCGCGTAGCTGCCCGGCACGTGCCCTCTCGGACAACCGGTACACCAGTGGCGACCATTCGTAGTTCCTCTCGTACTATACGAACGTTCACGTCAGGTACCAAACACCCCCAATAGATAGCAGCCGACCTGTCTCACGACGGTCTAAACCCAGCTCACGACCTCCTTTAATAGGCGAACAACCTCACCCTTGCCCGATGCTGCCCGGGCAGGATGGAGGGAACCGACATCGAGGTAGCAAGCCACCGGGTCGATATGTGCTCTTGCCGGTGACGACTCTGTTATCCCTAAGGTAGCTTTTCTGTCATCTATGGCCCGCATCGGGCGGGCTCATAGGTTCGCTAGACCACGCTTTCGCGTCAGCGTCCCTCGTTAGGCAGGACACTGTCAGGCCATCTTATGCTCTTGCACTCTTCTCCGGATTTCTGACCCGGATGAGATGGCCATAGGGCGCGCTCGATATCTTTTCGAGCGCGTACCGCCCCAGTCAAACTGCCCGGCTATCGGTGTCCTCCTCCCGGAGTGAGGGTCACAGTCACTAACGGGTAGTATTTCACTGACGCCTCGGTGGCCCGCTAGCGCGGGTACCTGTGTAACGGCTCCTACCTATGCTGCACATTAGCGACCATGTCCCAGCGACAGCCTGCAGTAAAGCTCTATAGGGTCTTCGCTTCCCCTTGGGGGTCTCCAGACTCCGCACTGGAACGTACAGTTCACCGGGCCCAACGTTGGGACAGTGACGCTCTCGTTGATCCATTCATGCAAGCCGCTACTGAAGCGGCAAGGTACTACGCTACCTTAAGAGGGTCATAGTTACCCCCGCCGTTGACGGGTCCTTCGTCCCATTGTACTGGGTGTTCAGATACCCGCACTGGGCAGGATTCAGTGACCGTACGAGTCCTTACGGATTTGCGGTCACCTATGTTGTTACTAGACAGTCGGAGCGTCCTGGTCTCTGCGACCTGCCCCTTTCCGGGGCAGGCATCCCTTATCGCGAACTTACGGGACCAATTTGCCGAATTCCCTAACGTCGGTTGCTCCCGACAGGCCTTGGCTTTCTCCGCCATGGACACCTGTGTCGGTTCTTGGTACGAGCACCGTACTTGCCTTTTCACGGGCTCTAGGTTGACCTGAGTTTCCCTGTCCCGCCGTTCACCCGCTTCGTGCCATTACGGCTTCCACGGGCTTTGACGGTTCGACCGGGCGAAAGCCCGGCTCAGGTGACCCCAAAGCGTCGGCGTTCGATGTACGGTGGCACTGGAATATTAACCAGTTTCCCTTTTGTGCTGCTCGAATTACGACAGCACTTAGGATCGGCTAACCCTCAGCTGACGAACATTGCTGAGGAACCCTTGTCCGTTCGGCCGTCAGGATTCTAACCCGACTATCGCTGCTACTATGGCCAGGATTTTCGTCACCAATCGGTCCACACGAACTCTCGCCCGTGCTTCCACCCGATCGGAGCGCCAACCTACGGGAACACGCTGTGAGGCGTGCCGCCAGGTCTCGGTGGTGGACTTGAGCCCCGATCATTTTGGGCGCCCCGAACCTCGGCCGGTAAGCTGTTACGCTTTTCTTAGAGGGTAGCTGCTTCTAAGCTCACCTCCCGGCTGTCTAGGGCTCGGGACCACCTTTAAATCGCACTTAGTCCACACTTGGGGACCTTAACCCAGCTCTGGGTTGTCTCCCTCACGGTGCACAAGCTTACCCCGCACACCGGACTCCCTGCGTCCACGGCGTTCGTAGGTTCGGAGTTTGACAGGGGCACCGACTCCTCTCGGAGGCGGACACCCCAATCGGTCGCTCTACCCCACGAACTACCTCGGCAGAGGTCATGCTTCGACATGTTTCGGTTGGAACCAGCTGTTACCGAGCTCGATGGGCCTTTCACCCCTACACGCGGGTCACGGGAGGGTATTGTAGGACACCAACCCTAACGGGCCTCCACATGGCTTTCGCCATGCTTCGCCCTGCCCTCGTGTAGATCGCTCGGATTCGGGTAGTGCCCGTCTGACTCCCCGCGCTTGAACACGGCGGCCCTGGCATCGAAGATGCTGCGGCCCTGTCGGTTTCCCTACGCCTCCCCCGATACTCGGGTTAGACTCGTCAAACAGGCACACTCCCTGGCTCGTTTTTCAAAACGCACGACGGAACACCGGCTCCGGCTGCTTCCTACTGCGGGGTCGCCCCCGGGTCGTTTCGCAGACGGCCTTTTGTGCCCCGTCGCTCCATCGCCACGTGATTTCAGGCCCTATTGCACCTCCCTTTTCGGGGTGCTTTTCAGCGTTCGCTCACGCTACTTGTTCGCTATCGGTCTCAAGTTGTGTTTAGTCTTGGCAGTCGATGCCTGCCAGGTTCGCGAGGGATTTCCAACCCCCGCTACTCGGGAACAGACCCACGACCGCACGTCCGCGATACGGGGTTGTCACCCTGTATCACGCTCCGTTCCAGGAGACTTCTCGCAGACGGTTGGCCGATTACGGTCAGTCCGAACACCACATTGCCAACGAGGTCGAAGACCTCGCAGGCTTCGGTTTGGACTACGTCGCGTTCACTCGCCGTTACTAACGACATCCCATTCGGTTTCTTTTCCTGTCCGTACTGAGATGTTTCAGTTCCGGACGTTCCCCATTGCGCAAGGCAATTGCTGTGGGGATTCCCATTCGGAGATCCTGAGTTCTTCGCCTCCGTGCGGCTCCCTCAGGCTTATCGCAGCTTGGCACGTCCTTCGTCGGCACTTGAGCCGAGCCATTCACCACGTGGCACAGTAGCCACGAATGATATTGATTGCTCTGGACCTCGATGAACGGGTCCAGTGAGCGCCTGGATCGCACGTACACACGGTCTTCATCTGCGCGCCCGCTGGTAGACGGTGCGGCATCGACCCTTCCCATCCCCGTTCACACGGGATGGTGCATCTGTCTTCGTCGGAACGAGCGCCGGATGCCACTTAAGGAACCCGGTTTCGTCCCGCGAATATGGACCCACTGGGATTCGAACCCAGGGCATCCTCCTTGCAAAGGAGGCACTCTCCCACTGAGCTATGGGCCCTACCTGTTAGCCTCGGTAGTTCTGAGGTGCTCGGTCGGCCAGGTGCCGACACCCGACCCCAAGGTGGGCCGGACGTTCCGTCCGGTCCCGGTCTGTGGAGGTGATCCAGCCGCAGATTCCCCTACGGCTACCTTGTTACGACTTAAGCCCCCTTGCAGAGCCCAGATTCGACCACCGTTCGGTGGCCTCATCCGGACCCCACTCGGGTGCTTTGACGGGCGGTGTGTGCAAGGAGCAGGGACGTATTCACCGCGCGCTTCTGACACGCGATTACTACCGAATCCAACTTCATGCGGGCGAGTTTCAGCCCGCAATCCGAACTACGATCGGGTTTAGGAGATTAGCGTCCCCTTTCGGGGTAGCGTCCCATTGTCCCGACCATTGTAGCCCGCGTGTTGCCCAGCTCATTCGGGGCATACTGACCTACCGTTGCCCGTTCCTTCCTCCGCTTTGGCAGCGGCAGTCCCCCTAGTGTACCCAGCCATCGCGAGATGCTGCTGGCAACTAGAGGTGCGGGTCTCGCTCGTTGCCTGACTTAACAGGACGCCTCACGGTACGAGCTGACGGCGGCCATGCACCTCCTCTCAGTAGCTCGAGTAAGGTCATCAACCTGACCGTCACGACTACTGTCGGAGCTGGTGAGATGTCCGGCGTTGAGTCCAATTAAACCGCAGGCTCCTCCGGTTGTAGTGCTCCCCCGCCAATTCCTTTAAGTTTCATCCTTGCGGACGTACTTCCCAGGCGGCTCGCTTCACGGCTTCCCTACGGCACAACGCAGGCTCGTAGCCTGCGTCACACCTAGCGAGCATCGTTTACGGCTAGGACTACCCGGGTATCTAATCCGGTTCGAGACCCTAGCTTTCGTCCCTCACCGTCGGATCCGTTCTTCTGAGGCGCTTTCGCCACCGATGGTCCGTCTAGGATTACAGGATTTCACTCCTACCCCAGACGTACCCCTCAGATCTCCCGGTCCCAAGCCAGACGGTTTCCGCCGGACGCCCACTCGTTAAGCGAGTGGATTTCCCGACGGACCTGAATGGCCGGCTACGGACGCTTTAGGCCCAATAATATCGGTCATCACTTGAGCTGCCGGTATTACCGCGGCGGCTGGCACCGGTCTTGCCCAGCCCTTATTCGTGTACCACCTTACGGTACACAAAAGCGAGGACTGTATGCCCTCGCACTCGGAATCCCCCTATCGCACTGTCGTGCAGTGTAAAGGTTTCGCGCCTGCTGCGCCCCGTAGGGCCCGGACTCTTGTCTCAGAGTCCGTCTCCGGGCTCTAGCTCTCACTACCCGTACCGATTATCGGCATGGTGGGCCGTTACCCCACCATCTACCTAATCGGCCGCAGCCACATCCTATGGCGCCGGAGCGTTTCACGCTCTCGGCATTCCAGCCAGAGAGCGCTATCCCGGATTAGCCTCAGTTTCCCGAGATTATCCAGGTCCATAGGGTAGTTTGGCCACGTGTTACTGAGCCGTTCGCCACGATCTAATTCGTGCGACTCGCATGGCTAAATCGGATTCCGATAGCAATGACCTCCGGCAGGATCAACCGGAATGTTCTCCCCCGAAGGGGAGGGTTAGGCGGATGCATTAAGGTTGCATATACGCTATCGGGTGTCGGCGACATCGGACCGACCGAGTGTCACCGAACTACCAAGGCTAACATCAGATCCCATCGTGTACGGCGGACCGCAGGGGTGGAATCCTCATTTCCTTCGGATCCTATCGTAGGCGATTCGAGGGCATAAACCCTTCGAATCCGCCCCGACAGGCCGCGAGTACGGGACGTATCCAGCGTCCCGCACCTACTGTGTGTTCGCATACATTCCGAGGCACCCTTAGTACATAAGGGCGTCGGTCCAAGACCGGCCCGGAATCGCGTTCCGGCGCCGCCCTGTGCGTATCATTCCGGAGTGCCCCTGGATATATAAGGGCACCGGAACGGGGACGTCCCGACCGGGTGACCCCGGCGGGGAGCGCCCCGCGCTTCTTCGCATTCCATTCGAGCGGGGGTGACTACTTAAGACCGTCGAACTATCGGCGCTCCGTCAAGCGATTTCATGGGAGAACGTTCACACGGTACGGTCCTCTCACGGTACGGAGACACACGGGAGAGGGGTAGTGTGGCGCGGCTGGAGATCGGCTCGTCATTCCACGCGCGTGCGTGCGGTCCGGCCGGATGAGTGCCGCGCACGCTCGCTTGCGCACGCCCAATGTAAATACTATCGAATACGCCGTCCGCTCGTCGTGCGCCGACGGTCAAAGAAGCCGGTCGCTTCGACCTCAGATCTCCTCGAGGTGCTCGATGCCCTTCTTCGAGACGTTCGCCTTGGTGATGCGGTCCGGCATCCAGTCCGGCTTGTCGTCCGGAGCAGTCTCCTTCCAGGCCCACCCCTCGTAGTGGTGGACCTTCTTCGTACCCTTCTCCCGGAGCCGCAACTCGGTCCGGTCGGCCTCGTCCTCGCTCCCAGCGGGGTCGAGCCGTCGAGCCGCTTTCAGCGCCGCCTGACGCGGCGTACGCCCGGAGAAGACGCTCGATTCGTTACCGCTCGTATCGCGGAGCGCGAAGTTCCGCTTCCCATCATCGCTACGTGCCATGGTTTTCGAACCTCCATGCGAAAGCAAAACATGACCACATATAACTATATCCCCGAAATCGAGAGACTACGCCCGATATGTTTATATACAAACAACGCAGCGTAGTAACGCACTTCGAGTCGATCGGTCGACGGGGGCGAACCCGAGCACGGCAAACTTAAGTATGTCGTACGGCGAAGGGTGGTGTAAGATACCGCGATGGTGCGAAAGAAGAAGCTCAGCCCGAGTGGCGCCAAAGACGAAAACGGCGAATACCACAACGTGCACCTCAACCTGCACGAGGACGAGCTGACGGTCGCCGGGATGGAGATCGGCGACGAGGTGTTCGTCCGCGTTCGCGACAACAAGATCATCATCCAGAAGGCGGACGCAGACGAGGAGATCGAACACGAGTTCTGATCCGTGCGACTCTACGACGCCGCGAAGCCGCTACTGTTTCAGCTTCCGGCAGAGACGGCACACGAGACGGTTCACGCGGCACTCCGCGCCGCCCAGGGGACGCCCGTAACGTCGGCGATCGAGCGGCGACTGGCCGTCGACGACGAGCGCCTTCGAACCACCGCCTTCGGGCTGGACTTCCCCAACCCGGTGGGCGTCGCCGCCGGCTTCGACAAGAACGCGGAGATCCCGCGCGCGCTCGCGGCCCTCGGCTTCGGACACGTCGAGGTCGGGGCCGTCACCGCGGAGGGCCAACCGGGCAACCCGCGCCCGCGACTGTTTCGCCTCCCCGAGGACCGCGCGCTGATCAACCGTATGGGGTTCAACAACGACGGCGCGGACGCGGTCGGGCCGCGCCTCGCGCGGGCAGACGTCCCGGTCCCCGTCGGCGTGAACATCGGCAAGTCGAAGGTCACGCCCCTCGCCGAGGCCGACGACGACTATCGCTACACCTACGAGCGGTGCGCCGACGGCGGCGACTACTTCGTCGTGAACGTCTCCAGTCCGAACACCCCGGGGCTCCGGGAGCTACAGGACCGCGAGCACCTCGAACGCATCATCGCGGCGCTCGTCGACGCGGGCGCGTCGCCGCTCCTCGTGAAGCTCTCCCCGGACCTCACCGACGCCGCCGTCGAGGAGGCGCTCGCGGTGGTCGAGGACTTCGACCTCGACGGCGTCATCACGACCAACACGACGACCGAGCGCCCCGCCTCCCTGCGGGGCGTCAACCGCGCGGAGACGGGCGGCCTCTCCGGGAAGCCCATCGAGGAGCGCGCGACCCGGGCGGTGCGCTTCGTCGCCGAGCGCACCGACGTCCCCGTCGTCGGCGTCGGCGGGGTCGCGGACGCCGCGGGCGCGTACGCCAAGATCAGGGCGGGCGCGTCGCTCGTCCAGCTCTACACCGGCCTCGTCTACGAGGGACCGACGGTCGCCCGCGACGTCAACCGCGGCCTGCTCGACCTGCTCGCGCGCGACGGCTTCGAGGGCGTCGAGGAGGCGGTCGGGGCGGATCTGAACTGACGGGACACGTTTCATTCCTGGCGGACTGAACGGGCGTTCCCGCGAGCCGGGCGGGACCTCCGGTCCCGCTGGAAGCCGGCCATCGGCCGGCGATGAGGCGAGCGGGAGCTCGTCGGAGCGCAGCCCACGAGGGCTTTCGAGGCGGTAGAGTTGTCGTCGATCATTCGGGTCGAGGGCACTCGAGGTCGTTCCACGACGAGAACGCCACTGACACTCGCTCAATCCAGCGCCCGGAGGTCGAACTCGAACGCCGCGACGGGCACCTCCAGGTCGTGCTCGACGAGCACGCGGGGGTGGATCTCGCCGATCACGCCCGCGGACTCGTCGTCGAGCACGACCTCGGCGGTCCGCCCGGCGATGAACGTGGGGTGCTCGGTCGGCGGGGTCTCGAGCGTCTTCCCGAACGCGCGGGCGACCGCCTGCAGGCGCGCCTTCGCCGCCTCGAAGCCCGCGTCGGTGCGCGCGAGGACGGCGGCGACGGTTCGCCGCTCCGCGACCTTCGTCTCCTCGCTCCCGTCGACCCGCGCGGCGAGGCCGATCTCCGAGAGGTCCTGTGGGTACGCCCGGTGGGTGTTGTTCTCGAGCACCATCAGGAGCGAGGGGAGCGCCCACGTGCGGACGGTCGTGTAGTCCTCGCTGTACGGCTCGGCGATGGTGGCGGGGTCGCCCGCGCCGTAGACCGACTCCCCGGGGTCGATCCCCAGCCGGTCGAAGCACTCCGCCTCGCTGACGAGGTGGAAGTTCAGCATGTCCTCGAAGCCGAGGCCGACCAGCGCGTCGCGGGCGGCGTCCTCCAGCCGGGTGCGGTCGGTGCGGCCGCCGATGGTCCCCACCTCGGGGTACCGCGGGTCGAGTTCGTTGAACCCGTAGGCTCTACCGAGGTCGTCCACCACGTCGACCGGGTGGAGCACGTCGACGCGGTAGGGGGGAATCGAGACGTCGTAGACCACCTCGTCGCCCGCCTCCTCGACCTCGCCTGTCAGCCCGGAGCGCTCGAGCAGGTCGAGCACCTCGTCCGGGTCGAGGTCGATCCCGAGCAGGCGCTCGATCCGCCCGTGGGTGACCGTCTTGTGCTCGATCTCGAAGTCGGGTCGCACGAGCGACTCCTCCGGGTACTCGACGCGCACCTCCTCGACGCGCCCGCCGCGGGCGGCGAGCGCGTAGCAGACGATGGCGCACATCCGGTCGATCGTCCACTGGTCGGTGCCCGTCATCTCGATGAACACGTCGCGCGTGCCCTCGGTCACCTCCGTCCGGCGGCCGTTGATCACCGGCGGGAAGGAGAACAGGCCGATGTCGTCGTAGATGGCCGGATACGCCCCGTAGTCAGCGAGCAGCGGGCCGTAGGTCCGTCCCGTCGGGTGCTCGGAGAGCACCTCGCCGGGCGTCAGCGCCGCGTCGGAATCGAGCGGGACGAACCGGTCGCCGTCCGGCTCGATCCCCCGGTAGGAGATCGTCTTGGGGCGATCCTCGCCGGCGGATCGACCTTTGAGCATCGTCAGGTCGTGGACGCCGATCGCGCCCTTCGCCCGCTGCCGGCCCATCGTCCGGTGGAGCTTCTCCTGGAGCTGGATGAGCGACTCCAGCCCCTCCTCGGTCACGTCCAGTCCGCGGACGATCGCGCCGGTCACGTAGGGACGCTCGTCGGGCACCGACTCGTCGACCTCGATGACCCACTCGGCGCTGTTGGTCCCGGGGACGTAGACGCCGCGGTCGTCGCCGTACTGGTAGCGCAGCGACCGCGCGATGCCCTCGATGGAGAGGCGATCGAGGCGGTCGGGGGCGAACTCCAGTTGCATGTCGCCGTCCTCGGTGTCCCCCTCGTACTCCAGCCCGAGCGCGAACAGGTCGGCCTCGAGTTCGTCGTCGCTCTTCTCCTCGTGGCCGGTCAGTCGCCGGAGTTCGTCGGGATCGACCTCGACGGTGGGCATCAGTGCATCACCTCCACGGACCGCAGGAGGTCGAGGTCGCAGAGCGTCCCGTGCACGTCCCGGATGTCCTCGAAGCCGTAGGTGAGCATGAGCAGGCGCTCGAGGGCGAGCCCCCACGCCATCACGTCGCAGTCGACGCCGAGCGGTTCGAGCACCTCCGGGCGGAAGATGCCGGAGTTGCCGATCTCGATGATCTCGCCCGTCTCGGGGTGGCGGCCGAACAGCTCGAAGCTCGGCTCCGTGTAGGGGTTGTAGTGGGGCTTGAACCGGATGTCAGTGATGCCGAAGCGGCTGTAGAACTCCGTGAACGTCCCCATCAGGTCGCGCACCGAGAGGCCCTCGGCCATCACCCACCCCTCGATCTGGAAGAACTCGAGCAGGTGGGTCGCGTCGAGCGTGTCGTTGCGGTAGACCTTCTCGACGCTGAAGTAGCGCTGGGGGGGTTCGAGGTCGCCGACCGCCTCCCCCGAGAGGTAGCGCATCGACAGCGAGGTGGTGTGCCCGCGCAACGCGAGCGCCCGGGCGAACTCCTCGTCCCACGGCGAGTGGTAGCCCTCGCCGTCGTCGCCCACCCCCTCCAGGTGCGCCCGGCGGACGCGCTCTATGAGGTCCTCGGGGAGGTCGTCGATGCGTCGCGGGTCCGAGAGCGCGAAGCGGTCCCAGTGGGTGCGCGCCGGGTGGTCCTGGGGCATGAACAGCGCGTCGTTGATCCAGAAGTCGGCGTCCACGTGCGGCCCCTCCATCTCCTGGAACCCCATCCCGACGAGCACGTCCTTCACGCGGTTCGCGGTCCGGCGGAGGATGTGCTCGCGGCCGCCGTAGATCGTCTCCGCGTCGGCCTCCACGTTGTACGCCGCGAACTCCGCGTCGCGCCACTCGCCGCTCGTGAGCAGGTCGGCGGTCACCGCGCCGACGGCGTCGGCCACCTCGACCCCTTCCATGAGCCCCGTCACGCCCTCGTCGGTGAGCGTCACCGAGCGGACGGTTCCCTCCTCGCGCCGGACGAGCCCCCGGCGCTCCAGTTCCTCCACGGCGTCCTCGGGGGCGTCTCCGCCCGCCGCGAGGGCGTCGAGCGCCGCCGCCTCCTCGTCGGCGTCGGGGTCGGCGTCGGGAGTCGCCGCCACCGCGCCGGACTCGATGCGGCCGTAGCCCTTCCGCGCGAAATTAGAGAGGGCGATGTTCACCGCCGGGCCGTCGAGGCCCGCCCGCCCGAGCAGTTCGCCCATCGGGACGGGCTCCTCGTCTGCCCCGGCGTCGATCGCCGCCCGGTAGAGGCGCACCTCGGGGAGGCCCTCCTCCCGGTACCGTTCGCCCTCGTCGGTGAGCGAGACGGACTCAGCCGCCTCCTCCTCGATCGCGACGAGGCCCGCGTCGGCCAGTTCGAAGGCCGCCCGGGTGACCGTCGTCGGCGACTCGTCGAGGGCCGCCGCGAGCTCCTCGACCGTTCTCGATTCCGTTGCGCTCGCGGCCTCCAGGACCGCGGCCTGTGCCTGTGGTAATCGCATGGTGTGTCGTTGTGTGTAGTTTCGTGCTGGCGTCCGTATGCGTGCTGATCGAAGACGGCGCGGCGACGTCGGTTTGTTCGGCCGGACCCGTCCAGACCGGTCCCCCGACGCCTACGCGCTAAAAGAGCCGAACCCCGCGCTCGACGACCGGCGTGCGACACTCCGCGGCAGGGGTTCGGATGCCATACCTGCCCCTGTACCCCCGGAGCGTAAAAGGGTTCTGAGTCGGAGCAGGGCGTCGCGTCTTCGCGTCCCCGGCTTCGGGGAGCGGGACGGCCACGACCGACGCAAGCTTCTTGCCCGCGCGCCGGCGACTGGGGTCGATGGCCGACTGGGAGGCGTTCTACCGCGAGCGCGACTACGACCGCTGCGCCTACCTCGCGGGCGAGGCGATGGTCGATCACCTCGATCGCTTCTTCGAGCGCGTCGGGGTGCCGGGGACGCTCCTCTCGGTCGGGTGTGGCCCCGCCGTCACGGAGTTCGCGCTCGCCGAGCGCCACCCCGACCTCGACGTGCTGGCGGTCGACCTCTCCGCGACGGTCGTCGCCGACAACCGCGCGCTGGCCGCGGAGCGCGGGCTCGACAACCTCTCGTTCGCGGTCGACGCGCTCCCCGACCTCTCGACCGACGGCCGGTTCGACCTCGTCTACTGCGTCGCCACGCTCTACTTCGTCGAGGCGGTGGCGGACGCGCTCCGCGCGCTGTGGGCGCGCGTCGCCCCCGGCGGGTACCTCGTCGTCAACTACCCGACGGAGGCCACCCGCGAGTGGGCGCGCGAGGAGCTGGACCCGTGGCGACGGGACGAGTTCTTCCACCTCGTGCGCGACGGCGCGAACCTGCTGACCCGCGAGGAGGTTGCGCGCGCGACGGGGGGCGAGGCCCGCGACTACTGGGCCGCGGTCGGCGTCGGCGACGAACCGGGAGCCGAGCGCGCGCCGACGGCGTACGTGCGGCGGGAGCCGTAGCGACGCGTCGGTTCCCGCCTCCGGTCCGTCACCGAGGCGCTGCTCGATGCCTCACCGTCGCGGCGACTCCAGTTCGAGGTCGAGCGACTCGAGCAGTTCCTCGGCCTCCCGCCGCTTCTCCTGGTGGTCGGCGAGGAACTCGCGCATGAGCCGCGCGGCCTGCTCCTTACAGTCGCCGCAGAGGCGCTCGCCGCCCACGCACTCGTCGTAGACGCGCGTCGCGAACTCGTCGTCGTCGCCCGCCAGCAGGTAGGCGTAGAGCTCGTAGACGGGGCACTCGTCCGCCTTCCCGCCCAGTTCGCGCTGGAGTTCGGCCGTCTCGCGCCCGCCGGTCGTCGCGGACGTCACCTTGTCGTAGCCGTCCTCGGGATCGTCGAGGAGGCTGATGTGGCTCGCCGGCACGCTCGAACTCATCTTCCCGCCGGTGAGCCCCGTCATGAAGCGGTGGTAGATCGAGGAGGGCGCGTAGAAGCCGTAGCCGCCGTGCTCGACCTCGACCTCGCGGGCGAGGCGGGCCGCCTCCTCCCGGGGGAGGTCGAAGGCGTCGACGTGCCCCTCGTAGACGCGCTTCTCGCCCTCGACGCTCCCGATGAGCGCCTCGAACGCCTCCTCCGTGGCGTTGCGGTCGAGAAAGCGCACGCGGGGGCGAAGCGGCTCCATCCCGGCGTTCTCCAGGCTCTCCACGAGGGCGGGGGCGTCGAAGGTCGCGGCGACGTAGGCGGCGGCCTCCTCGCAGCGGACGGGCTCATCGCCGTCCGCCTCGCCCTCGCCGTCGCTCTCGGCCGGGCCTCGCGGGTCGCTCCGCTCCCCGTTCGACTCGTTCGAGGCGCTTCGCGCCTCGCTCAGCGCCTCGTACGCCTCCGCGAGCAGCGCGCGCTCCGCGTCGTCGGTCTCGAAGCTGGCGTACGCCTCGGTCACCTTGAAGAAGCGCATCCGGGCGGCGAGGTCGCGCGCGAGGCGGACGTGCGGGTCCTGGTCGGGACCGACCGGGATGACGGTGGGCTTCGGTTCCGCCAGTTGCGGGTAGAGGATGTCGGCCATCTGCGTGACGACCGACTGCATGTGCGAGACGTCGGTCTCGCCGTCGAAGCCGTAGATCGCCTGTAGCTCCGAGAAGTTCGCCTTCGCGCCCAGTTCGAAGGCGAGGTCCTGCACCGCGCGGTTCGTCGACTGGCGGTAGAGTTCGCCGTCCTCGGGGTCGAACCCGAGCGCGAGCAGCGAGAGGAGGTAGTCGCGGGCGTGCTCGTCGATCTCGTCCCACGTCAGCCCACGTGCCGCGTGGGCTTCGAGGTCCGCGATGAGGCCGTAGGCGTCCGCGCCCCCCCGCTGGTGCCAGATGATCTCGTCGAACACCAGCTTGTGGCCGATGTGGGGGTCGCCCGTGGGCATGAACCCCGAGAGGACGGCCGCCGGCTCGTCCGTACGCATCGCGTCGAGCACGTCCCGGTACTCGCGGTGGCCGAAGATGACCCCCCGGCGCATCAGGTAGTGCGGGTTCGGCACCTCGGGGAGCACCTCCTCGAACTCCTCGATACCGAACTCCTCGAACAGCTTGCGGTAGTCATCGATGGTCGACGAACCCCACGGGTCGAGGGTCGTCTCGCTCACGCCGCCGTCGGTCAGCGACGCCTCCGACGCGCCGTCGGCTCGGCCGGCGCTCCCTCCGCCCGTGACGGACGGGCGGCCCGCCGGCCCGTCGCGCCTCTCGTTGTCCTCGCTCATGACGGTCGTCGCCCCGAAGTCGCCGCGGCGTGCGCAAAAAGCGTTCGTTTGCGGCGACCCCGGTTCGGCGGTCCGTTCCGACCACGGCCGAGCGAACTTCCGACCACGGCCGGGCGAACGAGCGAGGGAGTGCGCGAGAGCGCGCGAAGCGTGGCGCGCCGGGGGAGCACCCGGAACCGCAGGAAGTAGTATCGTTCCATGAAAATCGCTTCGGTAAACAGTTTTTTGGTAGGTCGCTACCGAGGTGGTTCACCACATGGCGAACGAGGGTACCACCGACGGAGACGCGTTCTGGGCTGTAGCCGCGGGCGAGAGACGGGACGGCGCGAACGGCGATCCGTTCCCCGAGGCGGACCTGCTCGACCGGTTCTTCCGGCGGATCGGGGAGCCCGCCTCGGTCGCGTCGGTCGGCTGCGGCCCCGCGTCCGTCTGCTTCGACCTGGCGGCGCGGTACCCGACGATCGAGTTCAGGGGGTACGACGCCGTCGGGGCGGTCGTCGACGCGAACCGCGAGCGCGCCGCGGAGTGCGGGCTGGAGAACCTCTCGTTCGCCGTCGGCGCGATCCCCGACCTCGCGATCGACGGCCGGTTCGATCTCGTCTACTGCTACGGGGCGCTCCACTACGTCCACGACGTCGAGCGCGCGCTGCGGGCGCTGTACGAACGCGTGGCCCCCCGGGGCTGTCTGGTGTTCAACTACCCGAACCGGCTCACGCGCGGACACCTGCGCCGCGACCTCGGGGAGCGGGGTACCGACGCGGCGTCGTCCCTCGAGGAACTCCGCGAGCGGTTCGCGCCCGTCCTCGACGGCGCGAACGTCCTGTCGTACCGGCGGATCGCGGAGGTACTCGGCGCGCGCCCGCGGAGCTACTGGTCGGCCGTGGACGCGCCCGTCGAACCGTGGACGGCCCGCGACAACCCCTGCGTCTACGTCCGGAAGTGAGTCGCCCGGGCGTCGTCAGGGCGTGAGCCGCCCCACCGACAGCCAGTCGACCTCCCCGTCCGCATCGGCCAGCGCGAACACCATCCGCTTTCTGACCCCGTGGGCGAGCCGCACGTCGAGCGCGAGGTCGCGCGGCGTGAACGCGTGATCGCGCGCGACCACCCGGACGAGGTGCTCGGAGTGGCCCAGTTCCTCGACCGATCGCACCGTCGCGTAGGTGCGGAAGTCCGCCCCGAACTTGAACCCCGTCTTGGGCACGACGCCCGCCCCCCGCAGGGCGCGGTAGACGGCGAGCCGGCGGTCGAAGCGCTCGCCCTCGACCGCGCGGCCCCGCTCGACGACGCCCTCGCGGCCCGCGTCCACCCGGATCGCGCCGCGCTCGGCGAGGTAGGCGGCCTCCACGAGCGAGCACTGCAGCGCGCCGTCGGCGTCCCGGCCGTCGAGCGGCTGGCCGTAGAACGTCCGCGCGTAGAGGTCCCGCGGCGGGTCCCACAGCACCGCGCGGTCCGCGAGGAGCGCGGCGGAGACGCCCGTCGGCAGGTCGTCCGCGCTCTCGCCGGTCAGTTCGGGGCGCTCGACCGCCAGGTAGGTGAGTTCGCTCTCCTCGTCCACGACGGCGAGGGTGTCCGCGTCCGCGAGGGCCGCCGCCCGGAGCGTCTCGCGCTCCCCGAGGACGCGCACCCGGTACTCGACCGCGCCGTCCCACGGTCCCTTCCCGCGCGGGAAGACGACGAAGTCCGTCTCACTCGCCTCTCCCGCCGCTCCCGTCCCCGGCGCGTCCGCCCCGTCCGCCCACCCCTCGCGGGCGGGCGAGAGGTAGAACCCGCGGTCGCGGAGGTCCTTGTAGACGAGGAAGGGGAGCGTGCAGTCGGTCGCCGCGAGGAAGGCGCGAAAGCCCATCCCGTCGACGGATTCAAGATCGCCGCGGAAGAGCAGGTGGGCGGCCTCGACCGGCGCGAGGTCGAGGGCGTTGCCGTCCGGGCGGCCGTACCCCCGCGAGTCGTAGAAGCGTTCGCGGCCCGGGGGATCGACCCGGACCGCGTCGCCGTCGAGCGTCGCGTGCATACGCTCACTGGCGCGGCGACGGGCAAGTGCCCACCGGTCGCGTACGTACGAGGGGAGCGACGCTCACGCCGGCAACCATCGTTACGCTCCGTCGTCGCACCGCGAGCGAACGAGGCCGCGGAGCGGCCCCGTGAGCGTCCGGCTTTTTTAGTCCTTCCAGAACCGCGTGGCGGTTCTGGAAGCCTGTGAGACGCACAGCGTCTCGCAATGGAGGTTTTTTGGCGGGGTTCGAGGCGCGGCGAAGCCGCGCCGAGGCTCCCGTTAAAAAAAGTCGCAGGTGACGCTGTCGTCCTCGCGCAGGTGGATGACGCCGTCGAAGAGGTCGCGGTAGCCGTCGAGCACCTCCCGGTCGTGGACCTCCTCGGCGACGTGAAAGAGGCCGATCGCGTCGTGTTCGCGGAGGAGTTCGAGCATCCGCTCGACGGCGGCGCGGGCGCGCTCCTCGTCGGCGTAGTAGGCCATCTCCGTGACCGAGTCCACGGAGACGCGGCGCTTGCCATCGGTCTCCTCCAGGAACTCGCGGAGGTCCTCGACCATCCCGTCGAGGTCGTCGGGCGAGGAGACGTAGCGGACGTGATCGCCGGCGCGCCGGGAGTAGCCCCGTTCGATGGAGAGCGTGTCGAGGATGACCGCCTTCGACTCGTCGACCTCGTAGTACTCCAGTTTCTGCTGGACCTCGCGGGCGGTGGTGCGCGTCGAGAGGATGAAGAGGTGGTCGGTGTCGGTCTTGAAGAACTCGGTGTCGAGACGGTCCGTCTCGCCGGTGCTCGGATGCAGGAGCATGATACCGGTCCCCCCCGGCACGGTCTCGGGTGCGCCCTCGATGGCGAGCGTGTAGTCCATACGCGGTGAGGAACCGGGACTACCTTATAACTCCACGGTCCGCCGACGGAGTGGCGGTCGCGGTGGAGAGGGGAGAGGCGCGAGGAGGACGGTGGAGGGGGAGAACGGCGACGCGAGACGGTGAAGGGGGGACGGAGACGGAAGACGGCGGATGGATAGCCGGGGGATGGCCGAGTGAACGACCGAGGGGGGTCGGAGCGGACGAGGATCGACGGATCGCGTCAGACCGCGGCCTGCATGACGCCGCCGGTCTGGACGACGAAGTAGACGACGAACGCGCCGGCGAGGAACCACTGGGGGACGGAGACCTCGCGCCACTCGCCGACGGCGACTTTCACGACGGGGTAGGAGATGATGCCCGCCGCGATCCCGTAGCCGATGTTGAACGTGAACGGCATGATGAGGATCGTGAGGCCGGCGGGGACGGTGTGGGTGATGTCGTCCCAGTCGACGGCGGTGATGTTCTGGAGCATCACGACCGCGATGACGACCAGCGCGATGTGGCTGGCGTACGCGGGGATCGCGGCGGCGATGGGGACGAACGCGAGCGAGAGCAGGAACAGGATCGCGACGACGAGCGCCGTCAGGCCCGTGCGACCGCCCTCCTCGACGCCCGTCGCGGACTCGATGTAGGTCGTGACCGTCGAGGTGCCGAGGATTCCCCCGACGGTGGTGCCGACGGCGTCGGCCATGAGCGGCTTCTCGATCTCCGGGAGGTCCCCATCCTCGTCGAGGAAGCCCGCGGCCTGCCCGACGCCCGTCAGGGTGCCGGCGGTGTCGAAGAAGTCGACGAAGAAGAACGTGAAGACGATGAGCGCGAAGCCGAAGGGTTCGACGTTGCCGAACCCGGAGAGGAACGCACCCGCGAGCGGCGTGATGTCGTAGACGGGCGCCGTGAACTGGGTCGTGAGGACCCCCGGTGCGACGAGGCCGGCGACCTCGGCCGCGTAGCCCGCCCCCGCGGTGGCGAGGATGCCGACGAGGATGGATCCGCGGACGCCGCGGGCGTAGAGCGCGAGGGTGAGGAACAGGCCGACGATCGAGAGCACGGCGACGGGGTTGCTGGCGACGTTCCCGAGCGTGATGTACGTACCCTCGGGATCCGCTACGACGACGCCCATCGCCTGCAGACCGATGAGCGCGAGGAACGCGCCGATCCCCGACCCGACGGCGAACTTCACGGGTTCGGGGAACGCCTGGATAATGAACTTGCGCGCGCCGACGGCGGTGAGCGCGGCGAACAGGACCCCCTCCACGACGACGGCGGCGAGCGCGGTCTGCCAGGAGACGCCGAGGGTGAGTACGACGGTGAACGCGAAGAAGGCGTTGAGCCCCAGTCCGGGGGCCTGCGCGAACGGCCGGTTCGCGTAGAGCGCCATGATGAGCGTCGCCACGGCCGCCGCGACGATGGTGACGACGGTGAGCATGGAGACGACCGCCGCCTGGCTGTAGCCGGGGATCGAGATCGCCTGCCCCAGGATGGCGGGGTTCACGACTACGATGTAGGACATGGTCAGGAACGTCGTGATACCGGCGACGACCTCCGTCTTCACGTCGGCGTCGTACTCCTCGAAGTCGAAGAACTCGCGAAGCGAGCGGCGAGCGCGCCCCGTGTACCCGCCCTTGGTATCAGTATCGGTAATGCCCATGATGCACGTTCGAGCATAATCGTGCTCTCACAATTAAGTATTGCCATGTCTTACCGGAGATGGTATGCAAGTACGTGTATCTATATGGGTTTGTAACCGATGCGTCGTCGTCGGAGCGTCGGCGTCACTCGATCTTCGTGAGCGCCCCGACGGGCGCGTCGGTCAGATCGCGTGCGCTCTCGACCCCCTCGTCGCCGACGGCGATGAGCGCGAAGACGCCGACCACCTCCGCGTCCGCCTGTCCGGCGATGTCGAGCAGGAGTTCCTGGGTCTCGCCCGATCGGATGAGGTCGTCGACGACGAGGACGCGCTGGCCCGCCCGGAGCGCGCGCGCCGGGAGGTAGTAGGTGAACTCGATACCGCTGTCGAGGCGCTGGCGTGATTCGATGAACTCCTCGACCGCGGTCTCCTTCGACTTCTTCGCGTAGGCGAGGCGGGCGTCGAAGTGGCTCGCCATCGCCGCGCCGAGCGTGATGCCGTCGGTGGCGGCGGTCAGGACGACGTCGGGGCGCTCCACGTCGAGCGCCTCGGCCGCGACCGGCGCGACGAGGTCGAGAAACGGCTGGTCGAAGACGACCCCCGAGTTGTCCACGTACCCCTCCGGATCGTAGCGGATGCGCGCCTCCAGTTCGCGCGCGAGCGTCTCGCGGCCGACGGAGGCGACGACCTCCCGGGCGCGCGCCTCGCCGGGGAGGACGTGGCCGTTGACGTAGCGGTTCAGGTCGCCCGCCGGGAGCCCCGTCTCGGCGGCCAGCTCGTCGTACGTGCGCGTCTCCTTCAACATCCGGAGGACGGCGACGGCCTGCAACTGCAGGGTCGTCTTCTCGACTCGGTTCATACTCCGGAGTCGATGATGCACGAATATGATTACTTCGACACGGAACGGCGAGGCGGTATCCACGAGGGTGGCGTCCGCGATCGGCGATCGCCGGTGACGAGCAACGATCGACGGTCAGCGATCGGCCAGCAGGTCGGAGGCGGTCAGGAGCGCCTCCAGTTCGATCCCGTGCTCGGCGAGGTGTTCGCGCGCGCCCTCCTCGCGGTCCACGACGACGAGGACGCGCTCTACCGTCGCGCCGGCCTCGCGCAGCGCCTCGACCGCGTCGAGGGCGCTCCCCCCGGTCGTCGCTACGTCCTCGAGGACGACGACCTCCTCGCCCTCGGTCAGGCGGCCCTCGATGCGATTTCCGGTGCCGTACTCCTTCGCCCGCTTGCGCACGATGACGTAGGGGTTGCCCGCGCGGACGCTCGTCGCCGCCACCAGCGGGACGGCCCCCAGCGCGACGCCCGCCAGTTTCGCGTCGCCGACGCGCTCGGCGAAGGCGTCCGCGACGAGCGAGAGACAGCGCGGGTCCGTCTCGAAGAGGTACTTGTCCACGTAGTACTCGCTCGTGCCGCCGTGGGAGAGTTCGAACTCCCCGAACCTGACGGCGTCCGCCTCGCGCAGCGCCGCGATGAGGTCCTCGTCGGTCATGCTTGGAGGTGGGCGGACGGGCGTGTTAAACGCCGCGAAGCGCGCGGAGGTCCGACTATGGGCCGAACAGCCGCCCTGCGCGGGCACACTTACCGCGAGCGAGCGGGCCGACGAACGAACGGAGTCGCGTCTCGGCGCGACGAAGTCCGTGAGGAGTGCTTTTGATCGAGCTTTTGCCAGGGAGCCAGGAGCGACCGCGAAGCGCGTCGCTGCCGCGCGACCGCAGCAAAAGGTCTTTAGTTGAAATCTCTGATAGTGAGGTCGAGCGTGTCCAGATCGACGATGGGCGCGTAGGCGTGGTCGGGGTCGATGTTGACGCTCCGCTGGAAGTCGGTCTGTGCCTGCCAGCAGCCGGAGTTGATGGCGAGCACGTTGTGGTACTTCCCGTAGCCAAGCTTGTGGACGTGGCCCGTGTGGAAGACGTCGGGCACGTCGTCGACGACGAGGTAGTCGCGTTCCTCGGGCGCGAGGCGGGTGTGCCCGCCGTACTGCGGCGCGACGTGGCGCTTTTTCAACAACTGGTACATCGCGAGGTGCGGTTCCTCGTAGGAGGCCTTGTGCTCCGGTAGCTCCGCGATCACCTCGTCGAGCGAGACCCCGTGATACATGAGCACGTTCACGCCCTCGACGGTGACGGTCGAGGGGTTGCCCGTGATGCGGGCGTCGTGGGCGCTCATGATCCCCCGGAGTTCCTCGTCGAAGGCGGGTTGCGGTTCGGCGAGGCGGACGGCGTCGTGGTTGCCCGGGATCATCACGATCTCCACGTCCCCGGGGACCTCCTTCAGGTACTCCGAGAACGCCTCGTACTGCTCGTAGATGTCCACGATCGACAGCTCCTCGTCCTGGTTCGGGTAGACGCCGACGCCCTCGACCATGTCACCTGCGAGCAGGAGGTACTCGACGGCCTCGGCCTCCTCGGTGTGGAGCCAGGCGGCGAACCGCGACCACTCCTCGGCGAGGAACTCCCGGCTGCCGACGTGCACGTCGGAGACGAGCGCCGCCTGCACGTGACGGTCGGCGGTGTTCGGGCGGTGGGTGCGCGGGACGTCGGGGAAGTGAAGCGAGTCGACGAAGAGGATGCCCCCGTCGCCCGAGAGCGACCCCTCGACGGCGATGACCTCGTCCAACAGGAGTTCCTCCACGAGGTCGGCGATCGGCTTGTCCTTGAGGACGAGACACGGGAAGACGCCGTTGGTGTCCTCGAGTTCGATGAGCCAGTGACCGCTGGCGGTCGATCGCACGTCGTTGATCATCCCGATGATCGCCGCCTCCTCGCCGCCGGGCATGTTCGAGACGGCCGTCGTCGGGCGGTGGTTCACGCGACCCGTGAGCTTCCGGGAGAGTCGCTCGTAGCGGTCGCGAAAGACCTTCACGAAGTCGCCGTACTCGCCGGTCCCCGTGCTCCGCCCGGTGACGTCCCCGGCGATGACCGCCGACTGCGGGGTACGGGGACGCCTAGCAGACCCCTTCGTTTCGACTGGAGATTCACTCCCGTCGTCGCCCCCCGTCGACGGTTCCGCACCGGAAGCAGAGGGGTTCGACTCGGCGTTCTCCGGTGCAGTGGGCGGCGAGGCGGACGACGACGAAGAGGTAGACGACGAAGAGGTAGACGACGAAGAGGTAGACGATGAAGAAGTAGACGACGGGGCGGCCGGCGACGCTGCGGTCTGCGAGCCGGCCGCCGGCGAGTCGGCGGTCGGTGAGCCGGCGGTCGGCGCGGCCGTGTTCGATTCGTCGGAAGGGAGTTCCGACGCGCCGGGCGGGTCCGGCGCCGGATCGCGGGCGGCGAGCGCGGCGCGAACGTGATCGGCCGAGAGCTTCAGCGCGCTCTCCGGAACCGTTTCGAGCGTCCGCTCCAGCGCGACCGCCGGGTCGGAGGCGCGAGAGAGGAGCGTCACCGCCTCTCGTTCGGCGTTATACCCCCGACTCGCGAGTTCGGCGACGATACGTCGCGGCGTCTCCAGTGGCACAGGCCGAGGTCTACGACGAGCGGCAAAAGCGTAGCGTTCGAAGGAGACAGAAAGTTGAAACCGTGCGCTGTGGTACAGTGAGCAATGAGTGACTCCGGTGAGAAGGGCAACCGACCGGTCGGGTTCGGATGGGTTCGCTGGCTTCTCACCACAGACCACGAGGCCGTAGCTTACATGAGGGAAGTCGCCGGAAGCGTCGCCGCCGTTCTGCTCGTCGGACTCCTCCTGTTCACCGTGAGCGGGGTGTGGCCCCCCCTGGTGGCCATCGAGAGCGAGAGCATGGAACCGCACATCCAGAAGGGCGATCTGGTGTTCGTGATGGAGGAACACCGCTTCGCGGGCGACGCGGCCGTCGCGACGGACGGCGGATCCACGGGCGTCGTCCCCCACGGGATCGGCGAGGAAACCGGGTACACCAAGTTCGGCGAGGCCGGCGACGTCATCGTCTATCAACCCGACGGGAGCGACAGCGCGACGCCGATCATCCACCGCGCGCGCTTCTGGGTCGACGAGGGCGAGAACTGGTACGACAAAGCCAACCCCGAGTACGTCGGTACCGCGGACAACTGCGAGGAGCTACCCGCCTGCCCCGCCCCCAACGCCGGATTCATCACGAAGGGCGACAACGCGCGGACGAACCCCCAGTACGATCAGGTGGCCGGCATCGCCGACCGACCCGTCGCACCGGACTGGATCATCGGCACGGCCGAGTTCCGCATCCCGCTGCTGGGCAACATCCGACTGCTGTTCACCCATCTGTTCTTCGACGGCGAGACGGTCTCCACGTTCGTCGTCTCCCTCGCCGGACTCGGTGCGATCGGCGTCAGCCTCCTCACCCGCGACTGATCGAGGCGAAGGGCAGGGGTTCGATCGCTCGGCCCGCTATCAGTCGTCCAGCACCGATAGCATCAGCTGTCCAGTACTGATACTATCAGTCGTCCAGTACGGATACCGTCCGGCGACTGTCCTCGACAGTCGATTATCACGGTCGTCCAGACGAAGCGAGGGGGTAGGGGCGATCGAGGAGAGCCGACGGAGAGGGAGGGGCGTGAGCGGGAGATCCCCAGAGCCGACGGGCTCAGTTGTCGTCGAAGCGCGCCTGGACGAACGGCTGGGCGTCCTCGACGTCCCCGAGCCTGGAGTCGCTGAGGAGGACGGCCTCCGTCTCGTCGAGCGGGACCGAGAGGCTCATCTCCTTCGTGCGGCCGTAGCGACCCTTGCTCACCACGACGGCGTTGACGATGCCGAGCATGTCGAGTTCGCTGATGAGGTCGGTGACCCGCCGCTGGGTGAGCACGTCCATGTCGATCTCCGCGCAGAGGCGCTTGTAGATGTTGAACACCTCCCCGGTGTTGATGTTGTGAACGCCGTTACGTTCGAGCAGGATGACCGAATAGAGGACGAGTTTCGACTGCGTCGGGAGCGTTCTCACGACTTCGACCACGCGGTCGAGTTCGATCTTCTCCTGGGCGCGCCGGACGTGCTCCTCGTTGATCCGCTCCGTGCGGTCGCGCTCGGCGAGTTCGCCCGCCGTCCGCAGGAGGTCGAGCGCGCGGCGGGCGTCGCCGTGTTCCTGCGCCGCGAAGGCCGCACAGAGCGGGATGACGTCCTCGGAGAGCGCGCCGTCCTTGAACGCGACGTCTGCGCGCGCCTGGAGGATGTCCCGAAGCTGGTTCGCGTCGTACGGCGGGAAGACGATCTCCTCCTCCCCGAGGCTCGACTTGACGCGGGGGTCGAGGAAGTCGGTGAACTTCAGGTCGTTCGAGATACCCATGATCGAGACGCGGGAGTTCACGAGCTCGGAGTTCATCCGCGAGAGGTTGTAGAGCGTGTCGTCGCCGCTCTTCTCGACGAGTTTGTCGATCTCGTCGAGCATGATGACGACGACCCGCTCCTGGTAGTCGACCGCCTCGAAGAACGTCGAGTAGACGCGATCGGTCGGCCAGCCGGTCATCGGTACCGGCTCGAACCCCTCGCGGTCGGCCTGCAGTTCCTCGACGCGCGTACGGAGGGCGTCGAGGTTGGAAAAGTCGGTTCCGTCGAGGACTGACGGGTCGTCCTCGGCGGTGTCGCGGAGGTTCGTGAGCCGGTCGAGGTGCGCGTCGATGCGTTTCCGGTTTTCCTCGATGAACTTGTTCGCGAGCTGGGCGAGCACCCGGTACTGCGTGTCGGTCACCTCGCAGTTGATGTACTGGACCTCGCAGGGGACCTCGTACTTCTGGGAGGTCGTCTCCAGTTCCTCGCTGACGAACTTCGCGCTCGCCGTCTTGCCCGTCCCCGTCTTCCCGTAGATGAGGATGTTCGATGGGGTTTCGCCCCGGAGGGCGGTGACGAGGATCGTCGCCATGTTGTTGATCTGCTCCTCGCGGTGGGGGAGGCGGCGGGGGGTGTAGGAGGGGCGGAGTACCTCCTTGTTCTCGAAGATCGGCTCGCCGCTCAGCAGGTCGTCGAACAGCCCGGGCGACGCTTCGTCGGTCTCGTCCGCGAGCGCGTCGTCGGAGAACGTCCCGCTCGTACCTGGAAAGGAGAGCGAGTCGTCGACGGTCCCCGCGGCACCGGCGGTCCTCCCCGACGCGTCGAGTGCGTCACCGACCGACGCGTCGCCGACAGGTTCGTCGCCGACAGGTTCGTCGACGGCCGGACCACCGTCGACCGGACCACCGTCGGCCGGGTCATCGGTCGCGTCGCCGGCAGCGTCGCTGGCATCCTCGATCACCGACTCGCCCGCTGCGGTCGACTCACGCGAGTCGGCCGCGACGTCGTCCGTCTCGTCGGCGTCGTCCGTCTCGCCCGACCGGTCGTTCTTCTCCTCGAAACGGTGATCGCTCGAGCGGGCATCAGCGTTCGCGGTGTGAACCGTGGATTCCTCGCTGATGGACTCCTCGTCGGCGGATTCCTCGTCGGTGGATTCCCCGTCGACGGGGCCCTCGTCGGTGGGTCCCTCCCCGCGGGAGTCGCTCGATCGTGGCCCGTCCGTGTCTTCGTCGGTCATGTGTTGTGCTCGCCCTGGAACGACCCCCTTGTTTCAGGTGGAGTCAGGCCTGCGCGCCGTCTCAAGCGGCCGAATACTCTAGATCTACGACCGCTCGCACGGATAGCGAGTCGAGGATGCGTCCAGTTGATGCAGACGAACACGTGGAGCAGATTGTAATTAAGTATTGTGATCCAGGTCGGCCGACCGGTCGGACCGCGATATCGTTCGAGCCGATCCACGCGAACCGGACCTTCGGCGGGCGACGTCCGTCGATCAACCGTCCTGACGGGAGAGGGGGCGATCCGGGACCGTCGATCGCCCCATACGGATCTACTAGTACCGAGAGGACGCTAGTACATACTAGAGGAGAAACTAGCAAGCGGATGTCTCTTTCATGGAGTCGGTGTACCAGCGCCGTTTCATCTCCAGGAGGAGAGAGGTCTGCGGTCGAGGGGGTGTACGCAGTGTACAGCGCGCGTACTCGCTCGGAAGGCGCGATTCCGATCGG
The DNA here is from genome assembly GCF_029338575.1 of Halomarina halobia. Lineage (GTDB taxonomy): Archaea > Halobacteriota > Halobacteria > Halobacteriales > Haloarculaceae > Halomarina > Halomarina halobia. Next base: position 2,176,015 of record NZ_CP119992.1, read on the forward strand.
ACGTGTCTGACGGAGGTCGGCGGGACCCCCCACCCCCTTTGTTTCGGGTCGAGACTGGCGCGAGAGGAGAGGGGGTGACGGCGGAACGGGAGGCCCTGGGGAGACGAAACAACTAATACGAAGAGGATAAAACAATATCCGCACTGTGAACGAAACACGGTCAAATTATTTATTTTCCTAGTTGTATTTATCGTATGTATCCCTTCATTTCTAGTCCTAGTGACTTCTCCGTTTCACTCGTGTCGTCGTTCCGCCACGTTCGGCCGTCCTGCCGACCGCCACCCACTCTCTCGGGCCGTTCCAGTCGAAACGAAGGGGTGGGGGTGTCTTCACTGGTGTGAGATGACGCACCACGATAACTCGCCCCCTCCACGTCGGGGTGACTACGCGGATCCCGGTCGTGGAGCTGGCCCTCACGACCGTCGGCATCGCCCCCCGTTTCGTGTCGAGGCGGGTCGAAGAATCCCCGTTTCGACTATCGGCAATCTCGGCACCTCCCCGACCTCGATTCTCCTCCGATTCCGAGCAGTCTCCCCCCAACCGATCTCGTATCACCGATCTCCGGCAGCGATCGGCCGCCGACACTCCCGAACCGACATCACCGACGATCCCTTCACTTCCCCGTCCGGCCACCGACCCGCTACCGCGTCAGTAATTACAGCGCACGCGCGTACTGCGCGATGAGCTCCCGGGATCGCGACCCCGAGGCCTACGATACGCTCCGCTCGGACCGTAGACGCGCCCCGTCCGACTCCTAATCTCCTGACAGGTGTCTGACGCACCCTTAAGTAGGTCGGGTCAGGTATACCGGGTAGACGCGCCCCCGTGCGTGGGGTCGTGGGAGGACACAACAAGGATGGGACTGCTCACCGACCTCAGGGATAGCATCTCGCGAGCCACCTCTCGGCTCTTCGCGGGACCGGGACAGGAACCGAAACGCATCGGTATCTACGGGCCGCCGAACGCGGGGAAGTGCCTCGCAGCCGATGAAGAGGTGCTACTCGCAGACGGGACGTATCGACCGATCGCCGAACTGTTCGCCGAAGCACAGGCGAGCGAGACAACCGACGTCAGTGACGACCCCCGTGAACGGTGGCTCGACTGCTCTGATTCCGATTTCGACGTTCGAGTCCCGGCGCTGACGGAGGACCTCTCGATCGAACCGACGCCGGTTTCGCACGTCTTCAGGCAACAGTACGTCGGACCGATGTACTGCGTCCGAACGCGACTCGGTCGCGAAGTAACTGTCAGCCCCGAACATCCGTTCATCGCCCTGACGGACGAGGGTGTCGGTCAGATAGAGGCGGCGAACGTCACGGAGGGGAGCCGGATCGCGCTCGTCTCGTCGTTCACCCCCGAGCCGGACGAGTGGACGCTCGAACCGAATCCCACGCTCGCCTCCGACGGCGGGACACTCACGTACGACGCGCAGTATCACGACCCGAAACCGATAACACCGCGTACACCCACCATCGACGTTGAACTCGCCCGCTTCCTCGCGCTCGTTATCGCCGAAGCGCAACACACCGAGCGGTTCATCGCGTTCGCGAACGAGGACGCATCGCTGCGCGAGGAGTTTCGATCTACCGTAACGGGATTCGACGTGGATACGACCACGTACGAATACGACGACAAGACGCCCGTCGTCCGTGTGAACAGCCGATCACTCGTCGAACACCTCAAGCAGTTCGACTGCTACCCGGCGGCGTCCGCGGACAAGCGCGTTCCGACCTCCATCCTCACGGCTGACGATAGGACCGTCAGTGCGTTCCTTCGCGCGCTGTTCGACTGTGAGGGAAGCGTTCAGGGTGCGGGCAGTGACGAGCGCGGCCGATACGTGACGATGGCGAGCGCCAGTCGGGAACTGGTCATCGGGGTTCAGACGCTCCTGCTCAGGTTCGACATCGTCGCCAGGATCCGTACGAAGCGACACGACGGGACCGACTACTACGAACTCTGTATCGGTCGGGGCGACCAGCATCGAGCGTTCCGAGAGCACGTCGGGTTCGACGATCCCGAGAAGGCCACCGGGCTCGACGACCTCTGCACGGCCGGGTCGGACCCGACGATCCACTCGTTGCCCGTCATGCCGATGCTGGAGACGATTCGGGAATCGCTCGGGAAGACGCAGGCGAGTTTCTACGGCGACGGCAAACACGTCGCCCGGATGCGACGGCGCAACAGCATCTCCACCGACCGTCTCCGGTCGATGGCCGCCTCGCTACCGGAGACGGTCGAGACGCGACAGATCCACGCCCTGGCCGGTGCCGACGTGGTCTGGGACGAAGTCGTCGCCGTCGAGGAAGTCGAGTACGACGGCTACATCTACGATCTCACGGTCCCGGAGCATCACACGTTCGCGACCCGCGACGGTCTCGTCGTACACAACACCACACTCGCTAACCGCATAGCTCGCGACTGGACCGGCGACGCCATCGGGCCGGAGAGCCACGTTCCACACGAAACGCGGCGCGCCCGGCGCAAGGAGAACGTCGAGATCAAGCGCAACGGCAAGACCGTCACCATCGACATCGTCGACACGCCGGGCGTCACGACGAAGGTCGACTACAAGGAGTTCCTCGAACACGACATGGAGAAGGAGGACGCCGTCCGCCGGTCGCGGGAGGCCACGGAGGGCGTCGCCGAGGCCATGCACTGGCTCCGGGAGGACGTGGACGGCGTCATCTACGTGCTCGACAGCGCCGAGGACCCGTTCACGCAGGTGAACACGATGCTCATCGGCATCATCGAGAGCCGCGACCTGCCAGTGCTCATCTTCGCGAACAAGATCGACCTCGAGGAGTCGAGCGTCCAGCGCATCTCGAATGCCTTCCCCCAGCACGAGACCGTGCCGCTGTCGGCGCTCGAGGGCGACAACATGGACGAGGTCTACGACAAGATCGCGGAGTACTTCGCCTGATACCATGCCCGAATACACCAGCTCAGACGGCGAAGGCGTCCAGATCGACCTCATCAGTGGCGAGCGGATGTCGAAGCTCCGCACCATGGAGAAGATCCGGCTGATCCTCGACGGCGTCCACAAGGGGAACATCGTCATTCTCGAGGAGGGGCTCTCACCCGACGAGGAGTCGAAGCTCATCGAGGTGACGATGAGCGAGATCAGCCCCGACGAGTTCACCGGCATCGAGATCGAGACCTACCCGCGCCCGAGCGGCGGTAACGGCGGTTTCCTCGGCAGGCTGATGGGTCGTGACTCGGACGGCGGCAACAAGTTGACCGTCATCGGCCCGGCGAACCGCATCGAGACGCTCCACAAGGACGAGAACCTCATCAGCGCGCTCGTCACCAGAAAATAATGCCCCACCAGTGCACCGAGTGCGGACACGCGTTCGCCGACGGATCGAAGGAGATGCTGTCGGGGTGTCCCGAGTGCGGCGGAACGAAGTTCCAGTTCCACCCGAAGGGGACCCCCGTCCCCGACGCGCCCCCGTCGGACGCGACGCCGCCCGACGCGGAGGGGGGCGGCGTGGCCGAGACGGTCGGCCGCGCGACGACGACCGTCCGTAGCTGGGTGCACGGCCAGGGCGACCGATCGAACCCCCTCGATTCACCTGGAACGACCGACCGGTCGGAGCGGGAGACGCTCGCGGAATCCGCCATCGAGGACGCGGCGCAGGCCTCCGCCCGGCGGGAGGTCGCCTCCCCCGAGGAACTCCCCGACCCGCCGGCCCGAGAGGTCGACGACGAACCGCCCGGCGAGGGCCAGGCCGTGCGCGAGCCCACCGGCGAGCATCCGGACCTCTCGGAACTCCGCGAGGAACTCAACGACCAGTTCGAGAGCATCAAGATCCTCGAACCGGGTCAGTACGAACTCAACCTCATGGAGCTGTACGACCGCGAGGAGTACATCATCGCCCTCCAAGAGAACGGGCGGTACGTCATCCAGATGCCGGAGGACTGGATCGGACGAGACGACTGACGAACCGCCCGTCCATCGTTCGGCCATCGACGTCGTTCCACCATCGGCTCGGTTCCCCCCTCGACACTGCCTTCCGGCCCGCGGTCGATCCCACCCACGCGCCACCTGCTCTATCGATTGATCCTACTCCCGCCCGTCGATTCTCCAGTCGAAACAAAGGGGTTCCTCGAGGAGGGGGAAGCTTAGAACAGGGATTTTAGACACGTATTATTATAACTTCCTATTTCGATATCCTCTCATTGCTTGATTGTTTCGTGCGATCCGCGGTCGGCGATCCGTGATCGCGACCGACGAACCGCGATCCGTGACCGTCGGATCGACCGAGCGCGTTCCGGGCGGAACCCGATAGAACTTAAGCCGTCGTATTCGAACTCGCGGCCATGAGTGACGCAACCAAGATCGTGCTCGGGACGATCCTCGTCTCCGGACTGCTCGCGTTCGTGTCGGTACTGACCCTCGTACTGTGACGTCGAGATCGAACTCCAACCGGTGACGAACGCCATCCAGTGATGTTCTCCCAGCGCGACCTGCCCGACGACCTCGCGGCCGTCCGCGAGACGCACGCACCGGGCGCGCTCGTCCTCGACTGCGAGGGGGACTTCGAGACGCTTCCGCCCGCGCGGGCCGAGGACCTCGGTCTGCTGGTCGACTCCCTCGACCCGGTGAGCTACCCCGGAGAGTGGCTCCCGCCGGACGCGCCCGCCCAGCTGCGCGCCTACGCCGGACGGGACTTCACGGTCGGGATGCCCGGCGACGGCGGCGTGACGTGGACCCGTCAGACCGTCCCGCCGATCGTCCTCGTGAAGGCGCGCACGGAGGGATCGCCCGAGGACTTCGTCGCCTTCCTGATCGCGGAGGCGCTCGTCCAGGCCGGCCTCGGCCTCCCTGAGCACTTCCTCGGGTTCTTCGAGGGGCGGTACCGGGACCTCGCCGCCGCCGCCCGCCTCCCGCCCGTGGACACCTACCAGCTCGCGGCCGCGCTCTATGACGCCTACCTCGGGCTCCACACCCGCGAGACGTTCCGCGGCTGGGAGTCGGACCGACCGCGCCTCCACGCGGCGTGGGCGGACGCGGGCGAGCGACTCCAGCCGCGCCTCTCCGGCCTCTCTCGCGAGGTGGCGATCGGGCGAACCGACTTCGCCGCCGCCGCGGAACTCGCCTGCTCCGGCGTCAAGCACGACCTCGACCTCCCGACGCCGTTCGGCGCGCTCGACACGTCGGCGTACCGCGAGCGCGGGGCCGACTACGCCGTCGCGTGGGCGCGGAAGACGTTCGAGAGACTTCGGGAGTGAGTCGAGCGCCCCGCGGACGCGAGTCGCCGTGGGAGTGGACGCCCGCGCCGGTCCCTCCCGAACCCTCCGGATCGGTGTGCAGCCGCGCCGCACACCCGCCGCTGATTTCTTACGCCCCGCGGACCTATCGGACGGCGATGGCGAACATCGAACTCTACGAACTCGAGGGCTGCCCGTACTGCGCGAAGGTCACCCGGAAGCTCGACGAACTCGGACTCGAGTACGAATCGCACATGGTACCGCGCTCGCACGCCGAGCGCACCGAGGTGGAGGAGGTGAGCGGGCAGACCGGCGTCCCCGTCCTCGTCGACGAGGAGCACGGCGTCGAGGGGATGGCCGAGTCGGACGACATCGTCCGCTACCTCGAGGAGACCTACGGCGAGCGCGCGGGCGAGGACGCGAGCGCGAGCGCCTGAACCCGAACTCGAATCGGAGCGGTCGGATTGGTTCTTCGTTCCCTTCTTCGGTCTACGGCGACGCCGTCGTTAGCGACGGTGCCACCGCCTCGTAGCTCATCCGGAGGTACGGCCGGAGGGCGTAGGCGTCCTCCGCCCCGACCGGGACGGCCGCCCAGCCGTCGACCGGGCGACCGTTCGCCTCGAACGGGGCGACCGGCTGGCGCACCCGGAGGTGCTCGCGCTCCGCCGCCGAGAGGCGGGTCAGAACGACGCCCTGGTTCGAGACGAACGCGAAGAGCTCCCCGCCGACGCGGTAGGACGGACAGCCGAAGGTGACGGCGCGCTCGACGCCCGGCCACGGGAGGACGGTTCGCTCGACCGCGTTTCGGAGCGGACCCTTCGCCCGCTCGTCGAAGTAACCGCGCGCGGCGCGCCGAGCAGTCGCGCCGCGATCGCCGGGGGCGACGCGACTACCCGATGTCGTCGTCATGCGAGGCTGCAGCACACGTACGCAGATAAACCGGTCGGTCGCGTCAACGGTCGCCCGAGGGGGAGTGTCGTGTCGACCGCGCGCCCACGGTACTCCCGCCCGTCGTCCCCATCACGCCGGTTCCTCGACGTCCTCGGTGCGTTCGCGCAGGAGGTCGCGGAGATCCTCGGCGTCGTCGATGCGTTCCACCTCCTCGCGCTCGATGAGGACCGTGCGGTCGACGCGGTCGCGCCGCGCCCGGTCGACGACGTAGAACGACTGGGTGCGCGTCACCTCGCCGACCGAACTCATGATCCGGGCGCGCTTCTCGGCGGTGCGGTCGAACTCGGAGTGGCCGGTTAGCAGCGCCTCGCGGCGCTCGTCGTCCTCGCTCACGGCCTTGAACGGCGAGCGGAGCGTCGGGTGGACGTCGAAGCCGACGCGCGTGAGCACCGCCACCAGCGGCTTGTCGTCGGGTCCCGCCTCCGGGTCGTCCGGGGTGGGCTCGCCGTCGCGGTACTCCTCGGCGTCGAACACGTCGACCGGGTGGGTCAGCGGCGCGTCGAACAGCTCCTCGAGCCGGACGGCGACCTCGACGCTCGCGTTCATGCCGTCCTCGTACTTGGAGACGGTGCGCCGCGAGACGCCGAGTTCCTTGGCGAGACGTCCGAGGCTCCACTCGCGGTTCCTGCGCGCGTCGGCGAGGACGTTACCGTCGATGCTCACGTAGAGGCCGCCGGGCGCGGCGTAGATGAGCGGCGGGACGCCCTCGACGAAGAAGTCCATCGCCGTGTCGGGCGAGAGGACGGGCACGCCGTGTCGGAAGTAGACGACGCCGGGTTTGAGGTCCTCGTCCCGCGTTCGCAGGCCGATGACCAGCGGGGTCGCGTCGAGGTACGTGCCGAGCCGTCGCATCTCCGCGCCGGTCGCGCCGTCGAACGAGTCGATGTTCCCCAGGATCTTCACGAGGACCACGTCGTCGCCGCGGCGGGCGGCGACGTCGAAGCTCTTTGGGCGTACGGCACACCGGTCGCTCACGAGGAACCCCGCGTCGGCGAGCATCGCCGTCACGTTGCCGACCAGTGCGGACCGTGACATACCTGGTCATAAGCCTTTGACCGGATATATATATTGTGCCCCTCGCCGCGCCGAGTCCCGCTGTTTCGAGGTCCCTAAACCGGGATTTTAAGACCCCACGCGCGTGCGAAAGTGGTTAATCACTCCCTGTCCGACAGTTTCACGTGACGATCGTCGGCCTCGACGACACGGACTCCCGCGAGCGCGGTATGTGCACCACGTACGTCGCCGCCCGGGTCGCGGACCTGCTCCGCGATCGGGGGCGCGTAGAGCGCCTGCTACTCGTCCGCCTCAACCCCGCGGTCGAGCACAAGACCCGCGGCAACGCCGCCATCGCGATCCACACCGACGTTCCCTCCGAGGTCGCCTTCGAGGTCGCCCGCGACGCGATCGAACGCCACGCCGCGGTCGACGACGAGCGGACCAACCCCGGCCTGGTCGTCCTCCCCGGCGGTTCCGGCGGCTCCGACGACTTCGGCGACCTCGACGGTTCCGACGCGACCGACGACTTCGGCGACCTCGACGGTTCCGACGCGACCGACGACTTCGGCGCGAGCGCCGGCGTCCACGACGCGCTCGCCGCCTTCGCCCGGTCCGCGGTCCGCGAGCACCTCACGATCGCCGACGCCGAGGCGCTCATCGACCACGCGGGCTACCGGAGCGCGGCGTGGGGTGACGGTCGCGGACGCATCGGCGCGCTCGCCGCCGCGGGCGCGTGGGCGGCGTGGCCCCCGGCGTCGTCCCTCCCCTCCGTAACGGACGATCAGCCGGGAGACGAGACCGCGACGGCCGCCCCGCACGCCCCCGGCGACTGGACCTACGAGTGCATCTCCTACCGCGAACCCGACCGCTGGGGGACCGACCGCGAGGTCGACCGCGACTCCGTCTTCGCGGCCGCCGAGGCCGAGTACCCCGCCGTCTGGGACACGGTCGACCGCGTCGAGGGGGAGACGGTCTGCGTCCCCCACACCCCCTGTCCCATCCTCCACGGGATCCGCGGCGACGACCGCGAGGCGGTCGAACGCGCCGCCCGCGCCGTCGAGGGCGAACCCGTCGCCCGCCGCGAGACGTTCCTGACCAACCAGGGGACCGACGCCCACCTCGCCCCGGGAACCGTCGACGGCGTCCTCGACGGCCGCGCCTACCGGCTCTCGGGGACGGTCTCGACCAGTCCGGAGACGCAGCGGGGGGGACACGTCTTCTTCGCCCTCGCCGATCCCGACGAGGGGAACGAGATCCGGTGCGCCGCCTTCGAACCGACCAAGCGCTTCCGCGACCGCGTCCGCGCGCTCCGGCCGGGCGACCGCATCACCGCCTGCGGGGAGGTCGCGGACCGCCCGACGAGCGAGTCCGGGGGGCCCCACGGGTCCGACGGCTCTGTCGCGGACCCCACCCTCAAACTGGAGAAGTTCGCGGTCCGCGACCTCGTCGCGACCGAGCGCGTCGCGCCCGACTGTCCCGACTGCGACCGGACGATGAAGAGCGCCGGCCGCGACCAGGGTTACCGCTGCCGGGACTGCGGGACCGCGGCGGCGGAGAAGGTCGAGCAGGACGTCGGGCGCGACCTCGAACCGGGCTGGTACGAGGTGCCACCGTGCGCCCGCCGGCACATCGCGAAACCGCTCGTCCGCGGCGGGTTCGACGCGCCGACGCACCCCGAGCGGTAGTCACGCCCGTTCACGTCTCTCCTCCCTGCCGGCTCGAACAGTTCCGGCGCGACGTCGAGCGATGCGTGCTGTCGCCGTTCGCGCGACTGCTCGCGGCACATCGTCAGTCGTCCGAGGAGGTCGGCGTCCCGTCGACTACCGGCCGGGTGGGCGTCGAGTCGTCGGCGAACGGGTACCACGATCCCTTGGCGTCGTACATCGCCGGATCCTCGAAGTCCGTCTCCTCCGGCTCGCAGAACGCCGTCAGCGCCTCCTCGTCGGTCGCCGCGACCCACTCGCGGAAGGACTCCCCGTCACTCCGCTCTGCGACGAACGCCTCGATCAGGTTCCGCAGCGCGCCCGGCACCTCGTCCGCGGGGACGCGCTGGCGGATCCACGTCACGAAGCCCGGCTCCTCGCCCATCCCCCCGCCGACGCCGACGTCGAGTGCCTCGACGAGCTGGCCGTCCTTGCGTCCGCGCATCCCCAGCAGGCCGATGTCTGCGGTGTGGGCGTGTCCGCAGTCGGCCGTGCACCCCGAGAAGTGGACGTGGAGGTGCTCCACGTCCGACGGGAGGTCGACGTTCGCGTTCAGCCACCGGAGCAACCGGGCGAGGCGCGTCTTCGTCTCCGTGAGCGCGAGCGAGCAGAACTCCGTCCCCGTGCAGGCCATCCCGCCGCGCTGGAACGCCGTCGGCTCCGCCGGGTAGCGCTCCACGAGCGGTTCGGCGAGCAGGTCGGCCACGTTCGACTCGGGCACGTCCACGAGAAGGGGGTTCTGCCGCCGGGTGAGCCGGATCTCGCCGGAGCCGTACGCCTCCGCGAGGTCGGCGAGCGCCAGCGCGTCGCGCGCCGGGAGCCGCCCGACGGGGACGGTCAGGCCCACGAAGTAGTCGCCGTCGCGCTGCTGGTTCACGCCCACGAGGTCCGCGTCGCCCGTCGCCCCTCCGGCGTTGTACTCGTACCGCTCGCGGAAGTCCTCGCCCGCCGGGCGGAGGTCGAAGTCGACGTACTCGGCCTCGAGCAGGTCGCGGATCCGGTCCGTGCCCCACTCGTCGACGAGGAAGCGACTGCGGTTGCGCGCGCGGCGCTGGCGGTCGCCGTGATCGCGGTAGAGCCGCACGAACCCGCGGACGACCTCGTAGGCCTCCTCGGGGGTGACGAAGACGTCGAGCGGCCGGGCGACCCGGGGTTGCTTCCCCCCGAGGCCGCCGCCGACGCGGACGTTGTAGCCGATCACCGACTCGCCGTCTACCTCCCTCCGCGCTGGTTCGAGGGCGACGTCGTTGATCGCGTCCTGGGCCGAACCGTCGGGGACCCCGCTCACGCTGATGTTGAACTTCCGGGGGAGGTTCGACAGCGCGTCGTCGCCCCGGAGGTCGGTCGACAGGCGGTCGAGCAGCGGCCGGGTGTCGATCACCTCGCGGGCGTCCTTCCCGGCGACGGGACTGCCCGTGATGTTGCGCATCGCGTCCCCGCCCGAGGAGCGGGTGCTCACGCCGGCGGCCTCGAGCTTCTCCCAGATCGCGGGCACGTCCTCCAGCCTGATCCAGTGAAGCTGGATCGACTGGCGGCTGGTGAGGTCGATCCACCCGTTGCCGAACTCGGGGTTCGCGACGGGACCGACGGCGTAGTCGCGGGCCACCTCGGCGATGGCCGTCAATTGGCCGGGACGCAGGACGCCGTCGGCGTTCGCGATCCGCATCATGAAGTAGCCCTCCTGGCCGCTCCGCTGGTGGAACAACCCCCAGAACTTGAAGCGGCTGAACCAGGCGTCGCGCTCCTCCGCCGGAACGGACTCGAAGCCCTCCTCGGCGAACGCGAGGATCCGATCGCGGACCGCGTCGCCGTAGCACTCGTCCTTCCACGCCTCCTTCTTATGCGCCACCGTCGCCCACCTCGTAAAGACGTACGTCTACTTTGCAGGTCGATTTTTTCATGTACATTCTTCGTTTCACTCGAAGTCGGATGAGCGTGGTACAGAATAGGATAAAAGCGTAATCGTTGAAAATATCTAAAAACGTCGCGTCGGGCGGAACGAGCGTCTAATCTGAGTACGTGTATAGGCGATATAAGGGGGTTCTTCGTCGGAAAACCGCCCGCATCTCGGGCGAAGAACTGCCCTCTTGTCCAGTTCTCACCCGCCGGCGCGTCCACCCCGCGCGACGGCGTCGCGCGCGAGAACGCACCGCTTGCCGTCTCTATCGCGCGTTCGCGGAGGAATGAGGAACGCGTCGGGGGCCGGTCGCTGGTCTCAGTCGTCGCTCTCGTCGGCGCGATCCCGGGCGGGTGAGGGGTCGAACGGTCCGGCGGCGTGCGCCCGACGGGCGAGGGCGGGCCGCGCGATCCACGCGTTCAGGAGGACGATGGGGATCACCAGGGTGGCCACGGCTGCGTACCCGGCGTGGACGCTCCCGAGAGTCGTCTCGGCGGACGCGAAGATGAGCGGGAAGCCGATCCCGCCGAACGTGCCGATCCCGCCGACGATGCCGGCGGCCGCCCCCGTCCGCTCGGGGAACATCGCCGGGACCTGCGCGAACACCGCGCCCTCGGCGAACGCGCACGACGCGCCGACGAGCGCGCCGGCGGCGACGGTGAGCCCCACGCTCCCGGTCTCGCCCGCGAGCGTCAGTCCGAACAGGCTGACGACCACCCACGAGAGGCAGACGACGGTCCACTGCTCCCGCGGGCGACCGGCGAACACGGGCAGCACGTCGCGTCCCTCGCGCACGAGCCGGTCGCTGACGTACCCGCTGACGGGGCGGAGGAGCCCCGCGGCGAGCGAGAAGGTCGCCGCGAAGGTGCTCGCGACCACGAGCCCCGAGCCGAACCCCTCGCGGAAGTACGTGGGGAGCCAGCCGTTCATCGAAATTTCGAGCCCGAAGCTCATCACGTAGGCCAGCGCGAGAGCGAGGACGCCGTAGCGGGTGGCGACGTGGAGCCACTCCCGGAGCGAGGCGCGCTCGCTCGCCTCGCGCGCCCGCGCCTCGCTCTCCGCGTCCTCGCCCAGCAGGACGTAGACGACCGCCATCGCGATCGCCGCGACGCCCGTGACGAGGAACGCGCTCCGCCAGTCGGCCCCGAACAACCGCGGGAGCAGGAGCGCACCCCCGGCGGCTCCCGCGTTCCCGACGCCGGCGTAGACGCCCTCGGCGGTTCCCAGTTGCTCCTCGGGGAACCACTGGGCGACGTGCTGGATGCCGACGACGAACGTGACGCCCGCCGAGGCGACGACCAGCCGCGAGAGGAAGAACGCGACGTAGGAGTCGGCGAACGCGCTGACGACGCTGAACGCGCCGACGTACGCGAGCACCGCGGCGAACACCTTCGGCGCGCCGAACCGGTCGGAGAGCCAGCCGGTCACGATCCGGCCCGGCGGCGCGCTCCAGATGGCGGCGCTCGCGAGCAGCCCGACGTCCCACGTCGTGAGCCCGAACTCCTCGCCGATGGGGCCGGTGAACGGGGCGAACGAGAACCAGATCAGGAAGGAGAGGTTGAACGCGGCGGTCGCGAGCAGGAGCGTCCGCCACTTCGTCATCCGGACGAGCCCCACTCAGCTCACCTCCGGGAGCCCGACGCCTCGCGACTGCTCGGGCGCGACCAGCCTGACGGCGCACTGCTTGTAGTTCGGCTCTCGCGACAGCGGATCGACCGCCGGGAGCGTGAGTCGGTTGGCGAGTGGGTGGTGGATCGGCACCCAGACTACCCCCTCAGGGACGCCCTCGTCGGGAACGAGGCGGGCGGGGACCGCCCCCCGGCGCGACTGGAGCGTCGCGGTCGCCCCGTCCCCGCCGCGCTCGCTCTCCGACCGGTGGCGCTCGACCGTCGCCGGGTGGACGCGCGCGACCAGCACACCGCCCGCTCCGGGACCGCCGCGAGAGCGGACCCCCGTGTTGTACGCCTCGGCCGTTCGCGCGGTCGTGAGCGTGAGCGGGTACGCCTCGTCGGTCGGTTCGGCGAGATCGGCGGCGACCCGCGCGCCGAAGCGCGCCAGGCCGTCGGCCGTCGGGAACGACCAGCCGCCGTCGTCGCGGTAGCGGTAGCCGCCGACCGAGTCGGCGTCGGGCGCGGGCCAGCGGACGGCGCGCTCGGCGTCGAGTCGCTCGTACGTGATCCCGGAACAGTCGGCGTTCGTCCCCGCGGTGAGCGCGGCGAACTCGGCGAACGTCGCCGCGGCCGACGGCGGCGCGTCCGGGAACAGGCCGGGCGCGATCCCGTCTCCGATCGTCGCGATCAGGTCCAGGTCGTTCCTGACCCCCGAGGGCGTCCCGGTCGCGGGGCGCACCCGCGAGACCGTCCGCTCCATGTTCATCACCGTCCCCGAGGACTCGCCCCACGTCGCGGCCGGGAGGACGACGTCGGCGTGCTCGACGGTCTCGGTGCGGAACGCGTCCTGGACGACGAGGAACGCCTCGTCCAGCCGCGCCGCGGCCCGGTCCGCGTCGGGCAGGCTCGCGACCGGGTTCGTCGCCACCGTCCAGACGGCCTCGACCTCGCCCCCGACGCGCTCGACGATCCCGACCGGACCCGGACCGGCGTCGTCCGGGAGGCGCGCCTCGGGAACCTCCCAGGTCGCCGCGACCGCCGCTCGCGCCGCCGGGTCGTCGAACGGTCGGTGCCCCGGCCAGGTCCCCTTCGAGGAGCAGACCCGCGTCCCCATCGAGTTGGCCTGCCCGGTGAGCGAGAACGGCCCGCTCCCCGGCCCGAGGTTCCCCGTGGCGAGACAGAGGTCGATCAGCGCCCGCGCCGTCGCGGTCCCGTTCGCGCTCTGGTTGACACCCATCCCCCAGTAGAGCAGCGTCCGACGGTCGAGCAGCGCCGCGAGTCGGCGGACCGTCCCGGCCGGGACGCCCGCCGCGGCCGCCCCCGCCTCGACGGTCGGCAGCCGAGCGCGCAGGGCCTCGAACCCGGTCGTCGCCTCGCGCAGGAACGCCCCGTCGATCCCGTCGCGCTCGACGGCGGCGGCGAGCACGGCCCGGGCGAGCGCCAGGTCGGCACCCGGCGCTGGTCGGACGTGGAGGTCGGCGCGCGCCGCGGTCCGCGTCTCGACGGGATCGACGACGACGAGGTCGGCGTCGGCCGCGCCGTCCTCGATCCAGCGGAAGAGCACCGGGTGTGCGACCGCCGGGTTCGCCCCCCAGACCACGTGCACGTCGGCCAGCGGGACGTCGTCGTACGTCGGCGGGGGCGCGTCGCTCCCGAACGCGTCGTAGTACGCCCGGACCGCGCTGGCCATGCAGAGCGTCGTGTTGGCGTCGTAGTTGCGCGTCCCGATGCCGCCGCGGGCGACCTTCCCCAGGGCGTACGCCGCCTCGTTGGTCTGCTGGCCGCTTCCGAGGACCGCCACGCCGTTCGGGTCCCGCTCGGCGATCGCCCGGAAGCGAGCGATCACCGCCCCGAGCGCGACGTCCCAGGTCGTGGGAACCAGCGCGCCGCCGCGCCTGACCATCGGGCGGGTGAGCCACTCGCCGTCGGGGTCGGCCGACTCGCTCGTTCCCCGCCGACAGGCCAGTCCGCGATTGACGGGGTGGGCCGGGTCGCCGCGCACCGCGTCGACGCCGTGTCCGATCGACGCGCCCTGCTGGACGTGCCCACACCCGACGGCGCAGCGCATGCACGTCGTCGGGACCTGTTCGCTCATCGGCGCACCACCGCAGAACGCAGTCGAGGTGGACGAACGTCCGTGAATCTCGAATATCGATCGTCTTTCATTGGTACTCGGCGTAGAAAATTGACACAGTGCTACTTTATAGTCTCAACCATTTACAAACGTTGTAAATTTCTATATAACAACCGACGAACGGCCGAAACTACAACGTCTATTACGCGACTAAGGGGATTTTTCGTCCAATTCCGAGGCGGTAGTCCCCGGAAAACTGGACGAAATAAACTCCCGGCGGTCGGCGACCGCCGCGGCGGTGGGAGGATCGATCACCCGACCGCGCGCCGGCGATCCGCACCGTCCTCCCACCGCGTCCCTTCCGCGGCGCGGTGAGTCAGGGGGTCCGATCGATCGTCCCGCTCACGTCTTCAGTCCGCTTCCGGTGAGCGGCACGACCACGTCCGCGTCGGCGTCGAGCACGCCGCGCTCGCGGTACTCGCGCAGTCCGGCGGGCGCGACGGCGGACGTCGACTCGGTGTAGAAGCCGCTCGCGTGGAGCGCGTCTAGCTCGCGCTCGGTGGCCGCGGCGGCGACGCTGATGGCGTCGCCGCCGGTCGTCTCGATGGCCGTCAGGATCTCGTCGCGGCGCACCGGCTCGCGGATCTGGATACCGTCGGCGAGGTCGTTGCGGGTACCCGACGACCCGTGGAGCGTCCCCGCGATCGGATCGTATCCCGCCGCTTGCACGCCGAGCAGCCGGGGCGTCCGATCGGTCCAGCCCGCCTCGCGGAGCGCGCGGAAGCCGCGGTACGCGCCGAGAAAGAGCGTGCCGTGGCCGAGCGGGAGGACGACGGCGTCGGGCACCGCCCAGTCGCGCTGGTGGGCGACCTCGTAGGCGAACGTGGCCGTCCCGGCGAAGAACGCGGGGTTCCACGCGTGGCTGGCGTACCACCCCTCGCCCGCCCCGACGGCCTCGACGCACGCCTCGGTGACGGCCTCGCGGCTCCCCTCGACGCGCACCACCTCCGCCCCCGCGCGCTCGATGGCGCGGACCTTCGACTCCTTGACCGCCGCGGGAACGTAGACGGCGCAGTCGACCCCCGCGCGTGCGGCGTAGGTTGCGACGGCCGCGCCCGCGTTGCCGGAGGAGTCCTCGACGACGCGCTCCGCGCCGACCTCGACCGCCCGCGAGAGCGTCGCCGTCGCTCCGCGGTCCTTGAAGCTCCCCGTCGGGAAGACGTACTCCAGTTTGAACGCGGCGTCCCACTCCGGCGCGTCCACGAGCGGCGTGTACCCCTCGCCCAACGTCACGCGTTTCTCCACCGGAAGGAAGGGGGTGTACGCCCACAGCCCCTCGCGCGGGTCGGGTTCGTACCGATCCGGTCGCGGTTCGTCGGCGAACTCGAGCGGCTCGCCGCACTCGCAGCGCCACCGGTCCTCGTACTCGGCGTCGCAGGCGGGACAGTAGAGCATACCTGAAGCTGGAGAACGCCGGACCTGTCGGTTTCGGTCGCGTTCGGTGGGGCGAACAGGCGACGCGTGGCACCCTCGCGGAACGGCGCGTCGCGCTCCCGCCTCGACCGTCCCGCGGCCGTACTCAGACGATGGGGTCTCTGGTCCCGTTCCGGTATTTGAACGTTCGTGCTGGGCCCTCATCCGAGGAGGCGAGCGTCCGCGCCGCGCAGCGGCGCGGTTCACCGCCCCGAGCGAGTGAAGCGAGCGAGGGGCGGCCTTTTTTGGTCCACTGCTGTATTCGCTTCGCTCGTCCAGCACGCTACCAGTCGCTCGTGGAAACGGATTTTCGCGCACGATTCGGCTCGTGTCGTACCGCGAGCGAGTGAGCGGAGCGAACGAGCGAGCGGCCTTTTTAGTCCAGGTTTTTGGGCGGGGTTCGACGAGGCGTGGCTCCGCCACGCCGAGGAGGACTCCGTCTAAAAACGTGGGGTTTCAGACTTCGTCGATGTCCGTCCCCACGGAGCAGACGTACTCGCCGGTGGCGACCTGCGGGAGACGGCGGGTGCGCCAGAGGATCCCCTCGGAGTCGGCCGTCACGGTCGATTTCACGGTGCCGAACGCGTCGGTGACGTCGAAGAGGGGGTCGCCGCGGGCGACGTCGTCGCCGAGGTCGGCGTGGAAGGCGACGAGACCGCCGGCGGGCGCGCCGTACTGCTCGAAGCCGGTCGCGCGGGTCTGGGGTTCGACCTCCACGTCCCCCTCGACGAAGCCGTAGTGCGCGAGGACGTTCTTCACGCCCCGGACGCCGACGCGGATGCTCTCCTCGTCCCAGCCGACGCTTCCGCCGAGCTCGGGGTCGACGGTCGGGATCCCCTCGTCGGGAGCGGTGCGAGCGAGTTGACCGTCGGGGCCCTTCTGGTCGAGGATGTAGCCGCAGCCGAACACCTTCGCCAGCTCGAGGCACTCGCGGTGGAGGCGGTGGCGGTGGCCACAGCGCACCCGCGTCTCGTCGATCATCCGGCTGGTCGATCCCTGGTGCAGGTCGAGGATGAGATCGGCGCGCGTGGCCGCCTCGAACGTGGCGGCGGCGATGCGCTCGCTCGACGTGCCGTTGGCGTCGCCGGGGTACGCCCGGTTCATCTTCGTGTCGTCGATCGGGTTGCGGTGCTCGGCGACGTGGAACCCGTGGACGTTGACGATCCCGGTGACGAGGATCTGCCCGGAGAGCGTTTCGGGGTCGAGCTGCGGAATCAGGCGCTGGAGGACGCCGACGCCGTTGAGTTCGTCACCGTCGCTGACCGCCTGCACGTAGAGGGTCTTACCGTCGTGCGCGCCGTTGATGACCGCGACGGGCAGCGCGACCTCGCTTCCGTCGCGGGCCTCGCCGACGGTCAGTCGCCCGACGGCTAACTCCCCGGGAGCGGCAGTCGCCGTACCGAGCGTCGTCATTACCTATACGCGGTAGGTACACGGCCTTAGGCGGTTCGGTATCGGAACCCTGTCACTGCGCCCCGCCGCGTCGCGAAGACGCTTTGTGGGCGACGACCGAACGGATCGTGTGGTGGACGACGTGGACGACGTGGACGACGACTCGCCCCCCGGTTCGCTCGGACGAGACGACGACATCGGTCACGCCTCGGAGCCGCGAAACGTCCCCGAACGCCCCGGAACGGCCGCCTTTGCCGCGGCGCTGAAGGTCCGACGGAACGCGAAGTTCGGCGCGATCGCCGGGTTCCTCGTCGCGGCGCTCGTCTACGCGGTCCGGGTGTTCGAACTGCTCGGTCCCGTCCCCGGTACCGGCCCCGGTCCCCTGCTCTTTCTCGCCCTCGCGTTCGTCCTCGGCGTGGGCGTCGCGCTCCTCGTCGCGCTCGCGCTCACGGTCGTCTCCGCGTCGCGGGCGGCCCGTCGGCTCTGACCGCACGCCCTCGCGCTCGCGGTTTCGCCCTCGCTCACGTTCCGCTTCGCCCCGCCCTCGCTCCGCTCACCCGTAGTCCTCGTCGAGGGCGTCGCCCGCCAGTTCGGCCAGCCGCCCCGCGCCGGCGCGCGTCCCCTTGGCGATGAGCACGTCGCCCGCGTGGAGTTCCGTCTCGGCGCGCGGGGAGACGACCCACTCGCCGCGCGCACGGCCGAAGCGCGACTGGGTCGTGGTGCCCGCCACCGCCCCGCGCCGGACGGCGATGACGCGCATGCCCGTCTCGGTCGCGACCATCTCGTCGCGCAGGGTGGCCCCGGCGAGCGCGCTCCCGTCCGCGACCTGGAGCCGAACGATCACCTCGTCGGACTCTCGGACCGCCTCGGCCACGACCGGGTGGGTCCCGAGTCCCCGCAGGACGCCCTCGCTGATCTCGAGGGCGGCGTCGGAGATCACCTCCGTCGAGCGCGCCAGGTGGACCAGCCCGCGGAGGGCGACGGGGTCCTCGACGCGCCCGGCGGCCTGCAGCGTCCACGCCTCGAAGCGCGACTGCAGGGCGTCGACCTCGGCCTCGAGTTCCAGCACCTCCTCGGCGACGGCCGTGCTGTCGAACAGCGCCGCGCCGTAGGCGAGGTCGACCGCGAGTTCGCTCATGTTCTTCATGAGGACGATGGAGTCGACCGCGCGCTCGAGGTCGTCGATCGCCGGCTCCGCGGCCTCGACGGCCTCGTAGGCCCGGCCGGTCACCCGCTCGTAGACCTCGCCGAGTGCCTCCTCGTTTCCGCGCAGGAGGAGCACGTCGCCCGGTGTGAGGCGCGTGTCGGCCCCGGGGTTGGTGAGCCACTCGCCGTCGCGCCGGACGGCGATGACGCGGATCCCCGTCTCGGTTTCGAGGTTGACGTCGCCGAGGGTCCGCCCCGCGAGGTCCGCGTCGGGGACGAGCGTCGCGCGCACGAGGGTCTCCACGGCCTCGGGGAGCGCGGCGCGCATCGCCTCCGGGAGGCCGATGTCCTCGAGGACGATCTTCGCGATGTCGCCCGAGGCGTCGGAGATCTTCTCCGCGGCCCCGACCACCCCGAGGACGGGCGCGAGCGCCTCCGCGTCCTCCGGGTTGCGCGCGGCGAGCAGGAGGCTCATACGCGCGCGCATCTGGAGGATGTCCATTCGATCTTCGAGGGTGAGCACCTCCTCCGCGATGTCGTCGCTCCCGAGGAGGACGGCCGAGTAGGAGAGGTCGATGAGGAGTTCGGCGGTGTCTTTCATCTCCGCCAGGAGCTCCTTCACGCTGGCCGGTTGGTACTCGACCTCACCGTTCATACCGGTCCCTCCGATCGGCGGGGTAAAAGGGTTGCCGGGGGACGGCGACGCGGGAGTCGCCCCGCCGGGGTCGGGGTGCGGAACGTCCGGGATCGACCGACGCGCGACCTCGCGCTCGCACTACCCTCCCCGGCGGTATTACGCCGTATGAGGCGATTTCAGGGCCGTTGCGAGATACCTCAATAATAACCCTTTTAGACTCGGCTCTGAAACCGGTAGCGTATGGCTGACGAGCTGAAGAAGGGGCTCGAGGGTGTGCTAGTCGCGGAATCCGAGCTGAGCTTCATCGACGGGGATGCGGGCCGGCTCATCTATCGCGGCTACTCTATCGACGACCTCGCGCGCGAGGCCAGCTTCGAGGAGGTCGTCTACCTGCTCTGGCACGGCGACCTCCCCGAGGCGGGCGACCTCGCCGAGTTCGCCGACGCGATGTCGACCGAGCGCGACCTCGAGGGCGGGACCCAGGACCTCGTCCGGGAACTCGCCGCCGCGGACGAGGAGCCGATGGCCGCGATGCGGACGATCGCGTCGGACCTCTCGGCGTACGACCCCGACGCGGACGCCGACCCGACCGACCGCGAGGCGAACCTCCGCAAGGGCCGCCGTCTGACCGCGAAGCTCCCGACGGCGCTCGCGGCGTTCACCCGCCTCCGGAACGGCGACGAGCCGGTCGCCCCCCGAGAGGACCTCTCGCACGCCGCGAACTTCCTCTACATGCTCAACGGGGAGGAGCCCGACGACGTGCTCGCCGAGACGTTCGACATGGCGCTCGTGCTCCACGCGGACCACGGGCTCAACGCCTCGACGTTCGCCGCGATGGTCACCGCCTCGACGCTGTCGGACCTCCACAGCGCCGTCACGAGCGCGATCGGGACGCTCTCGGGCAGCCTCCACGGCGGGGCCAACCAGGACGTGATGGAGATGCTGAAGGAGGTCGACGAGAGCGGAAAGGACCCGAAGCAGTGGATCGACGACGCGCTCGCCAACGGCCGCCGCGTCCCCGGGTTCGGCCACCGCGTCTACAACGTGAAGGACCCCCGCGCGCGAATCCTGAGCGAGAAGTCGAAGGCGCTCGGCGAGGCGGGCGAGGTGAAGTGGTACGACTACAGCGTCGCCATCGAGGAGTACCTCCGGGAGGAGAAGGGCCTCGCGCCGAACGTGGACTTCTACTCCGCCTCGACGTACTACCAGATGGGAATCCCGATCGACATCTACACCCCCATCTTCGCCGTCAGCCGCGTCGGCGGCTGGATCGCCCACGTCCTCGAACAGTACGAGGACAACCGCCTCATCCGCCCCCGCGCCCGGTACGTGGGCGACCGGGACCTGAACTACGCGCCGGCCGACGAGCGGTAGAGACGGCGACGGCAGTATCGGGCCGGGGCAGGACGGCGGTATCATTCCGCGAGCGCGGAGCGCGAGCGGCCGCGAGGGCGACCGCAGGGAGCCCGAAGCGGTTTTGGTCGAGGTTTTACCAGCGAACCGAGAGCGACCGCGGAGCGTGTCGCTCTCCGGGAGCGCAGTAAAACGCCGCGTCGAGCCAAGAAGCTTACGTCGCCCGACGACTCCCCTCACGTCGTGTACGAAACGGTCCCCCCGGTGGTGCAGTCGCTGCTCGAGACCTCCACCGGTCCCCTCGGACTGCTCGTCGTCCTCGTCTACTCGCTGCTCGTGGCGACCGTCCTCCCCTTCCCCGGCGAGGTCGTGCTCGCGGTCCCGCTCGACCTGGGCTTCGACGCGCGCGTCGAACTCGCGCTGCTCATCGTCGCGAGCAGCCTCGGGAAGGCCGCGGGGGGTCTGCTCGCCCTCCACGTGCGCGATGGCGCGGTCCGGTCGAACCCCGTCGTCCGCGTCTACGGGCGCGTCCCGCCGTGGATCGCGGAGCGCCAGCGCTCGTTCGTCAGGCGGGTCGGCCGGCACGGCTCCCTCGGCCTCGCCGCGGGGCTCGCGGTCCCGCTGATGCCCGACACGGCGCTCATCTACGCGTTCAGCGTGGTCGAGACGAGCCCGCTCAAGTTCGCCGCCGCCGCCTTCGTCGGGACGGTGGTCCGCCTGCTCGCGGTCGTCGGCCTGATCGGCGGGCTCTCCGCGCTCGCCTGAGCGGTCAGTCCTCGGTGAGACTGCCCCGTTCGGCCATCATCCGGGCGGCCCGCCCGGCCCAGTCAGAGCGTCCGAAGCTGACCGTCAGGACGAGCGCCATCCAGACGTACGCCAGCGCGATGCCCGCGTACGCCCCGACGACGCCGTAGCCGAGGACGACGCCCGCGAGGTAGGTGAATCCGACCGTGAACCCGAAGAGGCCGGACGTGCGCGCGACGAGGGGAACGCGCGTCTCGCTCGCGCCCCGGAGCGCCCCTTGCAGCACGACGAAGACGACGAGGAACGCCGCCGTGAGGCCGTACACGCGAGCGAAGGCGACCGCGTACCGTGCCGTCTCCGGATCGTCCGTGAACGCGCCGACGAACGCGTCCGCGCCGACGGTCAGCAGGAGGCCGATGCCGCCGACGGTGCAGAGCCCGAGCGCGGCGGTCGCCCAGCCCTCGAAGCGCGCCCGGATCGGGTCGCCGTCGCCGAGCGCCTGTCCGACGACGACGCTGGCCGCGACGTTGTAGCCCCGCGAGAGGGGGCTGGTCACCTGCTGGTAGGCCCGTCGGCCGATCTGGAAGGCGGCGTTCACCTCCGTCCCGAAGCCGAGGAGGATCGCGTTGAGCGGGAACTCGGCGAGCGTCGAGGCGAGCCCCTCGGCGACGGCGGGGGCGCTCACCGCGACGAGCTGCCGGGCGACGACCGGATCCGAGGGGCGGACCACCCCGGCGTCGGTCCACCCCGTGCGGAGCGCGGCCGTGAGCACGACGGCGGTGAAGACGTTCGCTGCGGCGGTGGCGAGGCCGACGCCGACCACGCCGAGGTCGGGCGCGCCGTACAGCCCCAGCCCGAGGGCGACGCTGCCGGCGATGTTCAGCCCGTTGGCGACGACGTTAACGTACATGGGCGTCCGGGTGTCACCGGTCCCCTGCAGCGAGCGGGCGGCGACGAGCGAGACGTGGCGGGCGGGGGCGGTGGCGAAGACGATCGCGAGGTAGGTGCCGCCGAGGCGGGCGACCTCGGGCGGCGCGCCGAGCAGCGCGATGGCCCCGCGGCCGAACAGGACGCCGAAGGCGACAAACGGGAGGCCGAGCAGCGCGCCGACGAGGAGCGCCGCGCTGATGGCCTGATCGCGGTTCGCGTCGGCGCGGGCGACCCCGGCGTCGGTAGCGCCGGTGTCCCCGTCGCCCCCTACATCGGGGGTTCGGGGCGTCTCCGACGCTCCGGTGTCCTGGCTGGAGAGCGCGATGGCCCCGCCGCCCATGCCGAGGCCGATCCAGAGGGGAACGCGGGCGTAGAGGTCGGCGAGGCCGATGGCGGCGACCGCGACCGGCGAGATGGTCGCGGTGACGACGACGTCGGTCGTCCGCATCAGCGTCCGAAACGTCTGTTCGGCCATCACCGGCCACGAGAGGTCGAACACGCGCCGCCACACGGCGAGCACGCGGCGGTTCGACGCGAACGGCACGGGCCGACGGTTCGGGCGGTCGCCGTTTGAGCGTGCCGGTCGGTTTACGTGTTCGCGGATGCGACGGTTCGCATGGACGTGTTCGTCTACGGGACGCTGGCCGATCCCGAGCGCGCGGACGAGGTCCTCGACGACTACGAGTACCTCGGCGAGGCGACGCTCTCGGGACTCCACCGCGTCGACGGGACGTATCCGACGCTCGCCCCCGGTGGGGAGACGCGGGGCCGCCTGCTTCGCACTGCCGACCTGACGGCGCTCGACGCCTACGAGGGGGTCGACCGGAGGCTCTACACCCGCGTCCGCGTACCGAGCGACACGCGCGACGGGTCGGTCTGGGCGTACGTGGGCGATCCGGAGGCGCTGTTCGCTCCCGTCGAGTGGCCGAGCGACGGGCCGTTCCCCGAGCGCGTCAGGGACTTCATCCGATCGCAACCGGTGGTGGTGCGGGCGGACGACGCGCGTTAGTCGCACGTCTGACGGCGGAGAAACGCCACTGCCGCCGTGTGGTTTCACTTTCAGTACGGATGGGGAGGGTTTATGCCCCTCGTGGCTCATCGAACAGACGTCACACGTTCCGAATCGGTTCGGAACGTACCACCTGTGTTTTCCCCACGGGTCGGGGTACCCCCTCGGCCATTCAAAACACGTAACAGCCACCACCGGGTACGCCGGAGCATATGTTGTCGCTCGACGACGTGCGCGCGGCGCGCGAGCGCATCGGTGACGCCGCCGTCCGCACCCCACTCGACTACTCCCACACGTTCTCCGAGTTCACCGGCGCGGTGATCCACCTCAAGTACGAGCAGTTCCAGCGGACCGGCGCGTTCAAGATCCGGGGTGCGACCAACCGCATCGCCACCCTCTCGCCGGCGGAGCGCGAGGCGGGCGTCGTCACCGCCAGCGCGGGCAATCACGCCCAGGGCGTCGCGCTCGCCGCCACGCGGGCCGGCGTCGACGCGACGATCGTCATGCCCGAGAACGCGCCCATCTCGAAGGTGAAGGCGACCGAGGGCTACGGCGGACGGGTCGTCCTCCACGGGGTCGACTACGACGCCGCGCAGGACCGCGCCCACGAGATCGAGCGCGAGGAGGGGCGGTTCTACCTCCACGCCTTCGACGACCCGGACGTGATGGCCGGACAGGGGACGATCGGCCTCGAGATCGTACGGGACCTCCCCGAGGTCGACACGGTCGTCGTCCCCGTCGGCGGCGGGGGACTCATCGCCGGCGTCGCCACCGCGGTGAAGGGGGTCGACCCCGACGTGCGCGTGGTCGGCGTGCAGGCCGAGGGGGCGTCGAGCGTCGCCGACTCGCTGACCAAGGGCGAGGTCGTCTCCTGTGGGGACGTGGACACGATCGCCGACGGCATCGCCGTCGCGCACGCCGGCGAGATGACCTTCGACGTCATCCGCGAGCGCGTCGACGAGGTCGTCACCGTCTCCGACCCGGAGATCGCGATGGCGATCACCTACCTGCTCGAGCGCTCGAAGGTGCTCGCCGAGGGTGCCGGTGCGGTCCCCCTCGCGGCCGTACTCGGCGAGAAGTTCGACTACGAACCGGATGAGGTCGTCGTGCCGGTGATCTCGGGGGGCAACATCGACTCGAACACGCTCACCACCGTCCTGATGCGCGGGCTCCTCCAGCGCGGGCGCTACCTGCGCATCAAGACCGTCCTCAAGGACGAACCCGGCGCGCTGCGCAACCTCGCGGGCGTCATCGCCGGCGAGCGCGCGAACATCTACGCCATCCAGCACGACCGCACCGCCCGCGACGTCGGGATGTCCTCCGCGGAGGTGGAACTCGACCTCGAGACGCGCGGGCACGACCACGTCGAGCGGCTCATCGAGACGCTGGAGTCGAAGGGCTACCCCGTCGAAGTGCTGGTGTGAGCGGCGCTCCGCCCGGCGAGCGTCACGTCCCCGTTCCGCCGAACCGCGCGAGTACGTCCTCCGGAACGGGGTTCACGGACGAGGACGTCCTCGTCCGAACACAGGCGTTCGAAGTCGCGGTCGGTCGTGAGCGAACTACCCTGTCGGCGTTCGCCCGGCGCGCTCGGCCCCGCCGGGATTTATGCTCTCCCCGACGGAGGAGGCGGGTATGAAGCGCATCATCAGCACGGACGACGCGCCCGCGGCCGTCGGCGCGTACAGCCAGGCGACGACCACCGGCGACCTCGTGTTCACGGCGGGGCAGATCCCCCTCACGGCCGACGGCGAACTGCTTGACGACGCCTCCATCGCCGAGCAGACCGAGCAGGCGCTCACGAACGTCGAGGCGGTCCTCGCGGCGGCGGGTGCCGACCTCTCGGACGTGCTCAAGACGACGGTCTTCCTCGCGGACATCGCGGACTTCGAGGAGATGAACGAGACGTACGCGGGCTTCTTCGACGAGGAGCCGCCCGCCCGGAGCGCGGTGCAGGCCGGGGCGCTCCCGAAGGGCGTCGGCGTCGAGATCGAGGCCGTCGCGTCGCTGGGGGAGTGATACTGTTGGACGTAAGCCCGCGAAGAATGTCGACTCGCGGAATGTCGAATATCTTCACGAAGTTACGTCCGACAGTATGAGGCCGCGGCTCCGATCGAGCCTCCTCTGGGGGCTGGTGGGCGCGATGGCGTTCGTCGTGCTCGTCCAGGGGTACGACCTCGCGGTCGCGCGGCTCCCCGTCGGCCTCCCCGCGAGGCTGGCGCTCGCCGCTGTCGTCGGTGCGGTCGTCGCGTCGGCGGCGTACGCGACCGAACACCGCCTCCACCGGCGGACGTGAGGATCGCCTCCGCCGGGTTGGACGGCTCCGGCGGGGACGGCGGCCCTCGGCCGCGGTCCCCGCCGACGCGCGTCGCGGGGCAAACGAAAGGACTTAAACGAGTCTGCGGGGTAGTATTCCCTGCGAGCCAGGATGGCCGAGTGGTAAGGCGCACGCCTGGAAAGCGTGTTCCCTCTGGGATCCGGGGTTCAAATCCCTGTCCTGGCGTATTTTGACGCGAACGGACGTGAGCGTCTATATCGCAAACGAAGGGATCTGAGCAGACGAGGCGCACGCCCGAGCGAAGCGAGGGACCGTCTCGGCGCGTTCAAATCCCTGTCCTGGCGTTCTGACACTGTCGAACGGGTGAGCGGTGCGTTTCATCGCACCCCTTCGTTTCGTGTGGAACATCAGACTGTTATTCCGGCGTACCGGTCGAATCCACGACCGCTATGTGTTTCGACCCGTTCGGTTCGGTATGGACGAGCCACGGTACCGGAGCAACTACGCGCTCGTTGAGTTCAGCGAGCACCTCGGCGACGACCCGGACGCCCTCGAGATCCCGTGGGCGGAGTTCGTCGGCGACGAGTCCACCGAGCGCGCGTTCGCGGTCCCCGTCGACGGTGCGATGGACGGCTACGTCACGGTTCAGGCGTTCGACGTCGGGACGTACGGCCACGAGATCCTGATCAACGGCGAGGCGCTCTCGGGATTCGACATCCCGCCCGCCGCGGGCTGGCAGTGCTGGATGGACGTGCTCACGGGGGCGACGCTCCGTGCGGGCGAGAACACGATTCGGATCCGCCGGGACGCCGACTCCGGCGACGACTTCGCCGTCGGGACGGTGCGGGTGAACTGGCGCGAACCGGCGGTCGACGACCGATAGTATTTAAACCGAGCGGTCGCGACGATCCGAGGACGCCTCCCGTCCGCTCCCCGCTCCTCGTCGGTCGCGCGCGACACACGTCTCGTGGGCCGGTTATTCCGTTGCCGTACATTGTTCCGTGATAGCACACCTCCGCGGAGATCACCTACTTTTATATAGAATCACAAACAACGTTCGACTCGATTATGAGCCAGCGACAACGCATGGGCCAGCCGATGATCATCCTCGGCGAGGACTCCCAGCGGATGAAAGACCGCGACGCGCAGTCCCACAACATCTCCGCCGCACGGGCGGTCGCCGAGGCGGTACGTTCCACCCTCGGGCCGAAGGGGATGGACAAGATGCTCGTCTCCTCGATGGGCGACGTCACCGTCACGAACGACGGCGTCACCATCCTCCAGGAGATGGACATCGACAACCCGACCGCGGAGATGATCGTCGAGGTCGCGGAGACCCAGGAGGACGAGGCCGGCGACGGCACGACCACCGCGGTCGCCATCGCGGGCGAACTCCTGAAGAACGCCCAGGACCTGCTCGAACAGGACATCCACCCGACGGCGGTCATCAAGGGCTTCCACCTGGCGTCCCAGCGGGCCCGTGAGGAGGTCGACGACATCGCCGAGCGCGTCGACACCGACGACGAGGAGCTCCTGCGGAAGGTCGCCGAGACCTCCATGACCGGCAAGGGTGCGGAGCTGAACAAGGAGCTGCTCGGTCAGCTCATCGTCGACGCGGTGAGGCAGGTCACCGTGGAGGGCCCCGAGGGCGAGAACGTCGTCGACCTCGACTACGTGAAGATCGAGACCCAGACCGGGCGCGCCGCCGGCGAGTCCGAACTCCTCCAGGGCGCGGCGATCGACAAGGACCCGGTCCACCCGGACATGCCCGACACCGTCGAGGAGGCGCGGGTCATGCTCATCAACGAGCCGATCGAGATCGAGGAGGCCGACGTCGATACCCAGCTCTCCGTCGACAGCCCCGACCAGCTCCAGCAGTTCCTCGACAACGAGGAGGCCCAGCTCAAGGAGAAGGTCGAGCAGATCGAGGCCACGGGCGCGAACGTCGTCTTCTGCCAGAAGGGCATCGACGACCTCGCCCAGCACTACCTCGCGAAGAAGGGCATCCTCGCCGTCCGCCGCGCGAAGAAGTCCGACATCAAGTTCCTGAAGGAGGTCCTCGGCGCGCGCATCGTCAGCGACCTCGACAGCGCCACCGAGGAGGACCTCGGCACCGGTAGCGTCCGCCGCGACGACGCCGACGAGCTGTTCTACGTCGAGGGCGGGGACAGCCACGGCGTGACGCTCCTGCTGCGCGGCTCGACCGACCACGTCGTCGACGAACTCGAGCGCGGCATCACCGACGCGCTCGACGTCGTCGCCCAGACCGTCTCCGACGGCCGCGTGCTCGCCGGCGGCGGCGCCATCGAGGTCGAACTCGCCCGCCGCCTGCGCGACTACGCCGACTCCGTGGAGGGGCGCGAGCAGCTCGCCGTCGAGGCGTTCGCCGACTCGCTCGAACTCGTCCCGCGCGTCCTCGCCGAGAACGCCGGCCTCGACGCCATCGACACGCTGGTCGACCTCCGCGCGGCCCACGAGGACGGCCAGATCCGCGCCGGCCTCAACGTCTTCTCCGGCCAGGTCGAGGACACCTTCGACGCGGGCGTCGTCGAACCCGCCCACGCGAAGGAGCAGGCGCTCTCCTCGGCCACCGAGGCCGCCAACCTCGTCCTCAAGATCGACGACATCATCGCCGCGGGCGACCTGTCCACCGGCGGCGACGACGACGAGGAGATGGGCGGCGCGCCCGGCGGCATGGGCGGCATGGGCGGTATGGGCGGCATGGGCGGTGCTATGTGAACGTCGGTTCAGCCGACGTTCACATAGGCAGCCGAACTCCGTTCGGCCCGCCGATGTAGAACGAGCTTTTGCCCTGCGCTCGGGCCTAGCGGCCCTGCGCTCGGCAAAAGCTCGATCAAAAGCACTCCTCCTTCGCTTCGAGCCGCTTCGCGGCTCTCCGCTCAGTCGTCGGCCCGCTCGCACCGCTCCGCGGTGCTCGCGGTGAGCGCGTCGGTGAACCGCCCGCCGAACACGTCTTCTTTGTTTTCGATCACCTAGCCGTAGCTACCGCTCGACCGCCCCTCCGCCTCGAACCGCTCGACGAACCGCGCGACTGCGATGGGTTCGCGCCGCGCCGATCCGTACCACACCGCGCCCGACTGATCCGAACACCCTTTTTAATACGTGAATTAAACTACGGAAAGATATATCGTGGGTCGTCGAGTAGCCGACGGGCATGCGCCTTTCCTCCCGTCGAACCGTCGTCCGTCGCCTGGGATCGGCGGCCGCGCTCGCGGTCGCCGGTTGCGTCGCGTCGCCGGGCGACGCCGACCCCTCGCCTCCCGCTTCGGGTGACGACTTCGCGAGCGAACGCCCCGACGAGTACGCCGCGATCGTGCTCGTCAACGCGGACGACGTCGCCCGTACCGTCCGCCTCCGAATCGCGGACTCGGAGGGGGAGTCGCTCTTCGACGCCGACGTCACGCTCGACCCGGGGGCGACGAAACGCTACACTGAGACGCTCCCGCTCGCAGCCGCGGGGATGACGGACTTCGCGGTCGCCGTCGCCGTAGACGGTAGTCCTCCCCGGCGGGAGGCTATCGTTCTCAGCGGCGACGGCGGACGAACGGTGCGCGTCGTCGTTCGGGACGGCCGCGTCGTCATCGGCTTCGGCGAGCGCGCCTGAGTCGGTCGTCCGCGATCGCCCGCCCGTCGGTTTCGTTCGCCGCCTCGTCCAGCCACGCCGGCCGCGGCACCTCGGTCGTTCCGCGGTCGGTGTAGCGGTACGCTTCGCGGTGGCGGACGGTTCCGTCGCCCCCGACGCGCGCGCGTACGTCTCGACGCACTTCTCGGTAAAGCCGTCCTCGCGGACGACGAACTCGACGCGGACTCGCGGATCTCGCGGCCGCGTTCCGGGTCGTATACTTCCCCGCCGAACGCTTCAGATGCGTTAAGTACCGGGGGGGAAGTATTGCCGCCATGGAGACGCTGCTGTTGAACTCGGAGGACGTCCTCGCCAACGCGAGGACGTCCGAGGTCATCGCGGCGGTCGAGGACGCCTTCGCCGCCTACGAGCACGGCGACGCGCAGATGCCCGCCAAGTCCTACATCGACCTGCCGCAGTACAACGGGGACTTCCGCTCGATGCCCGCCTATCTGGACGTACGAAAGAGCGAGTACGGGCACTCGGGCGAGTCCGACTCGGTTCCGAACTCGGACGGGGCCGGCGACTGGGACGCCGCCGGGGTGAAGTGGGTGAACGTCCACCCCGACAACGCCGATCGGTTCGACCTGCCGACCGTGCTCGGCACGATCATCTACTCCGACCCCCGGAACGCCTTCCCCCTCGCCGTGATGGACGGGACGAGCGTCACGCGCCTGCGTACGGGCGCGGCGGCCGCCGTCGCCACCGACTACCTCGCCGTCGAGGACGCGACCTCGCTCGGGATCGTCGGCGCGGGCGTCCAGTCGTACACCCAGTTAGAGGCCATAAGCGAGATCCGGCCCGTCGAGCGCGTCGTCGTGAGCGACATCGACGCGGAGCGGGTCGCGGCCTTCCGCGAGCGATTCGGCGACGACTTCGACGTGCGGGCCGGGAGCGTCGAGGAGGCCGCCGCCTGCGACGTCCTCTCGAC
This sequence comes from Halomarina halobia, assembly GCF_029338575.1. Lineage (GTDB taxonomy): Archaea > Halobacteriota > Halobacteria > Halobacteriales > Haloarculaceae > Halomarina > Halomarina halobia. The sequence continues at coordinate 2,205,990 of NZ_CP119992.1, forward strand.
GGTCACGCCCGTCGAGGAGCCCATCGTGAGGCGCGAGTGGGTCGGCGAGCGCACGCACGTCAACGCGATGGGCGCGGACGCCGCCGGCAAGCACGAACTCGAGGACGAGATCCTGCTCGACGCGACGCTCGTCATCGACGACCACGCCCAGACCACCCACTCCGGCGAGATCAACGTCCCCTACTCGCGTGGCGTCCTGACCGACGACGACATCCACGCCGCGATCGGCGAGATCGTCGTCGGGAAGCGGCCGGGGCGCACCGCCGACACCGGCGTCACCGTCTTCGACTCGACCGGCCTCGCCATCCAGGACATCGCGACCGCGCACGTCGTCTACGAGCACGCGAAGGAGACGGGCGCGGGCTACCCGTTCGACCTCGTGGACACGCGCGTTCGGTGAGGCGGGACCGGCCTCGCTTCCGTCCCGCTCGTCCCCGCTCTCCTCCGCTACTCCCGCCGTCGCGCCCGTCGGTCCGCGCCGCGCTCGAACAGCTTCGAGACGACCCAGACGATCGCGATGAACGGCAGCAGCGGCACGAGCAGTATCACCATGCCGAGAAAGAGCGCCCAGCCGATGGCGCTCATCTCCGCGTCCGGCCGGCCGAAGTACTCCGGCGTGACGGTTCGCATCCGCGCGGCGAGGCCCTGCCGTTCGTTCGGGTCCTGGCTCATGCTTGCCGATACGCCGCGCGGAAATAAATCCCTGTTCGCTCACTCGATGTGGATCGCGGGGCGGAAGGGCGTCGCCCGTCCCGCCCGCTCGAAGTCGGCGTCCGCCTCGACGGTCACCTCGATCTCCGCGTCGAACTCGCGTTCGAGGAAGTCAGAGGCGTCGGCGTAGACCGCCCGCTCGTCGATCCCGCGCATGGCGTCGACCGCCGCCGCCTCGCGCCCGCGGACCACCTCCGCCAGGTCGCCCACGAGCCGGTTCACCGCCTCGCCGCGCTCGCGCAGGTCGGGATCCTCCATCACCTCGCCCATGACCGCGCCGACGTCGGGGGCCGTCGCGCGGTCGGCGTCGTCCGCGAGCGCCCGCTCGGCCACGGCGTCGAACACGTCGTACTTCCAGTCGTCGGCGACGGCGATCCGGACGCGCTCGGGGTCGGTGCCCGTCACCTCCACGATGTCGCGTACGTCGTCGACGAGCCGGGCGATCAGCGCCTCCCGGAACTCGCTTCGCTCGTCGCGCCACGCCTCGTCCACCGCGGGCCACTCGGTCGCCGGCTCGCCCGTCAGCCGCTCGTGGAGTTCGTTCGCCAGGAACGGGACGAACGGCGCGAGCAGGCAGAGGCGGGTGCGGAGTACCTCGCGGAGCGTCCAGCGCGCTCCCGCGCGGTCGAGATCCGCGATCCCGTTCTCCCCGGAGCCCGTCCGACGGCGGTACCACCGCAGGTGCTCCTCGAAGTTGTAGAAGGCCGCCTGGCTCGCGGTGCGCGTCTCGAAGCCGTCCATCGCGCGGGTCACGTCCGCGACGGTCGTCGCGAGCTTCGAGAGCAGCCAGCGGTCGACGTCGCGCAGGTCGGGACGCTCGTCGGGTACGTCGGCCTCGATCACCGCCTCCGCGCGGGCGTAAAAGCGCGTCAGCTGATCGCGCACGTCGCCGACGGCCTCGGCCCGCCAGTCGTAGTCCTGCCACGGTTCGGCGCTGTTGAGCAGGAAGAACCTGACCGTGTCCGCGCCGTACTCCTCGATGGCCGCCGCCGGGAGGACGACGTGGCCCTTCGAGGAGGACATCTTCTCGCCCTCCAGCAGGCCGAGTCCCATGATGGTGATCCCCCGCGGCCAGTTCGGACGGTCGAACAGTTCGGCGTGGTGAAACAGGTAGAACGTCAGGTGGTTCGCGATGAGGTCGTTCGCGGAACAGCGGACGTCGACGGGATACCAGTAGTCCCACTCCTCGCGCAGGGCGAGCGCGCGGTCGTCCGGATTCTCGACGGCTCCCCTCCCGTAGAACAGCGCGTCGAAGAACTCCCGCGTCAGGTCCTCGGGCGGGACATCGCGCAGTCGGTGGACGATCGTGTAGTAGGCCATGTAGATCGTCGAGTCCGACAGCGGTTCGATGACGAAGTCGGGGTCCCAGGGCAGGCGCGTACCCAGCCCGTAGTTGCGGATGCAGGGCCACTCGTTCAGCCAGTCGATCGTGTGGTCGTACTGCTCGCGGGTGTTCTCGGGGATCGCCGTCAGGTCGGCCACCGCCTCGTGGGCCTTCGCCTTCCAGTCGGGGTCGTCGTACCGCAGGAACCACGTCTCCTGTTCGGCCACCTCGACCTCCCCGCCGCAACGGCAGATCACCTCCTCGGTGAACTCGTACATCGAGGCGAACGCGCCGCGGTCGACGAACTCCCGCTTCAGCGCCTCGCGGACGTCCTCGACGACCTCGCCCGCGTACTCGCCGTACTGCTCGCCGAGCACGCCCGCGTGGAACTCGCGGTTGTACACCTCCCGGGTGGCCTCCGCCAGCCGCGGGTCGTCCGAGGACTCGATGCCCCGCTCCTCGACGGCGTCGCGGGCCGGGAACTCGCCGTACCCCTCGACGGTCAGGATCGCGCGGGGTTCGATCGCCCGCACCGCCTCGGGGTCGAGGCCGTGGGCCGCCATCCGCTCGGCGTCGGCCTTGGCCTCCCGCAGCGCCACCCAGTCGTCGGGGCTGTGCGCCGGGACGGACATCACCACGCCCGTCGCGTTGTCCGGGTCGACGAACGACGCCGGGAGCACGGGCACCGCCTCGCCCGTCACGGGGTTCGCGACGCGCTCGCCGACCAGCCGCTCGCCCGCGAACGCCTCCTCGACCGCCACCTCGCGGGCCTGCAGGCGGAGCTTCTCGACCGCCTCCCGGGAGACGACCCACGGCTCGCCGTCCACGCTCGCCCGGACGTACTCCGCGTCGGGGTTCACGAACGCGTTCGTCACGCCGTACACCGTCTCCGGGCGCAGGGTCGCCATCGGGACGACCGCCGCTCGACCCACCTCGCTCGTCTCGGAGGCGCTGGGCGCCTCCCACTCGAACTCGATCAGCGTGTAGTCCTGGAACTCAGCCTCCTCGCCCTCCAGCAGGTCGTGGGTCGTGACGGGGTTGTTCTCGCGGGTGCAGTACTTCACCGGGTGGAGTCCCTTCTCGAGCAACCCGCGGTCGCGCAGGGTCTCGTACTGCCAGGCGACGAACTTCGAGTAGCGCTCGTCGTTGGTGGTGAACTCCCGACGCCAGTCGACCGAGAGCCCAAGCGCCCTCATGTTCCGCTTGTAGTGGTTCTCGATGAAGTACCGGGCGAACCCCATCGGCGTCTCCAGCTCCCGCAGCGTCTCCTCGGGCACCCCGAAGGTGTCCCGGAGCACCGAGAGCTGCTTCTCCTCGCCGCTCTTCAGGCGCTCTACGGCCCCCACGATCGGCGTGCCGGTCACGTGCCACGCGATGGGAAAGAGCACCGTGTCCCCCCGCAGGCGGCGGTAGCGCGCGTACACGTCCGGCACGGTGTACGTCCGGGCGTGCCCGATGTGCATCCCCCCCGACGGGTAGGGGTAGGGGACGGTGACGAACGTCGGATCGGGGTCGTCCGTGGGGTCGGCCTCGTAGGTCCCCTCCTCCGCCCACCGCTCGCGCCACTTCTCCTCGACGGCGTGCGGGTCGTAGTCGCTCATGGGGTAGGAGAGACGGGCCAGCGTAAAAGAACTAGACGCTGTCAGAGCCAATCGTCGATGTACACGACGTCCCGCAGGTGATCCCGGCTCGGAAATGCCTCCGCGATGGCGATGACGGCGGAGGCGATTTCGTACGCCGAGCGGCGGTGATGCACGATGAACAGGACGCCGGCGTGCGCCGGTTCGTCCAGAGCGAGGAAGTCGGCGTCCTTCCTCAGGATGAGCATGTCGTTCTCCCCGGTGTACGGCGCGATTTCCGTCGCGTCGTCGACCCCGGCACCGAGCGCCTCCGCGACGTGCTTCCCCTCTCCTCGTGCCCCTCGTGTTCGAGGTACGAGACGACCTGCCGCTCGACGTTCTCGTCCAGAAGGACCGAGAGCGACGGCTCTGTCATTCTCCCCGATTCGAATCGAGGCCGTCGGGCGTTGGCGATCGTTTCCTCCCCTTCTCGATGATCCCCCGACGCCCCTCCCTGACCTCGTTCATCTCCTTTGGATGTTCGCGGTAGTACGCGAGCGCCCGGTACACGCCCGCGACGTCGAGGTCGTACTTGTCGGCGACCGTCTGCGGTTCGAGCCCTCGCCCCTCCACCTGCTCGTATATATCCGGAACGGTTATGCGCCGCCCGTCGACGCGCGGCTCACCGCCCATTACGTCGGGCGCTTTGACGATACGAGCACGTTGCTGGGGCATCTCCATCCGAAGTTCGCTTCGGGCGTCGTTAAGCGTTATTGGGTCGTCAAGAACCGACCCACGCCCGCGCCACGTCGCTTACGACGGCGTGCGGGTCGTAGTCGTTCACGGGAGACGGACATGAGTAATCCTCTCGCTACATCGTTTGTCTCTCTACCACTCCCCCACCGCCAAATGACAACCTACAGAACCCCTGACCGATTAGACGAGGTAACTCCCTCTCCATCTATGCAGGAACAACGAGGATTCGACCACGCCGAGGTAGAACAGCGGTGGCAGGCGCGGTGGGCCGACGCGGGGGTCTACCGCACGCCGGACGACGTCGAGGACCCCACCTACGTGCTCGGGATGTTCCCCTACACGTCCGGCGAGTTGCACATGGGCCACGTTCGGAACTACACCATCACGGACGCCTACGCGCGGTTCGAGCGCATGCGGGGCGAGGAGGTGCTCCACCCGATGGGGTGGGACGCCTTCGGCCTGCCCGCCGAGAACGCGGCGATAGAGAGCGCGGAACGCAGTTCCGCGGAAAACGCGAGCGGCGACGAGCCGCGAGCGAGCGACACCAACCCCCGGGACTGGACGCTCGACTGCATCGAGCGGATGCGCGAGCAGATGCAGGCGATGGGCTTCGGCTACGACTGGGAGCGCGAGATCGCCACCTGCACCCCCGAGTACTACCGCTGGAACCAGTGGCTCTTCGAGCGCTTCTTCGAGGCCGGCCTCGTGGAGCGGAAGGCCAGCGAGGTCAACTGGTGTCCCTCCTGCGAGACGGTGCTCGCCGACGAGCAAGTAGAGGGCGGAGAGACGACGGAGGGGTCTCACGGAGGCGGTGAAGCCGCCGGAGTCTGCTGGCGCTGCGACACGCCCGTCGAGCCGCGGGAACTGGACCAGTGGTTCCTGAAGATCACCGAGTACGCCGACGAACTCGAGGCGGCGCTCTCCGACCTGGACGGCTGGCCGGACAACGTCCGGCAGATGCAGCGCAACTGGATCGGCCGCCAGCCGGGTGCTCGCCTCGAATTCGAGATCCACGGGACGGGTCGGCGCACAGCCGACACGGTCGAGGACCACGGCCCCGTGGAGGTGTTCACCACGCGCATCGACACGGTCCACGGCGTGACGTTCTTCGCGCTCGCGCCGGGCCACGCCATCAGTCGGGAACTCGCCGAGGAGGACGAGGACGTACGTCGCTTCGTCGAGGAGGTGGCCGACCCAGAGGGCGACACCCCGCAGGGCGTGCGCACCGACCTCACCGCGAGGAACCCCGTCACGGGCGACGAGGTGCCCGTCTTCGTCGCGGACTTCGTCCTCTCGGACGTGGGCACGGGCGCGCTGATGGGCGTGCCGGGCCACGACGAGCGCGACCACGCCTTCGCGGAGGCGCAGGGCGTCGACATCGTTCCGGTAATCGCACCCGCGGACGGGCGCGCGGACGAGCGCGCCCGATCGGCCGGGGACATCGAGATCCCGGACGTCTCCGACGAGGCCTACACCGAGGACGGCGTGCTCGTGAACAGCGGGCAGTACTCCGGCATGGAGAGCGACGCCGCGCGCGAGCGCCTGATCGCCGACGTGAAGGGCGCGGAGGAGCACGTCCAGTACCGCCTGCGCGACTGGGGCATCTCCCGGCAGCGCTATTGGGGGACGCCGATCCCGGTCGTCCACTGCCCGGAGTGCGGTCCCGTCCTCGTCCCGGAGGAGGACCTGCCCGTCGAGCTGCCCGAGTTCGTCCCCACGACGGGCAACCCGATCGCCGCGGTCGACGAGTTCGTCCGCACGACCTGCCCCGAGTGCGGCGGCGAGGCGGAGCGCGAGACGGACACGATGGACACCTTCATGGACTCCTCGTGGTACTTCCTGCGCTACGTCTCGCCGGACGCGACCGACGCGCCCTACGACGTCGAGCGCGCGAACGACTGGATGCCCGTCGATCGGTACGTCGGCGGCATCGAGCACGCCGTGATGCACCTGCTCTACTCGCGGTTCGTCACGAAGGTCCTCGCGGACCTCGACCTGCTTGACCACCGCGAGCCGTTCTCGAACCTCGTCACGCAGGGGATGGTGCTCGCCGACGGCGAGAAGATGTCGAAGAGCAAGGGCAACGGCATCTCGCCGCTCGAGATCGTCGAGCGCTACGGCGCGGACACCGCCCGCCTGTTCACCCTCCAGGCCGCCCAGCCCGAGCGCGACTTCGACTGGTCCGACAAGGGCGTCCAGTCCGCCCACGCCTTCCTCCAGCGGCTCGCCGAGCTTGTCGAGGCGTTCGATCCCGCGGAGGCGACCGGGGAGCGCGACGAGGTCGCGGCGTACGTCGCCCGCGAGATCGACGCCACCGTCGCGGCGGCCACCGAGGACTTCGAGACGCTCACGTTCAACACCGCGATCCGCGAGACGCGGTCGCTCGCGGGCCTGCTGCGACGGTACCGCGAGCACGCGCCGCCCCACGGAGAGACGTTCGAGCGCGGCCTGCGCGCCGTCGTTCGGCTGCTCGCGCCGGTCGCCCCGCACGTGAGCGAGGAACTGTGGCGCGAACTCGACGCCGAGGGCTTCGTCGCCGAGGCCCCGTGGCCCGAACCCGAGCGCGACACGGCGGACCACGAACGCGAGCGCCGCCTCGTGGAGAACACCCGGAGCGACGTCCGCCAGATCGTCGACGTGGCGGGCATCGACGACCCCGAGCGCATCGAGGTGGTCGTCGCGCCCGAGTGGAAGCACCGCGCGCTCTCCATCGCGATCGAGAGCGACGCGCCGAACGTCATCGGCGAGATCATGGGCGACGAGGAGATCCGGGCGCAGGGGGACGCCGCCGCGTCCTACGGTCAGGACCTCCAGGACGAGCGACAGTCGCTCACGCCCGCGCTGGCACCCGAGCGGGAGTACGAGGCGCTCCGGCGCGCGGCGTGGCTGCTCGAACGGGAGTTCGACGCCGAGGTTCGCGTCACCCGCGCCGGGGACGCGAGCGACGACCTCGCCGGCAAGGCCCACCCCGGCCGGCCGGCGATCCGGATCGACTGAATGAAAGGCGGTCGGCTTTAGATCGTCGAAATACGTTTCGCGTTCGCCGAAGCGCGGCGCGCCCCGACGGGTGGCGGGCGCTCGCCGCCCGAACCGCGGACGCGATCGCCGCGCTGTCCTGATCGCCCGACGGGGATCACTCGATGGGGATCGACTCCCCGCTGTCGGTGCTCTCCTTCGCGAGCGTGACCGTCAGGACGCCGTTGTTGTAGCTCGCGTTCGTCGAGGAGGGATCGACCCGCTCGGACAGGCGGACGCTACGGGTGACCGACTCTCGCGTGCGCTCGCGGCGGACGTAGCTTCCCTCCTCTGCCTCCTCTTCCTCCTCGGCGGAGCGCTCCGCCGAGACGACGAGCGTCGACCCCGACAGTCGCACGTCGATGTCCGACTTCTCGTAGCCGGGGAGGTCGGCGGTGACGACGAACGAGTCGTCGGTCTCGACGACGTCGATGGGCACGCCCTGCGTGAGGCCGGTGTCGAAGGCGCGCAGTCCCTCGTTCATCTCCTCGAACATGCGCTCGATCTCCTCGAACGGGTTTCGACGGGGCATACGAGGAAGTACGCCTCCATACCGGATAAATTCTAGTACAGCACGTGCCGAGTGTCGTACGACCCGAGGCGACGGACCCATCCGTCCTCGACGATCCCCTCGACGACCTCGACGGCCTCCCGCGTGCGCTCCTCGTACAGGCCCGCCGCGACGTCGACGTGGAACACGTAGTCGCCGAGGCGCTCGCCGCTGGGTCGGGACTCGACGCGCGTCAGGTTGATGTCCCGCTCGGCGAACGGTTCGAGCAGGCGCAACAGCAGGCCGGGGTAGTTCGTGTTCGGATAGACCACGAGCGAGGTCTTCCCGCCCGCGTCGCTGCGCTCGGTCTCGGGTGCGACGACGACGAAGCGCGTCGCGTTCGACGTGCGGTCCTGGATGTTCTCGGCGAGTACGCGCAGCCCCCCGCCGTACTCCTCGGACGCGTTGTCGGGGTGCCCGATACCGGCGACGGACGGGTCCTCGCGCGCCTGCTCGACGCCGCGGGCGGTGCTCGCGACCGCCTCCCGGGCCACGTGCGGGTAGTTATCCTCCAGGTAGCTGCGACACTGCGCCAGCGCCTGGGCGTGGCTGGCCACCACCTCGAAGTCCTCCCCCTGGGCGAGCAGCGCGTGCCGGATCGGCGTGACGATCTCCCGGACGACGGCGACGTCGTGGGTCGCCAGCGCGTCGAGGCTCTCGGTGACGCTCCCCTCGATGCTGTTCTCGATCGGCACGACGCCGCGTTCGACGCGCCCCTCGGCGACCGCCTCGACGATGTCGGTGACCGACTCGGCGAACGTGACCTCGTCGGCGATCGCGCGCGCGGCCCGGTGGGAGTACGTCCCCTCGGGACCGAGCGTGATGGCCTTCATGCGCCCTGATTGTCGAGAGGACGGTAAAAACGCGTCGGCGGTGATCGCGGCGCGTCGCAACGCTTTTTCCCCCGTGGTCGGTTTCTCTTACCATTGATCGGGGTACCGACGACTGCCGCCTCCGGATCGACGGAGGGCTCGCGCGGGCGATGACGACTATCCGGCTAGAGACGCCCATCGACGCGCCGGCGGAGCGGGTGTTCGACCTCGCGCGGTCCGTCACCCTCCGGGAGAACGCCCTGCAGTCGTACCACCTCCGCGCCACCGCGGGCGTGACCGGCGACCTGCAGCGGCCGGGGAGTTCCATCGCCTGGAGCGTCCGCTTCTTCGGCGTCCCCGTCTCCTACACGATGAAGCTCGTCACGTACAGCCGCCCCCGGCACTTCCGCGAGCGCATGGTCGAGGGCCCCTTCGAGCGCCTCCTCCACGACCGCTTCTTCGAACCCCGCGAGGAGGGCGGGACGCTCCTCCGCGACGTCTACACCTTCGAGTCGCCCCTCGGACCGCTCGGCGACGTCGCCGACAGCGTCTACCTCGAGGGATACCTCGGAGAACTGCTCGAACGGGTCAACGCCGAACTGCGGTACGCGGCCGAGACGAACCGGTGGCGCGGGTACCTCGGGGAGTAGGAGAGACTGATGAGAGGGGCGTGAGCTACCGATTCAGCGTGTGGATCGCCTGCCCCTCCGCGTTCTCGGCCGCCTCCATCACCGCCTCCGAGAGCGTCGGGTGGACGTGGATGGTGGCGGCGACGTCCTCCAGGGTCGCGCCCATCTCGACGGCGAGGGTGAGTTCGGCGATCAGTTCGGAGGCCTCCGGCGCGACGACCTGCGCGCCGAGGACGAACCCGCTCGGCCCGTCGGCGACGATGCGGACGAAGCCGTCCGACTCGTTCATCGTCAGCGCCCGCCCGCTCGCGCGCATTGGCATCTGGCCGACGACGGGCTCGAAGCCCGCCTCATCGGCCTCCGCCTCCGTCATGCCGACGGTGCCGATCTCGGGGTCGGTGAACACCGCCGCCGGGACGGACTGGTAGTCGAGCGCCGACGGCTCGCCCGCGATCACCTCGGCGGCGACCTGTCCCTCCTTCATCGCCTTGTGTGCGAGCATCGGCTCGCCCGCGACGTCGCCGATGGCGTAGACGTGCTCGACGTTGGTCCGCGCGCGGTCGTCGGTCGGGACGAACCCCCGCTCGTCGGTCTCGACGCCAGCCGCCTCCAGGTTCACGGTGTCCGTGACCGGAGTGCGCCCGACCGCGACGAGCACCTTCTCCGCGCCGAACTCGCTCACGGTGCCGTCCCCGTCCTCCGTGCGGACGGTGATCCCGTCGCCCGAGCGCTCCCAGTCCTTCGCGGCCTCGCCGAAGTGGAACTCGATGCCGAGTTCCTCCGCGCGGTCCCGGACGATCCGCGCCACGTCGTCCTCGTAGCCGGGCAGCGCCGAGTCGAGCATCTCGACGACGGTGACGTCGGTGCCGAGCTTGGCGAAGACGGTGCCGAGTTCCATCCCGATGTAGCCCGCGCCCACGACGACCAGGCTCTCCGGGAGCGTGTCGAGCGCGAGGGCGTCCCGGGAGGAGAGGACGTACTCGCCGTCGAACTCGAAGTTCGGGATCTGGACGGGCCGCGAGCCGGTCGAGACGATCGCGTGCTCGAACTCGATCGACTCCGAGCCCTGGCCGTCGCCGCCGTGGGCGACGCGCACCTTGTTCTCGTCGGCGAACTCCGCGGTGCCCTCGACGAGGTTGACGCCGTTCGCCTTACAGAGCTTCTCGACGCCGCTGGTGAGCTGGTCGACGACGCCGTCCTTCCACGACACCATCCCCTTCATGTCCACGGCGGGGTCGGCGTGGATGCCCATCTCCTCGGCTTCCCGGGCGGCGTGGGCGACGTCGGACGCCGTCACCAGCGCCTTCGAGGGGATGCAGCCGTAGTTGAGGCAGGTCCCGCCGTAGGCGTCCTTCTCGATCAGCGTCGTGTCGAGGCCCAGTTGCGCGGCGCGGATGGCGGCAACGTACCCGCCCGGCCCGGCACCGATGACGACGACCTCGGTTCCAGTCGCGATGTCTCCGACGACCATGACGTGAGCAGTATTTGCCGCGCGGGGTAAGGCTGTATGGGTTTCCTCACGGAGGGCGGAGTGGCATCGTGTGGAGCAGTTCGGTCGTACCGAGCGGTTCGGCCGGCTCCGATCTCACCGATCCCCCCGCGGGGCGGCGGGGAGCGGTCACAGGTAACCGAGCTCGTCCAGTTGTTCCTCGACGGCCGCGTCGAAGTCCATCTCCCGGGAGGTGGCGGCCGCCCGCTCCTTGTACTCGGTCAGTTCCACGTCGAAGAGGTCCTTCGTGGCCGCCGGGATCTCGACGCCGGTCGCCACCCTTCGCTGCCACGAGGGCCTGTCCGGATCGAGTTCGTACTCCTCGCTCGCGCCCAGCGAGTCCCACTGGAACTTCCGGGTGCCCTCGCCGTCGTAGACGCACCGCACCATCCGGTTCCAGAAGTCGGCGTCCTCCTCGGGCTGGTACCAGATGGAACTCTCGCCGCCCCCGAGTACGCCGATCAATTCGGCCGGGATCCGCTCGTCGACGAGCCCCTCGTCGAACGGCTCGTCGCGGGCGAGGCCGACGAGCAGGTCGCCGAGGGAGAGCTGCGAGAAGTACCGGGTGACCGCGGCCGGATAGCCCGCGGGCGGGTTGATCACGTCGCACGGGGTGTGGAGGACGCCCTCGGTCGTGCTCCTCGTGTGGTGGAACAGCCCGTCGTCCGCGGGATAGCCCAGGTTGTGGCCGTGATCGGAGATCACGACGACCGTCGTCTCGCGGTCGGTGACGCGCCGGAGTCGGCCGACGAGGTCAGAGGCGACGCGGTCGAGATAATCGACCGCCGCCGCGTACAGCTGCCGGTAGTTGCGCGTGTACTCCTCGGTCGCGGCCCCGTCGGCGTTCAGTTCCCACTTGCTGAACTCGGTCGAGCTCCAGTCGTTCGGCACCGAGTGGAGCGACTGGTCGTACTGCCGGAGGTTCCGCAGGGGCGTGTGCGCGTCCATGAAGTTCGCGAAGAGGAACCACGGCTCGTCGACCGCCGCGGCGCGCTCGACCGCCGTGTCGGCGATGTTCCTCGCGCCGTCGTCGACGAGTTCCGGGATCGGCAGCCGCGTCGCCGCCGAACCGCCCTTCACCCACAGGCCGTTCGCGAGGCTCTTGAGCGGCTCGTCGTGTCCGAGACAGGCCCGGAGGAAGCCGAGGTACCGCCTCACGGCGTCCGGGTGGTCCGACCGCTTCACGTACTCCTGGACGGTGAGCCCCTCGGTGAACAGCGCCGGCTGCGCCTGCGAGCCGATCGAGAAGTCGTGAAACTCGTCGAAGAGGACGTCGAAGTCGAACGCCGAACTCACGTACGGGTTGGCGCTCAGCCCGATCGTCGCGTGCTCGGGGAGTTCCCCGAGAAACAGGTCGTCCCGGTCGAACCGCGAGAAGCTGAAGTCGGAGCCGAAGCCCTCGGCGTGCACGCCGTGCTGGTGCGGGAGCTTCCCGGTGAGGATGCTCGCGTGACTCGGCGCGCTCCACGAACTCGCGGCGCGGCACTGCTCGAACGAGGCGTCGGCGGCCGTCCGGAGTCGCGGGGCGTACTCGTCGTACACGTCCTTCCGGACCGTATCGAGCACGATGAGGACGACGTTGCGCACGGTTCATCCCCCCGATCCCGCCCGAGGCGCCCGCGCCGGAACCGCGGAATCGGAACGGTAAACTGTGCCACTATGTGACATAATATAATCTAGTCGGCTACTCGGCAACAAATTTTGCCTTGCACCTGCGAACGGTTCGGCGCGAAGCGCCGAGAACGCGCCCGGAGGAGCGCTCGCCCGTCGAAGACAGTCGCTATCCGTCGCCGTTACTTACCCCTCGTGATAGTTCGGGACGGTGATGTGAAGGCCGGGATCGTCTCGCCGGCGAGACGATCCCCCACCGGCGCGGCCGACGCTCGCGGGTCTCAGTCGCCGATGTCTTCGTCGAACTCCCTCTGCGAGAGGTCCTCTATGAGGTCCCGCACGCGTTCGACGGTGTCGTCGTCGATGTCGTCGACGGCCTCGACGCCGTGGGCTCCCCCGTGCGCGGTCTGGAGCGCGTTCTCGTTGAGGTCGCCGTCCGGGTCGACGACCGGTAGTTTCAGGTCGGTGAACGCCTCCGGCGGGAAACCCGAGGCGGAGAGGAGGAAGTGGCCGTCGATCTCGGAGAGGTCGTCGGTGTCGAAGTCCTCCTCCCGCGGCGCGCTCCACTCCTCGGTGGTCGTCCCCGAATAGTCGGGTTCGTGCACCTCGTAGTCCGTCATGGCTCGCGCTCGTGACTACGAACGGCGCGGACGTAAGCGACGTGGCCGCCCGCCAGTCGTGCGTCGCGTGACGACGACGCACTCGGGGTGTCGGGGCACGACTGACTGGCCCCCGGTTCGGGGCTACCGGGCTACGGACGGTAGCGTCGACGTCCGACGTCGCCCGGTCGTGATCGCGGATCGAGGAGGGGTCACGCCTTTTCACCGCTCACGAATTTGTTCACAGTGAAAAGTGCCGCCTCCCAGGATTCCACTGGTGGTTTACATCCCTCCTATGCCATTGGATAGATGGATGACCGTCAACGTCGACCGCCGCCTCGAACTCCTCCTCGATCGGATCGAGTCGAGCGAGGACATCGCTGACGCCGATCGTGAGGCGCTCCTCGCGTTCGATCGGGAGATGCGCCTCCTCCGGAGCACCTACGGTGACAATCGCCGTCACAAACTCCTCGACCACTGTACACGCCTCGCCGAGAATGTTGGCGGCCTCGCCGACGCACTCGAAGAGAAGACCGCTGCCGAGGAGTTGGTCCTCTACATCCACGACAACTACCCGAATGAGGAATCGAACCGGGACTACCGGGTTGCTCTCCGGATGTTCGGCAAGCGTGTATCCGACGAGAACGAGGTGCCCGAAAGCCTCGATTGGATTTCGGCGACGACCTCGAAGAACTACAACCCTATGCCGGACCCGGCGAAGATGCTTGATTGGGACGAACACGTCCAGCCGATGCTCCGTAAGGCTCGGTTCGCCCGTGACAAGGCGCTCATCGCTGTCGCATGGGATTCGGGTGCGCGGAGCGGCGAACTCACCGAACTCACCGTCGGCGATGTCACCGACCACAAATACGGTCTCTCGATCACCGTTGACGGAAAGACAGGTCAGCGCTCGGTCACGCTCATCCCAAGCGTCCCCTATCTCCGCCAGTGGCTCAACGTTCATCCAGCGCCAGATGAGGGTGAGGCCCCTCTGTGGTGCCAGCTTGACGACCCTGTCGACGTCTCGTACCAGATGAAGCTGAAGATGCTCCAGAAGCCTGCTCGGAAAGCCGGTGTCTCCCATACGAGCGTCACGTTCACTCGAATGCGAAAGAGCAGTGCAAGCTACCTCGCGAGCCAGGGCGTCTCGCAGGCTCATCTCGAAAACCATCATGGCTGGAAGCGGGGGAGCGACGTCGCTGCCCGGTATATCGCTGTGTTTGCCGAGGCGAACGACCGCGAAATCGCCCGCGCTCACGGGCTTGATGTCGAAGCGGATGAGCAGGACCCGATCGCGCCCTTGACTTGTCCCCGCTGCAATCGGGACACCCCCCGCGAGGAACCCTGCTGTGTCTGGTGCGGGCAGGCTGTTGAGCACAGGGCAGTCGAAGCCATTGAAGAGGAGCAACGAGAGAAGCGCACGGAACTCCTCCGTCTCGCACGTGATGACCCCGACCTCTTGAACGAACTCGAACGAATGCAGGCTCTTATCAATCTCACCGACGCTGATCCCGGTCTCCTGTCGGACGCTCAGGCGTTCGTCAATGCGAGTGCTGACTGACGTGCTGACATTCACAGTTCTTTCCCCTTGGCACGCTGGAGATCGCGCTCAACTTCCTCCAAAAGAGGTTTACTACCGTATCGTACGATAGCCGCGAGTGCTAGGGCCCGGACGAATTCGTCATCGCCATGACGGATAATGTGGACAAGTGTATCGCGGTGCTCACGGACATAGCGGTCTGGGTCATCGGCCAAATTCACTCCCCACCACCTCGGGGTGAGAGTCCGAAGTCTCTGGGAATGTGAGAAGCAATATGCTCGGAGGGATTACTGCCCCGGAGGTTCGCCCCACAAGCTGGGCACTCCAGTAGCCGTAGTTTGTCGTGACCGTATCGTTCAAGCATTGTCCACCTCTCGCCTAATGATACCAAGCAGGTGGGTTGGGCAGCTGATTCGCGCTCTAAATCCACTGTGACGGAATTGAGCAAGATGCTCGATGGTTCGACATCCGTTCATCTCGCACACGTCCGTGTTTAGTGTCCCCGAGGTGGGGCTGGTAAACCACGCCTCAGTGCTCGTTGGTTCCTTATTGTCGTGTTCGTTGTGCAACGTCGTTGTTGCTGTTGGGTTGAGTCCAACTCAGACGGCTAAGGAAGATGTAAACGATAGGTCCTTGACGACGCCCGAAACGATTTTCTGTTCGGAGGTCCTCTCCTATCCCACGGATAGCACCTTCCACAGTGCGTCCTTGCTTCCACGGGGCCGGCCGACCAAGACCTTGGCCCTGTGGGGCGTTTCTTATGCTTTTGAGGCCCATCTATCGACCCTCTTTATTAGATCTTCGGCTCCGACGGATCGTACTGAGCCACCATCTGCCGGATGAGGGCATCGTAGGTCTCTCCCCCTCGTTTATAGGACTTCACGAGATCGCGTGTTTCCTTGGAAACCGGAATGCGCGTTTCAGTTGCGGTCGACATACTTTCTATTACCTACGCTTCACCGTTAGTACCAAACATGTAAATATTCTCCGACCAGTATGTAACGATACAGGCATTGACAATGGCAGGTATTGAACGTGAATCCGGCATACTCACCGAGAAGGACCGTCGATACTTAGGACATCATGTCCTTCCAGAGTCTCGGCAAGCACGCTATGAGCGCAAGAAGGGGGCAAGAGACCGAATCAGACGAGGGCTCCTCGATCTCCCATATATTCGATTTCTCCCACCCGAGGAGCGTCGAAAGGTGTTTGGTGACATACAAGCCGGGGACGACCTCTATTGGGGGCTTGTTAACGGAGTAGCGTTATCGAAACACGCTTGTGACGAAGCGGGACTCCCTTTCAAGTCTTTGTTAGAGGAAGCGCTTGAGATCGCCACCTTTGAGCCCCGATCTGATTTGGTATCGGGTGAGGAAGATGCCTTACCAGCGAAGTTCGTTGTAGGCGTTGACGTGGATATTCAGTACGAGTACGATAGGATATACCACCCTCGTCAACTGAAAGAGCGATGGAAGCGAGGCGATGACCTCACTGACGCTGAATTCCGTGTTCTAGTAGAGAGTGATATATTTGATGAAAGTGATTTCCGTAAACTAGCCGAGGATAACAGAGAGGAATGATTGAACGTAGTAACTAGAGTATGGGAGGTTCTTCTATCTCGATCCCCTGGTGAGTCTCCTCAGAGTTATCCTCCGTTACTGCGCTCAGCACCAAAGTAACGAGACCGATGAAACCAAGGAGTATCATCCCACCCATGCTGCCCATGTGGCCTCCATATCGATTAATGTGTATAACATTGCCATTGTCTTCAACAATGAGTCCGCAAGAGAGACACAAGTCATCCGAGTCCTCAAGCATTATTTGCTTGCCCTCCTGCGTGAAGAACTCCGACCGTTCACGAACAGGCGATAGCGTCTCACCACATTCGGGGCAATTTTCTGGGCTGATTTTCTCGTCAACTCCGGTCCAGCTCGACCCCTTCTCCTCAACAGTGGGCTTTTCTGACTCAACTCTGCTGTCGATATGTCTAAATTCGTCTTCTTCACGTTCGATTTTTATTTCAAGGTCATCAGAATTCCTCGGAGACCAATTTACCGTCTCGGAGGTGTCGTCGGTAACAGTATTCTCTGCGTCGTCGTTATTTTTGTTTAGGCGTTTACTGTCAAAAGACTTGGAGTCGATACTACTGTTGAAATCCTCGGGGTACTGTCCACTGGGGCCGTGGTCGTCATCGGAAGTAAGCCGAACATGATTTTTGAGCGCACGACACTCCTGACCACAGTACGGACATATCCGATCCATATCTCGATTTAGCCCTGACTGAATAAGTGATTAACTTGCAGTAACGTTAACCGAGTTAACGCAATCCATTGGTTTTGGGTTAAAGGACTCTAATAAAAATATTAGCCAGTGACACTTTGGGGTGGGTGTACTGAATACAAAGCATACATCGTTCAATCATTCGTGTTAATATTAGGGTTAAGAGTTTTAGCGTTCTCGCTAGGTGAGTTCTATGAGGTAGTCGCAAGGAGATGGTTCAACGCGCCCTCACGTGCATGTCATCATGGCTCTCGACTTATGGTTTCGAGTTTACCAATCGAGAGTTGGCAGGCATAGCTTGGCTTGTTGCAATGGTCGTATTGATCATTGTATTGGCGGTGTTGAAGCAGAAAATACGGTCTAGTCTATATCAAGTTCTTAGAATGACTTTTTCTCCCAAATTAACCGTAATATGGATTGTTTATGTTCTATGGATTATGTCATTTGTACTGATTTCGGCTTGGGTCGGACTCTGGCGGGCTATCCTGACTAAGGACACAGTGGTGTGGAGCGTAACGGCGGGCCTCGCATTGCTTGTTGGGTTTCCGGAGGCCAAGAATCTCGGATATTTTCGACAAGAACTCCTCAAGATAGTTAGTATAATAGTGATTTTTGAGTATATTGTAAATTTTGCTAGTTTTTCGTTTTGGAGCGAGTTGATCATACAGCCACTCATATTCATTTTTTTAGTTGCCCCAATTATCGTTGATGATCCTGAACAGCGAGAGGCATGGCATCGGGGAAGGATTTGGTTTTTTGCGATTCTTGGAATCGTCACCTTGGCTCACACCATCCGAATCCTGTACTCAACGCGACAAACGGTGGACTGGGAACTTTTTGCGCTCCAAGCGGTTTGGCCCATATTACTGGGAATTTGGGTACTGATACTTGTTTTTCCGTTGGCAATTATTTCGAGTTACGAAGAAGCATTCATCAAGCTCAGGCTATACCGCACCGAACGGAAGGGTCTGTGGAAAGCTAAACTGGGCCTCGTGATGGCACTAGGGGTCCGTCTCAGATTGATCCGCGAGGCAGCCAAGGGTGGAACCAAAGACGTGGCCGATGCGGAATCCGTTGGTGCTGCTTACGAAGCGGCCAAACGCTACAAGACTGAGATAGATGGCACAGAAGGGCATAGTAAATGGTAATGGGAAGAGTTGATATCTAATACTTTTCTCATAAAGGAACATGATGAATTTGCGCCCTGTATACAACATGCCATTCCTATCACGCTACGAGGGTTTCAACCGAGCCTCTATCCAGAGATTTGAGTGTATACACCCCTCATTTACCTTTCAATTCGGAATATCAGACCCCATAGAGTTCCGCTCGTTCTTCGATTGCACGCCGAATCGTACGACGCGACGAATTTAGCTCTAAAGCCGCTTGCCGCTTGCTAAGGTCTCCTCGGGCTACCTGGTCAAGTACCTCGATAACTTGGTGATAGTTCGCTCCTTCAACGAGCTTGCCGTCTCGCTTTACAAATCCAAGCGGTGCGGGGCCGTGATGGTATTGATCGGACTCTTGCCGAGCAGCAATTCCCTCACGGATGTTCTGTCGCTTAATGTTCGCCTCCAACTCGGCGAATACACCGAGAAGTTGAAATAATGCTCGTTGATAGGGATCTTCCTCCCTAGGACGGATAACGAGTCCCTCAGCGACGATATGGAGTTCTACACCAGCTTCACGCATTCGATCGGCGGTTCGCTCTAGATCAGAGATAGAACGAGCAATACGCGACACCTCATGTGCAACGACGATATTTACATCGCCAGTAGCGATATCGTCCATAAGACGTTGGTAACTTGACCGGGCTACTGTCGATGTTCCAGTCGCTTTATCGCGATAGAACTCGATATTGCCGAGACCAGTTCCGAGTCGCTCTTGGACGTACTCTGTGGTTGCGTTCAATTGTCGGTCAAGGTTTTGTTTCGCGGTTGAGACCCGAACATAGCAGGCAACGCTCATGCCCACAGTAACGTGCTAATAAAACCTAGCTCTTACGCCCAGGGTGGGCAGGTACTACAGTAGTATCCCAGTACCATCTTCGTGAATATCTCGTTTAATCATATTATATCCGTCTACCCAAAATTCACGCCGTTATTACTTATCTTATCACTATGGAGTCAAACGAGTCTCAGAGTAATTAGTGGATACCGGAGAAACAGCGATATAAGACAGGTGGCACCGCAAGATTCACCCAAGATAATATTGAACTCGAAACAATCCCCATATAAAATATAAATATAAGTGTTATTTTGGGGAACGTATAATTCCACCCTAATTTAGAAGGCCTGATTTGAATTCACCGTCTTCTTGGTTCCTAATTTCTCTATCTAACTCTGAGTACTCGCAGTTTAACTGATCCTACGACCTAAACGAATCTGAATCGCGCTACTCGCGAATACGAGATGCTTCTGGTACACGCGGTTTGAGTCGGTTGTATGCATATTCGGGAGGAGCAACTACCCCGGCGAGTGACTCCGTGGTGAGGGGGTTTTGCAGTTCTACAATTCTGTCAACTCACTTGACCGTAAGCCAGATATCTCCTGTCGCAATTGGCTACAAATATGTAGTAGGTTTAAATAACGCCCTTGGCTACACAGAAGTAGCCCATGTCAGTCGAAGATCCTACTGTTCAGCAGCGAATCGACGAACTGGCCGAAAATACCGTCCTCAGCGAGCAAGAGACACGCGTTTTCGCGCTCGAAGAGTACGGATTCTCTCGAGCGGAGATCGCCGAGGAACTCGGCATCTCTCGCAGCACCGTCAACGAGTACGTGCGCCGCATCTCCCAGCGTCGTCAGAAGGTCCAAAGGACGCTCGATTTGCTCGACGATTCAGTTGAGCGGCAGAGTACCGACGCCGAAGAGACCTCGCTGAGCGGATTCGATGTCACGGCAGACGGTCGTCGCCAGTTATTCCTCTGTCCGACTGCGAACGAGCAGGCACTCAAGCACTTCGACAAGACCCTCCTGAACGGCGTCAATGTCGACGAGCATCGAGACTTGATCCCCAATCAGTTCAACGGTACGCTCAGTGTCTGGGGAACCGGGACAAGCGTCGGGAAGAAGGTTCGGCGAGGTGATGTCCTCGCATTCTACGTCGGTGACCGCACGTACTCACACATCGCGGTCGTTAAAGAGACAGAGACGAACAAAGAACTCGACCGGGCGCTCTGGACCCCCTACGAGGGGACGCTGAAGCAGGACGCCGCCGACTCATGGCCCCATGTGTTCTACCTCACAGACCCAGTCGAGGTGAACATCAGGAGTCCGCTGCTCCACGACGACCTCGGGTACGACGACGAATTCCCCCTTGGATTCCGCCGCGTCGCCAACCACCGTGTGGGTGACTTGTACAGTAGGTACGGGAGTATGGAGCGATACATCGAGCAGGCGATGGCTCGTTCTGCCGCGGAAGGCGGAGCAACGGGCCAGACAACAATCGATATGCATTATGAATCGTCGATTGGTCCGAGTGAGAACACAGCCGACAGGATCGCTGATGAGATCGAGAACGAGACTCAACTCACGCTCGACGAACTCCGCGAACGTGCCGAAGACGCCAGCCAGGAGACGGCTACGAGGACGACCACGACTACTAACCGTCGAAGGCGCTCACGAGCGGTCAAAGACTACGCACTCGCCCGTGCAGACGGTATCTGCGAGGGGTGTGAAGAAAATGCACCGTTCGTGACCCCGTCCGGGAATCCGTATCTTGAAGTCCACCATGTCTTCCAGGTCAGCGACGATGGAGCTGACAGTCCCGACGCGGTCGTAGCCATCTGTCCAACGTGTCATTCGCGCATCCACCACGCTGACGATGGGAGCGAATACAACGCCGAGTTGATCGAAAAACTCCGAACAGAGATCGAGCCGGACGAATAGACTGCCAGCCACCGACCGGATCTCTCTACTCAAGTGCCCCCCGGGCCTCGTGCTGAGGGGGTATGAGGAGTATTTTTATTTCGTGCCCTTAGGCACACCTCTAATAGCGAATACAACGGGGTGTGTGGTGTTCTCAGAGCTCTGGATGGACTACATCTCTCGATAGCTGATACCGATGCCAGATTTCTCAGCTAATTTGGGCCAATTAGCGGAAAGAATTGCTCCTACACTGATGAGAAGGTAGTGTTGCCACTCACTAGGCGATCTCTATTCGAGGTATCGCCAGGTGTCTGACCGATTGATTCGGCCGTTCACTTCGAACACGACCTGTGCGCTCCTGAACCGAGTTTCATCTTGCTTCGCATCACACCAGAGCCGATAGCCCTGATTGAGGGTCCGATAGATCTCTCGCGAGTTCTTAACTGCTCCAAGCCGAATTTCCATTCGAGCGCTTCGCGTATCGCGAACGTCTTCGCAGTAGCGTGACGCCCATGCGAGCCACGCACTCGTTCGCTCATCGATTCCTCGTTCTGCGGAGTCCAACGCTCGCGCTCCCAATTCTACGGCCCTCCGAGTGCTCTCACGGGCTTCCTCGACTGCCTCGTACACGAGCTCCGCAATGTAGCTCGATCGGAGCGCGACTTCGCCATACTTGCGCTGTACGAGATCGTCGATTCGTCGTAATGCGCGCCGGACACTCTCTACATGATTACCGGTCGTCGCAGCAATGTCTTTTGGCGAGACGCAGCCACCGTCTGCCACCAGTGTTTCAAGAGCATCCCATTCGACAGGAGAGAGACCGTTCGTTCCTGCTAAGTAACGGACGACGACGCTCTCCTGGCGGCTCTTTATCGCAGTGAGATCTAAACCGATTATGTCACAGTCGCGCTCGCTTACTTCCGCCTTAAAGTACGAATCCGAGCGATACGGCCCTCCTGCACTGGATAGCAGCGAAATCTCAGCGTCGTTCAGCACAGAAAGCAGCGCTTCATCAAGCTCTTGTTCCAACTCCGAGAGTTCCTGCTGCGACACTCCTATCTTACTGTCCCACCGGGAAACCTGGTATGCTACCTCGAGTTTCGGATGCGCCAGTGGGTCGCTCTCTGGAAGCGTCGCGGCATGTCGTGCGTAGTAGTGCTTGAACTCCTTCGGAACCTCATGACCCGGCCATGCTTCGCGAATTCGCTCTGGCCCGAGAGTGACTGTGTGGTAGTACCCCGGTAGATTGTTGCCCTGTTGATCATCGTCCTGCTGAACGAGTTTGCGGTAGCCTTGACGGTCGCTCTCAAGAAGATGCCCCAACTGAACCAAGGGACCATCCCGAGCGTGAATTGGCCCGCTCTCGGATTTCTCTAACCGAACGTATCGTGCGGCGTCCTGAACGTTGCTGTACTCATGCGGCGATCGGAAGTACGTCCGATTGATGCCGACTGCCAAGAACGCCTGCTGAAGAAGACTCGCGTACTCGGTGAACCGGATATTCGACCCCTGAACACGCACGTTTACGCCCTCCTCGAATCCTTCTGGAGTATTGATTGAGACGACCTCCCCTGTCGCTTTCTCTGCCTTCTGGCACTGCCAGCGAGGGGTGAGGTGTGCGTTGAACTTGCGCTGTCCCGCATCGTCCTCGAGCGACTCGACGTGCACGCGGAACTCCCGAATCGTCTCGAGATGGAACAGCGTGCCGGAGTGTGTCTCCGCTCCAGGGTGAACGAGGTTACTGTCTTGATAGTAGAGTTTGACCGTCCACGACTCACCGTTGCGGTCGAATGTGGCCCGTTTAGAGCCGCCATACTCCTTCACGACGGCATCCGTCGCAAAGTACGGTCTGAGCCCGCGCTCGTCGAACAGGAAATTCGCCGCGAACTCGTGCGGCGCCGGTTCAATTAGCGGTGCCACGCAGACCACCTCCGCGCAGCTCCCCTAGAGTTCGGGCTGACCGTCCCAGCGCTCCCGCTCCGGTTCGGAACTAAACTAAGGCAGGTATGCCGCCTCCCGGATTTGAACCGGGGACAGCTCGATCTTCAGTCGAGTGCTCTCCCAGTCTGAGCTAAGGCGGCTCACCCTCACCGAGGCCGACGACCCGAAAAAGCGTTTCGAAACGCGGGTGTGATACGCTCCCGGCCGTCCACCGTTCGACGAGGCGGCCCCCGGGGTCCACGACCGCCGCGCCGGTACGGTCGACGGTATAAACCCCAACGGCTAACTCCCCGCGCCTCCCCGTCTCGGGTATGTCCCCCGAGTCGTCACTCCCCGAGAGCCTCCGGACGACGCTCGTCCTCCTCGCGGCCGTCTGCACGTCGGTCGTCACGACGCTCGTGATCGGCTTCGACCGCTCGGGCGTCCGGAGCGCGGCGCTCGCGGCGGCCGGAGGCGCGCTGCTGGTCGCGATCGTCCGTCGCCGCTTCGCGCGGTCGGGCGACTGACGGGGCTCGCCCCCGCCCTACTGCGCCGTCGCGGCGTCCACGACGCGCCCGAGGAACAGCACCGCGCCCGTTCTGCGGTGCCGGATCGCGAAGTAGAACGGCCGATCGACGATCATCTCGAAGGGGTCCGCCGGTGCGCTCGTGGCCCCCATCTCGACGCCCGTCGCCGCCGCGGCCTCGGTCCCCTCCTCGTCCACCGCGACGAACGCCTCGTGGACCACGTCGTCGACGTAGACGTTTTCGCCCGCGGCTTCGAGGTCCACCATCCCCCCGAAGTCCGCCCGCCGCCGGTCGAACGCGACCGGCATCCCGAGCGCCCGCAGCGTCTCGGGGAGGCTGAACGACGACCGGTAGGTGAACCGCGGGAGCGCGACCGTCCCATCCGTCTCTTCGAGCGAGTCGAACAGCGAGCGCAGCCGCGCCCCGTCGAGCGACGCCTCGAACCCCTCGAACTCGCCGGTCGGCGGGAGGATCACCGCCATCCCGACCTCCCCGCCGACGTAGGGGAGTTCGACGACCTGCACGCCGTCCGCCTCGGCGTACGGGAACCGGTCGCTCTGGCGCATGGTCGGCACGTTCGAACTCGATCCGTCGAGTGCAGTGAAGGGCGCGTCCCCCGTCGCGTCGGGATCGAACGTCTTCGCCCACGTCGCGCGGAAGTAGACGGCGTTCGTCAGCACGAGCCGGGTGAGCTCGTCGAACGAGTCCTCCGGGAACAGCTCGGGGATCTTTCCCTCGGTTCTCGCGCTCACCCACTCGTTGATGCGCGTTCGCGCGCCCTCCGGATCCCGCACGAAGTCGACCGTGTGCATCCCCGCGCCGTAGTGCGCCGCGAGGGTTTCGAGGAACGGCTCGCGGTAGGGGTAGTCGGCCAGCCCCCACAGCGCGTTCGCGGTCTCCAGGCGGAACGGCGTCTCGCCGTCGTCGGTCTCCCCGTCCGGCACGATCGACCGACCGAGGGCGTTGAACGCCGGGTGGAGCGCCTCCTGATCGAGTTCGAAGCGCAGGGCGTCGGCCATCTGCCGCTCCGTCTGGCCGCGCGCCCCCGCCCAGGTCATCGCCAGCGCGACGGAGACGCTGTGCGGCGAGGCGAACTGGTTGGAGTCCGGCTCCTCGCCGCGCAGTTCGGCGAGCAGGTCGCACGCGAACTCGGCGTTCCCGGCGACGAGCACGTCGACGTCGCTCCGAGGGGCGTCCCCCGGCGCGCGGGGTACGTCCGCGGTCACGTCGGGGGCGGTCGGTGCCCCTGCGGCGGGCGGCGCGCCGCCGTCCAGACAGCCAGCGAGGCCGGCGACGGCGAGCGCCCCCGAGCGGACGAGGAGGGTACGGCGAGTCGGCATAGTCGTCCCTCGACGACGGGAGATAAGACCCCTCTCTAGGATCAAACGACGGCTGAACGTCAGAGTTCGCCGGGAGAGGGGGTCCGGACGGATTCGAACCGCAGTCACTCTGCTCGCTCACGCTCGCGCCGCTCCCTGCTTCGAATCCGCCGGCGTGTACTCTCCGCTGCTCGCTGTCGCTCGCAGCAGGAGAGTGGGTCCGGACGGATTCGAACCACGGTCGCTCACTCGGCTTCGCCTCGTTCGCTCCCTGATTCGAATCCGTCGCAGTCCACGATACACGCGGCTCACGTTCGTTCGCCGCGAGAGATAGTGGGTCCGGACGGATTCGAACCACGGTCGCTCACTCGGCTTCGCCTCGTTCGCTCCCTGATTCGAATCCGTCGCAGTCCACGATACACGCGGCTCACGTTCGTTCGCCGCGAGAGATAGTGGGTCCGGACGGATTCGAACCATCGACCTCAGCCTTGTAAAGGCCGCGTCATGACCAACTAGACCACGGACCCGTACCCGAGAACACCGGCGCGTGCAGAATAACGCTTGCGAAGCCCCCGCCCCCGGAACGCTTACCCACACACGAGGTGATGGGCAGGCATGCGCAGAGCGCGCGTCGCTACGGTCGTCGGCCTGCTGCTCGTCCTCTCGCTCGTGGGCGTCGCGCTCGTCGGGGCGGGCGTCCTTCCGCTGCCCGTCTCCCCGCCCGCGGAGGACGACTACAACCGCACGACCGTGACGATCAGCGACGAGAACGGCACCGAACTCGGCAGCGTCGAGGCGCGCGTCGCGGACACCTTCCAGAAGCGCTACACCGGGTTGAGCAACACGTCGTCGCTCCCCGAGGACGAGGGGATGCTGTTCGTCCACGAGGAGCCCCAGAACCTCACCTACGTCATGCGGGGGATGGACTTCGGTATCGACATCGTGTTCGTCTCCGCGAACGGCACGATCACGGAGATCCACCACGCGCCGAAACCGCCCGAGGGGGCCGACGGCGAGGAGTTCCGCTACTCCGGCCGCGGCCAGTACGTACTCGAGGTGAACTACGAGTGGACGACGCGACACGGCGTCGAGGTCGGCGACCGCGTCAGCGCGGAGAGGGCGGGCCTCGACGCGTCGAACCGGAGCGCCGTGTCAGGGAATACCACTGCCTGCTAACACTTTTCACCGGCTCCCCCGTACGCGGGACGATGGGAGTTGCCGCCGAGGATGACGACCCGTTCGAGGAGCAGCGGGAGCGGGCGGAGAACCCGATGAAGCGACTCTTTCTTGAATACGGGGCCGACAACAGGCCCGCCTTCGTCGTCGGCTTGCTGTCGAGCGTCGTCGCCCGGGTCCTCGATCTGCTCCCCCCGCTGGTGCTCGGACTGGCGGTCGACGCGATCTTCTTCGACACCAGGCCGTACACGCTCTGGGTCGTCCCGCGGGAGTGGTTGCCGACGACGCCGACGGGCCAGCTGTGGCTCTCGGTCGCCATCATCGCCGTCGCCTTCTTCGGCGGGGCCGCGTTCCACTGGACGCGAAACTGGGGGTGGAACTCCTTCGCCCAGCACATCCAGCACGAGGTGCGGACGGACACCTACGACCAGATGCAGCGGCTGAACATGGACTTCTTCGCCGACAAGCAGACCGGCGAGATGATGTCCGTGCTCTCGAACGACGTGAACCGCCTGGAGCGGTTTCTCAACGACGGGATGAACTCCGGGCTCCGCCTCGGCGTGATGGTGCTCGGCATCGCGGTCATCCTCTTCGCAAAGAACTGGCAGCTCGCGCTCATCGCCCTCCTGCCAGTTCCCCTCATCGCGCTGTTCACCTACCAGTTCATCCGGACGATCCAGCCGAAGTACGCCGAGGTCCGCTCGTCGGTCGGCAGGGTCAACTCCCGGCTGGAGAACAACCTCGGCGGGATCCAGGTCATCAAGACCTCGAACACGGAGGGCTACGAGTCCGACCGCGTCGAGGACGTCTCACAGGACTACTTCGACGCCAACTGGGACGCCATCGAGACGCGCATCAAGTTCTTCCCGAGCCTGCGCGTGCTCGCGGGCGTCGGCTTCGTCGTCACGTTCCTCGTCGGCGGGCTCTGGGTCATCACGCCCGGCGGCCCCGGTCCGCTGACGGGCGCGCTCACGGCCGGCGACTTCGTGATCTTCATCCTCTACACCCAGCGGTTCATCTGGCCGATGGCGCAGTTCGGACAGATCATCAACATGTACCAGCGCGCCTACGCCTCCGCCGCCCGCATCTTCGGGCTGATGGACGAGCCCTCCCGCATCCGGGAGACTCCCGACGCCACCGACCTCGCGGTCGACGACGGGCGCGTCGAGTACGACGGCGTCACGTTCGGCTACGACGAGGGCGAGACCATCGTCGACGACGTCTCGTTCACCGTCGAGGGCGGCGAGACGCTCGCGCTCGTCGGGCCGACGGGCGCGGGGAAGTCAACCGTCCTGAAGCTCCTGCTGCGCATGTACGACGTGGACGAGGGGGCGATCCGGATCGACGGGCAGGACCTCCGCGACGTCTCGCTGCGGAGCCTCCGCCGGCACATCGGGTACGTGAGTCAGGACACGTTCCTCTTCTACGGGACGGTGCGCGAGAACATCGCGTACGGGACGTTCGAGGCGGACGACGAGGCGGTGGTGGCGGCGGCGAGGGCCGCCGAGGCCCACGACTTCGTCCGGAACCTCCCCGACGGCTACGACACGATGGTCGGCGAGCGCGGGGTGAAGCTCTCGGGCGGCCAGCGCCAGCGCATCTCCATCGCCCGCGCGATCCTCAAGGACCCCGAGATCCTGATCCTCGACGAGGCGACGAGCGACGTGGACACCGAGACGGAGATGCTCATCCAGCGCTCGCTCGACCGCCTCACGGCGGACCGCACCACGTTCGCCATCGCCCACCGCCTCTCGACGATCAGGGACGCCGAGGGGATCGTGGTGCTGGAGGACGGCCGGGTCGTCGAGCGCGGCACTCACGAGGACCTCCTCGCCGCAGATGGCCTCTACGCCCACCTCTGGGGGGTCCAGGCCGGCGAGATCGACGAACTCCCCCAGGAGTTCATCGAGCGCGCCGCCAGGCGGCAGGCGCGCACGGAGTCGGACCCCGGAGAGGCCGACGACTGACGACCGCCCTTCG
This sequence comes from Halomarina halobia, assembly GCF_029338575.1. GTDB lineage: Archaea > Halobacteriota > Halobacteria > Halobacteriales > Haloarculaceae > Halomarina > Halomarina halobia. The sequence goes on from NZ_CP119992.1 coordinate 2,233,656, forward strand.
ACGGAGCACTTCCCTCACCTCTCGCCCCTCACCTCTCGCCGAACGTTTATGTACGGAAACGCGGCCAGCGTCACCGTGCGCTGACGATCGCTCGCGGGCGTCCCGCGGTTGTGCGACACGACCGCCCGCGAGAATCCCGCCGGTTCGTGTCGCCTGTTCGCCACTCGGTTCGTCGCTCCGCCGGTCCGTTCAGAGGGACTCCTCCTCGTGGTCCTGGGCCGACTCGGCCTGGTCGCCCCGGTCGGAGTAGTGCTCCCGACCGACGGCCCCCCCGCCGACCATGTTGAGCACCGCCTGTCGCACGTCGTCGGCGGACTGGAACTCCTCCTCGTACCCCTCGAGCGCCTCCCCGAGCGTCGTGGAACCGTCCTCGAGGCCGATCTCGGCGTCTCCGTACTCCTCGCGGATATCCGAGGTGTCCGCCGGATAGTCGTGGGATTCGAGGCGCTCGTCGAGGTCGCCGAAGTCGACGCCAAGCGTCCGGTCGTCGTCGGTCTCGCTCATGGTTCGTTCCGACCAACGCGGGCCGACGGGAAACGGCTTGTGCCTACTTCGCCCCCGGCCGAGCGTGCGGTCGGTCCTCCACCATCGAACGGAGGCGGTACCCCGAGCGCCCGCTATCTTCACGGCGGTACGGCCGACAGTGTACCGTGAGCCATGCGACTCGCAGAGCAGACGTGGACCGACGTTGCCGAGGCGGACGCGCGTCTCGCGTTCCTGCCGACCGGCAGCACGGAACAGCACGGACCGCACGCGCCGCTCGGGACCGACGCGACGACCGCCGAGGCCGTCGCGGAGGCGGGCGCGGCCGTCCTCGACGGCGACGCCGTCGTCGCGCCGACGATCCCCGTCGGGATCGCGGAGGAGCACCGCTCGTTCGACGGCACCCTCTGGGTGACGCCCGACACCTTCAGACGGTACGTCCGTGAGGTGATCGAGAGCCTCGCGTACCACGATCTCGACCGCGTCGTCGTCGTCAACGGCCACGGGGGGAACGTCGACGCGCTCGAGGAGGTCTGCGCGCGCGTCACCCGCGACGGCACCGCCCGTGCCGTCCCGTTCACGTGGTTCGCTGGAGGCTCCCCCGACCTCCCGATGGGCCACGGCGGCGCGCGGGAGACGGCGCTCCTGCGCCACGTCGCACCCGACCTCGTCCGCGAGGACCGCGTCGAGGCGGCGCGCGAGGGGGCCGCCGACCGCTGGGGGGAGTGGGTGGCCGGCGTCAACCTCGCCTACGACTCCGACGAGTTCTCGGGGAACGGCGTCGTCGGCGATCCGGGCGCGGGGAGCGCGGCGGACGGCGAGGCGCTGCTCGCGGCGGCAGCGGAGCGCCTCGCCGCCGTCGCGACCGCCGTCGACGAACGCGCGGAGCGTAACGGGTAACGGGTGGGCTCATTAGACCCATCTCGGTCCGGCGCGCACGCGACACCATGCCCGACGTGACCCGCCGCCGCGCGACGAGCGCCGACCTCGACTACGTCGAGTCGCTGCTCTCGGCGAACGGACTCCCGACGGATGGCGTTCGGGACGGCACGGCGGCGTTCTACGTCGTCGCGGACGGCGAGCCAGTCGGTGTCGGCGGTCTCGGCCGTCGGTTGGATCGATAGCGTTACTCCTCGTCCTCCTCGCTCTCGTCGTCTTCGGCCTCGGCTTCTCCCGCGTCGTCGGTTCCGCCGTCGGCCTCGGCCTCCTGGAGCGCGCCGCGGAGTTGCGGAATGGTGCTCGCGAGTTCGCCGACCTGTCCGTGGGCGTCGTCGATCTCCGCGATCAGGTCGTCGAGCTGCTCGATCGCCTCACGGAGGTCCTCCGCGTCCTCGAAGGCGTCCGCCCGCTCGCCCATCGTGTACCACTTCTTGGCGTTGCGGAGGTGTTCCTCGGCCTCGCCCGCGTCGAGGGCGCTGCGGAGGCTGTTGAGCACGCCGAGGGTGTTCTCCGACTCGACGTTCCAGACGGCGTCTGCCGTCGGAAGCTCGGCGCGAGCGGCGGCGAGACTCTCCTCGACGTCGGCGCGCATCTCGGAGGCCGCCTCGCCGAAGAGCTCGTCGTCGCTGAGGGTCTGTTGACTCATGCCCCGGGGTTCGTCGGCACGGTTTATAAACACCCGCCCGAAACTGAAAGTGAAAACGAGCGCCTCAGGCGCTCGGGATCGCGTCCTCGCCGCTTCGCACCGTCTTGCGACGGTCGGGGATGAGGTCCAGCTCGGCGTCGGTGTCGCCGAGGACGAACAGCGCGTAGTAGCGCAGATACGTCTGGACGGGCACCTGCACCACCGCGAAGACCGCCGCGGCGACGAGCGCGAACGCGACGAGGAGGGCGGCCAGGGCGACCCACCCGGCCGTCGAGAGCGTCCCGGCGGCGAGCGCGCCCCCGAACAGCGTCCACCCGAGGATGCCGAACGGGACGAACAGGACGAGTGCGCCGAGACCGGCGACGATACCGACGGCGGTCGCGCCCACGACGTTGAGCACGAACGCCGCGACGGCGTAGACGACGTACTGCCGCCACGCGCCGACGAGCGTCGGCCAGAAGCGCCGCCACGCGGCCAGCACGCCCCGATCCTCGAGGAGCATGATCGGGACGACGAACACGGTCGTGAAGCCGTTGACGACGCCGAGGACGACGCCGACGAACGCCGCGACGGGAAGCAGCAGGGCGAGTCCGGCGACCAGCGCGCGCGGGTCGAACGCTCCGCCGCCGGTCAGCGCGAGCCAGACGGGCGCGAGCGCGAGCGCGGCGAGCGCGAGGCCGACCAGCGCGAGCAGGAGGCGGAAGCCGAACAGTCCGAGCGCCTTTCCCAGGTGTCGCCGCCCGTCGCGTCGGACGGCGACCTCGTCGCTCCGGAGCGCCTCGAGGAGGACGAACTCCATCGCCGAGCCGACGAGCGCGAACAGGAGCGCGACGACGAGCACCGCGGCCGCGAGGGCGACGGCGAGCGTCACCACGTCCGCGGGGAGCGCCGGGAGCGCCCCGACGTCGATCGACGACGCGTCGCCGACGTTCACGTTTCCGCCGGCCGGGACGTTCGCGCCGAGGCCGCCGACGAAGAAGACCACGAGCGCGAGCTTGAGCCACCGGCGCGCGTCGAACGGGAGGAGGAACGACCGCGTCGCGTCGAGCGCGTCGTCGAGGTCGTCCAGTGCGTACAGCGTCATCCTCTCCTGTAGGCAGTGCGACGATAAAACGGTCTCGTGCGGTCGGGATCGTTCGAGGCCGGTCGTCGCGAGATCAGGGTCGCTCCACCACGTCCACGACCCGCATCATCGGATAGCCCTCCTCCATGCGCATCTCCGTGTGGACGACGGTGTCGGCGTACTCGATGCGCATGCGCACCTCCATGTACTCGCCGGTCAACTCGGCGTAGCCGTGGCTCGTGTCGAGCCTCTCGGCGAGGACGTCCACGTCGACCGACGCGCAGTGCGGCTGGTTCTCGATGGCCTCCTCCATGGCCCGTTCGAGGCTCGCCGCGCTCTCGGGGCTGACGGGCGTTCCCGCGAACTGGTGGTAGAGCGCGCCGAACTTGATCCCCGCCTCGAAGCAGGCGACCTCCCGTTCCGTGGGGTCCATACGCCCTCTCCCCGAGGGTCGAACTAAAGCCCGCCGGGTTCGACCCGGAGGGGCCGTCTCGACGGGTGGTATGGCGAGACACATCTCGTAACCGGTTTAGGCGCGAGTCACCTCCTTTCACCCATGGATTACGAATCGAGTCTCGATCGAGCCATGGACAACGTCCCCGACATCGACACCAGCGGCGAACGGCTGAGCGTTCCGGACGCGCACGCACAGAAGGACGGGGCGTTCACCCGGCTGACCAATCTCTCCGAGATCGCGGACACCGTCTCGCGCGATCCCGACCACCTCCACCGCTTCGTCCAGCGCGACCTCGGGACCAACGGCAAGCTCGAGGACGGCGTCGGCCGGTACAACGGGACGTTCTCCGGGCGCGACTTCGACGAGAGCGTCGAGAAGTACGTCGAGACGTACGTCCTCTGTGGCGAGTGCGGTCTCCCCGACACCCGCCTCGTCACCGAGGATCGGACGCCGATGCTCCGCTGCGACGCCTGCGGCGCGTTCCGTCCCGTCTCCAAGCAGCGCAGCCCCCAGCAGCAGGCCCAGCAGCGGGACGCCGTCGAGGAGGGCCAGACCTACACGCTCGAGATCACCTCGACCGGTCGCAAGGGCGACGGCGTCGCCGAGCGCGGCGAGTACACCATCTTCGTTCCCGGCGCGCAGCGCGGCGACGTCGTCGAGGCGTACATCGAGAACGTGAGCGGATCGCTCGCGTTCGCCCGGCTCGAATCGAAGCAGAACTGACGCCGCCCGCTCCGTGCTCCGTCATCGCCGCGCGAAACCGCGTGATTCTTGATCGGGTTACCCCTCTCTCCTCCTGAATGGACGACCCGGTCTTACTCACGGGGGCCGCCGGTCGCGTCGGCCGCGCCATCCTCGGTGGCATCGGCGAGCGATACGCGTGGCGACTGCTCGATCACAACCCGCCCACGGAGGAACCCGACCACGAGTACGTCGTCGCGGACATCACCGACGGGGACGCCGTCCGCGAGGCGATGGCGGGCGTCGGCGCGGTCGTCCACCTCGCCGGGGACCCCCGCCCCGAGGCCCCGTGGGACAGCGTCCTCGCGAACAACATCGACGGGACCCACACCGTCATGCAGGCGGCGGCCGACGCGGGCGTCGAGAAGTTCGTCTTCGCCTCCTCGAACCACGCCGTCGGCGCGTACGAGTTCGGCCGCGATCCGCACATCTACCGGACCGAATCCGAGTTCGTGCTCGACGGAACTGAACTCCCCCGCCCGAAGAACGTCTACGGCGTAAGCAAGGCCGCCGGCGAGACCCTCGGGCGGTACTTCCACGACGTGTACGACCTCTCGGTGGTCTGCGTCCGCATCGGTAACCTGACAAAGGGCCACCCGCCGATCGACTACGAGCGCGGGCAGGCGATGTGGCTCTCCTACCGCGACTGCGCGCACCTCTTCGACTGCTGTCTCACCGCCGACTACGGCTACGAGATCGTCTACGGCATCTCGGACAACGACCGCAAGTACTACTCCATCGAGCGCGCCCGCGAGGTGCTGGGCTACGACCCGCAGGACAACTCCGCCGAACACGACTGAGCGGTCTAGTCGTCTGTCGCCGATTGGCAGTCGTCACCCGAACAGCCCGTTCACGTCCCGCTCCTCGTGGTCCCGCTTCGCCGCGTGCTCCGAGAGCCGTCGGTAGACCAGTCCGCGGTTGCGCCCCCGCGCGAAGTCCATCACCAGCGACACGAAGGGGCTCGTCGCCCGGCCCGCGTCGAGGTCCGCGCGGCCGTAGCGGGCGGCCCGGTCGATCAGTTCGGGGTCGAAGCCGTGCTCCTCGGCGAGGATCCGCGCCGCGACGACCGACTCCTCGAAGTCGAGGTCGGCGGGTCCGAGCGTGCGCCCCTCGATCTCCAGTCGAAGCGGAGGGTTGCGCTCAACGAGCGTCGGGTCGACCTCGAGGTCGCGCAGGTAGGCGCGGACGGGGTCGAGCGCGACGCCCTGGAACGCCGCGCCGAGGCCGTCGAGGTACCCGCGGGCGCTCGCCGCGAGGCCCGTCGCTCCGGCAGCGTTCCCCTCGACGGCGTGGTGGACGGCGGCGGTGAACTGGATGAGCCCCTGCAGGAAGTCCCGCTCCGGGCCGGCATCGAGTTCGAGCCACGGCTCCTCCCACGCGTCGTGGGCGGCGTGGTACTCGCCCGCGTTGTAGATCGCGACCCCCGCGCGGAGGTGGCACTCGACGCCGTCCATGCCCCTTCGTTTCGCGTCCAGCCCGATGTGTCTTCCCGTCGCGGCCCGTCGTCCCGTCAGCGCTCCTGCCAGACGACGCTGAAGTTCGCCACCTCGCCGTGCTGGCGGTCCATCAGCCGGGCGGCGTGCGACGGCGCGGGCAGGTTGCCGCTGCCGAAGTAGGGCAGGGCGTAGGCGACCTCGATCCCCGGTTCCCCGTCGCCGCGGTCGAGGAGGGCCCGCATCGCCTTCGCGCGCCCGTCGGCGAAGAACCGGTCGCGCTCGACGCCGAACAGGAGCGCCGCGCGGTCGGTCGACGCGACGCCCGCCGGTGGGAGGCCGTCGAGCAGTCGGTCGGCGGCCGTCTCGGCGTCGAGGTCGCCGAGCCCCCGTCCCCGGAGCCAGAGATCGACGTACGCCCCGGCGTCGAACGAGTCCCCGCGCTCTGCGCGCGCCACCGCCCGGCGCACCCCGCTGACCGCCGGGGCGACGAGTTCGTCGAGCGGCTCGGGCGCGTCGGAGCGGACGGCGAGCTCGAACTCCGTCTCGCCGTCAAGCCGCCGCGTCTCCCGGTCGAAGACGCGGCTGTACGGTTCCAGGTCCGCCTCCGCCAGCAATCGCGTCGCCTCCCGCTCGGTGCAGTACGCCCCGAGGTCGAACGGGACGGCGACCACGCGGTCGAGGCGGGCACCACCGTCGCCGCGCGGTTCGATCCGGACCCGGAGCGGGCCGCCGTCGAGGAACCGTTCGGCGTCGAGCGCCCGGAAGACACTCGCGTGGCGGCCGTCGGGGTCCACGTGCGGCTGCGCTTGCGGGTGGTAGCCGCCGAAGTCGCCGACGAACTCCCAGCCGTCGCCGCCGTCGAGCCAGAGGCCGTACTCCATGAACCCCGCGTCCCGCCCGTCGAGCCAGAGGTCGAACCGGCGGTCGGGGGCGTACGCCGGGTCGCGGGCGAACGTCGCCGCCCAGGCGTAGAAGTAGCGGTCCCGCGCGACGGTGATCGTGTCGGCCGGGAGCCCGTCGTCGAGCGACCCGGGGTCGGCGCGGTTGGGGACGAACGGATCGAACCCCAGTTTCGTCGGGGTGTACTGCGTCCGGGCGTACCAGCCGACGCCGTCGGCCCCCGCGCCGACGGACGCCCTGAGGTCGAGCCGCATCGCCTGCTTGCTCGGCGTGTACTGCGGGTCGATGGTGTGGCTCTCGCCGAGGTAGTAGACCGGTCGGTCGCCGGAGTACCGTCGGGAGTTAGCGATCAGGCTGCGGACGGCGTCGTTCGCCACCTCGGGTCCGGCGTCCTTCTCGTACCAGCCCCGGTAGAAGTCGGTGAACACGAAGTCCGGCATCGCGTCGCGGGAGCGGAGGTCGTCCATCAGCCCCGCGAACACCTCCGGCTGGCGCGACTCGATGACGTAGGGGAAGTGCAGGAAGATCCCCACGTCCAGGTCCTCGCTCACGCCCTTGATCGCCCGCCGCTGGGCGGTGAAGATGTCCGGGCCGTACTTCGAGAGGTTGTCGACCGAGCGGCTGTTCCACGCCCCGCCGGGGATCCACTCCCCGCCGACGGGCGCCTCCTGCCAGATCACGAGCTTCCCGCCGGGCGCGAACTCGCGGTAGCGCTCCGCGACCGCCCGCAGCCCGTCGAGGTGGCGCTGGCGCTCCCTGGGGTTCGTCGCGAACGTCTCGGCGTCGATGCGCTTGAGGACGCCCACGTTCACCCACGCCTCGAGGCCCGTCTCGCGGGCCTGTCGGAGCGCGGGGGCGACCCGCTTCCCGCCGTCGAGCTGCGCGGCGGCGGCGGCCAGCACCACCGCCAGGTCGTGCTGACGCGCGAACGCGTACATGTTCCGCCGCAGGCGCTCGTCGGACCAGAGCGGGCTCTCGGCCCACAGGAAGTCGGTCCGCGACTCGGCGGGCCCCGCGTCGGGGTACGGCACGTCCGCCCAGCCGTCCATCGACGGCCGGTCGTCCGCCCAGCGGTAGGCGGCGTACCCGCTCGCGACGCTCGCGCCGAGGACGCCGCCCGCGCCGATGAGCATCCGTCGGCGCGAGACGCCGCCGTCCTCGCCGTCAGCCATCGTCGTCCCCCGCGCGTTCCGTCGGTCGCATTCGTTACGGGTGTGGTACTTACTCCGTCCGTATGAACCTGTCCGCCGGCGTGCTAGTCCGGGACACGGCCGTCGACGGCCGCGTCGCTCGGCGTGCGCGTCGCGCTACTCCGGGCACCCGCACCCGGCGGACGACACGGTGATGCTCCCGTCACCGGCGACGGTTACGTGGTATCCGCAACACCGGAACGACACGTGCCCGTCGAGGCGGAGCGTCCCGTCGAATCGCGGGCGCAGGAGACCGTCGAGGCACTCGGGATCGACGGACGCGTACAGCGAGTCGTTCAGTTCGAGCGGGTCGACGCCCTCGACCTCCGCGACGGCCAACACGAGGGCGACGCTGGGGGGCGTCTCGCCGGGATCGTACGACGCCGTATACACGGCCGGGAGAGGATCCGGGGGGTCGTCGGTGGACGGCATATTCGGCTGAGAGCGTCCGGCGACGCTCCGCGCCGCGCACGTCCCCGTCGCTACCCTACCGACTAGGCTACGACCCGTGATAAACAGTGTCGGTCGTTGGCACACCGCGTCCATCGGATATAACGTACGACCGGCGAGATCGCCGTCGGCGGTGCTGCGCCAGCGGAGAGGCGGCCCGACGGCGTTTCAGGTCGCGCCGACGCACTCGAAGGGGTACGCGTCCGATTCGCCGGCGACACGTTCCAGGGTGGGACACGTTCGACCGGTGGCGGGTTTCGCGGTCGTCGGTTGCCTACACGGCGTCGATGATCGGACGACGTCCGTTGATTACCACACCTGTCGTAAATATATCTAAACGCACACTACTAATTCAATCGGGAAGATTGATATTCTCATCTGCGTATGTCTTGCGTATGTCTGACGTCTCGACCCTGTTCGAGTTGCTGACCGCCGACGTCCGCCGCCGTCTCCTCGTCGCCCTGTGCGACGTCGACTCGGTTCAGGTGCCCGATGGATTACTCGTGCGAGGGCAGGCCCAACCCGTTCCGTCGTCGGATTCCCTGCCTCGAGAGACGCCGTCGCTCGACGAGGGGTCCGCACACCCGCTCACCTTCCAGTTGCACCACAACCACCTGCCGAAATTGGTGGACGCCGGCGTCATCGAGTGGGACCGCGAGACGGGGACCGTCTCGCGGGGGCCGGAGTTCGAGGAGATCGAACCGGCCGTTCGCTTGCTCGTCGCGAACGCTCACGCGCTCCCCGGCGAGTTCCTCTGAGCGATCCGCGGGCCTCCCCGACCACGACTGGTTTGCACCGCGTGTTTCGTTCGCGTCCGGACGATGTAGCGGGTGCGGGGAGTTGCAGAGCCGTCTACCGTCGAGTGTGATCCGAACTCGCCGAGACGGTCCTGCTCGCCTCGCCGTGCTCGGCTGCGCGGGCTGCGACTCGTCTGCTCAAATCTCCGTCACGTCCGTTCCTGCAGCGCGACCGCCTCGCTACGCTCGCCGGTGTTGCGCTGCAGAGAAACGTCCTGACGGAGTCTCACGCGAGTGAAACGAGCGTGAGGCACGTCAGGGCGCGAACGATCGAACCGCTCTGCGGTTCGCGAAGTGAGCGTCCTGACGGAGATTTGAACTCCGGTCCCTGGCTCCGCAAGCCAAGAGGATAGTCCACTACCCTACCAGGACTCATCTACTCCTTTCCCGCTTCGGGATAAGTGGGTTACGGTTCGCCCCCGCCGTGCCGACCGTCGACACGGGCAGTGTTTCCGTGAGCGGCCGCCGGACGAGCACCCACGGGTGGTGGGACTGAACGGGGCCGACCGCTCGGCGAGCGAGAACCCGCAAGCACGCCGCGAGGCGCGCGCAGCGTGGTTCGCAGCCGTCGAGCGGGAGGGGGCGTTCGAGGTCGTCACGTCGGTGAGTCCGACTCGATTACTCGTATCTGAACAGTACCGAAGCGGGGCCGAACCTTCAAGTAGGAGAGGGGGACCAGCGTCGGTATGCCGGACCGTTCGCGCGACCGACAAGGATTAACAGCGGTGCACCCATGTCCGAGATAATGGGCACGATCGAGGATATCTACGGTGACCTCGACGCGGAAATCACGGAGGAGGAGTTCCGTGAGGCGGTCGCGACGAAGGTCGAGCAGATGGACGGGCTCGCGGACGAGGAGACCGCCGCGATGCTCGTCGCGCACGAACTCACCGACGAGGAGATCAACGGCATCGCGGACATCGACGCCGGCATGGAGGAGGTGAAGTTCCTCGGGAAGGTGATGAGCGTCGGCGAGGTCCGCACCTTCGAGCGCGACGACGGCGAGGGGCAGGTGCTGAACGTCGAGGTCGCGGACGAGACGGGTCGCGTGCGCGTCGCGCTCTGGGACGAGCAGGCCGCGGCGGGCGCGGCTGAACTCGACCCCGGCGACGTGCTGCGCATCAAGGGCCGCCCGAAGGAGGGCTACAACGGGCTCGAGGTGAGCGCGAGCCGCGTCGAGGGCGACCAGGACGCCGACATCGAGGTGGACGTCGCGGAGGAGGGGACCATCGCGGCGCTCTCGCTCGGGCAGAGCGACGTGAACGTGCGCGGGAAGGTGCTCGGCACCGAACCGGTGCGGACGTTCGACCGCGACGACGGGAGCGAGGGGCGCGTCTCGAACCTCGTCCTCGGCGACGAGACAGGTCGCGTGCGCGTGACGCTCTGGGACGAGCGGGCCGACCGCGCCACCGAACTCGCGGAGGGCGTCTCGGTCGAGGTCGTCGACGGATACGTCCGCGAGCGCGACGGCGCGCTCGAACTCCACGTCGGCTCGCGCGGGAAGGTGGAGGAACTCGACGAGGAGGTGACCTACGTCCCCGAGACGACGGACATCGAGGCCCTCGAACTCGGCGACACCGTCGACATCGCGGGCGTCATCCGATCGGCCGACCCGAAGCGCACGTTCGACCGCGACGACGGGAGCGAGGGACAGGTTCGCAACGTCCGCGTGCAGGACAGGACCGGCGACATCCGCGTCGCGATGTGGGGCGAGAAGGCGGACGCCGACGTCGGTCCCGGCGACGAGGTGCTGTTCGCCGACGTCGAGATCAAGGACGGCTGGCAGGAGGACATCGAGGCCTCCGCCGGCTGGCGCTCGACCGTCTCCGTCCTCGATCCGGGGAGCGCGAGCGCCTCGCGGGGCGGCTCCGCCGACGCTGCCGACGACGGCGCGTCGGCAGCGGGCACGACGGGCCTCGACGCGTTCGCGAGCGGCGGGTCGGGCGACGGGACGGCGGCGACCACGGCCGAGGCGGAGGGCGAGACCGGGACGGGGGGCGAAGCCGATGTCACCCCCGACGCCGAGGCGGAGGACGGCCCCGTCGAGTTCACCGGGACGGTCGTCCAGACGGGCGAACCGGTGATGCTCGACGACGGCAGCGAGACGGTCACCGTCCTCACGGACGAGGACGTCCGGCTGGGCCAGGAGATCACGGTGCGCGGGCGACTGGTGGACGGTCGCCTGGAGGCCGACGAGGTCTTCTGAGGAGGACGGGTTCCGGATCGGGAGTGGGCGTGGGGTCGATTACTCGACGACCAGGACGCCCCGCATCCCCGTGCCGGCGTGGGGATCGCACTGGTATTTGACGAGTGGACCGCGGCGAGCGGTCCACTCGAAGGTGCCCGAGGACCGGATGTCCGAGGCGAAGTCAGCGCCTTCCTGCGCCGCGACGTTGTGCGAGCCGACCCGTTCCGTTCCGTCCTAGACGATCTCCGTTTCGGCCCACTCCCAGACGATCCTCGTCCCGGGATCGACGTGGACGGCGACGGGATCGAACGCCAGCCCGTCCTCGCCCGCGCCGACCTCGATGGTCACCGCCTCCTCCCCGCGCCTGTCGACGGTGCTACCGGAGCCGTCCCTGCCGTTCGCGTCGAGGAGCCAGCCGTCGTAGTCGACGTACTGTCCGGCTCCATTTCCGTCGGGCCCCCCGACGAGTTCGACGGATCGCTCGATTCGGAACCGCGGCCGAGACAACCGGCCAGCAGACCGCCGCCGACCGCGGCGGACGCGGCGAGGACGGTGCGACGGGTCGTGATGCGTGGTGCGGGCATGTGATATCCACCTCGAACGACACGTACGACTGATACGTACTTGTGTCCGATTCTCGAGATCTCGGGATCATCTCGGAGGTTATCTCCGCCGCCGTTCGAGGGGCTCTCGACGTTCGGCCGCCGGTATCGGTCGCCGGTACCGGCCGATCGGTCATCCCGAATCCCGTCGTCGATTCGAACGCGGGATCGACCCGTCGTCCCGGCGCACCGCCCCCGATCTGCGGGCCGTCGAACGGCGGAGTGACGCGGAACGCTTAAGCCCGAAACAGTCCCGTGTCACGGTATGAGTGTCGAGTTACCGTTCGCGCCGGTCGACGCTATCATCCGGCGGAACGCTGGTAACCTCCGGGTGAGCGCCGACGCCGCCGAGGCGCTCGCCCGTCACATCCAGGCCCGCGGCGCGGCGCTCGCCGTCGAGGCGGCCGCGCGCGCGACCGACGACGGCCGCAAGACGTTGATGGCCGAGGACTTCGGGACGACCGGGGACAAGGCGTCGCTCGAACTCCCCATCGCCCCCGTCGATCGGATCGCCAGGCTCGACATCGACGACCGGTACCGCGTCTCGATGGACGCGCGCATCGCCCTCGCCACCATCCTCGAAGCCGAGGCGGACGCCGTCGCCGCGGCCGCGGCGGTCCTCGCCCGGCACGCGGACCGACGGACCGTCATCGAGGACGACATCGAGACGTACTTCGAACTCGCACCGTACTTCGAATGAGGTTCGGCTACCGGGACGTCTGTCTCTCCCACGACGCTGGCCCGCGCCACCCAGAGCGCCCCGACCGCCTGCGCGCCATCCGGCGGGCGCTCGCCCGCCAGCACAGCGTCACCTACGCCGACCCGGACGCCGCCACCGTCGAGGAGGTCTCTGCCGTCCACGACAACGCGTACGTCGAGTCCGTCCGGGAGTTCTGCGCGGACGGCGGCGGTCAGTGGGACCCCGACACGGTCGCCGTCGAGGCGACGTGGGACGCCGCGCTCGCGAGCGCGGGGATCGCGCGCTGGACCGCCCACGAGGCGCTCGACGGCGCCGACGGCTGGGACACGCCCTTCTCGCTCGGCCGCCCGCCGGGCCACCACGCCGTCTACGACGACGCCATGGGCTTTTGCTTCTTCAACAACGCCGCCGTCGCCGCCCAGTCCGCCCTCGATCGCGTGGACCGCGCCGCGATCTTCGACTGGGACGTCCACCACGGCAACGGCACCCAGGACATCTTCTACGAGCGCGGGGACGTCCACTACACCTCGATCCACGAGCGCGGCCTCTACCCCGGGACCGGCCACCCGGACGAGATCGGCCGGGACGACGGCGAGGGGACGACGCTCAACCTCCCTCTCCCGGCGGGGAGCGGTGACGTCGAGTACGCCTACGCGGTCGACGAGGCGCTCCGTCCCGCGCTCGAACGGTTCGACCCCGACCTGCTGCTCGTGAGCGCCGGCTTCGACGCCCACGAGCGCGATCCCATCTCCCGAATGCGCGTCTCCTCGGAGGGCTACGCGATGCTCGCCGATCGGGTCCGTGCGCTCTCCGACGACCTCGACGCGCCGCTCGCGTTCGTCCTCGAGGGCGGCTACGGCCTCGAGTCGCTCGCCGAGAGCGTCGCCACCGTCCACGAGGTGTTCGAGGGACGCGACCCCGTCGAACCGGAGGGCGAGGTGACCGAGAGGGCGCGGACGGTCGTCGGGACCGCCCGCGACCATCACGGCCTCGGGTCGAAGTAGCGCGCCAGCTCGACGCCGAACTCCGCCGCGAGCGCCGTCGTCTCCTCGCCCTCGAGCACCTCGTAGCCATCGCGCAGCGCCTCCGCCACGGCGACGCCGAGCGAGACGTCGAGGAGGTCGTCGCTCTCCAGCCACTCGCGGGCGGTGGCGCGTCCGCGCTCGCGCTCGACGACGTAGCGCTCGCCGTCGACGAACGGCCCGTACGCGTCGCCGTCGGCGTACTTCCCGTAGAACCCCGTCGCGTGCCGATCGACCCACACCGGCGGTCCCTCGTGGCGGGCGATCCGGGGGCGCTCCGCGACCTCGCACTCGACGAAGAGGACGGCCGTCCCGTCGGCGAACGTCGCCGCCCGGAGCACGTCGAAGCCGCGGCGGTCGAGTTCGCCGACCACGCCCGAGAGCGACTTCTCGAGTTGCGGGTAGAGCTGGTCGTCCACGAGGTCGGGCGCGGGGAAGCGGACGGCGAAGGGCGTCGTCCCCCGACGCTCCAGGTGGGCGGCCATCGCGTCGGCGTCGAGCGGGTCGGGGTCGCGCGGCTCGAACGCTTCGACGCGCGGCTCGTCGAGGAACGCCCGCGCGTGGTGGACGAGCCGCGCGACGTTTCCCGCCGAGAGGACGGCCGCGACGTTGCGCTCCGGATCGGTCGGATCGACGACCACCAGCGGGTCGTCGAACTCGCGCGCGGCGTGGCCCTCGGGGTCGAGTTCGACCGGCGGGTGCCACCGGCGGACCGCCTCGAGAAACGCGCGGAAGCCGCCGCACTCCAGCACGAGCAGTTCGGTCAGGTAGCCCGAGAACCCCCTCGTCCGGAGGTCGCTCCCGTAGACGCCGACGCCCTTCAGGAACGCCTTGGTCAGCACGACCTCCTCGGCGCTGTCGTCGTCGAGGCGCTCGGCGAGGTAGGCGGTGTGAAACGGCGTCCGGTCGACCGCCGACTGGATCGCCGTCGCGTCCTCGACGGCGTAGCAGGGGACGAGATCCACCTCGAACCCCCCCCTGGTGCCCTTCACGTAGGGGTGCTCGGCGTACTCCTCGTGGCCGTCCGGGAGCACCGCGCGGCCCACCTCCAGCCCGTAGCGCTCCAGCTCGCGCCGGGGGAGATCCGGTGGGAAGCGCACGAACACGTCGATGTCGCGGTCGCCGCTGACCCACGTCCCCCGCGCCGTCGAGCCGACCTGCACGACGTCCGCCTCCACCGGGAGGTCGGCCGCGGCCGCCTCGGCGTCGGCGACGACCCGCGCCGCGGTCCGGGCGAGGCGCTCGCGCTCGGCGTCGTCCGGGACGACGCGCGCGGCGACCCCCTCCGTGACGGCCTCGAACTCGTCCATGTGTGGAGGTCCCACCGTGCGGGCGAAAGGGTAACGGTCGAGGCGTTCGCTCGCGGTCGAGCCGTTCGCGCGGCGACGGTCGAGGCACTGCCCCCGCCCCCGGCCGTGCGGTGTGGTTACACGCGGACGGACGGGCGTAGAAACGAAAGCCCTATTTGGCGAATCGCTTTACTCCCTAGCGAGCCGCCGTAGCTCAGCTGGTAGAGCACCTCGCTGTTAACGAGGTTGTCCCAGGTTCGAGCCCTGGCGGCGGCGCTTCTCCGTACGCGTCACGCGACGAGCGAAGCGGGACCGACGCGCGTACGTTCTCTCTCCTTCAGCGCCGTAGCTCCGCCTCGCCCGTCCGTAGCGCCTCGTCCCACCACTCGTGTTCCCGCGCCGCCGCGACCGACAGCGGCGGATCGGGTTCCGCGGGGCGCTCGCCCAGCGGGCGGCGGAACCACCCCACGTCGTGCCACGCACCGTGCTTGAACCCGACCGCCTCCCAGACGCCGATCCGCTCGAAGCCCGTCGCCTCGTGGAACGCGACGCTCGCCGGATTGGGGAGCGTCACCGCGGCGTAGACGCCGCAGTAACCCTGTCCGGCGAGCAGGGCGAACAGCGCGGAATAGAGCGCCCCGGCGACCCCCTCCCGCTTCGCGTCCTCGCGGACGTACACCGAGCTCTCGGTCGACCAGCGGTAGGCCGCCCGCGAGCGGACCGGGCCGGCGTAGGCGTACCCGACCACCTCGCCGTCGCGCTCGCAGACCAGCCACGGGTAGCGCTCCAGTTTCCCCTCGATGCGCTCGGCCACCTCCTCGGCGCTCGGCGGCGTCCGCTCGAACGTGACGCTCGTCCCCTCGACGTACGGCGCGTAGATCGCGCGGACGGCGGGCGCGTCCGCGGCGGTCGCGAGGCGGAGCGCGGCGGTCACGGTCCCCTCCGTCCGGTCGTCGTTCGACTCGTCATGCCCCCCCGTTCGGCCGCCGGCGCAAACCCGTTGCGCCCCGCGCGACGCTTGCCGGGGTACTGCGGGGGTCGCCTCGCGGCTTCGACCCGGTAGGCTAAAGAGGTCCGGGGGATGACTCGTTTTCGTGGGCCCTTAGCTTAGTCTGGTATAGCACCCGGCTCATAATTTCATCCCTTTCGGGTTGAATGAGGCCGACGCCCGGCGTTCGGTTCCGAAGGAGGTGCGATGGGACACCGGGCGGTCGCTGGTTCAAATCCGGCAGGGCCCATGAGACCGGCGCGGTAGCGCCGTGTCGAATCACCGCTACGATTTGAAACAGGGAGTGAAACGAGCGCTAGCGAGTGGAACGACCGAGGTTCAAATCCGGCAGGGCCCATGTGAGGGTCGCGAGCGACAGCGAGCGACCGAACTGCACCCCGCGGGATTTGAAGCAAGGAGCGACGCGAACGAGAAGGCGGAGTCGGGGTACCAGCTCCTCACCCTCGGTAGCACGACCGGCGCGGTGAGCGCGGTCGTCGCGTCGTGGCTCGAGGACTACCGCCCCGGCGAGTGGGTCGCGTCGAACCCGTACATCCGGACACGAGCGGGAGGCCCGAATCCCTCCATTTCGACTGGAAACACCACGATCGATATGCCGAATCCGGGACAACGAGTCGCAGGGGACGGTCACGGATCGGTACCGCTGCGGTCCGTCTCGCTGTCGGAGGACCACGAACCACGACAATTTATTAATTTTGAACACTAGTTTAGTAACGCATGTCCGACGAGACGACTCCAGCGATCGCCCCGGGCGGCGCACCCGAGGCGGGCGAGTCGACGGCGACCGACCACCCGAACGCGCGACGCGACGTCGGCGCGGCGACGCCGCACGGCGATCGGGTGGAGGAGAAAGGCGACGAGACCGCCGGGCGGACCGGGGCCGAGGGGGGCGGCCCCGGGGAGTGATCGCCGTGCCGCTCGATCCCGACGAGTGGACCGTGGCGACGCCGGCAGACTCGCTCAGGACCCGAGTTCGGGCGTACCTCGCCGACCACGACGAGACGGCGTACACCGCCTCGGAGGTCGCACAGGCGCTCTCCGCGTCCCGCGGTGCCACCGTCCTCGGCGTCTTCTGGACGCCGGAGGCGGTCACCTCGCAGTCGGAACCGATCGACGATCGCTGCGCGGTCGCGCTGGACGCGCTCGCGGATCGCGGGGAGGTCGCGGTCCGGACCGTCGAACGGGGCGGCGCGACGGTCCGGTACTATCGACACGCCGGGACCGACTGACCGGGCCTCCTACCGCCGCGGTCCCGCGGCCGACGCACCCTCCGAGCGCACGGGGCCGACTCGGGTCGCCGGCGATCACCCTTGAGCGAGCGTCTTCCGGAGCGCCGTCGCCACCTCCTCGAAGAGGGTGATCGGTATCTCGTCGGTCGTGGCGAACGCACCCTCGTCGTCCGTGATGACGCGGACGACGTAGCCCTTGGAGAACGCCCGGATGGTGAACTCGTACCCGCCGAGTTCGGTCTCGCCGTAGGTCCGGGAGTCGGTGAACCCGAGGCGCTCGTTGTCCGCGAAGCGCTCCAGATCCGCGCCGCGTTCGAGGTCCCTCCTGAGGTAGAGTTGCTCCCAGTCGTCGGGCGTGAAGTAGACGAGGCTGCGCAGGTCCTCGCCGATGGCGGTGCGGGCGGCGCTCACTAGCGTCTCGCGTCGTTCCTCCGTGAGTAGCGTGCTCATGGTTCGCGAATACGTGCGCCGAGGAGATAGTCCCTCCTCTCGCTTCGGTCTTTCCCCGGCGGCGTCACCACTCGCTGAGTGCGCGCGGCCCGTGGTAGTGCGCGAGCGCGCCGAAGAACGTCGCGACCGCGATCAGCGCCGCGACTCCGCCGAGGTAGAACACCCAGTCGATGCCGACCGAGTCGATGAGCACGCCCGCGAGTAGCGGGGCGACGACGCTACCGGGCCGCCAGACGAGTTCGCGCACGCCGAAGCTGCTCGCCACGCTCCCGTCGTCGGTCCCCTCGTCGGCGAACAGCGCCATGCTCGCGGGCTCGCGGACGCTGTCGGCCACGCCGAGCAGGGCGTTGAGCGCCACCAGCGGGAGAAACGCGGCCGAGAGGTCGCCGAGGTAGGGGAGCGTCGCCGTCAGGCCGAGCGCGCCCCCGACCGCGGGCGCGAACGGGACGCCGAGCGCGACCAGGCCGTACGCGCCGCCGCCGAGGAAGACGAACAGCGCCCGCCCGTGGCGGTCGGAGAGGGCCCCGCTGTAGGGTTGACAGAGCATGTTCGCCACCTTCTCCGCGACGATGACCGCGCCGACGGCGAACGCGGCGTAGCCGAGGCCGCCCTTCGCGGCCGACAGGCCCGCGTACACCGGGACGAAGTTCCGAACGAGCGTCACCGACACGGCGTACTGCGCGCGGAAGCTCGTGAGCGTCCACAGGCGGCGGTTGAGCGCCAGCCCGCGGAAGGGGTTCCCGCGGACGCGCGACCTGTCCGGCTCGACGAACAGCAGGACGGCGACGAAGGTCACCGCGAGGAGGGCGACGAGCGCGTCGTAGACGGCGGCGAAGCCGTACCGCTGGTAGAGGTAGCCGGCCCCCAGCGCGCCGCCGATGCCCGCCGCGAGCCGGGCGGCGTTGGCCCGCCCGATGCGGTTCGCCCGCTCGTCCGGAGGCGCGAGTTCGCCGACGAGCGCCAGCGAGAGGACGCCGGTCGCGGTCGCGGAGAGCCCCTGCAGGACGCGCGCGGCGACCACGCCGAGGCTCCCAGAGACGAACCGGAAGGCGACGTAGGCAGCGACGCCGACGCCCAGACCCGCGAGCAGGATCGTTCGCTTGTCGTAGCGGTCGCCCGCCCACGCCGCCGGAACCACGGTCGCGGTCTGCGCGAGGGTGAAGCCGGTGTAGAACAGGCCGAGGACGAGCCCCGAGGGGCGATAGAGGTCGATGTACGTCGGTAGGAGGGTCGCGAGGGTAGCCAGCCCGAAACCCATCGCGAACCGGGTGAGATAGAGGGCGCCGAACTGCAGGGACGCGGGCGTGGCGACTCGCGGGCGTACGGACATGCCCTCCCTGCGAACGCTGCGCGAAAAGCGATTGCGGAACCGATCGTCAGCCGACGACGACGTTCTCCTCCACGATCAGCTGGAGCATGTCGTCGGTGTCGGCGAAGTTGGCGAGGTCCGCTCCCGCGGCGCGGCCGGCGTCGGACGCCAGCGCGGCGTCGAGCGAGTCGCGGTCCTCGAAGTGGACCTCGGCGAGCGCGTCGTACTCGGCGTCCTCCTCCGCCGGGAACGCGACGGTGTAGCGCTGCACTCCCGACATCTCCTCCGCCATCGGGGCGTGTTCGTTCATGTAGTACCGCTCGAACTCCTCGCGACTCATCCCCTCGGCGCGCTTGAGGCCGAAGACGATCTTCGTCATGGCTACGCGTAGCTCTCGGCGGGGGCACGTAACTGTTCGCCCGCGTCGCCGCCCGCCGGGCGCGTTCCGGCGGGCAATCCTCATATGTTCGGAGGGTGAACTACACGCTCACCGTGACCGAAAACGACCGAGTCTGTCGGCGAACGTTCCTGCGGACCGGGGCGGGCGCGGGAGTCGCCGCCGCCGCGTCGGCCGCCGGCCTCGCGGCCGCACAGGAGGGCGGGGGCAACGAGAGCGGGGCCAACGCGACGGAGGGCAACGCCACGGGGGGTAACGCAACTGGAGGTAACGCCTCCGCGCCCGCCCAGGAGGAGGCGGGGGGTGGGGGCGAGTCGACCTTCGATCCCGGGTTCAACTTCGTGCTCGCCTTCGTCGCCGTCGTGCTGGCCGTCCTCTCGCCGATCGCCTTCGCCGTCCTGCTGTTCGCCCGCGGTCGGGGACGGGGTCCGCCGCCCGAGGAGTGAGGAGCGACCGCGCCGCGCCCTCCGTCGCCGTCCCGCGCACCCCGGGGCTTATCCTCCGTCACCGCCTGAGGTGGGTATGGCCGATCTCGCGCTCTCTCCCGAACAGCTAGACCGGTACTCCCGGCACATCATCATGGACGAGGTGGGCCCCGAGGGGCAGGCGACGCTCCTCGACGCGCGGGTGCTGTGCGTCGGCGCGGGGGGCCTCGGCTCGCCGGTCATCCAGTACCTCGCCGCGGCGGGCGTCGGTACGCTCGGGATCGTCGACGACGACGTCGTCGAACGCTCGAACCTCCAGCGACAGGTGATCCACGGCGAGGCGGACGTCGGCCGCCCCAAGGTCGAGTCGGCCGCCGACTTCGTCGCGCGACAGAACCCCGACGTGACTGTCGAACCCCACGAGGTGCGCCTCGGGGCCGACAACGTCGAGGAACTCATCGCCGACTACGACGTGGTCGTCGACGGCTCGGACAACTTCGCCACCCGCTACCTCGTCAACGACGCCTGCACGCTCGCGGGCGTCCCCTTCTCCCACGGCGCGATCCTCCGGTTCGAGGGGCAGGTGACGACCTTCGAGGCGCGCGAGGACTCGCCGTGCTACCGGTGTCTCTTCCCGGAAGCGCCGCCCGCGGGCACGGTCCCGAGCTGCGCCGAGGCGGGCGTCCTCGGCGTCCTCCCCGGGACGGTCGGCTGCGTCCAGGCCACCGAGGCGATGAAGCTTGCGCTCGGCTACGGCGAGACGCTCGACGGCCGGCTGATCCTCTACGACGCCTCCGACATGACCTTCGAGACGGTCGAGATCCGGAGGAACCCCGACTGCCCCGTCTGCGGCGAGAACCCGCGGATCGAGTCAGTCCACGACGTGGAGTACGAGGAGACCTGCGCGATCCGGGCGGAGTAGCCGCCCGGAGATCAGACGACGGTCACCGACTCCCGCTCGAAGTCCTCGCCCGTCCACCGCCAGCAGCCGACGAACGCCTCGCCCGGAACGACGATGACGTAGCGCGCCCCCGTCCAGGTCGCCTCTGCCCGGTCGGTCGCGCTCGGCCGCGGCGGTCCCCTCGGGTGAGAGTGATAGAAGCCCACGACCGCCTCGCCCCCCTCCTCGATCGCCCGCATCGCCGCCAGCTGTTCCGCCGGGTCGAGTTCGTAGCGCGTCTCGGGCGTCGCGGCGACGTTCGTCACCCGGCGGTGGCCGGTCACGCGCGCCCGCTCCCCGTCCTCGACGCCGCCGAGGACGCCGCAGACCTCCTCGGGCACGCCGTCGCGGGCGTGGGCGAGCAGCGCGTCGAACGCGGCGCGCGGGAGGACGAGCATCGTCCCACTCAGACCGCCACGTGCGATAGCGGGCGGGCGGCGTCCTCCGGCGGCGCGTCGAACAGCGCGGGGTGGAGCAGCACCGCGAGGTACTCCAGGGTGTCGAGGAGGCGCGGTCCCGGGCGGTTCACGTAGTGGTGCCCGTCCATCGCGTAGGCGCGGCCCGAGCGGACCGCCGTCAGGTCGTCCCACCCCGGACGCTCCGTGAGGTCGGTCAGGTTCGCCGCGGTCTGATCGAGGCCGAAGCCGCAGGGGGCGGCGACGAGCACGTCGGGGTCGGCCTCGCGGATCTCCTCCCACTCGCGGGGGACGGACGCGGGCGCGTCGAAGAGCGCCTCGCCGCCCGCGTACTCGATCATCTCGGGCACCCAGTGGCCCGCGGTCATCACGGGGTCGAGCCAGTCGAGCACGGCGACGCGGGGGCGGTCCTCCACCGTGGCGGCGACGTCGCGGACGGCGTTGACCCCGGCGCGGAGTTCGGCCACGAGCTGTTCGGCCTGTCCCTCCCGACCCGTCGCTCGCCCGACCCGCCGCACGTCGTCGAACACGTCCGCCAGGCTGTGGGGATCGGTCGTCAGGATCCGGCAGTCGAGATCGAGTCGCTCGACGGCACGCTCGACGAGCACCTCGTCCACCGCGCAGACGTCACACAACCCCTGCGTGACGATCAGGTCGGGGTCGGCCTCGGCGAGCGCGTCGAGGTCGATCTCGTAGACGCCCTCTCCCTCGCGCTCTGCGTCGAGCACCTGGCCGTCGATCTCCGCGCTCGTGGCGGTCGGGTCGATCCGCGTCCCGTTCACAGCGGGTTTCCCGGCAGCCTCGGGCGGGTAGTCGCACTCGTGGGAGACCGCCACGGGTTCGAGGCCGAGCGCGTAGACGATCTCCGTCGCCGAGGGGAGCAGCGTGACGATGCGCATACCGCCCCTAGCGGCCGCCGGAGGATAAATAGTCAGTCCGGGCCGGCGCACGCCTCAAGTCGCGTCGACGCGTACGGGGCCCGATGGTCCGGTTCCTCTCGTCGGCGCTCGTCGAGGCCTACGCGCTCGTCCGCGTCGCCCTCGACCGGCGGACGCCGCGGCGCGCCGCCGCGCTCGTGCTAGTCGCCGTTGCCTACCTCCTGGTCCCGATCGACCTCCTCCCCGACGTGATCCCGGTGCTCGGCTGGGGTGACGACCTCCTGCTCGGCGTCCTCGCCCGGCAGGGCGTCGCCAGCGTCGTCCCGGACGACGTGCTCGAGGAGCACCGCGACGCGGCCCGCGAGCAGATATGGGTCGCCGCCGGCGTCGTCCTCTCGGTCCTCGCGCTGTCCGTGGTCGCCGTCGCCTGGCGACTCGGCTGGCTCTGAGCGTGCGCGCCGGAGCGGGACGAATCCGACAGTCACTCGGCGCGCGCCCGCCAATCCCCGACGATGACCGACGCCGGCGTCTATCGCGTCCTCCGGAGCACCCGCGCGCCCGACGAGTACCTGCTGCTCGACGCGGAGACGACGGACCCCGTCTACGTCGCCCGCGAGGGGTACGAGGGGCCGCTCGCCGAGCGAGTGGCCGCCCTCGAACCGGGCAACGCCGTCCGCGCGACGTTCGACTGGTCCGGCGAGCGGCCGCGCTTCGCGACCGTCGAACGCGAGACGGAGACGCGGTTCGCGTTCGCCCGCGGCGTCTCGCCCGCCTTCGAGGCGGCGCTCGAGTGCTGGCGTGAGGCCGAGCGCACGGGCGCGGCGATGAACTCCCGCGTCACCCGGGGCACCGACGGCGAGGTCAACGGCGTCCTCTACGTCTTCGCGGAGCAGGCCGGCGAGCGCGACCTCTTCGCCGAGTTCGAGGACGGGATCACGCCCCTCGAACCGCTGCTCGACCGCATCGAGGGGGCCGACCCGCCGTACGAGGTGTTCGTCCTCGATCCGAGCGAGGGCCCGTTCGTGATCGTCTACGTCGCGCTCGCGCGCGACGGACTGCTCGCGCGGACGGTGCGGGAGACGTACGGGATCGATACGGGACGCGGGACGCGCGGGACCGACGACCGCGGGAGCGGCGAGAGCCACGATGGCGACGGGCAGGCTTAATCCCTCCCCGCCCTCGACGTTCGATCATGCCCCGCGTCGACGAGGCGCTGTACGAGCACCTGGAGGAGCACCTCATGAGTCAGAACGTCTACCTGAGGGATGCGGGTGTCGTCGACGGGACGCTCGAACTGGTCTACGAGACGGTCCTCCCCACCGGCGGGGTCCCCCCGCGGCAGGTCGGGAGCGTGATCGTCACCCTCCGGGAGTACGACGACTGGGAACCCCAGGACGTGGGCGCGACCGTCACGAACCCCGAGGGGGTGGTCCACGGGACGTGGGAGGTGCGCGAGGCGTGGCTCCGCGCGCTGGAGGCGGGCGACATCGACGAGCACGAGTTCTCGCGGCGGGCTATCGACGCCGTCCGCGCGTGGGGACCGCGCCTCGAGACGGACGGGGACTGATCGACGAGCGCCAACAGCTATCCCGGTCGCCTCGCTTCCCCCGGTATGCACGACGTGTTCGAGAACCGGGTGCGCTTCGCGGAGACCGACCAGCAGGGCGTCGTCTTCTACGGCGAGTACGTCACCTACCAGGACGAGGCGGTCAACGCCTACCTCCGGGCGATCGACTACGACTACGACGCGATGCTCGCCGCCGACTGGGACGTCCACGTCGCCCACGTCGACCTCGACTACCGCGCCCCGGCCCGCTTCGGGGACGTGATCGTCAACGCCCTCGGCGTGGAGTCGATCGGCGAGTCGAGCATCCGGTTCGCCTACCGCGCCCGCCGGAAGCGGGACGACGCGGTGCTCGCGGAGGGCGGCGTCGTCCACGTCGCCGTCGACGAGGACGGGAAGGCGACGCGCGTCCCCGACGATTTCCGGGACGCCGTCGTCGCCTTCCAGGACGAACCCCCCGAGCAGTAGGCCGGAATCGGCTGACCGGCAGAACGCGGCGAGAGTTCAAGTAGGAGGGGGCGGCCAGCGTCCCCGTGCGCTGACTCTCGCCACGGGTCGTCCTGCGGTTGCGCGGCACAGTGACCCGTGGAGCGACCGTGCCGCCTGTTCGCCAGGTAAACCGGAGACCCCGCGTCAGCACACCGGCCGGGGATCGACGCCCATCCCCTCGAGCGTCTCGGCGTACTCCTCGTAGGCGCGCTCGACGACCTCGACGGCGGCTGCCTCGGCGCGCTCCCAGTCGTCGTCGCCCTCGCACACCTCCTCGAGCAGCCGCGCTCCCTCCTCGATCGTCTCCCGCGTCTCCCCGCGCAGCTCGCGGAAGCGGTCAGCCGTCCGCTCGTCGGACTCGTTGACGAAGAAGTTGATCGTCTGTAGGAGCGTCCGGTCGGTGACCATCGGGCGGCCGACCATCCCGGCAGCGACGCGCTCGGCCGTCGAATCGAGCCCGCGGAGGTACTCGTGGAGCGGATCGGCGTCGGGCTCGGGCTCCGCGCCCTCGTCCAGCAGCGCGACGACGCGGTCGGCGTGCTCGCGCTCCCGCTCGGCGGCGCCGACGAAGGCCGCGCGCGCCGCCTCCGCGCTCTCGCTCGCCGCCCACGACTCGAACGTCCCGACGGCGCGGAGTTCGGTCCGCGCCGCGCTCGCGAGCACGTGCTCACGGTCGAGCTGCGCCGCGGTCGCCGCCACGAGCGCCTTCTCGCTCCCGAGGCGGTCGAGTTCCCGCTCGCACTCCTCCCGGACGGTCGCCGTGAACTCCCCTGCGTCCATACGCGACTCCACACCGCCGCGGCATATGTAGGGTCGTGTCGAGTATCGGAACGGTCGCGCGGCGCTTATCGGCGCGGATCACCTCGGTCGAGGTATGAACCAGGAGTCCTCGACGGCGTCGGCCGACGCCATCGACGCGGCGACGCTCCGCGACCGCCTCGCGGGCGGGGAGCGCGTCCACCTCCTCGACGTGCGAAACAGGTCCGAGATCGACGAGTGGCGCATCGACGCGCCCGAACGGTCCGCGATCCCGTACATGCGTTTCGTCGCCGCGGGAGCCACCGACAGCGTCGCCGATCTCGCGTCCGACCTGCCCGAGGAGGTCGTCGTCGTCTGCCCGCAGGGGGAAGCGAGCGACGAGGTGGCCGCGATGCTGCGCGAGGAGGGTGTCGACGCGATCAACCTCGCCGGGGGGATGGAGGGCTGGGCGCGCCTCTACGAGGTCGCGGAACTGGACGTCGACTCGAACGCGACCGTCCTTCAGTACCTCCGGCCGTCGAGCGGCTGTCTCGCGTACCTGGTGGTGAGCGACGGCGAGGCGGGGGTGATCGACCCGCTGCGCGCGTTCGCCGAGCGGTACCTCGCGGACGCGCGCGCCCTCGGCGCGGAGCTCGCCTACGCGCTCGACACGCACGTCCACGCCGACCACGTGAGCGGCGTCCGCGAACTGTCCGCGGCGGGCGTCGAACCCGTCCTCCCGAGCGGGGCCGTCGATCGCGGGCTCGCCGACGCCGAGGCCTTCACGCTCCTCGCGCCGGGCGAGACACTCGACGTCGGGGGGATCACCGTCGAGGCGATCGCCGCGCCCGGCCACACGACGGAGATGACCGCCTACCGCGTGAGCGATCTCCTCCTCACCGGCGACGGCCTGTTCGTAGAGCGCGTGCCGCGCCCCGATTTGGAACGCGATGCGCGTCGCGCCTCGGAACGCGCGAGCGGACGGAGTCCGCGAGCGGCGGACGACGACGGCGCGCGGGAGATGGCCCGCGACCTCCACGCGACGCTCACCGAGCGCTTCGCCGACCTCCCGGACGATCTGACCGTCGCGCCGGGGCACGTCGAACCGGACGTGGCGGCGACGGGGCCGTTCGTCGCCGCGCTCGGCGACCTCCGCGAGCGCCTGCCGGCCTTCGAGCAGGACCGCGAGGCGTTCGTCGAGTTCGTCCTCGACAGGATGGGAGCCCGCCCGGCGAACTACGAGGAGATCATCGCCGTCAACCTCGGCCGGGAGGACGTGGACGACGAGACGGCGTTCGAACTCGAACTCGGACCGAACAACTGTGCCGCGGGGTGAGCCGATGCGCGAGGCCGTCCGAACCTACCTGCTGACGGAGCACCGGCGGCTCGTGGAGCGGGTGCTCGACTGCGCCGACGCGGTCGCGGAGAGCGAGGATCTCGACACCGTTGACTCGCTGTCGAACCCGCTGAGCGCCGCGCTCGCGCACGCCGGGATCACGCAGCAGTTCCCGGGGGTGCTCGCCGGGGCCGTCGAGGCGGCGGGCGAGGAGCTGCCGGCCGACCCCGTCGCCGCGCCGCCGTACGTCGTCGTCACCAGCGCCGGGCCGATCCTGCGCGCGACGCTCGACTCGGGGCGACTCGTCGTCAGGATCGAGGTCTTCCGCCTCGAACACGGCCCGCGTCGGTACGTCCGCACGGCCCGGACGCCGGAGGCGGCGGTGTCGGTCGAGGTGCGCTAGAACATCGAGAGCTTCCCGCGGTCGTAGAGGTCGATCTCGCTCGCGTAGGAGGGGTCCTGCCGCGAGGCGAAGGCGACCGCCTCGGCCACCTCCTCGGGTTCGACCGCCTCGCCGTACTCGAAGCGGTCCTCGAACGCGGTCGCCTCCTCCTCGCCGAACCCCGGGATCGCGAACTCCGTGCGCACCGCGGCGGGGTTGATCACCGTCACCGCGACCCCCTCGTCGCCCACGCGGGCGGCCACGCTGAGGGCGAACCCGCGCGTCCACCACTTGCTCGCCGCGTAGACCGGGTTGAACGGGCGGGGGTACTGCCCCGCGAAGCTCCCGACGAACAGGAGCGTCCCCGCGGATTCGCGGAGGTGCGGGAGGGCGGCGCGGGTGGCGAAGAACATCCCGTCGACGTTCGTCTCCATCATCGTCCGGTACTCTTCAGTGGTGAGGTCGGCGACGCCCGCGCCGCGCGCGAGGCCGGCGTTGTTGAGCAGGACGTCGAGCCCCCCGAATCGCTCGACCGTGGCCTCGACGAGCGCCTCGACTCCCTCCTCGTCGCGCACGTCCGTCGGGACGACCGCCGCCTCGCCGCCGTGCTCGTCCTCGACCGCGTCGGCGAGTTCCCGCAGGCGCTCCTCGCGGCGGGCGGCGAGCACCACGCTCGCGCCGTCCCGCGCCAGCGCGTGCGCGGCGGCCGCGCCGATACCCGAACTCGCTCCGGTTACGATGGCGGTCTGCCCGTCGAGTGGTCGCGTCATGGGCGGCGCTACAGCGGCGAGCGGCCTCGGTCTTTCCCTTCCGGCGAGGCTCCCCTACGCCCCCCGCGCCTCGAGGTCCGACAGGATCTCCTCGGCGTGGCCCTCGGGCGAGACGTCCTCGTACGCGGCGACGATCTCGCCGCCGTCGACGACGTACGTGTTGCGGAAGGTGCCGTCGAAGGTGTTGCCGAACATGGCCTTCTCGCCGTAGGAGTCGTACTGCGCCGCCACCTCCCCCTCCGGATCCGACAGGAGCGTGAACGGGAGGTCGTACTTCTTCGCGAACGTCCGGAGGTCGGCGGTCGAGTCGTCGCTGATCCCGAGGACGGTGACGCCGCGCTCCTCGTACTCGTCCCACGCGTCGCGGAAGCCGCAGGCCTCGGTCGTGCAGCCGGGGGTGTCCGCGCGCGGGTAGAAGTAGACGACGACCGGACCGGCGAAGTCGGTCAGTCGGGTCGGCTGGCCGTCCTGATCGAGCAGTTCGAAGTCGGGTGCGTCGTCGCCTGCCGAGAGCATCGTCTATCGAGTGGCGAAGCGAGGGCAAACGGGTTGCGGTCTCCCCCGGGAGTTATACTGTCGGTTGTAGGCCAGCGAACAGTGTGGACACCCGTGAGTGCCCACTACTTTCGCGAGGGTGCAACCGACAGTATATCCCCCCGTGACGATCCGGGGGTATGCGACTCGATGACGCGACCGTGTTCGTGACCGGTGCAGGTGCCGGGATCGGCGAGGCGACCGCGCTGGCCTGCGCGGCGGAGGGGGCGACCGTGGTCGCCACCGACGTGGACGAGGAGGCCGCCGCGGAGACCGCAGAGGCCGTCCGCGACGCGGGCGGCGAGGCCGTCTCCCACGCGCTCGACGTGACCGACGGCGACCGCGTTCACGACCTCGTGGCGGCGACCGCGGAGGAGTACGGCCTCGACGGGATCGTCAACAACGCGGGCGTCGGCCACCCGCCCGCGTACGCCGAGGAGACGGGGACGGACGTGCTGGAGCGGGTCGTCGACATCAACGTCTACGGCGTCTGGCACGGCTGTCACGCCGCCCTCCCGATCATGAAGGAGCAGGGCCGTGGCGCGATCGTCAACGTCGCCTCGCTCGCGGCCGTCCTCGGCCTGCCGAAGCAGGCGGTCTACTCGCTGACGAAGGGGGCGGTGCTCAACTTCACGCGGGCGATCGCCGCCGAGGCGGGACCGAAGGGCGTCCGCGCCAACGCCGTCTGCCCGGGGTTCACCGACACCGACCTCGGCCGCCAGTACTTCGAGACGCAGTCGAACCCGGAGGAGGTCCGCGCGCGGATGGAGGCGCAGTACCCGCTCAAGCGCCTCGGCGAACCCGAGGAGATCGCCGACGCGATCCTGTTTCTGCTCTCCGAGGAGTCGTCCTACGTCACCGGACACGGCCTGATCGTGGACGGCGGGTACTCCATCTCGTGATCACGTCGCCGCGGCCGCTGGCGTTCCGCTCGGCGGGGCCGACGATGAGCGCCTCGTGCGGCGGGCAGGCCGCGAACCAGAGCCCCGAGAACGCGACCATCGACAGCGAGAGGACGAGCACGTCGCGCTCGAAGGGGAACAGCTGGCGGACGCTACCCTGGACGCTCGCGCTGTCGCTTGCCACGGTGGCCATTCGAGGTGAACATCACGTGAATCTCACTGTGACGCCCCGGTAGGGCTCTACAGTCCCGACCGCCGACGGGCGGCGAGGCCCAGCGCGAGGGCGACCGCCGCCAGCGCGGCGAGGGGCGTGAACCCCGGCCCGACGTCGGCGGTCGTCGCCGGGGCGGTGTCGTTCGTCGTCGCCTCCGACGCGGGCGTCGTCGCCGTCGGTTCGTCGCCGCCCGCTCGTACGCCCTCGACGAGCACCGTGTCGGACGTGACGCCCGCCGCAACGGCGACGAGTCGCCGCTCGCCCGCGGCCTCGATTCCGACGCGCGCCGTCCCGTCGTCGCCAGTCTCGGCGACGCGCTCGCCGTCGATGCGGATCCCGGCATCCGCGACCGGGTCGCCGTACTCGTCCGTCACCGTGACGCGCAGCGTCTGGCCGACGACGACCTTCGAGTTGGCGGCCGAGAGCGAGAGCGCCGGAACGCGCCGGGTGGCGACGGTCGCGGCGGTCGCCGACTCCCCGACGGAGAGGGTGCGGGCGGCCGGCTCGTACCCCGCCTTCTCGACCCGGAGGTCGAACGCCGTGTTCACCGGCAGGGGGAACGTGAACGCGCCGTCGCCGTTCGTCTCCACGCTCTCGCGCTCGCCGACCGTCACGCGAGCGCCGGGGATCGGACGCGGCGGGTCGAAGTGAGCGTCGACGACACGCACCGCCACCGGGACCGTCCCCGCTTCGAGGTCGAGCAGCCAGAGCCGTTCGCCGTCGACCGCGATCGTGCGCTCGCGGTCGTAGTAACCGGGTTTCTCGACCTGCACCTCGTAGACCCCCTGCTCGATGTCACCAGTGGCGAACGCGCCGTCGTCGTTCGTCCAGCCGGTCGCGATCACGTCGCCGTCCCGCGCGACGGTCACCCGCGCGCTCGCGACGGGGCCGTCGTCGTCGCGCACGTGGACGGCGGCGCGGCCGCGCTCCGCGACGGGGACGGTCACCTCGCCGCCGGAGGCGTCGGTGAGGACGTAGGGTCGGTTCCTGACGTAGCGGTCGTCGTCGACGGTGATGGTCACGTCGGCCCCGGCGGGCACGTCCACGAGCACCTGCCCGTTGCTCCGCGTCGTGTCGGTCGCGCGCCCGTCCGCCCACTCCGCGGTCACCTGCGCGCCGGCGACGGGTGCGCCGTCCCCGTCGACGACGCTGACGGTGAGCGTCACCTGGTCCGCCGCCGCGGCCGCCGGAAGCGTCGTGGCGGCCAGGAGGATGACGACCGACACAACGTACATTGTTCGCATACTATCACGATAGAGAGAGTGTATCAAATCTCTATCGTCTCGTTCGACCCGTTCGACACGTTCGGCCTACCGTCGCTCCCGCCGGCGGGCGCGCTCCATCCGCTCGGCGACCGCCTCGACCTCCCGGCGGGTCGCGCGGAGGACTGCCCCTCGATCGCGCCGCGCTCGCCACCCGCTCGACGCCAGCGCGGTCCGAGGGCGTTACTCCCGCCGACGGCCGGCGTGTCCCGGGTAGTCGCGCTCGAATCGGTCCTCGATCTCCTCGCGGTCGAAGGCGACGATCGTGGGGCGGCCGTGCGGGCAGGCGTAGGGGTTCTCGCAGTCGTCGAGCGCGGAGAGCAGGTCGACGACCGAGCCCTCCGTCAGCGAGGTGTTTCCCGTCACGGAGGGGTAGCAGGCGAGGTCGGCGAGCAGTTCGTCGGCCGCGGCCTCGACCGTGCTCGCCCCGTCGCCGGCCACGAACGCCGTCAGGAGGTCGCGTACGAGGTCCTCGCGCCCCGTCAGCAGCGCGGGGACGGTGCGCACCTCGGCGACGCGGTCCGCCGCGAGCCCCGCGTGGAAGCCGAGCGAGGCGAGGGCGTCCTCGAAGTCCTCGAACAGCGCCGCCTCGCGCGCGGTGAGTTCGAGACGGACGGGGTCCGCGAGCGCCTGCGTCGTCACGTCCTCCGCGAACGCCTCGCGGAGTCGTTCGTAGTTCACCCGCTCGTCGGCGGCGTGCTGGTCGATCAGCACGAGGCCGTCGTCGGTCTCGGCGACGACGTAGGTGTCGTCGTACTGCCCGAGCACGGAGAGCGGCGGCAGGCGCTCGTACTCCGGCTCCGGGTCGTCGTCGCTCAGGCGGGTCTGCTCGGTCGCGGGGCGGAACTTCCCCGACCGCCGGCGCTCGTGCGGATCCTCCCCGGGCGTCGGCCCGCGCTCGTCGGCGTACATCGGATCGTCCGTCGGCGCGGCGGAGACGGACGACGCGGACGCCGCGCCGTCGGCCGCCGAATCGGCGTGCGCGTCGTGCGGGGCGTCCCCGTCACCCGACGCCGTTCCGGAGTCGGAGCGCGCCGTCCCGTCGGCGGACGTCGCGGACGGGCCGGACGCCTTCGCCCGCTCGCCGCCATCGTCTCCCGATTCCTCGCCCGCCTCGTCCGTCTCGACGCGCTCGGGGGCGATCTCGGCCTGCTCGGGGGCGGACCGCCCGCGCGGCGCGCCCGAGCGGATCAGCCCCTCGTCGAGCAGCGCGCGCTCCACGGCCGCCCGGACCTGCTCGCGCGCGCCCGCCTCGTCCGCGAACCTGACCTCGAGCTTGCGCGGGTGGACGTTCACGTCCACGGTCGCCGGGTCCACGTCGAGGAAGACGACCGCGAAGGGGTAGCGGTCCGGCGCGAGCTGCGTTCCGTAGGCGTCCACGATCGCCTCCCGGACCGCGCTCGCGGTGACGTACCGCCCGTTTACGAACGCGGAGCAGTACTCGCGGCTCGCGCGGGTCGTCTCCGGGTGGCTCACCAGCCCCGACACGTTCTCGAGGGGGCCGTCCGGGAGGGCCGAGGCGTCGCCCTCGATCGGCACCATCGCGCTCGCCACCTCGCGGCCGTAGACGGCCATCACGGCGCTCCTGCGGTCGCCGCGGCCCGGCGTGGCGAAGCGCTCGCGCCCGTCGGCCTCGAAGGAGACGGCGACGTCGGGATTCGCCAGCGCGTAGCCCGTCACCACGCGCTGGACGTGGTCGGCCTCCGTCGCGGGCCGCTTCAGGTACTTCCGCCGGGCGGGGACGTTGTAGAACAGGTCCGCGACCTCGACGGTCGTCCCCTCGGGGCAGCCGGCGGGCTTCGAGCGCTCGACGTCGCCCCCCTCGACGACGAGTTCCGTCCCCCGCGCCTCCCCCCGCGGCCTGGTCGTGATCGAGAGCCGCGAGACCGCCCCGATGGCGTGCAGCGCCTCGCCGCGAAAGCCGAGCGTGTGGACCCCCCGCTCCAGGTCCTCGACGTCGGTTATCTTGCTCGTCGTGTGCTCCTCGACGGCCCGGCGGACCGCCTCCTCGTCCATCCCACTCCCGTCGTCGGCGACGCGTACGCCGTCGATTCCGCCGTTCTCGACGCTCACGGCGATCCGCGAGGCGTCGGCGTCGAGGCTGTTCTCGACCAGTTCCTTTACGACCGATGCGGGCCGCTCGACCACCTCGCCGGCGGCGATGCGCTCCACCGTCTTCGGGTCGAGCCGGCGGATCTCGTCGCTCATCGCGATTCCTCCAGGGCGCGTTCGAGCGCCGCCGTCTGCCGGTCGTTCAGCAGTCGGGGCGCGTCGTCGGGGTCGACCCACCGGTACTCGACGTGCTCGTGGCTCAGGCGCACCTCGGTGAGAACCGTCGTACAGCGGTAGATCACCGCGAACCGCCCCTTTCCGCTGCTCCGCCACGCCACGGTGTGGATCGGTCGCCCCACGGCCACTTCAAGTCCCGTCTCCTCGCGGACCTCGCGCCGCAGGCCGTCGATCGGGCGTTCGCCGACGCCGAGCCGACCGCCCGGGAACTCCCAGCCCTCCTCCGGATCCCGGAGGAGCAGCACGTCCCGGTCGGGGCCGAACAGCACCGTCTTCTGGTGGACGGTCGCCCGGAGGGGTCGCTCGGTCATTCCGGCAACCGCCCCCGGAGGTCCTGCACCAGCCGGAGCGCCTCCAGCGGCGTCATCTCGTTCGGGTCGGCGTCCCGGAGGTCGGCCAGCACGCGCTCGACCTCCGGATCGGGATCGGGTTCGGGCTCCGGCGCGGTCGCCGATCCCCCGTCGGCCTCCGCCGCGGTCCGGAACGCCCCCGAGCCCAGATCGAAGACGGCCTGGACGGTGCCGCCGCCTCCGCCCTTCGCCTCGATGGCGCGCTCCTCCCGGAGCGCGTCGAGCACCTCGTCCGCGCGGTCGACGACCGGCGCGGGGACGCCCGCGAGGTCCGCGACGTACACCCCGTAGGAGCGGTCGGTCGCGCCCTCCTCGACGGTGCGGAGGAAGGTCACTTCGCCGTCGCGGTCGTCGACCGTGACGTGGACGTTGACCACGCGCGGCAGGTGGTCCGCGAGCGTCGTCAGCTCGTGGTAGTGGGTGGCGAAGAGCGTCATCGCGCCGACGACGTTGTGCAGGTACTCCGTCGCCGCCCACGCGATGCTGATGCCGTCGTAGGTGGCCGTCCCGCGGCCCACCTCGTCGAGAATCACGAGCGAGTCCTCGGTGGCAGAGTGGAGGATGTTCGAGAGCTCCTGCATCTCTACCATGAACGTCGAGCGCCCCTGGGCGAGTTCGTCCAGCGCGCCGACGCGCGTGTAGATGCCGTCGACGACGCCCACGCGCGCCCGCCGGGCGGGGACGAAGCTCCCCACCTGCGCCAGCAGCGTGATGAGCGCCGCCTGGCGCATGTAGGTTGACTTCCCGCTCATGTTCGGCCCCGTCACGATGAGGAAGCGGCGGTCGGCGTCGAGGTGGAGGTCGTTCGGGACGAACTCGGTGTCCGTCTCCACGACGGGGTGGCGGCCCGCCTCCACGTCGAGCGCGCCCGGTTCGGCGAGCTCCGGTCGCGTCCAGTCGCGTTTGACGGCGTGCACCGCGAGGCCCGCGAGCGCGTCGAGCTCCGCGAACGCCCGGCCCACGTCCTGCAGGAGCGCGACCCGCTCCGCCACCTCGTCACGGAGTTCGCAGAACAGCTCGTACTCCAGGTCCGCGCGGCGCTCCTCCAGGCGGAGGATCTCGCGCTCGCGTTCCCGGAGTTCGTCGGTGACGTATCGCTGGGCGTTCTTCAGCGTCTTGATGCCCTCGTAGTCGTCGGGGACCGCGTCGGCCTCGGCCTTCGCCACCTGGAGGTAGTAGCCGTCGGTCTTGTTGCGCCCGACCGAGAGCCGGGAGATGCCCGTCCGCCGACGCTCGCGCTCGTCGAGCGTCTCGAACCACTCCCGGTTCGTCTCCAGCCGGTCGATCAGGTCGTCCAGTTCGTCGTCGAACCCGTGGCGGATCACCCCGCCCCCAGTGACCGCGTTCGGCGGGTCGTCCGCGAGCGCCGCCGAGAGCGCCTCGCGGAGGTCCGCGGCGGCCTCGTGATCCGGTCGCGAGAGCACCTCGCTCGCCGGCGACGCCCGCAGGCGCTCCGAACCGGAGACGACCTCGGCGAGCCGCGGAAGGAGCGCGAGCGTCTCGCGCACGCGCAGGAAGTCGCCCGCGTCGGCGCTCCCCGAGACGCTCCGGCTGGCGAGGCGTTCGAGGTCATACGCCTCCCCGAGCACCTCCCGGAACTCCTCGCGCGCGAGCGCGGCGTGCGCGAAGGCGGCCACCGTCGACTGTCGCCGCTCGAGCTCGCCCCGGGACCGGCGGGGCCGCCCGAGCCACTCCTTCAGCAGTCGCCCGCCCGCGCTCGTCACGGTGCGGTCGATCGTCTCGTACAGCGAGCGGCCCGCGCCGGTCATCGTCTCGGTGAGTTCGAGGTTGCGCTGGGTCGTCGCGTCGAGTTCGACGTGGTCGTCCGGGCGGTAGGGCTGGAGCCGCGTCACCGACGCCAGCGCGCCGACGCCCGTCGCCGAGAGGTAGGAGAGCGCCGCGCCCGCCGCGCGGACGGCGGCCCCCCCGATCGGATCGGCACTCCCCTCGGCGGAGCCGGAGCGCGACCGAGCCGGACCGCCGTCCGATCCGCCGAGCGCCCCGAGCACGTCGCCGAAGTGCTCGCGGACGGCGTGACGCGCCCGCCCGGGCGCGAAGTCCTCCGTCGCGTGGAGGGTGACCGTCGCCTCGACGCGCTCCTCGACGCGCGCGAGCAGGTCGTCGTCCCCCCGGACCTCCGGGCCCGGAAGCACCTCCATCGGCGCGAAGCGGTACAGCTCGGTGCAGACGGCTCCCGCGCCCTCCACGGTCGTGACGTGAAAGCGGCCGGTCGTCACGTCGACGAACGCGAGACCGTACCCTCCTCCGCTCGCGCCCTCGCCCTCCCGGACGACGGTCGCCAGGTAGCGCGCCTCCTCGCTCGTCGTCTCGAGCAGCGTGCCCGGCGTCGCCACGCGGACGATCTCGCGGACGATCTCGCCGTCCTCGCGCTCGCGCTGGTCCGCGACGGCGACGCGGTAGCCCCGCTCGACCAGCGCCGTCAGGTACGGCGTGAGCTCGGAGAGGGGCACGCCCGCCATCTTGTAGGACTCCCCGCCGCTCGAACGCTCGGACACCTTCAGGTCGAGTTCGCGCCCGACCGCCTCGGCGTCCTCGTGGAAGAACTCGTAGAAGTCGCCCATCTGCATGGCGAGCAGGTCGGCGTCCGACTCGCGCTTCAGGGCGAGGTACTGTCCGACGATTCCCTCCGCAGTCATGACTGTTGAGTGGTGGCGGGCGGAGCAAAACGCTGTGGGTTCGTCCGCGCGGGGTGGGCGTCCGGCGGGCGTCGGTCAGTGATCAGTACGTCTCGACGGCGACGCCCTCGAACCGCTCGAAGTCGACGTGGACAACGAACGCGCTCTCGCCTTCTACGAGAGGCTCGGCTTCGAGCCGTCCCGCTATACGCTGGTGGCCGGTGTAGACGGGTAGCTCACGAGGAGTTCAATGGGATCCTTTAGATGTAGATAATTCGCACTGATCAGGATATCAGCCTCCCCTCCACTCCGTCGGTCGCCTAACGGCTCGTGCTTGAGGGCCGGGTAGCTCACGTGACGAGTGTCTCTTCGAGATACCCGATGACACGACGTGTGGCTTCGGCCGTAATCGCTTCGGTGAGGTGGCCCTGGTATCCGTCCTCGGGGACACCGTCGTCGGGAACGACGTCGAGGCGAGCGACGAGGTCTCCCGTCGTATCCAGGAATTCGTGTCGAATCGCGGAGATCGACTACGGCATGATCGACGATCCCTCCGGCGCACCGCCTTCTGCCCAGCTCTCCGCCGAGAGGGGGATCGAAGCGCCGTGCCACGTCCGCGTCGTGAGCGTGAGACAGAGATACTGATCGGGGTGGAAGGGAACGGCTTCAGTACTGACGATAAGCCACGGACGGGGTGCAACACCCCCACCGTCGGGGGACACCTCGGGATCCGTGATCGGATCCTGCTTGAACGGATCGACTCCCCAGACGACGTCTCCACGCTCGAACTCGGCGATCTCGCCCTCGGCATCCCGCATCATGTGTCATCGCTCGTATCGGCCTCGTCCCTGACTGGCATATGTCCGACCCACTCGGATGGATCCTCTTCACCGTAGAGGTCGTTCAGACTCTCCGTGACGAGTTCGTACTGTGTGAGCGAGTGGAGGCGGTCCCGGTCGTCCGTGATGGCCCAGTACTCTCCCTTGTGCCGGACGAGCTCCTGCCCTTCGAGGCGTCGCAACACGGAACTGATCGAGTTCCGCGGGATCCCCGTCTCTTCGGCGATTTCGATCGGTCGGAACGCCTTGTCGGCGTGCGAGGCGAGAAACGACAGGACGCGCTCCGGTTGCGTGAGCCCACCGCCGAGCGCGTCCTCCGAACTCCCCTCGAACGTGTCGATGTTGATCGGCATTGTCACCATGTACCTACGTCACTCTGCACGATAAAACCTCTGTACGTATGTTGCTACTCGTTTGACCAGAGGGCTGCTGCTACCGGTATCTGAGCCGTTACGATCGGAATCATCGCTGACGATCCAACGACTTCCGGTACGAATCCCCTTTTCTTCGGATCCACGGCGGAGAATGACCGCAATTACGTCACGAATCGGGGAGACGATCCGGTCACCCTCTGAAACCGTGTCGACCTCACTACGCCCTCGTGGCTATTCCCCGAGGACCGCCTCCGGCCCCTCCCACTCGTGGACCAGGAGGCCGTAGCTCTCGTCGTCGACGCGCTCCCCGCCGACGAAACTGGCCTCGCGGACGGTCCCCTCGTGGACGAACCCGAGGCGTTCGCAGAGCGCGACGGACGCCTCGTTGGGGGCCATCGCGCTCGCGGAGATCCGGTGCAGACGCAGGCGGCGGAACCCGTAGTCGAGGAGGTGCGCGCAGGCTTCGAGGGCGTACCCCCTCCCCCACGCCTTCGGGTGGAACCAGACACCGAGGTTCGCCCACCCGCGGGCGTGGTCGATCGGGTACAGCTGCACCGACCCGACTGGGTCGCCCGCGTGCTCGTCCTCGCGCGGGACCGTGAGCAGCGTGACGCCGTCGTCGCCCGTCTCTATGGGCCACAGCTCCTCACGGTAGCGCTCCTCGGTGTGCGGCGTCCGGAAGACGTCGATGTACCGGCGCACGTCGGGGTGGTTCACCCCCTCCCGGAGGAACGGGAGGTCCTCCTCCTCGATCGTCTTCAAATCTATACGGTCGCACGTGATGAACGTCGGTCCTGGCATTACTGTCCTCTCGATGGTCGGTCGGCTGGCGGTGCGGCGATAGCGTACGCTGAGCGCCCGACGCGTTACTGGCGCGTCGATCGGCTCAGAAGCGAGAGGAGCGGGTCATCGGTCAGCTCTACGCCCCACTGCCGCCAGAATCGGCATAAGCGTTCGGATCAGAGCGACAGGAACGGGATCACTGGCTCCTCCTCCCCGGAGTACGACAGCGCCTCCGCCTGGCTCGCGCCCTCGGGGGTCACGAGGTCGACGACGTTCGGGTTCGCGTCGCCGTCGACCCCGCCGCCGAAGGCGTAGTCGCCCGCCTCGGCCTCCACTGGGCGCACGCGACCGGGGCTGTAGCCGTCCTGCCCGAGCAGGAGCGGGACGAGTTCCGTCCCGTCGAGGCTCCCGCCGAGGGCAGACTTCGGGACCTCGATCTCCACGGCGTCGACCGACCGGTACCCCGTCACGCGCACGTCCCGGGAGACGACGCTCCCGTCGGCGGCCTCGACGACCGGCGGGACGAACCCCTCGACGAACACGCGGCGCTGGTAGGCTGCCTCGAACGAGGCGTTGACGCCCTCGCGAGCCGCCGTCGTCCCGCCGCTCGCGTTCGGATCGCGGAGGTAGAGCTGGATCGACTGCAGCGAGAGCTCGTTCCCGCCCCAGGGGTTCGTCAGGGTCCCGAGGCCGACGAGGAACTGGTAGGCGTCGGCCGTCTCGTAGACGCCGAAGGAGGTGAGGTCGAACGCGCCGTCGACGAACTCGCCCGCCGTCGGGTAGACGTACGAGCCGGGGCCGTGGTCGTCGCCTGCGGGGTCCGCCCACTCGCGGACGGCCTCGCCCACGTCGACGCGGGCGACCGACGACCGCGCGACGGCGGTGCCGGCCGCCGTCGCGTCGGCCTCGCCGGTGGCGGCGACGACGGTGATCGCCGTCTCGCCGTCGCCGACCGCCACGTCGACCTCGAACGCCCCGTCGGTCACCTCGCGGGAGACGGTCTCCCCGCCAGCCTTGACCACGACCTCCGCGCCGTCGGTCGCGCCCGAGACGGTCGCGGTCCGGTCGCCGACGACGCTGGGCGGGAACTCCACGTCGAGGGCCGGTCCCTCGGGCGGGTCGCCCGCGCCGTAGCGCTCGCTCACGAAGCGGGGGGTCTCGACGGGTTCGCCCGCGTCGATCGAGTGCGCCAGGCGGACGAACTGCGCCATGCTCCAGGAGAGGGGCGTGGCGGAACCCGTCCCCTCGCCGAACGCCCAGCCGTACTCGGTCGGGTCCTCGCGGTCCCACACCTGCTCGGGGAGCATCAGCCCGGAGTTGGCGAAGTTCGCCATCGTCCGCAGGAGGGACGCGGGCGCGAGGTCGCCCGTCCCGCCCGCGAGCAGTTCGTACTCGCCGCGCTCGCCGGTGAAGATCGGCCAGAGCCGCCCCCGTCCGGAGTTGTCGAGCGACCACGGTGCGCCCTCGGGATAGTCGGAGCCGTCCTGCTCGCCGTAGCCGTCGCCGTTGTAGCGGTACCAGGCGGGGCCGTTGGGCGTGTCCACGCGGATGGTGTCGTCCACGACGCCGAGCGAGGTGCGGATCGTCGGGTCGTCCCACGGCTTCACCCCGAGGCGGACGAGTTCGAGGAAGCCCGCGTCGACGCACTCGCGCTCGTCGAGCGTCGGCCCGCCGTTGTTGATGTCGAGCGGCGCGCCGTCGTCCGGGTCGCGGTCGTCGTTGACGCGGACGTAGTACGGTTGCTTGGACTTGCTCCCGGTCTCGGTGACCGTCCACTCCTCGACGTTCGCCCGCCAGTGATCCGCGAGCGCGAGGTAGGCGAGCGCGTCGGCGCGCTCGCCCTCGTCCGCGGCGAGGGAGGCGGCGGCGGCGAGGCCCGCGACCTCCGCCGCGATCGTGCTCGGCGAGTAGCCGGACTCCTCCTCCCACCGCTCCTGGCCGGTGGCCGGCCCGTTGGCGACGACGTAGTCCGCGGAGCGCCTGACGTTCTCGTAGCCGTAGTCGGCCTCCTCGAAGCCGACGCCGAAGCGCTCTCTCAGCTGGTAGGCCATCACCTGCGGGAAGGAGACGTTGTCCATCTGCTCGCCGCCCCAGCGCGTGCGCCCGTCGACGTACGTGTTCTGGGGGAGGAACCCGTCCTCGCCCTGCTGGTAGGCGTAGAGGTACTCGACCGCCTCCCGCGCGCTGTCGACGTCGCCCATCGCCGCGAGCGCCGTGAACGCCTGGTAGAGGTCCCGCGACCAGGTGAAGTTGTAGCCGTAGTCCTGCGGTTCGTTGGCGTTCACGGCCTCCCCCCACGGCACGCTGAGGCTGGCGACCCCTGCGCCGGGGAACAGCTTCGAGTCGGCCGCCTTCAGCGCCATCGCGGCGACGTCGTACTGGCGTCTGAGGTCGGGGTCGCCGCGGACCGACTCCGGCACCGCGAGGCCGCCGAGGTAGTCGCGCCAGGTCCGCGCGTAGCGGGCGCGCGCGGCGGCGAAGTCCCGACGGAGCGCCCCGCGGGCCTCCTCGCGCGCGGCGTCCTCGTCGGCCCCCTCGGCGAACCCGAGCGCGACCGTCTCGTGGACCCGCCGCGCGCCCGACGCGAGGCGACCCGCGAGGACGACGTTCCCCTCCGCGCCGTCGTAGGTCGTCGAGGCGTCGCCCGCGGTCAGCAGCGGCGAGACGGCGTCGCCGCCGACCACGTCGACGGTCGCCCAGCCGAACCCGCGGCGGGCGACGAGCGCCGTCGCAACGTTGTACGGGTTCCCGTCGGGGTCGAGGAACACCGCCTCGTCGTCGTTCGCGCCGGTGTCGCGGGCGGTGAGGGCGTACCCCGCGGCGACGCCGCGCCCCGATCCGGAGTCGTCGCCGCGGACCGAGGCGGCGTCGGCCATCCCGGTGCTGGACAGCGCGAGGTCGGCGACGGCGTACACGTCGTACTCGCGCCCGTCGCCCGCCTCGAAGGACACGTCCGCCAGCACCGCCTCGCGGTCGGGGTCGATCGCGTACTCGACGGCGAGCGTCCACTCCCGTCCGTCACCCGTCTCCTCGATCGTCTGGCGGAACAGGAGCGCGTCGTCGTCGCTCGGTTCCGTCCGCCGAGAGAGCGTCTC
This sequence comes from Halomarina halobia, assembly GCF_029338575.1. GTDB lineage: Archaea > Halobacteriota > Halobacteria > Halobacteriales > Haloarculaceae > Halomarina > Halomarina halobia. The sequence goes on from NZ_CP119992.1 coordinate 2,274,169, forward strand.
CCTCCCGCCGTCGATCCGTTCGACGTCGTGCGTGCGCTTCGCGTACCCCGACCCGTCCGCGACCACGAAGTCGAGCGTCCGGGTGTTCATGAGATCGATGCGCGGGAAGCGCACGCTCGCCAGCGAGCCCTCGGTGAGCGTGAACCACACGCGGTTCGGTTCGTCCGACCCGTGGTCGGCCACCGTCCCGATCCCGTACTGCTCGCCGGTCGTCCACGTGGCGTCCGCACCCCCGGAGGGTCCCTCGCGGGCCTGGGCGGCCGCGGGTAGCGCCGACGCGCCGAGCGCGCCCGCGCCGACCAGTCGAAGCGCCTCCCGCCGTGACAGTCGTGTCATTTGTGAAGAAATAATTACTCGCTTCAGACTTAATTATTTCGCACAACTACTCGATAGAATGTCTGTCGTCGTCGGGCACACGTCCGAATCGTGGTACAGAGTAGCACAATATTGATGTCGATCCGTCGCGTACTCTTCGGGTTGGAGGGCCGACGATGAACCTCCTCGACCGCGTCAAGGAGGCGCTCCGCGTGGACGAGACCGTCGCGTGGGAGTGCCAGGAGTGCGGTACCGTCTTCACGACCGCCGTCCCCGAGTCCGGCGGGGTTCCGGAGACCGTCGCGTGCGAGTCGTGCGGGTCGGACGACGTCGCGGAGATCAACCGGGCGTACGGCTGACGGTCACCTCACCCGTTCTTCGCGACCGCGTCGGCGAGCGACAGCGCGCGCTCCGTCAGCGCCGCCGCGCCCTCGGCGAGCAGGACCGCCGTCGCCTCGCGACCGACGCCCGCCTCGAAGGCGATCGCGTCGGGCGTCTCCGCCGCCCTGCCCTCGAACGCCCTCGCTACGCCCCCCTCGTAACCCGTCTCCCCGCCCGCGACGGCGACCGACCGCCCGAGCGCGTCGAGCGCCGCCCGCACGTCGTCGCCGTACCGGACGTTCAGCGCGAACCGGAGCGCCGGGTCGAACTCCCGCGCGGTCAGCAGGACGCGCGCGACGTGCTCGGACGCCCCGAAGCGCGCGCCCCCCGCCGAACTGATCCCGCCCGCCGTCCGCCGGACCCGCCCGTCGATCGCGGCGATCTCATCGACCCCCTCGGCGTAGGGGGTCGCCCCGGCGACGTTCGTCCCCACCTCGGGGACGAGCGCGCGGACGCGCTCGCCCTCCCCGAGGAGATCGCGCGCGATCCCCTCGACCGCGGCCGCCGTGCGCTGCCGGTCGGCGCGCTCGCGCAGCGCCGCGAGGTGGTGGACCGCCCCCGGCCCTTCGCCGACGGCGTGGTGGTACCGGACGGCCCGCTCCATGAAGTCGGTCGCGCGCCCGACGGCGGCGAAGGGATCGTCGCCGTGAGCGAGGCGGGTCGCGATCGCGCTCGCAAGCGTGCACCCCGAGCCGTGGGTCGCGTCGGTGTCCACGCGCGGGTGGCGGTACGTCTCGACCCGGTCGCGGGCGACGAGCACGTCCACCACCTCGTCGCCGGTGTCGAGGTGCCCGCCCTTCACGAGCGCCGCACGCGCGCCGAGGTCGAGCAGCGCCTCGCCCGCCTCGCGCGCGTCGGCCGCCGTCTCCGGGCGCTCGCCGACGAGCACCTCGACCTCGTCGGCGTTCGGCGTCACCACCGCGGCCTCCGCGATCAGCGCCTTGTAGGCCTCCTCGGCCGCCTCGGCCAGCAGGCGGTCGCCCGACGCGGCGACCATCACCGGGTCGACCACCAGCGGGAAGTCGAAGTCGGCGGCGTAGTCGGCGACCGTCCCGACCACCTCCGCGGTGGCGAGCATCCCGGTCTTGGCCGCGCCGATCTCGAAGTCCGAGAGCACGGCGTCGAGCTGCGCCTCGACGTGCTCGACGGGCGGGACGTGCACGTCCGTGACCCCCCGCGTGTTCTGTGCCGTCGTGGCCGCGACGACGCTCGTGCCGAACGCGCCGAACGCCTCCGCCGTCTTCAGGTCTGCCTGGATGCCCGCGCCGCCGCCGGAGTCGCTACCCGCGATGGTGAGCGTCACCGGACGGGTGACTGGTGCTGACTGTCGCATGCGTCGAGATGGGGTTACCACGTAGGTATAGTGTGCGGTGGTCGCGTTCGGGTCGCTCGAACTCGAAATGAACTTACCGGAGCGAGACGATGTATTAGTCTCCCCGGTCGACACAAACCCCGTCGATTGTTCGCGTACGGAGCGTCACCTCCTCTCTCACCCCGACGCTATGTTTGGTTGTATCCTAACGCTTATCGTGTTTGGGTGTATCCTAACATATGCGGATGGGCGAAGACATCTATGTAGTCGAGGATTATCGTATCGCCCACCCTGAGCGTGGGTCCGTCGAGCAGGTCAGCATCATCCGCGTACCAAAGTCAGAAAAGTTCCCGGAGGGTATCAAATACCGCCTCCACTACGGATACACGGACGGGGAAGACGATCCGATCATCAGATTCGACAACAGCCACGGCGTACACGAGAAACACGTCGGCGACGAGGTCGAACGCATCGACTTCACGGGACTCGCACGACTCTACGATCGCTTTCGGGAGCACCCCCCGGAGAAGTAGCGTCGAATCGCTATCGAAAATCGAAGCCAACTGAAACGAAGCCAACCACCGATGGACGCCACCACCACCCTCACGGTCCGGGTCGAACCGGTCGAGCAGGCACGTGATCGAATCCGTGCCCGCCTCGAAGCGATCGACCAGGGCGCAGCGCCCGAAGATCGGTCGGTCCTCATCCTCAAGTCCGAGGCCGACTTGGCGCGCGTCTTTAGCGAGAAGAACATGGAATTGATTCGGACGATCGCCGAACACGAACCGGCGAGTATGCGCGAAACCGCGCGCCTCGTCGGTCGGGGCATCGCCGAGGTCAGCGCGAATCTGAACGAGCTGGAGGCGCTCGGCGTGATCCGATTCGAGCAAGACGGCCGGTCGAAGCGCCCGGTGATCTGGTACGATGAGATCGACGTCGAGATCCCGCTCCCGACGAAGGACTCGGGGCGGAAGGAAGCGCCGGCATGAACACCGGAGGTAGGCGAAGTGCTGGTTTTTGTTGAAGGGCCTGATCTCAAAGGGAAATAATCGAACGACCGTTAGATCATTAGGTCATATTAGCTACCTTTTAAATCCTCTCCGAATGGCGGTCCCGAGCAGAAATCCTACCGTTCCTAACGTAAGAGCAGCGAAGAGGGCTATCCCAATTGCGAGTCCAAATGATTTCATCGGTGTGGGCCGGATAAGACCGACGCCCACACCGCTAAGTGCGGTTCCAAAAACGGGCAGAAAAACAAGCAGCCAGCTGATAAGAAGTCCGTCGTTATAGTATGCCTGGATAGTAGCTAACAGTAATAAGAGCGCCAATCCACCTCCTATTACGTCTATAGGACTGAGATCGTATGCAGCACTCGAGACACCTTCTATTGCCCAAAATAGGTAGGCAAAAATAAGTAGGGTTATTGCTATCACGATACCTCGCCTAGATCTGCCTCGGTTTTCCCCAAAGATTATGGATCTATGAGTTTGATGCATGGTGTTCTCGCCTATTTAATCTCACTTCGCAAAAATGTTTTGTCGAACCAACGATCATAATGATTTCAGTCCCAATGGTAACCGTGGAGGTTATCGATATGGAAACAGCCAGTACCGAAAACGATGTCCGATTCCGCAGCGACTAGACTGACTGCCCAGTCGTGGCCGTTCCAGTTAGGTTTGTAGACAAGCGCACCACTGTCTCCCTGCTCAATATCGTTGTATGTCCCCCATTTGACTTGTTTATCTCGATTGTTACAGTTGCTGTCATACACGAGTGCACTTCCGATGCCTTTACACGTGCCTTCCGTATAGCACGTTCTCGCACCCTGTTTACTTAGAGTCTCACCCGCTGCCTCAACGTCCCAGATTCCGTCCTCTGACATTTGAGCGGTGACGTATATACTTGTTCCCGCAATGCCGTCCGTAGGATCCCAACCGTTCAGTGGATTCAAAGCGGCGAAATCGTCCCAGCAATCCCAGTCCTCTGAATCGCCGATAATATCTCCATCAATATAGAGAACGTCTGGATTACTCCCCCAGAGATGCTCGGCAGTCATAAAATGCCAATGTCCGTTTTTGTACGCCCTTCCACCGAGCGACCCCCACCCATCAGATGTCTCGACTTGGACTCCCGCCTCGGGCGGATTTGATGGATGTTCATAACAATTCGTTAGCTTGGGTAGTCGATCTATGGTTTGAACCTTTACCTCGATACCGTCGATTCTAGTTGGTATATCCCCCCGAACCTCATCAAGAGTAGTACCGTCTTGATCCGCTGCTTCTGGCGACAGTTTGACTTCAATTCTCGCGTTCCGACCTCCATATCGCCCTGCAGAGAGTGTTGTCTCAATGACACCCGGTGTTCTTAGTAAGTGGCGATTGCGTCGTTCGAATGCTGTCTTCGCTTGCTGTAGATCATAGTACCAGTCAGCGGGGACCTCTTTTTTGATATCTATAACTTCCCTTGTTCCATCACTCTGTTCGATCAGTTTGGTTCCTTGAACGATAGTGACTTGGTCGGAGGAGACCGCGCCTACTTCACCCGTTAGCCACACCGATGTACTAGCACCAACACCTGTAGCTGCTAGCGCTCCGAGTACTGATCGTCGGTTTACGCGGTCTTTCTCTCCTGATTCTGCTTTCGTCTCTAATCCCTGATCTTGTCTTTCCATGACGATTCCATCTCTTTCTACCATCAGTATAATTTTATTTAATCATTAATTACATAATGTATAGGTATATTTAATGGGTCTGGTGTCTCTTATGACCACCACATACTTCTAACCGCCATTGACACTACAGTCGACATAAAATAGTGGATGCCTCGATACTAACTCGAAAACGAGACACCTGCCGTTGCTCGACTCCCTGTGAACCCCGATACGTACCGAATAGGCGATTGGAGAGTAGAGGTGGTACTAGCTGCCACGTCGTTCCCGCGATGTGTTAATTCCTACCCCTCCAGTTTCGGCAGGTTCTCCGCGACAGCCGCCCAGTAGGGGTCCGCGCCGGGGTGGTCGGTCGGCTCGCCGTCCACGACCAGCCCGGAGCCCTCGACCACCCGGCCCGCGTCGGCGGCGGGAACGCCCTCGGCGTCGAGCGCGTCGAGCACGTCGTCCACGCCCTCCTCGGGCACCGTGAGCAGGAGCGTCCCCTCGCTGATCGATGCCCACGGGTCGATGTCGAAGAACTCGCAGGTCGCCTCCACGCCCGGCAGGACGGGGATCGGGTCGCGGTCGAGTTCGATGCCGACGCCCGCGGCGCGCGCGAGCTCGTAGCAGCCGCCGTAGACGCCGCACTCGGTGGCGTCGTGCATCGCGCTGACGGGGGCGGCCGCCGCGGCGACCAGTGCGTCCCGCACCGGGGACATGTCGTAGAAGCGCTCCTGGGCGGCCTCGATCTCCCCGTCGGGCACCTCCCCGCGCATGAGTTCCTCGAACTGCACGGAGAGCAGGCCCGTCGCCTCCACCCCTGGCCCCTTCGTCACGACGACGCGGTCGCCGACGCGCGCCCCGTCCGGGCGGACGAGGTCGTCGTGCTCGCCCACGGCGATGGCCGTCGCGCCGCCGACCATCGGGTAGTTGCACCCCTCGTAGCGGGCGGTGTGGCCGGTGACGACGCTCACGCCCAGTTCGCGCGCCTCGGCGTCCATCGTTTCCCAGACGGTGGCGAACTGCTCGTCGGTGATCTCCGGCGGGAGGTTGAAGTCGATGCTCAGGTGCGTCGGCGCGAGGCCGGAGACCGCCACGTCGCTCACGAGGATGTGGAACGCGAACCACGCCGCCCGCTCGAAGCCGAGCGAGGGCATGACGAACACCGGATCGGTCGCCATCGCGATCGCCTTCCCACCCACCTCGATGGCCCCGAAGTCCACCCCGTGCTGCGGGGCGAGCAGCACGTCCCCGCGGTCCGCGCCGAGGTGCGGGTAGATGTACTCGTCGAAGAACTCGCGGTCTACCTTGCCCAGATCTGCCATACCGGGTGGTAACACTGGATGGTCCTTAGCTGATGCGTTCGAGCCGATTCGCGCGCGAGGCGCGACAGCCCCGTCCGACTCGATCCATCGTTCACGCGACGAACCGGCGCGCGAGGCGCTTGAGCGGCCCGAGGTCGACGCCGAAGCGCTCCTCGAAGCTCAGCACGAGCATCACCTCCTCCTGCTCGACGCCGAACCGGAGGACGACGAGCAGGTAGGCGAGGAGGAAGCCGGCGTACAGCGCGACGAACTGCGAGAGCGTCGGATCGAGCGCCGACACGAGGGCGTAGTGGCCGGCGACGAGCGCGACCGAGACGGCCCCCGAGCGCACGAGCGTCGGGCTGAACGGGTGAGCCCCCATCTCGCGGTAGAGCTGGTAGGAGTAGAGCAGGTTCAGGAGGACGTACGACACCGCCGTGGCGGCCGCCGCCCCGAGGTAGGAGTACCGGGGGATGAGCACGAGGTTCAGCCCGACGTTGAGCGCCGCGATGAACGTGTTGTCGAGCATGATGAGCCGCGTGCGGCCGACCGAGGTGAGCGCGCTCGAGTTCGGCCCGGCGATGGCGTGCGTGAAGAAGGCGATCGTGAGCACGGACAGCGCGAGCGCGCCGGCGACGTACTCCGGGCCGAACGTGAGCAGGATGGCGCGACGGGGGTACAGCGAGAGCAGCGCGAACAGCGGCAGCGACAGGACGAAGATCCACTTCGCGACGACCTGGTAGAGCCGCCGGGTCTCCTCGTACTGGCCCTCGCCGTGGAGCTCCGAGACGACCGGCATGAAGATGAAGCTGAACGACGCGAGCATCACCGTGAGGAGTTCGGCGATCGGGTAGACGGTGTTGTAGATGCCGACCGCGCCGCTCGTCGACAGCGCCCCGAGCATGAACGTGTCGATGTCCGACAGGACGAGCGTCATCGTCGTGGAGACGACGAGCGGCGCGGAGAAGGCGAGCAACTCCCGGTGCATCGACACCGCCCGGACGCCCCGTTCGAACAGCGGCGTTCGGGTGGCGAGGAAGTACACCCCCACCGCCCCGGCGACGGCGTACGAGAGGACGTACGCCCAGGCGATGCCGACGCCGCGGAACCCGAGCGCGAGCACGAGGAGGATGCCCGCGAACCGGGCGACCGGGTTGACGATGTTCCTGATGAGCACCTTGGGGAGCGACCGCTGGAGCCCCTGGACGCCGCCGATGGTGAGCTTCATCAGCGCCGCGAGCGGGATCGCCAGCCCGAACACCCGGAGGACGGGCTCGGTCGACGGGTCGTGAAACAGGTCCGTCGCGATGACGGGCGCGGCGAGCGACACTCCGATCCCGACCACGATCGAGAGCGGGACGGCGAGCTGGAACGCGGAGACGAGAACGCCGCGTCGCTCCTCGGCCGTCTTCGACCGGGGGAGGTACCGCCCGACGCCGACGTCGAGGCCGAGCAGGACGAGCGTCGAGGCGATCGTCGTCGTCGTGATGCCGAGCGAGACCACCCCGTAGTCGACGGGCCCGAGGACGCGGGCGATGACGAGCTTCGCCAGAAACGAGATCCCGAGTTCGAGAAAGAGCCCGAGAAAGAGCACGGTTCCGCCCTTGAAGAGGGTGCGTACGACGGATTTCGAGTCGGTCGGCACAGACGCCCATTGTCGGCACTCATTGGTAGCGGTTGTGGCTTGTGTCGAGCCGGGCGAGTTATGCCGACCCCGCGTCATCACCGTCCCATGCGTCGTCGCTCGTCCCCGCACGCTCGGACCGTCCCGTTCGCAGATCGCCCCCGCCCGCGCCGTCGGTGACGATGCCGCGCGTCGCGCTCCTCCACGCCCGCCCCGACTTCGCGACGGCGCTCGCGACGACCGTCGAGCGCGTCCGCCCCGAGTTCGAGGTCGACGTCTACACCGATTCGGCGTCGGTTCCCGCACGCGTCGCCCGGTTGCTCCGCCGCCGCTACGACCTCGTCCAGGCGGACGAACTCGTCGGCAACGGCGTCCTCGCGGCGCTCCTCTCGGAGCGACGGGGGGTCCCGCTGGTCGCCGCCGTCCGCGGGTGGGCCGACTACACCAACGACCACGGGCAGTACTCCCTCCCGAAGGCGTGGTGGCTCGCGCGCCGCGCGCAGTGGGTCCTCGACCGGGCCGACGCCGCCGTCTTCGTCAGCGAGGTCTGCCGGGAGATGATGCGACGCCGGTACCGGTTCGACGAGGGGTGCGTCATCGACCGGCCGTTCGACCTCGAACCGTTCCGCCGCGCGGCCGCCGCCCGCTCCCGCGACGACGACGAGTTCCGCCTCCTGACGGTGACCAACCTGCGGTACGAGGAGAAGGCCCGCGGCGTTCGGACCGTCCTCCGCGGGATCGAACCCCTGTTCGACGCCCACGAGGAACTCCGCTTCGCGGTCGCCGGCGCCGGCCGCGCGTTCGACTCGCTCGCCTCGTTCGTCGAGGCCTACCCGCACGCGGATCGGGTCGACCTGCTCGGGTTCCGTTCTGACGTCCCCTCGCTCCTCGCGAACGCCGACCTGTTCGTCTACGTCAGCTTCCTCGACTCCCTGGCGATGACCGTCCTCGAGGCGCAGGCGGCGGGCCTCCCCGTCGTCTGCGGCGGGACGATGGGCGTCCCGGAGGCCGCCGGCGCCGCGGGCTACCTCTGCCCCCCGACGCCGGCCGGCGTCGAGCACGCCGTCGGCGAACTCCTCCGCGACCCGGCCCGCCGCCGCGAGGTCGCGGCCGCGAGCGAGTCGCGGATGGCTGACTACGACGAGCGGGCCGCGACCGCCTACGTCGACCTGTGGGCGTCGCTCCTGTGAACCGGTCCCACGGGGCGCGTCGGCCGTGGTCGTTATATCGTCGCCTCGCACACGATCTATCACATGGTCATCCAACGCGCAGTTTCGGACGTCGAACGCGCAGCCTCCTACGCCTACTCCGAGATCCGGCGCAACGGGGACGACGTCGACTGGTGGGCGAACCGCATCCAGGCGCGCATTAACGCGCCGATCCGGCGCGCGCTTCGGCCGGACGACTCCTTCGACGTGGTGGGTGCGGACTGGGACACGCTGGTCGTCCTCGACGCGTGCCGGTACGACCTCTTCGAGGAGACCGTCGACACCACCGCCTACGACTCCTACGAGCGGGTCGCGAGCCCCGGCAGCGCGACCAGCGAGTGGACCAAGCGGGCGTTCACCGACACGGCCCCCCACGGCGACATCGTCTACGTGACGGGCAACCCGACCACCTCGCGCCACGCGCCGGACGTCTTCCACCGCCTCGAGGAGGTGTGGCACGACGCCTACGATCCGAAACTGGGGAGCATCCCCGCGGACGCGGTGACGGAGGCGGCGATCGAGGCGCACGAGGCGTACCCCGACAAGCGGATCGTCGTCCACTACATGCAGCCCCACTACCCCTTCGTCCGCGACCCCGACCTCCAGTTCACCAACTGGGGCGGGACCGACCTGATCCAGAACGAGAACGCGGACGACCGCGCCCGCGACGTCTGGCAGGCGCTCCGCTACGGCTACGTCTCCTACGACGAGGTGTGGGCGGGCTACCGCCGCAACCTCGAGTACGCGCTCGAACACGTCGAACCGCTCCTCGACGCGATCGAGGGGCGCGTCGCGATCACCTCCGACCACGGCAACCTGCTCGGGGAGCGCAGCTCCCCGATCCCGGTCCGCCTGTACGGCCACCCGGTCGGCTGTCGGCACCCCGACCTCGTCACCGTCCCGTGGGCCGTCCGGACGATCGGCGAGCGGCGGGCCGTCCGCGTCGGCTCCGTCGAGTCCGAGACCGACGCCGACCCGGAGACCGTCTCCGACCGGCTCCAGGCGCTCGGCTACGTCGAGTGATACTTCGGACGTAGCTTCGTGAAGCGACTCGCCACCCCTGGCGAGATTCTTTAGGGGCTTCCGTCCGACAGTCCGCGTCCACGTCAGGAGAGGGCGCGGGCTATCGCGTCGGCGTAGTCGTCGGCCACCCGCCCGTAGTCGAAGCGGGCCACGTACTCGCCGAAGCCGTCGCCGCCGTCGCGTCCGCCCGCCTCGCGGATGCCCGCGGCGACGCCCGCGGGCGTCGGGTCGCAGAAGGTGACGTAGCCGTCGAAGCGCGCCTCGGCACGCCCGCGGGCCTGCACCACCGAGAGCCCCGCCGCGCCGTACTCGAGCACCTTCAGCGTGTGCGGGTCGTCCACCAGGCAGACGCCCACGTCCGCCGCGCGGAGGTAGCCCGGCACGTCGGAATGGGGGACCGTCCCGAGGAAGACGACGTTCTCGCGGTCGCGCGCCGCGCGCCGGACCGCCGGTTCGAGCGTCCCCGCGCCGAGGACGACGAGCGTCCAGCCGTCGAGGAACCGCGACGCGGCCAGCAGCTCCTCGATGCGGTAGAGCGGCTCGAGGCCGCCGACGTAGATCGCGACCCGATCGTCAGCGGGGACGCCCGCGTCCGCGAGGCGCTCGCGCGCCCGCTCGACCGTCGCCCCGTCCGGATCGGCGAAGCGCTCGTAGGCGACGCCGAGGTCGGTCTTCGAGGCCGATCGGGCGCGGCGTCGCACCCGCCTCCCCTCCTCCTCGTAGACGTAGAGGACGTGATCGGCGAGGCGGAAGGCGAGCGCCTCCAGCGCGCGGACCGGCAGCGACAGCCAGCGCGGGTGGGTCGCCTCGAACTGGCGGATGGGGTCGATGTGATCCACCACGAGGGGCGTCCCGAGCGCCTTCAGGAGCGTTCCGGCCAGCGCCCCCGAGCGGGTCGTCCCGACGACGACGTCGTAGCGGTCGCGCTCGCGCAGAGAAGCGAGGACAGTGGCCGGGGTCGTCCCGCGGAGCGCGATCTCGAACCCCCGCGCCTCGAGTTCGTCAGCGATGCGGCGACGACCGACGCTGACGTTCTCGGGCTTGTCCGGCGTCAGCCAGAGTACCCGCGCCATCAGTCGAATTCGGCGGCGAGCGCGTCGACGATGCGCTCGCCCGCGCGCCCGTCGCCGTAGAGGTCCGGATGGCCCGTCATGGCGTCGTGGGCGTCGTCGTCGGTCAGCAGGGCGTCGAGGCGCGCGCCCAGCTCCCCGGGCTCGACGAGCTCGTTCACGCCGGCCTCGACCGTCTCCGGGCGTTCCGTGTTGGGCCGGACGGTGAGGCAGGGGACCTCGAGGATCGAGGCCTCCTCCTGGATCCCGCCCGAGTCGGTTACGACGACGCGGGCCGCGTCGAGCAGCTTGAGGAAGTCGAGGTAGTCGAGGGGCTCGACCAGGCGGAGCGACCCCGAGGGTTCGTAGCCGATCTCGTCGAGGACGCCTCGCGTGCGCGGGTGCGCCGGGAGGACGACCGGGGCACTCGCGCCGTCGAGGGCGTCCATGATGGCGCGCAGACGCTCGGGGTCGTCGGTGTTCGACGCCCGGTGGATGGTCGCCGCGGCGTAGCACCCCTCCAGGTCGAACCGCTCGAGCACGGCGGAGCGCTCCGCGGCGAGGGGGGCGTGCTCGCGGCAGGCGTCGACGATCGTGTTGCCGGTCTCGTGGACGCCGTCGGTGACGCCCTCCTCGGCGAGGTTGGCGACGGCCTGCCCGGTCGGCGCGAACGAGAGGTCGGCGACGTGATCGGCGACGACGCGGTTCACCTCCTCGGGCATGCTGCGGTCGAAGCTCCGTAGCCCGGCCTCGACGTGGCCGAACGTGGTGGAAAGCTTCGAGGCCGCGAGCGCCGTCGAGAGGACGGCGTTCGTGTCGCCGAGCGCCACCGCGGCGGCCGGGTCGCGCTCCAGGAGGAGTCGCTCGACGCCGACGAGCCCGTCGGCGGTCTGCTCGCCCTGCGTGCCGCTGCCGATCTCGAGGTTCTCGTCGGGGGCCGGGAGGTCGAGCGCCTCGAAGAACGCGCCGCTCATCTCCGCGTCGTAGTGCTGTCCCGTGTGGACCAGATAGCGGTCGAACGTCCCCTCGGCGGCCCGTATCACCGGGGCCATCTTGATGATCTCAGGGCGCGTCCCGACGACGACCACGAGTTCTCGCATATCGGATACGCCACGGCCATCCCCTTCCGTCTTTCTGCCCCCGCTGACCATCGACGCGTGGTGCCAACCGTCCCGGCCCGGCGAGGGTGCGAGGTCGGCTCCCACCCCGTCGGCGGGTCGCCGATCCCGCGTCCCCCCTCTCCCTACGAGCCGCGCTCCCCCGCGCCGCGCCCCGTCGCGTCGCGTTCCTCCGCGTCGCGCTCGCGGGTCATCACGTCGCCCTCGTAGACGACGCCGCGTTCGGCGTCCACGGTGACGGTCGTCCCGGCCGGGACGACGCGGCGGTCGAGCGCCGCACCCGAGATCATCGGCACGCCCAGTTCGCGAGCGACGATGGCGGGGTAGCCCGTCATGCCGCGGCGGGCGGCGACGATCGCGCCGATCCGCTTCGGATCGCCGTCGAACGCGTCGTCGAACTCCTCGGGGAGGACGACGACCGCCCCCTCGGGCACGTCGCGCAGGTCGCCGTCGGTGTACGCGACGGGGCCGACGACCCGGCCGCTGACCGCGCCGCGGCCGGTCGCCAGCGTCTCGGCCGCGACGTGCACCTTGAGCATGTTCGTCGTGTCGGCCCCCTCGACGCCCGTCATCATCCCCGAGAGGACGACGACGGTGTCGCCGCTCTCCGCGACGCCCGCGCCGAGCGCGGCGTCGACCGCCCGGCGGATGACCGCCTCGGCGTCCGCGACGTGGTCGACGCGGACCGGGTGGATGCCCCACGAGAGCGCGAGGCGTCGGCGCACCCGTTCGCTCGGCGTCGCGGCGACGACGGGCACCTGCGGGCGGTACTTCGCCGTCTTGAGCGCCGTGTAGCCGGACTCGCTGGCGGCGACGACGGCGCTCGCGCCGACGTCGCGGGCGAGGAAGCGCGCGGCCCGGGCGAGCGAGTCGGCGCTGGTCGCGCCCGCCCGCGGGACGCGCCCCTCGCGCAGGTCGGCGTACTCCCCGCTCGCCTCGACCTCCGCGACGATGCGGGCCATCGTCTCGACGACGCGGACGGGGTGGTCGCCGACGGCGGTCTCCGCCGAGAGCATCACCGCGTCGGTGCCGTCGAGTACCGCGTTCGCCACGTCCGACGCCTCCGCGCGGGTGGGTCGACGGGCGTGGACCATCGAGTCGAGCATCTCCGTGGCGACGATCACCGGCGTGCCGGTCTCGCGGCAGCGACGGACGATCCGCTTCTGGATGAGCGGCACCTCCTCCATCGGGTACTCGACGCCGAGGTCGCCGCGCGCCACCATCACGCCGTAGGCCGCCTCGACGATCCCGTCGAGGTGCTCGACCGCGCCGCTGCGCTCCAGCTTCGCCACTACCGGGACGTCGCCGCCGAGGTCCTCGACGACGCCCGCGACGGCCAGCACGTCCTCGGCGGTGCGGACGAAGCTCGCGGCGACGAAGTCCGCCCCCCGCTCGACGGCCAGTTCGACGTCCGTCCGGTCGCGCTCGGTCACGGGCGGGAGGTCGAGGTCGAGGCCGGGGACGTTCACGCCCTTGCGACTTCCGAGAGCGCCGCCGCTGTCGACGCGGGCGACGACCGCGCCGTCCTCGACGCGCTCGACGGTCGCCTCGATCCGCCCGTCGTCGATCAGCACCCGGTCGCCCGGGTCCGCGTCCGCTAGCGACGCAGAGAGCCCGACCCGCTCCGCGCTCGCCGCCTCCCCCTCGACGAAACGCACCTCGCTCCCCTCGTCGAGGTGAACCGCGTCGTCGAGCGGCGCGGTGCGGATCTCCGGTCCCTGCAGGTCGATCATCGACGCCAGCGGCGCGTCCGATTCGCGGTCGACCTCGCGGACGCGGTCGAGGAGCGCCGCGCGCTCCTCGCTGGTGCCGTGGCTGGCGTTGATCCGCGCGACGGCCATCCCCGCGTCGGCGAGGTCGCGGATCGTCTCCCGCGACGCCGAGGCCGGCCCGAGCGTGCAGACGATCTTCGCGTCGCCCATCGGTTACTGTCGCCCGGCATCGGATAAAAACCCTCGCGCCGGCTCAGGGGGCAGGGTTCGGAGAAGCCGCTGCCGGCCGATCAGCCGCCGCGGTGAGGGACTTTCGAGGAGGTCTCTCCGGATGGCTCGGCTGAGCCGATCTCATCTGAACAGTACCGGCTCGGCGACGCGCGCGCGTGGGCGGACCCGGTTCCAAGAACAGCGCGAGCCAGTAGGAGCCGACGACGAGGAAGCTGATCGCGTAGCTGGTCAGCTCGTGCCAGACCGGCGAGCTGCCGGACCGGAGCGTCTCGGGGGCGCTTCGGAAACCGGGACGTAGAGGGCGGCAAGCGTGATGGCGACGGCGAGGACCGCGTCGCTGAAGTTCACCGTCCGTTCGATGTCGGTCCTCCACTCCTCCGGCGAGCCGATACGTGCCGTGCCCTCCCGACGGTCGCCGCGGGGGAGATCCCCGTCGCGGGCGGGGCGACGCGTTCGAGTCGCCGGTCGGGCGACCCGCTCGCACACCCGGACGAGTGTCTTTTGGCGCGTCCTCCGTTACGTGAACGTATGAGCGAAGAGCGATCGGAGACGATCACGATCTACTCCGACTACGTCTGTCCGTTCTGCTACCTGGGACGCCGATCCCTCGAACGGTACGAGGAGACGCGCGAGGAGTCGCTCGCGCTCGACTGGCACCCGTTCGACCTCCGGTCGGGGAAGCGGGGGCCGGACGGCGAGATCGATCCCGACGTCGACGACGGGAAGGACGAGGGGTACTACGAACAGGCCAGACAGAACGTCCGGCGGCTCCAGGAGCAGTACGACGTCGAGATGACCCAGGAGATCGCCACCGACGTCGACTCCCTGAACGCGCAGGTCGCGTCGTTCCACGTGAAGGAGGAACACCCCGAGCGGTGGCGCGAGTTCGACGAGGCGATCTTCGAGGCGCTCTGGACGGAGGGCCGGGACATCGGCGACCCGGACGTGCTCGTCGACCTCGCCGAGGACGTCGGCCTGGCCGGGGACGAGATCCGGGACGCGCTCGCGGACGACGACCTGCGCGAGCGCCTCCGCGAGCGGTTCGCCGAGGCCCAGCGGGACGGCGTGACGGGCGTGCCGACGTTCGCCTACGACGGCTACGCCGCCCGCGGCGCGGTCCCGCCGGAGCAGCTGAAGCGGCTCGTCGAGGGCGTCTAGCCCGGCTGATCCTCCTCGCGCCCGAGATCGGGGGTGAGGTCGGAGGAACCGGTGAAGAACGAGTCAGTCAGCCGGCTGTACCGCGGTGGTGCTCTCGGCCCGCTCCCGGGGCTCCCCGGTCGGCGGCGACTTGTACACCGCGATGAACGTCCAGAGGACGAACCCCGCGACCGCCCCCAGGGCCGACCCGACGAGGCCGATCGTGTAGAACGCGACCGACTGCCCGAGGAGGACGAACACGGTCGGGACGCTCGTCGAGTAGGGGACGGCCGCCTCATCGTCGAGGAGGGTCGGGACGAGGCTGGTTATGGCGACGATGCTTCCGACGAGGATGACGTAGTCTTGCCACATGATGTAGTCTCTCCGTAGTTCGCTGTCACGCGCCCGGCGTGCCGACGAGAGAAGGACGTGCGGACGTTCGCGTTCGACGATAGAATTCGGATCGTAGTAAATATTTTCGTAACGTCGATTAGATGTGCGTGCGGCTCTCAGTCCTGGAAGATAGTGTACGATCGGTCACGATCGCGGGGCGCTCTCTCGGGTCTGCGGCGGGCGCGAGGAGACCGGCGCCGTCGCGTTCGTCCCGAACAGAAAGCCCATTACGTCGCCCCCGAACCTCCGTCCGTCGGCGGCACCCGCTCGACTCGCCGCCGACAGCCACTCGTGCGGACCGCGGCACTCTCCCCTCCCCGCCGCGGCCGCTACTCGTACTCTCTCCCCTCTCCTCCCTCGCCGCGCCGTTCGACGAACGCGACGATCGCCTCCGTCCCCCGAAATCCCTCCGCGAGACGATCGACGACTTCGCCCCGCTCGAACAGCACGAGCGTCGGCACGCTCCGGATCGCGTACTCCTCGACGAGCGGGAGGTCCTCTCGCGGGTTGAGGAGCGCGACCACCGCGTCCGTGGCCCGCGCGACGTTCCCGAGGACCGGTTCGATGCTCCGACAGAGGGTACAGCCCTTCGTGTGGAAGTCCACGAGCACGAGGTCGTGGGCCGCGACCAGCGCGTCGAGGTCGTCGCCGTCCCGCAGGCGGACGGGGCGGTCCGGGCGCTCGCGCGCCGCGGCGAGCGGATCAGTTTCGGCGGTCGTGTCGGTCACGCCCTCCGGTAGGTCCGCCGACTACTTACCTCCGTCACCGGCGCGTGAGCGTCGCGCCCTGGCTCGCGAGCAGCGCGCCCGTCTTCAGGCGGGCGTTCGTCGCGTACTTGCGGACGAACCGGTGGACCGGCGTCCGTCGCCCGCGAGCGCGCGTCGCGCCGCGCCGGATCGCGTCGAGCACCGCGTCGACGGGCACCTCCTCGGACGCCGCGGCCGTCGTCTCGACGACCACCTCCGTGTACGCCCGCCCGACCATCGCGGGCGTGTGGGCGTCGCTCCCCCCGACGCGGGCGTATCCCCGCTCGGCGGCGAACCGCCGGGCCGCCCGCCGCCGGACGCAGAGGAGCGAGCAGGCGTTGTACGTCTCGACCGCGTCGCAGTCGTCGACGGCGGCCGCCCGGACCCCGTGTCGGAGCCGCTCGAACGGGTGGGGGACGACCGCGACGCCCCCCCGGTCGCGGACGCGCTCGACGGTGCGCGCGAACGATTCGCCGGCGGGCGGGCACCGATCGACGCCGAGCGCGAGCAGGTGTCCGTCGGCGGTCGACACCTCGACCCCCGGAACCGCGAGCAGCCCGTAGGAGGGGGCCAGCTCGACCGCCCGTAGCGATCGCTCGATGGCGTCGTGGTCGGTCACGGCGATCGCGTCGAGCCCCGCGGCGCTCGCCCGCGCGAGGAGCTCCCCGACCGTCCCCGTCGCGTCGTAGGAGCCCGCCGAGTGGGCGTGCGGATCGACGGTCAGCCGTCGGGTCCTCACGCGCCGACCTCCAGGTAGAGGCAGCCGGCGGCGACGGCCAGCGCCGCGAGCGCGGCCAGGGCGTGGCTGCGGTCGGTCTTCGGCGCGCGGTAGTCCGACACCATCAGCGGACTGACGAGGACGAGGAGCGCGCCGGCGATCCAGCCGTTCGGAACCCCGGTGAACGCCGCCGAGAGGTAGCAGCCGACCGCCACGAGGTTCGTGTGGACGACGGTCGTCCCCCGGTAGTAGCTCGTCCCGTCCTCCGCGATGAACCCCTCGTCGTTGTGCCGTACGAGCCGGAGGCCGCCGAACGCGACCACGAGAAAGCCCACGACGAGGCTGGCGTAGACGGTCGGCGCGAGCGCGTAGTGATAGAGGAGCGCCGCGCTCACGAGGTAGACGAAGACATCGATGAAGGAGTCGATCTGCCGGCCGAACGCCGAACTGACGCCCGAACGGCGCGCCCAGTACCCGTCGAGCTTGTCGAAGCCGTAACCGCCGAGCATCGCCAGCACGGCCCAGTTCGGTTCCCCGGAGAGGAAGAGCACGGCGCTCGCCCACCCCCAGAACAGCGCCGCGAGGCTGATGTAGTCCGCGACGGTCAGCCGCCGGAGGACGTTCTCCCGCTCGAAGCGCGGCCCTCGTCGGTCGACCCGCGTCACGACCCGCCGGACCGCAGACCCGATTTCGTCGGACATCGCGTACAGTCACGCCTGCGACGAACTGATTTATAAATATTTCGCATATAATATTTATTTAGATCTAAATATGGGTATTTCTGCCCCCTATCGCAGCCGTCGCCGACCGCGGCGGGTCGCGTTCCGGAACCGGTAGTACGTGTGGAGCGTCCGCGCCTCGAAGCCGTTTGCCTCGAACACCCGCTGGGAGGGGCGGTTGTCCGTGGCGACGAGCGCGGCCGCCCGGTCGGCTCCGCGCTCGCGGGCCGCCCGAGCGCCCGCCGCGACGAGCGCCGTCGCGATACCGCGGCCGCGGTGGGCGGGCGGGACGTAGAGCCGCCAGACGTACGCCCCGTCGGTGCGCACCGTCGCGCCGAGCGGCGGGACGCGGACCGGCCGCCCGACGCTGACGACCACCTGTCCGGCGGCCTCGCCACCGTCGTCGCTCCGGGCGACGACGACGGTATCGTCCCGGGCGAGGTCGCCGTCGAGCCGTTCCAGCCCCGCGTCGGCTCCGCTCTCCCGTGCGAGCGTCACGTCGGCGGGGGGCGCGGGCGCGGGAAGGCCCTCGTCCAGGTCGCGGACGTACTGGTACATGCGGGCCCCGGTGACGCCCCGCGCCGCCAGCCACTCGTACAGTCGCCGAGCGCGGGCGGTGCGGGTCACGCGCCAGAGGGGGAGGCGGGCGGCCATTGGGTATGTATTCTGCCCCCGGGGAATATAGTTCGTGGTCCGGGGGTCGCCGGCCGCCGTCTTCGCGAGGGTGACCGGCCCCGAGGCGCTTCGCGCGGTGGTGACGGGCGAGGAGGGCATCGTCGAGGGACTCACGGCGGACACCGTCGTCGTCGACACGAGCACCGTCTCGCACGACGCGACGACGGCCGCGACCCGGAAGGCCGCCAGCGCGACCCGGTCGCTCGGGTCGGCGAGGAGGACGCGGCGGCGCTCGTCAAACACCTCGAAGCGACGACCGGCACCACCGTCGGCGGGCGGGAACGGCGTCGGTGATTGTCCCCTCGGGGCTACAGTCAACCCGTCTCTGAAAAACGAGTAAGGAGCCATGCGGTGTGTTGTGAGGTGAGGTGTAATTCGATGACAATGGACGCGGTCGTGTACAAGGGACCGCACGACGTCGCAGTGGAGGAGGTTGACGAACCGGAACTCGAGAGCCCGAACGACGTACTCATCGACATCACGACGACGGCCATCTGCGGCTCCGACCTCCACATGTACGAGGGGCGGACGTCCGCCGAACCGGGGATCGTCTTCGGTCACGAGAACATGGGGACCGTCACGGAGGTCGGCGAGGGCGTCGAAACGCTCTCGGAGGGGGATCGGATCGTCCTCCCGTTCAACGTCGCCTGCGGGCACTGCCGGAACTGCGAGAACGGCTTCACGGGCTTCTGCACGAACGTCAACCCCGGCTTCGCCGGGGGCGCGTACGGCTACGTCGCGATGGGGCCGTACAAGGGCGGGCAGGCCGAGAAGCTCCGCGTGCCCTACGCCGACTTCAACGCGCTGAAGCTTCCGGAGGGGAACGAGCACGAGGACTCCTTCGCCCTGCTCGCGGACATCTTCCCGACCGGCTGGCACGGGACGGAACTGGCGGGCCTCCAGCCCGGCGAGTCCATCGCGATCTTCGGCGCGGGACCGGTGGGGCTGATGGCCGCCTACAGCGCGAGGATCAAGGGGGCCGCCGAGATCTACGTCGTCGACCGCGTCGAGAGCCGTCTCGACCTGGCGGTCGAGCACTGCGACGCCACGCCGATCAACTTCGAGGAGGCCGACCCGGTCGAACAGATCAAGGAGGCCCACGGCGACGGCGTCGATCGCGGCGTGGACGCCGTCGGCTACCAGGCCATCGACCCGGACACCGATCCCGGCGACGAGGCCTACGACCCCGCCCGGGAGAACCCGGCGGTCGTGCTCAACCAGCTCATCCAGGTCGTCCGCGCGACGGGTCAGCTGGGGATCCCGGGGCTGTACGTCCCGTCCGACCCCGGCGCGCCCGACGAGATGGCCGCCCAGGGTCGGCTCGGCATCGACTTCGGGAAGCTGTTCGAGAAGGGCCTGCGCCTCGGCACGGGCCAGTGTAACGTAAAGCAGTACAACCGGCAACTGCGCGACCTCATCATCGAGGGGCGCGCCGACCCCAGCTTCGTCGTCTCACACCGCGTCGGCCTCGACCGCGCGCCCGAGATGTACGAGCGGTTCGACGAGCGCGAGGAGGGCGTCACGAAGGTGCTGCTCGAGCCGTAACCGTCGCTACCGATCTCCGTTTTTCGACGCGTTCAGGTGCGGAGCCACGCCTTCGGGTGCTCGGCCCTGAGGTGGTCCTGGTAGAGCCTCGTCATCTTCGAGTGGGATCCCGCCACCGCACGCCAGTCACAGCGCGTACATCTGCCGATCGGCATACGAGGACGCGTACTCGGGTGGCACGTATCCCTCTGACGGAGACCGTCCCGTCGTTCCAGGTCCGCCGCAGTCACCACAATCGTTATTCTTCCGCTCGACGGTACGTACGGTCGTGTGCCTCTACTGTAACGTCGGGGAGGGCTGGTCCGCGCTCCTCCAGTACGACGAGGTCTACCAGAACGCCGTTAGGGGACGGAGCGAGTCGACCTACGGCTTCCACGAGTCCTACGAGGAGCTGCGCGAGCAGATCGGGCCGGGCGCGTCGCCCTGAGGAGGTCACTTCAGCAGCGTCTCGCGCGGGAAGGGGTCCTCCTCCTGCGTCGCGTCGGACTCGCCGGGGTCGAGCAGACACGCGTCGAGTTCCGCCCGCTGTCGATCCGGATCGAGGTCGGTCCCGATGAACACCAGCCGCGTGACCGGGTCGTCGTCGCCCCACTCCCCGATGGGGCCGACGCGCAACGACGGGCCGGCCTGGTTCAGCCCGATCACCTCCTCCGGGCGACTCGCGAGCCGGCAGAAGCCCTTCGCGCGGACGACCGAGCCGTCCCAGTCGTCGAGCCAGGCGGCGAAGCGCCGCGAGTGGAACGGCCGGTCGCGCTCGTAGACGAACGACTCGACGCCGTGGGCCTCCGCGGCGGAGCGATCGCGGCCGTGATCGTGGCTGTGCTCGTGATCGTGGTCGTGCCCGTGATCGTCACCGCCCCCGTCGTCGCGCCCGCCGCCCGCGAGTTCGCGCTTCCAGCCCTGTTCGCGGCTCGCCGCCTCGAAGTCGAACCGCCCGGTCGCGAGCACCGCCTCGGGTGGGACGTCCGAGTGAGTCGTCCGGTGCAGCGCCGCGCGGGGCTGGAGCCGCCGGATCACGGCCTCGATCTCGTCGAGCACGTCGTCGGGCACCGCGTCGCACTTGTTGAGCAGGAGCACGTCGCAGAACTCGATCCCGTCGACGAGCACGTCGGCGAGCGGGCGGTCGGGGTCGTGACCGGGCGGGAGGTCCGCGCCCGCGTCGAACTCCTTCCAGAACCCGTACGCGTCGACGACGGTCACCACGGTGTCGAGGCGGTAGTCGTCGACGGGGTCCGGTCCGTCCTCGGAACCGACGGTGAGCGTCCGCGCGATGGGGACGGGTTCGCTGATCCCGGAGGCTTCGACGACGAGGTAGTCGAACGTGCGCTCGCGGGCCAGCCGCACCACCTCGGTGACGAGGTCGTCGCGCAGGCGACAGCAGATGCAGCCGTTGGAGAGGTCGACGATGCCGTCCGCCTCGGCCTCGACGAGCGCCGCGTCGACGTTCACCTCCCCCACGTCGTTGACGATCACCGCGACCCGCCGGTCGCCGGGCGCGGTCAGCAGGCGGTTCACGAGCGTCGTCTTGCCCGCCCCGAGCGCGCCCGTGACGACCGTCACCGGAACCTTCGTGTCGCTCATCGCCGGGGAGTCGTCCCGCGACGGCAAGTATCCGCCGTCCGTCACTTCAACTGACTGTTCTGCCGCCGTCTACGTTCGGTGGCGCGGGCTCCCCGCGACGGCCGCCCCTCCGCGCCAAGGCCTAACTGGCGGGCGGACGAACGACTCGCCATGTCGAAACCGCGTTCGCTCCTCGGTTCGCTCGCGCTCGCGGCCGCCGCCCTCCTCGTCCTCGCGCGGCGGCGACGGGATCCCGACCTGACGCCGCCGTTCTGAGCCGCTACGCCCCTCCTTCCGCCGACAGTCGCCAGAGCGCCCGGTACAGGGTCTGGAGCTCGACGTCGAGGTCGTCGGCCAGCGCCCGACACCGCTCCAGGTACCGGAGGTACTCGTCGACCGACGGCGGGTCGGGGTAGCCGTCGGCCAGCGCGCCGGCGTCACGGAGCGCGGTCCAGGTCCGTTCGTCGACGACGACGTACGCCGACGGGTCCGCGTACTGGAGAACGGCGGACGCGATCGGTACGTCCACCCCGCGCAACCGGAGCAGTCGCTCGACCTTCTCGCCGTCCGCCGCGATCCCGACGACCGACTCGACGACCTCGCTCACGGTCTCCCACTCGTTGTCGCGGAACCGGCGCTCGGCCGCCTCCCGCTCCCCGTGCGGGAACTCCCCGAGGTACCGTCTGAAGTACCACCAGACGATCCACTCCACGTCCTTCCAGAGGACGGTCCCGCTCTCGAACGCGTCGGGCAGCGTCTCCAGGTAGTCCCGCTCGACGAGGTACAGGGGTTCCTGTCGCTCGTAGTCCCGGCTCAGTTCGACCACGACCGCTCTGTCGAGTTTCATCCGTGACTCACCACCTCCGGCGGGTGCACGCCGGCGTTCGCGCTCGCCGCGATCCGTCCGGCTAGACGGCGGCGGCGCCCCTAACCCTACCGGGAGCGCGGGCCGTCCGCGTTCCCGGCGACCCGCGGGACGATCCCTCGCCCCGCCGCACGGTCTCGACGCGACGAACGTCGGCGGGTGGTGCGTAAGTTTCAACCCCCCGCGCCTCGTCTGACGACTGGTAACGTAGAACAGTCGCGTCGGTTCGGAAACCGATCGCCGGCGCCGATCGCGACAGACCACCGAGAGACACACCACACCAGTCATGAGCCAGGAAGCGAACGAGGGAGTTTGTACGATCTGTCCGTACTGCGGCGTCGGGTGCGGGCTACAGCTTCAGGAGGGCGAGGAGGAGGGAGAGGTACGCCTCAAACCGTGGTTCGACGCGCCCGTCAACGAGGGCGCGCTCTGCATCAAGGGCGGCGCGTCGACGGAGGTGGTGAACCACGAGGACCGCCTCACTGAGCCGCTGATCCGCGAGGACGGCGAGTTCCGCGAGGCGACGTGGGAGGAGGCGTTAGAGCGCGTCACCGCGGAGATGGGGCGCATCCGCGAGGAGTACGGACCGGACGCGATGGGCTTCTTCGGGTCCTCGAAGTGCACGAACGAGGAGAACTACGTGCTCCAGAAGCTGGCCCGCCGGTACGGCACCAACAACGTCGACAACTGCACGCGGATGTGTCACGCCTCGACGGTCGCGGCGCTCAGGCAGAGCCTCGGCGCGGGCGCGATGACCAACAGCATGCAGGACCTCATGGAGGAGGCGGACGTGTACTGGATACACGGCGCCAACCCGAGCGAGCAGCACCCCATCGCGCACAGCAAGTACTTCAAGCAGGCCGCCCTCGAGGACACCTTCGTCGTCCAGGTCGATCCGCACGCGAACAAGACCAGTCGGGACGCCGACCTCCACCTGCAGGTGAAACCGGGGACCGACATCCCGCTGCTGAACGTCGTCCTCAGGACGATCCTCGACAACGGCTGGGTGGACGAGGAGTTCGTAGCGGAGCGGACGGAGGGCTTCGAGGACCTCGTCGAGACGCTCGAGGACTTCGACGTCGAGGAGGCGGCCGAGATCTGCGACGTCCCCCTGGAGGACATCCAGCGGGCGGCCGAGACGTACGCCACCGCGGACAACGCCGCTATCTTCACCGGGATGGGGATGAGCCAGCACGCCTGCGGGACGGACAACGTCCAGAACCTCATCAACCTCGCGCTCGCGACGGGCAACCTCGGCCGGCCCGGGACCGGCGTGAACCCGCTCCGCGGGCAGAACAACGTCCAGGGGACCTGCGACGTGGGCGCGATGTACAACACGTTCCCCGGCTACATCCCCGTCGACGACGACGAGGGGCGCGCGGAGGTCGAGGCGGTGTGGGGCTTCGAACTGCCGCCGGAACCCGGGCTGTCCAACGTCGAGATAACGCAGGCCGCCGGCGAGCAGATCCACGGGGCCTACGTCATGGGCGAGAACCCCGTCATCAGCGAACCGAACGGCAACGAGGTGAGAGAGCACCTCGAACGGCTCGAGTTCATCGTCGCGCAGGACATCTTCATGTCCGACACGGCCGAACTGGCCGACGTGGTCCTCCCCGCCACCTCGTGGGCCGAGCGCGGCGGCACCGTGACGAACACCGACCGCCGCGTCCAGCTCATGCGGCCCGCGACGCGCGTTCCCGGGAACACGCGACACGACCTGGAGATCCTCTGTGAGGTCGGCACGCGCCTCTTCGGGGAGGGCTTCGACTTCGAGACCCCCGAGGAGGCCTTCGAGGAACTCAGGGAGGTCGCGCCCATCTACCGCGGCATCACCTACGAGCGGATCGGCTTCGAGGGCATCCACTGGCCCTGCTACGACGAGGACGACGAGGGCGATCCGTTCCTCTACGAGGGGTCGTTCGACACGCCGAACGGGCTCGGCAAGCTCCGGGGGGTGAGACACCAGCCGCCGAAGGAGGTCGAGGACGAGGAGTACCCGTTCGTGCTGACGACGGCCCGGCTGGAGGAGCACTACAACACGGGGACGATGAGCACCCGCTCCCCGACGCTGATCCGGCGGACGCCGGAGAACTTCGTCGACATCAACCCCGTCGACGCGGAGTCGCTGGGGATCGAGGACGAGCAGTACGTGCGGCTCGTCTCGCGTCGCGGCGAGGTGCGCGTCAAGGCGCACGTCACCGAGGACGTGAAGCCGGGCATCCTCTGGTCGACGCCGCACTTCGCGGACTCCCCGATCAACCAGTTGACGAACGACGTTCTCGACCCGGTCGCGAAGATCCCGGAGTACAAGGCGTCGGCAGCGAGCGTCGAGGTCGACGTCGAACCGACCCCCCAGCCGGGCGACTGACCCCGCTACCGGCGTTCGCGGTCGGTTCGTCGGCCCCCGAACGCGGTGGCGAACCCCTCCGTTTCCACTCCAGGACCGAAACGTTCCTGTATTCGATGAATCCGTGCGGTTTTCTCGGGAGCGGCGCGTACCCGCGATCATGTCCACCGCCGTCGTCGTCGCCGGGGGTCGCTCGACGCGCTTCGGCGAGGCCGACAAGGCCGTCGCCGACCTCGCCGGGACGCCGATGATCCGCCGGGTCGCGGACCGCCTCGCCGGAGTCGTCGACGCGCTGGTCGTCAACTGCCGCGAGGAACAGGTCTCCGCCGTCCGGGCGGCGCTCGACGGCTATCCTCTCGATACCGCGTTCGCCGTCGACGACGACCCCGACGAGGGACCGATGGCCGGCATCCGGACCGGACTCCGCGCCGTCGAGGACGAGTACGCGTTCGTCGTCGCCTGCGACATGCCGTTCGTCGAACCGGACGTGGTCCGGTACCTGTTCGAGCGGGCGACGGGACGCGACGGCGGCGAGGCGGGTGCGGACGGCGAGACGCGGACGCGGTCGTACGACGCGGCGGTTCCGCGCCTCGACGACGAGTGGTTCCAGACGACCCACGCGGTCTACCGGGCGGCGGCGATGGCCGACGCCTGCGACGCGGCGCTCGAACGCGGCGAGCGCCGGGTCGTCGCCCCGCTGTTCGAACTGGACTACGTCGTCGTGGACGAACCCGCGATCCGGGCGCGCGGCTCGCTCGACACGTTCGAGAACGTGAACACCCGCGAGGAGTTCGCGGCGGCCGAGGAGCGCCTCGCCTAGACGGTCGCGATCAGTTCACCGCGGTTCAGCCGCGTCAGCGCGACGTAGGGTACGTCGGCGCGCTCTCTGATCGTCCGGGCGACGGTGCGGGCGGTCCGCTCCCAGTCCTCGTCGTCCACCTTGTTGAGCACGGGGATCACGGTCGCGCCGTCGGGGACGTTCTCGAATCCGCCCTCCGGGTGGGCGAGCACCGTCGCCACGTCCTCGGCGCGGACGGTGTCGCCGACCTCACGGCCGGTGAGGGCCGCGACCCGCTCGGGGCGGTGGACGTACTCCGCCGTCAGCGGGCGGCCGACGACCTGCACGCTGGCGATGGCGAGGACCGCGTCAGTGCCGTCGGGCAGTCGCGGTTCGTCCTCGCCGGGGGCCTTGAACTCGCGCATCCGCGCGCCGTCGGCCTTCACGAGCACGGCGTCGAGGTCGGACCCGGCCAGCGCGCCCACGTCGTCGGGATCGTACCCCAGGTAGCGGTCGCCCTCGCGCTCGGGGACGACGCCGAGCGGCCAGTCGTCCGGTCCCGCGGACTCGGCCGCCGCCGCCGGGTCGTCGGTGACGACGACGCGCGCGACGTGCTCGTCGAAGAGCGGAATCCTGACGGTCGCGGTCACCACCGCGCGATCGAGCCGGTTCGCGAGGGTGTAGAGCGCCGTCTTCTTCCCGCCCGCGCCGACGACGGGGACGAGCGGCGCTCCGACGTCCGTCTCGGGAACGAGCGCCTCGGTGAGGTCCATGGGGGATCCTCGTGCGCCGTGGATTTCACTGCTACGCCGGTCGTGCGCGAGGCGCGCGGTCGCGGCCGCCGCTGGCGGGCGGCTGAAGAACGTCGAGAACGAATGGCGGCGGCGGTGCCTACTTTCCGCGGCCCCTGTTCGCGCCGACGCTGGGGCGGGACTTCTCCGCGCCCGTGCCGCGGTTGTTCAGGCCGCGCCCGCGACGGCCGGCCCCGGTCTTGCCGCGGAAGGCGCGCCCGCGCTGGGAGTCGTCGCAGATCCAGTTGAGGTCGTCGTCGTTCCTGATCGCGCCGTGCTCGGGATCGAGGAGGATCACCTCGAACCACTTCTGGGAGCCGTCCTCGCCCACCCAGTAGGAGTTGAGGACGCGCAGGTTGCGGAACTTCCGCGAGGCGCGCTCCTCGGCGACGCGCTGGAGGTTCTTCTTGCGAGTGATCTTGCGGACGCCCTGGCGCTTCGAGCGGCGTCCGGCCGTGAAGCGCTGCTTGCGCGCGCCGCCCTTGCGGACGCTGACGCGCGCGACGACGACGCCCTGCTTGGCCTTGTAGCCGAGCGAGCGGGCCTTGTCCAGACGGGTGGGGCGTTCGACGCGCTCGATCGCGCCCTGATCGCGCCACTCCTGCTGGCGCTGCCACTGGAGTTCGGCCAGCTTGCCTTCCTTCGGGTTCTGCCACGCCTCTCGGATGTGGGAGTAGAAGCTTCGTGCCATGGTGTGCTCCGACGGGCGTTGGGTGGTTCAGCGCGAGGGCGGTTCGACGAACCGCGCGCGCCACATTCCGGCCTGCTCCGGTGTGCAGGTGCCCGCTGGGGCCCGTCCGACCAGCGAGTCAGCGTGACTACTCCGATGGCGTACTTAGGGCCTTCGAAACGCCACTTCGCGACTCGGGCCCCGTCACGTCCGACAGCGTCGCCCCCCGCGGACGAGGAAGGCGATCGCCGCCCCGAGCAGCGCGAGGTTCTTCAGAAAGTGGATCTGCTGGGCCTGCTTCTCCTCGCCCTCGCGGTTCCAGAAGTCGTGCATCAGCGGCGTGACGCCGAGGAAGAACGTCGCGACCGCGGTCGCCGCCAGCCGCGGCAGCCTCCAGAGCGCGATCCCGGTGCCGCCGAACAGTAACGCGCCGCTCGCGAACGGGACGGCGAGGTCGGCCTTCGGCACGCCGTTCCCCTCCGCGTACTGGACCATCCCCTCCAGGCTCTGGAAGTTGTCGAGCGCCATGAACGCGAGGACGCCGCCGAACAGCAGTCGCGCGAGGCGGGACGGGGGCGCGTCCGCCGGTTCGTCGGTCGAGTCACCCATCGACCTCACCCATCGATTCGTGGTACCGCATACCTCTCACCAGTCGCGCGACTGCCTTAGGTGTTGGTCGTGCGGCAGCCCGGCCCGCCCGGCGCGACCCTCATATCCGCTCGGCGCTTACCTGACGTTAATGTCACCGTACGGATTCGCTACCGCCGGGTCGCGCCGGGACCGCGATCGCGCGCCGTGAGCGGGGACGACTTCTCGCCGCTGGCCGCGCCCGTGCGCGACCTGTTCGCCCGCTACGCCCTGCCCGAACTCCCGCTGTTCGTCCTCGGCGTGGTCACGAGCATCGTCGGCCGAGCGGTGAGCCTCGTCCCGCCGCTGGTGCTCGGCGTCGCCATCGACGCGCTGTTCACCCCGTCGAGGGACGTCGCGTACCGCCTTCCGCTAGTGCCGGCCGCGTGGATCCCCGGCGATCCGCGAACGCAGCTGTGGCTCTCGGTCGCGCTCATCCTCGGATCGCTCGTCGTCGGCGGGGCGCTCACCTGGACGCAGGGGGTGAGCCTCTCGCTGTTCTCGAACCGCATCCAGCACGCCGTCCGCGTGGACGCCTACCGCGCGATGCAGGAGCTCGACATGGCCTTCTTCGACGACAAGCAGACCGGGCAGGTGATGGCGATCCTCAACGACGACGTGCGCAACCTGCGGATGTTCCTCGGCTCGACCGTGAGCGGCGCGCTCCAGCTGCTCGCGACCGTCCTCGGCATCGCCGCGCTGCTGTTCTACCTGAACGCGCAGCTCGCCGCCGTCACGCTCCTCGGCGTCCCGGTCCTCGCGGTCTTCACGGTCTGGTTCATGCGCACCATCCGGCCGCGTTACCGCGCGCTCCGAGCGAGCATCGGCGACCTCAACACGCGCATCGAGAACAACCTCAGCGGGATGGAGGTGATCAAGACCTCGAACGCGGAGCGCTACGAGAACGAGCGCGTGGGTGCCGCCTCCTGGGAGAACTACCTGACGACCTGGTCGGTCGCCAAGCTGGAGTACCTCTACCAGCCGTCGATGGATCTCCTGGCGGGTCTCTCGTTCGCCGCGACGTTCGCCCTCGGGGGGTACTGGCTGGTCGTCGGGCCGCCGCCGGGGTTCTCGGGCGAGCTGCTCGTGGGCGAGTTCGTCACCTTCCTGTTCATGACCCAGCGGTTCGTCGAACCGCTCTCCGGGGCGGGGCGCATCGTCAACTCCTACGAGAACGCACGGGCCTCGGGCGAGCGCATCGTCGACCTCGTCGAGCGCCCCGTTTCGGTCCGCGACCGCGCCGACGCCGTCCGCCCCGAGCGCGTCGAGGGCCGGGTCGAGTACGACGACGTCCACTTCGCGTACCTGCCGGGACGGCCGGTCGTCGAGGGGCTCTCCTTCGCCGGCGAGCCGGGCGAGACGATCGCCTTCGTCGGGCCGACCGGCGCGGGGAAGTCGACCGCCGCGAAGCTCCTCCTCAGGCTGTACGACGTGGACGGGGGGGCGATCCGGATCGACGGGATCGACGTTCGGGACCTCGCGCTCGACGCCCTCCGCTCCAACGTCGGCTACGTGAGCCAGGACGTGTTCCTCTTCGACGGCACCGTCCGGGAGAACATCGCGTACGGGGCGTTCGAGGCGGACGACGAGGCGGTGGTGGCGGCGGCGAGGGCCGCCGAGGCCCACGACTTCGTCCGGAACCTCCCCGACGGCTACGACACGCGCGTGGGAGAGCGCGGGGTGAAGCTCTCGGGCGGGCAGCGCCAGCGCATCTCCATCGCCCGCGCGGTCCTGCAGGATCCCGCCGTGCTCGTGCTCGACGAGGCGACCAGCGCCGTCGACACCGAGACGGAGGTGCTCATCCAGCGGGCGCTCGACCGCCTCACGGCGGATCGAACGACGCTCGTCATCGCCCATCGCCTCTCGACGATCAGGGACGCCGAGGGGATCGTCGTCCTCGAAGAGGGCCGGGTGGTCGAGCGCGGCACCCACGACGACCTCCTCGCGGCCGGTGGGCTCTACTCCACCCTGTGGAGCGTGCAGGCGGGTGAGCGGGCCACCGATGCGGTCCTGGACCGGCTCCTCAGAGCCGACGGAAGCGAGGAGTGAGTTCGCAGGGCGAGGAGTCGAGTCCGTGTGGCTCGTCGGTAACGAGAACTGGCCCCACGGCGGAGGGGCGACCGACGCGGCCGGCGGGAGCGCGACCCGGCGCGCGGCTCGATCTGCCGCCGCGGTACAAGACGGTCTGCTACTATTTGATTAAAATTTTATCGATTCGATAATCTATACCTACTATTTATCACGCTCCGTCCCGTAGAGGGGCCGTGCAGCGGTCCGAGCGCACGCCGCTCGTCGCTCACGACCGAGCCCACGCGCCGCATCGCGATCGACGCGCGGGACGCCGACGGACTCGCGACCACCGACCCGGTGGGGGAACTGGCTCCGGGCCTCGTCTCCGTCGCACTCGGCGTCCGCGCCGACGCCGTCTCGGCCGACCGACTCGACGGACGACCCGCGGACGCGCCCGCCGTCCGACGGACCCTGCGTCGACGACCCACGCTCGGCGCATCGCCCCGCTGACGCGCCTCCGGCGACGAAGACGCCGGTCTGATCGGCCCTCCTTCGGTCACACCGTCCCATCGAACCATGAGTAACCGCACCCACCGATACGCCGTATCGAGCGCACGGCAGAACCGCTCTGCGACCGCTCCGACCCGACCCGACCGGCGGCTCCGCCCCCGGCCCGAGGGTGAGCCGTGATGCCGGTGGTCCTCCAGCAGGTGGTCGAACCGATCGACCACCACGCCCTGTTGCTGCTGTTCTTCCAGCTGTTCCTGCTGTTGCTGGTGGCGCGGGGACTGGGCGTGCTCGCGACGAGGGCGGACCTCCCGTCGGTCGTCGGCGAGTTGCTCGCGGGCATCGTCGTCGGCCCGTCCATCCTCGGGACGGTCGCCCCGGGGGTCTTCGAGGCGGTCTTCCCCCTCGCGGCCGAGCAGTTCCACCTGCTCGAAGTCGTCTCGTGGGTCGGGCTGCTGATGCTGCTCGTGCTCACTGGCCTCGAAACCGACCTCGATCTCATCGTCGCCCGGGCGAAGTCCGCGACGAGCGTCGCCATCGCCGGGGTCGCCGTCCCGTTCGCGTTCGGCTTCGCGCTCGCGTACGTCCTCCCCGCCGAGTTCCTCGTGTCGCCCGACCAGCGGCTGGTGTTCAGCCTGTTCGTCGCGACCGCGATGAGCATCTCCTCCATCCCTGTCATCGCGAAGGTGCTGATGGACATGGACCTCGTCCGGCGTGACATCGGGCAGATCACGCTCGCGTCGGGGATGATCAACGACAGCCTCGGCTGGATCATGCTGTCGGTCGTCGCCGGCCTCGCGCGGAGCGGGGTCGTCGACCTCGGGTCCGCGGCCGAGACGATCCTGATTCTGCTGGTCTTCCTCGGGGTCTCGTTCACCCTCGGCCGCCGTCTGTCGAGGCGCATCGTCCGCTTCGTCGACAACGCCGTGGGCGGGGACACGGCGAAGATCACGACGCTGATGGTGCTCGCGCTCGGCGTCGGCTCCCTGACGCACTACCTCGGCATCGAGGCGGTGCTCGGCGCGTTCGTCGTCGGCATCCTCGTCGGCGACGTGAAGCGGTTCGACCGCCAGGCGCGACACCTCTTCGAGGTCGTCACCGTCGGCGTCTTCGCGCCGATCTTCTTCGCCACCGCCGGTCTGCGGGTGAACCTCGCGGCCATGCTCGACCCGACGGTGTTCGCGGTCGGGATGGCCGCGCTCGGCGTCGCGATCGCGGGGAAGTTCGTCGGGACGTACGTCGGCGCGGCGGCCGCCGGGCTCTCGCGGTGGGAGGGGATCAGCCTCGGCGCGGGCATGAACGCCCGCGGGGCGATGGAGATCATCATCGCCACCATCGGCCTCAGCCTCGGCGTCCTCACCGGCGCGATGTACACGATCATCGTCATGGTCGCCATCGTCACCTCGATCATGGCCCCGCCGCTGCTGCGCTTTACGGTTCCGCGGATCGAGATGGGCGAGGAGGAGCGCGAGCGCCTCGAACGCGAGGCAGAGCGCGAGCGGAGCTTCGTCGCCAACCTCACGCGCGTGCTCATCCCCACCCGCGGAAGCGAGGACTCGCAGTTCGCCGCCCGCCTCGTGGGGCTGATGACCCGCGGCGAGGAGATCGAGGTCACCAACATGTACCTCGCGCGGAGCGGGTCCTCGACGACCGGTCCCCGTTCCACGGCTTCCGGTAGGTGGTTCGCGCGGTTGCTCCCCGACGGCGGCGACCCCTCGGGAGCCGTCGACGTCGCGGAGGCCGACGACGACCGATCCATCCAGGACGATCCGGATCGGTGCTTCGAGGTCATGACCGAACGGCTGGCGCTCGACGGCGACAACGATCTCCGGAACGTCGTCCGGGAGGAGACGGTCGGCGCGACCGAGACCGTCCTCGCCGAGGCCGAGCAGGGGTACGACCTGCTCGTGCTCGGGGCCGCGGAGCGCGGCGCTCGGCCGAACGACCCGCTGTTCGGTGCCGCCGTCGACCGCATCATCGTGAACGCGCCGTGTCCCGTCATGGTCGTCGACGCCCACGAGGACCGGACGACCGGCCGATACGGCGTCGACGAGAACCCGATCCAGCGTATCCTCCTCCCGACGGCGGGGATGCAGTACAACCGTCACGCCGCCGAGGTCGCGTTCGCCGTCGCCCGCGACCGGGACGCGATGGTCGAACTCGTCCACTACGTGAACCCGCCCCGCCGAAGCAACCGGTTCGTCGCCCGCCGGAACCAGAACGTCCACTCGCTGGTCGAGTTCAGGGAGGAGATCGTCGACGAGGCGGCCGACCGCGGCCGGCGGATGGGCGTCGAGGTGAGCACGCGCGTGTTAGTCGCGAGGGAGGAACCCGAGGAGGAACTGGTCCGGTTGATCGAGGAGGGCGGCCACGATCTGGTC
This sequence comes from Halomarina halobia, assembly GCF_029338575.1. GTDB lineage: Archaea > Halobacteriota > Halobacteria > Halobacteriales > Haloarculaceae > Halomarina > Halomarina halobia. The sequence continues at coordinate 2,306,565 of NZ_CP119992.1, forward strand.
ATGATGGGATCGAGCCTCCGTCCAGTCTCCCAGCGGGCGTTCTTCGGCCACCGCGTCGAGTACATCGTCAAGAACGCCCCCTGCCCGGTCGCCGTCCTCAGCTCCGCCTGACGCCTGAAACGGGGTGGGGGTGTGGTCCGGTCTCGGGCGGACTCGTCAGCCGCTCTCGTTCGTGTCGTTCGTGTCGTTCGAACTCCTCGTCTCGTTCGTGTCGTTCGTGTCGTTCGAGTCGCGGTCGGACCGCGGGGCGATGATCTCGCCGTCGACGCTGATCGTCGCGTTCCCGACCACCTCCGCGCGCTCGACCTCGCCGGTGAACGTGTACGCGTCGCGCGCGTCGTCGACCGTCCCGGTCACGCTCCGACCGTCCCCGCCGATCGCGTCGTCCGGTTCCACGGAGTCGTTCGCCCGAATCCCCCCGGTCACGTTCACCGTGTAGTTCGCCGACGCGTTCTCGTCCGTCCGTTCGACCACCAGCGTCCGGTTCTCGGGCGCGGGGGTCGGAGCGGGCGTCGGCGTCGACGCCGGCGTCTCGGTCGGCGTCTCCGTCGACGCGGGGGTCTCCGTCGCGGTCGCGGTGGCCTCGGGCGTCCCGGTAGGCGTCGACGACGACGTCTCGGTCGGTGATTCGTCCGGGGGAGTCCCCTCGGGGGTGTCGGCTGCCGGCGTCTCGGCGGGCGTCTCCGTGGACGCCCCGGTCGACGCCGCCGCTCCGGGTCGGCCGGGGCCGCCGGGTCCGTCGGTCGCGTTTCCGGCGTCCGACCCGTTCGTCGCGTTCTCGGCGGCGGTGAAGTCGTAGAGCCCCGGGCCGACGCCGACGACGAACACGAGGATCGCGCTGAGCGGTACGATGAACAGCGCCACGATTATCGCCGTCCCCTTCAGGTGATCGCCGACGCTCTCGGGTCGACTGTCGAGTCGACTCGTCCCCGGCCGATTCCTCGCCATCGGTGTGACCGATGGAAGTGCGGCGAATAAGCGTCCCGCTTCTCGCTCGCGCTCGGGGGCTCTCCGCCGCTCGCCCAGGCTCCGTATTTCGTATAGCGCCTTTCGATTCATCGGAACGCGCGCACCGTGTCGAACTCGTCGGCGCGGATCGCGGCCGCGACGGCGTCCGCGTCCTCCTCGTCCATCCGCTGTGGGTATTTCCGCCGGAAGTAGCGCATGAGGTTCGCCACGTCGCGCCGGAGGAACTCGTCCGCGTTCTCGTGGTCGGTCGGGACGGCCTGGGGCCAGTCGAAGATCGTGACGCCGTCGGTGTCGACGAAGACGTTGTACTCGCTCATGTCGGCGTGGACGTAGCCGGCGCGGTAGGCGGCGGTCAACTCCCGAAGGACGAGATCGAGGACGCCGACGACCTGCCCCTGGTCGAGTTCAGCCCGGGAGAGTTCGACGCCCGGGAGCTTCTCCATCACGATGGCGTGGCGGTTCTGATCGATCGGGCGGGGGACGCGCACCTCGGGGTAGACGGCCTCGAGCGCCTCGTACTCGCGCTCTGCGGCCTTCCGCGCGGTGTAGAACCAGGAGACGTGGCGGTGTTCCGAGGTGTACTCGCGCTCGCGGCGCACCTCGCGGAAGTTCGTGTACCCCTCGCGGTGGAACTTGAGCGCCAGGGGCTTGTACGACTGGACCTCGTAGACGTCGCTCTCCTTGCCGACGCCGAGGGGTGCGCCGAACCCCCGGATCGTGTCGCGCTCGGTGAACGCCCGCAGCGCGAGCGCGTCGTACCCCTCGAACGTGAGGCGGAACCCCTGGTAGTGGACGGTCTTGCGCTCTACGAGCTCCCGGTCCTCACACCGGTCCAGCCGGTAGTCGACCTCCTCGGGATCGAGCCGCGAGAACTCCGTGACCTTCTCCCGATCGACCCACCGGCTGAACCGCATCCCGTGCTCGATTCCCGAGAGGAGATAGAAGTCCTCGGGCTCGAGCTCGAGAAACTCGCTGGCGACGTTCCGCACCATGGACGTTCTACCGGGCGGGGCGGTAAAAGCGCCCCGCGTCGCAGGGGGATAAACCGTATGTCGGGATACGAAATGTCGTCCGCCGGTGATCGTCCCCGACGCACCGAACGCGTCGGGCGCTCCGAAACCGGGACGAACGTCGAGAGGGCGGCGGTCGTGACCGGAATCGTGATTGTGCTGCGCGTTCGCGTACACGCGTATGGTCCCCGATGTCACTAGACGTGCGGTACTCGTTACCGGATACGCCGGCGTGGGGGGCGCGCTGGCCGGTTGCCTCGCGAACCCGTTATCCAACCGGGCGGAGGGAGCGCGAGACGGGATTCGGGTGGAGCACCGTCTCGTCGAGCAACCCTCGCCCGGGGACGCGCCGCCGGTGATAGAGGACGGGCTGACGGGCCACTCGGAGGATCGGCGGCGGGCGTGGCTGGTGAGGAACGACGACGAACTACGGCTCGTGAACCGCGACCGGCTGGAAGTACTCGGCGAGCGGGCGGCGATCTCGCTCGTCGAAGGGACTGATTTCGAGCGGTCGTTCCTCCTCATCGTCCAGGTCGTCCTGCCCTCTCGGGACCTGGCTCTCCGTCTGGATCGGGTCGTCGAGGAAGACGGCGGTGGCGCGGTTCACGCCTACCTCACGTCGGGAACGCGCGGCGAGGGAGGCGGCGGAGGTGCGGGCGAAGTCGAACTCGCCACCCTGTTCGTCCGCTGTCGAAGGGAGGGTACGGAGTCCGTCGACCGAGCGCTGGTGACGTACGACGGGCCGGGTCCCGCCGGGACGTTCGAGACGGGGAACTGAGCCGATCGGTCGATCCCGCACCGTCCACCGCTATCGCTCTCGGTGCGGATACGGCTCGAAAACGGGTGCGGTCGCTGCGGGCGGTTACTCGACCGTGAACCCCTCGTCGCGGAGGACGTCGGGGAGTCGATTCGCGTGGTCGCCCTGGAGTTCGATCCGGTCGTCGTCGACGGTTCCGCCGGTGGCGAGGCGGCGCTTGAGCGTCGAGGCCAGCTCGTCGAGGTCGATGGCGTGCTCGTCGAACCCCTCGACGATAGTCACTGGCTTGCCGTAGCGGCGGCGTTCGACGCGCACCGAGAGCACCTGCTCGGCGCGCGCGAGGTCCTCGCCGATGCCGAGGTCGCTCGGGAGACCGGCGATGTCGCTGAGGTCTTTGTCTGCCACGTGAGGGGTAGGCGACGCGCGGGTATAAGATTGGCCCGGGCACCCTCGTCGGGCGAACTACCGCCCCGCCGCTCTGTCCTCCCGCAGCGTCATACACGTGCTCGAGAGCCGCGCGACGCGCTTTCCCTCCTCGGTGGTCACGTCGCACTCGACGAGGCCGATCGTGCTGCCGCGCTCGACGACCCGGCCGACGGCCTCCAGTCGGCCGGACCAGACCGGTCGGAGGTAGTTGACGGAGAGTTCGAGGGTCGTGAACGACTCGTCCTCATCGAGGGTGCTCGCGTAGGCGGTCCCCATCGCCGCGTCGCCCACGTCGCAGACGATCCCTCCGTGGAGCGTCCCCATCGGGTTCGCGTGCTCCGGACCGGCCTCGAACGTCAGGCGCGACTCCCCGTCCGCGACCGCCTCGACGTCGAACCCGACGAGCTCACCCACGGGCGGGCGCGGGATCGGCTCGCCCGTCATCCGCTCGCGTCCCATCGCCTCGCGGAACCCGCCGTCCCGCGTGAGCGCGATCGCCTCCTCGAGATCGACCCGATCGAGCGCCGCCTCGCGCACCAGCGCGGCGGGGTCGTCCGTCACGTCGCGCAGCCGGTCGTACTCGTCGGCCGAGAGCGTCACCTCGACGGTCTCCTCGTCGGTTGCCATGTCCGTCACTGCGACCCGGCGAACATATACTGTCCGCTGTACGTCGATGGGGGGTATTCGGCACTCGGAATGCCGAATGCCTCGAAACGGGTACAGCGGACAGTATAACAGTAGTCGAAGCCGGCGACGACGTTCCGTCGTCAGCCGGCGTGTCCGGCACGTGCTCGCGGAGCGATCGAGCGCGAACCCGGGACGGCGGAACTTCTACACGACTCGACCCGGGGGTCCTGTTTGCAGCTAGTCGTCCGCCGGATTTTCCTCCGACCGGTCGTGGCCGATCCCCGTGAACTCCGGCATCTGGGGCACTCGACTCATATCGTGAGTCCCGGTCGGCGGGAGGTTCGCCTCGGCTGCATCCGACGTGCCGAGGTCTGTCGAGTCGTCAATCGTCTCCATCTCCCCGTCGGCGTCCCGAGCGTCTTGATCGATCCGCATCGAACAGAACTCCGCGCCACACATCGAGCAGAACCGCGCCTCTTTGTAATTATCCCCGGGGAGCGTCTGGTCGTGGTAGGCCTGGGCCCGTTCGGGGTCCAGCGCCAGATCGAACTGACGACGCCAGTCGAACTCGTATCGCGCTTCCGAGAGCGCGTCGTCCCAATCTCGCGCCCCCGGGAGGCCGTTCGCTACGTCTCCCGCGTGGGCCGCGATTCGATACGCCGCGAGTCCATCCCGAACGTCCCCCTCCTCGGGCAGCCCCAGGTGTTCCTTCGGGGTCACGTAACAGAGCATTGCGGCCCCCGCTTCCGCGGCGATAGCAGCCCCGATCGCGCTCGTGATGTGGTCGTAACCGGGCGCGATGTCGGTCACGAGCGGACCGAGGAGGTAGAACGGCGCACCGTCACAGACCTCCTGCTGGCGTTCGACGTTTTCCGTCACTTGATTCATCGGGACGTGGCCCGGCCCCTCGACCATCACCTGCACGCCGTGGTCCCACGCAGTGCGAGTAAGATCGCCGAGCGTCTCGAGTTCGGCGAACTGCGCGGCATCGCTGGCATCTGCGAGCGATCCCGGTCGGAGTCCGTCGCCGAGACTGAACGTGACGTCGTGTTCGGCGAAAATCCCGCAGATCTCCTCGAACCTCGCGTAGAGAGGGTTCTGCATACCGTTCTCCTCGATCCACTTTGCCAGGATCGACCCACCCCGAGAGACGATACCCGTTTTGCGACCGTCGGTCAGTGGGAGGTGCTCCAACAGTACGCCGGCGTGGATAGTCATATAATCGATACCTTGCTCGGCCTGCTGCTCGATGACTTCGAGCAGCAGGTCGTGATCCCCTCGGGACTCCCGGCACGCTTGACAGCCTCGTATATCGGGACAGTGCCGACGGGCACGGGCGAATGTCCGACGTTCGCCTCCCGGATCGTGTCGAGATCACTACCCGTACTGAGGTCCATCACGGTATCCGCGCCGTAGTGAATCGCCGTGTGGAGCTTCCGGAGTTCACCTTCGAGATCGCTGGTCGTGTCGCTGTTGCCGATGTTTGCGTTGACTTTGGTGGCGAACTCGCGACCGATGATCATCGGATCGAGCGCCTCGTGGCGGTGATTCCGCGGGATGACCGCTTGTCCGTTCGCTACCCGCTTGCGGACGAACTCCGGATCACGATTTTCACGGTCGGCGACACGTACCATTGCGTCAGTCACTTCACCGTCCCGCGCTCGCTGGAGTTGCGTCATGTATTACTGTGTAATATAATCGAGTCATTAAAGGTGGTGGCTCGAAAACAGGACTACAGGTGGGCCGCGTGGTCTACTCCCATCCATCGAAACGAACGAGCTCTTCGAGGTCGATTCGGTCCTGCCACCTCCTTTTGGAGGGTCGGTTCGTCCGGAAACGATTCCGGATAGGTACGTGAACAGGTACGTCATGGCGGAGATCACGCCGCAGAGCATTTCGTATAGCGAAATTCACTTTATGAGGCGTGCCCGTCGGACGATCACCGTGCGGATGATATCCGGAGAGGTGCCGCGCAGTCGGCCGAAGGCGGACCGTCGATCCGGTTTCCGGCGCGACCGTCGCTCGGGCATCGACGTACCATTCACTGACACGTCCAGTTCGTCGTTGAACGACGAACCGGTCCAACGCTTTACTTGCTCTCGCTTGCTTACCCAGCGGTACCCCGTTCGAATTAGTCGCACTCATTTCGACTTTATACGAACTCGTTTGAATTACCTACGGAACCAACTCCGTGCCATCGTGAGTTGAATGGTAACAAGTAGCTTGGCGGTCGTACTGTGGTGCGATCGCGAATACCCTTCGACGATGAATGAACGGCGGGACTGCGATCCGTTCGGCGGCGGGCCGCGCGAGTCGACGGATGCGGACGCGTTACGGCGGACGTGGTCGCCGTGAGCGATACCGCTCGAACCGACCCGGACGCCGCGCGGGACGTGAGCGGTCGGCCGCTTCGATCGGCGGTGCGGGACGTCGATGGGTACGCGATCGCCGCGCTCGACCCGGACGGGACGATAGCGAGCTGGAACGCCGGGTGCGTTCGAATATACGGCTACAGCGGCTCCGAGATCATCGGCGAACCGCTCTCGACTCTCGGGTCGCGGAAGGCGCTCGCCCGCGAGGAGCCCTGGCGGATGCTCGAGCGCGCCGCGGAGGCCGGTCGGTTCGAGGGCGAGACCCTGTGCCGGAGGAGGGACGGGTCGACGTGCTGGACCGCCGTTACGCTCACCCCGATCCGAGACGACGGCGAGCTTCGCGGCTTCGTGATGGTCACCCAGGACATCACCGAACGCAAGGAACGCAGACGGCGATTACGGCGTCAGAGGGACGAACTGGAGATGCTCGACGGGATCCATCACCTCATCGAGGAGATCATCCAGGGGCTGGTGGTCCCGACGACGCGGGAGGAACTCGAGGCGGCGGTCTGCGAGCGGCTGACCGGGACGCCGTTCTACACGACCGCGTGGATCGGCGAGCGAAGCGTGGGGGACGGACGGCTCGTCCCCCGTGCAGGGACGGGCCGGGAGGCCGTCCGCGGGATGCTCGCCGAGGTTGCCCCCGACGCCATCGAGGACTGCGAGATGGGCGAAACGCTCCTCCGCGGGGGCACCTTCGTCTCCCGGCGGATCGACGAGGACCCGCTCGTTCCCGAGCCCGTGAAGCGATTCGCGCGCGACCGAGGGGAGCGGTCGGGCATCGCGCTTCCGCTCATGCACGGGGAGACGATCTACGGCGTGCTCGTAGTGCACTCCGACCGGCCGGACGCCTTCGACGGACACGAGCGGACGTCGCTCGAAACCCTGGCGAAGACGATCGGATTCGCCATCTACGCTCTCAAGCAGGAGCGCCTGCTCCTCGCGGACACGGTGGTCGAACTCGAGCTTCGAGCCGCCGAACCGGCGGCGTTCTTCGCCACGCTCGCCGCGGAGTGTCGCTGCCGCTGTCGCGTCGACGACATCGTTCGGGGCCCCGGGGAGTCGCTACTCCACTTCCTCACGGTCGAGGGCGTCCGGCCGGGGCGGGTCCGCGAGGTGATCGAAGCGGCCGACGTGGTCGAGGACTACCGGATGATCGCCCGGTACAACGGGAAGTATCGGTTCGAGATCCGGGTGAAGCCGTCCGACTTCCTCAACCACGTCGTCGACGTCGGTGCGGTGATCCGGACGGCCGTCGCCGACCCCGACGAGAACCGGGTGGTCATCGAGGCCGCCTCGGACGACGATCTCGACGAACTCGTCGACGTCATCCGGGCGCATTCGCCCGACTGGACGCTGGCCAGGAAGCGGACCGTCGATCGGCCGGTACGGACGACCGAGCGGATGGGCCAGCGACTCGAGGAACGGCTCACGGAGAAACAGCTGACCGCGCTTCGAACCGCCTACTTCGCGGGCTACTACGACTTCCCGCGCAAGAGCACCGGCCAGGAGGTGGCCGCCGACCTCCACATCTCGGGATCGACGCTCTTCCAGCACCTACAGGCGGCCGAGCGGAAACTCATCGAGAACTACCTCGATCTGCTGTCCGAGCCGTCTCCGTCCCGCTAGCGACCTCCGTTCCCGGCCGGATCTCTTCGAAGTAGCGAATGACTCCCCGCGGCTACCGACGGTGCCTCGAGATCGAGGTAGCATTCACTTTCAACCCGATCGCATACTGTCACGCCAGGTATGTCTCAGCCGCACTCACGGGTGGATAGTGCCCTCTTCCGGGCGGTGGTCGCGACCACCGCCGAGGGCATCCTCGTCCTCGATACCGGCGGGGCCATCGTCTTCGCTAATCGGTACGTCGAGCGCCTTCTCGGGTACGACCGCGGCGAACTGGGCGGCCGACCTATCGACCGGCTCTTCTCCGAGAACACGATCCCGCCGCTCGACCTGATCAGAGCGCGCGCGGACCGGGGCCGCGCTCGATCAGACGGCGGCCAACAGGGGCTCGTGCTCGCCGATCACGACGGGAACGACGTTCCGGTCACGATCTCGGCTCGCGACATCGAGTACGACGACGAGCAGTTCTACACCGTGACGGTGCGCGAGGCCCCCGAGCGCCGCGGCCCCAACCACCGGCTGGAAGCGGAGCGCCACCGCCGCGCGACGCTGTTCGAGAACTCGAGCGATCCGATCGTCGACTGCGACTTCAAGGACGGCGCGCCGGTCATCAGAGCGGTCAACGACGCCTTCGAGCGCGTGTTCGGGTACGACGCCGAGGACGTCGTCGGCCGCACCATCGACGACGTCCTCGTCCCCGAAGAGGAGTACGAGGAGCACCGCTCGTTCGTCGGCCGACTACTTCGCGACGAGGAGGTCAAGGCCGAGGTTCGGCGTCAGACGGTCGACGGTCCCCGCGAGTTCCTCGCCCACGTCGTCCTCTTCGAGGCGGACGGTACCCCCGGTGCCTACGCGATCTACGCGGACATCACCGAACGGAAGCAGCGGGAGCGGGAGATCAGGGAGGCGAAGAAGCGCTTCGAGACGATCTTCGAGCACGCGAACGACGCGATCCTGATCTTCGACCCCGAGCGAAACGAGTACGAGGAGTGCAACCCACAGGCGTGTGACCTGCTCGGCTACTCCCGGGACGAACTGCTCGACCTCACCCCGTCCGACGTGCACGTGGACGAGCTGTCGCAGTTCGGCGCGTTCATCGACGAGGTCCTGGCCGAGGGTGCCGGCTGGACCGACGAACTCTGCTGTTACACGTCCGGCGAGGAGGTCCTCCCGACGGAGATCTCGGCGTCCCGGATCGAGATCGACGATCGACCGCACGTGCTGGCGCTCGTCCGCGACGTCTCCGAGCGCAGACGCCACGAGCGGGAGATCCGCCAGCGCTCGGCGGCCATGGAGACGGCGACCGACGGCATGGCAATCCTCGACGAGGACGAGACGTACGTCTACGTCAACGAGGCCCACGCCGAGATCTACGGCTACGACGATCCCGGGGACCTCGTCGGGGAGACCTGGCAGCGGCTCTACGACGAGGCGGAGATCGAGCGCCTGGCGTCGGACGTCCTGCCGACCGTTCGGCGCGAGGGTCGGTGGCGCGGCGAGGCGGTCGGGCGACGCAGGGACGGGAGCACCTTCCCCCAGGAGTTGACGCTGACGGAACTCGACCACGGCGTGCTGGTGTACGCCGTCCGGGACATCACCGAGCGCAAGGCCCACGAGCGGAAGCTCGAGGCGCTCAACGAGGCGAGCCGCGACCTGATGGTCGCCGAGACCACGGGCGTGATCGCTCGCCGGGCGCTCGAGACCGTAGAGCGCGTCCTCGGGTCCGACGTCAGCTGCGTTCGCCTGTTCGACCCGGAGACGAACGTGCTCGAACCGGTCGCCATGACCGACCGGGCGAGGGAACTCGTCGAGTCCTGCGTCGCGTTCGACCTCGACGCGACGCTCGCCGGCCGCGCCTACCGACAGCGCGAGATGGTGATCACCACGGCGGACGAGGGTGAACCCTGCCGGGGCGGGCCGAACCAGGTGAGCCTGCACCTCCCGCTCGGCGACTACGGGACGTTAACCGTCTTCACGCGGTCGAACGCCGTCGAGGAGCTCGACGCCCACTGCGCCGAGCTACTGGCGGCGGACGTCAGGGCGGCGCTCGAGCGCGACGAGCGCGAACAGATCCTCCGCCGGAACCAGCGCGAACTCCGCCAGCAGCACGACCAGCTCGACACGTTCAACCAGATCACGACCCTCGTCCAGGAACTCATCCGGCGGCTCATCAACGCGACCACGCGCGAGGAGATCAACCAGGTCGTCTGCGACCGACTGGCCGCGTCCGACTTCTACGAGAGCGCGTGGATCGGGGCCGTCGAGATGGCCGGCGAGGACGTCACGCCGCAGGTGGGCGCCGGCGTCGACGACGGCTACCTCGACGCGCTCGACGCGATGCCCGTCTCGCAGATCGGAAACGGCGTCGTGGCCCGGGCCATCCGGAGCGGCGAGGTTCAGGTGATCCGCCAGTACCAGGTCGCGGAACACGAACCCGAGATCCACGTCGACGACGAGCCCGTTCCCCGGGAGGTGGAGGCGGTCGCCGCCATCCCGATCACGTACGGGGACCGGATCTACGGCGTGCTGGTCGTCAGCACGTCCCGCGAGGACGTGTTCAGCGAGACCCAGATCGGGTTCGGCGTGCTCGGCGACGTCATCGGGTTCGCGATCAACGCCGCGCTGAACAGGGAGTTGCTCCTCTCGGATTCGGTCGTCGAACTCGAGTTCGAGGTGACCGATCCGCGAAGCGTCGCCGTCACGTTCTCCGATCGACTCGGCAGTCGGTGTCAGCTCGAACAGGAGACCGCCCTCGAGGACGGGAAGTTCCTCTGCTATCTCAGGGTGCGGGACGCGTCCGTCGCCGACGTGCTGGCGGTGGCAGACGACGTCGACGCCGTCGAGGACTCTCGGATCATCGGCGAGCACGACGGCGAGATCCTCCTGGAGTTGGTCAAGACGGGGTCGGCCTCCCGGGTGTTGATGGGGGTCGGCGCGACCGTCCGGAGCACGGTCGCGACCGACGGCGTAGGCCGCCTCGTCGCCGAAGCGCCGTTGACCGCGGACGTTCGGAACATCGTCGAGGCGTTCCGGGCGCTCTATCCCGAGTCGACGCTGGTCGCGAAGCGGGACGTCAACCGTCCCGTCAAGACGGCCGCCGAGTTCCGCGACGACCTCGAGGATCGGCTCACGGACAAGCAGAAGACCGCCATCGAGTCCGCCTACGCCTCCGGGTACTACGACTGGCCGCGCAAGAACACCGCCGCCGAACTCGCGGACTCCCTGGGGATCTCGTCGCCGACGCTCCATCAGCACCTCCGGAAGGCGGAGCAGAAACTCCTCGAGGCGTTCATCAGCGAGGCGCAGGATCACCACGTGTAGGTGCCCTCCCGCCACTCCCGTCCGCAGTCCGGCGGGGGTGTCGAGACCGACGCCCGCGGGATCGAACGTAGGTACCGACCCCCGCCCGCACCTAACCCCGTAGGTCGTCGCCCGCCGCCCGCCGCGCCGCCGACCGACGGACGACCTCGCAGTGACCTAATCCCGTAGGTCGCGGTCCGCCTACGTCTGTAGGTCGCTACTACTCGCCGGTGGCGGTGCAACCCCGGAGTATCCCACGGAGAGTGGGAGTGGAAAACGCAATCGGAACGCCCGAACCAACCATGAAGAGAACACTCAAATCCGCGCTGGTCATCGTCGTCCTCGTAACCGTGGTCCTCGGATCCATGGGAGCGCTGGCGGCGCAGAACGACGGTAACCAGGCGAACGGTAACGGTAACGACACTGACGGCAACGTGTCCCCCGGCGACGGAAACGGCGGCGGAAGCGACATGTTTGACGTCGAGAGCGTCGATGACGGCCTCGACATCGAGAGCGACGACCAGGAGATCGAACATACCGAAGACGGTGACGTCGAGGTCGAGGACCGCGACGGCGACTTCGACTACGAGACCGCGAACGACGGTGACGACGTCGACCTCGAGAGCGAGGACCTCGAGATCGAGGAGTCCGATGACGACGCCGAAGTCGAGAACGACAACATCGACTACGAGACGACCGCCGACGGCGATCTCGACTTCGAGAGCGTGGACGGCCCCGTCGACCTCGAGTTCGATAGCGACAGCGGCGACGTCGACATCGAGTCCGCCGACGACGAGATCGAACAGCGCGACGGCGACCTAGAGTACGAGAACGACGACGTCGAGTACGAGAACAGCGGCGACGGTGACGTCGAGTACGACGACGACGACCACGACGTCGAGCAGGACGACGACCGCCTCGAAGTCGAGGGCAACGACGGCTTCGACGTCGAGAGCGACGGCGAGCGCGCCGACATCGAACACAACTGATCGCACCCGCTGACCGGAACCCACGCCCCGATTTTTCGACACCGACGCTCGCACGGGTAGCGATGTCGGCGAACGCTCGGCTCGGTCTCGCGGGTCGGTACCCACGATATCACGGAAGAAGGAGCGACGAAGAAGGAGCGACGAAGGAGGAGCGACGATCGACGACCGTCACCGATAGTCGTCGATGGCGAGTACTATCGTGGTCCAGATCCAGGCCCGGGGGTTGTCGCAGTCGTACAGCAGGGCCTCGTCGGCTTCGAGTTCCAGCACGGCGTACCGAGCGGTGTCGCCCGGCGGTTGGGTGGTCCCCGCTCCGGTGTCGTTCACGTAGTTCATGTGGGTCTCCTGGACTTTTTTCGGCATCGTGGCGGGTCGAACCGTGGATCCGTGCCCGCGCGCCCGCGATCCGCGCGGCGTTCGCGCCCCCGATAGTACAGACGAACGTGTCTGGCCGTTCCCGTCCGTCCGTTCGGTGTTGATGCTCGGCTATACACTGGCGACCGACAGAAGTGTACTGTCCGCCTAATCAGTTAGGAGCACGCGGGCCTATGCGAATCACTGTCACGGGGCCTCGGCGGGCTCCGGCGCGTCCCGCTCCACGTCGAGTTCGTCGCCGCGCTGTTCGATCCCGTAGCCCGGTCCCTCGATGTCGACGTCGCCGTCGCGGTCGATCTCGATCTCGAGGCCGTCGTCGGTGTCGAGCTCGACGCTGCCGTCGTCGTTCTCGTAGTCGAAGCCGTCGCCCTCGACGCTGGTGTGCCCGGCTTCCTGCTCGATCTCCCAGCCCGCGGTTTCCACGTCGGCGTTTCCGCCGTCGTTCTCGTAGTCGATGCCGTCTCCCGTCACGTCGAGTTCGTCGCCGCGCTGTTCGATCCCGTAGCCCGGTCCCTCGATGTCGACGTCGCCGTCGCGATCGATCTCGATCTCGAGGCCGCCGTCGGTGTCGAGCTCGACGCTGCCGTCGTCGTTCTCGTAGTCGAAGCCGTCGCCCTCGACACTGGTGTAGCCGTCGGCTCGCTCGATCTCGACGGCCGTGCCGTCAGTGTCCCTCTCGCCGCTGTCGTCGCCGTCGCCGACTCCGATCCGGGCCTCCGCGCCGTCGGCGGTACTGGCGTATCCGCCGGGCGGTTCGCCCGCGACCGGAGCGCCGGTCCGCGCGTCGTCGACCGGTACCGCCGGCGCACCGGTGCTGACCCAGACGACGGCGATCAGTGCGATCAGTGTCAGGTTGTACTTCCCGTTCATCTCACCCCTCTCGGGCAGGCCGACCCCGCCACCCTCGGAGGTAATTGACACCGCACCTATATGAACTGGTCACCGATGGGGTCGTGCGCGCCCGACCCCGGACGCTCGCGCGCGGGCGAACACGTCCCGACGAGTGGAAACACGTACGCCCCGAGAGCTCGCTCACGTTAATTGATCGACGTTAGACATGTGCCTGGGACCGAACGTCGTCCGGACGAATGACGCATCGGATCACGGAGGTTCGCGCGTAACGTGAGGGCTCCGGAAATACGGGAATACAACGGCCGAAACGCCGTTTCGCGTCGCTGTTCTTCGAGAAGCGCAGCCCGGTCCCCGCCGACCCCTACGACCCACCGACAGTTTTGGACAATTTGGAGAATTAATGGGAGTATGTGCGTTTATTTGATGTGCTACTGTAAAGAACGGTAGGCGAATCGGAATATTTAATAAGCGATACCAAGCTTGGGTGGTTACTGGGTGGTAACCAGGCCCACAACGGAACGGCGATAAAACAACCGACATATCATGATCCATAGAGATACATCTACGCCCGTGAACCGGCGCCAGTTCCTGCGAGCGGCCGGTGCGGTGGGCGGCATAGCCACGCTCGGCGTCGGCGGTTGGACGTTCCTCGATCGGGAGGAGTTCGTCGAGGTCAACGTCGGCTACGCGGAGGAGAGCGGGCTCGACGCCGCACTGTCCGAGGCGTCGGAGGTCGTCCGTGAGTTCGACTTCGACGCCGTGACACTTCGCCTCCCGGAGAGCGTGGCCGGGTGGCTCGCCGGGCAGCCGGACATCCGGTACGTCGAGGCGAACAGTCAGTTGCGCCTCCACGACCACGACGAGACGAGCGAGGAGCGACCGTCCCGTCCGGAGTCCGTCCCGAACGGCGTCGAACGGATCGAGGGTACCGCCGCTCACGAGAGCGGGATCACTGGAAAGGGGGCCTCCGTCGCGGTCCTCGACACCGGGATCGGGAGCACGCACACCGACCTGCGGCCGAACCTGGGCGACGGGAAGGCGTTCGCGGAACGCAGCGAGGAGGTGATCGTCGACGAGGACGAGGACGGGACGAAGATCATCATCGACGACGACGCCGAGGAGAACTCGGATCTCCCCCCGTGGCAGGACGACCACGGGCACGGCACGCACGTCGCCGGCATCGCGGGTGCCGTCGACAACGGGCAGGGCGTCGTCGGCGTGGCACCCGAGGCGACCCTCCACGCGGTCAAGATCGGCTCCGAATCGGGCATCGAGGCCTCCGACGTCGCCGCCGGCATCCAGTTCGTGGGCGATCAGGGGTGGGACGTCGCGAACCTCAGCATCGGCGAGGAGGAACCGTCGGGCGTGATCGGGGACGCCTGCACGTACGCCTACGAGAAGGGCGTGCTGCTCGTCGCGTCCGCCGGGAACGTCGACGAGGGGGAGGACAACAGCATCGTCCGCTATCCCGCGGCGTACGACGACGTGATCGCGGTGAGCGCGACGACCGGCACCGGCGAACTCGCCGAGTTCTCGCTGACCGGCCCGGAGATCGAACTGGCCGCGCCGGGCGAGGACATCTACTCGACCGTACCGGGCGGCGACTACCGGGCGAACTCCGGCACGTCGATGGCCTCCCCGCACGTCGCCGGCGCGGCGGCGCTGCTGATGGCCGACAGGCGCTCGAACGTCGAGGCGCGCAAGCGCCTGCGCGAGACCGCCGAGGACGTCGGTCTCGACGCGACCGAGCAAGGCAACGGCGTGGTCAACGTCGCGCGGGCGTTCGGCCTCGAGCGGTAGGCGACGCCCGTCGAACGAGTGGTGCGCTCGGCGCGTACGCGGCAGGTCACCGGGCGGTTCTCGTATTTCATATCGCGAAGTGTGATTTATCGACGCCCGTAGGGGGAGCGGTTATCCCCTCGGAGCCGAAGGCGGAGGTATGACCGACGTGCAGATTCTCGTCTACGACGGGTTCGACGAACTCGACGCGGTCGGCCCGTACGAGGTGTTCGCCTCGGCGGCCGCCCTCGGTGCCGAGATCGACGTCTCGCTGGTGACGCTCGACGAGCGCGACCGGGTCGAGGCGAGTCACGGCCTCCGGGTCGAACCGGACGGCGTCCTCGACGATCCGGACCTCCTCGTGGTTCCCGGCGGTGGGTGGAACGACCGCAGTCGGCAGGGCGCGTGGCGCGAGGTCGAGCGCGGCGACCTCCCGGAGGCCGTCGCGCGCCTCCACGCCGACGGGACGACGCTCGCCTCAGTCTGCACCGGCGGAATGATCCTCGCGAGCGCGGGCGTCCTCGACGGCCGCCCCGCCGTCACGCACGCCGGGGCACTCGACGACCTGCGCAGGACGGACGCAGAGGTGCGCGAGGAGCGCGTGGTCGACGACGGCGACGTCGTCACCGCCGGCGGCGTCACCTCCGGGCTGGATCTCGCGCTTCACCTCATCGAGCGCCTCGCCGACGCCGAGATAGCCGATCGGGTGGCGACGGAACTGGAGTACGAGCGGCGGTAGGGGAAGCCGTCGGACGCGGCGACCGCGCCGCACGGTTTATCCGGCGCGGCGGGATACGGGTGGCATGACCGGGAGCGAGCGCGCGTCGGCCGACGCGCCCGACCCCAGCGAGGCGTTCCGCCCGCTCGGCAACGAGGTGCGCACGCGCACCCTCGCCGCGCTGCTCGAACCCGAGGAGGGCGAGGGGGCAGGCGTCGCGCCCGCGACGAAGACCTTCTCGGAGCTGTTCGAGGCGAGCGGCGCGGAGACGACCGCGGGGTTCGCCTACCACCTGCGACAGCTGACCGATCACTACCTTCAGGAGACCGACGACGGCTACACCTTTACCTACGCCGGACTGCAGGTCGCCCGCGCCATCGTCAGCGGCGCGTACACGGAGAGCGTCGATCGCGAACCCGTCGAGATCCCGGATCCCTGTCCGCTCTGCGATGAGGCGGGGCTGCACGCCGCCGCGACCGACAACACCGTCTCCGTCTCGTGTCACGGCTGCGGGCGGGACGTGCTCGCGCTCCCGTTCCCGCCCGGCGGGCACCGGACGAACGACGACGAGTCGCTTCCGGCGGCGTTCGACCGCCTGCACCGCCACCGCGTGGCGCTGCTGGTCGGCGGCACCTGCCCGGAGTGCGGCGGGCGGGCGACGGCGCGCGCGGAGTACGCCGACCGTGAGGGCGACGCTACGGATGCCGCGGATGCCGCGGACGCCGCGACGTCCCCGCGCCCGCCGCGCCTGCACCTCGCCTGCACGGCCTGCGGCTACGCGCTCCGCTGTCCGGTCACGCTGGCGGTGTTCGACCACCCGGCGGTCGTGGCCTTCTACTACGACCACGGGATCGACCTGCGCGAGCGGCCGATCTGGAACGTGGGGCGGGAGTGGCGGGAGGCGGTGCTCTCCGCCGATCCGTGGTGCGTGCGCGTCTCGACGGAACTGGAGGGGGAGACGCTAGAACTGCTCGTGGGTCGCGACGGAACCGTGGTCGCGGCGGAGCGTCACTCGGCGTCTGAGTCCGCCCCCGCCGCGCCGTCGACGGCGCGGTAGCCGTCGTCGTCGATCACCGCGACGGCGATGAACTCCTCCTCCACGTCGTCCTCCTCGCTCAGCACGTCGCGCGCCAGCGCGACGGCGTCGTCGAGGCCCATCTCGGGATCGTACCGCTCCTTCAGTCGCTCGCGGATGCCGTCGCTGCCGCCGCCGATGGCGGTCGCGCGCCACTCGTAGGGCGTCCCCGAGGGGTCGGTCTCGAACAGTCGCGCCTCCCCCTCCACGAACCCGCCGACGAGCAGCGCCGCGCCGAAGGGGCGCGCGCCGCCGGACTGGGTGTACTCCTGGATGTGGCGGCTCACCTCGGTCGTGAGTTCCTCCGTGGCGATGGGCTGGCCGTAGCGCAGTCGCTCGATCTGCGCCGAGCGGCGCGCCACGTCCACGAGCTGTCGGGCGTCCGCGACGTGTCCCGCGCTGGCGACGCCGTGGTGCTCGTCGATCGCGTGGAGCTTTTCGACGCTACGGGGTTCGAGCAGGGGCGAGCGCACCCGCCGCGTCGCCGCGAGGACGACGCCCTCCTCGACCCGGACGCCGACGCTCGCGCTCCCGCGCTTTACGGCCTCGCGGGCGTACTCCACCTGGTAGAGCCGCCCGTCGGGCGAGAAGATGTTGCTGCCGCGATCGTACGCCTGTCGGTCGTCGCCTCGCATCACTGGAGCACCTCCCTGACGTCGTCGTGGGTGTCGATAGTCACGCCGTCGGCGGTGATACGCGCGACGGTTATGCCGTTTCCGCTTGCCGTGTCCCGCTCCAGGGCGCTCGCGACCGCCCCCGCGGCGGCCCGGACGCCCTCCTCCAGCGACAGGTCCTCGCGGTACCCGCGCTCCAGCGCGCCGGTCGCGAGCGTCGTGCCGCTCCCGCTCGCGGTGTAGGCGTCCTCCAGGACGCCGCCCGCGCCGTCGATGCTGAACACGCGGGGCTCCACGGTGCCGTCCGCGTCTGCGTCCGCGTCGTCTCCGGTTCTCCCGTCGTCCCCGACTCGACCGGCCGACGCGGTCGGCACGTCGACGCCGCCCAGGACCGGGCTGGCGGGGGTTCCGCGCAGGAGCTGTCCGGCGGTCTGTGCGAGCGCGTCCAGGCCCATCGGTCGGCCGCGGCGGGCCTCGTAGAGGTTCGCCTCCGCTCGGAGCTGGCGGATGAACGCCTGCGCCCCGCCGACCGTCCCGGCCATCGTCACGGCGGCCCGCGGGTGCACCTGCTCGATCTTCATCGCCCGCTTGTTCGAGACGAACCGCCCGCCGAGGCTGGCCCGGCGGTCGGCGGCCAGCACGACACCCTCGGCCGTCCTGAGGCCGACCGTGGTGGTGCCGGTCTTCAGCACCGCGTCGTTTTCCATACCCGTTCTGGACGCGCCCGCCGGATAAGCCCTCGCTAAAGAACCCTTTAGCTGGCTCCTCGACGCTCCTCTCCTCTCTCCTCACCCTTCCCTTATCTCGACCTCTCCTCGGCTCTCCTCGTCCTCCCGTCCGTAGTTCGCGCGGCGCAACCGCTTTCCCGGGCCGCCCCGGTAGGACGGGCATGGAAGCCGAGGCAGACGCAACCGACGCGGACTCCCTCGCCGACCGCGAGTGGCGGCTGATCCGCGAGGAGTCGCTTCCGGGGCCGATGTGCATGGCGCTCGACGCGGTCGCCGCCGAGACTGCCGCCGCCGGCGGGCCGCGAACCGTCCGGGTCTACCAGTGGGATCCGAGCACCCTGTCGCTCGGCTACCACCAGGACCCCGCCGACGTCGACTGGTCGTTCTGCGAGCGCGAGGGGATCACCGTCACCCGGCGTCCGACGGGCGGCGGCGCGATCTACCACGACCGCGAGGGCGACGTCTCCTACTCGATCGTCGCCCCGGCCGCGGAACTCCCGGGCGACCTGATGGAGACCTACGAGCTGCTCTGTCGCCCGCTCCTCGACGCCTGCGCGGCGATGGGCGTTCCCGCCGACTTCGTCGAGGTGGGCCACCCCGAGCTCTACCAGCCCGCGTGCTACCTCCGGGAACTGCACCCCGCCCACGACGTGGTCTACGCCGGGCGCAAGCTCTCGGGCAACGCGCAGTATCGCCGCCGCGACAGCGTCATCCAGCACGGCTCGCTCACCTACTCGGTGCGCGCCGAGCGCACCCTCGGCTGTTTCACCGGCGCGGACGTGACGCCGGAGGAGTACCGCGAGCGCGTCACTGGCATCGACGAACACAGCGACATCTCCCGCGAGGAGGCGGTCGCGACGCTGGAGGCGTCGCTCCGGGAGTGGGCCGACGCCGAGGCGGGCACCTGGACCGACGCGGAGTTGGAGCGCGCAGAGGAGATCGCAGCGGAGAAGTTCGACAGCGACGCGTGGAACCGGGAGCGGGTCGATCCGTTGGGGTGACTCGGTACGTCTCGCGTTTCTGGTCCGGGACGCTGACCTCGAAAGCCCTCGTTTCGAAGGGAGGAGACAGAGACTACCCCGAAAGCCCTCGGCGGCTACGCTCCCGGGAGACACGCTGTGCTCCTCGCTCGGTTCGCCGTTGCACTCGCTCCCTCGTTGCGGTGCTTGCGGCCTCCGGGTTCGCGTACCCCCTTCGCCGTCGGAGCGCAGCTCCGACGAGCTCCCGCTCGCCTCATCGCCGGCCGATGGCCGGCTTCCAGCG
Organism: Halomarina halobia; assembly: GCF_029338575.1. Classification (GTDB taxonomy): domain Archaea; phylum Halobacteriota; class Halobacteria; order Halobacteriales; family Haloarculaceae; genus Halomarina; species Halomarina halobia. Next base: position 2,326,045 of record NZ_CP119992.1, read on the forward strand.
GGACCGGAGGTCCCGCCCGGCTCGCGGGAACGCCCGTTCGGTCCGCCAGGAGACTCGTCGTACTCGTCTCCTGAGCCCCCGTTCGCTCGCGCCGCTCGCTCACGGAGACACCAGGGACTGCACCGCGCCGTACCGCACCGTACGCCTGCCCTCCCCCGGGTCGGGCGACGGGCCGCCCTCCCGGCCACGTCGCCGTGCGGCTGGGCGCGCTTCTCTGCGCGCCCGACGGAGTCGGGTAGGGATCCCGGCGCGGCTCCTGGCGGAATCGCAAAGGGCGAGGGCTTTGCAGGCGTTTTCGCTCCTGTCTCTTTGGCCCCTCCAGCAACCGCTAGCCGGTTTCCGAAGTGCCTATGCCCGACAACGAGTAGTTATGGCTAGAAATGCTACGAGTCGGAGCACACGTCTCGGTCGCGGGCGGCGTCCACAACGCCGTCGAGAACGAGGTGGCGGTCGGCGGCAACTGCGGGCAGATCTTCACCCACTCGCCGCAGGTGTGGCAGGATCCGAACATCGACGACGAGGAGGCCGCCGAGTTCCGCGAGGGGACCGCGGCCCACCTCGACGGACCGTGGGTCATTCACTCCTCGTACCTCGTCAACCTCTGCACCCCGAAGGACGATCTGCGCGCGAAGTCCATCGCCTCGATGCAGCGGGAGGTCGACGCCGCCGCCAAGCTGGACATCCCCTACGTGAACGTCCACCTCGGCGCGCACACCGGCGCGGGCGTCGAGGCCGGCCTCGCCAACGCCGCGAGCGCGCTCTCCGAACTCGATATTCCACATGATGTCACCGTCCTCGTCGAGTCCGACGCGGGCAGCGGTACCAAGCTGGGCGGCGAGTTCGAGCACCTCGCGACCGTCCTCGACGACTGCGACCGGGACCTCGACGTCTGTCTCGACACGGCCCACGCCTTCGCCGCGGGGTACGACCTCTCGACCGCGAAGGGCGCGAAGGACACGATCACCGAGTTCGACGACGTGGTCGGTCTGGAGCACCTGATGTGCATTCACCTCAACGACTCGAAGCACGCCTGCGGGACGCACAAGGACGAACACGCCCACGTCGGCGAGGGGGAGATCGGCGTCGAGGGCATGACGACGCTCATCAACGACCCGCGCATCGAGGACGTGCCGCTCGTGCTCGAGACGCCCACCGAGGACGGCAGGGGCTTCGAGTGGAACATCGAGCGCGTCCGGGAACTGCGGGAGGACTGACGCGGTTTCGACGCCGAGATCGCCGCCGCCGGTTCGGCGCGTAACCGCACCGTTTTCACGCTACCTCCCCACCGCCCGGTAATGCGCCGGTTCTCCGCCGACTACCTGACTGCGACCCGCGAGGGGATGTGGGAGGTCCGCGACGCGCTCGCCCCGCTCTCACTGTCCGACCGGGCGGTGATCCTCGACGTGGGCTGCGGGACCGGCGAGCTCTCGGCCGTGCTGGCGGCGGACGCACCCGACGCCGCCCGCGTGGTCGGCCTCGACCGCGACGCCGACCTCCTGGGAGCGGTCCCCGAACCGGTTCACCCCGTCCGCGCCGACGCGCTCTCGCTGCCCGTCCGCGACGGGGCGGCGGACCTGGTGGTCTGTCAGGCCCTCCTGATCAACCTCCCTGACCCGGTCGCCGCGGTGCGCGAGTTCCGGCGCGCGTCGTCCGACCTCGTGGCGGCGGTCGAACCCGACAACGGCGCGGTGACGGTCGAGTCGACCGTCCCGGCGGAGGAGCGCCTCGCCGCCCGCGCCCGCGAGCGTTACGTCGCCGGCGTCCCGACGGACGTGACCCTCGGCGCGGTGCCGGGGCTCTTCCGCGAGGCGGGGCTCGTCGACGTCGAGACGCGCCGCTACGACCACGCGCGGGTCGTCGAACCGCCGTACGACGAGCGGTCGCTGGAGGGAGCGAGGCGCAAGGCGACGGGGTCGCGACTCGGGAGTCAGCGTGAGACGCTACTCGCCGGCGGTCTGACCGACGACGAGTACGACGCGCTCCGGGCCGACTGGCGCGCGATGGGGCGGCGCGTCGTCGAGCAGATGGGGAGGGGAGAGTACCGTCGCCGCGAGGTCGTCCCCTTCCACGTGACGGTCGGACGGGTGCCATGACCGACGCGGTCGGAGTGGGCGCTCCGCGTCGATCCGTCTGGGGGGGAGCGAAGGGAGCGAGCGGACGCGCCGACCCCCCGAAGGAGCGACGAGACGAGGGGCGGTTTCCGTGGAGGACAGTCCGTTAGAACCGCGAAGCGGTTCCGAGGACGACAGCAAACCCTCTCGGCGGACAGGCGACGCCGCGACCGATTCCGTGAGGTGTGGCGTCGCACAACCGCGGAGCACCTCACGACGACTCTCACGTCATGGAGGCTCTGGTCCCACTTTCCGTCATAAATATACGGACCGAACGCCCGATTCGAGCGCCACCGCCGACGCCGGCGTGGCGGCCGCGGACAGCGCGAACGGACGACGAAGCCGTCCGCGACGAGTGCGCCGAGCGAGCGGACCGAGGGGCGACGTTGGTTCGCCCTCAGACCACGTCGCCGCGGACGGTCATTCCCTCCTGCTCGCGGCGGTACGCTTTCACCGCATCGGCGGCCTCGCGCGCCTCGTCCTCGTCCATGCCGAGCATCGCGAGCGCGTCGTCGAGCGTGGGGAAGATCAGGTCCCCCTCACGCAGCTTCTCGAACGCCGTCTCCGAGCGCGTGCCGTCGATCCACAGGCAGACGCCGCGCGGATCGAGGATCTGTTCGTACGCCTCGCGCGCGACCGCGCCCTTCAGCCGCTGGGTGACGTTGTTCTCGAACCCCGTGTTACACACTTCGAGGTGGATCGGCTCGTCGGGCGCGAGGAGGTGCGCGGCGAGACACTGCTCGGGGGCGACGTGCCCGTTGCGGTTGGCGCGGATCGCCCCGGGGTGCTCGTCGGCCCACTCGGCGGCGACGGTCTTGCCGACGCCGCGCACGCCGTGGCTCTCGACGAACTCGGCCTCCCGGCCCGCGTCCCCGTGAAAGAGCAGGTCCTTGGTGAGGTAGACGTCGATCCGCTCGACGGGGTCGAGGCCGAGCGCGAGGTCGCCGTAGACCCACACCTCGCGGACGGGCACGGGCATCGTCTCGCGCTCGACCGTCTCGACGAGGCGCTCGACGCGTTCGGCGGCCTCCCGGCGGGAGAGAGTCATCGCCGTGTGTAACCGTCGCGGACGAAAAACCGTTTCTCCGCCCGTCTATTCCGCTCGATTGTATCGCGATAAATTATATGTCGCGATACGAAATCAGTCTCGGATAACAACTGGCCGCGAACTATTTCAGCGAGCGCGCGCAGTCATCGATCATGACCTCTCTGCCGGTAGAGGTGCCGCTGTCCGTGGTACAGATCTCGGACGCCACGCCAGCCGGGGCCACGGCGCTGTTCATGCTGCTTAGCTTCGACCTCATCGTCGTCACGCTCCTCACGTTCGTCTTTTCGGCGATCGGCCGACGGACGGACGTCCTCTCGGGCGTCGGCCCGTCGCTCCCCTCGCCGACGGGCGCGTTCCTGCTCGCCGGGGGACTCGTGGTGGTCGTCGAACTCGCGCAACTGCACTTCGTCGCCGCGGCCGTGCTCGCGGGACTCTGTGCGGTGATGGGGGCGCTCGCGGCGGTACTCCTCGCCGCCTTCGACGAGGAGGGGGCGGGCGAGGACGGCCCCCGCGAGGAGCAGATCTCGGACTGACGCCGTTCTCCCCGCATCCTCTCGTCGTCCTCTCCTCGATCGCCCCTCCCCCGGTTTGCTCCCGCCGCTCTCTATGCGTAACGGTGATTGCGCTCGATCGGATAGCCAGGGGTGATGGACTGCGAGAAGTGCGGCAATCCGGCGGTGATGCACGCCGCGTACTCGGGGCTGCACCTCTGCGAGAGACACTTCTGCCGGTCGGTCGAGAAGCGCGTCCGCCGCCGGATCCGCGAGGACGCGTTGCTCTCCCCGGACGCGACCCCCGACGACCCCGAGACGTGGGTCGTCGGCCTCTCGGGGGGGAAGGACAGCGTCGTGCTCACCCACGTCCTCCACGGGACGTTCGCGAAGGACCCCCGCGTGGAGCTGATCGCGCTCACGATCCACGAGGGGATCGAGGGCTACCGCGACGCGTCGCTCGACGCCTGCCGCGACCTCGCGGCGGACCTCGACCTCCGTCACGAGGTGGTGACCTACGAGGACGAGTTCGGCCTCCGCATGGACGACGTCGCCGAGTCCGATCCGATGGGGATGGCCCCCTGCGCCTACTGCGGGGTGTTTCGGCGGGATCTCCTTTCGCGGTACGCCGAGGAGTTCGGCGCCGACAAGCTCCTCACGGGCCACAACCTCGACGACGAGGCCCAGACCGCGCTGATGAACATTCTGGAGGGGGACGTGAGCCAGGTAGCGAAGCACTTCGACGCCAGCCTCGGTGGGTTCGACGAGCGCGCCGAGGTCGACGAGTTCGTTCCCCGCGCGAAGCCCCTGCGCGACGTCCCCGAGAAGGAGGTCGCCCTCTACGCCCACCTGCGTGACCTCCCCGCACACATCACCGAGTGCCCACACGCGAGCGAGGCCTACCGCGGGGAGATCCAGCGCCTCCTGCTCGACCTGGAGGAGAACCACCCCGGAACGCGCCACTCCATTATGGCCGGCTACGAGGAACTCGCGGGCATCGCCGCCGAGCGCTACCGCCAGGGCGAGGGGCCGGAGATGCGCGAGTGTGAGCGCTGCGGCGGAACGACGACGCGACGGTTGTGCCGAAAGTGCCAACTGATCGAGGCGGTCGAGGCGGCGTAAACGCCCGTTTTCACCGGTTTCGGTTCCGTCGCGACCGTCGCGGTCGCCGTACTCGTCGTACACGTGGTGACCGCCGTAAGCCGCGAACGCCGGCGGCGCTCGGCGTGAAGAACGGGTGGATAAGGTGGTATCCGCGTCCGCGAGGTCAGCGGATGACGTCGAGTCCGTTGTTCTGTTCCAGTTCGGGAGTGCCCCCGTCGGTCTCGCTGTAACTGTAGTTCTCGGTGCTCTCGCCGTCCAGCGCGCGCCGGGAGGCGTCGGCCTGCTTCTGGGTCGTGGGGCCGAGGATCTGGGCCGACTGGACGCCGGTCATGATCGCCATGACGCGGACCTTGCCCTTGTACTCCTCCTGGATGCGCGCGCCCCAGATGACGTTGGCGCTGGCCTCCAGGCGGTCGGTGATGTTCTGAGCGATGCCCTCGGCCTCCTTCAGCGTGAGGTCGGGGCCGCCGGTGATGTGGACGAGGCCGCCGGACGCGCCGCGGTAGTCCACGTCGAGCAGCGGGTGGTTCATCGCGTCCTTGACCACCTCCTCGGTCTTGTTCTTGTCCTGGGTCTCGCCGACGAGCATCACCGCGACGCCGCCCTGGTTCATGATCGTGGACATGTCCGCGTAGTCCAGGTTGATCAGGGAGGGCTGGGTGATCGTCTCCGAGATGCCCTTGACGGTCTCCGCGATGATCTGGTCCATCACCGAGAACGCCTTGCCGATGGGGAGGTTGGGCACGTAGTCGAGCAGGCGGTTATTGTCGAGGACGATGATGGAGTCGGCCTCGTTGCGGAGCTTCTCGAGGCCCTCCTCGGCCTTCACGGTGCGTGCGCGCTCGACGTTGAACGGCGTCGAGACCATCCCGACGACGATCGCGCCCTGCTCCTTCGCGATGTTCGCGACGACGGGTGCCGCGCCGGTCCCCGTTCCGCCGCCCATCCCGGCGGTGACGAACACGAGGTCCGCCTCGCCGAGCACCTCCTTGATCGTCCCCTGGGCCATCTCGGTGGCTCGTTCGCCCATCTCGGGGTCGCCGCCGGCACCGAGCCCGGCGGTGAGGGACTTGCCGACGAGGATCTTGGTGTCGGCCTCGACCATCTTCAGGTGCTGCTTGTCCGTGTTTATGGCGACGGTCTCGGCACCGTCCACGCCGATGTTGTACAGGCGGTTGACCGTGTTGTTGCCCGCGCCGCCACAGCCGACGATGACGATGCGCGGCTCACCGAACTCGTCGTCGTCCGACGATCCGGACATCTTGCGCTGTTCTTTCTCGGCGTTCTCGAGCGCCGAGTTGACGATGTCCTGCATCTACGCTCTCGCCCACGGACGCTTGTTCTGCCGACGCTCGGCGTTCTCTTCGTTGATCATGTCGCGCACGGCCGCCCGGATCGCCTCGCTCCGATTCGGGTATTCGCCGGTCTCGACCATGCGTTCGACCTCTTCGATCTGCTGCTTCGGAATCCGTAGTGTCACACGCTCCATGTTAGTTTTCCCCTTGTGTCCGGTAAGACGGCGGGCCATTGTCACACCGGCCCGTCGTCTTACACGTCGAAACCGCAAGACGGCGCGGGGATCATCCCGGCACCGCCCCGTGTAAGACGAACGTCTTACGCAGGTGTTTACATATACCGGCGTATAATAAATCTTTGCCCTCGTGTAAGACACGACGGGGGACAGATCCCGACTCGACGTATTACTGACGGTCGAGCACGTCGGCCGCCGGCGTGCGACGGCCGCAGCCCGGACAGAAGCTCCAGTCCGAGCGCACCTCGTCGCCGCAGTCGCAGAAGACCCGGTGGCTCGCCTTCTCCCCGCAGTTCGGGCAGAACACGTGCGACGCCGACAGCTCCTCCCCGCACTGACCGCACGGCCGCGTGCGCTCGCGCGCGTCCGGCGAGTTCGCCGCGTCCACCGCGTCCGTCCCGGCCGTCGCGTTCAGCGCCTCGCCCGCGCTCCCGTCGGCGTCCGTAGGCGTCGCTGTCTTACGCGAACTCCCCTCCGACGTCTCGGTGACCGTCCCCGCCCCCTCCACCGCGACGGTGAGGTTGATGTCCTGCCCTCGGCCCGTCGGTTCGGGCGCGCTCGCCTCGCGGACGTACGCGAGAACGTCGGGGAGAATCCGGGGGAGGAGTTGGGGGAGCACGGCGTCGGCGATGTCGTCGCTGCGCTCGTCGAGGGCGGCGTCGATCCTCCGGTCGATGCGTCCGTCGAGATCACGCTCGCGGTCGGCGTCGTCGGACGCGGGGGACGGAGACGCATCCGCCGCGTCTTCCGCGCCCGCGTCTCGCGCGCCGTCGAGGTACGCTCGGAGCGCCTTGCGCATGACCTCGCTCTTGGAGGCGTCGTACTCCTCCAACCGGGAGATGAGGTCGTCGTCGGCGCGGAACGTGATCTTGCTCATTCGATCGTGTATCACATGCTGGCAGAGGCATATGAATCTTCCTGCGTCGTCGGACGAACGACTGACACGAGTCCGAAGGATAAGGGTTAAATCCGGTCCCGTGCTCGTTTCTGGTAGACCGCCCTTAGCTCAGTCTGGCAGAGCAGTCGACTGTAGATCGACTTGCCCCCCGTTCAAATCGGGGAGGGCGGACTTTTCCTGCGAACGGTGTGAGCAGCGAAACGTCCCTCCGAGCACGAAATCGGGGGAGGGTGAATTCGTCTTGCAGACCCGACCGAGATGAGCCCAGCGGGTCGTCGGATTCCCCCTGCCCCTCTCAGTCCCGAACGGTGCGCCAGACAGCACGTCCGACAGTGAGCGGATGCGCGAGCGGCGTGAGCAGTCGACCGATCCCGCGGTCCGGTTCGTGGAAGACGCCCAGTTGTCGGAGTACGGTGGCCCGGTCGTAGTAGATGCGCTCGCCGGCGAGCTTGCCCCGCTCATCGAAGGAGTAGACCGCACACAGCGGGAACTCCACCCGGCGGCCAGTCCCCGGTAGCCCTCGCCACGGTCCCGTGTGGGTCCCGCCGATGACGACCTCCAGGATCACGTGCTCGTCGGTCACGTGACGGCGCTGTACGTCGATGTGCAGGTCGGGCACCGCCCGCAGCAATCCCTCGTAGTACGCGCGGACGCCGTCCCGACCCGTGTGATGGTCGTGCCACGGCGTATCCTCGTACTCGGGGGCCGCGCCGAAGGTGTCCATCACGGCGTTCAGGTCGTGTCGGTTCTCGTGCCGGACGTGCTCCTCGACGAGGGCAAGTCGGGACTCGCGCTCCTCCCGCGCGTCGCTTCCGGGCGAGTCATCCACTGTCATGACCGTTCACCATCGACCGTATGCGATGAGCGGACATAGCGGTGCGGGGAGCGGCGACGGACATCGGCCTATCGGGTACTCTGTGTACTACGTCACACCCTCCCGGGGGGCAGTCGTCGGGTAGCCCGACGACGATGGCGTCTCTCGGGGAGTCCACCCCGCCCAGCCACCTCGGCGAACACGCGCCCGACGGTACTCGTCAGCGCACGCAGACGAATACAGATAAGCAAATTCATTTAAGAACTTCACTACTGGTTCAGCAACTACTTTTATAATACCTCCTCGATAAAACGTCCTATGGTCACTACCTTGGTGATCGGAGCTATCCTCACGCTACTCGCCTGGATCGGGCTACTAGTCGCTGTCATCCACGGTAAATACGTAGTTGACAGGATCGACGCTGGGGAGTACGAGAAGGGGCCGTTAGATCGCTCCAACGGCGGTGAGTCGCGTGAGTAACGACGAGGGGCTTCCCGGCCATCACGAAACCGAGGATCTGGCCCGCGATCTCTCCCTGTTCGATATCACGATGATCGGCATCGGTGCGATGATCGGTGCCGGGATCTTCGTTCTCACCGGACTCGCCGCGGGACAGGCCGGCCCGGGACTCGTGATGGCGTTCGCCTTCAACGGCTTCATCACGATCTTCACCGGGATGGTGTACGCAGAACTCGGATCCGCTATCCCCGAGGCCGGCGGGGGTTATCTGTGGGTTCGCGAGGCGCTCGGCCGATCTCAAGCGTTCCTCGCGGGATGGATGTCGTGGTTCGCTCACGCCGTCGCCGGGTCGTTGTACACGCTCGGCTTCGGTGCGTTCGTCCATCTACTCATCACGGACTACTTCGGTGTTCGACTGTTCCAGCCGATCGACCTGCTCGTTATCACCGTCGGTCCGGAAAAGATACTGGCCGCCTTCGCCGGTGCCCTGTTCGCGTACATCAACTTCCGCGGGGCGAAAGAGACCGGCCTCGCCGGTAACGTCGTGACGCTGGTCAAGGTCACGGTCATCATCATTCTGATCGCATTCGGGCTCGGTTACATCTTCGGGCATCCTGCGGAAGCGTCCGGGCGGTTCCGACCGTTTCTCCCGCGCGGGTTCGGTGGCGTCTTCATCGCGATGGGGCTGACGTTCATCGCCTTCGAGGGCTACGAGATCATCGTCCAGTCCGGCGAGGAGGTCGTGAATCCGAAGAAGTCGGTGCCGAAGGCGGTCTTCTACTCGATGGCCATCGTCGTCACGATCTACATGCTCGTGGCGATCGTCCTGATCGGGTCGGTCGCGGTCACGTCCGAGTTGTTCCAACTCGCCCAGGCAGGGGCCGCGGGCGGCGGCCACGGAGCGGGAAACCTCCCCGAGATCCCTTCCAGTATGGAAGACGCCGCTGTCTGGGAGATCCTGGGCCATCTCGGTGAGTTAGGGCTTGCCCGCGCCGCCGCGCAGATCATGCCGTTCGGAACGATCATCATCCTCGTGGCGGGGATCTTCTCGACGCTGTCGGCCCTCAACGCGACGACGTACTCGTCGACGCGAGTGTCGTTCGCGATGGGACGCGATCACGTCCTCCCCGACGCGTTCAGCGAAGTACATCCCGAGAAGCGAACGCCGTACATCGCGACCGCACTCTCGGGGGCGCTCATCGTCTTCATGGCGGTCGTGCTTCCGATCGAGGCGGTCGCAGCCGCGACGGACGTGATGTTCCTCCTGCTGTTCCTGCAGGTGAACTACGCGGCCATCGTGATACGCCGACGGTGGGGCGACCAGATCGACTACGGCTACGTCATGCCGTACTTCCCGTACGTCCCGATCATCGGAATCCTCACCAAGCTCGCCCTCGCGGTCTACCTGTTCAACTACAGCCCGCTGGCCTGGTACGGCGCGATCGCGTGGATCCTCGTCGGCGTCGGTATCTTCTTCCTCTACTCGCAGGGTCGCGTTCGCGAGACGGAAGCGAGAGAGGAGACGCGCCTCATCACCGAGGAACGTGCGCCCGAGGACCGTGGCTACCAGGTCCTCATTCCGATCGCGAACCCGAATCACGCGGAACAGCTCGTCCGGGTGGGTAGCGCAGTCGCTCGACGAGCGGACGGCGAACTGCTCCTCACGAGCGTAGCGACCGTCCCCGAACAGACGCCGCTCTCCGAGGGACGCCGCTACGCCACCAGACAGCGAGAGTTACTCGAGGATGCGATGCAGTACGTCCCGGACGACGTGCCAGCCCACCGCACGGTGACGATCGGACACGACGTCGCGAAGAGCATCAACAACGTCGCGTATCAGCGCGACAGCGATCTCGTGCTGCTCGGCTGGCGGGGCCAGCGTAAACGGGTCTCCGACTACGCTCTCGGTTCGATAATCGATACCGTCGTCGAGGAGGCCCCGTGCGACGTGTCCGTGATAAAGACCAGCGGTACGTCCCTGTCGCGCCGCGTGCTCGTGCCGACTGCCGGCGGTTCAAACGCGGAACTCGCGGAGCACTTCGCGGCCGCGTACGCGGAATCCGGTGCCGAGGTGACGCTCTTTCACGCGGTAACCGACGGTGACGTTGACGGTGCCACGTCGTTCCTCACCGATAAACGAGCGGCGCTGGCCGAGGAGGGCGTCGACGTCGACATCGCCGTCGAAGAGGGCGACGATATCGCGGGGACGATCCTCGACCATGCCCGCGACGGGAGCTTCGACTCGATCGTAATCGGCGCGGCCGGGGAGGGAATCCTTCGGCGTGCGCTCTTCGGCGAAGTGCCGGAGACCGTCGGCGCGGCGTTCGATGGAGAAGTCGTCATGGTCCGGAAGCATCGACCCGTACAGTCGGCCGTAAAGGGGTTCATTCGAAAGTGGGTTGGGCGAGGTGCGAAGGCGACGCATCTGGCTGAATCGCGCGCGTAACAACTACCGCCGGAGCACTCGACTACGACGTCGAGATGGGACTACCGATCGTCTTACCTCTTCTCTCCGAAGGCATCGAGCGTTTCTTTGTCGAGTCCGCTCCGACAGAAGACCGTCACCAGGTCGTCCGACCGGACCGTCGTGTCTCCCCGCGGCGTCAGTATCGTATCGTCTCGCTCGATCGAAACGACCAGGATGTCCGGGTGGATGACGCCTCGCTGGTTGGCCTCGCTCAGGGTGAGCCCGGCGATCTCGGCGTTGGCGGAGACCGTCAGTTCGACGACTTCCGCGCCCCCGCTCAACTTCATGAAATCGGCGATGGTGTGGCCGTCGCGCGACGTATCCGGGCCGAATTTGTTATACGGGAGGATCTGCTCGCTCTGGAGCAAGTTCTCCTCCTCGATCTCGAGACCGATGCTAGAGAGGTCGTTCGAGACGCGGGTCAGTTCCTGAATGTCGTCACCGACGGCCGTCACGTGGAGGTTGCTCTGCCCCTTCATGAGCTGTCGAACCCCCACGACTCCGGGGATCTCGGCGACCTGTTGGTAGAGGCGGTCCCGGTCGGGAACCGGGCTCGTGCAGATGTAGAGGTTCGTTAGGCGGCCCTCCGCGCGCTGGTAGTCGATCAGCGCGTGGTATCCGCGGATGATCCCCGCCTCCTCTAGCCCCGCGATCCGGTTTCGGATCGTCCCCGCCGAGACGTTCACCTCTTCTGCGATCGCCGGAGCCGAGGTCTCGCGAGCATTTTGAGCCAACCGGTAGAGGATGCGTTTGTCGACTTCGTCCAGTCTGTCGCTCATGTGTCGCCCTTTCGTCTACAGCGAAATAATCGATTTGAACCGACACGCACTCCACCGCGTGTATTTATTGACCGATCACCTCAGCTATCCACTCACCAACAGCCACCGTTGTTGCTGATTCGGCCGCCCATTCGATAGCCTACGGGATGTAAGTTCGGCGGCGTCCGTTCACCGTTCGTGTTCGAATCAGCCACGTACCGAACGTGTATCGAACACCGGGACGCCGATACAAGGCATTGCCCCGCGCTCACAGATGGCCCACCCGATTACACGGTCACGTGTCTGTCGTAGACTGCTCTGTACAGTAGGTATGAAACAAAAGTGATCAGATAGAGGACTGCGAGTCCGACCGTGAAGACTGCCCTACCTACCACAGCAACAATGAGTACGACTACTGGACCAGTGATCACCAGCGAGTCGTACATTCGGTCGTCTGCCCCTGATTCGAAAACCTGCTTGATGACGGGGAAATTCGTGAATGTCATCGAGAACGCGTTTATGGGGTTTCGGAATGCGCCGACGGTGCTCGCCGCTCGCCCCGTCAAATCTGGAGCACCCAAGAACCCGGGGTTGAAGTAGATAGTCCACGCGATGAAGAGGAACGGCAACGACCCGAACAGCGCGACAAAGAACCACCCCGAGGCTGCAATCACCATCCCGTGGAGTTTCCCTGGCTCCGGAGCGTCGGCGAAGTGACTCGATAGGACGCGACCGAGGAGATACGGAATCAACCCTCCGACGAGGAGCGACGGTATAGCCCAGAATTCCCCCCAGACGAGAGGGACGGCGACCGACACCAACATCATCGCGGCGAGTGCCTGAAGCATCCGTCCTACGTCTCGTGCGACCGTTCGGGCAGTGGTCGTCATCGTTCGTCCATCCACTTCTTCCGTCTGGACGCTCCAGCGTGGTCTTCGTAGTGCCCGAACACATCGGTCACCTCCGGCGTCGCTCCCCGAGCGGAGTAGACGGTCAGGAGGTCACCTTCGTGTATCACCGTGTTTCCCCGCGGCGTTATCGGGTTCTTCTCTCCGCTTCGCTCCACGGCGACGACGAGTATGTCCTCGGGCAATAGCCCGTTCTCTGCCGCTTCGTCGAGTCGCTTCCCTGCGACTGGTGCCGAGTCCGCAACGCGAATCTCGAACACCTCGGCCGTCTCTCCGACTCGCATATAGTCGACGATGGTGGGGCGCTTCACCGCCCGGTAGAGGTACTCCGCGATGAGGCGCTGGGGGTTCTCTATGGTGTTCACGCCAACCTGATTAAATAATGACATATGTTCGGGATTATGGACGACTGAGACGACGTCGGGTACGCCAAGCTCCTCGGCGAGTAGACAGATCATGATGTTCGTAGCGTCCTCGTCAGTCGTCGAGATGATGGCATCGGCTCTCTGGGCGCCGGCATCTTGGAGCGTGTCTTTGACCGTCGCGTCGTCGTTGATGACGAGACAGTCAAACTCTTCCGCGACTGTCTCCGCCTTCGAACTGTTTCTCTCTATTACGACTACCTCGTTCCCTGACGCAGTAGCAATGTCGATGAGGGGTCTCCCGATGTTCCCTCCTCCGACAACGATGATATACATGAGATGTGATTGTCGAAGTCACATTGAAAGGGCATCGATTTGCTCATCGAGAAACAATAGGAGATATAATTACTCGATGAGTAGATCCATAGGGAAGATTAAGTATGGGGGGACCAAGCAATCACTATGGTAGACGACCCGATGCCGGGGGACGATCCGGCCCTCCCGGAGCACCTCGTTACGGCGCTCGACGGTCTCGAGCGCCACGAACTACGGGAGGTGGTCCACTACGTCCAGCGTCGGATACGTGAGCTACAGTCGCCCGTTTCGGACGAGATAGAAGCAGCGCCCGGGGAGGAGATCATCACGGTCGAAGAACGACCGGGGTACACGGAGGTGATAAAGCGCGAACCGTGCGGCGAGGACTGTTCGGACTGCCCACACGGCCCGTACCTGTATCACGTGTACGAGGAGGTCAAACCTGACGGAAGCCCCTCGCTCCACTGGGTGTTCCTCGGACGGGTGTTCCGCCGTGACGACCACCGCGATTGAACTACGCTGACTGCCGACGCGGACTCGCCGGCTCTCGGTGCGAGTCACGCTGCCCTTGGGGCCGGTGAACCCTCGGTACGTCGTTCCGGCGGCCGATCGGGTGAACAGCGACGCCGCCGAGGCGATCGCGGTCCCGGCGGGAAGGACTCGATGCGGAGCGGTTAGATACCGCTGACGCCCTTCCGGTACTCCTCGACGTGTTCGAGGGCGCGCTCGACGTGATCGGAACCCTCGCCGGCGTCGTCCGCCAGTTCGCGCAGGATGTTCATGTGTCGGTCGAGCCGGCCCTGGTCGGGGCCGCGCTCGGCGCTCGCGAGCGTGGCGAGTTGGTCGGCCTGCCCCTCGATGCGATCCCGGATCTCGCCGTCGGCGGTCGACGCGGCCTCGCGCAGCTCGTCGCTCGCCGCCTGTAGTTCCTCTCGAACCATGACGGCCGCTACGCGACCGTCCGACAAAACCGTTGACCTCGGCTCACTCCGCGATCTCCCGGCGCACCTCGCGGATGCGGTCGACCGCCCGCTCGACGTGATCTGCCCCGTCGCCCGCGTCCGGCGCGAGTTCCTCGAGCGTCTCGATGTGCGCGTCCAGTCGATCGCGGGGGGGCGGCCCCTCCGCGCTCAGCTTCGTCAGTTCGATGACCTCCCCGTGGAGTCGTCGTTCGATCCGTCCCTCGGTCCATCCGGCGGCGGTCACGAGTTCGCGCCTCGCCGCCCGAAGCGCTGATCGGGACATACGCGCCCTTCGGGCGCGCCGGCTATATTTCTTTGCCATATGGTAGCAAGTATCTAATACGCGACCGTTACGGTGAGCTGTCGGGCGTGACGCCCGCGGCCGCCAGTCGTCCCTTGAGCGTCGCCCCGTCGACGAGTTCGACCTTCGACGCGTTCGCGGCCGCCGCCGCGCGCTCGTCGAAGGTCCCGGGTCGGACGAGCGCGGCGCGGTCCGCGCCGTGCAGCCCGCGCGCCCGGTCGAGTTGCTGTACGGTCCCGGCGGACACCGAGCTGTCGGCGCGCTTCACCGCGACGACCGTCCGCGTCGATCCGATGAGCTTCGACCGGACGGCGACGTATTCGACGCCGGCCTCGCTGTTCGGCGGGGTCCGCTCGATCGTACACCCCTCAGCCACGTACAGCGCCCGGACGAGCCGCTCCAGGTCGTCGATCTCGTACGCTTCGAGGTCCACCCCCTCCCACGCCCCCGCGTCGCTCGCGCCGCCGCCCCCGCCGAGAAACGATCGGAACCCCCCATCGTCACTCATGCGCACACTGTCGCGTCCGGGGATAAACTGTTTTCGCCGGGTACGTCTCGCTCCGGACCGCGGCGTTCAAGTCAGGTTGGGATAATCACACGGCAGTGGCGATCACGTTCGACCTCTTCGGAACGCTCGTCCGGGCGACGACGCCCGGCGACCCCGCCCGCGCCGTGGCCGACGAGCTGACCGCCCGCGGCGTCGCCGTCCCCGACGACTGGGGGGCGGCCTACCGCGAGCCGCACGTCGACGCGCCGGGGGGCGCGGAGGTCCCCCTCCCCGCGCACGTCGCGGCGGCCCTCCGCAGTCGGGGGGTGGACGCCCCCGCGAACGCCGCCCGCCGCGCGGTCGTCGCCGCCTTCGACCCCGACGTGGAGACGGTACCGGGCGCGCCCGGGGCGGTCGCCGCCGCGGCCGCCCGCGGCCCGATCGCCGTCTGCTCCAACTGCAGCGTCCCGGAACTCGCCGCTCGCGCGCTCGTCCGCGCCGACGTGGACCGGGCGCTGTTCGACGCCGTCGTGACGAGCGTCGCCTGCGGCTGGCGCAAGCCCGACGCCCGGATCTTCGAGGCGACCGCCCGGACGCTCGACGTCCCCCCCGACTCGCTGCTCCACGTCGGGGACGACCCCCGGACGGACGCCGGCGTCGAGGCCGTCGGCGGGCGCTTTCTCGACGTGGCCGACGTACCGCTGACCGAGTTTCCCGACTGGCTGGAGGGGGGGTAGATGTCGCTCGCGGCCGCCGGCGCGGTCCTGTTCGCCTGGGCGCTCGACGCGCTCCTCGCGGAGCCGCCGGCGCGCCTCCACCCCGTCGCCCGGTTCGGCCGTCTCGTCGCCCCCTTCGACCGCGAGTGGGCACGCCCGCGGCTCGTCGGCGGGTGCGTCGCCGCCGCGCTCCCGCTGCTCGCCGCGGGCGCGGCGTGGGGCGCAGTGCGTGCCGCGTCCGCGCTCGATCCGCTCGCGGGGGCGCTCCTCGCGGCCCTCGCCCTCTTCTCCGCGACCAGCCGCAGGATGCTCGTCGACGTCGCCCGCGAGGTGGTCGCCGCGTCCGCCACCGACCTGCCGCGCGCGCGGCGCGAACTGCGCGCGCTGGCGGGTCGCGATTCGACTACCCTCTCCGCCGAGCAGGTCCGGAGCGCCGCCGTCGAGAGCGCCGCCGAGAACCTCGCCGACGGGCTCGTCGCGCCGCTGCTCGCGTTCGTCGCGGGGTCGCTCGTCGGCGGTCCGGCCCTCGGCGCGGGAGCCGCCGCGTGGGTGAAGGCGGTGAACACCCTCGACTCGATGCTCGGCTACCGCTCGAAACGGGTCGGCACCGCGAGCGCCCGTCTGGACGACGCGGTCATGTGGCTTCCCGCCCGCGCGAGCGCGCTCCTGCTCGCGCTGTCGGCGCGCTCGCCCGCGGCGCTCGCGGCCGCGCGGCCGTGGCTTCCGGGCGTCCCCTCGCCCAACTCCGGGTGGCCGATGGGGACGCTCGCCGCGGCGACCGGCGCGCGCCTCGAGAAGCCGGGCGTCTACGCACTCAACCCCGACGCCCCGCTCCCCTCGCGGGCCGCCGCCGAGCGGGGGATCCGCGTCGCGGACCGGGCCGCGCGCCTGGCGTTCGCGGTGTCGGCGCTCGCGCTCGCCCTCCCCGCGCTCCCGGGGGTGATCGGGTGGTCCTGACCGCGCTGTCGGGCGCGCTCGGTTTCCTCTCGCGGCTCCCCGTCGGCCGCACCGAGGCGGCGTGGGAGGCCTTCCGGCGCGCGCCCGTCGCGTTCGTGCTCGCGGCGTACCCCATCGGCGCGCTCGCGGCGCTCCCCGTCGCGCTCGCCGGCGCGCTCTCGCTCCCCGCGCCGACGGTCGCGTTCGCCCTGCTCGTCGCGCTCGCGCTCGTGACGGGGGTGAACCACGCCGACGGCGTCGCCGACCTCGGGGACGCGGCGGCGGTCCACGGCTCCCCGGCGGAGCGCCGCGCCGTCATGAAGGACACGACCGTCGGCGTCGGGGCGCTTCTCGCGCTCGGGACGCTCCTCGTCGGCCTCGCGCTGGCGGGCCTCGCGCTCGCGGCGCTCCCGCCGCTCGCGCTCGCGGGCGTCGTGATCGCCGCGGAGGTGGGCGCGAAGCTCTCGATGGCGGCCGTCGCCTGCCTTGGCGAGGCGACCCACGACGGTCTCGGAGCGGGATTCACCCGCCGCGCCGACGCCGCCCAGTTCGTCGGGCCTGCCGTCGCCGCCGTCCCCGCGCTGGCGCTGACCGGCCCCTCCATCGCCGCGGCGGGGGCCGTCCTCGCCGGCCTCGCGGGCGGACTCGCCGTCCTCTGGTGGGCGCGACGGGCGCTCGGCGGCGCGAACGGCGACGTCTTCGGCGCGGCGAACGAGGTGGGGCGCGTCTGCGCGCTCCACGTGGGGGTGATCCTGTGGACGCTCTCCTGATGTGCGGCGGGCGGGGTACGCGCCTCGGCCGCGGCGAGAAACCCCTCGCCGAGGTCTGCGGCGAACCGATGGTCGCGCGCGTCGCCGCCGCCTGCGCCGACTCGCGCGTCGAGGCGACCTACGCCGTCACCTCTCCGCACGCCCCCGAGACCGCCCGCGTCGCCCGCGAGCGCCTCGACCTCCCGTCGATCGAGACGCCCGGCGAGGGCTACGTGGCCGATCTCGACCGCGCGCTCGCGGACTCGCGGGTCGAGCCGCCCGTCCTCACCGTCGTTGCGGACCTCCCGCTGCTCGACGGGCCGACGCTCGACGCCGTGCTCGACGCGGCCGCCGAGCGCGGGTCACTCGCCGTCTGCGTCCCCGCGTCGCTGAAGCGCGCCCTCGGCGCGAGCGTCGATACCGCGTTCGAGCACGAGGGGCGCGAACTCGCCCCGACCGGCTGCAACGTCGTCGCCGCCGACCCAGACTCCATCATGATCACCGAAAACGACCGACTCGCCGTCAACGTGAACCGTCCGAGAGACGTCCGAATCGCGGAGGAGCGATGCGACTAGTCCTCGTCGCCGGGGCGACCGAGGTCGCCGCCGTCGAGGGGATCAGCGCCGCCGGGGCGCACCCCGCGCTCATGCGTCACACGCCGAGCGCCGACGCCGAGATCCTGACCTACGGCGCGCCCGTCGCCGCCCCGGACGGGACGACCCACCCGACGCCGGTCAGCCCGGAGGGCTGTCCGACGCCCGCGGTGATGACCCGCGCCGCCCGCGAGGTGCTCGGCTTCGACGCCACCGTCGTGGACGCGGGGCTCGCCGCGCCGACGGGCGCGCCGGTCGTCCCGCTCGGGGCGGAACCGGGGCGCGACGTGCGCGCCCCGGAGGCCGTCCCCGACGCCGACGGGATCTTCGACCGCGCGCGCCGCCTCGGTCGCTCCCTGCCGGGACCGCTCGTCCTCGCGGAGACGATCCCCGGCGGGACGACCACCGCCCTCGGGACGCTCACCGCGCTCGGCTACGACGCGGGCGTCTCCTCCTCGCTCCCCGAGAACCCCCTCGAACTGAAGCGCGAGGTGGTCGCCTCGGGGCTCGACGCCTCGGGGCTGGAGCCGGGCGACGCCGCGGACGACCCGCTGCTCGCCGTCCGGGCGATGGGCGATCCCGTCCTCGCCGGCGTGGCCGGCCTCGCCGTGGGCGCGCTCGATTCGGGGACCGAGGTCGTCCTCGGCGGCGGAACGCAGATGCTCGCGGCGGCCGCCGTCTGTAGAGCGTTCGCGGACGGGCCGCTCGAACTCGCCACCACCTCCTTCGTCGCGGACTCGACGCCCGACCTCCGCGGGGCCTGCGCCGCGCTCGACCTCGACCCGACGATCACCGATCCGGGATTCACCGACGAACACGTCGCGACGCGCCACTACCTGGCGGGCGTCGGCAAGGAGGGCGTCGGGATGGGCGGGGCGCTGGCGCTCGCGGCCGAGCGCGGCGCGCTCCCCGCGGTCCGCGACCGGATCCGGATCGTCTACGACCGCCTGCTCGCGGGCGCTGGCGCGGACGCGGGTGAGGACGCACCCGCACCCGGCGCGACGGACGCGGGGACCGACGATGGACGCTGATAGCGTCGACGCCGTCGACCGCGTGCCCCACGGGAGCGACGATTCGGTCGACCTCGACCTGAGCGCCAACTGCAACCCGTTCGCCCCCGACGGCGCGCGCGCGGCGTACGACCGGGCGTTCGACGCGTCCCGGACCTACCCCCGCGACGACTACCCCGCGTTCCGGCGGGCGGCGGCCGACTACGTGGGGTGCGATCCCGGGCGGGTCGTGCCGACGCCGGGCGGCCTCGCGGCGATCCGCCTCGCGGTCGGCGTGACGGTCGCGCCGGGCGACTCGGCGCTCGTCCCGTACCCCTCCTTCGGCGAGTACGCCCGCGAGGTGCGCCTGCAGGGGGGCGTCCCCGAGTTCGTCCCGCACGCGGACCTCCTCGACGCCGACCCCGACGGGCGCGCGCTCGCCGTCATCTGCGCGCCGAACAACCCGACCGGCGACCTCCCCGATCCCGACCGCCTCGACGCCTTCCTCGACCGCTGTCGCGCGGCGGGGACGCCGCTCCTCGCGGACGAGGCGTTCCTCGACTTCACGGACCGCCCGTCGCTCGCGGGGGCCGACGGGGTGATCGTCGCCCGGTCGCTGACGAAGGTGTTCGGCCTGCCCGGCCTCCGCGCGGGGTTCGCCGTCGCCGACGGCCGCCTCGGGGAGCGCCTGCGGACGGCCGTTCCGGCGTGGGCGCTCGGGACGCCCGCCGCGCGCGTCGGCGCGCGCTGCATGCGCGAGGAGGCCTTCGTCCGCGAGACGCGCCGCCGGGTCGCCCGCGAGCGCGAGCGCCTCCGCGAGGGGCTCGCGCGGCACTTCGAGGTGTCCCCCTCCGACGCCCCCTTCCTGCTGTGCGACGTCGGGAGCGACCCCGCGCCGTTGCTCGCCGCCCTCCGCGAGCGCGGGATCGCCCTCCGGGACGCGACCACGTTCCGGGGGCTCGACTCGCACGTCCGCGTCGCGGTGCGGACGGAGGGAGCGACCGACCGCCTGCTCGACGCGCTCGCGGAGGTGGACGGTGTACTCGACTGACGCGAGCGAGGGGGTGTGTCGCCTGCGGGCGGACCGACGGGTCCGGTGGCTCTCCTCGGGGTGGCGCGGGGGCTTCCGCGGGGCGCGGGCGGCGTACAACGTCGGCGTCCCCGAGGGATGGCCCGAGGTGGACCTCGACGAGTACGGCCGATCGCGCCGCGAGCGGGCGGGGTTCGACGCCCCCGGTCCGACGCTCTTCACCGGCGTCGACGCCCGCCACGCCCGCGGGGCGCGACTCGGCGGGGTCGTCTGTCTCGCCACGGCGGGCGTCTCGAACCCCGCGGCGCTCCCGATGGAGCCGCGGAGGACGGCGGAGGCGACCGTCCGGGCGGCCCCGATCGACCCGCCGGACGCCTCGTCGGACGCCTCGCCCGCCGACGAGCCGCCGGGGACGGTGAACGTCCTCCTCGGCGCGGAGACGCCCCTGACCGACGGGGCGCTCGCGTCGCTGCTGGGGGTGGTCGTCGAGGCGAAGACGGCCGCGCTGCTCGCCGAGACGGGCTTTCCGGGGACGACGACGGACGCCGCGGCGGTCGGCTGTCCGCCGGGCGACGATCCCGACCCGTTCGCCGGCAGCGCCACCGCGGTCGGCGGCGCGGCGCGGGCGTGTGTCAGGGAGGCCGTCCGGGCGAGCCTCGCGTCGCGCTACGCGGAGGACGGCTGGGAACTGCCGGGGACGGTCGCGGCGGCGGAGTACGGCGTCGTGACCGACGAGCGGGCCGCGGTCTTCGAACTGGAGTGAAGACACGCCACGGCGTCAGGTCGCCGTCCGCTCCGCCCGCTCCGTCTACCGGTCGCCTTCTCCGTCCGGCGAGCCGTTCGAACGCCGGGGAACCATGCTAGGTTACTACAGAACTGATTTGTAACCGGAATGAGTTACTCATCGTATGGACCGACGGAGGTGCCTCCAGGTGCTCGGTCTCGGCGGTGTGCTGTCGGTTGCCGGGTGCACCGGCGGTTCCACTTCGGTCAGGGAGGCAACGGCGACCGAGGGGACGTTGACGCTCGCGACCGCCACGACCGCACACGACAGTGGCCTGCTCGGGGCACTCACTCCGGGGTTCGAGGAGACCTCCGGTGCGTCGGTGAAGACGGTCGCGCGCGGGACCGGCGCCGCCCTTCGGATCGCCCGTGACGGCGACTGCGACGCCGTCCTCGTCCACGCCCGTCCCCTGGAGGACGAGTTCCTCCGGAGCGGATACGGTATCAATCGACGGACGGTCATGGTCAACGACTTCCTGATAGTTGGCCCGACAGACGACCCAGCGGGCGTGTCCGGACGGACCCCGGTAGCGGCGTTCCGCGGCATCGCCGGGGCGGAGGCGACGTTCCTATCGCGGGGCGACCGCTCGGGGACGCACCTCCGCGAGCGCCGATTGTGGGACGAAGCGGGTGTCGACCCCTCGGGGTCGTGGTACCGGGAGACCGGCCAGGGGATGGGTGACACGCTCGTCGCCGCCGGACAGGCGGGGGCGTACACGCTGACCGACCGCGGGACCTTCCTCACGGTGAGCGACGAGGGCGTCCTTGCGGCCCACGTCGACCACGGCATCGACGATCCGCCGCGACTGCTTCGAAACGAGTACGCGATCATTCCCGTTAACCCTGCCCGACACGACGTGGCGTATCCGCTCGCAATGGCGTACGTCGGCTATCTCACCGGTCCCGGTCAGTCGCGCATCGGTGGCTTCCGAGTGGGTGGCGAGCGAGCGTTCCGTCCCCTCGGCCCCGCCCCGGAGCCGAACTTCCGACAGTACGTCCCGACCGATTGGCGCGGATAGCGGACCGAGAGAGACCCCGTGGCGGGCGTTCAGCCCGAAATCCGTCCGCTCTGGCCGACTCGACCTTTAGCTGGGCGAGATGTACTCGGCGCTCGCGTACTACCACGAGCATGCGGAGGGGGTCCGAGGCTCCGCCCATGGCGGTCAATAATTTGAGGTGGGAGAACGATTATCTACTTGGGGTGCTGATATCCAGAGATGGGAACGAGTGGCTCCGCGGACGACTCGCGCGGCGCTACGACGTGGAAGGAGCACACTACCGCGTTCGACCGCGTACAGAGCGTCGCGCTCACCGTGTCTGAGCCTCACACCGCATCGTGGGTCGCCGAGGAGGCCTTCGTCGCGGAGAACACCGCACGTCGCCACCTCACCCGACTCGCCGAGTTGAACGTGCTCACCGCCGATACCGACGGCGATGCGACGACGTACTATCCGGATCCAGTATACGTGCGTACTCGGGAGTTACGGTCGCTCGTCGATGAACACGACCGAGACGAACTCACCAGCCTCGCCGTGGACCTCAAAGTCGACATCGAACGGTGGCAGGACGAGTACGATGCGGTAGTGCCGGACGACGTCCGCGGCGGCGTGGCCGCCGGAGATGTGTCCGCAGAGGAAGCCTGCGAGCGTCGGCGCGTCGTGAGCGACTGGGAGCACGCCCGGTACCGCCTCTCTCTCATCGAAGATGCGCTCGAACGCTACGCCGAGTTCACTGCGCGCCTAGCGCCGGTATGAGCCAGCCAGTATCGGGGCGCGAGGCCGTCGCCGCAGTCGCAGACGACGGTCGAGATTCGACGCGCGATCTCGGCCAGGAACGCCACCGTATCCTCCGTGAATTGCGACGCGAGCTCGAACGGCATCCGGCCGTACAGCGAGCACGCGGCGTTCCGGACGGAAAATTCCGCGAACTCCACGCCGATCTCGACCCTACGGCACTCGGTCGCGGTGCCGAGCGTGCGACGCTTCGCGTTGCGTGGTGGCCTGCACCCGACGACCCGGGATTCGCGTTTCATTACAGCGACAGTACGGGCTTCGACTGCGGTTGGCATCGCGAACCGAATCCACACGTCGAAGGGAAGACACACTATCAAGAGCGTGATGCGCCCGACGGCTACGAGTACGAGACGGCTACCTTCGGTGGAGAGACGCCGTCACGAACACTCTGGGCCGTTCTCGATCGACTCACCGATCGTCTGTGACCCTCGATACCGATCAGATCCGTCCGACCCGATCCTGAAACGCCCCCGCCACGTCGTACAGCGCCCGCCGGCGGTGGCCGTGCATGACGTAGTGGTCCGCGCCCGCGAGTTCGTGGTACTCGGCCTCGTCGTCCGGACTTCCCAACTCGTCGTAGAGCGTCGTCGCGTCCTCGCGCACCGAGATGGCGTCCGCGCTCCCCCGGATCACGAGCGTCGGCACCTCGACGTTCGCCGCGTCGTACGGCGGCTCGCCCCGCCCGCAGTCGTAGTAGTCCGCGAGCGCCCCGGTCTGGGCGAGGTAGCGGTCCTCGTCGACGCCCTGGTTCGACTCCACCTGCGTCCGCCAGATCGCCTCGAACAGCTCGTCGGCCTCCCCCTGGCGCTCCTTCACCGTCTCGTACTCCTGGTAGTAGTACGCGCCGAAGTCGGGATCGACGCCGAGCGCGGCGAGGCCCTCCTCCACGTCGTAGGGGACGTTGTAGACCGGCGCGACCTGCGTCAGCGAGCGCGCGTCGGGCGCGTCGCGCTCGACGAACCGCCCGCAGGTGTTCGTTCCCCAGGAGACGCCGACGAGGTGGACCGCGTCGTACTCCTCGCGGACGACCGCGTAGGCGTCGGCGATGTCGTTCGCCGCGAGGTCGGCGCGCACGGGCGGACCGTTTTCCCCCGGTGGCTCCTCCAGTTCGGGCGGGCGCTCGGAGTCGCCGTACCCCCGCACGTCGAGGGCGAACGCCGTCCGACCCGAATCGGCCGTCGCGGCCAGCCACGAGTGGGAGTCGTCGCCGGTCACGGGCGGGTCGAACAGCGCCCGCGAGCAGGTGATGCTCCCGTGGACGTAGAGGACGGCCTCCTCGGCGTCCGCGGCGGTCCGTTCCCAGAGGTTCAGCGCGAGGCCGTCGCGGGCCTCGACGGTGTGTGCGATCGGGTCCACGTGCCGTGACACCGCGCCGGACGACGAAAAGCGCCGGGGTGTGACACTTCGTGTCAGTCCTGCACAACGACTAAGGGGGTGCCGCCGATACGAGAGGACGTGCCACGCGCCCGACTCAGGGCGCCGGTGCTCGCACATGACCGCGTTCAACCACATCCCGACGCTCGCCATCCCGGTCAGCGGGGGGTATGTGGTCGGCGCGGCGAAGCACCGCTGCACTCGGTCCACCCGTCTCGCGTAACCGGACGGCGACGCCCCGTCCGTACGGTGTCGGGTGGGACCGAGTGCGCCAGCGTTCTCCCCGACGCCACTCTTCGCGAGCGGACGCGAGTCCCCGCGACTCGTCCAGTGGGCCGCGTCCGCGTGGAGCGGCCACGCTCCGGGTTCGACCCCCGGCGGACGCCTCATGCCCCTGCATGAACTCGCGGCCACGTCGGTGGCCGTCAGGCTCTGGGTGCCCCGCGGTGCCGCCGGCGATCTCGCCGGCGGCGCGCGGAGCGTCCTCGAAGGCGTAGCGGCGATCGAACGCGTCGAATCGCTCGACGTCCGCGGCTTTCGCCCCACGGCGACGGACATCCGCGTCGACCTCCGCGCGGAGGTCGTGCTCGTCGCCGACGCGGAGGCCGCCGACCTCGAAGCGGGCTTCGGCGTCATCGAGGCGGAGGCGACGGTGGAGGCGGAGGCGTGACCTCGCTCGCGAACTCGGGTCGCGCGTTCCGCCCGCCGGTCGGGAACCCATACGCAGGTTCGACTCCTGCCGGAACGCCTCGCCCGCGGCCGATTCACTATCGTCGGTCGCGGCGCTGGCGACCCTGACCCCGCGCCTCCGCAGGACGCCGTCGACGCGGTCCGTCGTCGCTGGCGCGATCGGACCGACACGGTCGGGCGAGTGTACGACGTCGTCCTCGGAATCTCGGAACCGACGCCGTCTCCCCGCATCGCCGAGCGCGCCGAGTGCTCGCCGAACGCGGCGAAGAAGCACCTCGACCGCCTCGCGGACATGGGAATCGTCCGGGCCGATCGCGGGAGTCGCCCGGTGCGCTACGAGCGCAACGACGCCTACCTGGAGTGGCAGGAGGCCAGCCGAATCGCCGCCGACCTCTCGATCGACGAGATCGTAGAGCGCGTCGGGCGACTCGACGCCGCGCGGTACCCGCCGACGGTCGAGGCCGCTCGGCTCGACGTTCGGTGGTTCACGAGCGGCGACTTCTCCGTCCAGTACGTCGAGACGGCGGCGAACGGCGCGCGCTTGACCTGTCGGTGGGATCGCCACCCCCACTCGCACGACCCTCGGCTTCACTTTCATCGACCGCCCGACGGAACGAGCGTCGAGGGCCTCTCGTTGGGGTCGATCCACCCGCTCGACGTCCTGTCTACGGTACTCGCGGCGGTGGAACGGCGGGTTGCACAGCGGTGGGACGCCGGCGAGGAGTAGCGCCGGACGACGGGGCGCGGTCAGTCGTCCGCCGTTCACTCCCTCGCGTCCACCAGTTCGTAGCTCACGTTGTGCTCGCGCAGGCGGTCGGTGTGCGCGGAGCGCTCGCGCGCCGTGAGCACCAGCAGGACCGACAGCCCACGCACGGCGGCCTCCTGCACCCCGAGTGCGGTTCCGAAGCGCACGTCGGGTTCGCGCCCCGCCCGCCTCACGGCCGCGAGCGCCTCCGTCCCCGCGACGGCGACGAGATCGTGGTCGGCGGCGAGGGCGGCGAGGCGGTCCGCGTCGATCGCGCGGCTACCCCCCTCGCGGACGCCGGGGAGGACGACGACGGTCACCCGTCCCGGTCGGTAGTCGAGCAGTCCCTCGAACTCCGCGACGCCGACGTCCTCGCCCTCCTCGGCGTCGGTGATGGCGACGGCTAGCGCGCCGTCCGTCCCGCCGGGGATCGCGTGGAGCGTCCCGTCGCGCATCGAGAGCGTGACGCGATCGCCCGTTCTGACGGCGTCGTCGGCGATCGCCGTCTCGGATTCGACCTGGCCGATCACCTCCTCGGTGACGAACTCCGTGTAGTCCCGCAGGTCCTCGGTCCGGGAGATGAGCCAGTCGACGCCCTCCTTCGTCACCTCGTAGCGTCCCCGGCCGTGCTTCTCGACGTACTCGGCGTCGACGAGGTCGCGGACGTACTCGCTCACCGCCTGCGCGGTGACGCCGACGGCGTCGGCGATCTCCTGCTGGCTCACCGCCGGCTGGCGGGCGGCGATGGCGACGAGGATCTGGTAGCGCGAGGCGTCCCGCTTGTTCCGCAGGACCGAGACGTCGCGGTCGCCGTCTGTCATACCTCCCTTTGTGTCCCCCCGCGCAAGTAGTTTGTCAGATATCCCAGCGCACTTTCCCCCGACCCCAACTTACCTTTCGCCCCCGGCCGTAGCCTCCTTACCCCCCGGCGCGAACCCCCGGTATGGACGGTATCGTCGTCGCCGGGACGAGTTCCGGCGTGGGGAAGACGGTCGCCACGCTCGCGACGCTGCGCGCGCTCTCGGCCGCCGGGTACGAGGTTCAGCCCGCGAAGGCCGGCCCGGACTTCATCGATCCGAGCCACCACGCCGCGGTCGCCGGCCGCCCCTCGCGGACGCTCGATCCGTGGCTCGAGGGCGAGGAGGGGATGCGTCGCAACTACTACCGCGGCGCGGCAGACGCCTGTGGGTCGCGCTCGTCCGCCCGGAGCGCGGGATCGACCCCCGTCTGCGTCGTCGAGGGGATGATGGGACTCTACGACGGGGACGTGAGCACGGCGCGGGTCGCGGCGCTCCTCGACCTGCCGGTCGTGCTCGTCGTCGACGCGAGCGCGGGGATGGAGAGCGTGGCCGCGACGGCGCTCGGCTTCCGCGAGTACGCGGCGCACGCCGGGATCGACGTGGACGTGGTGGGATTGATCGCCCAGCGCGCGCACGGCGGCCGCCACGAGCGGGGGATCCGCGAGGCGCTGCCCGCCGACATCGCGTACCTCGGGCGGCTCCCGCCGCGCGAGGACCTCGAGATCCCCGACCGCCACCTCGGCCTCCACATGGGCGACGAGGCACCGCTCGACCGGGAGGCGCTGTCGGCCGCCGCGGAGCACCTCGACGCGGAGCGCGTGCGCGAACTGGCGCGCGCGCCGCCCCGCCCCGAACCGCGAGAGAAGGGGCCGCAGACCGGCGCGCGCGTCGCCGTCGCCCGCGACGACGCCTTCCGCTTTCTCTACCCGGCGACGGTCGAGCGCCTGCGCGAGCGAGCGGTCGTCGAGACGTTCGCGCCGACCGCCGGCGACGACCTCCCCGAGTGTGACGGGGTGTACCTCCCCGGCGGCTATCCCGAGCGCCACGCCGCCGCCCTCTCGGAGAGTCCCGCGCTCGAGACGATCCGGGAGCGCGCGCCGGAGGGGCTCCCCGTCTTCGGGGAGTGCGGGGGGTTGATGGCGCTCGCGGAGACGCTCGAAGCGGACGGCGAGACCCACGAGATGGCCGGCGTCCTCCCGGCGGACGTGCGGATGTGCGACCGCTATCGGGCGCTGGATCACGTCGAACTCCTCGCGCGGCGGGACGCACCCACCGCGCGGGCGGGCGAGACGCTGCGCGGTCACGAGTTCCACTACTCCGAGGCGCGCCCCGCGGGCGACGCCCGCTTCGCGTTCGACGTGGCGCGCGGCCGGGGGATCGACGGCGAGCGCGACGGCCTCCTCGAGTACCGGACGCTCGGCACGTACGCGCACGTCCACGCCGAGAGCGGCGCGTTCGACCGCTTCGTCGAGTCGCTCTAGTCCTCGTCCTCCCACGCGCCGACGTCCTGCCGACGGAGTTCGCCCATCGCGTGCCACTGTCGGGGCCGGAACGCGACGAACGCGAGCAGCGCGTAGAACAGGGCGACCGCGGCGGTCACGAGCAGTCCCGATATCGCCCCGACCGCGGCGCTCGCCGGCCACTCGGCGTCGGGCGTGAGGACGGCGACGCGGAGGAGCCACGCGAGGAGGAGCAGCGAGAGCAGCGGGAGGTAGATCCGCCGGAGGCGGTGGACGATCGCCTCCTCCCTGCCGATCTTCGCGACGGGGCGGCGGTAGTCCTCGCTCAGCTCGCGCCGCCACTGGCGGTCCTCGACGCCCGAACTCGGGTCGAGCGCGTTGGCGAAGACGTTCTCCTGGAGCAGGCGCACCCGCGATCGCCAGATGTCGTAGCCGCGGTACCGGCGCGCCTCGATGACGAGGAACATCGTCACCGCGGCCACGCCGACGAGGATGATGTAGTGAGGTCGGTCGGGGCTGCTGAACGCCCACGTGAGGATGGCGGCCATGATCGTGACCGCCCAGTTGGTCGTGCGGTCGAGGCGCTCGCGCCAGAACTTCATGCGGTGGATCTCGCCGCGGTAGAGGTGGGCGAACGCCGACCCGGGGCTCATCGTCTCGTCGAACAACCCCTCGCCCACGCTGCGCTCTCGCTCCCCGGTCGGGTCGAACTCGGAGTCGGTGTCGTCGTGTCGGGCCATCGTCTCTCCGTCGTCGATCCTCGATCGTCGTTGGCGATTCGTCCGCAAAGCGGCACTGCCCGGATATGACGACCCTATAAATCGTCGCGACCGGCGGCCGACGGTACCTTCATCGATCCGTCTCCGCTACTGCTCGACGGGCGGGGAGGCGGCCGTCTCGTCGTACTTCCGGCGGAACTCGCCGATGAGCTGACCCATCTTCGCGTACCAGTCGTTGAGCAGCCGCTGCATGTCGTCCGCGATCGCGTCAGGGTCGGTCGGCCGGTAGACGTGGTAGTAGCCGCCCTGCTCGTAGTTCACCTGGTCCTTCTGGACGAACCCCGTCTGCAGGAGCCGCTGGATCGACCGGTAGGCGGTAGAGCGCTCGCGGTCGACCCTGTCGGCCACCTCGTCGACGGTGAGGGAGCCGTCGCTCTCGACGAGGACGCGAAAGACCTCCTTGTCCAGGTCTTTCAGCCCGTGAATGCACTCGAGCAAGCCCTCGCACTCCATGTCCTGCTTGAGGTACTCGCTCATCGAGTCTGCCATCTCGGCTCGAGGTAGGTATCGGGCCCTGAAAAGGGTTGTGCAGTGTATGCACGACCGCGCACACCGGCGGGCCGGAACCGGTGAGCCGCCCCGGATCGACGGTGTGCCGCCGCGGGCAGCCCGTTCAGTCCGCCGACGGCGCGGACGTCCGTTCGTCGCGGAGCGCGGCGACGCTGCTGTAGACGACGGCCCCGCTCACGAGCAGCGCGGCCACGACGATGATGGCGAGGCTCACTGCGTCGAGGCCGTCGATGCCGTAGGCGACGCCGACCTGGCGGACGGCGACCGCGAGCGCGCCGAGCAGGAGCATCGCGCCGAAGTAGCCCGTGATCCCCTCCTCGTCGACGAGCCGCGTCGCGGCCGAGCCGATCCGGGCACCGAAGGCGCTGCCGACGAGCAGGGGGGCGACGACGCCGAGGTCGACGCCGCCGGACTGCGCGTAGAGGAAGCTGCCGACGGCCCCCGACACCGTGATCTGGAGGATGTCGGTTCCGACCGCGACCGCGGCGGGGACGCCGAACCCGTACGTCATCGCGGGCATCAGCAGGAACCCCCCGCCGACGCCGAGGAACCCCGCGAGCACGCCGACGACGGTGCCGATCGCGAGGATCACCCAGACCGATACCGCCGGGCCGCCGGTGAGAGACATCGTCGGCGGGATCGAGACGCTCTCGAACAGTCCCTTCGGCCCCTCGGGCTCGCGTTCGTCCGTCCGCCGGGATCGCGAGTCGCGCACGACGAACGCGCCGACGAGCGTCAGCAGGACGACGTACGCGCCGGAGACGACGGCGTCCGCCAGGCCGAGCGCTTCGAGCCACAGCACGCCCCGCTTTCCGACCTCGATCCCCGCGGTGACGCTGACGGTCATGAGCGCCGCGAGTCCGTAGTCGACCTGTCCCAGATCCCGGTGGCGCAGCGCCCCGATGACCGACGTTCCGAAGACGAACGCGAGCCCGCTCCCGACGGCGACCCTCGACGGATACCCCATCGCGAGGAGCGCGGGCGTCACGAGGAACGACCCGCCCATCCCGAAGAAGCCGAACAGGACGCCGATGAGCGTCCCGAACCCGACGAACAGCGCGAACGCGACGGCGCTCACGCCGAACAACTCGACCGACATCTCACTCGCGTACCAGCGCTTCCTTCACGTGCGGGCCCGCGAACCGGGACAGTCCACCGTATCCGACGTACAGTACCAGGGATTCGACGAGTACCAGTCCGACCGGCGTCGCGGCCTGTACGAACCCGGCGAGCGGCTCCGACCCGAGCATCGTCAGTTCCATTCCGTCGGCCGTCGCAGCGATCGTGTGCGAATCATGCTTTCCTCTCCGTCACCGGCTAGCCGGCTGCTCGTATTAACGGTTTTGGGTCAACTACACAATACTATATCCCCGTATCCTACGCATGAAGATCCACAGGTTATCGGTGGCTACCCGGCCGGAAGCGGTCCGACGGCGTGACCGTCACGAACGCACCGGCCGCGCTCCGGACGGACGCGGTCGCGACGCGGACGCAACCGGCCGTGGCCCGCGCTCAGTAGTAGTAGAGGTCGATCCGGTGGCCGCAGTCGCAGCCGACCTCCCGTCCCCGGAGGCGGCGCTTCGCTCCGGCGTCGTCGGGTTCGGCCTCCACGACCGCGGTACAGTTCGGACAGCGGACGGAGACGATCGGAGACACGACGCGTCGAAGGCCGCGGTCGGGCATAGTTACGCGATTCGTAACCGACGACAGTCACGGTTATCCGCTCCGTTACGCGGCGGGGGCAGTCGGTACTCTCATCCCGACCCTCACCGTACCCTCTCGAACCCGAACGATCATGACCGACGACCCGGACACCGACGCCCGCGACGCGCGGCTCGACGCCACCCCCGGACGGGGCGTCACGCCCGAAGCACGGACCATTGACCCCGCCGCCCCCGAAGAGTTCGGCCTGGTGCAGGTCTGGTGGGGCGACGGGAAGGGGAAGACGACCGCCGCCCTCGGGATGGGGATGCGCGCGGTCGGCCACGGCTACCGCGTTCACCTGCTCCAGTTCATGAAGGGTGGCGCGTCGAGCGTCGAGGCCGTCCGCGGCGAGTACAACGCCATCGCCGCCCTTCCCGGGTTCTCCTACGAGAACGCGGGTCACTACGGCTGGCACGCGATGAACGACGGGAGCGCGGACGAGGACCACGAGCGCGAGGCGCGAGCGGGCCTCGCGCGCGCGACCGACCTCGTCGAGGCGGCCCGCGACGCCGACCTCTCGCGGCCGCTCGACCCCGACGGGCCGCCGGAGGCGGGGGTCAACATGCTGATCCTGGACGAACTGCTCTACGCCGCCGACCGCGGCCTCGTCTCGCCCGAGGCGGTCGTCGAACTCGTCGAGTCGAAGCCGGACGCGCTCGAACTCGTCCTCACCGGGAGCCACGCGCGACCGGACTACCTCGCAGAGCGCGCCGACCTCGTGACGCGCGTCGCGAAGGAGAGACACCCCATCGACGCCGGGCAGCGCGCCCGGAAGGGGACGGAGTACTGACGGCCGGATCGGTCACAGCGGAGGAACGGGAGGGAGAAGAGAGGAGAGGGAAGCGGAGAGCGGGGGAGGCGATCCCGGAGTCCCCCGGGAACTAGCCGAGGACGTATTCGAGCGCGGGGTAGCGCTCGATGAGCGCCTCGCCGTCGATCTCGTAGCGCTCGATGAGCGCGTCGAGGCCGAGGATGCGGCCCGCGCCGAGGGCGGCCACGGTCAGGAACACGAGCATGTAGGCGAGGTCGCCGTTGACCAGGCCGTGGGCGACGTCCCAGTTCCCGAAGTAGAACGTGAGCATCATCAGCGCGCCGAAGAAC
Organism: Halomarina halobia; assembly: GCF_029338575.1. Taxonomy (GTDB): domain Archaea; phylum Halobacteriota; class Halobacteria; order Halobacteriales; family Haloarculaceae; genus Halomarina; species Halomarina halobia. Next base: position 2,357,813 of record NZ_CP119992.1, read on the forward strand.
GCCGCGAGACGGGTCAGCGCGCCCACGATGAGCCCGAGGCCGATGAGTAGCTCGCCCCACGGGACGGCGAGGTTCGCGAACGCGACGAACCAGTCGGTGGTGCCCATCCAGTAGAACAGCCCTTCGAGCGGGTTGCCGTTGGTGGCGGCGACGTTCAGGAGGTAGCCCTGTGCGCCGAACGGCTCGGCGGCGGCTATCTTCGTCCACCCCGAGTGGAGGAACGCGTAGCCTATCATGAGCCGGAGCGCGAGGACGAACCACGCGCTGAGACTGTGCGCGCGGCCCGTGACGGTCACGCCGCCGAGGCGGGTCTCGAACCGGTTCGCGGTCGTTTGGGTCATTGTTCTCACCTTACGGATGAGGATAGTCCCCCCACTCCGATATACCCGGACGCCGGTTCCCAGTTCCGTAGAATCGAAGCGCCCCCGACAGGTTCAGGCCGACGGCCGCCCACGTCCCGAACATGTCACGCGCACGGACGCCCCTCGTCGCCGGTGTCGCGCTTCGACCGCGCGGGGGGGACGCCGACTGATGGCTCGCACGTACCTGATCGCGGGGACCGCCTCCCACGCCGGAAAGTCGACCGTCGCCGCCGGCCTGTGTCGCGTCCTCGCCGACGCCGGCGTGCGCGTCGCGCCGTTCAAGGCCCAGAACATGTCGAACAACGCCCGCGCGGTCGCGACGCCCGACGGCGGGTTCGGCGAGATCGGCGTCTCGCAGTACGTGCAGGCGCGGGCCGCCCGGATCCCCGCCACGACCGACCACAACCCCGTCCTCCTCAAACCGCGCGGCGGGGGCGAGTCGCAGCTGGTGATCGACGGACGCGCGGTCGGTCACTTCGCCGCGGGCGACTACTACGAGGAGCACTGGGAGCGCGCCCGCGCCGCGGCCGAGGCGTCCTGGCGACGGCTGGCCGCCGACCACGACGTGGTCGTCGCGGAGGGCGCGGGCAGCGTCGCCGAGATCAACCTCCACCACCGCGACCTCGCCAACGTCGAGACGGCGCGGTTCGCGGACCGCGGGTCGGGGAGCGCGGAGATCGTCCTCGTCGCCGACATCGAGCGCGGCGGCGTCTTCGCCAGCCTCGCGGGCACCCTCGAACTGATGCCCGACGACCTCCGCGAGCGCGTCGCCGGCTGCGTGATCACGAAGTTCCGCGGCGACCGCTCGCTGCTCGATCCCGGCGTCGAGGCCTTCGAGGACCGCTTCGGCGTGCCGGTCCTCGGCGTCCTCCCGTACGACGACCCCGGCCTCCCCGAGGAGGACAGCGTCTCGCTCCCGGCGGGGGGCGGGGCGGCGGTTCGCGGCGAGGACGACGGCGTCCCCGACGACCGCGCGGTCACGGTCGCCGTCCCCCGGCTCCCGCGCATCTCGAACTTCACCGATCTCGACCCGCTCGCGCGGGAACCGGGCGTCCGGGTCGCCTACCTCCCGCTCGACGCGCCGCTCGACGGCGCGGACGCGCTCGTGCTCCCGGGGACGAAGAACACCGTGGACGACCTGCTCGCGCTCCGCGCGGCGGGCTTCGACGACCGCCTCGCCGCCTTCGACGGCCCCGTGGTCGGGCTCTGCGGCGGCTATCAACTGCTCGGCGAACGGCTCGCGAACGCGAGCGTCGAGGGGACGGGCGACGCGGACGACCTCGACGGCTTCGGGCTCCTCCCGGTCGAGACCCGATTCGAGAGGGCGAAGCGGGTCGAACCGGTGACGCGTACCCTTACGGGGTGCGGGCCGCTCGACGGCGCGTCGGGTCCGGTGACGGGGTACGAGATCCACATGGGTCGGACGCGGCCGCGAGCGCCGATCGAACGGCCGTTTCCCGCGGAGGGGGAGCGCGGAGCCGAGGGTGCGGCGACCGACCGCGTGTTCGGCACGTACCTCCACGGGCTGTTCGAGAACCGGAGCGCGCGCGAGGCGTTCCTCGACGCGGTCTTCGCGCACGCGGGACTCGAGCGCCCGGCGGGGCGGGCGGCCGACTCGCCGTACGACCGCGCCGCGGCCCTCGTCCGCGAACACGTCGATCTGGAGGCGCTCTCGCTCCCCTCGTCCTCCGCGCCGGCCTAGTCCTCCTCGATGGGGACGGGACGCTCGACCCGCTCCTCGCGGCGACTCCTCGCCAGGAGTGAACCTCAAGGTTTAGATAGTATCGAGCGCCCAGGGACGGTAATGGTCGAGGCGTTCGCGGTCGCCAGCGGCAAGGGCGGCACGGGGAAGACGACGAGCACGCTCGCGCTCGGCATGGCGCTCGCCGAGGAGCACGACGTGACGGTCGTCGACGCCGACACGGGGATGGCGAATCTGCTCTTTCACACGGGGCTCGACGACGCCGACACGACGCTGCACGACGTGCTGCTCGGGGCCGCGCCGGTCGAGCGCGCGACGTACGACCGCTTCGGGATGCGCGTCGTCCCCTGCGGGACGAGCCTCGCGGCCTTCCGGGAGGCCGATCCGATCCGCCTGCGCGAGGTCGTCGCGGACCTGGCGAGCGACGCCGACGTCCTCCTGCTCGACTCGCCCGCCGCGCTGGGGAGCAGGAGCGCCGTGTTGCCCGTGGTGCTCGCCGATCGGATCGTCGTCGTCCTCCAGCCGACCATCCCTTCGCTGTCGGACGCGCTGAAGGTCCAGGAGTACGCCCGCTCCTACGGCACGGGGACGGCCGGGGTGCTGTTCAACCGCGTGCGCGACGACGGCGCGATCGATCGGATCGCGTCGAAGGCCGAGCGCTACTTCGAGGGTCCGACGCTCGGTACCGTGCCGGAGAGCGACGCGGCGGGGGCGGCCAGGCGCGCGGGCAAGCCCCTGCTCGCGCACGCGCCCGACGCCCCGGCGGCCCGCGCGTTCCGCGAGGCGGCCCGGGCGCTCGACGTGCGGACCGGGGACGCGGACGACGTGGCCGCCCGCTTCCGCAGCGCCGTCATCCCCGACCCGCCATGAGCGTCGACGCGCTCTCGATCCCGCGGGGCCGCCTCGTCCGCTCGCGGGTGGTCGAGGGCGTCGACGTCGTCCTCGCGGACGCGCTCTCGCGAGCGCTGACCGGGTACGCCGTGCTCGTTCCCCAGGAGACGCTCCTGCTCGACGAGGACGACCGCGCCGTCCTGACGTTCGAGGACGGCGTGCCGGTGCTCGCCTACCACGTCGGCACCGACGCGGGCGGGCCGCGGGCGCTCGCGGACCTCGCGCCCTGCGGTCCCTGTCGCCTCGACCTGTACGAACTCGCGCCGCGACACCTCCGCGAGGCGCACGACACCCCCGAGGTGCGCGTCCCGCCGGGCATGCCCGCGGAGCGACTCGCCGGCGACCCGTCGCTCGTCGACCGGACGCGCGAGCGAGCGCCGGCGGATCGGCTCGACGAGGGCGGGGACGGCCTCGACGCGCTCGAGGCGTTCCTCGAGGACGAGGCGCGCATCGACGCCATCCGCGAGGAGGCCCGCGCCGAGGCCGAGCGGCGGGCCGCCGAGTGGGGACTCGCGGGACACCTCGACTCGGGGACTGGAGGCGGCGATCCGTCGGGGTAGATCGTCGCGCGGAGCGGATCGTCGCGGACGGCGGCCGCCGAGCCTTCGGTGGTACGTTCAAGTGCGTCGAGACCCGATGGGTGGGTATGGCGTACCGTGCCATCCTGCCGGACGGGGACATCGAGTGCAGTCAGTATCAGGAGCGCGATCACGGGGTCGAACTCTACACGGACGCGGAGGAGTTCATCGCGTTCGTCCCCTACGCGAACCTCATCGCGGTGCTCGACGAGGACCGCATCGGGTCCGACGAACGGTCCATCATGTAGCGTCCGCGTCCGACCCCTCCTCCGCGTCAGTCCTCCCACCCGCGTCAGTCCTCCTACTCCCACCCGCGTCGGCCTCCCCGCGCGTGTCAGCCTTCCCTCCCGCGTTCGATCCCCCCGCCACGTCTCTGACGAGGCCCGCCGCCACGCTCTCGACGAGCAGATCACGCACCGCGGGGTAGCGCTCCTCGCCGAGGTCCTCGCGGTGGAGGGTGACGAACGTGGCGGCGCGGATCGCCCCGGCGACGGTCTCGGGATCGGGCCCGCGCAGGCGACCCTCCTCGAACCAGCGGGCGAGGTGCGGAACGACGAACGCGAGTTTCTCCTCGCGCAGCGCCTCGCGCTCGGCCTCGGTGAGCGAGGCCCTGATGCGGTCCAGTTCGCCGCCGACGAGCAACCGGCGCGTGAGCGGGTTCGTCTCGATCTCCCCGACGATCAGCCGCAGGAAGCGTCGGATGGCGGTCTCCGGGTCGGCCGTCTCCTCGAAGGGGGCGAGCGTGCGCGCCGCGATCTCCTCGCCCTCCTCGCGCAGTATCTCGACGTACAGCGCCTCCTTCGACTCGAAGAACCGGTAGAACGTGCTGTTCGCGATCCCAGCCGGTTCGGTGAGGTCGGCGATGGTCGTCTTATCGAGGCCGTAGCGGGCGAAGCACTCGCGGCCCGCCTCGCGGATCTCGGCGGCGACGCGCTCGCGCTCGTCCTCGCTGAACCCGCGCCCGGTCACGGGACGTCCCTCCGTCGGAACCACAGCGCCGAGAGGGCGAGGAGGGCGGCCGTCGCCGCGAGCAGGACGAGCGGGTCGGCGAGGGGTACCTCGCCCTCGACGAGTACGGCCGACGGGTCGAAGTAGTGCGTCGGACTGACCCGACCGAGCCACTCCACGTCGGTGTCGGCGACGACCGAGTCGAGCGTGAACAGGCCGAAGACGACCGCCATCGCGCCGCGCTGGGCGAGGTCCGCCCGGCTGACCAGGACGGAGAGGAGCAACCCGACGGCCGCGCACGCGAGGAGGTAGGGGATCGCGAGCAGGGTGACCGTCACGAGGTCGGCGAGCGGGACTGGATCGTCGATGAGCACCGTCATGGCGTACACCATCACCGGTGCCGCGGCGGAGAGGCCGAGGAGGGGAACCAGCAGCGCACAGAACTTCTCGACGACGACGCGGGCGCGGGAGACGGGCGTCGCGAGCAGGAGTTCGAGCCGGTCGCGCTCGATGTCGCCCGCGATCAGCGACCCCGCCGCGTACGCGAAGTAGAGGCCGAGGAGGATGGTCCACACGAAGCGGTAGAGCTGCGTCGAGAGGTACCCCTCGATGGTGCCGAGTGCGGTGATGCCGAACGCGTTCCTGATCGCGGGCGGCAGGCTCTCGGCGTACTGCTCGAAGTCGAAGCCCGCGGAGACGGAGGGAAACAGGCCGATGTAGAGCGCCGCGAACAGCCCCAGCGCGACGACGAGCGCGATCGTCCCGCGGATCCGCCGTCGCCCCTCGTAGGCGACGATCTCAAACATCGGTCGACCCCGTCGTCGCGCCGTCGTCCCCCTCCTCGATGGCGGCCCCGCCGTCCCCACCGTCCCCCTTACCGTCGTCCCCCTTACCGCCGCCCTCGTCGCCGTAGAAGCGCATGAAGGCGTCCTCGAGCGGCGCTTCCTCGATGTCGAGGTCGACGACGGTGTAGTCGAGGAGCCGTTCGAGCAGGGCGTCGTAGGGGCCGGTGTAGGTGAAGCGCACCCAGTCGTCGACGCGGAGGTCGTGAACGCCCGGCAGGGCGAAGTCGTCGGGCGCGACGGACTCCGCCACCTGGACGCGGACGCGCTTGCCGCTGCGGTCGAGCAGCGCCTCCACGTCCTCCAGGGCGACGAGCCGCCCGTCGCGGACGATGCCCACGCGATCGCAGACCTTCCGCACCTCGCTCAGGACGTGCGAGGAGGTGAACAGCGTCACGCCGCGGTCGCGCTCCTCGCGGAGGAGGCCGTTGAACCGCTCCTGCACGAGCGGATCCAGCCCGGAGGTGGGCTCGTCCATGATCACCAGCTCCGGCTCGTGCATGAACGCCTGGACGATGGCCACCTTCTGCCTGTTCCCCCGCGAGTACTCGCGTATCTTCCGATCGACGGGCACGTCGAACAGTTCGATCAGTTCCTCGCTGCGCTCGTCGCCCTTCAGCGACGCGTGGTACGCGACGAACTCCCGACCGGTGACGCCCTCGTCGAAGCCGGGATCGCTCGGCAGGTAGCCGATGCGCCGCTTGGCCTCGAGCAGGGCGCGCTCGTCGGTGACGTCGCGCCCGAGGACGCGCCCCTCGCCGGCGGTCGGGGAGAGGAACCCGAGCAGGGTGCGGATCGTGGTGGTCTTCCCGGCCCCGTTGGGTCCCAGGAAGCCGAACACCTCGCCGCGCTCGACGGTCAGCGAGAGGTCCTCGATGCCCCGGACGTCGCCGTAGTACTTCGTCAACCCCCTCGTCTCGATGGCGGTCATCGTCGGCTCACGCGCGTGTTACGGGTTATGAATATTTGAACGAACTGTTTTTGTATTCATAGACGCTCCGAACGCGCGCCTCGGCGGTGAGTTCGGAGCGGACGCACCGCCGAGGCGACCGGGCGGTAGGCCGTGGTACGATTCGACGGAGTACGGGAGGATGGGGTACGGCGGCGCGTCCCCGGCGCCGCCACGGCGATCAGTCGTCGGCGACGAGGAAGGTGCGACCGCCCCGGTGTTCGAGGTGGACGCGGTCGTGGTCGACGGCGGTTCGAGCGTACTCCTCGAGGCGCGTGGCGGGCACGTCGGAGATGTCGATCGCGCGGCGACTGTCCGACCGGTCGGACGTCTGTGCGGGACCGTTCTCGCCCGTTGCACGCGTCCTGACGACGTCGATGTCCATACCTGTCGGTTCGCGGGAACGGACTTGAACGTCAGCCATGCGCGCGGTGAAAGTGAAAGTAGCCGCCGGCGCGGGGGTCGTCACTCCAGCGCTTCGAGCGCCTCCGTGATCCGCGAGATGGTCTTCGACTGCCCGCGACGTAGCGTCTTCGAGACGGCGGGCTTCGAGACGTCGAAGCGCTCGGCGAGCGTTCCGAGGGTCGCGCCGCGGGGGCTCTCGAAGTAGCCCTCGTTCACGGCGACCTCGAGCGTCCGGCGCTCGGTCGGAGAGAGGTCGCGACAGCCCTCGATGAGCGTCATCGCCGCCGTCGCGTTCCGAACGAACCCCCGGAGGTCGGCCAGTTCGACGCTCCGCCGCGAGACGACGTCGAACTCGTTGTCCCGCTCCAACCGGGAGAGCGTCCCGTTCGCGCCGTCCTCCCGGTCGAACCCGACGTGCCAGAGTTCGCTTCCGTCCTCGATGTGGAACGGCCCCGTGACGTAACCCCCGGACTCGCGGATGGTGTGCATCGCCGCCGTCTCGTCGATGGTCGTGCGGATGTGCGCGGCCGCGCCGCGCCGCGAGAGCAACTCGTACTCGTGGAGGTGCGGGTGCGTCCGCAGGACCTCGAGGGCGTTGTCGAGCGCGTCCCTGTCCGCCCCCTCGGCGATCATCCGCGTCTCGAGGCAGTCCGTCCGGCGGTCGAACTCCCACTGCGACGCGGAGAAGGACGCCGCACACTCGTCGCTCGCGTCGATGAACGGGCAGTCGTACTGCTCCATGTCGAGGGTGATGTCGATCATGGGACCCTTGTCTCGTCTGTCGATATCGTCCGTGACAAAAAACGCTTTCGTCGTCGCGTCCGGTTGTTTTGCCGGGAGCGACTGCGATTGCCGTCGCTCCTGCCGGTCGCTCCCTGATCGCGTTCGCTGACGCTCATGCGACCGCCCGGAACTCCGAGTCACCCCTGTCCGTGTCTACGTATCTCACTATATATAAAATGCGCTGTGTTTATAGTAAATCGGCCTTCTATCGTTATGCGTGGAAACGCAACCGACGTTCGCCTCCGAGCGCGACCGAGTCCTCGCTCGGTTCGCGCGACCGACCGCAGACGGGGTAACGCTCGCCGTCGTGTCCGACGTCCATGTCTCCTCCGAGGAGACGGGCACGTGGAAGGTGTTTCACCGTACGGAGTCGAGGCTCGCCACGGCCGTCGCGGACGCGAACCGCCTCGGCCTCGACGGCGTCGTCTTCGCCGGCGACCTCACGAAGGACGGGTCTCCGGCGGAATTCGCCGCCGTCGACTCCCTGCTCGACGAACTCGCCGTCCCGTACGTCGCCGTCCCCGGCAACCACGACGTTCCGAAGTCGTTCGATCCTCACGAGACGCCCGCGCTCGACGCGTTCGTCGAGTCCTACACCCCCGGATCGCTCCCCTTCCGCACCCGCTTCGGCGGCGTGGACGTGATCGGCCTCAACAGCGCCGCCGCCCCCGACGGATCGCTGGAGGACACCCACGGCGGTCGGATCAGCGACGACCAGATCGAGTGGCTCGACGCGACCGTCGAACCGGACCGCCCCACCGTCGTCGTCCTCCACCACCCGATCTTCTCGATCCGCGAGCACGTCCCGACGTTCTCCGACTCCGACCACCTGCAACTGGCGAACGCCGCCGCCGTCAACGCGGCGCTCGCGCGCAACGACGTGGACCTCGTCGTCTCGGGGCACGTCCACTGGCCCGCCGCCGCGCGGGTCGACGGGGTGTCCCACCTCACCACCCCCGCGGGCTGTTCGTTCCCGCCGGCCTACCTCCTGTTCGACGTCTCCCCCGGGGGGACCTCCGTCTCGCTGGTCCCGCTGGCCGACGAGGCGGGAGCCCGGGAGGCGGTCGACCACGCCGCGCGTGACGGTGCGCGCGACGGAACGCTCCTCGAGAACGCGGAGGGCGGCTACTTCGACGCGTTCCCCCTCGTCGACGAGGCAGGCATCGACCCCCGCGCCGGATCGACCCCGACCGAGTCCCGTACCGGACTCCCCCTCCACCGCTGATCGGCCGGGCCACGGAGCCGGGACCGACTCGCGTTCGTCAGTGTCCCGACTGGCGGACGTCCGACTCGCGGAGTTCGCGAGATTGCGGCTCAAATACATAGGCCGGGCCGCACGGTTTACTATCCCCCGCCGTATGACAGAACAACCATGGCGACCATCGCCAGCGTCCGGGTACCGACGGAGGAGCTGGCACTTCACGAGAGTCTCGCGACGGTCCCCGACCTCAGGTTCGAGTGCAAGCCGCTCGTCCTGTGTGAGTACGCGGAGCTCTCCCTGCTGCACGCGGTGGTTGACGACCGGTGGGAGCTCGAGACGGCGCTCGACGCCGACGTGAGCGTCGAGCGCTGGTCGCTGCTCACCTCGTTCGACGGCGGATGGCTCTACGACTTCGACTGGGCGCCCGGGGTGGACGCGGCGTTCCGGACGCTCACGCGCGGCGGCTCCGTCACGAGCGCCACGGCGACCGACGCCGTGTGGCACCTGCGGCTGGTGTTTTCGAGCCGGGAGGCGTTCTCCGAGGCGTTCGAACGCTGCTCGCGGTACGGCCCCTCGATGGAGATCGAGCACGTCCACACGCTCGCCGACGGGAACGAGAACGTGGGCGACCTCACGCGGTCGCCCTACCGCATCGACGACCTCACGGACGAGCAGCGCGAGGCGCTGCGCGCCGCCTGCGAGCGCGGCTACTTCGACGTCCCGAGGCGGATCAGCCTCTCGGAGCTCGCCGACGAGCTCGACGTCTCCCACCAGGCGCTCTCGGAACGCCTGCGGCGCGGACACGAGGTGCTCGTCCGCGAGGTCCTGTTCTTCGACGAGTCGGGCGTCGCGTAGGGGAAGCGGCTCGTCCGTCGACGGCGTCGACCGGGACGCGGGCTCGACGGGTTCCTCGCCGAGACGATTCGATCGGCGTGATTACTCCTGTAGTCTGCACAATCGTTTTGCCCTCGGCTACGCAATAATCGATACTACCGAGCGGGTCAGCCCGCGACGGGAGGTACACATGAGCGACAAGCCACACCAGAACCTCGCCATCATCGGCCACGTCGACCACGGGAAGAGCACCCTCGTCGGTCGACTGCTCTTCGAGACGGGGAACGTACCCGAGCACGTCATCGAGCAGTACCGCGAGGAAGCCGAGGAGAAGGGCAAGGGCGGCTTCGAGTTCGCCTACGTGATGGACAACCTCGCCGAGGAGCGCGAGCGCGGCGTCACCATCGACATCGCCCACCAGCGCTTCGACACGGACAAGTACTACTTCACGATCGTGGACACGCCCGGCCACCGCGACTTCGTGAAGAACATGATCACCGGCGCGAGCCAGGCCGATCACGCCGTGCTCGTGGTGGCGGCCGACGACGGCGTCCAGCCCCAGACCCAGGAGCACGTCTTCCTGGCGCGCACCCTCGGCATCGACCGCCTCATCGTCGCGGTCAACAAGATGGACCTCGTCGACTACGACGAGGACCGCTACCGGGCCGTGGTCGACGACGTGAAGAAGCTCCTCCAGCAGGTTCGCTTCCAGACCGACGACGCGAGCTTCATCCCCTGTTCGGCGTTCGAGGGCGACAACGTCGCCGAGCGAACGGGAAGCATGTCGTGGTACGACGGCCCGATCATCCTGGAGGCGCTCGACAACCTCCCCGAACCGCAGCCGCCGACGGACGCGCCGCTGCGGCTGCCGATCCAGGACGTCTACACCATCTCCGGCATCGGAACCGTTCCGGTGGGGCGCGTCGAGACGGGCGTCCTGGAGACGGGCGCGAGCGTCTCGTTCCAGCCCTCCGACGTGAGCGGCGAGGTCAAGACCGTCGAGATGCACCACGAGGAGGTGCCGCGGGCGGAACCGGGCGACAACGTCGGGTTCAACGTGCGCGGCATCGGGAAGGACGACATCCGCCGCGGCGACGTCTGCGGTCCGGCCGAGGACCCGCCGAAGGTCGCCGAGACCTTCAAGGCGCAACTGGTCGTGATGCAGCACCCCTCGGTCATCACCGCCGGCTACACCCCGGTCGTCCACGCCCACACGGCGCAGGTGGCCTGCACGTTCGAGTCGCTCGACCAGAAGCTCGACCCGGCGAGCGGCGAGATCGAGGAGGAGAACCCGGACTTCCTCAAGAGCGGCGACGCGGCCGTCGTAACGTTGCGTCCGCAGAAGCCGCTGAGCATCGAGCCGTCGTCGGAGATCCCGGAACTCGGGAGCTTCGCGGTGCGCGACATGGGCCAGACCATCGCCGCCGGGAAGGTGCTCGAGGTAAACGAGCGGTAACCCCCGTTCGCCGTTTTTAGAAGCGTCGAGCCAGCAACAGCAGTCCGACGAGCAGCAGTCCGATCCCCCAGTAGAGCGAGTCGCCGGGCAACCAGACGAGCAGTAGCGTCACGACGCCCGAGGTGGCCAGCGACCAGCCGACGGTGTTCGCCATGGTCGGCCTTCGCCGAGCGCCGTTAAAATGCTGCGGCCTACATGTGCGCCTGCAGGTGAAGGCACCGCACTGAGGACCACGCCGCCCTACAGGAGGCGTATGCCCCAGTGCGCCGTCTGCGGGAAGACCCTGGCCGAACAGCTCATGGAGGAGGAGATCGAACGCGACGGGGAGACGTACTACGTCTGCTGTCCCAACTGTCAGGACGACTTCCAGGAGAGCCCCGAACAGTACGCCTGACCGTCCGATCGTCAGAGCGCCTGATCTCGACCGCGATCAGGCGCTCGGCGCGGAACAGCGCCACCCGCGATCCGCGTCGTTCAGCCGCTCCGCGCCGTCCTCGGTCACGAGCACGAGGTCCTCGATCCGGACGCCGAACTCGCCGGGGAGGTAGACGCCCGGCTCGACGCTTACGACCATCCCCGACTCCAGTTCGCGCCCGTTTCCGGCGACGAGGTACGGCTCCTCGTGCACGTCGAGTCCGACGCCGTGGCCCGTCCGGTGGACGAAGTACTCCCCGTAGCCGGCGTCCTCGATGACCCCGCGGGCGGCGGCGTCCACCGCCCCCGCCTCGACGCCCGGCGCGACGGCGCGCACGGCGGTCTCCTGGGCCTCGCGGACGACCCCGTGGGCCTCGCGGAACCGCTCGGGCGGCTCGCCCGCGAAGACGACCGTGCGGGTCTGGTCGCTCGGGTACCCGTCCACGACGGTTCCGAAGTCGAGCACGACGGGGTCGCCCGCCCCGATCTCGCGGTCCCCGTGGGCGTGGTGGGGCTTGGCCCCGTTGGGACCGCTGCCGACGAGCGGTTCGAACGGGACGCCCTCGCCCCCTGCGTCCGCGAGGCGGCGCTCGATCTCCCGCGCGAGTTCGGCCTCCGTGATCCCGACGGCGTCGCCGCCGAGCGCGCGCACCTCCTCCGCGACCCGGTCGGCGACGGCCGCCGACCGCCGGAGGGCGTCCACCTCCGCCGCGTCCTTGCGCAGGCGCAGCGGGGCGATCGCCTCGCTCGCCAGTCCGAAGCTCGCGTCGGGAAGGACGCGCCGGAGGTCCTGGGTGAACCGCGCCCACATCGTGTCGTCGACGAGCACGCGGCCGCCCGAGAGGTCGCAGTCGGCGACCGCCCGCTCCAGGTGCGCGAGCGGGTCGTCGTCGTCGGCCCACGTCCGGACGTCCGCGACCCGCGTGGCCTCGCGGACCTGCTCGCCGTAGAGCTCCGGGACGAGGAAGACCGGATCGCCCGTCCGCGGGAGGACGAACAGGAGGTGGCGCTCGCCCGGCGTCTCGTCGAAGCCGGTGAGGTAGAACAGGTTGCGACTGGGAAACAGCACCACTGCGTCGGCGTCGAGGGCGTCGAGCCGATCCCGGCAGGCGAGCGCCCGGCGTTCGTGACGTGTCACGGCCGTCCTTCCGCGGCGGGCGTGTAAAGCCCGTCGCCGGAGCGATCCGTCGGGGGCGTCCGACGGGGTTATAGCTGTTCTGGCTATCGCGGAACCGATTCCTTCATGTGGGTGGTTTTCGAGCGTCGGGGTAGATACACGGACGGCGAACTGTCGTCCGGGTCGTACGGTCGCCGACGCATGAACGAGGGGTCAGAAGCGAACCAGAAACGCGGTCGAGCGCGCTCCCGGCGAGCGCTCGCGCTGGCGCTGTTGGTCGTCGTCGCGGTCGCGCCCGCCGTCGCGTCGGCGGCCGAACCGCACCGCTACTCGGGTACCGTCACCTACCCGGGCGGCGAGGAGGTCCCCGGAAAGATCGTGACGGCGACGCACGACGGGACCGTCGTCGCCACCGACATCACCGACGGGCGGGGTGAGTACGCGTTCGACGTTCCGCGCCGGGCGGTCGACGGCAACGGTAGCGCCGTCACCATCTCCGTGGAGGACCGCTCGCGGACCGTCGAGTGGCGGTCGGGAGGCCGGACGACGGTGAACTTCGTGCTCGGGGGGCCGAACCGGACGGAGACGCCGACGCCGGAACCGACCCCCGAGCCGACGCCGAACCGGACGGAGACGCCGACTCCCAGCCCGACTCCTACGCCCACGCCGAACCGGACGGCCACGCCGACGCCGGAACCGACGCCCACCGAATCGCCCCAGGAGACGGCGACGGCGACGGCGACGGAGACGGCGACCGAGACGCCGCGGCCGACCGAATCCGAGCCCGCCGAGGGGACGGAGACGACGACCGAGGAGGGTTCGGGGGGCGAGGCGACCGGCGGGAACGCGGGGAACGAAACGAGCGAGGCCGGGGCCCGAATCGAACCGCGGACGCCCGAACCGGAGACCCGCGGGAGCGGTCCCGGTTTCACGCTGGGCGGCGGCGCGCTGGCGGTCGTCGCGGCCGCCCTGTTCGCGCTCCGGCGGCGCTGACGCGCTCGCCGGAGCGAGAGAGTTCGAATCGATGACACCTGCGCTAATCGCGCGAGACGAGCGCCGTGGGACGCGGTACCGAGCCCGCGCTATACGTATTGACGGCGAGTTTATGTCGTTCTTCCACACGAGTGGTGGTGTATGCAGCCATCGTCACGAGACGACTCCGCGAGACCGAGCGTCGTCCTCATCGAACGCATAGCGGAACTCGAGGGGGTCGATCCCCTCGAACTCGATCCCCCGCTCAACGACGTGATCGACGCCGACGCGCTCGACGAACTCTGTGCGGTGAGCCCCTGCGACCTCGTGGTCTCGTTCGAGTACCGCGGCTACGCCGTTCGCGTCCGGGGCGACGGTACGTTCGACGTCCGACCGAGTCCCGCCGCGGGGACGTCCGCCGACGGAGCGGCCCGCCACTCCATCCGATCGTTCTCCGACTGAGACTCTACCGACACGTTCGTTCCCGGCGCGCCGTCGCCCGCCGGGAGCGAGACCGTCCGGCGAGCGACAGCGGCGTTCCGGTCAGTCGCCCGGCGCGGGCGTCTCCTCGTCGCTCGGGCCGGTCGGCGGCGGGCTCGCCCGCTCGGCGTCGCCCGCCCCCGGTCGTGCGGCGTCCGCGGGCGACTCGGACCCCAGATCGCCGGCGAGCAGGCGGGGGAACACGACGCGAACGAACTCCAGCGATCCGACGAGCAGCAGGGGGGCGAGGAAGACGCCGTACCAGCCGAAGATGGCGGCCCCGAGGAGGTACGCGAACAGCATCAGGCCGGTGTGCAGCGACCGGCCGGAGAGGTACGGGCGGACGAAGTAGCGGATGAGCGAGTCGATGCCGAAGAACGTCACCGCGTAGTAGAGCGCGGGGAACCAGAGGAGGACGAGCTCCCCCCGGCCGAGTACCTGGACGATCAGCAGGAGCAGGACGGCGGTGTAGACGATCCCCCGGCCGATCAGCGGGATGAACGTCGCCAGGCCGGTCAGGACGGCGAGGAGCACCGGTTGCGGAATGGTCAGTCCCGGCGGCGCGACGAGGTTCAGTCCGGTGTAGACCACCGCCGCGACGAACATCACGACGATGACCGTGAGCATCTGCCCGTAGTACGCCGTCGAGAGTCCGCGGTCGACGTTCTCCAGGTAGCGTTCGAGGACCGTCCCCGGTCTCGCCACCTCGTCCCGGAACCACGCCGCCAGCCTGTCGTCGTCGCGCAGGAGGTAGAAGACCAGCGCGAGCACGAGCGTCGTGTGCAGGAAGACGCTGCCGAGCGTCCCGATGACCCCGAAGGCGGTGTCGACGCCCCGTTTGACGATGGGTTCCCGCAGCAGCTCCTGCGCCCGGGCGAACAGCCGCTGCGGATCGTTCCAGAGCGCGGAGAGGTCGGCGTACGGTTCGACGAACCGGGCGTACACGCCCGGATCGAGCAGGTCGAGCGCCTGGAGCTGTCCGACCGCGGCGGCGACGAGCCCGGCGAGCAGCGCCAGGAACGGCACGACGAGGACGAACAGCGTCACCGTCGCGGCCTTCGTCCGGCCCGTCCGCGCCGCCAGCCGCCGGTTGATCGGACGCGCCGCGTAGTAGGCGAACAGCCCCAGCACGAGCGTCCCGACGAACCGGTAGCCGACGAGGAGGAGCATCCCCGCGATGACGAAGCCGAGGAGCCACCAGCCCACTTCCCGCCGGTCGATCTGTATGCGGATGCGTTCGGCCGCTCCGCGCTCCGTACTCATGCGTCAGTGTATGACAAACGGCGGGAAAAACCGCGCGTCTCCGTTCGCCTTCCGTGTCCCTCACGGCTCCGAGACGGTGGGCGGAACGCGGGTGAAGCATATCGGTGCGGGGGTCGTGAGTAGGGTATGGAACGGAACGACGACGCTGTCGCGGAACCGGCCCCCGCCGACGGCGCTCGCGGATCGACGTCGTGGCTCGACGTCGTGGACGAGGTCCTCGACGCCGCCATCGACGACGAAGACGAACTCGAAGCGACCCTCTCCGACCTGCGGATCGACGTCCCGCTGGAGATGGGTCCCGACGCCGAGCACGCGAGCTGGCGCTTCGACGGCACCGTCACGGTGCGGACGGAGGGAATGCGCGCCACGCTGGCGGAGTGGCTTCGCTGGTGGGACCGCGACCGTCGCGAGTGAGCCGATGCGACGCCGAACCTTCCTCGGGGCGCTGGCCGCCGGCGCGTCGTCGCTCGCGGGGTGCGCCGACCTCGACCTCCCTCCGGGCGATCCCTCGCTCCCCGAGGTCCCGGGTTCCCCCGAGCGCGACGGTCCGCCCCCGTCAGTCCCCGAACCGACGCCGACCGCGGGAATCGATCCCGTCGCGCTCGAACGACGCGTCCACGACGAGGTGAACGACGCCCGCGGCGCGCGCGACCTCGGAACGCTCGACTTCGACACCGCCCTGCGCCGCATCGCGCGCTACCACAGCGCCGACATGGCCAAGCGGGAGTACTTCGCCCACGAGTCGCCGGAGGGCGAGACGGTCGAGGACCGTTACGATCGCTTCGGCTACGACTGTCGCGCCCCGACCGGCGCGTTCGAGTACGCGACGGGCGGCGAGAACCTGTTCTACGTGGGGTTCGCGCCGTCGTCGCTCGACGAGGACGCCATCGCCCGGCGGGCGGTCGAGGGCTGGCTCGAGTCGCCCGGACACCGGCGCAACCTGCTCGCCGAGTTCTGGCGGCGCGAGGGCATCGGCGTCGCCGTCGCCGAGGGCGTCCCGGTGACGGTGTACGTCACGCAGAACTTCTGTTGACCGCCGCTCTCTGCCCGCGCCGTCGGACGGCCGACGAGGGCGGACACTCGCTCGACGCGCCGGCGGAGTCGTATCGAGGGCGAACGGGCGTGATCGGCGCTGACGGGGACGTTCATCGGGGCTCTAGGGGTGAGTCGACGAGCGGCGCGTTCGGTCGGCCCCGCGCACTCGGAGCGACCGACACCTCACCCATCACCATAGATTCAGAATAACAACACTCTCTTTAAATTATACTAGTATGACATGATGGCGGTTCGGTGAAATCGGCGGACTCCGGCGGAATACTCTTCGGATCGGATACGTGACTTGTACGAATCTAGACCAGCAGTGCTTTAGTGCATCGCGCCGTGCACCCAAAGCACCGAGGTCGGCATGACCGAATCCTCACACCCACAGACGGTGGCGAATGAGGGCACTTCGTCGAATCGCGCCGACGGTACGTCGGACGACGTCGGCGCGCTGTTCGACCTGCTCGAGTCCCACGACTCGCTCGCCGTCGTCTGTCACAACAACCCTGACCCCGACTGTCTCGGCAGCGCCCTCGCCCTCGAGGCGATCGCCGAGGCGTGCGACGTGGGACGGGTCGACATCCTCTACGCCGGCGAGATCACCCACCAGCAGAACCGCGCGATGGTGAACCTCCTCGACATCGACGCGGTGCAGTACGCCCACGACCGCCTCGCGTCGACGGAGCTCGTCGCGTTCGTCGACCACTCGATCCCCGGCGTGAACAACGCCGTCCCGCCCGACTACGTTCCCGACATCGTCATCGATCACCACCCGATGGAGGGCGTCGCCGGGACGTTCGTGGACCGCCGCGAGGAGGTCGGCGCGACGGCGTCGATCCTCGCGCAGTACCTCCGGGTGACCGACGTGGACGTGGAGGAGCGCGTCGCCACCGGCCTGCTGTTCGGCATCCGCCGGGAGACGCTCGGGTTCATGCGCGGGGTCACCGAGGCCGAGTACGACGCCGCGGAGTTCCTCCACCCGTTCGCGGACGTCGACCTCCTGCGACGGCTCTCCGACTCGCTGTTCACGCCCGCGACGCTCGACTCCATCGCCGAGGCGACGCGCAATCGCGTCGTCCGCGGTTCGGCGCTCGTCTCGAACGTCGGACGGACCGCGGAGCGCGACGCGCTCCCGCAGGCGGCGGATCACCTCCTCAACCTCGAGGGCATCACCACGACCGTCGTCTTCGGCGTCGTCGGCGACACCGTCCACATAAGCGCGCGCTCGCGCGACTCGCGGGTCGACATCGGCGCGGTGATGCGGCGCACGTTCGACGACGTGGGGAACGCCGGCGGTCACAAGGACATGGCCGGGGGAACGCTCCCGCTCGGGCTCTTCGGCATCCTCGCCGACGAGAGCGACGAACTCTGCTCGCTCGTCGGCGAGACGATCACCGAGCGCGTCTTCGATTCGCTCGCCTGATCGCGGGGTCCAGTCCGTCGTCAGACCGTCGCGGATCGACGCGAGCGACGACTGCGACGGCGTCCGACAGCGTTTTGTGAATTATCCGAGCGTTTAATATTCGTTGCGAATAAGTTATCGGTACCTATGTGGGGAGCGTTGCTACAGAGCGGCGGACAGGTCCCGCCGCTCACCGCGGACATGGTCGTCGTGTTCGGGGTCATCCTCGTCGCGCTCGCGCTCTTCGCCACCGAACTGGTGCCGGTCGACGTGACCGCCATCGTCGTGATGGTGCTCCTCATTCTCCTGGAGCCGTGGACGCGGATCTCCCCGGCCGAGGGCATCGCCGGGTTCGCCAACGAGGCGACGATCACGGTGCTGGCGATGCTCATCCTCAGCGCCGGCATCAGCCGCTCCGGGGCGGTTCAGATCCTCGGGCGGCGGATGGCCGCCTTCGCGGGTACCGACCGGCGCAAGCAGCTCGCGGCGACGATCGGCGTCACGGGCGTTCCGTCCGGCTTCATCAACAACACGCCGGTCGTGGCGATCCTCGTTCCGGTCATCTCCGACCTCGCGCACAAGGGCAGGACCTCCCCGTCGACGCTGCTGATGCCCCTCTCGTTCGCCTCGATGCTCGGCGGGACGCTCACCCTGATCGGCACCTCGACCAACATCCTCGCCAGCGAGATCTCGCGGGAGCTCTCCGGGGAGTACCCCGAACTCCACGCGTTCGGCGTCTTCGAGTTCACGGAACTCGGCGCGATCGTCCTCGTCGTCGGCTCCGCCTACCTCCTCTTTGTCGCCCCGCGGCTCATCCCCGAGCGCGTCCCGCCGGAGGAGGACTTCGTCGAGGAGTACGAGATCGAGGGCTACCTCACCGACGTGGTCGTGGGCGAGCGCTCGCCGCTGGTCGGCACGACAGTGGAGGCGGCGATCGATCACGCGTCGTTCGACGCCGACATCCTCCAGTTGGAGCGCGACGGCGAGCGCTTCATGGAACCGCTGGGGAAGAAGGAGGTGCGCGCGGGCGACGTCCTCCGCGTCCGGACGGACCGGCCGACGCTCCGTCGGCTCATGCGGGCCGACGGGCTCAGCCTGCGCGGCGGCCCGGAGACGGAGTCCGACCTCACCCCGGTGGAGGCCGACCCGACGCTGGTCGAGATCGTCGTCCCCCGCGGGTCGTTCCTCGTCGGCGAGACGCTCGCGTCGTCGGGATTCCGCCAGCGGTACGACGCGAACGTCCTCGCGTTCCGCAGCCGGGGTGAGCTCCTCCACGACCGCCTCGAGAACGTCCAGATCCAGGTGGGCGACACGTTGCTCGTCCAGACGACGCCGGACACGCTCGACCGCCTCGCGCGCAACCCCGACTTCATCGTCGCGCGCGAACCCGACCGACCCGAGTACCGGACGGACAAGATCGTCCCCGCGTTCGCCGTCATCGCGGGCGTCGTCGCCGCGGCGGGGCTGGGACTCGTTCCGATCCTCGTCAGCGCGCTCGCGGGGGTGGTGGCGATGGTGGCGACGGGCGTCCTCCGGCCGAACGAACTGTACGAGTCCGTCGAGTGGAACGTGATCTTCCTGCTCGCGGGCGTCATCCCGCTGGGTAACGCCCTCCAGCAGACGGGCGCGGCCGACCTCCTCGGGGCGCTCGTGGCGTCGACGGCCGGCGCGCTCCCGGCGGTCGGCGTGCTCTGGGTGTTCTACGTCGCGACGGCGGTGCTGACGAACGTCATCAGCAACAACGCGAGCGTGGTCCTCATGATCCCCGTCGCCGCGAGGGCCGCGACCGAGATCGGCGCAAATCCCTTCGCGTTCGTCCTCGCCGTGACGTTCGCCGCCTCGACGGCGTTTCTCACGCCCATCGGCTACCAGACGAACCTGTTCGTCTACGGCCCCGGCGGCTACCGCTTCACCGACTACTTCCGCGTCGGCGCGCCGCTACAGGCGCTACTCTCGGTCGTCACCGTCGTCGGCATCTACGTCCTCTGGGGCGTCACCTCGTAGGTGGGGTTCCCCGGTCGCACACCGTGACCGGGTGCACCCTGGCGAAACAGCGCGGCGCGGACGGACGACCCCGCGCGAGTCGCACGGTCGCACGGGCCTTCGGGTCGGATCGCGTCAGAGGTTCGCGACCGCCCGTCCGCGCACCGCCGGCCCTCAGCCGATACCGGCCTCATCGGGCGGCGGACGGGGTGCGACGGGGCGCACCGCCGCGAAAACGCACGTTACCCAACGGTCGTACCTCGCTACCATATCACTTACGGATCCAGGACGCGAACGACCCCGTCGCGCCTCGCGGTCCGCGTCGCCACTCGGCGACCTGTCGGCGTCCGTTCGCGACCGGAACACGTGGTGGGGGGAACGCCCACCAGCGTCCGTGTGGATACATGACGGCAGACGACTGGAGCGCTCGCGCTCCAGAGTGCCGTGGTTCCCGTTCCGCGGTGGAATGACAGACGGTAACTGTGGAACCGTCCTGAGCGACGGCCCGAACGACCATGGGGGTTGGTATCGTGGCAAAGTATGACTCTACATGGTTTCGTATGTATTGCAGAATAATGTTTCCGGACTTGAGTAAGTTTATAACGGCGGAGTGTGGCGAGTGTTACGAATGCGCGAACGCGACCGTTCCGCCTCGTCGCCGAACGGACGGAGCGCGACGTGAGCGACGAGCCCCGGCGCTGATCGGCCGGACCGCCGACCGCAACGCTCATCGCCCCGGCCCCGAAATCACCGGGAGATATCACCCATGAATCCCGACGACTTGCGGGTCTACCTCGTCACCCAGGAGAGCCTCTCGGCGGGGCGGACGACGCCGGAGGTGGTCGCGGCCGCGCTCGACGGCGGCGCGACCTTCGTCCAGTTGCGCGAGAAGGGTCGCCCGGCCAGGGAACGGTACGAGGTCGGCCTGCGGGTCCGCGAGCTGACCGCCGAGGCGGGCGTTCCGTTCGTCGTCAACGACCGCGTCGACCTGGCGCTCGCGCTCGACGCAGACGGGGTCCACCTCGGCGACGAGGACCTGCCGGTGTCGGTCGCCCGCGACCTGCTCGGGCCCGAAGCGATCGTCGGCCGGTCGGCCTCCTCGGTCGGGGAGGCCCGCGCCGCCCGCGAGGCGGGCGCGGACTACCTGGGCGTCGGGGCGGTGTTCGCCACCGGCTCGAAGGACGTCGCCCCCGAGGACGCCGAGATCGGGCTCGAACGGGTCCGGGAGATCGCCGAGGCGGTGGACCTCCCGCTCGTCGGGATCGGCGGGGTGACGGCCGGGAACGCGGCGGACGTGCTCGCAGCGGGCGCGGACGGCGTGGCCGTCATCAGCGCCATCACGGGGGCGACGGACGTGCGCGAGGCGACGCGGGCGCTGGCCGACGAGGCCGGAGGTGAGAACCGGTGAGCGAGCGACCGCCGACGCCCTCGCTCTCGGACTCGCTCGCCGTGCTCGCGACCGCCCGGCCGCTCGTCCAGTCGATCACGAACGCGGTGACGGTCAACGACGTGGCGAACGTCACGCTCCACTGGGGCGGTCTGCCCGTGATGGCCGACGACGAGCGGGAGGTCGCGGAGATGGTCGCCGCGGCGGACGCGCTCCTGCTGAACGCGGGCGACGTGAGCGAGCGCGGCGAGCGGACGATGCTGACGGCGGGTCGCGCGGCCAACGAGCGCGGCGTCCCGGTCGTCCTCGACCCCGTCGGCGTGGGGGCGACGCCCACCCGGACGGCGGTCGCGACGCGACTCGCCGACGAACTCGACCTCGCGGTCGTGAAGGGTAACTACGGCGAGGTCAGCGCGCTCGCGGGTGCCGAGTCGGCGGTGCGCGGCGTCGAGTCGGTCGGCGAGTACGCCGACATCGCGGCGACCGCGCGGGCCTGCGCCGCCCAGACGGACGCCGTGGTCGTCGCCTCCGGGGAGACCGACGTGGTCGCGACCGGCGGCGACGCCTACGCCGTCGACGGCGGCCACCCCATGATGGGCCGGGTCGTCGGCACCGGGTGCATGCTGGGGGTCACGCTCGCGGCCTTCAGCGGGGCCGTCGCCGACCCGCTGGGAGCGACCCTCGACGCCGTGCTGGCCTACGGGCTGGCGGGCGAGCGGGCGGCGGACGCGGAGTACGGCGGTCCGGCGAGCTACAAGATCGCCTTCCTCGACGCGGTCGCCGCCCTCGCCGCGGAGCCGGGGGGGATCGACGACGCGTCGCTCGAGGGGCGACTCGAACCACTGTAGTGACCGGATCTACGACCGCGGAGTTACCGGGCGTTCACTCCCCGAACGGGTCCTCGAAGTCGTTGCGGACGAAGTAGCGCACCCAGTTGCCGTAGGTTCGGTCGGCGGGGTGGTCGGCGACCTGCTCGTAGCGCACCACGCCGTCCGTGTCGATCACGTACGTCCCGGCGATACCCGTCACCCCGTGGCTCGTCTCCTCGGTGCCGCTGTACGCGTCGGCGACCTCGCCGTCGGGGTCGGCGAGCAACTGGAAGTCGAGGTCGAATCGGTCGCGCATCTCGACCAGCTTCGGGGTTGGACTCGTCACCACCGGAAGCACGTCAACGCCCTCGTTGAACCACAGGTCGTAGGACACCTCGCTGAACGTCTGGAGCTGTTCGGCGCAGAAGCTGCACCAGTGGCCGCGGTTGACGAGGACGATCGTCGGACCCGAATCGAGGGTGGAAGAGAGCGATACCTGGCCGCCGGCGGTGCTCTCGAGCGTGAACTCCGGTGCCTGCTCTCCTTCGAGTGACATACCCGAACCGAGGGGCGGCGGGCATATAGCCGTCGGGGCGGTCGGGGGCGACGAGCGCACACCGGGGAAAGGCTCATCCGGCGGGGGAAGCGTGAGCTTTTTTCGTTCCCGAGGAGATTCGAACCCATGTCAACCCCTCGCGTCCTCGTCGCGGGCGAGACGCTCGTCGACCTCCTGCCCGAGCGCAGCGGGCCGCTCGACCGGGTCGAGCGGTTCGTCCGTCGCCCCGGCGGCGCGCCCGCGAACGTGGCGGTGGCGCTCGCCCGACTGGACGAGGTGCCGTGGTTCTGGACGCGCCTCGCGACGGACCCGCTCGGGGACTTCCTCGGGCGGACGCTCGACGCCGAGGGGATCCCCGGGCGGTTCGTCGAGCGCGACGCCGACGCGAGGACGACGCTCGCGCTCGTCACGCACGACGAGGACGCGGTTCCCACCTTCTCCTTCTACCGGGCGGAGGGGCCGGACGCGCGGTTCGAGCCGGGTACCGTCCCGGACGACGCCCTCGACGCCGTCGACTGGGTCGTCTTCGGCGGCGTCGTCCTCTCGACGGGCGCAGGCTGGCGGGCGCTGCTCGACCTCGTCCGCCGCGCCCGCGAGCGCGACTGCACCGTCGTCTTCGACCCGAACGCCCGCCCGGAGCTGTGGGACGAGGGGGAGTTCGCGCGGGCGATCGACGAGGTGCTCCCGCTCGTGGACGTGGTGAAGGCCAGCCCGGACGACCTCGAACTGGCGGGGTTCGACGCCGGTCTCGATCCCGAGGCGCTCGCCCGCGCGGTCTGCGGGCGCGGCCCGCACACGACCCTCCTCACGCTCGGGGGCGACGGCTCGATCGCGGTCGCCGCCGCCGACGCGCCGTGGGGTCCCGCGGAGCGCGCACACCCCGGGTACGCGGTCGACGCGGTCGACACCACCGGCGCGGGCGACGCCTTCCTCGCGGGGACGGTCGCCGCGCTCGCCGAGGGGCGCTCGCTCGAGGAGGTGCTGGGGTTCGCCAACGCGGTCGCCGCGCGGACGACGACGGGGTCGGGCGCGATGACCGCCCTCCCCGACCGGGGGGCGGTCGAGGCGTTCCGCGATCGCGTCGGGTCGAAGACGACGGAAGAGCGGGACTGACCCGCACTCCGGTCAGGAGCGGTCGAGGGGCAGGTGCCGCTCGGTCGTCGCGTCGCCCCCGACGGACTCGACCGCCTCGCTCGGCCAGTCGCCGGTCCGGGTGAGCACCTCGAAGCCGTCCGCGGTCACGAGCGTCGTGTCCTCGCTCTTCGTACCCTGCACCGTCGGGTTCCAGGCGTAGGCCATCGGTAGCTCGACGGTCGCCCCGTGACCGGGCGTGGCGATCCACTCCCGGCCCGCGAAGCCGGCGGCCCCGCCCTGGTGGTGACGCCGCCACTCGCCGTCGAACCCGACCTCGTCGTAGGCGTGCCGCACGTCGGCGAAGACGTCGCCGGCGGTGCCGCCCTCGCGCCCGACGCGCCGGGTCGCCGCGAGCGCGGACGCCTCGACGCGCATCGCGGCGCGGTGGCGCTCGGCCAGCCACGCGGGCGGGTCGAACGCGACCGTCCGGGTGCAACTGGCGAACAGGCCGCCGCGCTCGGCGGTGACCGAGACGAGCGCGTAGTCGCCCAGTTCGACGGGGTTCGGCGTGTAGTGGCGGTACCTCCCCGCGCGCTCCGCCCCGCCGACGAGCGCGACGGGCGAGTCGATCCCGCGCGCGGCGAGGTCACCCCGGAGGCGGGCCGCGACGGCGCGCTCGGTCTCGTCCGACTCGCACGTTCGGCAGACCGCCTCGACGGCCTCGGCCGCGTCGCGACCGAGCGCCCGGTAGCGCTCGACGTCCGCGTCCGCGAGCGGTTGCCGGAGCGCGCTCGCGTCGACCGTCTCGAAGCCGGGAACGGGGAAGTCGGCGGCGGCGGGCGTCGGACTCGCGTCCGCGATCGCTCCCGCGAGGTCGTCGGCGTACCAGTCGAACGCGACGACGTCGGCGTCGGCCGGTAGCTCCTCGTCCCGCAGGCGCGGGGCCTCGATCGTGTCCGTCACGACGGTCAGCCCGTCGCCGTCGTAGCCGGCCGCGGCGACGCCGACGTCGCCCGCGCGGTCCACGACGTTGTCGCCGCCGGTGAGCCACGCGAACCCGTTCGGACGGGCGAACCAGACGGCCTCGAGGCCGTTCCCGTCGAGGTAGGCGTCGAGGCGGTCCGTCCGCTCGCGCCAGTCGAAGCCGGCCTCCGGACTCATGAGCGCTCGACGTCGACCCACTCGGCCGCCTCGTCGCTCCGCTCGACGGCGTCGAGGACGCGCTGGACCTCCAGGGCGTCCTCGAAGTTCGCGTGGAACTCCGTCTCGCCGGCGACCGCGCGGAGGAACTCGTAGTTCTCGTGGACGAAGGTGTGCTCCCACCCGAGGACGTGGCCCGGCGGCCACCAGTGCTCGACGTAGGGGTCGTCCGCGTCGGTGACGAGCACGGTCTCGAAGCCCCGGTCGTCCTCCCGGAGCACCTCGAGTTCGTTCAGCCGTTCGAGCGAGAAGCGGAGCGCGCCGTCGGTCCCCTCGACCTCGATCGTGTGGTCGTTCTTGTGCCCCGTCCCGGCGCGGGTCGCCTCGAAGGTGCCCATCGCGCCGGCCTCGTAGGCGACCTGCGCGGAGTAGGCGTCGTCGACGGTGACCGGCCTGCTCTCGTCTTCGCCCTCCACCGGGCGCTCCTCGACGAACGTCCGCAGGTGACCGCTGACGCGCTCGACCTCGCCGACGCGGTCGCCGACCAGGAAGCGCGCGAGGTCGAGCGAGTGCGCCCCGAGGTCGCCGAGCGCGCCGCTGCCCGCGAGTTCCTCGTCGTTGCGCCACGACCACGGCGCGTCGGGAGCGACCAGCCAGTCCTGGAGGTAGCGCCCGCGGACGTGGCGGATCTCGCCGAGGTCGCCGTCGTCGATCAACCGCCGGGCGTGGCGGATCGCGGGGACGTAGCGGTAGTTGAACGCGCAGCCGGCGACGGCGTCGCTCCTCCGCGCCGCCTCGGTCATCGCCTCTGCCCCCTCGAGCGTCGGCGCGAGCGGCTTCTCGCAGAGGACGTGGACGCCCGCGTCGAGCGCCGCGATCGACGGCTCCGGGTGGAGGTAGTTCGGCCCGAGGTTGTAGAGCACGTCCACCTCCTCTATCGCCTCCTCCCAGTCGGTCGCGGTGGCCGCGAATCCGAGGCGGTCGGCGGCCGCCGACAGCGCCTCCTCGTCGCGCCCGACGAGCACCGCTCGCTCGGTCTCCGGCGCGTCCGGGAAGAACATCGGCAGGCGGGCCAGCGCGTTGCCGTGCGCCTTCCCCATGAAGCGGTACCCCAGCATTCCGATTCGGAGCGTCATCTCGTGGTCACCTCGCGCGGAGGGGAGAAAGTGGTTCGGGGTGGTCGAGAGACGGGCGACTCGCGCTACTCCGCCCAGTAGGCGTCGCCGGGAGTCGTCTCGAAGACGGCGCGGTCCAGCAGCTCGACGGCCTTCTCCAGCCCCTCGCGCGAGGAGGTGAGCGAGTCCTCGTGCTCGATCGAGAGCGCGCCGTCGTAGCCGACCATCCGCAGCGTGGAGACGACGTCCTTCCAGTGGGCCTCGCCGTGGCCGTATCCCACCGTCCGGAACAGCCACGAGCGATCCGGCTCCTCGGTGTAGG
Organism: Halomarina halobia; assembly: GCF_029338575.1. Classification (GTDB taxonomy): domain Archaea; phylum Halobacteriota; class Halobacteria; order Halobacteriales; family Haloarculaceae; genus Halomarina; species Halomarina halobia. The sequence continues at coordinate 2,383,839 of NZ_CP119992.1, forward strand.
GCGTCGTGTCGAGGACGCCCTTCTCCCGGGCCACCGAGTCGTAGACGCGGGTGTCCTTGGCGTGGACGTGGTGGATGGCACCCCGTTCGCCGAGCAGGCGGATGGCCGCGAGCACGTCGATCCCCTGCCAGTAGAGGTGCGATGGGTCGAAGTTCGCGCCCACGTACTCGTTGGTCGCCTCGCGGAGGCGGAGCAGCCCCGTCGGCTCGTGGACGAGCATGTTCGGGTGCATCTCGACCGCGACGTTCACGCCGTGCTCGGCGGCGTGCTCGGCGAGCGCCGACCAGTACTCCGTGGCGACCTCCCACTGGTAGTCGTGGGCCTCGGCGTGCTCGCTCGGCCAGGGCGCGGTGATCCAGTTGGGAACCTCGTCGTTCGGCCCGCCGGCGGGTAACCCGGAGAAGCACGTGACGGCGTCGACGCCGAGCTGGTCGGCGAGGCGGATCGCCTCGCGCAGTTCGGCGTCCGCGCGCTCCGCGCGCTCGTCGTCGGGGTGGAGCGGGTTGTTGTGCGTCGCGAGCGCGCTCACGACGAGGTCGTGTTCGTCGAGCGTCTCGCGGAGGGCGGCCCGCGCGTCGTCGTCGTCGAGCAGCGCCTCCCGGTCCACGTGGTCCTCGCCGGGGAAGCCGCCGCAGCCGAGCTCGACCGCGCCGACCCCGATCCCCGAGAGGTAGGAGAGCGCGTCTTCGAGCGATTCATCGCCGAGCGGAACGGTGAGTACGCCGATATGCATGGTTCGTGTCGTCCCCTATCGTGGGTAGTGTACGTAGTCGTTCGGGCGTCGGTGCGCCGACGGTCGACCCGCCGCGGTGATCAGTTGCGTGATCAGTCGCTGGCCGAGATGGGGGTCTCGTGGAGGGAGACGGCGGTACCGGTCTCGGCGGAGCGGTAGATGCCGTCGAGGACGCGCTGGACGACGAGCGCCTCGTCGACAGTGTTCTGCGTCGGGGGTTCGTCGCTGGCGACCGCGGCGAGGAACGCGCGCAGCTCGGAGCGCATCGCCGGGAGCCGCTGGGTGGCGACCTCCGTGTCCTCGAAGTGGGGCGCGCCGCCGCTGCTCGCCTCGTAGATGGTGAGATTGCCGTCCAGGTCGAGCGTCGCTCCGCCCTCCGTCCCGTGGACGACGAACTCGGTCGTCGGCGGACGGTTGGTCGCCCACGCGACCTCGAGCGACACCGTTCGATCCTCCGCACAGCGGATGAACGCGCTCGCGGAGTCGTCCACGTCGAAGACCCCCTCGCCGTCCTCGCCCCACATCTCGAGGTAGGTGTAGTCCTCCTGGTGGCCGAACTGCGAGCGGGTCACGCCCGTCAGCTCGCGGACCTCGGGGAACGAGAGGAGGTGGAGCGCGAGGTCGATGGCGTGGACGCCGATGTCGACGAGCGCGCCGCCGCCCGACACCGCCTTGTCGGTGAACCAGGAGCCGCGGCCGGGGACGCCCCGCCGTCGGACGTAGTTGGCCTCGACGTGCGTCACCTCGCCGAAACGACCCTGTCGCTGGTAGTGCTTGAAGACGCGGACGGCGTCGTTGAAACGATTGAGAAAGCCCACCATCCCGATCCCCTCGGCCGCGTGGGCGGCGTCGGCGATGCGCTCGGCGCTCTGGAGGTTGTGTGCCAGGGGCTTCTCGAGAAAGACGTCGAGCCCCGCCTCGAACGCGTCGACGGCGTACTCCTCGTGGAATCGGTTCGGCGTCGCGACGATGACGGCGTCGACGGTCTCGTAGAGTTCTTCGGGATATTCGTACGCGCGGACGCCGAAGCGATTCTCGAAGCGTTCGCACGCCTCGGAGGATATATCCATACCCCCCGCGAGTTCGACGACCCCCTCGGTGGCCAGCGACTGGAGGTGCTCCGCGTGGATGTGCCCGATGCTTCCGAGGCCGATGAGGCCGACTCTCGGTGGTGCAGATGTTGTTTTGTTCGTGCTCGTGTTCATACAGTGATCGTCGTGTTGTGCCTACGTTCTAGAGTACAATACCCCTGACGAGATGAGCACGAGGGCTAGTACAGTTGCCGCTCGCGTTCCTCGCGCTCGCGTTCCTTCTGTGCCTGCTCACGCAACCGTTGGCGGCCGCGCCAGAACTGTCTGACGGTCGGGATCAACCGCCGCCGGACGTCGCGGACGAACGCGACGATGCCGTAGACCCAGAAGAAAAACAGGAGCGTCACGCCCCCGACGTACAGCGCGGGATCCACGTCAGCGGTCACCCCCGTCTGCGGCCACCTCGGGCGAACGGGTGACGCCGTGGACGATCGCGTCGCCGCTCTCGGTGTCGAAGAGGTGCACCTTCGATCGATCGAGGACGATCTCGACCGGTTCGTTCTCGGTGAGGTCGCTGTCCGGCGAGACGCTCATGAGCAACTCCGTCTCATCGTCCTCGCCCTCGCCCTCGCCTTCGACGATGAGCGTGACGAAGATCTCGTCGCCCATCGGTTCGAGCACGTCGGTCCGCGCCTGGATCACCTCGGAGGGCGCGTCGAGTTCCTCGACCTGCTCGACGGCGTAGATGTCCTCCGGACGGACGCCGAGGGTGACCGCCGTTCCGTCGGCGATCCGGACCGAGCTGTCGACCTCCACCGAGAACGCCGGACAGGCGAAGCTCTCGTTCTCGAAGACGCCGTCGACGAGGTTCATGCTCGGCGATCCGATGAAGCCCGCGACGAACAGGTTCGCCGGTTCGTTGTAGCAGACGAGCGGCGGGGCGAGCTGCTGGAGTTCCCCCCCGTCGATGACGGCGATGCGGTCGGACATCGTCATCGCCTCCGCCTGGTCGTGGGTGACGTAGATCGTCGTCGTCTCCAGCTCCCTGTGCAGGCGCTGGAGTTCGGTCCGCATGTGGACCCGCAGCTTCGCGTCGAGGTTCGCGAGCGGCTCGTCCATCAGGAACGCGTCGGGGTTGCGGACGATGGCGCGGGCGATGGCGACGCGCTGGCGCTGCCCGCCCGACAGTTCGTCCGGCATGCGGTCGAGCATCCCCTCCAGTTGAACGGTCTCGACGGCCCGGTTCACCCGGCGGTCGATCTCCTCCTTGTCGTAGTCCCGCAGACGGAGCCCGAAGCTGATGTTGTCGTAGACGTTCATGTGGGGGAACAGCGCGATGTTCTGGAACACCATCGCCACCCCACGGTCCTTCGGCGGGAGGTTCGTCACCTCCCGGTCGCCGATGTACACCTCGCCCTCGGTGGGCATGGTGAGTCCGGCGACCATCTCCATGGTGGTCGACTTCCCGCAGCCCGACGGGCCGACGAGCGTGAGGAACTCGCCGTCCCGGATCTCGAGGTTCATGTCGTCGACCGCGACGACGTCCTGGTAGCGTTTCGAGACTTCGTTGAGTGTGACGGTTGCCATGATTGTATCACTCCTTGAGGGCCCCTGCCGTGAGGCCGCTGACGATCTTCTCCTGTGCGATGACGACGAGGATCGCGATCGGGATCACGCCCACGATGGACGCGGCCGCCATCAGGTTGTACAGCGTCGAGTACTGCGTCTGGTAGTTGAGGATGCCCCAGAGAAGCGGTGCCCAGTTCGTGTACTTCCCGCTCGTGACCATGAGGTACGAGAAGAAGAACTCGTTGTACACCGCGATGAACGTCAGCACGGCGGCGGTCGCGACGCCCGGTGCCGAGAGCGGAATGATGACCCGAAAGAGCGCGCCCAGTCGGGTCGATCCCTCGACGCGCGCGGCGTCCTCGAGTCCGTCCGGGATCTGGCTGTAGAACGTCGTCAGGATGAAGATCGAGAGCGGCAGGAACAGCGCGCTGAACGGGAGGATCATCGCGGGCGGCGTGTTGATCACCCGCGGGAACACCTGCACGCCGAAGACGATCACGTCCCCCTGGAACAGCTGGTACAGCGGGAGCAGGAACGCCGCGGGCGGGAAGTAGGAGATGGCGAGTACGATGAGCATGAGCGGCGTCCGGCCGGGGAAGTCGAGGCGGCCGAAGACGTAGCCCGCGAGCGACGCCAGCACGATGATGATGACCGTCGTGATCGTGGCGAGCACGAAGCTGTTGAACAGGTAGAAGTGGAGCGGCACCACCTCGAAGATCTCGACGAACGCCCCCGGGTTGAACCCCTTCGGGGCGAGCCCCATGTCCTGGATGGCGCTCGTCGGGGTGAGCGCGATGACCAGCAGGTAGTAGAGCGGGAACAGCGTCGTGACGAGGAAGAAGATCATCGCCACGTAGAACAGCGCCCGGTAGGTCTTCCGGGGGTCGCTGATGGACCCCTGCACCCAGCGGGTGAACGGCCCGTCGTTGGACTCGGTCGACATTCAGATCCCCTCCTTGGCGAGTCGGTAGATGTTCACGGCGACGAGTAGCCCGATGAGCGCCGCCGTCGTGAACGCGATGGCGGCCGCGGTGCCGTAGCGACCGACGGTGAGGAACGTCGTCACCACCTGACAGGACAGCGATGGCACCGTCGTACAGCCCGCGCCGGAGGCCTCGATCAGGCCGAAGACGCGCGCCGCGTCGATGGTCCGGAAGAGCATGGCGACCACCACGGTGGGCAGGACGAGCGGCAGGGTGATGAACCGGAACTGCTGGACGCGGCTCGCCCCCGAGACGCGCGCCACGTCGTACAGCGACCGGTCGATGCTCTGTAGCCCCGCGAGGATGAGCAGCGCCATGAACGCCGAGGTCTTCCAGATGTCGGCGACGATGATGAGCAGCAACGAACTGCCGAGGTCGTTGAGCGGCTGGCTCGTGATGAGCCCGAGGTTCGCGAGCGGTTCGACCGCGAAGCCGACCCCCGGCTGGAACATCAGGTAGAAGATCATCCCCTGGATCACGATCGGCACCGCCCACGGGAGGATGATGGCGACGCGCACCCACCGGCGACCGCGGAAGTCCTGATCGAGCACCAGCGCCTGGCCGAATCCGATGATGGTTTCGAAGAAGACGCTGACGACGGTGAACACGAGCGTCACCACCAGCGCGCTCTGGAGCGGCGTCTCGAGGCTGAAGAACGGATTGACGAGCGCCTTCTGCCCCGTGAACAGTTCGACGTAGTTCTGAAAGCCGACGAACTCGCCGAGACGCTGAGCGCCGGTGACCTGGTCCGCGAGCAGCGACATCTGGAACGTGCTGAGCAGCGGCCAAAACGCGATGAGCCCGAGTAGCAGGAACACCGGCGTCAGCAACAGGTAGGCGAACTGCGTCTCGTCGAGCGTCTCTATCCACCGTACCGCGGACACGTACACGCCCGAACGGTCCGACCGACGTTCGCGCGCGGTTCGCTGATCTGTCTCCGTTCCCATCGTTAGATGCTCTCCTCGATCGTTCGCAGCTCGTTCTTGAGTTCGGTCATGGCCGTGTCCGGCGCGCTCTTACGCGACGCCGATGCGTTGACTGTCCCCGAGATGGCGCTCGACTCCTGGGGCCAGAGCACCGTCACCGGCCGGGGCATGCTGTTCTGCCCGGCCACGTAGAGGGTGTCAGCGTACCGCCCGGTCGGTTCGATGTCCCTCGCCGCCTGGGTCTTGAGCAGTTCGAGGTTCGGCGGGAGCCACCCCCAGATGCGGAACAGCCCGAGCATCACCTCGTCGGTGGCTGCCGCCTCGATGACCTCCGTGACGGCGTCGAGGCTCGTGCTGTTCGGGTTGACCGTGATGTTCCACCCGCCGAGCGCCGACGTCGATCCGCCGGTTCCGGACGCCTGCGCGTTCGACGGTTCGGTCGCGTAGGGCAGCGGCATCGCGCCGTAGTCGGTGCCGTAGTTCTCCTCCTTCGCGTTCTCCGCGATCGAGTAGGGCCAGTTGCGCTGCGCGACGGTCTGTCCGTTCACCATCGCGTTGTGCGTGTTCGGCTCGGACCACGAGAGGACGCTCTCTGGGGTGATGCGCCGGTAGCCGTCCAGTCCGTGGGGGTCGTCCGGGCCGTAGATGAACGACCGGACCATACGCACGGCGTTCGTCACGGGCTCCGTGTCCACCGTGATGGGGCGCTCCCCGATGGGGCCGAAGAGGTTGTCCCGGCCGCCGAAGTACGCGCCGCCCCACGAGGTCATGAACTCGTTGAACGTACAGCACGAGAGCCCCTCGTAGGCGTCGAACTGGAAGACGTGGCCGTACCTGAGCGACTCGTCGTCGGCGTTCGCCTCCAGCGTCCTCGCGATGACGTCGGCGAACCGCTTCCAGGTCATCGGCTCCGTCGCCCAGTTCTCCCCGTCGGGGTCGAACCCCGCGTTGCGGACGAGGTCCTTCCGGTACTGGATGACGGCGAAGTCGGGAAACAGCGGCACGCCGTAGAGGTCGCCGTCGGTGCTCGTCGCGGTCGAGAGGCTCGGATCCAGGTAGTTCGACTGGATCCGTTTCAACAACCCCTCGGGGAGCAACTGGGTCAGGTTGAGTACCAGTTCGCGGTCGATGAAGGTCTTCGTCCACCCCGAGTCCATCAGGAACATATCGGGGTCGTCCTCCCCACCGCTGAGCTGTCGCATGTACTGGTCCCTGCGCGCTCCGGAGTCCTGCACCCCCGGTTCGAACTCGATGCGGATGTCCTTGGAGAGGCCGCCCTCCTCGTGGAACAACGCGCGTATCTCGTCGCCGACTTGCCGCGAGGCCGCCGCGTCGAATCCCCATCGCACGAGCGTCGTCCCGCCCGCCGTCTCGACATCGCTGTAGATACATCCCGCGAGGCTCGCAGTGACGCCGGACGCCCCCGCCGCCGCGATGAAGCGACGGCGGGAGACCCCGCCGCTCTGACGTTCCCCCCTGCTACCTCGTGACATTACCAGTCTGGAATCACCCGTCTCATCAATATAATTACTGTACTACAACGGCAGTAGTAAATAGGAAATCCGAGAGGTCGCGCCACCCCCCGTTCAGTTCAGGTCGATAGACGTGACTGTCACGCGCTCGGCCTCGACGTCCTCCAGGATAGCGCCCCACCCACCGATCGTGTACGTCCCCTGATCGATCCCGCCGCCGTCCCGTCCCTCGCTCTCCACGACGATCGCGGCCTGGCCGACGAGGTCCCGCATCGGGACGTCCCCTTCGGGGACGCCCTCCGCGACCAGTACGTCCGTCACGACGCCCCGAACCGAGCGCGCCGTGCCCGTGGTGAGATCCCGGCCGTCTACTGTCACGCGGACGGCCGCCCCGTCGGCTACCATCGGGGCGATCTCCCGGATGCACTGGCGGAGGTCGACGTACTCCATCGGGGGGTCGCTCGGGCGGTCGGAGTAGACGAGGGGCCACGGGTCCCAGAGGCAGGTCTGGAAGTACCAGTTGAAGACGTAGGTGTGCGCGCGGTCGTCGACGAGGACGCCGTAACGGTCGACCGAGTCGGCGTGGTGGGCGAAGCACGTCTGGTGGCGGTCGATGAGCGCGACGAACGGGCCAGGGAGGCGGCGGTGGCGGACCTCGGTACACACGCCCGCGAACGGCGACTCGGGCGGCGCGCCCTCGTCCGGCGACGTGTAGACGGTGACGCGCACGGAGATGCCGCGATCGTGAGCCGACTGCAGCGCCGTGCGCAGCGACTCGTACTCGTCGAGCGACACCGAGAGCTGGACCTGGTGGCTCGCTGCCTCGATGAACGCCCGGGCCTGATCGACGACGGTGTCGAACCGTCGCACGAGGCTCGCCCGCGCGCCCTTGATGTCCGGTTGCTCCCAGCGCGTCTCGACCTCCTCCGCCGCCTCCTCGAATTCTCGCGCGCGCGAGCGGAGGTCGTCGAGGACCTCGGCGGGGCTGTGGGCCCGCACGCAGAGGTGCTCGCGCTCGTAGGTCTCGACGTATCCTCGCGATTCGAGGGCCCGCAGGACGTCGTAGATGCGTGCCGACGGAACGTCGGCGGTGGCGGCCAGTTCAGTCGCCGACGTAGCGCCGACGTCGAGCAGGGCGACGTACGTGCTCGCCTGGTAGGGCGACAGTCCCGCCTCGCGGAACGTCTCGATGAGGGCCTCGGTCTCCATGGATGTCGTACTAATCGACGGGCGCGGCGTAAACCCTTGCCGCCCCGCGGGTGGACGTTGAAGTACCCCGCGCGGTAACGGGTGGGTATGCGATCGCCGCTCGCGTCGCTCGCGCGCCCGGAGCACACCGGCGAGCGGCGCTGCTGGCCCTGTACGGTCGCGAACGGCGCCCTGCTCGTCGCGGCGTGCCTCGCGCTGGCGCTCGCCGGTCGGCCACTCCTCGCCGCGGTCGTCGGCGTCGTCGGGGGCGCGCTCGTCGCGATCAGGGGGTACCTCGTCCCGTACACGCCGCGGTTCGCGCCCGCGGTGGTCCGTCGCGTCCGCGCGGCGCTCGGGCGACCGCCGCGGGAGCCACCCCTCGCGTCGTCCTTCGCGCCCGAGGGGGGAGATGGAGCGGGAGACGGGGACGGCGAGCGGGTGCTCGAGGCGCTGATCGCCGCCGGCGTCGTCGTCCCCGCCGGCGACGACCTCGCGCTGTCGCCGCCGATCCGCGAGCGGTGGGAGGACGAGATGGCGGCGCTCGCCGAACTGAACGACGACGCGCTCGCGGCGGCCGCCGACGCGGTCGTCGGCGAGGGTCGTACGGCGACGCCGGTGTCGGTGGACGGGCGACGGTACGTCGCCGTCCACGCGCCGACCGACGCGCCCGCGCGGGGGGCGTGGTTGCCGCGCCCCGCCGCGACTGCCGACGTCGCCGCCGTCCGCGCGCTCTCCGCGGTCGCCCGACTCGACGACGCGGCGCGGCTGTCCGCAGCCCGGGCGTTCCGGCTCTTTCTGGACACCTGTCCCACGTGCGGCGATCCGGTCGTCGAGACGTCGTCGGCGTCCTGCTGTGGCGGCGTCACGAACCCGCGGGAGGGGCCGCAGTCCGTCCTCGCCTGTCGGGCGTGCGACGCGCACCTGATAGCGCTCTGATCTCCTTGCTCACCATCACGAGCCGAAAGTATGTTGGTCTGCGCCGCGTTCGCTATCGACATGCCACTCGAGTCAGTCCTGCTCGCGATCGGACAGGGTGACGCCGATCGCACCGACGCGCTCGCCCGGACCGTCGCCGACGTCGCCGGCCCCGCCGGCGCGACCGTCACGCTCGCGCACGTGTTCACCGAGGCGGAGTTCGCCGCCGTCACCGAACAGCTCGCCTACGACCCCGACGGGCCGATCGACGCCGACGAGGTCGCCTCCCGGCACGCCACCGTCCGAGAGCTCACGTCCGCGCTGGACGACGCGGACGTCGAGTACGTGATCCGCGGGGCCGTCGGTCCGCACGGCGAGCGCATCGTCGCGCTGGCGAGGGGAACCGACGCCGACCTCGTCGTCGTCGGCGGGCGAAAGCGTACGCCGGCCGGGAAGGCCGTCTTCGGGAGCACGGCCCAGGAGGTGATGCTGAACTCGCCGTGTCCGGTGACCTTCGTGCGGGCGTGAGCTCCCGCCGCGCCGCTCGTCGCACGCCTCGATGACAGCCCGTTTTACCGCTCGGGCGAATGGACCCGTATGGGACTCGACGAAGACGCGCTCGAATACCACCGGCGCGAGCCGCCGGGCAAGATCGAGATCTCGACGACGAAGCCGACGAACACCCAGCGCGACCTCTCGCTGGCCTACTCGCCGGGCGTCGCCGCCGCCTGCCTCGAAATCGCCGCCGACCCCGACGACGCCTACGCCTACACCGCGAAGGGCAACCTCGTGGGCGTCGTCTCGAACGGCTCCGCGGTCCTGGGACTCGGTGACATCGGCGCACAGGCGTCGAAACCGGTCATGGAGGGCAAGGGCGTATTGTTCAAGCGCTTCGCCGACATCGACGTCTTCGACGTCGAACTCGATCACGCCGACCCGGACGCGTTCGTCGAGTCGGTCGCCGCCCTAGAGCCGACGTTCGGGGGGATTAATCTGGAGGACATCAAGGCCCCCGAGTGCTTCGAGATCGAGCGCCGCCTCCGCGAGGAGACGTCGATCCCGGTGTTCCACGACGACCAGCACGGTACCGCCATCATCTCGGGGGCCGCGCTGCTCAACGCCGCCGACATCGCCGGCAAGTCCCTCGACGACCTCGACGTCGTCTTCTCGGGGGCCGGGGCCGCCGCGACCGCCACCGCCCGGTTCTACGTCTCGCTCGGCGTCCGGCGCGAGAATATCACGATGGTCGACGTGGACGGCATCCTCACGGCCGAGCGCGCCGAGGCGGGCGACCTCAACCCCTACAACGAACCCTTCGCGCGGGACGTCCCGCCCGGGGACGTGGGCGACGCGATGGCGGGCGCGGACGTGTTCGTCGGTCTGTCGGTCGGGGGGATCGTCGATCGGGAGATGGTCCGCTCGATGGCCGACGATCCCATCATCTTCGCCATGGCCAATCCGGACCCCGAGATCGACTACGAGACGGCGAAGAGCGCCCGCGGGGACACGGTGATCATGGCGACGGGGCGCTCGGACTACCCGAACCAGGTGAACAACGTCCTCGGGTTCCCGTTCATCTTCCGCGGCGCGCTCGACGTCCGCGCCACCGAGATCAACGAGGCGATGAAGGTCGCCGCCGCCCGCGCCCTGGCCGACCTGGCGAAACGGGACGTGCCGGACGCGGTGGTGAAGGCCTACGGCGACCAGCCGCTACAGTACGGCCCCGAGTACATCATCCCCAAACCACTCGACCCCCGCGTCCTCTTCGAGGTGTCCTCGGCGGTCGCGCGGGCCGCGATGGACAGCGGGGTGGCCCGCGCGGCGGTCGAGATCGACGAGTACCGCCGGGAACTGGAGGCGCGCCTCGGGACGTCCCGCGAGATGATGCAGGTCGTCGTCGCGAAGGCCCGGAGCGATCCGAAGCGCCTCGTCTTCGCGGAGGGCGATCACCCCAGGATCGTCCGCGCGGCCTACCAGCTGATCGAGCAGGAGATCGCCGAACCCGTCCTCGTCGGCGACCGCCACCGCATCTGGGAGCTGTCGGCGTCGCTCGGCCTCGACTTCGATCCCGAGATCGTCGATCCGGGCGAGGAGTCGCTCGCGCCGTACGCCGACCGGCTCCACGAACTCCGCCGGCGCAAGGGCGTCACGCGCAGGGAGGCCGGGGAACTCGTCGAACGCGACGGCGACTACCTGGGGAGCGTGATGGTGGAGATGGGCGACGCCGACGCGATGCTGACGGGGATCACCCACCACTACCCGACGGCCCTTCGCGCGCCGCTCCAGGTCGTCGGCACCGCCGGGAACGCGAACTACGCCGCCGGCGTCTACATGCTCACCTTCAAGAACCGCGTCGTCTTCTGCGCCGACACCACCGTCAATCAGGACCCCGACGAGGAGGTACTGGCGGAGATCGCGCGCCACACGGCGGAGCTCGCCCGCCGGTTCAACGTCGAACCGCGCGTCGCCTTCCTCTCGTACTCCGACTTCGGCTCCGTCAGAAACGAGGGCACCGCCAAACCCCGCCGCGCCGCGAGGTCGCTCCGTAGCGACCCCCGGGTCGACTTCCCGGTGGACGGGGAGATGCAGGCGGACACGGCGGTCATAGAGGAGATGCTCACCGGCACCTACGACTTCGCGGAACTCGACGAACCCGCCAACGTCCTCGTCTTCCCCAACCTCGAAGCCGGCAACATCGCCTACAAACTGCTCCACGACCTCGGGGGTGCGGAGGCGATCGGGCCGATGCTGGTGGGGATGGATCGTCCCGTCCACGTCCTCCAGCGCGGCGACGAGGTCAAGGACATCGTCAACCTCGCCACGGTGGCGGTCGTCGACGCGCAGTAGTGCGGATCGATTCGTCGAACCCCGCCGCGGCGAAGCCGTCACCGTCGTCGGAAATCCGGTATTAACCGTCCGTTCGCACCGTATAACCATGCCGGCGGTCGACGACTACCGCTCGACGTGGGACGAGCGCGGGGACGCGACGCGATCACGGGTCGATCGCCGTAGCCGTCGTCGCTCGAGATCTACCTCGTCATCGTAACGAGTCCTGCTCTCGCCGGGCCCGAGCGAGGCGATCGACCGGCTCCGCTATCCCGAGTTCCTCGGGGAGATCCTCGCGGGGGTCGTGCTCGTCGTCTCGGTCCTGCTGACGCCGTCGCTGCTGAAGTGGACGGTAGAACGAGCCAAAGCGTAGGTCGACAGAACGTGTCCGCGCCCTCACAGCTCCGTCAGGTCACCCACGTCCGCGTTGTTCGCGGGATCGTAGATGGGTGCGACGCGAACGTCGTACTCCAGGTCGTCGATGATCGCCTGCGTCTGTTCGTCCCGCCACGGAACGAGCGCGACGGCGTAGGCCGCCTGCGGCCAGTCGACGCGCACGTCGGTCACGCCGGACCCGGGTCTGCGTTCGAGCACGATCGCGGCCCGTCTGAGTCCGTCGCCCTCGCGGAGCGTGGCGCTCCCGCGGATGTCGTTGTCGTTCACCACGATCCCCCAGTCGTCGACGTCCGCCGGGGCGCGGTCCCACCGTTTCTCGGGCGCGTGGGCCATCAACGCGGGCACCCGGTCCGCGTTGACGGTGATGTCGTTTCGCTCGACGTACACGTCGCCGCCGGAGGAGTCGATGACGATGCCGAACCCCGGGAGGGAACTGCCGCTGTAGCCTGCCCCGTTGGGGTTCGTCGGCGCCTCGATGCGGATCGTGCAGTTCTCGATGCGCCCGCCGGCCTCCTCGGAGGTCTGCGGGTCCCAGTAGACGCCGTTGATGGCCTCGTAGGTGCCCGTATTCTGAGGGTGTTGATTGTTCAGGTCGATGTGAATCCGGCAGTTACGGACGTACGAACCGCTCCCGCCGTTGCGGGCGGCCGCCATCGCGCAGTTGACCCACAGGCAGTCCTCGAAGCGGTTCGTCCCGTGGGTACCGACGTACGGAGCGCCGTCCCCCGGATTGTTGAAGATGTTCAGGTTCCGCCAGTAGAGCGTCCCGGCGTGGTTCTGGAACGCGCCGCCGAAGCCGCGAGATGCGGCGTGGCCCGTTATCTCGGCGGGTCCCCAGTACCTGATGTCCTCGATGTACCCGGTCCCGGCCGCATCCTTGATCGCCGGAAAGAGGAACCAGCGGTCGCCGTTTGCGGTCGAGGGCGTGAACCCGTTTTTCTGCAGTTTTCGGACGTACAGCCCGTCGTTCGGGAGCAGGACGTGACCGATGGCCCCCGGCTGACTCCGGGTACCGTACAGGATTCGGTAGTTCTCGAGGAGGAGATCTCTCCCCCCGGTCAGCCAGAGGAGGTACGTCGACCCGCTTCCGGCCGTTCGGAACGCGACGTCCTGTCGGTCGGCACCCGTTCCGCGGATCCCGAACCGTGAGATGCCGTCCTTCCGCGCGACGACGTCCTGGCTCGTCGGAACCGTGTAGGTCCCCGGCGGCACCTCGATGAGCGTCCCGGTCTGGACGTACGGTTCCAGGTTGATCGGCGTGCGTCCAGTCGGATCCCAGCCGAGATCGTTGACCGCGTTCAGCGTTCTATCGAAGGTGATGTTGTGTGGCGTAGGCATTCTCTCGATCTATCGCGAGTGCGTTTGCGTCCCGATGCACCGTCATCAGTACGTCCCCACCGTGATCCACGGCCATCCGAGCGCCGGTACTGCGGGAGTCTCTCCCTCGGGCCCGTCGATCGGGTTCTCCAGGGGCGTCAATCCGAGAACGTGCATGAGGAATCGGACCTCCCACGAGTCGAGGAGCCGCTGTCGGTAGTCGAGCAGCCTGACGGCCCTCGTGTCGAACGCCAGCCCCGGGAACGACCAGCCGACGACCTCCCGAAGCATTCCCCGAAGGACGTCGTTCCCCCCCGTCGACCGGGCGTCGCGCCAGTCGAACGGGGCCGCGAAGTTGTCCACTGGCACCTCGCTGTGGGGGTAGACGGTCTCCCCCGCCTCGAGCAGGCGAAGCCGTCCGCGCTCGTCCCTCGTGTTCAGGCGGGCGAGTAGCTCCGTGTTCCAGCGCCGAGCGAGTTCGGTCCCACTCCACGCCAGTTGCGGGGACTCGACCAGGAGTTCCCCGTAGACCAGGGAGACGAGCGCGTGGGCGATAAGCCGCTCGCGGTCCGAGACCGGTCGATCCTGGTAGAGCGCCGCGAGGGCGAGGACCGGCAACAGGAGCCGCATGTCCTCGAACCGGTACGCGTCGCTGACGTACACTTCCGGTGCGCCGGACGGGAAGCCGACGTGAGCGACCGGTTTCGTCGGCGAACTCGTCGGTAAGAGCGAGACGTCGACGTGCGAGATCGTGCCGTCGCGATAGGCCTCCAACGCGGGTTCGGCGGCCGTCCCCTGCATCGCGACGATCGCAGCCCGTAAGTGGAGCCCCGGAACGGTCTCGACGAGGGCCGGATCGTGTAACTGCTGGACCGCCTCCTCGACGCGTTCGCGGCTCTCGAAACGGTCCGCGAACAACGCGGCGAGGAACGTCTCGACCCTGTACTCCGGCCAGAATCGTCGTCCCTCGGGTTCCCGTTCGGGCGTTCTAGAGTATATCTCCTCGATGAACAGGTCGCGGTCGATCGGTTCGAACGGCTGTCCGCCGATGTCGTCGAACGAACTGTCCGACCGGCTGTCGGTCGCTTCCGGTTCGGAGCGTTGCGCCCCGGCGGTGCCGAGCGCACTCGCACCGACGAGCCCCCCGAGACCGACGAGCGTCGTTCGACGAGTCATCGTCAGTTGCTCAGTAGTCTCTCGTTCGGCGTCGTTTCTTCGTTTCATTGATTTCCCCAATGCAGCGAAAACACGTTTCAGTGAATGATAATTAGTTATTGACGTGTGTAGGATGAAAAATACACCTTTAACGAATAGTTCATTCCCTCGGAATCTGCTGTCTCTGGGGCTGTGTCGGCAAAGGATGGGTTCGAACTGCGTTCGGAGCGACGCGGGGAACCCGAACAGGTTCGCCCGGGGTTTCACTGTCCGTCGGATCGATCCGCCGACGGTACTGTGAGAGAGCGGTCGCTGTACGAGTGGGTGGGCGGCCGTGACGCGATCGAAACTGTCGTCGACGACTTCTACGACCGCGTCCTGAGCGACGATCGCCTGCGCGGTTATTTCACTGACGCGAGCGTGACCGAACTCCGCGCCCACCAGGTGCAGTTCGTCAGCGCCGTCACGGGCGGTCCCGCGGAGTACGACGGGGGGACACGCGCGAGGCGCACGCCCACCCCGACATCGGCGAGGCCGCCTTCGAGGCCGTCGCGGACCACCTGGCCGCCGCGCTCCGCGAGAACGGGGTGGACGAGGCGGACGTCGACGTCGTCGTAGCGGAGGTCGCCGCGTTGAAGGCTCCCGTCCTGAACCGGTACGCGCGTCGCTACCGGACGTGCGCGCCCTCGTTCGTCACTCGCGTCTCGCGGTCGAGGACGCCCTCGACGCCGGTCGCGATCACCGTCTCGCCGACCATCGCCATCGTCCCGACGCCGCCCGCGCGTTGGACGCGCGCGACCGCCTCGACGACCGGGTCGGTCGCCAGCCCCGTTCGCCGGGCGAACGCCCACGATCGATCGAGCAGGGCGTCGAAGGCGCCCGTCGGGTCGATTCGGTCGAGCGTCGCGCGACCGGCCTCTCGAACCCGAGCGAGCGCGCGCTCGTCGCCCAGGACCGCCTCGGTCGCGATGCCGCCGAGGGCGGCGTACTCGACGCGCGCGTCGCACCGAGCGCGACGGATCCCACCCCCGACGTTCCAGACGAGGCCGCCGCGCGACTGGACGAACACGTCGCCGAGTCCCGTCCCGGCCGCCACCTCCGCCCGGTGGGCGACGCCGACGAGCGTCCCGCGTGGCTCGCCGAGCACGAACGCCTCGTTCGCCGCGAGGGCGGTCGCGAGCGTCGCGGCCCCGCTCGCCCCGAACCCGCATCCGACCGGGACGCCCGCGTCGAGCGACACGACCGCGCGGACGCCCAGTCGGTCGAGCGCGCGTTCGACCGGTTCGAACGACGTCGCCTCGCCGTCGAGTCGGATCACGGTCTCGTCCGCCGGTTCGACCGTCGCGACGACGCCGTCCTCGACGGCGACGCTCACGCCGAGCGACCCGCCGCCGGGTTCGTCACCGGGGGCGAAGACGGTCGTCACGCTCCCCGGGGCGTAGGCTCGCGCCTGGCGATGCATGTCACGCGGATGGCCGCCCGACGAATTAGAGGTACGGGTCTCCGGTCTAACGTCCGCAGGTCGGGCCGAGGTGACCGTCGCGTCCGCGAGACCGCCGTTCGCCGACCAGTCGGTCCGCGGATAGCTCGTCACCCGACGGTCGGCTAGTCGGCACATAAACGGCCGTCGTCCCTCGATCGCGCCGCCGGTTTCCGGGACGCGCCGATCGGATCGCTCCCGCCGCGAACCGGTTCGAACCCGTCCGAAACGTTCCCTCTCGGATCGGTGAAACAGTCGGAAACTGTACGCAACGACAGCGTTGATTATGTACCGAGCGTGACGTAGTCGTCGGCGTGGCACTACCATGAGACGCGCTATACCCGTGCTGCTCGCGCTGGTCCTGCTCGCGGGTGCGATGCCCGCGAGCGCGCTGGGGCACCCCGGCGACGCACGCGACGAAGCCGTCACGATCGGACCCCAGAACCTCGAACTCCGTGACGTCACGGTAACCGTCTCCGACACGCACATCCGGGGAACGGGACTTCCCGAGTCCTCGGTCGACCACGCGTCGTACACCGTCGATGACGCGACCGTCTCCACGGACGGGTTCGTCGTGGTCTACCAGGACACGCCCTACCGCATCGGGGCCATCTCGCTGACCGTCGACAACGTCGGACTCCAGCTGGAGAACGTCTCCGTAAGCGACACCTCCGGGTCGAACTGACGCGTTCCGGAGGAGCGCACGGACCGCGGACGACCATCAGCGGCATCAGCGGTTTTCCTCGAGCGATTCGACCACCGGGACGCGGTACGTCGCCCCGTATCGCCCTCGCTCGGTCGTCGCGCGCACGTCCACTGCGACGCCGAGGACGTGCGCCTCGCCGGCGCGGTTCTGGACGACGACGCCGTCGATCGCTCTGCACGCCCCGAAGCGGCGTCCCGCTCCGCGCGGACACCGCTCGGTCGCCCACGTCCGCGCCGCGCTCCCGTTGTACCGCACCTCGTAGCCGGTTCCGGCGGCGACGCGCGACGACTCGAGCGTCTCGACGCGCGGCCGGAGACGGTCGCGCACCGCCGTCGCCGCCTTCCGCCGCTCCCCCCACCGATACTTCCCCGTCACGTTCGCCCCGGCGTCGTGGACGGCCCGCTCGAGCAGCCGATCCGCGTTTCCCAGCGGGTCGTCGTACTCGGCACTCGCCCGCACGTCGGGGTGGTAGCCCAGTTGCAGGTACGCGAGGACGGCCGGGGCGAGCGCGACGGCGATCACCGCGGCGGCCGTCAGCACGAGCTGTGCGCGATCGCGCGTCACGCGTACCACACCCGTATCGTCACCTCGCCGTGCGCGGTCGTCACCCTCGCCAGCCCCACCGCCACGCCGGCCGGCTTCCGGTACCCGACCGATCCGTGCGGCGTCGAGACGCGGTACGCGAGGTTGTCCGGGAGGAGGCGCTCGACGCGCCGCTGCAGGGCCGCGCGCTCCCGGTCGAACGCGTCGGGGGAGCGCGCGACCTCGGCCAACCGCGTCGTCCCGCCGTGACGCGGCGGCTCGTTCGAGAGCACCGTCGCGGCGTCGTTCGCGTAGGCGTCGAGTTGCGCCTCGCGCACGTCCGGCGACGGCACGCCGAGGACGAACCCCGTCGTCACCGCGAGGACGAGCACCGCCCCGACGCCCGCCTCGACCACGGACAGCGACAGCTGTCCCCTAGCCATCGACGGTCACCACCAGCTCCGCCTTCGTGGTCCGGGCGGGATAGTAGGCGACGCGCGCGCTCCCTCGGGGGAGCGGACCGTCGTGCTCGAACCGGAGGCGGGTCGTCTCGAAGCGCGAGAGCGCGATGTCGAACCGTCCCTCCAGGCCCGACGGGTCGTGGAGGACGACGCGGCCGTTCGCGCGCACCGTCCGCACCGTCGTCCCCTCCGGCGGCCGCAGCAGGAGCGTCGCGCGCGGACTCCGACGCGGGAGCGTCACCGCGTCGCCCGCCGTCGCCGGGAGCGTCACCGATTGGCGACGCTGGACGAGCACGATCCGACGCACCGTCGTCCCGCCGGTGGGATCGCCGCGCTGGACGACCGTCTCCCCCCCGACGCGGAGTCGAACGTCCCGTCCCTTCGCGACGGGAAAGGCCTCGTCGAGTCGCGCGGCGTCGAGCGCGCTCAGGTTCCTCGACCGTAGGACGTTCGGCCGCGCCGTCAGCGGCGACTCGGCCGAGACGAGACGCTCCCCGAGCGCGACCGCCGCGCGCCGCTCCGCCGGGTCGCGCCCCGCGCCCGCGAACGCGCCGTCGGCCACGAGCAGGCCGAGGCTCGTCGTCGTCGTGAGCACCAGCAGCGCGACGGCGAGCGCCGGGAGGTTGGCCTGTCCGCGCGCGGGTCGGGCGAGTCGAGAGGGCTGGGGGTTCGTCATCCGTCCCCCTTCCGCTCGTCCAGGCGGACGACGACGCCCTCGTCCGTCCCGCGGACGCGCACCAGCGCGCGCTCGTCGCTCGCCCACGACCCCTCGACGCGCACGACCTGCGGCGGGAGGGCGAGGCGGGCGCGCCCGCCGACCTCCGGATGCGGGTGATCGAGCACGAGCGCGCTCCCGTCGGTGCGGATCCGGTACCGCTCCCCGCGGATCGTCCGCGGCAGGTCGACCCGCACCCGCACGTCCACCGCCGCCGCCTCGGGCGGCACCGACTGCTGGACCCGCTCGGCCGCCGCCGCGAGCGTCCGGTCGCCGACCGCGTCGCCCGCGGCCGTCCGATACCCCGGGACGACCCCGCCGTACAGGGTCGTCGTCAGCAGGCCGATGTAGAGGACGACGATGCCCGCTTCGAGCGCCTTCCCGACGACGGGCGTCGCGCCGCGGTTATCCATCGCGCACCTCCAGCGCGAGGTCGTGGACGACGAGGTACGTCGTCCGCTCGCCCTCGAACGAGGCGACGACGCTCTCGACCCCGTCGCCGTCGACGTCGCGGCGCTCGACGGTCGCCCCGCGTTCGCGCAGGTACCGCTCGAACGGTTCGTGCGTGCGCGTCTCGATCGCGAGCCCGTACGTCCCGTTTCCGACCCGCGTTCGGCGGTGGGTCACGTCCGTCGCGAGCGCGACCGACACGCCGCCGCGGCCCGAGACGGCGACCGTCTCGCTCGCGTTCAGCCGCGGCGCGCCGATCACGAGAACGCCGCCCGATCCCGGGGACGCGGTGATCGGGGGCGGTCGTCGGAGGCGGGCGCGTTCTGACCGTCCGCGGACGATCGCCCCGGCGACGAACGCGACGCGGCGCTCGCCCGACTCGAAGACGAGGCCGTCGACCGCGACCGTCTCGACGACCCCGCCGTTCCCGTCGAGCAGCCTGAGGTCGCGCTCGACCGTCCGCAACTCCCCCCGGGCGAACGAGACCCGTCCGCGGTGTGCACCCGTGACCTCGACGGGTCGGAGCGCGCGGTCCACGTCAGCGGCGACCCGCGCGGCGTCGGCCTCGGCGGCGTTCTCCTCCACGATGGCTCCGATGCTGGCCGTCAGCGCGCCCATCGAGATCACGGCGACGCCGAGCAGGAGGACGACGCCGACGACGTGCGACTGCCCTCGATCAGGGGAGTTCACGATCCCGGTCACAGCATCCCCGCCCCCGCGAAGACGACGTACGCGACGGCGACGAGCGCCCCCGAGTGGAGCAGCGCCTCGTACCGTCCCCGGCTCGCCATCCCGGCGAACCAGCCGCAGGCGAGCATCGTCGCCTGCGTGACGACGTAGAACAGGAAGCGGTCCCGCTCCGGGTCGACGGCGTCGGGATCGAGCGCGACGCCCGCCGTCGTCCCGGAGACGCTCGACAGCTGGGCGAACCCGTCGAGGACGTAGCCGTTGACGGCGACCGTGATGCCGACGACGAGCAGGGCGGTGGTCCAGCCGACGGCGACGTAGACGAGCATCGACGACCGGAGCGCCTTCCGCTCGTGGTAGAGCCGCCCGACCTCCGTCTGGAGCGTCTCGAACACCTCCTCCGCGTCGCTGCCCACGTCGAGTGCGCCCGTCACGAGCCCGATCGTCTGCGCGGCGAGGGGGGTCCCCACGCGCTCCACGAAGCGGTCGAGCGCCGCGGCGCGGACGTCGTCGCCCGTACCGGTCATCAGCGAGAGGTTGAACGCGAGCGCGTCGACGTCCGACTGCAGCGCGCCGAGGTCGACGTCCCGGGCGACCCGCGCGACGGCCTCGCCGAACGGCCGCCCGAGGCTGACGTGCCCCGCGACGGCGTGGACGAAGTCCTTGATCTCGCGGTCCTTGGCGTCGTCCAGGCGCGCCCGCCGAACCGCGACCGCGCCGACCGGGAGGCCGAAGGCGACGTAGCCGAACAGCCCGGCGTTGACGGGGTGATAGCCGAGCGGCAGGCAGTAGGCGACCGCGGCGAGCGCGAGGGGAGCGCAGACGAGCGCCGCGTCGGAGGGGTTCCCCCGTGCGCCGGCGAGCACGCCCCGAAGCGTCGGGGCCGACGCGTACGTCGGCGGTGCCTGGTCGGGCGGGCGGAGCGCGGCGATGAGCCACGCCGTCGCCGCGCCCACCGCCAGGACGAAGGCGACGCTCCCGGCGACGACGAGCGTCTTGACCGTCGTCGTTCCGAGGGGGGTCGCGACCGACGCGGAGAGGCCGGGCGCGAGCACCGCCATCACCGTGACGATGATGACGAGCAGCGCGGGGAGGACGAGCAGGACGATGAACAGCTCCGCGAGCAGTTCGAGGAAGTCCGTCGCCTGCTGTCGCGAGCGGGCCTGGCGGTGCGAGAGCATGCGCGACTCCAGGCGGAGGTAGCCCGCGAGCGCGTCCTCCCCCTGGGCCGCGTGTTCGCGGAACTTGAGCAGGAACGGCGAGAGCAGGTCCCGCGAGGGGGTGTCGCGCGCGACCATCCTGAGCCCGGCGTCGAGGCTTCCCGTCAGCGCGGCCCGGTTGAGGACGGCCCGAGCGGAGGCGGCCGTCTCGCCGTAGGCCTCCTGTTCGGCCACCTTGCGCAGCATCGTCCGGTGGTCGTCCGCCCCGACGGCGAGCGTCCGCAGGTAGCGCACCGCGCCGGGGAGCGTCCGCTCGATGTTCGCCCGGCGCGCCGACGCGACCCAGCGGAGGTACTGTCCGCCGCCCCAGACGACCGTCCGCTTGCAGAGCAGTCCGACCGCGAGGCCCGCCGCGACGGCGACCGGCCCCCGCGGGAGGTCCGGCGCGTCTCCCCGGTTCAGGATCGGGAGCCCCGCGTGGAGGAACGCCGAGAGACCGTCGACGACCCCCGGCGGTACCGCCAGCGCGAGGGCGGTCGTCCCCGCCGCGACGAGCGCGAACGCCGCCCACGAGAGGCCGTACACCCGCGCGATGTACCGATCGAAGCTCGCCCCGACGGCCGCCCCGCGGTAGCGCCGTCGGTCGCGCTCGTGGCGTCGCCGGTCGGCGTGGCGCGAGAACAGCGCGTGGAGGCCGCGCTCCAGCGCCCCTGCGGCCCTACGCGTCGCCATCGCCACCACCGTCGGTCCGCGCGCCCACCCCGTCGCCGTCGGTCTCCCCCTCGCGGGCGTCCTCTCCGCCGCCCGCTCCTCGTTCGCTCCGGCGCGCGTGCGCGACGCGCTCGACCGTCGCCGCCTCGTTCGTCCGGAGGTCGGCGAGGAAGCCGAACAACTCGTCGGCGTCGCGGACGCCCTCGCTCACGAGGTACTCGACGTACCGGTGCTTGCGGAGGAACTCGCGCTCTACGGCCTCGACGGGCCGATCGGTCCGGTCCGCGACGCGGTCGAACACCGCCGTCCGGCGGTCGCGCGCCTCGTCGCCGAGCGCGGGATGGTCGTACGCGAACGCGAAGTCGCCGTCGACGGTGCGCTCGCAGACCGTGTCGTAGTGGATCGTCGTCCCGTCGCGTTCGATGACGCCGCCGCCGGAGCCGGTCGTCGGGCCGTCCGTGAACTCGACGACCTCGCCGACGTAGCGTTCGCCGCCGGCCCGCTTCGGGAAGACGACGAGGTCGAGTTCCGCGAGCAGGTAGGCCGGGAGCCCCTGCTCGACGGCGCGGTTGATCAGCTTCTCGACGTCCTCGGCGTGGGTCGTGCCGAGGACGCCGTGGCCGGTCGAGACGATCTGCGCGAAGGAGGCGAAGCTCTCGGGCGTGTTGATCTCGGCGATGATCTCCACGTCCGGGTTGAGGTAGTTCGTCTCGGTCATCAGGTCGGCCATCGTCACGCGCTTGTACTCGCGCTCGTGGTCGCGGGTGGTGAGCGAGACGCCCGTCTCGTGGGGGAGCCACACCTCCCGCGACCCCTCGTCGATGCTCACGGGACGGTCGTCGAAGGGAATGAACGGGACGTGGGCGTTCATGAGGGTCGTCTTCCCGACGCCCGTCGGCCCCGCGAACAGGACGACGCCGTGGTGCTCGTAGAGCAGCCAGAGCAGGGCGACCAGCTCGGTCGGGAGGCTCCCCGCCTCGACCAGGTCCACGGGGGTGAGCGGGTCGGGCGACTGCTTGCGGATCGAGATGTGGGGGCCGCCCTCGCTGATGGTCGGGAGCGCGACGGCACACCGGATCGTCTCCTCCGACCCCGGGGGGCGCAGGTTCACCTTCGCGCTGGGCGTGCTCGCGTTCACCTCGACGCCGTCGCTCGCGGCGAGTTGCGTGACGACGTTGACGAACTCCGTCTCGCGCTCGAAGGCCAGGTTCGTCGGGACGCGCTCGTCGAACCCCCGGGGGACGACCTTCACGCGCTCGCCGACGCGGTTCGCCTCGATGTCCTCCAGCCGACCGTCGCGGATCGGGACGGTGAGGTGCCCGTAGCCGACGTAGTCGCGCAGGACGTAGTAGACGAGGTCCGAGAGCCGGTCGGGGGCGAAGCGTCCGTCGACCGGCGGCACCGCGAGGTCGTACGCCGCGAGCGCTGCCCGCGCGCGGTAGCGCAGCGCGTCGAGCCACGTCCGGGCGTCCTCCGCCGTGAGTCGGCGGGAGAGGACGGCCTCGGCGCGCTCGCGGACGAACGCGGTGGCGTCCTCGCCCGCCGCGCCCCCCTCGTCCAGGAGCCCCCCTTCGACGGGGGCCTCCCAGATGCGCTCCTTGCACTCGTCGATCAGCTCGCGGTCGCCCGGGAGGAGGTCCGGCTCCCGGATGGCGTACTTCGTCGCGAAGGGGTCGTTGCCGAGAACGTTCTCGCGGTAGAGCACGACGGGGACGTCGAAGTCGAGGAACGACACCGAGTAGCGCGAGAGGCGCTCGCTGGCGAAGCGTTCGAGGTGAGCCGTCCCGGCGATCCCCGTCAGCGCCGGCGCGTAGTCGGCCGTGTGGACGATCACCTCCCCGTCGCGCTCGTCCGCGACCTCGATCGCGTCGTCGAGCGCGTGCGGCGTCAGCGGCCCGAGACACCGCGCCTCGGCGAGGGCGTGGTAGGTCATCCGCCGCTCCATCGCGGTCGAGAGGTCCGTCAACCGGTCGACCGCGCGCTCGTACTTCGGGCCGAACCCCGCGGCCATCCGCTCGACCGCGCCTTCCCGCGTCAGCGGGGGCGTCGCGCTCGCCCTCGAGAAGTACGCCCGGACGCGCTCGAGTGCCCGCTCGCCGGGAGCCGACAGCGACGGCTCCCGGGCCGAGTAGCGAAACCCGTCCCCGGTGCGACGGACGGTCACGACGACGCCGGGGTGGACCTCCTCCTGTCGCAACACGTCCGGCGCGTACCACGCGTCGGGCGCGTCCGGCGGCGGCGGCGGAGGGACGGACGTAATTTCAGGTTTAGACATAGTCATGATTCGAAACTCGTTTTGATTTAAACCTTGGCCTTCGGTACGAACGGATCGTAGAGCGGGGGAACGTCTCACTGACGCCGGTATTCACGGAGCGGAGCGGCCCAATTCTATCATTTGAGATGAAAAATAATTTATGTTGTTGCTCTCGCTCTGCCGACGTGAGATATGAAAACACATGTCAAGGAAGCGACGACGACCCTGGTGACGTTTCTCGCCCTCGTGGGTACCGTCCACGCGGGAATCTGGTTCAGTCTATTCGGTGTTCCGGAGGTGACCGTGTTGAACTGGCCGTTTCACTACTTCTGGTTCGTCGTCGGTGCCTGGGCCTCGATCTTCGCGATCTACTGGGGATATCACCGCGTCGTCGACGGGATCGAGGAGGAGAAGCGTCGACTCGGCGACGACCATGCGCGGGTCGAGGATCGTCCCCCCGCGGTCGTCGGTGAGCAGTCGAGAACTGAGAGGGGGTAACCCGTGTTCGAAACCGTCCACGGGTTTCAGCAAGGGTACCAGCAGACGTTCGATCAGGTCGCCGTTCCGGTGGCGATCATTCTCGCGCTGTTCGTCGTCTACTACGGGGTCAGCTACTACTTCAAGAACCGGATTCAGGACACGGGCGACCTCTATCTCGCGGATCAGTCGATCGGGTCGTTCGTGAACGGCTGTGCGATGGCGGCCACCTGGGAGAGCCTCGCCACCTTCCTCGGCGTTATCGCGCTGATCGTGAGCCTCCAACTCCCGTTCATCGCGATGTGGACGAACTTCCTGCTCTCGATCCCGCTCATCGTGTTGCTCTACGGCCAGACGCTTCGACGGCTCGGGTCGTACACGCCGGCGACGTTCTGCAAGGAGCGCTACGGCGACCGTATGGCCGTGTTGATGGCGCTCCTCATCGTCCTCGTCATGGTCATGTACGCACTCGGGCAGTTCATCGGCCTGGCCAAGATCGGCAACGTACTGTTCGGTTGGCCGTTCGAGCTGTCGCTGTTCGTCATCGCCGTCGTCGTCATCGGTTACGTCATTATCGGCGGAATGTACGGTGTCTCGTACAATTCGGCGCTCCAGTTCTGGATCATGTTCACCGCCGCGTTCGTCCCACTGGTGTTCATCCTCAGGGATCTCGGAGCGAGCGGATGGTGGTTCCCACCGCTTGGATACACGAACCTCACGGGTCAGATGCAACAGGCCTACCCCGGCTTCTTCGACCTCAAATTCGGTCTGAAGTGGTACGTTGCGCTGTTCATCGGGATGGCGCTGGGACCGATCGGCCTTCCACACCTCGCCCAGCGAGTGTTCACGAGCAACAGCGTGCGCGAGGGACGCGTTTCCGTGTTCTGGTTCGTCCTCGTCACCGGACTCCTGTTCACGACCGTCTACGCCGTCGGGTTCGCGGGCGTCATCTGGGCGCAGCAGCAGGGGATCCAGATCCCGGACGCCGACCTCGACAAGGTGATCTTCTTCCTGAACTTCGCGTTCAACGGAAGCGCCATCACGGGATACGTCGTCGCTGGCGCCATTGCCGGCGCGCTGTCGACCGTCAGCGGCCACATGATGGCGATCAGCGCGGCGGTCGCGAGTGACCTCGTCGAGGTCTTCAAGCCCGATCTACCCGAGGACCGGAAGACGCGGCTGGGCTACGCCGCTATCGCCGGCGCGGGCGTTCTCGTCGCGCTCATCGCGTTGAATCCGCCGGCGTTTCTCGTCGTGAGTATCCTGTGGGCGTTCTCGGTCACGGCG
The DNA here is from genome assembly GCF_029338575.1 of Halomarina halobia. Classification (GTDB taxonomy): domain Archaea; phylum Halobacteriota; class Halobacteria; order Halobacteriales; family Haloarculaceae; genus Halomarina; species Halomarina halobia. The sequence goes on from NZ_CP119992.1 coordinate 2,409,260, forward strand.
GCCGCCATCACCCCCGTGCTCGTGCTCGGCGTCTGGTCCAGCCGCGTCAACGAGTACGGTGCCCTGACCGCGAGTCTCGTCTCCGCCGGCCTCGTTATCGGTCTCTCTCCACACGTCCTCCCCGGGATCACCATCGGTCCCGGGGGGATCACCTCGGCGATCGGGCTCGACGCGGCGTTCGTCGCCGTGCCCGTCTCGCTCATCCTCCTGATCGGCGTCTCGCTGGCGGCGGAACGCGTCGGCGGACTCGACGTGGGGCGCGACGCCAACCAGCGTCTCGTAAACGAGATGCACGGCTACCCGGACGACGACGTCGAGCGGTTCTCTAGCGTGTGGCCGCTGGTCGCACTCGTGTGTATCGCCGTTCCCGTCCTCTGGTGGGGATTGCTCCCCTGGCCGTAGCGGTACTCGACAGCGCATCGACGACAGATCAACCCACGACACATCGACTATGAACACGACAACGACGTTCGATCCGGATCGCGTCACGACCATCACCGTCGACTCCTACGGCACGCTCGTAGACACCGACGCCGTCGAGGCACGCCTCGCGGAGCGTGTGCCAGACCCCGAACCCGTCTCGAAGCTGTGGCGTTCGCGCTCGCTGATGTATACGATGGTCGGTAACTTCATCGGCTACTACCAGCCGTTCTACGAGATGAACCGCAACGCCCTCGAATACGCGCTCGACGCCCACGACGTGGACCTCTCGTCAGCCGAACGCGACGAGATCCTCGGCGCCTACCACGAACTGGACGTCTTCCCGGACGTGCGCGACGGTATCGAGCGACTTCGCGCCGGTGGCTATCCGGTGTACGTCCTCTCGAACGGGAACCCCGAGATGCTTCGGTCGATGGTCCGACACGCCGGGATCGCCGACGTCGTCGCCGACACGATAAGCGCCGACGAGATCCGGACGTTCAAACCGCACCCCGACATCTACCGTCACGGCGCTGCCCGGACCGGGACGCCGATCGACGAGATCGTCCACGTCGCCGGCCCGGCCTTCGACGTCCTCGGGGCAATGCACGCCGGCATGCAGGGATCGTGGATCAACCGCGATAAGGGTCCGTGGGAGTCGTTCGCCGACGTCTCCCCCGACCTCACCATCGACTCGTTCGACGACCTCGCCGAGATCCTCGGGGTGTGATTCCGACCGCGATCCGATCGGACCGCGATAGTCCGCGACGAGCGATGGAGGACGCCCGGGCTGAGTGTTCGACGGCGTTGTCCGAGGTGTCGGTGCTGGCCGTCGGAACGAGTACGGCGTCGTCCGCCGACGGCCAAGCGGGGACGACCGCCCCGGCCCCTACTGTTGCTCGCGCGCCACCCGTAGCGACCAGAAGAAGGCGAAGTACGCGCCCACGCCGGCGAGCATGAACAGGTAGTACGCCCACTGCGGGCCGTCGACGACCTCGAACAGCAGGCTGACGACCGTCACCCAGACGACGGCGAACGCCAGGTCGGCGACCATCCCCGACCGGTGTTCGGCGACGTGCTCGCGGAGTCGGTCTGCGAGGCTCACGGACGCGGGCGACCCCCCCGAGCGCCGGCGTCCGGCGCGAGTCGGAACCCGTCCTCGCTCGCGGTCGAACCTCCGGCCCGACGTGAGGTCGCGGCCGCGCCGCGGCTACGGGGGCCGGGGCGGTCTGCCACGGCGGTCACGTCCACGTCCACCATCGCGGTCACTCGTCGTCCGCGCGCGCGTCGACGACCAGGACGGGGCGCTTGGTCGACCGGAGGACGCGCTCGGTCACGCTCCCGAGGAGCGCCCGCCTGACGCCCGAGCGTCCGTGGCTGCCCATCACGACGAGGTCGACGTCGTGATCCTCGACGTAGTCCGCGATGACACGGTGTGGGACGCCCGCCCTGACGTGCTCGACGACCTCGACGCCGCGCTCTGCGCCCGCCGCGGCGACGTAGCCGGTCGCGGCCTCCGCGCGCTCTCGGACTTCGTCCATCTCGTGGAACCTGCCCGCGCGGAGCCGGTCGATCTGCTCGGTGCCGAGGCTCACCTCCATCGCGTCGATGTCGACGACGTACAGCGCGTCGACAGTCGCGCCGTACCGTTCGGCGAGGTCCAGCGCGTGATCGACTGCGGTCTCGGCGACGTCGCTTCCGTCGGTCGGGACGAGTATGGTGTCGTACATGGTCAGTCGTCCGCGGGGGTTTCACCGCCGCTCTTCGCGGCGACGGCCTCGGCGGCCGTCGTGTCGTGCATCGGCTCGGGGCTGTGACACTGCCGGACGAGCTGCTTGGTCTGCAGGTCCGGCTCCTCGGTGACGAGCGAGACGCCGATGGTGACCGCGAACACGACGGGCGTGGCGATCAGCGCCGACCCGATCGCGGGCATCCACTGGGCCAGCGCCGGGGCGAGCGGGGCTTCGAGGCCGCTCAGGTAGTTCGGGACGACCTCGTTGATCATCGGGATCGACCAGAGGACGAGCCCGGTGATCATGCCGCTGAGCGCGCCCTCGCGGTTCGTGTTCTCCCACCAGAGCCCGAGGAAGAACATCGGGAACAGCACCGATCCGGCCAGCGAGAACGCGTACGCGACCAGCGCCGCGATGGGCGCGGCCGGGTCCAGCGCGGCCAGCGTCGTGATGACGCCCAGCAGGATGATGCTGAGGCGGCCTACCAGCACCTGCTGGCGCTGGGTCGCATCGGGGTTGATGATGTTGGTGTAGATGTCGTGGGAGATGGCCGACGAGCCGGCGATGAACAGGCCGGCGACCGTCGCGATGGCGGCGGCGATGCCGCCCGCCGCGACGAAGCCGACGAACCAGTCGGGCAGGCCGGCCAGCTGGGTCGCCAGTACGACGATGACGTCGGCGGCCGCGCTGTCCATGCCGTCGGCGCCGTACACCGGACCGATGTTCGCCGCGTAGAGTTTGGTCCCGAACGCGGCGAACGCGGGGGCGCTCCAGTACAGCAGGCAGATGAAGAACAGCCCCCACACGGTCGACCAGCGGGCGGTTCGCTCGTTCTCGACCGTGTAGAACCGCACGAGGACGTGGGGCAGTCCCGCGGTCCCGACGATCAGCGAGAAGCACGTGGCGATCCAGAGGTAGTAGCTCCCGGTCACGAACGGCTCGGAGAACTCGCGGCCGAGTTCGCCGATGAGCTGCCCGTACTGGAGCTGGGGGATGACCGTCGAGTACCCCTGCGTGAAGCCGACGGCGTACAGGCCGGCGAGGAACGCGGCGATGAGGATGGTGTACTGGACGGCCTGGTTCTTCGTCGCGCCCAACATCCCGGACAGCGTCAGGTAGCCGACCGTGATGGCCATCATGAAGATGACCATCGACTGGTAGCCGCTCAGGCCGAGCAGGCCGATGTCGCCGAACACGTACAGGCCGACCAGCGCCATGCCGCGGGCCTGCCCGATGGCGTAGACGAACCCGATCAGGAACGTCGTGACGGCCGCGATGGCGCGGGCGGCGTCGGAGTTGAAACGGTCGCCGACGAAGTCCGGCGCCGTGTACTTCCCGAACCGGCGCATCTGGGCGGCCATGAAGATCAGCACGATGAAGAACGCCGTCGTCCAGCCGACGACGAACGCCAGCCCGTAGATCCCGGACAGCGCGATCAGCGCCGCCATGCCGAGGTAGGAGGCCGCAGACATCCAGTTTGCGCCGATCGCGGCGCCGTTCTCGAGGTTGCCGATGGAGCGGCCGGCGACCCACATGTCCTCGGCGTCGGCCACGCGGAAGACGAACCCGATCGCGAGGAACAGCCCCAGCATCGACAGGACGAGGACGGCCGGTATGAGCTTGAACGAGACGTTCAGCCCCTCGGGCAGCAGCTCACCGGTCTGGAGCAGGAGGCTCGCGCTCATCTACGCCTCACCCCCGGTACCGTGTTCGATGCCGTACTTATCGTCGAGCTGGTCGCGCTTGCGGACGTACCAGTACGAGAGGATCAGTCCGGTGGTCGGAGCGCCGATGGCCATCAGGAAGTAGTGCAGCGGGAACCCGATGACGGGCATCTGCGTCGTCATGACGTCCGGCGCGATGGCCGTCAGCGTCACCGGGCCGAAGACGGCGACGAACCAGATAGCGAACCCGGTCCAGATGATCCGCAGGTGATCGCGCATGTACGGCGTGCTCGGCGACAGCAGGTTCACCTCGGCGTCGAGGTAGTCGGTCGCCCCCGCCGTGCCCGCGGCCGGACTCCTCCCGGCCGCGTGCCCGCCGTCCGCCACGGTCGCCGAATCGTCGCCCGCGACCGTCCGACCCGTATCGTCCGCTACCTCCGTATCCCGGTCGGTCATCGTTCCCCCCGTCCCGTCGCGGACGGTTCGTGCGGCGCGGCCGGCGATCGCGCGCGCACTCGCCACGCGCGCGCCGACCGGGTCGCCGATCGTACTCCCTGTCCCGAGCCCTGTAATAGCATGACGATTGAGGCGGTGTACCACCAATTAGATAAGCGACGTGCCTAATTGCATAAAAAATGCACGTAGACCGTTTCCTCCGCGGCGAATCACCGGATTTAGATGCCGTCGACCGCTGTCCGATCGGTCCGTGTCGTGACTCGCGGCAGACCGTCGTCGCGCAGTCGACTCGAGCCCCCTAGACAGCTAGCGTCGGTCCTGATCGAGGACGGTGGTCAGGAGTTTCTGCTGCGCCCGCCGGAGGTGATTGTGCAGCGTCGGCGAGGAGATCCCGACGGAGTCGGCGAGCTCCTCCGCCGTCGATTCGCGGGGCCACTCGAAGTAGCCGGCGTAGTACGCCGCCCGGAGGACCGACAGCTGCCTGTCGGTGAGGATGTCGTCGAGCCGCTCGGGGAACGAGCCGTCGGATCGGACGGGTCGTTCGACCTCCCGCTTCGCGATCAGTCGCGTCCGGGGGTACGCCGATCGGACGGCCTCGACCACCTCGCGGACGTCGACGTCGCTCGCGACCTCGCCGACGAGCGTGGCCGTTCCGCGCTCGACGACGAGATCTCGAACGGTCCCGCCGCACTCGACGAGCGCCCTCACCGGCGAGTCGGTGACGACGAGTTCGAGCAGCGCGCCCTCCGGTCTGCCGCTGACTAGCCGCGCGTCCTCGATCGCACGGGCGTCCGCCGCCCGTTCGAGCGCCGCGTCCGGCGAGGCCCCGTCTACGGTGACGTAACACAGGAACGATCCCGCCTCGGCCGGGGCGAGTCCCTCCAGCCGGAACGTGCAGTCGAGCTCGCTCGAGGCGGTCGCGAGGAAGGAGCAGGCGGTCGACTGGAGGGTGAGCTCCGTCGCGGTGTCCGCGAGCAGCAGTCGCTTGTGTTCGACGCCCGCGAGCGCCGCCGCGACGTGCGCCCCGTAGATCGCGAGCAGGTCGCGCTCGGCGTCGGCGACCGGCGCGGTCGGGACGGCGCACAGCGCACCGTAGGTCTGCCGACCGTGCACCAGCGGGACGACGATCACCGTCGCCCGCCCCGTCGACACCTCGACGGTCGTCGCGCTAACCCTCTCCTCATCGACGGCCGCCCGGACGGCCGTCCGGGTGGACTCGTCGTCCGCGAGCGCGTCCGCGAGCGCGTCCTGCGCCGCCGGGCCGTCCTCCGGCGGCTCCGTCCCGGCCGCCGGGTCGAACACGGTCGCCGTCCGGTAGGCGGTCGTCCCCATCAGTCGCTCGCAGGCGACCGTCTCGACGGCGTCCTCCGTCGTCACGTCCGTCAGCGCCGCGCTCGCGTCCCGGAGCAACGTCGCGACGGTTCGGAGGCGCTCCGTCCCCTCCCGGTTGGGTCGCCCGACGTCGCCCGCGCCCCGTCGTTCGAACGCCGCGACGACCGCCTCTCGGCCGGCCGGTTCGAGGTACGGCGCGAGCCGTTCCGGACGGTCGTACGCTCCGACGGCGAGCACGACGCGCGGGTCGAGGCCGCGCTCGACCAGCAGCCGCCGGGCGAAGTAGCGCCGAAGGTCGCGGGTCGAGAGCCCGTCGAAGACCGCCTCGCCGGTCGTCTCGGCCGCGCGGGCGGCCACCTCGGCGACGAGCATCTGCACGCGCCTCGGCGACACTCCCACCAGCGGTTCGTCGGGCGCGATCCCGGCCCCGTCGGCGTACTTGCGGAGGTCGTGTTCGACGTCGGACGGGAGGTACGCCTCGCGGGCGTCGGATTCCCCGCCGGGGACGCGCAGGAAGAAGTGCTCCCCGTGGGGGAGTACGTCGACGAGGCGGACGCGCGTCATCTCCTCCGGGTGCAGCCCGACCTCGCCGCCCAACCGGACGACGACGTCCTCCCGGTGCGTCTCGGCCGCTCGACGCAACTGCTCGTAGCTAGCCGCGTCGAGTACGTCGTCCCCCTCGGCGTCCCGCTCGCCTGCGAGCATGTTTCGCTGTATCGTACTGCTGCGAAATCAAGCTTCGGGACGGAGCCGACGGTGTTCGGCGAGATGTGCGGCGCGCGGATCGCTCTCCGTCACGTTCGGACCCTACGGCGCCGACGTCGGCCCGTGCGACGCGGAATCTGTTTCGACAATTCTGAATTTTGCGAAATACCCCCACGGGGCGTCACTCCTCGTCCGTCGGCTCCTCGCGGACGACGGACTCGATCTCACCGAGGATCTCGGGGTTACGTAGCGCGCTCGTGTCGCCGAGCGGTTCGTCGTTGGCGATGTCCTCGAGCAGGCGACGCATGATCTTCCCCGAGCGCGTCTTGGGGAGTTCGGGCGTAAAGACGACCGCCTCCGGCGTCGCCATGGGGCCGATGGCCTCGCGGACGCGGGCCTCGATACGGGCGCGGAGGTCGTCGTCGCCCGGGCAGTCGCGCTCGGGACTGACGTAGGCGTAGACGGCCCGGCCGGTGCTCCGGTCGTCGCCGCCGATGACGGCGGCCTCCGCGACGCCCGCGACCTCGACGATGCTGCTCTCCAGTTCCATCGTGCTGAACCGCCGTCCGGCGACGTTGATCACGTCGTCGACCCGGCCGAGGACCGTGACGTACCCGTCCTCGTCGACGGTCGCCTCGTCGCCGGCGACGTACTGCCAGCCGTCGGCCGAGCGCCAGGGGTGCGAGTCGGCCCAGCCCTCGCCGGTCGCGAGCGCCGTCGGCATGCCGGGCCACGGCCGGTCGAGCACGAGGTAGCCTGGCTCCCCCGGCGGCGTCGGCCGGCCGTCGCCGTCGACGACGCGGGCTCCGATCCCGGGCAGCGCCATGCCCGCGCTGCCCGGTTTCATCGCGTCCGCGCCGGGCAGCGTCGAGACCATGATCGCCCCCGTCTCGGTCTGCCACCACGTGTCGACGACCGGGCACCGCTCGCCGCCGATGTGCGTGTAGTACCACTCCCAGACGCGGGGGTTGATCGGCTCGCCGACCGTCCCCAGCAGGCGCAGCGAGGAGAGGTCGTTGCGGGCGGGGTACTCGCTCCCCCACTTCATGAACGCGCGGATCGCGGTGGGCGCGGTGTAGAACACGTCGACGGCGTTGCGCTCGATGATCTGCCAGACGCGGTCCCTCTCCGGGTGGTCGGCCGTCCCCTCGTAGAGGACCGTCGTCGTGCCGAGCGCGAGCGGCCCGTAGACGACGTAGCTGTGGCCGGTGATCCAGCCGATGTCGGCCGAACACCAGTAGGTGTCCTCGGGCTTGATGTCGAGGACGGCGCGGGCGGTCCAGGCCACGTGTGCGAGGTAACCCCCGGTGGTGTGCGTCACGGCCTTCGGCGCGCCGGTCGTGCCCGAGGTGTAGATGAGAAAGAGCGGATCGGCCGCGCGGCGGGCGACCGGGTCGACCCGGTCGCCCTCGTGGGCCGCGAGCAGGTCGACGTAGCCGTACTGACGGTCGCCCAGGTGCGTCTCGTCGCCCAGGCGGGAGACGACGACCGTCGCCTCGACCTCGTGATCCAGGCCGATGCGGGCGTTGTCGGCCTTGTTCTTCTGGTTGGTCGCGGCCCCGCGTCGGTAGTAGCCGTCGCAGGTGACGAGAAATCGCGACTCGGCGCGCCCCATCCGGTTGGCCAGCGCCTCCGCCGAGAACCCCGCGAACACGACGTTGTGAACCGCGCCGAGCCTCGCGCAGGCCAGCATGGCGACGGGGAGCTCCGGGATCATCGGCATGTACAGCGTGACGACGTCGCCCGCCGCGACGCCGAGCGACCGCAGGGCGGCCGCGAACTCGTTGACCTCCCGGTAGAGGTCGAGATACGTGTACGTACGCGTCTCGCCGAGCCGACCCTCCCACTGGACGGCGACCTGGTTCTTCCGCTCGTCCACGTGCCGGTCGACGCAGTTGTGCGAGGCGTTCAGTCGCCCGCCGGCGAACCACTCGAACGGCGGCTCCGCGGCCCCGCCCGCGAGGGTCTCGTCGTACGGTCGCTCCCAGTCGAGTAGCCTCCCCGCCTGCGCCCAGCAGTCCGGCCACTCCCGTTCGAACGCCGCCCGGACGTCGGGGTCGGACACGTTCGCCTGCGCGACGAACGACTCGGGGGGCTCGATCGCGGGACGATCGAGGAGCCGCCCGTTCACGTCGTGATCCATCTCGGGCGGCGCTACGTTTCCAGGATGGTAAAGGATTCGTGGGCGCAGGGACGGCGACCAGTTCGGAACCGTCGATGCGCTCATCGACCGCGGTGGGACGATCTCTGGAAATATAAAATTTAAGAATACATAAATGGGTAAAATATAATACGGTGGGGGACGTCTCACCGCCTGCGGTAGCGCGCCGGGCTCGTCAGTGGCCCGCGCACCTCCGCAGACGGCCCGTTTCGGGCCGCCTCCGCCGTCCGTCCTTTACCCCCCTCTCCTCGACGCCGTCCGTCCCGCTCGCCCGGCCGCGTCTCTCGCGAGACGGCACGGTCGACGACTGGGGACGCGCGGCCCCGAACGACGTGAGAAACGAAGGTCACCGATCGAGCCACGGACCGCCGGTTCACTCGATCGGTTCCGTCGCGGCGAACTCGCGCCAGTAGCTGAGTATCCAGAACGACAGTCCGGTGGTGACCAGGCCGGCGGCGACGAAGTAGAGCAGGAGTTGTGACCCGAACACGCGGTCCGGCCGGGTGGCGGCGTGGACGAGACCCTCCCCACTCAGCGTCGTGACCAGGAAGCTGAGTAGCCCGGTGCCGACCGATCCGAGGAGGACCGTCTTCCCGTCGGTCTCGCCGCCGTCTAACGCGAAGACCGCCCCCACGAAGCCGATCGCCATCGCGAGGACGTAGAGCGGGAACCGTCCGCTCAACCCCGTCGTCTGGCCCGACACCAGCGATAGCAACCCCACGAAACTGGCGGTGAGCACCAGCGTCGAGAGGGCCACGAGCAGTATCGCGCGACCGAGGTGCGAGGGGTACCGCGCGAGCAGTAGCATGTATACCGTCTGGTCACACGTGACGAAATAGCTACTGGTCGGTTCGAAAGAACGTACGATGCCCTCACAGGCGTCGGAAGAGCGGATCGAGGGGCGTATCCGAGTTCGTCAGGGACATCACAGCGAGATTTACAATATATCGATGAGTGTCCTCTGGCAGAGAACTTATGGTCGCTCCCGCGAATGTGTCGAGAAGCGATGGCCGACGTTCCCGAAACGATCTCCGTGACGACGGACGGGTTGGAGCTCCCGGTAGCCGAGCTGCTCACCGGTCGCGGGTTCATCACCGGAAAGTCGGGGAGTGGCAAGTCGAACACGGCCAGCGTCATCGCCGAGAGACTGCTCGAGTACAACGTTCCGCTCCTCGTCGTCGATACCGACGGCGAGTACTACGGACTCAAGGAGCAGTTCGAGTTGCTGCACGTCGGCGGTGACGGGGAGTGTGACGTCCGGGTGGGACCCGAGCACGCGGAGGCGCTCGCGGACCTGGCGCTCACCGAGAACGTGCCGGTGATCCTCGACGTCTCCGGGTACCTCGATCGCGACGAGGCACGCTCGCTCGTCGAGGGCGTCGTCCGGACGCTGTTCCTCATGGAGAAGACGCGCAAGAAGCCGTTCCTCCTCCTGGTCGAGGAGATGCACGAGTATCTCCCCGAGTCCGGCAGTCTCGACGATCTCGGGGAGGTCCTCATTCAGGTCGCGAAACGCGGTCGGAAACGCGGACTCGGGATCTGCGGCATGTCGCAGCGACCCGCGGCGGTCGACAAGGACTACATCACGCAGTGTGACTGGCTGGTCTGGCACCGGTTGACGTGGGAGAACGACACCCGCGTCGTCGCACGGATCGTGGACGCCGAGTCGGCCGAGTCGGTCGAGGAACTCGCCGACGGGGAAGCGATCCTGATGACGGACTGGGACGAACGGGTTCGGCGGGTCCAGTTCCAACGGAAGCAGACGTTCGACGCCGGGGCGACGCCGGGGCTGGAGGGGTACGAGCGTCCGGACCTGAAGTCGATCGAGTCGGCGTTGCTGGACCGGTTCGAGACCGCCGGCGAGCGGAACGATAGCGAGCGAACGGTCGCCACGGAGGACGCGCCCGCGGCGAAGGACGGACGCATCGAGGAACGGGAGGACGGGGTCGGTCAGCTACGCACGGGGGAGCGACGACCCCGCGAAGCCGACCCCGATCGTCCAGCGTCAGAGAGGACGAGGACGGTGTCCGCGGCCGCGCGTGAGGATCCCGTCCAGGAGTTCGGTGAACTGATGGCCTACGGCCTTCGTTTGCTCGCTCGATCGGTACGGCGCGGCGGTGGACGCGTTCAGCGCCGTCTCGGCACGCCGTTCACGTCCGAGACGGACGCCACGGACGTGAACGGTCAGTCGGAGTGACGGATCGGACGAGCCTCGCGCTGTTCGTCGCGGCGGCGACGATCGGGACGGTCTGCGGCAGCCTCGTCGCCTACGGCGCGGGGCGTGCGGGCGAGGAGGCGCTCGACCGTTACGGCCGCTATCTGCGCATCTCGGCGCGGGATCCCGACCGCGGACGGCGCTGGTTCCGCCGTTACGGCTCCGGCGCGGTCTGCTGAGGTCGACTCCTCCCCGTGCTCCGCTCGGTCGTCTCGATCCCCGCGAGCGTCGCCGGGATGGACTCGACGCGCTTTGCGCTCTACACGGCCGTCGGCACGGTCGCGTTCAACGCAGCGGTCGCCGGACTCGTCTACGCCGGCGAGGAACGTTCGATCTACGCGGTCGCCATCGAGACCGTCACGGTCGCGCCGCTCCTCTCGATCCTCGGCCTCCTCGGTATCGTCGCCCCGCTCGGCCTCGGACGGGTCGGAGGGCGGCTGTACTTGACGTTCACCAGCGACTTCGTGGAAGAGCCGAGTGAGAGGGGGCGGGGCGGATCAGTCCGTCTCGTCGAACGGCGAGCGGGCGCTCTCGGGTTCGTCCCCCGGGCGCGCGATGAGGTTCTCGCGTCCGATGCTTATCTTGCGGACCTCCCCGTTCTCCTCCATCCGGGAGAGCAGGCGGCTGACCTTCGACTTCGACCAGTCGGTGTTGTCGACGATGTCCGCCTGGCGGAGTCGCCCGCCGTTCTCGTCGAGTAGTCGCATGATCCGATCCTCGTTGGTCAGCGGCTCCGGCACCGCCTCGGCTTCGCCGGCACCGTCGGCCGCCTCGGCGGTCGCGGCCCCGCCGGCAGGGCCGCTCCGGCGGGAGGCCCACAGCGCGGCGACCGCGACGAGTATCAGGTACGCACCGGCCACCCCCGCGTACAGCGGTACCTGCTCGCCGGTCGGCTGGAGGAAACTCTTCAGGCCGCTCGGGGGGTTGGGGTCGGTCCCCGCCTTGATCTCGTCCCCGTCGCTCACCCCGTCGCCGTCGGTGTCGGGGTTGGTCGGGTCGGTCCCGTGTTTCTTCACCTCGGCCCCGTCCGAGAGGCCGTCGCCGTCGGTGTCGGCCTTGGTCGGACTCGTCTCGTATTCGTTCACCTCCTGGCCGTCGGTGAGGCCGTCGCCGTCGGTGTCGGGGTTGGTCGGATCGGTCCCGTGGACCTTGACCTCCTGACCGTCGGTGAGGCCGTCGCCGTCCGAGTCGGGGTTGGTCGGGTCGGTGTCGTGCTTCCGGACCTCGGCCCCGTCCCCGAGGCTGTCGTCGTCCGTGTCCGGTTCGGTGGGGTCGGTTCCGTGCTTCGTGACCTCGACGCCGTCGGACAGTCCGTCGCCGTCGGTGTCCTTCTTCGTCGGGTTCGTCCCGTGGTCGTTCACCTCAGCCCCGTCCGAGAGGTCGTCGCCGTCGGTGTCGGGGTTGGTCGGGTCGGTCCCGTGAACGTTCACCTCCTGGCCGTCGGTGAGGCCGTCGCCGTCGGTGTCCTTCGCGAGGGGATCGGTTCCGATCTCGACCTCGTTACGGTTGCTCAGCCCGTCGCCGTCGAAGTCGCCGTTGGGGGTGAGCACGTGCACGTCCGCACTGACGCGGTCGATTCGATCCCCGTCGCCGTCGGTGAGGACGACGCGGACGGTCTGCTCGCCGCCGAGGTCGGATGGCCACTGCTCGAAGGTGAACGACTTGGTCTGGTTGCCGCTCCCGTCCACCGGCTGGCAGGACAGCTCGCGGAAGTCGTCGCCGCTGCCCGCCTCCACGCACACCTGGTAGTCGCCGGACCCGGTCGAAACCTCCGCGTCGAGGCTGTGTGATTGCCACTGGGTCAGGTACGTCACGCCGTCGTTGGTGGTGACGAGCCCTTCACCCGCGTAGCTGACGTTCCCGATACTCGCGGACTGCGCCGCGATCGGCACCGCGCCGACCGCGCAGACGAGTAGAACGGCGAGTACAACCGCGACGCGGTTTAATATAGTGGTCCGGGGACTTGACATTGTGTGCGCCGTAATGTACCCCTTATCGCCGCACAACATAGCCTTTTTTCGTTTCTTTATGTGAATGTGAGATGGTGTGCCGGTTACGTACAAGTCGCCTAACCACCGGTCGTCGCCGTGAAACAGTCTGCAACAATGTCTGTCTCACCCTCGAAACGGTGGGACGACTCCACCGCTTTATTCCCCCTGGCGGCTTCAGGAGGAAGTGCACATGAAGTCGAACACACGGAAGGTCCTGGCCGCGCTGCTCGTGGCCGGTCTGCTCGTCATCGCCGGCTGCGCGGGCCCGGGCGGTGGTAACAACACGACCGAGAACGAGACCGACAACGCCACGATCGGCGACGACAACGAGACGGGCATGAACGAGTCTGAGAACGACACGTTCGGCGAGGACAACGAGACGCTCGGGAATGACACGAACATGACCGAGAACGACACGAACATGACCGAGAACGACACGAACATGACCGAGAACGACACGTTCGGCGAGAACAACACTTCGGAGAACGACTCCGAGTTCTAGGTTCGGTCGATCGACGTACCACGGTTTTTTTTATCGGGCGCTAGGGGCCGAGCGGCGGCGATAGCGGCGTCGTCACGCGCGGCGTCGCCGCGTCGCTTCGTCCTCCATCCGCCCGATTCTCGATCACTCCCCCCGAGCCAGCCGCGCCGCGGTCCGCTGGGGTAAGCCTGCGGCCGCGACGTCGGCCCGCACGCGCTCCACGTCGTAGGCCACGCGGCGCTGTTCGACCGACGGCGTGTTGGGGTCGAGGACGGCGTAGGCGGCCCGGGGGTCGCCGTCGCGCGGCTGGCCGACGCTCCCCGGGTTGACGACGAGCGTACCCTCGACGCGCTCGTCGTGCTGGACGTGCGTGTGACCGAGCACCAGGGCGCGCTCGTCGCCGAGGAGGGGGGCGAGCGCCTCGAACTCCCGGGGGTAGACGTACCGATCGCGCTCCGCCGGGTGGCTGTGGACCAGGCGCACGCGCCCGTCGCAGCAGGTGGTCTCCTCGGGGAGCCCCGCGAGCCACGCGCGCTGCTCGTCGTCGAGGCGCTCTCGGGCGTGGCGGAGCCCCTCGTAGGCCATCTCGTTGTGTCGGTACGCCTCCGGCGTCGCCACCGCGCGGTCGTGGTTACCCTGCACGACGTGCGCCGCGGCGTCCCGGACGCGCTCTACGCACTCGACGGGGTGGGGACCGTAGCCGACGACGTCGCCGACGCAGACCACCGCGTCGACCGGCGGCATGGCAGCGAGGACCGCCTCCAGGGCGACCGCGTTCGCGTGGACGTCGGAGATGACGCCGATCTCCATACTCGACGTGCGGCCGCGCGACCCTTCAGTGTGGCGCGGCCGACGTTCCCCGGGCGGTCGCCGAACGGACGCTCACCCCCGACGCGATCGACTGCCGGTCGTTACCACGAGGAGAACGGTACGCCGGGCGTGAGACCGCCGAGTAGCACGCGGTCGGGGACCCCTCCGCCGTCGACGAGACCGACACCGTCACGTCTGCGACGGCGCGCCATCGCGCGCCTCGTCGGTGTCCGTGGCGCAACGCTAATTCGTGGCGCGTTTATCGCTGTCGAACGACACTGTCCGGAACCGAAACCGACTAAAGGCGCGGCGAGGTAGTGACTCGCGAGCCGAGGTAGCCTAGCCCGGCCAAGGCGGCAGATTCGAAATCTGCTGTCCGCAAGGACTCGAGAGTTCAAATCTCTCCCTCGGCGCTTCTATCGAGACGACGTGACGGTGCCGCCGGCGCGGCAGTGCACGCTTCCCACATGCAAGCGTGAGGCGACGGAGCCGGCGCGACGGCTCGCTGTGCGAGGCACACCTCAGTGGCCTTACCGACGGGGAGGACGCCGAGATGGACGCCTGCCCGCATGAGCACGAAAATCGGGTCGACGTGTGCGAGGTTTCGGACGCCGATCGCGCGGCGATGCTTCGCGAGTATTTGGAGGCGTTCGTCGACGAGATCGACGACGAGATAGACCCCGACCGGGCCGTCCGGACGTTCTGACGCGCAACGCGGTGCCCGTCACTGACGGGATGTCGTGCACTGGTCGAACGGGAGGCTAATCACGATTTCTTCGTACGGGAAGCGCGGGCGCTTTGCCCGACCCGCTTGCTCGAACTGGATCAGTCCGAGGCGGGCGAGTTCGCTCAGTTCCTCGTGCACGTTCTTCACGTCGCGCTCGACGAGGCGGGCCGTCTCTCGGATGCTCCCCGGTTCGGCGTCCGCAATCGTCTCAAGCAATTGTATCGTCCGCGGGGTGAACGTCTCAAAGAGCAACTCGACGCTCGGGAGCGAGAACGTGTCACGAGTCTCGATCGAGTCGCCGCGCTCAAGTCGTTCGATCGCCTCACGGCCAGCACGATAAAACTCCCCGTCACTATCGACGGTGACGAGGAGCGTCCGCGAAGTCGGACCCCCATCGAATGCGTCCATCATGGTCATGGTTGTGGTATCACCTGTGTGTTGTATGGGGCCTCCCAGACGCTCAAGACGTTTCTCCTTTCCTGATAGACCGTCGCCGCGCCGCCCGCCAAACACCGTTCCAGACTGAATGGGTTAGCACACCGTCACGGTGCAGTCGTGTGATTTCTGCAGAAGCGTGGTGTGCGAGGGGGGAGGTACGCTCGCGTAGTTCGGTACGCGGCAGTACAAGCCGTGACGGCATGGAATAATGACGCTTCGGGGCCGATTCATGGCCGAGGTCGACGCCCACCATGACCGAAAACACGCTCAAAATCACGCTCAAACAGCGTGACGACCACCGCGATGCAGCCGGCGAGCGACTCCGCCGCGCCGAAGCTGGCGAGACTGGCGAGGCGATCGAACAGGACGTCCGTTTCATCCTGAACTTCGAAGCGTTCGACGACATCGACCGCCTCATGCGCACGTCGAATCTCGAACTCATCGAGGCGATCGTCTCTCAGCGCCCCGAGAGCATCCGTCAGGCGGCAGCGACCGTCGACCGCGAGTACCGTGAGGTACATCAGAATCTGGCCGAACTTGAATCGTTAGGCGTTATCGAGTTCGAAACGAGCGGCCAGCAGAAGCGACCGATCCTCCGGGGAGGGGCAGAGTCTATCGAGTTCTCGATTCGACTCCCCGGTTAGCTTCCTCCGTGACCGACTGACTGACCGGGACGTGTTAGCACGTGCTAACTGGATATGGCGCTACCCTTTTAGCACGAGACAACAGGTCTATGCACCCCGGTCTCGAAGGGAGCGTATGAGCGAACGGGCGCGAGATAACAGCGGCAAGTTCGTCGAGACGCTTACTCCCGAGCGCGTCCTTGCGGTGATGAACGAGGTAGACGCCCCGATCGTTACCGCTCGGGACGTTGCCGACGCGCTCGACTGCACTCCCGAAGGGGCGACAAAGAAGCTCAAGCAGCTTCGTGACCAGGGCCGAGTCGCCCGGCGGAAGGTCGGCGGGCGCGCCGTCGTATGGTGGCTCACGGACCGGGAGCGGACGCTCGACACCACGGGTGACCATGACTCCGAAGCCCCGTTCTTCGCTGAAGAGCCGTTCGACGAGGAAGAGGGCGAGCCGATCGACGTCGCGGACACCGACGAGCTCCTCGGGGATGCGATCGCCGCCGAGACCGAGACCGAGTGAAGCGTGTCGAGCGACTTCCCCCGATTCGTCCCGACCGACAGCGTCGACGGGCGCGTGCCGCTCTTTGTCGATACCAACGCCATCGTCGCACACCAGTACGAGGGCGCGTCACGCCACGAGGAAATTCGGCCGGTGATCCAGGCGATCGGGGCGAATGACCTCCCGTACTACCCGCTCGTCACGAATCAGTGCGTGCTCGACGAGGTCGTTTCCCTGCTTCTCTCACACGCAGGGACGCGAGTTGCCCACCAGGTCACCGATCGGATACTCGAGACCGACACCTTCCGCATCCTCGACGTCGAGCCGTCGCTCGCCGAGCGGGCTGTCGAGCAGTTCCGACAGTACGACGACCAAGCGATCTCCCTCACGGACCACGTGATCGGCGTGCAGGCGCGGGACTACGGCATCGATCACATCCTCACCTATGACGGCGGGTTTCGGGCACTCGGGTTCACCGCCCTCCCGAGAGAGTGATTCCGCCGTCTACCAGACGTCTACCCAGCGCGATCGAGAACGACGATGGACGGCCGCCTGTGAGAGCGCCTCGCCGTCGCGATCGTCGGTTCGGTGCGTCGCGGTGACGCGGGCCGACCGTCGAGTACAGGCGTACCGCGCTCTCAGATCCGCTCTACGTCCTCTTCCTCCTCGGCTCCCGGTCCAACCATCCCGCCGCGGAAGGCGAACCAGCCGAGTACCGAAATGAAGAGGATGGGCGGGAGGATCATGAACGCCCAGAGCGGCTCGAGTCCCCACGTCAGCAGCAGCGCGACGTTCGCCAGGCCGAGGAGGAGAAATGGCAGTATCGCGATGGCGGCCCGCTTGCGGGTGAGGGAGTCCTCGCCGTAGCGCATACCTCCCGTCGGAGCGCCGTGGGCAAAAGCCCCCCGTTCGTCGCGGGCGCGACCTCTCGCGAGCGCATACACTTTTGCTACCGTGGCCCACAGCGGTGGACATGACCGAGGATCTGCTCTTCTCGTCGGCGACGGACCTCGCGCGTCGGATCCGCGCGGGTGACCTCTCGTCGTCGGCGCTCGTCGAGGCGTGTCTCGACCGCATCGACGCCCGCAACGACCGGACGAACGCCTTCGTCACGCTCTGCGCGGACGAGGCGCGCGCCGCCGCCGCGGCCGCCGACCGCGCGGTCGAACGGGGCGACGACCTCGGCCCGCTGCACGGCCTCCCGGTCGCGATCAAGGACCTCACGCCGGTCGCGGGCGTGCGGACGACGTACGGCTCGGTCCCGCTCGCCGAGCACGTCCCCGATCGCGACGCCCCGGCGGTCGAGCGCCTGCGCGCGGCGGGTGCCGTCGTCGTCGGCAAGACCAACACCTCCGAGTTCGGGCACGTCGCCACCACCGACAACGACCTGTTCGGCCCGACGGCGACGCCCTACGACGTGGAGCGCACGGCGGGCGGCTCCTCCGGCGGGAGCGCGGCGGCCGTCGCGGACGGCCTCGTCCCGCTCGCCCAGGGGACTGACGCCGGCGGGTCGGTCCGCATCCCCGCCGCCTGCTGCGGCGTGTACGGCCTCAAACCGACCTTCGGTCTGGTGCCTCGACGCGCGCGACCGGACGCGCTCGCCGACGCCCTCCCGTTTACCTGCACCGGCCCGCTGACGCGAACCGTGGCGGACGCGGCGCTGCTGCTCGACGCGATGGCCGGGGCGCACCCCGCCGACCCGTTCTCGCTCCCCTCCCCTGAGACGGGCTTCGTCGCCGCCCTCGACGCGCCCGTGACGGACCTGCGCGTCGCCTACAGCCCGACGCTCGACGCCTTTCCGGTGGCAAGCGAGGTGCGCGATCTCGTGGAGGAGGCGACCTGCGCCCTCGCCGACGCGGGGATGACGGTCGAGCGCGCCGAGCCCGGCCTCCAGGGGGTATGGGACCGCGCCCGCCGCGGATCGCTCACGATCTTCCAGTCGAAGATGGCGGCGCTCGCGGCCGGTTCCGGGGAGGCGTTCGGCGTCGACCTGCGCGAGCGCATGGACGAACTGAGCGGCGTGGTCGCGCCGATGATCCGCCGCGGCGAGGAGCACTCGGCGCTCGAACTCTCGGAGGCGAACGCCGCCCGAACGGCGGTCTTCGACGCGGTGGAGGCGCTCTTCGGGGAGTACGACCTGCTCGCCTGTCCGACGCTCGCGGTGCCGCCCTTCTCGAAGGCGGCGTTCGGCCCCCAGGAGGTCAACGGCGAGTCGATCGATCCCTACACCGGCTGGTACCTCACCCAGCCGTTCAACATGACGGGCCACCCGGCGGCGTCGATCCCGGCGGGCTGGACCGACGACGGTCTCCCGGTCGGGCTCCAACTGATCGGTCCGCGCCACGGCGACGCGACGGTGCTCGCGGCGAGCGCCGCCTACGAGCGCGAACGGCCGTGGCGTGGGCGGTACCCGCCGCGCTGACGGTCGCGTCGGCTCAGATGTCGTCGACCAGTTCCCCGAAGCGATCGACGGGGATGAGCTCCATCGTCTGCATGTCGAGCCCGCGGCGCTCGACGACGAGCGAGATCTGCAGCGCACGGTCGTGGTCCGGCGCTTCGAACAGGAGCAGGTAGTCGTGCTCGCCGAGGACGGCGTAGGCGTCCGTGAGGGTGCCGTCCAGGTCGTGGATCTCGTTCCGGATCTCCCCCCAGACGCTCGCCAGTTCCTGGACGTTCTGGACGGTGTCCCGCACGTCGACGAGCGCCATGTATGTGTTCATGTATCACGGTAATCAATCGCAACCAAAAGCCGTTCCGGCCGTCCGGTCGAGCGTCGCCTGCTTCCCCGTACTGTCCGGCGCGGCGGCGGGTTTCCACTCGTGCCCCGTCCCGACGAGGTAGCCGTCGACCGGCGCGGGGTCGTTCGGGACGGCGTCCTGTACCCACAGCCGCGCGCCCGGCGCGCTCAGTTCCCGGGCCCAGCGACGCGCGAGCGCCTTCGTCCCGAACCGGCGGCGGGGTCCCCGCTCGTTCACCCACCGTCCGGCCGCGGCGCTCAGGCGGCGAGCGGACGGTTTCACGGCGACGACGTATCCGTCTTCCTGCATGTTCTGTCGCTATCGCTGACTGTACGAACCGGCTGAGGGTAACTTTTCATACTCCCATCGTGAATGGCTCAACATGACAGCGACTGCCACGGTGCGGGGTGTGGGTGTGAGCGTCACCGAGGATGGTCACCGAACGCCCGTGGTGTTACTCGACGCGAACGACCGGGTCGTTCCGATCTTCATCAGCGACGACCAGGCCCAGTCGATGCAGTTGGCGCTCGACGGCGAGAGCTTCGAACGGCCGCTCACCCACGACCTCCTCGTCGACATGGTGATGGAGTTCGGCGGGGCCATCGACCGCATCCGGATCGACGACCTCGCGGACGCCACCTTCTACGCCAAGGTCGACGCCGAACAGTACCGCGACGGCGAACGCCGCAAGCTCTCCTTCGACGCGCGCCCCAGCGACGCCATCGCGCTCGCGCTCCGCATCGACTGCCCCATCGAGATCAGCGACGAAGTGATCGACCGGGCGGGGCGGCCGGCGTCTTCCTTCTGAACCACCTTTTTCTTCGTCGGGTGCGCCGAAGGCGCACCGCTCCTCGAAAAATCTGGACCAAAAAGGGCCGGGCGCTCACTCCGTTCGCGCCCGGTGAACCGCTCGCTTCGCTCGCGGACGCTCGTGCGAGTAACCGCTTTGCTCCGTCGAACCGTCGGTGGGGATCGGTCGGACGACTCGTCGGGGCGTACTGCGGTCACCATCGGGACGCCGAGCCCCCTAGGAGAGGATTTATCCGCGCGATTTCCCTACCACTACGCGTGAAGTCCCCGTTCGACGTTCTCGGGATCGATCCGGATGCGGACGACGCGGCGGTCGTTCGAGCGTACCGACGACGAGTGAAGGAGACACATCCGGATCACGGCGGCTCAGCGGACGAGTTTCAGGCGGTACTGACGGCGTACGAGCGGGTCCTGTCGGGCGACGACGGCGAGGCGGGCGACACCGACTCCGAGGGCGTGGAGGAGCGCCCCCCGCGCGAGGAGACCCGCGTCGAGTACCTGAACTACGAGGTGCTCGACGACTACGACTGGGACCTCGACGACGACGCGCTCTTCCAGAAGGCGTCCGACGAGGGGCTCGACCCGGCTGACTACGGTCGGATCCTGGTCCACCCACACGAGTTCCTCCTCGAGGCCGCCGAGAACCGGGGGTTCGCGTGGCCGTACGCCTGTCGGGGCGGGGCGTGCGCTAACTGCGCGGTGGCGGTGATGGAGGGTGAACTGTCGATGCCCGTCAACCACATCCTCCCGCCGGAGATGCTGGACCGCGGCATCCGACTGTCGTGTAACGGCGTGCCGGCGACGGACGAGATGAAGGTCATCTACAACGTCAAGCACCGTCCGGGTCTCGAGGAACTCCGGTTGCCCCCCCGCCCGTTCGAGCAGGCGCACTCCGAGGGCTGACCGCGGAGCCGCCGCTTCGCGCCGTACGTCTCGCGTTTCGCCGTCCTCGAACGCCTGTCCCCCCTACGACGGCACCACCGTGATCGCCTCCCCCCGGTCGATCGCCCCCTCCATCTCCTCGGCGATGGCGCTGCCGCGGGAGACCTGGATCTCGCCGCCGCGGGAGACGGTGGCGGTGAAGAGGTAGTCGCCGTCGGCGCGCACCTCGACCGTCTCGCCCGCGTGACCGCCGAGCGGGACGATGATGTGGCGGCCGGTGATCTCGGGGGTGACGCGCTCGCCCGCTCCCCGCTCGCCGCCGCTCCCCACGCCACCGGTTTCGGCGCTCGCCCGGGGTCGCTCGTCGAGGGTCCGCACGTCGATGTCGATGCCGAGGCGGTCCTCGATCTGGTTGATGCGGCCGCCGCCCTTCCCGATGACGTAGGAGATGTCGTCCTCATCGACGTAGACGACGGCGCGGTTCTGTCCCTGCAGGTCGACCTGCACGTGGCCGCGGGCGACCGACCGGATCTCGCGCTCGATCTCCTGTTTGGCGATGCGGCCGACGCCCGTCTCGCGCTCCTCCTCCTCGTCGCCGAGGGGGACGGTGACGACCTGGCGGTTGAACGTGTAGATCTCGTACTCGGGCGTGCCCGTCTCGTGGTCGCTGACGACGATCACCGGCCGGGCGAGGTCCTCCTCTACGAGGCCCGCGGGCACCTTCACCCTCGTCTTCACGTCGTAGACGGTCGTGAGGTCGCCCGCCTCGACGTAGGCGACGGTGTCGACGACCTGCGGGATCATGCCGAGTTCGACGCGCCCGACGAGGCGCTGGAGGGCGTCGATGGCGCGGGTGGCGTGGACGACGCCGACCATTCCGACGCCCGCGAGGCGCATGTCCGAGAAGGTGCGGAAGTCGCTGGTCTTTCTGACCTCGTCGTAGATGGTGTAGTCCGGCCGGACCATCAGGAGGGCGTCCGCGGTCTTCTCCATCTGCCCGTCGAGTTCCGTGTACTGGGTGATGTTCGGGCCGACCTGTAGGTCGCGTGGCTTCTCCATGGTCTTCACCGAGTAGCCGGCGTCCGCGAGGAACTCGGCGACCGCCTGCGCGAAGGTGGACTTCCCGGCTCCGGGCGCGCCCGCGATGAGGACGCCGCGCTGCTGGTCGAGCAGGCGCTCTTTCATCTCCTCGGCGTGGCTGTAGTCCCCGATACTCGTCTTGGCGACGGGCCTGACGGCGGTGATCTCGACGCCGTCGCTGAACGGTGGCTCCGCGATGGCGATGCGGTAGTTGCGGAACTGGACGATCCGCATCCCCGGCTCGGACAGTTCGGTGAAGCCCTCGTCGGAGACGTCGACGGCGTTCCTGATGTCGTGGACGTACTCGCGCATCGTCTCGTCGTCGAGCTCCTCGTCAGCGATGGCCTCGTAGCGCATCTCGCCGACGGTCCCCCGCTTCGCCATCGGGACCATCCCCGTCTTCAGGTGGACGCTCATCGTCTCCTCGTCGAAGTAGGGTTCGACGGCGAGTTCGCCCACCGCCGAGTCGTACGGTTCGAGGTAGCGCACGTCGAGGCCCTTCGCCCTCGCCACCTCGCCCTGGACGATGTCGCTGGTGACGAACGTGGCGTCGTACTCGCTCGCCACGTCCCGGATGAGGGCGTCGATCTCCCCCGCGCTGGCGCGGCGGATCTCCTCCTCGTTCGGGCGGCGACCCACGTACTCCAGCCGGATCCGTCCCTCGTCGGCCAGGTCGGCGAGGCGCTTGAGTTCCTCGAGCCCCTGCCAGCCGATCTCGCGGTCGCTGTTGGCCTGGGACTCGAGTTCGCTCACCACCGCTTCGGGGACGTAGACCGTGGCGTCGGCGAACTCGCCGCTCTCGACCCGCTCGGACACGCGGCCGTCGACGACCACGCTCGTATCCGGGACGACGTTCATACGGTACCTGCGCCGCGCCGCCGTATAAGCGTGTCCAACGCTCGCGGCAGAAATTAATCCGTCGCGACCGACTCGTTAGCCATGGACGACGTTCGAACCCTCGCGCGCGATCTCGTGGCGATCCCGAGCCACGATGACGAGAGCGCCGCCGGCGAGTACCTCGCGGACTGGCTCCGGGACGGCACCGACGCCGCGGTCGCGCACACGGACGCCGGCGTGATCGCGCGGCGGGGCGTCGGTGCGGCGGGCGACGGAGGCGGTGGGGACGGGGACGACAGGGACGACAGGGACGACCCGTGGACCGTCGAGGGGGGCCTCGCGCTCGTCGGCCACCACGACGTGGTGCCGCCGGACGAGTCGCAGGTCGGCGCGGGCGGCGCGTACGTCGTCGAGGAGCGCGGCGGCCGCCTCTACGGCCGCGGCAGCGCCGACATGAAGGGATCGCTCGCCGCGATGTGCTGCGCCTTCCGCGACGCGGACGCCCCCTGCGTCCTCGCCTCGTTCGCGGGCGAGGAGCGGGGCGGCGCGGGCGCGCGGCGTGCCATCGACTCGGGGTTCGCGCCCGGCTACGCGATCGTCGGCGAGGGCTCCACGGGCTACTCCGCGCCGGGGGTGACGGACGTGGCGGTCGCCCACAAGGGGCGGCGTGCGAGCCGGCTGATCGCCCGCGGCGACGCGGCCCACGCAAGCGAACCCGAGGCCGGCGAGAACGCGATCTACCGGGCGCTCGACGCCGTCGAGATCGTCCGCGACCTCGGCGCGCCGACGGCGACCGTCCTCGGCGAGGCCCTCGCGGGGAGCGTCGTCGTCACCGAGATCGACGGCGGCAGCGCGTGGAACGTCGTCCCCGAGCGCTGCGAGGTGACGGTCGACGAGCGCACCGTCCCCGGCGCGCGGGCGGACCTGGGGAGCGTCGAGGCGGTCGAGGGCGTCGGGTGGCGCGTCGAGCAGGACCTCCCGCCGATGGCCTGCCGCGACGAGGCGTTCGCGGACGCGGTGCTGGCCGCCGCCGACGGGGCGCAGTCGGGGACGCCCGAACACGTCGCCAAGCCCCACGCGACCGACGCCGGGTGGCTCGCGGACGCGGGAACGGCGTGCGTCGTCTGCGGCGCGGCCGAACCGGGCGAGGC
Source organism: Halomarina halobia (assembly GCF_029338575.1). Taxonomy (GTDB): domain Archaea; phylum Halobacteriota; class Halobacteria; order Halobacteriales; family Haloarculaceae; genus Halomarina; species Halomarina halobia. The sequence goes on from NZ_CP119992.1 coordinate 2,433,019, forward strand.
GCACACCGCCGACGAGAGCGTCCCGCTCGCCGCGCTCGATCGGTGCTACGGGATCTACCGCGGGGCGATCGAGCGGGTCGCGCAGCCCTGACCGACGACGGCACCGTCGGCGCGCCGTTCGTGGTCGGCGCTCTCGTCGACCTGTGTGTCTCGGCCGTCGATCCTGTGAGACATTCAGCAGGTTGATAGGACGCCGTGGCTAGTCGTCACGCATGGCGACCGAACAGCAGTCGCGGTACGGCGACTTCCTGGATCGGGTCAGGCGCATCAGTAACCTCCGATCCGCCGGGATGTTGCTCTCCTGGGACCAGCAGGTGATGATGCCGGAGGGCGGCACGCCCGCCCGCTCGAAGCAGCTCTCGACGCTCTCCGCGCTCTCCCACGAACTGCTCACGGCGGACGAGATGGCCGCCGACCTCGACGCCCTCGAGGCGGCGGACCTCGACGCCGATCAGCGCGCCGTCGTCCGCGAACTCCGGCGCGAGCACGACCGCGCGGCGAGCGTCCCCGCCGACCTCGTCGAGGAGATCTCGGAGGTGACGAGCGAGGCGCTCCCCGTCTGGCAGGAGTCGAAGGAGGCGGACGACTTCGACGCCTTCGCGCCGACGCTCGAACGCCTGATCGAACTCAAGCGCGAGTACGCGGCCCACGTCGATCCCGCCGCGGACCCCTACGAGGTGCTGTTCGCCGACTACGAGCCGTACCTCGACCTCGACACCGCGGAGCGCGTGCTCGAACGCCTCCGCGAGCGGCTCGTCCCGCTGATCGAGGAGATCCAGGCGAGCGACGTCGAACTCGCCGCCCCGTTCGAGGGGCGATACGACGACGAGACGCAGATGGTGCTCGTCCGTGACGTGCTCGACACGCTCGGCTACCCCTGGGAGCGCGGTCGGCTCGACACCGCCCCCCACCCCTTCATGTCCGGCACGCAGTTCGACGCACGCGTGACGACGCGGTTCAAGGAGGACGACCCGCTCGACGCGCTCACCGCGGTGATCCACGAGTTCGGCCACGCGACCTATCAGCTTGGCCTCCCGGCCGAGGCGTACGGCACGCCGCTCGGCCAGTCGCGCGACCTCTCCGTCCACGAGTCCCAGTCCCGCCTCTGGGAGAACCACGTCGGCCGCAGCCGCGCCTTCTGGGAGCTGATCGCGCCGACGGTGAACGAGCACCTCGGCACCGCCGCGACGCCCGAGGAGGGCTACGAGGCCGCGAACCGGATCTACCCGGACAACCTCGTCCGCGTCGAGGCGGACGAGCTCACCTACCACATGCACGTCATCCTCCGCTTCGAGATCGAGCGCGACCTGATCGCGGGCGACCTCGACGTGCGCGACGTGCCCGAGGCCTGGAACGAGAGGATGGACGCGTACCTCGGGGTCCGCCCGGAGACCGACGCGGCGGGCTGCCTGCAGGACATCCACTGGGCCCACGGCAGCTTCGGCTACTTCCCGACGTACTCGCTCGGGAGCGTCCTCGCCGCGCAGCTCTACGCCGCGGCCGAGCGCGACCTCGGGGACGTGGACGCGCGGGTCCGCGAGGGCGACTTCGACCCCCTGCGCGACTGGCTCCGCGAGCGCGTTCACCGACACGGCCAGCGCTACACCACGCCCGAACTCGTCGAGGAGGCGACGGGCGAGGCGTACACGGCCGACCACTTCCTCGACTACGCGGAGACGAAGTACGGCGAGCTGTACGACCTCTGAACCCGGCACCGACCAGAGCGACCGTCGCGCCGCGCGACGACCGTCCCCTCGCCCGTCGCAGCCTCCCAGAGGCGCTCTCCGGGGCGGTCCCGCCCCGTCTCCGCGGGCGGGACCGCCGGACGCTATCGAAATAGTATTCCCCTCGCTCGGGAGAGCTACCGATGTGACAGTATCACACCGGTCCCGAACCGATCCGCGCGACCGACGCCGGTCGCGCTTCCCGGCGACCCCGCCCCGCGGTTCGCGCGGACGACGGACGCTCGACGGTTCCCTGTACTAATGCGGCTCCTCGACGCCTTCAAGCGGACGCTCTCGCCGACCGGCGATCTCACTTCACGGACGGTCGTCGGGGGGATGTGGGTCGCGTTCACCAACGGCGGCAACCGGGTCCTCGAGACGGTGATGCTCGTCGTGCTGGCGCGGCTGCTCTCGCCGGCCGACTTCGGGCTGTTCGGCATCGCGCTCGTCGCGCTCTCGGCGCTCAAGCGCTTCTCGCGGCTGGGACTCGACACGGCGCTCATCCAGCGCGAGGAGGAGGACGTCGACGCGTACCTCGACACGGCGTTCACCCTCCAGATACTCCGGGGGCTCGTCATCGCCGCCGTGGCGTTCCTCTCCGCGCCGCTGGTCGCGTCGTTCTTCGGCGAGCCGCGCGCGACGCTCCTGCTGCGCGTCGTCGCCCTCGCCACGCTCTTCGAGACGCTCTACAACCCGGGGCGGGTCTACTTCGAGAAGGACCTCGCGTTCCACAGGCAGTTCGCGTTCTCCCTCAGCGGGACGCTCCCCCGAGTCGCGGTGTCGATCGGGTACGCGGTGTTCGTCGAGGCGACGGTGTGGGCGCTCGTCGCCGGGTTCGTCGTCGGCAACGGGGTCCGGATGGTCACCTCCTACGCGATCCACGACTACCGCCCCTGGCCGCGGTTCGACCGCGGCCGCGCCGCCGAACTCGTCGACTACGGCAAGTGGATCCTCGGCTCGTCGGCCGTCTCGTTCCTCTACGGCGAGGGCGACGACGTCTTCGTCGGTCGGTTCATCGGCCCCGGTGCCCTCGGCGCGTACCAGCTCGCCTACCAGCTCTCGAACGCCCCCGCCACGGAGGTCGCACACACCATCTCGCGGGTCGCCATGCCCGCGTACTCGAAGGTGCAGGGCGACGCGGTCGCCCTCCGCGAGGGCTTCCACCGCGTCCTGCGGCTCTCGTCGCTGATCTCGCTACCGGTCGGCGTCGGCATCGCCGTCGTCGCGCCCGTCTTCGTCCCGTCGTTCCTCGGCGACGGCTGGGAGGCGATGATCGTCCCGATGCAGATACTCGCCGGCTTCGGCGTGCTGCGCTCGGTTCGGACGTGCACGTCCCCCCTGTTCAAGGCGGTCGGTCGCCCGGACTACGGCGCGAAGCTCCACGCGCTCCGGCTGGGCGTCCTCGTCGTCGCCATCTACCCGCTCACCGCCGCGTTCGGGCTCCCGGGGACGTCGACGGCGGTCCTCCTGACGAGCGCGGTCGGCATCCCCGTCGCGACGTGGCTGGCGATCCGGATCGTCGACGACGACCTGCGCTCGCTCGTCGCCATCGTCGCGTTCCCGGCGGCCGGGAGCGTCGTCATGGGCGTCTGCGCGCTCGCCGTGCGCCGGGCGGTCGCCGACGCGGCAGGACCTCTCCCGGCGTTCGTCGCGACCGTCCTCGCCGGCGTCGCCGCCTACGCGCTGGTCATGCTCGCGTTCGAACTGCGGTTCGACATCGGACTGCACGAGTTCGTCGGGCAGGTGCGACGGAGCCTCTGAGAACGCGCCGCGCCGGCAGCGTCGTCGGTGGATCGGCGCGTGTGGTACCCCGACTCAGACGACCCGGTTCACCAGTTCGTCCCCGCGCCCCGCCCGCTCGACGTTCTCGACGATCAACTCGCCCACGTCGGCGTGGTAGCGGTCGGTCATCGCGCCGACGTGCGGCGTGAGGATCACGTTCTCCATCCCCCACAGCGGCGACTCCGGCGGGAGGGGTTCGGGGTCGAACACGTCGAGGCCGGCCCCGGCGATCTCGCCCCTAGAGAGCGCCTCGACCAGCGCGCCCTGCTCGACGACGCCCCCGCGCGCGACGTTGATCACGTAGGCGTCACCGCGCATCGCGTCGAACTCCCTCGTCCCGAACATCTCCGCCGTGGCGACGTTCAGCGGGACGGCGAGCGCGACGAACCGCGCGTCGGCGATGGCTCCGTGGAGGTCCTCCGGCCGGTAGACCTCGCTCACGCCGGGGACGAGGTCGGGCGAGCGACGCACCCCGACGACGTCCATCCCGAGGGCCGCGGCGCGCTCGGCGATACCCCGCCCGAGCGTCCCCAGGCCGACGACGCAGAGGCGCTCGCCCGCGAGGGTGAACGCGGACTCGTAGGGCTCGCGCGCCCACTCGCCCGCGCCCTGGTGGTCGCGGTAGACGTGCAGCCGCCGGGCGAACGAGAGCATCATCCCGACGACCGTCTCGCCGATGGTCGTCCCGTGGATGCCGGTGCTGTTGGTGAGGGTCACGTCCGCCCGCTCGTAGCGCTCGACGGGGAACTCGTCGTACCCCGCGCGGACGCAGTGGACCCACGGGACGTCGAGGAAGGCCTCGTCCGGCCCGAATGCGGCGACGCCGTCGTACTCCCCCCGCCGCTCGGGATCGAAGCGCGACGCCTCGAGGTCGCGCTCGCGCAGGTACTCGACGAGCAGTGCGGGGTCGAACACCGCGGAGACGGAGCCGTGAACTGCCACGTGCATGGCGGAGGCTCGGCGCACGACGGTAATAGGAGTGACTGAACGGGCGGCTCGGTCGTGGTCCCTCGTCACACGGGGCTCGGTGGGGGTAACCGTCGTCACCGCCGCCCGCGGGGGATTGACGCGCGACGGGTTTGGCCCTTTCTCATTCCTCCCGACTATCGCCCTCGCCTCCCTCGCTCGATCCGTTCTCACCCTCGCCCGCGTCCTCGTCCCACCCCGCCCGCTCACGCGCCGCCGCCGCGAGCGACCGCACGTCCTCGACCGACTGCGGGCCGTCCTCGGTGACGAGCGTCACCGCCTCCGCGGGCGTCACGTCGAACGTCGGGGCGTACGCGGACAGCGGCGCGTCGCCGTCGTAGATCGCCCCCCGTTCGCGGGGTTCGAGGTCGGCGTCGGTCCCCGGGGCGACCTTGTCTGCGGCCGCGACGGCGTAGACCGGGATTCCCTCCCGGTCGGCCGAAAGCGCCGCCGCGCGCGTGCCGACCTTGTTCACGACCCGCCCGTCCGCGAGCACCGAGTCCGCCCCGACGAGCACGGCGTCCACCGGTTCGTCCGCGAGCGCCTGCGCGACGGCGGCGTCCGGGAGGAGCGTCACCGTCGGACCGTCCGCGTCGCCGTCCCCCGCGAGCGCCTCCGCGACCGCGACCCCCTCGCCGCCCGGGCGCGACTCCGCGACGTAGATCGCCGCCGGATCGGCGCGCGCGAGCGCCTCGCGGACCGTCCCCGACCGCGAGAGGGTGAGCACGCGCGCGCCCGAGACGAGTTCCGCGGCCGCCCGGGCGGCGTCCGCGTCGGCGGTCAGCGCCCGGTCGATCTCGGTCCCCGCGCACTCCGCGACGGCGGTCGCGTCGCCGTCCGCCTCGGTAGCGACGCGGTTCACGCGGTTCGCGACGACCGTCATGCTCGGGCGGGCGTCGCGGAGGTCGCGGGCGAGCGCGGCGAGGGAGTCCCACTCGGCCTCGTCGTGCGCGACGGCCTCGGCGGCGCGGTCGCGGAGAACTTCGAGCGCACGCACCGAGAGGTACGCCGCCCCGTGGGTGCGGTCCGCGGCCACCGTCTCGACCGTCGGCGCGACCGCGGCGTAGGACCGCCAGAGGTTGGGCACCGTCTCCCGCTCGAGTATCCTGGTGGGTGGTACCCACTCACACTCGACCGTCTCGGCGTTGGTCGTCACGGCCCGCGAGTCGCAGTCGAAGAGGTAGGGGTGGACGACCCAGCGCACGTCGAGCGCCTCGTCGAGCACCGCGAAGGGGTCGCCCCGCCGGACGAACGTCGCGGCGTCGAGCAGGCCCGTCTCCTCCTCGATCTCCTCGCGGACGAGCGCGTCGGGATCACCCTCGGCGTGCCCGGCGACGGTCCCCCACATGCCGGAGTACGACCCGACGGCGTCGCTCCGGCGCAGCAGGAGGACGTCGCTGCCGTTCCGAAGGAAGCAGGTGACGACGTGCGTCTCGTCCATCGTTCCTCGTCGAGCCCCTGCGACCGCGAGCGGCTTATACTGTCGGCCGTCGCTCCGCCGAACCACCCGCCGCTCGGGACACGGTGTGCTCGACCGACGTACGGCCGATACTATATACCGCTGGCGGGTGTCGCCTCTCACATGCGCATCGCCGTCATCAGCGACACGCACATCCCCTCGCGCGCCGAGGAGATCCCCTCGTGGGTGCGCGACGAGGTACGGGCCGCCGATCACGTCGTCCACGCCGGCGACTTCGACTCGCGGGAGGCGTACGCGACGGTCGCAGACCTCGCCCCGGAGCTGACCGCCGTCAGGGGGAACATGGACCCCGTAACGTCCGACGCGGAACTGCCGGAGGTGGCGTCGGTCGAACTCGGCGGCGTCCGGTTCGTCGTCACGCACGGCACCGGCGACCTCGACACCTACCGCGAGCGCGTGGCGGGGATCGTCCGGGGGGAGACCGACGGGGACGAGAGCGACGCCCCCGTCGTCGGCGTCTGCGGGCACACCCACCGGCTCATGGACGAGGAGGTGGAGGGCGTCCGCCTGCTCAACCCCGGGAGCGCCACCGGCGCTGACCCCGCGACGCACGCGACGATGCTCGTCGTCCGGGCCGAGCGCGGCGAGTACGAGGTGAGCGTCGAGGAGGGGCCCTGAACGGCGGGTGGGCCACCGGGCGGGCCGGCGGACACCAGCGGTCGTCGCCGGTACCGCGCCCCTTTACGTTCCGGCCCGCCCAGCCACCGTCATGGAGGTGTTCGCGGTCCCCGACCTGCCCGAGATCCGCGCGGGCGACGACGTCGCCGCGCTCGTCGAGGAGCGCGTCGACTTGCGCGCCGACGATGTCGTCTGCGTCGCGAGCACCGTCGTCTCGAAGGCCGAGGGCCGGACGGTGAACCTCGAAAGCGTGACCGCCGGCGAGCGCGCCCGCGCGCTCGCCGGGCGACTGGCGTCGATCACGGGCGAGTCGAAGGACCCGCGGTTCGCGCAGGTCGTCCTCGACGAGTCGAACGCGTTGTTGCTCGACGCGCCCTTCCTCCTCGCGGAGACGCGCTTCGGGCACGTCACGGTCAACGCCGGCATCGACCGCTCGAACGTCCCCGAGGCGGACCTGCTCCTGCTGCCCGAGGATCCGACCGCGAGCGCGGCGGCGCTCTCGACGGCACTCGGCGTGCCCGCGATCGTCACCGACACGTGCGGGCGGCCGTTCCGCCACGGCCAGCGCGGTGTCGCGATCGGCTGGGCGGGGATGCCCGCCAGCCGCGACTGGCGCGGCGAGACGGACCGCGAGGGCCGGGAACTCGACGTCACCGTCGAGGCGGTCGTGGACGAACTCGCCGCCGCCGCCAACCTCGTCTCCGGCGAGGGCGACGGCGGCACCCCGGTCGTCGTGATCCGGGGCTTCGAGTTCGGCGATCACGGCGGGAACGATCTGCTGTTCCGCGCCCGCGAGGACGACCTCGTCAGACAGGCCCTAGAGCGGTGGGAGTTCCCGGGATGAGCGCCGCGACCGCACCGACCCGACGGCCGTCGCCGCGCCCGCTAGTACACGACCCATGAGAGGAATCGAACTCACGCCCGAACACCCCGTTCCGCGGCTCGCCGACCTCGGCGCGCGGGCGGAGGCGGCGGGCTTCGACACGGTGTTCACGAGCTGTCACTACAACAATCGCGACCCGTTTCTCGCGCTCGGGGAGATCGCGGGCGCGACCGACGAGGTCAGCCTCGGTCCGGGCGTCGTCAACCCCCACGAGGTCCACCCGGTTCGGCTGGCCTCCGCCCTGGCGACGCTCGACGAACTCTCCGGCGGGCGCGCCGTCCTCGGGATCGGGCCGGGCGACCCCTCGACCCTCCGGAACCTCGGCCTGCTCGACGAGCGGGGATTGCGGCCCGTGCTGGAGGCGTTCGAGACCGCGCGGGCGCTCTGGCGCGGCGAGCGCGTCACCCGCGACGGGACGTTCGTCGCGGCGGACGCGGGCCTGAACTACGAACCGCCGAGTGGGGACGGGATTCCGGTGTACGTCGGCGGCGAGGGGCCGCACATGTGCCGGATGGCCGCCAAGCGCGCCGACGGCCTGCTGTTCAACGGCTCGCACCCGGACGACCTCGCGTGGGCGCGCGAGCAGGTCGAGATCGGACTGGAGGACCGGCCGGGCGCGCAGGACGGGCGGGTCGGGCGGGACGGACGGGACGGAAACGGCGGGTTCGACCTCGTCGCCTACGCGAGCGTGAGCGTCGCGGAGGACGTCGACGCCGCCCGCGCGGCCGCGCGGCCGCCGGCGGCGTTCATCGCGGCCGGCGCGGCCCCCCCGGTGCTGGACCGCCACGGGATCGACGCCGATCGGGCGGCGGACGTCGGCGACGCCATCAGCGCCGGGCGGTTCGCGGAGGCGTTCGGGCTGGTCACCGACGCGATGATCGACGCGTTCAGCGCGGCCGGGACGCCCGAGTCGGTCGGGGCGCGACTCGGGTCGCTCCTCGAACACGCGGACGGCGTGGTCGTGGGCGCGCCGCTCGGTCCGGACCTGGAGGCGGCGGTGGACCTCGCGGCGGCGGCGCTCGACCGGGCGGAAGGGCGGTGAGGAGTGGGTGGTCGGCGTGATTCAATAGCGCGGTTCGCGGTACTCCTGCTCGCGGCGCTCGACGGGGCCGCGGCCGGGCGTCGCGAAGTTGGCGATGGGCCGGACGAGCGCGCCGAAGACCAGGTAGCCGAAAAAGCCCATGCTGAACAGGAGGAGGAGCGCCCCGAGCGCGAGCAGCACGGCCTGGCCGACGCTCATCGACGCGATCTCGGCGAACCCCGCGCCGAGTTCGGGGAGGCTCTCGATCAGTCGCACGAGTACGTTCTGCATACCTCCCCGTTCGTCCGCTGGTACTTGTGTGTGTCCGTCCGCCACGGCTATACGTCGCCGGGCGAGAGGTAGGGACATGCAACGGGACCGCTCGCTCGACGAGTTCCTCGCCGAGTCGTCCTCCGCGTCCGCCTCGACCGCGGAGGCGGCCGATGCGGGGGGCGCGGGCGATCCGGAGGACGCGGGGGATGCGATCGCGACCGACGCGTCGGGGGACGCCGAGTCGGCGGACGACCCGCCCGGCGCGGACGTAGCGCCCGACGCCCCCGACGATCCGCCGTCCGCGCCGGACGGCCTCCCCGCCGGACTCCCCCTTCGCCCCGCCGCCGCGACGATGGCCTGGACGCCCGGCGGCGCGCCGTGTGCGGCGTGTGAGGAGCGCGTCGAGCGGCGCTGGCGCGACGGGGATCGACTGGTGTGCGAGGAGTGCAAAGAGTGGTGATCGTAGAACTGTTGCCCATCGAAGGTGCGTAGTGCGACACTCAGTCCCGAGACGTACACAGGTCTTCCATCTCGGAGACGAACTGCTGAGTGCGAGCGAGGAGCGCGTCGACGTCATCGTCGATACGCCCGTAGCCGTAGTCGGCCCGCTTGCGGAGCTCGGAGAGATCGTTGAGGAAGCGACCACGCTCACGCGGTACGTCGCCGGCGACGACGACCTCGGACCCGAACAGAGAGAGAACGCCCCCGTGGGAGCCGGGGTTGTGACTACGGTCGTAGAGGACGGCCTGTGCGGCGTGGAAGCAAGCGTAGTACAGCCGGTTGATGACGACCGCGTCGGAGAGTTCCGCGTTCCGCGCGCCTTCGGCGTCCGCGAGCGCCCGGTTGGCTTGCCGGAGTTGGTCCTCGACCGCTGCCTCCTCGGGGCCTTCCTCGTCGTCAGGCATACGAACGTCCCTCGTCGATGACGTTCTCGATGAATGGATTGCCCTCATTTCGGAACTGATCGAACTCGCGTCCCGAGAGGACGTGGAGTTCGACGACTGGCCCGTACTCGAGCATCACGTCGTAGGCGAGGTCGCGGAGGGCGTCGGCGATCGCCTTCTGATCGGCGCTGTCGTCGAGGACGACGAGAACGTCGACGTCGCTGGCGAGACCGCGCGTCTCGCCACGGACGGTCGAACCGAAGACGTACAGTTCGGTGATCTCGGCTTCGAATCGGGAGCGGGCGCGGTCGACGAACGCCTCCGCTGCGAGGGCGTGGGTGTCGGCCGACGGCGGCGAACTCGTTGCTTCCCGCTCGCTCATGCGTCGAAGTACGCCCTTCGTGGTAATTTATATTTCCCCACCGGGTGGCGCTGGCGCGACGGGGACCGACTGGTGTGCGAGGAGTGCAAGGAGTGGTGAGGTCAGGCGTAGACGATCTCGCCGACGAGATCGCGGTCGCGATTGCGCCGTAGCGCCGCGTCGACGCGTCGGACGAGTTCGCCGACCTCCTTCCCGTACTGTCCCACGTAGACGATCCCGGCGCGCTCCGCGTTCTCGTCGGCCGCGACCAGCGAGAGGAAGTCGTCGTCGAACGTGAGAACGAGCCACCCGTTTCGCGTCGCACGTTCGAGGTGCTCTCGGTCGCTGTCCCTTACCGTCCCCTCGTCGTAGACCGTCGTCACGTCCCATCCCCGACGACGGAGGCCCTCGACGACCGGTAGCCAGACGTTTTCGTCCGCGTACACCCTCATGCCGGAGCCGCATCCGAGTCGACCTCGACGTCACGGAACTCGTCGATGTTCGCGTAGTAGTAGGCAAGTGCAGTGTGGACGTCCTCCAGCGTGAGTACGGGATAGAAGCCGACGATCTCGTCCGGCGAGTAACCGCTGTGCTCGTAGGCGCTGGCCACGTTTATCACGCGGATACCGGTGTCGTTTATCGTCGGCGCGCCGTCACTGTGCTTCGGGTCGCGGACGATTTCGGTCATGGGTCGGATTTGGTCGTATTTCGGTATAAACTCACGGTCGGATTCCGGCGCTGCTCGCCGGAGCGCGACCGCGTTCGGCGGTTCGAACGGCGTTAGCGGGAGGTGAGGTGAGCCGCGTCACCGCTGGACGAGCGATCTGCGAACCCACCGCTACGAGTTCCCCGAGGCTCTGCCTTTCCGTAGTTCGTCGAGGGCGATGCCCACGTACAGCAATCCGACCAGGCGAGTCCCCGGGTACACCCACGGTTTCCACTCGCACTCGGCGGCGTCGGTGTACGCGAGTTCAGCGCCGTAGTCGACGTAGGCGCGTGGAAACGCGAGCGCGAGGATTCCGACGAGGCCGAGAAACTTCTTGAACGCGGAGTACGAGGCGTCGCTTCGCCACATGAGAATCAAGAAGGCGAGTCCCTCGATCCGCGCGCCGGGGACGACCCACGGCTTCAACTCGCAGTCGTCCGGATCGTCGAGCGCGATCCGCTCGGCGGCGTCGATGAGCGCCTCGGGCGAGAGGAGTTCGACGATGCCGACCGCCGTGAGTATCGTGCGGAGCATAGCGTGCGTACCTCAGGGATCCAACGCGATGAATCCGTCTCTGCACGGAGCACGGCGTTCTACCGGCGCTGGCGTGACCGTCTGAGTGGTTGCGAGACGGTGCGACCGGGCGTTCCGGCGCGCGGCCGACGACGCTGGCGGAACGCACATCGACTCCGGAGCTCCCCTATAAGATGTCTCACAGGGTTCCTGTTCCAGCAGAATTACTTTGCTCCGTCGCGTGAGGGGCATGTGAGAGAACGCCTCGCCCGATATGATCGACGGAAAGTACTTGTTACCTATGATACCGTTCGGACGCAATGAGTGACAACGTGGCTGCCGACACGACGGGCGACGCGGACGACGTGGAGGCCGCGGGGGCGCTCGCCCGCCGCGTCGCCGAGAACGTGGAGCGCGTCATCGTCGGCCACCCGGACACCGTCGAGCACATCGTGACGGCGGTGCTCGCCCGGGGGCACGTCCTGCTGGAGGACGTGCCGGGCGTCGGGAAGACGATGCTCGCGCGCGCCGTCGCGCGGTCGGTGGACTGCACGTTCAAGCGCATCCAGTTCACGCCGGACCTGCTCCCGTCGGACGTGACCGGCGTGAACGTGTTCAACCAGCAGACCCGCGAGTTCGAGTTCCGTCCGGGCCCCATCTTCGCGAACGTGGTGCTGGGCGACGAGATCAACCGCGCGCCCCCGAAGACCCAGTCCGCGCTGCTCGAAGCCATGGAGGAGACGCAGGTGACCGTCGACGGCGAGACCCACGTCGTCCCCGATCCGTTCGTGGTCATCGCGACGCAGAACTCGGTCGAGCGCGACCGCACGTACGAACTGCCCGCGGCCGAACTCGACCGGTTCATGAAGAAGCTCCACCTCGGTTATCCGGACGCGGCCGACGAGTCGGAGGTGCTCGCGCGCGTCGTCGGCGACCACCCCATCGAGGGGCTCGACCCGGTGGCGACGGCCGAGGACGTGCGCGCCGCCCGACGGGCCGTCTCCCGCGTCCGCGTCGAGGCGGACGTCCGCGAGTACGTCACCGAACTGGCGCGCTACACGCGCGACCACGCCCAACTCGGCGTGAGCCCCCGCGGCTCGATCTCCCTCCTGCGCGCCGCCCAGGCGCGAGCGGTCCTCGACGGCCGCGACTACGTGATCCCGGACGACGTCCAGCGGGAGGCGGTCGTGACGCTCGCTCACCGCATCCGGGAGACCCCCGGCGGCGACCGGACGGCGCGCGACGTCGTGGGGGCGGCGCTCGACTCGACGCCGGTATGAGGCCGACGGCACGCGGCGTCACGGTCGTCGTGATCGCCGCCCTGGCGTTCGTCTTCGCGGCGACGTTCGGCCAGGAGGGGCTCAACGCGGTCGCCGCGCCGGCGCTCATCGCCCTGCTCGCGGGTGCGGTCCAGGTGCGCTCCGGCGGCCGTCCCGAGGTCGAGCGCATGGTCCCCGCGCCGGGGTTTCCGAACGACGCGCGGACGATGCGGATCCGCGTCGACGCGAACGGTCCCGCGACCGTCACCGACCGCCTCGGGCGCGGCCTCCGGCCCCGCGAGTACGTCCGCGAGATCTCCGGCGCGACCACCGTCGAGTACGAGTTCGACCTCGTCCACCGCGGCGCCCACGACGTCGGCCCGCTCACCGTCACGGCGTACGACGCGCTGGGGCTGTTCGAGCGCACGTACCGGTTTTCGACGGACGAACGCGTGCTCGTCTATCCCGAGGTCCGGCCCGTGACCCCGGGCGGCGCGTTCGCGGAGATCGTCGACCGGACGGGGACGACCGAGCGCCAGGCGTTCGACGACCTCCGCGAGTACGCCCCGGGCGACGCGCTCCGCGACATCCACTGGAAGTCGAGCGCGAAACGACAGGAGGAGTTCGTCGTCATGGAGTTCGCCGACGAGGACACCGGGACGGTCGCCATCGCGTGCGAGGCCGCCGCGGGTGATCGCGGCCGGAACGCGGACCGGATGGCGACGGCGACGGCCAGCATCGCCGCGTACCTCCTCGACCACGGCGTCGAGGTGGCGCTGACGACGCCCGGCGGGCACCTCGATCGGGGGCTCGGCGACCGCCACCGCCTCGCCGTGTTGGAACTGCTGGCGCGCACCCCGCCCGGCCGGCTCGGTGCGGCCGACCTCGACCGCGCCGACGTGCGCGTCAGCGCCGACGCCCGCGGTCGGGTGACCGTCGACGTTCGGGGGCGGACGGTCTCGTTCGACGATATCGCCGCCGACCGGGGGGTGGTCCCGGCGTGAGCGCACGGTGGCGGTCACCGGTCGACGGCCCCCGGATCGTCGCCGTCGCGTCGATGGGTCTCCTCACCGCATCGTACCTGAGCGTCCTCTACGGGATCGTCGACGTCACTGGTGATCCGACGCTGTTACTCGCGCTCGCCGGGGGGTCGCTCCTCGCGGGCGTCGCGCTCGCCCGGGTGCTCCCCCCGATCGGCGGCGTCCTGCTCACCGCCGCGCTCGCCGTCGGCGGCGGGTTGCTCTACCTCCCGACGATCCCGAACACGTACGCGCCGGGTGACCAGGTCCAGTTCATCTGGGCCGACGTCGTGGCGCTGCTGACGGGACTGTCCATCCTCCGCATCATCAACGCCGAGGTCTGGGCGCTCGCGGTCGCGCCGGTGCCGGTCTTCCTCTCGTGGTACCTGACGGCGCGGCGTCGATACGGCCTCGCGGCGGCCGTCGGCGGCGCGGCGCTGCTGTTCTTCGTCCTCACGGGCGACGCGAGCGTGATGACCGCGCTGTTCGGGGTCGTCGCGATCGCTGCGGTCCTCGGGGTGGGCGACCTCGACCGCCGCGGCGGTCGGCTCGCGGACGCGGACGGCGTGGCGCTCGTCGTCGCCGCGATGGTCGTGCTCACCGTCTCGGCGAGCGTCGTCCCGACCGGTTCGGGCCAGCCGCTGCTCCCGACGGACGACCCCGACGCCGAGACCGTCGAGGCGAGCCTGGTGAACGACGACGGCGAGTTCGCCATGCAGGGGGCGATCAGCCTCAGCCCCGAGGTCCGCTTCACCGTCGAGAGCCAACAGGGGAGCTACTGGCGCGTCGGCGCCTACGACCGCTACACGGGCGACGGGTGGATACGGACCGCGGAGTCGCGACCGTACAGCGCCGACGCGCTCGACCCACCCGAGGGACCGACCCGGACCGTCCGTCAGACCGTCACCGCGGAGGGCGATCTGAACGTGATGCCGGCGGCGTGGAAACCGGTCTCGACGTCGGGGTATTCCGCGCGCGTGACGGACTTCGGCGGCGTGACGCCCGGCGAGCCGTTGAGCGAGGGCGACAACTACACCGTCGTCAGTCAGGTCCCAACGTCCCAACCGGAGCAACTGCGCGACGCGGGCACCGCCTATCCCGACGACGTGGAGCAGCGCTTCACGCAGCTCCCCGACAGCACGCCGGACCGGGTCGGGGAGTTCACCGACCGCCTCACCGCGAACGCGGACAACCCCTACGACACCGCGCGGGTCGTCGAGACCTACCTCGAGGAGGAGAAGGCGTACTCCCTCGACGTGCGTAAGCCGAGCGGGGACGTCGCCGATCAGTTCCTCTTCGAGATGGAGGCGGGCTACTGCACCTACTACGCGACGACGATGGTGACGATGCTCCGCTCGCAGGACATCCCCGCCCGTCTCGTGGTCGGGTACACCGAGGGCGAGCGGGTCGGCTCCGACGAGTGGGTCGTCCGCGGCCTCGACGCGCACGCGTGGGTCGAGGTCTACTTCCCCGGTCACGGCTGGGTGGCGTTCGACCCGACCCCCTCCGGTCCGCGCGAGTCGGCAGAGCAGTCGAGCATCGAGTCGGCCCGCGAGAACGGCACGGCGAACGTCGACACCAACGAGACGCGCCCGACGCCCACCCCGACCCCGGACAACGAGAGTACCGACGACCCGTCGCCGACGCCGACCGACAACGGCTCCGAGCCCAACGGCACGAACGGGACGGCCGGTCCGCCCGATGAGACGCCCGGCGGCGTCGCCGGTCCCGACGGACCCGGTACGGAGGGCGGCGGGGACGGCGGCGACGACGCCGACGGCGGGTTCCAGTTCACGCTCCCCACGCGCGAGGAACTCGCGCTGGGTCTCGTCGTCGCGGTGGGGTTGGCCGCGGGGGCCAGGCGGTCGGGCGTCGCCGACCGCGCCTACCGCGCCCTCTGGTTGCGCCGTCAGCCGCGCACCGACGACCCGTCGGCGGACGTGAGGCGGGCGTTCGCGCGCCTCGAGTACCTCTTCGAGCGGACACGCCGCGCCCGCGATCCGGCCGAGACGCCGCGACAGTACCTCGAGACGCTCCCCGACGCGCGCGCCCGCCGGGTGGGCGAGATATACGAGCAGGCGGTCTACGCCGGACGGTCGAGCCGCGACCTCGCCGACGAGGCCATCGCGCTCGTGGACGACCTCGTCGACGACGAGACGCGGCTGTAGGCCCGCAGGGTCGTTCTGCGTGCGTGGGTCACTCTGCCGAACCGCGAACGAATCCGCTCGCGCCCACGCGTTCCGAGTCTCCCGTTTCTCCTCCTGTGAGTCCCGACAACGTTTAATATGGGCATCGAGTAGTTCGCAACTGTAATGTCGGAAGTCTGCTCGACGTG
Organism: Halomarina halobia; assembly: GCF_029338575.1. Lineage (GTDB taxonomy): Archaea > Halobacteriota > Halobacteria > Halobacteriales > Haloarculaceae > Halomarina > Halomarina halobia. The sequence goes on from NZ_CP119992.1 coordinate 2,448,843, forward strand.
TGGATTGCCCCAGGAACTCTGCGTCTGCGAGGACGTCGCCAGAGAGTCCCAGGAGATAAGCATCCGCATCGACGAGCGCCGATACGGAAAGGAGGTAACGGTCATCGAGGGGTTCGACCCTCGGGACGTGGACATGGACACGCTCTCGTCGGACCTGAAGTCGAAGTTCGCCTGCGGAGGCACCGTCGAGGAGGGCTCAATCGAACTGCAGGGCAACCACCGCGGTCGGGTCGAGGATTTCCTCCGCGATAAGGGCTTCAACGTGGCCTGACACCCTCGCGCTTTCTTCCGTCGTCCACCACCGAGTAGTGGCGGCACCGTCGACCTCGCGTCGCCGCCGGGGACAGTCGCCGACGCCTGATTTTCCGTCGTTTCGTGCAGGACAGTTAATAGATCCCGCGGAGATGACAATCCAATGCCATCGGACTCTCGACGTCGCGGACCTCGCTCGCCGCACCCGGGGTCGTCGGCCGACGACGGCGACTCCGCGCTCGAATCGATCGGGGTCCTCGCGCTGGTCGTGATCGCCGGACTCGTCGTCGTCGCCGTCGCGGGCGCAATCGCGCTGTGGACCCTCCCGAGCCTCGTCGATCAGTCGGACGCATCCGGAGGTGCGTCCGATCCCGGAGACGCCGTCGGCGCGGTCGGAAACGGGACGCCGTCGGCGGAGCCGCCCTCTTCGTCCGACGACCGGACGGACGAACCGGCCCGCTCCGCGGAGGGGTCGTTCACCGGATCGCCCGCCCAGTCTCCGACCGCGTCCCCCTCTTCCGAACCGGCGCGGACGGACTCCCCGACGCCTACACCCGCGCCGGACGCCGCGGAGACGCCCGAGTCGACCCCGACGCCCGCGCCGACCGAGACGCCGGCGTCGGGACCGACCTCCGAGTCGCCCTCGGAGCAGCCCTCCTCCGAGCAACCGCCCTCGGAGCGATCGTCCGCGGGGCAGCCGTCCGATCCGTCTACGCCCTCCGCGGACGCGCCCGACTTCGTCGACCCGGGGAACGGCGGGGACCGTGCCGCCGAGCGCGACGGCGGTAGCTACAGCGAGGAGTGGGGCGTCCCCGAAAACGGGGACGGTCCGGCGAGTGACGTCTGGAGCGGCGACTCGGCGGGGGAACTGGAGTGGCAGAACGCCTCGAGCGAGAACGCCCTGTAAGGTAGAGATCGGCGCGCCGACGGCCGTCCTCCGGTCAGAACGGCGCGTCCGAGCCCTCGCTCGCCGCCCGCGCCCCCCGTTCGGCTCCGTCGGTCCGGCCGTTTTCACCGGTCTCGAAGCCGTAGTCCCAGCCCTCGAGCCCCTCGCGGAGGCTCTCGACGGTCGCCTCGTTCGTCCCCTCGTAGGACTTGATGAGGCGGGCGGCCTGGACCGAGGACTGACCCATCGGACAGATCGTGACGATGCGGTCTGCCCCGTCGAGTTCCTCGATCCGTCGGGGGAGTTCCGCGAACGGGATGTTCTCGCTACCAGGGATGTGTCCCCGCTCGAACGCCGCCGAGGAGCGGATGTCGACGAGGCGGACGTCCGCCCCCTCGTCTACCAGCTCCTTCAGTTCGTCCACGGAGATCTCGTCGTCCATGTGCGTGGAGAGCGCCCCCGGCCAGATAAATCCTGAGTCGCCGGGCGTCGGTAGCGTTCGGATGTGTCCGTGAGCTATCCCGACGTTCGTTCTGCAGCCACCTCGAAAGCCCCGGGACGCTGGAGTCGAGGGCCTCGCTGCGCGCCTCGCTCCGCTGCGGTGCTTGCATCGGCCGTCTTCCTCCAGTGCCCCGCCCCTTTCGGTCCCACCCACCGCGGTGGTTTGACCAGCCACCGCGGGCGGCTTTCGAGGTGTCCTCGGTCACGGTCCTGGCACGTCATACCGTACTCTACGCGATCTCACCGGGCACTGCGGCTCAGTCCAACAATCCCTCGCGCTCGGCGAGCAGGACGCCCTCGATCGTCGCGTCGTTCGTGGGGTCCTCGCGCACCCGATCCAGCGCGCCGTCGATCGGCACCCGCGTCACCTCGATGAACTCGTTGGTGTCGAGCGCCCGCTCTGCGGGTTCGAGGTCGGTCGCGAAGACGTGTCCCCGGCGGTGGCGCAGCACGCCCGTGGAGGCCCAGACGGCCTCGAGGAACCGGACGGTTCCCGGCGCGTACCCCGTCTCCTCGGCCAGTTCGCGGGCGGCGGCCCGCTCGTACGCCTCCGGCGGGACCGCCCCCTGCGGTTCGAGCGTTCCCGCGGGCGCGTCGCCCTCGGCGGTTTCACCGCCTCGGCGGCGGCGTCCCCGAGGAACGTCGTCCTCCTCTACGATGCCCGCGGGGAGCTCCAGGCAGCGCTCGCGGATCGGCGGGCGGTACTGCTCGACCATGACGAGCTCGTCGCCGTCCCGGGCGACGACGACGGCCGCCGGCGGGAGCTCGGCCCAGTAGTAGCGCTTCTCGGTGCCGTCGGGCTGGCGCAGCAGGTCGTACCCGCCGGTGTACCAGCCCGTCTCGTACTCGACGACCGACTCGATGCGCTCCCAGTCGTCCGGTATCATCGGGTCCCCCCGACGAGTCTCACCCTGTAGACGGTTCCGTCCCTCGTGACGTGGGCGGTCGTCCCGTTCACCGCGCCGCCGTCGCGGCCCGCCTCGTCCCGGTCGCGCTGGTCGAGTTCGTTCAGTTCGTCGAACGGCGAGTGGGTGAACGCCTCCTTGAACCCGGTCGGCCCCTCGTAGTACGCGCTCGATCGCCCGTCCGACAGCGCCTCGGTGGTGTAGGGGAAGCGCCGCTCGGAGAGGTCGGCGGCGTCGACCGTCGGCCCCTCGTATTCCGGCACCTCGGTCGCCGCGAGGTAGTAGGGGTCGCCCGAGCGGAGGTAGCTCGGCAGCGCCCCCAGCGCGAGCAGGAGGACGCCGAGGACGGCGAGGCCGACGACGAGGTTGCGCGTGACCCGCCTCACGCGAGGACCTCGCGGTAGTGCTCGGCGAAGGCGATGCGCCGCAGGGTGGCGACGGCGGCCGCCTCCTCGTTCTGGTAGGTCGTCGCGACGACGACCCCGGCGAAGGGGACGACGTGCCAGGCGACGAAGTCGACGTTCTCGCTCCCGTGCGCGTCGAGCGCCTCCCCACGGCCGTCGAACCAGGCGTCGAACTCCCCGCGGTCGCCGACGCGGACTTCGAGCAGGGAGGCGAACAGCGCGTCCCGCGCGGTGGCGATCACGTCGGCGTCGACGCGCTCCTCGTACTCCGCGCGGTCGAAGTCCATCGCGCGGGCGACCTCCCGGACGACGGTCCGCGCCGCGGGGCCACAGGACTCGTACGCCGCGCGGGCCGCCTCGGGCGAGTCGGGGGCCAGCGTGCCCTCTGTGTGCATACCGGCGCTACTCACGGCGCGTAGTTACGAGTTTTCGTCCGGTTCGTCGCGGTCGCTCTCGTCGGTCTCGTTCCCGTCGCCCGCGCTTCCGCCGCTGCCGTCGTCTTCGCCGTCCCCATCGCGGCGCATCCGCTCGGTCAGCTCGCGCGCCTCCTCCACGACGGCCCGCGCCTCGGCGTCCATCGGGGCGGGATTCGCCGCCCCGGCGTACGGCGCGCCGTGCCCGTGACTGTGTTCGTGACCGTGCCCGTGAGTGTGATCGTGGCCGTGCTCGCCCCCGTCCGCCGCGCCGCCGCGCCGCGCCCGACTGCCCCGCGCCCGGTCGGACACGGTGTCCTCGAACACCTGAGGGAACTCCTCCTCCTCGGCGAACTCGACGACGCGCTCGGCGAGTTCGGCCTCGCCCCGCTCCGACCAGCCGGGGACGTGTTCGTCGAGCCACGCCTCGTGGTCCTCGCCCCTGATCAGCGCCGTGAACGCGAGGTGGTTCGCGAGGTGGCGGGCGTCCGACTGCGGCGTCGAACACACCGGACAGGCGTATCCCATGTCCCCCGTAGCGCCGCGAGCGACAAAGCCGTGTTGCGTCGCTACGGGACGAGATCCCGCGCCCGTGACGACGGAACGCGTTCCCGACGGACTCCGGGGCGTCCATACGCCACTTCCCCTCGGACAAATGTGTTAATATGCCGTATATGGATTAATATTATATAGACGAATCGGGTACGGGTGTACATGATACGGAGGTGGGGAGCGACCCCGTCCGCGACAGCGACCGGTCGAGCGCGTCCGAATCGTTCTTCGAACCGGTACGACCGAGGGGGGAACTGACGGTGGCGACGACCGAACCCGGGGCGGTTCCGTCCGAGTCGGCGTCGGCGACCGAACCCGAGTCGGCGCTGGCGACGGCGCGTCGGCAACTGGAGCGCGCCGCCGCGCACCTCGACATCGACCCGAACGTCGTCGAGCGGCTCAAACACCCACAGCGCGTCCAGCGCGTCTCGCTGCCGCTCGAGCGCGACGACGGCAGTGTCGAAGTGTACACGGGCTACCGCGCCCAGCACGACAGCGTCCGCGGGCCGTTCAAGGGCGGCCTGCGCTACCACCCCGACGTGAGCGAGGAGGAGTGCATCGGGCTCGCGATGTGGATGACCTGGAAGTGTGCCGTGATGGACCTCCCGTTCGGCGGCGCGAAGGGCGGCATCGTCGTCAACCCGAAGGACCTCAGCGTCGACGAGAGGGAGCGCCTGACGCGGCGCTTCGCCCAGGAACTGCGCGACGTCATCGGGCCGATGCAGGACATCCCCGCGCCGGACATGGGGACGGACGCCGAGACGATGGGCTGGTTCATGGACGCCTACTCCATGCAGGAGGGCGAGACCATCCCCGGCGTCGTCACTGGCAAGCCGCCCGTCATCGGCGGGAGCCTCGGGCGCGAGGAGGCCCCCGGCCGCAGCGTCGCCATCGTCGCCCGCGAGGCCTGTACGTACTACGACCGCCCCCTGGAGGACGTGACGGTCGCCGTGCAGGGGTTCGGCAGCGTCGGCGCGAACGCCGCCCGCGCGCTCGACGACTGGGGCGCGACGGTCGTCGCGCTGAGCGACGTCAACGGCGCGATCTACGACCCCGACGGACTCGACACGAACGACGTGATGGGCCACGACGAGCGCCCCGGGATGGTCTCGGGCTACGACGCCCCCGAGACGCTCTCGAACGAGGCGCTGCTCGAACTCGACGTGGACGTGCTCATCCCCGCGGCCGTCGGGAACGTCATCACCGAGGCGAACGCGGGCGACGTGCGGGCGGACATGGTCGTCGAGGGGGCGAACGGTCCGACGACGTTCGCGGCCGACGCGATCCTCGCCGAGCGCGGCGTCGAAGTCATCCCGGACATCCTCGCCAACGCGGGCGGCGTCACCGTGAGCTACTTCGAGTGGCTCCAGGACGTCAACCACCGCTCGTGGTCGCTCGACCGCGTGAACGAGGAACTGGAGGCGAAGATGCTCGACGCGTGGCGCGACGTGCGGAGGACCTACGAGGCCGACGACGACCTCACGTGGCGTGACGCCACCTACGTGGTCGGCCTCCAGCGCATCGTCGACGCCCACACCGCCCGCGGACTCTGGCCGTAACGGGAGTCGAGCCTCCGTCGTTCCCTCTCGCCCGGGAGGGGGATGGGACCGCCGGGTCGCGGCTACAGCTCTCGGACCATGACGTACGCGCTCTCCCCGTTCCCGTAGTAGCGCGGTATCGTTCGCCGGTACTCGAAGCCGTGGCGTCGGTAGAGCCGGATGGCGGCCTCGTTTCCCTCGCGTACCTCGAGCTTCACGTACCCCGCGCCACGGCTCTCCACCACGGCGAGCGCGCGCCGGAGCAGCGCCGTCCCGACGCCGCGTCCCTGGTAGTCGGGGTGGACCGCGAAGTCCTTCACGTGGCCGATGTCGCGGCCGAAGTTGCGCGTCACGTCCGCCACGACGTAGCCCGCCACCCGCCGGTCGGCCTCCGCGACGAGGAATCCCGGGTCGCCGAGGAAGCGCTCGAACGCCTCGTAGGGCCACGGCTGGGGGAACACCGCCCGCTCGATGCGGTAGATCTCGAGCAGGTCGGCCCGCGCGGCCGGTCGGATGGTCGGGGACGCACCGCCCCCGGGCGTCGCCTCCGTCACGGGGGAACTGAGGCGCGCGATCGGTATGAGCTTCCGGGTTCCGGGGGTCGGATGGTTCGGTGAGCGTTGCGGCCGGTGATTCGGTCCGCGGGCCTCGAAAGCCCCTTTCAGTCCCACCCGAGGCCCGGAAACGGCCACCGACCGTGTATCCGAACCCGACCGGCAGTACGACGCGGACCCGTTCGGTCAATCGGCGAACTGACGCGCCTCCCCGGCGGCGGCGTCCGCGGGAACCTCCCAGCGGTAGATCGCCGCCGCGCTCGCGAGAAAGCCCGCGCCGAGCGCCGCCGTGGCCGGGATCGGGGCCGTGAGGTCGGCCACCGCACCCGCGACGGGTTTCAACGGGACTCGCACCAGTGCCCACGCGAGCGAGGCCGCGCTTGACGCCGTCGCTCGCCCTGCCGACCCGATCGTTGACGGAGTTACTGACGCCGAGCGAATACGAGGACGAGGCTGACGACCGCGAACAGTACCGTTATCATTTCGAACCCATCGCCACCCGTCGAGGTCGTCTCCGGCTCTCGTGTCGGCGTCGGTGACGGGTCGACCGTCACCGTCGTCGTCTGCCCGTCGATCCGGTAGACGTGCTCGCCCGGCCTCGCCATCGTCTCGTTGTAGCTGATCGTGCGTTCCCCGTCAGGGGCTAGCTCGACCCGACGCGTCTCGATCGGCTCGCCGTTCTGGTGGAGTGTGAGCGTCCCCGCTGCGGGGAACGAGTGGTCGTTCCGTACAGTCGCAGTCACTACGACCGCGTAGCGTGGCTCCCCTGTCTTCGCGGGTGTCTTCGCTGTTTTCTCCGCTTTGATCGTGGTAACCGTCGGTTTCGCCGGCTTGCGGACGCTGACGGCCACTCTATCGCCCTCGATCCCTAGGTCGTATTCGCCCGCCGTGGGGAAGCGGTGAGTGAACGTCAGCGTTCTCGTTTCACTCGGGCCGAGGCGGCCGTGCTGACGACTCTGACGTTGCCCGTTCACCAGCAGTTGCGCGTCGTACTCGCCCGCCGTCCCACCGGTGTTCGACACCACCACGTCGAGGGTGAGCGTCTCGCCGGTAGCGATCCGAATCGGGCGCTCGGTGCCGACCGATCCCCTACGGTATGGACCGCTCACGCGATAGCCGGATGGGTCCTCCAGGCCGGGCAGGGCGTAGCTGATACGTGCCGGCGTAGTACCGAACACCCGGTCGTGGGTCTGTCGATCCCACGTCGCTGGCGTCTCCTGCGTCGTCGTGTATCGGTCGGCCTGCGCGACCGTAGGGTCACCGGCGGTCTGGCGGACCAGCTCGCGGAACGACGACCCGGTCACGGCACTACCGTGGCTGTTCATGCGGCTGAACACGTCCTGGAGCGAACGCGTCCCGTCTGACGACTGCCGGGTCTTCCTGTCGAGTTCGCCAGCGACGAGCGCGCCCTTGGTGTATGGGGCGACTGTGTCCCACGTCGTCGGGTCCGCGAGCACCGCGTTCCTGTACGGAGTCCGGGTACCGAGCGCCAATCGATCGCGGAATGCCTGGAATCCGATCCGGTTCTGTCGAAGCGTCAGCAACGCCGCGTAGTAGGTCGCGCTCGCTTCGGTGAACCACCGAACGTCGGTTGCGGCCGTATAGCCCTGGCGCGTGTGGACGTACTCGTGGAGCCAGACGTTGTCAGCCGTGTCGAGCCGCTCGTTGTCCCGCACCCACATGTCCGCGCTACCGGTCTGCAGGCCGCGAACCCCCCATCTGGTCGACCGGCTGGGTGCCGCGACCACGAACACGTGGTCGTCTCGGTCGCCGATCCGGAGAGTGTCTGAGGCTGCCGTCAGCGAGTCGAGAATCCTCGTCGGCGACTCGGCGAGACTGGCCTCGGTAGGGACGATGAGCCGGAAGGTCTGTCCGTTGGATGTCCGGGTGATCTCGCGGTGCTCGCCGAGGAACGCCATCGCATCACCGACAGCGCCTGGACCGGCAGTCGTCGTCTCGCGGGACAGTCCGATGGTTCCGCTACCGGTCCAGCTCCATCCGGTCGCTGCCGGTGGCACGCGGACTAACGCCCAGTCCCCCCGGTCGACAAACGTGTAGTCACCTCTGCCGGCGATGGGGCCGGCCACGTCCATCGTCTCGTTTACGGGCATACGGTACGTGAGGGCGGGGGCGGATGTCTGTCGATCCCACGCGTATTCGGTGCCATCGCGCGGGACGAACCCGTCGGTGGATGTGACGGTCGCGCGCGTCGGCACCCGGGTTTTCAAATCGACGACATCCGTAGGAACCGAGTACCGGAGTGTCACTGCAATCTCCCCCGGCGCGTCCGGCACGAGCTGTAACTCCTGGGTGAGTTTGATCGTTCGGGATGTCGATGTGAAGGTGGACTGAGATGGCTCTACCGGGACCGTGGAGACCGAGGCGCTGGATACGAGCGACTGTCCGTGGTCAGTCGCCCCCGCAGCTGCAGCCGCCGGTACGCTCGCGCCGAGGACGAGCAGTCCGACCAGCAATACGATGAACGCAGCTGACGTGGAACGACAGTCCTCTGTCACAGCTCACTTCTTTAGTAAGAATACATTAATTTATTGAATCTGGATATATCCTCGAAGCCTGGCGGGTTCGTGGCACTATACCGTGGACTGTCCGCCGCTGGACGGGTAAAAGCGCTTCCCGCCGATCGATCGCACGCTCGCGTCGTGTCCCGCCGTGCGCGAGGCTGGCACTCGGAGCCCCGGAAGTGATCCTCGCGGTCGCCTACGACCTCCGCCGCACCGTCCGGTATCCACGCCACCAATCGCCGTGTACCGATTCCGCGGAACAGTCGTTCGAACGCTGCCGGCGGCATCTCGCGACCGATCGCACTGCGAGCGACCGCAGAAAAAGGTCGTTCTCAGTCGTCCGCGGGGGCCGCGCCGCCCGAGGACTCCTCGTACTGCTGTCTCGTGAGCGAGAGCTTGCCGCCGGCGGCGAGGATCTCGCGCTCGCGCTCGGAGGCGTCGAGGGTGGCCGTGAACTCCCAGTCGTCGTTCACGCGGACCGTGAACTCCTCCTGCCCGGAGCTGACCGCCTCGGAGACGTCGTCGACGATCTCGATGTCGTCGCCCTGCTCGATCCGCTCGTAGGTCTCCTCGTCGATGGCCAGCGGGAGGAGGCCGAAGTTGAACAGGTTCGCCTTGTGGATGCGGGCGAAGCTCTGTGCGAGGACGCCCTGGATCCCGAGGTACATCGGGCACAGCGCCGCGTGCTCGCGCGAGGAGCCCTGTCCGTAGTTCTCGCCGGCGACGAGGAAGCCGCCGTCGGACTCGAGCGCGCGCTCGGCGAACGTGTCGTCGACGCGCGAGAGGGTGAACTCCGAGAGCTTCGGGATGTTCGACCGGTACATCAGGATGTCCTGGGTCGCCGGGATGATGTGGTCGGTCGTGATGTTGTCCGCCATCTTCAGGAGGGCGGGACCGGCGAGTTCGGACTCGAGCGGGTCCTTGAGCGGGACGTCGCCGATGTTCGGCCCCTTGACGAGGCCGTCGTCGACGGCCTCGTCGGGCGCGATGAGGTCGACCTTCGAGCCGCTGTAGGCCTCGGGCAGTTCGACGCCGGGCGCTTCGAGGTCGCCGAGTTCGCCGGCGAGGTCGCGCGGGTCGACGATCTCGCCCGCGATGGCGGCCGCGGTGGCGACCTCCGGCGAACAGAGGTAGACGTTGTCGTCCTCGATGCCGGAGCGGCCCTCGAAGTTGCGGTTGAACGTGCGCAGGCTGACGGAGTCGCTGGCCGGGACGTGGCCGATCCCGATGCAGGCCCCGCAGGTGGCCTCGGAGAAGTTGACGCCGGCGGCCATGAGCTCGGCGACCCAGCCCTCGCGGGCTAGCAGTTCGGAGGCCTGCTTCGAGCCGGGGGCGACGATCATGTCGGTCTTCTTGTCGACCTCGCGCCCCTCGAGCATCTTCGCGGCCGGGAGGATGTCCTCGTAGCCGCCGTTCGTACAGGAGCCGATGATGACCTGGTCGACGGACTGGCCGGCGACCTCGTGGACGGGCACGACGTTGTCGGGCATCGACGGCGTCGCGATGAGCGGTTCGAGGGAAGAGAGGTCGATGACGAGTTCGTCGTCGTACTCGGCGTCCTCGTCGGGGCCGATCTCGACGAACTGGTCGCCCCGTCCCTGGCGCTCGAGGTAGTCCCTCGTCCGCTCGTCGGTCGGGAAGACCGAGGAGGTCGCGCCGAGTTCCGTCCCCATGTTGGTGATGGTGGTGCGCTCGGGGACCGAGAGCGACTCGACGCCGGGTCCGGTGTACTCGAAGATCTTGCCGACGCCGCCCTTCACGGTGAGCCGACGGAGCATCTCGAGGATGACGTCCTTCGCGGTGGCCCACTCGGGGAGCTCACCCTCGAGGCGGACGTTGACGACCTCGGGCATCTCGATGTAGTACGCGCCGCCGCCCATCGCGACGGCGACGTCGAGGCCGCCGGAGCCGATCGCGAGCTGACCGAGCCCGCCGGGGGTCGGGGTGTGAGAGTCGGAGCCGAGGAGCGTCTTGCCGGGCGCGGCGAAGTTCTCCTTGTGGACGTTGTGGCAGATGCCGTTGCCGGGGCGGGAGAAGTGCGCGCCGAAGGTGCCCGCGGCGGAACGGAGGAAACGGTGGTCGTCGGTGTTTTTGAAGTCGAACTGATACGTCTGGTGGTCGCAGTACTGGGCGGCGAGTTCGGTCTGGACCTCGTCCAGCCCGAGCGCCTCGAACTGGAGCCAGACCAGCGTACCCGTGGTGTCCTGCGTGAGCACCTGATCGATCTCTATGCCGATCTCCTCGCCGGTTTCGAGTTCCCCTTCGACGAGGTGGTCGGCCAAGATCTTCTCAGTGAGCGTCTGTCCCATATCACCCGAAGATGCCTCCCGTGGAGATATAAATCCCGCGTGTTCGGCCAGCTTTGCGTTAGGACGCCCCAAAACACCCGTATTCTGCACTTTTAGGCGACGTGCCTCCGTGAATCGTCCACGAACGATGACGACGGTTTTTGGCCGGCCGCACGTTCCGCCGGCGAACCTACGTTCCGACGACGAGCGTCACCGCGACCAGCGCGAGCGCGCTCACGATCGTGAACTGGACGAGCACGAGCGCGACCGGCCTGAGCCCGGCCGTCCGCATCTCCCCGACGCGGATGTCGAACCCCAGCCCGGCGAACGCGAGCGCGAACAGCCAGTCGTTCGTCGCGGCGAGCAGCGCCGTTCCGTCCGCAGTGAGCGCGCCCGCGCTCGTCGCGCCGACGACGAGGAGGAAGCCGACCAGGAACTTGGGGTACTCCGTCCAGAGCGCCCGGAGGTCCGTCCCGTCGCCGCGGGCGTAGTGGACCGAGTAGCCGATCGCGACCGCGCCGATGAACGCGTTGCGGACGAGCTTCGTCACCGTCCCCCACCGCCCGGCGACCTCGCCGTACGCGAACGTCGCGGCGGCGACCGGCCCCGTCGAGAACATGCTCAGGCCCGCCCACACGCCGAACGGCTTCTGGCCGAGGCCGAGCGCCTCCCCGGCGAGCGGGAACGCGACGATGGTGACCGCGTCGAACAGCAGCACGGTCCCCGCGGCGTACGCCACCGTGCTCTCGTCGGCGTCGACGACCCGGGCGACGGCGGCGACGGCGGAGACCCCACAGACGCTCGCCCCGGCGGCGAGCAGCGAGCCGGTTCGCTCGGGGAGCGAGAACACCCGCCGCGCCAGCGTCTCCCCGAGGAGGACGCCCAGGACGACGACGCCGAGCGTGAGCGCGACGACGGTCGGTCCCGACGCGACGACCTCCCCGAGCGTCAGCTGCGCGCCGAGGAGGACGATGCCGACCTCGAGTGCGAGCGTGTGGAGCCCGATCCCGGGCTCAGCCCACGCGGGCGTTCCCACGGTGTTGGCGATCATCGCGCCGACGAGGATGGCGACCACGAGCATCCCGACGCCCGGCACGACCGCCGCCACCCCGTGGGCGGCGACGGCGACGGCGACGAGGACGGCCGCCCCCGGGGCGAGCGAGCGCGCCCGCGCCGCGGCCAGCGACGACGGCCGGGTCGCCGTCACGGCGATCCGACCGCCACGACGAGAACGAGGCCGATGCCGATGGCCGTCGCTCGCCACCCCCGATCGATCGAGAACCACCACGCGCAGATCCTGTCGGCGACGGCCCGCCCGACTCGACGGGGCTCGAAACGAGACATTCGATACCTCGTTTCGGGGGGTCGCTGATAGCCGTTCCGTCGTGAGTCGAGGCGGGCCATCGGTCCGTGCGGCGCATCACAAGCGTCATCCGTCAGGTCGTCGCATCGCCGGTATGTACCGAAGCGGCGCGTTCGTCGCGGATCACTGCTCGCCCGTCTCGCCCGAGCAGGTCCAGCCGAACGGCCTCGATCTCACCCTCGGCACCGTCTTCGAACAGGTCTCCCGCGGGCGCATCGACCGCGACGGGAAGACGATCGGCGAGCGGGCGGAGTGTCCCCCCCGCGAGGGTCCCGACGCGGACGTCTTCCGCCTCGACCCCGGCGCGTACGTCCTCCGGTACGCCGAGACGGTCGGCATTCCCGAGGGGCACGTCGGGTTCATCTATCCCCGCTCGTCGCTCATGCGCAACTCCTGCATGCTCAACACGGCCGTCTGGGACGCGGGCTACGAGGGGGTCGGCGAGGGGCTGTTGCAGGTCCACCGCGATATCGACCTCGAACGCGGCGCGCGGGTCGCCCAGCTCGTCCTCGCCGAGGCCGATCACGAGGGCGTCTACGACGGGAGCTACCAGGGGGAGAACCTCGGGTAGCTCGGTTCGGTTTCGTTCAGCTCACCTCTACCGACTTCCCCGCTCGCGCGCGTACTCCAGCCACGGCGGCCGCTCGACGCGCGTCTCGCCGACGTCGGTGATCGCGTGTCGGTACGCGAACGACACCTCGGCACCCTCCGCGTCGACGAGCGTCGCCGACCACTCGTTGAGGCGGACGATCCCCGAGTCGTCGACGAGGAGCGTCGCGGAGAACGCGGCGAGGGTCGCGTTATCGGACGTGTGGGTCGGCAGGCCGTGGTACGCCTCGGGCCCGTCCGCGACGTAGCGCGTCACCGCCGCGCCGTCGAAGCGATCGGTCCCGGCGCGCTCGTAGCTGACGTTCCCGACCTCCGTGAGGGGGAGGCCCATCGCCTCGGTCACGTTCACGGGATCGGGGACGAACGACGAGCTATCGTTCGCCGACGCGACCGTGTAGGTCGCGTTCTCGTCCGTCGCGTTCGGGTCGAACTTCGACTGCTCGTACGTCGTCTCGCCCTCGGTGTAGGTGTCGATCGACAGCGCGAACGCGCTCCAACTGCGCGCCCGGTCCGCGCCGAGGTCGATCCGATACCCGACCGACGCGTTGAACTCGCTCGGTTCGACGGTCGGGTCGGTCGACGCGATGGTGATCTCCTGTCTCGCGCTGAACGACCCCGCCGCGCGGAGCGACCGCTCGTGGACGGCGGCGAGGTCGCTCGGGAGCGCGCTCGCCGCGTCGACCTCGGTCGCCGATGGCTCCTCGGTGTCGTTCGTCGCGTTATCGGGCGTCGATCCGTTCGTCGCGCCGTCGCCGGTCGCCGGCGCAGAACCCTCCGGGCCGTCGCCCAGGAGACCGGAACAGCCGGCCGTCGTCACGAGGAGCGCCAGCGTCAGCGTCAGCAGGAACTTCGTTTTGGTCATATCAAATGACACTCACGGAATGTAATAAGTATCCCGGCGTGACCTCGACGCGCCGGGGGCAAGGACTACGCCGACGGGGCGCGTGACCGGACGCATGACGCACACGGCAGTGATCGCCGGCGTCGGTCCCGGCCTCGGCGAATCGCTCGCGCGGCGGTTCGTCGAGGAGGGCTGTTCGGTCGGGCTGTTCGCCCGCTCGTCCGCCTACCTCGACGACCTCGCCGCCGACCTCGGCGAGCGCGCGCTCGCGGTCCCGACGGACGTCTCGGATCAGGCGCAGGTCGCCCGCGGGTTCGCCGAGGTCCGCGAGGCGTTCGGCCCCGTGGACGTGCTCGTCAATCACGCGAGCGCCGCCCCCTGGAGGGGGACGCTCGACATCTCGGGGGAGGCGTTCCGCGAGGCGCTCGCCGTCGGCGCGGAGGGCGCGCTCTACTGCTCGCAGGAGGCCGTGCGTGACATGCTCGACGGCGAGGGGGGAACCGTCGTCTTCACCGGCGCGACGACCTCGCGCCGGGGCCGCGAGGGGGCCATCGGCTTCTCCGCCGCGAAGTTCGCCGCCCGCGGGATGGCGGAGTCCATGGCGCGCGAACTCGGCCCCGAGGGGATCCACGTGGCGCACGTGGTGATCGACGGGCAGATCCTCACCCCCGGCGCCCGCGAGCAGGGCGACCGCAGGACGGAGACGTTCCTCGACCCCGACGAGATCGCCCGCGAGTACTGGCACCTGATCGAGCAGGACCGCTCGACGTGGACGCTCGAACTCGACCTGCGGCCGCACGTCGAATCCTTCTAGCACCACCACCTTTTGCTGCGTTCACGTGCCAGCGACCGCGAAGCGGGTCGCTGGCGGTTCGCTGGCAAAAGCTGGATCAAAAGCACGGTCGTTCGAAAGGCGCGTAGCGCCTTTCGTGATCTCGGAAGACCGCCGGTCTTCCGATGATTCGTCGGAGCAGCTTTGCTGCTCCGAGATGACGAGAGACGCCACCGGCGTCTCTCGAACCACGTCACCTCCTCGGGCGCTCGCTGCGCTCGCGCCCTCGTGGGTGCTGAACCGGTGTGGACGGTGGATCCCTGGCCAGTCGCCGGTCCGTATCTTTATATCCGAGAGCGGGACCAGCGTCCGTGTGACCTGACTTCGGTCGCGGGGTGCTCGCGGGTGTGCGACGCCACGCCCCGCGAACCCAGCCCCGCCCGCGGCGTCGCCTGTTCACCCACCGTTTGCTGCGCTGGTTCGCTTCGCTCACTCGCTGGCAACATCTGCATAGTGAGACGTTTCGCGTCTCACTGGACTCCGGAACCGTCCGGCGGTTCCGGAAGGACCGAAACCGCGCCTCACCCCCTCAGTCGCGTCCCTCCTTCGAGGGATTCGGCGCGTCCGCTGGTGCCGGCGGTTGTCTCGGCCGTCGTTCAGAGCCTGGACTCTATCCGAGACAGTCGACTTCGAGCATTCGACTGCGGTCCACACGGACGGTTCACGCCGTCCGGGTGGTGATCCTCGAACCCGCAGGTGTGCGCGATCGACCTACCCCACACCACCTCACCGCCCCTGTACACCGCCTCGACGTCCCGGAGCGCCTCGATGTCGTCGAGCGGATCGGAGCCGAGCGCGACGAGGTCGCCGTAGCGCCCCGCCTCGATCGCGCCGATCTCGTCGCCGGGGACGGTGCGGGCGGCGACGCTCGTGGCCGCCCGTATCGCCTCCATCTCAGAGAGGCCGACCGCAGAGACGAGCAGTTCGGCCTCGAGCGCGTTCTCGCCGTGGGGGACGAGGTCGGGGCCGATGAAGTCCGTCCCGAGGGCGACGGGGACGCCCGCCTCGTGGACCCGTCGGGTGGAGTCGAGGTGCGCGCGCCGGGCCTCGCGGGCCTTCCGCACCCCCACTCCGGCATGCCGTGGTCCGCGCCCTCCGCGACGATCCGATGCACGATGGAGAGCGTGGGGACGAAGGTGGCGTCGGTCTCGAGGAGGAGGTCGATCGCCTCGTCGTCGACGTAGAAGCCGTGCTCGACGGTGTCGACGCCGTTTCGAAGGGCGTTCTTGATCCCCGGCGCGCCCTGCGCGTGGGCGGCGACCGGGATCCCGACGCGGTGGGCCTCCTCGGCGAACGCGCGGATCTCGGCCGCGGTGTACTGGCTCTGGTCGGGGGCGTCCTTCTCCGAGAGCACCCCGCCGGTGGCCATGATCTTGATGCAGTCGACGCCGTCGCGGATACGTCGCCTGGCCCCCTTGCGACACTCGTCGGGGCCGTCGACGATCTCGGAGAGCCCCGCGCGCGAGCGCGACCACTCGTAGGGAAGGAAGTGCGAGTCGCCGTGTCCGCCCGTCTGGGAGAACGCCCGCCCACTCGTGTGGATCCGCGGACCGGGGATGACGCCCTCCGAGACGGCCGTCCGGAGGCCGAGGCCCGCGGCGCTCCCTACGTCACGGACGCTCGTGAAGCCCGCCGCGAGGAGCCGCCGGAGGTCCGCGGTCGCGCGGGCGGTCATCGTCGCCACGTCCTCGCGCGCCCAGTCCATCGGGCTCATCGTCCGCACCCCGGCGAGGTGGACGTGGGCGTCCACGAGCCCGGGGATCACCACGTCGTGCTCGACCCGCTCGCCGACCGCCTCGACCTCGTCGCGTGGACCGACCGCCGCGACGCGCCCGTCCTCGATCACCACGCGGGCGTCGTAGCGCGGTTCGTCGGCGATACCGTCCACGAGCGTGCCGCAGTCCACGGTGAGCATACCGGGTGTGGGGGTACCGGCGACAAAGCCCTGCTGGGTAGGATTTTCGTCGCGGGGGCGCGTAGGGACGTCCATGACCGTCACGGCCGAGGTCGTCTCCATCCATCGGATGACGCCCCGGGTCAAGCAGTTCCGCCTGCGAGCGGAGGGCCACGAGTTCGACTACGAGCCGGGACAGCACACTACCGTTCAGTTCGAGCGGGACGGCGAGGAGGTCGTCCGGCCGTACACGCCGACGAGTCTCCCCGGAACGGACTCGATCACGCTCGCCATCAAAGTCTACGACGACGGGACCGCCTCGGCGTACATGCACACGCGCCGCGTCGGCGACGAGGTCGTCCTCGGCTCGCTGGAGGGGAACCTCACGCTCGAGAACCCCGAGGCTGACGTCGCCTTCGTCGCCACGGGGACGGGCATCACGCCCGTGATGGCGCTGCTGAAACAGTACCTCCGCGAGGGTGAGGGCGACGCCCACTTCTTCTTCGGCGAGAAGGACCGGGAGAGCGTCCTCTACCGCGAGACCCTGGACCAGCTCGAGGCGGAGCACGAGAACCTCACCGTCGTCTACTCGCTGTCGGACAGCGGTTACGAGTGGACCGGTCCCACCGGCCACGTCCAGGAGCACCTGGAGGCGTCCCTCGACGACTTCGAGGGGCGGGACTTCTACGTCTGCGGCGTCCCGGCGATGGTCGTCGAGACGACGGAGCGCCTGGCGGCCCTCGGCGCGCCCGACGACCGGGTGTTCACGGAGGGCTGGGAGGAGGGTGCCGTCGCGGACGAGGACGACGGCGGGTGATCGGTTAGCGATCCGTGGGGCGGCTGCGGCGGAGCGACCGCGGGGCGACCACCGTGAGTGCCTACCACGGCGTGACGCCGCCCCGGTAGGTGCGGATGCGCTCGGCCGCGCAGTCGCTGTAGCGCAGCATCAGGCGCGGCTCGCGTCCGTCCGGTTCGACGTAGCGACACCCGCAGACGCTGCGCTCGTAGTCGAAGTACTCCGCCTTGATCGACTGGGTCTCCCAGGGATAGCCGCTGACCATCGGGCTCACTACCAGCGCGCCGTCGTCCGGTCGCATCGAGCCGACGTCGTGGTCGAGGCCGAGCGCGTGGCCGCACTCGTGGAGCGCTACCTGCATCGCGTAGGTCCCCCAGGTCCGCCCGACGACCGTCGACGCGATCGCGGCCGGCGGGAGGCTCGCCATCGCCGCCGCGCCCCCGACCGCCGCGACGTGCGGGACGCCCGCGCCGGTCGGCCACTCGGTCAGCGGTTCGTCGGTGACGAGGAGGTTGACGTCGTCGCAGGGCGTCGCCGGACCCAGCCCGGCGCTCCCCTGGGCGAGCCGTCGCGGCCACTCGCCCCCCACGACGAGGTCGTACGCCCGCTCGGTCGAGACGCGCAGCGTGCCGCCGAACTCGAGGACCGTCCCGTCGTGCGCCCGTCGGAACGCCCGTCCGAGGTAGTCGCCGACCCGCCGTCGCAGCCCCGGATAGGCCGCCGCCCGTTCGCTGAACCATACTTTCACGTTGAGGGTGTCCTCCGGGCGGGAGATCCATCGGCCGGTGAATCCCATCGATCCGATCGCTCCCGCCGAGAGGAGGAACTTGCGCCGTTTCATTCGTGCCAGCCACGCGACACCGTGAGGGCCGCCGTTTCCGTATCCCACGTGCTCCGTCGGCCGCCCGGCGTATCGTGCTAGCTGGGACTGACTGTCGATCCCGCATGACATCCACGTCAATACGTATAGCCCCCGAACGAGGCCGGGGCTACACACGTGGCAAGTGGGCTGGTATCGGAGGACTCGTCCCGTTCGCCGGCACTACCGCGAGTCGTCCGTCTCGCCTCCGCCGAAGCGCTCGGGTTCGATCCGCGAGAGCCGGGTCGCGAGGACGTCGGTCACGGGGTTGCACCCGGGTTCGTAGTCGGGTGCGAAGACGAGCTCGCGCATGTCCCACGTCCGGGCGCGAGGGTCTTACACCGCGCTCGGGCGGATCGTCGGAGACGCGTCGCGCCCGCCCTCCTCCCCTTACAGCCCGAGGCGGTCGCGCAGTCCGTCGATCGGGCCGCCCGTCCCCTCGAAGACCGCCCGCATCTCGTCGTCCGCGAGCGCGAAGTCGAATACGTCGAAGTTCTCCCGCAGGTGGTCGCGACCGGCCGCCTTCGGGATCGCCGCGACCATCTCCTGCTGGAGGAGCCAGCGGAGCGCGACCTGGGCCGCGGTCTTCCCGTACCGGTCGCCGATCTCCGCGAGCGTCGCGTTCGACGTCACCTTTCCGACGGCGAGCGGGCTGTACGCCGTCAGCACGACCCCCTCGTCGATGCAGGTCTCGAGGAGCGCCGACTGGTCGCGGTAGGGGTGGTACTCGACCTGGTTCGTGAGGATCGGCGCGTCGGAGCGCTCCATCGCCCGGCGCAACTGATCGACCGAGAAGTTACTCACGCCGACGTGTCGGACGATCCCCTCGTCCCGGAGGTCGTTCATCGCGCCGATCGTCTCCGCGAGGGGCACCGTGCTGTTCGGCGAGTGCATCAGCAGCAGGTCGACGTAGTCGGTCCGGAGCGCCGCGAGCGACTGTCGCGTCGACTCGAGGACTCGGTCGCGGCTGCGGTTCGACTCGCTCAGCTTCGTCGTGACGAACACGTCGTCGCGGTCGACGGCGGCGGTCGAGACCGCCGCCCCCACGGCCCCCTCGGTGCCGTAGATCTGGGCCGTGTCGACGTGGCGGTAGCCGATGTCGAGGGCCGCCTCGACCGCTCGCCGACAGACGTCAGTCGAGTCGAACCGCGCGGTTCCCAGCCCGAGGGCGGGGACTTCGACGCCCTGCGTGGTTACGTACTCCATGGGTCGAACGCCTCCGTCCGCCCCTTCGCGCGCCGGCGACGAAAGGGAACGGCTGGCAACGTCCCGACCCGAGGAGCGGTGGTCACCTCACTCGGCGCGCCGCCCCCGGGCCGAGTCGTGACGGGCCTCCAGCCGTTCGGCGAGGCCGTGGACGACCGTGGAGCGGACGATCGCCCGCCAGACGTCGCGGGGCAGCGAGCGGAGGACGGAGCGGAGGAAGGCCCGCGTCCCGCTCGTCATCGCGTCCGTCGAGAGGGCGGTCGCCGTCTCGCGGTACGCCCCGGCGAGGGCGTCGTAGTCCTCGGCGTAGAGCGTGAAGGTGTCCGGGTTGGTCGTGGGCGGGTACGGCGGTGACTCCCACTCCGCGGGGAGTTCGGGGAGCAGCGCCCGCCAGCGCACCGCGGCGAGGTCGAGGACCCGCCGCCGGCGAGCGAGCGAGGTACAGCTGTCGAGGAGGAGCGCCACCCGCCGGTAGGCGGACGCGATTCGTTCGGCCGTTTCGGCGACGGTTCGGCATCGAGCGGCGAGGATGTCCCGTGGCGACTCCCCGAGCGACGGAGTCGCGCTCGTAGCGGACATGACTGCCCCTCGGGTGACTCTCCGGATAACTGTTCCGTCACCGATCGTACCGTCACCGCGCGCGACGGGAATACACGTAGCCCCGCTACGCGCTCGCGTTCGCCTCAGGCGGGCAGCGGGCGGCGCACTCCGGAAAAGCGCCCGGCCGCCTCGCCCGACGCCCGACCGCGGCGCGGGTTAGAACCCGGTGTAGTACATGAGGAAGCCGACGACGAGCCACGCCCCGACGAGCAGTCCGACGGCGAGGGCGATCACGATGTCCCGCGGCGTGATCCCCTGCGGGACGTACTCCCCGTCGGCCCCCCGCATCGCCCCGCAGCGAAGGCACTCCTGCGCGTCGAGAAACGGGTTCTCGATCCAGTCGTGGCCGACCCGCCAGCAGACCACGGGGCCGAACAGTGCCGGCTCCGGGACGGGCGGTGGAGGCGGGGACGTGTCGTTCATCGCGTACGGCTCCGCCCCTCGATCAGTTGCGCGGACAACACAGTTCGAAGGAGGGCCTACACCTCATAAAACACTAACGAGCAATCCTACACACGGCAATACATTAGACCACGATTACAAATGATAGATGACATTATTTGAGGTGGTGACCTTTTGAGCCCTCCGGGGTCGTCACGCTCGTTCGCTCGTCGCAGAAGGTGGGTCAGCGGTTCGCCCCGCCGTGTCGGGCGCTGCGACTGGCAGGGTTCAAATCCCGCGGAGTTCGATTGCGGTCGCTCACGTCCGTTCGAGACACGCAGAACGAGCCCGACGGGACCAAGTGAAGCCGGTGACCACATGTACGCGTACTTCCGGATCGTCGAATCTGCTGGGCGACCTACTTGGTAGCGAACAACGGTTCACGACCGTAGTCGTCGGTCACTCCCGGGCGGTTGTGTTCGATGCAGTCGTCGACGATCTCTCGGATCTCCTCGTCCACTTCGTGATTACGTTCACTTCGTAGGCCTCCACCGTCGATACACGTGTACTAGAGAGTACGATACTTTATAGTACGATACTTTAAAGTATGGTTAACAAAAGTACTATGTCGACCGGGGAAGACATCGAATCGTATGCCCGGCTTCGTGAATCGGACGGAGGAACTCACTCGTCTCTACGACCTTTACGACTCAGACGATGCAGAATTAGCAGTGATCTATGGACGGCGACGGCTTGGGAAGACTGCACTCGTCAAACGCTCGCTCAAAGAGTACGACCAGGCGATCGTCTACCAAGCGAAGCAGAAAACGGAGGCGTTACAACTCCAGCAATTCATCGAAACGGTGTCGGAGCTCTATCCCGGAATCATGCGCATTCGTGAAGACTGGGAGGCAGTTCTCGGCTATCTCGCCGATCAGGACGCGATCGTCGTTCTCGACGAATTTCCGTACCTCGTCGAACAGGACCAGAGTCTCCCATCCGTCCTCCAGGCAATGTTCGACCACGAACTCAATGATTCGACGGCCACCATCGTACTCGTCGGGTCGTCGATTAGCATGATGGAGGAAGCAGCGCTCTTGGGGAACAGTCCTCTCTACGGCCGATCGTCTCTCAATTTAGACATCAGGCAGCTCCCGTTCGATGCTGCAATGGAGTTCTTCGCCGACGAGTACACGTCAGAGGGACAAGTCCTCACCTGGGGTGTCTTCGGCGGTGTTCCGTACTATCTCGAAGAGGTGTCCCCCGAAGTTAGTCTCGGCGAGAACGTTCAGCGAACGATCCTCTCGCGACACGGCTCCCTTCACGACGAGCCCGACTACGTCCTCCGGATGGAACTCACGGAACCGACACGCTACTTTTCGATTCTGGAAGCCATCGCCGGTGGAAGCACGAGCCGAAACGAGATCGCCGGAACGACTGGAATCGATTACAACCAGCTGTCGAAGTATCTGAATCGGCTCTCGCGGCTGCGATTGGTTGACCAGCACGTCCCGATCACCGAACGGAAGGAGCGGACCAAGCGAAGTCGGTACCGCATCCGCGACCACTTCTTCCGTTTCTGGTTTCACTTCGTATACGGGACGGGAGACAGGTACGACGAACTCGGGGACGAAGCCTACGAGGTGCTGATCGAACCGGAGTTGGCAGACTTCGTGAGCCACCCGTTCGAGGAACTGTGTTGCTCCGCTCTGCGGACGCTTTATCCGGAGTACACGATCACGGACACCGGGCAGTGGTGGTACGGCGATCACGAGGTCGACGTCGTTGGCCTCACGACTGGAGAGACGCTGATTGTAGGCGAATGTAAGTTCCAGAACTCACCGCTCGGATACGGCGCGTTCTCGACGCTCCAAGACCACGTCGACGAGTTACGATGGACGCCGAAAGGTGGTGGCGATCGAACGCACGAATACGCGCTCTTCTCACGGAGCGGATTCAAGTCATCCGTGGAAGAGGCTGCCGAAGAGCGGGATGATCTTCGACTCTTCACCGTCGAAGATGTCGTCGAGGCTCTCAGCGCGTGACTCTGGCCGAGCCAGTCGTTCGATTCGTGTTGGCCCAAAACATCCGGCGCATCTTCTGTGTGGCGTGTTTAGACTGTGTAGACAAACGGGCTCGGTGAACGAACGGGGGGGAGATAGCAGCCCTCAACAACGCACAATGAGTGACGAGT
Organism: Halomarina halobia; assembly: GCF_029338575.1. Classification (GTDB taxonomy): domain Archaea; phylum Halobacteriota; class Halobacteria; order Halobacteriales; family Haloarculaceae; genus Halomarina; species Halomarina halobia. The sequence goes on from NZ_CP119992.1 coordinate 2,471,233, forward strand.
CTCCTGCGCCAAGGCATTAAGCCAGACCACGTACCATTTGGCTCCTACCAACCGCAAGACTACGGCGTCGCCGTCACGCTGCATAACGAACTCCAGGCCCGATCTGGCGGCGGTATTTATAAACGCACCGCTGCTGTCTGTTGGTTTGAAAGCGTCATGAAACGGAGCGAGCCTGACGGGACCGAGCGAAGCCGGAGGCTTCGCGAGGGTCGTCAGGCGAGTCGACCGAGAAGCGAAGCGACGAGGGAGACGAGCCTGACGGGATTTGAACCCGCGACGTCTTGGTCCGGAACCAAGCACTCTGTCCACTGAGCTACAGGCTCCCGTTCACCCGTACCTCGCACTGTCGTATAACGGTTGTGTGTTCGCCTCAGTCCTCGCCGTCGGCCTCGGCCGCCTCGACCCGCGGCGTGGGGGGCGACCGCACGTCCACGACCGCCTGCTTCCACGTGCCGCGGAGGAACCACAGCCCGGCGGCGATCGCGCCGACGACGTTCCCGAGGGCCATCCCGATCCAGATGCCCGTCGCGCCCATGTCGGCGACGAACGCGAGGCCGTAGACCGTCGGGACGCGCCCGACCCAGAGCGCGACCATCGAGAACGCGAGGGCGGTGCGGGTGTGCCCCGCGCCGCGGTAGGCCCCGAGGAGCACCTGGAGGACGCCGATGAACGCGAACTCGACGGTGCGGACGCGCAGGTACTCGGTGCCGAGTTCGATCGTGCGCAGCGCCTCGGGGGTGCGCTCGCCGATGAACACCGCGACGATGGACTCGGCGAACAGGAGCGCGACGAGCGCGACGACGATCATGATGCCCGCGGCGGTCCCCGCCGCGAGGTGGACGGCGCGCTCGGCCCGCCCCGGTTTTTCGGCCCCGAGGTTCTGTCCGACCATGGTGTCGGTCGCCCGCCCGAGGCCCATCGCGGGGAGGAACACGAGCGAGATGAGGCGGTTGCCCAGCCCGTAGGCGGCGACCGTCGCCGTCGGGAAGGCGGCGACCATTGCGGTGAGGGTGATCATCGCCAGCGCGCTGGTGGACTGCTCGAGCGCGCTCGGAACGCCGATGCGGACGATCTTCCGGATCGCCGTCGGGTCCGGCCGGAGGTCGGCGAGGCGGACCGTCGGGCCGATGCCCGTCCGGAGGATGAGATAGAAGCCGACGGCCATCGCCGCGAGGCGCGCGAGCAGCGTCGCCAGGGCCGCGCCCGCCACGCCCATCCCGGCGAATCCCGTCGCGCCGAACAGCGCCGCTTGCAGGCCGTCCATGCCGAGCACGCCGAACAGCGGGTTCGCCTCGAACCCGAAGATGAGGATCGGATCGAGCGCGACGTTGAGCGCGACCGAGAGGAACATCACGCGCATCGGCGTCCGGGTGTCGCCGTAGCCGCGCATGAGCGCCGAGAAGACGAAGAAGCCGAACATGAACGGCGTGCCGAGGAAGAACACGCGCATGTACTCCTCGGCGAGGGGGATCACGTCGGTCGCGGTCTCGGGATCGGTCGGCAGGAGCGACAGCGCCGGCCCGGTCGAGAGGTAGCCGACGACGGCGATGACGAGCGCCAGGAGCGTGACGAACGAGAGCGTCTGGCCCGCGATCTCCCCCGCCGAGTCGTCGCTCGACGCGCCCGTGTACTGGGCGACGAGGATGCTCCCCGCGACGGTGAACCCGCCGCCGATGGAGAGAAAGAGGAAGATGAGCGGGAAGGCGATGCTCATCGCGGCCACCGCCGCCGCCGAGAGCTGACCGAGCCAGAGCGTGTCGGCGATGTTGTACGCCACCTGCAGTAACTCGGTGACGACGATGGGCCACGCGAGCGTGAAGAGCGGACGCGCCAGGCTCCCCTCCGTGATGGTGTCTCGTGCGGGGCTCACTCGTCTCACTCATCGCGCGGGGACATTTGAGTACGTTGGTTTCTCACCCACTGTGACAGGAGTGTGGCACGCTCGAAGGACGAGGAGCGACGGGAGACGTGGCGCGCGTCGGATGGCGGGCGGAAAGAGAGTGAGGATGGAGGGAGCGAAGAGGGAAACGAGAGACGGAGCACGTCGCTCGGGTCTCGAACGCGGTCAGGGGCTCTCGCCGGTCTGAAGGCTGAAGTCGGCGGTGGGGTAGGCGACGCAGGTGAGCGTGTAGCCCTCCGACATCTCCTCGTCGCCGAGCATCTCGTTGGTGTGGTGGACCACGTAGTCCTCGCTGTGACCGCCGTCGGTGATCTGACCCGAACAGGAGATACACTGGCCCTGACGGCAGGCGTAGGGGAGGTCCCAGCCCTCCTCCTCGCCCGCCTCCAGGAGCGTCTCGTTCTCCTTGACCTCGATGGTCGTGCCCTCCTTCACGTACTCGATCTCGAAGACCTCGGCCTCGTCGTCGGGGATGGCGGAGGGGTCGTCGCCGGCCGCCTCTTCCGCGCCAGCCTCCTCGAGTTCGCCGCCCGCCTCGCCCGCGGCGACGGCACCCGCGGCCCCGCCCCCGGCACCGATGGCGCGGTTCATCGGCTCGGGGAAGTCCGTCTCGGCGACGGTCGCCGCGCGTCGCTCGAGGATCTCCTCGGAGATGTCCTCCGTCGGGGTCCACTCGGTGCCCCTCGTGACGTGCAACGTGACGGCTATGAGCGTGAAGAGCGCTCCCAGCCCGATACCCAGCAGTGGGTCAACCATGCTGACCGATTCGCATCAGGTGCTTAATTGCGTTGTGATTGTCCGTTCTACCCCCTCGTCCCCTCGGTTACCGCGCAGATATGTCGCTCGACAGTGACACTGGGTCAATAAATTATTACGTGAATTAAATTCATTACTCGATCGCGTACAGTTCCATCCTATGGAACTGACCCGACGGACCGCCCTGAAGGCCTTCGGTTGCGTTCTCGCTGTCGGTACGTCCGGCGGCACCGCCGCGGGCGCGTGCGCCCCCCGCGAGCGCGTCGCGCTCGACTACCTCTCCGACGACGACCTCCTCGACAACGGCGAGCTCGAGCGCATCCTTCGTTCGTTGCGGCGGGTCTATCCGGAGTGCGTTCGGCTCCGCCGTATCGGTCGATCCAACCAGGGTCGCTCGATCTGGTCGGTCAGCGTCGGGTCCGGTGGGTCGGACGCGGTCGACGTGATGGCCATCGGGCAGCAGCACGGCGACGAGATGATCTCGTCGGCGGAGGGGCTCCTCTCGGCGGTCGAGTACCTCGCGCGCGCCCCTGACGCCGCCGACGTCCGGGAGCGCGTCACGCTCCACGTCGTCCCCCGCGCGAATCCGGACGGCTTCGTCGCTCGACAGCGCTACAACGTCGACACGGACGCGCCCGCCCGTAGCGAAGGAGACGACGTCTTCGGCGGCGACGGCGGGTTCCACACCTCCCAGCTCACGGGGATCGGCTGGGACGTCAACCGCTACCACTGGACCGACTGGACCGACAGCGACCTCTACCGGGCGCTCCCCGAGGCGTACCCCGAGAACCCGGTCACCGAGGCGCGGGCGCTCCTCGACGCGGTCGACCGCGTCGACCCCGACTGGGTCGTCGACTACCACCGCCAGGGGACGTACGCCGTCGATCCGGACGCCACCTTCGACCCGGCGAACCCGGGGGCGGCCTACGAGCGCGGGCGGTACCCCCCGGACCCCGACGACGACGGCGGCGGCGAACTCGTCACCGCGTCGCTGTTCTGGCCCATCGCCGAGGGCGTCCCGACGGCCGCCCGGGACCGCTCGAAGCGCCTCGTCTGGACGATGTGCGAGTCGCTCGGCGCGCTCGACCGCTCGACGATCACGCGCTATCCCGGGGGCACCCACGCGGGCCTCGCCCGCAACGCGTACGGCCTCCAGGGCCGGGGGAGCGTGCTCTTCGAGTTGAGCACCGGCACGCTCGGCGATCGCGCGTTCCGGATCCGGCAGGTGTTCGAGTCGCTGCTCGCCGCCCTGGAGGCCACCGCCGACGGCTCGCTCGACGACGTCGATCCGAACCGGGTGGCGGAACTCCCCGAACGCGAGACGAACAACTTCGTCGTCTGAGGCGTCGCCGACGCCCGGGACGACCCGTCCGAGGCTGGGTGTCACTCGGGCGCGACGTACCCCAGCGGGTCGCCGCGGGCGAAGGTCTCGTTCTCGCCGACGAGCACCTCGACGGTCCCCGTCGCGGGCGCGGGCACGTCGACGCTCACCTTCTCGACCTGGATCTCGCAGACCGTCGCGCCGGCCTCGACGCGGCCGCCCTCGCGGACGAACCAGTTGGCGACGACGCCCTCCGCCACGTCGTCGGCGTCGTCCGGCCAGACCGCCGCGGGGTCGATCGCGGTCCGGTCGCCGTCGCTCATGCCCCCGTCGCGCGCACCGCCTCGGCGATGTCCTCGACGCCGGGGTTGACCTCCCGCTCCAGCGGTCGGGCGTAGGGGATCGGCACGTCGGGGATCGCGAGCCGCTCGACTGCCTCCAGGTCCGAGAGCGCCCCCTCGGCGACGCGAGCGACGATCTCGCCGGTCAGGCCGAACGAGCGGTAGTCCTCGTCGACGACGACGAGGCGGCCGGTCTTCCGGACGGACTCGACCACGGTCTCCGTATCCAGGGGGACGAGCGTCCGCAGGTCGATCACCTCGGCCTCGACGCCGTCGTCGGCGAGCGCCTCGGCCGCCTCGAGCGCCCGGTGGACGTGCAGGCCGAGGGTGACGACGGTGGCGTCGTCGCCCTCGCGCTTGACGTCGGCCTCGCCGAAGGGGATCTCGTAGTCCTCCTCGGGGACTGGGGTCTTCGGCCCCTCCGGGGCGGGCATCCAGCCCAGCCCCATCAGCCGCTTGTGGAACATGTAGACGACGGGGTTGTCGTCCCGGATCGCGGCGTGCATCAGTCCCTTCGCGTCGTAGGCCGTCGAGGGGACGACTACCTTCATCCCCGGGAGGTGGGCGAAGGTGCCGTAGAGCGTCTGGGAGTGCTGGGCGGCGTCGTTGTAGGTGCCCCCGACGGCCGTCATGAGCACCATCGGGACGTTCACCGCCCCGCCGCTCATGTAGGTGTTCTTCGCCATCTGGTTGTAGATCTGGTCCATGCAGACGCCGAAGAAGTCGACGAACATCAGCTCGGCAATCGGGCGCATCCCCTGCTGGGCCGCCCCGACCGCCGCGCCGATGAACGCCGTCTCGCTGATCGGGACGTCCATCACGCGGTCGCGGCCGAACTCCTCCAGCAGGCCCTGCGTCGAGTCGAAGATGCCGCCGTAGTCGGCGACGTCCTCGCCCATGACGAACACCTCGTCGTCCCCGCGCATCTCGGTCGCGATCGCCTCGACCATCGCGCGGCTCATCGTCAACTCCCGCTCCGCGGCGGCCTGCGCCATCAGTCCTCACCTCCGGCGGGCGCGGCCGGCTCCTGGTGCCGCTCTCCCCTCTCGACGAACACGTCCTCGTAGGCCTCCTCCGGGTCGGGTTCGGGTTGCTCCTTCGCCCACGCGATCGCCTCCTCGACGCGCTCGCGGGCGCGCTCCTCGATCTCCTCCAGTTCGTCGTCGCTCGCACCCGTCGAGCGCAGGTCGTCGGCGAGCCGCTCCACGGAGTCGAGCCGCTGATGGCGTTCGACGTCCTCCTCCGGGCGGTAGGCCTCCGCGTCGCCCATGAAGTGGCCCATCCGGCGGTGGACCTGCACCTCGAGGAGCGACGGGCCGTTGCCCGCCCGGGCGCGCATGATCGCCTCCTCAGCCGCCTCGTGCACCGCAACGGCGTCGTCGTAGTCGATGCGGACGCCGGGCATGTCGAAGCCCGCGGCGCGCTGGGAGCCGTCGGCCACGTCCGTCACGCGCTCCTTCGGCATGCTGATCGCCCAGTCGTTGTCCTCGATGACGAACACGACCGGGAGGTCGTGGACCGCCGCGAGGTTCAGCGACTCCAGGAAACCGCCCTGGTCGATGGCCCCCTCGCCGATGAACGAGACCGCCACGCCGTCGGTGTTGCGCTTCTTCGCGGCGAGCGCCGCCCCCACCGCGGGCGGGCTACCCTCCGCGATGATGCCGCTGCAGGCGAAGTTCACCTCGGGATCGAACAGGTGCATGTGCCCACCCTTCCCCTTGCAGAGGCCGGTTCTGCGGCCGAATATCTCGGCGGTCATCCGCTTCAGATCCACCCCCTTCGCGATGGCGACGTGGTGCGGTCGGTGGGTCGCCGTCACCACGTCGTCGTCGCGAAGGTGCGCGCACACCCCGGCGGCGACCGCTTCGTGGCCCGCCGCGAGGTGCAACTCGCCGGGGATCGGCCCGGCGGAGATGTCGAACGCCGGCTGCTTCCCCTCCAGGTACTCCTCCTGTAGGCGCTCCTCGTAGTGGCGAGCGGTGACCATCTCCTCGTACATCTCTTGCAGTTCGGTAGCGCTTGGCATACATCCACCCCAGGTGTCCCCTTACCGACCGCAATGATAAAATCTCGGTAACAGGTCCCACCCGCTGGTGCGGTCACATGGCAGCGATACGCTTCGTGGTCACGCATCGATCCGCTCGTCCGTTACACACGCTCTTCGCGGGTGCCACGCCGACTCGGCGAGCGGTCGCGCTCCGTCGTTCGGTCCGTACCTTTATATCCGAGAGCGGGACCAGCGTCCGTGTGATCTGACTCCCGTCGCGGGGCGCTCCGCGGTTGCGCGACGCCACGCCCCGCGAGTAGTGTCGCGGCGTCGCCTGTCCGCCAACCGGTTACCGCGCTCGTTCGCGCGCCTCTGGCGCGCTCCTCGCTGGTACCCCCTCCGCCCAAACCGCACCTCACTCCCTCAGTCGCTCCGCTCTTCCGGGGGGTCGGCGCGTCCGCTCGCTCGTCGGCGGGGCTGGCTCGCTCGCGACGAGCGCGCCGGCGTCGACGAACGGTCGCGCTCCGTCGTTGTTAGCTGCTGGTGCGTCCGTCGCCGCCCCGAACGCGCCCGGGCGGGAACCGGACGGGCTTTTGTCCCCCCGCGACCACCCTCCGACCATGACCGATCCGCTCGTTCGCCGCGCGGCCGAGATCGATTACGAGGACGTGAGCGCCGCCGAGGGACTCAGGAAGGGCGTGCTCGTCGGGGAGGAGCACGGCGCGCCGAACCTGGCGATCAGGCGGTTCACGCTCGCCCCCGGGGCGGAGGTGCCCGCGCACACGAACGAGGTCGAACACGAGCAGTACGTCCTCGACGGCGAGTACGTCGTCGGCCTGGACGACGAGGAGGTCACCGTGAGCGCGGGCGACTCGCTGTTCATTCCCGCCGGGACGGTCCACTGGTACCGCAACGAGGGCGACGAGGAGGGAGCGTTCCTCTGCGCCGTCCCGACCGGCGACGACGAAATTAGAGTCGTCGAGGAGTAGCGCCGGCGCTGCAGGTCGAGGTCGGACGGTCGGGCCGGATCGTCCGAGGCGGCTCGTGTCCCCTGTTGACGCGGATTCCGGACGAACCAAATACCGTGACCGCGTAGGACCGTCAGACGTGTCACAGCAGGTCGCGCGGGTGGACACGCTGTTCCTCCACGAACGAGACAGGCACTACTCCGTCGTCGTGCGACGGGGCGGCGAGCGGGCGCTCCACGCCGTCCTCGAACTGAAGGAGACGAGCGCGGGCCCCCGCCCCGCGCGCTTTCGGGTCAAGAACGGCTCCGACGAGGACCTCCGGAGCCCCGATCAGTTCGTCGAGCTAGCGCGGCGGGCCGAGCGCATCCGCATCTCCGAGCAGACCTCCCGCGAGGGACGCGAGGAGCTCCACGACCTGCTCGACGGCTTCCAGCTCGACGCGAAGGTCGTCCGCACCTGCCGCTACTGCGCGAGCGCAGGGCAGTACTCCCCGCTCACGACCGAGACGGCGATCAGGGCGGACGACGAGTTCGTCTGCCCGGACTGCGCCAAGCGCGAACTGGAGCGGGAGCTCAACTACCGCAACCTCCGGTCGGGCGCGCGCGACCGGCTCGAAGAGCTCCTGGTCGAGGTTGGCGACCTCGAGCGCATCGTCAACCTGCTCCAGGGGCGGCTCGATCCCGAACTGACGAAGTTCGACGAGATCAGCGCGACGGTCGACGAGGTCGACCCCGTCCGGACGGACTCGCTCGACCTCCACCCGGAACTCAAGTCGCTCGTCGCGGGGAAGTTCGACACCCTGCTGCCCGTCCAGAGCCTCGCGGTCGAGAACGGCCTGCTCGACGGGCGCGATCAGCTCGTCGTGAGCGCGACCGCGACCGGCAAGACGCTCGTCGGCGAGCTCGCCGGGATCGACCGCGTGCTGAAGGGCGAGGGGAAGATGCTCTTTCTCGTCCCCCTCGTCGCCCTCGCGAACCAGAAGCATGAGGACTTCGAGGAGCGTTACGGTCACCTCGGGGAGGTGACCATCCGCGTGGGGGCGTCGCGCATCCGCGACGACGGCGCGCGCTTCGACCCGAACGCGGACGTCATCGTCGGTACCTACGAGGGGATCGACCACGCGCTGCGCACGGGCAGGGACCTCGGCGACGTCGGAACGGTCGTCATCGACGAGGTGCACACCCTCGGCGAGCAGGAGCGCGGCCACCGCCTCGACGGGCTCGTCTCCCGGCTGAAACACTACTCCGAGACGAACGACTGCGACACGCAGTGGATCTACCTCTCGGCGACGGTCGGCAACCCCCGACAGCTCGCGGCCGGCCTCGACGCGACGCTCATCGAGTTCGAGGAGCGGCCGGTCCCCATCGAGCGCCACGTCACCTTCGCCGACGGCCACGAGAAGGTGGACGTCGAGAACAAGCTCGTCAAGCGCGCGTTCGACGCGACGTCCTCGAAGGGGTACCGCGGTCAGACCATCATCTTCACCAACTCGCGGCGTCGCTGTCACGAGATCTCCCGCCGACTTCAGTACGACTCCGCGCCGTACCACGCCGGGCTCGATTACAAGCGGCGCAAGCGGGTCGAGCGCATGTTCGCGGACCAGGAACTCGCCGCCGTCGTCACCACCGCCGCGCTCGCCGCCGGGGTCGACTTCCCCGCCTCGCAGGTGATATTCGACTCGCTGGCGATGGGCATCGAGTGGCTCTCGGTCCAGGAGTTCCACCAGATGCTCGGTCGCGCCGGACGGCCGGACTACCACGACAAGGGCACCGTCTACGTGCTCGTCGAACCCGACGGCTCGTACCACAACTCGATGGAGGCGACCGAGGACGAGGTCGCGTTCACGCTCCTCAAGGGGGAGATGGAGTCCGTGATCACGCGCTACGACGAGGCCGCGGCCGTGGAGGAGACGCTCGCCAACATCGTCGTCGCCGGGCGGGGCGCGAAGCGCCTCAACGACCGGATGATCGGCGAGGTGCCGACGAAGCACGCGCTCGGCAAACTCCTCCAGTACGGCTTCATCGAGGGGGCCAGCCCGACGCGCCTCGGACGGGTCGTCTCGCGGCACTTCCTCTCGCCGAAGCGCGCGTTCGTCATGCTCGACGGCATCCGCGCCGGAAGCGACCCCTACGACGTCGTGGCCGCCCTCGAACTGCTCGAAGAGGAGTAGGCGGACGACGGTGGGACCGCGACACCGCCGCCGTCGATCCGCGTCCCCGCGTCGGCGTCTCCGCTGTCGACGTCGCTCCCTTCAGAACGACTGGAGTCGGATCTCGTCGTCGTCGACGGACGCGACCGACGCCTTCTGCAGCGGATACGTGTCCTCGTCGCGGTCGGCCCACCCGAGCTTCGACATCACCGTCTCCGTGAGCCCCGGGTCGGGGTCCACGTAGGCGGTCCCGTGATCGACCTCGACGACGCGACCGACCGTGTCACCGTCGGCGTTCACCACTCTCTTCCCCTCGTCGTCCTCGCTGAAGTCAGTCGCTGCCATTGCGGGTGAGAATTGAGGTCGGACGCGCTTGGTTGGCGTCCCTGCGCCCGCCGGCCGTTAATCTGCCCGGGAGTGTATCACGCTCGAGACGCTGCGCGCCTCACACGATTCCGGGCCTCCGATATCTGCGGAGACGACCACTGACCTCGTCGGGACGCCCCCCATTCGTGCCGTCCCCTCGACTCACCCCTGCACCCTCCTCGACCCTCCGCGAGGCGTTCGACCGCCCGGAGACGCCCGTCCGGCGGACGTCACCGAACGTCTCACTCGCGGGATTGCCGGTAAACGCGGCCGATGGCGTCGATGCGTTCGGGGGTGAGCGGACACCCACGCGTCGGCTCACTACACGGTGCGAACGGAGTAGGTGGTCGTCCACGTGCAGCCGGTGGTCGGGTTCTCACCCCCTGCAGTTCGGGCAGGCGGTGGGCGATTTCCACGCGTTTCCTCCATTAGCTCCCGCGTCCTACCGTCTCTGACTGACCGGTAGGAAACCGGGGACCGAACTCAGCGATGAGTGACCGGAGGACACCCCGAGACACGATACCAGAGCAGACACGATGACGGACGAACCCACACGATTCGACGGCGTCTCGCGCAGAACACTACTGAAAGCCAGTGCGGTCGGCATCGGCACGGTCGGGCTGGCCGGCTGTACGGGTACGGACGCGGACGCCCCCGAGGACGATCCCACTCCGGCTTCGGAGGACGCTCCCACCCCGACCTCGGAGGATGCTCCCGCTTCGGAACTAGACCTCGACACGCTGGAGGCCGACACCGAGTTCGGAACCCTCCGGGCCGAGCGTGCGGAGAACTCGTACGTCGGGCTCATCGACGACGGCCGGGCGATCGGTATCGCCTTCCTCGACGACGTTGGCGTCGGAGATGACCGCGACGTCGACGGTGAGATCGTCGTTCACCTGTACGATCGGGAGGAGCTCGCGGTCCTGATCGGCGCGGTCGATGCCGAGGGGACGGCGACGCTCGAGAGTGGTGACCTCAGCGACTTCGATGCCACCGTGGAGCTCACCGTGGAGGACGACGCCGTGTCCGGAACGGCGACTTTCCGCGGGGAATCGTCCGCCCCGTTCACGGCAGCCGCCGCCACCGGGATCGCCGGCGTCTACTGGGCGCACGGAACCGACGAGGAATCCGACGTCCGCGGCGACTGGGTCGTGCTCCCCGACGGCCGCCAGTGGGGCTGTGCTTGCCTTCCGCCGTTCGTCAGCCCCTGCTGTATGCTGGGGTTGTGACGGTCCCGGTACGGAGTGACGGCGCTTCGGTTCTCGGCGGACGGGTAGGCCGTGCCGTAGCCGCGCCGTGCGGTGGAAACGTCACCTCGCGGGTGTCGTCCGTCAGGCGAGCGGCGTCCATCTCCCACCTTTTTCTTCGTCGGGTGGACTCGCTTCGCTCGTCCACCACTCCTCGAAAAATCTGGACCAAAAAGAGCCGCCCGCTCGTTTCACTCACTCGCGGGTGTCGTCCGTCAGGCGAGCGGCGTCCGCTCCACTACCGTCCCGTCGTAGGTGGGGTACTGCTCGACGATCTCGCCCGTCTCGGCGTCGCCCGCCTCGACCATCTCCTCCAGCAGCCACCACGCCATCTCGACGTGAGTGTCCTTCACGACGTAGAACTCCTCGGGGACGCCGAGCGCCGCCAGTTCGTCGGGGGTGAGCCACGTCTTGCCGTAGACGAGCGTGCCGTCGTCGGTCACGTCGTCGAACTCGCGGCCGACGTTTCGGGCCATGCGCTTCAGGCGGTTTCGGTGCTGGGCCGCGTCCTTGAACACGCTCGTACAGAAGTAGACGCGCGGGTGGTCGCCCATCGCCTCGAGGATGGCCGCTTTCGACCCGTCGACGGCGCTCATGTGGCCCTCCTGGAGTTCGTACCCCTCCTCCCGCATCCGGCGGTAGTTCCCGTCGCTCATCTCGAACTCGTTGACGTTGCAGAACTCGGCGGCCCCCTCGTCGAGGAACTCCAGGAACTCCGGTTCGGCGCGGATGCCGGGGATCTCGAAGGCGGGGGTGAGCCCCTCCTCGCGCGCGACGTAGAGGATCTCCTCCCACTCGGTGCCGTGGAGGTCGCCCCACCGTTCGTAGGGCGGATGAAAGCGGATCTCGTCGAGGCCGGCGTCGGCGAGACGGCGCATGTTCTCGCGTCCGCCAGTGATGCCGGTGTAGAGGTGGGTGTGGTGGTCCTCGCCGAACTCCTCCTTGAGCAGCGAGAGGTACCGGCAGGTCCTCGAGAGGACCTCCTGCGGTTCGCCGCCGGTGATCGAGGTGCCGAGCGCGTCCATGCGCTTTGCCTCCTCGATGACGTCCGCGTCGGACTCGACGCGGCGCTCGTTCGCGTACACGTCCGTGACGTTCTTGCGGTTCTCGCCGAGCGGGCAGTAGAAACAGTCGCGCTGGTCACAGTAACCGTAGACGAACAGCACCATCTTGCCGCCCATCGCGCACTGCTCACAGCCCTTCGAGATCATTCGTGCCCCCGTTCGCCGCGGACGGGCAAAAGCGACACGTTCCGCACGGAGACGCGGCTCAGTGTGACCCGGTGTCTCGGCTGTCACACACCGCACGCCGCCGACCGCCGGCACGGCCCGTCACGATCGCCGACTACCGCTTCCCCTTGACGGCGTAGACCGTCGTCGAGAGGACCGTGCCCTCTATCGCCCGCCGGAACTCGTCGTAGGTCGCCCCCGGCTCCGCGTCGACCGGCCCGTCGAGGCCGTACATGGTCATCAGGTAGGTGTGCACGGGGTCGCCCGCCGGCGGACAGGGACCCGTGTAGCCGACCGAGCCCGCGCTGTTCGTCCCCTGGGTGACGACGATCGTCTCGGAGATGCCTGTCGCGTCGACCTCGAGTTCGACGCGCGGGCGCGGCGCGATCCCCGGATCCAGCACCGAGATGGTCGGTGGGAGGCCCCACAGCAGCCAGTGGACGTAGGGCTCCCCCGTGGACTCGTCGACGAACGCGAGCGCCAGCGTGTCGATGGCGTCGTCGACCGTGGTCACGTTGATCCCGGGCGAGATGTTCGCCCCCTCGCAGGTGTGACGAGGAGGGAGCGTCATGTCGAAGCCGAGCCCCTCGACCTCGTAGGAGAGGTCGGGCGGAACGGTGTCGCTCGCGGCCCCCCGCTCCCGTTCGGTCTCGTTGCCGGGAACGGCGGCCGCGTCCGGATCGTCCATGCACCCGGCCAGCAGGCTCGCCGTCGCGCCGACGCCGACGAGGAAGCCCCGTCTGTCCATGGCCGCCGTACGGTTGGCTGGAACTTCAACCCCGATGACCGCCGCCGGGCCACGAAGTATTTAACCCCTGATCGTTCATGAACTCGTGTATGACGATGTCACGTCGCCGCTTCGTGGCTGGAGCGGCGGGGATCGGTACCGGCGTCGCGCTCGCCGGCTGTCTCGGCGTGCTCACCGGAGACGAGGCGCTGCGCTTCGAGGCGCAGGCGGCCGTCGTTCCGCCGTCGGTGCGTGACTCCGAGGGCTACGAGGAACACGAGACGACCAAACCCGAGGTCACCCGCGAGTTCTCGGCGGCGGGCCAGACCCGCGAGGTGACGGTACAGAACGTCGTCGCGCAGTACGACCGGGGCGTGGACATTCCCGTGGCCGGGCGCGCCCGCGCCGCGGTGTTCACCGTGCTCAGCACTCCCCAGGTGAAGATCCTCGGGAAGACGTTCAACCCCGTCAAGGACATGTCGACCGACGAGATCGTCGACATGGTCCAGCAGCGCTACGAGCGCGTCCAGAACGTCAGGCGGGCGGACTCGCGGACCGTGTCGATCCTCGGGACCGAGACCGAGGCGGTACGCTACACCGCCGACGCGACGCTCGCGGCCGGCGCGAGCGTGGAGGTGTATCTGACCGTGACCGAAGTCGTCGCCGACGCCGACGACTTCGTGCTCTGCTTCGCCGCCTATCCCCGGTCGCTCGACGAGCGGGAGACGGTCACGGCCCTCGCAAACGGCGTCCGACACGGGGACTGACGGATCGCCGACCGAGACGGTGAGATCTCCGAGCCGCTGACTATCGCTCGCCGCGTACTGTCTCGCTCCCCGCTCACTATCTAATCACTGACTCACGCCGATGAATTAGAATTGAATATTATAATAAGTTAGATATATCCGTAAACGGTACACCTTCGTATGGTGAATCGACGGCGGTTCCTCGCCGGGGTCGCCACGGGTATCGTCGGCGCGATGTCGGGGTGCGTGGGCGAGAGCTGGACGCATCAGCTCTCGCGTCCGGCGACGGTGTCGTCGGACGCGCTCCGCTCGACCGGTTACCGAAAGCGACGGCTCCGCCGCGAGTCGTTCACGCGGACGCTCGAGGTGTTCGGCGTCGAGCGTACCGTCGGGGTGACGGTCCTGGTCGCCGAGTACGAGCGGTGGAGCGCGCTCCCGACGTTCGACGATCCGGTTCGCACAGGGATCTTCGGGACGGTGAGCGCGCCACGCGTCGAGGTGCTGGGTCAGAGCCTCAACCCGCTCGACAACATGCCGCCATCGGTCGTCGCGGGGCTCATCGACAAGGGACAGCAGATGGTCGGCGACCTGAACGAGGACGGAACGGTCTCGGGGAGGTTGCTCGGTAACCAGGTCGCGATCTCTCGGTACACCGCCGTCGCCGACGAACCGTCGCGCGACCGTCGGATACCGATCTACTTCACCGTGAGTCAGGCGGTTCCGTCCGAGTCCGACTTCGTGCTCGCCACCAGCATGTTCCCCACCAGCGTCCCGGGTGAACACGACCGGATCCTCGAGCTGACGCGAGCGGTCGAGCATCCGGGCGTGTGGAAGGAGGCGGGGTAGACTCCAAAGAGAAATTACCTACGGAGAGCATACCCACCGCCAATGCTGTTGGTGCTGTGTGTCGACCTCGACGACGACCTCGGTCGGAAGACAGGACTCGAGACGCCGGTCGTGGGACGGGCGGCCGTCGAGTCGGCGGCCGTCGCGCTCGCCACCGCCGATCCCGAGGACAGCGACGTGAACGTCCTGTTCGAGGGGATCCACCTCTACGACGGCATCGACGACGTGGAGCGCGAGGTCGCGGTCGTCACGGGCACCAACGGGAACGACGTCGCCGCCAACCGGAAGGTCGGCGAGGAGGTCGACACCGTCCTCGCGCGCCTCACGACCGGCGAGGACGTCCACGCGCTCGTCGTCACCGACGGCGCGCAGGACGAGTCGGTCATCCCGGTCATCCGCTCGCGGGTCCCCATCGACGGCGTCCGGCGCGTCGTCGTCCGCCAGGCCCAGGACCTCGAGTCGATGTACTACACCATCAAGCAGGTCCTCAACGACCCCGAGACGCGCGGCACGATCCTCGTTCCGATGGGCGTCCTGCTGCTCGTCTACCCGCTGCTCGAACTCGCCGACCGGCTCAACCTCCCGGGCGCGACCTTCGGCGTCGTCAGCGGACTGCTCGGCCTCTACCTGCTGCTGCGCGGGCTCGGCGCCGAGCGCGCGGTCGACCGGGCCGTCGCGCGCGCGCGCACCGGCTTCTACACCGGTCGGGTCACCATCATCACCTACGTCGTGGCGGCGGCGCTCATCGTCATCGGCGGGGCGGACGGCGCGGAGGAGGTCCTCCGCGTCGGACGGACCCTGCCCGCGACCGACACGGCCGGACTCCTGCACGCGCTCGCGGCGCTCGTCTACGGGTCGGTCCAGTGGTTCGCCGCGGCGGGCGTCGTGGCCAGCCTCGGGCGCATCACCGACGAGTACCTGCACGACAGCTTCGAGTGGCGCTACTGTAACGCCCCGTTCTACGTCCTCTCCATCGCCGCCGTCCTCCAGGGGGTGAGCGCCTACTTCCTCGGACTCCAGGGGTCGTCGTACCTCGCCGCCGCGCTCACCGTCGGCACCCTGCTCGGGGTGGTCAGCACCCTCGTGTTCGCCATCGCCGAGGCCCGCTTCCCCCGCGAGGCGGATCCCGCGGCGTGAGCGTGAACCGGACGAGTTCGTCGCCCCGGCGGCGGATCGCGCCCGCCGGTCGTCGCGTCACTCCTCGACGTAGAGGAACCAGTCGTCGTGGTCGTCGACCCGGCGCTCGACGAGATCGAAGAACGCGGACTGCACGTCCTCGGTTACGGACCCGCGCGTTCCCTCGCCGATGGCGTTGTCGTCGACGCTGCGGATGGGCGTCACCTCGGCCGCGGTGCCGGTGAAGAACAGCTCGTCGGCGGTGTAGAGCTGGCCGCGGCTGATGGTCGCCTCGTCGTGGACGGTGTACCCGAGTTCGCGGGCGAGCTGGATGGCGGTTCTCCGCGTGATGCCGTCCAGGATGGACTCCGCGAGGCCGGGGGTGTAGATCTCGCCGTCGTTCACCATGAAGATGTTCTCGCCGGGCCCCTCGGCGACGTTGCCCTCCTTGTTGAGGAGGATGGCCTCGACGTAGCCGTTCGAGCGGGCCTCCTCGCCGGCGAGGAGGCTGTTGATGTACGGCCCGGTCGCCTTCGCGTTCGTGGGGATCTGGCTGGAGGCGTGCTTGCGCCACGAGGAGACCATCACGTCGACGCCGTCCTCGAGCGCCTCGTCACCGAGGTAGGCCCCCCACGGCCAGCAGGCGATCATCGTCCGCGTCGGGCAGTTCCCCGGCGAGACGCCGAGGCTGTCGTACCCGTAGAACGCGAGCGGCCGGATGTAACACGATTCGAGGTCCTGCCGGCGGATGAGTTCGGTCGTCGCCTCGGTCAGCTCCTCGCGTGAGTGCTCGATCTCCAGCCCGTAGGGCTTCCCGGAGGCGTAGAACCGATCCAGGTGCTCCTCCCAGCGGAAGATCGCGGGGCCGCGCTCGGTGTCGTAACACCGCACGCCCTCGAAGACCCCCGTCCCGTAGTGCAGCCCGTGGCTCAGGACGTGCACCTGCGCGTCGTCCCAGTCCAGAAACTCACCATCCATCCAGATGGTGTCGACGTCCATGTCGGCGAATGCCATATGGGCCACTCCGTGCCGGTGGTATTGAGTCTTGGCGATTATTGCTTCCTTTCGAACCGCGGCGAAACCGACCGACTCGCCGGCGGCCGCTCCACGCGGTATTACGCGATCCGGAAACGCGCATAACAAGGTTGAGGGTCGCTGCCTTCCTCCGTTCTGATATGTTCGACGGCTCGCTCTCGGTCTTCCTCGGCGCGGTCGTGCTCGGGCTGATCCACGGGGCGGAGCCCGGACACGGCTGGCCCATCGCCGCCGCGTACGCGCTCGACCGACGGCGGAAGTGGCTGGCGGGCCTCGCCGCGGGCGTCGTGATCGGCGTCGGCCACCTCGTCAGTTCGGTCGCCGTCGTCGTCGCCTTCCTGCTCGCGGCGTCGTTCTTCGACCTCGGGAGCCTCGGGTGGGTGCGCTACGTCGCGGGGATACTGCTGATCCTGCTCGGGATCCGCGAGTACCGCCACGGGCAGCACGACGGGCACGCCCACGCCCACGATCACGATCACGGCGGGCATCCCCGCAGCCACGGCCACGCCCACGATCACGGTCACGAGGGGCGCCGGAACCGCCGGGAACACACCGACGGCGGGCGCGACTGCGACCACGCTCTCGACGCCGACGACTCCCGGGGACTGTGGGGGATCGCGAGCGCCGCGTTCCTGCTCGGGTTCGCCCACGAGGAGGAGATCCAGATCCTCGGCTTCTGCACCGGCGCGGCCGATCACTGCCTGAGCCTGATGCTCACCTACGCGGTAGCGGTCATCGTCGCGCTCGTCGGGCTGACGCTGCTGCTGGTGGCGGGGTTCGAGCGGTACGAGGAGCGCGTCGAGGGCTACGCGGCGTACTTCCCGACGGTGTCCGCGGCCGTCCTGATCCTGATGGGGATCGGGTTCGTCCTCGGGGCGTTCTAGCCGAGGCGCTCGACGAGCGCCGCGCCCTCGATGTACCGCAGGTCGTGGCGCTCGGCGTAGGCCCGCGCCGCCCCCGGCGGGAGCGCCGCGCCCGTCTCGTCGTCGAGCATCTCGCAGACCACGACGGCGGGCGGGAGCCCGGCCGCCGCGGCGAGCGCGATCCCCAGTTCGGTGTGCCCCCGGCGGTCGTCGAGGAGGGCCGGGGCGGCCCGGAGCAGGTGGACGTGTCCCGGCGCGCGGAACTCCTCGGCGAAGTCGACCCGGTCGGGGTCGGCGGCCGCCCGCGCGAGTTCGGTGATCGTCAGCGCGCGGTCCTCGTCGGTGACGCCGGTGAACGTCCCGCGGTGGTTCACCGTCAGCGAGAACGAGGAGCGCTCGTCGTAGCGCAGGTCGTGACCGGCGCTCGCGGGGTGGTCGAGCACGTCCTGCATGAACGGGAGGTCGAACGCCTCGCAGACGTCGTCGGAGAGCGCGACGCAGACCAGGCCGCCCGCGTCGTTTCGCATGCGCGCGACCGCCGCGGCGTCGACGGCTCCGGCGGGGAAGACGAGGTCGGTCTCGCCCTCCCGGTCGGCGGCGTCGTGGACGAGCACGGGCTCGCCGCGGCGGAACGCCGCGATCACGTCCGCCACGGTGCTGGCTCGCTGCATCTCAGCTCTCCTCCGCCACGCGGACGGTCAGGCGGTCGCCGTCGGCCAGGTCGAGTCGGTCGCGCAGCCGGTCCGGCGCGATGAGTTCGACCTTGTCCTGCCCGTGGTGGGTCCGCTCGGGGGCGATGACGTGCGCCCGGTCGTAGGTCGCGCCGTCGGCTTCCACGGTCGCGGGCCAGCAGAACGCCGGCCCGTAGGTGCGATCCTCGTCCTCCCAGCCGTCGATGCGGACGGGATCGAGCGCGTCCATCCCGGCGCGGGCGCGCGTCGAGTCGCGGTCGAGTTCGACGTTGAGCGTCCCCGGGAACGGCTCGTACCCCAGCTTCCCCTCGAACTGGCGCATGTAGCCGGGGAGGGAGATGTAGTGTCTCCCCTCGCCCATCCCGCTCGTCACCGTCCCGGCGAGCGCGATGGAGCGGTCCGTCTCGAAGAGGCGGCGGTAGTCGGCGTACTCGCGTTCGAGGACGCGCTCGCCCTCGTCGGTGGCGTGCACGAGTTGTCCGTCGGCGAGTATCTCGCGCTCGATGAGGTCGGCGTCCTCGAGTTCCTGTAGCCGGCGCGAGGCGGTCTGGGTCGACACGTCGAGGCGCTCGGCCAGCCCCGAGCACGTGACGTGCGCCCGGTCCGCGAGCGCCCCCTGTAGCGCGAGGACCTTGAGCGTCTCGCGGGCGTCGGCCCCGACCGCGAGCGTTGATTCGGCCATGCTCCACCCTCGGGGCGACGGTCGCATAAGTGTACCGAACGTGAGATGCATCCCAAAATCGAGATGGAGGTGATCGAGACGCGTTTCCGACCTCACTCGGACCGGTCCGGTGGTAAGCCTATCGGCGCGCACGCGCCGCGGCGCGCTAAAGAAACCCCTTTACCGGCGGCCGGGCAAGCCGGGGTATGTTCCTTTCCTTCCGCGACGAGGTCCGTACCGTCCTGACGGACGCGCTCTCCGCGCAGGGGTACGAGACGACGGACCTCGGCATCGAGGAACCGCCGGCCGACGTGGACGCCGTCCTGGCGTCGAGCGTCGCCTTCCGACTGGCGGGCGAGGCGGGCGCGTCGCCGCCGCAGGTGGCCGCCGAACTCGTCGAGGCGATCGACCTCGGCGACTGCGAGTACGTCGACCTCGTCGAGAACCGGGGACCGTACGTCAACTTCCTGCCGAGCGAAGCGTACTTCGCCGGGACGCTGGAATCGGCACAGGGCGACGACTTCGGGCACCTGCCCGACCGCGGGGAGTCGGTCGTCGTCGAGCACACCTCCGCGAACCCCACGGGGCCGGTCCACGTCGGGCGAGCGCGCAACCCCATCGTCGGCGACGCGGTCGCGAACGTCCTCGACTTCGCGGGCTACGACGTCGAGCGCCACTACTACGTCAACGACGCCGGCCGGCAGATGGCCGTCTTCACGTGGGCCTACGAGACGTTCGACGAGGCCGACCTGCCGGCCCCCGAACGCGACCGCGTCGAGTACGACCTCGTGCGCTACTACCGCAGGGGCAACGAGTTCCTGGAGGAGGCCGCCCCGGAGGCCGTCGAGGAGGCCGAGGACGAGATCCGGGAGATCCTGCAGGGCCTGGAGGAGGGCGACGAGGCGACCTACGAGCGCGTCGGGACGGTCGTCGACCGGGTGCTCTCGGGGATGCGCGAGTGCCTGGAGCGCCTGCCGGCGGAGTTCGACGAGTTCGTGAAGGAGACGCGGTTCATCCGCGACGGCGCGACCGAGGACGTCGCCAGGCGGCTCCGGGAGACCGAGTACGCCTTCCTCGAGGAGGGGGCGTGGCAGCTCGACCTCTCGGAGTGGGGTTTCGACAAGGACCTCGTGTTCCTGCGCTCGGACGGCACCTCGCTGTACACGACGCGCGACCTCGCCCACCACGAGTGGAAGTTCGCGAACTACGACCGGGCGGTCACCGTCCTCGGCGAGGACCACCGCCTGCAGGCGGAGCAACTCGACCGGGCGTTGCGGATCCTCGGCAACGACACCGACGAACTCGCGCAGGTGTTCTACGGCTGGGTGAACCTCCCCGACGGCGGGAGCATGTCCACCCGGCGGGGGACGGGCGTGAACCTCGACGACCTGCTCGACGAGGCCATCGCCCGCGCCCGCGAGGAGGTCGAGTCGCGCCTCGACACCCGCATCCGCGACGACGACCTCTCTCCGACCGACATCGAGCGCATCGCCCACCAGGTGGGCATCGGCGCGGTGCGCTACGACATCGTCTCGAAGCAGCCCCAGAAGGCTATCACGTTCGAGTGGGACCGCGCGCTCGACTTCGAGGCGCAGTCCGCGCCGTACGTCCAGTACGTCCACGCCCGCGCCTGCGGCATCGTCGACGAGGCGACCGCGGCGGGCATCGAACCGGCCCTCGACGTCTCGCGGCTCGTGACCGAGGAGGAGCGCGACCTCCTGCGCGTCGTCGCGCGCTTCCCCGGCGCGGTCGACCGCGCCGCCGCGGACCTCGAACCCCACCGGATCGCCACCTATACCCGCGAGTTCGCGGAGACGTTCAACGCCTTCTACCGGGAGTGTTCGGTGCTCAACGCCGAGGACGACGACGTGGCGTCGTCGCGGCTGGCGCTCGTCGCGGCCGCCCGTAACACCGTCGCCAACGCGCTCGCCGTGCTCGGCGTCTCCGCGCCGACCTCAATGTAGGAGAAGGGGGACGAGCGGGAGGAGGACGCCACCGCCCTCGCCGCCCTCGCCGCCGGGGAGCAACCCCCCGAGCGCGATGACGGCCGCCGCACCGACGCCGAGCGCGAGCAGGAGAAACAGGACGACCCAGCGCAGCGGCACCCTCTCGTCTGCCATGATACCCGATCGTTCACGCACCACCACCATAGTGGTGTCGCCGACCCCCCGCCGTCACTCGAACAGCCCGCGGAGGCGACCGAGCGCTCCCTTCCGCTTCTCGTCGTCGTCGTCGTCCAGGAACGACCCGCCCATCTCGGCGTCGGCGTCCTCCTCGAAGGCGGAGGTGGTGACCGGCCCGGCGGCCGTCGCGACCGCGTCGACGGCCACATCGGAGTCGGATTCCTCGATCCGCCCCTCCGGGGTCGCTTCCGCTTCCGCCTCCGCCTCCGCGACGGCGTCGTCCGGCGTCGCGTCCGAGGCGTCCGTCGTCCCCGCGTCCGCGTCCGCTTCCCCTTCACCTGCCTCCCCCGCGCCCGTCGCCCCGGTTCCGCCGGTCGCGCCCGCGGGGTCGGTTTCGCTTTCGCTCTCGACCTCCTCGACGGGGACGACCGCGGCGTCGAGCGCGTCCGCCTCGACGGTCGCCGGTTCGGGCGGGTCGGGGAACGCGTAGGCCGCCGCGGTCTCCTCGAGGGCGTCGACGCCGAGCAGCGCGGCCGCGAGGGCGTTGTACGCCCGGGCTGCCTCGCTCCCGGGTCGGGCGACGGTTCGACCCGTCGTGATGGCCGCGTCGTCCGGCACGATGGCCATGATCTCGTCGCCGAGTTCGTCGACGACGCGGTCGGTCAACTCGTCGTCGCGCGCCCGGTTGAGGACGATGCCCTTCACGGTACCACCGACGCGCTTCGCGAGTTCGCCGGTCTTCGCGGCGTCCTTGATCGCGACGATGTCGGGCGTCGTCAGGAGGACGACGGCGTCAGCGAGCCCGAGCGGGACCGTCACCTCGTGTGAGAGCCCCGCGCTCGTGTCGAGGAGGACGACGTCGTACTCCTCCGCGAGTGGCGTCACCACCTCCCGCAGGTTCGCGGGGTCGGCCTCGGCGAAGCCGTCGAGCGACTGCGTGCCCGGAACGACGTCGAAGCCCTCCCCGGACGCGCGGGCGGCCGCCGTCGGATCCGCCCGCCCCGCGAGCACGTCGTGGATCGTCGTCTCCTCGTCCGGATCGACGTCGAGCACCGGCCCGAGGTTCGCCATCCCGAGGTCGACGTCGATCACCACGGTGTCGTACCCCGCGGCCGCGAACGCCGCGGCGAGGTTCGCCGTCGTGGTCGTCTTGCCGACCCCTCCCTTACCGCCAGCGATTGCGTACACCTGCCCAGTCATTACTCATTCTGTGAATGACTGGGATAAAACCCTTGCTGTGGTCAAAGGGTACTTACCGCTGATTCGTTTAGGTGAGGTAATGAGTCAGCAGGAGGAAGCGCAGTCCGACCGCCAGAAGTACGAGTTCAAGAAGGTCATCGAGGACCTGAAGGAGTACAAGGGGTCAGGAACACAGCTCGTCTCGATCTACGTCCCGGAGGACCGCCAGATATCCGACGTGGTGGCGCACGTCACCCAGGAGCACAGCGAGGCGTCAAACATCAAGTCGAAGCAGACGCGCACCGCGGTCCAGGACGCGCTGACGAGCATCAAGGACCGACTGCGCTACTACAAGACTGCCCCCAAGAACGGGATGGTGCTGTTCTCGGGCGCCATCGACACCGGCGGCGGGCAGACCGACATGGTGACGAAGGTGCTCGAGAACCCGCCCGAGCCCTTCCAGTCGTTCGTCTATCACTGCGACTCGGAGTTCCTCACCGAACCGTTGGAGGAGATGCTCGGCGAGAAGGGCCTCTACGGGCTCGTCGTCCTCGACCGCCGCGAGGCGAACGTCGGCTGGCTGAAGGGAAAGCGCGTCGAACCGGTCAAGTCGGCGTCCTCGCTCGTCCCCGGCAAGCAGCGCAAGGGCGGCCAGTCGGCCCAGCGGTTCCACCGCCTGCGCCTCGAAGCGATCGACAACTTCTACCAGGAGGTCGCGGAGATGGCGAACGAGCTGTTCGTCCCCAAGCGCCACGACATGGACGGCGTGCTCGTCGGCGGCCCCTCGCCCACCAAGGACGAGTTCCTCGACGGCGAGTACCTCCACCACGAGCTCCAGGACAAGGTGCTCGGGAAGTTCGACGTCTCCTACACGGACGAGTCCGGCCTCTACGACCTCGTCGACGCCGCCCAGGACGTGCTCGCCGAGACGGAGGTGATGAAGGACAAGCGGCAGATGGACGACTTCTTCAAGCAGCTCCACGACGGTGACCTCGCCACCTACGGCTTCGAGGCCACCCGCAAGAACCTCGTCATGGGGTCGGTCGACCGCCTGCTCATCAGCGAGGACGTCCGCCGGGACGTCGTCACCTACGTCTGCCCGAACGGCCATGAGGAGCGCGAGGTGATCGACCGCCGGAAGGAGACGCCCGCTCACACCTGCGAGGAGTGCGGCGAGACGGTGAGCGCCGACGAGGGCGAGCGCGAGGACCTCATCGAGCACCTGATGGCGATCGCCGACCAGCGCGGGACGGAGACGAAGTTCGTCTCCACCGACTTCGAGAAGGGCGAACAGCTCTACACCGCCTTCGGCGGAGTGGCGGGCATTCTGCGGTACGAGACGGGGATCTAAACCGCCACCTTTTGCTGCAGGAGCGGCCTCCGGCCGCTCCCTGGCAAAATCTGGACCAAAAGCCGGCGTCACCTCCTCGGACGCTCGCTGCGCTCGCGCCCTCGAAGGTTCCTTGGCCCGCTCGCGGTGAGTGTGCCGGTGATGACTGCGAAACGTACGCTTCGACGCTCTGCGGGTTTTCATCACGAAAACACGGTCACAGCGGAACTGCTCTCTGTTCTCGCCGAGCGAAGCGAGACGAGAACGTCGAACGAGCGACGATCGATCTCCTCCGAAAGCTCGACTACGACGTCGAATGGATCGGTGACGTGACCTGGGTTTAGGTGCCGACGACGAGTCGATCGCGGCCTACGCCAGCGATACCGACCGTCTCATTCTCACCCGAGACGATGACTTCTTTACGGAACTCGATATCGACCGGACGGCGGGAGTACTGTTCCAGAGGGACCAGACGCTCTCCTCACGAGAGGGGGGAATATCGTTCACGAAATGGCGCAATACGTCGATCAGTCCGACGTCACCCTGGAATACGTTAGCCGGAACTGGTTGTAGATTCCGTTAGATCGCTGCTGTTCTGTCGCTCACCGCTTGGCACGCCGGCGTGCCAAGCGGGCCGAGGAACCCGTGAGAGCGCAAAGCGCTCGAACGGGTGACGCAGGCTTTCGATCCAGATTTTACTGCGCAGATCGCCCGAGGGTGATCTGCGCAGCAAAAGGTGGTCTCAGATGACGCGGTTCTGGAGGTAGTCCAGGTGCTTCGCGTTGTAGACGATCCTGACCTCGTCGGCCGCGGGCGAGCCGATGCAGGTCAGGCGGACGTTCTTGTCCTCGACCTCCTCGTCGCTCAGGATCTGCTGCATGTCCATCTCGATCTCGCCCTCGAAGAGGATGGCGGCGCAGTTCGCGCAGGCCCCGGCGCGGCACGAGAACGGCCAGTCGTAGCCCTGGGCCTCGGCGGCCTCGAGGATGTACTCGCCCTCGTTCACGTCGAGCGAGCCGTAGTCCTCGTCGTCGAAGCCGGCGTCGGCGGCCTTGTCGAACAGGCCGTCGTCGTTGAGATCCCAGCCCTGGTCGTCTAGCACTTCGTAGTTGAGGTATTCAACAGTGGGCATCATCGGTGCGTTCGACCGCATGGGTGTTAGACCTTGCTGTTGCGTCTAACCGGGCCAGTAGATCAGAACAGGGGGAGGAACTCGAAGACGAGGAACGCGGCCACGGCGGAGATGGTGGGAGTCAGCACCCAGAGCACGACGACCCGGGCGGTCGCCCGCGAGTCGAACAGGTCCCCCGCAGTGAGCGCGTCGGGGTCCTCCTCGCCGATGCGGGGGACGTCCCTGACCCGGGGGGTCGTGCCGCGGCCGTCGGTGGCGAGCGCGTCAACCGAGAGTCCCGGGCCGTCCCCGCGCATCGCGGCGCTCGCGACCTGCGAGGGCGTCATCGTGCGGCTGGCGCGCCCCCAGCCGAGGCCGACGATGCACATCGTCGCGCTCACGGCGAGGCTCGCGGGGATGCCGAGCGCGGAGAGGAACGTGATGATGCTCGCGCTGATGACCTCGACGACGAGCGCCGCGGTCAGCGGCAGGTCGGTGAGGTCGTTGCCGACCGTGTCGAGGGTTCGGCGGGCGATGGTGAACGCCCCGAGGCCGATGGCGAGTCCCGCGAGCAGCACGCCGAACTCGATAGAGATCGCGCCGCTGCCGACCAGCGGCGCGACGGCGTTCGCCACGTTCGACGCGCCCGCCGAGAACGCCATGTAACAGCCGATGGCGACGACGAGCACCGTCCCCACGCGCTCGCGGAGGGTCACCTCGTCGCCGGGCGAGTCGAGTTGTAGGATGGCGTCGAGGTAGGGGTAGAGGTAACGACCGATGACGGCGCAGATCCAGAAGGCGAGGATGGGAGAGACGAGCCACCACGAGACGATCTGTCCCATCTTCGCCCAGTCGAGCGTCCCGGTGGCGACGCCCAGCCCGGCGATCGCGCCGACGGCGGTCATCGAGGTCGAGGCGGGGACGCCGAAGAGGTTGGAGACGAGGAGCGCGACGCCGACGAAGAAGAGGACGGCGACGCTGGCCGCGAGCGTGAACTGGCTGGACGGGACGATCTCGCCACCCATCGTGGCGACGACGTTCCTTCCCACGGTCCAGCCGCCGAGGAGCGCGAAGCCGGTCATCAGCGCCGCGGCGGTGAGCTTCGAGATCGTTCCGCTCCCGACGGCGGGGCCGAAGGCGACTCCCGTCGAGGAGCCGCCGATGTTGAACCCGACGAAGACGGCGACGGCGAGTCCGACGAGTAGGAGCGCTTCGAACACACCGATAGTTTGCGGCGACGTGACTTAAACGATGACGTTGGCGTCCGGGCGACGGGTTTCGGTTTCGGCCTCCTCCGGCTTCGGTGACTGTCGAGTCGTACCGTCGCGCTTACCCTCGGCCCCCGCGAAGGCCCGGGCATGTTTCCGGAGTTCGAGGTGATCCCCGCCGTCGACATGCAGGACGGCCGGGTCGTCCAGTTGGTCGGCGGCGAGCGCGGGACCGAACGGACCTACGGCGATCCCGTCGACGCCGCCGAGCGGTGGGTTCAGGCGGGCGCGCGGACGCTCCACCTGGTCGACCTCGACGGGGCGTTCGAGGGGCGACGCGTCAACGCCGCCGCCGTCGAGCGGATCGTCGAGGCCGTGGACGTCGAGGTCCAGCTCGGCGGGGGGATCAGAACCGCCACCGACGCGACGGCCGTGCTCGACCGCGGCGTCGACCGGGTCATCCTCGGCACCGCCGCGGTCGAGACGCCCGAGATCGTCGAGACGATAAGCGCCGACTACCCCGGCGCGGTGATGGTGAGCCTCGACGCGCGCGGCGGCGAGGTGGTCGTCTCCGGCTGGACGGAGGGAACCGGTCTCGATCCGGCCGACGCCGCCGGACGCTACGAGGACCTCGGCGCGGGCGCGATCCTGTTCACCGACGTGGACGTGGAGGGGCAACTGGAGGGAGTTCGGACGGCTCCCGTCGAACGCGTCGTGGCGGCCGTGGACGTCCCGGTCGTCGCCAGCGGCGGGGTCGCCACGCTCGACGACGTGCGCGCGCTCCGCGACGCGGGCGCTGCCGCCGTCGTCGTCGGCAGCGCGCTCTACGAGGGGCGGTTCACGCTGGAGGCGGCGATCGACGCCGTGGCGTAGCGCCGGCGGAGGGTTCACCCTCCGGACCGACGTGGCGATCGATCCCCGATTCTGACCGTTCCTGTCTCGATGCCGGCGCTCGGGTACACACGTGTAAACGTGACGTTATGTCGGGGCGGCCCGATTCCCGGTCATGCGCTCGTACAAGGCGAAGATGGTCGAGCCGATCCGTCTCCCCTCGCGCGAGGAGCGCTCGCGCAATCTGGCGGCGGCCGGGTACAACGCGTTCAACCTCGACGCCGCCGAGGTGTACGTCGACCTCCTCACCGATTCGGGGACCGGGACGATGAGCGACGCGCAGTGGGCGGCGCTCGTCCGCGGCGACGAGGCCTACGCCGGCAGTAAGAGTTTCCACCGCCTCGCGGCCGCCGTCGATGACGTGATGGGCTTCGAGCACGTGATCCCCACGCATCAGGGCCGCGGCGCGGAGAACGTCCTCTACGGGTCGCTGCTGGAGGAGGGGGACGTCGTCCTCAACAACACGCACTTCGACACGACCCGCGCCCACGTGGTAAACCAGGGCGCGGCGGCCGTCGACTGCCCCGTCGAGGGGGCGTGGGACCGCTCGGCGGAGGGCGACTTCCTCGGGAACTTCTCGGTCGAGCGCGCCCGCGGGGTCGTCGACGAGGTGGGCGCGGAGCGCGTGCCCGTCGTCGTCCTCACGATCACGAACAACTCGGCGGCCGGCCAGCCCGTGAGCATGGCGAACGTCCGCGCGACCGCCGAGTTCGCCGAGGAGATCGACGCCGCGTTCGTGATCGACGCCTGCCGGTTCGCGGAGAACGCCCACTTCATCAGGGAGCGCGAGTCCGGATTCGAGGATCGCACGCTCGCGGCGGTCGCGCGCGAACAGCTCTCCTACGCCGACGCGGTCACGATGAGTGGGAAGAAAGATGGCCTCGTGAACATCGGCGGCTTCGCCGCCGTTCGGGACCCGGACCTCGCCGAGCTGGCCAAGCAGCGCGCGATCCTCTACGAGGGCTTTCCCACCTACGGCGGGATGGCCGGGCGCGACCTCGAGGCGCTCGCGGTGGGGCTTCGCGAGGCCGTCGAGCCGCCGTACGTCGCGGAGCGCGTCGAGCAGGTGGCCACGCTCGGCGAACTGCTCTCGGAGGCCGACGTCCCCGTCGTCGCACCGACCGGCGGCCACGCCGTCTACGTCGACGCGGGCGACCTCTTCCCGGGGATTCCGCCGGAGGAGTTCCCCGGCCAGCGGCTCGTCTGCGAACTCTACCGCGAGGGCGGGGTCCGGACGGTCGAACTCGGCTCCTTCGCCTTTCCCGACGCGGACCGCCCGGACTACGTCCGCCTCGCGCTCCCGCGGCGCACCTACTGGCGCGAACACCTCGAACACGTCGCGGGGACGGCCGCGACGGTGCGCGAGCGCGCCGACGAGTACGCCGGTCTGGAGATCGTGAGCGAACCGCCGATGAAGGAACTGCGCCACTTCACGGCGGAACTGCGCCCGCTCTGACTCGGAACTCGCGTTCCGAAACCGCTAGAACGGCCCGATCAGGGCACGTCGCCGACGATCTCGCGGTACTCCTCCTCGGGGAACGCCCTGAGCGTCTCCGTGGTGACCGCGCCGCGCTTCCCGAGCGCGAGCGCGAACTTCGCCATGGCGTCGTCGTCGGGCATCTCGATCAGTGCCGCGATGTCGTGTCTGCCCATCGTCATGAAGAACTCCCGCACCCCCCCGTCCATCGACTCGGCGAGTTCGCGGGCGTCGTCGAGACGGTTCGGACTCTCCGCGATCTCGGCTAACCCCTCGCCGGTCCAGTCGCTAAGTAAGAGGTATGTTGGCATGGCACAGCCAATATGCGATCGCCGGGGATGAACGTTTCGTCGACCGTTCGATCGCCGGAAATCATCGCGGACGGTGACTCTCTCGTCCGGCGGCCGGTGGCCGTCGTCCGCCGCGCTCCGTCCCGGCGGAGCGCAACGGGTTTGTCCGCGGCCCCGTTGAATGGGGTATGACCGACCGGAGCGCCACCGTCGCGCGCGAGACGAGCGAGACGGACATCGAGGTGACGCTCGCCGTCGACGGCGCGGGCGAGGCGGACGTCGAGACGGGTATCGGCTTCTTCGATCACATGCTCGCGTCGTTCGCCAAGCACGGCCTGTTCGACCTCGCCGTCTCCTGCGACGGCGACCTCCACGTCGACGACCACCACACAGTCGAGGACGTGGCGATCGCGATCGGACGGGCGTTCGACGAGGCCCTCGGCGACAGGCGCGGCATCGTCCGCTTCGCCGACCGGCGCGTCCCGCTCGACGAGGCCGTCGCGAGCGCCGTCGTGGACGTGTCGGGCCGACCCCTCTTTCGCTTCGATGGCACGTTCTCCCAGGAGCGCGTCGGGGAGTTCACCAGCCACATGGCGGAGCACTTCGCCCGCTCGCTGGCGACGAACGCCGGGCTGACCCTCCACGCCGACGTCGAGGGCGAGAACGCCCACCACGAGATCGAGGCCCTGTTCAAGTGCCTCGCGCGGACGCTCGACGACGCGACGCGGATCGACGAGCGCCGGGGCGACACGCCGAGCACGAAGGGGGCGCTCTAGAGAACCCACCTTTTGCCGCACGGGGGTCCGAAGGACCCCCGCTGGCAAACGCTGCATTGCGAGACGCTTCGCGTCTCGCAGGCTTCCAGAACCGCCCGCGGTTCTGGAAGGACCAAAACCCTCCTCACCCCCTCAGTCGCTTCGCTCCTTCGGGGGTTCGTCGGTCCGCTCGCTCACTCCGCTGGACTCGCTACGCTCGCCCAGCGTGCTCCCACTCACTGCGTCGCCGGCCGATGGCCGGCTTCCAGCGGGACCTTCGGTCCCGCCCAACTCGCGGGCCCCGCGTTCGCTCGCGGCTGCCGCGCTGGCGTCGGTGGTGGTAATACCGGTTTACCGTTCCGTACCTTTATATCCGAGAGCGGGACCAGAGCCCCCGTGACGTGAAAATCGTCGCGGGGTGCTCCGCGGTTGCGCGACGCCACGCTCCGCGAGCAGCCCG
Organism: Halomarina halobia; assembly: GCF_029338575.1. Taxonomy (GTDB): domain Archaea; phylum Halobacteriota; class Halobacteria; order Halobacteriales; family Haloarculaceae; genus Halomarina; species Halomarina halobia. The sequence continues at coordinate 2,501,007 of NZ_CP119992.1, forward strand.
CGGCGTCGCCTGTCCGCCCACGTTTTGCTGTCGTTCGAGAGGCGCAAAGCGCCTTTCGTGATGACGAGACAGCGAAGCTGTCTCGAACCACGGTCGCTCGCGCTCGCTCCCTGGCAAAACCTGGACTAACACCGCGCCTCACCCCCTCGCTTCGCTCGGGGGGTTCGACGCGTCCGCTCGCTGCGCTCGCGGTGCGAGACGGGGTGTTCACGGTGGTCAGTCCAGCCGCCGACCGTGGAGCTCTCGTCCACTCGCGTCGCCCGACGATCGGATGGGTACACCTTTCGCGGAGGGGGGACAACTGACGGCGTAGAACGCGATCAGGGAGTGACCCGGAGACTATGACGAGCGACTTCGAGGGGATCATGGAGAAGTTCGAGAACAGCCCGAGCCAGCAGGCCGTCATCCGCCTGCTGCTCGAACGGGGGTTCTCCGTGGACGACGACGGCCGGGTCGTCTCGGGCGGCATCGGGATACCGAACACGGGCATCGCCCGCGAGATCGACGTCGATCGGCGGGTCGTGGACGCGACGACGAGCGCCATCCTCGACGATCCGGAACTGCGACGCATCTTCCAGAACATCTCGGCCATCCCGAGCCTGAAGGACCTCGCGCCGGTGCTCGACCTGACCGTCCTCACCGTCTACGTCGACGATGCGGACGCCGCCGGCATCGTCGCCCGGGTGACCGGCCTGCTCGCCGACGCGGGCATCAGCATCCGACAGACGATCAGCGAGGACCCGGAGTTCACCGACGAACCGAGCCTCACCGTCATCACCGACGAGGCGCTCCCCGGCGACCTCATCAACCAGGTCCGGGCGCTCCCGTTCGTCCGGAAGATCGAACTTGAGTAGCCGGCGGCGCGAAAGCCGTTTCACCGCCCCCGTCGAAACTCGACCGTGTCAGGATCGTTCCGCACGCTCGCCGGAGCGGGGGAGGCGTCGTTCGCCGTACAGGGCTCGGAGTTCATCGGCTACGCCGCGCCCGTGGACGACGTGGTCGGGGCCGAGGCGTTCGTCGGGGCGATCCGCGAGCGCCACCCAGACGCGACGCACAACGTGCCGGCCTACCGCGTTCGCGTAGGGGATCGCTCGGCGTCCAGCGCCGCGGACGGGGTGGCCGGGCAGCGCCCGCGCGGTGACGTCCCCCGATCGGCGATGCTCCGCGAGTACCAGAACGACGACGGCGAGCCCTCCGGCTCCGCGGGCAAGCCGATGCTGAACGTCCTGCAGGGACAGGACCTTGAGAACGTCGCCGTCGTGATCACGCGCTACTACGGCGGGACGAACCTCGGGGTGGGCGGCCTCGTCCGCGCGTACTCCCGCGCGACGAAGGACGCGGTGGCCGCGGCGGGCACCGTCGAGGCGGTCCCCCACCGACGGCTCCGCGTCGTCGTCGCGTACGACGACTCGGGGTCCGTCCGGGGGATCTTGGAGAGCGCGGACGTCGAGTTCGACGCCACCTACGAGGAGCGGGTGACGTTCGAGGCGCGCGTCCCGGTCACCGACGCCCACGCGCTCGTCGATCGGTTGCGAAGCGCGACGAGCGGACGCGCCGAGATCGAGTGACGCGCCGGCGGCGGCTCAGTACCCGCCGCCGTCCTCGCCCTCTCCCTCCCCCTCTTCGCCGCCTCCTTCCCCCTCGCCGTCACCGCCTCCGCCCTCCTCGCCGCCTTCACCCTCTCCCTCCCCGCCGGGGGTGGTACAGCCGGCGAACCACGCGAGCCCTCCAGCGCCCGCGAGCGCGACTCCGCGGAGCAGCCGTCGTCTGTCCATAGCTCCCTCTACGCGCTCACTACTCATAATGCTACAGTCTATCACCCGGGGACGCTTCCGGAGCGCCTCCTGCGGAACGACGGGCCGCGAATCGGTCTTGATACGAAGGGATCGGGTTCGCCGCGGCGAATCGCGGAGCGGTACCCGTCGGGGCGGAGCGCTCTCCCCCGCTCGTCACCCCTCCGGTCGCCTCCAGAGACGGACGGGGGACGGTTTCGTCACCGGCGTTTGAGCCGTCAGACGGACCGCTCTCCGTCGGTCTCCACCCGAAGCGAGAGGGTTCGAATCCGGAGCCGCGCTCAGTCGGTGCCGAACGCGCGGTCACCCGCGTCACCGAGGCCGGGGACGATGAACCCGTTCTCGTCGAGGTGGTCGTCGATGGCGACCGTGAGCAGGTCGGCCTGGGGGAACTGCTCCGATACGCGCAGGAGCCCGTCGGGCGCGCTCACCGCCGAGAGGACGAACAGCTTCGCGGGTTCGGGCTGGTCCGAGAGGACGTGATCGAGGACGACGCACATCGTGCTCCCCGTGGCGAGCATGGGATCCGCGACGATGACGGTGTCCTCGGGCGTGATCTGGGGGAGCTTCACGTAGTCGATGGAGATGGGGAACTCCCCGCGCTCGTTCATGCCCGCCTCCTCGTCGCGCCCCGCGCTGATGACGCCCTGTCGGGCGCGGGGGAACGCCTTGAGCAGCCCCTCGACGAACGGCGTCGCCGCGCGCAGGACGTTGATGATGACGATGTTCTCCAGACCGGTGACGCGCTCGCCGGTCATCTCCGTGAGCGGCGTCCGGACGGGGACGTACTCCGTCTCCATCGCACCGTCGATTATCTCGTAGCCGCAGATGCGGCCGAGCTTGACGAGCCCCTTCCGGAAGGACACCTGCTGCGTCTCCACGTCGCGGATGCGCGAGAGCGTGTCCCGGGCCAGCGCGTGTGTGACGAGCGACGCGTTCGTGCGCTCCTCGATGGTCATGCGTACTCGAAGCGAGTCGCCGCGGCGTAAAAAGTCAGCTAATTACCCCCGACGTCGCTCCTGCCCAGCGGAGCGAACGACTGGAACGGCTCCGGACGTTTCGGGCGCGCTCGGCGCACCGTCGCGGAGGGTGGCGTAGCCTACTGCGTCACGACGTGCGTGAGCACCACGAGCGCGAGCGTCAGCGCCGCGAAGTTGACGAACGTGAAGCGGTAGGCGTCGAGGTACTCGAGCCCCCAGAGGACGACGGCGGCGAACGCCGCAGAGAGGACGATGTTCATCGCGAGCAGGACGCGGGGATCGCCGCGGGAGGTCATGTCACCTCACGCTCGGCCACCGGCTTGATACTTTGTGTCGCGGCCCCAAGGTGGCCCGTGAAGCCGTCGAACCGTCGCGGCACGCCGGTCGATCCGGTGCCGTTCCTGGTCGTGTGCGCGTTCGCCTTCCTGCTCAGCTTCGCGTTCGGTCCGATCCTCAGCTACGAGTACGGCCTGCGCGGCCCCCTCGTGTTCGTCCCCCCCACGGTCGTCTTCCTCGCGGCGGTCGTCGTCGCCTACTACCGCCTCGTCTGGACCGCGCGCCCGTCGCTGCTCGGCGAGGTGCCCGCCGAATCGCGTCTCGTTCGGCTGTTGTACGCCGTCCTCGTCGTCTTCCTCCTGCTCGGGGCGCTCTCCCTACCGCTTTTACTCCGCTAGTCCAACGCCGTGTCATGCCCGAAGTCACCGTCTCGCGGTTCGTCAGCGCCCCGCCGCGCGTCGTCCTGCGCCGCCTCACGCCCGCGGCCCTCGTCGCCTACGAGGGGAGCTTCGCCGTCCGCGAGGTCCACGAACCCGAGGAGGGCGCGACGGTCGTCACGGCGGGCGCGCGCGGCCTCGAACTCGCCCTCCGCTTCGAGCAGCGCCCGAACGGATGGTACTACCGCCAGGAGGGGGAGGCCGGCCCCTTCGACGCGATGGAGACGTGGGTCGCGGTCGAGGCGGAGGACGAGGGCTCGCGCGTGACGATGCGCTCCGACGTGGACCTCGGGCTGCCGGTTCCCGCGCTCTCGGGGAAGGTGGCGGCGTGGAAGCGCCGCGGGGAACTGAAGCGGGCGCTCTCCGCGCTGGCGGCCGACTGCTGAACGGTCGTCCGGGGGCGGCGCACGACCGCTCCGCGATTTATCACCGCTCGCCGACGTGCCGGTGTATGGGTCTCATTAGCACTATCCGCGACGCGCTCGAACCGCCGGAGCGGACCTCCGACCGGTCCGACACCGAATCCAGCGGCGCGTACTGGTGTCACGACTGCGGCGTCCGATTGCTCGACGCCGAGGTCGGTTCCGACGACCCGGCCTGTCCGGAGTGCGGCGAGGCGCTGACGTTCGAGCGCTCGCCGGACAGCGCCGGGTGCGCCTGCTGACGGTCGGACTACCGAAGCACCAGCGGGTCGTCGCCCGCGTCGGGGAACGGGTTCTCGCCGTACGTCCCCGCGTCCCACTCGTCGTCGGTGACGAGCGACTCGTCGAGCGCCGCGACGATCGCCTCCTCGTCCATCCCCGTCCCGATGAAGACTAGCTGTGACTGGCGGTCGCCGTGTTCCTCGTCCCACTCGACCTCGGGGTGCATCCGCCGCTGCATCTCCCGGCGCGACTCGTCGAGGCTGGCGATCCACGCGCCCTGCACCTCGACGCGCGAGGACGGCCCCGCCTGCCCGTAGTGCAGCGAGACGTCATCCCGCCCGGCCACCCACAGCAGGCCCTTCGAGCGGACGACCGAGGGCGGGAGGTCCTCCAACACCTCGGCGAGGCGACCGGGGTGGAAGGGTCGGCGGCGGCGGTAGGCGAACGAGTCCACGCCGTACCGCGCGGCGGGGTGGTGGCCGGCGTGGTCGTGTTCCGCGTGGTCGTGGTCGGTGCGGTCGTGGTCCGCGCGGTCGTCGTGGTCGTGCCCCTCGTCCTCGCCGCGGTGATGCGCTGCGTGTTCGAGCGCGCGCCGCCAGCCGTCGGTCTCGCTCACGGTGTCGAGGTCGAACCGCCCCGTTCCGACGATCGCTCCCGGTTCGAGGTCCCCGTGCACCGTCCTGACGATCCGGGCGCGGGGGTTGAGCGATCGGATCAGTTCCTCGGTCTCCGCCAGCGCGTCCTCGTCCGCGAGGTCGCACTTGTTCAGCACGACCACGTCCGCGCACTCGACCTGCGCGACGAGCAACTCCGACAGCGGGCGCGGGCCGTCGTCGCCCTCGGCGTCCTCGACGCGCCCGTCCGCCTCCGCGGTCTCCCGTTTCCTGTCCGCGATCGTCCGCCGGAACGCGGCGGCGTCCACGACGGTCGCGAGCGTGTCCAGTTCGTAGGCGGCGCTCGCCGCGCCGGTCGTGAAGAGCCGGGCGACCGGCGCGGGTTCGCTGATCCCGGAGGACTCGACGACGAGGTGGTCGAAGTCCCGTTCGCGGGCGAGGCGGGAGACCTCGATCTCCAGGTCGTCCCGGAGGTCGCAGCAGATGCAGCCGTTCGAGAGTTCGGCGACGCCGTCGGCGCGCGATTCCACGAGCGCCGCGTCGATGTTGATCTCGCCGACGTCGTTGACGAGGACGGCGAGTCGTCGGTCGGCGTGCTCGAGCAGGTGCTTGAGCGTCGTCGTCTTACCCGCCCCCAGCGCGCCGCTCAGGACGGTCACGGGGGTTCCGTCGTTCATGCGATGTCGTTTGTGACCGTTCGTACTTAGGGAGTGCGACGGCGGCGTTTCGGATCCCGCTTTTCTCTCGGTCGAACGGGGCGAACGAGAACTGCAAAGCCCTCGCGTTTTCGAGTCGAGGGACTCGCTGCGCTCCTCGAACGCTCGCTACGCTCGCGTTCTGCGGTGCTTGTGTCGTCCGTCTTCCCCGAAAACGCTCGCCCTTTGCGATTCCGCCAGGACCGCCCCTTCCCTCCCCCGGGTCGCGCGGTCCTCGCTCCGCTCGGACACGCGCTCCCGGCCGCGGTACGAGGGCGTGCCGCACTACAGGCGCGTTTCGTCGTGTCCGTTCCGGGGAGGTGAGATGCCGATGTGGAATTCGACCTGGTGGACTGAACGGGCGTTCCCGCGAGTGAAGCGAGCGGGAGGGCTTTCCCTCGTCTCCGAGTCATCACCGACCCGACCGGATCGGCCGTTTTCCTCCTCCTCCTCCTCCCCGTTCCCCTTCGACTCCCACGCCGCCCCGACACGCTTTTGCGCGCCCGTCTCCGTGATCCGTGCACATGGAACTGTGGGAACGCATCGCGGCCTACCGCGAAGTCGTCGAGGAGTGGCTCCGCGGCCTCTACCACGGGATGATCTCCCACCCGGCCTACGAGAAGATCGAGCAGGAGGCGGAGGACGCCGAGGACGCCTTCCTGCTGGCGTGCTTCCCCGACGCGTTCGGCATCCCGAGTCCCGTCTCCTACTACACCGCCGAACTGCTCCCGTACCTCTCGACGGAGTTCGAGGCGTGGGAGCGGCGGATGTGGGACCGCGAGTCGCTGCTCGAGCGCAAGGGCCACCAGTACCACTTCTGATGCGCAAGTTCGTCTTCTTCGGCGGCAAGGGCGGCGTCGGCAAGACTACCGTCTCCAGCGCCTACGCGCACAAGTGCGCCGAGGCGGGGCTGGAGACGCTCGTCGTCTCGACCGACCCGGCCCACAGCACCGCCGACGTGTTCGATCAGGCGTTCTCCGACGAACCGCGGCCCGTAGAGGGGTACGACGCGCTCTCCGCCATGGAGATCGACCCGGACGAGGAGGTGACCCGCCACCTGATGGGCATAAAGCGGGCGATGGGCGACCAGGTGAGCCCGGCGATCGTGAACGAGATCGACCGGCAGGTCGAACTCGCCCACCAGACTCCCGGCGCGCACGAGGCGGCGCTGTTCGACCGCTTCATCGACGTGATGCGGAACAGCGACGAGTACGACCGCGTCGTCTTCGACACCTCGCCGACCGGCGGCACCCTCCGACTGCTCTCGCTGCCCGAGTACCTCGGCGGGTGGATCGACCGCCTCGTGGAGAAGCGCGAGCAGAGCATCGACCTCTTCGAGAAGGCGGCCATCGGCAACCGGGAACCCCGCCGGACGCGGGTCGGCGACCCCATCGTCGCCCGACTCCGCGAGCGCAAGGAGAACTTCGAGTTCGCGGGCGAGACCCTCCGGAACGAGGCGGCCTTCTTCCTCGTGCTCAATCCCGACGAACTCTCGATCCGGGAGACCCGTCGCGCCGTCGACAGCCTCGACGACTACGGCCTCACCGTCGTCGGGCTCGTCGTGAACCGGCTCACGCCCGAACCGGAGGACCACGAGGAGGGGCGGGGAGCGCGCTTCCTCCGCCGACGCTGCGCGACCGAGCGTGAGCGCCTCGCGGAGGTCCGCAACTCGTTCGAGCAACCCGTCGCGGGCGTCATCGAGACGCGCGTCGCGGAGGTGAAGGGCGACTTCCTCGCGGACGTGGCCGACGAACTCGACATCGAGGTGGCGACGGACGGACCGCCCGCGAGGTGACCCCTCGTCCTCTCGACGACCTCCCCGGAAAGTAGTGCGTTCCCTGACACTCTAACGTGAACGAATCCGGGGGTCCCCGTTAGCCGACTGATCGTCTCCGTTCGGTTCTATCAACTGCGGTAATCGATAGGGAAGTTTTAAGCCCACGAGCCAGCGACCATACGCACTGATACCATGGTCCAAGTAATCTGGCTCGTCGTAACAGTTCTCGCGCTGTTCAGCGTGGGATACATCGGGTACTCGCGCTACCTGTCGCGATTCGTAGAACTCGACGACGGCCGCGAGACGCCGGCGCACAAGTACGAGGACGGACAGGAGTACGTCCCGGCGAAGAAGCCGGTCCTCCTCGGCCACCACTACTCGAGCATCGCGGGCGGCGCGCCCATCGTCGGCCCGATCACGGCGGCCGTCGTCTGGGGCTGGCTGCCCGCGCTGCTGTGGATCGCCATCGGCAACCCGCTCATGGGGGCGGTCCACGACTTCACCGCGCTGTCGGCCAGCCTCCGGCACGAGGGGAAGTCTATCGGCTACATCATCGGCGAGTACGTCGGCGAGCGGGGCAAGAACATGCTCCTCTGGTTCGCCTTCCTCACGATCGTCCTCGTCGTGGCGGTGTTCGCGCTCGTGGTCGGCATCGTGTTCAACGCCTACCCGCAGGCGGCGACGGCGAGCCTCCTCTACATCGGCCTCGCGTTCGTCTTCGGGGTGTACCTCTACCAGCTCGACCTCCCGTTTCTCGCGGGGACGGTCGCGTTCGTGGCGGGCGTGTTCGCCAGCGTCTGGGTGGGCATCCAGTTCCCCGTCGCGATAACGCCGGTGACGCCCGTTCCGGAGACGTGGCCGGACAACGTCATCGTCCTACTGAACGGGCCGCTCCCGATCCCGAACGTCATCAACCCCAACGTCTCGGCGTGGATCCCGGTCATCCTGCTCTACGCGGGCCTCGCGAGCGTCCTCCCGGTGTGGATGCTCCTCCAGCCCCGGGACTACCTCTCGTCGTTCCTGCTGTACGCCGGCGTCGGCGGCGCGCTGCTGGCGATCATCGTCGGCACCTTCCTGGGTGCCAGCCAGCCGTTCGTCATCGCGGAGAACGTCCCGGCGTTCGCTGGCTTCTGGGGGACGACCGGCGTGACGCCGCTGTTCCCGCTGCTGTTCATCACGATCGCCTGCGGGACCATCAGCGGCTTCCACTCGCTCGTCTCCTCGGGGACGACGGCCAAGCAGCTGAACCGGGAGTCCGACGCCCGCCTCATCGGTTACGGCGGGATGCTCGGCGAGGGGCTGCTCGCGGCCGTGGCGCTCTCGACGGTCGCCCTCGTCGGCATCACCGTCGAGGGCGGCGGCATCGGCCAGGCGCTCCCCAACTTCGCCACCGGCGGCGGCGTCATCCTCACCGCCTTCGGCATCCCGACGTCCTTCGGCGCGCCCTTCATGGCGCTCGTCCTCGTGAGCTTCCTCCTCACCTCCACCGACACCGCCGTCCGGCTCGGTCGGTACATGATGGAGGAGATCGTCGGAACGCCCGAGAGCAGCGTCGAGGGGATCGCCGTCAACCGCTACGCTAACGCGGGAATCCAGGCGGTCCCGGCGTACCTCCTCATCACGAGCGGCTCGTGGCTCACCCTCTGGCAGCTGTTCGGCGGTGCGAACCAGCTGCTCGCCGCGCTCGCGCTCCTGACGGCGACCGTCTGGCTCGCCAACTGGGACCGCAGCAAGCAGCTCATCAGCACGGGCGTCCCGATGGCGGTGATGGTCACGATCACCATCCTCGGGCTCAGCTGGCTGGCGTTCCACGACAACATCTACGTGAAGTTCGTACAGGGAAGTCCGGCCGAGCTGGGGGCGGTCGGCACCGCCTCCGCGATCGTCCAGATCGTGCTCGCGCTCACCCTCATCGGACTGGCGCTCTCGCTGGTCTACATCGGTATCGGCAACATCCGCAAGGCCCGCGGGCGGGCGGGCCCCGCCGTCACTGACGGCGGCGAATCGGACGACGACTGATCGACGGCGCTCTTCGCTCCTACTCCGTTTTCGCGCTCCGGCTCGGAGCGCCGCGTCAGCCCTCCCGACGGAGCAGACCGACCAGCCGGTCGACCAGCCCGGTCGGCTCGGCGGGCGCGTCGACGGGCGTCCACAGCCGGAAGGCGTGGGCGACGTCCGCGTTCGCGCTCGCCGCGAGGGCCTCCCGCTCGGGGGCGACGACGAGCAGGTTCACCTCGTAGTGGCCGTAGTAGCCGAACCTGAGCAGCGTTCGATCCCTGAACCCCGAGACGAACTCGCGCACGTCCTCCGGGAGCTCCGGGACGACCAGGACGAACGTGAAGTCGGTGCTGAAGTGCTCCTCGTCGGCGTCGATCCACTCCGCCGCGAGGTCGTGGCCGAGGTCGACGAGCCGTTCGAGGTCGGCGCGCGTCGCGCCCGACGCACGGCGGACGAACAGGTGCTCGGTCGAGCCGTGGTTCGCGTAGTTGAGCGAGGGGTGAAAGAAGTGCTTCCGGCTCTCGACGCGCATCCGCCCGTAGAGGTCGAAGCGCTCGCCGCGCACCCGGTAGTCGTCGTCGAGGTCGTAGTTGTACATCAGGCGGTCGGCGACGCGGTCCACGTACTCGTCGTCCCAGTCGGGGATTCCGAGGTCGGCGCGGGTGGGGGCCGCCTCCGGGTCCGGGCGTCGCTCGGGGTCGGGGTTCGGGGCCGGATCCGGCTCCGGGCGCGGGTCGCTCATGGCTCCCCGTCCGGATCGTAGGCGTGGACGTCGTCCCGCACCGGGGGCGCGCCGATCGCGAGCACTTCCACTGCCTCGTCGGCGTCCTCGGGGTTGTACGCCCGCTGGGGGTTTCCCGGCTCGACGGCGAACAGGTCGCCGGCGGGGACGACGAACGTCCGCTCCGGCGTCTCGACGTGGAGAGTGCCGCTGAGGACGTAGAACGCCTCCTCCTGTTCGTCGTGGTAGTGGTACGCGAGCGGGAGCTGTTCGCCCGGTTCGGCGTCGAAGCGGTTCACCGCGACGTGCTCGAGTCCCGCCGACGGTGCGAGTCGGCGAAGCGTACACGGTCTGTCCGGTTCCGGTTCGAGGTCGTCCGCACTGACGACGCGGTAGCCCATACGCGTAGACGGTGGAGCGAAACCATAAACGGCGTGTTCCACGCGAACGCTTAACCCCTTGGCGTCCGAGGTGTCACGCATGGGTGGAAAGAAGGCGGAAGCGTGCGGCCGATGTGCGATGACGTCGGTCGTCTCGGTCACGCTCGAGGACGACGAGGAGCGCTCCCGCGACCCGTACGGGGACGCGCGCATCGAGGTCGCCGACCGCGAGGCGCGCCTCGTCTCGCCCGGCGCGTGGCTGGGCGGGCTGAAGTCACGTCTGGACGAGGCGGCGACGCGACTCACGTACGGTCGGTAGGATCGTGCCGGCCGGTGCCAAGAGAGGTTTTTTACCCTTCACCGCATAACCCCGTCCACTGATGGAAGAGAGCGTCTCGGGATTCAGCGTCCGCGGCTCCTGGGGGGACGTCGTCGAACACGGCGAGCGTATCTCCCGAGCGCTCCTCGACCTCGGCGTCGACGACGAGGCCTTCGAGGAGTGGGACGACTGGCGACCGAAGAGCCACGAACGACTGGACGAGGACGTAAACGAGAAGACCGCGGAGCAGGCCTGGGTCAACGAGGGCAAGGGCGAACGGGCGGGCAAGAACCCGGACGACGACCTCAAGACCGCCGGAGAGAAGCTCACCGAGTCCTACGAGAAACTCGCCGACGACGCCGACGAGGCGATGGACCGGTGGGGCGAGTCCATCGACTACGTCGCCCGCGCGGCCGACTCCGCCAGCCGGCGGGCCATCCGGAAGGTGGAGGGGGCCGTCTACCGGAACGTGATGACGCAGATCGCCCCCTACTACTTCGACAACGACCTCGTCAGCGCGAACCTCCAGCGGGTCGGCCGCGGCGACGAGCGAACCTACGCCTTCGAGGTGAACGTCAACGACGACGACCTGAAGGAGCGGGTGTCCGAGCAGCTCGCCGACTACGAGACGTCGGTCGACCGCTGGCACGTCGACACCGAGAAGGAGACGGAGGCGCTCGAGACCGTCGAGGGTGGGGAGGGCGTGGACATCCCCGAGAGCCACGACGACGTGCGGCCCACCGCGAACTGACACCGACCCGCCCCCCGTCCCGATCCTCGACTCCCGGTTCACACCTTTCTCGCCGGCAAGCGAGCCCTTCATGACGGCATAGCGAGTAGACCGCATCGACAGATGGTCTCCGCGCTCGTCGTCGTCACGCTCGTCGTCGCCAGCGTCGCCAGCCTGTTCATGGCGTGGGCGATCGGTGCCGGGTCCTCCGGGTCGACCCCGTTCGCCCCGGCGGTCGGGGCGAACGCCATCTCAGTGATGCGGGCGGGGTTCGTCGTCGGCCTGCTCGGCCTGCTCGGTGCCGTCCTGCAGGGGGCGAACGTCTCTGAAGCGGTCGGTCGCAGCCTCATCAGCGGCGTCACGCTCAGCCCGCTCGCGGCCACCATCGCCCTGCTGCTCGCGGCGGCGCTCGTCGCCATCGGCGTCTTCACGGGCTATCCGATCGCCACGGCGTTCACCGTCACCGGCGCGGTGATCGGCGTCGGGCTCGCCCTCGGCGGCGACCCCGCCTGGGCGAAGTACCGGCAGATCAGCGCCGTCTGGGTGCTCGTCCCGTTCGTCGGTGGCGGCGTCGCCTACGCGACCGCCCGACTGCTCCGCAACGAGTCGGTCCCCGAGCGGGTCGCGATCCCGTTCCTCGGCGGCGTCGTCGGCGTCGTGCTCGCTAACATCCAGTTCACGGTGCTCGGTTCCTCGGGGTCGGGCGCGTCTCTCGCGCAGGCGGTGGGCGACCGCCTCGACTTCCTCCCGGGGCTGGTCGGCGAGGCCGCCGTCACGCTCGCGATCGCGGGTCTGTTCGCGTTTCTCCTCCTGCGCGATCTCGACGCCGACGAGATCCGCGGGCAGCGCCACTTCCTGCTGACGCTCGGCGCGCTCGTGGCGTTCTCCGCCGGCGGCAGTCAGGTGGGCCTCGCGATCGGGCCGCTCCTCCCGCTGCTCGAACAGTTCAGCGTGACCGTCTCGCTCGTCGCCGTCCTCCTCTTCGGCGGGTTCGGCCTCCTCCTGGGATCGTGGACCGGCGCTCCGCGGATGATAAAGGCGATCGCGCAGGACTACTCCTCGCTCGGCCCCCGGCGCTCGATCGCCGCGCTCATCCCCTCGTTCGTCATCGCGCAGGTGGCGGTCTTTCTCGGCGTCCCGGTCTCGTTCAACGAGATCATCGTCAGCGCCGTCGTCGGAAGCGGCTACGCCGCGGGCGGTGCCGGCGTCAGCAAGGGCAAGATGGGGAGGACCGTTCTCGCGTGGCTGGCCTCGCTCGTCGGGGCCGTCGTCCTCGGCTACGGGTCCTACGTCGCCGTCTCGGCCGGGCTGGACGCGCTACTCGGTTGAGAGTCCCTCGGGCGCGGGTTCCTCGTACTCCGGGTCCTTCGAGAGGCGCGCCTTCATGATGCGGGTGTTGTCCACCTGCTCGACGCGGATGGTGACGTCCCGGTAGCTGATCTCCTCGCCCTCCTCGACGAGGCGGCCCGCGCGGTTGAAGATGAACCCGGCGATGGTCTCGAACTCCTCGCCCTCCGGCAGTTCGATCTCCAGGGCGTCGTTCACCTCGTCGATGTTGACCTCGCCGCGGACGAGCGCGGTCTCCTCGTCGATGAACTCGATCGGCTCCTCCTCCTCGCCCTCCAGGATCTCGCCGACGATCTCCTCGGTGATGTCCTCCATCGTCAGCAGCCCCTCGGTGGTGCCGAACTCGTCGATGACGATCACCATGTGCATCCGGTTCTCGCGCATCTCCCGCAGGAGCTCGTCCACGTTCTTCGACTCGGGGACGTGGAGCGTCGGCTGGATGAGGTCGTTCAGTTCGAGCGTGCGCACCTCGCCGTAGTTGAGGTCGCGCACGAGATCGCGGATGTGGACGACGCCCGCGACGTTGTCGAGGGAGTTCTCGTACACCGGGATGCGGGCGTGGCCGCTCTGGATGCACGTCTCGATCGCCTCCTCGATGGTCGCGTCCTTCGGGATGGCGGTCATGTCGAGGCGGGGGGTCATCACCTCCTTGGCGATGGTGTCGTTGAAGCGGAGGGTGCGCTGGAGCATCTCGCGCTCCTCCTCGTCGAGGACGCCCTCGCGCTCGCCCGTCTCGATGATGTCGCTGATCTCCTCGCGGGTGATGTAGGAGGTCTCGATGGCCGCCCGGCCGCCGGTGATGCGGTTGACCGCCCGCGTCAGGGAGTCGAACGTCACGACCAGCGGCAGGAGGACGTACTCGCTCAGTTTCAGCGGGCGGGCGATGCGGAGCGCCCAGCTCTCGGTGTTCTCGATAGCGTAGGACTTCGGCGCGCTCTCGCCGAACAGCAGGACGATGGCCGTGATGGCGACCGTCGCGACGGCGACCGCCGCCCCGCCGGTGAGATAGAGGCCGAGCAACCCCGTCGCGATCGACGACATGGCGATGTTGACCAGGTTGTTCCCGACCAGGATGGTCACGAGCAGGCGGTGGGGGTCCTCCTTCAGTTGCTTGACCGTCGTCGCGCCCGGCTGTCCGTCCTCCGCGAGCTTCTCCACGCGGTGGGACGCGAGCGAGAACATGGCGATCTCCGAGGACGAGAAGAACGCCGAGAGGGCGATGAGCAGTACGATGACGCCGACGCCGAGGAGAGTGAACTGGAGATCGGACAGCACGACTGGTCCGATATCGACCTGCAGGGCGGGGGTGAGAGTGAGGACTCCTGACGAACGATGGCCCATTGACGGATGCCCTTCTGGCCCGTCGAGATTAAGCGTTGTCATGGTCGTCGAAGGGCTTAGGGTACCGACGCCCGAACGAAGGGGCATGTCCGAGGCGACCATCACGCTCTATCGGCTCCAGGCGTGTCCGTACTGCGAGCGCGTCGTGCGAGTCCTGAACGACCTGGATCTCCCCTACCGCTCGCGGTTCGTCGAACCGATGCACGCGGACCGCAACGTCGTAAAGCGGATCAGCGGCAAGCGCACCGTCCCGGCGATCGTCGACGAGAACACGGGCGTCACGATGTCCGAGAGCGCGAACATCGTCGAGTACCTCGAAGCCGAGTACGGCGAGCGGAGGGCCGCCTGATGGTGGACTTCGACGTCGTCGAACTCGGCCCGACGGATCACCCCTCCGTCGGGGAGGAGGCCCCCGACTTCACCCGCCCGCTCGTCAACGACGAGTACTGGGAGGACGCCTCCCTCTCCGAACTCTACGCCGAGGGGCCCGTGCTGCTCGTCTTTCACACGATGGACGGCGCGTTCCCCTCGACGTACGTCTGGAACGAGATCCGCGACCGCGGGTGGGGCGATCGGATCGAGGTCGTCGGGTGCTCGATCTCCTCGCCGTACGAGCACAAGACGCTCATCGAGGAGCGCGGGATCGACGCGCGGCTGTTCTCCGACCCCCAGAACGGCGTCGCCGAGCGGTACGGCATCGTCAACGACCTCGACGGGATGGCCGGCGTGAGCGAGCCCCGTCCCGCCGTCTTCCTCGTCGACGGGGAGGGCACGATACGGTACGCCTGGGTCGCGAGCGAGTGGCCGGACTTCCCCGACTACGACGAGGTCGAGGAGGCCATCGACTCGCTGGCCGCGTAGGCGAACCCGTCACGCTTTTTCGCGCCGCGCGCTCACCTCCGCTCATGAGCCACGTGTCCGAATCCGACCTCGACGCGGCCGCCGCCGCCGTCCGCGACGGCGAGCCCGTCGTCTACCCCACGGAGACGGTCTACGGCCTCGGCGCGGACGCGCTCGACCCGGCCGCCGTCGAGCGGGTGTTCGACCTGAAGGGGCGCGCCCGCGACAGGCCGATCTCGCTCGCCGTCCCCGACGTGGCCGCCGCTCGTCGGTACGCGCGCCCGACCGAGCGCGAACTGGACTTCATGCGCGCGTTCCTCCCCGGCCCCGTGACGGTCGTCGTGGAGCGCCGCGAGGCCGTGCCGGACGCGCTCACCGGCGGCCGCGAGCGTGTCGGCGTGCGGATCCCCGATCATCCGGTGGCGCTCGACCTGCTCCGCCGGGTCGCGCCGACGCCGGTCACGGCCACGAGCGCGAACCGCAGCGGCGCGGGGAGCGCCCGACGCGTCGCGGACGTTCACCCGACCGTCCGCGAGGGCGTCGCCGTCGTCCTCGACGACGGCGAGACGCCGGGGACCGAGAGCACCGTGGTGAACGTCTCCGCCGGGACGATCCACCGGCGCGGAGCGAACGCGGACGCGATCGAGGCGTGGCTGGCCGACCACCGGGGGTAGCGCCGTCGCGGGTGCGCGCGTGGTCTCGGACCACAGCGGTATCCTGCCCCGCTCCGGTACTCGAACCTACGCCGTGATCGCGTCGCCCTGCGCCGCCTCGCGCCGCGTCATTCCACGAGCGACCTGAGCGACTGCAGCGACCGGGTTCGAACGCCGCACTCCCCGCGGTGCTCGCAGGGTGCGCACTTGTCGCGGTTGCGCGTTCGCGGCGGCGGTCCGTCGAGGCTCGCGGCGGTGCGCACCGCCCGCCGGTACAGCCCCGTGCGGCGGGCGGTCAGTTCCACCTCGCGGACCACCCCGCGGGTCGGGTACTCGACGTAGGCGCGCTCGACCGGCGTCTCGCGCTCCCAGGCGAGCGCCTTCGCGGCGGCCACCGCCCGCACGGTCTGGGGCCGCCAGACGCCGCTCTCCGGCGGCGCGCCGGCCGAGACGATAGCGGGGGCGAGCGGCTCCTCGATCACCTTGTGGGCGATCCCGCGGGCCCGCCGGCCCTCGAGGAACGCGTCCCGGATCGGGGGGTCCGCGAGCGCCTCGAACGCGTCGACCCGGGCCTTCGACCGACCGAGCGCGACGCGGTAGGTCGTCGGCGAGCAGTCGATCGGCTCCGCCGCGAGGTCGGTCGCCGGGTCCAGCAGCTCCCGGTACCGAAAGGCCAGCTCGTGGCGCTCGTCGCGCTCGGGCGGGTCGGTGCCGTCCCGCCGGCGGTAGTAGAGCTTCCGCGGGCAGTAGGCGGCCAGCGCGAGGTCGGTGAACGCGTGCACGGGGTACTCTGGTCCCGTTCCGGTATTTGAATCTACGCCGCGATCACGTCGCGTCGGCCGGGGTCGTATCACGTCACGCCACGTCACGTTGTGTCGCCCGAGTCGTACCGCGAGTAGCGCGGGACTCGAAGAGTCCCGCGGACAACGCGAACGGCCGGCTCTGCTGGCCGTGAGCGAACGCAGTGAGCGAGCGGACGCGCCGAACCCTCGAAGGAGCGCCGAAGGCGCGACTGAGGGGGTGAGGAGCGGTTTTGAGCGAGCTTTTGCCCGGGAGCCGCGGCCGACCGCGAAGCGGGTCGGCCGCACGCGACCGCAGCAAAAGGTCGGCTAGAATGAAACGTCCGTCTCCATCCCGTCGGTCGCCTCCTCGAGGCCGTCCTCCTGGACTTCCTCGGTGTGCCCGGCGAGGTCGGCGTCGGTGAGCAGTTCCTCGAACTCGCTCCGGAAGCGGTCGTTGACGCTCCGCATCTCGATCCGCGTCTCGGCGACCGTCCGGTACTCTCGGACGGTCTCCTCGGGGACGCCGAGTTCGTCGGCGATCTCCGCGACGGTGTGCTCCTCGTCGACGAGCTCGCGCAGGCGCGGCAGTTCGAAGGGGGCGTCCAGCTCGCGCTCGCGGAGGAGGTGCAGGTCGTGACGCGCGCGCACGAGCGTCTCCCGACCGACCCCCACGTCGTCCGCGAGTCGGGCGTCGCTCTCACCGTCGAAGAACCCCCGGACGATCCGCCCCAGTTCGTCCGTCGAGAGGTCCGTCTCGAACGGAAACTGCTCGCGCATGCGCGCGATGATGGCGTCGATCCGGTCGTCGATCCGGTCCTCGTCCTCGGTGAGCGACCCGCGCGCCGCCTCCTGCTTTTCCGTCACGGTGTCCCCGTCGGTGACGTCGATAAAGATGTCGCGGAGTTCTGCGGTCTTCTCGTTCATTAGTGGCTGAAACTGAACGCCGGTCGGATACTTGAATCTACTGCCCGCGTGCGTCCGTCAACCGACGGGTTCAATGCAGTTGACGGATACGTGCGAGACGACATGAACACGAACGAAGGGACCGTCGACCTCGTCCCGGACGCGACCGTCGAGAACGTCGCGCGCGCGGCGCTGCTCGCGGCGCTCACGGGCGCGTTCGCGTACGTCGCCTTTCCGAACCCGGTGTCGCCGACCGACATTACGCTCCAGGTGCTCGGGGTGTTCCTCGCGGGCATCCTGCTCGGCCCCGTCTGGGGCGGCGTCTCGATGACGCTGTACCTCGTCGCGGGCCTGCTCGGCGCGCCCGTCTTCCTCGGCGGGTCGTCGGGCCTCGGGGCGTTCGTCGGCCCGACCGGCGGCTACCTCCTGTCGTACCCGATCGCCGCCGCCGCGATCGGCGCGATCGTCCACGGGGGGAGGGCGACGCGCGACCCGGGTTCGGTCGGCCTGCTCCGCCTCGTGGGCGCGATGGTCGTCGGGACGGCGATCATCTACGCGCTCGGGACCGTCGGGTTCGCCCTCGCGGCGAACGTCGGCCTCTACGAGGCGTTTCTCGTCTCCGCGGTGGCGTTCATCCCCGCCGAGGCGCTGAAGATGGCCGCCGCGGTCGGCGTGGTCCGCAGCGACGCCATCGCGGCGTCGTGAACGCGTGATCCGAACCCGCGACCTCGTCCACCGCTACGGCGAGGCGCGCGCACTGGCCGGCGTCTCGCTTGCGATCGACGACGGCGAGTTCGTCGTCCTCGCGGGGGCCAACGGTTCCGGCAAGACGACCCTCGTGCGCCACTTCAACGGCCTGCTCGAACCCGACTCGGGGACGGTGTCGGTGAACGGCCGGTCCGTCGCGGCCGACGTGGTCGCCGCCCGCACCGCCGTGGCGATGGTGTTCCAGGATCCACGCGAGTCGTTCGTCGCGGCGACGGTCGGCGCGGACGTGGCCTTCGGCCCGGAGAACCTCGGCCTGCCGCGCGAGGAGGTCGACCGCCGCGTGCGCGAGGCGCTCTCGGCGGTGCGGATGGACGGTCGCGGTGACGAGCGGATCGACGCCCTCTCGGGCGGCGAGCAGGCCCGGGTCGCCATCGCCGGCGCGCTCGCCATGGAACCCGACCACCTCGTGCTCGACGAGCCGTTCGCGGGGCTGGACTGGCCGGCGCGCGAGGCGGTCGAGGACCGCCTCGTCGCCCTCCACGGGGACGGGACGAGCGTCGTCGTCGTCACCCACGATCTCCGGGACGTGGCCGCGCACGCGGACCGGGTGGTGGCGCTCTCCGGGGGCCGCGTCGCGCTCGACGGGCCGCTCGACGCGGTCCGGGACCGCCTCGCCGACGTCGGCGTCAGACCGCCCCCTCGCCGGTCGTCCGCGGAGCCGTGACGACGTACGCGCCGGGCGGGACGCTCGCCCACCGCCTCGATCCGCGGACGAAACTCGCGGTCCAGGCGGGCTTCGCCGCCGCCGCGGTCGCGCACACGACGCCGCGGGGGCTGGCGATCTGCACCGCGGTCGCCGCCGTCGCGCTGGGGGCCGCGCGGCTCTCGCCGCTGTCCGCGCTCTCCGACCTCCGGGCGCTCCTCCCGTTTCTCGTCCTCGCCCCGCTGGTGCAGGGGCTCGCGCTCGGCCCGCCGTGGTTCGTCCCGTCGGACGCCTACGCCCCGGCGCTGGCGAGCTATCGCGTCCTGCTCGTCGTGCTCGTCAGCGCCGCCTACGTCCGGACGACGCCCGTGCGCGAGTCGCAGGCCGCGGTCCAGTGGCTGGTCCCCGGCAAGCCCGGCCGCGTGCTCGCGCTCGGCGTCGGCCTCGTCTTCCGCCACGTCGCCGTCCTGCGGGGCGACCTCCGGCGCTCCCGGCGCGCGATGGACGCCCGCCTCGGCGGCGAGCGACCGCTCGCGGATCGGATTCGCCTGTTGGCGACGGCGGGCCTCGCCCGGTCGCTCGGTCGCACCGACGCGCTCTCGCTCGCGATGCGGGCGCGCTGTCTCTCGTGGAACCCCACGCTCCCCCCGCTTTCCCTCGGCCCGCGCGACGCCCCGGTACTGGCGCTCGCGTGTGGACTGTTCACCTGGGCGATCGTCTGAGGTAACGTCGGAAAAAACTCCCCGCGACGTGGATACCGTTGGTAAGACTTAACCCCGTGCTTCGTTGCTGATAGGATATGACATACCCGTTGCAGGCGGGGACGGAGGTGACGCGCGAGACGTTCTGGCTCATCGGGCCCGTCGGTGAGCTGATATTCTACTACCTCGCCGTCCTCACCATCGTCGTGTTCCTGTGGGGCGTCTATCGGCGCTTCGCCCGCTACTCGCGGGGGAGCGCGGACGCCTTCGACCGCCTGAACGACCTGCCCGGGCGCGTCGCGCGCGCCGCGAAGATCGTCGCATCGAACGAGAAGCAGTTCAACCGCGACTTCGTCGGCGGGGTGATGCACGCGTTCATCCTCTGGGGGTTCCTGACGCTGCTCATCGGGACGACCATCCTCGCCGTCGACATGGACCTCTGGACGAAGGGGCTCGGACAGGCGTCGTTCTTCGTCGGGGACTTCTACCTGTCGTACTCGCTGGTGATGGACGCGATGGGCCTGCTGTTCGTCGTCGGCCTCGGGGTCGCGCTCTACCGCCGCTACGTGGTCAACGTGGACCGGCTCTGGGGGAAGCACACCAGCTGGGAGGACGACTTCCTCGTCTGGACGCTGTTCCTGCTCGGCGTCGGCGGCTACGCCGTCGAGGGGATCCGCATCCTCGGGACCGGCTTCCCGTCGTTCGAGACGGTGAGCTTCGTCGGCTGGTTCGTCGCGGACGTGTTCGCGATCGCCGGCGTGGACGAGGCGACGGCGCGGGCGGTCTATCCCCTCGCCTGGTGGTCGCACGCGCTGCTCGCGTTCGTCTTCATCGCCGCGATCCCGTACGCGAAGCCGTTCCACATGATCTCGAGCTTCGCCAACGTGGTGACGCACGACGAGCGGGCGGGAAAGCGCCTGCCCGGCATCCCCGTGGACTTAGAGCACACGAACGCGGAGGACATCGACGACTTCAGCTGGAAGGAGCTGCTCGACCAGGACGCCTGCACGAAGTGCGGTCGCTGTTCGTCGGTCTGCCCGGCGAAGGCGTCCGGCCGCCACCTCGACCCGCGCGACGTCATCCTCGACCTCAAGAGCTACCGCGAGTCCCTCGACGCGGGCGGCGAGGAGCGGCCGATCGTCGCGGACGGCGGCGGCGTCATCGACACGGTGACGATGGAGTCCTGCATGGCCTGCATGGCCTGCATGGACGCCTGCCCGGTGGACATCGAGCACCTCAACTCCTTCACCCGGCTGAACCGCCAGATGACCGACGAGGGAGCCATCAGACCGAGCATGCAGGACGTCTTCCAGAACGTGATGCAGAAGGGCAACACGTTCGGCGATCCCGCGCGCAAGCGCGCCGACTGGACCGAAGAGCTCGACTTCGAGATCGCGGACGCCCGCGAGGAGCCGGTCGAGTACCTCTGGTACGTCGGCGACTACCCGAGCTTCGACGACCGCAACAAGCGGGTAGCCCGATCGCTCGCGACCCTCTTCGAGCACGCGGACGCCTCCGTGGGCATCCTCTACGACGACGAGGTGTACGACGGAAACGACGTCCGCCGGGTCGGCGAGGAGTTCCTCTTTCTCGAACAGGCGGGGACGCTCGTCGAGTCCTTCGAGGCCTGCGAGTTCGAGACGCTCGTCTGCACCGACCCCCACTCCTACAACACGTTCAAGAACGAGTACCCGGACGTCGACTTCGAGGAGTTCGCGGACGACCCCATGATGGACTTCGACGTCGACGGACGCTGGAACGCTGACGGCGAGATCGAGGTGTATCACTACACGCAGGTCGTGGCGGAACTCGTCGCCGAGGGACGGCTCCCCCTCGATGGGACGGAACTCGACTACACCGTCACCTACCACGACCCGTGTCACCTTGGCCGGTTCAACGACGTGTACGAGACTCCGCGGAACCTCGTCCGGGCGACCGGCTGCGACCTCCACGAGATGCCGCGCAACCGCGCCAACTCCTTCTGCTGTGGCGGCGGCGGCGGCGGCCTCTGGATGGACTTAGAGGAGGACTCGAAGCCGAGCGAGGAGCGCCTGCGCGAGGCGCTCTCGGACACCGACGCCGGTGCGGCCGTCGAGAAGTTCGTCGTCGCCTGCCCGATGTGCATGACGATGTACGAGGACGGTCGCAAGACCGGCGGCTTCGAGGACGAGATCGAGATCGTCGGCCTCTCGGAGCTGCTCGCCGAGGCCGTCTCGACGCACGACGGCGCGACCGCCGCCGGCAGGGAGGCCGACCGGTCGGCCGCGCCCGCCGACGACTAGAGTCTCCCTCCCCTCCCGTCTCTCTACGACCGCCGACGCCGCAGCGCCGCGCCCGCGAGGACGCCGAGCAGGAACGCGCCCGCCAGGCGTCGGCGGTCCGCGAACCGCACGAACCGCACCCCGTCGTCGGTCACCTCAACGACGCCCAGCGGCGTCGCGCTGACGCCCCCGCCGCCGCCCCACCCCTCGCCGGGAGCGCCCGCCGCGTCGCCGGCCGTCCCGTCCCCGCCGCCCTCCTCATCCTCTCTCTCACCCTCACTATCGCCGCGCGCGCGTCCCGGTCCGTAGCCGCCGCCGAAGCCGAACGCGACGCGGGCCACGGGGATGACCGTCCGGTCGCCAACCTCCACGGGATCGGCGTAGACGGTCCTCGCGTTCGTCGCGTCGCTCAACTGTTCGACGAACCCGCCCAGGCGTTCGCGCAGGCCGGTCACGCTGTCGCTCGCCGCGCCGTCGCTCCCCGCGCTCTCCGTCTCCCCCATGCGTCATCTCACCGACTCGAATTGGCGGGCGCGACGGAAAACCGTTGCTCGACGGTACCGATTTCCGCGAGGTCGGAGCGCCGCTCTCCCGGCGCTGTGCGACGGGATCAGCGTCGAAGCGATCGCGGTTCGGCGAACAACGCCTCGAGGAGTTTCCCCTCCGCGAGCCGGATGTGCTGGTGGAACGTGGAGGCGGTCACGCCGAGGGAGGCGGCCACCTCCTCGCCGGAGCTGTCGCGGGGCCACTCGAAGAACCCCGAGTGGAAGGCGGCCTCGAGAGCGGCCCGCTGGTGTTCGGTCAGGCTCTCCGTGAAGGCCCGCTCGATCCGCTTCGGAGCCTCGTCGATGCGACTGACCTGTCGCTGCGCCAGCATCTCGATGTCGGGATACGCGCTCCGGATCGCCTCCGTGATCTCCCTCACCTCGACGCTCGGCAGGAGGTGGACGGTCATGTGAAAGTCGCCGCCCTCGATCGCCGCTTCCTCGACGTAGCCGCCGTGGGACGCGATGACCGACACGACGGGCGGCTCGGAGAGGCGCAGTTCGAACGCGACGTCGCCGAACTCCTCGCTCAGGACCGTCACGTCCGCCCAGTGGGGGAGCCGTTCGACGAGCGCCTCGAGGAGCGCCACGGCGTCTTCGGGCGCGGTTCCGTACTCGAGGTACGTCCCGTCGCCGACTGGGACGGTGCGATCGAACGTGATCGGCCCGTCGAGCGCCGTCGAAACGTCGGTGCCCTCGGAAATATTGCGGAGGAGAAACTCGATCTCAACGATCTCGTCGCCCATGAGCGCCCGCTTGCGGTCGACCGCCGCGATGGCGTGGCCGACGACCTCCCCCAGGTGGCTCACCACCTCGCGCTCCTCGTCCGCCAAGGCGTCCGTTCGGAGCGCGTAGACGCCGAGGATCCCGTAGAAGGTCTCCTCGTGGACGATGGGGAGCACGGCCACCGACCGGTACCCGTACTCCTCGGCGTAGTCGCGCCACGGCTCGAAGTCGGGGTCGGCGAACACGTCGTCCACGATCTGGATCTCCTTCGTCCGGACGGCTCGGCCGATCGGTCCTCGCCCGGTCGGATCGTCCGAGTCGATAGAGACGGGGATCCCGTCCACGTATCCGTCGACGCCGGCCTCCACTCGCGGTCGTATCGACCGGCCCTTCGAGTCGGCCTCGGCGATCCAGGCGAACCGGTAGGAGTCGGACCCGGCCAGTCGCTCGCAGACCGTCCGCTCTATCTCCTCGCGGGTCGACTGCCGGACGAGCGCCTCGTTGATGTCGCGAACGACCGCGTTCAGGTCGTCGAGCGCCGCGAGCCGTTCACGCTGTCGTTCGAGTTGCCGCTCGCTTCGCTTCCGCTCGGTGATATCGCGCGTCACGCCGACGCGCCCGTACCGCTCCCCGTCGATCCGATACGGGCCGAACTTCGTCTCGGTCGGAACGGTCTCGCCCTCGGCCGTCCGGAGGTCCAGTTCGACGGACGCCCGCTCGCGCTCGCCGCCTACCATCTCCCCGTTCAGCCGACGGAACTTCTCGTTGATCGCGTCGCCGTGAACGCGCGAGACGCGCTCGCCGAGCAGCTCCTCGGGTTCGTACCCGAACATGGAGGCGTACGCCTCGTTGACCAGCGCGAACCGGTCGTCCCCGTCGACCGCGTAGACGCCGTCCCAGATCGTTTCGACGATCCGTTCGTACTGCTCGAGTTCGCGCTCGCGCCGCTTTCGGTCCGTCACGTCCTGGGTCATGACCATCCCCGCGAACACGTTTCCGTCCTCGTCGGTCACGGGGCGCGTCCACGCCTGGAACTCCCGGCCGTTCCACTCGAACTCGTACGAGTTCGTCTCGCCGTCGAGTGCGGCGGCGTAGTACCGCTCCACCAGCTCGCGCGTCTCGGGGTCGGGAGCGAGGGTTCCGACCCGACGCCCGACGAGTTCGTGCGTCGGAACCTCGTAGTCGTCGAAGACGGTCCCCTCGAGGAGGGTGTACCGCAGGTCCGTGCCGAACAGCGCAACGCCCCCGTTGGGGAAGTGTTCGGCGAGCGCACGGTGGCGACGCTCCGATCTCTCGAGCGCCCGCTCGCGTTCCTTGCGCTCCGAGAGGTCGCGTACAACGCCGACGGTTCCTCGGAACTCCCCGTCGGCGGCGGGGAGGGCCGTGAACCGACTCTCGGCGGGAAGTCGATCGCCGTCGGCGCACAGGAGTTCGGCTTCGAGGGTCTCGCTTTCGCCGTTCGCCGCGGTCATTTCCCGCGAGAGAGCCGCAGCGTCGGCCGAGGTCTCCTCGCCGCCGACGAGCGAACAGTGCGCGCCGAGCAGTTCGTCGCGGCCGTAGCCGGTCATCCCGGCGTACGCCTCGTTGACCGCCGTGAAGCGATACTCCTCGTCGAGGACGTAGACGCCGTCGTCGATGGTCTCGACGATCGTCTCGTATCGTTCGAGGTCGCGTTCGCGCTCCTTGCGCTCGGTCACGTCGCGGAAGTACACGGAGAGTCCCGTCTCTGACGGGTACGCGCGGACCTCGAACCAGCCGTCGAGCGGGGGGTAGTACTCCTCGAAGCTGACCGAGCGCTGGGTTCCCATCGCCCGCTCGTACTCCTCCTCGAAGGTCGAACCGACGGCTTCGGGGAACTCCTCCCAGACGCTGTTGCCGAGTAGTTCCGCCTCGGTCCTCTCGAGGAAGTGCTCGGCCCGCTCGTTCACGTACGCGAAGCGCCACTCGGTGTCCAGCGCGAAGAACGCGTCGTCGATCCGCTCGAACACCTCGTCCAACTCGCGTTCGAGATCCGCTCGCTGTCGCTCCAGCCGTCGGGCCTGATCCTCGATCCGAGTGACGTTCTCGGCGCTCATGACGACCCATCGGATCTCGTTCCCGTCGGCGTCGAGCGGGACCGCGTCGATCGAGAGCCACCGGCGTTCGCCGTCGGGCGTCTCGACCTGTCCACGCCAGTCGGAGACGCGCTCGCCCGTCTCGAACACCTGCATGTACGGGCGCTCCGCCGTCGGGACGTACGCGCCGGTCTCGTCGAACAGGTCCCAGTCGCCCACCGCGTAGTCGTCCGCGCTCGCATCGAACACTGAGAGCCGCTCGTCGATCCGCCTGTTCGCCTGGACGAGTCCCCCGTCCGGATCGACGACCGCGATGCTCGCCGGGGCGACCTCGAGGATTCGGTCGGTGACGTCGCGTTCGCGGCGGAGCTGCCTCTCGCGTTCGTGGCGCTCGGTCATGTCACGGGTCACCTTCGCGAACCCTTCGAGGTCGCCGTCGTCGTAGAGCGCGGTGATCGTCACGTTCGCCCAGAAACGCGATCCGTCGGCGCGGACGCGCCACCCCTCGTCCTCGACCGAACCGTCCTCGACGGCGCTCGCGAGGTTCCGCTCCGGGACGCCCGCCTCGACGTCGTCCTCCGTATAGAAGACCGAATAGTGTTCGTCGAGGATCTCCCCCCGGTCGTACCCCTTGATGCGCGCGGCCCCCTCGTTCCAGGTCCGCACGTGGCCGTCGGGATCGAGCATGAAGATCGCGTACTCCTCGATCCCCTCCACGAGCGTGCGGAAGCGGCGTTCCCGTTCGCGAGGCGGGCGCTCGCGCCCGGTGCGTTCCGCATCCGACGGCTCCACCGGACGCCACCAGACGCGGCCGCGAGCGCCGACCTTCTTCGTCCTGAGGTCGCCTCGATCGACGAGCCGCGTGAGACGATCGTAGGCGGCTCGCCGCCCGCATCCGAGTCCGTCCGCGACCTCGCTCGTGCTCAGCGGCGCGTGAGGAGACCCTGACTGCGTGAACACGGCGAGCGTCTCGTCGCGAATACCTCGGGTAGCGTCCCCGGAATCCATGTGAGTGGGGTGGACACCCGTCGCTACTAATGCTTCCGTTGACGGAACTGTGGTCGGTCATCGAACGATCCGCACGGGGTAGTAGTGTCGAGCCGAAAAGCGGACGCTGAAGGACCGTATTTCGACCGGACCTATCGCGGTCGGTAACTACCTCAAGGATTGGGCCGAGGACTGAGGTCTCTCGGAGACGGGGGCTAGTCGCAGGCCGAGGCTGGCTCCCGACCCCGCCGCTTCGAACGAGGCGGTGAACGCAGAACACAGGTGGGAAACGAGGTTCGGTCGTCGTGCTCACCCACGGGCTCCGAAGACCTCGACACAGGTGGGAATGGAGGGGAGAGCCGCAGCGGTGATCGCCCTCTCGTGTGCCAATCCGACTAGCGCGGGACGGTACGGGGTCTGCTCGCCTCGCACTGGACCGTGCGACTCTTCATGCGACGATCGTGAAGCCGCATCCCTGACGTAGGGCCCTCGGCGAACCACTGGCCCGGCCTCGCACGTAGTCCTTTCGCTGATCGATGCGACATAATCGTACTCGAACGAAACGTGACGTTCCCCGAGCGGCGCGCCGCCGCGACGGATGCGATAACGGCATGTTCCGGGAGCGTCGAGTGCGCCCATGGACCCTGTTCGCCGACCGCGCAGACTGCGCACCGACGGCGTCCGCCCGCTGGTGCGCGAGACGACTCTCTCGCCGAGCGACCTGATCGCGCCGGTCTTCGTGGACGCGACGACCGACGAGCGCGTCCCGATCGACTCGATGCCCGGCCACGAGCGCGTCCCGGTCGAGGAGGCGGTCGCGCGCGTCGGGGAGGTACGCGAAACGGGCGTCGAGGCGATCGTTCTGTTCGGCATCCCGGAGTCGAAGGACGCCCGGGGGTCGCGCGCGTGGGCCGAGGACGGCGTCGTCCAGCGCGCCGTCCGCGCGATCGCGGAGGAGACCGACGCCTACGTCATCACGGACGTCTGCCTCTGTGAGTACACGGACCACGGTCACTGTGGTATCGTGGAGGAGTCCGCCCGAGAGGATCCCACCCTCACCGTGAGAAACGACGAGACGCTCGACCTGCTCTCGCGGATCGCCGTCTCCCACGCCGAGGCGGGCGCGGACATGGTCGCACCGTCGAGCATGACCGACGGGATGGTCGGGGCCGTCCGCGAGGGGCTGGACGGGGCGGGCTTCGCCGACCTGCCGATCATGAGCTACGCCGCGAAGTTCGAGTCGGCGTTCTACGGGCCGTTCCGCGACGCGGCCGACGGCGCGCCCGCGTTCGGCGACCGGCGGCACTACCAGATGGACCCCGCGAACGCCCGCGAGGCGATGCGCGAGGTGCGCCTCGACGTCGAGCAGGGTGCGGACGTGCTGATGGTCAAACCCGCGCTCCCCTACCTCGACGTCGTGAGCGCGATCCGACGGGAGTTCGACCACCCCGTCGCGGCCTACAACGTGAGTGGGGAGTACGCGATGCTCCAGGCAGCCGCCGAGCGGGGCTGGCTCGACCTCGACGAGGTCGCCCGCGAGTCGCTGCTCTCGATCAAGCGCGCCGGCGCGGACCTGATCCTGACGTACTTCGCCGAGCGGATCGCGGAACAACTCCCCACCGACCGCGGGCGGTAACTCGGCAGCCGGAGGGGAGGGGGTAGATCCCGGCGCGCGCGACCGCGAACCGACCGCCTGGCAATATTTGCGTTCGACGTTCGTTCGGATTTCTGCCCCACGAACGGCTAATTTCTGAACGAAAGACAGCCTATTATCGATAATATTATTGGTAATTTTGGACGTTCGTGCCTGACAATGGGGGTAATTTTCCATATGTCAAGCAAGCGTTTATGTATCGTGATTCCGTGCCACTTCAACGTGAATTCGAAACACGTATTCGCGGAATACGCGGTAAAGTTGGGCGAAAGTCAATCCGACAGTCCGGGGGTGGTCGGATGATCCCCCTGCAGGCCGACCTGGCGACGATCGCCGAGAGCGTCAACGGCATCTGGGTGCTGACGGTGACCTTCCTCATCTTCTTCATGCACGCGGGCTTCGCGATGCTTGAGGCGGGGCAGGTCCGCTCGAAGAACGTCGCCAACCAGTTGACCAAGAACATGCTCACGTGGTCGGTCGGCGTCACGGCGTTCTTCCTCGTCGGCCAGGGCGTCGCGAACGTCGTCGGCGCGGCGGGCGGCTTCGAGTACGTCAACGACCCGAACGCGTGGGTCGGCTGGCTGTTCGGCGCGGTGTTCGCCATGACGGCCGCCACCATCGTCTCGGGGGCGGTCGCGGGCCGCATGAAGCTCCGCGCGTACGTCACCTACACGATCGTACTGGCGGCGGTCATCTACCCCGTCGTCCTCGGCTTCACGTGGGCCGGCGACGGTCTCCTCTCGGCGGCCGGGGCGCTCGGTTTCGGTGTCGGCTTCTCGGACTTCGCCGGCGGCATGATCGTCCACGGCATGGGCGGCGTCGCCGGGCTCACCGCGGCGTGGATCCTCGGCCCCCGGATCGACCGCTACAACGCCGACGGCGGCGCGAACGTCATCCCCGGTCACTCCATCACGTTCGCGGTGCTGGGGACGCTCATCCTCTGCTTCGGCTGGTACGGGTTCAACGTCGGCACCCAGGCGACCGTCCTCGACGCCGCCGACGGCGAGTACCTGGGCGCGGCGCTCGGTCGCGTCGCCCTCACGACCACCCTCGGCATGGCCGCCGGGGCCATCGGCGCGAGCGCCGTGTCGCTCGTCCGGACCCGGAAGGTGGACACGCTGTACGTCGCGAACGGGATGCTCGCGGGGCTCGTCGGCATCACGAGCAACACCGACGCCATCGTCTGGTGGGCCGCGCCGATCATCGGCCTGCTCGCCGGGGCGCAGCTCCCGCTCGTCTTCGAGTTCGTCGAGAAGCGCCTGCGGATCGACGACGTGTGCGCCGTCTTCCCGGTCCACGGGAGCTCCGGCATCCTCGGCGCGCTCCTCCTGCCGTTCTTCACGGTGGGCGAGGCCGGCGGCTGGGTCGTCAGCACGGAGCTGATCGTCCCGCAGTTCGTCGGCGTGGCCGTCATCGCCGGGTGGACGTTCCTCGCGACGGCGCTCGTCTTCGGCGGACTGAAGGCGATCGATCAGCTCCGGGTCACCCGCGAGCACGAGATCGACGGCCTCGACATCTCCGAACACGGCGTCGAGACCTACCCCGAATTCAACCTCGGCGACGAGCCGGTGGTGGCCGACGGCGGACGCATCCGCACCGACGGCGGCAGCCTTCCGAACGAGGGCGGCATCAAGCTCGTCATGGCGTACATCCGGCCGGACAAACTCGCCGACGTGAAGCGCGCGCTCGCCGAGGCGGGAGCTCCCTCGCTCAGCGTCACCAACGTCAGCGGGCGGGGCTCCCAGCCCGCGCGGACGAGCCAGTGGCGCGGCGAGGAGTACGTCGTCGACCTCCACCAGAAGGTGAAGGTGGAGTGCGTCGTCGCGGAGATCCCCGCCGAGACGGTCGTGGAGGCGATCCGCGACGCGGCCCGCACCGGCGAACCCGGCGACGGGAAGGTGTTCGTTCTGCCCGTCGAGGACGCCTACCAGATCCGGACGGGCGAGACGGGCGTCGACGCGGTGTAACACCACCTTTTGCTGCGGTCGTGTGGCGGCGACACGCTTCGCGGTCGCCGCCGACTCCCTGGCAAAATCTGGACCAAAACCCTCGTCACTCCCACCGCCGGACTCACGGTGCTCGTCCGGCGTGCTCCCGCTCGCCTCCGGCTCGCGGGAACTGCGGTCGCTCCTCGGTCCGCTCGTTCGGGCCTGCCGGCCCTCACTCGCGGCTGCTACGCTGGCGGCGGCGGTGGTAAACCGGCCTACCGCCCCGTACCTTTATAACCGAAAGCGGGGCCAGAGGCTCCCGTGATCTGACGCTCGTTGCGGGGTGTTTCGCGGTTGTGCGACGCCACGCCCCGCGACCCCCGGCCACGGCGTCGCCTGTTCGCCAAGACGCGTTGCTAACACGTCGCTAGCGTCGCGCTTCGCGTCGCTGACAAGCGCAGGATAACATCTCTCCGGCGACCAGGTCTCACCTCCTCCGCCGGACGAATACTGCGAGTTCAGCGTGCTCCCCCTCGCCGTCGGCTCGCGGGAGCTCCGGGGATCGGGTGCGTCAGCTCGCTCGCGGCGAATCCGCCGGCGATATCGGAAAAGCTCATCTGGCGACGGCGAACCCGATTTCCACCGTCGCACTACGAGTTCCCACCGCGACCGAGTGAACGCAGTGAGCGAGGGAGCGGACCGACAAACCCCCGAAGGAGCGCAGCGACTGAGGGGGTGAGGAGGATTTTGGTCCTTCCAGAACCGCTCGCGGTTCTGGAAGCCTGTGAGACGCGACGCGTCTCACAATGCAGATTTTGCCAGCGGGCGGCGAAGCCGCCCGCGCAGCAAAAGGCGGTGGTTGAGAAACGTCTTTGCCGGCCCCGTCCGAACCCCCGCTCATGAACCGCGAGACGTCTCGTGACCTCTACGACCGGGCGCTGTCGGTCATGCCCGGTGGCGTCAACTCCTCCGTGCGAGCGGTCCAGCCGTACCCGACGTTCGTCCGGCGTGGCGACGGTGCGCACGTGATCGACGTGGACGGCAACCGCTACATCGACTACGTGATGGGCTACGGCCCGCTGCTGCTCGGCCACGACCTGCCCCAACCTGTCGAGGCGGCGATCCAGCGCGCCGCGAGCGAGGGACCGATGTACGGCGCGCCGACCGAGGTCGAGGTGGACCTCGCGGAGTTCGTCGTCCGGCACGTCCCGAGCGTCGAGATGATCCGCTTCGTCAACTCCGGCACCGAGGCGACGGTGTCGGCGGTGCGCCTCGCGCGCGGGTACACCGGGCGGGACAAGATCGTCGTCATGCGGGGGGGCTACCACGGCGCACAGGAGTCCACGCTCGTGGAGGGCGATGCCGAGCACCCGACGCCCTCCACGAGCGGCGTGCCGGCGGCGTTCGCGCGCGAGACGATCCCCGTGCCGTTCAACGACGAGGAGGCCGCCCGGGAGGTGTTCGAGCGCCACGGCGAGGAGATCGCGGCGGTCCTCGTCGAGCCGATCCTCGGCAACACGGGCATCACGATGCCCGTCGACGGCTACCACGGGACGCTGCGCGACCTCTGTGACGAGTACGGCTCGCTGCTGATCTTCGACGAGGTGATCACCGGCTTCCGCGTCGGCGGCCTCGAGTGTGCCCAGGGGACGTTCGGCGTCACGCCCGACCTGACCACGTTCGGGAAGATCGTCGGGGGCGGGTTCCCCGTCGGCGCGATCGGGGGTCGCGCGGAGATCGTGGAACACTTCTCGCCCGCGGGTGACGTCTTCCAGTCGGGAACCTTCTCGGGGCACCCGGTCACCATGGCTGCCGGCCTAGAGACGCTCAAGTACGCCGCCGCACACGACGTGTACGACCACGTGAACGCGCTCGGCGAGCGGTTGCGCGAGGGGCTCGTCGACGTCGTCGCCGATCACGCGCCCGAGTACACCGTCGTCGGCACCGACAGCCTATTCAAGGTGGTCTTCACGCGCGCGAGCACGCCCGCCCAGGACCAGGCGTGCACCGCGGGTTGCGCGCAGGATCCCGACTGCGCCCGCTACGAGCAGTGTCCCAAGACCGGCGGCGACGTGCGCCGCGCGGAGACCGAGCGCTGGGAGCGCCTCTTCCGCCCGTTCATGGCGGAGCGCGGGATCATGCTGACGGCGAACCAGTTCGAGTGCCAGTTCGTGAGCTACGCCCACACCGAGGAGGACGTGGAGGAGACGCTCGAAGCGTACGAGGCGTACTTCGAGTGACGCCCCGATAGCCCCGAGGGGCGGGAATCGGGTCGGGACGCCGTCTCCGACGGCCGCGTCGGTGCGACGGTCGACCCACTAACGCTTATCGCCTCGGAAGCGAGTGTTACCGACATGGAGCATCCCGTCACGACCACCGACCGCGCGGCCGTCGAGTCGCGCTGGTGGCTCGTCGTCGCGGCCGCCGCGGCCTTCTGGGTGCTCGCGTTCGCCGTCGGTGCGCTCGCGTTCCTCGTCGGAATGGCGGCGTTCGTCGGCGGGTTCTTCCTCGACCCGTCGCTCTTCCTGCCCGGCGCGTTCGGCCTCGCGCTCCTCGTGATCGTCCCCTTCGTCCTCCTCGGCTTCGCACTCGCCGTCGCGCTGCCCGTCGCGCTCTACTTCGACGCGACGGCCGTCCGCGGGGCGGCCGTCGGCTGGGAGCCGGATCCCGTGCTCTACGCGCTCGTCGCCGTCGTCGGGCTGTTCGCCCAGGGGGTGCCGATCCAGCCGGCGGTCGCGGTCTACTACCTCTACCGCCGTCACCAGCACGTCGGCGAGCCGTGAGTGAGCGAGGACCGCGGCCCGGGGCGGTCATAGAACCGCTTTTCCCTCCCGACTGCCGAGGGACGCGTATGACTGCACGCGGCCAGACGCTCCGCCTCGCCACGCGCGGGTCGACGCTCGCGCTCCGACAGGCGGGGGAGGTACGGGCCGCCCTCGAATCCCCCCGACGGACGGTCGAACTCGTCGAGGTGGAGACGCGGGGCGACCAGATCCGGGACGAACTCATCCACCGCCTCGGAAAGACCGGCGCGTTCGTCCGCAGCCTCGACGAGAAGGTGCTCGCGGGCGAGGTCGACGCCGCCGTCCACTCGATGAAGGACATGCCGACCGAGTTCCCCGAGGACCTCGTCGTCGCCGGCGTCCCCGCCCGGGCGAGCGCGCGCGACGTGCTCGTGACGCCGGACGGCACCGCGCTCGCGGACCTCCCCGACGGGGCGACCGTCGGGACGGGAAGCCTCCGTCGGAAGGCGCAACTGCTCGCCGCCCGGCCGGACCTCGACGTGCGACCGCTCCGGGGTAACGTCGACACTCGCGCCGAGAAGCTGCTCGCGCCGTCGCTCCAGCGCGAACACGAGGCGCGCCTCGAAGCCGAGGAAGCGGAGGAGGGCGAGGAGGGGGAGGACGGCCCCTACGAGCGAACCACCGAGGAGTGGTTCGACGACCGCTCCGAACTGGAGCGGCGGGCGCTCGGCCGCGAGGTCGAGACGGCGTTCGACGCCATCGTCCTGGCCGAGGCGGGGCTGTACCGCTCGGGGCTGACGAACCACCTCTCGTTCCGGCAGTTCTCCCCAACGGCGTTCGTCCCCTCGGCCGGACAGGGCGCGCTCGCGGTGACGGCGAGCGACGCCGACGTCGCCGAACGCCTGCGCGACGCGCTCGATCACCCGCCGACCCGGGTGACGACGACCGTCGAGCGCACGGTGTTGAAGCACCTCGGCGGCGGCTGTATCGCCCCGATCGGCGTCCACGCGCGCCTGCAGGGCGAGCGCGTCACCGTCGTCGCGCGCGTGCTCGCCCCCGACGGCAGCGAGGAGGTGCGCGAGACGCGCTCGCTGTCGGTCGAGAAGCACCCCGAGGAGGCCCGCCGCTTCGCCGAGGCGCTCCGCGAGCGCGGCGCGGCCGACCTGATCGAGGACGCCCGCCGGACGACGGAGGGCACCCGCGAGGAGTGAGATGAGCGATACGCCTCCCGAGACGCGCGGGTCGCGCGAGACCGACGACGACGCCCACGAACCCGACGCGGTCGGTCGCGTCTACCTCGTCGGCAGCGGCCCCGGCGACCCCGACCTGCTCACGGTGAAGGCCCGCCGACTGCTGGCGGCGGCCGACGTCGTCCTCCACGACAAGCTACCGGGACCCGACGTGATCGACCTGATCCCCGAGGGGCGGGGCGAGGACGTCGGCAAGCGCGCCGGTGGGGAGCGCACCGCCCAGGAGTACACCAACGAGCGCCTGGTCGAACTCGCCCGCGAGGGGAAGACCGTCGTCCGGCTGAAGGGCGGCGACCCGTTCGTCTTCGGGCGCGGCGGCGAGGAGGCCGAGCACCTCGCCGCGCGCGGGATCCCCTTCGAGGTCGTCCCGGGGGTCACCAGCGCCGTCGCCGGGCCGGGGGTCGCGGGAATCCCCGTCACCCACCGGGATCACGCCTCGTCGGTGACGTTCGTGACGGGCCACGAGGACCCGACCAAGGCGGAGTCCGCGGTGAACTGGGAGGCGCTCGCGGCGACCGGCGGCACGCTCGTCGTGCTGATGGGCGTCGGGAGGCTCCCCGACTACGTCGGCGCGCTTCGGGCGGCCGGGATGGCCCCCGAGACGCCCGTCGCGCTGATCGAGCGGGCGACGTGGCCCGACCAGCGCGTCGCCGTCGGCACGCTCGCGACGATCGTCGAGGTGCGCGATCGCGAGGGGATCGAACCGCCCGCTATCACCGTCGTCGGCGAGGTGGCGGCGACCCGCGAGCGCGTGGCCGAATTCCTCGAGAACGAGGTGAACGATCGATGAACGCGCCGCTTGAACGAGTGAAGGAGCCGGGAGAGGAATCGAGAACGCCTTCGAAGCCCTCGCACTCTCGACTCGTGCACCTCGCTGCGCGCGCTCGCTCGCTACGCTCGTTCGCGTGCTTGCGTCGGCATACTTCGCCGAGAACGCTCGCCCTTCGAGTCCGCCAGGGGTGCCGGACGCGGGGGATCGTACTGGCGGATGGCACGCCCGAGGTGATGTCCCGTGCATAGGGTAGCTGTCTTCCGCCCCGACGACGAGCGCCTCGCGCGGGCGTGCGATCTCCTGCGCGACCTCGACGCCGTGCCCGTCACCGACCCGATGCTCGCAGTCGAACCGACGGGCGCGATCCCCCGCGAGGACGCCGACTGCGTCGTCCTCACGAGCAGGACCGGTGCGGAACTCGTCGCCGAGGCGGGGTGGCGTCCGGCCGACGACGCGGCGGTGTGCGCCATCGGCGAGCGGACCGCGGACGCGCTCCGGCGGGCGGGCTACCGGGTCGACCTGATCCCCGAGGAGTTCTCCTCCGCGGGCCTGGTGGCGGCGCTGCGCGACCGCGCGGCGGGGGCGCGCGTCGAGGTCGCCCGGAGCGACCACGGCTCGTCGGTGCTCACCGACGGCCTGAACGACGACGGGGCGTACGTCCACGAGACGGTCCTCTACCGCCTCGTCCGCCCCCCCGAGTCGGGCGACTCGGCCGAACTCGCCGCCGCGGGCGACCTCGACGCGGCGCTCTTTACCTCCTCGCTCACCGTCGCGCACTTCCTCGACGCCGCGGCGGAGCGCGGCGTGCGCGAGGCGGCCGTGGCGGGACTGAACGGGGCGGTCGTGGGCGCGATCGGGGAACCGACCCGCGACCGGGCCGCGGCGGCGGGCGTCGAGGTGGACGTGGTGCCGGAGACGGCGACGTTCGAGGCGCTGGCGCGCGCGGCGGTCGAGCGCCTCGGGAGCGCGGACGGCGGGTGAGGGACTCGCCGGCGGGGAGCCGTCGAGACGGGTGACCGCCGGGACTCGTCAGGGTTATCGGGCGGTGCTCTGTACCGCGATGTGAGGTGCTTCTGGACTCCCGTGTCGGGTGAGGGTAACTGGCGTTCGGTCGCGGCCGTGGCGGGCTGGCAGACCGCCGCGAGCCTCTGTTACTACAGCGTCTTCGCCGCGACGGGGTTCGTCCGCGAGGCGTTCGACCTCTCGGCGGCGCTCGTGGGCGTGTTCCTGACGGCGGCGATGGTCGGGTACACGGTCGCGCTCTTTCCCAGCGGCGCGGCCGTCGACGCGCTGGGCGAGAAGCGCGTGATGCTCGTCGGCCTCGTTGGACTGGCGGCGGCCGCCGTCGGCGTGTCGTTCGCCCCCTCCTACGCGCTGTTGCTCCTCGCGGGCGCGGCGCTCGGCTCGGCCTACTCGACGGCCATGCCCGCCTCGAACCGGGGGATCGTCGCCAGCGCACCCGCCGGCCGCGAGAACCTCGCCATGGGGCTGAAGCAGGTCGGCGTCACCGCCGGGAGCGGGGCGGCCTCGCTGGTCGTCACCGGCGTCGCGGCGGTCGCGGCGTGGCAGGCGGGCTTCTGGGTGATCGCGGCGGTCGCGGGCGGCTACGCGCTCGGCTTTCTCGCCCTCTACGATGGGACCGAGGGGTCGGGAACCGTCGCGCCGCCCGACCTCTCGGGGCTGGGCGCGAACCGCGCGTACGTCCTGCTCGTCCTCGCGGGGTTCTTCGTCGGCGCGTCGATCTTCACCACCCTGGGGTACGTCATCCTCTACGTGGAGGACGTGGTCGGCCGGAGCGCCGCCGTGGGCGGGGTCGTCCTCGCGCTCGCGCAGGTGACCGGGAGCCTGGGCCGCGTCGGCGCGGGCGGCCTCGCCGACCGACTCGGCGGCGCGCGCGGGGCGGCCACCGTCGCGCTCGCCCAGGTCGCGGTCGCGGTCGGCCTGTTCGCCCTCCTCGCGCTCGAGATCGAATCGCTCCCCGTGACGGTCGCGCTGTTCGCGGGCGTCGGCGTCTCCGTCCTCGGGGCGATGGGGGTCTTCTACTCCTGCATGAGCGACCTCGTCGACGTCGACGAGGTAGGCGCGGCGACCGCGGGCGGCCAGACGGCCATCAACGTCGGGGGCATCGTCGCGCCCCCGGCGTTCGGGCTGCTCGCGGATTCCGCGGGCTACGCGGCGGGGTGGGGCCTGCTCGCCGGGTGCGCGCTGCTCGCGACACTGCTGCTCGCTGGCGTTCGGAGACGGGCGTGAACGCCCGTACCCCGCACGCCGGCGACTCGGACTCCGGGCGACCCCACTGGCGCGGACACGATCCCGGAACGAGAGTTTAAATCGGAGACGGGTCGTACCTCCTACCGTGACCGGTCCCGTCCCCGAACTCGCAGACTGCGCCGACGCCTGCGCCGAGCGACTGCGCGAGGCCGACTCGGTCCTGCTGGCCTCCCACATCGACGCCGACGGACTCACGAGCGCCGCGATCGCGAGCACCGCGCTCGCGCGGGCGGGCATCGACTTCGAGGCGGTGTTCAAGAAGCAACTCGACGCCCACGAGATCGCCACCATCGCGGCGACCGACTACGACACCGTCCTGTTCACCGACTTCGGGAGCGGACAACTCGACGACGTCGTCCGCCACGAGGAGCGCGGGGACTTCACCCCCGTCGTCGCGGACCACCACCAGCCCGCGGACGCGGACACCGAGTTCCACCTCAACCCGCTGCTCTTCGGTATCGACGGCGCGAGCGAGCTCTCCGGGGCGGGCGCGGCGTACGTGCTCGCGCGAGCGCTGGGTAGCGACGGGCGGGCGAGCGCGGCGAACGCGGACCTCGCGGCGCTCGCGGTGGTGGGTGCGGTGGGCGACATGCAGGCCGCGGACGGCGCGCTCTCCGGCGCGAACGAGGCGATCGTCCGCGAGGGCGTCGAGGCGGGCGTGCTGGGGGAGGCGACCGACCTCGCGCTCTACGGTCGGCAGACCCGTCCCCTCCCGAAACTACTCGAGTACGCCGACGTTCCCATCCCCGGCATCGCCAACAGCCAGTCGGGCAGCGTCGCCTTCCTCTCCGACCTCGGCCTGGACCTGAAGGAGGACGGCGAGTGGCGGACGTGGGCCTCGCTCGATGACGAGGAGCGACGGACGGTCGCGAGCGCGCTGGTTCGCCGCGCCGTCGCCCGCGGCGTCCCCGCCCACCGGATCGACGGGCTCGTCGGCACCTCCTACACGCTGCTCGACGAGCGGACGGGGACGGAACTCAGGGACGCGAGCGAGTTCTCGACGCTCCTCAACGCCACCGCGCGCTACGAGCGCGCCGACGTGGGCCTCGCGGTCTGCCTCGGCAACCGGGACGGCGCGCTCGACCGCGCGCGCGACCTGCTTCGCAACCACCGGCGAAACCTCTCTGAGGGTCTGCGGTGGGTGCAGAACGAGGGCGTCACGCGCGAGGAGCACGTCCAGTGGTTCGACGCGGGCGCGCGGATCCGCGAGACCATCGTCGGCATCGTCGCCGGGATGGCCGTCGGCACGGACGGCATCGACCGCGACGTCCCGATCGTCGCCTTCGCCGAGAAGAGCGACGAGGAGACCAAGGTCTCGGCCCGCGGCACGCACGCGCTCGTCCGCCAGGGACTCGACCTCTCGCGGGCGATGAGCGAGGCGAGCGCGCGCGTCGGCGGTAAGGGCGGCGGACACGACGTCGCGGCGGGCGCGACCATCCCTGCCGGGAGCGAGCGGACGTTCGTCGAGTGGGTGGACCGCGTGGTCGGCGAGCAGATCGGCTAGCTCGGGCCGGCCGCGGCCGCGTTCCGCCGATACCGGTTTCTCGTCTGCTGTCGGTGAGCGACGGCGCAACTCGGACGATAAACTGCATTCCGCTATAGGAAATCCGGGTTACGGCGTGCGTCGCTCGGTGGATCCGCTCCGACGATATCGCCGAAACACGTGGTGAATTTCTGAATAACGAGATTCCGAGACCGACAATCGCTGGACAAAGTATCGGAACGATCGGTTATGGGTGTCCGTACTTGCATATTCGAGGACGATGCTTACCCGCGTCAAGGGCCAATCCACGCCCATGGCAACGAACGACTTCGGTACGCTCGGGTGGTTCTCGGTTGCGGGGGCGATCATCATGGGTGCGCTGTACGTCCTCGATGTGACGAACGTCGCCGACTCGATCCTCGACCCGGGCCTGACGCTCATCGTCGCGGTCCTCGCGGCGCTCGGCGCGTTCCTGTTCTGGGTCGGCAACGATCCGACGGCGGAGTCCGAGGGGGACTCCACGGAGACGACGTAGCGCCCCCTTCGAACCCTCGATTCGCCGTTTCTCCGCCCGAGACGCTCGCTCGTCGGGAGCTACGCGTCCGGTTCGACGACCGACTCGCCGAGCCACCGCTCGGCCCACGCCTCGATCTCGTCGAAGACGGGACAGAGCGACCGTCCCTTCTCGGTGAGGCTGTAGTAGGTCGCGATCGGCGCGTCCTCCTCGACCCGGCGGTGGACGAATCCCGTCTCCCGGAGGTCGTCGAGCACGCGCGAGAGCGTCCGCGAACTCGCGCCCGTCGAGCGCTTCAGTTCGTTGAACCGCTTCTCGCCGTCCTGGAGGTCGTGGAGGACGATGAGCCGCCACTGCGAGCCGATCTGCTCGAGCGAGTCGATCACGAAGCACGCCTCCTCGCTGTACCGGTCGTCCGTCGCTGATGGCACGGATGTCACCTGGTGACGGCTACGTCCGCGAACGCATATAGCGGTTCGGATGCGTATCAGGTAACGTAGTTACACTACACTGGGGAACCGCCCCCGTCGACACACCATCGCTGACACTACCGACACCATGACCGACACCATTCCCGGAATCCATCACGTGACGTCCATCGCGAGCGACCCGCGGGAGAACGTGGACTTCTACACCGAGGTCCTCGGCCTGCGCCTCGTGAAGCGGACGGTCAACTTCGACGACAAGTTCACCTACCACCTCTATTACGGCGACGAGACGGGGACGCCCGGGACGATCCTGACGTTCTTCCCGTTCGTCGGGGCGACGCGCGGCACCGTGGGCGTGGGCCAGGCGAGCGCGACCGCGTTCGTCGTCCCGCCCGACGCGATCGACTACTGGCTCGACCGCCTCGACGACCTCGACGTCGATCGGGACGATCCCGAGCAGCGGTTCGACGAGACGGTGATCCCGCTGCGGGATCACGACGGCCAGCCGCTCGAACTGGTCGCCGGGGAGTCGTCCGTCGAACCGTGGGCCGAGGGTCCCGTCCTGGCCGAGTACGCGATTCGCGGCTTCCACGGCGTGACGCTCCACTCGGCCGATCCCGAGTCGACCGCCGCCGTCCTCGAGACGATGGGCTACGAGCGCGAGGCGTCGGACGGCGATCGCGTGCGGTACCGCGCCCCCGGCGACCGGGCGAGCGTCGTCGACCTGCTCGCGCGGGAGGGGCCGCGAGGCCGCCAGGGCGTCGGCACCGTCCACCACGTCGCCTTCCGCACGGCGACCGACGAGACCCAGCGGGAGTGGCGCGAGCGGCTGACGAACGCCGGCCTGTCCGTCACGCCGGTGAAGGATCGCCAGTACTTCCGCTCGATCTACTTCCGCGAACCCGGCGGCGTCCTCTTCGAGATCGCCACCGACGCGCCGGGGTTCACCCGGGACGAGGACGCGGCGGAACTGGGTTCCGACCTGAAGCTTCCGCCGTGGCTGGAGGCGGACCGGGAGACGATCGAGAAACAGCTGCCGCCGATCTCGACCCGGGGTGAGACGGCGTGAGCGACGCGTCCGGCCCGCACCAGGGCCAGCCGCTCGCTAGCGCGGGCACGCCGCTCGACGCCGCGGACGCCGCAGTCGTGCTCGTCCACGGCCGCGGAGCCACGGCCGAGAGCATCCTGGAGATGGCGGCGGAGTTCCACGCGCGCGGCGTCGCCTACCTCGCGCCGCAGGCGGCGGGCAACAGCTGGTATCCCTACTCCTTCCTCGCGCCGATGGAGCGGAACGAGCCCGGTCTGT
This sequence comes from Halomarina halobia, assembly GCF_029338575.1. Lineage (GTDB taxonomy): Archaea > Halobacteriota > Halobacteria > Halobacteriales > Haloarculaceae > Halomarina > Halomarina halobia. The sequence continues at coordinate 2,541,272 of NZ_CP119992.1, forward strand.
CCTCCGGACTGCGAGCGGTCGGCGAGGGAGTCGAGACGGCCGCTGACGCCGGCGTCCCTCCCGAGCGGGTCGTCCTCGTCGGCTTCTCACAGGGGGCCTGTCTCGCCTCGGAGTTCGTCGCCCGGAACGCCCGGCGGTACGGCGGGCTCGCGGTCCTGAGCGGCGGTCTCATCGGCTCGGGGGGCACGCCGAGGGACTACGACGGGTCGCTCGACGGCACGCCCGTCTTCCTCGGTTGCAGCGACGACGACCCGCACATCCCCCTCGAACGGGTGACGGAGACGACGCGCGTCCTCGAGAACCTGAACGGGGACGTGACGGAGCGCATCTATCCCGGAATGGGCCACGGGGTGAACCGGGACGAACTCGACGCCGTGGGCGGGCTGGTCGCGGGCGTCGCGACGGATTGAGGAGCGCGCTCCGACCGTACCTGTCCTACTAGTCCTGAATTCCAGAAATTATGCAACAACACCACTACGACCATCCCGCCAACGTCTAACTCCTGATATGAGCTCCCGTTTCTTGAGTTGAATGCGATAGAAAATACCAATACAAAGAAACGATAACGCGCAAAACATCTCATTAGACATGCGATTGGTCACGTGGAACTGCAATCAGGCATTCCGAAAGAAGCAACACCGACTCCTCGAACTCAAACCGGACATCGCAGTCGTGCCGGAGTGCGAGAATCCAGCAAAGAAGGGCGACTGGTCGGCGTTCACGGACTGGCGCTGGACGGGCGACAATCCACACCAAGGTCTCGCGGTGTTCACTAGAAATAACATTTCTATCACCGACACTACCGAGGTCGCTGAGGCCGACTACTTCCTCCATATCGAAACCGATTTTCTAGACGTTCTGGCCGTGTGGGCGATGAACGACCGGGAGAACCCGCGTCAACGTTACATTGGCCAAGTCTACACAGTCCTCATAAACCACCCAGAACTGGTTGACGAGAACACGACCGTCGTCGGCGACTTCAATTGGAATGTAAAGTGGGATGAATCCCCGAATAGCCCACTCTGCGGCGACTTTACCGACGTACGAGAGACGTTGAATGAGGCCGGACTCCAGAGCGCGTACCACGAGGCGCAAGGTAATGAATTCGGCATGGAGATGGATTCAACGTTCCATATGCACAAGAAGGAAAATCGGAGCTACCATATCGACTATGCGTTCGTCCCCGAACAATTGCTGAACCCGAGTCCGAGAGTCTCAATCGGTGAGTACAACAACTGGATCGAACTGAGCGACCATATGCCGCTTCTGATAGCGAACTAAGGTTTGCGAACCGTCGTTCACCGAACGCCGAAAACGGGGCAGCTACCCGACCCAATTCGATATAGCGACATACGGTACACGGCGGCCGACCGCCCGGTTTTTATCCCTCTCCGGCCGACCACCCGCCATGGCCGAGTTCGACCCGGAGCGGTTCGAGGACAAGTACGTCCACTACATGACGGAGCTCCAGGATGCGTACAGGCGGGCGTTCGACGTGATGAACGAGGAGTACGACTCGACGCTCGTCCACGCGATCGACCAGCAGATCCTGAACGAGTCCGAGCCGTTCTATCGGGACGGCGAGTTCCGCATCGAACTGCCGCCGAACCCCCACGACCGCCTGCACGGGGTCGTCGTCGAGCCCGACCGCCTCGACGCCGTCCTCGACCGCTACGTTGAGGAGCTCCGTGCGCAGCTCCGGCGGGTGTTCGGGCTCCAGGAGCGATAGCGGCCGGCGCGGTCCAAAGCCCTAAGGCGATAGACCCGATACGGAAAGGTATGAGCACGGAATCCGCCAAGACCGAGGACGACCTGCGCGAGGAGGTAACGAACTTCCTCCGACGCAACTTCCCGCAGATCCAGATGCACGGCGGGAGCGCGGCCATCACGAATCTCGACGTGGAGTCGGGGTCCGTCTCCCTCCAGCTGGGCGGGGCCTGCAGCGGCTGTGGCATCTCGCCGATGACGATCCAGGCGATCAAGACCCGCATGACGAAGGAGATCCCCGAGATCACCGAGGTCCACGCCGACACCGGCATGGGCGGCGGAGGCGGCATGGGCGGCACGTCCCCGTCGTTCCCCGGCGAGTCGCGCGGGGGCGGCCTCGACAGCGACGACGACGAGGGGCCACAGGCCCCGTTCTAAACGACCTTTTACTACGGGGTGCGCCGGGCGCACCCCTGTAAAAGCTCGACCAAAAGCACGGCGAAACCCCCTCGCTCGGGGGTTCCTTGGCCCGCTCGCTCCCTTCGGTCGCTCCCGGTACAATACACTGCGAGCGGTTGATATTTCAGCGTGGTCGTCTCTTGATCTATTTCCGGTGAGTACAATTCTATGACACGCTCAGTAACGTGATTCATCGGAATGATTTACACCGATAGCGCTCTCGCTGCTACCGCAGTCCGCGCTCCCGCTCCCACGCCCGCACGAGCGCCGCGAGCGTCGCGTTCACGGGGGCGTCGTCGCCGGCGACGACGCCGTTGATGCGATCGACCTCGGTGCGCCGCCCGCGCTCTACGTCCCGGCGCATCGAGGAGGTGTTTCGCGCGGTGTCGCCCGCGACGCGCTCGACGCTCGCGAGGGCCGTCTCGTCCGGGAGATCGACGCCCCGTCGGCGGGCCGCCCGGGCGACCTCGCGGGCGGCGGCGCGCATCGTCTCCCGGGCGGGGCCGTCCGGCAGCGCGCCGTTCGGTACCCGGGCGAGCGCGGTCGGGGCGTTGATGCCGGCGTTCACCGCGAGCTTCTCCCACTGACGTCGCGGCATGTCGTCGGCGACGACCGTGACGAGCCCCGCCCGTTCGAACGCCGTCCCGACCCGATCGGCGAGCGCGGAGCGCCCGCCCTCGCGCGGACCGAGCGCGATCTCGCCGACCCCGGTGCACTCGACCCGGCCGGGTTCGAGGAGGCGCGCGCCGTAGGTGCACGCCCCGGCGAGGACGGGCGCGTCGAGGTGCTCGGCGAGCGTCTCCTCGTTGCCGAGGCCGTTCTGCAGCGAGAGCGCGGCGTCGAGGTCGCACGCGGCCAGCTTGCGGCCGGCGTCGTCGGTGTCGAACGCCTTCACCGTCACGACGGCGAGGTCGGCCCGCGGGGGCGGGGCCGTGTCGGCCGCCGGCCGGACGATCCCCTCGACGGCCCCCTCCATCCGGAGACCGGCCTCGCGGACCCGGCGGACGTGCGGATCCCGTCCGACCAGCGTCACGCGGTGTTCGAGAGCGAGCAACCCCCCGACGAGGCTACCGAGGCTCCCCGCACCGAACACGACTACGTCCATACGCCACCTTTCCGAGGCGGACACATCAGTGCTCCGTCCCCCGCTCGACCCCGCTGGACGCGCGTATCACCGTCTGTGAGCTTCACGTAGCGGACAGGGAATGGTTATAACATATATGTCACGTACGCCGACGAAAGCGCTCTCGACCTCGTCTCCGTGGGTCTCCGGCGGCGCTCGCGTTGCGGAGACACCCATCGTTATAGTGGATGCGTACGTACCTGTACGCATGCCGGAATGCCAGAACTGCGGTTCCTTCGTGACGACTGCGTACGCGCGAGTCTTCACCCCCGACGGCGTCGAGAACCCGCGAGTCTGTCCCAATTGTGAGGACAAGATCCGCGAGGGGGCGGGCGTCCGCGAGGCCCGGTCCACCCGTCGCGCCTGAGCGTCGCGCTACAGCAGTTCCCTCGCCTCCTCGAATACCTCCTCCGTCCGTTCCTCGTCCCGGGCTTCGGCCGTGATGCGCACCAGCGGTTGGGTCCCGCTGGCCCGGAGGAGGAACCAGGCGTCCCCGAGGTCGACGCGCACGCCGTCGAGCGTCGTCACGTCGTCGTAGCGGGCCGTCACCCGCTCGCGGACGTCGTCCATCGTCGCGCGCTTGTCCGCGACCTCCACGCTCGCCCGGCGGATCGGGTAGCTGGGGACGTCGGCGACGCGCTCGCTCAGGGGGCGCTCCGCGGCCAGTTCCGCGAGGCGGAGGGCGGCGAGCGGACCGTCCGGGCAGAGCGTCTGTTCCGGCCAGATCCACGCGCCGCTGGGTTCGCCGCCGAAGGTCACGTCGCCGCCGAGCGCCTCGGCGACGTAGATGTCGCCGACGGGCGTGCGCTCCGCGCCCACGCCGTGCTCGGCGAGGTAGTCCTCGACCGCCAGGCTGGTGTCGACGGGGAAGGCGACGCGCTCGCCCGACGCGGCGCTCTCGACGGCGAGCAGCGCGAGCAGTGCGTCCTTCGGGACGAACGCCCCCGTCTCGTCCACCGCGACCATGCGGTCGGCGTCGCCGTCGTGGGCGACGCCGAGGTCGGCGTCGCTCGCGCCCACGAGCGCGCACAGCGACGACAGCGTCTCCTCGTTGGGTTCGCTCGGCCGACCGGGGAAGCGCCCGTCCGGCTGGGCGTTGAACGTCTCGACGGTGCAGCCCTGTTCGAGCAGTGCGTCGATCGTGACGCCGCCCGCGCCGTTGCCGAGGTCGACGACGACCGACAGCGGCGTCTCGATCGAGACCGCGTCGGAGAGCGCCTCGACGTGGCGCGCGTCCGCGTCGGCCGCGGCGGTTCGCGTCCCCAGTCCGTTCCACGGCCGGAGGTCGAACTCGTCGCCGCGGACGCGCTCCTCGACGGTCGCGCGCATCCCCTCGTCGAACGCCTGCCCGCTCGGCTGCCAGAGCTTCAGTCCGTTGTCCTCCGCGGGGTTGTGGCTCGCGGTGACCGCGACGCCCGCGTCGGCGTCGTACCACTCGACCCCCCGGGCGACCGTCGGCGTCGCCGCGCCGCCGAGGTCGATCACGTCCGTCCCCACCTCGCGCAGGCCGGCCGCGAGGGCGTCGACGAGCACGAGGCCGCTCTCCCGGGGGTCGCGCCCGACGACGACGCGCTCCGCGTCGACGCCCACCGCGCGCCCCACGGCGAGCGCGAGTTCTGCGGTCACGACGTCACCGACCGGTCCTCGGATACCGCTGGTGCCGAACATATCTCGGGAGAGAGCGACCTGGATAATAGCTACTGCGACCGCGGCGGTCCCCGGCCCGACCGATCCGGTCCGATACCGACCGCCACGACCGGCCTGACCCGAGCGCCTCGGTCCGACCGACCTGATCCGACCAGTCAGACCCGATCCGACCGCCGGTCAGCGCGCGCCCGGAGGAACGCGCTTTTGTCCTCCCTCGCTGAACCCCCACCCATGAAGTCAACGGACGGGAGCGACGAGGCGAAGCGGCGGGCCGGGGAGTCCGCCGCGGGGCTCGTCGAGGACGGCGCGGTCGTCGGCCTCGGCACCGGGAGCACGACCGCCCACGCCATCCGCGCGCTCGGCGAGGCCGTCGCCGAGGGCCTCGACGTTCGGGGCGTCCCCACGTCCTACCAGTCGGGCGCGCTCGCCCGCGAGGTCGGCATCCCGATCGTCGCCCTCGCGGACGCGACGCCGGATATCGCCATCGACGGGGCCGACCAGTTCGCCGGGGGGTCCCTCGTGAAGGGCGGTGGGGCCGCCCACGCGCGCGAGAAGGTGGTCGACGCGAGCGCCGATCGTCTCGTCGTCGTCGCCGACGGGACGAAGCGCGTCGACGCGCTCGATCACCCCGTCCCGGTAGAGGTACTCCCCGACGCCGTCCCGGCGGTCGAGGCGCGGGTCCGCGATCTCGGGGGCGACCCGACGCTCCGCGACGCGGAGCGCAAGGACGGCCCCGTCGTGACCGAGTACGGCAACCTCGTGCTCGACTGCGCGTTCGGGCGGATCGACGCGCCCGCCGACCTCGCCGCGACGCTCTCGGCGGTGCCGGGCGTGGTCGAACACGGGCTGTTCGTCGAACTCGCGGACGAGGTCCACGTCGGGACCGGGACGGGCGTGTCGATCGAGCGGTTCTGAGCCGAGCGCGGTCGAGTCCCCGGCGTCGCCACTGGCGGGCGAAAACAAAGAGGAACGCGAAGACGTCCGCCCTACAGGTCGCGGGGCTGGACGGTCTTGCGGTCGTTCTCCTCGGCGCGACGCGCGGCGTCGTCGAGCAGTTCCTGGACTTCCTGATCGAGCGCGTCGTAGAAGTCCGATGCGACGTTCATGTCCTGCAGAGCGTCCTTGACGGCCGCTTTGACGATTAGGTCTGCCATGCAAGAGCCCCGTTCTCGGACATACTTTATAAACTTTATCAATATCGGTCCCTCTCGACGGGGTTAGCGGGATTTTCAGGCCGATAGATTGATGAGAGAAAGTCAATCGGTAGGGTGACATCAGGTAAAGATTGCCGATTCGATGGATACGTGAGGCTCGGGCGCGGAGGCGGCCGTATGCGCGAACTACTGGAGGCCGTCGCGGCGGGGGAGCTCTCCGTCGACGCGGCCGAGGCGGAACTCGCCGGCTACGTGACCGGCGACGCCGGGCGGTTCGACGCCGCCCGCTGGGATCGCGTCGGCGTCCCGGAGGGCATCCTCGCCGCCGGGAAGACGCCCGAGGAGGTGGCGGAACTCGTCGCGCTCGCCGTCGAGACGACCGATCACGCGCTCGTCACGCGGGCCGAGGCGGCGGTCGTCGCCGCCGTCCGCGAACGGATCGACGCGACTGCCCCCGAGTCGACCGTCGTCGTCGACGACAGGGCCGGCACCGTCGTGGTGCACGGGCCGCGCTACGACCCGCCGACGCTCGACGCGCGGGTGGGCGTCGTCACCGCCGGCACCTCCGACGCGGTTCCGGCGGGCGAGGCCGCGGTCGTCCTCCGCGAGTCCGGCGTGCGTGTGACGCGGATCGACGACGTCGGCGTGGCGGGACTCGCGCGGTTGGTCGACCAGCTGGAGACGCTGCGCGCGCAGGACGTACTCGTCGTCGCCGCCGGCCGCGAGGGGGCGCTTCCGACGGTGCTCGCCGGGCTGGTCGACGTCCCCCTCATCGGCGTCCCCGTGTCGACGGGGTACGGCTACGGCGGGGAGGGCGAGGCGGCGCTCGCGGGGATGCTCCAGTCCTGCGCCCCGATCGCGGTGGTGAACATCGACGCGGGGTTCGCCGCGGGCGTGCAGGCGACGCTCGTCGCCCGGGCGATCGACGCCGCTCGGACCGAAAACTCCCGGTAGTTTTCGTTTTATTCCTGTATGAGATAATGACGAGAGTATATAATCACCGCCCGAGTAGTGGTTCCCGCCGACACGTCCGTCGGCAGAGCAATGGCAAAGTGCGACCACTGTAAGGCGCACGTTTCCGAGCGCTTCGCGCGGGTGTTCGCCGACGAGTACGGCCGGATCCTTGCGTGCCCCAGTTGTTCGGCGAACGCCGGTATCGCGGAAGCCTCCAGAGAACGTGCCCGTGAGCCGTGATGGCGATGGACCAGCGGATCGTGGTTAACCACCACGCGAAGCTCACTTCGGCCGGATGATCGAGTCCCACTACGTCTACGTGCTGCGGTGCGGCGACGGGACGCTCTACACCGGTTACACGACCGACGTCGAGCGCCGCCTGCGCGACCACCGGGCGGGGCGAGGTGCGAAGTACACCCGCGGTCGGGGGCCACTCGAGGTCGTCCACGTCGAGACGTACGCGAGCAGGTCCGCGGCGATGTCCCGCGAGTACGCGATCAAACAGCTCACCCGAACCGGGAAGGAGCGCCTCGTCGAGTGACGGAGGTCCGCTTCGCACCGTCGAGTCGTCGCTCCCTACGGTCGCTCCTCGTCCCGTGATCCCGCGGGCCTGTTGGTTTTTTACTCTCCGCCGTCGCGGCTGTCGTATGGAGCACATCTCGTTCGGCACCGACGGCTGGCGGGCGACGCTCGAGACGTTCACCGAACCCCGCGTCCGGATGGTCGGCCAGGCGGTCGCCGACCACCTGCGCGCCGAGGGGCGCGAGGGGACCGTCGCCGTCGGTTACGACGCCCGCGACACCTCCCGCGGGTTCGCCGACGCTCTCGCCGAGGTCCTCTCTGACAACGGCTTCGACGTCCTCGTGAGCGAGCGGGACTGCCCGACGCCGGTGCTCGCGTGGACCGTCCGTGACCGGGGGCTCGCCGGCGGCCTCGTGGTCACGGCGAGTCACAACCCGCCGGAGTACAACGGCGTGAAGTTCCTCCCCAGCGCCGGCGCGCCGGCGCTCCCGGACGTGACCGACGACCTCGAGGCGCGGCTCGCGGAACCGACGGCGCTCCCCGAGGACGAGCGCGGCACCGTTCGCGAAGACACGTTCACGACCGCCTACTGTCAGCACGCGCTCGCGTTCGCCGACAACCCGGACGTCTCTGGGATCCGGATCGCCTACGACGCGATGCACGGCAGCGGCCGCGGCGTCACGAACGACCTGCTCGAGGCGGCGGGCGCGACCGTCGAGTCCCTCCGGACGGAGCGCGATCCGGAGTTCGGCGGCACGCCCCCGGAGCCGACGGCCGAACGGCTCCAGTCGCTCGTCGAGCGCGTCACCGAGGGCGGCGCCGACCTCGGATTCGCCAACGACGGCGACGCGGACCGCCTGGCCGTCGTCACGCCCGAGCGGGGCTACCTCGACCCGAACATGCTCTACGCGGTGCTCTACGACTACCTGCTGGAATCGGGCGAGGGGCCCGCCGTCCGCACCGTCTCGACGACGTTCGTCGTCGACAGACTCGCGGCCGCCCACGGCGAGGAGGCCGTCGAGGTGCCCGTCGGATTCAAGTGGGTGGCCGAGGCGATGGGCGAGCACGGCGCGCTCGTCGGCGGCGAGGAGTCGGGCGGCTTCGGCATCACCGAACACCTCCGCAACAAGGACGGCGTGCTCCTGGCGCTCGTGCTCGCCGCCGCGCACGCGGCGCGCCCGATCGACGAGCGCGCGGACGCCATCGAGGCCGAGTACGGCGAGATCCACCAGGGTCGCACGAGCCTCGACTGCCCGAACGAGCGGAAGGCGGCCGTCCTCGGCTCGCTCGACGGCGACCTCCCGGCGGCGGTGGCGGGCGTCGCCGTCGCCGACGTGGGCGCGAAGGACGGGTTCAAGATCTTCCTCGAGGACGGAACGTGGGTGCTCGTCCGCCCCAGCGGCACGGAGCCGAAGCTCCGCGTCTACGCGGAGGCCACCAGCAGCGAGCGCGTCGAGGAGCTACTCGCGGCCGGACGCGACCTCGTCGAACCGCGGATCTGAGCGTGACTCCGCTCTCCTTTCCCCACTCAACGCGTACCTTTATATCCGAGAGCGGGACCAGCGTCCCCGTGCGCTGACTCCCGCCACGGGGTCGCCCTGCGGTTGCGCGGCACAGCACCTCGTGGAGCGGCCGTGCCGCCTGTTCGCCTCTCACCCCTTCGGCCGAGCCTACGCCTCGTCCTCGCCGCGGACACCCCACAGCCGGCCGTCGCGCTCCTCGACGGCGAATCCGAGCGCCTCGTAGAACGGTCGCACCGCCTCTCGGAAGTCGGCGGTCAGCCGCCCGCGGCGCTCGCTCGCCGCCTCGACCAGCGCCGTCCCGATCCCCCGCCCGCGCCGTCGCCGCCGGACGGCCACCGCCTCGACGCGGTCGCTGTCGAGCACGAGCGCGCCGAGCACCCGCTCTGTCTCGTCCGCCCGGTCCTCGCGCCCCGTCTCGACGGCGACCAGCACCTCGCCGCGGTCGATCGCCGCCGCCACGTCGCCGACCTCCAGGAGCGCCGCGTCGAGCACGCGCCGTACGTCGAGGTGATCGTCGGGCCGCGCCGTCCGCACCTCGGCGTCGGTCACGTCGCTCACCCGCCCTTGATGAGCCGCAGCACCCGCACCGACTCGGCCTCGACGGGGGCGTCCTCGGGTACGGGCCGGCCGTCGACCAGCACTGACGCCTCGTGGCGGTTCAGTCCGACCTCGCGCAGGAGGTCGCCGTAGGTGGATTCGGCGGGCTCGTCCAGTTCGACGGCGTGCGTCCCCTCCCCGACGACCTCGACGGTCACGCGCATATCCGAGGGAGGGGAGAGTGGGCTTTCAGCCTGTCGAGGCTCCCCGGCGCTCGGTCTCGGGCCGCGCCACGGCAGTGTCCCGTCCAATCCCGACGAACCGCGGCGAACCGCGGCGACTCGCCGTCGGTCGCGACGCTCTCGCGGTAGTTAAGTGAGGAGGGTGACTGGTGTCGGTATGAGCGAGGCCGAACCGCAGGAGCGCGGGCGCGAGGTCTGGATCGAGAAGTATCGGCCGCAGTCGCTCGACGAGGTCTTCGGCCAGGAGGAGATCGTCAGCCGACTGCAGAGCTACATCGCGAAGGACGACCTGCCGCACCTTCTTTTCGCTGGCCCTGCTGGTGTAGGAAAGACGACCTCAGCCACGGCCATCGCCAAGGAGATCTACGGCGACGACTGGCGGGAGAACTTCCTCGAACTGAACGCTTCCGACGAGCGCGGCATCGACGTGGTGCGCGACCGCATCAAGAACTTCGCGCGCTCGTCGTTCGGCGGGCACGACTACCGCATCATCTTCCTCGACGAGGCGGACGCGCTCACGAGCGACGCCCAGTCCGCGCTCCGCCGCACGATGGAGCAGTTCTCCAACAACACGCGCTTCGTCCTCTCGTGTAACTACTCCAGCCGGATCATCGACCCGATCCAGTCGCGCTGTGCGGTCTTCCGCTTCGCGCCGCTGTCCGACGAGGCGATCGCGGGGCAGCTCCGGGCCATCGCCGAGAACGAGGGCATCGACGTGACCGAGGACGGCCTCGACGCGCTCGTCTACGCCGCCGCGGGCGACATGCGCAAGGCCATCAACGGGCTGCAGGCGGCGAGCGTGCTCGGCGGGACGGTCGACGAGGAGGCCGTCTTCGCCATCACCTCCACCGCCCGCCCGGAGGTGATCGAGGAGATGGTCCGAACGGCCCTCGACGGCGACTTCATCGCCGCCCGCTCGAAGCTCGACACCCTGCTCACCGAGGAGGGAATCGCCGGGGGCGACGTCATCGACCAGCTCCACCGCTCGGTGTGGGAGTTCGGCCTGTCGGACCGCGAGGCCGTGCGCCTGATGGACCGCATCGGCGAGGCCGACTACCGCATCACGGTGGGCGCGAACGAGCAGGTGCAGTTGGAGGCGCTGCTGGCCTCGTTGGCGCTAGAGGGAGAGGAGTGAGGCTACATTTCTCCGTTTTGATGAGAGCCGCTCGCGTCCCGTAGACACCTCGAAAGCCCTCACGCTCTCGTGACTCCGGGCCTCGCTGTGCGTGGTTCGAAAGGCGCTTCGCGCCTTTCGTCATTGCCGAGCTTCGCTCGGCAAGCCAACCGGACATCTCCGATGTCCGGTCACATCACGAGAGAGCGAAGCTCTCTCGAACGACTTCGCCTCACTCCGTTCGGCTCCAGTGCTTGCTTCGTCCGGGAGCCAACGAGAGCGTTCGCCCTTTCAGTCCACCAGGATCCCTACCCGACTCCGTCGGGCGCGCATGGAAGCGCGCCCAGCCGTGCGGCCGGGAGGGCGTCCCGTCGCCCGACCCGGGGGAGGGCAGGCGGGCGGTGCGGGATGGCGCAGAGCGCGTCTCCTGGTGGACTGAAAGGGCGAACGTCCTACGCACCCGGGGGCCGCAAGCACCGCAACGAGGGGGCGACGCGACCGAGTGAGGAGCGCGGCGTGTCTCCCGGGTGCGTAGGACGTGAGGGCTTTCGAGGTGCTGTTGGCTGTTACGGTTCTCGCTCTCCAAATAAGATGGACGGATCCTGCTCTCCGGTTCTACATTCGGTAGCCACTGACGGATACTTAGCGCGTCCCGTTCGCCGTTCCACCCGTTCGTTCGGAAGGGTTTTAGGCGCACGTTGGCCAAGGTGAAGGCAATGAGCGAACTCGACGAGGAGTACCGACTTGCGTACTTCGAGGAGGAGGGATTCACCCGACGGGAGTGCCCCTCCTGCGGGGCGCACTTCTGGAGTCGCGACCCCGACCGCGAGAACTGCGGCGAACCCCCCTGCGCGGAGTACGCCTTCATCGACGCGCCGGGCTTCGACGAGGAGTACACGCTGGAGGAGATGCGCGAGGCGTTCCTCTCGTTCTTCGAGGAGCACGGCCACGAGCGCATCGACCCCTACCCCGTCGCGGCGAGCCGCTGGCGCGACGACGTGCTACTCACGCAGGCGTCGATCTACGACTTCCAGCCGCTGGTGACCTCGGGGCGGGCCCCGCCGCCGGCGAACCCGCTGTGCATCAGCCAGCCGTGCATCCGCATGCAGGACATCGACAACGTCGGCAAGACTGGCCGGCACACGATGGCCTTCGAGATGATGGCCCACCACGCGTTCAACACACGGGAGGATAGCGCGGAGCGAAGTCCCGAGAAATCTTCGATTTCTCGGAGCCCGGAAACGCGAGGCGTTTCCGAGGACTCCGCGGACGATTCGAGCGGGCAGAGCCCGCGAGAACACGCCGAGGGCTACGCCTACCACGGCGAGGTCTACTGGAAGGACCAGACGGTGCGCTACTGCGATCAGTTCTTCGACTCGCTGGGCGCGAACGTCGAGGAGATCACCTACATCGAGGACCCGTGGGTCGGCGGCGGCAACGCCGGTCCCGCCATCGAGGTCATCTACCGCGGCGTCGAACTGGCGACGCTCGTCTTCATGTCGATGGAGCAGGACCCCGACGGCGAGTACCTGATGAAGGACGGCAACCGGTACTCGAAGATGGACACGTACATCGTCGACACCGGTTACGGCCTGGAGCGCTGGACGTGGGTCAGCCAGGGGACGCCGACGGTGTACGAGGCGGTCTACCCCGACATGATCGCGTTCCTCAAGCGCAACGCCGGGATCGAGCTGACCGACGACGAGGAGCGCATCGTCCACGACGCCGCCAAGCTGGCGGGCAACCTCGACATCGACGAGGCCGAGGACATGGAGACCGCGCGCGCCGACATCGCGGCGCAGCTCGGCGTCGATCCCGACGAACTCGAGGCGCTGATGGAGCCCCTGGAGACGATCTACGCCGTCGCGGACCACTGCCGGACGCTCGCGTACATGCTCGGCGACGGCATCGTCCCCTCCAGCGTCGGCTCGGGCTACCTCGTGCGGATGGTCCTGCGCCGGACGAAGCGCCTCGTCGACGAGGTGGGCGTCGACGCGCCGCTCGACGAACTGGTCGACATGCAGGCCGAGCGGCTGGGCTACCGCAACCGCGACACCATCCGCGACATGGTGCGCACCGAGGTGGGGAAGTACCGCGAGACGCTCGACCGCGGCGGCCGCCGGGTGCGGCAGCTGGCCGACGCGTACGCCGACCGCGACGAGCCGATCCCGCTCTCCGAGGTCATCGAGCTGTACGACTCCCACGGCATCCAGCCGGACATGGTCGAGGAGATCGCCGCCGAGCGCGGCGCGAGGGTCGAGATCCCGGACGACTTCCACGCGCAGGTGGCCGCGCGCCACGGTAGCGAGGACGCGGGCGCGGGCGCGGCAGCGCGGACGGAGGTGGACGAGCGCATCGCCGGCCTGCCGGAGACCGACCGCCTCTACTACGACGATCAGGACCGCACCGAGTTCGAGGCGGTCGTCATCGACGTCATCGAGCGCGAGGGGGGCGAGGCCTACGACGTCGTCCTCGATCAGACGATGTTCTATCCCGAGGGCGGGGGCCAGCCGGCCGACTACGGGACGCTCTCGACGGACGACCGGACGGTCGAGGTCGAGGACGTGACGCGCAAGGAGGGGGTCATCCTCCACCGCACGGACGAGCCGCTCGGCAAGGGCGAGTTCGTCCGCGGGCGGATCGACGCGCCGCGCCGCCGTCGGCTGATGGCCCACCACACCGCGACCCACATCGTCGTCCACGCCGCCCGGCAGGTGCTCGGCGAGCACATCCGGCAGGCGGGCGCGCAGAAGGGCGTCGACAGCTCGCGCATCGACGTCCAGCACTACGAGCGCATCTCCCGCGGGCAGGTGCGGCGCATCGAACTCGTGGCGAACTCCATCGTGACCGACAACACGCCGGTCCTCCAGGAGTGGCCCGACCGCCACGAGGCCGAGGAGAAGTACGGCTTCGACCTCTACCAGGGCGGCATCCCGCCGGGGACGAACATCCGGCTGATCCACGTCGACGACGACGTCCAGGCCTGCGGCGGGACCCACGTCGGGCGGACCGGCGACGTGGGCGCGATCAAGATCCTCTCGACGGAGCGCGTCCAGGACGGCGTCGAGCGCATCGTCTTCGCCGCGGGCGACGCGGCCATCGAGGCTACCCAGCGCACCGAGGACGCCCTCTACGAGGCGGCGGCGGTGCTCGACGTCTCGCCGACGGAGGTACCGGACACCGCCGCGCGCTTCTTCGAGGAGTGGAAGGCCCGCGGCAAGCGGATCGAGGAGCTGAAGGAGGAGCTCGCCGAGGCCCGCGCCGAGGCCGGCGGCGGCGAGGAGGTCGAGGTCGGCGAGAGCGTCGCCGTCGTCCGTCGCCTCGACGCCGACATGGACGAGCTCCGGGCGACGGCCAACGCCATCGTCGAGGAGGGCAAGATCGCCGTACTCGGGAGCGGCCGCGGGAGCGCGCAGTTCGTCGTGGCGGTCCCCGACGGCGTCGCCGTCAACGCGGGCGAGGTCGTCGGCGAGCTCGCGGACCGCGTCGGCGGCGGCGGCGGCGGGCCCGCCGACTTCGCGCAGGGTGGCGGCCCCGACGTGGACGCGCTCGACGACGCGCTCGACGACGCCCCCGAGGTCCTCCGGCACGTGCTGAACGCATAGGTCCGAGGATCGACCGCGCTGTTGGCCGCCGTTCGATCTCCGCGTTTCGACCTCGACGACGGCGACGCCGCAGAGCGCCGCGTCGGGGCCGAGTCGGAGTAGCTAACCGCCTCCCGACCCGACGACGGGTATGCCCTTCGCCGAGAACGACGGCGTCGCCCTCTACTACGAGGCGGCCGGTTCGGGTCCGACCGTCGCGTTCCTGAACGAGGTCGGGTACGGCGCGTGGCTCTGGGGGTGGCAGCACGCCGCGCTCGCGGGGCCGTTCGAGGCGCTCGTCCTCGATCCGCGGGGGACGGGTCGGTCCGACGCCCCGCCGGGGCCGTACGCCGTCGAGACGCTGGCCGACGACCTCGACGCCGTCCTCCGCGAGCACGGCGCGCGCCGCGCCCACCTCGTCGGGGCCGGCCTCGGGGCGATGGTCGCGCTCGACTACGCCCGGCGGTACGGTCGCGCCGGCTCGCTCGTCCTCCTCGGGACGGCCCTCGACGGCGGGTCGGTCGACGCCGAGGCGCTCGACGCGATGGGAGGGCGGGGCCCGGAGTCGCTGTCGCCGTGTCTCTCGCCCGACTTCGTCGAGCGCCAGCGCGAGGTCGTCGAGGGGATACGGTCGTGGCGCGAGACCGACGACGCCGGTCCCGATGCGCGGGCGGCGCAGGCGGCGGCGATGCGGGCCTTCGAGTGCGACGCGCCGTACGAGGTGACGATTCCGGCGCTCGTGTTGCACGGCGCGGACGACCCGGTCGTCCCCCCCGCGGCGGGGCTCACGCTCGCGGAGGCGCTCCCCCGGGGCCGATTCGAGACGCTCCCCGGCCGCCACCTCGCGTTCGTCGAGGCGTCCAGACCGGCGAACGACGCCGTCGTTGGCTTTCTCGAATCGCTCGAGCGACCCCGATAGATCCGTGAGCTCCTCGCCGTCATTATTCTCGGATAATCGTTACGTTCGCCTGGTCTTTACAGTGATAGTCGCCGGATAACCCCATCCTGTCGTCCGGTTTTCGTGTTCCCTCCCCCGAGACGGTATCAGGTCTCTGACGTTCTGAATATGATCTATAACTAACATCCTCGATAATGATTGCAGCACTGTATGGCATTGAGAAAAATCTTGCCGAAAGGTGAGGCGCAGAGAACAGCGCAGCTGTATCGCACGAAGGTACCATGAAGCGGGGACTGTTAGCGGTGCTCGCCGCCCTCCTGGTGGTCACGTCTTCCCTCGCCGTCGCGGGCGTCACGTTCGCGTCGTCGGGCGCGGGGAACGCATCCACCCAGGAGACGGCAGCGGGCCTCGAACTCACGGCCGTCTGCTCCGACCAGGGCGACGGAACCGCCACCTACCGCATCGACAGCGAGCGATCGCAGGACACGGAGGTCGCCTTCACGGTACTCGAGACGGACGAGACGGGCGTCGTCACCGTCCCTGCCGGCGGTAGCGCCACGTTCACCGTCGACCTGAACACCGACGGATCCACCACGGTCGTCGCGGCGCTCGAGACCGAGGAGGTCGTCGGTATGCTCCCCGCGGCCGACACGCCGTGCGGGGCGGACGACGGCAACGGGACCGACGGCAACGGGACCGACGGCAACGAAACGGACAGCGGCGACGGCGAGATGCCGGCCGACGGCGATCTCCCCGTCGACCTCCCGATCAAGGAGGAGGTGACAATCTGTCAGGAGACGAAGGAGAGCGCCGAGCAGCTGTTCGTGCCCGGCCAGTACACCGTCGACGGCTTCACCCTCAACGTCAGCGGGACCCTCGACGACGGTACGATCGAGGTCAGCGAGAACGGCGAGGTCGTCGCAGTTCTCACGACCTCGTTCGACGAGGACTCCGGCGTCGTCACGGTCGAGCACCGGGGCGAGGTCGTCGCGACGATCGACGTCAAACTCGTCGCCTGTGACGGTGGCGACGGCGGCGATGGCCACGATGGTCACGAGAACGCCTACCAGGTGGACCTCGCCTACGGCGAGCCCATCCAGAACCTGGGCGACTCGGAGGACGCCTTCTACGGCGCGCAGGGTCGGCTCATCACGGCCGCCTCGATGACCGAGGACGGCGAGTTCACTCGCACGTTCCGGACGGCCCACGGTGAACACCGGACGGCCGAGCACGGCGAGTGCTCGGTTTCCTACGGCGAGTACGACTACGACCCCGAGACCGGCGTCCTCAGCGTGGACGTCTCGGCCGGTCAGGACTGTGACGGCGTGACGCTCTCGCTCGCGGGCTACGAACTGCCCGACGGGACCCAGGAGTTCGTCCGCGACCGCGCGGACGAACAGGAACTCGTCGACAGCCAGACGGTCACGCTCGACGCCGGCGAGAACGCCACGCTCGAGATCGACCTCGACGGGTAACCGCCGAACGACCGCCTTCGCTTTTCTTCGACGCTCGCCCCGGTAGCGACGGCGAACGCCGTCGCCGGCAGAGATGTCGACAAACGCAACCCACAAACGGGCGACTCGCGAAGGTAGCCATGATGGCACGGTTGCGGATCGCGTTACTGAACGCATCGCTGAACGGCACGCGAGAGGACACGAGCAGGAACTTTCGGCGGGAACTGGACGCCGACCTGGCGGAGTTCACCGTCAGCGACGGCCGGCTCCCGCCCCCGGTCGGCGTCGAGGGCTTCGACGGCGTCGTCGTCACGGGCTCGGGCGCGTCGACGTACTGGGACGCGCCGTGGATCGACGAGGTGCGCGGGTGGCTTCGCGAAGCCCACGAGCGCGGACTGCCGATCCTGGGCGTCTGCTTCGGCCACCAGTTGCTCGCGAGCGCGCTCGGCGGCACCGTCGAGTCGATGGGGAACTTCGAGATCGGCTACCGCGAGGTGCGGCGCGTCGGCGAGGCGACGCTGCTCGCAGGGCTCGACGAGCGGTTCACCGCCTTCACGACCCACGGCGACACCGTGACCGCGCTTCCGGAGGGTGCCGAGGTCACCGCGGAGAACGACTACGGGCTCCACGGTTTCCGGGTCGGGGACGCCTTCGGTGTGCAGTTCCACCCCGAGTACGACCGCGAGACCGCCCGCGCGGTGACGCTCTCCAAGGAGTTCCTCGGCGAGGAGCGCATCGAGCGGGTGCTCGGGGGGATCACCGAGGAGAACTACGCCCGCGCCTGCGAGACGAAGCGGCTGTTCGAGAACTTCACCGAGCACGTCCGGCGGGTGCGCTCCGCCGAACCCTCCGCCGAGTCGATCACCTGACGATCCCGAGCCGCCTGAGCGCCGAGACGAGCCAGCGGTGCTGGGCGACGAGCAGCCCCCGCTGGACGACGACGAGCACGACGACCGCCGCCACGATGACGAGCGCCTCGATCGCGCTCGTGAGGAGTCCGAGCGCCACGATCAGCGTCGTCGCGCACGCCGGGGCGTGCCTGAGGTCGGTGAGTTCCATCGCGGCGACGGTGAGCGCGAGCGCGAGCGTCCCGCTGACGGCGAGCGCGAGCGACGCCGGCGACCACGCCGGATGGGGGCGGACGACCGTCAGCCCCTCCGCCACGGCGTGGTAGGCGACGAAGCCCGCCGCGACGCCCAGCACGTGCCCCCCGACGACGCGTCGCGGCGTGGCCTCCTCGGCCTCCGGCTTGACGGCCAGGACGTACGCGGAGGGACCGAGACTCGGGAACAGTCCCGTCAGTCCCGACGCCCACGTGAGTACGCCGAGTACCGTCAGGAGTCCGCCGGCGACGATGCTCGCCCGCACGCCGCGGCGCACCTGCGTCCGCTGGGCCATACTCGCGCTCCGTCCGCCCGCGGTATAACGACGGCCGTTTCGACTCGGCACGAGCGCCGACCCGACCGAGAGGAGCGTTTTTACCCCCCCGCCCCGGAGGAGTATCATGCTCGATTACGTGGAACTCGAAGCCGATCTGAGCGCCGAGGAGCGGATGATCCGTGACACCGCCCGCGAGTTCGTCGAGGAACAGGTGCGACCGGACATCGGCGAGCACTGGATCGAGGGGACCTTCCCGACCGACCTCATCCCAGAACTGGGCGAGATGGGCTTCTACGCGCCGAACCTCGAGGGCTACGGCCTCCCCGGGGTGAGCGAGACGGCCTACGGCCTGCTGATGCAGGAACTGGAGGCCTGCGACTCGGGGCTGCGCTCGATGGCCTCCGTGCAGGGCGCGCTTGTCATGTACCCCATCTACGCCTTCGGTTCGGAGGAGCAGAAGGAGGAGTGGCTGCCGGCGCTCGGCGCGGGCGAGGCAGTGGGCTGCTTCGGCCTCACGGAACCCCAGCACGGCTCGAACCCCACCGCGATGGAGACGCGCGCGGAGCGCGCGGACGAGGGGTACGTCCTCAACGGCTCGAAGACCTGGATCACCAACTCGCCGATCGCTGACGTCGCCGTCGTCTGGGCGAGAGACCGATCGGCCGAGGACACCCCCGTTCGAGGGTTCCTGGTCGAGACGGACCGCGACGGCGTCAGCACGAACAAGATCGAGGAGAAGCTCTCGCTCAGGGCGTCGATCACCGGCGAGATCGGCCTGAACGACGTTCGCGTCCCGGAGGCGAACGTGCTGCCGAACGTCGAGGGGATGAAGGGGCCGCTGTCGTGTCTGACCCAGGCGCGCTACGGCATCGCGTGGGGGGCGATCGGCGCGGCGCGCGACTGCTTCGAGACCGCTCGCCAGTACGCGCTCGACCGCGAGCAGTTCGGCGGGCCGATCGCGCGGTTCCAGCTCCAGCAGGCGAAGCTCGCGGAGATGGCCACCCAGATCACGACCGCGCAACTGCTGGCCCACCGGCTGGCCGACCTGAAGGAGCGCGGGGACCTCCGCCCGCAGCACGTCTCGATGGCCAAGCGCCACAACGTGCGGGTGGCCCGCGACCAGTCGCGGATCGCCCGCGAGATGCTGGGCGGTAACGGGATCACGGCGGACTACTCGCCGATGCGCCACATGGCGAACCTGGAGACGGTCTACACCTACGAGGGGACCCACGACATCCACACGCTCATCCTCGGCCAGGATTTGACGGGGATCCCCGCCTTCGAGTAGTACCCCCTCGCCGCTGGAGGTGTCGCGGTCCGTCCCGTTCGGACGCCCGGCGGCGCGAACGGCGGTCGAACGCCGAACGATCGAGGTCGTCTCTCGGCGATACCCGTTCACCCGCTTCTTCCGGTCGTAGCTGCGGCACCGCCCGCGCTGCGACCGTCGGCCGCGCGTGACGCGGCGAACCCATGACACGAGACGTACACGACGCGCTCGCATCGCACGCGACGGCGTTCGAGGTCCGCCGCGAACTGCACCGCGTCCCGCCGCACGCCACCTACGAGGTGGCGCTCGACGGCCGTCGCGCGGTCTGCAAACTCGCCACGAACGACGAGGGCGATCCGGCGACGGAGGCCCGGGTTATGGAGCACGTGGCGCGGCACGCCCCGATACCCGTCCCCCGGATTCTCGCCGTCGGGCCGGACTACTTCGTCGCCGAGTGGCTGGAGGGGGTGCCGGAGGAACCGCGCGTGGACGAGGCGTGGGCGCGCGCCGCGGGGGCGGGGATGGCGAAACTCCACGCGGCGACCGCGGGCGACTGTGCGGCGACCGGTTTCCCCCGGGGAACCGCCGGGGAGGGACTCGCGCTCGACGGTCATCCGTCGTGGACCGACACCCTCCGGGCGCTCCTCCTCGACTGCCGTGCGTTCCTCGCGGCGCGCGGGCGCGACGAGGGGAGCGCGGTCGCGGTCGAGGTCGTCGCGTTCGTCGACGAACACCCCGAGGCGTTCGCGGGTGCCGGGGAACCGGTGCTCTGTCACGGCAACTGGGTGCCCGACCACGTCGGCGTCGAGGACGGCGAGGTCGTCGCGGCGATCGACTTCGAGCACGCGCTGGTCGCCCCCGGCGAGTACGACTACTGGCGTGCGGCGCTGCCGGCCTTCGAGGCGCGGGGCCGGCCGGCGCTCGGCCGCGCCTTCCGCGCCGGCTACGAATCGGTCCGGCCGCTCCCGGACGGCTTCGCCCGGCGTGCGGACCTCTATCGGATGATCAATACCGTCTCGTACCTGAAGTCGCTCCATCTCCAGGATCGGCACGGACCGGCGGGGACCGCCCGCCGCGCGGAGTGGATGACCCGATACGTCCGCGAGGCGCTCGACGGCTTGCGCGAGCGCTACGCGTAGGAGGACTACGCCGAATCGCGGGCCGCCCCTGCGCTCAGTACCTTCCCCCACCACGCGCGTCGGTCGGCTGTCCAGCGGTACAGGCGTTCGCGGAGGTGGGCGTACCCCGGAACCCGCCGGAGGACGGCGAACGACCCCCGCAGGGCGGGGTGAACCCGTTCGAGGGTTCGCTCCGTGGCCGCGCCGCAGGAGTAGATCCGGCCGTCGGCGAGGAGGTGGGCGCACCGCCCGTAGTCCGCGGGCAGGCGCGCCCGCAGGTCGTCGGATAGCTCGGAGAACCCGACGGGCTCGACGTCGGCGTGGCGGACCGCCCAGCGGGCGGACCACGTACAGAATCCGCAGTCGTCGTCGTAGACGAGCAGGGGCGGATCGGCCATGCACCCCCTACGGGATCCGGGGGCAAGAAGGCTCAGACGAGGAGCGTCACGCGGCGGGCCTCCGCCTCGATGGGTCCTTCGCACCCGGCGACGTACCGCGGTCAGGTGAACCGGCCCGTCTCGGCCCCGCAGCCCGCACACAGCGTCACGAGCGCGTCGCGGCCGTCGGTCGGTTCGATGCGCTGGGGGGTGCGGTCGCCGCAGTCGGCGCACTCCCGCAGGATCTCCGTCTCGGTGGCGTCGGCGGGCGCGCCGATCGCCAGCGCGACGACGCGCTCGTCCCCACGGTTCCACCCCTGCTGGTACTCGCCGGGCGCGAAGCGGGCGGCCTCGCCCGCCTCGACGAGCAGTTCGCCGTCCTCCGTCTCGAACGTGACCGTCCCCCGCTGGACGTAGAACACCTCCTCCTGGTCGGCGTGGCGGTGGTAGCCGAACGCGAAGCTCTCGCCCGGGGCGAGTTCGAAGTAGTTGACGGCCACGTCCTCCGTCCCCAGTTCGCGTCCGAGCGGTCGCTTCACGTCAGCCGGACCCATCCACCCCGCCACGTCGTCGATGCGCACCTTCCTCATGCGCGCTCCGTCGGAGTGAGGGGTGATAGCTCTGCTCATCGAGTCGGAGCGGACCGGATCGCGTGCGGTTTAACCGAGAGCGGCGAAGCGCCTCCGTGTCCATCGATCCGAACTTCGCCGCGAGCCGCGAGCGAACCCCCGTCGCGGAGACGGGCCTCGACGTAGACGCCGACTACGACGCGTGGGGTCCGGTCGAGCCGCCCGAGACGCTGGGTGTCCACGGGACGCACGTCGCCGTCGACTTCGACGTCTGCACGGGCGAGGGACCGTGTCTCGAGAACTGCCCGGTCGACGTCTTCGAGTGGGTGGAGACGCCGGGCCACCCCGCGAGCGAGGTGAAGGCCGTGCCCGTCGACGAGGCGCAGTGCATCGACTGCATGCTCTGCGTCGACGTCTGTCCAGTCGACGCCATCGACGTCGACGGCGGTCGGGCCTGAGAAACGGGCGCGATCAGTCGAACCGGTCCATCTCGAGTTCGCTCTTGAGGTCGTCGAGCCACCCCTGGTCCTGCAGCTCGTCGAGGCGCTCGCGGAAGTGCGTCTGACAGAGTCCGACCTTCACGCCGCCGCGCTCGACGGCGATGTCCGCCTCGTCGCTGCAGTAGTGACACTGCATACGCCCCCTTCCGTCCCCGACGATACTGAACCCTGCGCTACCGGCCCAATCGGACGCGATTGCGAAACAGTCGGTACTCGTCGCGGTCCAACCCCGCCCGACCCAGCGTCCGGTCGTGGGCGTCGCTCCCCCCAGTGACCACGAGGCCGTGTTCGTCGACGGCCCGTTCGACCGGCCGCAGATCGACCACGCGGCCGTATGGGTAGTGATACTCGACGCCGTCGAGCCCCGCGGTCAGCGCGAGCGCCGCCTCGGGGTCGTCGTACCGCAGCGGGTGTGCGAGGCTTACCAGCCCGCAGGCGTCGTCGAGCAGCGCCGCGCCGCGCTCGAACGACGGGACGTCCCGCGGGACGTAACACGGCCCGCCGTCGCCGATCAGGTGATCGAACGCACCCTGGACGTCGTACGGCGCGTCGCTCTCGGCGACGGCGCGCGCGACGTGCGGCCGCCCCACGCCCGGTTCGAACGACACGTCGAGCGAGACCCCCGTCTCGGCCTCGACGCGTTCCACCATCCGCCGGGCGCGCTCGATCCGGTCGCGCTGGAGGCGCTCCAGCTCCGCCGCGAGCGCGTCGGTGCGGCGCGCGCCGTAGCCGAGGAGGTCCACCGCCCCGGCGTCGCTCTCGACGCGGAGCTCGATGCCGTGGACGAGCGTGACGCCACCGACGTGCGCCACCGGCGTCCGCAGGTCGGGGTGGAGCCGGTCGTGGTCAGTGATCCCGACGACGCGGACGCCCGCCTCCCGCGCCGCCCCGGGGACCGCGGCCAGCGGCAGCGTCCCGTCGGAGTTCGTCGTGTGTACGTGCAGGTCGGCGACGACCATCGTCGTCGGTAGGCGGCCGGGACATGTAAATTCCTTATATTTGGGCTAGGAGTCTATGGTGAACGTTTATGATGGATTCGCGAGTTCGTCCCGGTATGCGTCTGTTCACCGACGCGAACGAGAAGCTCGACGCGCACAACTATCCGGCGACGACGGAGGACCTCATCGAGGCCTACGGCGACCTCGAACTCGACCTCCCGAACGGCTCGGAGACGGTCGGCGAGGCGCTCCGGAGCGTGCCGGACGAGGTCTTCTCGGACGCCGACGACGCGCGCTACGCGCTCTACAGCGGCGTCTCGAGCAAGGCGATCGGGCGGAAGTTCTACTCCGACCGCGACCCGTACGCGGTGGGGGAGTTCGGGCCGGAGCAGGTGTCGTTCTAGCCCACCACCTTTTTCGAGGGGGTCCTCCTTCGCGCCCTGCGGGCGCTCAGTCGAACCCCCTCGAAAAATCTGGACCAAAAAGGCCGCTCGCTCGGTCGCTCCGCTCACTCGCTCGCGGTACAACACGGATCGAACCCCGGCAACGACCCGTGCTCGCGAGTGACCGCCGGGAGGGTGCTGGACGAGCGACGCGAGCCCAGCAGTGGACTAAAAACGCCGCGGACGCTCCGCGTCCGCGGTGAACCGCTCGCTCGTCAGCCGGAGGCTGACTCGCTCGCGGACGCTACCGTGACGTCGCTTAATCCGTTCGCGATCGAGGGGTGCGCCTCCGAGCTTTTCCGGCGTGAACGCCGAGGTTACGCGGGCCGGCGGCCGGCTCTACGCCCGTTCCGCCCGCGTCACGCCCACCGCACCGCGCCCCCGAGGTCGATCCCGGGGTCGCCGTGGGCGTACGCCTCGGCGGAGCCGTTCGGGCGCATCCGGTAGATGACCGCGGGGGTGTGCTTGACGGGGGGCTGCTCGGCGCGGATCGTGTTCCAATCGTCGTCGCGGAAGGACGAGCAGTCGACGAGCAGGAGGGCGTCCGGGTGGGCGTCGAGTTGATCGTCGGTCTTCGCGTTGGCCGTCGCGCGCACCGCCGCGACGGGCGTGTTTGCGGTGCGACGGGAGGGCGGCAGCGGGCGCGTCACCTCGACGAGCGCGTCGGAGGTGCGGTGACCGCCGCCGTCGGCGCGGACCGCGCGGACGCCGTCGCCGACGGCGAAGTCGAGCGCGTGGCCGCTGTCGAGCGCGATCTCGGGGACGAACTCGTGGCCCGCGTCGTGGAGGAGCTTCGCGGCGTTCAGTTCGCCCATGGCGGCGTTCATCCGCACGTGGTCGACGTGCGGGCTGGTTCCGAGCTTGCCGGCCATCGTCTCGCGACACGGGTCGAGGACGCCCGAGCGCAGGAACTCCTCGTAGAACCGGAGGGCGGTCTCGGGGTCGGCGTCGGGGAAGCCCGCGGCGTGTTCGGTGAAGAACCGCCGCGTGCTCGTCCGGCCGTCCTTCGAGAAGAAGACGGGGAGGAAGAACCAGCTCACGTGTCGGTAGGCGGCGAGCTCCGGGTCCTGCTCCTCGAGATCGGCGAGCAGTTCGCGCTGCGCCCACCGGGAGACGGGGTACGGCGCTTCCTCGAGACCGCACTTCTCGGTGCGCCAGAGCGCCTCGGGCGTCGTCGTGTTGCCGAGCCAGAACGCCTCCTGCGGGTCGTGACGCCACGCGAACAGCGCGACGTCGCCGTTGTTCATGTCGATGCGGTGGGCGCGATAGCCCTTCGGGGGACCGAAGCGCCCCTGGCCGACCGTCGCTCCGAACGACTCGTCGAGCGGAGCGAGGAGGTCGCGGCGGACGCGCTCGTCCGTCCAGCGCGCGTGCGACCGGCGAAAGCGGAGGGGACCTGCCACAGTCGGTACTTCGCGTCCGTGCGGTTATGGGTTGCGACCGCGGCCCGCCCCCGTACCGGGCGTCTCGCGGCACGGCGTGTTTGCGATCCAGACACTTCGGCTTAACAGTTATCGGAAATTCGGGCGGATCACCGTTACATTGATAATCGAGAAATCGCAAGTGATGATATACCATGTCAATGGGTGCCTATGACGAGGACGAGCACGAGCGCCGAGAGGCGAAGGCGACGGCCGTCGACACGGACTTCGACGACGAGCGGATCCAGTACCACGGGAAGCTGACGTTCGAGTCGGGCGATTCCGCCGAGGCGCTCCTCGATCAGTTCAAGCGAATCAAGTCGCAGTGACCGTCGTCGGGTCGCGACGACTGCTCTTCCACTCGCGGTGATATTCGACTCGGGGAGCCCCACCTCTCGACCCGTCGAGACCCCCTCTCCCGTCCCGGGCGTGCCGTGACCAGCAGCGCGGACAGGCCGGTCACGAGCCAGCCGGTCGTGAGCAGGACGGGGACCGGCCGTCCGCCGACGACCCCCGTCGCGCCGGTGACGAGAACGCGCACGGCCGGGAGAGACGGCTTGCGTAATATACCGTGGGTCGCCCTCGCGGAAGGGCTATCCCGCTCGTTCCCTAACCCGGACCATGGCGAGAAAGCGGTGCGACGGCTGCGGCCAGCGCGTCCGGATCGCGGGCGGGATCGGCGACCTCTGGTCGTTCGAGGGCGGGCCCAGCGGCGGGCTGACGCTGGAGCTCGCGGACGGCACGGAGTACTTCCTCTGTTTCGACTGCCTCGGTCGGCTCCCGGACGACCCGACGCCGGACGACGTCGCCGCGCTCGACGGCCGGTGAGTCCGACGACCGGCGAGTCTCGGCGACCGGTGAGTTTACCCCGACGGCGTCGTTGTCACGAGTGTGAACCCCGCGCGAATCGACGAGGAGTTCCCCGCGCCCTCCTACCGCGGGGCGCAGGAGGGCGCGCTCCGGGACATCCGCGCCGCGTTCGAGGCCGGTAACGACGTGGTGCTGGTGCGCGCGCCGACCGGGAGCGGCAAGTCGCTGCTCGCGCGCGCCATCGCGGGCTGCGCCCGCCGTCCCGGCGAGGCCCGCCCCGAGGAGCCGATCGGCGCGTACTACACGACGCCGCAGGTGTCACAGCTCGACGACGTGGCCGGCGACGACCTGCTCTCCGACCTCGCGGTGATCCGCGGGAAGGGAAACTACTCCTGCATTCTGCCGGGCGAGACGACGACGACGGTCGACCGCGCGCCCTGCGCCCGCGAGCGGGGGTTCGACTGCCCGGTGAGACACCGCTGTCCGTACTTCGCGGACCGCGACGTCGCGGCCAACCGGCCGATCGCGGCGATGACGCTCGCGTACTTCATGCAGATGGCCGGGTCGGAGGTGTTCGGCCAGCGGAACGTCGTGGTGATCGACGAGGCCCACGGCCTCGCGGAGTGGGCGGAGATGTACGCGACCATCGAACTCGGGCCGGACACGGTACCGATGTGGGAGGCCAAGCCCGCGCCCGCCGTGAGCGACACCGAGGACGCGATCCGGTACGCGGAGGGGCTGAAGGCGGTGTGCTCGCGCCGTCAGAAGGAGCTGCGCGGGAAGGAGGAGCTCACCCCGGAGGAGGCCGGGGAGCGCGACCACCTGGCGGAACTCGTCCGCGAGCTGGGGTGGTTCGCGGAGGACGCCCGGGACCCGGAGAGCGCGACGACGTGGGTGGTCGATCAGCCCGACGGCGAGGGGTCGCGGGTGGTGATCAAGCCGATGGACCCCGAGCGGTACCTCCGCTACACCATCTGGGACCGCGGACAGACGTTCGCGCTCCTCTCGGCGACGATCCTCAACAAGGAGGCGTTCTGCCGGAGTTCCGGCCTCGATCCCGCCCGCGTCGCGCTCGTGGACGTAGCCCACACCTTTCCCGTCGAGAACCGTCCGCTGTACGACGTGGCCCAGGGGAAGATGACCTACGACCACCGCGACGAGACGCTCCCGCGGATCGCCCGCCTGATCGTCCGGCTCATGGGGCGACACCCCGACGAGAAGGGACTGATCCACGCCCACTCCTACGCCATCGCGGAGCGACTCGTCGCCCGCCTCTCCGAGTTCGGCGTCGCGGACCGGGTCCGGACGCACGACAGGGCGAACCGCGACGCGGCGCTCGACTCGTGGAAGCGGAGCGACGGGGCGGACGTGTTCGTCGCCGTCAAGATGGAGGAGGCGCTCGACCTGAAGGGCGACCTCTGTCGCTGGCAGGTGCTCTGCAAGGCCCCCTATCCGAACACGCGCGACTCGCGGGTCGCCCGGCGGCTCGAGGACGGGCAGTGGGCGTGGTACTACCGCGCCGCGCTCCGGACGGTGATCCAGGCCTGCGGGCGGGTCGTGCGCGCCCCGGACGATCACGGCGCGACCTACCTCGCCGACTCCAGCCTGCTCGACCTCTTCGAGCGCGCGAGGGGCGACATGCCCGAGTGGTTCGCGGCGCAGGTCGACCGGATGACCGAACCGGACCTCCCGGCGTTCGACCCCGGCGCGGCGCTCGGCGACGGCGGGGGCGACGGGCCGCCACGCGGACGGCCGCGTCCCCGCTCGCTCGACGACCACCCGCTCTCCGACGTGTGGCGGTGAGTGCGTACGACTGACCGCGCTCGTTCGATCTCTCCCGCGCTCCTCCGCTCGTTACCTCGGTAGAACGCACCTTCCGACCCTCCTTCGCCCGTCGTGCTCGATGCGGCCGTCGCGTAGCTTCGCGTCGAACGGACGGGATCGTCCGACCGGCGATTAGTAAAATAGCGATTAGTAAAATTCAGATTTAGATAATCGACCGCAGTTCGATTCCGGACGCTGGAAGGAGTGCCGACGGGTCGTCCGGTGGGCGTGCCCCTGATCGTGGGAATACCATCCGCTCTCCGACGCGCGGCGCTAGAGGAACACCGACGAGACGGCGTCGGTCGCCGCGACGGCGACCAGGAGGAGACGAACCACTACTGGCGGGTCGTGATCGGTCCCCGGGTATCTCGTGGCTATGCGTCCGGTGAGAGGACGAGTAATCGATGGGCGTCGAGCGGAGCCGAACGCTCACCGGGGCACACGTCGACCGTTCGAAGGCCCTGAGATCGTAGGGAAGGAACGACCAACGGAAAGAAATAAACCATCAGGACAGTCTTGATTGGACGAGTGACGTCCGACGCCGATTGTAATGATAGCTTCTTCGAAGACGAAGAGATCTCCAAGCTAGCGCTCGAGGAGGCTCGCCGGACGGTCGACGACCAGATACAGACGCTCACGGACATCGACAGCAAGGCGATCGCGATCCTTCGCCTCGACGGTGTTCTACTCGGGCTTATCCTCACCGGGCTCTCGATCATTGCGCGAACAGATCAGGTCGGATTCGACATCGTTGCAAACACCTACACGATCTTCGGCGCTGTCGCGTTGCTGCTCTCGATCGCGTCCGGCGCGCTCACGTACAACGCGAGCGACTATCGTGCTGGCATCTCCGCAGCCGACGTCGTCGATCTCGTCGAGGTAGAGTATACGCTCGAAGGCGTACACCAAGGGCTCGCGCTCGGCTACGCCGAGTTCATAGAGAAAAACTTCCGGACGAACATCACGAACGCCCTCGGCATCACGCTGACGATCTATCTGACGGTTGCTGCCCTGGCGTTCTTCGTCCTCGGAGTCGTAGAGGCGGCGGTCGGGGTCGGAATCCTCACCGACGGAGCTGTGGCCATCGGTCTGCTCTTACTCGCGAAATGGTCCGGTATGTTGACGCAATTCCGCCGCTACTGGACCGAGGTGAGACAGTACGACCCTGACGCCGCGGACGAGACCGAGTCTCACGGTGTCGGTGACGACGAGCGCGATCACGATAGCGAAAACGGTTCGGATACCAACAAAGATCCGACCGCGGCTGGGGTTAACGTGAGCGACAGTGAGTGAAGTCGTGTACTCTGATCGCTGCGAATGATTCTTACCCTTGCGTCTGTAAAGGAGCAATATGGGCGAGAAGGGCAACTCGGACGGCGATGACAGCTCAGACGGTACTCCGAAACGGCCGAACATCCGAGGCCAGCCCGTGTTCAAGGGTAACTTCACGGACGAGAAGCGGAAGAAGGCGAAGAAGTCGAAGTAGTTTCTGGGACCTCGTCGCCCGGATCACCCGTCTCTGAACAGGTATCGTTTCGACGAAGCTGAACGCTCTCCGACGCGCGGCGCTAGAGGAACACCGACGCGATGCCGTAGGCCGCCGTCGAGGTGACGAGGAGGAGGACGAACAGGAGCACCAGCCACTGCTTTGCGGTCATAGGTCCCCACAGAATGTCAGCGGAGATACGGGTTTCGGCGGTGGTGCGCTCGGATCGCGGCTCGGTGCGACGCGACGCACCGCGATCGTCACCCCTCGACGGCGTCCTCGGGCAGTACGTGCAGCCCCGCCCGGCTCTTGAGGACGTGGACCGTCTCCGCGTCGGGGTCGAGGTAGCTCGGCTGGGCGATGGTCTTCGTCTCGAAGGTGTCGGGGTCGAGCACCTGCACCGCGCGCTCGTCCTCGACGGCGACGAGCGTCGTCTCCCGCGCGTCGTCGACGCTCCCCAGGCGGCGGGCCTCGGGGGCGATCCCGGCCTCGCTGTCGGCCTCGTAGCGCTCGCCGGTCGTGAGGTAGTCGCCCTTCAGGTTGCCGTGGGCGCTGCGGACGAGTACCGGATCGTCGCCCTCGGGTTCGATGACCGTCCCGGCGGGGTACGGCGGGAGGCGCACCGCGTAGGTGACGCGGTAGACCTCGTTGCCGTCCGCGTCCTCGGTGACGAGCGTCCGCGAGTCGGTGATCGTCCCGCCGAAGCGCCGCCGGATGCGCTGGGCGACGGCGCGGCCCATCTGCGTGGTCGAGATCTTGACGTCGACGCCGTCGCGATGCTCCTTCACCTCGGAGATGAAGGCGTTGCGGTCGCCCTTCGCGTCCCGGTTCTCGACGTACTCCTCGGCGATCTCGACGGCGCGCTCGCGCTCCGCGTCGGTGGGCGTGCGCCCCTCGGCGCGCACCTGGACGATCGAGGCGTAGTAGTCGCCGGCGATGCGCGAGCACCGGGTGCACGTCTCGCGGCTGAAGCGGACGCGCACGTCGCGGTCGGCCTCCACGGATGTCCCGCGGACGACGCCGGAGAAGTGACAGTGCATGAGGACCGTGTTCTGGTCCACCTGTTCGGGGTCGACCAGCCAGGAGAACTCGTCGGCGTCGACGTGGACCGAGAGCGCCGCCGTCACCTCCTCGATCGCGACGTCGGTGTAGTCCTCCGCGCCGACGTCGACCCAGCGATTGCCCCGGTAGACGGCCCCGCAACGCGGACAGATGCGCACCGTCAGCTCGTCGGGGGCGTCCACGAGGTCGAAGTCCTCGAAGTAACACGCGTCGCACAGGTGCGCCCGTCGGCCGCGGGGGTCGCCGACCCGCGGCTCCTCCCGCGGCGCGACCGGCTTCCCGCAGCGCGGGCAGAACTCGCCCGATGAACTCATCGGCGGTACTACCGCCCTCGCGCGTTTAAGTTCCGCGTGTCGCCTGCGGCGTGTCGCTCGTCGTACTGTCGGACGTACGCCCGCCACGAATCCCGCCACCTCGTGGTGGCGAGTAGCGTCACGCCGGTACGTCCGACAGTATCAGGGCGCGTTCAGCGCGTAGAGCCGCCGGGCGAGTTCGAGGAGCGCGAGCGCGACGAGCGCCTCCGTCAGCGGGAGCGACAGCTCGCCGCCAGGCGTCGAGACGGCGACGCGCGGTCCCCCCGCGACCAGCGCCTCGACGCCGACGAGCAGGGCGAGCGTCACCAGCGGGACGGCGCTCTCGAACAGCACCAGCAGCGCCCGGAGCGCGGTCGCCGCGAGCAGCCACCCGACCGCCGTCCAGGGGGACGGACGCGGCTCCCCGTCGGTCCCGACGGTCCCGCCGGTCTCGACGGTTCCGTCGTTCCCCTCGGTGTCGTTCGGCGGGCGGTTCGGCTCGGCGTCGTGCGCGGTCGAGGGCCGCGGCTCTGAGGTCGTCGGCATGGCAGTGGTGATCGTGTTCCCGGGCTCGCGGTTAGCGGAGTTCGACGGCCGCCCAGGGGACCGTCTCGCCGGTCTTCTTGTCGAACAGCTCCCAGTACTCCGGCTGGACGCCGTGCAGTTGCGCGCAGGCGGCGCACCAGATGTGGTTGTTCGTCGGGTCCCAATCGACGTGGCCGTTCGGGCAGACGAACCGCCAGCGGACCAGCGGATCGGCGCGGTCGATGACCACGCGACCGACCGCGTCGGCCTCGCTGCTCCCGTCTGCACGCGCTACGAGTGCGGGCATGTTGAGTTCACAAATGCCGGTGGGGATATTAATCGAGATTCACGGGCGGGGTGAAACTGAACGCCACGGCGAAAGTGACCGAGGGCGGTCCGGTTGAGGGGACGAACGGGGCGTCGGATGCCGGGAGCGATACGCGCGCTGAACGCCGCCCGCGCGCCCGAACGCGGCCCGATTCGGTCCCGGAAACACGCGAGTGAAAGTGAAACGGCGATCGCGTCCCGATCCTCCGCCCCCGGACACCGCGATGTGGAGTCCCACGAGGAAGAGATATTTAATCCACAGACGGCATAGTAGGGGTATGCAGTGGAAACCAGACTGGGGACTGCGTGGGCGGATGGCGCTCACGATGTTCCTGCTCTTCGCCCTCTACATCGTGTTCATCGGGGTGCTGGCCGCATATGGGGCCGGCATCCTGACGATCGTCATCGTCATGGGACTGTTCTCGCTCGGACAGTTCTTCTTCAGCGACAGGCTCGCGCTCTACAGCATGGGCGCGAAGGTCGTCGACGAGGACGAGTATCCCGAACTGCACGCGATGGTCGGGCGGCTGAGCCAGCAGGCCGACCTCCCGAAGCCGAAGGTCGCGGTCGCCGACACGCGCGTACCGAACGCCTTCGCGACCGGGCGCTCGCAGAAGAACTCCGCGGTCTGCGTCACGACCGGGATCCTGCGGACGCTCGACCGCGACGAGCTGGAGGGCGTGCTCGCGCACGAACTCGCGCACGTGAAGAACCGCGACGTGATGGTGATGACGATCGCGTCGTTCCTCTCGACGCTCGCGTTCCTCGTCGTGCGGTGGGGCTGGCTGTTCACCGGCGGGCGCGACCGGAACAACGGCGGCGTGATCGTCGCCATCCTCGCCTCGCTCGTCGTCTGGATCGTCTCCTTCCTCCTGATCCGGACGCTCTCGCGCTACCGCGAGTTCGCCGCCGACCGCGGCGGGGCGATCATCACGGGCAGGCCGAGCGCGCTCGCCAGCGCCCTGCTCAAGATCTCCGGCGAGATGGACCGCGTGCCGAAGAACGACCTGCGCGAGGAGGCGGAGATGAACGCCTTCTTCATCATCCCCATCAAGAGCGGGATCGTCGGGCGGCTGTTCAGCACGCACCCGAGCACCGAGAAGCGCGTCGAGCGCCTCCGCGCGATGGAGCGCGAACTGGAGGCGTAAGGGCGTCGAAGATTCCCCGTTCCGTCGAAACGGGGGCGGATCCCGCGCGTTTTCGGGGTCGAGAAACGCGATGTGGACGCTCCGAGAACCTCGCAAGCCCTCCGGGAAGGTGGGTGTACAGGGTGCGGCTCCTGGTGGACTGAAAGGGCGAGCGGTCTGGGCGAAGTCTCCGCGAGACTCACTTCGCTCGTCTCGCGAGGCACGACGACGTAAGCACTGCGGGCGAACGCAGTGAGCCGAGGAGCGTGGTTCGAGAGACGCCTCTGGCGTCTCTCGTCATCTCGGAGCAGCTTCGCTGCTCCGACGAGTCATCGGAAGACCGGTGGTCTTCCGAGATCACGAAAGGCGCTACGCGCCTTTCGTCGACAGCGGGGTGCGCGAGTCCGGACCGTGAGGGCTTTCGAGGCCACGTTCACGTCCTCGACAGCAGTCGGAACCCCCTCGAAAGCCCCCTTCGCCGTCGGAGCGCAGCTCCGACGAGCTCCCGCTCGCCTCATCGCCGACCGATGGCCGGCTTCCAGCGGGACCGGAGGTCCCGCCCGGCTCGCGGGAACGCCCGTTCAGTCCGCCAGGAGACTCGTCGTACTCGTCTCCCGAGCCTCCGTTCGCTCGCGCCGCTCGCTCACGGAACGCCAGGAGACAGCACCTCACCGCACCGTACCGCGCAGTACGCCTGCCCTTCCCCGGGTCGCGCGCCCTCGCTGCCGCTCGGGACGCGCGCACGGCCGTCAGTATAAGCCGTCGGCCTCCGTACGCGTCGCCATGGGCATCCTCGACTCCCTCCGACAGGCCCTCGGCATGAGCGCCGAGGCGGACGCGACCCGTCCGGCCAGCCCCGAGGACCTCTTCGGTATGAGTACCGCCTACATGACGATGGAGGCGGACCTGGGCTACGACCCCGCCGGCGCGGCGGCGCTCTGCTTCGCGGGGGTGGACAGCACGGACTTCGAGCGGACCGAGCGGGAGGTCGAACGCATCCTCGAAGCCGGCGAGGTCGAGACGGGGACGACGGCGCGCTTCGAGACTGACTCCCACGGCTACCAGTGGGTCGTCCTCGAGGACACCGACTTCGAGGACCTCGTGACGAGCATCCACTTCGCCGCCGACACGTTCATCGAGGAGGGGTTCGGCGATCGCCTGCTCGCGGCGGTGTTCGCCTTCGAAAAGCGCGCCGGGCCGTCGGGCCGTCGGACCGGAGACGGTGCGACCGTCGAAGGCGGTACGCCCGTCTACTGGATCTACTCGTTCCGCCGCGGCGCGTACTACCCCTTCGCCCCGCGGCCGGGCCACGAGCGCGACTCGGGCGCGGAGTTCAAACTCCAGAGCGTCCTCGACGGCGAACTGACGGTCGAGGAGGAGAAGGAATACTGGTACCCCCTCTGGCCCGACCGCGGCCGCCACCCCTGGGAGTGAGCGTCCCCTCTCCCCGATAACTGTTCTGACCTCCTGACCGTTGACCGCCTCGCCGCCGTCCGGTTTCACTTTCACTACCCTGTTAACGAGGCTTTATACCCGAACCGGCGCAAGCCACGTCCATGGCAGCAGACCTCGAAGACCTCCCCGGCGTCGGGCCGGCGACCGCGGAGAAACTCCAGGAGAACGGTTACGATTCGTACCAGTCCATCGCGGTCGCCTCCCCCGGCGAACTGTCGAACACCGCCGACGTCGGCGAGAGCACCGCCCACGACATCATCCAGGCCGCCCGTGAGGCCGCCGACATCGGCGGGTTCGAGACGGGGGCGCAGGTCCTCGAGCGCCGCGAGCGCATCGGGAAACTCCGCGTGCTCGTCCCCGAGATCGACGACATGCTCGGCGGCGGCGTCGAGACGCAGTCCATCACCGAGGTCTACGGCGAGTTCGGGGCCGGCAAGTCCCAGGTCACCCACCAGCTCTCGGTCAACGTCCAGCTCCCCCAGGAGGTGGGCGGGCTCGGCGGCAGCGTCATCTTCATCGACTCCGAGGACACGTTCCGTCCGGAGCGCATCGAGGAGATGATCCGCGGCCTCGACGACGAACTCCTCCAGGCGACGATGGACGACCGCGAGATCGAGGGATCGCCGGACGACGAGGCGGCGATGGAGGAGCTCATCGCGTCGTTCCTCGACAAGATCCACGTCGCGAAGGCGTTCAACTCCAACCACCAGATCCTCCTCGCCGAGAAGGCAAAGGAGATCGCGAAGGAGCACGAGGACTCCGACTTCCCCGTCCGGCTGCTCTGCGTGGACTCGCTCACGGCGCACTTCCGCGCGGAGTACGTCGGCCGCGGCCAGCTCGCCTCCCGCCAGCAGAAGCTCAACAAGCACCTCCACGACATCGACCGCGTCGGCAACCTTTACAACGCCGCCGTGCTCGTCACGAACCAGGTGCAGTCCAACCCGGACGCCTTCTTCGGCGATCCGACCAAGCCCATCGGCGGGAACATCCTCGGCCACAAGTCCACCTT
The DNA here is from genome assembly GCF_029338575.1 of Halomarina halobia. GTDB lineage: Archaea > Halobacteriota > Halobacteria > Halobacteriales > Haloarculaceae > Halomarina > Halomarina halobia. The sequence continues at coordinate 2,576,121 of NZ_CP119992.1, forward strand.
CCGGATGTACCTCCGCAAGTCCAAGGGCAACAAGCGCATCGTGAAGCTCGTCGACGCGCCCAACCTCCCCGACGGCGAGGCGGTCATGCGCGTCGAGGGCGCGGGGCTGAAACCGGAATAACCCGACCTTTTGCCGAGCGAGGGCGCGAAGCGCCCTAGCGCAGAGCAAAAGGTCGGGTTATTCGGTCTGGGTCTTCTCGATCTCGATCTCGCCGGTGTGGATCTTCGCGCCGTCCTGGGCGACCTTCTCCGCGAGCACGGCACATTTGATTCGCATCGGGCTGATCTCGACGCCGAGCATGTCGGTGACGTCGTCGCGGTCCATCGCGTCGAGTTCGTCGAGGGTCATGCCCGGTAGCTGTTGGGTGAGCATCGACGCGCTGGCCTGGCTGATGGCGCAGCCGTCGCCCGTGAACGAGACGAACTCGATGGTCTCCCCGTCGTCGGCCAGCCGCACGTCCATCCGGATGGTGTCGCCGCAGGAGGGGTTCTCGCCGACGTGCGAGAAGGTCGGGTCCTCGATCGTCCCGTGGTTGCGCGGGTTCTTGTAGTGATCGAGGATCTGCTGCCGGTACATGTCCGAGCCGAGTCCCATTGTTGTCGCCGTTACGATAGTGCGGGGGAAAAGGGTTGCTCTCCCACCTTTTGCTGTGCGGGCGGCTTCGCCGCCCGCTGGCAAAATCTGGACCAAAACCCTCGTCGCTCCCACCGCCGGACTCGCGGTGCTCGTCCGGCGTGCTCCCGCTCGCCTCCGGCTCGCGGGACTGCCGGAGCCCTCGCTTCGCTCGTGCTCCGTTAGTCGCTCCTCGGTCCGCTCGCTCGCCTGACGGCTCGCTCACGGCCGGCGCTGCCGCCCGTTCGCGTTGTCCGAGGGGCTCAGCGAGTCCCGCGCTCCTCGCGGCTGCCGTACTGACGTCGGCGGTGATGTCGAGCAAGTCGTCCGTACGTTTATATCCGAGAGCGGGACCAGACCCCCCGTGCGCTGACTTCCGTCGCAGGGTGCCCGCGGTTGCGCGACGCCACGCCCTGCGAATCGCCCGCGGCGTCGCCTGTTCGTCCACCTTTCGCTGCGGTCGCTCGCTTCGCTCGCTCCCTGGCAAAAGCCGGACCAAAAGCCTCATCGCTCCCTCTGGTCGCTCCTCGGCCCGCTCGCTCCCGTTGGTCGCTCGTGGTACGGCGCGCCGACGCGAGTGGCGGGTGAGACGGCGGCTACGCGAAGAGGTCGCGCGCCGCGTCCACCGCTTCGACCAGCGTGTCGACCTCCGCTCGCGTGTTGTAGAGGTAGAACGACGCCCGGGCGGAGGCGGCCACGCCGAGCTTGTCGTGCAGCGGCTGGGTGCAGTGGTCGCCCGCGCGGATCGCCACGCCGTAGTCGTTGAGGATGCTGGAGAGGTCGTGGGCGTGGACGCCGTCGAGGTTGAACGCGACGAGGCCGCCGCGGTCGTCGCCCGGCGGGCCGTAGATCTCCACGTCGTCGTACTCGCGTAGGCGGTCGTAGGCGTACTCGGCCAGCCCCTCCTCGTGGGCCTGAATGCGCTCCAGGCCGATCTCGTCGAGGTAGTCGCAGGCGGCGGCGAGCGCGATGCCCTGGCAGATGACGGGCGTGCCGGCCTCGAACTTCCACGGGAGGTCCTCCCAGGTCGCGTCCTCGTAGGTGACCTTGCGGATCATCTCGCCGCCGTAGAGGTACGGCTGCATCTCCTCCAGCAGGCGGCGCTTGCCGTAGAGGACGCCGACGCCGGTCGGACCGCACATCTTGTGCCCGGAGAAGGCGAAGAAGTCGGCGTCGAGCTCCGTCACGTCCACGGGGCGGTTGGGGACCGACTGCGCGCCGTCGACGAAGATCAGCGCGCCGTGGTCGTGCGCGAGGTCGGCCAGCTCCTCGACCGGGTTGACCGTCCCGAGGGTGTTCGAGACGTGGACGGCGCTGACCATGCGCGTGTCGTCGGTCACGAGTTCGCGGGCGTGGTCCATGTCGAGGCGGCCGTTCTCGTCGACCCGGACGTACCGCACGTCCGCGCCGGTCTTCTTCCCGATCTGCTGCCACGTGACGAGCGAGGCGTGGTGCTCCATCTCGGTCAGGATCACCTCGTCGCCGGGGCCGAGTTCGGCCAGCCCCCAGGCGTAGGCGACGGTGTTCATCGCCTCGGTGGTGTTCTTCGTGAAGATGATCTCCTCGCGGCCGTCCGCGCCGACGAACTCCGCGACTCGGTCGTGGGCCTCCTCGTAGGCGACGCTGGCCTCCTGGCTGAGGCTGTGGATGCCGCGGTGGACGTTGGCGTTGTAGCTCCGGTAGTAGTCGGCGATGACCTCGACGACCTGCTCGGGGGTCTGGCTCGTGGCGGCGTTGTCGAGGTAGACGAGCGGCGTGTCGTCGCCCGGCCCCTCGCCGGGAACGGTCACGTCGCCGCCGACCTTCCGGGCGAGGATCGGGAAGTCCTCCCGGATGCGCTCGACGTCGAGCGGCTCGATCTCTTGCGTGCTCATTACCGGAGGGGAGGGGCCGCGAACAAAACACTCCTTCGGTTGGGTCAGCGACCGGTACGACGCGTTCGGCGGGGGTAGAACCGAGGGATCAGAGCCGAACTAGCTGCGCGTGTCGCGTCCCGTCCAGTTCGAGCACCGTGGCCTCGTCGACGAAGCCGTGTTCGACGGCGAGGGCGACCGCGCGCGTCCCGACGATGTTGGCGACGCTCGCGCGGGCGAGCGCGCTCACGACCCGTTCCTCGTCGACCCGCTCGCCGTCGTAGAAGTCCGCCTCGACGGTGAGCGACACCTGGCCGTTCTCGAACGTCTCGCCGAGGATGTCGGGGTCGCAGACGGAGACGAGCAGGCCCTCGTCTGTCTCGCGTTCGGTCAGCAGCATCTCACTCCACCAGTCGCTGCTCGGCGCGCTGTCGGAGCTCGTCGGCCTCCTCCGCGAGGCGTTCGGCCTCCTCGTCCTCGCCGAGGTGTTCGAGCGAGGCGGCCTTCTCCTCCAGGAGTTCGGGCGTGCGGAAGTCCAGTCGCATCGCGTTGTCGAAGCAGTTGACCGCGTCCTCGTGGAGGCCGCGCTCCGCGAGGAAGAAGCCGCGGTTGTACCACGCCTGCCCGAAGCGCGGGTCGATCTCGACGGCGCGCTCCGCGTGTTCGAGCGCCTGCTCGGTGCGGCCGTCCTCCCAGAGCGCGTAGGCGAGGTTCGTCTCGGCGGTGGCCGCGTGCTCGCTGTCGTCGTCGATCGAGAGCGCCTCGCGGTACGCGCCGATGGCGTCGTCGTACTCCTCCAGCTGGGCGTGCGCCGCGCCCTTGTTGACCCACGCCTCCTGTTCGAGCGTGGGGTCGTCGGCGAGGCGCGCGGCCCGCTCGAGCGCGTCGGTCGCCTGCTCGAAGCGGTTGATCTGCATGTACGCGATGCCCACGTCCACGAGCGACTCGACGTCGACCTGCCCCTTCGGGATCTGCCGCCGGTCGAGGATGTCCGCGAGCGCTCGGGAGTCCACCGGATCTACCATACTCGGGTCGATCTCGAGTTCCGGCGGATCGAGGTCGAACCCCTCGTAGGAGTCGCCGAACCCCTGGCCCTCGGAGAAGCGGTGGCCGTCACTCTCGTCTGTCATGCCTCGGGGTTGGCGACTGGCATGGTTAAGGGCTACGCCCTCGCTCTCTCCACCATGCGACTGTTCGTCAGCGTCGATCTGGAGCCGCTGGCCGACGCCGTCCGCGCCGCGCAGGAACCGCTCGCCGACGTCGACGGCCTCAGGCTCACGGATCCCGAGGGGGTGCACGTCACGCTCAAGTTCCTCGGGGAGGTCCCCGAGTCGCGCGTCCCCGCCGTCGAGGACGCGCTCGCCGCGGCCGTCGAGGACGCGGCCGTCGCCCCGTTCGAGGCGCGCTTCGGCGGCTACGGCGTCTTCCCGTCGCGCTCGTACGTCAGCGTCGTCTGGATCGGCGTCCGCGAGGGGGCGACGGAGCTGACACGCCTGCACGAGGCGTGCGAGGAGCGCACCGTCGCGCTGGGCTTCGACCCCGAACGTCACGACTTCACCCCCCACGCCACGATCGCGCGGATGGACCACGCGGGCGGGAAGGAGCGCGTCCTGCGCGTGGTCGAGGAGCGGGACCCCGACGTGGGCACGATGCGCGTCGACGAGGTGCGCCTCACCGAGAGCACCCTCGCGCCCGACGGACCGACGTACGACACGGTCGCCGCGTTCTCCCTGTCGGTTTAGGCGTCCCATAGATATAGAATATATGATAGGTTTAAGCGGCCGGGGGCCGTACGGTCCGCATGGCCTCGCCCGCCGATTTCGCCCTCGTCTTCGTCGCCGGACTCGTCACCGCGCTGGCGACGGGCCTCGGCGCGCTCCCCTTCTTCGTCGTCGAGGAGGTGTCCGACCGGTGGAACGTCGCGCTGTGGGGGCTCGCGTCGGGGATCATGCTCTCGGCGTCGGTGTTCGGGCTCGTCTCGGAGGGACTGGCCGCCGGCGGTCCCCTTCGGCTCGCCATCGGTCTCGGGGCGGGCGTCCTCCTCGTGGTCGTCGCCCACGAGGTCATCGAGGGGCGGAAGGTCGATCCCCACCAGTACGAGGAGGCGAGCTTCCGGAAGCTCGTGCTCATCCTGGGCATCCTCACCGTCCACAGCTTCCCCGAGGGCGTCGCCATCGGCGTCTCGTTCGCCGACCTGAACTTCGCCGGGGCGGACGGCCTCACCCTGCTCGGGTTCTCCGTCCCCCTGCTCGCGGTGTTCATGACGGTCGCCATCTCCATCCACAACGTCCCGGAGGGACTCGCCGTCTCCATCCCCCTGCGGTCGATGGACGTCCCGCCCTGGCGGATGGTCTGGTGGGCGGTCTTCTCCAGCCTCCCACAGCCGATCGGCGCGGTGCTCGCGTTCTACTTCGTCACGCTGGCCGAGGCGTTTCTCCCCGTCGGGTTCGGCTTCGCCGCCGGGGCGATGATCTACCTGGTGCTCTCTGAGTTCATCCCGGAGGCGATCGACCTCGGCGTGACGCTCCCCCGGCGCGGGGTCCCCGAACTCGTCGCGGGGGTGACGGCGGGGGTCCTGCTGATGGTGCCGCTGGCGTTCGTGTGATCCCCCGAGGAGTTCCGACCGAGTCCTCGGGGAAGCGTTCCGACCCCGCGATGCGATCGAATCGGCCGGGCGGCCGAAGGAACAACGATTTTAAGCCCGGGACGGTACTCGAGCGTACTATGGGCAAGAAATCGAAGGCGAAGAAGAAGCGGCTGGGCAAGCTCCAGCGGCAGAACCGGCGCATCCCGGCGTGGGTCATCATGAAGACGGACCGCGACGTGATGATGAACCCGAAGCGGCGAAGCTGGCGGCGGGGTGACACGGACGAATGAGCGCGAGCGACTTCGAGGAGCGGGTCGTGACCGTCCCCCTGCGCGACGTCCACGCGGAGGCCAAGCACAGGCGCGCCGACAAGGCGATGAGTCTCGTCCGCGCGCACCTCGCGAAGCACTTCAAGGTCGAGGAGGGCGACGTGCGCCTCGACCCGTCGATCAACGAGGTCGTCTGGGCTCGCGGGCGCAAGAAGCCCCCGCGGAGGCTCCGCGTCCGCGCCGCCCGCTTCGAGGAGGAGGGCGAGGCGGTCGTCGAAGCCGAGACCGCGTAAGGGTGCTTCGCACGGCCCTCTCCGGTTCCGCGTACATCGGCGTCTTCGCCCGCGCGACGGACGACTGCCTGCTCATCAGGCGGGACGCGGACGACGACGTCGTCGAGGGGTTCGCCGACGAACTCGACGTGACCCCCGTAGCGACGACCATCGGTGGCTCCTCCACCGTCGGCGCGCTCGTCACCGGTAACCGCAACGGCCTGCTCGCCAGCAGTCGCCTCGACGACGACGAGCGCGCGGCCATCGAGGCCGCGGCCGACCTCCCGGTGACGGAGCTCCCGGGACGCATCAACGCCGCCGGGAACGTCGTTCTCGCGAACGATACCGGCGCGTACGTCCACCCCGAGCTCTCCGACGAGGCGGTCGAGGTGGTGGGCGACGGGCTTGGCGTGCCCGTCGAGCGCGGCGACCTCGCGGGGGTGCGGACCGTCGGGACGGCCGCGGTCGCCACCAACGCGGGCGTCCTCTGTCACCCGAAGGCGACCGACGCCGAACTCGACTTCCTCGAGGACCTGCTGGGCGTGCCCGCCGACATCGGGACGATCAACTACGGCGCGCCGCTGGTCGGCTCCGGGCTCGTCGCCAACGACCACGGCTACGTCGTCGGGCGCGAGACCACGGGGCCGGAGCTGGGCCGCATCGAGGACGCGCTCGGCTACATCGACTGAAAGGGAACTTTCTTCCCGCTCGCCGCCGCACGTTCCCCTATGAGCCAGTACACAGTGACCGGTCGGTTCCAGAACCGCGACGGGTTGCGGGAGTTCTCGAAGACGGTCGACGCGCCCAACGGGGACGTCGCCGTCGAGCGTACCTACGCCGAGTTCGGGTCGAAACACGGTCTCAAGCGCACGCAGCTCGAGATCGAGGGTGTCGACCGATGAGCATGGGTGGCGGCGGTCAGATGCAGGAACTGCAACAGCAGCTCCAGCTCATCGACCAGGAGATCGAGGCGCTCCGGGGCGAGATCCAGGGATTCCAGAACGAGAAGGCCGAGGTCGACGAGGCGGTCGAGGCCATCGAGGCGCTCGACGACGGCGACACCGTGCAGGTACCCCTCGGCGGCGACGCGTACGTCCACGCCGAGGTGCAGGACATGGAGCGCATCGTCGTCGGCCTCGGCGGCGGCTACTCGGCCGAGCGCGACGAGGACGGCGCGAAGGAGAGCCTGAAGCGCAGGAAGGAGCTGCTCGACGAGCGCATCGAGGAGGTGCGCGAGGACATCCAGGACCTCGAGGCGGAGGGCGACAAGCTCGAGCAGCGCGCCCAGCAGATGCAGCAGCAACAGCTCCAGCAGATGCAGCAGCAGATGCAACAACAGCAACAGGACGACGAGTAAGCGATGTTCGACGGACTGCGGAAGAAGCTCGATCGCTTCCGGGAGGACGCCGAGGAGGCCGCGGAGGAAGCGGCCGCGGAGGAGGGCGACGCGGAGGCGTCCGCAGCGCCCGACGCCGAACCGGAGGACGTGACGCCCGCCGAGCCGGCGGCTCCGCCCGCTGAGCCCGACGCCGACGCGGAGCCCAGCGCGGGGCGGGACGCCGGGCCGGAAGCCGACGCTGACGAGGCCGCCGAGGACGAGTCGTCCGCCGGCATCGGGCTCTCGCGTTCGGAGCCCCAGGAGGACGAGGAGGAGTTCAGGGCGAGCTTCGGCACGCGGGCGAAGGCGTTCGCCACCGGCGGCGTCGTCATCCGCCCCGAGCACCTCGACGAACCGCTCGACGACCTCGAACTCGCGCTGCTGTCGAGCGACGTCGAGATGGGCGTCGCCCGGGAGATCCTCCGGAACATCCGCGAGGAGGTCGAGGGGACGACCCGCGCGCAGGTGCAGTCCACCGGACAGGTCGTCGAGATGGCGCTGCGCGAGGCGCTGGTGGACGTCATCAGCGTCGGGCAGTTCGACTTCGACCGGCGCGTCGCGGAGGCGGACAAGCCGATGGTCATCATCTTCACGGGCGTCAACGGCGTCGGCAAGACGACCTCTATCGCCAAGCTCTCGCGGTATCTAGAGGAGCGCGGGACCTCGACGGTGCTCGCCAACGGCGACACCTACCGCGCCGGGGCCAACGAGCAGCTGCGCGAGCACGCCGAGGCGCTCGACAAGAAGTTCATCGCCCACGAGCAGGGCGGCGACCCGGCGGCGGTCATCTACGACGCCGTCGAGTACGCCCAGGCCCACGACGTCGACGTGGTGCTCGGGGACACGGCGGGTCGCCTGCACACCTCCAACGACCTGATGGCGCAACTGGAGAAGATCGACCGCGTCGTCGCCCCCGACATGACGCTGTTCGTCGACGAGGCGGTCGCGGGCCAGGACGCGACCCAGCGTGCCCGCCAGTTCGACGAGGCGGCCGCCATCGACGGCGCGATCCTCACGAAGGCCGACGCCGACTCCCAGGGCGGCGCGGCCATCTCCATCGCCCACGTCACCGGGAAGCCGATCCTCTTTCTCGGAACCGGCCAGGGCTACGACGACCTCGAACGGTTCGACCCGGAGCGCATCGTCGACCGCCTGCTCGGGACCGACGGGTCGTAGTCGTCGGGAGCAGCGGTCGACGACGCACTGTCGTCCCCGTCGTCCCCGCCGTCCGCGCCCATCCCTCCACGCACTAACGGGGGATATTTGCCGCTAACAGGTTCGACGGGAACGACGCCGATACGCGTCCCGTCCGGGGGTTCCGACCGCGACGGGCGTCGTCCGAGTCGGTGACGCCGCTCGGCGAGGGCGGTACGCTCGAATCGGACCGCCGTCTGCCGGTTACCGATCCCCGCACCGGGGGATAGCGTGACGTGCGTTCCGGTAACACTTGACGGAACCACACAGCGACGACAGTCCTCGCCGGAATGACGGGGTATAACGCGCTCCCTTGTTCAGTGAGCACATGGAACGCGGTAGACGGGGTACGATTCAACGCGGACGGACGTCGACGAAGGGGGGCGATCGCCATGAATACGGTTGAGCGGTGGAAGCAGGAGAAGCACCCGCTCGACGTGGTCGAGGACGTGCGGGAGTACGCCGCGGAGGGGCTCACCTTCGACGGGATCGAGGAGCGGGCCGGTCCCGGCGAGTGGGAGCGCCTGAAGTGGGCGGGGATGTACACCCACGGGAAGCAGTCGGGGTACTTCATGCTCCGCACGAAGGTGCCGGGGGGCTATCTCGCGCCCGAGCAGGCCGAGGTGATCGGCGAGGTCGCCGCCGAGTACGCGACGGCCCCCGAGGAGTACGGCGGGGCCGAGCAGAACGACCTCTGGGGCGACGCCTTCCTCGACATCACGACGAGGCAGGACGTCCAGATGCACTGGATCAGGCTGGAGGACGTCCCCGAGATCTGGGACCGCTACGACGAGGTCGGGCTGACGACGGTGCAGGGCTGCGGCGACGGGGCGCGCAACGTACTCGGCTGCCCCGCGGCCGGGCTGGACGGCCACGAGGCGTTCGACGCCCAGCCGGTCGTCGAGGCGGTCTCCGACTTCTTCACGGGGAACCGCGAGTACGCGAACCTCCCCCGGAAATTCAAGCTGACGATCACCGGCTGCCGCGAGGACTGCGCGCAGTCCCAGATCAACGACGTGGGGCTGACGCCCGCGGCCAAGGAGATCGACGGGGAGCGGTACTACGGCTTCCACGCCCGGGTCGGCGGTGGGCTCTCGGACGGCCCGCGGATGGCGTCCGACCTCGACGTGTTCGTCCGTCCCGAGGACGCGGTCGAGTTCTGCCGCGCGGTCGCGCAGGTGTTCAAGGAGCTCGGCGACCGCCACAATCGGGGCGTCTGCCGGATGCGCTACCTCGTCGAACAGCTGGGCCCCGAGCGGTTCGAGGCGGCGGTCCGCGGCCGCTGTACGGTCGACCTCCGCGAGCGCGGCACGGACCTCACGGAGGGGTACACCGGCGACCACGTCGGGATCCACGAACAGAAGCGCCCCGGCCTCAGGTACGTCGGGTTCAACGTCGTCGCGGGCCGGATGGGCGGCGAGGAGTTCGCCGAGGCCGCCCGCGCCGCCCGGCGGTACGGCACCGAGGAGACCTCGATCCGGCTCGCGACCGACCAGAACTTCCTCGTCACGCACGTCCCCGAGGGCGAGGTCGAGAGCCTCCTCGCCGAACCCTTCGCGGCGGACTACCGGCCCGACCCCGGTCCCTTCTCGCGGGGCGCGGTCGGCTGCACGGGCAGCGAGTTCTGCAACTACGGCATCATCGAGACCAAGAAGCGGGTGAAGCGCTGGGCGCGTTCGCTCGACGAGCGCGTCGAGACGCCCGACGACCTCGACGTGGTCCGGATGCACCTGAGCGGCTGCTCGGCGTCGTGCGCGCAGCCCCAGATCGCGGACGTCGGCTTCCGCGGCGAGACGGTGAAGGTCGAGGACGAGGGGAGTACGAACGCCGAGGGCGACGCCATCGTCGAGGGGGTGGACTTCGGGCTCGGGGGGAGCCTCGGCCTCGACAACGACTTCGTCGACTGGGTGGAGACGGCGGTGCCCGCCGGGTCGGTGATCCCCGCCCTCGAACAGCTCTTCGAGGCCTACGTCGAGGAGCGGGCCGACGGCGAGCGCTTCTACGAGTGGTGCCGTCGGGTGGAGAACGATCGCCTCCGGGCCGTCATGCGCCGCGCCGACGCGAACGTCGCGGGGGGTGTCGCCCATGACGGATGAGGAACCTCGGGGTGACGAACCCGCGGACGACGAACCGGCGGACGGGAACCCCTCCGGCGCGGGCGGCGGGCGCGGCGGGCCGCTGCCGCGGGTCCCCGAGAGCGGTCGAAACGACGGCTGCGCGGGCGGGCGGTGCACCTGCGGCGCGGCGGGCGGTACCGGCGGAGGCGGCGACCGAGCCCTCGCCGACGGCGGCCCCCAGGCGGCGAACGTCGACGCCGAGGGCCGCCTCGGCGACGTCGCGTTCACGCCCCCGGCCGTGGGGGTAAGCCGGGACCTCGAGGACGGCTCCGACCCGACCGAGCGCGTCGGTCTCCCGAAGGGCGTCGACCTCGACACGCCGGGGTACTCGATCCGCCGTGAGATGAACGACATCGAGACGCCCGACGAGAAGACGTGGTTCATGGAGCTCGACCACGCCGTGATCGACGCCGGGCGGTGCATCCAGTGCGGGACGTGCGTCGCCGCGTGCCCCTCCGACTCGATCGGCATCGGGGACGACGACCTCCCCGAACTCGTGAAGATGTGCACCGGCTGCTCGCTGTGCTGGGACTTCTGCCCGCGCGGCGGCCTGCGGTACGAGCGCCAGTGGGTCATCACCGGCGGCGAGGACAACGTGACCGGCGCGGGCGACCCGATCACGGAGTTCTCCGCCCGGGTCACGGAGTCGTGGCGGCGCGGCGCGCAGGACGGCGGCGTCGTCACGAGCCTCCTGAGCCACCTGCTCGAGGCCGGCGAGATCGACGGCGCGCTCGTCGCCGCCGAGAGCGAGGACGAACCGTGGAAGGGCGAGGCGTTCCTCGCCACCACGCCCGAGGAGCTGATCGCCAACGCGGGGAGCTTCTACAACCAGACGATGGCGCTCGGCAACCTGTCGCTCGACCGGTGGGCGCACAAGCTCCCCGACGAGCCCCCCGAGGAGCTGTCGCTCGCGCTCGTCGGCACGCCCTGCGAGATCGAGGGCATCCGTGCCCTCCGGGACTTCGACTGGGAGTACGGAGCCCAGGAGGGGATGGTCCGCGCCGTCGAGTACACGATCGCGCTGATGTGCACGAAGAACTTCAACTACTACCGGCTCATCGGGGACCTGCTCGCGGATCGCCGCGGCATCGCGCCCGAGGAGATCGGCAAGCTCGACGTGCTCCACGGGAAGATGATGGCCTACGACCGCGACGGCGACCTCCTTCTGGAGGAGGACGTGGAGAACTTCCACGACGCCGCCCTCAAGGGGTGCAACGAGTGCGCCGACTTCACGGGCTACTGCGCCGACGTCACCGTCGGCTCCGTGGGGTCGAGCGACGAGTACTCGAGCGTCATCGTCCGCACCGAGCGCGGCCTGCGGGCGTGGAACCTGACGAAGGACGACCTCGACTACCACGACCTCGAGGACCGGAGCGCGATCGGCAAGCTACAGAGCTGGGACAAGAAGCGGGCGTTCGAGGCGCTCGAGCGACCCTTCGACCCCGACGCGCCGCGGTTCATCGAGTACACCGACCACGCCGAGCGGTACGGGACGGAACCGAACCCGCACGAGGCCGACCACTGAGGGACTGCTCCCGTCCCGTCCTGTCCCGTCCCGTCCCATCACGCTCGCTCGAAGACGACGCCGTAGTGGTACGGCTCCAGTTCGACCGTCTCGACGGTCTCGAAGCCCGCTGGTTCGACGGCGGCGACGGTTTCGTCGGGCGACATCCTGAGCGCCTCGGGCGGGCCGCGGGGTTCGCCGAGGACGGTCGTCTCGGTCGCCGGTCGGTCGTGCCAGTTCACGACGACGAACCGACCCCGGTCGCGGAGCGCCGCCCGGATCCGGCGGGCGAGTTCGGTCGGCTCCGGGACGCCGTGGAGCGTGTTCGCGAGGAGGACCGTCCCGACGCGCTCCGCGAGGAGGTCGTCGACGGCCCTCGCGTCGCCGCGGATCGTCTCGACGCGCCGGTCGGCCGCCGCCGCCCGTCGGTCGAGGTCGTCGAGCAACTCCGGGTCGAGGTCGAGCGCGTACACCGGCCCGTCGACGAGCGCCGCCGCCGGGATCGTGAAGAACCCGTCGCCGCAACAGCAGTCGAGCAGCGAGCCGTCGGTGACGCCGAGCGCGCGGAGCGTCCCCCTCGGGTCGGGCCAGAGCGCCCGCCACCAGTCGTCGTCCGGCTTGGCGGTGTTGCGGAACTCGTCCATGGAGGGCGTTCCGGCCGGCCCGGTATCGGTGTTTCGCCCGATCCGGGCGGGGGACGCGGCGTTCGAGGCGGCCGCCCACGCGGATCCCTCTCGGCGGTGGCGAACGAGGTCGCGGCCGCCGCCGGGGCGATCGTCGCGAGCCGCGGTGGTGACGACAGATGGCACGCGGAAGCCCACGACGTTAGTCGTGCGGAGGATGTCAAGCGCAGACGGAACGTTCAAGCGTCTGGTAGCGTAGCTACGTCGATGGCAGCCACCATTCATGCACTGGTCGCCGGACCGGTGGATGAACGGCTCCGACGCTCGCTCCGCCACGACCACGGTATCGTGACAGTCGAGACGACTGACGCGGCCGACGCGCCCGACTGCCTGCTCGACGCGACGCCGCTCGCGCAGGGAGGGCTGGCGAGCGACGGGTCGGTCCGCCCCCACGTGGCGCTCTACGAGGCGGCGGGCGCGCCGGCCGAGGTCCTCTCGTCGGGCGCGGATCGGTGCGTCCACCTCTCGGGGGACGCGGAGGCGGACGCGGCGGCGGTCGCCGCCGTCGTCCGGTCGGCGCTCGGGCGCGAGCGCGGTACGCGGCGCGACGCCCTCCTCCGCGAGGCGATCGACGAACTCGCGGACGTCTTCTTCCTCTTCGACACCGAGTTGCGCTTCATCGCCTGGAACCGGCGGGTGAGCGAGGTGACGAAGTACGACGACGACGAGATCGCCGCGATGCGGCCGGCGGACTTAGTCGCGGTTGAGGACGTCGTCGCCGTCTCGGCCGCCATCCAGCGCGCGATCCGGGAGGGTCGCGCCAGGACGGAAGCGGACGTCGTGACGCGGGACGGCGAGCGCATCCCCTACGAGTTCACCGGGACGGCGCTCACGGACGAGGAGGGCGACGTGATCGGCATCTGTGGCATCGGTCGGGACGTCTCGGACCGTCGCCGTCGGGAGCGGACGCGCGAACGACAGGCGGAACGCCTGCGGACGCTCAACCGCGTCAACGAGGTCATCAGGAACGTCAACAAGGACCTCCTGCGCGCCTCGACGCGCGAGGAGATCGTCCAGTCGGTCTGCTCGCGACTGGCGGCCGAGGACTCCTACCGGTTCGCGTGGCTGGGCGAGTACGACGCGGCTCGCGACCGGGTCGACCCGGTCGCGCACGCCGGCGAGGGGGCGTCCTACCTCGACGCGCGACGCGCCCTCTCGTTCGATTCGGACGACCTCACGGCCGCGACGGCCGCCCGGAACGGGCGGGTCGAGGTCGTCCAGTACGTCGCGGACACGCCCGGGGCCGAACGCTGGCGGGAGGCCGCGCTCGACTGCGGGTTCGAGTCCGCCGCCGCGATCCCGCTTCGCTACCGGGACGTCACCTACGGCGTCCTCTGCGTCTACGCCTCGCGCCCCGACGCGTTCGACGCGACCGAACGCGACGTGCTCGGCGAACTCGGCCAGACGATCGCCTACGCCATCAGCGCCGTCGAACGCCGTCGCGCGCTCATCGCCGACACGGTCGTCGAGGTGGAGTTTCGCGTCGACGACGAGTCGCTGTTTCCGGTGGCCGCGTCGGCCGACGGGCCGCGCCTCGAACTCGTCGGCGCGGTGCCGAACGAGGACGGCACGCACGTCCAGTTCCTCCGGGTCGAGGGGACGCCCCCGGAGGAGGTCGTCGACCTCGCGATCGAGCGCGGCGTCGAGGCGACGGTCTCCCACGCCGACGCGGACGGGGGGGTCGTCCGGGTGGTCGTCGAGGCCACCGTCGCAGACGTCCTCGCCGACTTCGGCGGCGTGGTCCACGAGTCCCGCGCGCGGGACGGCGTCGGCCGGGTGGTGGCGCTGCTCCCGACGGGGACGAACGTCAGGCAGGTCGTGACGGCGGTGCAGGGACGCTTTCCGGGGACGACGCTCGTCGCGCGACGCGAACGCACCCGCGACCGGAAGCCCGCCAACTCGCTCACCGACGAACTGACCGAACGGCAGCGTCACGTCCTGCGGACGGCGTACCTCTCCGGCTTCTTCGACACGCCACGGGCCAACACCGGCGCGGAGATCGCCGAGTCGCTCGACATCTCGACCGCGACGTTCCACGAGCACATCCGGATCGCCGAGCGAAAGCTGGTCGAGGCGGCGCTCGACGGCGCGGTGGATCGCAGCGATGTTCGATCCGCGTGACACGCAGCTCGGTTGAGGCGTGTACGTTTCGTAACTGCGCTCTCCAATCAACGGGTGAGGCGATCAGTGGGGGATCGCGCGCGACGGCCGGGGGAATCGACGCGGCTCCCCCGGCGAACGTTCCTCCGAGCGGTGGGGCTGCTGGCGGAGCTGGAGGCGGTCGGCGTCGGGGCGAGCGGGGAGGTGATCGACAGCGACGCGAGCACGCAGGACGACGGCCTTCGTCGAGGCCCCGACGGGACTCGTCGAGAGCGACGCATACGACTTCGGGCGATCGAGGCGTCGATCGAGCCGGATCGCGGTCCCCGACACGACGGAGACGAACGCGGTCGTCGGTGCGGTCGCGAGCGTCTGACGCTGACGCTGCCGGACGGCGGCGCGGGACCGTGAACCGTCCCCGTCGTCCGCTCTCCGCTCCCGAGCGCGCTCAGTCGAACAGCCCCGCCGGCGCGCCCCGCGCGCCCCTCCCGAGGCGGTAGAGCAGGCCGCCGAGGCCGGCGACGCCCGCGGCGACGGCTCCGACGCCCGCGCCCTTCAGGTCGCCGCCGCTGTCGGGCGCGAACCGCAGGGCGTAGACGCCGGTGTTGACGTCGGCGGCGTAGGTGACGCCCTCGTGCTCGACGGCGCACCAGGTGAACGGCGCGGCGCTGTTCAGCCCCTCCATCTTCGACGCCTCGGGCACGTCTCGGGCGGCCCGGAAGTACCCCCGCTCGGTCAGCGCCCACGGGTCGCGCTCGATCTCGAGGAAGCGCGTCCCGCCGTGGTAGTGGCCCAGGTGGACGTAGCCGTCGTCGGTCACCTGGAAGTTGTGCGGACTGAGCGTGAAGTTCTCGAAGGTGACGTTCGAGCGCCACTCCCACTCGGCCAGCCGCTCGACGTTGTCCTCGCCGTCGAACCCGTCGTCGAGCCCGTCGGCGTCGAGGAGGTAGAGCTTTCCGCTCGACCCGTCCGCGACGCTCGATATCTCCTGGCCGGCGACGACGACGCGCGTCCCGTCCACGAACGCCGGCGCGGGCTCGGCGTAGTGGGCGGCGTCCATCGAGTAGTGACCGAGCACCGAGATGTCGGTCGGATCGGAGAGGTCGAGCGCGTACAGCCCCGCGTCCCAGTAGGAGAGGTAGCCCACCGGCGCGCCGAGTCGGGGGTCGTCCTGCACCGTCACGTCGTGGACGTAGGTGAGACCGCCGTCGCCGACCGACAGCAGGTTCCCGTCGACGGTCCACCGGTTGACCGGCAGGACCGCCCCCGTCGGACGGTCGAACTCGAAGACGTACAGCCCCGCGGTGCCGTCGTTGAGGTCCTTCACCGCGAACAGGTACTCTCTCCCACGGATGCGGTGGTAGGTGGCGTTGTGCGGTCCGGTGTCCCAGGCGTCGTAGGTGCCGACGATGCGGGGGTGAGCGGGGTCGCTCACGTCCACGGCCTGCAGCGCGCTGGCGCTGACGCTCGCGGACTCGCCGTCGGTCCCGGGGGTGGGGTCGGTCTCCCCGAACAGCGCCGTGTAGGGCTGCTTCGAGAGGAAGGCGTACCGCCCGTCGTCGCTCACCTTCACGTCCATCACCGCCGACGCGGGGTTGTCGTTGCGCAGGAACGAGACCACCGAGAGCTCGGCCTCCCGGAGCTCCCTCGGCGTCCCGGCGGCGTTGAACTCGCTCACGTCGAGGATCGCCATCCCGCGGTCGTTCGTCGGGTCGTCCGAGGAGAAGATGCCCACGTAGGCGTAGTCGCCGCGGACGCGGAGCTCCGTGATGGCCCCGTAGTGGGGGCTGTCGGGCGAGCCGCTCTCGCTCGCGGGGCCGACCCCGCCGAGGCTGTGGTAGCCGACGAGTTCGACGTTGCTCGACGCGCCGTGGAGCGTCGCGTCGGCGTGGTCGTGATCGCCGTCCGCCTCGGCGTCGCTCGTCGCGTCGCTCCACTCGTGAGCGCTCGCGGGGCTGGTCGCGGCAGCGAGCGCGGCCGTCCCCGCGCCGACCGCCCGCAGGAACCGACGCCGACCGACGCGCGGCCGGGGGGTCGAGCGATCACTCATCGACCAGCTTCACCTCCCCGAAGGAGGCCCACTTCCCGTCCGCGGCGCGCTCGACGGCGGCGTAGGCGTCGACGAAGCCCGCGCCGATGGACCAGGGCGCGTAGCTCTCGTGGACGTCCTCGGCCGTCGCCTCGATCGTGTTCAGCACGTCGATCGGCTCGAACGCGACGCCGTTCTGCCGGGCGGCGTCCACGAGCAGCGTCGCACAGCCCGCCGCGACCGGGCAGGCCATGCTCGTCCCGCTGATGCGGCCGTAGTACGGTTCGGCGTCGGGCTCGCCGCCGGTCGCGCCGTACGCCTGCAGCGGGTCGGTGGGCGCGAGCGTGCTCATCACCATCTCCCCGGGCGTGCCGACGCCGGGGCGGTAGATCCCGGTCGGCGTCACGTTCCGCTTCACGCCCTCGTAGGCGGTGAACTCGATCCCGTAGTCGGCCGCGACGGTCGCGTAGGGCCGGACCTCGAAGTAGTAGGCGGTGCCGCCCTCGATCGCGCCCGAGAGCGTCTCCGGTTCCTCGAGCGTCGCGCCGCTGGCGACGACGGGGCCGTCCCTCGATCCCTCGCGCAGGTAGAAGTCGACGTCCTCCGCGCTCGGCGTCCACGAGAGCGTCGCCTCGACGTAGCCGGCCCGCTTCGGCGCGTCCCAGCGGTGGTACTCGCTCGCGGTCGCCGTCACGGTCCCCGAGTGGGAGCCCGAATCGACCTCCGTCCCGGTCTTGTCGGCGGCGTAGTACGCCTCCAGGTTGCGCAGCGCCGTCTTCCGGTCGTAGTTCGTCGGGCCGTCGTAGCTCGGTCTCCGCCCCCGCGAGGAGAAGTCGGTGACGCGCTTCTCGTCGTCGGTGGCCGCGACGCCGAGCACGTGCGGCGCGGTCGCGTACTGGTTGAGCGTGTTGGTGTCCGGGCCGGAGTTGCTCGCCGCGAACACCGAGAGGATGCCCTCCCTGTACGCCTCCCAGGTGGCGACGTTGATCGCGTCGTCCGGATCGAAGTCGGTGCCGTCGCCGCCGCCCCACGAGTTCGAGACGACCTGCACGTCCGCCTCGCCCTCGCGGACGCGTGCGAGCAGGTGATCGTACGCGGCGACGGGCTTGACGATGAACAGCGTGAGGCCGGCGGAGTAGACGGTGAGCGCGGCGTCCGGGGCCATCCCCCGGTACCGGCCGTCGGACTCCGCGCCGGACCCGGTGATGGACCCGGAGCAGTGGGTGCCGTGGCCGTTGTCGTCGGTGTCGACGCTCCCGGCCTCGACCCACGTCGTGTCCTCGCTGCTCGAGAGGGGATTCACGTACCGCCAGTTCGCCGCGAGGTCGTCGCGCAGGTCGGGGTGGTCGCCGTCGACGCCCGAGTCGATCACCACGCTGTGAGCGCGCTCGCCGGTGTAGCCGAGGTCCGACTGGACGCTCCCGGCGCGGGTCGTCGCCCGCGCGTCGTCGTTGTAGTACTCCAGTTCGCGATTGGCCTGGACGTAGCGGACCTCCGGCCACGCGCCGACGGTCTCGATCTGTGGCCCCGTCAGGAGCGTGTAGCCGATCGGGAGCACCTCGAACCTGTGATACCCCTCCTCCAGATCGAGGTGCCGGAGGCGGTCCACGTCGGCGTTCGCGTCGAAGACGACGAGCACCTCCTGGAGGGCGTCGGTCGCCGTGTCGAGCGATTCGTCGATGCGCGGCGCGGCGGCCGCCCCGACGCCGACCAGCGGCGTCAGCGAGACGGCTCCGGCAGCCCCGGCGGCCTTCAGCAGCGTTCGCCTGGAGACTCCCGACCGCCCGCCGTCATCCGATTCAGCCTCATTATCGATCGTGCGAGACATATATCCCTTCGCGTCCCTCACCGAAAAAATACACTAGCCTGAACTGTGTGGTGTGCCACGCTTCGACCTTCGACCTTCGACCGCTGCCCGCCGACCGCCGACGGCGGCGGGGCGGCCGTCGGGTCGCTACCGTCGTCGTACCCGTTCACACGAGCGGCCGTCCGACGGGCAGTCACGCCGGAGCGTCCGGCCCGGTCACTCGCATCTGAACGGTACCGTCGTCCCCGGAGCGAAGCCTTTACCGATTGCATCGCCTACCCGGAGGTAATGGTACTCGACAATCTCGGCAGTTCTCTCCGCGGGACCCTCGACACGTTGCAGGGGAAGTCCCGCCTGAGCAAGGAGGACGTGGACGAGGTCGTCAGGGAGATCCAGCGGTCGCTGCTGCAGGCCGACGTCGACGTCGACATCGTGATGGAGCTATCGGACTCCATCCGCACCCGCGCCCTGGAGGAGGACCCGCCGGCGGGGACCTCCGCTCGCGATCACGTCCTCCGCATCGTCTACGAGGAACTGGTCGCGCTCATCGGCGACAGCACCGACCTCCCGCTCGAACCGCAGACGATCCTCCTCGCGGGGCTACAGGGATCGGGGAAGACGACCACCGCAGCGAAGATGGCGTGGTGGTTCTCGAAGAAGGGGCTCCGGCCCGCGGTCGTCCAGACGGACACCTTCCGCCCGGGGGCCTACGAGCAGTCGAAGCAGATGTGCGAGCGCGCCGAGGTGCAGTTCTACGGCGACCCCGACGCCGAGGACCCCGTCGAGATTGCCCGCCGGGGGCTGGAGGCGACCGAGGACGCCGACGTCCACATCGTCGACACCTCCGGGCGCTCCGGGCTGAACGAGGAACTCATCGAGGAGCTGAAGGAGATCGAGGGGTTCGTCGATCCGGACCGCAACCTGCTCGTCCTCGACGCGGCCATCGGACAGGGCGCGAAGGACCAGGCGCAGGCGTTCGGCGACGCGGTGGGCGTCGACGGCGTCGTCATCACGAAGCTCGACGGGACGGCGAAGGGTGGCGGCGCGCTCGCCGCCGTCAACGAGACGGACTCGACCATCGCCTTCCTCGGGACCGGCGAGACGGTCCAGGACATAGAGCGCTTCGAGCCCAACGGGTTCATCTCCCGGCTGCTCGGCATGGGCGACCTCAAGCAGCTCGCCGAGCGCGTCGAGCGCGCCATGCAGGAGACGGGCGACGAGGACGACTGGAACCCCGAGGACATGATGAAGGGCCAGTTCACCCTGCTCGACATGCGCCGGCAGATGCAGGCGATGAACAACATGGGACCGCTCGATCAGGTCCTCGACATGATCCCCGGCATCGGGGGCGGCCTGATGGACCAGCTGCCCGACGACGCGATGGACGTCACGCAGGGGCGGATGCGGGACTTCGAGGTCATCATGGACTCGATGACCGACGAGGAGCTCCGCAACCCGCGGGTCGTCGGGGCCGAGCGCACGCGCCGCATCGCCCGCGGGTCCGGCCAGCCCGAGGAGCGCGTCCGCGAACTGCTCGAACAGCACCGCATGATGGAGCGGATGATCAAGCAGTTCCAGGGGATGGGCGACGGCGACATGCAGCGGATGATGAAGAAGATGCAACAGCGCGGCGGCG
This sequence comes from Halomarina halobia, assembly GCF_029338575.1. Lineage (GTDB taxonomy): Archaea > Halobacteriota > Halobacteria > Halobacteriales > Haloarculaceae > Halomarina > Halomarina halobia. Next base: position 2,596,163 of record NZ_CP119992.1, read on the forward strand.
GTGGCGGCGGCATGGGCGGGTTCGGCCCGTTCGGGGACTGAGTCCGCCCCGCCGACCGGGGTCGTAGCCTCCACCCTCCGCTCTCCGTCCTCGGTTTCCCACCCGATTTTTACCCGCGGGCCGCATCGTCACGAACGAATGACCGTCGGCGAGGTGACGCGTCGGGCCTACCGCGAGGCGCTGCCGGTGTTGCTGTTGAGCGCCGCCGGCGGCCTCTTCGCCGGGCTCGTCCTCGGGGGGATGGAGGCGGAACTGCGGATCATCCCCGGCCTGCTGTTGCTCGTTCCGGCGCTGCTCGCCACCCGGGGGAACGTCTACGGGTCGCTCGGCGCGCGCCTCGCCTCCGGGCTCCACCAGGGGCTGATCGACCCCGAACTCGCGACGGGCGACGGGCGGCTCCGCGCGGCGATCGTCGCCGCCATCGCCAACGGCGTCATCATCAGCGTCGTCGCGGCGCTGCTGGGCTACCTCCTGCTCGCGGTTCTCGGCCGGGAGAGCGCCCCCCTGTGGGAACTGGTGGGGGTCGCGCTCATCGCGGGCGTCCTCTCGGGGCTCGCACTCACGGTCGTGGTCGTCGTCGTCGTCATCCTCGGGTACCGCCGGGGACTGAACCCCGACACGCTCGCCGGCCCGGTCGTCACTACGACGGGCGACGTGGTCGGCATCGCGACCATGCTCTTCGCCGCGCGGATCGTCATCGCGCTGGGAGGTGGCTGAGTGCAGCAGTGGACCGTCCGCGGGATCATGCGCACCATGCTCCCCGTGCTGGTCGTGCTCACGGCGATCGAACTCGGGAGCGGGCTCGTCCTCGACACCTTCGAGGGCACGCTGCTGCGCTATCCGACGCTGCTCGTGCTGGTCCCCGTGACCATCGGCACGGCGGGTAACCTCGGGAGCGTCCTCGCCGCGCGCCTCTCGACGGCGTTCCACCTCGGGCTGTTGCGGTTCGACCCCCGGGACGACCGCCTCCTCGGGAACGCCGCCGCGACGATCGCGCTCGCGCTCACCGTCTTTCCGGTCGTCGGCGCGGGGGCGTGGGTCCTCCAGTGGCTGCTCGCGGCCCCGACGCTCCCGTTCGCGACGGTCGTCCTCGTCGCGCTGGCGAGCGGTGCGATCCTCGCGGTGCTCGCGATCGTCGTCACCGTCGTCGCGACGTACCTCGCCTACCGGCTCGAACTCGATCCGGACGACGTCGTCATCCCGGTCGTCACGAACGTCTGCGACGTGCTCGGCGTGGTCGTGCTGTTCGCCGTCGTGCGGGTGCTGGTCTAGTCGAGCGCCCACTCGTCGTCGGGCTCGACCCGGCCGGCGAGCACCGCGTTCAGGACCGCGCCGACGAGGATGACGAGGCCGCCGAGGTAGAGCCACGTCAGCAGGAGCAGCAGACCGCCCGCGACGCCGTAGAAGTGGACGCTCTGGGAGTACGTCGCGTACAGGCGGAAGAACACCCCCGAGAGCGTCCAGAGTCCGGCCGCGAACACCGCGCCGGGGAGCACCTCACGCACGGTCACGTCGGCGGCCGGGAAGAGGTAGTACATCGGGAGGAACGCCGCGACGAGCGCCGCGAACAGGACGAGCGGGCTCACGACCGCCCAGAGCGGTCCGTCGACGGCGAACGTGAGCGCGACGCCGACGACGCCGACGAGCACGAGCGCGAGCGGGATGGTCACCGCCGCCAGCGCGACGTCGACCGCCCGTTCGGTCCACCCGAGCTCCCCTCGCGTGCCGTAGATGGAGACGAACGCGCCGTTCGTCGCCTGAAAGGTTCGAACGGCGCTCCAGACGAGGATGAGGAACGCGAGGGCCGCCGCTCGGAGGCGGCCGGTTTGGGTCCGCGTGATCGACCGGCCGGCCGACTCGAACTGCGTCGAGGAGACGCCGGTGACCGATTCCGCCGCCCGGGCCGCGAGGTCGGTCCCGCCGAACAGCGAGAGGCCGATGACGACGAACAGCGCGAGCGGGACCAGCGTGTTGAACGCGTGGTAGCCGAGGCTCGCCGCGACGGTCGTCACCTGCTTCTCTCTCGCGAGGCCGAGGATCCGTACCCCCTCCTCGCGGATCCGTTCCGACGCTACCGTCGCCCGAAGTCGCTCCGCCAAGGCCACGTCCGGCGGTTCGTCGTCATCGCATAAATATTCCGGCGGGTACGACCGGCGGGCGTCGCGTCCCCGCCGCGGCGATCCGCTACCGCACCTTCGCGAACCGTTCGGGGAGGTGCGCCGCGAGCGAGGGCGGCACGAGCGCCGCCAGCGCCGTCCAGTAGTCGGCGAGGCGCTTGCGGAGCAGCGTGTAGCAGAGCGCCACCGCGAGGAGCGCGCTGACGGCGAGCGGGACGGGGGAGTCGTAGAGCGCGACGAGCGGCGCGGCCACGACCGCCGAGAGGGCGAGGTCCTCCGGCGCGCCGTCGTAGCGCACCCACCGTCGGGGGCGGAGCCAGCGGGCGTGGAAGTGGCTGTATACCGCGCGCTGGGAGGTGCGCTCCCACGGCTTCAGTTCGAGTCCGCCGCCGAGCGCGTCCATCGCGGCGTGTGCCCCCGCGGCGAGCACGAAGACGGCGAGCGCGACCGTGAACGGCGTCGGGGTCGCGGCGCTCGCCGCGAGCGCGGCGATCCCGCCGAGCGTCGCGTAGACGGGGTAGTGGAGCGTGCGTCGGTGCCCCACGTAGAGGTCGAGATCCGGGACCGCGCCGCCGAGCGCCCCGGCGACGAGGGCCACCGGGGCGAGGTCGGGGGCGAACGCGAGCACGACGCCCGACAGCGCCATGCCCACGAGAACGTGCGTCACGGCCATCATCGCTCCGCCCGTAGAACGGTGTCGGATAAACGTATGTCGTGTCGTCTCTGTGGGGACACCGTTTAGCCGAGCCGCCCCCTATCCGACGCGATGAGCGTAGTGCGTGAGTACGTCGGCGTCTCGGAGCGGACGGTCACCCGTGCGTTCCAGGTCGCCATCGTGAGCGTGCTGCTCGCGGGCGTCGCCACGCGCCATGTCGGCGTCGTCGTCAACGCCGCGGTCGCGCTCGCCATCACCTTCCTCCCGGCGGTCCTCGAACGGGACTTCAGCCTCCCGCTCGACCCCGGCGTGACGCTGTGGATCACGGTCGCGCTGTCGCTCCACGCCGTCGGCATGCTCGGCATCTACACCCGGGTCTGGTGGTGGGACCACCTCACCCACACGCTCTCGGCGACCGTCGTCGCCGCGGTCGGGTACGCCACCGCGCGGGTGCTCGACGAGTACTCGGACGCGGTGCACTTCACTCGGCCGTTCCTGTTCGTCTACATCCTGCTGTTCACCGTCGCGCTGGGCGTCTTCTGGGAGGTGCTCGAGTTCCTCGCGCGCGAGGTGGGCACGCTCACCGGGCACGATCCCGTGCTCTACCAGTACGGCGTCGAGGACACCGTCGTCGACCTCGTCTTCGACACCGTGGGGGCGATCGTCGTCGCGCTGTTCGGCTCGCGTCCGGTCTCCTCGCTAGTCGAGACGTTCTCCCACAGGATCGAGCATCTGCGCGACGAGTCGGAGTCGGACTGACGGGGAGGCGCGGACCGACGTACACTTGCCCCCTGCGGGCGAGAGCGGAGCCGTGCAGGGACTCCTCGATCTCGTGCTCGGGACGGTGCTGCCGCGCGTGGCCACCATCGCCCTCCTCATCGCCGCAGGGGTGGCGCTCGCGAACCTGCTCGTCGGCCTCGGGGCGGTCCGCGCCATCGCGGGACTGTCGACGCCGCTCACCCGACCGGCGAACCTCCCCGAGGAGGTCGGCACCGCCATCCTCACCACGACGGCCTCGACGACGGCCGGCTACGGCATGCTCGCGGAGTTCCGCGAGTCGGGGGCGCTCGACGACCGCGCGACGCTCGTCGCGGTCACCATCAACACGTTCTTCGGCTTCGCCCAGCACGTCTTCACCTTCTACGCGCCGGTGCTGATCCCGATCCTCGGCCCGGAGGTGGGCCTGCTCTACGTCGGCGCGCGGGCGGCCGTCGCGCTCGCCATCACCTGCACGGGCGTGCTGGCCGGGGCGCTCCTGCTCGACGAGCGCGACGCGGCGGCGGCGGTGCCGTCCGCGGTCGAGGCGGACGGCGGGGCCGACGACCGCCCCCGGGTCGACCTCCTCCGGGACGCCCTCGCGAGCGCCCTCGCGAAGACCCGGGACATCCTCCCGCGGCTCGCGGTCATCTACACCGCGGTCGCCCTCCTGACCGCGCGCTACGACCTCGCCGCCGTCGCGGGGGCGGCCGACCCGCTCGCGGACCTCGTCGGCCTCCCCGCCGCCGCGGTGCCCGTGATCGCCGTGTTCACCCTCGACACCACCAACGGGGCGATCGTCCTCGCGCCGCTCGTCGAGGACGGCCTGTTCACTCCCAGGACGGCGGCGGCGACGATGCTCGTCGGCGGCATCGTCTCGTTCACCGTCTCGACGTTCAAGCGCTCGATCCCGTTTCAGTACGGCATCTGGGGGGCCGAGTTCGGCTCGAAGGTCGTGCTCGTGAACACCGCCCTGAAGGTCTTCTGGATCGCCGTCGCGGTGGCGCTGCTGCTCGCCTGGCCGTGAGGCCGGATCGCGGGCCGTGTCAACACGCTCGACCCGCGGCAACGGCTGCTATGACATGAACGTTTATGATGAATACGCCCCTCGGGTCGCGTACAGTCATGCACCCGGTACGCGCTCGGTGACGGTTCGACCCCCGCCCCGCCCGCAGACCACCACGCCACTCGCACGATGAGTACCCAACCACCGAGTTCCACGACGTACCGACCGTATTCGACCGCCGACCGACGCGCGCCCCCTGCCGCCAGGGGGGGCGACGACGCCCTCTCGTTCGCCCGGCTCGCGGGCGCGCCGCTGTCGTTCGACGCGGCCTGCACCCGCCGCCTCGCGAACCTCGTCGACGGGGAGAACCGGGCGTTCCTCGCGTCGGGGGAGTAGGAGCAGTCAATCGTCCTCTTCGGCGCGCTCGACCGGTTCCAGCTTCTCCCCCACGTCGCACGACAGTTCGTCGACGAGGACGATCGCCTCGCCGTCGACGACGCGCTCGCCGTCCTCGTCGTAGACGGCCGTCATGAGGCGGAACCTGTCGCCGCCGAGGTCCTCGACCACCTCGCAGACGGCCGTCACCGTCTCGCCGACGTCGACCGGCCCGAGAAAGCGGAGGTCCTGCGAGAGGTAGATGGTGAGGCCGGGGATGCGCGCGAGCGCGGCGCTGATGACGCCCGAGACGAGCGTCCCGTGCGCGATGCGCCGTCCGAAGCGCGTCTCCCGGGCGAACTCGTCGTCGAGGTGGAGGCGGTTCGTGTCGCCGCTCGACTGGGCGAACGACCGCACGTCGGTCTCCGAGAGCTCCTTGCTGAAGCGCACCGTGTCGCCGACGCCGACCGGGGCACCGTTCTCGCGGGTGTGGGTGAACTCCCAGTCGGCCGACTCGTAGGCCACCTCGTCGGTGCCGAGCCGGGCGTACTCGTCGGCGTCGCGCCAGTTGTGCTGGAGCGAGAGTTCGGGGAGGTAGTACGAGAGGTCCGTCGTGGTCACGATGCCGACGAGTTCGCCGTCGTCGACGACGGGGAGGTGTTTGACGCCGCGCTCCTCCATCGTCTCGGCAGCGCGGTCGAGCGCCGCGTCCGCGCCGATCGTCACCAGCGGCGAGGACATCACCGTCTCCGCGGTCATCGCCTCCGCGGACGCGCCGTCGGCGAGCACGGCGACGAGGTCGGACTTCGTCACGACGCCCACGGGGCGTCCGCCCTCGACGACGACGAGCGATCCGATCCCGGCGTCACGGAGGTGCGTCGCGACGTCCGCGACGACCGCCTCCGACTCCGTCGTCTCCACCGTCTCCGTCATCACGTCACGCACGCGCAGCGGGATGAGCATTGCTTGTCGAAGAGAGTTCCTCGAGCGGCATGACGCTGTTGTATTGCCCGCTGTGCGCCGTTCGCGGCCACCGCGTTCGACCGCCGCGTTCGACCGCCGCGAGCGACTCGCCCCCTCGCGTACCCTATGTGATCCCGGCACCTATCTACCCCGTGCGCCTCGAACCCCGTCCGCGGCTGGTCGACTGGACCATCCTCGTCCTCGTGACGCTCGCGGTCGTCACGGGCGTCGTCAGCCTCGCCGCCGGGTCCGCCCGCGAGGCGTGGCTCTTCGTCCTCCACGGCGCTGGCGGCCTCGTCCTCGTCGTCCTCCTGTTCTGGAAGCTCCGGCGCGTCCGCCGCCGGGTGACGGGCCGCTTCGACCGCACGGTCGCGCTCTCGGTGCTCCTCGCCGCCGTCGCGCTCGCGGCGCTCGCGACGGGGATCGCGTGGGTGCTCGGCGCGGACCCCGACCTCCGGGGGTGGACGCTGCTCACCCTCCACATGGCGCTCGGCGTACTCGTCGTCCCGCTCGTCCTCTATCACCTCACGAGACGCTTCCGGACGCCCGCGCGGACCGACTGGGAGGGTCGCCGGACGGCGCTGCAGTACGCCGGGCTCGTCCTCGTCGGCGCGCTCGCGTGGCGCGCCCAGCAGGCCGTCGTCGCCGCCCTCGACACGGCCGGCGCGGACCGACGGTTCACCGGCTCGAAGCCGCGTGAGGGGACCGGCAACCGCTTCCCGGTGACCAGCTGGGTCCTCGACGACCCCGATCCGATCGACGCGGAGGCGTGGCGGCTCCACGTGTCCGGGGCGGTGGAGCGCCCGCTGACGCTCGGGTACGGCGACCTCGACGCGCGGGACGAGCGCCGCGAGGTCCTCGACTGCACCAGCGGCTGGTTCGTCGAGCGCGACTGGCGCGGCGTCCCGGTCGGCGACCTGCTCGACGAGGCGGGCGTCCGCGAGGGGGCGCGCTGGGTGACCTTCCACTCCGTGACGGGCTACCGCTTCGGTTTCCCGGTGGACGTCGCCCGCGACGTGCTGCTCGCCACGCACGTCGACGGCGAGCGCCTCGACCACGGCCACGGCTTCCCCCTGCGCGTCGTCGCGCCCGGGCGGCGCGGCTTCCAGTGGGTCAAGTGGGTCACCGCGGTCGAGGTGCGCGAGACGCGCGACTGGGGACAGTGGGTCGCGATCTTCGTCAGCGGATTGGACTGACGGGTCGGAGGGGATCGGCGGACGGTCGCTCGCTCTCCCCGCTCACCGATCGGAACCGCGCTCGTCGGGGTCGATCGGGACGCCGTCCTCCGTGGGCGGCGCGACGCGGTCGATGTACGTCTCTGGGTCCGGATCGCGGACGGTCACCTCGACCTCGATGTCGCCCAGTTCGGCGGGGGTGCCGACGGCGAAGTTGACCCGCCCCGCGAACGCCGACTGCTTCTTCAGGCGGAACGCGAAGGTGTCGCCCTCGAGGTTCCCCAGGAACGTCATCCGGGCGGTGTCGAGGATCTCCGCGCGGTGGAGGTGCTCGGAGAACGACTCGAGGGAGTGGGTCGTCGCGACGAGTTCGCCGGGGCGCTCCTCGACCTCGACGCCGGGGAAGACGTTCCGGATCGCGTCGGCGACGCGGTCGGTCACCTCCGTGGCGTACACCGGGGCGCGGATCGTCACGTCGACGCTGTAGACGGTGCTCATCGCTCCTCCTCCAGCAGTTCGCGCACCCTCGCGCGGAACGATTCGAGGCCCCCCTCGTTCTCGATGGTCACGTCCGCGCGCTCGATGGCCGCGCCCATGCCGAAGCCGAGTTCGCGCTCGTCGCGCGCCGCGAGCGACTCGCCGCCGCGATCGGTGTTGTCCCGCCCGCGCGCGCCGACGCGCTCGGCGCGGAGGTCGAAGGGCGCGACCACGGCCACGAGCGTGAAGCGCTCGCCGAATCGGTCCTCGAAGTGCTCTACCTCGGCGTCTGACCGGAGGCCGTCCACGAGGACGGTGTCGCTCCCCTCGAGGGCCTCCTCCACGCGCGGCAGGGACCGCTCGGCGATGGCGAGCGGCCCCTCCTCCTCGCGGAGTCGCTGCGCGATCTCGCCGTGGTGGTCGGCCGGGTCGAGGCCGCGGCGGCGGCACTCCGCCCGGATGACGTCGCCCATCGTCACGACCGGAATCGCCATCTCGCGGGCGACGCTCGCCGCCTCGCCCTTTCCGCTGCCCGGCAGGCCGACGGTCCCGATGACTCCCATTACCCGCGAGTCGGTCCGTTCCGTTCTTAACGGCTGTGTTCCGCGGGCGGTACTCCGCGCCCGTCGACGGTCGCGGCCGTCCCCGCGAGAAGGAGGACCGCTCCCGATGAGGGAAACGGACTGCTTTTGACGCTCTCGCGTGAACCATCCGGCGGGGCACGTAGCTCAGCTAGGATAGAGCGTCGGACTTCTAATCCGATGGTCGTGGGTTCGAATCCCACCGTGCTCGCTGGCCTGTCGCGAACGGACGTGAGCGACGGCCAGCGGATCGAGGTGGCGATTCGAACCCTGGAAGTCGCAACGCCCGAACGAAGTGAGGGCGACCGTCTTCCTCCGGTTCGAATCCCACCGTGCGCCTCACCTCCGGCGAACGTCCGTGAGCCGTGAGTGAGGTCCCCCGTGGGATTCGAATCAGGGAGCGAGCGAAGCGAGCGACCGTGGTTCGAATCCCACCGTGCCCATGCACCTTTTTTCGCCTCGGGTGCGCTCCCTTCGGTCGCGCACCACTCGGCCAAAACATCTGCACCGAAAAAAGCCGCTCGCTCGTTTCACTCGCTCGCGGCTGCCGCGCTGGCGTCGGCGGTGGCGACCCCGGTCTACCGTCCGTACGTTTATAACGGAGAGCGGGACCAGCGTCCGTGTGACCTGACTTCGGTCGCGGGGCGCTCGCGGTCGTGCGACGCCACGCCCCGCGAACCAGATCCCGCCCGCGGCGTCGCCTGCTCGCCAGGACGTTTTGCTGCACTCGCTCGACTTCGCCTCGCTCGCTGGCAAAACCTCCACTGAGACCGCGCCGCACCCCCTCGCTACGCTCGTTCGCTCGCGGTGCGGCGCGGAGACCGTGCGGCCGTCTCGACGCGGTTCGAATCCCACCGCCCTCGTTCGCGTCAAAAACGTCGTTCGGTCGCCGCGGCAGTCACGACGCCCGCAGCCCCTGGTACGCCAGAACGACGCCGACGACGAAGACGATCGTCGCCAGGTAGATCGGCCCGAGGTGGGTCACCCAGTCGTGGGCGAACGCGTCCGCGGTGTAGTGCATCGGCAGGGCGATCGCCAGGCCGACGACGGCGGCGACGACCGCGGTCGCCCACGCCCAGGTGAGCCGCTGGCGCACCCCGTACCACGAGAGGGCCGTGACGGCGATTCCCGTCGAGATGATGAACGCCGCGGTGGCGACGTGCAGGTGGCTGATGTAGTACGCGACCGTCGGATCGAGATCCGCAGGGGTCATTCCACCGAGGTGGCTGACCCCGAGTTCGAAACCGCTTCCCACGAAATTGAGGACGAGGAAGACGATCCCGTAGCCGATGAACCCGACGCCCGCGAGGGCCATCAGCAGGGACCCGTTTCTGAGCTTTGAGCCGAGCTCGACCTGTGCTTCCCGTTCGCTCGCTACCGATTGTTCTGTCGTTCCCATGATCACTTGTGAGCGCTGAGCGAGATGCTCTTCACGCCGTACGTCTGACACGCGTTCGCCGCCCGATCCGAGATGAACTGGTACCGGGTGTTGTCCCGAACGTCCGTCACCTCGAACCCGGCGGCTTCGACGGTGGTCGTGTAGCTGTCGACCTGCTCGGCCCCGCCGATGCAGGCCGCCCAGAGGTCCGCGTCGGTCTTGATGCGCTCTGGCATCCGCCGCTCGCTGACGATGTCCGAGATGGCGAGCCGTCCTCCCGACGCGAGCACGCGACTCGCCTCCGCGAAGACGCGTTCCTTCTCGGCGGAGAGGTTGATGACGCCGTTCGAGATCACGACGTCGAACGTCGCGTCCTCGAACGGCAGCTCCTCGATGTACCCCCGCTCGAAGGAGACGCCGTCCATCCCTGCCTCCTCCCGTAACCTCCGGGCCTTCTCGAGCTGCTCGTCGGTCATGTCCAGGCCGGTCACGCTCCCCGTGTCTCCGACGTGGAGCGCCGCGACGAACGCGTCCGTCCCCGACCCGCTACCCAGATCGAGTACGTCGTCCCCCTCCCGGATGTCGGCGAGATCGAAGTGGTATCCCACGCCGGCGAACGACTCTACGGCTTCCGCCGGGATCCGGTCGAGGTCGGCCGGCGGATAGCCGAGCCGTTCGGCCAGCTCGCGCCCCATCTCGAAGTGAAACTCCTCGGTCGGCGTCTCCGCGACGTTCCGGTAGACGTTCTTGACCTCCCGCTCGAGTCGTTCGATGTCCAGTGAGTGTTCCATCCCTCACCACCTCCTCAGTCGTCGGCCCGCACCTCGGCGGGGGCGTTTACGGTCAGCTGGACGTCTTGGGCGAGCGAGACGAGCGTGTAGACGGGTGCCCGTCGCGCCCACTCGTCGACCTGATCCTCGTCGAGGTCCGGGCCCGCGATATCGACTTCGGCGGTCAGGTTCTCGAAGACGGCGTCGGCCTCTTCGAGGTCCTCGAGACTGAAGAGGACGCCCGGATCGAAGTCGGTTCGGACGCGGGTCTGGAGCCGTTCGACGTCGACGCCGTTCGCGACGGCGTTGATCGTGATGCCGACGTTGATGCACGAGGCGAGCGCGGAGAGCGCGACCTCGATCGGCTCCATCCGGTCGGTTCCGCCGACCCACCCGCCCGCGTCCAGCACCTCCTTCCACCCGCCGTACGGTATCGTGTACTCGCGCGTCTCGCGGGCGATCGTCTCGCCGCCCATCGTGTACGAGTCCACCTTCGCCAGGCTGTGCGCGCACGTCCCCTCGTAGGTAGAGCGGGCCCCGAGCCCGAGTCGCACCTCGTCGGGGTTTTCGCTCGCGTATTCGGCGAACCCCTCGAGCTTGTCGATGTCTACACCGTGTCTGATCTGCTGGTCGTCGGTCATGGTTTCTTTCGCCTTCCGGCAGTAAATCGGACGAGCGCCGAGTGTAGGTAGCTAACGCGTGACGTTTCGGCAGATACTACCGACCGTGCAGTCGGTGACGATCGGCCACTCGTTGAACGGGAATCCGCCCGCGACGCGGATCGTCCCCACACCACTAGCTACGGCACTCCCCGATAGCGCTGTTACGCTCGACATACCCGACGCGGTACGTAATAACGCTCGCAGCGCGAAGTCACTCGACGGCCGGTTCGATCGCGAGCGGTCGAGCCTCGCGCCGGTAGGACCCGTACGTCGCTTCCGCCCACTCGCGCGCCGCCGGCGCGTCGGTGTCGATCAACACCCGCACCGTCCCGCTGTCGGTGTAGCCGCTGATGCCGATCCGGTGGTCGAAGAGACTGACGCCGTAGGGCGGCAGGTCGTCGTGCAACCGAACCGTGAGATTACCGCTCTCGAGGGGTTCGGAACAGTGCTCCGGGTAGGTCGACAGGATCGATCGGGCGACGTCGGGCGGATCGACGATCTCCGCGTCCATACCGTCGACGATCCGCTGACGGAACTCGTCCTTACACGGCTCGAGCAGGGCGATACTAAACCCGACGAACCGAAACCGGTCCGTCTCCCGGAGCAGCGAGACGAACCGGTTCACCGGGCGGTACGGGTCGTCGGCCGCGGCGACGGTCACGACCGCGTTAGTACACATCTCGATCGTGAACCCGCTCTCCTCGTCCGGAAGCCACTGCCAGACGTCGCGGAGCTGTCGCTCGGTCTCCACTCGCTCGATCAGCTCCGCCATCGCGGAGGCGACGTACGCGCCCAACTGCGTCGACTCGTACCGGTATCCGCCCCGGCGGATCCAGCGGCGTTCTTCGAACTCGCGCAACGTGCGCCGGATCGTCGACGACGAAACCCCGGTCATCTCCCATAGTTCGGACCGACTCCGGGGACGTTCCGTCAGAGCGACGAGCGTCGGGACGCGGTGTTCCGACCGCGCGAGGTATCCGACGTCGTCGGTCACCGGGGACGTGGTATTGAGTGACATGAAGCTAGTATCCACCTCGCAGTAATATATCCTCCTCCGGTCACGATAATCCCGCCTGCTGCGGAGGTGTCCGGTCCCCTCTCCGGGGTCGACGGTACGTTACTGTCCGGTGAACCGATCGACCCGTCGTGATCGGACACCGCGCGAGGGATCTGCTACCGTCTCCCCTGAGGGGGATAGTAGAGCGCCGGTGACGTGAGCGCGACAACCACCCCTCGTCCACCGCTCTCGGCCGACTGCGCGAGTTCATCCGGCGGTGGGAACGCGCGGATCGTTATAGCGCGTCGTCACTTCTTCCCGCGGGCTACGATAAAATCTCCCGAAGGGGTCGTTATGGAACGCTTCACCGGTCCTGCACAGTACCCGCCGCCCTCGAACCGTCCTTGAATCTTTTGGCTTACTAAGTAAGGGATATGAAAAATACTATGACAATATAAAAGTAATTTACTTAACTATTACCTATAAGAAGGCAACTATGATCTGCGAAGGACTCCTCGCCGATCACGGTCAAAGTCGAATATACTCCTCATTCAGGCCGCATATCGAGGTCTGGGAAGTCGGCCCGATCGTTGCGCTCTTCGTTATCTCCACTGATATATCTTAATTATTAACTTTCTTCTAATATTGATTTACAACAAAATACTTATTACATCGTAACCGATGAATGATGGTGGCATGGACGAATTGGCACGTGGGAGCGTGAGCGAATCCGCAGCGGACGGCTCCTCGGCGGAGGGGGAGACGGAATCGGACGCGTCGTTTCTGGATCGACGGACGTACTTGAAACTCGGTGCGACAGCGGCGGGCGTCGTCGCCGTCGGCAGCCGAGTAGGCCGGGCCGCCGGGACGACCCGTCACGGCATCGAGTTCGACCGCGTACTGAACGCCGTCGAGGACCTGGGGATGGACCCCGACGGCGAGCGGCCGATCGACGACGCGTTCTACGGGGCGATGGACGACGGGACTCTCGTCGAGTTTCCGCCCGGTCGGTACCTCTTCACCGAGTATCGGGATCAACGCGAGCTGAATCGCTTCGGCGTTCGGGGGCTCGGCGCGCACCGGCGCGACGTCGAGTTCGTCACGCCCCCCGGCGAGTCGTCGTACTTCCTCTGGATCCGCGACGGCAGCGACATCCTGCTCGAGAACCTTACCTTCCAGCAGCGGATGCGCCGCGACGGCGGCGACATCGGGAACGTCATCCGGATCCGCGACGGGTTACAGATCCACGACGTCGAGTTCGCGGGCTTCAACACCAGCGGGGACACCGACCGCTGGGCGTTGCTCCCGAAGCTCACCGATCCCGACGGCGAGGGCCTCGTGACGAACCTCGTCCACACCGGGCCGTCCGACTTCAAACCCCACGGCGTCAACGACGGTGCCGGGGGCGTCTTCCACGGTCATCGGGGGACGATCACGTTCCGCGACTGCCACATCGAGAACGCGGCGGGCGACGGCGGCCTCTACACCGGGAAGCACGAGGGCGCGGTGAACTTCGAAAACTGCCTCTTCAAGAACAACGACATGGCCGTCATGCGCCTCGGCGCGGGATCGTACATCAGGGACTCGACCGTCGTCATCGACTGGGACGACGCCCACCCGGACAACACGGGCGACCCCGGCGGGGTCAACGGCCTCTACTTCTCGAGCGGGCCGTGGGGGAAGACCGGCGGCGGCGTCTACAACTGCGACGTCATCGCGCGCAGCGCCTACCGTGACACCCCCGCCATGGGGGTCATCGCCATCAACGCCTCCGACGGCGACGTCACGATCGAGGACACCCGCATCCGAAACGACATCGACGGACAGCCAGCCGTCTTCGCGTACGCCCCCGGCGAGCGCTTCTCCTCGCACGGCACCCCGCCGGAGGACCAGTGGGGGATCACGATCGACGGCGTCTCGGTGACGGGATCGGCGCGCAGCGAGCGCGGCGCGATCGTCCTCGACAAGCGCCCGGAGTCGGTCGTCCGCGACTGCTGTATCCAGATGGAGCACGGCGACGGGATCTACCTGGAGGACTCCCCGGACTGCGTCGTCGAGAACACCTGTATCAACGTCCCCGGGGAGGCCGTCGGCTACGTCCGCTCGTCGGCCGAGACGCGCGACCTGCGCTACGACGAGTCCTGCCCCGTTCCGAGCGAGCGGTGGCGGCGGAGCGACGACGCCGACGGTTCCTCGGACGACTCCGACGGCCGATCGAGCGGAGCGGACGACGGGACGTCCCACCACCTGAAGCTACACTCGGAGGAGGCGTCGCCGTACTCGTTTTCGGTGAGCGGCGACCTGGAATTCGACCCGGCCTACGGCACCGAGGACTACCTCGAGGGGAACTCGGTTCGCGGGTTCCTCGTCGGCGGCACCGACGCCTACCGCTTCACGGGTGCTGTCACCGACTTCGAGGTGGACGGTCCGGTCGAGATCGAACTCGACGGGACCGCCGTCACCGCGGACGAACTCCGCTCGATGAGTGACCCCGACGACGGTGACGGTACTAACAGTGGCTCGTCCGGCGGTGACGGTGACGCCTCCGACGATAGCGCGTCCGGTGACGATTCGTCGGACGGCGGTTCGTCGCTCGAGGAGTCGCCCGAATCGACCGAATCGACCGACGGCGCGACGAAGCGCCACCTGAAGCTACACTCGGAGGAGGCGTCGCCGTACTCGTTTTCGGTGAGCGGCGACCTGGAATTCGACCCGGCCTACGGCACCGAGGACTACCTCGAGGGGAACTCGGTTCGCGGGTTCCTCGTCGGCGGCACCGACGCCTACCGCTTCACGGGTGCTGTCACCGACTTCGAGGTGGACGGTCCGGTCGAGATCGAACTCGACGGGACCGCCGTCACCGCGGACGAACTCCGCTCGATGGGCGATCCCGCCCCCTCACGCACCCTCGCGGTCGTCGGGACGGGCGACGCGGCGGCGACCTATCGGTTTACCGTCAGCGGCGGCGTCGCGCCCGATCCCGACGTCGGATCGATCGACGCCGGGGACAACATCTCGGGCGGGAGCGCGGAGGGTGCCGTGCTGGGCGGGACGGACGGCTACCTGTTCTCCGGTTCCGTCACCGACTTCCAACTCGACGGTCAGGCGGCCGTCTACGTCGACGGCCGCCAGGTCGATCCGGGGCTGCTCGCGTCGGCGGGCGTCGAGGGGGCGGTACTGCCCCACACGTTCGTCGTGGACGGGACCGGCAGCGACCCCTGCTCCTACACCCTAGCGGTGGACGGGACGATCGTCAAACACCCGCGGGGGAGCGACGACGCCGCGACCGACACGATCACCGGAAACGAGGTGACGGGACGCGTCGAGGGCGGCGTCGACGCCTACCGCTTCCGCGGCAACCTGACGAAGCTCCTGATGAACGGTACGGCGCAGCTGTCGTTCCTCGAGGAGTAAGTTCGCCCCCCGCCCTCGACAGCGCGAGGCCGCCCGGGCGGCGACAGGACGATATGCCCGCCTCGCGACGGGAGTACAATGCACTCGCCGGAACACGCCGCGGTCGGGGCGGTCGTCAGCGCCGTCGGGGTCGCGGTCCTCGCGTTCACGGAGGCGTTCTCGCTCGCCGCGCTCCTCGCGCTGTGGGCGTACGGCGTCGCGCTCAGCGTGTTCGTCGACCTCGACCACTTCCTCATCGCCCGGATCCAGACGGGTGACTGGTCGCACCTGCGGACCTCCCTGCGCGACCTCCGCGGGGCGTTTCTCGACCAGGAGGGTGCCTTTCGCGGCCTCGCGATGGAGCGCCGCCGGCACCTCAGCCACCACCTCGTCGTCGGCCTGCTCGTGGGCGCGCTCGCGCTCGTCTCCGTCCCGGTGGCGGCCTTCACCGCCGTCGTGCTCTACGCGCACGTGCTCTGTGACCTCCTCCGAGACAACGAGATCGCGTAACGGGGATGGGCCCGCGAGTCAGCCGTAACGCACGCCCGAGCCCCCGCGACCTTCTCGTCCGCAGCGCGCTCGCGCTCGTCCGGACCGTCGACGCGACGCTGGTCCACGCCGCCCTGACGCGCCTCGTCGCTCGCTGACGCGGGGGAGACGGGTCGAACCTTCAGACACTCTGACTCCTCGGGTACCGTGTTACTTCCGTGGGCGGCCTCCCGCTATCCGTCGAAGCCCTCCTCGAAGGCGAAGGTGCCGTCCCGCTGGACCACCTCGCCGTCGAGTTCGACGCGCGAGTCCTCGCTCATGTCCACGATCATGTCGACGTGGATCGCCGACTGGTTCGCCTCGCGGCCCTCGCCGACGGTGTCGTCGTAGGCGCGGCCGATCGCCATGTGGACGGTGTCGCCCATCTTCTCGTCGAAGAGCATGTTGTAGGTGAACCGGTCGATCGCGCGGTTCATCCCGATGCCCAGCTCTCCCAGCCGCCGCGCCCCCGCGTCGGTGTCGAGCAGTTCGGTCAGCACGTCCTCGTTCTTGTCGGCCCCGTGCTCGACCACCTCGCCGCCCTCGAAGACGAGGCGCGCGCCGGTAACCTCGCGGCCCTGCTGGTAGACGGGCTTGTCGAAGAGCACCTCGCCCTCGACGCTGTCGGGGACGGGCGCGGTGAACACCTCGCCGCCGGGGAGGTTGTACTCGCCGTAGTCGTTCTGCGTGCGCATCCCGTCGACGCTCATGGTGACGTCGGTCGTCTCGCCCGAGACGATCCGCACCTCGCTCGCCGCGTCGAGGCGCTCGACCATGTTCGCCTGGAACTCGCGCTGGGCGTCCCAGTCCCGGTTGATGGCGTCCCAGACGAAGTTCTCGTAGGCCTCGGTGCTCGTCTCGGCGAGCTGCGCCCCCGCGGGGGTGGGAAACTGGGTGAGACACCAGCGCTTGCCGAGGACGGTCTCCTGGACGGGCCGGTAGACGCGCGAGTGGGCGGCGTTAGTCTCGGTGGGGACGTCGCTCGTCTCCGTCGCGTTCGCCTTCGCACGGACGCGGATCACGCGGTCCGCGCGCTCGTAGAGCGCCTTCAGGTGCTCCGGCGTCCGGAGGTCGTCCTCGTCCACGGCGCGGAGGTACGCGCGGTCCGCCCTGTCGCTCTTCCCGAGGTAGACGGGCGTCGCGCCGCGGTCGCCGAGCACCTCGTGGAGCGCGACGACGAGGTCCTCCGCGGCGGCAGGGGCGGCGACGACGACGAGATCGCCCGGCTGTACGTCGGTCGAGTGCGAGGCGATGACCTCTGCGTGTTCCCTGATACGCGGATCCATGCCTCGACCTCCACTCGCGCCGCCGATACCCCTTTCGGAGTCACGGCCGGACCACGGCGTATTTGACGCCGGGCGGGCTACGAGCGGCCATGATCGACCTCCGAAGCGACACGGTCACCCGTCCGAGCGACGCGATGCGCGAGGCCGCCCGCGACGCCGAGGTGGGCGACGACGTCCACCGCGACGATCCCACCGTGGCCGAACTCGAAGCGCGCGCGGCCGACCTGCTGGGCAAGGAGGCGGCGCTCTACGTCCCCAGCGGCACCATGGGCAACCAGATCGCCGTCCGCGTCCACGCCGACCGCGGCGAGGAGCTGATCTGCGAGCGCGAGTGCCACGTCTACAAGTGGGAACTCGGGGGCGTCGCGCAGCTCTCGGGCGTCCAGCCCCGCCCGGTCGACGGCGGCGAGCGCGGCGCGCTCACCCCCGGGCAGATCGAGGCGGCGTACGTCGAGGCGAGCAGCCACCGACCGGGGACGGGACTCGTCGCGCTCGAGAACACGCACAACAGCAAGGGCGGGGTCGCCCTCGCGCCGGAGGTGCTCGACGCCGCCGCCGGGGCGGCCCACGACCTCGGCGTCCCCCTCCACCTCGACGGCGCGCGCGTCGCCAACGCGGCCGTGTCCCGGGGCGTCCCCCTCGACCGCATGGTCCGCGAGGTGGACTCCGTGATGATGTGCCTCTCGAAGGGCCTCGGCGCGCCCGTCGGGTCGGTGCTCGCGGGCGACGCCGAGTTCGTCGAGCGCGCCCGCCGCGTCAGGAAGCTCCTCGGCGGCGGGATGCGCCAGGCGGGGGTGATCGCCGCGCCCGGTCTCCTGGCGCTCGAAAACGTCGACCGTCTCGCGGAGGACCACGAGAACGCCCGGGTGCTCGCCGAGGGACTCTCGGACCTCTCCGGCCTCGTCGTTCAGGAACCGGAGACGAACATCGTCCTCGTCGAGACCGAGGGGCCGGCGAGCGCGTTCCTCGACCGGATCGGCGAGGCGGGCGTCGCCGGCTCCGAGTTCGGCGAGCACACCGTCCGGTTCGTCACCCACTGGGACGTCTCGCGCGACGACGTGGAGGCAGCCGTCGAGCGCGTCGCCGAGGCACGCTGACGGCGCTACCGCCGGCCGTCGAAGCCCTCCCGGAACGCGAGCGCCGTCCGGCGGAACATGAGGTACACCGCGAGCAGGAACAGGACGATCGCGCCGATGACGACGAGAGTGACGATGTCGAGGCCGAAGACCATACGAACCCTGACGGCCCGCTCACGAAAGTCATTTCGGGGACGATCGCTCAAACGATCGTTTGAGCCTTCCGCGTCTATATGAGACACTCTCACGTAGTGAGTACTGTCGCTTCGGCCCTCCCCCCGACGCTCGCCTTCTCGCCACGACTTCGCGCGGATCGCCCTGAAACCGTCAGTCCGTCTCCGAAATCAGACTGACCTCCCGGGGCTCATACGAAATCTGGGTAGTAGTTTCGGGCCGTCAATGACTTACCGTCGAGGAGTGGTTTGACGACGATGCGTCCGCTGCCGCCGCCGACAGCGACGCGGAGACGGAAAGCACACGTACTCGGTGGCGGTTTACGGGAACGGTGACGACGCTGCTACTCGTATCGACGGCGTGCGCCGTCGTCGCGGTCTACGTCTACCGGGGCGAGGCGGTTCCGCTGTGGGCGACCGCGACGTTCGGCCTGGCGACGCTCGCGAGCGTCGCCAGGGTGTTCGGGGAATCGGCGTTGAAGGCTGCTCGCTCCGCCGACGGGGGGTCGAAGTGACCGAGTACGAACAGGAGTGGACGACCGAGCGCGGGCTACCGCCGTGCTGTCGCCTTCGCGTGGCGATGACGAAGCGACGGGGGACGCCCGTTCGGTTCGTCGTCCAGCTTGAGTATTGGCACGCTGGCCGGTGGTTAGAGGTCGCACGATCCGATCACGACGTCGACGGACCGACCTACCGGAACGTCGAGGTGGTCGGGCTACATCTCGATCTGTACCACCCTGAGAAGGGGCAGGTCGCCAAGCGTACGCTTTCCAGACCGCTTCCGGCGAAAGAGGCGATGGGGAGAGCCGAGAGGTATTTACGAGCGAACGCCCAAAACTATGTCACGAGGTTTGAACGATGGCTGTAAAGGACGTCCCCGATGTGTCGGATTTTGACCGCCCCGACCTGCGGCTGGCCCCCGAAACGCATCGGGCGCAGGCCGAGATGGCGGCCGAACGCGGCGAGGAGTACGACCCCTACGAGTACGAACGGCGTATCGACGAGTGGATGGAGGATGCGCCGGACCCTATCGAGGGAGCGGAACCCGTCGAGGGGAAAGAGGAGCTGTTCGAGGAGTGGCGGACGGCCCTCGACGGCGACGAGTAACCGGGCCGTGAGACGGGCGGGTGGGGCTCCTTCAACCTCACAAGGGTTCGTCTGAAACGAGGGGACGTTCGGGCGGAAGCGGTTGGGCGAGGCGGTCTTCAACCTCACAAGGGTTCGTCTGAAACCGACGACGACGAGCAGGCGAGCCTCGCCTCGGGGCAGCCTTCAACCTCACAAGGGTTCGTCTGAAACCCGTGCACGATACCGGGCCGTGAGCGTCTCTATCGCGTGTGTCCACTCAAGTGTTTCCGTCGACCCTCGATACCCCCTTGACCCCCGGGGGGTCGACGGCGGTCGGTGCCCGGAACCAGTCGCTACTCCCATCGCCGGCGTCGTCGTTCGGTCGTTCGATCCCCGGCGCTCACATCTCGAACCCGTCGATGACCGTCCCGTTCGGTCTGACCAACTGCCCCCGGAGCGGGTCGAGTTCGAGTTCCGCGTGCGCGGGTTCGTACCACCGCGGGTCGGCGTGGCTGCCGGGATTGAGGAGGGGGACGGTCCCGAGGTAGCCGAACTCGGGCCGGTGGGAGTGGCCGACCACGACGAGGTCGGCGTTCTCCTGGCGACCGAACAGAGCTAGCGCCGTCTCCGTGTGCTCGTGGCCGTGGGCCATCGCGATCCGGACGCCCTCGAATTCGACCGTCCGGGTTCTCGGGAGGCGTTCGCGGACGCCGGGGGCGTCGTTGTTCCCGACCACGCCGACGAACGCGGCGCTCTCGGCCTCGAAGGCGTCGAGGACCGATTCGGTGAGGAAGTCGCCGGCGTGGCAGACGAGGTCGGCCTCGCGGACCGCCTCGAGGGTGCGACCGTCGAGGCGGTGTCCGTCTCGTCCGTGCGTGTCGGAGAGTACCGCGATCATGCGGGCAGTGACGGTGCGGAGCTACGAGTCGCTGGCGGTAGCTCTTTGCCGTATGCTCGTCTGTCGATAGGTAATGGCAAGCAGTACGACCGTCGTCCTCGCCGCCCTCTTCGCGAACGCGGCGATCGCCGTGCTGAAGTTCGTCGGCTATCTCCTGACGGGCAGTCCGTCGATGCTCTCTGAGACGTATCACTCCATCTCGGATACGGGCAACCAGGTGTTCCTCCTGGTCGGCATCCGCTACAGCGACAAGGTAGCGAGCCGCGGCCACCCGTTCGGCTACGGGAAGGCGCAGTTCTTCTACGCGTTTCTCGTCGCGGTCCTCCTGTTCGGCATCGCGGGCTGGGAGAGCGCCGCCCACGGCTACGAGGCCATCGTCCACCCCCACCCGGTCGCGCCGGGGGACGTCGAACTCCTCGGCCGGACGTTTCCGGCGGTCTACGTGAACTACGCGGCGCTCCTCGGGGCCATCGGCTTCGAGAGCTACGCGCTCAAGAAGGCCTACGAGGGGCTCTCCCTGCAGATGGACGAGCACGGCTGGTCGACTCTCCGCGAGGCGTTCCGCAAGACCAGCGACGTGACCACGCTGACGGCGTTCACGGAGGACTCGATCGCCATGGGCGGCGCTGGACTCGCCCTGCTCGGCGTGTTCCTCTCCCGGCAGACGGGCAACCCGATCTACGACGCCGTCGCCTCCTTCCTCATCGGACTCATGCTGATGGGCTTCGCGCTCGCGCTCGCGTGGGAGAACAAGCGCCTGCTCATCGGCGAGAGCCTCCCCAGGGGCGAGGAACGGGACCTGAAGGCCATCGTCGCCCGCTGGGACGGCGTCCGCCACGTCGACGACTTCCGGACGGTGTACTTCGGCCCCGAACAGCTCATCGTGACGGCCGACGTCAGCTTCGATGACGGTCTCAATACGGGAGAGATCGACGAGCGCATCACCGCCATCGAACGCGCGCTCGTCGAGCGCGAACCGCAGGTGCAGAAGGTGTACATCGAGCCCGAGCGTTGAACCACCACCTTTTGCTGCGCTCGGCGCGCTTCGCGCGCCTCGCTGGCAAAAGCTGGATCAAAACCCTCCTCACCCCCTCACTTCGTTCGGGGGTTCGTCGGTCCGCTCGCTCACTGCGTTCGCTCGCGGGCCAGCGCACCGACGTCGGCGGTGGAACCCCCGGTCTACCGTCGCGTATCTTTATATCCGAGAACGGGACCAGACCCCCCGTGCGCTGACTCCCGTCGCGGGGCGCTCGCGGTTGTGCGACGCCACGCCCCGCGAACCACCCTCGCCGCGGCGTCGCCTGTTCGCCAAGGTGCCTTGCTGTGTACGCCGAAGGTGCGGTCTCGAAACGTCCACAGGAACCGCACCTCACCCCTCTGCCGGACCCGTGGCGCTCGTCTGGCGTGCTCCCACGTCCTCTCGGCTCCCAGGGTGGGTTCGCCCCTCCGCTCCTTCGCTCACTGCGTTCGCTCAGTCGCAGAGGAATCGAAGCACGATGGTGGAAACGCTCGCGACGGCGACGCCCGACCTTCCACGCTACCGTCCGGCACGATCTCCGCGAGCGAGGCGCGAAGCGCCGAGCGAGCGGGCCAAGGAACCCCCGAGCGGAGCGAGGGGGTGAGGAGGCTTTTGGTCCAGCTTTTGCCAGCGAGGCGCGCGAAGCGCGCCGAGCGCAGCAAAAGGTGGGTGTGAGGATTTTTAACCGATCCCGAACAATCCGCTCACAGTGACCGAGGTGAGCGAGCCGGCGTACCTGCGCTTCTTCCCGTACGGAGAGCCGTACGACCACCAGCGCGAGGCGATGGCGACCATCTCGTCGGCGCTCGAGGACGGCCGGGACGTCCTCTTCGAGGGGGCCTGCGGGACCGGGAAGACCCTCGCGGCGCTGGTCCCGGCGCTCGAGCACGCCCGCCGGACGGGAAAGACGGTCGTCATCACGACGAACGTCCACCAGCAGACCCGGCAGTTCATCGAGGAGGCGCGCGCGATCACCCGCCAGGAGGCGATCCGCGCGGTCGTCTTCCGCGGGAAGGGGTCGATGTGCCACATCGACGTCGGCTACGAGGAGTGCCAGGCGCTCCGCGACACGACGCGGTCGCTGGTGGAGGCCGAGCGCGACCGCGGCGACCTGGGCGACCGCGGCGACGAACTCCTGGAGGAGGCCCGGCGGGGCGACGCCGGGGCGGCCGAGGGGCGTCAGGCGGTGATGGACGAACTCGACGCGCTCGACGACGAGCTCGAGGAGCTGCGGGAGGCGGCCACCTGCGAGCACTACTACGAGAACCTCACCGGCGACACGGACGAGTTCTACGGCTGGCTGTTCGAGGACGTGCGAACGCCGGAGGAGATCTACGAGCGCGCCGGGCAGCTGGGGTTCTGCGGCTACGAGCTCCTGAAGGAGGGGATGGAGGGCGTCGACCTCGTGGTCTGTAACTACCACCACCTGCTCGATCCGACGATCAGAGAGCAGTTCTTCCGGTGGATCGGCCGCGATCCGGAGGACGTCATCGTCGTCTTCGACGAGGCGCACAACGTCGAGGACGCCGCGCGCGACCACGCGACCCGGACGCTCGCGGAGCCGACGCTCGACGGCGCGCTCGCGGAGCTGGAGGAGGTGACGGACGCCCGCGCCGACGCCGCGCGGAACGTCGTCCGCGCGTTCCGGGAGGCCCTCGTCGCGACGTACGACGACGCGCTGGCGTTCGGCGAGCGCGAGGCCGTGGGCGACTCGTGGTACGACCTCTCGATCACGAACGAGCGGGGGCGCGACGACCTCACGCTCGCCTTCCTCGACGCCTACACCGGCCGGGGCATCCACGAGGACCTGGACGAGGCGCTCGAACTCGGCGCGGCGCTCGACCGGCGGTACCACGAGGCGTACAAGGAGGGCGAGACCCGGACCAGGAGGGAGTGTCGCGTCCTCCAGGCCGCCACGTTCGTCGACGACTGGCTGCGCGACTCGGACCAGGAGGGCCAGTACCCGGTCGTCTCCGTCCGGCGCGATGGAGGATCGGACGAGGTGTACGGCCGCGCGGAGCTGTACACCTGCATCCCGCGGCAGGTGACCGAGCCGCTGTTCGACGAGCTGGCCGCGAGCGTGCTGATGAGCGCGACGCTCCGACCGTTCGACGTGCTTGCCGACGTGCTCGGGCTGGGCGGCGCGGACGGATCGGACGGCCAGCGCCCCCGGGCCGGGGGTGACGAGGGGGACGCCCCCGTCACGATGGCCTACGGGGCGCAGTTCCCCGAGGAGCGCCGTCGCACCTACGCCGTGGACGTGCCGGCGCTGTTCGCCAGCCGGCGGGACGACCCCGCCACCCAGCGGGAGGTGACGGGCGTGCTGGAGGACGCGGTCGAGTTCACGCCGGGCAACGCGCTCCTGTTCTTCCCCAGCTACCGCGAGGCCGAGCGCTACCACGACCTGCTCTCGGTGGACGCGACGCTCTACCTCGACGAGCCGGGCACGCCGGTCGAGGAGCTGCGCCGGCGGTTCGTCGAGGACGGCAACGGCGCGCTGCTCACCTCGCTCTGGGGGACGCTCGCGGAGGGGGTGAGCTTCGACGACGACGACGCCCGCACGGTCGTGGTCGTCGGGGTCCCGTACCCGCACCTCGACGATCGGATGGACGCGGTCCAGGACGCCTACGCGACGGCGTTCGCGGACGCGGGGCGCGAGGACCCGGGCTGGGAGTACGCCGTCGAGGTGCCCACCATCAGGAAGACCCGACAGGCGCTCGGGCGCGTCGTCCGTTCGCCGGAGGACTTCGGCGTCCGGATCCTCCTGGACGAGCGCTACACCGGTCGTGCGCGCCGGGAGATGCGAAAGTACAGCGTCGCCGAGACGTTCCCGCCCGAGGAGCGCGTCGAGACCATCGACGTCCAGCCCGAGAAGCTCCGCTTCGCCATGCTCAACTTCTACTCCGACATGGACGCGTGGGCGGGCGCACCGCCGGCCCCCTGACCGGTCCGTCACCACCGCGCACTTTCGCCCCCGTTCGCCGCCGCTACCGGCCGAGGGGGAGCGAACCGATCCGCTCGCGGCGGTCCGCGTCCCACAGCCAGAGTTCGTCGACCGTCCACGCGACGGGCGGCACGTCGCGATCGCGGAATTGCGCGACCGCCCCGGGGTCGCCGCCCCGGCCGAGCGTGACGTGCGGGACGTAGTCCGCCCCCTCGATGCCCGCCACGGGATCGAACGCCGCGCAGAGTCGGTCGTGCAGGAGGCACAGACCGGGACTCTCGACGACGAGGTGGAGGATCGGACCGGTGGGGCCGTCGAAGGTCCCGAGGCCGTCGACGCGGGCGGCGCAGGCCGGGGCGTCGGAGAGCGCCGCCCGACTCCGGGCGGCGACGCGTCGGTGATCGCCCCCGCCGAGGCGCTTCACGACGAGCGTCGGGCGGTGTCGGGGGCGGACGCCCGCGGGGAGGTCGCCCTGGAGGTCCGCGACGAGCGCGTCCGCGGCCGGCGAGAGCGGGGCGTTGAGGCTGTACACGCCGTGTGTGTGGCGCCCCGCTCGGATATACTGTCGCCCCTCCTTCGAGAAGGAACGATCGACGGGCGAAATACGGCCCGATCGACCGCGTACCGCGCTCGACATATATGAACGTCGGAAGTGTCCGCCCATCGGTGGAAATTCGTTTCGCGAGTCAGCCCCCGGTAGGCAGGTTCTGCGTCCTCGATTCGTGCGTCTGTGTCACAGACGCATATCGGCGGAGATTGCCGTTCGGGTCAGGTTTATGTGGCGTCGGCCGTACGGATTCGATAATGACACGGACCCGTCTCGGCGCTGGTGGCTCCCTCGCCAGCGGCGGGTGCCGACTCGTTCTCGTGCGACCGCGACCGGGCCGTTAGGCCCTACTCCACTCACCCCCACCGACCCGGTTCGCATCGCTTTCGACTCACACGATACACGCACGAGATTCACCCACAATGGCACAGAAGACGGTCGCGCTCGCCTTCTCCGGCGGGCTCGACACTACGGTCTGCGTACCGCTGCTGAAGGAAGAGTACGGCTACGACGACGTGATCGGCGTCACGGTCGACGTCGGCCAACCCGCAGAGGAGTTCGACGAGGCCGAGGAGACGGCCGAGGCGCTCGACCTGGAGCACTACGTCGTCGACGCGACGGCGGCGTTCGCCGACCTCTGTCTCCGGTCGGTCCGCGCCAACGCCGACTACCAGGGCTACCCCCTCGGGACCGCCCTCGCGCGCCCGGTCATCGCCGAGGCGATACTCGAGGTGGCGGAGGAGCACGGCTGCGACGCCGTCGCCCACGGCTGCACGGGGAAGGGCAACGACCAGCTCCGCTTCGAGGCGGTCTGGCGCGACTCCGACCTGGAGGTGATCGCGCCGGTGCGCGAACTCGGTCTCACCCGCGAGTGGGAGATCGAGTACGCGGCCGAGAAGGACCTGCCCGTCGAGGGCGGCAACGAGGGCGCGTGGAGCATCGACACGAACCTCTGGAGCCGCTCCGTCGAGGGCGACGACCTCGAGGACCCGGGCTACGTCCCGCCGGAGGACATCTACGAGTGGACCGAGACGCCCGGGAGCGCCGACCCCGACCTCGTCGAGGTCGGGTTCGAGGACGGCTACGCGCGTTCGCTGAACGGCGAGGAACTCGACTCGGCGGCCCTCATCGCGGAGCTCAACGACCTCGCGGGCGCGCACGGCGTCGGCCGCACTGACCTGATGGAGGATCGCATCCTCGGGCTGAAGGTGCGCGAGAACTACGAGCACCCGGCGGCGACGGCACTGCTGACAGCCCACGAGGCGCTCGAGGGGCTCGTCCTGACGCAGGAGGAGCGCGCGTTCAAGGCGCAGGTCGACCGGCAGTGGGGCGAGAAGGCCTACCAGGGGCTGCTCGCCGCGCCGCTCGTGACCGCCCTCGACGGGTTCGTCGACGCGACCCAGGAGCGCGTGACGGGCACCGTCACCCTGAAGTTGGAGGGCGGGCAGTGTCGCGCCGTCGCCCGCGAGAGCGACTACGCGGTCTACTCCGAGTCGGCGGCCTCGTTCAACACCGAGACGGTCGACGGCATCGCGCAGGCCGACGCGACGGGCGTGGCGAAGTACCACGGCTTCCAGTCGCGCCTCGCCAACTCCGTCCTGAAGGAGCAGTCGGTCGAGGGGACCGAGGAGGCGCTGCTGACCGACGGTGGCGACGGGGAGTGAACCGATGACCGGCGAGGACGGGAGCGACGTCGTCCGCCGCGACCGCTTCAGCGGCGGCCCCGCGCGGAGCTTCCTCTCGTCGCTCGCGGCCGACGAGCGCATCTTCGCGGCCGACCTCGCGGTCGACCGCGCGCACGTGGTCATGCTCGCCGAGCGTGGAATCGTGGGGGACGACGAGGCCGCCCGGATCCTCACGGCGCTCAACATCGTCGAGGTAAACGGCCACGGGTCGCTTCCCGACGGCGAGGACGTCCACGCGGCCATCGAGACGGCCGTCATCGACGAGATCGGCCCCGTCGGCGGGAAGATGCACACCGCCCGCTCGCGCAACGACGAGGTGGCCGCGTGCATCCGCCACCGCCTGCGCGAGGACCTGCTCGACGCCGTCGAGGCGACGCTCCTCCTGCGCGAGTCGCTCGCCGGGGTTGCCGAGGAACACGTCGAGACCGTGATGCCCGGCTTCACGCACCTCCAGCCCGCCCAGCCGACCACCGTCGCCCACTGGGCGCTCTCCTACGAGCAGGCGCTCCGCCGGGACACCGCCCGCCTGCTCGACGCCTACGGGCGGGTGAACCGCTCGCCGCTCGGCGCGGCGGCGTTCGCGGGGACGACGTTCGACGTCGACCGCGAGCGCACGGCCGAACTCCTCGGCTTCGACGAGGTCGTCGACAACGCGATGGACGCGGCCGCGGCCCGCGACTTCCTCGCGGAGTCGGCGGGCGCGCTCGCGGTGCTGGCGACGACCCTCTCCGGGCTGGCCGAGGACCTCGTCCTCTTCGCGAACAGGGGGTACGTCGACCTCTCGGACGACTACTCCTCGACCTCCTCGATCATGCCCCAGAAGAAGAACCCGGACACGCTCGAGCTCGTCCGCGCCTGCGCGGGGGACGCGAGCGCCGGGCTCGACGGCCTGCTCACGACGCTCAAGGGGCTTCCGCGGGCGTACAACCGCGACCTCCAGCGCGCGACGCCCCACGCCTGGCGCGCCGTCGACGCCGTGACGGAGGCGACGGAGGTCGCGGCGGGCGCGGTGGCGACCGCGACGTGGTCCGAGGCGGAACTCGCGGCGGCCGCCGGCGAGGGCTTCTCGACGGCGACGGGCGTCGCCGACCTGCTCGCCCGGCACGGCCTGCCCTTCCGGACGGCCCACGAGGTGGTGGCTGTCGCGGCGCAACGCGCCGCGGAACGGACGAGCGGTTCCGCCGCGAGTCACGCGGCGGAGCAGGGTGCCGACGTCGCCGCCGTCGAGGCCGCCGCGGCGGAGGTGCTCGACGAACCGCTCTCGACCTACGTCGATCCCGCCGCCGTCGAGGCGGCTCTCGACCCCGCGCGGAGCGTCGAGAGCCGCGACTCCGTCGGGGGCCCCGCCCCCGAGGCGGTCGCCTCCCAGCTCGACGCCGCCGGGTCGGCGCTCGCGGCGGACGAGTCGGCGCTCGCCGACCGTCGCGCCTCGCTCGAGGCGGCCGCGGACGAACTCGCCGCCGAGGTGTCGTCCTATGTGTGAGCCGACGCTTCCGCCGGCGCGACCGCCGCACCGGGGGCGACCGCGCCCGGCACCGCGACCGGTGCCACGACCGGGACCGGTGCCGCCGTCCCCTCGGGGACGAGCACACACATACAATTTGCAGAACGTCTGCAAACGCGGCCAAACCGCCTGAAACGCGCGCAGAGAGGGGTGTAGTAATATAATTTTTATGATAAGTTCGACGGATTTAAGTGTCCCTGCGTGGGAGAGGGAAGTACAATGGCAACCTGTCCCGAGTGCGGGTCCGACGTGACCCTGTACGACGACATCGAAGTGGGAGAGATCATCGACTGCGACACCTGCGGCGCGGAGCTCGAGGTCATCGAGGTCGATCCCGTGACGCTCGAGACCGCGCCCGAGCTCGAAGAAGACTGGGGGGAGTGAGGATGCGGACGGTCGGCGCGGACGCGAACGGACGCGGAGCGGAGGTGGGTCGATGAGGATCGGCGTGCTCTACTCCCGGATCCGGCGGGACGAGAAGCTCCTGCTCAACGAGCTCCGCGAGCGCGACCACGAGGTCGAGAAGGTGGACGTGCGTTCCCAGCGCTTCGGCCTGCGCGAACCGCCGGCGTCGCTCGCTGACTGCGACCTCGTCCTCGACCGGTGTCTCGCCACCAGCCGCAGCATCTACGCGACGCAGTTCGTCGAGAGCTACGGGATCCCGGTGGTGAACGCCCCGGAGACGGCGACGATCTGCGCCGACAAGGTACGTACCAGCCTCGCGCTCGCCGACGCGGGCGTCCCGACCCCCGAGACCGAGGTGGCGTTCACCGCCGACGCGGCGCTCGACATCATCGAGTCGTTCGGCTACCCCTGCGTCCTCAAGCCCGTCGTCGGGTCGTGGGGTCGGCTGATGGCGAAGATCGACTCCCGGAGCGCGGCCGAGGCCGTCCTCGAACACAAGGAGACGCTCGGCCACTACGAGCACAAGGTGTTCTACGTCCAGGAGTTCGTCGAGAAGCCCGACCGCGACCTCCGCGTGCTGGCCGTCGACGGCGAGCCGATCGCCGCGATGGCTCGCTCCTCCGATCACTGGCTGACCAACGCCGCGAAGGGCGCGACGACCGAGACGTTCGCGGTGGACGACGAGGTCGCGGAGCTCGTCGCCCGCGCGAGCGAGGCCGTCGGCGGCGGCCTCCTCGGGGTGGACCTGATGGAGACCGCCTCGGGCTACACGATCCACGAGGTGAACCACACCGTCGAGTTCAAGGCGCTCACCGAGGCCACCGACGTGGACGTGCCCGCCCGCGTCGCCGACTGGCTGGAGTCGAAGGCCGCGCAGGCGACGGAGGTATCCGCGTGAGCCGGACGACCGCGGCGGTCGTCGGCGCGTCCGGCTTCACCGGCGGGGAGCTCCTCCGTCTGCTCGCCGGCCACCCCGAGTTCGAGGTGGTCCAGGCGACCAGCCGGAAGTACACCCGGAAGACGGTGGGCTACGCCCACCCGAACCTCCGGGAACTCGACCTGCGCTTCACCGATCCCGAGGACCTCGAGTCGGTGGACGTGCTGTTCGCGGCGACGCCCCACGGCGTCTCGATGCAGCACGTGGACGCCTTCCGCGACGCCGCGGACACCGTGGTCGACCTGTCCGCGGACTTCCGCCTGCCCAGCGCCGACCTCTACGACGAGTGGTACGACGGGCACGAGCGCCCCGAGCTACTGGCGGAGGCGACCTACGCGCTCCCCGAGCTGAACCGCGAGGAACTGCCCGGCGCGGACCTCATCGCCGCCGGGGGGTGCAACGCGACGGCGACCGTCCTCGGACTGCTCCCGCTCGTCGATGCGGGCGTGATCGACGGCGCGGTGCGCAGCACCGCGAAGCAGTCGAGCGGGGAGGGGAGCGACCCGCGAGACGGTGACCAGCGGATCGTCGTGGACGTGAAGGTCGGCTCCTCGGAGGGCGGCGCGGGCGGCGGCGAGGCCTCCAGCCACGCCGAGCGCTCGGGCGTCGTCCGCCCCTACGCGCCGACGGGCCACCGCCACGAGGCGGAGATCGAGGCGTACCTCGGCACGCGCGTGGCCTTCACCGTCCACGCGGTGGACATGGTGCGCGGCGCGAGCGCGACCTGCCACGTCTTCCCGGACGACCCCGTCACCAAGGGCGACCTCTGGGGTGCGTACCGCGAGGCCTACGAGGACGAGCCGTTCGTCCGGACGGTCGCCGGCGGCGGCGGCGTCTACCGCTACCCCGAGCCGAAGGCGGTCGCCGGAACTAACGTCGCCGAGGTGGGCTTCGAACTCGACCCGCGCAACGGGCGCGTGGTCGTCTTCTCGGCGATCGACAACATGATGAAGGGATCGGCGGGGCAGGCCGTCCACGCGGCCAACGTCGCCCTCGGGTTCGAGGAGACCGCCGGACTGGAGTTCGCGGGGCTGCATCCCGTGGGGGCACCCTAGATGGACGTGACTATCTCCTCTCGTCAGTGTGGGTTATCGGTGATCGCGACGGGGACGGGAACCGCGACAGGAACGGAAACCACGACGGAGACTGTAACTCGGAAGCCCCCGCGCGCTGGACTCGCGCGACCACGGGAAGACGGTCCTGCTCACTCCGTTGCGCGGGCTGCGACTTCCCTGCCTTCGTTCGCTCCGCTCACGAAGACCACGCTGCGCTCCTCGCTCACTCCGTTCGCTTCGGTGCTTGCAGGTCCGTGCTTCGTCCAGCGCGCAGCCCCTTCCATTCCCGCCCCACGTGGCAGATCTACCGATCGTCGGAGGTGGGCCGCGTGACGGTCGTCGTCAAGATCGGCGGCGCGCGCGCCGTCGACCCCAAGGGCGCGCTCGCCGACATCGCCTCGCTCGCCGAGGGAGGCGAGCGCGTGGTCGTCGTCCACGGCGGTTCGACGGCGGTGGACGACACGCTCGAGGCGATGAGCGAAGAGCCCGAGTACGTCGAGACGCCCGCGGGCGTCGTCGGGCGGTTCACCGACGAGCGCACGATGGAGGTGTTCTCGATGGTGCTGCCCGGGAAGCTGAACACCGACCTCGTCGTCGGCCTGCAGAACGCGGGCGCGGACGCGGTCGGCCTCTCGGGCGTGGACGGCGGCCTCCTCACCGGCCCGCGCAAGGGGGCGGTCCGCGTCGTCGAGGACGGCCGGAGGAAGATCCGCCGCGGGGATCACTCCGGGCGCATCGCCGAGGTGAACGGCGAGTTGCTGGAGACGCTGCTCGACGGCGGGTACACGCCCGTCGTCACCGTCCCCATGCTGGCGAAGGACGGGGAGAAGTGGCTCGCGGTCAACTCCGACGCCGACCGCGCGGCGGCCGCGATCGCGGGCGCGCTCGGCGCGGACCTCGTCCTCCTGACGGACGTGCCGGGCGTCCTCGCCGACGTGGACGACCCCGACTCGGTCATCGAGCGCGTGGACTCGCCCGCGGCCTACGAGCGCCTCGACGAGGCCGCTGAGGGGTTCATGACGCGGAAGGTGATGGCCGCGACCGAGGCGCTCGAGGGCGGCGCGAGGAGCGTCGTCGTCGCGAGCGCGAACGCCGACGCGCCCGTCTCCGCCGCCCTCTCCGGGACGGGCACCACGATCACGCCGGAGGCTCTGACATGACCGGATTCGTCTTCTCCGAGAAACCCATTCGCATCGCTCGCGGCGCGGGGCCCCACCTCTACGACGAGTCGGGCGCGCGCTACCTCGACTTCGGCGCGTCCTACGCCGTGACGCCGACCGGCCACTGCCACCCCGACGTGGTGTCGGCCGCGACCGACCAGCTCGAACGGCTGCTGTACGTCCAGGGGTCGTACCCGGTGGACGTGCGCGACGAGCTGTACGACCGCCTCGCCGACTGCGCGCCGGGCGACCTCGACTACGCGTGGCTCTGCAACTCCGGCACCGAGGCCAACGAGGCGGCGCTGAAGTTCGCCCGCCACGCGACCGGCCGCTCGAAGGTCGTCGCGACCACGGGGAGCTTCCACGGGCGCACGATGGGGTCGCTCGCCGCGACGTGGAAGGGGAAGTACAAGGCCGGGTTCGAACCGCTCGCGGGCGACTTCGAGTTCGTCGAGTACGGCGACGCGGCGGCGATGGCGGACGCGGTCGACGACGACACCGCCGCGGTCGTCCTCGAACCCGTTCAGGGCGAGGGCGGCGTCAACCCCGCGCCCGACGGCTACCTGCGGGCGGTCCGGGAGGCCTGTGACGAGCACGGCGCGGCGATGGTGCTCGACGAGATCCAGACCGGCCTCGGGCGCACCGGGACGACGTGGGCCTGCGAGGCGCGCGACGTGGTGCCGGACGTGCTCACGACGGCGAAGGGTCTCGCCAGCGGCCTGCCCGTCGGCGCGACCCTCTGCCGGGAGTGGATCGCGACGGACGCGGGCAACCACGGCTCGACGTTCAGCGGCGGCCCCGTCGTCTGCGCGGCGGCCGTCGCCACGCTCGACGTGATCGAGGGCGAGGATCTCGCGGGGAACGCCGCCGCGACGGGCGACTACCTCGCGGGCGAACTCGACGCCGCCGTGGGCGACGCCGTGCGCGACATCCGCGGCGAGGGCCTGATGCTGGGCGTCGAGGTGAAGCGCGGGGCGAACCGCCTGCTGCCGAGGCTGGCGATGGACCACCACGTGCTCGCGCTCCCGGCCGGGAGGACGGTCCTCCGGCTGCTCCCGCCGCTGATCGTCGAGCGCGAGCACTGCGACGCGGTCGTGGACGCGATCGCGGAGGTGGTGGGATGAGCCGGGCGGCGACCGCGGTCGCGCGCCAGGAGGCGCGCGACCTGCTCCGGACGCTCGTCACCACGCCCTCCGTGAGCGGCAACGAGCGCGCCTGCGCCGACCACCTCGTCGCCTTCTTCGAGCGCCACGACCGCGAGGCGTGGACCGACGAGGTCGGCAACGTCCGCGCGCCAGCGGACGACAGCGCGCTCCTCACGTCGCACGTCGACACGGTCCCCGGCGAGATCCCCGTCGAGATCGCCCCGGGGGAGGAGAGCGGCGAACCCTCCCTCTGGGGTCGCGGGAGCGTGGACGCGAAGGGGCCGCTCGCGGCGATGGCGGTCGCGGCGGTCCGCGAGGGCGTCAGCTTCGTCGGCGTCGTGGAGGAGGAGCGCGAGTCGGCGGGCGCTCGCCACCTCATCGAGTCGGGCCGCGAGGAGCCGGACGCGGTGGTGAACGGCGAACCCTCCGGCTGGAACGGTATCACGCTCGGCTACCGCGGCCTGCTCTCGGGGACGTACGTCGCCACGAGCGAGTCGGGGCACTCCTCGCGCCCGGAGAACAACGCCATCCAGGACGCCTTCGGCTGGTGGGGGCGCGTCACCGACGCCTTCGCCGAGGACGAGTGGACGCCCGTCTTCGAGCGCGTCACGCCCAAGCCCGTCGGCGTCGAGGGGGGCGTCAGCGACGACGGACTCTCCGTGGAGGCGACGATGGAGGTGCAGTTCCGCGTCCCGCCCGCGTACTCCGTGGAGGAGGTGCGCGAGCGCGCCGACGGCGAGTTGAACGGCGGCACCGTCCGCTGGCACGACTTCGTCCCGCCGGTGATGATGAGCCACCGGACGGAGGTCGCCCGCGCCTTCCGGGTCGCGATCCGCGAACACGGTGGCGACCCCCGCCTCCTGCGAAAGACCGGCACGAGCGACATGAACCTCTTCGCGCGGGTGTGGGACTGCCCGATGGTCACCTACGGCCCCGGGAACTCCGATCTCGACCACGCGCCGAACGAGCACCTCCCGCTCGCGGAGTTCGACCGCTCCGTCGAGGTGCTCGCTGCCGTGGCGGCGACGCTCCGGGGTGGGTCGTGATGGTCCGGCACTTCCTCGACGTGGGCGACCTGACCGCGGAGGAACTGCTGGCCGTCCTCGACCGCGCGACGACGACGAAGGCGGCCCTCGCCGACGGCACGAGCGAGCGGCCGCTCGCCGACCGCACCCTCGCGATGGTGTTCGAGAAGCCGAGCACGCGCACCCGCGTCTCCTTCGAGACGGGGATGACGCAGCTCGGCGGCCACGCGATGTTCCTCGGGCCGGAGGACATCCAGTTGGGACACG
Organism: Halomarina halobia; assembly: GCF_029338575.1. Classification (GTDB taxonomy): domain Archaea; phylum Halobacteriota; class Halobacteria; order Halobacteriales; family Haloarculaceae; genus Halomarina; species Halomarina halobia. The sequence goes on from NZ_CP119992.1 coordinate 2,630,189, forward strand.
GGGAACCCCTCAAGGACACCGCGCGAGTGCTCTCGCGGTACGTCGACGTCGTCATGGCGCGGCTGTTCGACCACGCCGACCTGGAGGAGCTCGCCGCTCACGCGACGGTTCCCGTCGTCAACGGGCTCACGGACGACGCCCACCCCTGCCAGACGCTCGCCGATCTCCTCACGATCCGGGAGGCGTTCGGCGGCTTCGACGTCGACGTGACCTGGATCGGCGACGGGAACAACGTCGCCCAGTCGTTCGTCCTCGGCTGTGCGATGACGGGGGTCGACCTCACCGTCGTCACGCCGCCGGGGTACGCGATCGACGACGACGTGCTCGACCGGGCGGCCGAACTGGGAGCGACGCCGACGCTCGCGGACGACCCCGCGGACGCCGCACGGGACGCAGACGTCGTCTACACGGACGTCTGGGTGAGCATGGGTCAGGAGGACCAGCGCGCGGAGAAGCTGGCGGCCTTCGAGGGGTTCCAGGTGAACGAGGAGCTGCTCGCCGGGACCGACGCGCGGGTGATGCACTGCCTGCCCGCCCACCGCGGCGAGGAGATCACGGACGCGGTCCTCGAGAGCGACCGCGCGCTCGTGTGGGACCAGGCGGAGAACCGCATGCACGCCCAGAAGGCGCTGCTGGTGACGCTGCTGGAGTGAGCCAGTGACCTGGGCGGACTGTCGACGCCGCGGGCGGTGTTCGCAGCGTCTGGCGTTGAGAACCGCGAGCGAGGCCGACGGCCGAGCGAGCGGACGCGCCGAATCCCCGAGCGCAGCGAGGGGATGAGACGCGGTTTTAGTCCAGGTTTTGCCAGGGAGCGAGCGCAGCGAGCGACCGCGGCAAAACGTGGGCGGACAGGCGACGCCGCGGGCTGCTCGCGGGGCGTGGCGTCGCGCAACCGCAGACACCCCGCGACGGGAGTCAGCGCACGGGGACTCTGGTTCCGTTTTCTGGTATAAAGGTACGGACGGGTCGAACGGCCCGAGCGACTCGACTGCCACCGCTGACACCAGCGTGGCACCCGCGAGTGGCGCGGGACTCGAAGAGTCCCGCGGACAACGCGACCGGCCTCCCCGCCGTCCTCGACGCCCTCCGCGAGCGGGGGTTCGACGGGAGCGAGGTGCGCGCCGTCGCGTGCGACAACTGGCGGCGGGTCCTCCACGAGACGTGGGATGCCTAGCGCGACGGGAACGCGGGAACGGAAACGTCCCGTCGAGCGCCGGGTTCGCACTTCGGGCGTACGTCGAGGAGCGCGGGCGCACATCCGAGGCATCATTACGCGAGAGCGTCTATCGTCCGTCGGTGACCAACGCGTGAGTAACGTGACTATCGCGGCCGGAGAGTGGACGGCGGACGAGGTGTTGGAGGCCCTCTCGGCGGGAAAGCGGGTCGTCGTCGAGACGGAGTTCCTGGGGGAGGTCCACGAGGTGACCCTCAGGTGGGACGGCGAGACGTACTACTGCGACACGCCGACGCGGTTGCACAAGCACGCCACGGCCGAGGAGATGCGCGGCTGTCTCCGGAAGATGGGATATGCGGCCGAGGCGTGAGTCCGCCTCTACGGGCGCGTCGGGATACGGCGGGATTTATCCGGCGTTCGACCCTAGTGGTCGCATGGACGCCGAGCCGAGTCCGGACCGCTTTCGCGAGTTGATGCTCGACGAGGAACCCCAGTTCGCCGACGTCCTCTCGTGCGTCTTCGGGATCCAGCGCCACGAGAGCAACACCTACCTCGCCCTCCTCGACAACCCCGGCAGCACCGTCGCGGAACTCGCGGAGGTCGTCGACCGCGACCGCTCTAACGTCAACCGCTCGCTCTCGACGCTCCGCGAGAAGGGCCTCGCCGAGCGCCAGCGCCGCCTGCTCGACGGCGGCGGCCACGTCTACCAGTACACCGCCACGCCGCTCCCGGAGGCGAAGGAACTGCTCCACGAGACCCTAGACGAGTGGGCGGCGTACGTCCACGACCGCATCGACGAGTACGGCGACGGCACCGGTGCGACGGGGGAGTAGTTCGGCTCAGCGCCGCGCGCCGAACCCGAGCAGGCCGGGGTAGTCGACGATGAGTCCGTCGACGCCCGCGGCGGCGAGTTCCTGGGCCTGGTACCAGGTGCCGAGCGTGTAGACGTTCACCTCGCGGCCCTCCTCGTGGGCGACGGCGAGCAGGTCCACGCCCTCCCACGGTCCCTCCGTGTAGTAGGGGTCGGCGAAAAAGGGCGTGTCGCGGATCATGTTGTACGGCGGGTGGACCGCCTCGGCGTCGTAGCGCCGGGCGACCTCGAGGCCGTCCTCGATGGAGTTCCACAGGAGCGGCGCGACCGGGATCTCGGGGGCCGCCTCGCGGACCGTGGACAGGGCCGCCTCGTAGAACGACGAGACGAGGATCTCGTTGTCGTACTCGGCGACGATATCGATCACGCGCTCGGTGAACGGCCGCCAGATTTCCTCCTGCTGTGCCAGTTCGTCCTCGTCGAGTTTCTCGGCGAAGCGCACGTCGAACGAACCGGGGTTCTTGAACTCGACGTTCACGGCGACGCCGGTCGGGATGGCGTCCATCACGTCCGTCAGGAGCGGCACCGTCTCCCCGCTCCCGAGGACCTCGGCGTCGAGCACCTCCTCGGTGGGCGTCTCCCAGACGACGCCGTCGGCGTCGGTGAGGCCGCGCTCGCCGCCGTCCCGCTCGCTGAGGCGGTCGTCGTGGAAGACGACGACGTCGTCGTCCCCCGTCGGGACGACGTCGATCTCGATCATGTCCGCGCCCCGCCGCGCCGCCGCCGGGCCGCGTCCACCGCGGGCGGCGAGTTCGACCGCGCCGACCGTGTTCTCGGGGTACTGTCCGGCGAACCCGCGGTGGGCGATGACGGCCGGTTCCTCGTCGGATCGGGTCGACGATTTCGTCTCCCGGTCGCGCTCCTCCTCGTCCGCGGTCGCAGTGCCGACGCCGAGCGCCGCGCCCGCCGCCGTCGCTCCCGCACCCTTCACGAACGTCCGTCGATCGAGACCGTCTCTCATTGCGAGTGGAGGCGGTCGGTCGGCGGTATTATACGTTTATATTTTTACTATTGTTTGATTGATTTTACTCCTGTGGCTGGTGTTGCGTCAGTAGGTCACAGCGTGCCTCGGGACACCGGCAGAACACGTGCGGACCGCCACACGTTTGCCTCCCTGCGCCGACCTCCCGGCAATGGCTCAGCTGGAACTCTCGACGCGCGTCCCGGAGGCGGCCGACGACGGCGTCTGGCTCGCCTGCATCGAGTGCGGCGCGACGCTCGCCCCCTTCGCGGCGGTCGTCTACACCTGCCCCGAGTGCGACGGACTGCTCGAGGTGCGCTACGACCGCTACCCCACCTTCGAGGAGTTCAGCGGCCGCGGCGTCTGGCGCTACGCCGCCGCCCTCCCCTTCGAGGCGGGGGTCTCGCTCCCCGAGGGCGACACCCCGCTGCACGAGGTCCCCCGCCTGCGCGAGGACGTGGGCGTTCGAACCCTCCGGGTGAAGCACGAGGGGATGAACCCGACCGGGAGCTTCAAGGACCGCGGGATGACCGTCGGCGTGCGGGTCGCCCGGGAGCTGGGCGTCGAGCGCCTCGCCTGCGCCTCGACGGGCAACACGAGCGCCGCGCTCGCCGCCTACGGCGCGCGCGCCGGGATGGAGACGCTCGTGCTACTCCCGGCGGGGAAGGTCGCGGCCGGAAAGATCGCGCAGGCGAGCCTCCACGGCGCGCGCATCCTGGAGGTGGACGGCAACTTCGACGACTGCCTCGAGGTCGTTCAGGCGCTCGCTGAGCGCGGGGAGGCCTACCTGCTCAACTCGCTCAACCCCTTCCGCCTCGAGGGCCAGAAGACCATCTTCTTCGAACTCCTGGAGGGGTTCCACGCCGACGAGGGGCGCTACCCCGATCGGATCGTCCTCCCGGCCGGGAACGCCGGTAACACGGCGGCGCTCTACAAGGCGCTGCGCGAACTCGTCCGCGCGGGATCGCTCACCGACGACGACGTGCCGAAGATCACCGCCGTGCAGGCCGAGGGCTCCGCCCCGCTGGTCGAGGCGATCGAGGAGGGACGCGAGGCGGTCGAGCGCTGGGACGACGTCCAGACGCGCGCGACGGCCATCCGCATCGGTTACCCCGTCAACGCGCCGAAGGCCCTGCCCGGCATCCGCGCCACGGGCGGCACCGCCGTCGCCGTGACCGACGGGGCGATCACCGACGCCCAGCGCGACCTCGCCCGCGAGGGGGTGGGCGTCGAACCCGCCTCCGCCGCGAGCGTCGCCGGCCTCCGGAAGCTCCGCGAGTCGGGCGTCGTCGACGCGGACGAGGACGTGGTCTGTCTCACGACGGGCCACCTGCTGAAGGACCCCGACGCCGCCGCGGCCGCCGGGACGGAACCCGAGCCGGTGCCCAACGACGCGGACGCGGTGCTCGACCACCTCGGCTGACGCCGGGGAGCGCCGTTCGACCGTACCGACCGACCGCGCCGTTCGGCGGCGACTGATCCTCGGGATCGAGCGTTTCCCGACGACCGCCGGTAGTCACATCCCCGTCGAACGAGTAGTTACGACCGTGATGGAGGAGACCGCCCGCATGGAACTCGAACCGGACGCATGGCACGAGGCCGACGACGGCTACTACCTCGACTGCCCGGAGTGTGGATCGCCCGCGCACCTCATGGACATCGTCGAGTTCGGACGCTGTCGCGGGTACCTGGAGGACGAGGGCCGCGAGGACACCGACCGCGAACCGACCTGCACCGCGACGCTGCAGCTGGAACTGGCGTGGACGTCGTGACCGGGACGAGGTGAGGTGTGACGAAATGAACTCCCTGGCGGACTGAAAGGGCGAGCGCTCTCGGGGAAGGCGGGCGAAGTAAGCACGCGAACGAGCGGAGCGAGAGAGCGCGCAGCGAGCCCCCCGACCCGAGAGCGCGAGGGCTTTCGAGGTCACGGTTCCGACTCGACAGTAGCCGAGAACACCTCGAAAGCCCTCGCGCTCTGAACTCGTGCGAACCACGCTGCGCGTGGTTCGAAAGGCGCGCAGCGCCTTTCGTCATCACGAGAGAGCTTCGCTCTCTCGAACGACTTCACTCCCTCCGGTCGCTCCAGTGCTTGCGGGTTCGGACTTCGTTCAGAGCGCTCGCCCTTTCAGTCCGCCAGGGGTAGAAATGTCCTCTGCCCTATTTCGCGTGGTTGTTGAGCGCGAGGTACTGCGCCCGCATGATGCGCTCGTCCTCCTCGAGTCGGTCGATGACCTCGTCGGGCACCTCGCTGTCGAGCGAGTAGACGGTGAGCGCCTCGCCGCCGATGGTCTCGCGGCCGTTGAACATCCCTGCGATGTTGATGTCGTTCTCGCCGAGGACGGTCCCGATGAGGCCGATGACGCCCGGCTTGTCGTAGTTGCGCGCGACGAGCATGTGGCCGTGGGGGATGGCGTCCACGCGGTAGCCGTCGATCTGGACGATCCGCGGGTCGTCGCCCGCGAAGAGCGTCCCGCAGACCCGGATGTCGTCCTCGCCGTCGGTGACGATGACGCTCACCCGCGACTGGAACACGTCCGACTGGCTGGTCTTCGACTCCGTCACGTCGATGCCGCGCTCCTCGGCGACGCGCGGGGCGTTCACGGTGTTGACGCGCAGTTCGAGCGGGCGGAAGACGCCCTTGAGCGCGCTCGCGGTGACGATCTCGACCTCCTCCTCGGCGATGGTGCCCGCGTACTCCACCTCGACGGCGTTGACCCGCCCCTCGAACAGCTGGACGGCGATGCGTCCGGCCGTCTCCGCGAGTTCGATGTACGGCCGGACCCGGGGGAAGGCGCGCTTGTCCACCGACGGGGCGTTGAGCGCGTTCAACACCGGCTCGTCGTTCAGCGCGGCGATCACCTGGTCCGCGATGCTGGTGGCGACGTTCTCCTGGGCGGCCTCCGTGCTCGCGCCGAGGTGGGGCGTGAGGATCACGTCGTCGACGTCGAGCAGGGGGCTGTCCTCGGAGAGCGGTTCGGCCGCGAACACGTCGAGGGCGGCCCCGGCGATCACGCCCTCCTCGACGGCCGCGGCGAGCGCGTCCTCGTCGACGATCCCGCCCCGGGCGCAGTTGATGACGTATCCCCCGCCGAGCCGACGCAGTTCCTCCTCGCCGATGAGGTTCGCCGTCTCCGGCGTGAGGGGCGTGTGGACGGTGAGGAAGTCGGCGCGGTCGAGCACCTCCTCCAGGTCCGCGAGTTCCGCGCCCAGTTGGTCGGCGCGCTCCGCGCTGATGTACGGATCGTAGGCGACGAGGTCCATCCCGAGGGCGCTCAGCCGCCGCGCGACCTCCTGGCCGACGCGTCCGAGGCCGACGATGCCGAGGGTCTTGTCGTTCACCTCGGTGCCGAGGTACTCGCCCTTGGCCCACTCGCCCGTTCTGAGGCGGGCGTGGGCCTGCGGGATCGACCGGGCGACGGCGAACGCCATGGCGACGGTGTGCTCCGCGGCGGCGCGGACGTTCCCCTCGGGGGCGTTGGCGACGATGACGCCGTGGTCGGTGGCGGCGTCGATGTCGATGTTGTCCACGCCGATGCCGGCCCGCCCGACGATGACGAGCTCACCGGCGGCGGCGAGGACGTCCTCGGTCACCTCGGTTCCCGACCGGACGATGAGCCCGGCGGCGTCGCGCACTTCCTCTCGCAGTTCCGCACCCTCGACGTCGTAGGCCGTGACGACCTCGTAGCCCGCCTCGCGGAGCCGTTCCAACCCCGCGTCGGCGATGGGGTCCGTCACCAGTATCTTCATGTCTGCCCCTGATGGTCGGTGGGGATAACCCTTTGCGACCGCGGCTATCCTTGCAGGCGTCCGGTTTCGGCGGGTTTCAAGCCCCCCGGGACCCACCGCTCGACATGGACCTCGTCGCGTTCGACTTCGACGGGACGCTCTCGGACTCGGAGATGACGGTACTGCTCGGCCGCGAGCGGGGGGTGGCCGCGGAGATGGCGGCCATCACCGAGCGGGCGATGAACGACGAGATCGACTACGCGACGAGCCTGCGCGAGCGCGCCGCGCTCCTGGACGGCCTGCCCGAGGCGGCCGCCGAGCGCGCCTACGGCGACGTCGCGCTCCGCCCGGGCGCGGCGGACGTGATTCGGACGCTCCGCGAGTCGGGCGTCCACGTCGCTATTCTCACCGGGGGGTTCGAGCGGGGCGTCCGGGCCGCCCTCGACGCCGGGGGCGTGGACGTGGACTCGGTCGTCGCCAATCGCCTCCCGATCGTCGACGGCGAACTGACCGGCGACGTGGAGGGGCCGCTCGTCGAGGGGACGAAGGACGACGCGCTCGCCGGTCTCGCGGCGGATCTCGGGATCGACCTCGCGGACGCGGCGGCGGTCGGCGACGGCGCGAACGACCTCCCGATGCTCGAGGTCGCCGGCCTCGCAGTGGGTTTCGCCCCCAAGCCGGCCGTCGCGCCCGTCTGCGACGTCGTCGTCGAGTCGATGGCCGAACTCGCGGACGTCCTCTCGACGCGGCGGGTCGTCTAGCGCGATGAGCGTCTGACGAAGGTTTATCATACGAGGTGACATCCGTGGGCGTGCGATGGTGTTGTCGTGGCTCGTCGGGCTTCCGCGTCGCGTAGCTGCCGGGGTGCTGGGCTGGATCAGCGACAATCCGCTTCGGGTGGCCGGCGGGATCGCGGCCCTGCTGGCGGCGGGTCGCCTCTACGGTATCGCCCGAGACGCGCTGCGCGGTCCGGCCGTCGCGCCGGAGGCACAACTCCCGGCGCTGGCGGTCGATCTCGCCATCGCGCATCCTGCGTACGTCCTCGCGACCGTCCTCGGGACGGTCGCCGTCGTGACGCTCCGCTCGTGAGCCGCGGGCACGCGAACAGTCGCCGGTGTATCGCGATCACTCGGGGACGGTCGGGGAGGGTTGAAACCGGCCCTGCATACGACTGTCTGCACGTGTCGAAGAGCATCCGGCTCTCCGAGGAGGCGTACGAGCGCCTCGCGGCGCACAAGCGGGAGGACGAGACGTTCTCGGAGGTGATCTTCAGGCTCGCCGGGGAACGCTCGCTGCTCGATCTGGCGGGCGTTCTCACCGACGAGCGGGCCGACGCGCTGGAGGAGGCGATCGAGGAGCGCCGTCGCGCCCCGGTCAGCTGAACAGGCTCGTGTGCACCGGCGCGAACTGGCTCGGCCGGTCGGTGGAACTCGCGGTGTCGGTGATCGGGCCGGCGCGCACGCCGGAGGCGAGGAAGCCGCGCAGCGCGGGGCCGAGCTTCCCCGGCTCCACGAGGAAGGCGTCGTGGCCGTGGTCCGACTCGATGATGTGGTGCGCCGTCGGCGTCCCCGTCGCGCGGAACGCCTCGGCGACCGTCTCGGCCTGTTCGACGGTGAAGTGCCAGTCGCCGGTGTAGGAGACGCAGAGCGCCTGCCCGTCGAAGGCGGCGAGCGCGTCCGCGTCCGAGGTGTAGCCCTCCGCGAGGTCGTAGTCGTCCATCGCCCGCGTCAGGTAGAGGTAGCTGTTGGCGTCGAAGCGGTCGACGAAGCGCTCGGCCTGGTAGTCGAGGTACGACTCCACGTCCCGGTAGGTGAAGAAGCCCGCGCCGGGGTCCGCCGGGAAGGTGTCCGGGACGGCGCGCCCGGCGGCCCGGCGACCGAACTTCGCGTCCATCGAGTTCTTCGAGAGGTACATCACGTGCCCGAGCTGGCGGGCGAGGCCGAGGCCCTCGGTGGGTCCGTCGCCGGGGTAGTAGTCGCCGCCCTCCCACTTGGGGTCGGACGTGATGGCGCGGCGGGCGACGGCGTCGATCGCGAGACACTGCGGGTCGAGCCGCGCGGCGGTGGCGATCGCGCCGACGCGGTCGACGCGGTCGGGGTAGCGCTTCGCCCAGTCGAGGGCGTTCATCCCGCCGACGCTCCCCCCGACGACGGCGTGCAGGCGGTCGACGCCGAGGTGGTCGAGCAGGCGCGCCTGCGCCCTGGTCCAGTCGGCGACGGTGACGGCGGGGAAGTCCGTTCCGTAGGGCTCGCCCGTCTCGGGGTTCGTCGCGGGCGGACCGGACGAGCCGTAGCACGAGCCGGGGACGTTCGCGCAGACGACGAAGTACTCCGTCGTGTCGATCGCCTTCGCCGGGCCGACGACGTCGTTCCACCAGGCGCGGGCCTGGCCGTCGGTGTCGCGCGCGGTTCGACCGCCGCCGCCTCGCACGCCCGACTCCTCCGCTCCGGTCCGCGCGACGTTTGCGACGTGGGCACTCCCCGTGAGCGCGTGGCAGACCAGCACCGCGTTCCCGCCGTCGTACTCGCCGTAGGTCTCGTAGGCGAGTTCGAGGTCGGGGATCGACTCGCCGCAGGCGAACTCGAAGGGGCCGAGGGAGACGCGTTCGGTCATGTGCCTATCGCCCGCTCCAGGTCCGCGACGATGTCCTCCGGATCCTCGATGCCGACCGACAGGCGGACGAGGTCGGGCGTCACCCCGCTGGCACGCTGGGCCGCCTCGTCCAGCTGCGCGTGGGTCGTGCTCGCCGGGTGGATGACGAGCGTCTTGGCGTCGCCGATGTTGGCGAGGAAGCGCGCGAGGCGTACGTCCTCGCAGAGGCGCTTGCCGCCCTCGTAGCCGTCCTCCAGGCCGAAGGCGATCACGCCGCCGTAGCCGCCGTCGAGGTACCGGGTGGCCAGGCCGTGGGTCTCGTGGGACTCCAGTCCCGGGTAGGTGACCCACGCCACGTCGGGGTGGTCCGCGAGGAACTCGGCGACGACCTGCGCGTTGGCGCAGTGGCGCTCCATCCGGAGCGCGAGCGTCTCCAGTCCCTGGAGGGTGACCCAGGCGTCGAAGGGCGATTGCCCGTCGCCGAGCGACCGGAGCGCGCGCTGGCGGGCGGCCTCGGTGAACGCCCGTTCGCCGTAGCGCTCGGCGAAGTTCAGCCCGTGGAAGGCGGGGTTCGCGCCGCCGACCTCGGGGTACCTCTCGGGGTACTCCTCCCACGGGAAGGTGCCGCCGTCGACGAGGACGCCGCCGACGGTGGTGCCCGAGCCGTGGATCCACTTCGTCGTCGACTCCCAGACCAGGTCCGCCCCGTGCTCGATCGGCCGACAGAGCGCCGGCGTCGCGAACGTGTTGTCCACCAGTACTGGAACGCCCGCCGCGTGGGCCACGTCGGCGATCCGCTCGAGATCCGCGGTGACGAGCGAAGGGTTGCCGATGGTCTCGAGGTGGACGTAGGCGGTGTCCCCGTCGATCGCCTCGGCGTAGGCGTCAACGTCGAGCGTGTCCACGAACCGCGCCTCGATCCCCCGCCTGCGGGCCGTGTGCGAGAGGTAGGCGTGGGTCCCGCCGTAGATGGAGGCGGCGCTCACGACGTTGTCGCCGCTCTCGGCGAGGACCAGCGTCGCGGCGTCGAGCGCGGCCATTCCCGAGGCGGTGCAGAGCGCGCCGACGCCGCCCGACAGCGACGCGAGGCGGTCCTCGAGCAGCCCGACGGTCGGGTTGCTGATGCGCGAGTAGACGTGGTCGTCGTCCTCCAGCGCGTACCGGGCCGCGGCCGTGTCCGCGTCCGGGAACTCGTAGGAGGAAGTCTGATACAGCGGCGGGGCCGCCGCCCCCGTCGCCGGGTCCGCGCGCTGCCCGGCGTGGACGCAGCGAGTCCCGAACCCCAGCGGAGTCTCGTCCTTCATGTGTGCTGTGCATACGTCCGGACGAATCTATAACCCACAGTTACGGCAATGATCGCCGCTTATGTGCAGAGCGCATAAACTCACCGCCGGGGGTGCCGCGCCCCTCGGCGGGACGGAAGCGGAAGCGAGCGGTGAGCGCGGGAGACGGGAGCGGGCGGGGAACTGGGACGGTGGAGGCGACGCGGCGGTCAGTCGGTCGCCGGGACGACCTCCTCCGGGGACGCGGATTCGCCCGCCGCCCCCCGGCGATTCACGACCGCGAGCGCGCCGAAGAGCGCGCCGCCGAGGCCGCGGAGCACGAGGTCGAGCAGGAGCGGATCGCCGATCCCGACGGCGACCCCGACCAGTCCGAGCAGGTCGAGGCCGACGTTGAGCAGCAGCTTCGGGGTCATGAGCAGGAACGCCGAGAGCGCGAACAGGGCGCGCTGGCCGCGCCCCACCGGGCTGTAGAAGAAGCCGATGACGGTCGCGCCGAGCGCGACGACGCCGAGGAACACGCCCGCGATGGGAACGAGCACCTCGAGGAGGAAGAACGCCGGGTCGGAGACCGCGCCCAGTCCGACGACCGTCGCCTCGTCGCCGCTCCCCCTGATGAGCAGGATGCCGGGGGTGAGCACGAACGCGAACGGCACGATGGCCTTGTTGAGCGACAGCGAGAACGCCTCGACGCCCGTCCTGAACGGATCGGACTTGGCGATCCCGCTCGCCGCGTAGGCGGCGACGGCCACCGGCGGCGTGATGTCGGCGATGACGCCGAAGTAGAGGATGAACAGGTGGGCTGCGAGGATCGGGATCGTGCTCAGGTCGGTGATCGCGGGCGCGAGCAGCGACGCGAGGATGATGTACGTCACCGTCGTCGGCATCCCCATCCCGAGGATGATGGCCGAGATGGCCGTCACGACCAGCAGGAGGACGATGGAGCCGCCCGCCAGGCTCTCGATGAACGAGACGAGGTTCGGCCCCAGCCCCGTGACCGCGACGACGCCGGGGATGACGCCGGCGGCGGCGACGGCGATGACGACCTCGACGGCCGTCCGCGCCCCGGCGTTCATCGACTGGAGGACGAACCCGCCGTACTTGAACGGGGCGTTGTCCGTCAGTTGCGGGCGGTTCAACAGGTCCGCGGTCTCCTCGGCCGCGTCGTCGACCTGCTGGTCGTACTCGAGCAGCGGCGCGTCGAGGTGCGGGCGCAGCAGCAGTGTGGCCACGCTCACGACGATGACGATCGTCCCGAGGTCGCCGAGCGCGCCGTAGGCCGCGACGGTCGGACCGACGCCGCCGTCGCCCGCACCCCTGACCAGACCGACGAGGCCCGTCCCCCGCGTGAGATACGCCGCGAACGAGCCCAGCGTGAGCAGCGCGATCGTCCCGAGCAGGGGGAGCCGCGTCCGCTCGTTGTACGCCGCCACGAGCGCGATCAGCGCCATGATGGCGACGAGGGTGAACCACGCCGAGCGCGCGACCGACAGCCGAGCGATCAACAGGTAGTAGAGCAGGAGGAGGATCGGGATGAGGTAGTACCACCCCCGCCGGAGGTGGCTTCCGGTGTCCACGATCTCGTCGGGCGAGAGCCCGCCGATACCGGCCCGCGAGGCTTCGAGGTGGACCATCACCCAGACGCCGAAGAAGAAGACGACGGCGGGCACGGCCGCCGCGGTGATGATGTCGGAGAACGGCGTTCCCGTGAACTCGATCATCAGGAACGCGGCGGCTCCCATGACCGGCGGGAGGATCTGACCGCCGGAGGACGCCGAGGACTCCACCGCGCCCGCGAACTCGGGGCGGTAGCCGGTGCGCTTCATCAGCGGGATCGTGAACGCCCCCGTCGTGACGGTGTTGGCGATTGAGGACCCGGAGATGGTGCCCATGAACCCGGAGGCGAGGATCGACGCCTTCGCGGGCCCGCCCTTCCGAGTTCCCGTCGCCGAGTACGCGAGGTCGATGAACCACTGGCCCGCGCCGCTCGTCTCGAGGAACGCCCCGAAGAGGATGAAGATGTAGATGAACTGGACGCTCACCGTCACCGGGATGCCGAACACCCCGTTGTTGACGTTGTACCAGAGGTTCTGGATCACCTGCGGCCACGAGAGTTCCTGGATGGCGAGCACGCCGACGAACGCCATGTCGCGCTCGATGAGGTAGCCGTACCGGGCGTAGACGATGAAGCCCGCGACGATGAACATCAGGTAGATCCCGAGCGTCCGGCGGGTCGCCTCGAGCACCATCAGGACGCCGAGGATTCCCACCAGGTAGGCGTAGGAGAACGTGTCGAGCGGGATCCCGAGCGCCGCGATCAGCTGCACCGGAAGTTCGAGGAACGCGTACACCTCCTGGATCGGCGCGCCGTTGTCGAGGCCGAACAGCCGGAGGTTCTGGATCTCGTCGAACTCGGTGGCGACGTAGCCGCCGGCCATCAGCGAGAACAGGACGAACAGGTAATCGACAGGCGTGACCCGCTCGAAGTCGGGATCGACCGCGAACCAGCGGACGCCCCGGCGGACGCCCGCCGCCGCGCGCGTCGCCGGGCTGTCGCCTCCGAGGCGCTCGCGCATCGCGGGGACGACCCGCCCGAGGCGCGCGCTGAGGAACCCGTCGCCGGTCGTGGCCGGGAACAGGAGGAACGCGAGCACGAGCGCGAACGTCACGTGGATGGCGTTCACCTGGAGCAGCTGCAACTGGCCGAGGTCGACGCCCAGTCCGAACGGGAGGTCGAGCCTGAACGTCTGGCCCCGCGCGGCGATCCACATCTGGAACGCCGAGAAGAGGATGCCGACGACGGAGACGGCGACGGCGGCCGCCCCCGACAGGCTGCGCCTCCGCTCTACCTCCTGGCGGAGTCGCTTCTGCTCCTCCTCGGAGAGCACGTCGTCCGCGGCGTCGGCGGTTCCGCCGTCCGGTCGGGGGCGCGGCGTCCCGTCGCGCCTACCGGTGGCCGATCGATCCGTCCGTGTTTCGGTGTCGTCTGTCATGATAGAAACGAGAGGGCGATGTCGAGCGCGGAGCGCCGGTCGACGGAGAGCCGCACCGGCCGTGCGTCGGAGCGGCCGACGAGGTCGTACGTCCCGTTACCCACGTGGAGTTCGTGGCCGGCGACGCGGCCGGGGTTCACGTACAGCTCCCGGTAGCTCCCCGCCGGATCGAACGTGAAGTCCCCGCCGTCGGTGACGGTCACGTTCGCGTCCGCCGGGAGCCCCCAGCCGTACGACTGGAAGTCCATGCGCGTCATCACGAGCCGGTCGCCCCTGACGGCGTAGGCGTCGAGCACGCGCGTCTTCTCGACGCTGTGGGTGTACTCGAGCGCGACGGTCGTGTTCTCCTCGACCGGGACGACGAGCAGCCGCTCGCCGGTCTCGGCGTCGGAGACGACGAGCGCCCGGTCGACCGGCACCGCGGCGGCTCCGCCGACCGCGAGCGCGCAGAGGAGGACGACCGCCAGTACCCGAACGGCGGCGCGCATGGCTATCGAGGGGCGATGCCGCGCCGAATACGTTTCGCGACATCACGATGGCCCATGTTCAGGCGCTCTCGTTGGTCGCGTTGGTCGCGTTGGTCGCGTTCGCGTCGGTCGCGTTGGTGTCGTTCGTCGCGTTACCGTCGCCGCCCTCCTCGCCGAAGTACGCCTCGGCACCGGCGTGCAGCGGGATGGACATCCCGTCGAGGGCGGTGTCCTTCGTGATGAACTCCTGCTTGGTGTCGATCTGGTCGGTGTTGTCGAAGATGGCCGCGGTCACCTGTTCGACGGTGTCGGCCGGGACCTGCTCGGTCGTCGCGATCATCGCCTGCACCGAGACGGTCGGTACCGGCGACTCGTTGCCGTAGGTGTCGGCCGGGATCTCGTCCTCCGCGTAGAACGGCGCGGCGTCGAGGACGGCCTGCTGGTTCTCCCCCTCCACCGGGACGATGACCACGTCCTCCGTCTGGGCGAGTTCGGCGACCGCGGCGACGGGCCACCCGCCGACGACGAACGCGGCGTCGATGTCGCCGTTCTTCAGCTGTTCGGTCGCCTGCGAGAACCCGGTGTTCTGCTCCTGGTAGTCGCTGACGCCGAGCGCCTCGAGGATCTGGACCGCGTTCACCTGCGTCCCGCTCCCGGTGTCGCCCGTGTTGATCGTCTTCCCCTGGAGGTCGGCGGGCTGTTCGATCCCCGTACCGGCCAGCGTGACGATGTGGATCGTCTCGGGATAGAGCGTCGCGACGCCGCGGAGGGACTCGATGGCGTTGTCCTTGAACGCATCGATGCCCTCGCCGTTGTACGCGAAGTAGGCGATGTCGTTCTGGATGAGCGCGAAGTCGGCGTTGCCCTGCGAGAGGCTGCCGACGTTCTCGACGCTCGCGCCCGTCGAGCGCACGTCCACCGAGAAGTCGGTGTTGGCCTCGATGATGCTCTTGAAGTTGTTGGACAGCGGGAAGTACGTCCCGCCGGTCCCGCCGGCGTCCCACGAGAGGCGGTCGGATCCACCGCCGCCGCCGGAGTCGTTCCCGGAGCCGTTACCGTCGCCGTCCCCGCCGGTACATCCCGCGAGGAGTGACGCGCCGGCGACACCCGCACCGATCAGAAACTTCCGTCGATTAGCACGTGACGTCATAGCGTACAGTATTCCTGTAGAGGCTTATAGAGACATCGCTATAGAGTCCCCTCGTTGAGTATTGGTAACGTCGATACACACGTGCGCCCGCGTGTTTCGCCGTGGTCCCCACGGCCCCTCCGACGCCGGTATCCCGTTAGTTGGAGATCGGTAAGGACGCCCGTCACCTCGGGCTGACGAACCACTTCGACGGGGACAACCGACAGTATACTACCCTCCCGCTCGTACTTCGGCGCGTGACCGTTCGACGAACGCGCACCGTCCTCGCCGCGACCGTCTTCGCGGTCCTGTTCGCCCAGGTGCTTCTGTACCCGGGCATCACCGACCTCGTCGCGCTGTGGGCCGACGCGCCCGCCTCCGAGTCGCTCGCGGAGACGGGTCTCGACGCGGGCAAGTGGTTCCTCGCGGCCGAGTTCGCCGGGTTCGTCCTCTTCGCGGGCGCGTGGGGGGCGCTCAGCGACGCGCTCGGCCGCCGCGTCCCGCTCATCACGGCCGGGGCGCTGGGCGGCGCGCTCGGCTACGCGGCGCTCGCCGGCCTCGCGTTCGCGGACGCCTCGTTCGGGACCGTCCTCCTCGTCCGGTTCGCGCAGGGCGCGCTCACCATCGGCGCGTTCTCGCTCTCGATGACGATGCTGATGGACCTGGGCGGCGGCCACGGCCGGAACATGGGCGCGGCCGGGATCGCCATCGGGCTCGGGACGGCGCTCGGCGCGCCGGTCGGCGGCCGCCTCGCGGACCTCGATCCGCTCGCGCCCGTCGTCGCCGCGAGCGCGCTCCTCGTCGTTCCGGGCCTGCTCGTCCTGCTGGTCGGCGACCGCGCGCCGGCCGGGCGCGAGGGCGTCGGTGCGGCGTTCGTGCGCCTCCGGTCGCGCCCGGCGCTCTCGCTCCCCTACGCGTTCGGCTTCATCGACCGCCTGACGGCGGGCTTCTTCGCGCTCGTCGGGACCGTCTACTTCCGCGCCGCCTTCGACCTCGACGCGACGGCGACCGGGCTCCTCCTCGGCGCGTTCTTCGCGCCGTTCGCGCTCCTCCAGTACCCGATGGGCGTGGTCTCGGACCGGATCGGGCGGAAGATCCCCATCGCGCTCGGCTCGACGCTGTACGGCATCGTCGTCGTCGCCGTCGTCCTCGCGCCCGACGTGTCGCTCGTCGCCCTCCTGCTGGTGCTGACGGGGGTCACCGGGGCGTTCATGTCCCCCGCGACGATGGCGCTCGTGACCGACCTCGCGGGCGAGCGCGAGCGGGGGGTCGCCATGGGCGGCTACAACGTCGTCGGCTCGCTCGGCTTCCTCGTCGGCATCGTCGGCGGCGGGACGCTCGCCGCCGCCTTCGGCTTCACCGTCGCCTTCGTAGTCGTGGGGCTCGCGGAGATCGCCCTCGCGGTGGCGGCGCTCCCCGCGCTCTCGCGGGTCGATCCCGAGCGCGTCCGCGTGTTCGATCGCGGCGAAAAGAGCGAGCGTGAGAGCGCCTGAACCGGTCCCCGGCAGGGATCGTCCGGTTTAGTTAGCGGTTCAGATCGACGCCTCGTCCACCGATTCGCCGTTGACCTCCACGTCGGCGTCGCCCACGACGTCGAACGTGACGATCTCGCCCGAGTAGCGGTAGACGTCCCAGCCGCCGGTGGCGATGACGCCCTCGGCCGTCCCGTCGGCGATCCGGTCCTCGGTGCCGTAGTCGGGGTCGAACTCGATGTCGCCGCTGACCTCGATGTGGTACGGCAGGAGGTCTCCGGCGTCGCCCTTGATCGAGATGGTGTTGGGCAGTTCCTCGTCCGATCCGCTCTCGTCGCTCCCGTCGATCCCGAGCTCGTCGGGATCGACGAAGGTGCCGTTGTGGCTGATCTCGGCCGGACCGTCGATGTCGAACGTGACGATCTCGCCCGAGTAGCGGTAGACGTCCCAGCCCCGCGCGAGGACGCCCTGCGCCGTGTTGCCGCTCACCACGTCCTCGACGCCGAACTCGGGGTCGAGTTCGATCGCGCCGTCGACGACGATCCGGTACGGCGAGACGGCCTTGGACCTGAGCGAGAGGACGTTCGGGAGCGACTGGGGCGTCGCGCCGGTCGACCTGGTCGCGGAGCCGCTCCCGTCGTCACCGTCATCACCGCCGTCGTCGTCGGACGACGATCCGCCCTTCGAGGACTTGGACCGCTCGCCGTCGCCGTCCGCCGTCGCGGTCTCGAGGGAGCCGCCGTCGGAGGAGCCGTCGTCACCCGAGCCGTCGCCCGAGGAACCCGAATCGGCGGATCCGCCGTCGGTCTCGTTACCGCCGGTCTCGTTACCGCCCTCCGTCCCACCGCTGGTCGAGTTACCGCTGGTCGCGTTCCCGTCCGTCGCGTTCCCGTCCGTCGCGTTCCCGTCGGTCGACCGCGCGCTCCCCCCGGAGGAGTCGCCGGACTCGTTCGAGGAGTCGTCGGACCCGTCCGCTCCGCCGGAGCCGTCACCGTCGCCGGTGGGTTCGCCGCCCTCGCCGGCCTCGCCCCCCTCGTCGGTGTCGGAGCCGCTCGACGATTCCGCGGAGTCGGAATCCGCCTCCGCGTCGGAATCCGAGTCGCCGTCGCTCCCCGAGTCGCCGGAGGAGCCGCCGCTCGATCCTCCGCTCCCGTTGGCGTCGGGGAGCGGACACGAGCCGCTCTCGTCGATGTTCGAGGTGGCGACGCCGGCGTCGTCCTCGACGACGGGCTCGCCGGGCACGTCGATGGTGGAGTCCTTGACCGTACAGCCGCTGGCGCGGCGCACGACGACGCCGTTGCCCCCCTGCCGGTTGATGCACGAATCGGTGACGGTCGACCCCGAGCGTTCGACGATCTCGATCCCGCCGCGGCGCGGGTCGTCCGACCGACCGGTGATGCTGACGCCATCGACGGTGATCTCGGTCGAGTTCATGTCGTTCGGCGCTCGCGCGAGGAGCGAGGGGTGGGTCGTCTCGTTCCGGAACCGGCAGTTCCGGACGGTCATCGCGCCCGCGGTGGGAGCGACGCGCAGCAACCCGCCGCTGACGTCGGCGGATTCGAGGACGAAGTCGCAGTCCTCGGCGTAGCCGCCCACCTTCTCGTAGCCGCCCGACTCCCACCAGAGGCCGCGGACGTTGTCGAACGCCTCGGGGTCGTTTTCGGCGCTGTCAGTGTCGACGACGAACGTCGATCCCTTCACGTAGGAGCCCTCGCCGGCGATGCGGACCGAGGCGATGTCGTTGTTCTTGAAGAACGAGTTCTCGATGCGCACGTCCCCGTTCGTCCGACTCGCGTAGATGCCGTTCTCGCCGGACTCCTCGATGTGCGCGTTGCGAACGTACAGGGTTCCCCTGTGGGACTTCCCGACGAACATCGCCTGCGTTCCGGAGGGGTAGTCGCCGACCGCGCCGCCCCCGCGACGGACGTAGCCGTCGATGACGCCGGTGCCGTCCTCGTCGTAGATGTAGACGGCGAGCCCCCGCTGGCCGCTTCGAGCGTTGTAGCCGGCGATCTCGAAGTCGTGTACCTGGAGGCCGTCGGTCGGCGCGAAGACGCACCCGACCGACGTCTCGCCGTCCTCGTACTGCTGGAGCGTGACGTTCTCGACGAGGTGGTTGCGACCCCACCGGAGCACCAGGAAGCGGTCGTTGTATCCCTCGGGGAAGACGAACTGCGTGTCACGGCGGCTGTCGCCCGTACCCCGGATGCCGAAGTCCTCCAGTTGGAAGTAGGCGTGTTCTCTCGTCGCGCGGTACTCGCCCGGCGGGAACTCGATGAGCGTCCCGCTCTCCGCGGCGTTCTCGAGCGCGTCGTCGATCGGCCGGTTACCGTTGGGGTCCATGCCGAGGTCGTCGACGGCGTTCACCACCCGATCGAAGGTGATGCCGTGGCGCTTCGCTCCCTCGGCGCTCGCCGTACCGGCGACCCCGAGCAGGCTGAGCGATGCGGTCGTGGCCGCTCCCATCCGGAGATACGATCGCCGATCGAGGCTCAACCGCGAGTCCTCGAGAACCTTTACGTCACCTGTCGCTTGGTCAGTATCAGGGTGATTCCCAGTCATTGACTCGTCGGGATTGCTTTAGACAAGGGATATGAAATTTTTGCTATCTAAACTATTGAGTGGACTTACATTATTTATTCCGTGATAAAATATCTAGATATTTAACCTAGACGGAACATTTCGTCACGATACGTGAAATAAAATTTCCCAACATTCTCTATATCCTGATTTAATCAGATAGATAGGAATTATTTACTGACCTCTTACCTCTCTTTCGCCGGCGTCACGGATGTGTCAGGCGCGCAAACTACTCTGAGAAGTGTTAGAACGTGGGGCGAAGGTGTTCGGCCCGTGAGTCGGGGGGGTCGGGGAGGGAGAGGGTCAGTCGAGCGCTCCCTCGGCGGCGGCGACGCCCGCCTCGACGTCGGCCGCGACGCCGGCGTCGTTCAGCGCCTCGCCGACCGTGCGGACGCCCCGGAGCACCTGCTCGGGGGTGAGGCCCCCCATGTTACTGACGCGGAAGATCTCGCCGCCGAGGTGGGCCTGTCCGCCGGAGAGGCTCACGTTGCGCTCCCTCACCGCGTCGAAGAACGCCGCGGCGTCGTCGCCGCGGACGCCCTCGGGGAGCGCCGTCGCGGTGACCGTGTTCGAGCGCTCGGTCGGTCCCGCGGCGTTCGGGAACGGTTCGAGTCCGAGCGCATCGAACCCCGCGCGGAACGCCCGGGCCTGCCTGCGGTGACGGTCGATGCGCGCCGGCATCCCCTCGGCTTCGATCTCCTCGACCGCCTCTGCGAGCGCGCGGAACAGCGGTACCGCGCTCGTGAAGGGCGTCTGGTGCTGCTTGGCCTTCCGGAGGTGCCACTCCATGTCCTCGTAGAACGGCGCGGACTCGCCGTCGGCGCGCGCGGCGGCGCGCTCGGTGACGAACACGGCGCTGACGCCGGGCGGCGCGGCGAGCGCCTTCTGGGCGTCCGTGATCGCCACGTCGACGCCCCAGTCGTCGATCCGGAACTCGTCGCCGCCGATGCTCGTCACGCCGTCGACGACGAACAGGGCGTCGCGCTCGCGGGCGAGCGCGCCGACCTCGGCCACCGGGTTGAGCAGGCCCGTGGAGGTCTCGTTGTGAACCATCGTGACGACGGCCGTCCCGTCGGTGATCGCGTCCGCGACGGCGTCGAGGTCGAACGACTCGCCCCACTCGACCTCGACTGGCGTCACGCGGGCGTGGCGGTCGGCGATGCGCTCGAATCGCCGACCGAACTTGCCGTTGACGAGCGCGACGACCTCGCTGTCGCCGTCTGCGAGGTTGGCGACGGCCATCTCCATACCCATCGTGGCCGTCCCGTTGAGGACGAGTGCCGTTCCCTCGCCCGTGGCACGCTCGTCGAGTGTCGAGCGCGTAAAGACGTACTCGAGTCCGTCTTGTGCCCGCTCGTAGGTCGCCTCGAACGCCGCCGAGCGGTGCGATACCATCGGCTCGTCCATCGCCCGTCGAACGCGATCCGAGAGGGGGACGGGACCGGGATTCAGCAGGAGGAACTCCTCCGACATATCTCACCCTCCGCCCGCTCGGGGATAAGCCTCCCCGTCCTCGCAAGCTTCGCCGCCGGAACGGCCCGTTTTTAACTCCCTCCGTCCAATCCCTGACCGATGAGTACGGACGCTCGCGAGGCCCCCGACAACCCCTACGTCGAGGACCCACCGACCGAGTTCGAACCGGTCGAGGACCTCACGGAGGCGGCGGCGCGGCGGCAGGCCGAGCAGCTGCGCGAGGCCATCCGCTATCACGACCGGCGCTACTACGTCGAGACGGACCCCGTCATCCCCGACCGAACGTACGACGCGCTCTTCTCCCGTCTCGAGGAACTCGAAGCGACCTTCGATCTCCGGACGGCCGACAGCCCGACCCGGCAGGTCGGCGGCGAGTCGCTCGACGAGTTCGACACCGTCGAGCACGTCGCCCCGATGCTGTCGATCGATTCGAGCGGCGAGGCGGCGGACGTCTACGACTTCGACCGCCGCGTTCACGAACTGCTCGGCCTCTCGCAGACCGCCGGCGAGTCGTCGGGACAGTCGTCGCTCGACGCCTACGCGGACGGCTCGGTGGAGTACTTCTGCGAGCCGAAGTTCGACGGCGTCTCGATCGAGGTGATCTACGAGGACGGCCGGTACGCGCGCGCGGCGACGCGCGGCGACGGCAGGCGCGGCGACGACGTGACCGCGAACGTCCGCACGATCCGCTCGATACCCCTCCGCCTCTCGGGGGACTACCCCGAGTTCCTGGCCGTCCGCGGGGAGGTGTACATCCCCCGCGACGCGTTCCAGGCGTACAACCGCGAGCGCGTCGAGCGCGGCGACGAACCCTTCGCCAACCCGCGCAACGCCGCCGCGGGGACGCTCCGCCAGCTCGACCCCGCCGTGACCGCCGAGCGGCCGCTCGACTGCTTCTTCTTCGACGTCCTCGACTCCTCCTACGGGTTCGAGACCCACAGCGAGCGACAGGCGGCGCTCCCGACGTGGGGACTGAAGGTCAACGAGCGCGCCGCGCTCGCCGACGATATCGAGGACGCGATCGACTACCGCGACCGCCTCGTCGAGGACCGCGACGACCTCGACTACGAGGTCGACGGCGCGGTGATCAAGGTGAACGACCTCGAGCAGTGCGACCGGCTGGGGGCGACCTCCCGCGCGCCGCGGTGGGCCTACGCGTACAAGCTCCCCGCGCGCACCGAGGAGACGACGGTGCGCGACATCGTCGTGCAGGTCGGACGGACCGGGCGGCTCACGCCGGTGGCGCTGCTCGACCCGGTGGACGTGTCGGGTGTGACCGTCTCGCGGGCGAGCCTCCACAACCCCGATCAGATCGCGGAGCTGGGCGTCGCCGTCGGCGACCGGGTGCGCATCCAGCGCGCGGGGGACGTCATCCCCTACGTGGACGAGGTGGTCGAGAACGGCGGCGACGGGCACTTCGAGTTCCCCGAGCGCTGTCCGGTCTGCGACAGCGCGGTCGAGTTCGACGGCCCGCTCGCGTTCTGCACCGGCGGGCTCGCCTGCCCGGCGCAGTTGAAGCGCGCCATCGAGCACTACGTGAGTCGCGGCGGCCTCGACATCGAGGGGCTGGGCGAGCAGCGGCTCGACCAGCTCATCGAGACGGGGCTCGTCGAGTCGATCCCCGACCTCTATGACCTCCGGATGGCCGACCTCGCGCGGCTCGACGGCTGGGGGGAGCGGAGCGCGCGGAACCTCCTCGACGAGCTGGAGGCGAAGAAGGAGCCACGGCTCGACGCCTTCCTCGCGGCGCTCGGCGTCCGCGAGGTCGGGCCGACGACCGCGACCTCGCTCGCGCGCGAGTTCGGATCGCTCGACGCCGTGATGGCGGCGGACGAGGACGAACTCCAGGAGGTGGACGACGTGGGGCCGACCGTCGCCCGGGAGGTCCGCGAGTTCTTCGGGAGCGAGCGGAACCGCGAGGTCATCGAGGCGCTGCGCGAGCGCGGCGTCGAGCCGCAGGCGGTGGACGTCGAGACGAGCGACGCGCTCGACGGGCTCACGTTCGTCTTCACCGGGGCGCTCGACGGCTACACGCGCGGCGAGGCCCAGGAGCTCGTCGAACGCCACGGCGCGAACGCCACGAGCAGCGTCTCGGGGAACACGGACTACCTGGTCGCGGGCGACAACCCGGGGGGGAGCAAGCTCGACGACGCCGAGGAGGAGGACGTGCCGGTGCTCGATCGGGACGGGTTCGAGGAGCTCCTGGCCGAGCGCGGCGTCGAGGTGGACGCCGCGAGCGCGTGAGGCGGGGAGCCGCTGCTGGACGGGTGTGGGCGAACAGGCGACGCGAGGGCGGCCGCGCGGCGGTGCGTCGCGCGATCGCGGGACGCCGCGCGGTGACGGTCAGCGCACGGGGTCCCTGGCCGCGGCTTCGTTTATAAACTCTCGTCCTCACGTCAGGTCGGCCCGGCGGAACCGCCGGTAGCCGAGCGCGAGGGGGACGACGACCCAGAGCGCGAGGATCGGGAGGCCCAGTTCGTCCCGCAGGTAGAGCGGCTGGGATCCCGGCTCGGCGGCCCGGTTCGCCGTGCCGATGGCGACGCGGGCGGCCGCGCCGTAGGCCTCCTGCGGGTTCAGCCGTCGGAGGAACTGCGACCAGTCGGGCGCGGTCGCCGCGCCGAACGCCGGGAACGTCCCGTCGACGGCGTAGACGAGCAGGTCGTTGAGCGGACCCCAGAGGAACTGAAAGAGCACGAACGCGCCGAACGCGACGACTGCGGCGCGCGTCGTCGAGGCGGTCGCGGCGGAGATGCCGACGCCGATGGCGACGAACGCGAGCGCGTACAGCAGCGTCACGGCGAGGAAGGCGAGGTAGACGGACGGGTCGAACCCGCGGAGCAGGGCGAGGACGGCCACCGCCCCCGTCAGGAACCCGACGACGACGGAGACGAAGACGACGCCGGCGCGCCCCACGAGCTTGCCGAACAGGACGTCCCCGCGCGTGTAGGGCAGCGAGAGGAGGAGTTTGAGGCTGCCGGACTCGCGTTCGCCGACGACCGCCCGGTAGCCGACGAGCAGACCGATCAGCGGCACGAGCACCGACGTCGGCGTGAGGAGGCTCGTCAGCAGCACGCCCGTCGAGTTCAGCGGGAGCGGGAGCACCTCGACGAAGAGGAAGCTCGCCCCGGCGACGAACAGCACGAACAGCACGGTCAGCGAGAGCAGGGTCCGCGAGCGGATCGCGTCCCGGAAGTCCTTGCGGGCGACCCCGAGCCACCTGCCGGTCATCCCCGCGGTCCCCCCGTACCGTCGCCGCTCGCGGCCGTGGTCTCGACCATGCGCCCGGTCGGGGCGGGAGGGAAAAAACGGTTGAGGCCGCGCTAGAGGTCGGCCCGGTTGAACTGGGCGAAGCCGAGCGCGAGGGGGACGACCAGCCAGCACACGAGGACGACCAGCCCGAACCACTCCTGGAGGTAGAACGGGACGTCCGTCGCGCCCGTCTCGAGGCCGGGGATGAGCGCCCGCGCGGCGTTCCCGTAGGCCGCGCTCGGCGAGAGCGTCGACACGAAGGTGACGAGGTTCTGGATCGTCTCCGACGGTGGGGTCCTCGGCGTCAGCGTGAAGCCGTTGATGACGTACAGGAGCACGAGCGGGACGACGTCCCAGAGGAACTCGAGGACGACGAACAGGCCGACCGCGCCCGCGAGCGCCTTCGACGTGGAGGACATGAACGACGAGAAGCCGATGCCGATACCGATGTAGACGAGCGCGAAGAACATCGTCAGCAGCACGAACAGCCCGTACGCGCCGGGTTCGAGGCTGCCGTACTCGGCGACGACGACGGCCGCCGCGACGGCGAAGCCGACGGCGATGGCGACGACCACGGAGAGGGTGCGCCCGACGAACTTCCCGAGGATCATCTCGCTTCGCGTGTGGGGCAGCGAGAGGAGGAGTTTGAGGCTGCCGGACTCGCGCTCGCCGACGATCGCCTTGTAGCTGATCATCAGCCCGATGATGGGGACGAGCAGGCCGGTCGGGAGCAGCAGGAACCCGAGTAGGCCGAGGACCTCCGCGCCGCTCCCGGGCGTGGCGATGTTGCTGTAGAAGTACGCGACGCCCGCCGCGAACAGCACGAACAGCGCCGACAGCCCCCAGAGCCACTTCGACCGCGCGGAGTCGTGGAAGTCCTTCCGCGCGACAGCGGTCCAGCTCACGCCTCCACCTCGGTCTCGGAGTCGCGCCGCGGGGACGAGCGGTCGCCGTCCGTGTAGCTCGCGAACAGCTCCTCGAGCGAGGCCTTGTCCGTGGAGAAGTCGCGAACCTCGCCGCCCGCCTCCTCGACGGCGGTGAGGACGGCCGTCTTCGAGCCGTCCTGGATCGAGACGACGAGCGCGTCGCCGTCGACGGCGACGCCGGTCACGCCGGGGACGTCGCGCGCGGCGGCGACCGCCGCGTCGGACACCGCGGTCATGCGGACGGTGAGCGTCGAGCCGCTGCCCATCGACTGTCGCAGCCCCTCGATGCTGTCCTCGGCGACGAGTTCGCCCGCCCGGAGGATGCCGACGCGGTCGCAGACGGCCTCGACCTGCTCCAGGATGTGACTCGAGAAGAACACCGTCGCGCCCCGGGCGTTCTCCTCGCGGATGATGTCGCGCATCTCCCGCGCGCCGTTGGGGTCGAGTCCCGTCGAGGGTTCGTCGAGGATCAGCAGGTCCGGTTCGCCCACGAGCGCCATCGCGAGGACGAGCCGCTGGGTCATCCCCTTCGAGTAGCCGCCCGCCTTCCGGTCCGCGGCGTCGGCGATGCCGACGCGCTCGAGGAGGGCCATCGGATCGTCGTCGGTCTCCTTCGAGTCGATGGCGAACTCGACGTGTTGGCGGCCAGTGAGGCGGTTGTACACGTCGTACCCGTCCGGGAGGACGCCGGTGCGGGCGCGAATCGCCTGCGACTCGCGCTGGGCGTCCATTCCGAGGACGGTCGCCGTCCCCTCGGTCGGCCGGATGAAGTCGAGCAGGACGTTGATCGTCGTCGACTTCCCCGCGCCGTTCGGGCCGAGAAATCCGTATATCTCGCCGTCTTCGACCGTGAGGTCGAGGTCGCGGAGGGCGACGACGCCGTCACCGAACCGCTTGGTGACGCCGTTCGATTGTATAGCGGGCATACGGGCGCGACTTGCGTCGGGGAACAGAAAGTCTTTGCTCCGCTTTTATACCTCGATAGTCATTCGTGCACGCGCCCCACGTCAGATCGTGTCGTCGGGGGCGTGTCGGTCCGCCATCCGGGCCGCCTCCCTCGCGTAGCGCTCGCGCGTCTCGTCGTCCTCGACGGCGGCGAGGTCGTCCGGGTCGGCCTCGATCGCGGCGGTCACGCCGCCGGAGCCGCCGAGGAGGTTCGCGGACCGCTCTCGCTTCCGGTACCGCTCGCCGTCCGGCGTGGCGTAGACCAGCGTGATGAGGTTCCGGTCGTCGTAGGTGCGCTCGACCAGCCAGAGGCGGACGGTCCCGCCGTCCGCGTCGTCGTCGGGCATGGCGCGCCCTTCGTCCGGCGGCGACTTGTATCCCGTCGGCCGTCCCCGTGTCGCGATGGTCGCGGCCTCGCCATCGGCGGTCGGCGTGCGGCGCGAACGCGTCACCCTCTTACCCCTCGCGGCCCTCGATTTCGGTGAATGGACTCGGCGGCAGTGCGCGAGCGAGCGGGCGAGTTGCCCCGCTCCCCCGGCGTCTACCTCTTTCTCGACGACCGCGAGGTCGTCCTCTACGTCGGGAAGGCGGTCGAGTTGCGCGCCCGCGTGCGCTCCTACGCCGACCCGCGGAGCGCGCGCATCCGTCGGATGGTCGAGCGGGCGCGGGGGATCGACTTCGCCGTCACGGACACGGAGACGCAGGCGCTCCTGCTCGAGGCGAACCTCATCAAGCGCCACCAGCCGCGGTACAACGTCCGCCTGAAGGACGACAAGTCCTACCCGCTGGTGCAGCTCACGGACCACGAGTTCCCCCGCATCGAGGTGACGCGCGACCCGGACGACTCGGCCACCGTCTACGGCCCCTACACCGACAAGGGACGGGTCGACACCGTGGTGAAGGCGCTGCGCGAGACCTACGGCGTCCGGGGCTGTTCGGACCACAAGTTCGCCGGCCGGAACCGCCCCTGCCTGGACTACGACATCGGCCTCTGTACGGCCCCGTGCACCGGGGAGATCACCCGCGAGGGGTACGTCGCGGACGTCGAGTCGGTGAAGCGCTTCTTCGAGGGGGAGGCGGGCGTGCTGGCCGACCCGATCCGCCGGGCGATGGAGGCGGCGAGCCAGGATCGGCAGTTCGAGCGGGCGGCCCACCTGCGCG
Organism: Halomarina halobia; assembly: GCF_029338575.1. Lineage (GTDB taxonomy): Archaea > Halobacteriota > Halobacteria > Halobacteriales > Haloarculaceae > Halomarina > Halomarina halobia. Next base: position 2,657,188 of record NZ_CP119992.1, read on the forward strand.
ACCGCCTCGCCGCGGTCGAGGCGTTCCACGGGGGCGGCGGCGAGGCGGTCGTCGCCCGCGACCGGCGGACGGTGGACGTGCTCGGGGTCGCAATCGAGGGCGAGCGGGCGACCGTCGCCCGCCTGCGCAGCGAGGACGGGAAGCTCGTCGACCGCGAGCGCCACACCCTCTCGACGCCCGGAGACGACGGCGAGACGGACGGCGTCGCGGGCGTACTCGCCGCGTTCGTCCCGCAGTACTACGCCGAGCGCGCGCTCCCCGACGAACTACTCGTCCCGGAGCGCCCGGAGGGCGAGGAGGTCGCCGCGTGGCTGGAGCGCGAGGGCGTCTCGCTGCGCGTTCCCGGCGCGGGGCGGGAGGCGACGCTGGTCGATCTCGCGCTGAAGAACGCCCGAGGCGGCGTGGGTCGCCGCGACGAGGCCGGTGCCCTCGCTGACGCGCTCGCGGCCGCCTACCCCGACCTCCCGGCGCGGATCGAGCGGATCGAGGGGTTCGACGTGAGCCACGCGCAGGGTCGGGCGGTCGTCGGCTCGAACGTCGCGTTCGTCGGTGGCTCGCCCAAGAAGGGCGACTACCGGCGGAAGAAGCTCGACGACCGCAACGACGACTACGCGAACATGCGTGATCTGGTGCACTGGCGGGCGGACCGGGCGGTCGCGGGGCGCGACGAGCGCCCCGACCCGGACCTCCTGCTGATCGACGGTGGGGAGGGACAGCTCGCGGCGGCCCGCGAGGCGCTCGCCGACGCCGGGTGGGACGTGCCAGCCGTCGGCCTCGCCAAGCGCGAGGAGCGGGTGATCACGCCGGAGGGATCGTACGACTGGCCGGGAGACGCCCCCCACCTCCACCTGCTCCAGCGGGTGCGCGACGAGGCCCACCGGTTCGCGGTCCAGTACCACCAGACGCTGCGCGACGAGGTGCGGACCGTGCTCGACGACGTGCCCGGCGTCGGCCCGCGGACGCGGCGTCGGCTGCTCCGGCGGTTCGGCAGCGTGGAGAACGTGCGCGAGGCGACCGTCGAGGACCTGACGAGCGTCGAGGGGGTCGGCCCGAAGACCGCCGAGACGCTGCGGCGTCGGCTCTAGTCGACCGGTTCGACGACGGGCGAGCCCCCGTCAGTCCGCGTCCGCCGTCCCGCGCTCGGCGGGGAACGGCGAGAGGTGCGCCTCCACGTCCTCGCGTCGATCCTCCAGCCAGACGGGGAGCATCAGCTCGCGCCCGAGTTCGCTCGGCTCCTCGTCGACGGTGAAGCCGGGGTCGTCGGTCGCGAGTTCGAACGCGCACCCGCCGGGTTCGCGGAAGTAGAGCGACCGGAAGTACCGTCGGTCGACCACGGGCGAGACGTTCGTCCCGAGCGCGGCGATGGCCTCGCCCAGTTCGGCCTGCTCGGCCGCCGACTCGACGCGGAACGCGACGTGGTGAACGTGCCCCGGGCCGACCGGCGCGGGCCCCGTCTCGACCCGGCGGACGATGTCGAGGACGCTTCCCACGCGCCCGACGCTCCGGTAGCGCAGGCGGTCCCCGTCCGTCCCGTCGAGCGCGTACCCCAGCGAGTCCTCCACGAACCGCGCCGTCGCCTCGGGGTCCTCCACGGCGACGGTGACGCCGAAGAGCCCGCGAACGGCCTCGGTCGTCGGGACGCTCCCGCCGGTCCACGGCTCGACGCCGCCGTCGACCGCCACGAGTTCCAGCGAGAGGCCGTCGGGGTCGGTGAACGAGAGCACGGGCAGATCGAACCGCTCGCCGCGGGTCACTTCGACGCCGTGGGCGCGGAGGCGATCGATCCAGTACCCGTGGGACTGTGGCGGGACGACGAACCCGAAGGCGGTCACTTCGCCCGTCGTGGGCTGTTCGACGTCGTCGGCGTCGGACCACGGCGAGAAGGTCAGGATCGTTCCGGGCGCGCCGGTCCCGTTACCGTAGTAGAGGTGGTGCGCGTACGGGTCATCTGTGGCGACGGTCTGCTTCACGAGGCGCAGGCCGAGCAGGTCCCGGTAGAACGCGAGGTTGCGGTCGAGCGACTCGGTGAAGGCCGTCACGTGGTGGAGTCCGCGGATCGTCATAGTGTGATGTCCGGTCGCCGCGCCCGACCCGTCAGGGGACCTTGACGTAGTGGTACCCCGACGCCTGCAACTTCGAGACCGTGCCGATCCCCGAACTACCGGGTTCGACGCCCGCGAGCAGGTCGGCCGTCGGGATCTCCCGCGTCCGCAGCGAGTTGCCGCAGGCGTAGAAGTCGACGGCACCGTCGAGGTCGGCCACGTCGTCGGCGTGCGTCGATCCCTCGACGAGCATCCACACGGCGTCGCCGTTGGCGACGAAGGCGACCGACTCCAGGGGGACGGTGTCGTCGCCCAGGAGGTTGCGCGCGTTCGCGAGCGCGTGTCCCCGGTCGTCGTCCGATCCGCTCGAACAGTGCAAGACGACGTTCATCGCTACTAGACATGTTGGCACGGGGCATAAGCTAGGGGTACTAGCCGTCGCGCGATGTCCCGGTGGTCCCCTCGGAATCGCTCGCCGCCGGCCGTCGGCGGACGCGTGACAGGTAACTCGCCCGAAACGTTTACCCCCGTCTCGGTCGAATCCTCGGACATGAGTCAGCGCGGCGTGTTCTACGAACTCGGGCGGGCCTCGGCGTGGCTGAACGCCGTCGAGGGACCCAGACCGAGCGGGGCCGGTCGGCCCGCCGTCGGGGTCGCGGCCCTCGCCGCGCTGGGGGTCGCGTACGTCGCGGGGTTCGTCAGTTTCGCCGTCTTCGCGGTCGCCCTCTCTCTCCTACTCGCCGTCGCCACCGTCGTGAGCGCGGTCGAACTCGTGCAGGCGTACGAGCGGCGCGCGCTCACCGTCTTCGGCGCGTATCGGGGGTTGCTCGCCCCGGGTCTCCACTTCGTCCCGCCGTTCGTCTCGCGCACCTACCGGTTCGACGTGCGGACGGAGGCGCTCGACGTACCGACCCAGGAGGCAATCACCCGCGACAACTCGCCGGTCAGGGCCGACGCCGTCCTCTACGTGCGCGTCGTGGACGCCGAGCGGGCGTTCCTCGGCGTGGACGACTACCGCCGGGCGACGCTCTACCTCGCCCAGACCACCCTCCGGGCGGTGCTCGGCGACATGGACCTCGACGACACGCTCTCCCGTCGGGAGGCGATCAACGCCCGGATCCAGGAGCAGCTGGACGAGCCGACCGACGCGTGGGGCGTGCGCGTCGAGGCGGTCGAGGTGCGCGAGGTGCGACCCAGTTCGGGCGTCGTCGACGCGATGGAGCAGCAGAGCGCCGCCGAGCGCCGCCGCCGCGCCATGATCCTCGAGGCCCAGGGCGAGCGGGTCAGCGCCATCGAGCGCGCCGAGGGCGCGAAGCGGGCGAACGTCATCCGCGCGCAGGGCGAGAAGCGCGCGCGTGTCCTCGAGGCCCAGGGCGACGCCGTCTCGACCGTCCTCCGCGCCAGGGCGGCCGAGTCGATGGGCGAGCGCGCCATCGTCGAGAAGGGCATGGAGACGCTCGAGCGCATCGGCCGGTCGCCCTCCACCACGGTCGTCCTCCCGCAGGAGCTCACCTCGCTGCTCGGGCGCTACGGCAGGCACCTCTCGGGGAGCGACGCGCGCGACGGCGCGCCGGTCCTCGAGGGCCGGGCGTTCGACGCCGAGACGCGCGAACTGCTCGGGCTCGACGACTTCGCGGGGGAGTTCGACGCCGACGCGATTCCGATCGAGATCGAGGACGATACCGGGAAGATCGACGAGGAGGCCGTCGAGCGGTAGTCCTCGCGCGTGGTCGCACTCCTCGATCGTCGTAGGTAGCCGTCCGGGGTCCGTTCCGTCGGAAGCGGTGTCGCGGTTCCTCGCGCCTAGAACTCGCCCTCCGGGGCGGGGACGCCATCGTCCTCCCGGTCAAGTTCGTACGCCCGCCGCACCTCCCGGATGCGGTCGCGGATGTCGGCGGCGAGTTCGAACTCCAGGTTCTCCGCCGCCTCGCGCATCCGGGCTTCGAGTTCGGCGACGTACTCCTCGGCCTCCTCGGGGCTGTCGGGCTCGACGCCCGCCACGGAACTGGTGTCCGTCTTGCTCCCCGGGAGGTTCGTCTCGCCGACCGCCTTGTCGATGGTCCGGGGGGTGTGGCCGTGCTCCTCGTTGAACTCGCGCTGGATCTCGCGGCGTCGCCGGGTCTCCTCGATCGCGTCGGCCATCGCGTCGGTCGTCTCGTCGGCGTACAGCACCACCTCGCCGTTGACGTTGCGGGCGGCCCGACCCATCGTCTGGATCAGGGTGGTCGTCGAGCGCAGGAACCCCTGCTGGTCGGCGTCGAGGACGGCGACGAGCGACACCTCGGGGATGTCGAGGCCCTCCCGGAGGAGGTTGATGCCGACGAGGACGTCGAACTCCCCCAGTCGGAGACCGCGGACGAGTTCGTGGCGCTCCAGGGTGTCCGTCTCGTCGTGCATGTACTCGACGGCGACGCCCGCCTCCTCTAGGTACTCGGTGAGGTCCTCGGCCATGCGCTTGGTCAGCGTGGTCACCAGCACGCGCTCGTCGTCGGCCACGCGCCCGTCGATGCGCGCCATGAGGTCGTCCACCTGTCCCTCCGCGGGCGAGACCTCCACCCGCGGGTCCACGAGGTGGGTGGGGCGGACGATCTGCTCGACCACCTGCTCGCTGCGCTCGCGCTCGTAGTCCCCCGGCGTCGCGCTCACGTAGAGCAGGTCGCCGGCCCGCTCCTCGAACTCCTCGAAGGTGAGCGGGCGGTTGTCGTACGCCGTCGGGAGGCGAAAGCCGTTCTCCACGAGCGAGTCCTTGCGCGACTTGTCGCCGGCGAACTGGCCCTTCACCTGCGGGAGCGTCACGTGCGACTCGTCGACGACGGTGAGGAAGTCGTCGGGGAAGTAATCGAGCAGGGTGTACGGCGCGTCGCCGGAGTCCCGATCCGAGAGGTGGACGGAGTAGTTCTCGATGCCCGAGCAGTACCCCGCCTCCCGCAGCATCTCGAGGTCGAAGGTGGTGCGCTCCTCGATGCGCTGGGCGGCGAGCAGGTCGCCCTGGCGCTCGAAGTACCGCACGCGCTCGTGCATCAGTTCCTCGATCTCGCCGATCGCGCGTTCCAGTCGGTCCTCGGGGATCGAGTAGTGCTCCGCGGGGTGGACGAGCACGGCCCGCTGTTCGCCCCTCGACTCCCCCTCCAGCGTGTCGATCTTCTGCATCCGGTCGATCTCGTCGCCCCAGAACTCGATCCGGACGGCGTAGCGCCCGTACATGGGGAACACCTCGACGGTGTCCCCGCGAACGCGGAACGCCCCCTGCGTGAAGTCCACGTCGTTGCGCTCGTAGTTGAGGTCCACGAGTCGGCCCAGCAACTCGTCGCGGTCGATCTCCTGGCCGACCTCGAGACGCAGCGCCATGTCCTCGTAGTTGCGCGGGTCGCCGAGGCCGTAGATCGCCGACACGGAGGCGACCACGATCACGTCGTCGCGGGTGAGCAGCGAGCGCGTCGCGGAGTGGCGCAGCCGGTCGATCTCGTCGTTGATCGAGGCGTCCTTGTCGATGTAGGTGTCCGTCTGCTCGACGTACGCCTCCGGCTGGTAGTAGTCGTAGTAGGAGACGAAGTACTCGACCGCGTTGTCGGGGAACAGCGACCGGAACTCGTCGTAGAGCTGGGCCGCGAGCGTCTTGTTGTGTGCGAGCACCAGCGTCGGCTTCTGCACCTCCTCGATAACCCACGCGACGGTGTTGGTCTTCCCCGACCCCGTCACGCCGAGGAGGGTCTGCTCGCGCATCCCGCTCTCGTATCCGGACGCCAACTGCTCGATAGCTTCCGGTTGATCGCCCGCCGGCTCGAACGGCGCGTCCACGCGAAACGGTCTGTCGAGTCCGGGACGGTCCGGCTGGAGCGGGCCGGAGCCTGTGTCGCTCATTGCCTGAGGGTGGAGACGGACGTACTTCAGCGGTGCGCTCGCGGAGTGAAGGTGAACGACGCGCTGACCGCTCGTCGGGGACCTCGACCCGTCGAACGGCGACGCGAACACCTCCGAAGCCCTCGCGCTCACGACCCTGCTCACGGCGCTTCGCGCCGTTCGCACGTCTCTCGCTGCGGGCGGCTCGCCACGCTCCCCGCTCCGCTGCAGTACTGAGTGGGTGAGACTCGCTCCGCTCGTCTCGCCGCGTTCCGCTCGCGCTGTCGCCGGCCATCGACGGGCTTCCAGCGATCCCTCTAGTCCCGCCCGGCTCGCAAAACCGTCGATCCCCTGCCCCGAGAACGCTCGCCTACGCCGGGACGCGAAGCGTCTGCCTGCTCTCGTTCGCTTTGCTCACGACCCCTCGATTCCGCCGGGGAGCAGCGCCGCTGACGAACCATCCCACCGCCGTCGCCAGCGTGGCATCCGTGAGCGAGCCAGCGACGCTGGCGAGCGAGCGGACGCGTCGAACTCTCGAAGGAGCGGAGCGACTGAGGGGGTGAGACGCGGTTTTGGTCCAGCTTTTACCAGGGAGTCGGGCGCGACCGCGAAGCGTGTCGGGCCCGGCGACCGTCACCAGAACGCTCCGCGTTCTGGTTGGCTGCACGAGAGCTTCGCTCTCGTGAACGCAGTAAAAGGTGGGCGTGCAGGCGACCCCGCGGGCTGCCCGCAGGGTGTGGGGTCGCGCAACCGCGGAGCACCCCGCGACGAACGTTACGTCACGGGGGCCTCTGGTCCCGCTCTCGGGTATAAAGGTACGGACGGAGCGAACGCTCTGGGCAACCTGAACACCGCTGACGCCAGCGCGGCAGCCGTGAGTGAGCGCCGCAGGCGCGAACGAGCGGGCCGAGGAGTCACCGAAGGGAACAACGAGGCTTTTGGTCCAGATTTTGCCAGGGAGCCGTCAGCGACCGTGAAGCGTGTCGCTGACAGGCGACCGTAGCAAAAGGTGGTTTTAGACCGCGCGGCGCTCCTTCGCCTTCTGGCGGAGGTGCTTGTAGCCGCACTTGCGACAGCGCTTCGCGCGCGGCGGGTTGCGGGCGTTACAGCGCATGCAGATCTGCTTCTGGAGGAGTCGCTTCTCTGCTTCCGGGAAACTGGCCATGTGCGAACGTCTCGATACTCGCGGTTAAGGATTGCGAGTCGCCCACCGACGGTACGCGGGCACCTAAGGGGCTCGCCGCCCTTTCGACGGTATGGCGCTGTTCGACCGCCTCGCCGACCTCCCGCTGGTGATAGAGGGCCACGATCGCTCGACGCAGACGCGCGCGACGTCGTCCGGGTTCGACCGCACGACGACCACGTTCGCACTCCGCGGCGGGGGCGAGACGGGGAAGGGCGAGGACGTGACCTACGACGCCGAGGACCACGAGCGCCTCGCCCGGTCGGGGATCGACGCGGACCTCGCGGGCGAGTACACGTTCGCGGAGTTCTCCGACTCGCTGGACGACGAGGCGCTCTTCCCCGAGCCCCCCGAGCGGGAGACGGGGTACCACTACCGCCGGTGGGCGGTCGAGAGCGCGGCGCTCGACCTGGCGCTCCGGCAGGCCGACGCCGACCTCGCGAGCGCGCTCGACCTGACGTACGACTCCGTCAGGTTCGTCGTGAGCACGCGCCTCGGCGAGCCGCCCTCCGTCGCCCGCGTCGAGGCGCTCCTCGAGCGCTACCCCGACACGGAGTTCAAACTCGACCCGACGAGCGAGTGGGGCGACGGTCTCGTCGACGCGCTGGCGGCCACGGGGCGGGTGCGCATCCTCGACCTGAAGGGCCAGTACCACGGGACGGAGGTCGACCAGACGCCCGACCCGGCGCTCTACCGGCGGGTGATCCGCGGGTTCCCCGAGGCGGTCGTCGAGGACCCGGCGATCGTCGAGGGGACGGAGTCGATCGTGACGGACGCCGCCGAGCGCGTCTCGTGGGACGCGCCGATCACGGGCGTCGAGAGCATCCGCGAACTCCCGTTCGAGCCGTCGTGGCTCAACGTCAAGCCCTCCCGGTTCGGCACCGTCGAGTCGCTGCTCGACAGCGTCGAGTACGCCCTCGATCGGGGGATGAACCTCTACGGCGGCGGGCAGTTCGAACTCGACGTGGGGCGCGGCCAGGCGCAGGCGCTCGCGTCGGTTCTCTATCCCGACGGACCGAACGACGTCGCCCCCGGCGCGTACAACGACCCCGACGTGTCCGAGGGGTTGCCGACCAGCCCCCTCGCGCCGCCGGCCGACCCACGGGGGTTCCGCTGGTAGCGCCCGAAACCGCCGTCAGTCGGCAGTCTGCCGGCACTGCGTTCATATCCGCGAACGCCGTATCTCCGGTATGAGTATCGATACCAATCTAGATTCTTCCTCGCGCGTCGAGGAGGTCATCGGCGAGGTCGCGCGCTGGCCGGGGATCACCGTCGCCGACCACCGCTACGGCGGTCGTGAGTTCCGACTCGGCGAGCGCGAGGTAGGACACGTCCACTACACGGGGACCGTCGACATCGCCTTCCCCAAACTCGTCCACGATGCCCTCGTTGACGCGGGCTGGACCGAGGCCCACCACGTCGTTCCTCACTCGACGTGGACCACGTTCCGCGTTCGCTCCGACGCCGACGTCCAGCGGGCGCTCGACCTCCTGCGCCTGTCGTACCTCTACAACGCGCTGAGCAGGGCCGACACTCCCGATGCTGCGGCCGCGCTCGACGCCGTCGACCTCGGCGCGGAACTCGACCGCATCGATCCGCCGACGGTCGTTCGCAAGCGCTTCGCCGCCCTCCGGGACCGCGTCGGGTACTGAACCCGCCCCGTCCGCGATTGCCGTTACTCCTCGCCCGCCTCCAGGTACTCCCGCTGGACGGCCACGACCGCAGAGGAGTCCGCGCAGTCGGCGTAGCGCCGCAGCGGTTCGTCGTTGAGTTCGAGGAAGGTGTGCCCCCAGCGGAACTTCGAGAGGATCCGCTCGGCGTGCTCGCGCTCGCCCAGGATGCACAGCGCGCCGGCGAACGCCTCGACGGTGTTGAGGCGGAAGGGCGTCCCGTAGCTGACCGGGTTCGCCGCGACCAGGAAGGGGAGCGCGCGGTGGTCGCCGCGCAGTCGGAACGCCTCCGCCTCGGCCGTCTCCCACGAGCAGTCGAGCGCGACGAGGGTCTCGTGCTCGCGGCCGTCGGCGGGCGAGAGCGCCCGCTCCGCGAACGGGTTCAGGACGATTCCCGGCGGCGTGGCGCGCGAGGAGCGGTGCAACTCGGCGAGGTCGAAGCGTGCGAGCTTGCGCGCGCTGCACTTCTTCGGGTCGTCGTCGCCCTCGTAGCGGACGTGGAGGTGCACGCCGCGAGTAGCGGGCGCGGGGGGAAAAGCGCCGCGTAAGCGGCTCCGCTACGGAACGGCCGAGCGCCCGGGAGAGCGCGCACGGTCGACGCGAGCCCCCGGCGGTGTCGGGGTTCCCGACGGCGTCGGCGCTCGCGGTCACTCGACGTATCCGAGGTCCCTCGGGTTCGACTCGACCGGCTCCGAGACGTTCGTCCCGTCGTAGTCGTCGCTCTTCCCGGCCCCGAGCCGGTGCTCCTCGCACCACGATCGGTGGCGTTCGAACGCGCGGACGAGGTCGGCGCGTCGGTCGTCCTCGGTCGGCGCGCCGTCGTGCTCGCCGTACGGCGTCCGGTACAGCGCGGGTTCGTCCGTTCCACGTTCCTCGATGAGCTTCCACTCCCCGACGCGAACGCCCGCCACGTCGGCGACGGCGTGGTGGATCGGCCCCGCGTCGGACTGGGGGATCAGGACGGACTTGCCGACCCACTGCTCCCGCCGCGAGACGCCCGTCGCGTCGGCGAGCGTCGGCGCGACGTCGACGTGCTGGGCGGTCGCCTCGATCCGTCCGTTCGCGCCGTCGACGAGTGCGGGCGACCGCACGACGAACGGGACCTGCGTCACGGAACTGTGGAGGCTCGCGGTGTGGACGTCGTGGTAGCGACCGAACTCCTCGCCGCGATCACCGGTCACGACGACGGTCGTCCCGTCGTCGACGGCGTCGAGGAGCCGGGCGAGCTGCGCGTCCGCGCTGCGGATCCCCGCGTCGTACGCGTCGATCGCCGCCCGATCGACCGTACCGCCCGCTTCGAGGTGTCGGCTCGGGTCGACGACGTGCTCGACGTCGGTGTCGCCGCGGAGCGCCGCGAGGTGGTCGTCCCACCGGGCGTACGGCGTGTGGGCGTCCGTCAGGTGGACCCACGCGAACCAGTCGCCCTCACGAGAACGGATCCAGTCGCGCGCCGCGTCGACGACCGCCGCGTCGACGACCACCGGACGGTACTGTCCGTCGTTGACCGCGCCGCGCACCCGGTAGAACGCGGGCGCGAGTCGCCGGAGCGCTCCGTTCGGGAGGTGCTCGATCGCGCGGACCTTCAGCCGATCCAGCGCGTCGATGTCCGTCTCGCGGAACGTCGAGACGTCGTCGAAGCGGTCGAACCCCTGCTGGTAGCCGTCGTCGCGCGTCAGAGAGCCGTTGAACGCGAACCCGGCGGTGTCGTAGCCCACGCTTCGAAACGTCCCGGCGAGGGTGAAGTCGATCCCCTCGGGGAGTCCGACGCCGTCGAACTGGGGACTGTACGCGCCGGTGTGGATCGTCCGGAGCGCCCGGCGCGTCCCCGGACTGTTCGCGTAGCCGTCGAGCGCGATCCCCTCCGCGGCGAGTCGGTCGAGCGTCGGCGTCGTCGGACGGTCGTACCCGTACGCCCCGACGTGATCCGCGCGTAGACAGCCGACCGTGACCAGAAGCGCATTCGCCATAATATGCAGACAACGTGATATAGTAATAAATTGGTCGGGAGGGGGTTCACGCTTCGACGGAGGTTTCGCGGGGAGGAGTCCGGTCGCCGGTCCTCGGCCGTCGATCCGCGGTGGGCCACCCGGATTCATCACCCGGGGGGTCCTTCCGCGACCATGGACGCCGCCGACCTCGCCCGCGAGTACTACCGCGCCATCGACGAGGCCGACTACGACGCGCTCGCGACCGTCCTCGCCCCCGGATTCGTCCACGACCGCCCCGACCGGACCATCGAGGGTCGGGACGCGTTCGTCCGGTTCATGCGCGAGGAGCGCCCCGACCCCGACACGACGCACGTCCTCGACGCGGTCTTCTCGGGTGAGGGCGCGGACGGCGAAGACGGTACGAGCGGCGAGGGGGTCGCGGTGCGGGGACGCCTCCTCCGCGAGGACGGCGAGGAGTGGTTCCGGTTCGTGGACGTGTTCGCGGTCGAGGACGGCGCGCTGGCGGGGCTGACGACGTACGCGCGGTGATCGCTGCCGGCCCGCGACCTACCAGCAGCCCTCGAGCGTCGTCTCCTCCATCGTCACGTCGAGGCCGTCGTCGGTGACGGCCACCGTCGGACAGGCGTAGCGCTCCGAGACGGGCCACTTCACCGTCTCCGCGAATCCGTCCTCGCCGCGCACCCTGAGCGCGTACGTACCGACGACCTCCCTTCGAAAGGACGTGATCGCGCCGGGTTCGACGACCTCCGGGCCGGCGACGGTGCGGCCGTCGTCCGCGATCGCCGCCGTCACCGGTTCCTCGCGGCCGTTACCGACGGTGAGCGTCCGGCCCGTCGGGAGCGTCGGTCGATCCTCGACGGCGACCCGCAGCACCGTCTCCCCGCCCTCCTGGGTCACGTCGGGGCGGTAGTACGTCCCGTCGCGCTCGACGTACGACACGGAGGGGTCGAGCGCCTGGAGGAGATACAGCGTCCCGTCGGTTGCGTACCGCCCGTCCTCGCGCGCCGCGTCGAACTCGGCGCGCACGTCGTCGGGCAGCGACGCGTACGGGACGATCACCCGGTCGCACCGCCGGTACCGTCGCTCCACCGTCGCGCTCTCGGTCTCGTTCGTACCGTTCGTGTCGCTCGTCGCCCGGAGTCCGAGCGTCTCGTTCCCCCCGTCCGTGGCCGTCGTGTCGGACGCGTCGAGGCACCCGGCGGCGGCGCCGGACGCAAACGTCACGAGGAACGTGCGTCGGAGCATACCCCCGACCTCTCCGTCGATCGGTAAGTACTTTCTACCCCGAGGACCGGTACGAGGGGCGACTCGACGGTCCGGTCAGTCCGGCGTCAGTCCGCGCCGCCGAGGCGCTCCCGTCGGCGATCGTACTCCTCGTCGCTGAGGTCCCCGCGCGCGTACGCCCGACGGAGTTCGGCGAGCGCGTCGTCCTGGGTCGCGGTCGCCCCCCGGAACAGGCCGTACGCGAGGACGACGACGGCGATCAGGCCGAGCGACCAGAGGAGGCCGCCGACCCACCACCACGTTCCGGCGGTGCCAGTACCCATCATCCACCCGCCGTGGCCGCCCCAGCCCCCGTCGGGACCCATCATCCAGCCGCCCGTCATCGGCCAGCCGCCGAGCAGCATCGCGACCAGCGGCGCGAGCAGGAGCGCCGCGAGCGCGACGAGTCCGAGGCGGACGAGCCTGTCTGTCGTCTCGTTCACGAGTGAAGGTAGCTCGCGCCCGGCTATCCCCCTGTCGGCGATTCCGCGGCGGCGGGAACGGCGCTCGGCCTACCCGCCGTTCGCGCCGAGGGCGCTCTCGCCGACCGGCTCGTGGCCCTCGATGACTGCCTGGCCGCCCATGTACGGACGGAGCGCCTCGGGCACCGTGACCGTGCCGTCGTCGTTCTGGTAGTACTCGAGGACGGCGACCATCACGCGCGGGAGGGCGAGTCCCGAGGCGTTGAGCGTGTGTAGGTACGCCGCCGACTCGTGGCGCTCGGGGCGGTAGCGCAGGCCCGCGCGCCGGGCCTGGAACGCCTCGAAGTTCGACGCCGAGGAGACCTCGAGCCAGCGGCCGCCCTCCTCGGGGCCGTCGGGCATGTCGTCCCCGGGTGCCCACACCTCGACGTCGTAGGTCTTCGCCGCGGTGAACCCCAGATCCCCCGTGCACAGTTCGATCACGCGGTAGGGAAGCCCTAGCCGCCGCAGAACGACCTCGGCCTCCTCGACCAGCCCCTCGAGGCGGTCGTAGCTCTCCTCGGGTTCGACGAAGTTGACGAGTTCGACCTTGTTGAACTGGTGGACGCGGACGATGCCGCGGGTCTCGGTGCCGTGCTCGCCCGCCTCGCGCCGGAAGTTCGGCGTGTAGGCCTGGTGTTTCAGCGGGAGGTCCTCGCGCAGGAGGATCTCGTCCGCGTACATGTTCGTCACGGGGACCTCAGCGGTGGGGCAGAGCCAGAGGTCCTCGTCGTCGTACTCGTCGAACTCGCTGCCGCCGATTCGGTAGGCGTCCTCGTTGAACTTCGGCAGCTGCCCCGTGCCGCGCATCGCGGTCGTCTTCACCGGGACGGGCGGGAAGACGTCCACGTACCCCTGCTCGCGGTGGACGTCGAGCATGAACTGGATCAGCGCGTGTTCGAGGCGCGCGCCGTCGCCCGTGAGGAAGTAGAAGCCGCTCCCGCTCACCTTCGCGCCGCGCGCCTCGTCGATGATCCGCAGCCGCTCGCCGAGTTCGTAGTGTGGCACGACGGGGTCGGGGAGGTCGCGCAGGTCGCCGAACCCCTCCCGCCGGAGTTCGACGTTGTCCGCCTCGCTCCCCCCCGGCGGCACGCTCTCGTGGGGCACCTGGGGCAGTTCGAGGAGGGCGGCCTCGAGGTCGGCCTCTAGCCCGTCGGCGCGCGCCTCCACGTCCTCCAGCTCCGCCTTGAGTTCCTGCGAGCGGTCGATGGCCTCCTGCGCCGCCTCCTCGTCGCCCTCGCGCTTGAGGTCGCCGATGCGCTGGCTGACCTGGTTGCGCTCGTGGCGGAGGTCGTCGCCGCGCGCCTTGCGCGAGCGCCACTCCTCGTCGATCTCGAGGATCGCGTCGAGGTCCACCTCCTCGTCCATCCCGCGCTTCTCTACGGCCTCGCGGACGACGTCCGGGTGATCCCGGACGAACTGCCTGCTCAACATGTCTTCCGCTTCCCCCGGACGCGACTAAGGCATGTCGCATCCCCGCCTCCCCGTCGCACGGTGCACCTCGCAGCGGCGCGTTTCTTGTCGCTGTGGGACCAAGTACGACCAGCCATGGCGAAGACACTTCCCGAGCTGTTCGACCTGACCGGCCAGACGGCGCTCGTGACCGGCGCGGGCAGCGGCATCGGCCGCGCGTACGCGGAGGGGCTCGCCGAGGCGGACGCGGCGGTCGCGTGCGTCGACGTGGACGGGAACGCGGCGACCCGAACCGCCGACTTGCTCCCGACCGACGCCATCGCCGTCCCGGCGGACGTCACGAGCGAGGAGGACGTCGCCGCCGCCGTCGAGCAGACAGCGAACGAGTTGGGCGGGCTCGACGCGGTCTTCCCCAACGCGGGCGTCGGCGGCGCGATCGCGCCCCTCGCCGAGCACGACCTCGGCGACTGGCGGCGCGTCGTCGAGGTGAACCTCACGGGCGTGTTCCTCACGGCGCGCGCGGCGGCGCAGCACTTCATCGAATCGGGGGACGGCGGCAGCATCACGAGCACGGCTTCGATCTACGGCCTCGTCGGGAGCTTCAACGGCGCGTCGCCGGCGTACACCGCGGCGAAGGGCGGCGTGGTCAACCTCACCCGGGACATGGCCGTCTCGCTCGCGCCCCACGGCGTCCGCGTGAACGCCATCGCCCCCGGCTTCGTCGAGACGGCGCTGTTCGCCGACGTCGACGTCTCCGAGGAGGAGATGGCCGCGTTCACGGAGGAGATCGAGCGCCGAACCCTCCTGGGGCGGCTCGCCCGCGCGGAGGAGCTCAAGGGGATCGCGGTGTTTCTGGCGTCCGACGCCGCGAGTTACGTCACCGGACAGACGTACCCCGTCGACGGCGGCTGGCTCTCGGTCTGAGGCTCGCCGAACCGCTTTTGCCTCCCCGGGACGCCCACTCACGCATGGCGATCGGCGACCTGTACGAGGTGGGAACGGAGGCGTGTGAGGGCTGCTACTACGTCGACGTGGGACTGTACGACAGACCGGCGTACGGCGCGGTCTACGTCGTCGACGCGGAGCGGCCCGCGGTCGTCGATACCGGCATGGGGACGCACTACGGGGCCGTCCTCGCCGCGATGGAGCGTCTCGGCATCGCGCCCGAGGACCTCGCGGTCATCGCGCCGACTCACGTCCACCTCGATCACGCGGGCGGCGCGGGCTACCTCGCCCGCGAGTGCCCGAACGCGTCGGTCCACGTCCACGGGATCGGCGCGCCGCACCTCGTCGATCCGGAGCGGCTCGTCGAGGGGACGAAGCGCGCCGTCGGCGATCAGTGGGAGTTCTACGCCGACCCGCTGCCCGTCCCCGAGGAGCGCGTCGTGACGCTCGCCGACGGCGACGCGATCGACCTCGGCGACCGCGAACTCCGCGTCCATCACGCCCCGGGACACGCCCCCCACCAGGTGGTGTTCGAACTCCCCGACGCGAGCGCCGTCTTCACCGCCGACGCCGCCGGCATCTACGTTCCGGCGATCGACGCGGTCGAGCCGACCACCCCGCCGCCGAACTTCGACTTCGATCAGAGCCTCGCCGACGTGGAGATGATCGAATCGCTCGACCCCGAGACGCTGCTCTACGCCCACTACGGTCCCGCTCCGGCCGACGGCTACCTCGCGGCGTACGCGAACCGCCTCGTCGACTGGGTGGCGGAGGTCGAGGCGGTCCGCGCGGACCTCGGCGACGACGCGGCCGTCGCCGAGCACTTCGCCGACGCGACGGCGGCGCGCATGGGCGACGTCTGGGGTGAGCGAAAGGCCCGCGGTGAGGGGAGGATGAACGCGCGCGGCGTCCTCCGCTATCTCGACGTTCGCGATCGATGAGGGGTCCCGTGGGCGCTCGCGCCGGTTAGCGGGCGTGAGCGAACGGCGTCGAAGGCGGTCCGCGACGGTTCGTCGCCGTCGCGCAGTCACCATCGACGGAGAATCGAAGGGCGTACCGGTGTTCTTTAAGCACGTGCGGACGTCAACCGCTCGTAGAGAGCACCGTGTCGAGCGAACTGATCCCCCTCGTGGCGGTCATCATCGCGGTCGGCGTGATCGCCCAGCTACTGGGCGACCGTTTCCGGATCCCGAGTATCATCTTCCTCATACTCGCGGGTATCGGGCTCGGCCCGGCCGGTATCGGCTTCATCTCCCGGGGAGCGTTCGGCGACGCGCTCCCCGCCATCGTCGGGCTCTCGGTCGCCATCATCGTCTTCGAGGGGGCGTTCCATCTCCACGTCGATAAGCTCCGCCAGGCCCCCCGCGAGACGGTCCGACTGGTGACGGTCGGGGCCACCATCGCGCTGGTCGGCACCGCCGTCGTCGTTCGCTACGCCCTCGGCGCCCCGTGGGACCTCTCGTTTCTCATCGGGGCGCTGCTGGTCGCGACGGGTCCGACGGTCATCACGCCCATCCTCGAGGTGGTGCCCGCGCGGAACCGCGTCGAGGCCGCGATGGAGACCGAGGGCATCGTCAACGACGTGACGGCGGCGATCATCGCCGTCGTCGTCTTCGAGGCGGTCGTCCTGGAGAGCGTCACCGGGCCGACGCTCCTCGAGGACTTCGTCGTCCGGCTCGGGGTGGGTGTCTTCGTCGGCATCGTCATGGCCGCGGCGCTGCGGTTCGGCCTCCGGTACGTCGATCTCTCGCCCGGCAACGCGCCCCAGAACGCCCGCCTGCTCGTCCTCGCGGGCGCACTCGTCGCCTACGGTGCCGCCGACATCGTTCGCGGCGAGGCGGGCATCGCCGCCGTCGCGACCGCGGGGATCATCCTCGGGAACCTCGACATCCCGTACGAGGAGGACATCGAGGACTTCAAGGGCGATCTCTCGCTCATCGTGCTCTCGTTCGTCTTCATCGCACTCGGGGCGCTCATTCGGTTCGCGGACATCGTCCAGCTCGGACTGGGCGGTATCGCGGTCGTCCTCGCGGTCGCGCTCGTCATTCGCCCGGCGCTCGTGTTCGTCTCGACGATCGGCGGTCGGTTCACCCTCAACGAGCGGGTGTTCATGAGCCTCGTCGCTCCACGCGGTATCATCCCCGCGTCCGTCGCCACGCTGTTCGCGGTCCAGTTGCAGGCGGAGGGGCAGGCCGCCGCGGCGACGCTCCTCGCCGGGACGGTCTTTCTCGTCATCCTCACGACGGTCCTCTTCGAGGGGGGACTCTCGCGGTACATCGCGGAATTCCTCGACGTCATACCCATGCGCGTACTCATCATCGGAGGCGGAACCGTGGGCCGCGCGCTCGCGGAGCGCCTCGAAGACAGGGGAGAGAACGTCGTCATCATCGACAACGACGGAGAGATGGTAGAGACGGCCCGCAACGCGGGTCACACCGTTCACATCGGCGACGGCACCGACACCGACGTCCTCCAGGCGGCCGGCGCCGGAAACGCGAAGACCCTGGTGGCCGCGACCGGTGACGACGACGTGAACCTCCTCGCGGCACAGCTCGCTAACTCCCGCTTCGAGATCGAGCGGGTCATCGCCCGGGTGAACAACCCGAACAACGTCGCGGCGTTCGAGGATCTCGGCGTGAAGACCATCTCGCCGACGATGGCGACCGCCCAGGCGCTCGACGACCTCATCGAGCGCCCCGCGCTCGCCAACTGGGTCTCCGGCCTCGGCGACACGGGCGACGTCCAGGAGATCGAGGTGACGGCAGACGACCTCGTCGGCCGCACCGTCCGCGAGGTCGGCCCGGAACTCCCGGGGGGCTGTCTCATCGCGCTGGTCAGTCGCAACGGCGACGCGCAGGTGCCCGACGCCGACTTCGAACTCCAGCACGGCGACCGGATCACGCTTCTCGGCGGACACGACGCCGTCCGCGAGGCGATGACGTTCTGCCACCCCGACCAGCGCTGAGACCGGCGACGTGACCGGCGAGACGCCGTGGACCGCCGGCGTCGAGGAGGCTCAGTCGAGGATCGACCGGTAGAGGGCTTCCTCCCGGTCCGCGAGTTCCGCGACGGCCTCGCTCGCCGCCGCGAGCCCCCTCGATAGCTCCGCCCCGTCCGCCTCGCTCGCCTCTTTCAACGTCTGGCCCGCGTCGGTCCAGGCGTCCGTGATCGCGGCCATCTCCTCGGTCACGCGCTCGCCGTAGGGGTGCTCGACGGTCCGGAGGAAGTCGCGCTGGAGGCCGCGGAACGCCCCGCCGCCCGTGCCCCGGCGCTCGACGTTCTGGTAGGCGAAGCGCGTCGTCCAGGCGGGGTCGGGGAGCGCGGTCCACCCCGGGAGGTCGGCGGCGAGCGCCCGGACGCCGTCGAGCCCGTGGACGCCGAACTCGCCGACCTCGTGGACCGCGTCGCGCGGGTCGAGCATGTACCGCGCCGTCGCCTCCGTGGCGGTCGCGACGGCCCTCTCCACGGGTACCCGGATCTCGGGGTCCGTCACGACGAGGTAGCGGTTGCGGGTGGGGTATCCCTCCTCGGGCGGGACGGTCATCGCCGCCCGCAGCGACTCGACCGGCACGCGCTGCGGTTCCGGAAACTCGCTGTCCGAGAGGACGACGTACTCCCCTCCGGTCCCGTCGCCCCCTCCGCCCCCCTCGCTCCCGTCGCCCTCGTCTTCCGCCCCCTCCTTCTCCCCCTCGCGCTCGAACTCACGCTCGTACCCCACGACGAGCAGCGCGTGCGGCGAGAAGTGCGTGTCCGTCCCGAAGTAGTCGAGGTGGTAGATGTCGGCGAAGACCAGCACGGGGTCGCCCGCATCCACGTGCGCCCGAATCTCGTCCCACGCCGTCGCCCAGTCCTCGCCCGACCGTTCCCCGTACCCGATACCGAGGTTCTCGAAGAACGCGCGTTCGAGGTACGGCGGCCGGCCGAAGAAGGCCCGGTGTGGCGAGTTCGGGAGTTCGAAGTAGGTGAACCCGAGCCCCGAGGCGAGGCCGAAGCAGGTCGGCTCGTCGAACCCCCAGCCGTAGTAGGTAGAGAGGTTGCGCAGGGACGTGGAGCCGCAGTGGCGTCCCGTCGCGTGCTCGTAGTCGGGAATGGGCATACCTCTCGATGGTGTGTCGTCGGGGTAAGTCGTTCCGGTGGGGCGGACGGCTCGGACGGGAGCGGGCGTTTCGCGTCGTCACTCGCCGTCGTCGATCTCCCTCAGTTGCTCGGCCTCCGTGAAGACGTACTTCCCGATCAGGAGGCTGCTGGTCATGCTCGTCAGGCCGCCCGCGCCGAAGATCATCGCCATGATGACGAACTGGTAGAGGGCGGCGTAGATCGGGTTCTCCCCGCCGAGGATCATCCCGGCCATGATCCCCGGGATCCACACCCATCCCAGGCTCTTCAGCGAGTCGATGACGGGGATGAGCGACGCCCGGACGCCCGTCTGGACGTGCCGGGAGACGACCGCCGCGGGCGGCGCGCCGAGGGCGAGGCCCGCCTCGATCTCGGCGCGGTTGGACGCGATCTCGCCCCTGAACCGGTCGAGCGCGAGCGAGTTGATCTGCATCGCGTTCGCGATGATCATGCTCCCGACGGGAACGAGGTTGCGGACCGTCGCCTCGATCGCGCCGGCGAGTGTCATCGTCACGATCACCAGCCCCGAGCCGAGGGCGATCGCGACGAAGGAGACGCGGACCACGCCGGGGAGCCCCTCGCCGCGCTCCTTCGAGATCCACGTCGCCCCGCCCATCATGGACAGCAGGATGACGCCGCTCCAGACGAGATCGACGGTCAGCAGGACGCCGACGATCGACCCCATCGCGACGATCTGCACGAGCCCCCGGGCCAGCGCGACGCCGAGTTCGCGCTCCAGCGCGAGCCCGCGGAACCGCGAGAGCCCGACGACGATCGCCGCGAGCGCGCCCGCGGCGGCGACCTGCGTCACCCCGGTGAGGAGCACGGGATCGGAGAGCTGTTCGAGGAGCCGCTCGACGACGGTCTCGATCACGGGAGCACCTCCTCGACCGGGCCGACCCGTTCGAGGCGTCCGTCCCGCAGCACCATCACGCGGTCGCCCATCCGCCGCGCCTGCTCCTCGTCGTGGGTGACCATCACGACGGTGAGATCGAGGTCGGAGATCAGCTCCGAGAGGAGGCCCTCGACGCGCGCTTCGGCCGCCGAGTCGAGGTGGGAGGTCGGCTCGTCGAGCAGCAGAACGTCCGGCTCGTTCAGCAGGGTGCGGGCGACGGCGACCCGCTGTCGCTCGCCGCCCGAGAGGTCCTCGACGTCCCGGTCGCCGTAGCCGGCGAGGCCGAGCCGCTGGAGCAGCTCCTCGACCCGCGACTCGTCGACCGGGTCGCCTCGGAGCCGCGGGCCGCGGGCGACGTTCTCGAACACCGTCCCGGGGACGAGCGCCGGATCCTGCGGGACGAGGCCGACCCGCCTGCGGAGCTCCCGGGGCGGGATCGTCCGGTAGTCCTCGCCACAGACCAGCACCGTCCCCGCCGTCGGCTCGTCGAGCCGGTCGAGCAGGCGGAGGAACGACGACTTCCCGGACCCCGACGGGCCGACGACGACGAGCACCGTCGACTCGGGGATCTCGACGGAGACGTCGTCGACGATGCGCTCGCCGTCGACGGTCCGCGAGAGGTTTCGCGTCTCGAGTATCGGCGTCATCTCACTACCGGTAGGGCGTCCTGGCTGTTCACTCCGACTATCGAAAGTACTTCTCATCGAGAAACGGGCAGCCGAGGACGGTTCTAATCGAACCGTGCGTATTCGGAACACTGTTCACGTGAGGAGGCGCGCGTCGTTCGACGAGCTTTTGCCGAGCGCGCGCTCGGCAAAAGCTCGATCAAAAGCACGTCGTCACTCCCGTCGGAGCGCGAACGGGGTGAGCGCTCCGGGGGTCGCTCCTCGGCCCGCTCGCTCCGCTCGCGGTGGGTGAAAAGATGGGGGTGTGAACCTCTACCGGAAGAACTCGATCGCCGCCCCCTGTCCGAAGCCGACGCACTCGGTGGCGATGCCCGCGTTCACGTCTCGCCGCGCCATCTCGTGGACGAGCGCGACGGGGAGGCGCGCGCCGCTCGCGCCGAGCGGGTGGCCGATGGCGATCGCGCCGCCGTTGACGTTGTACTTCTCGTCGTCGATGCCGAGTTCGCGCTGGCAGTAGAGACACTGGCTGGCGAACGCCTCGTTGAGTTCGACGAGGTCGTAGTCCTCGACGGTGCGGCCGGTGCGCTCCAGCAGCTTCCGGACGGCGGGGACCGGGCCGATCCCCATGACCGTCGGATCGACGCCCGCGACGCTGTTGTTGCCCACCTCGGCCATGATCTCGAGGCCGCGCTCCTCGGCGAAGGCCTTACTCGTGACGAGCAGGGCCGCCGCGCCGTCGGAGATCTGCGAGGCGTTGCCGGGCGTCACCGTGCCGTCGGCCTTGAACACCGTCGGGAGCTTTCCGAGGGCCTCGAGCGAGGTGTCGCGGCGGATGCCCTCGTCCTCGGTGACCAGCTTCTCCCCGTTGTCGATCGGGACGATCTGGTCCTCGAAGCGACCGGAGTCGGTCGCCTCGGCGGCGCGCTGCTGGCTGCGCAGGGCGTACTCGTCCTGCGCTTCGCGGGAGACGTCGTACTCCTCCGCGACCTTCTCCGCGGTCATCCCCATCGAGAGCTCGGCGACGTTGTAGTACTCGTTCATCCGGGGGTGGACGCTCCCCGTGTTCTCGCCCATCTTCACGCGGGACATGTTCTCGACGCCGCCCGCGATGATGGCGTCGCGCTGGCCGGCGCGTACCGCGTCGGACGCGCTGATGATCGCCTGCGCCGACGACGCGCACCAGCGGTTGATCGTCGTGGCCGGGACGGACTCGCCGAGGTCGGACAGGAGCGCGATGACCCGCGCGAGGTTGTTGCCCTGCTCGCCGCGCTGCTGGGCGCACCCCCACATCAGGTCGTCGACGTCCTCGCCCGCGAGCCCCGTCTCGGCGAGTATCTCGTCGACGAGCGGGATCGAGAGGTCCTCGCTGCGGACGTCGGCGAAGACGCCGTCTTCCTTCCCCTGCGGGGTGCGGTACGCGCGGACGACGACCGGTGTCGAATCTGCCATACCCGCACCAGTAGCTTCACAGTGTTAAACTTCACCGTACGAATTGCTAACAACTGCTGACCACCGATCGCGGGTTTGTGCGTCGCTGACGGGGGTGCGGGCGCTCAGACGGTCTTCGACGGTCTTATACCTCCTGCGAATCAAATAATCGGGAAATGACCGGCCCGGCGCTCGACATTGTCGAATTTATGCTCACCGCGCGCGTCTACTCCGACAACCGCGAGCTCGACCCCGGTGATCTCCCGCCGCCCTACCGGCGCGCCTTCTGGAGCGCCGACGCCGAACCCGACGAGTCGACGGGCCGGCCCGCGCCCGGCGGCATCGAACGTCCCCTCTCGGTCACCGCCACGACCATCACGGAGGCGACGGGGTACGGCCACCCCTGGGACGCCATCTCCGGACTGATGTTCACCGAGAAGAAGGACTTCTCGGGGGCGATCGAGTTCACCGACCTCGGGATGGCCGAGAAGTGGTACCGCGAGCGGACCACCGCGGAGCGGCTGCTCTCGAACCCGACGCTCGCGCTCTACTTCGAGGAGGACTTCGAGGGCGTGGACTACGAGACGGCCCTCGCGCGCAACCGCCCGATCCACGCCGACCGCGTCTGGATCGACAGCCTGCTCGAACAGATGTTCGACGAGGAGGACGAGGAGATGCTCGACCTCGTGGAGGTGCGCGCGCCCGAGGAGGTCGAGATGACCCTCGACGACCTCGTGCTCACCGCCGACCAGGAGGGAGAGATCCTGAAGATCGTGAAGGCCATCGAGCACCGCGACTACCTCGCCAGCATCGGCCTGCGCGAGATCGGGAAGCTGCTGTTCGTCGGCCCGCCCGGGACCGGGAAGACGACCAGCGCCCGCGCGCTCGCCCACGACCTCGACCTGCCGTTCGTCGAGGTGAAGCTGTCGATGATCACGAGCCAGTACCTCGGCGAGACGGCGAAGAACGTCGACAAGGCCTTCGAGGTGGCGAAGCGGCTCGCCCCCTGCATCTTCTTCATGGACGAGTTCGACTTCGTGGCGAAGACGCGCTCCTCCGACGAGCACGCGGCGATCAAGCGCGCCGTCAACACGCTCCTGAAGAGTATCGACGAGATCTCGCTCATCCAGGACGAGGTGCTCCTCATCGGCGCGACGAACCACCCCGACCAGCTCGACGCGGCCGCCTGGCGGCGCTTCGACGAGATCGTCAACTTCCCGAAGCCGGACCACCAGATGCGCGCGGACATCCTCCGGGTCATCACCCGGCAGATGGAGATCGTGGACTTCGACCCCGAGGCGCTGGCCGAGGAGACGGAGGGCCTCACCGGCAGCGACCTCCGCCTCGTCCTCCGGGAGGCGGTCCTCGACGCGCTCACCGAGGAGCGCACGACGCTCACCCAGGGGGACCTGGAGGACGCCGTCGCCGGGTTCGAGGAGCGCGACAACCTGAAGAACATGGACATGATGAACGGCGATCCCGACGCGCTCATCGCGGGCAACGGTCACGACAGCCACAGTCACGATCACGACCACGCGCACGCGCACGACCGCCCCGCCGACGGGACCTGACGGATGCGCGTCACCCTCCTCGGGACGGGCGACACCACCGGCACCCCGACGGTCGGCTGCGAGTGCGACACCTGCGAGACCGCTCGCGAGCGCGGGGTCGAGCGCTCGCGCTTCTCCGTCCACGTCGAGAACGAGCGGCGGGGCGAGTCGCTGCTCGTCGACGCGAGCCCCGACTTCCGACACCAGTTTCTCACCCACGAGACGCCGCTTCCGGACGAGGTCGTCGTCACGCACGTCCACTTCGACCACCTCGACGGCCTCGGCAACGCCTACCGCCTGCTCGGGGACCTCCCGGTTCACGCCGCGGACGAGACGGACCCGGAGACCGGCGAGAGCGTCGCGGAGACGGTCGCCTCGAAGTTCGACTACCTCGATCAGCTCGACGTGCGCCACGAGACGCCGTTCGAGCCGTTCGAGGCGTGCGGGCTCCGGGTGACGCTCGTCCCGGTGGACCACCCGCCGTTGCTCTGCTACGGCCTGGCGATCGAGGACCCCGAGACGGGCGCGAAGCTCTCCCTGTCGGGGGACACGAGCTACGGGATCCCCGACGACTCCCGCGCGGCGCTCGCCGACCCCGACCTCCTGCTCGCGGACGCGATCGTCCCCGCGCGCCTCTGCGAGTACCACCCGCTCGGCGGGGGACACGAGGACGAGGAGGGCGTGGCGCGCACGTTCGGCACGAAGCACATGACCACCGAGGGGGCGCTCGCGCTCGCCGACGACCTGCGGGCGGCCGAGGTGCGACTCGTCCACGTCTCACACTTCCCGACCCCCGAGGAGGCGTTCGGCGACCCCGCGGCGGTCGACGGCGAGCGGTACGTACTGTAGACGATGGACTACGCGTACTACTACGAGCGGATGAACACCGAGGCCGTCGGCCGCTACGACGTGACCCCGCTGTTCGCCGACGGGGATGTGTTCGCGAATCTCGTCTCGGACCTGCTGGACCCGTTTGCGGACGACTACACCCGCGTCGTCGGCATCGAGGCCCTCGGGTTCGTCCTCGGCGGTGCCGCCGCCTGCGAGGCCGGAGTCGGCTTCGTCCCCGTTCGGAAGGGCGGGAAGCTACCGCTCCGCGACGACGAGATGCTCCGATGCGAGGTGACAGACTACTCCGGGGAGGGGAAGACGCTCGAACTCGCCGCAGGCGCGCTCGACGGCGGTGATCGGGTACTCGTCGTCGACGATTGGGTCGAGACCGGCGCTCAGATGCGCGCCGCGTGCGATCTCGTGGAGTCGGCGGACGGCGAGATCGCGGGGATCAGCGTCCTCCGCGCACACCGCGACGAGCGGACGCGAGACCTCTTCGAACGGTACGACGTGTACTCGCTCGGCTGAACGTCTACGAGAACCGATCCAATCCCACCTGCTCGCGCCGCACGCCCGCCGGGTCGCGCACCCACGGCGAGTGTTCGTCGCGGCGGGCGTCCAGGTCCACGTCGGGGGCCTCGTCGCTCTCGTCCTCGCCGCTCCCGCCCTCACCCTCCGCGCAGGCGCACGGGTCGGCCGGGCCGACGACGCGCCCCTCGCGGGTGCAGTACGGGATCCCACCGACGCCAGCGATCGGTCGGTCCTCGACGTGCGGGCAGTCGGGGAAGGGGACGCGCCAGCCCTTGCCGTAGGCGCGCTCGGCGAGGCGGCGACGCAGGCGGGCCTTCTCCCCGGCGCTCACGACGCGCACCTTCGTTCGGCTCGGGCGCTCCTCCAGCACCTCGACGCCCGCCCCGCGGACCGGGAGCGGCGTCGGCTCGCGCACCACCTCGTACGCGCCGGCCTCCCCCCGCACCCGCCAGACGCCCACCGGCTCGGGGATGCGGTTGAGGTGCGCCCGCGTCACGTAGGACTCGGTGGCGAGGACGA
This sequence comes from Halomarina halobia, assembly GCF_029338575.1. GTDB lineage: Archaea > Halobacteriota > Halobacteria > Halobacteriales > Haloarculaceae > Halomarina > Halomarina halobia. Next base: position 2,682,450 of record NZ_CP119992.1, read on the forward strand.
TCTCGTCCACGACGGCGAGGCTCACGTCCTTCCGGAGTTGCGTCTCGAGGTCGCCGGGCCGCCCGAGATCGGGCTTGTTCTCGATCCCGACGAGCCGCGAGAACCAGTTGGGGTAGCGTACGGTCTGCCTGACGTACGTGCGCCCCGAGCGCCGCTCGCGCTCGAAGAACCCGACCTCGCAGGCGCGCTCGACGGCGCTCCGCGCGCGGTCGGGGTGACAGTCGAAGCAGTCCTTCCAGTAGCGCGCCCGCCCGGTCCCGACGTCGGCCTCGATCGCCGCGTCCGGGATGCGCTCGGGCGTGATGCGCGTCCGGGCGTCGAAGTCGGGGCCGGGTTCGACGAGCAGCGCGTCGAGCACGCGCCGCCCCCGCGTACCGACTCCGAGCTGCCGGCTGACGAGGCACCCCTCGCTCTCCAGGCGGGCGCACAGGGCCGTCTCGAACGCGAACTCGCGCACGGTCGCCGTTGGACGGGCGGCGAGAAAAGTCACGCGGGAGCGAACCGCGTCAGTCCCCCGGTTCGCGGGCGTCGATTGCCGACGTCGTCCTCTCCCCCGGCCTGCTCGTCCGCGGGAACGCGAGGTCGCTTCGGTCGCTCTACCGCCGGCTGTCCGCCGCCGGCCGAGGTGCCCACTGTCGTCACAACGGGCGGCCGGCAGCGTCACTCCTCCTCGGTGACGGGGATCTCCCGCCCGTCGAGGTCGTCGCGCGACGAGCGACGACCTCGACGGGCCAACCCGGCGAGGCTCGCGGCGAGCAGGCCGGGGAGTCGTCGCCAGCGTGGCATGCCGCGAACGTCGCGGAGCGCTCCTAAAGGCGTTTCGCAGGTGTCAGACGGCCGTTCGACGCGCGTCAGCCGTCGCCTCGACCGTCGCGCGCGACGGGAACGGTCGACGCCCCCGACCGCCCTACGCGGCCTGAATCGTTGGAGACGGCGTACGGCGTCCGCGCGGCGAGCGGAGACGCCGATCCTTGCGTGCTCCCCGAACGACGACGGCGGAGGACGGCCGAGGCACCGTGAACCGCCAAGGTTAAATCCGCGACGCGGCGATATCACGCTATTACTTCATGACAGGGAACCACCGTCAACCGGAGGTGAATATCGGACTCGTCGGCCACGTCGACCACGGTAAGACGACGCTGGTCCAGGCGCTCAGCGGCGAGTGGACCGATCAGCACTCCGAGGAGATGAAGCGGGGTATCTCCATCCGTCTCGGCTACGCCGACGCGACGTTCCGGCAGTGCCCTGGCATGGACGCGCCGGAGTGCTACACCGTCGAGGAGACCTGTCCCGACGGAAGCGAGAGCGAGGTCCTCCGGACCGTCTCGTTCGTGGACGCCCCCGGACACGAGACGCTGATGGCGACGATGCTCTCGGGCGCGGCGATGATGGACGGTGCCGTCCTCCTCGTCGCGGCGAACGAACCCGTCCCGCAGGCCCAGACCGCGGAGCACCTGATGGCGCTCGACATCATCGGCATCGAGAACATCGTCATCGCGCAGAACAAGGTCGACCTCGTGGACGCCGATCGCGCTCGCGAGAACTACCGGGAGATCGAGGCCTTCGTCGAGGGGACCGTCGCGGAGGACGCGCCGGTCGTGCCGATCTCGGCCCAGCAGGAGGTCAACATGGACCTCCTCATCCAGGCGATCGAGGAGTCCATCCCGACGCCCGAGCGCGACCCCGACGCCGACGCGCGCATGCAGGTCGCCCGCAGCTTCGACGTCAACCGACCGGGCACCACCTTCGACGGGCTGATGGGCGGCGTCCTCGGGGGGAGCCTCACGCAGGGTCGCCTGCGCGTCGGCGACGAACTTGAGATCCGTCCCGGTCGGCGCGTCGAGGAGGGCGGCCAGGCGGAGTATCTGCCCGTCACCACGTCGATCCGCTCGCTCCAGGCGGGCGGCGAGATCGTCGACGAGGTCTCCCCGGGCGGCCTCCTCGGCGTCGGCACGGGCCTGGACCCGTCGCTGACGAAGGGCGACTCGCTGGCCGGGCAGGTCGCCGGACCGCCCGGCAGCCTGCCGCCGACGTGGCACCAGTTCACCATGGACGTCGAACTGCTCGACCGTCTCGTCGGGAGCGAGGAGGACATCGACCCCATCAGCACGGGCGAACCGCTCATGCTCACCGTCGGCACGGCGACCACGGTCGGGGCGGTCACCAGCGCCCGCACCGACGAGTGCGAGGTGAAGCTGAAGCGTCCCGTCTGCGCGACCCCCGGCGCGATCATCGCGATCAACCGGCGCGTCGGTACGCGCTGGCGGCTCATCGGCATCGGTACGCTCACCGAATGAGTCCCGAATGAGGGTCGCCATGGACACCAGCGCGCTGATGATGCCGGTCGAGCACGGCGTTCGCGTCTTCGACGAACTCGACCGTCTCCTCGGGGAGTACGAGTGTCTCACCCCGCGCGCGGTGCTCCAGGAACTCGAGGAACTCGCGCGAGGGAGCGGGACCGAGGCGACCGCCGCCTCGGTCGGCCGCGACCTCGCCGAACGCTGTACGGCGGTCGACACCGACGCGACGTACGCGGACGACGCGCTCGTCGAACTCGCCGAGTGCGGGGCGTGCGACTACGTGGTCACGAACGACGGCCCCCTGCGTGACCGCCTCCCGGTCGGGGTAATCGGTATAAGGGGTCGAAACAAACTCGCAATCCACTGAACATGTACAAGAGGGTCAGACTACGCGATACGGTCGAGGTGCCCCCGCGGTTCCTCGACGACGTCTCGGAACAGTTGGTGAAGGAACTACTGCAGGACAAACTCGAGGGGCGGATGGACGAGGAGGTCGGCTCCGTCGTGAGCGTCGTCGAGGTCATCGACATCGGCGAGGGGACCGTCCTCCCCAACCGCCCCGGCGTCTACTACGACGCCGAGTTCGACGCGGTCACGTTCGATCCGCAGATGCAGGAGGTCATCGACGGGGAGGTCGTCGAGGTGGTCAACTTCGGCGCGTTCATCGGCATCGGTCCCGTCGACGGCCTGCTGCACGTCTCGCAGATCTCCGACGAGTACCTCGCGTTCGACGAGGAGGGCCAGCAGCTCGCCTCCCGGGAGTCGAATCAGGCGCTCGGCGTCGGCGACGCCGTCCGCGCGCGCATCGTCACCAAGAGCATCGACGAGCGCAACCCCCGCGACTCGAAGATCGGCCTGACCGCGAAGCAGCCCGGCCTCGGCAAGCACGGCTGGCTCCGCGAGAAGCACGAGCAGGCCGCGGCGGGTGAGTGAGCATGGCGAAGCGACTCGTCTGTCGCGAGTGCCACCGCGTCCAGGACGCCGGCGAGGAGCAGTCCTGCGTCGTCTGCGGCTCGACCTCCCTCTCCGAGGACTGGGCCGGGTACGTCATCATCGCCCACCCGGAGAAGAGCGAGATCGCCCGGGAGATGGACGTGGCGGAGCCGGGGGCCTACGCGCTGAAGGTGCGCTGACCGGCCGATGCTCCGCCTGCCCGACGCGCTGCGCGCCGAACTGAAGGAGCCGGTCGGGCCGATCTACACCGACGCGGCGGCCCTCCTCGCTGACGCGGGCGACGGGCCGCTGATCGCCGTCGGCGACGTCGTCACCGAGCACCTGCTCCGCGAGACGGTGCCCGACGTGGCGCTCGTGGACGGACAGACGAAGCGCACGCCCCTCGACGAGCGCGTCGACCTGTCGCCGTTCGACCGCGAGGTGCGCGTCGAGAACCCCGCGGCGACCCTCTCGCGGGACCTGCTCGTCGCGCTCCGGGCGGCCGTCGAGGGCGACCGGACCACCGCCCTCGTCGTCGACGGCGAGGAGGACCTCGCCGCCGTGCCCGCCATCGCCGTCGCCCCGACGGGGGCGAACGTCGTCTACGGCCAGCCCGGCGAGGGGATGGTCCTCGTCGTGGTGGACGAGGAGGTCCGCGCCGCCATGCGCGAGTTCCTCGCGAAGATGGAGGGGGACGTCGTCGGGGCGGAGGCGGCGCTCGGGTTCGAGTCGTAGTCCGCGCGGATTCCGGTGCGCGGCCGCGAGGTGGTCGCCGCGACCGCTCGCGGCCGCCGGTGTTCGTATTCCTCCCGACTGACCGCTTCGAAATCCTTTTAGCCGGCTCGGGAGGAAATACGGGCAACGAACCATGGACATCGAAATCATCGAGGAGGAGGCGAACCCGATGCTGCACCGTTCCGACGTGCGGTTCGTGGTCGTCCACGACGAGGCGACCCCCTCCCGACTCTCCGTCCGCGACAGCCTCGCCGCGAAGTTGAACAAGGACGCGGACGAGGTCGTCATCCACGAACTGGACACGAAGTACGGCATGCGAAAGACCCTCGGGTACGCGAAGACCTACGAGACCCCCGACCACGCCCGCGACGTGGAGCAGGCGTACATGCTCGACCGCAACAAGATCGGCGCGGACGAGGAGGGAGACGCCGAGGTCGAGGCTGAGGCGGAGGAGGCGTAGATGCCGCGTCACGAGTACTACGGGGAGGACGGAACGACCGAGAAGGAGCAGTGTCCACGCTGTGGGGACACCTTCCTCGCCGAGCACGAGGACCGCAAGCACTGCGGCAAGTGCGGCTACACCGAGTGGCTGTAAGCTGACGTGCGGGTCCTCGGCATCGAAGGGACGGCCTGGGCGGCGTCCGCCGCCGTCCACGCCGTCGAATCCGACGAAACCGCGATTTTCACCGACGCTTACCGTCCCGAGAGCGGCGGCATCCATCCCCGCGAGGCCGCGGAGCACATGCGCGAGGCCATCCCGGGGGTGGTCCGGGAGGCGCTCGACCACGCGGCGGCCGAGGCCGGAGGTGACTCCGCCCCGTCGGTCGACGCCGTCGCCTTCTCGCGCGGCCCCGGACTCGGTCCCTGCCTCCGGATCGTCGGCACCGCCGCGCGGGCCGTCGCGGGCAGCCTCGACGTGCCCCTCGTCGGCGTCAACCACATGCTCGCACACCTCGAGATCGGCCGCCACCGGGCGGGCTTCGACTCGCCGGTCTGTCTGAACGCCAGCGGCGCGAACGCCCACCTGCTCGGCTTTCACAACGGCCGCTATCGCGTGCTCGGCGAGACGATGGACACGGGCGTCGGCAACGCCATCGACAAGTTCACCCGCCACGTCGGCTGGTCGCACCCCGGCGGGCCGAAGGTCGAGGCCGCCGCCGAACGGGGCGAGTACGTCGCCCTCCCGTACGTCGTGAAGGGGATGGACTTCTCCTTCTCGGGGATCACGAGCGCGGCGAAGGAGGCGTACGACGACGGTGCGGCCGTCGAGGACGTCTGCTTCTCGCTGCAGGAGCACGTCTTCGGGATGCTCACCGAGGTCGCGGAGCGCGCGCTCTCGCTCACGGGCAACGACGAACTCGTCCTCGGCGGCGGGGTCGGGCAGAACGCCCGTCTCCAGGAGATGCTCGGCGAGATGTGCGCCCAGCGCGGCGCGCGCTTTCACGCCCCCGAACCGCGCTTCCTCCGCGACAACGCGGGGATGATCGCCGTCCTCGGCGCGAAGATGGCCGCCGCGGGCGATACGATCTCCATCGAGGAGTCCCGCGTGCGCCCGAACTTCCGCCCGGACGAGGTGCCCGTCACCTGGCGTGCGGACGAGGACGTCGCCCGCGCCGGGGACCCGGCGGACGCCGGAACGCAGCGGGGCGCGGAGGCGACCGTCGCGCTCTCGGACGCCGTCGTGAAGCGCCGCGAGCCGAGGGCCTACCGTCACCCGGACCTCGACGCGCGCCTCCGCCGGGAGCGAACCCGGGGCGAGGCGCGCCTGCTCCACGACGCGCGTCGGCTCGGGGTGCCGACGCCGGTCGTCCGCGATATCGACCCGCGCGAGGCGACGCTCGCGATGGAGCGCGTCGGCGACTGTGACCTGCGCGACCGACTCACCGAGGCACACGTCCGGGCGGTGGGTCGCCACCTCGCCACCCTGCACGGCGCGGGCGTCGTCCACGGCGATCCCACCACCCGGAACGTCCGCGTGGACGGCCGGACGTGGCTCATCGACTTCGGCCTCGGTTACCACTCGACCCACGTCGAGGACTTCGCGGTGGACCTCCACGTTTTCGAACAGTCGCTCGCGGGCACCGCGGCGGACCCCGATCCGCTGCTCGACGCGTTCGAGTCCGCCTACCGCGAGGCGGGCGATCCCGCGGTGATCGAGCAGCTGCGGGAGGTCGAGGGCCGCGGGCGGTATCAGTAGCGCGGGCGCGTCCCCGTCGACCGCGACGTGGAGGCGACGGCAGTGTTCACACGAGCGGCCGTCTGACGAGCGCCCAGGAGGGGCGGGACTGACCGGGACCGACCGCTCGATGAGCGGGAGAGGCGTTCGAGGGGATCGCGTCGGCGATTCCCGATCGGTCCCTCCCACCTTACACAGTACCCGCGCCTGCGGCGGTGCGGTGGCAAACGACTTAGTGCCCGCGACCGTATCGTGTGCTATGGCAGACCGACCGCAATCCGGCGAACTGTTCGGCGTTCCGTACAACTTCGAACGTCCCAGCCTCGGGCGTATGCTCTCGGCGTACTGGCGGCCGGACGAGGGCATGCTCGTCGAGAAGCCGTTCGGCATCGGCTACACGCTCAACCTCGCCAACTGGCGCTCGTGGATCGTCCTCGGCGTCGCGGGCGCGCTGATCTACCAGGAGCGAAGCGCGAAGGAGCGCGACGAGCTCACGGAGGACGAACCCGTCGAGGTCATCGTCGACTGACGCGCCGATCGACGCCTCTTTTCACCCTCCCGGCTCACCTTCGGTATGCTCAGCTACGTCACGACCAACGAGGGGAAGGTGCGCGAGGCGCGCGACTACCTCGACGCGGTCGAGTCGGTCGCCTTCGACTACACGGAGATCCAGGCCGACGAACTCGGTCCGATCGCGGCCCGCGGCGCGCGCGAGGCGTACGCGCACGTCGGCGGCCCCGTCATCGTGGACGACGCCGGACTGTTCGTCGAGGGACTCGGCGGCTTCCCCGGGCCGTACTCCGCCTACGTCGAGGAGACGCTGGGGGTCGAGCGCGTCGGCGAACTCGCCAGGCGGGCAGGGGCGACGCGGGCGTACTTCCGCTGCGTCATCGCCTACTGCGACGGGGCGCCGTTCGAGGCGACCCCCGAACCGATCGACTACGGCGACCGCCGCGGCCACGACCTCGCGGCCGACGAGCGCGCCACCGCGACGACCGACGACGCCGTCGTGGCCGGCGACCTCCCCGTCCGCCTGTTCGAGGGGGCGGTCCCCGGCCGCATCGTCGAACCGCGCGGCGACGGCGGCTTCGGCTACGATCCCATCTTCGAGCACGACGGGCGGACCTTCGCGGAGATGGCGACCGCGGAGAAGAACGCCGTCTCCCACCGCGGGCGGGCGCTGGCGAAGTTCGGGGAGTGGTATCAGGAACGAAGTGACTGATACCTCGATGGACGAGCCTGAGCGAGTCCATCGGTGGTCCGCTGAGCGGTAGCGAAGCGAACGGCGTGAGCGATATCAGACGAGTCGCAGTCCACGCAGCGAAGCGAGCGAGTAGGACCGTCTCGGCGTGGTATCGGGAGCGAAGCGGAGTGACCGGTGGCTCGACGAACTCGCGCTCTCGGCGTCGCGCAACGCCGTCCCCTTCTACGAGGCGCTGGGGTGGGAGCGCGTCCGCGAGGCGACCCACGAGGCGAGCGACGGCGTCGTTCTACCGGTAATGGTCATGCGGCGGTCGTTCGAGGGGGCGCGGACCGGACGGAGGCGGTGACGGTGAAGGCGACGGCGAGGCGTGAGCGTGGATCGGGTCAGTCCCGCGGATCGCGATCCGGCCCCGGATACGGCTCCTCGAACGCCACCTCGTACATCGTCTCGGGGTCGAACAGCAGCGCGAACGCCCGCGGGTGCTTGACGCTCGTCTCCACGCGCGCCCGGATCGCCGTCCCGGCCTTCGCCCCGCCGAGTCGCTCGTCGAACGAGAGCACGTGCGCCGCCTCGCCGCGGTAGGCGGAGGCGAGCGCGGGGTGGTCCTCCGGGGGATGCTCGACCGGGACGCGTAGCGCCTCGACCCGCTCGCGCCAGTCGCGCGCGAGGTCGGCGTCCGCGAGTCGGACGATCACCGCCTCGGCGTCGTCGAGCAGGGGGTCGCTGGCGACGAGGTCGACCCACGAGTGCGCCCGGATCAGGTCGAGCGCGTCGCGCGCCGGCCCGCCGACGAGCAGGTCCGCCGCGAGCACGTCCGCGTCCGCGACGACGCGGACGGCGCGCTCACTCGCGTTCATGCCGCCCTCCGGGGTCGCGGCCGTCCCGGCGATCCCGGCCGTCCCGACCCTCCCGGCGCTCAGCGAGGGCGCGTCTCACCTCGTCGAGCGTCGCGTCGGAGGCGTCGGCGCGCTCGAACAGTCGATCCCAGGTGTCCATGCCCTGAAGTGGGCGGCGCGGGGAAAAGGCCCTGCGGTGTTCGGGGTCAGTCGGCGCGTTCGGCCGACTCGACGAGGTCGAGGTAGCGGAGGGCGTGCCAGGCGAGCAGGCCGCCGACGAACGCCAGCCCGACGTTCGTCAGCGCGCCCGCGACGCCGACCGCGACGGCGAGCGCGGAGCGGTCGGCGAGCGCGACCCGGCCGAGCTGGAGGGCGACGACGCCGAGTACCGCGCCGAGCAGGGCCAGCGGGAAGGCCGTCCAGAGACCCACGACGAGCGCGGCGGCGAGGTAGAGTCCGCCGAGGACGACGTTCGCGCCGCCGGTGCGCGCGCCGAAGGCGTACTTGCCCGCGAGGCCGCCGCTCCCGTGGCACATCGGCAGGCCGCCGAACGGGACCGAGAGGAGCGTCATCGTCCCCATGTTCGTCGCGAGGTCGTCGGTGGGCACGTCGGCGTCGAAGAGATCCGAGAACAGCAGCGAGGTGGCGACGGCCGCGTTCCCCACGGTCATGGCGAGCTGCGCGGCGGTGCCGCCGAGGGCGGCCGTCGTGAGGGTCGGGACCCCGCCGGGGAAGAGCGCGAGCGCCGGGAGGGTCGGTTCGGGGACGCCGGCGACGCCGACGGCGAGCGCGACGCCCGCCGCGAGCAGCGCGAGCGCCGCCGCCCGCGGCGCGACGAGCGAGACGGCCGCCGCGAGGAGGACGCCCGCGAGCGCGAGCGCCGGGTCGCCGAGCGAGAGGTGGAGCGCCCGCTCGACCAGGAGGAGCGCCACCGCGAGCTGGACGCCGCGGACGACCGGCCGGCCGACGAGGCGCTCGACGCGCCCGAGCGCCCCGGCCGCCCCGGCGATCAGGAGGACGACGCCCGCGAGGAGGCCCGCGGCGACGAACTCGCCGTACGTGACCGCGCCGGCGATCGCCAGCCCCGCCAGCGCCTTCATCGGTTCGACCGACATCGGCAGGCCGTAGCGAACGCCCCAGACCACCTGAAAGACGCCGAAGGCGACGAGGACGTGCGGGAGCGAGGCGGGCGTCAGCGCACACAGCGTCACGACGATGGGGAGGACCGTAACCGAATCACCCAACGCGCCGGTGACCTCTCCGGGCGTGAACCTGAGACCGGGACGCGAGCCGTATCCCTCCCAAACCGCCATACGAACGGCGTTCGTCGTGCCGACGTATGTGTCTTGCCAGCAACCGAAATCGTGGTCGTGGCCGTCGGTGAGTAACCGAAAATGGTTTCGTCAGTAGACGAGCTCCCCCGAGATGAACTGCCGGGCGCGGCGGTCGCGCGGTTCGTCGAAGACGCGCTCTACCGGCCCCCGCTCGATGCACCGGCCGTTCAGGAGGACCCCGACGCGGTCGGCGACGCGTCGAGCCTGTTGCATGTCGTGGGTGGCGACGACGACGGCGATCCCCCGCTCGCGCGCCTGCGCGACGGCCTCCTCGATGAGCGCGGTGTTGCGCGGGTCGAGGTTGGAGGTGGGCTCGTCGAGCAGGAGCACGTCGGGATCCACCGCGAGCGCCCGGGCGAACGCGACGCGCTGGGCCTCGCCCGCCGAGAGCGAACTCGCCCGTCGATCGAGCGCGTCGTCGAGGCCGACGGTCGCGAGCGCGTCCACGACTCCCTCTGGCACGGTGTCCCGGCCGAGGAGCCGATCGAGACCGGTCCGGAGGCGGTCGGGCCACGGCCGGCGGACCGCGAGCCCGTAGGCGGCGTTCCGCGCGACGGTGGTGGTGAAGAGGCTGCGGTCCTGGAAGACCATCCCGACGCGCCGGCGGGCGGCGTGGCGCTCGTCGGATGCGAGCGCCCAGGCGTCCTCGCCGCCCACCAGCACGCGCCCCGCGTCGGGCGGGTCGAACAGCGCCAGCAGGCGCAGGAGCGTCGTCTTTCCCGTCCCGGAGGGGCCGATGAGCGCGAGCACCTCGCCCGGATCGACCGACAGCGAGACCTCCTCGACGGTCGCGTTCCCGTCCTCGTAGCCGTAGGAGACCCCCTCGGTCGCGATCGCGCTCACGCTCACGCGTCCCCCCGATCGCGGATGACGCCGCCGAGGGCGTTGACGCCGAGCGCGAGCGCCACGAGCACGACGCCGAGCGCGATGCCGGTCTCGTAGTTCCCCTGGCGCGCTTCGAGCGTGATGGCCGTCGTGAGCGTGCGCGTCAGCGATACCTGCTCGCCCGCGCCGTTCGTGACCGCGAGGTTCCCGCCGACGATGAGCACCGACCCCACCTCGCTGACGGCGCGTCCGAACCCGGCGAGGACGGCGGTGACGATGCCGTAGCGGGCCTCACGGACGACGGTCAACTGCACGTCGCGTCGGGCCGCCCCGGCGGCGAAGGCCGCGTCGCGCAGCGACTGGTCGACGCCCTCGATGGCCGACAGCGAGACGCTCGTGATGACGGGCGTCGCGAGCACGACCTGCGAGGCGACCATCGCCTCGGTCGTGAACAGGAGTTCGACGCCGCCGAACGTCAGCGCGAACCCGGGACCGCCGAGGGCGAACCCCCCGCCGATCGGTCCCTGGTTGGAGAGCAACAGGAGCACCCCGAGGCCGACGACCACGCTCGGAAAGCCCATCCCGGTGTTGACGACGGCGGTCGCCGCGCGCTTGCCGGGGAAGTCGTTGAACCCCAGCGCGAGCGCGAGTGCGAGGCTGATGACCGTGCTGACGGCAACCGCCGTGAGGCTCACCTGTAGCGTCACGGCGATGACGCTGAGGAGGTACGTCGTCCCGAATTCGCCCAGGAGTCCGCCGTTCACGCCCGATCCCTCCGTGGAGTCCCCCTAAAAGTCCTCCGGGACGACGGTGTCGACCCAGTGCTGAAAGCGGAGGTCCTCCCGCGACTGCGCCGAACCGTCGTAGTCCTCGGGGACGTACTGCGCGAAGTCGGGTTCGGGTGCCAGCGCGTTCGGGAAGAACAGCTGCGAGCCGTTCGCCGTGTAGTTCTCGATGATCTTCTGTCCCTCGGGGCTCGTCAGGAAACCGACGTACGCCATCGCCGCCTGGTAGTTCACGTTGTCGTGCTTCGCGGGGTTGACCGCCATCACGCCGTAGGGGTTCTTGAGGATCTGCGGTCCGTCCTTGAGCGGTCCCTGGACGTGGACGACGAGGTCGATCTCGCTCTTCATCGAGAGGTAGGTTCCGCGGTCGGCGAGCGTGTAACCCCCCGTCTGGCTCGCCTGGTTCAGCGTGTCGCCCATCCCCTTGCCGGTCTCCCGGTACCAGCTCCCGCTCGGCTGCACGCCCGCCTCCTCCCAGATGACGAGTTCTTTCTTGTTCGTCCCCGAGTCGTCGCCGCGCGAGAGGAAGGTCGCCTCCCGCTCGGCGATGGTCGAGAACGCCTCGGTCGCGCTATTCGTCCCGTTGATGCCCGCCGGGTCGTCCTCGGGGCCGACGACGACGAAGTCGTTGAACATCACGTCCCGGCGGTTGACGCCGAACCCGTCGCGCATGAACTCGTCCTCGGCACCCCGCGCGTGGACGAGGATGACGTCCGCGTCCCCGTCGCGGGCGGTGCGGATGCTCGCGCCGGTTCCCTTCGAGAGGGTCTTCACCGTCACGCCGAACGCCTCCTGGAACGGCGGGTTCAGGGCGTCGAGCAGGCCGGTGTCGTACGTGCTCGTCGTCGTCGCGAGGATCAGCTCGCCGTCGCCGACGCGGCCGCCGCCGCTCCCCCCGTCGCCGCTCTCGTTGCCCGTCGAGTCGTTGCCGCCGCTCCCCCCGATGCTCGCACAGCCGGCGAGGGCGATCGCCGTCCCGGCACCCGCCACCTGAAGAACTCGCCGTCGCGTCGAGGACCGTTCTCTCGTCATGGATACAACGCCGTTATTCCGTATCCGATATAACGATTTCCCCGTCGGCGCGCTTTTGGTGGCCGCTCGCGCAGTCGGGGTATGGACGCGGGGTTCGACGCGCGGTTGCGCGAGGGGGACGTCGCCTTCGACGCGCGGGACGCGACGCTGTTGCGCGCCATCGACGACGGGGGATCGCTCAACGCCGCCGCCGCCGAACTGGGCCGATCGTACGCGCGGGCGCACGCTCGCCTCGCCGACCTCGAGGCGGCCTTCGGGCCGCTCGTCGAGCGTCAGCGCGGTGGCTCGGGCGGTGGCGGCAGTCGCCTCACGGGGAACGCGACGCGCCTGCTCGCGCGCTTCGACCGCCTCCGCAGCGCCGTCTCCGGTACCGTCGAGGCCGAGGAGACCGTCGTCTCCGGACGGGTCGTCGATCGCGAGGGCGAGCTCGCCACCGTCGAGACGGCCGCGGGGTCGCTGCGCGCGCTCGCGCCCGCCGACGCCGACGCCGTGCAGGTGGGCGTGCGCGCCGACGCGATCACGCTCCACCCGTCGGGGGACGCACCGCGAACCGGGGCGACGAGCGCCAGGAACCGGCTCCGCGGCTCCGTGACGGCGGTCGATCGGGGGGAGGCGATCGCGCGGGTCGCGGTCGACGTCGGGACGGACGCGCCGCTCGTCGCGCTCGTCACCGTCGACAGCGTGGAGCGCCTCGGCCTCGCGCCCGGGAAGCCCGTGGTGGCGACGTTCAAGGCGACCGCCACCCGGGCCGTCCCCGCCCCCGACGCGTCGGACGACTGATTCCCGCTACTCGACCGAGAGCGCCTCCTCCACCAGCCCGTTCAGTTCGTCCCGGGCCGCCTCGTCCACGCGCTCGAAGGGCGCGCGGGCGTACCCGGCGGGCGCGCCGCGGTCGCGCATGGCCGCCTTCAGCCCCGGGATCCCGTACCGCTCCGTGACGGCGCGGTTGAGTTCGACGAGCGCCGCGTTCAGCTCCCGCGCCCGGTCGTCGTCCCCGGCGGCGTGGCGGCGGTACACCTCGCTCGCCCGCTCGGGGACGACGTTGGCCAGCGCGAGGATGCCCCCGCTCGCGCCGGCGTCGAGCGCCGACGCGTAGACGCTGCCCGCGCCGACCAGCAGGTCGAAGTCGTCGCCGGCGAGGGTGTGGATGCGCTGGAAGGCGGTCATGTCCCCGCTCGAGTCCTTCATGCCGACGACGTTCTCGTGTTCCGAGAGCGCCCCCGCGGCCTTCGGTTCGAGCGTCACGCGGGTGAACGGCGGGACGCTGTAGAGGTAGATCGGGAGCGGGCTCTCGTCGGCGAGGCGGCGGTAGTACGACTCGAGGGTCGACTGCGCGTGCGGGTAGTAGTACGGCGTCACGACGAGCGCCGCGTCCGCCCCCGCCTCGGCGGCGGTCTCGGTCGCTGCTATCGTCTGGGCGTAGCCCGCGTAGCCCGTCCCCGCGAGGACGGGGGCGTTCGCCTCGTCGGCGACGCGTTCGATCACGCGGGTTCGTTCCTCGGGGCTCATCAGCGGCGCTTCGCTCGTCGATCCGCAGGGAACGAGGAAGTCCGCGCCCCGCGCCTCGACCCACTCGACGAGGTCGGAGAGCGACTCCTCATCGAGCGCGCCGGATTCGTCGAACGGCGTTGCAAGTGGGACACCGGTTCCGTGCATACTCCATCCTCTGGGCGGGGGGTGATATATACTGCTGGCCCTCGACGAGGAATCTCGGCGGTCGGGGTGCCGGCCCCCGCGAGCGAGTGCGGCCGACAGCACAGGTATCAGACCGTCACACGTCCGTCTGACGCGGATTTAAGTCCCGATAGGGAGATGGTGCCGATGGGCGCGCGCTGCGGTCTCGTCCCCATCCTCCCCACCGCGCGCCCGGCCTTTTCACCGACCGCGAAGCGCCCCGCACCGTCGGCCGCCCGGCCAGAATACGTGTCACTGGTACGCGGAGAGAAGGCGTCACGAACACGCGATTGAGCGGGAGCGTCTACCGGGACGAGAGAGGGCGGAGGCGGCGGCGTGACGGACCGCGTGCCCGAGTGTGAGACGGTACCACGCGTCCGCAGTGCCCCCTGTACGGTTCCCGCGAGGCATCCGGTGGCGGCTCCGATCCGGACGATCCCGGTCATCGACTCGTCCGACGATCGCGTGTCTTTCCCGGACCGCCATCGCCGACCACCCGGCCTCCACCCCTGCTACCGGCGACGGACCGCAGTCGGGTACCTCCCTCCCCACCGTTCGCCTCGAGCGGTCAGTTCGTCGCCGCGGCCGTCCCGGCGAGGCGGGCGCGGACCTCCTCGACGCGATCCGGTTCCGCGATGAACGCCAGTTCGTCGCCCTCGCGGATCTCCGTCTGCGGGAGCGGGATCGTCATCGGCTCGTTCGAGCGTCCGTGCGCGTAGATGAGCGCCCCCTGAGGCAGGTCCACTTCGACGACGCGCTGACCGACGATCTCGGCGTCGGGACCGACGACGACGCTCACCGCGGACAGTCCGGCCGTGAGGTCGCCGAGCGCCTCGAAGTCGCCGCCGAGCAGCGCCGTCTTCGCCCCCGCCGCGCCGAGGCGTTCGGGGTAGACGACCTCGTCGACCTCGGCGGCGTACTTCTCGTAGATGTCGGCGTGGTAGTCGTCGTCGATGCGCATCACGGTGCGACAGCCGAAGGCGTCGCCGATGACGCACGCGCCGAGGTTGACGCTCAGATCGCCCGTGAGCGCCGCCAGCGCGTCGGCGTCCCGGACGTTCGCTTCGACGAGCACCGACTCCTCGTCGCCGTCGCCCTCGTAGGCCTCGAAGCCCTCACCGCGCGCCCGCTCGACCTTTCCCGGGTCGATGTCGACGACGGTGACCTCGTGGCCCTCCGACTGCAGGATGTCAGCGGTGCGGATGCCGACGCGGCCGTACCCCACGATAACGAACTTCATACCTACCCAATGTCGCACCCGCGATAAAAATTGCACCCCCTCACCGACCGGCGGCGAGGTCGTTCGTCCGAATCGTCCCGTCGGCGTCTTCGCGTCGCGCGGTTCGACGAGCACCCGGTACGGAGAACGCAGCGGAGGCGAACGGTGGAAGGGCGGTTCGAAGCGGGTCGGTCAGCGGCCCCGTCGGGCGGTCGCGGCGACCCAGAGGAGGATCGTCGCGGCGATGACGACCCGTCCGACGTTCCCGTAGGCGTAGAACAGGAGTACCCCCGTCAGGCCCCCCGCCAGGAGGACCGTCGTCGTCCGCGCGTCGAGGTCAGGATCGAGTCGCGTTCTGAGCCTGGTGCGGTGTGTCGACACACCGCCCACTGCGCTCGGACGGTCATAAACGCTTCTACGGGGGCAACGGTGACCTCGGGGGGTTACCGCCTCGCGTGCTGCTTGCCGGTTCCCTCGAGGTCGCGCCCGCCGACCGACGAGCGGAGGCTGTCCATCCCGTCGTCGCGGTCGACGCCGAAATTCGTCCGGTAGAGCTCCTCGCACCGCTCGACCTCCGCCGGGCTGAGCGGCGGCGTGTCGCTCGCGGCCGCCCACTCGTCGATGTCCGCCGCGGAGTGGAACGTCGGCGTCACCGTCGCCACCTCGTCGTGGCTGAGCAGCCACTGGATGGCCGCCTGGGCCATCGTCCGCTCGCGGTCGCTCCCGCCGGTCGCTCCCTGCCGTCCGTTCGCTTCGCTCGCGGAGCTCCCCCTCCGCTCGAGGAAGCGCAGCGTCTCCAGCTTCTCCCATCCCGTCTCGTACCACGCGTCCGGTCGGAAGCCCCGGTGGTCGCCCTCGGCGAGTTCGGTCTCGGGGCGCACCTGCTCGTTCAGCAGGCCCGAGGAGTGGGGCACGCGGGCGATGACGCTCGTGTCGGCGCCCCGCTCGCGGATCGCCTCGATGACGTGCCGGCCGGGGATCTGCTCGAAGACGTTGAAGACGGTCTGGACGGCGTCGAAGCCGAGTTCGACGGCCCGCTCGTGCTCGGCCAGCCAGCCGATGGAGGGTCCCATCGCCCAGCCGATCGCCTCCACGCGGCCCTCCTCGCGGAGTTGGTCGAGCAGTTCGAGCACCTCCGGGGTCACCTCGTCGACGTTCGCGTTGTGCAGCTGGAGGAGGTCGACGTACTCGACGCCGAGGCGGTCGAGCGATCGCTCGACCGCCTCGCGGAGGTACTCGGGGTCGGTCTCCTTCGGAAGCTCGCCGTGGCCCGCCTGCGGGTTGTTGTAGAAGTCGTAGCCGACCTTCGTCCCGATCGTGACCTCGTCTCTGACCTCGGCGAGCGCGTCCCCGATCAGTTCCTCGCTCCTGCCGTGGCCGTAGACGTCGCCCGTGTCGAAGTACGTGATGCCCGCGTCGAGGGCGTGCTGGATCATCTCGGCCGCCTCCGCCTCGGTTCGGTCGCCCCACCAGTCGGTGCCGACGACCCACGCGCCGAAGCCGACCTCGCTGACCTCGACCCCGCTGTCGCCGAGCGTGCGGTAGTGCATACCGGGGGTAACGACCACTGGCACTTAGGGGGTGCGATCCCTCCCACTCGCCGGGAGTCACGCGAGCGTGGCGAGTGTGACGACGGCGAGGAAACGAGACGAAACGCAGTGCAGCCGAGTGACCTCGCCGGGAGTCACGCGAAGCGTTCGCGAGGGTCGTCGGGCGAGCGCCGCGTCTCGCCCGTCACACCACGGTCGGTTCGGAAGACCCTTCTCCGTCCCCGCGACAATCCGGGGTATGGATCGGTCGCTCCGGCTCCGCATCGACGTACTCATCGCGCTCGCGGTGGCGATTCTCGGCTTCGAGCTCACGGAGTTGCTCTTCAACGGGAGCCTCGAGGGCCTGCTGGCGGTCGCGTTCTTCACGATCATCGTCACCCTTCTGGTCGTCTACGCTATCAGGACACTCGACGACTACCGGTGAGTCGCCGGGCGGCGGTCTCGGGGATTCTTCCGCCGGAACGGAAATCCCTATGGCCGAACGGGAGTAAGTGCGGGCCATGACGAAGCGCCACGTTTCGCTTCCGGCGGACGCGGAAGAGGGGTTGCAGGCGTTCCTGACCGAGGTCGACGACAGGCTAGCCGGCCCGGAGGACACCTGCGAGGTCGTCCGCGACGTGCTCGTGGACCTCTACGGGGACCGCGAGGCGTGGGAGCGCTGGCGGGACGGCGGCGACGTCTCGCCCGCCGAGCGCGTCCGCCTGCAGGGCTACGACCCGTGCAACTCGACGCTCGAATCGGAGTACTACGCCGAGAAGGACGAGGAGAAGTTCCGCCGCTCGAAACACCTCCAGTGGCTCTGGCGGCAGTTCGACGCCACGCCGATGGCCGACAACGTCGAGTTCGCGCTGCGCTTCCGGTCGATGCTCGCGAACCACCTCTTCGAGAAGGCCGGCGAGAACCTCCGGATCTTCAAGGGCGTCACCTTCTCCTACGGCCACAACATCTCCGTCGGGGACAACACCGTCATCCACGACGACGTGCACCTCGACGACCGCGGGAAGCTGACGATCGGCGACCGCGTCTCCATCTCCGACGACGCCCACATCTACAGCCACGACCACGACGTGATCGACCAGACCGAGGTGCACAACTTCCACACGGTCGTCGAGGACGGCGCGCGCATCACGTACGACTCGATGGTGCGCGCCGGCGTGCGGGTGGGCGAGAACAGCATCGTCGGGGCGAAGAGCATCGTCCAGCGCGACGTCCCCGCCCACCACGTCGTCGCCGGGACGCCCGCGAGGTCCATCGCCGTCAAGCCGGGGTTCGAGGACGCGGCGGAACCGCTCGATGCGGAGGGCCTCGACAACCGCGCCGAGCGCGAGATCCCCTACGAACTCCCGGACGATCTCGACGCCTTCGACGAGTTCGAGCGCGACCTCGCGCCGCCGGACGCCGAATGAGCACGACGACTTCGCGTCCGTCGTCCGAACGGCCGTGAATCGGCGCCGCTACCTCGGCGCGACCGCGGGCGTCGTCGCCGGACTCACGGGGTGTCTCGACGCGCTCGACGCGCCGGGGGACGACTCCGACGGTGACGGCGGGGACGACGGGAGTCCGTCCGTCACCGCGGGCGATCAGCGGGTGGTGGCCGAGACCGTCGCCGCCGGGCTGGAGGTCCCCTGGGGCGTCGCGTACCGCGACGGCGTCCTCCACCTCACCGAGCGGCCGGGGCGGGTCGTCCGGGTCGCCGACGGCAGGCGCCAGGTCGTCGCCGACCTCGCCGATAGCACCGCGGCCGAGGGCGAAGGCGGCCTGCTGGGGCTCGCGTTCCACCCCGACGATCCCGACGCCGCGACCGCCTACCAGACGTACGACGACGGGGGGCTGACGAACCGGATCATCGCGCTCGACGCGGCGGACGGGTGGTCGTTCGAGCCGCTGTTCGACGGCATCCCGGGGGCGCCGATCCACGACGGCGGCCGACTGCTCGTCCGCGACGGGAGCCTCTACGCCACGACGGGCGACGCGGCCGACGAGGCGACGGCCCAGGACGTGGACTCACTCGGGGGGAAGGTGCTCCGCCTCACGCTCGACGGGGAGCCCCACCCCGACAACCCCTTCGGGGGCGCGGTGTTCACCTACGGGCACCGCAACCCGCAGGGATTGGCGCTCCTGGGCGGCGAACTCTACTCGACCGAGCACGGCCCGGACACCGACGACGAGATCAATCGCCTCGAAGCGGGCGGTAACTACGGCTGGCCGGAGGCGACGGGGCCGAGCGACTCCCCCGAGTTCGTCGATCCGCTCGCGAGCTACACGCCGACCATCGCCCCGGGCGGGGCTGTCGTCTACCCCGAGGACGGCGCGATCGAGGCGTGGCGCGGCGACCTCCTCTTCGGCACGCTCGTCGGCCAGCACCTCCACCGGTCGCGCATCCGCGGCGACGAGGTGACCGAGGACGAGCGGCTCTTCGAGGGGACGTTCGGCCGTCTCCGCACCACCTTTATCGGGGCCGACGGCCACCTCCACGTCGTGACCAGCAACCGCGACGGCCGGGGCGACCCGCGGGAGGGTGACGACCGCATCGTCCGCGTCCGCCCCGAATGAACCCCCGTGAGACCGGACCGCGCGCCGTCGCGATCAACGTCGCGGCGAACACGAACATGCCGGGCGTCCGCGGCCCCGTCCGCCCCGACGGGACGTTCGAGTACGTCCCCATCCCGGAGCGGAGGCCGACGCGCGAGCCCGTACCGACGTACGCCGACCTCGACCTCGAGACCGAGATACCCGAGGCGGAGCGCGGGACGCCCGTCCACTTCGACCCGGAGTTCCCGGAGGCCGGCGGCGAGCGCTACACCTACGGCGACGAGCACGGCGTGAAGGCGCGGCCACTCTCGGAACTCGAGCGCGGCGACTACCTGCTGTTCTACGCGACGCTCTCGCAGGTGGGCGAGCCCGCCCCGTGGCAGGCCCCCGAGTGGGGCGCGTACCTCGTCGGCGCGTTCCGCCTCGCGCGCGCCCCGGTGACGGGCGAGGCGTACCGCGACCTCTCGCGGGAGGAGCGTGCCCCGTTTCGGAACAACGCGCACGTGAAGCGGGCGGACTTCGACGCGCGGGTGCTCGTCCTCGGCGATCCCGACGGGTCGCGCCTGTTCGAGCGGGCGGTCCCGCTCTCCGGGCGCGAGACGGGCACGGCGGCGAACCGGATCGTCACCGACCTCTCGGCGGACTCGGGGCGGGGACCGTGGTGGCGGCGGCCGCTGCGGTTCGACGCCGCGGCGACCGACGAGCTGCTGGCCATCCTCGACGGGCACGCCGTCGAGCGGTGCTTCTGACGCCCGGGGACGACGGACGGGAGGGCGCTCCCCCGGAGCGAGGCGACCCCTCGGCGAGGGAGATCTGCTCTTCGAGGTAGTCGGGGGCGTCCGGGTGGTCGGCGACACCCCCGCGTCAGCTTTGTCCCCCGGGCGCGTACCCCGGTCATGGACGTCGTCTCGCTGGCCGAGAAGTTCGACCGCATCGATGAGTACTGGTCACCCGCGATCGTCGGCGAACTCAACGGCCAGCACGTGAAGCTGGCGAAGCTGCGCGGCGAGTTCGACTGGCACCACCACGCCGTCGACGAACTCTTCCTCGTGATCGACGGCGAACTGACGATCGAGCTCCGGGACGAACCGGACGCCGCGCTCTCCGCGGGCGAGTTCCTCGTCGTCCCCGCCGGCGTCGATCACCGCCCGGTCGCCGAGGAGGAAGTCCGCGTCCTGCTGTTCGAGCCGGCCGGAACGCGCAACACGGGCAACGTCGAGTCCGAGCGGACGGTCGAGGCCCCCGACCGGCTGTAGGCGACGGCGGTCCGCGCTCCGCGCCGGGGTCCCACGGCATCGGGGCCCCTCACGGATCCTCGGTCACGAAGTACCACCGTCGAGGGGACCAGGGACGAGCACCCGACTCTGCGCCCCCCGAGGGGACGTAGTGACCGCAGTTGGTGTAGTAGGGACCGTACCCGCGGTTGCAGATTCCGGCGCTCCGCTCGCCACACAGCGAACACCTGTATCCGGTGGACCGGAGGAGGGAAGTCATCGCTCTCCCTCCGCGGGGCGTACGGTGGGAACGAGGGTATACATCGTTGTCTCGGTCGGGGATCGTGTCCCCTTACCGTGCCACTGAGTAGCAACGTAATAAACTTTCCCGGATCGTCGACGATCTCCCGGGTGACGTCCACCCACCTCCCCGGGGTCCTCGACGCGACGTGAGCGGCGGCGGCGAGCCGTTTGCTCCGTGTTCCGCCGGTCGGAGACGGTATCTGCTGGCGAGTCCTCACTCGACGCTATCCCCATCTAGCGCCTCGAATTCCTTGCTACCGCAGCGACATCTCCGATTTCTCGTCATGGCAGAGAGATCCCCGTCCACGCGTTTCCGGACCACTCGCGGACGCTTGCACTGCGCGCAGCGCGCCAGTGTCGTCTGCTCGGTGAAGCGCATCGACGGGGGATGAGGGGCCACGCGGGCGTAAACTATCGGCATTAATACGTCCCGCTCCCCTCCCCATCATACTGATTCCGCTGTTCGAAGATGTCCCCGCTCGGTACCCGGGACTCCCACGCCACACAGCCGAGACCGACAGGTCGGAGGGGGCGGGTCGCGATCGGTCGTTCGCGTTCCGCACGGCTCGCCGGTTTGCGTCAGCATGCGCCGTCCGGGAATCGAACCGGGTATCGATTCGGGGAGACGTCGTCTCCCGATCGAACTCGGTATACTCCGGAGCATCTACGGGCCGTACAGCGCGTCGGACAGCACCGTCTATCCGGGGATCCCTCCGTCGGCGTCTCCCCGGGTGAGGATCACGGCGTCTACGCCGTCTATCGTCACCTGATAGCCGTTGTAGGAGAACGAGAAGCTCCCGAAGCCGACGGCCTCACTGAGTGCGTCGAGGGCGTCCGGATCTACCGCCTCGGTGAGCGGAGGGAGGTCGGATACTGCCGATCTAGAGGCTATCGCCGTAGCTTCCGCCACTGCGGTGCTGATACGCACCCCGGGTTCCACGTCGTATCGGAGGACGAACTCATCCTGGTCCTCGGCGTACATCTACTCAGCTAGCTCACCACCATTTAATACATTTGTCATATCGCTGCGGTGTACGCTCGATCAGGGGCGATGGGGTGGGTCACCGGTGACCTGGTCCGGGAGAGCGGGTGGTCTCCTGCCGACCTCCTGCGATGTCCGGCGAGACACGGTACAGTCCGATTGACACCCATATCCTCCCGGTGATGAAGGGGAGTGATGTGCAACCACGAGGATCTTGTGACTCCTTTCCATAGTTCCCTACTAGGTGTGGGAACATGTCCAACTGGAATCCGACGATGGCCCTCGGGACGGCATTGAGCCTGGTCGCCCATGCACATCGGCGTGCTGTCCTCTACTGCTTGCTAGAGACCGACGAGCCGATGACACGGGACGAGCTCGCTGCCCGGATAATCGCCTGGGACGAAGCAACAGAGGGGGATCCTTCGGACGAGGTACACCGGCGAGTCTGCACCGAGTTAGCGCACACTCACCTGCCGAAACTGGCCGCCGTGGACGTCATTGAATACGATACACGGCACGGGGACGTAGTGCTGACAGAGAGGGTGAACGACCTCCTGCCGTTGCTCGAACTCCTCCGTCCCGTGGACGACTTTCCCGCCGAAACGTGTAGCTGTCCGTGCCAGTGAGGGCGCCACGGTCGGATTCTACGACTCTGCCCCGAGGGTTCGGAGGAACCGGGAAACTACCAGAGTCCCCGGCCCACGACGACTCCGCAGTCGGCGTAGATGAAGGCCACCTCATCGCCGCTCCGTGGCGTTCGGTCCGGTCGGGTCCGGAAGTGGGCGTCGAGCGCGTCCGAGTCACCCCTGCATCGAGCGGCGATAGGTCCGTGGGACGTTCCTGCTCGCCCCCTTCGGTCGCTGTGCGGGCTACGACTCACGGAATTCGATTCCGTCGCGGCGATGATGCCTCTCACCGACGTTCGAGCCAATCATGCGCCGTCCGGGAATTGAACCCGGGCTATTGGCTTGGGAAGCCAATGTCCTACCACTGGACCAACGGCGCTCGCTCGCCCCGAGCCTCACGTCGCTTCGCTCCGTGAGACGACGGCGCTCCCTTCGGTCGCACTCCACCCTTTTCCACGCCACCACTTGAACTAATCGGTAGCGCGGAACCCGTTCGGCGGGCGGACGGGCGATCACGCCCGGCGTGCGCACCCCGGACCACGAACGCGGACGAACGTCCAGAAATCCACCGGCAGAGGGCAGGTATTTGTCACCGGGGGTCCAGTATCACCGCATGAGCGAAGCTCAGTCGTACGCAATCGAGGATCTCCCAATCGAACTGCGGCTCTCGGAGGAGGAACTGGAGGCCCACCGCGCGCACGTCACGACGTTCATCGCCGACCTCGTCGCCGACGCGGGCGCGAACGGCGCGGTGCTCGGCCTCTCGGGCGGGATCGACAGCACGCTCACGGCGTACCTGGCGGTCGAGGCGCTCGGCGAGGAGGGCCTGTACGGCCTCGTGCTCCCGAGCGACGTCAACACGGACGAGAACATGAGCGACGCCGAGCGCGTCGCCGAGACGCTGGGCATCGAGTACGACGTCGTCGACATCAATCCGATCGTCGAGGCGTTCTTCGAGGCCTACCCGGAGGCGGGGATCGATCGCCGCGTCGAGAGCGACCCCTACCGCACCGCGGCGGGGAACGTCCGCGTCCGCACGCGGGGGGTGCTCAACTACTTCGTCGCCAACGTGAGGGGGCGGCTCGTCCTCGGGACGGGCAACCGCAGCGAGGCGCTGACGGGCTACTTCACGAAGTACGGCGACCAGGCGGTCGACTGCAACCCGATCGGGAACCTCTACAAGCTGCAGGTGCGCCAGCTCGCCGCCCACGTCGGCGTCCCCGAGGACCTGGTCGAGAAGCCGCCGAGCGCGGAGATGTGGGAGGGACAGACCGACGAGACGGAGATGGGCCTCACCTACGACCTGCTCGACGCGATCCTCGCGCTCCACGTCGACGGGCCGCTCTCGAAGCGCGCCACCGCGGAGACGCTCGACGTGGCCGAGTCGGCGGTCGAACGCGTCGAGGGGCTGTACGCGGGGAGCGAGCACAAGCGCCGCATGCCGCCCGCGCCCGCGCCGCTCGACCTGTAAGCCGTCGTCCCGGTCCCGCGGCGACCCCGCCTCCTCGCCCGCGCGCTCGCCGTTCACCGCCGCCCCTCGCTCACCCGCTACCCGTCCCGCGCCCGAGCGCCTCCGCGTGGTCGGCGACCAGCCGCGCGAAGGCCTCGGCCTCGCGCGCCTCCCGCTCCTCGACGGTCGCCGATCCCCCGCGCACGAGCGGCTTGAGCTCCCGCAGGGCGTCGGGGTCGTTGTCGGCGATCTCGCGCGCGACGGCGAAGGGGTCCTCGCGGACGCGGGAGACGAGGCCGATCCGAAGCGCCTCCTCGGCGTCGATCGTGCGGCCCGAGAGGGAGACGTCGAGGGCGTTCCCCTCCCCGAGGACGCGCCGGAGGCGGTGCGTGCCGCCCCACGCGCCGAACAGCCCGAAGGTGACGCCCGTCTCGGCGAAGGTGGCCTCCGGCGTGGCGACCCGGAGGTCGCAGGCGAGCGCGAGTTCGACGCCCCCGCCGCGTGCCGCGCCGTCGATCCCGGCGACGACGACCGCCGGCGAGTCCTCGATGGCGCGGGCGACGCGCTGGCCCCGTCGGGCGAAGTCGGCGGCCGCGTCCGGGTTCGCCGCGCTCTCTCTCGCGACTGCCGCGACGGCGTCCAGGTCCGCGCCGGCGCAGAACGCCGTCCCCGCGCCGTGGAGGTAGACGACGGGCGCGGGGGGATCGGCGACCGCCGCCGAGAGCGCGTCGAGGCCGTCCTCCGTGAGGGCGTTGCGTCGCTCCGGGCGATCGAGCGTCACCGTCCGAATCCGGTCCGAGTCGCGTGTCCGTATCACGGTCGTGACTGGTCGGACGTTTCCAAAGGTCTTTGCCCGTCCCAGAGCTAGCCGGTGTCGATGGAGGAAGCCGACGCCGTCCGGCGGGCCGCCCGGGCGTCCGTTGACGACATCGAGCCCCCCGCACTCCGCGACGAACTGCGGTCGTTCATCGACGGCGGTTCGATGGTCCCGGGCGTCCTCGCCGTGCTCACGGCGCGGGCCTGCGCCGCCGACCCCGCGGAGGGCGTCGTCGAGCGCGCCGCGGGCGTGCAGCTCATCTACGACGGCCTCCGGCTCACGCGCCGGCTGGCCCGCGAGGAACCCTGGCGGACGGGCGACCCCGCGGGCGACATGCACGTCCTCGCGGCGGACGTGCTCGTCGCCCGCGGGTTCTACCTCCTCGCCCGCACGGAGGCCGCCTCGGCCGCCGTCGAGGTGGTCCGGGCGTTCGGCCGCGATCAGACCGACGGCGGAACGGCCGACGCGCTCGAGGTCGACGTGCTCGACCTGGCGGTCGTCGCCGGCGCGACCGCGGGCGACGTCGACCCGACGCCGGAGCTCAGGTCGGTCGCCGCCGACTTCGCACGCGGGGTCGGACCGGAGTTCCCCCCGGCCGACTCGCTCGCGTCGGCGGACGCCTACGACACCCTCGTCCGATCCGTCGACGGCGCGGTCGCCGACCACTGAATCGAAACGCCTAAAGTCGATTCGCGGCTGGTACAGAATGCGCACCCTGCCTGGGTAGCTTAGAGGTAAAGCGCGTCCTTGGTAAGGACGAGAGCCCGGGTTCAAATCCCGGCCTAGGCTCTCTTCCTCCGTTCCTGCTGGTAGTTAGCGTGGTATGCGTGGGTGAAAGAAACATGCCCACGCAAGAATGCTGGGCTGAGGGGTGTAGGGTTGCCGCTCGTCGTAAAACCCGACAGTGTGGACCCCTGTTAATGCGCAACTCGACCGATCGCCCGCGCCCATTCTATAGCAGTGTCCATGTCGGTGGCCATCGTAATTGCGTCTACTCCGTCAGCCCACTCCTCGTACTCTTCGTAAGACGCAAACGCGTTCCCGTATGGACAGAAGATTCCGTAAGCAAAGATCGGGTTCACACCGTGCTCGGGTGGTCCCTCGACGTTGGCATCAACCCCGAACGAAAATACGGCATCCGTGGGGCTTGCTTCAACGCCGGTTTCCGTCACCGTAAGCTCGATTGTCTTTTCGCTTACGGGGCTTTGGGTTTCGATTTCGACCGTGTCGACGCCTTCAGCAAGGAATGGGACGATGATCGGATCGAGGACGCACTGGTAGTACTCCGTCCCCCCGTCAAACCGTGCCTTGTGTGGGGACTCCTCCGTAGTACAGAGCATATCGATGCCGACTTCGATGTCGTTACGTTCGGCAATGTAGGCCAAGGCATCCACCCAATCGCTAAAGGTCTGCGGACGGCTGTCTAATCCCAGCACGAGCTTGAGTTGCGTGCCGAGCGGTTTTGGAATGTCAGGACCGAGACACTCCGATTCGGTCGTGGAACGATTCATTCGTTGTACCACCAACTCGATCAAGAACTTCCGGCACCGAGGTCGTTGCTCCCGGTCTATTGGGAGGGTTTACTTTTCTGGGGCAGTCTCTGTAGCAATGGTACGACGTTCGCCGGAGGTAGCGGTGCAGTGATACTGCCGGTCTTTGAGGCCCACTCCTCGTAGGTCGCCTCGCTCTCGAAGGCGTTGGTGTACTGACAGACCGCGCCATGAATCTCATCTTTGTCGTCCTGCAAGGACCACGCTGCGAGCGAGCCGATAGCCTCGATGTCTTCCGGATCTATGCTGGACCCGAAACAGATCAAAGCGTTCTCGGGTGACGCCTCCACGGAGTCATCGCTGACTGTGAACGTTACCGGGATGCTACTCACGGGGTCGATGGAGCGGACGGTCACCGTGGTCTGTTCTTCCATCACCGCTGCCTGCAGCGCGTCTAGTACGCAGTAGGCGTACCGAACGCGGTCATTCACGTGTACTTCGTGGCGCGTCGGTGCGTCGCTGTACAGGTCAGTGAGCTCCACCGCGAGGTCGTCTCCGGAGTACTGTTTCACCACCGTCGCCCACCACTCCTCGAGCGTCTCAGGCGGCGTATCGAGACCAGTTATGATGGCAGCGTGTTCGGCGAAGTCAGTTGGGAGTTCGGTTCGTCCGTCAGTCAACTCGGACTCAGTGTCCATTGCAGGTAGATGTACGGCAAATCGGTCGAAGATTCTGCCTCCCACTCGAGCGGGGGGGTTTAAGTCGATCGCAGCGTTGCTCGTCAACCTCCTGGCGCTACGAAATTGGATCCCGGATTATCCGATACTTCCCTAAGTACAGTTTGAACGACTGAGTTCCCCCGACTTCGATATCTCGGTTTTACGGAGGGTGTCAGAGGGGACCGTTTCCGCTGACAGGGAAGAGCGTGATAGGCGTCGTGTCGATGGAGGTCGCCCGTCCCCATCAACAGTTGTTGCAGAGATAGCGAAGCCGATTGCTCCCCAGTTATTGGATGTATTTAAGAGGCGTTCACGACTTCGGCGTGAGAACCCCTATTGAGCAGTCGAAAACCCACCTGGCATTAATAAAGAACCCCAGTCTATGGGCATCAAGGACTATGGACTGCGTCAACCTTCCCCTCACCTAAAGCAACGTCACGAATGCGTTCACTGGCTGCAAAAAAATCACCTCGCTAAACCATGCGTGAAGCCATCATTCACGTTCCGCACACTGAGTTCGAGAAAGTAGGATTAGGAGAGTTCGTCTCGCTTGTTCGCGAAGCTGGGCTCAGAGACATCACGGAACTTGCCTGTGAGAGCGACGGATGCCTTGTCGTAATTACGGTCGAAGGACCGATGGACGAAGAGAAACTCCCCACGGTGGACTACTTGGAATGGTGGGAACGGCTCTCTGCTGGAGAAGAGAAGGCAGTCTATCTTTTCAAGGTCAGCTTCCCGCGCTTCGAGGAAGACATCCAACCGATGCATACTGCGAACGTTTC
The DNA here is from genome assembly GCF_029338575.1 of Halomarina halobia. GTDB lineage: Archaea > Halobacteriota > Halobacteria > Halobacteriales > Haloarculaceae > Halomarina > Halomarina halobia. The sequence continues at coordinate 2,709,968 of NZ_CP119992.1, forward strand.
GACAGACGATATCCAAGTGAATGACAACGGAATCGATGTCTCCCTCGTCGGCTCTCAGGAGGATATCGCTCGAGAGATCGGTGAATACGGCGACGCGGGGATGACCGTGCTCCTGGAGCGAATCGCCGACTACGGCGGTCCGAGGAACACGCTGGATGCATTGACGGATCGCCAACGGGAGATCCTCCAGATGGCGTACGAACTGGGGTATTTTGACGTACCACGGAGGGTCTCGACAGCTGATGTAGCTGAGAAGCTTCACTTGGATCCATCGACAGTCGCCGAGCATCTCCAGCGAGCGGAACGTAACTTGGTGGCAAGTCTGCTGGCCACCCCCTAAGTCTCACTTCGTCCTGGACACGTGAGCAGGTCGGACGAGGTAGTAAGGGTCCTGACAACCACTCTACCCGAGATTCGGTTATAAACCCTCCCACTCTCTCCGGAAGAGAGAACATGCGATGAGATGGCGTACGGTGAGTCGATGCCAGAGATCTCTCCAGAAACGGTATCGGAACGACTCGAAGACAGGGATCCGGATTTCATCCTCTTGGATATCCGTCCCAGAGATGGATTCGAGGACTGGCACATCCCCGGAAGCGAAAACATCGACGTCTACGATGAATTGAAGGCAGATCGCGAGTCAGCAACTGAGTCATTAAAAGAACTCCCGCGGGACTCAGAGATCGTCACGGTCTGCGCCGCTGGTCAAGTTTCACAGACTGCGACCGAAGTTCTGACCGACCTTGGGTACGATGCAAAGACCCTCGTCGACGGAATGGCTGGATGGAGTCGCGTCCATCGAACCGCTCCCGTTGACGTCGACATCAACGGCACGTTAGTCCAGGTCGCCCGACCCGGCAAAGGCTGCCTCTCCCACGTCCTGGTATCGGGAGGGAAGGCCGCAGTGTTCGACGCTTCCCTGTATACAGATGAATACGAAGCGGTCCTCGAAGAACAGGACGCAGAACTTGTCGCCATCCTCGACACGCACGGCCACGCGGACCACGTTTCTGGCGGCCGGCGACTCGCAGATCAACAAGATGTACCATACTACCTCCACCCTGCTGACGCGCCTGACGTAGATGCGACACCCCTCAAAGACGGCCAAGTGCTCACGGTGGGTGAAGTTCCAGTCGAGGTGATTCATACCCCGGGGCACAGTCCTGGCGGAGTGACGTTCGATGTGGACGGTGAGGCGTTGATCACCGGGGACACCCTGTTCCACGAGAGCGTCGGGCGCGTGGAGTTAGGTGTCGAGGCAGGGCTCGAAGACACCGATGTAGAAGACAACGCTGGAACCCTCTACGATAGCCTCCAACGGCTAATAGACCGGGATGGCGATCCAGTCGTGCTCCCGGCTCACGATCCTGGCTCACCTGATCCACCGGTCACCGCCCGTCTGAGCGAGGTCATTGAGAGAAATCCGGACCTCCGCAGAGACCGTGCGGAGTTTATCGACGTACTCGCGTCAGACCTCCCGGATCATCCCCCGAATTTCCAACGAGTTAAGCGCATCAACGTCGGCGCTGAAGATATCGACGACGATCCGGCAAAACTGGAACTAGGTCCGAACCGGTGTGCCGCTGAGTGATCAGTGAGGAATCGATGAGCTCCGAGTACGAACGGGGGATTCGGGAGCACCTCCCTCAATTCAGTCTTCACGTCCTACTGGTCTTCGCCACTGGATTGACGATCGGCTCCGAACGAGCCGTCGTCCCGGTGCTCGGCCGGGACGTCCTCGGTGTTGAGTCACTGTTCATTACCGGATCGTTCGTCGTCAGCTTCGGCTTCGTCAAGGCATTGTTGAACCTCTATGCCGGGAAGTGGGGCGAGACCTACGGCCGAAAACCGGTTCTGGTAGTTGGGTGGGTGACCGCACTCCCGCTACCCCTTATCCTGATCCATGCCCCGAATTGGGGATGGATTACCCTCGGCAACGTACTCCTCGGAATCAACCAGGCACTCACCTGGAGCATGGCGATCAACGCGAAGATCGATCTCGCTGGTCGGGACCAGCGAGGACTGGCGGTCGGGATCGACGAGTCGTTCGGGTATACGGGAGTCGCCGTCGGCGCATGGCTCACTGGTCTGATCGCGGGGCAAACGGAAAGCCTCCGACCCGAGCCATTTTACTTCCTGGCCGTGGTCGTCGTCCTCGCGTTCCTCGTCTCGGTGACGCTCATCAGGGAAACGGCACAGTACGCGGAAGCCGAAGGGAACGACGACGAGGCTGACGCTAATCTTCCTTTCCTCGAGGTACTCAAGCGAGCCACCTATGGAGACCGTACGCTGTTCGCTGCGGCGCAGGCCGGGCACATCGAGAACTTCGTCGACACGCTGTTCTGGATCGCTGTCCCGCTCTACCTCACACGCCAAGGTCTGGGTATTACCGCGGTCGGTGTCGTGGTAGGGGTCCATAGTGCGGCATACTTCCTCCAGATCGCAACTGGCGGGCTCGCGGATCGGATTGGCCGGCGACCGCCGGTTGTCGTGGGGATGTTCGTGGCTGGGGCGGGGGTCATCGGGATGGTGGCCGTCGAGGGTTACGTGTCGTGGATCGCGATGGCATTCATATCCGGTGTTGGGATGGCTCTCCTGTATCCGAACTTGATGACCGTTCCGGGAGATGCTTGCCATCCGACGTGGCGATCGTCGGGGATGGGCGTCTACCGGATGTGGCGTGACGCGGGCTACGGCGTCGGGGCCATCGTGATCGGCCTTACCATGCAAGGTGTGAACCCTGAAGCCGCGTTTTACCTGACGGGCGTCCTGATGTTTCTCTCCGGTGGGGTTGTCTACCTGTGGATGGAGGAGACGCACCCGGATTTCGGAACGCACACGCCACCGGCACTGGCGTTGGAGCGAGAACGAGTGCTGTCCGACGACTGAAATCCTTAAACGAGTCTTCTGGCGGTGGTTCCACTGATCAGCCATGGCACTTCCGACCAGTCCCGCCAGTTCGTGGCTGCAGAGCACGGGTTTCCCGAGCCGACTGTTCGAAACCGGTCGTAACGACTACGAGCTGTACGAGGAGGACGACGAGTTCGTCCTGAGCGTCGAGATACCGGCTTCGATCCCGTGGAGATCAGCGTCTCGTGGGACGACGGCGTCCTCAACATCGCCGCAGAACACGAGGACGACCAGCGCGGACAGCGGAAGACGTACCACCGGCGGTTCCGCTTCCCCAAGAGCGTCGAGGACGAGGAGGTCACGGCGAAGTACACCAACGGCGTCCTCGAGATCCGGCTGCCGGTCGAGACGGGTGCGCCCGTCACCGGCCGGGAGATCGAGGTGCAGGGCTGACGATCGGGTCGTCTTTCCTCGGTCGTACCGACCGACGACGCCCCGTTTCTTTCGCGATCGAACGAGGTAGAGACCGCGCGATTCACTGTCGAGTAGCTCGGGTCCGGTGGGAACGGAACCCGGTGCCGACGCCACCTCCCGGCGAGGGCACGGCTCCGTTTCCGTCGTACCGTGTGGGTAGTGTTCTATCCCCGTGCTACCCTCTCTCCCTTATACGTCTGGGGGTGAACTAATGCGCCGGAAGGGGACTAAAGAATATTATCATTATAAATCATAACAGTTTTTATCCGACATGTGCCAGAGGCTGTTGCGAAGCGCGCGGGGGTCACCCCCGCCGACCCGGACGGGTCGAAAATCCAAACCCAACAATGGAAAACGATAACGGCACGGACAAGGTCGCGAGTCGCGTTCAGAGTACCGAGACGGGGATCCGAGACATCGACAACGAGGCCGGTCGGGAGTTCCGCGAGCTGCTCGACTCCCAGCAGTACGTCTTCGCGCCGGGGCTGTACCACGCCCTCGACGCCCGGCTGTCCGAGATGGCCGGTCACGACGCGGTCTACATGAGCGGCTACTCGACGGTCCTCGGGCAGTTCGGCTTCCCGGACCTCGAGATGGTGACGATGACGGAGATGGTCGAGAACGCGAAGCGCATCGTGGAGGCGACCAACCTCCCGGTCGTCGCCGACTGCGACACCGGGTACGGCGGCATCCACAACGTGCGACGTGCGGTCCGCGAGTACGAGAAGGCGGGCGTCGCGGCCGTCCACATCGAGGACCAGACCTCGCCGAAGCGCTGTGGCCACATCGCGGGCAAGCAGATCGTCCCCCGCGAGGAGGCCCGCGCCCGCTTCGAGGCCGCGGTGGACGCCAAGCAGAGCGAGGACACGGTCATCATCGCCCGCACGGACGCCTACGGCTCCGCCAACGGCGACTGGGAGGAGCACCTGGAACGCGGGCGCATCTACGCGGACGCGGGCGTCGACCTCGTCTGGCCGGAGATGCCCGACCCCTCCCGGGAGGACGCGGTCGAGTACGCCGAGACCATCCACGAGACCCACCCCGACCTGAAGCTGGCGTTCAACTACTCCTCGTCCTTCGCGTGGTCCGAGGAGGAGGACCCGCTCACGTTCGCGGAGCTGGGCGACCTCGGCTACAAGTACGTCTTCATCACCCTGTTCGCGCTCCACTCGGGCGCGCACGCGGTCTACGAGGACCTCAAGAACCTCTCGGAGAACGCCGAGGAGGGACAGTTCGACCTCGAAGGGCGATACCTCGGCCACGAGACCGAGAGCCACCACCAGCTCTCGTTCGTCCCGCGCTACCAGGACATCGAGGCGCAGTTCGACCCCGAGGCCCAGGAGCGCATGCAGCAGTCCGCCGGGTTCAAGGAGGAGGAGTCGGACCCCATCTCCTCGTCCACGGACGACTGATCGGCCCGCGGAACCGACTGACTCCCCTTTCGAGTCAGCGACCCAACATAGCATTTAATCGACCACCCTACATAGCAGACCATCATGGCTGAACGCAAACACGACAGGAAGTTCGTTCGGACGTTCTTTACCACGCCGACCGCAGTCGAGGGCGAGGAGGACTCCGCCAAGATGCTCCGGGGGGCCGTCGGGCTCCGCGGAATGAAGGCACCGGACGTCTGGGTCCCGGACAACGAGGACGCGACGGCCCCCTCGATGCGCGACGAGGGCGCGGAGAACATCGTCGAGGTCGTCGCCGAGAACGGCGCTGACTTCCCCGGCGAGATCCACCCGCGCGTCGTCTGGCACCGCGACAGCCCCGCCACCCGCTACCAGGGCTTCAAGCACATGCTGCAGATCTCCGACCCCGAGCGGGGAGCCATCGAGCACATCGACGGCTTCGTCATCCCCGAGGTCGGCGACATCGACGACTGGAAGAAGGCCGACGAGTTCATCACCATCGTCGAGAACGAGCACGGCCTGGAGGAGGGGAGCATCGCCATGTCCGTCATCATCGAGAGCGGGCAGGCCGAGCTGGCGATGGGCCAGCTCCGCGAGGAGATGGGCAAGCCCACGAACAACCTCGAACGCCTGTTCCTCCTCGTGGACGGCGAGGTCGACTACACGAAGGACATGCGCGCGATCACGCCCACTGGCGCGCTGCCCCCGTGGCCCGAACTCCGCCACAACACCTCCCGCGGGGCGAGCGCCGCCGGGCTCATCGCGGTCGACGGCCCGTACGACGACATTCGCGACGTCGAGGGCTACCACGAGCGCATGACCGACAACCAGGCGAAGGGGATGCTCGGAATCTGGTCGCTGACGCCCGGGCAGGTCGTCGAGGCCAACCAGTCGCCCCTGCCGCCGGAGAACGGCAGCTGGCTCCTCGACGTCGGCGGTCGCAAGGTCGAGCTCGAATCGGAAGACGGCGTCGAAATCTACGACGGCAACCGCCTGTCGCTCGAGGAGACCGGTGACGGGTACGTCCTCCGCGTCGGCGGCGACGGGCGGGAACTCGACGAGGACGAACTGCGCGAGGAGCTGCTCGACATGACGGAGTACGTCCCGAGCATGGACGACATCGTCGACTCCATGGAGGAGTTCGAGGCGGCCAAGGAGGCCGGCAGGGGTGCCATCGCCATCACGCAGTCGGCGACGCTCCGGATCGACGGCGTCGAGATCGACGTCAACAAGGACCGGATGTGGGACGAGGCCACCTACCAGGCGGCGATGACCCCCATCACCCTGTTCCAGGACGTCTACCGGAACCGTCCCGACCAGCACGAGGAGCTGGCGGAGATGTACAGCGAGGACGTCGTCGAGCGCGCGATGGACGTCGGGGCCTGATCGGCGGCGACGGCGGGAACCGAACCCGCAGTGGCACCGGTCGGAGCGCGCGCCGGTCACTGATTACCACCGTCTCCGCACCCCCTCCGGCGAACCTTTTTATCCGAAAACGGGACCAGGGTCGCTATGCCCTGAGAGTCGCCGCGAGGTGCGCGTCGGCCGGTCCCCGGTCGGGTTGCGGTTGCGCGACGCGCCGCCTCGCGTACTCGCGGACGCGTTCGCACCAGCGCGTCCGCCCCCGTCGCCTGTTCGCAAAAATTCGCAAGCGTCGGAGCGCCCGCCGCTCAGCGGTCGTTCTCGCGCTCCTGGGCGTCGACGACCGCCACTCCCGCCAGGTTGACGATGTCCTTGACCTCGTCGCCGCGCTGGAGGACGTGGACGGGACGATCCATCCCCACCAGCATCGGCCCGATCGCCTCCGCGCCGCCCAGCCGCTGCAGGAGCTTGTAGGCGATGTTACCGGCTTCGAGGTTGGGGAAGACGAGGACGTTGGCGGGTTCGTCGAGTTCCGCGAAATCGTAGGTGCCGGTGAGCATCTCCTCGACGACCGCCGTGTCCGCCTGCATCTCCCCGTCCACCGGGAAGTCGACCGTCGGATCGGCCTGGAGCATCCGCGCCGCCTCGCGGGGTTTGGCGGTGCCCTCGTTTCTGACGGAGCCGAAGTCGGAGTACGAGAGGAAGGCGACGCGCGGTTCGACGTTGAACCGGCGGGCGAGCTCCGCCGTGTGGCGCGCGATCTCCGCCAGTACCTCCTCGTCCGGCGCGAGGTTCACCGTCGCGTCGGCGCAGAAGACGACGCGGTTCTTGAAGGTGAGCATGTAGACGCCGGCGGCGTAATTCGCGTCCGCCGCCGTCCCGACGACCTGCAGCGGCGGGCGCAGCGCCGACGGGTAGTGGTGCATCAGCCCGGTGAGCATCGCGTCGGCGTCGCCCATCTCCACCATCACGCTCCCCAGGTAGTTGCCGTCCTCGATGAGCTCCCCGGCCTCCCTACGCGTGACGCCCTTGCGCCGGCGGAGTTCGTGGAGCCGGTCGGCGTACGGTTCGAGGCTACTCTCCTCGGGGTCGACGATCTCGGGATCGAAGTCGAGGCCGAGGGAGTCCGCGGTCCGGCGGATGGTCTCGCGGCTGCCGATGAGCACCGGGTGGGCGACGCCCTGCTCGACCAGCTGGTAGGCCGCGCGGATCATCTTCTCGTCGGCGCCCTCGGCGAGCACGAGGCGCTTCGGGTCGCTCTTCGCCTTGTTGAGCACGACGCGCATCATCTCGCGGGACTTGCCGAGGCGCGCTTCGAGGCGCTCGACGTACGCCGCCATGTCGAGTTCGCCGCGCGCCGCGCCGCTGTCCATCGCAGCCTGCGCGACCGCGGGCGCGACCTCGAAGAGGACGCGGGGGTCGAGTGGTTTGGGGATGATGTACTCGGGGCCGTACTGCAGCGGCTGGTCGCCGTAGGCCTTCACCACCGCGTCCGGCACGTCCTGCCGGGCGAGGCGGGCGAGCGCCTCCGCCGCGGCGACCTTCATCTCCTCGTTGATCTCGGTGGCGCGGACGTCGAGCGCGCCGCGGAAGATGAACGGGAACCCGAGGACGTTGTTCACCTGGTTCGGGTAGTCCGAGCGCCCCGTCGCCATGATCACCGTGTCCTCACGCGCCTCCTTGGCGTCGTGATAGGCGATCTCGGGGTCCGGATTGGCCATGGCGAAGATGATGGGATCGTCGGCCATCGAGCGGACCATCTCCCGATCGACGATCCCCCCGACCGACAGACCGACGAACACGTCGGCGTCCACGAGCGCGTCGGCCAGGTCGCCCTCCGGCACGTCCCGCGCGAACTCCCGCTTGAACTCGTTGACGTCGCCCGCCTCGGCGCGCTCGGCCGTGATGATGCCCGAAGAGTCGCACATGGTGATGCGCTCCCGGTCGGCCCCGAGCGAGACGTAGAACCGGGCGGTGGCGATGGCGCTCGCGCCGGCCCCCGAGAAGACGACGTCGAGGTCGTCGAGGGACTTGCCGGCGATGTCGGCGGCGTTGAGCAGCGCGGCCCCCGAGATGATGGCGGTACCGTGCTGGTCGTCGTGGAACACCGGAATCGACATCTCCTCGCGGAGGCGCTCCTCGATCTCGAAGCACTCGGGGGCCTTGATGTCCTCCAGATTGACCCCCCCGAACGTCGGCTCCATGGCCGTCACCGTCCGAACGATATCCTCGGCGTCCGTCTGCTCGAGTTCGACGTCGAAGACGTCGATGTCGGCGAAGCGCTTGAACAATACGCCCTTGCCCTCCATGACCGGTTTCGACGCCTGTGCGCCGATGTCACCGAGTCCCAGGACCGCGGAGCCGTTCGAGACGACGCCCACGAGGTTGCCCTTCGCGGTGTAGGCGTAGGCGTCGTCGGGGTCGGCGGCGATTTCGAGGCAGGCGGCGGCGACGCCCGGCGAGTAGGCCAGCGAGAGGTCGCGCTGGGTGTTCGTCGGCTTCGTCGTCGAGATCTCGATCTTGCCCGGCGGCTCGCGCCGGTGGTAGTCCAGTGAGTCCTCCTCGATACCCATAGGGTGTATCCCGCACAGCGGCGGTAAAAAGATACCCACGAATCCGACGGACGCGAGGGGTCACGACGACCGGTCGATAGCTCCGCCGACGCACAGCCGTCAGTATAAGTGGTCCCGGCCCCGAGTCGGCGTATGGACCACCGCTTTCGCACCCTCGTCGGGGCCTCGGCGGGGCTGACCTTCCTGCTCGTCCTGCTCGGGGTGTACACGGCGGCGGCGGGTGCCGGTCTGACCTGTAACGCCCGCTGGCCGCTGTGCGACGGCGCGGTCTTCGGACTGTTCCCGGCCAACTGGGCGAGCTTCGTCGAGTGGTTCCACCGGCTCGTCGCCATGGCGACCGGTTTCGTCATCCTCGGGACGACGGTCTCGGCGTGGCGCTCGGGCGTCGAGGGCCGGGTCCGCTACGCGCTCGCGCTCGCGACGCTGCTCCTCCCGTCCCAGATCGGTCTCGGCGCGCTCACCGTCACGCAGTACGAACTGCTCATCCTCACCGCGCACTTCGTCACGGCGATGGCCATCCTCACGGGCGTCGTCCTCGCGGCCCTGTGGACGTTCGACGGGGGACGCGACCGCGCCCGGCGGGCCGCGACGGTCGCCGTCGTCTCGCTCCCGGCGCTCGTGGCGCTGACGCCCCGCCTGTTCGTCGTCTACGACGAGACGGCGCAGGTCGCGTACTACGCCGTGGGGATGCTCGCGTACGCCGCGCTCCTCGCCGTGGCGGTGTGGGCCGACGACGCGACGCCGGCGACCGCGCGCGCCGCGACGACGGTCGCGGCGGCCGTCCTCTTCTGCCTCCTCGTCGTCGGACGGCAGGTGTTCGGGGACGCGGGACAGGTACTGGTGCTCGGGGGAGCGCTCCTCGCGTTCGTCCTGGCGGTCGTCGCGCTCCGGCTTATCCCGCGGGCGGGTCCGACCGACGCCCGCTCCGGCGGTCTCCCGGGGGGCGACTGACGCGGGAGACCGGCGGAGCGGACGCGAAAGGGTTCGGATTCGAAACCTGTTATCGCGAGTGAACTCGACGAACTGGCGTCGATTCAAGTGAGTAGCTTTATTTTCGCCAACGGCCTGTTCTGCTAACATGAGTCACGGCAGATCTCTCGGACGGAGAGCGTACCTGAAGGCAGTCGGCGCGGGATCGGTCGTCGCGCTGGCGGGCTGTCTCACCGGCGGCGGTAACGGCGGTGCCGGCGACGGGGACGGCAACGGGACCGGGAACGAGACGGGCAACGAAACGGGGAACCAGACGGGTAACGGGACGGGCGACGTCGGCGGGACGATCGTCCCCGGCACCGCGCCGGGCTTCCCGCCGTTCGAGATCAAGGAGGGCGGCGAGCTGACGGGGTTCGACGTCGAACTGCTCGAGGCCGTCGTCGCGGAGACGAGCTACGAGCTCGGCGAGTGGAAGGAGTTCGAGTTCGACTCGCTCATCCAGGCGCTCACCAGCGGCAACATCGACGTCATCGCCGCCGCGATGACCATCACCGAGGAGCGCGAGCAGACGATCTCGTTCACGAACTCCTACTACGAGGCGGACCAGTCGATCCTCGTCGCCAAGGGCGGGGACTTCTCGCCCTCGTCGCTCGACGACCTCTCGGGCCGCCCCATCGGCGCACAGAAGGGGACGACCGGCGAGCAGGTCGTCCAGGAGGAACTCGTCGACGCAGGGAAGCTCGAACCGTCCAACTACAAGGCCTACGACAACTACGTCCTCGCGGTCACCGACCTCGAGAACGGAAACGTCGACGCCGTCGTCCTCGACAAGCCGGTCGCCCAGACGTTCCAGCAGGAGCGCGACGTCGAGATCGCGTTCACCTACGAGACCGGCGAGGCGTACGGCTTCGGCGTGCGCAAGGACGACAACGCGGTCCGGCAGGCGCTCAACGAGGGACTGCAGGCGGTCGAGGAGAACGGGACGTACGAGGAACTCCGGAACAAGTGGTTCAGCGAGGCGTAAGGGATGGACCCGTCGCACGTGCCGGTACTGCTACAGGGTGGCTGGGCCGACCTGCTCCCGACGCAGGTAGAGGACTGGCTGTTCATCTGGGAGAACCTCCCGTACCTCCTCGAGGGGCTCGTCGTGACGATCCTGCTCACCGTCGCCAGCCTCCTGCTCGGTCTCCTCGCCGGCTTTCCCGCGGGGGCCATCGAGGTGTACGGCCGCGGTCCGCTTCGGAGCGCCGTCCGCGCGGCGGGCGTCGCGATCCGCGGGACGCCGATTCTCGTCATCCTCGTCATCACGTTCTTCGTCGTGCCGATCCCCTTCCCCAACGCCGACTCGACGCTGTTCGGCGTGACGTTCGCGCAGGGGGCGTTCGCCGCCGCGACGCTGGGGCTCGGCCTTCGCAGCGCCGCCTACCAGTCGCAGATCTTCCGCGGCGCGCTTCAGAGCGTGAGCGAGGGGCAGATGGAGGCCGCCCGGTCGGTCGGGCTGTCGAAGGTGGCGGCCATCCGGTTCGTCATCATGCCACAGGCCCTCCGGCGGTCGATCCCGGGCTTCCAGAACGAGTTCACCATCGTGCTCAAGGACACGAGCGTCGCGTTCGCCATCGGCCTGTTCGAGCTGTTCGCCCGGGGCGAGGACATCTTCATCCAGCAGACGACGGCGACGCTCGAACTGTTCCTGGTCATCAGCCTGATCTACTTCGTGCTGACGTTCGCGACGAACCGCTCGCTCGACTACCTCGGTCAGTACTACGCGATCCCCGGAGGAAACACGTGAGCCAGAACCCACTGCTGCGCGTCGAGAACGTACGGAAGTCGTACGGCGAGGAGGAGGTACTCAGGGACGTCAGCTTCGACATCGATCGGCAGGACGTCGAGGTCATCATCGGCCCCAGCGGGAGCGGGAAGAGCACGCTCCTGCGCTGTGTCAACCGCCTCACCGAGTTCCAGGGCGGTGACGTCCTCCTCGACGGACAGTCCGTCCTCGCGATGGACGTGAACGACCTCCGCCGGCGCGTCGGGATGGTCTTTCAGGACATCAACCTCTTCGCGCACCTCACCGCCCGCGAGAACGTCACGCTCGGCCCCCGTCGGGTCCTCGGGATGGACCGCGAGGAGGCGAACGCGACGGCCGACCGCCACCTCGCTGAGGTCGGGCTGTCGGACCAGGCCGAGTCCTACCCGGCCGAACTCTCCGGGGGGCAGAAACAGCGGGTCGGCATCGCCCGCGCGCTGGCGATGGACCCCGAGATCCTCCTCTTCGACGAGCCGACGAGCGCGCTCGATCCCGAACTCGTCGGCGAGGTGCTCGAGGTGATGCGCGACCTCGCCGAGGGTGGGATGACGATGCTCGTCGTCACCCACGAGATGGGGTTCGCCCGCCGGGCGGCGACGAGCCTGATGTTCCTCGACGGCGGCTACATCGTCGAGCGCGGCCCGCCCGAGCAGCTGTTCGAGCGCCCCGAGCGCGACCGGACCGCCGAGTTCCTCCGGCGGCTGACGGCCCTCGAAGAGGGACCCGCATGAGCGGCGAGACGGTCGCACGGACCCGGTTCGGCCTCCCGTCGTGGCGGCGGATCGGCACGGCGGCCGGCGCGCTGTTCTGGACGTGGCTCATCGCCCGCTGGATCGCGCTGTGGGCGGGCTACCGCGAGCCGTTCTTCCCGAGCGCGCCGTTCGAACGGGCCGCCGAGGGGCTCCACGTCGACGCCGAGGTCATCGGCTCGACGGCCGGACCGCTGGCGGTCTCCGCGGACTTCGTCGCCGGGTTGCTCTCGTGGTTCGGCGACGTCGCCGCGTTCGTCGCGATCGGCGTCACGAGCCTGCCGGATCTCGCGGCCGGGGCGTGGCTCACCGTCGTGCTCACCGTCGTGAGCATCCTGCTCGGGCTCCCGCTCGCCGTCGCGCTGAGTGTCGGGCGCATCTACGGGGGCCCGATCACCGGGTCGCTGTCGCTCGGGTTCGTCGAACTCATCCGGGGGACGCCGCTGCTCGCCCAGCTGTTCGTCGTCTACTACGGGATGAACCTCTCGCAGTACTTCCAGTCGTTCACGTTCGGCCCGCTCCCCGCCGCGGCGGTGTGGGTCGCCATCGTCGGCTTCACGATCAACAGCGCGGCCTACCAGGCGGAGTACATCCGGGCGGCCGTCGAGTCGGTCGACTCGGGTCAGCTGACGGCCGCCCGCTCGATCGGCCTCTCGCAGCTGGACGGCATCCGGTACGTCGTCCTCCCGCAGGGGCTGCGCTACGCGATCCCCGGCTGGACGAACGAACTCGTCTACCTCATCAAGTACTCCTCGCTGGCGACGTTCATCATCGTCCCGGAGCTGTTCACCCGGGCGCAGGACATCGCGTCGGACACCTTCCGCTACCAGGACGTCTACCTGCTCGTGGCGCTGTTCTACCTCGCGCTGGTGCTCTCGGCGACGGTGTTCATGAACCGCGTCGAGCGGGCCGTAGCGATCCCCGGGCTGGGCGTCCGCGACGGGCGCTGACCGCGTCGGCGTCCCAAACTGCTTTTGTTCGCACCCTTCGACGGGCGTTCATGGCACTCGAGAGCATCGACGCCGGCGTCTGGTCGCTCGTCCCGGCGCTGGTCGCCATCGGTCTGGCGTGGTACACCCGCGACGCGCTCATCGGGCTGTTCCTGGGCGTGGCGAGCGCGGGCGTCGTCTACGGGGCGTTCGTCCCCGGCGCGGTCGGCGTCCCCGCGGGATCGCAGACGGGGCCGGTCGGCATCGCGCTGGGGGCGATCTTCGGGCTGAAGACCGTCCCTCAGCTCGTGGCGACGGCCCCGCTGTTCAGCGACTCGTGGTACGTCGAGAACGTCCTGCTCGCCATCTTCGCCATCGGCGGCCTCATCGGGCTGATGATACGCGCGGGGGCCATCCAGGGCGTGCTGGAGGCGCTCGCCGAGCGCGCCGACTCGCCCGCCGACGCCGAGAAGGCCGCCTTCCTCGCCGGGATCGCCGTCCACATCGACGACTACTTCAACTGCCTCGTGGTCGGCTCGATGATGCGCCCGCTGACCGACCGGTACGACGTCTCGCGGGCGAAGCTCGCCTACTACGTCGACTCCGCGGGAAGCCCCGCCTCCCGCCTCGCCTTCTACTCCACGTGGGGCGCGGCGATGATCGGCTTCATCGGCGCGGGGCTCGTCGAGGCCCAGCGGCAGGGAACCCTCCCCGGATCGATGGGAAGCTACGTCGAGGGGTCCGGCGAGTCCGCCTCGGCGGTCACCCAGGAGATCTGGCCGCTCTTCTTCAACACGCTCTTCACGGGGTTCTACTCGTGGATCGCCCTCGCGGTCGCGGCGCTGGTCGCCTGGCAGGTGTTCCCGAACCTGCGGGAGATGGGCACCGAGGAGCGCCGGGCCCGGAACGGCGACGGCGTCGTCGGGGCGGACCACGACCCGATGATAAGCGAGGAGATGGCCGCCTACGAGATGTACGAGGGCGCGACGCCCGACTGGCGCAACTTCGCGATCCCGATCCTCGCGATGATCGCCGTCGGCCTCGGGGCGATGTTCTGGCGGTCGACCCCCGTGATCAGCGCCCCTCGGATGACCCTCGCCGCCTCGCTCGCCGGGTACGAACTGTGGCTCCCGGCGGGCGGGAAGTGGTCGTTCGACATCGGCGGCGTCCGCCTCGGCCTCGCCGCCACGGCCGCGATGCTCCTCGCGTTCGTCACCTACCGGCTCCAGGGGAACATCCCCTCGAACGACGACGGGACCGACGCACTCATGCGGGGGTTCAAGGGGATCTTCCTCGCGGCGGTCATCCTCATGCTCGCGAGTTCGATCCAGAACGCCGTCACCACGCTCGGCATCTCGAACTTCGTCACCGACTGGTTCCGCGGCGTCCCGGCGTGGATCGTCCCCGTGAGCGTCTTCCTCGTCACCAGCTTCGTCAGCTTCTCGGACGGCAGTTCGTGGTCGACCTACGGCATCATGTTCCCCATCGCCATCCCCATCGCGTTCGCGAGCGGGGCGAACCTGCCGCTCGTGCTCGGGGCGGTCTTCTCGGGGGGCATCTTCGGCGACCACTCCTCGCCCATCTCCGACACCACGGTGCTCGCCTCCTCGACCAGCGGTAGCGACCACATGGTCCACGTCCGAACGCAGATCCCCTACGCGCTCGTCTCCGCGGGGATCGCCGCCCTCCTGTTTCTCCTGTTCGGACTGTTGCTGCCCGAGGGGTTCCGGGTCATTCCCTACTAGAACCACCACCTTTTGCTGCGGTCGTGTGGCGGCGACACGCTTCGCGGTCGCCGCCGACTCCCTGACAAAAGCTGGAGCAAAACCCTCCTTACCCCCTCAGTCGCTCCGCTCCTTCGGGGGTTCGTCGGTCCGCTCGCTCACTTCGCTCGCTCGCGGTACGGACCACTGGCCCCCCGGACAGAGCGTCCGGATGTGAATACGCCGGTCGTCCGGCCCCGTCGAACGATCGGGGGCGGTCGTCGCTTGGACGCGGCGCGACACCGGCGTCGCTAGCCGGACCCGGATTCAGAGGAAGTCGTTCAGGCCGGACTGCTGGTCGCCCGCGTCGACGTCAGCGTCGTCCTCCGACTCGTCCCCTCCCCCGCCGGACGGCGCTTGCCCGTCCCCGTCGGCCTCGATCGGTTCGTCCTCCTCAGCCTCGCTCGCGTCGCCCCCCTCCTCGCTCTCGTCTTCTCCCTCGTCGGGGGCGCTCGCCCGTCCCCCCTCGAACGCGCCGCCGGAGTGCTCCACGGCGGCCCGCTCGCGGCGCTCCTCGGCCTCCTCGACGATCGACTGGACCTTCTTCGTGTCCTTGCCGCTGCCGGTGATGAACGAGACGTGCTCGGGTTCGAGGTCGTAGTGGGCGACCATCTCGACGGTGAGTTCGCGGTTCTTGCAGTGGTGGGTCATCGCCGCGAGGTAGGGCAGGACCTCGCGGCGGGCCGTCGAGATGCTCATGCCGCCCGCCTCGGCGACGTGTCGGGCGACGTAGTCGCGCTTGTCGCGGTTGGCCCGCGAGCGCCCGAGCTTCGACCAGTAGCTCGGCGGGCCGTAGCGCGTCCAGCCGCCCTTCGGCTCGGCGCGGGCGGCGGCGACGCCGGCGGTCATGTCCCCGCTCGCGTAGCGCCAGAACGAGTAGTTCTGCGTGGCGCGCACCCGGCCGAGCCAGCGATCCGCCGCCGCGAGCGCGCCGTAGGCGTCCGCGAGTTCCGCCCCGTGATAGTCCTTCGGGACGTTGTCCTCGATCCAGCTGATCGCGTCGTCCGGCGTCTCGTCCACGTCGTAGGAGAACTTCAGCGCCCCCTCCGCGTCCTCCTCCTTGAACACGGCGTCGAGCAGGTCGAAGATCCCCTCGGTGCGGTCGCGCGAGCCGGTCACCACGTCCTCGCGGGTGAGCCGCTCGGCGGACTCGGCGAGCGCCTGCAGGTCGTTGATCGCCCCGCGGAGGTCGCCGCTGTTGGCCTCGGCGATGGCCTCGAGCGCCTCCTCGTCGTACTCGACGCCCTCGCGGCGACAGATGTCGCGCAGCACGGGGACGATCGAGCGCGCGGAGACGTCCCGGAACTCGACGGTCTGGCAGGCCCGCCGGAGCGCCTGGGACATGTCGTAGAACTCGTTGGCGATGAGCACGACCGGCTGCTCGGCCTCCTTGACGAGCGTCGTGACGGCGCGCGCGCCACCCCGATCCGCGTTCCCGTGGATGTTGTCCGCCTCGTCGAGGACGACCAGCTGGCGACCGCTCCCCGAGAGCGACTGGTTCATCGCCGCGCCGCCCGCGTAGCGCTCGATGGCGTCCTTCGTGCGCTGGTCCGAGGCGTTGAGTTCGATGGTCGCCCAGCCCATGTCGTTCGCCAGCGCGTGCGCCGCCGAGGTCTTCCCGACGCCCGGCGACCCGTGGACGATGACCGCCTCCCGGTGGTCCTCCCACGTCTCCGCCCACTCCCGGAGGGCGTCGCGGGCCTTGTTGTTCCCGCGCACCTCCGCGAGCGTCGAAGGGCGGTACTTCTCCGTCCAGTCTACCATTACCGGAGGGAGGCGCGAGGCGCGTTTAGTGGTTGCGGAGCGTGAGTCGACGGGAACTCCTCCGGTTGTCTCTGGACGCCGCCTCGCTCGAACCACTAAGGCGGGATTACCGCACGTCTGTGTACTTCCGAGCTACCTGCCTGTTTCGTTGGCGTCGAAAGGGTTATTTTGTATTATGTACTATTCGTAATTGAGATGGCGCAGTCACAGCCCACCCCGCCCGCGCCCTCGATCGAGCAACTACGCACGGTCGTGGAACTTATCGAAACGCCCGTCCTCGCTCGCGTCTACGCCTATGTACTGCACGCAGGACCGACGACGGTGGCTGACCTTGTAGAACAGGTTGACGTTCCGCAAGGAACGGCGTACGACTACGTCCGCAAACTCGAAGGTGCCGACCTACTCACGAAGACGGCGGAGAAGCGACCGTACGAGTACGTAGCGGAAGATGTCTCGCTCACGCTCTCTTCGGATGGGCAGACGCGGACGATCACACCCGAACTCATCGAGGCAGTCGCGCGCCGCACCGCCGACGACGATATCGACCTCTACATCGAACGCCACGGCATCGACGGCCTCGCGACGGCGCTAGACTACGCGCACGAATACGTGGACGGGACGGTCAACCACCGAATCGCCACTCGCGAACTTGACTGCTCGCCGCTCGAAGCGGAGGTTATCTTGCAGGCGCTCGAACCGGTGGTGCTCGCATACCGCGACGACGAATGACGACTGTCTACGTCGCCGACACCGGCGTGTTCGTGCGGGCTGGTGGATCGACCAACGAAAAGTATCGGAAACTTCGGCGGGTGGTCCGGCAAGCGGGTGTATCCCTGCTCATCCCACAACGTGTCTACGAAGAGCTGGGTGGCGACCTTGATACCCGGGAGTATCTGTCCGGCGGTACGCGTTGGCAAGAAGGGATCGACGAGGGCTGGATCATTGTCGCTAACGAACTCGATTACACGATACCCCTCGTTTCGACGGTAATGGACCAGGCTCGACGGTTCATCGCGAACGAAGCGAATCGGGACGAGGATCGCATTGAGATGTGTTGCTGACGACCGACAAGCCTGCCGGAAAGGCGGCTGAAGCGTTATTACCGAAGCACGGGTTTCCCGAGCAGGTGGAGTATCGGTACGTGAGTGTCGAGTATCTAGATGCGCTCACCGTTGACGAGTTCCGTCACCCGTAGGACTGTGTCTGTAAATCCGATGTGAGGTCCCTCGATATACGGTTTTACAGGCAACGTTGAGGTAACGGTTCACGTGCATGAACACCCCTGTTTTCGCCATGAGAATCTGGCCCTCACGCACGTATTCGAGCACGCAACCGCGATTATATCCGGTAGCCTGCCTATTCAGGCTCGATATCGAATCTATCTGCGGAATTCGGTCGGTCTGAGCGAACAACCCTCGTATTGTTGTTCAAGATATATTTAGCTCGTCGGGGACCCCTCCGTCCAGTCTACCAGTACCGGAGGGAGGCGCGAGGCGCGTTTAGTGGTTGCGGAGACGAGGGCCTCCCTCCGCGCCGCGGGTCACGTCGAACGTCCCGTTCGGGTGAAGACGACGAACGCGAGCGTCGCGAACGCGAGAAAGCCCATCATCGGGACAGTCGTGAGAGTTGACGGCGGCGGATCTCGCGAGGATGACGCCGACGGGGATCGCGACCGGGAGATCGAACGTGTTGCTCCCGAGGATGTTCGTGAGACTGGTGACGCTCGAGTCGTTTCTGGCCGCGCGGACGCTGACGAACCCGCCGGCAGGCTCGTCGTGGCGGCGATGACGACGAGGGGGACGGCGAGCGTCCCCCACTCGCGGCAGTCGAACGCGCCACCGACGTACTAGATATAAAGACATATATGAATATGTAGATGTTCAGGTAACTATAAGTTGACCTACTCCTTGGCTAACGCCAACCCGTGGCAGGCTATCGCACACGACGGGGATAGGACATGAGTGATTCGCCGCACGCTTCAGGGACTGGGAACGCGCCGCTGCCATCGCCCATGCCGCGGGCCGTGATACACAAGCGGATCCTGGACGCCGCCCGGTCACGTCCGGACGCGTCGATGGAGGAACTCGCGGCCGACGTGAGCGGGGCGTCGACGAAGCTCGTCGAACAGGTCCTCGAGGAGTACGGCGACCCGGCGAAGGGTGAGCACGAAATCGGCGGAGCGGGAAGCGACCCGAGCGAGGAACACGATCCGCCGGTGGGAGCCCAGGACGCCGCTACGAACGAGCGAGATGCCCGGTCCGCCGACACCCCGGAGTCCGACCCCGCCCGGTTGACGGCGAAGCAGCGCCAGGCCCTCCGCGCGATCCACGAGAACCCCGAGGCGACCCAGCGGGAACTCGGGGAGGTGCTCGACGTGAGTCGCACGACCGTCAATCAGCGCGTCAATTCGATCGACGGCTTCGAGTGGACCAACCGACGGGAGTTCGTAGAGACGATGTTCGACACCGACACCATGAAACCGAAAGAACCCGATCAGACCCCCCGCTCCGTACAGGACCTCACCGACCGCGTCGACGACCTCGCAGAGCGGGTGGAGGCGCTCGACGCCCGGATCGAGAAACGGTCCGCTCAGCCCGGCTCCGCGTTTTCCGATCCGGCGCTCGTCCACAAGATCGCCCACGCGTGCATGCGCTCGGAGCACGTCACGGAGGAGGAGGAACTGCGGATCTTCGAGGAGTTCTTCGCGCGCGTCGGCCCCCGGGAGTGACACCCCCACGTGGCGAGCCGTCGCTACCGCCTGATCGTTTCCCCCGATCCTTGGCCCGCCGTCCTCGGTTCGGGGACGCGACCGACGGCCGGGACATCGACGGGTCCCGAACGACCCCGATTTCGCGACCGGGTGACGGTGTCGTTCCCGGGTTACTCCGGAATTCGTGACGGCTGAATTATATTTATTGCCGTCGGCCTCGAACGGGGTCCGGTGTAATCATGGCTACTACGCGCACGAGCGATGGACTGCTCCGCGTCGTCGCTGTCGTCCTGGGCGTCATCGTCCTGTTTCCGCTCCTGATGATGGTGTTCGCCATGCCGATGATGGGGATGATGGGCTGGTGGTGGGGCGGCCAACCGGTCGGCGGACTCTCCCCGCTGTGGGGCGTCGGCGTGATGCTGGTCTGGCTGTTGATCCTGCTCGGCGTCGGCTACGCCCTCTACCGCGGTCTCGTCGGACGCGTCGGTACCGACGGCGACCCCGCCCTCGCGGAACTGCGGATGGCGTACGCCCGGGGCGACCTCACCGAGGAGGAGTTCGAGCAGCGCCGCGGGAGACTCCGGCGCGGGGAGTGAGCGGATGAAGGCGTCGTCCCGCCGCGCGTTCCTGGGGACGCTCGGGTCCGCCGCGCTGGCCGGGTGCCTGGGGGCTCCCTCGGGAGGCGGCGACGCCGTCACGCTCTACGCCGGGGCGTATCACTGGGGGTTCGTCGCGTTCGACGAGTCGGGCGGGGAACTCGATCGCGCCGTCGTCGATCGCGGGGCCTCCGTGACGCTCGTGGCGTTCAACACCGGCGCTGAGCGGGTAGTTCGAACGCTTCCGGCCGCGATCCGCGAGGCGCTTCCCGATCACGAAACCCTCGAGGAACGAAACGAGGGGCGCGTTCCTCCACCGCGGAACGGGACGTTGCACGAGCGGCTGGAAGCGGCCAACGAGCGGTATCCCGATCACAGCCTCGCGGTGATGCCGTCGGGGGGAAACCACATGGGCGGGATGGGTGGCGGGATGATGATGCACCCCGTCGCGTTGCCCCGCAACGCCTCGTCCCCCGCGACCGTTCGCCTCTCGGCGTCCCGCCGCGGCGACTTCACCTTCAGCTGCCGGACGTACTGCGGCTACGGCCACCCCTACATGGATCTCGACGGGGCGATCGTCGTCGGGTGACCCCCGGGGCGACGCCGGCCCCGAGGCCGTCAGGATCATGCCGCCGCGACCCGTCGCCTCGGTAAGATGTCGGATACGGTCGACGAACGCGACCGGGCGACCGCCTCGCGCGGGGAACCGGCGTCGCTCCCCGTCGTCACCGGCGCGCTCGCGGGTGTGCTCGCGTGGTTGCTCGGCTACGCGGCGACGTACGCCGCGAGCGTCGGGCGCGTCGAGGCGGCGCTCGCCGAGTTCAACGTCGGCGTCTC
The DNA here is from genome assembly GCF_029338575.1 of Halomarina halobia. Lineage (GTDB taxonomy): Archaea > Halobacteriota > Halobacteria > Halobacteriales > Haloarculaceae > Halomarina > Halomarina halobia. Next base: position 2,730,724 of record NZ_CP119992.1, read on the forward strand.
GTCCCTCGGCGGCGACCCCCTCCCGGCGTGGAAGGCAGTCGGCTGGCTCTACTACGGCGGTCACTTCGTCGACGTCCGGTTGCTGGGACTCCCCGGCGGATCGCGGTCGTTCGACCTCGTCGCGGGTAGCGACAGCGCCGCCGCACCGCTGCTCTATCTCCTCCCGCCGCTCGTGCTCGTCCTCGCGAGCGCGCTCGTCCTCGCGGCGAACGGCGTTCGAGACGTCCGGACCGCGCTCCTGACGAGCGTCCCGGTGACGCTCGGGTACGGCGCGCTGGCCGCCCTCTTCGCCGCGCAGACGCGTCACGCCTTCGGCGGCGGCGTGGTGGGCGGCGTCGATCCCCTCGCCGCGGTCGCGGTCGCGGGGGTCGCCTACCCCCTCGCGTTCGGCGCGCTCGGGGGGCTGGTCGGCGTTCAGCTGTCCTCGAGACCGTAGGAGACCATCTCCGCCCACGACTCGAACCCGTACCCGTCGTAGAAAGCGTACGCGCGCTCGTTGTTCGGATCGACGTCGAGAACGACCCGGGGGAGCGGGAGGTCCTGCTCGGCCGCGTGCGCGAGCGCCGCGTCCATCAGCTCCCCGGCGAGTCCCGTCCCGCGGTACGCCGGGGCGAGGTAGAGTTCGTTGACCACCGCCGCGTCCCAGATCAGGGCGAGCGCCTCGGGGAGGAGAAAGAGGTAGCCGACCGGCCCGTCGTCGGCGGCGACGAGGACGCAGCCGGGGTCGCGCCCGGCGCAGTCTGCCACCCAGTCCCGGTAGCGATCGCGGTAGGCGTCGGTGAGCTTCCCCTCGTACTTCGTCGCCTTCGCTCCCTCGTCGCCGCCGAGTTCGCGCTCGAAGGCCGCCTTCAACTCCCAGAGCGCGGGCCAGTCCGCGCTCGGGTCGTACGGGCGCACGATCACGTCCGCGTGCTGCTCCATGGTCGGTCGAGGGACGCCCCCGGTATAGCGCGTGCGATCAGTCAGCGGGACGGACCGCCTCCCGACGGTCCGCGTCGTACCGCCGCAGGAGGCGTCGACCGACGACGGCGACCACCCCCGCGAACAGCAGGAGGAGCTGCCAACCCGTCTTCACGATGGTGAACACGCGTTCGGTGCCCGGCGGCTCCGGTCCCGGTACCGGATCGACGGGGCTGCTGACGTGGACCTCCCCGGACGAGCCGAACTGCCCCGCGTCGACGGCCCCCGTCCGCTCGCCGCCCGTGACGTAGATGGCCCCGCCGCCGACGTCGCCCCCCGCCGCGAGCCCGGTGGACTGGACGTACGTCTGGACGAACCCGTCGGTCGTGGAGTAGACGATGGCGCCGTCGAGGTCGTAGAACTGGTCGTGGATCGGGTAGAGCACGTTCGCGCCGCCGTTCACGAGGTCGAGGCCGATCCCGGCGACCGCGTACGCGAGCAGGCACGCCCACGCGATCTGCACGCCGTGACTACCGAAGCGCGAGAGCACGAACCCCTCGTCGCGCAGGTGGGTGTCGATCGCAAGCGCCACCGCGAGCGCGGCCGGGATCACCAGCGTGTGCAGCAGCGCGCGGTGGCTGCCGGGGACGTAGAGCCCCGCGAACGCGTCGAGGTCGGGGAACGCCGTCGCGGCTACCACGGCGAGCGCCGCCCGCCGGGTGAGGCGCTCCCGCAACAGCGCCGCACCGAGCAGGAGTCCCAGCACCACGTGCACGAGCAACGACGGCATCTCTGACCCCGCCTTCGGAGAACGACGGTTATGTTATTTTTCGGCTATTCCTGACTACCTCGGATTCAGAACCGTTTATCGCCACCGCGCCGTCGCGCGGTCCGAAATCGATCGTTTCGGCCCCGCCCTCGCCAGAACCGGGCGCGAGGCGTCGATTCGGCGGGGGTTAGGCGGGGACTGACCTCCGTCCCGCCTACAGCTCGTTCAGCTTGCGGAGCAGCTGGCCGCGGTACTGCTCGTCGCTCTCCATGCCCTTCATCTCGATGACGTTGCGCTCGAGGCGGTCGAGCGCGACGCGGAAGGCCGACTCGGCGCCGTAGCCCTCGCCCGATCCGGCGACCTGCCCGTGGGTGGTCCGGAGCCGGATCTGACACTGGATGAGCGGGGTACCGCGGAGTTTCTCCTTGTGCTTGTGGAACCGGACGTGCGCGTGCTGGACGGACATCCGCTGGTACTTCTCGACGACCGCCTCGATGCTCCGGCGGATCTCGTCGCGCGTGATCGTGTCGAGCAGGTCGATGTTCGTGATCTGTACGTCCATGTGCTCCTCTTCTGTGTAGGTGAGCGCCCGCAGGACGTCGGTCTTCGTGAGGATGCCCGCCGGGAGACTGTCGTCGTACTCGGGCGTCACGACGAGCCCGGAGTAGTCCATCTCGAACATCAGCTCTACCGCCTCGCGGACCGTGTCGTCGAGGTCGACCGTCGTGACGGGGTTCGCCATCACGTCGTAGACGGGGAGGTCGAGGACGCGCTCGATGTCGCCCGCGCGGTCGCCCTGCGTGGGCTTGTCCATGTTGCGGACGACCACGTCGACGATGTCGTGCGTGGTGAGCATCCCGGTCAGCCGACCGTTCTCGTTGACGACCGGCAGCCGCGAGACGCCGTTCTCGCGGAGGAGGTTGATCGCCCGCCCGATGTGGGTGTCCTCGGTGACCGTGACGAGGTCCTCGGTGAAGATCTGGTCGACGGTGAGGACGTCCAGGTTCTCGAGTACGGCGTCGAGGATTGCATCCGCCGTGATGATGCCCCACAGGTCGTCGCCCTCGAACACCGGGGCGACCTTCGTGTCGCCCTCGATGAGCATGCGTGCGACGTTGCGCAGATCGGCGGTCCGCTCGATCTTCGGCGCGGACTTAACCATCGCGGCCGCCTTCATGTCGTCCTCGATGTGCGACTGGAGTAACTGCTGTTGAGTGATTACGCCCTGGTAATCCCCATCGTCGGTGACGATGACGCCCTTCGGGTTCTCGTGCTCGAAGATCGAGCGAACCTTGGAGAGGCGCTTCTGCCCGTCCACCTCGACGAACTCCCGGGTCGCGATATCTGCGATGTCCATTGTTCTCTCCGATCGTACTTCCGCCCCGTACGTTATCAAGCTTGGCGGACAGGCGGGTCACGCATGTCACTGGGCGTAGAGATTTCACTCCGGAGAACGGACTCTGACTATGATCGACGTCACCGTCTTCGGGTCCTATACCTACCTCGCGACGGAACTCCTGTGGGGCGTCGTGGCGCTCGCGCTGGTCAGGTACGCCGGCGCGTGGCGCGCGGCCGCCCGAACGACGCTCGTCCTCTATCCCTTCGCCTACCTCTGGGACTGGTACACCCTGCAGGTAGGCGTGTTCGTCATCCCGCTGCGGACCGGGGTGGACCTGCTCGGAATCCCCATCGAGGAGCACGTCTTCATGCTGCTCGTGCCGACGATGGTAGTGGGGACGCACGAGACGTTGCGGAAGGTGCTCGACGGCGAGGAGGGCGACGAGGGGACCGGCGTGGAGGGGTGACCGCGGTACGTAACGGAACGCGGTCGGCGACGGACGCGGCGTTCGCCTCCCGTTGCGATCCGAGGGAATGACTCCGACGGCCGGGAGCGTGGATGGCTCGGGGTCACGCACCAGTCGACCCCGGCCGTCGGAACGACGACCGCACCGGTTCGGGGTTCGCACCCCGCATTAATTCCGTTAGAATAGGAGTTTAAAAAATCATTCGGCCAGCCGAACTGCGTGACCGCCGCCCCCGGGGACGGTCGACGGCTGATTCGGCGCTCGCTCGGCGCTTCGGGTTACTCGCCCTCGGAATCGCCCATCGAGCGGAGTTCCTCGGGGGTGGTCGGCTCCCCGTCGAGTTCGATGGTCGCCGGGCCGTCGATCTCGAAGTCCGTGATCACGCCAGTAAAGCGGTAGGCGTCCCCGCCACCCGCGAGGACGCCCCGCGCGCTCCTCCCCTCGATAGCGTCTTCGGCTCCCCACCACGAATCGAACGTGATGTCGCCGCTCACGGCGAAGCTGTAGGGCGATTTCTCGTCGGATCTGATCAGCAGGTGATGCTCCTCGGCCCCCTCCGGTGCGTCGGGTTCCTCCGGAGAGTCGTATGATTCGAGCGCGAAGCGGTTTCCGTGTGTGAGGGTGGTCCAGCCGAGGAGGCGCTCGTCGCGGACGGGCCGGCCCTTCGAGTCGATCGCGTCCTGACGTCGCTCGACGTACGTCGGCTCGTTCTTGATCTCGCTGCCCCGTGACGTGATCGCGTCGAGGGAGTCGCCCTCCCTGGTTCAAATCTGCCCGCAACGTCTCGATCCTCCGCGGTACGGGCTCGTCGCGTTGTACCGCGGAAGGATAGTGGGTTGGGGCAGATTTGAACTAGGGAGCGAAGCGAGTGCAGTGAGCGGAGCGACCGAAGTTCAAATCTGCCGTTTCAATTCCCTGTGACGCTGGCGGTTCGCTCCGCTCACCGTCGTTGCGTCACAGAGGAATGGGTTGGGGCAGATTTGAACTGCCGACCTCCTCCATGTCAAGGAGGTGTCATAACCAGCCTAGACCACCAACCCGCGCTCTCCCGCACGCTCCGATACCCGATACGGATACTTGAACCTTTCCGAACGACGTCGGGCGTGTCCGGCGTTCACACGTCGCGACTGACCCGTCCGCCACCACCTCGTCCGACACCTTCATTACGATGCACACATTTGTACGTCATAACCCAACAACGATCATTGATACTCACCCATGAAGGATTACATTGAGCGCGTCACCGACGGCGCGGACCTGACACAGGCGGAGGCACGGGAGGCGGCGAGCGCGGTGTTCGCGGGGGCGACGGAGGCCCAGATCGGCGCGCTGCTCGCCGCGCTCCGGGCGAAGGGCGAGACGGAGGCGGAGATCGCGGGCTTCGCCCAGGGGATGCGCGACGCGGCGCGGACCATCGATCCCGACCGCTCGCCGCTCGTGGACACCTGCGGCACCGGCGGCGACGACTACGACACGATCAACGTCTCGACGACCAGCGCTATCGTCGCCAGCGGGGCGGGCGTCCCGGTCGCGAAGCACGGCAACTACTCGGTCTCCTCCTCGTCGGGCAGTGCCGACGTGCTCACCGAGGTGGGCGTGCGGGTCGACGCCGAACCCGACGCCGTCGAGGCGGCCATCGAGGAGGACGGTATCGGGTTCATGCTCGCACCCGTGTTCCACCCCGCGATGAAGGCCGTCATCGGCCCGCGGAAGGAACTCGGGATGCGCACGGTCTTCAACGTCCTCGGGCCGCTGACCAACCCCGCCGGGGCGGACGCGCAGGTCGTGGGCGTCTACGACGCGGCCCTCGTCCCCGTGCTCGCCCGCGCGCTCTCGAACCTTCCGGTCGAGCGCGCGCTCGTCGTCCACGGCGACGGCATGGACGAACTCAGCCTCCACGCGGCGTCCACCGTCGCCGAGGTGCGCGGCGACGAGATCGAGGAGTACGCGCTCGAACCCGCGGACGTAGGGCTCGACCGTGCGCCCGTCGAGGCGGTCGCCGGCGGTTCGCCCGCCGAGAACGCTGCCGACCTCCGGGGCATCGTCGAGGGCGACGTCGGGGGACCGAAGCGCGACATCGTCCTCCTCAACGCGGGGGCGGCCATCTACGTCGCGGGCGAGGTAGAGAGCGTCGCGGCCGGCGTCGAGCGCGCCCGCGAGGCCGTCGACTCGGGCGCGGCGGCCGGGAGACTCGCCGACCTCTGCGAAGGCGTCCCCGCCTCGCCCTCCACGCGATGACGCGCGTGAAACTCTGCGGGATCACGACCCCGGGTGACCGCGACGCCGCCGTCGCCGCCGGAGCCGACGCCGTCGGCGTCATCTCCGACGTGTCCGTCGACACGCACCGCGAGGTCGCCCCCGAGGCGGCCGCCGAACTCGTCGCCGGGACGCCGGGGACGGTGACGTCGACGCTCGTGACGATGCCCGACTCCCCCGAGGCGGCCGCCGAGCTCGTCGGGCGCGTCCGCCCGGACGAGGTGCAGGTCCACGGGATGTCCGCCGAGGGGGTGGCCGCCCTCGCCCGCGCGGTCGACGTGCCCGTCGTCGCCGCGGTCGGGGCCGACGATCCGGACGCGACGGCCTACGCGCGCGCCGCGAGCGCGCTCCTGGTGGACACCCCGTCCGCGGACGGCGGCGGCGGAACCGGCGAGACGCACGACTGGACGCGAACGCGGGCCGTCGTCGAGTCGGTCGACGCACCCGTCGTCCTCGCGGGGGGGCTCACCCCCGAGAACGTCGCGGAGGCGGTCGAGACCGTCCGGCCGTTCGGGGTGGACGCCGCGAGCGGCGTCGAGCGCCCGAACGGCGAGAAGGACCGCGCGGCGATGCGGACGTTCGTCGCCGCCGTCCGGGGGGCCTGACGTGGTCGCCCTCGACCGGTCGCGGGCGGCGTTCGCGGATCTCGCGGCGGGGGACGAACCGGTCGTCGTCCACGCGACCGCGGCGCTCGACGTCGACCTCGACCCGCTGACCGCCTACGCGACGCTCTGCGAGGCGTCGACGCGGCCGTATTCGTTCCTGCTCGAGAGCGGCGAGAAGGTCGCCTCCCACGACCCCGACGGCGCGTTCGCGCCCGGCGGAACCGACCGCCACGCGCGCTACTCCTACGTCGGCGTCGACCCCGCGGCCGTCGTCGCCCTCGGCCCGGACGGCCCGTCGGTCGAGGTCTTCGATCCGCGGTACGAGGGCGCGATCCGTCCCGCCGACGCGGCGGGGGACGTGCTCGACGAACTCCGCGCCTCGCTCCCGGCCGTCGAGCGCCGGGGATTCGACGACGCGGGCCGCTTCGCGGGCGGCCTCGTCGGCTTCCTCGCCTACGACGCCGTCTACGACCTCTGGCTGGACGAGGTGGGCGTCGAGCGCCCGGACTCGCCCGTCCCGGACGCGCAGTTCGTCCTGAGCGAGCGGACGCTCACGTTCGACCACCGCGAGGGGACGTGTCGGCTCGTGTTCACGCCGCTGATCCGACCCGACGACGACCCCGGCGCGGTGTACGACGACCTCGACGCGTTCGCGGAACGGACGCGCGCGGCGCTCGCGTCCGCCTCGCCGCCCGAGCGCGGCGGCTTCCGCCGGGAGGAGGAGCGCGCGGGCCCCCAAGAGGAGTACGAGGCGGCCGTCCGGCGCGCGAAGGAGCACGTCCTCGACGGCGACATCTATCAGGGCGTCGTCTCCCGGTCGCGGGAGCTACGGGGCGAGGTCGATCCTCTCGGCCTCTACGCCTCGTTGCGCGAGATCAACCCCTCGCCGTACATGTACGTCCTCGACTACGACGAGCGGACGCTCGTCGGCGCGAGCCCCGAGACGCTCGTCTCGGTCCGCGACGGGACCGTCACCGCCAACCCCATCGCGGGCACCTGTGCCCGTGGGGCGAGTCCCGTCGAGGACCGCCGCCTCGCGGGCGAACTGCTCGCCGACGGGAAGGAGCGCGCCGAGCACACGATGCTCGTCGACCTCGCGCGCAACGACGTGCGCCGGGTGAGCGAACCGGGGAGCGTGCGCGTCGAGGAGTTCATGAACGTCCTCAAGTACAGCCACGTCCAGCACATCGAGTCGACCGTGACCGGGCGACTCGCGGCGGACGCGGACGCCTTCGACGCGACGCGCGCGTCGTTCCCGGCCGGGACGCTCTCGGGCGCGCCGAAGGTGCGCGCGATGGAACTCATCCACGACCTCGAACGCACGCCCCGGGGCGTCTACGGCGGCGGGGTCGGCTACTTCTCGTGGGACGGGAACGCCGACGCGGCCATCGTCATCCGGTCGGCGCTGGTCGAGCGCGAGGGGACGCGCGACCGCGTGGCCGTCCGCGCGGGGGCGGGGATCGTCGCGGACAGCGATCCCGCCGCCGAATTCGAGGAGACCGAGCGGAAGATGCGCGGCGTGCTCGCCGCGCTCGAAGCCATCGAGCGGCCACCGGAGGTCGAGGGGGTCCGATGACGCGCGTCCTCTTCGTCGACAACTTCGACTCGTTCACGTACAACCTCGTGGAGTACGTCAGCCGGCACGCGGAGACGCAGGTGGTGCGAAACACCGCCACGCTGGAGCAGGTCCGAGCGACCGACCCCGACGCGATCGTCGTCAGCCCCGGCCCGGGCCACCCGAGAAACGAGCGTGACGTCGGCGTGACGCTCGACGTGCTGCGCGAACTCAGTCCCGAGGTGCCGACGCTCGGCGTCTGTCTCGGGCTGGAGGCGGCCGTCTACGCCTACGGCGGGGCCGTCGGGCGCGCGCCGGAACCCGTCCACGGGAAGGCGTTCCCGGTGGACCACGACGGCCGGGGAGTCTTCGCGGGGCTCCCCTCGCCGCTCCGCGGCGGACGCTATCACTCGCTGGTCGCCACGGCGGTCCCCGACTGCTTCGCGGTGAGCGCGACCACGCGGGTCGACGGCGAGCGCCTCGTGATGGGCGTGCGCCACCGCGAGCACCCCATCGAGTGCGTCCAGTTCCACCCCGAGAGCGTCCTCACCGAGTCGGGCCACGCGCTCGTCCGGAACTTCGTCGAGGGTGCGACGTAGTGGGCGCGGGGGACGCGACGGCGACGGTTGGCGACGGCGGCTACGGCAGGACCGTCGCGGCGACCAGGGGCGGCGCGACGACCTCGACGAGCCACAGGCCGACGGCGACCAGCGCCGCGACCACGACGAGTTTCCACGCGACGCGCAGGATCAGCCGGGCGAGGAGGACGACGAGCCCCAGGCCGACCAGCGCCGCGAGCGCGTCGATCGGGGCCGCCTGCAGCAGACTTCCGTCCATGCGACGGTCCACCACGTCGAGGGAGTAAGTCGTGTCGATCGGCGCCGGTTCGGGGATCGTTCGTCGCCGATCACCCCCGGATCGAACCCCCGATCGCTTCGGGTCGAGTCCGTACCCAGTCACACGGTTTTCCGGCGCAAGACTCACTTTCACTGCGGTCCAAGTACGGTTATGTTTTCGGAGGTCGTCGGATGGGGACGTCCAATCGAGCGCCGAGTCGTGGCGCTCGCGAGCCGACCGTCGTTAACGTGATGGAAAGCTAATGAATATCGACTCGAAGAATTAAACACGTTCGGACAGAATAGATAACTCCGCTAATCAATGACCAGATACCACACACGAGCCACGACGTCAGCGGTACCCCCTCTGAGATACCATGAGTAAGGCAGACCTCTCCGCGGACGAACTGACGCTCCCGATCAAGCGCACGACGGGCGCGACGCTCGAGGAGCGCATGACGGGCAACGCGTACAACAACATCCTCCCCGCCCGCTACCTGCGTAAGGACGCGGACGGAAACCTGATCGAGACCCAGGAGGGGCTCTTCGAGCGCGTCGCGAAGAACATCGCCCTCGCGGAGGCCGTCTTCGAGGCCGAGAAGCGCGACGTCCAGGTCACCGTCACGCCCGAGCAGCTCAAGCCCGGACATCCCCGCCGCGACGAACTCGCCGCCGAGGTGTTCGGCGCGGGCACGACGGCGGACGACGAGGCGGCGACGACGCTCTCCGCGTACAACGTCAACAAGTTCGCCTACGACACCGTCGTCCCCGAACTTCCCGACGAGATCCGCGAGCACGTCGAGGGGAAGGCGGCGGAGTTCGAGGAGCTCATGTCGATGCTCTCGTTCGTCCCGAACTCGCCGACGCTGATGAACGCCGGCGACGAACTCCAGCAGCTCTCGGCGTGCTTCGTCGACTCGCCCGACGACGACCTCACGGACATCCACCAGACCGCCAAGGAGGCCGCGGAGGTCTTTCAGTGTCTCACGGCAGATTCGACCGTCGTGGTCGAGGACAAGGGGCACGTCAGCGTTTCGGCGGTCGAAGTCGGCGACCGCATCGCACAGCGGACTGACTCCGGGTTCCAATACAGACCGGTCGAGGAGACGCACAAATACGAGAACGCCGAGACGCTGACCGTCTCGCTCGCGAACGGGCTCTCCATTCGCGGAACCCCGAACCACCGCATCGAGGTCGATGGGGAGTGGACCCGACTCGACGAGATTCGGGCCGGACAGCAGGTACAGTACGCACTGGGATGGCTTCGAGACACCGAGCGAGCGGTTCCACAGCTCGCAGCCGTACCGAGCGGCGCGCAGTGGAGCGAACAGAGGACCGTCGAGAACGCGGAGATCGTCGAACTGTATCAACAGGGACTGAGCGACTACGAGATCGCAGAACGGTTGGACTGTGGCAAGTCGACGATACAGCGTCGTCGTAGTCACGAACTGGCCCTCCCCCCGAACGGAACCGGTGGACGGCCGCTCGGGTCGACCTCGTTCGACGAGTCCGCTGCCCTCGGCCTGTACGAGGCGGGGCACACCGACTCGGAAATCGCCGACACCCTCGGTGTCCATCAAGTGACCGTTGGCCAGTTCCGTGCGCGAGAAGGACTCGAATCGAACGGCACTGCGGTCAAGTCGGTCAGCCAACCCGAGTATCTGACCGAAGAACTCGCCGAACTCGTCGGCCTCTGGGTCGGCGACGGCTCGTGGCATCAGGACGGCATCCGGTTCCACGTCGGGCGAGAGAGCATCGCCGAGTACATCGACCACCTCTCACAGCAGTTGTTCGACACCGTCACCTCGTCGACGTTCAGCGGTGGCTGTTACGAGATCTGTATCAACAGCCACGAACTCAAACGCTGGTGGGAGACGAACTTCGACTGCAAGCGCGACGGAGCGCAGTCCGCGTGCGTCCCGCAGGTCGTCAAGAACGCACCCGCGCCCCTCGTCGAGGCGTTCCTCCGCGGCTACTTCACGGCCGACGGAACGCTCCTCAACGACACCTACCCGAAGCTGTACAGCTCCTCGGAACGGGCCATCGACGACGTCGCGACGCTGATGATGGGACTGGGCTACCCGGTCAAGAAGTCGGTCATCCGCGACGAGGATACCCCCCCGTACTACGGCCTGATTCCGACGACCGGTGCCGGCCGAGCGGCGTTCATGCGCGATGTCGGTTTCATCGACGAACGCCGCGAAATCGGACTTTCGAACGTCGAGTCGGTGAACGCGCGTGACTCGTACGTCATCGGAGACTCGTACACTGTCGAGGTCGAGTCGGTGACCGAGTCCGCGGACGCGACCGTCTACGACATCACCGTCGCGGGCGACCACCAGTACGTTACGGACGGGATCGTCTCGCACAACAGCGGCGGCGGGATGGGCTACGCCTTCTGGCGACTGCGCCCCTACGGCGACCCCGTCGGATCCACTGGCGGCATCGCCTCCGGGCCGATCACGTTCATGCGGACGTTCGACCAGATGTGCGAGACGATCGCACAGGGCGGCACCCGCCGCGGCGCGCAGATGGGCGTCATGCGCGTCAGCCACCCCGACGTGATCGAGTTCATCCACGCGAAGAACAAGGACGTCTCGCTGGCCCACTGCCTCCGGCTCAACGACCCCGACGACTACACCTACACCAGCTTCTCGGAGGCGCTGGAGGAGGCCCGCTCGCTCATCGACGAGGACGGGCGCGTCCCCAAACACCTCCGGAACGCCGTCGAGGGCCACCTCTCCAACTTCAACATCTCCGTCGGCGTCACCGACGGCTTCATGGAGGCGCTCTACGCCGGCGAGGAGTTCACGTTCACGAACCCCCGCACGGAGGAACCCCACGTCGCCACCCCCGAGACGAAGGAGATGTACGAGCGCTACGGGCTGGGCGAGTACGTCGAACCCGGCGAGGTCTTCTCCATCCCCGCCGAGGTGCTCTGGGACCGCATCGTGAGCGGCGCACACGAGAACGGCGAGCCGGGCGTCATCTACCTCGAACGGGTGAACAAGGAACACTCGTTCGACGTGGACGAACATCCGGAACACAGGATTCTCGCGACGAATCCTTGCGTCACGGGTGACACGCTCATCAGCACCGGCAACGGACTGATCCCCGCCGAGGAGCTGTACGAGCAGGGCGTCGCGATCGACGTCGTCGTGGACGATCGGTTGAGCGAGGAGACGATCAAAGAGGCGAGTAGCGTCTACAAAACCGGTGAGAAGGACGTCTATCGGCTGACGACGAAGGAGGGCTACGAACTACGCCTCACCGCCGACCACCGCGTCATGACCGACGACGGCTGGGTCGAGGCGCGGGACCTCGACGCCGGCGACACGGTTCACATCGCCAACCGGAAGGGCGGTTTCGGCCAGCACGGCTCCGCCGAGGAGGGTAAGGTCCTTGGCTGGCTCGTCGGCGACGGCCACCTCAAACACGGCGAGGAACGGGCTGTGCTCAACTTCTACGACGAGGACACCGCGATCTCAGGGGAGTTCGCAGAATACGTCAACGACGTCGTGCGGGAGCCGACGGGTAACGCGAACTACGAGGTCGGCGTCAATCAGATCCAGCGCACTGCCGACTACCGTGGTCCCGAGTCCTGCGAAGAGCGTATCCGTTCCTCGCGTCTCTACGAACTCGCAGAGGACGCCGGCTTGGTAGAGCGGAAACACCAGGTCCCCGACGTCGTGTTCCGTGGTTCCGAGGACATGGCCCGCGGATTCCTGCAGGCGCTCTTCACCGCCGACGGCGGCGTACAGGGGAACGTGGAGAAGGGCATCTCCGTCCGTCTATCCAGTTCGTATCGGAGTCTGCTCGTCGACGTTCAGCGCCTCTTGCTCAACTTCGGCATCGCGAGCAAGCTGTACAACGACCGCCGCGAGGCCGGTACGACGGCGCTACCGGACGGCAACGGCGGTTCGAAGGAGTACGAGACTCGCGCACAGCACGACCTCGTCATTGCGAAGGACAACCTGAGTCGATTCGCAGAGGAGATCGGGTTCTTCCTCGATTCGAAGAACGAGGCGCTATGCCAGCGGCTCGACGCCTACGAGCGTGGTCCGTACGCGGAACGATTCGAAATCACCGTCGAATCCGTCAAACACGACGGCCACGAAACCGTCTACGACCTGACCGAGCCCGACACGCATTCGTTCGTCGCGAACGGTTTCGTCGTCCACAACTGCGGCGAACAACCCTTGGAGGAGTACGAGGCGTGCAATCTCGGGCACATTAACCTCTCGACGATCGCCGCGACCGACGCCCCCGACTGGCGCGTCTGGTCGGCCGAGCACGCCGACGAGTACGACTCGCACGCGGCCGCCGTCGAGGCGTTCCTGGCGGAGGCCATCGACGCCGAGGAGTTCGACCGACGGATCGAACTCGGCACGCGCTTCCTCGAGAACGTCGTCACGATGAGCGACTTCCCCGTGCCGCAGATCGAGCGGAAGGTCCGCGAGATGCGCAAGATCGGGCTCGGCATCATGGGCCTCGCGCAGCTCTACATCCAGCTCGGCATCCGCTACGGGAGCGAGGAGGGCAACGAGGTCGCCCGTCAGCTCATGACCCACATCAACCACGGGTCGAAGTGGACCTCCCACGAACTGGCGCTCGAGCGCGGCTCGTTCGAGGACTGGGACGACTCGAAGTACGCGACCCCCACGGAGTACCGCGAGTGGTTCGAGCACCACACCGGCCTCGACGCCGACGAGTGGGCCGACGGCTTCCCGATCCGCAACCACAACACGACGACCATCGCCCCGACGGGGACGACCTCGATGGTCGGCAACACCACCGGCGGCTGCGAGCCCATCTACAACGTCGCCTACTACAAGAACGTCTCAGACGACGTGCAGGGCGACGAGATGCTCGTCGAGTTCGACGACTACTTCCTGCGCGTGCTGGAGGCGAACGACATCGACGTCGATGAGGTGAAGCGGGAGGCCCAGGAGCAGATGGCGAACAACGAGTTCGAGGGCGTCTCCAGCCTCTCGACCGTGCCGGACGCCATCTCGGAGCTGTTCGTCGTCACCGCCGACCTGACGGGCAAGGACCACGCCGCCGTGCAGTGCGCCTGCCAGGCGGGCGTCGATTCGGCCATCTCGAAGACCTGCAACTTCCCCAACTCCGCGACGAAGGAGGACATGGACGAGGTCTACCGGTACATCTACGACCACGGCGGGAAGGGCGTCACCGTCTACCGCGACGGGACGCGCTCGAAGCAGGTGCTCACGACCCGCGCCGACAACGCGGAGTTCGCCGACGAGGAGGAGGCCGCGGCGGTCATCGTCGAGCAGATCCGGGAGATCTTCGGCGGCATCGAGGGCTTCCTCGACAGCGAGGAGGTCCGCGAGGCCCTCGGCGACGACCTCGAGACGCTGGTCGAGTCCGGCGAGCTCGGCGTCGGCGGGGCGTACGCGAAGGAGCGTCCGCGCCCGGACGTCCTCTACGGCGTCACCCAGCGCATCAACACCGGGTACGGGAAGATGTACGTCAACATCAACGAGGACGAGGAGGGCGAGCCGTTCGAGCTGTTCGCCACCATCGGCAACTCCGGCGGCTTCACCGGATCGTTCACGGAGGCGCTGGCGAAGGTGATCAGCTACTCGCTGCGCTCCGGCGTCGATCCCTACGAGATCGCCGACGACCTCCGGGGTATCCGCAGCCCGAAGGTCGCCTGGGACAAGGGCGAGCAGATCAACTCCATCCCGGACGCCATCGGCACGGCGATGCGGCGCTACCTCGACGGCGACATCGACAAACCGTATCCGCGCCAGCAGAGCCTCACTGAACTCGGCGACGCGGAGTCCCGATCCGCCGGCGGGGAGGTGACCGATGCGACCGACGCGTCGGCGACGGACGCCGATCCCAACCGCGACGCGTCGCAGTCCGACGGCGCGTCGGACGCGGACGCCACGCAGTCGCTCATCGACGCCGGCGAGAGCCCCGAGTGTCCCGACTGCGGGTCGATGACGCTCTACTACAGCGAGGGCTGCAAGACCTGCGAGTCCTGCGGCTGGTCTGAGTGCTAGCGGCCCGTACTGCGTGGAACTGACCGTTGCGTCGAACGGACGTCGATTCCCGCATCTCCCGTTTCTCCCGTTTCCCCCACCGTCTCCGTGGATCGTCCCCGTCACTCGTCGGGCCCGTCCGCCGCCGTCGCCTCGCCGGCCGGCGGGTCCTGCACGACGAAGTAGTAGAGCGGCGCGCCGAGCAGCAGGAGGCTCCCGATCGAGAACGACAGGCCGACCGTCTCGGGAAGCCTGACGTCGACGACCGCGGCGACGTCGGTGCCGAACAGCAGGAGCACCGCGGCGAGGACGCAGCCGATGCCGCGGTTGCGATCGAGCGACCGCTCCGTTCGCGTGCGCGCGACGACGAACGCCGTCACCCCGACGGCCCCGAGGACGAAGAGCGGGAGGAGGTCGGCCATACGTCACCTGCTCCCCCCGGACGCATCAACGTGTCGACCAGGCTATGGTTCTATCGTCCGCGTCACCCAGCCCGTCGCCCCCCTCGGGAAGGGCGAGCGGCGCTCTCCGGGCTGGCGCGTCCCGTCGGCCTCGTAGGCGCGGACGACGACCTCGTGTTCCCCCTCGGGGGCGTCGTACTCGTGGGCCCACTGCCGCCAGACGTCCTCGCCGGGGAGCGGCTCGGAGAGGCGGGCGTCGGTCCAGCTCTCCCCGCCGTCGGTCGAGACCTCGACGCGGCTGACGCCGCGCGTCCCTGCGTAGGCGTGTCCCGCGACCTGTACGCGCCCGTCGTCGAGGCGGTTGACGACGTGGAGCTTCGCGACCGTGGTGACGGGACCGGTGCCGTGCCAGCCGCGCTCCTCCCAGTAACCGTCGGCCGGCCGTTCGAGCACCTCGATCTCGGTGAGCCACTTGACGTTGATCTCCCCCCAGTGTCCCGGGATGAGCGCGCGGACGGGGGAGCCGTGTGCCCGCGGTAGTTGCCGGCCGTTCATGCCGTAGGCGAGGTACCCCCGCTTCAGCGCCTCGGCGGGGAACTCCTCGTAGTAGTCGTCGGCCGCCCGGAGCATCACGCAGCACTCATCGAGGGAGAGGCCCGCCCGGTCGAGCACGTCGTCGATCGGGACGACCTCCCAGAGGGCGTTGTCCATCTTCTCCCCGTTGAGCCCCTCGCCGACGCAGCGCAGCGAGACGAACGTCGACTCGGAGGGCATCGACGTCAGTTCGCCGTATGAGAGGTCGATCTCCGCCTCGACCGCGCCGGTGACGCGCAGCGACCAGCCCTCGGCGTCCACCTGCGGGTCGACGCTGTTGATGTCCACCTCGTAGAAGTCATCGCTGACGAGCGGTTCGAGACCTGCGATGTCGAGCGACTTCTCCCGGGCCTCCGAGAGGAGCCGCTCGGTCCTCGCGCGCCGCTCCCCCGTCCCCTCCAGTTCGCCGCCGGCGTCCCCCGACCGGCCGCCCACGACGAACGCGAGGAGCCCGAAGCCGAGCGCGCCCGCGAGCGCCCCGAGCGCGGAGCGCCGCTCCCCGTCGACGCCGCCCGCGTCGGCACTGCCCCCGGCGAGGCGCGAGACGATCGCCGGAACGGCGAGCACCGCGGCCGCCGGGACGGCCGCGCCGAGCGCGAGCAGGGGATCGCCCGTCAGCGCCGCCGTCGTCCCCCAGACGACCGTCCCCGCGAGGGCGGGACCGACGAACGGCGCGGCGAGCTGCCGGCCGATGCCGAGCGCGAACCACGCGACGACGGCGAACAATCCCACCGCGAGGCCGACGGCCGCGAGCAGGTTGAGCTGCTGGCCGAGGCTCCCCAGGACGAGAATCGCGTACGTGACGACGACGCCCGGCATCGCCCGCGAGAGCGCGGACTCGACGGGCGCGGCGACGAACCCCTGCGCGAACCCGGCGACCAGGTACGACCCCGCGACCCCCGCGACCCCCGCGGCCAGCGCGAGCACGAGCGGCGCGCTCGCCGCTCGCAATCGAGCGCCAAGTGTTGCCATGGTGTACAGTAGGCGCGCACTCACATACTCGTTGTCCGGTTGTGTGCGAGGAGGTCGTGCGGCGGGAAACGTCGCGCCGCGAGGGGAACGTCCATGTCGGTGGCGCGCCACGCTTCGATCATGGACGAGGTGCGTGCCGGTCGGCCCTGTCCGATCTGCGAGGCCCCGATGTACCGCCGGCACTGCAAGTACGTCTGTCCGCAGCACGGCGTGATCTTCGACTGCGCCGATCCGTTCAACTAGTCGGCGAGGGGCGGCGTCCCGGCCGCCAGCCGGTACATCGGCCCCGCCATCAGCGCCGCAGCCGCGGCGACCCCCGCGACGACCAGCGGCCAGCCGACGTGGGCGCCCTGCGCGGAGAGCGCGTCCATCGAACTGCCCGCGAGGACGCTCGCGACGACCCACGGGACCTCCCCGACGGCGGTGCCGAGGACGTACGCGCGGAGGTCCACCCTCGCGAGTCCCGCCGCGGCGGAGACGACGTCCGTGGGGACGGGCGCGAGGCGCGCGGCGAGGACGCCGCGCGCGTCGCCGGTCGTCTCGAAGAGGTCGGCGCTCCGCGCGCTCGTCCAGGCGAGCGGTCCGGCGGTCGGGCGGTACCGTCGCGCGAGGGCGTACGGCGGTAGCGTCGTGAGAACGGCCCCGACGAGCGCGATCGGGAGGCCCGCGGGGCCGTAGACGAATCCCACCAGCGCGGAGACGAGGCCGATGGGCCACGCGACGAGCGAGCGACAGAGGTAGACGAGACAGAGCGCGAGCGCGAACGCCGCCGGTCGCGCGGCGAGCCCGTCGAGCAGCGCGAGGGCACGCTCCGGCGAGACGGCGGCCGCGACGAGGGCGACCGCCGCCAGGGGGACGACCCCGAGGAGCTGTCGTCGCGTCGCGCGGTCCATAACCTGAGCTTTCCGCGGGCCGGCAAACGCTTTCTGGTCGCGGCTCCGCTCGCAAAGGATTATTCGCTCGGCCCCTGTATCCCCTCGCGTGACCGACGAGACGGTCGAACTCGGGGTGCAGCTACTCGAACGCCTCGAACACGAGGAGCTGTCGCTCGCGGAGGCGGTGGACCGCCTCGAGACCATCACCACCAGCCCGACGACGACGCGGACCATCCTCGACGAGGCGGAGAGACGGGGCGTCATCCGACGCGAGGGGGGGATCATCCGGCCGAGGGGCGGCCGGTTCCTCCGCTTCGAGAGCGAGGTGATCACGAAGGAGGGGGAGTTCACCTGCAAGCGCTGCGGCGCGAGCGTGACGACCGGCTACTTCATGCGCCTCGATGCCGGCGAGCACGGTCCCTTCGGGTCGTCCTGCATCCGGAAGGTGACCGGGCGGGAGTGATCGGAGATACCGGTCAGGGTTTTCGATCCGGTTCGTCGGCGAGCCCGAGGAGCCGATGGAGCGCGGCCCCCTGCCGTTCGAGGAGTTCGTTCTGGCGCTCCACGGCCGCCCGCAGCGCGGCGAGTTCCGAGGCCACGTCTCCCGCCTCCCTCTCCCCCTCCTCCTGCCCGTCACCTTCCCGCTCTCCATCGGCCGACACGCTCCCGCGGCCGAAGGTGAACCCGCCGTCGTCGCCGGTCGTTCCCTCCTCGTTCCCAGCGTCGTCCTCGTTCCCGGCGTCGTCCTCGTTCCCGGCGTCGTCCTCGTCCCCGCGGAGGAGCGCACGGAGGTCGGCCGTCGCACCGTTCGGGGCGATTCCGGTCCCTCCGTCGTCCGTCCCTTCGCTGTCCCCTCCGTCCGCGTCCGTCCGTTCGTCGGAGGCTCCGAGCGCGTCGAGCGACGCCGCGTCGTGGTGGTCGAGCAGCGCGGTTTCGAGCGTTCGACGGACGCGCTCTGCGGCGTCAACCGGGGTTTTGATCCGCCGAGGCCGCCCATCGACGGTGAGGACGAGTTGCGCGGCGACGGTCCCCTCCTCGACCGCGAGGGCGGTAACGTCGTCGTAGCGGTAGGTCTCGAACTCGGGGCTCCAGAGGGCCGTCCCGACGTGCTCGACGACGCGACGGTCGGTGATCGCGAGCGTGAGTTCGCTGAACCGGTGGACGGCGAGGACGCGCTCGTCGGGGTCGGCGCCCCCCGCCGCGAGGAGGACGCCGCCCAGGAGCGGTTCGAGCACGTCGTCGAGTCGATCCTTCGGGACGCGCAGGTCGCGCTCGTCGTCGAGGTAGACGAATTCGAGCGTCGCCTCGCGTCGCCCGACGGTGCAGTCGATCCGCTCGACGGCGTGGGGAAACTCCTCGACGGATTCGTCGCGCAGCAACCCCTCGGCGCGGTAGACGAGCGTGCGCGTCGGCGTGACGGCGGCGGCGTCATCGCCGCCCAGGGGGACGACGGCGGTGGGCGTCTCATCACCGAGGGTGACTGTCATCGAATCGGGTAGCTCCATGCCCCGGACTGCCCGCCGAACGGCATAAACCTGCGGGATGAGATGAGAAGAGTCAAGTGCCGTACGCCGAAACGGGTGACTGAGCCCGGGTGGCTTAGCTGGACATAGCGCCGCACTCATAGGGTTTCACCTTGCGGCATTCGCCGCACCCATCGAGGCACGCCTCGCCTCGGACCTGGGACATGCGGAGATCGTGGGTTCGGAGCCCACCCCGGGCACTTCGCTTATGACGATCGCGCTCCCCTCCGAGGGACGTCTCCGCGCGTCGGACCGCCGGACGAGAGCGCGGTGTACGGCCGGTCGCACGTATCACGCTCTACCGTGATACCCGTCCCCGACCGGGGGAGTAGTGGGCGTGGTGCGACCGAGCCGTACGTACACCCATCCACGCCGTCGCGGTGTGGTGACCGTAATAGGTACTCAGCGGCCGGGGTGGAGCCTCGCGGTTTCGGGTCGTCACGACGGAAGTCGGGCGACCGTTAGCGAGCGGCTGTGGTTTCGGTGCTCTTCGACTCCGAAGGCCCGGTTCGCGGACGGTCGTCGGAGTCGGTACTCCCGCGGGTCGTCCCGCGCGGCGGGGGCTCGTCAGCCCTTCGGGTCGTTCTCAGGTGGACGCAGTGCCCTCCCGCGGGAGGTAGTTGTCCTCCCAGTCGAGACGTGCCTCGAGGGCCTCGCGCCCCTCGTCCGACAGCGCGTAGTAGTTGGTGCGGCGATCGATCTGTCCCTTCTCGACGTACCCCGCGTTGACGAGCGTATCGAGGTTCGGATAGAGGCGACCGTGGGTGATCTCGCGGTCGGTCACCGCCTCCAGTTCGGATTTGATCTGCTGCCCCGAGGGACGATCGAACCCGGCGATCACGTACAGGAGGTCGCGCTGGAATCCGGTCAGGTCGAAGAGCGCCATCGCCGTAGTGCTTTGGCATCGACCGCTATTGTTAGTATGCGATTCACACATACCGCCCAACTGCTGTGTACGCTCGGCTGAACGTGCAGCGTCACAACAGTTCCGAATCGGCGTCCGTCGGAACGACGGGATAGTGCCGCCGGTCGACCGATCGGGTTCCGCCGCTGACCGAGGGCGAAACTTGTCCGCCACCGCCCGTTAATCCCCCCTTACAGGGGTGCGGTCGAGGGCGACTCGCCCTGCCGGCCGACCCGGTTCAGCCGCGAGTCGGACGGTCGCACGGTGTGCACGACGAACGCTCGCAGGCGGCCGATCGAAACGCCCGCCCTTCGATCCGAATCTCGGGTTCCTTAGCCATCAGCGTCGTTAAATTACTCATACGGAATATGTCGTCTCTCCCCTCGTTCGTGGGTCGCCACCGCCCCCGAGGAGTAGCCTGACGTGTCAGTCTTCGACACATCAGTGTCCTGCTCCCTCCACTCTCTGCGAGCGAGATAGCCCTGTTCGGGGAGAGTCGAGCGGAACGATCGCGGTGCCTACTTCTGCGCGACGGCAACGGCGAGCGCGGGGAACGTCCGAGCGACCGAGACGGTGCGACGCCCGCCCCACACCGCATAGCCCGTTAACGCAGGAAATTTTATATAAAATATATTAAAATAAGTTTAATCCTGGTGGCTGCAACTCGTAAATTGTCATGTCCGAATACGGCATCAAGCGGTACTTGGCCGAGAATCCGAAGAAGACCGGCGTCCTGTTCACGCTCCTGTTGCTGCTCACGCAGACGGGGAGCGCGGCGGCGGCGGTCGGATGCACTATCGGCGGGCCGTAACTATCCAAGAACGTCCTCGATAGAGAGCGCGTCACTCCATTTCAGATCGTCCTGAAGACGTACTGGAAACCGTTCGCTGTCGAGAACGCGGCTCAATTCTTCGGCGCCGATCACGAATTCGCCTATCTCACCCACGTTCAGGTAACCGCTCTCGTTGTCCTCGATGATCGGCATGTACAACGCGCCCATCCCCGACCAGCCGGTGTTGGGGTAACCGTACAACCGGATTAGACACCGCCTCGCCGCCGTTCGCTCGATCTCCGCGTACACCGGCGTCCCTCCCTTCCCCTCCGCCAGCACGACCTGTCCGTCGCCCACGACCGTGTACTGTCGTCCGGTGATCGTGTCCGTACCGAGGATGTCGAGCGCGCCAGCGAGCGAGAACCCCGAGTTGAGCAGGCGAGCGAGGGTTCGCCCGACGCGCGTCGCCGGTTCGTTGCCGACGTTGACGAGGGTGACCACGCCCGCGATGGCTCCCGCCCGCACGAGGCCCATCCCCTGGGCGTAGGAACGACAGGCGTTGAGAACGAACGCGCGCGTACCGACGGCGTCGAGCGTCACCGCGTCCAGCCACCCGTCGGCACACTGCATCCCGCGGTGATCGACGTGCCCGACGTAGTGGACGAAGTCGCGCTCCTCGGCGAGGACGTCGCGCAGCTCGGCGCGGGTGAGGTCCTCGTACATCTCCACGTCGAAGGCGACGAACTCCCGAAGCCCGTAGAGGTCCTTCACGTCCGTCTCCGCGCGCATCTCCGGCGAGTTGCTGACGACAGCGACCTCGATGGGGCCGCTCGGTTGGGCGTCGAGCCGTCGCTTACACGCCGCGAGCGTGGGCTTCGACGCGCCCACGGGGACCCCCCCGCCGACCCACGTCTGCTCGATGCTGTCGGCTCGATCGAGCTGGACGACCGTCTGATCGTCGTCGCCGATCGCCAGCTGCGCGCGGACGGACGCGCAGTCGTCCGAGCCGTCGACGTCCGAGCGACAGAACTCCTCGACGGTGGGGCTACGCGGGTTGGCGGCGACGGCGGGCCTCGGGCAACGCACCCGCGCCAGGTCGGCGGCCGCGAAGGGGAGGTACGCGACGTTCTCGGCCGCGGGGACGACGTCGACGGTCTGCTTCCAGGTCGGCACCGCGGGTTCGACGGCCGCGTAGGGCACGCCTAGATAGGCGCGGAGCCGCTCCGCGGGCGACTGAGCGTAGAGGTCGGCGAAGTCCAGGTCGACCCGACCGGCGACCGCCGTCCGCTCGTGACACTGCACCGGGTACAGTCCCTCCGTGCGCGCGACGCAGTCGAGGGTGAACACCTGCGCGAGCGTCCGGTGGACGGCCCGTTCGAACTCGCGCCGCCCGTCGTCCGTCTCTCCGCCGAGCGGGTAACCCGTTCCGTCGACGACGAGCCGCGGGGTCGCTCCCGGACGGACCAGCGCGTTCAGGTAGTGCGCCAGCGACGTGACGGGGACGACGTACTCCAACTCGGGAGGGACCTCGATGCACACGTCGGCGTCCCGGGGCTCGAACCCGTCGGGGGCGGCGAACCGCTCGCCGAGTTCGACGAGCGGCGGGTGTCCGCGCAGGGTCGGCCACGACCGCTCCGGCGAGGTCGTCTTGAGCGACGACCCGAGACAGGAGATCGCCCGCATCACGTCCCGCGGTTCCCCGGTCGTCGTGATCGTCGCCGCCGGGTACTCGTGGCGCGAGCGCACGCCCAGGCGGACGTGATCGGCGTCGCGGACGACGATGCGCCGCCCGACGTCGTCGGTGGTCGTCTCGACGCCCCCCTCGACGGCGAGGTAGGTCTTCACCGCAAGCGAGACGATCTCCACGATGTACGTTCCGGGGGGCACCCGGGCCGCGGTCCGGTTCGTCCCCTCGGCGACGGTCCGCCCGTCGGCGTCCCGGACGATGACGTTGACGTACTGCGGGATGCGGATCTCGGTGACGTCGAGGCGGACGGCGGTGTCGACCGGGAAGACGAACCCGTCGGTCGTCGTGGGGATCGGTTCGACCGGGACGGTCGTCCGGAGCACCGTCGTCACTCCCTGGATGTCGTCGGCGATCTCCACGCCGACGGGATCGTCCGTTCCGGTGATCGTGAGCGAGCGTACGTTCACGGTCCTAGAGGAGCATCCACTCCGTCGTCTCGCCGGATGTCGTCAGGTACCATCGCTGTTCCGGTGGCCAGCCGTCCCGGTGTCGCAGGTCGACGCGCGCGTCGAACGCGGGGAGGAGGGCCTCCGTCTCGGCGGCGTCCGGCGCGAGCGGAAGCTGGCAGTGGCCCATCCCGCTCGCGGCCCGAACCGATCGGCCGAGCGCCCCGACGAACGACCGGATTCGCTCGACGCCGTACGTGTCGAGCAGCGCGCCCAGCGTCAGGACGCCGACGCGAAGACGACCGGGGACCGGACCGGCTGCCGGGAGGCCGTCGACGATCTCCCGCTCTATCGCCATTCGGAGCACCGACAGTTCGTCGCCCGGTACCGAAGCGTCGCCGCCCGGCGTCGAGGGCCACGGCGACGTCGTTTCCCCCACCGTCCCGCCGCTCGCTCGCGTCGTCGAGAAGTCGAGCACCGATACGCGGGGACTCTGCGCGTCGAGGTTGCCGGGTAGGTACGTTCGCGCACGCGAGAGGTCGCCGTCGACGAGCGCGAGGAGACGACAGCGGGGGAACCGCGGCGAGCCCATCAGGTTGCGCGTCTGTCGCGCGCGGACGGCGTCGCTCACGATACCCGTCACCAGGAGGTGACAACCGCGTCGCTTGAGATCGGTCAGTTCGGCCGCGAAACGCGCCGCTTCGTCCTCCCCGTCGCCGCGAACAGCACGAGCGTCCATCCGTCTCGTTCGTAACAGGTAACTATGATAAATCGTCCGATCTCTCAATCTAGAGGATAATTCATCGAATCGGAACTAATTGGTCGGTCGCAGATCGTCGGATCATCGCCTCTCACATTCGGGTCGCGCCCCTCGAGACGTGCGGTGAACCACTCGACGCGACCACGCGTCCCGTACTTGACCGATCGGTCAGACCTTCGGCGACCGTCACTCCCCGTCGTGCGCCGCGCGCTGGCGCGCGGCGACGGCGAGCGCGTCCTCCCGCGTCGGGACGGTCTCGCGCTCGTAGCCCGATCCCTCGGGTGCCTGTTCGAGTCGGTCGAGCGTCACCGCCCAGCGGGTGTCGGCCGTCTCCCGGAGCGAGACGACGACGGTTCCGTCCGCGCGCGTCCACCGCGTCGTCCCCGATCGGTCGTCTCCGTCCAGTCCATGTCGGCGAGAGCGGCGCGGAGGTTAAGTCGATCCCGGCCCGTGGCTGGATCGTGAGCGAGGACCCGACGGTCGTCCGGTCGCTCGCCGTCACGGTGGACGACCTGGTGGCGGCCTACGAGAACAGCCGCGCGGGCCGCCCGACGGTGCTCCGGGTCACGCCGCCGTACCACGCCCGGATGCGCGCCCGGCTCCACGTCGAGCAGCGCGGCGACCCCGACGCCCTCCACGTCGATCCGGCGCGTCTCCTCGACGACGACGCGCCCGCCTACCCGACGCCCGAGGGGACCGAGGACCGACTCCGCGAGTCCGGACGCGGGTACACCACCGAGGCGCACCACGACCTGCACGTCGAGGCGGTCGCCGCGTGGCGTGAGGCGATCCGCGAGCACGTCGTCGACGAGGTGGAACTGGAGACGCCCGAGGGCTCCCACCGCGTGACCGTCAAACCGCTCGATGTCGGGGGATCGTAGCCGCCACGTTGATACGCCTCCCGTCGGTTGCTGTGGTATGCGCTCCATCCTCAGCTCCGGCGAACGCCAGGTCGCCCGCCGCCTCGCCGACGGGGACAGCCCCGAGGAGATCGCGGCCGAGCGAGGGACCTCCGTCGAGTCGGTCGAGAAGGCGATCTCCCGCATCGAGGAGAAGACCGAGCGCGCGCTGATCACACTCGCGGAGAGCCCCTTCGCGGCCGCCGCGGCGGCCGCGCTCGACGAGGAGACGCGCGCGACGGTGCGCGACCGACTGTGCGAGTCCCCGTAGTCGACCTCACGATTACCTGTCACGTGCCGCGCGCTCGTCAGCGGAGTGGGCGCGGGGCGCGTCGGCGGGCGTCGATTCGATCGATGATACAACGTTAGACGACTCGATAAAAGGTCTCGTCGACTCTGGGGGCGTCTCGCTGGCGCTCATATCCCGGTTACGTCGTCGATGAAACGTCCGAACCCGCGCGAAAGTTCTCACGTCTATATGACAATACGGGTTATCGACACTATCGACGAACGACCATGTCGACGAACACCCCGCTCTCGACCGACCGCCCGGCCGCCTCGGAGGTGTCGGACCTCCCTTCCCTGGCGGCGCAGTATCGCGCGGCCGTCCTCGGGTCCGTCCGCGCCGTCGCGTTCTGGCTCGCCGTCTTCCTCCCGGCCCTCTACGTCCCGTTGCTCGTCTTCGTGCCGGACGCGCCGACGGTGCGCGCGTCGAGCGTCCTCCTCATCGCGCTCAACGTCCTCGCGCTCGTCGTCGGACACGGGCATCGCCGCGACTAAGCCCCCGCCGGTGGACGGTTCGGACATGTCCCTGAGCACCGTTCCGCTCGGACGAACCGGTACGACGGTGAGCAGCATCGTCTTCGGGACGTGGCGCTTCGGCCGCGAGACCGACGCCGGCGAGGTCGAGGTCGACCGCGACCGCGCGCACGAACTCCTCGACGCCTACGCCGCGGCGGGCGGCAACTTCGTCGACACCGCCGACATGTACGGCGACGGCCTCAGCGAGGAGTGGATCGGCGACTGGCTCGCCGACCGCGACCGCGAGGACTTCGTCGTCGCCTCGAAGGTGTACTGGCCCACCCGCGAGAACGACCCCAACGGCCGGGGCATCGGCCGCAAGCACCTCCGCCGACAGATCGACCGCATCCTCGACCGCCTCGGCACCGACTACCTCGACCTCCTCTACTGCCACCGCTTCGACGACCAGACCCCGCCCGAGGAGTTCATGCGCACGCTCGACGGCTTCGTCGACGACGGGAGGGTGAACTACCTCGGGGCCTCGACCTTCGAGCCGAACGCCTGGGAGGTCGCCCGCGCGAACGAGATCGCCGACAGGCGAAACTACGAACCGTTCACGATCGCACAGCCGCGCTACAACCTCGTCAACCGGGAGGTCGAGGGGAACTACGCCGACATGTGCGAGGCCTACGGAATGGGGATCTGTCCGTGGTCGCCGCTCGCTGGCGGCTTCCTCACCGGGAAGTACGAGCGCGACCGCGACATGCCCGAGGGGACCCGCGGAGCCGAGAACGACCGCTTCGCCGACCGCTACCTGACGGGGGCGAACTTCGACGCCCTCGACGAGGTCCGCGCAGTCGCCGAGGAGGTGGGTGCGAGCCCCGCCCAGGTGTCGATCGCGTGGCTCGCCCACCACCCGCGGGTCACCGCGCCGATCGTCGGCGCGCGGACCGTCGAGCAACTGGAGGAGAACCTGGCCGCGGACGAGGTCTCGCTGTCCGACGAGCAGTTCCGGCGGCTGGCGGAGGCGAAGGAGTACTCGCCGATGGGCTGATACTGTCGGACGTACGCCCGTCGAGAATCTCGCCACCCCGGTACGTCCGACAGTACGGGCCGGAACGACGTCCCTTTTTGTCCGTCGGATGGTACTGCGAGTCGATGAGAGTCGGTATCGTCGCGCAGAAGGACAACGCCCGGGCCGCCGATCTCGCGAGCGACATCCACGACGCGGTGTCCGCCGAGGTCGTGCTCGACTCGGCGACGGCGGCCGCGATCGGCCTCGACGGGATCCCGGTCGACGAGATGGACACGTGCGACCTCGTGGTGAGCATCGGCGGCGACGGCACGTTCCTCTTCGCGGCCCGCGGCGCGCGCGACACCCCGATCATGGGCGTGAACCTCGGCGAGGTGGGCTTTCTGAACGCCACCTCACCCGGGGAGAGCGTCGAGACGGTCCGGGGCGTCGTCGCGGCGTACGAGGACGGGTCGATGGACGTGCTGACGATGCCGCGCGTGCAGGCGACCGGCGAGGGCTGGACGCTCCCGCCGTCGCTCAACGAGGTGGTCGTGATGGGCGGCCAGCGCGGCCACGGCAACGGCGTCGACCTCGAGGTGCGCGTCGACGGCGCGCGCTACGCGGACGGGCGCGCCGACGGCGTCCTCGTCTCGACGCCCACCGGGAGCACCGCCTACAACCTGAGCGAGGGGGGGCCGCTCGTCCACCCGTCGGCCGACGCGCTCGTCGTCACGGGGATGTGCGCCGCGGGGCGGATGCCCCCGCTCGTCGTGGACACCGAGCGCGCAGTGACCGTGGGCGTCGGCGGCGCGTCGGAGGCGGTCGTCGTCGGGGACGGCCGCCTCACTCGGGAGATCGAACCGCCCGCCGAGGTGACGATCCGGCGGGCCGACACGCCGCTTCGCATCGCCGGGCCGGACCTCGACTTCTTCGCCGCGCTCGGGAAACTCGACTGACCGTCCGGGGGTCGGGCGCGCTGCCAACGTTTATCCCGACGTGTCCACTTCGCTCAGGGGAGCACATGGGGATCTTCAGGGAACTCGGGCGGCAGGTAGAACAGTTGAAGGCGAGCGCCACGGCCGCCGCCGAGGGGAGCGGAGACCATCGGTGCGCGGCGTGTGACGCCCGCTTCGAGGGACAGCGCGAGCGGTGTCCGGAGTGCGGCTCGGCGGACGTCGAGCCGACGGGAACGGGGGCTGGAGCGGGGGAGTAGGGGCCTCGATGCCCCTTTCGGAACGCATAACCGACGACCGTGCCTTAGAACCGCCAATGAGCAAGCAGCTGCCGGACGTACAGGCGTCGAGTCCGGAGGTGACCGTCGGGTTGAACCGCGTCGGCGTCACCGGCGTGGAGAAGCTCGTCAAGATCGACCGCGAGGAGCGCCGGCCGATCGTACTGATGGCGGAGTTCGAGGTGTACGTCGACCTCCCGGCGTGGCGCAAGGGTGCGGACATGAGCCGCAACATGGAGGTCATCGACGAGACGCTGGAGGCGGCCGTCAGCCAGACCGCCTACCGCGTCGAGGACGTCTGCGGCGACGCGGCCGAGCGCCTCCTGGCGAAGCACGAGTACACCACGGAGGCGGAGGTGCGCATGGAGGCGACGTACGTCGTCCACGACCGCACGCCCGCGTCGGACCGCCCCACGCAGTCCACGGCCGACATCATCGCCAGCGCGACCGCGACCGACGAGGGGACGCGGGAGGCCATCGGCGCGCGCGTCGTCGGGATGACGGTCTGTCCCTGCTCGCAGGGGATGTCCGCCGCCCGCGCCCGCGAGACGCTGCGCGAACTGGGCGTCGACGACGACACCGTCGAGACGTTCCTCGAACGCGTCCCCCAGCCGGGTCACTCCCAGCGCGGCCACGCGACGCTCACCGTCCAGAGCGAGGGGTCGCCCGACGTCGACCTCCACGACGTCATCGACGTCGCGCGCGACTCGATGAGCGCCCGCATCTACAACCTCGCAAAGCGCCCCGACGAGGACCACATGACCTACGAGTCCCACGCCGACGCGAAGTTCGTCGAGGACTGCGTCCGCGCCATGGCCGAGGGCGTCGTCGAGCGCTTCCCGAACCTCCCCGACGACGCCGTCGTGACGATGAAGCAGTCGAACGACGAGTCCATCCACCAGCACAACGCCCACGCCGAGCGCGTCGCCGAGATGGAGACGCTCCGGGCGGAGCTGAACGGCGACCACGACCTTTTACGACGAGGAGACGCCTGACGGCGTCTCCTCTGTAAAAGGTCGAGCAAAAGCACCGTCGGAGTCCCGCTCCGACGAGCCCTCGTTCGCTCCGCTCACGAGAACACTCCTCCCTTACTTCGGCGCGCCAAGCCGCGCCTCCGGCAGACTCGCTGTGCGAGTCTTCCGTGCTCCCGCTCGCCTCCGGCTCACGGGAACTCCGTTCGGTCGTCGGCCCGCTCCCTCGCTCACTGCGTTCGCTCGGTTGCGGTGGGAATCGGAGTGCAACGATGAAAGTCCGACGACGTGCGAGCTTTCCCTGTCATTACCAGCGCACTCACCGCGAGCGAACGCAGTGAGCGAGCGGGCCAAGGAACCCCCGAGCGGAGCGAGGGGGTGACGCTGTGCTTTTGCTCCAGTTTTTGCCAGGGAGTCGGCGGCGACCGCGGAGCGTGTCGCCGCCACACGACCGTCACCAGAACGCTCCGCGTTCTGGTTGGCTGCACGAGAGCTTCGCTCTCGTGAACGCAGCAAAAGGTGGTTGTTCTAGAAGGAAAGCGGGGTCGCCTCCTCCCAGCGCGGGGCGAACTCCTCGCGCACGTCGGCCGCGAACTCCCGGTCCTTGAGGTCGATCATCGCGAGCGAGTCGGCGTCGCGGAGCGGGTGGGCGACCTCGATGCACACCTCGTTGTCGTCGATGATGCTGAAGCTCCCGCTGACGTCGTCGCTCGTGCGACAGTCGAAGCGGTCGTGCGGCGAGAGGACCGTCCGATAGCGGCGGCCGACGGAGGTGGGAAGCTCGTCGACCAGTTCCGGGCGCATCAGGAGCGAGACCTCGACGCCGCGGCCGAGCGCGCGTTCGAGTTCGACCGCGACGCGCTCGCCGAGGTCGTCAATGTCGAACTGCTGGGAGAAGGTCGAGGCGACGATCTCGATGCTCTCGTCGGCGGCGGCGATGCGCTCGACGAGGAGGTCCGTGGTCTCGCCCGGCCCGACCGCGGCGGTCCAGAACCGCTCGTCGACCCGCTCGGTGGCGTCGAGTTCGCCGACGAGTTCGGTGACGATGTTCTCGTACTGGGACTCCCTCTCGGTCAGCTCGCGCCTCTTGTCCTCGAGCAGGCGGTTGAGCGCCGTCTCCGGTTCGACAGCCGCGTACTTCTTCGGCCGCGAGGCGCTCTGGGAGCGCACGAGGTTGTACTGCTCGATGCTGTTCAGCACGTCGTAGATGCGCCCCATCGGGACGTCGCTGACCCCCGACAACTCCTTCGCGGTTGTGGGGCCGGTCGTCAGCAGGGCCCGGTACGCCCGAGCCTCGTATTCGGACAACCCGAGGTCTCGAAGACTTGCCATTGAGTGGCCGTCACACGCACAGAGTAAAAACGCATCGGGAGTTTACGAAAACTCGCCGACGCGACGTCCGAGTTCCTCGGGCGTCTCGGCGGGGGCAGAGCGCTCGCCGTCCACGAGGACGCGCGCGGTGCCCGCCTCGCCGTCGGCGTTCGGCACCACCACCTTCTCGTGGTCGGCGACGCGCCACGCCGCGCGGTGGAGGTCGCTTCCGGGGTCGTCCGCCACCTCGATCACGAGCGGCGGGCGGACGATCCGCGAGGCGGCGGTCGCGTAGGCGGCCACCTCGACGCCCATGCGGTGGCGCGCGCCCGCGAAGGCCGAGAGCGCCTCGCGCGCCACGGTCCGATACTCCGCCCGACCGGTGAGAAGCGACAGGTCGACCAGCGCGTCCGCGAGTTCGACCGTCGTCTCCAGCGGACGGAGCGGGCGTGAGAGCAGGCCGGGCCCGTCGGCCGGTCCGTCGGCGAAGGTGCCGTCCTCGAGTCGCCGCTCGATCGTGCGGTCGGCCACCGCGCGCGCGTCGTCCACGTACGACGGATCGAGCACCTGCGCGGCGGTCGCGAGCGCGCCGAGGAGTCGCGCCCCGTCGGAGAGCAGCCCCGTCGCGCCGCCGTCGTAGTGTGCGACCTCGCCCCCGTCGACGAGCGTCTCCCGGACGTGGTCGAGCGCGCGCTCGGCGTAGCGACCGGCCGCCTCGTCGTCGGTGTAGGCGTGCAGGCGTAGGAGGGCGTCGATCGCGAGGCCGTTGCGGTCGGCGAAGACCGTCCCGTCCACGCGCGGCGGGTCGGCCGACTCGCGCTCGGCCGGTTCGAGCGTGTAGTAGTCGCCGCCCGCCTGGCTTCCGGCGAAGGCGTCGCCCGTCCAGAGCGTCGTCGTGAGGTAGTCGCGCGTGCCGAGCGCGGGGTCGCGGTAGGCCTCCTCGCCGGTGTAGAGGTAGGCGTTGGCGAACGCGCGAAGGACGGCGGCGTTCTCGTCGAGCAGTTTCTCGCGGTGGGGGTCGCCCCAGTCGCGCTCGGTCGCGTAGCGGTAGAAGCCGCCGCCGTAGGTGTCGTAGAGGTGGGTGTAGACGGCGTCGAGCGTCCGGGTGGCGCGGTCGCGGTCGCGCTTGAGCGCGAACCCGACGGCGCTCGGGAGGGGGAACTTCGCGTCGACGCCCCAGCCGCCGTACTCCTCGTCGAAGGCGTCGCGCACCTGTTCGAGCATGTGCCCCTCGACCTCGCCGTCTAGCTCGCCGCGCGGGGGGTCGGGGTCCTGCAGCGCGCGGGGGACGCGCCCCGCCGCCTCGCCGCGCTCGTCCCACGTCTCGCGGACGCGGTCTAACACCTGCCGGAGGCTCTCGGTGCTCATGTACGTCGCGCCGGTGATGATGTCGCCGCCCGGCGTGAGAAAGACCGTCGAGGGGAAGCCTCCCATCTGGTAGCGCTCGCGGACCCGCGGATGGCGGTCGATGTCGACCCGGACGGGGAGGAAGTCGTCGTGGACGTTGGCGGCGACGCTCGGGTTGGCGTAGGCCTCCTCGTCCATCCGATCGCACCAGTGACACCACGGCGCGGTGAGCGTGAGCAACACGGGGCGGTCGGCGGCCCGGGCCTCCTCGAAGGGGGCCGGACCCCACTCGCGCCACTCGACCAGCGTCTCGTCGTTCATGGTAGTGGGTGGAGCGACGGGCGAAAGCGTGTTACGACTCGTGCGTGAGATGCCGGAACACGTTTCCCGTCGGATCGTGTAGGTGGGGTATGCTCCGGGTCATCGGGCTCCTGCTGCTCATTCCCCTCTTCGACATCCTGGTGCTCGTCGCCCTCGCGACGCGGATCGGGGCGGTGGCGACCGTCGCGCTCGTCGTGCTGACGGCGCTCCTGGGTCTCCTGCTCGTCCGGGCGGAGGGCCGCCACACCCTCCGGAAGATACAGGAGAAGCTCCAGCGCGGCGAGATCCCCGAGGACGAGGTAGTGGACGGCGGCCTGCTCATCGCCGCGGGAGCCTTCCTGCTCACGCCGGGGATCGTGACCGACCTCGTGGGCCTCCTGCTCGCGCTCCCGCCGACGCGCTACCCCGTCCGCCTCGCGGTGAAGAAGTTCGTCGTCACCCCATACGTGGATTCGAAGACGGGCGGGATCTACACGGGCGGCGTCTACACAGCCGGATTCCCGGAGGACGATCCCGACGGCGACTACGACACCTACGACATGGGCGACGACGAGTACAGCGTCGACCGGGGTTCCGGCAGCGACAATTGACGCACGTGACGCCGTCGGTCCGACAGCCTCCACTGCCGAAGAGAAACCCTTAATTGTGCAACGGCAGTACGGGGAGATGCGTCCGATGGGTCGATAGCTCAGCCAGGTATGAGCGCTCGGCTGATAACCGGGAGGTCCGCGGTTCAAATCCGCGTCGACCCATCCACTAACCGGTCGGTTACCGACCGAACACACGGACGCGACCTCCCCAGCCACCTCATCTCGACGGAACTACCCCCCCGAGCGACGGCACTTCGCCGTCGGGTTCGGGAGGTCACGGCGAAGAATAACCCGCTTTCCCCTCCTCCTCGGTCATCGTTATCCAGTACACTCGTGAGTACGGGAGGTGGAGGTAACTCCCGTCCTCTCGCTTGATCCGGACGCCGTACACTCTACCGGAGTCGGAGATGTTCTTGGCGTCTACGGTCTCCTCGGTTACTCCGTCAGGCCCCTCGAAAGCGATTTCTGCCATACAGCGATGTGGCGATCCTGCCCAATAAGCCGCGTCTAGCACGGGGTCCCGGAACGCTCGATCGGTCCTGTCCGACCGCGCTTCCGACGGCGGTGCTTCGGCGGGACTCCGAACGCGCGTCGCCGTGCACCGACCTGCGCCCCGAGCGACGGGGCCGTCGTCCCCGCGACGAGGACGATCACGCGCTCGCGAGGAACGCTGATGGCCGTCCGACTGCTACGGCGCGTATGGACTCCGTCGCCGGACTGACGCCGGGAAGCGCCGCACGAACGCCCGCCGTCGCGGGTCGAACGCCGGCCGTCGCCGCGCGAACATCGGCCGTCGCGGCTCGGACGCCCGCGCTCGCCGCTCGGACGCCGACCGTCGTCACGTGGCGGCTCGACGTCGAGATGCACCCGGTCGTCGAGCGCGACCGTCCCGGCGACGACGAACGCTGAGGGCGGCTCGGCCGCGTCGGCGCGGGCGGGAGCCCCACGGGGTCGGTCCCGCTCACGGGTCGGCGTACCTTTAACTGGAATTAGGCGCTAAGTCCCCTTCCTTAAGGAGCAACGCAGGGAGCGAAGCGACCGAGTAGCGCAGTAGGGAGGGGATACAGCGTTCACAAGAGCTTCGCTCTTGTGCGCGAACGAGACGCTTTGCGTCTCGTCAACGCCGCACGGTTCTCAAACACGTTCGCCGCTCGGCCCACAGGCCCACCGCTATTTTATGTCTATTCATAGTCTATACACGGGTGATGGATAGGTTTGAAATCGAAGGCGAGGAAGTCCTCGACGGGACTGCAAAACCGTCGGGGAACAGCGCCCACGTCATCGTTCCCAAACGCTGGCGCGGAGCCGACGTGAAAGTCGTCCGCATCTCCGAATCCACCTCAGACGAATAGGATATGCAGTACAACTACAAGTATCGAATCAACCCGCCAGAAGACATCGCTGAGACGCTTCTGCACCACGTCGATGCTTGTAGGCAACTGTACAACCACGTCCTCTACTTACTCAACGAGGCAGACGACATTCCCGCCCGCTACGAGATACAGGGACGACTTCCCGACCTCAAAACGTGGTGGAACGACCTCGGAGACGTTCACTCGAAAGTTCTCCAGATGGTCGTCAAGCGCGTCTACGACAACCTCTCTACGCTCAAAGCGCAGAAGGAAAACGGACGCGCCGTGGGGATGCTCAAGTGGAAACCTCCTCGGGAGTATCGGTCGCTCACCTACAACCAGTCCGGCTTCAAACTCAAGAATACGAGTGGTCGGCCTACGTTGTGGTTGAGCAAAATCGGTGAAATCCCAATTCATCTCCACCGTGACATCCCCGAGAGCGCGACCATCAAACAGGTCACGGTCAAACAAGAACCTACGGGCGAGTGGTATGCTACGTTCGGTATCGACGTGGACGAAGCCACGGCTGAGAAGCCAAAAACTCCCGAGAAGGTCGTTGGTATCGACGTGGGGATTCTCAAGTACGCCCACGACACCGACGGGTATGCCATCGAAAGTCCCGACTTCAGCGCCGAGCGCGAACGGTTGGAACGCGCCCAGCGTGACCTCTCTCGGAAGGAACACGGTTCTGCGAATTGGGAGAAACAACGGCAGGTCGTGGCCGAACGACACGCCGACCTCAGGCGGAACCGGCGAGACTTCCTTCACAAACTCTCGAACTACTACGCCACTGAGTACGACTTGGTGGCTGTAGAGGACTTGGATGCGAAGGGACTGGTCGAACTGCCGGGCAACTCACGGAACCGCGCAGGCGCGGCGTGGGGGGCGTTCCTACGGATGCTCGAATACAAGTGCGAGCGTGAGGGGACGCACTTCGTCGCAGTTGACCCGAAAAATACGACGAAAGAGTGTGCGTCCTGCAGTGTCAAGACTGACAAGCCGCTGTGGGTTCGTGAACACTCCTGTCCCTCGTGTGGGTTCGAGGCGGACAGAGACGCGAATGCGGCGTGGAATATTCTTTCTCGTGGTCTGGAAAAGGTAGGAGTGGTTCCCTCCGAATCAACGCCTGTGGAGACTGCGCTCCCTGTGGATACGTCCGTATCTGCAAAGCGCGTCGTGGAAACAGGAAGCCCCACCCTCAAGGAGCGAACGGCGCAAGCCGTGAGCGAGTAGGGTGGGGTAGTTCACATCGGATACGGACGCATCGGCGTGCGTGGACGGAGCGTACGACGAGGCGGCGGCCCGCCGCGAGGAGGCCGTCTACCGCACGCCGGCGGCCGCGGAACGCCGCCGTCGCGCCCGCGAGGCGCTCGACCTCGGCGGCGGCGGGTCCGTGCTCTCGCTCGGTCCCGGACCCGGATTCGAACCCGCGGAGCTGGCGGCCGCGGTCGACGTGCGGTCCGTGGTCGGCGTCGTCCGCCTCACTCCATGCCGCGCTCCCTGGCTCCCTCCCGGATCGCCCGCGCGCGCTTGCGGACCCGTGAGGCGTACCGTTCGATCTTCTCGGGCTTCTCCCCGTAGAACGAGGCGACCCAGTAGACGTCCGTGTAGGGCTGGGTGAGGAAGTACGCGACCAGCGTGTCCCGCCCGGCCTGGATGATCGTCGGGGGGACGCCACGCTCCCCCGTGCCGGCCTCCTCGAAGCCGTTGACGTCGAAGTAGACGTCGGCGTAGAGCTCCGCGAGGTCGGGGTCCTCGAACGTGCGCCCCTCGTGTTCGGGCGCTTCGAACCGATAGACGACGTCGCCGGACGGTGATTCGCACTCGACGACTCGCACGCCGAGGATGTACTCGCGGAACGTCGATTCGCTCCGCCCGTTCTCGGTCGGATGGTCGGATCGTGACATGTGTCGTGTGGTTCGTTGAGTGACGCCGGCCCGCCTCAGCCGAGGTCCTCGGAGAGGCTGACGAGGTCGTCGAAGTCGAGGCGGCCGTTCCCGTTGAAGTCGTACGCGGCGTCGTTCCCGCGGACGCCGTCGGCGTCGAAGTTCTCGAACAGCGCGACGACGTCGTCGCGGTCGACGTCCCCGTCCCCGTCGACGTCCTCGTAGCGGCCGTCGCCGTCGGGGTCGGCGGGTGCGTTCCCGCCCTCGACCGCCGGCGGGCCGGTGGTGACCGTGCCGGTTCGCCCCTCGGCGTCGATGGCGTCGCCGTTCTCGTCGTCCAGCCGATGGACGTCGACGTCGAGGGCTGCCGTCCCCGCCCCGCGGGCGCGGACCTCGAGCGACGCGACGACGACGTCCATCGCGCCGGGCTGGACGTTCTCGCCGGCGTCGGCGAAGCGGAGCGTCGCGGACGAGCCGTCCTCGGAGACGGTGCTCTCCGTGGGCGTCAGGGCGTCGGGGAAGGAGACGTCGGTGATCGCCGCCACCGCGGGGTCGGAGACGGAGACGGTGATCCGGCCGCCGGAGAGGCCGGCCGGCAGGGACGAAACGCGCAGGTCCGTACGCGCGGTGCCGCCGCGGGCCACGGCCACCGAGTCGACGTCGACGAGGACGTTCGGCTGGTAGACGTACAGCCCGTCGTTGGGGTACGACCGCGCGGGGCCGCCGAAGCCGTCCTCACAGCAGAGGACGCGGCCGTCGTCCATCACGTAGACGTTGTCGACGTTGCGGAGCGCGTCGTCGGCGTCCGCGGGCGGGTCGGTGAAGTCGGGGCCGACGATGACCGGTTCGAGCGTCGAGACGTTGTAGTCCGGCTCCAGTTCGGCGCGGTAGACCACGCCGCCGTCGACGCGGTCCATCCGGACGTCGCCCGTGTCGTCGGCCATGTCGTCGTTGAACTCGGAGATGCCGAAGTAGACGAAGTCGCCGGGACCGGCGCCGTCGACGCTGTCGACGCCCTCGGCCTTGTTGAACTCGATCGACGCGCCGATCTCCTTCGCGGCCGCGCGAGTCTCGAGGAACGGCACCTTGCGGAGCTCCTCGTCGACGCCCCGCGGACCGTTCTCCTCCCACTGCTCGGCCCACTCGAGGATCTCCTCGTTCGTGACGTAGTTCTGATTACCGTTCTCGATGACCTCACGGTCGGCTTCCTCCAGCGCCGCGCCGAGATCCTCCCGCCAGTCGGTCTCGGCGTGGGTCTCCAGGTAGTGCACCTGGGTGACGTCGTCGTACGTGGCGATCCACCGCTCGGCCTCCGCGTTGCTCGCGTGGCCCAGCTCGATCCACTCGATCTCGAGGTTCACGTCCGCGGGGGAGTTGCGCTCGCCGGAGTCCGCGACGGACGCCTCGTCGTTGGTGATCTTCGGCGCGTAGAGGGTCCCCTCCACGTCCATCGGATCGTCGTAGCTCGGGATGGGCTCGTCGGCGACGAACTTGTAGATCCCCTTGCTGTCGCCGTCCGAGCAGCCGTAGACGGTCCGCTCGTCGCCCAGAAAGTCCGGGGCCTCCCAGGAGGCCCGCCCCATCACGTAGTACTTGATCGGCTGCGGCGTGTCGGCTGCCGGCTCGCGGAAGTCGACGTGGTAGCCGTAGCGGTACGGGTTCGGGTAGACGTCGCCGATCGGGGTCGTGTCGTTCGTCCCGTCGTCGGCCTGGTCGACCGGTTCCGCCCCGAGGTAGTACGCGAGGAACTCGACGCCCGTCAGCGCCCAGAACCCCTGGGGTTCGAACGGGTCGTCGTAGTACTCCTCGATGGCGTCCGCGATCTCGCTCGGATTCGGGCGGTTCCAGAACTGGCAGGCGGCGAGGAGGCCCTTTCCGGTTCCGGCCTCCTCGATGTCGCCCACCGTGTGCGTGAGCGAGACGCGCGGATGGGCGTAGTTCTCCTCGGAGGAGACCATCGTCCCCCACGGCGTGAGGTTGCCGTAGCAGTTGATGCGCGTGCCGCCGAGGGAACGAAGCGGCTCGGTGTTGGCGAGGTTGAGCGCGTTCTCCAGGTCGGCCTCCCACTCGCCGTCGTCGGTCTGCCGTATCGGGATCCGGGAGACGTTTCCGGGGCTGTTCTCCCAGTTCGTGAACAGATAGCCCTCGGTGCCCTCGTCGTTGGTGGCGACGAACTGGTTGCAGTCGGGGTTGGTCGCGGCGCCTCCGTACTGGGTCCCCGCGAAGTTCTCCTGCGTGATGTCAGTGCCGTCGGGCGTCTGTGTCACGCCGAGGCGCTCCGCGCCGCCGTTTATCGGCTCTCGCCCCTGCGCCAGCAGCACGTACTCGCCGTTGCCGGAGCGGACGACTCCCTGTTCGTCCCTGGTCTGTGGCGTCGACACCTCGGTGAAGTCGTCGTTGTCGCCGTCCAGGTCGAACCGGAAGCCGCTGAAGTAGCCGACGCCCGCCCTGTCGAATGGTTCCGGGTTGTCCTCGCTCGGGTGCTGGAGGCTGTACAGAAGTCCGCCGTCCTCGAACACGAACGGACCCGTCACCTCGGCACCGTACGCCGTCGTCGAGAACCGTTTCATGCTCCCCTTGACGCTCGGAGCGCCCGGCGTGTCCGTCTCCTCCACCTCCTCGCTGTGCTCGGCGCTCGCCACTCCGACCACGCTCGCACCGAGCGCGGCAGCCACCGACGTTTCCATCAGCCTCCGTCTGGTAAATTCCATGGTCGATTAGGGTGTCTTTTCGGATTATAAAATAGCTTTATAATGGTTATATTAACCGAGGAGTAGTGGTATGGACGGGAGGAAAAACGCGTGCCGGATTGGATTCGAATGAGCGATACCGAGCACACCCTATGTCTCTGTCCGTGATCCGTCGCTCTCCAACGACACGTCGTAATAAACACCTTCGAGCGCGAAGGGGCGGTTTCAGGCGATAGCGGTCCGATCCTCCGACGGGTCGGCCGGACGCTCACCCGTGCGATCGGGGACCGCCTCCCCCGAAACCGGACGGCGAGACGCCGTTCGCGGCGATCGGACGGGGCACGCGGTCGACTCACGCATCGTGGGGATGCGAAGCGCGCCGCTGACCGCGGTGCGAGGGCCGAGAGTACACCTCCACCGCGTCACGCTCGGCCGGCGGCGACGGACGCGAGCCGCGGTCGTTCCGCCGTCGCCGCCGGGTGACAGTACTCGCCGCCGTCGATCACTCTTACTCGGTGTGGACCGCCAGTTCGAGTCGATGATCATCGTGGAGTTCGCGCTCGACCATCCGATCCTGAGAGACGCCCTGGACCGGGTCCCCGAGACCACGGTTCAGTGGGAACGGTCCGACGCCGTCGACGGGGGACGCGTCCGAGTTCTCGTCTGGGCCGAGGGTGACGATCTGGACGCGTTCGAGGCGGCGCTCGCGGACGACCCGACGGTCGCCGCCCCCTCGCGGATCGTCGAGATCGGCGGACGTCGCCTCTACCTGACGGAACTGCGCGGCGAGGGGCTACGGGCCAGCGTCTACCCCCTGATCGTCGAGGAGGGGGGCATCATCCGTGATCTCACGGCGACCCGCGAGGGGTGGGAGTTTCGCGTCCTGTTTCCCACGCAGCGATCCCTCGATCGATTCTTCGGCTTCTGCTCCGAACGGGGATTTCGGTTCGAGGTCCACCGCGTGTACGAGGAGCGAGGCGACGGGGAGGCGTCCGATTACGGGTTGACCGCCGGTCAACGGGAAGTACTCGCTACCGCGCTGGAGATCGGCTTCCTCGAGGTCCCCCGGGAGAGGACGCTCGCGGACCTGGCGAAGCGACTCGGCGTCTCCGACAACGCCGCCTCCCAGCGGTTCCGTCGCGCGGTGAAGGCCCTGACGACGGCGACGGTGTGTGCGACCCCCGATCGATCGTGAGCGCCGCGGAGTCCGACGGTTCGTTCCGACTCTCGGGGCCCACGGCGCGGACACCGGTTCGGTGCCGTCAGTGCCCCCGGTCGCGGGCGACGTCGACGTCGTGTCCGGACGCCGACTGGTGTATCTCGGCGAGCCGGTTGGCGAGCGCACGCGTGGGTGCGCGTCCGCGGAAGTCGCACACCGTGCACCGGACCGCCCACCGCGTCCTCTCGCTCATCCAACCGTCATTTCTCGCCCCTTCCCTTAAATTTTCTCAACTATATTATATGATCCGAAACGTTATCATTCAATACCTAACTGTATCTTTTTCGAGAGCATATCGTATAAACCGTAATTATTACGTTGGTTTTACTGTCGTGGCCACGAAGGACGAGGCGTATGTCGCAAGGTACGGGTTCGGGAGACGACATCGGGCCGTCGGACCGGGAGGCGCTGAACCGGGCGCGGTATGACGCTACCGATGCTGGATCCCTACTGGCTACGGTCACCGTCGCGATCAGCGAGGTGCTCGACGAGGACCCGATGCTCCTCGAACCCCCGCTCGCGAGCGTCGCCGAGTGGGACGCCCTGGAGCAGTTGCTCACCACCCAATCGAGCGAAACGCCCGTCATCGACTACGTCGCCTTCTCGTATCGGGGGCTCGAGATCGTCGTCCACGGCGACGGCGACGTCTTCATCTACGACGGCGAGTGAGCACCTCGGTACCGTCTCCCCTCCCGAACGCTCTCCGCCCCGTACCGGTCGGCGTACGACTTTCCCTCGTGCCCGCGTACGGCGCGTATGGTCACGACGACTGATCTCGCGACGTTCGCCCGAGAGGTCGAGTACGACGCGCTGTCAGAGGACGCGATCGAGGAGCTGAAGAAACGCGTCCTCGACTCGGTCGGTATCGCCGTCGGCGCGATGGACGCGGAGCCGCCCGAGCGAGTCCGCGCCACCGTCGAGGAGCTGAACGCGGACGGCCCGTGTCGCTTCTGGGGTTCGGACCGACGCGGATCGCCGCCGGACGCCGCCATGCTGAACACGACGCTGACCCGTTACCTCGACTTCATGGACTCCTTCCTCGCCCCCGGCGAGACCCCCCATCCCAGCGACAACATCGCGGGCGTCGTCGCCTGCGGCGAGGCGCGCGGCGCGAGCGGGCGCGACCTCATCGAGGCTATCGGGGTGGCCTACGAGGTGCAGGGGGAACTCGCCTGGAACGCCCCCGTCCGCGACAGGGGCTGGGACCACGTCACCCACACCGTCATCTCGGCCGCCTGCGGCGCGGGCGCGATCGCCGACCTCGACGAGGAGCAAGTGCGCAACGCCGTCGGCATCGCCGGGACGGCGCACAACGCCCTCCGGGTGACGCGGACCGGGGGGATCAACGAGTGGAAGGGCGTCGCCAGCGCCAACGCCGCCCGCAACGCCGTCTACTCGGTCTACCTCGCGAAACACGGCATGGAGGGGCCGACGGACCTCTTCGAGGGAC
This sequence comes from Halomarina halobia, assembly GCF_029338575.1. Taxonomy (GTDB): domain Archaea; phylum Halobacteriota; class Halobacteria; order Halobacteriales; family Haloarculaceae; genus Halomarina; species Halomarina halobia. The sequence continues at coordinate 2,771,418 of NZ_CP119992.1, forward strand.
AGAAGGGCTGGAAGCAGACCGTCTCGGGCGACTTCGAGGTGGACCTCGACCCCGGCTGTTCGCGCGTCTTCGACACGATGACGAAGCGCTACGTGGCCGAGACGTACGCCCAGTCCGCCGTCGAGGGCATCATCGAACTCGCGGCGGGGCACGACATCGACCCGGGGGCCGTCGACTCGATCCACCTCGACACGTTCGCGGGCGCGAAGCTCATCATCGGCGGCGGCGAGGGCTCGCGCTACGAGGTGGAGACGAAGGCCCAGGCCGACCACTCCCTGCCGTACATGCTCGCGGCGGCGCTCATCGACCGCGAGATGACCAACGAGGCCTACGAACCGGAGCGCATCCGGAGCGACGACGTGCAGACGCTCCTGCGCACCGTCGAGGTCGAGGAGGACCCGGAGCTCACCGAGCGCTTCGAGAACGGCGAGATGCCCGCCGTCATCGACGTCGAACTCGAGGACGGGACGAGCTACCACGTCGAGAAGGCCGACTTCAACGGCCACCCGAACAACCCCATGTCGTGGGAGCAGATCGAGGAGAAGTTCGAGGCGATGACCCGCGGGCGCTACGACGAGGACCGCCGGCGGGAGATCGTGGACGCCGTGCGCTCGCTCGAAGAATACGACGTGGCGGACCTGGTTGCGCTCGTCGACTGAGCGCCCGGGCTCGGCTCACGCCGCTCGCCTCGTCGAAGGCCTCGACGTAGGCGTCGAAGTAGCCACCGTCGAGGCTCTCCCTGACGGTGGAGAACCCGTGTGCCATCACGACGGTCGGGATCGGTCCCTCCGCGTCGTCCGGCGGGACTCTCACGATCCGCTCACGTACCGCATTTCGTGACAAAGGATTAACCGACATCCCGGTGATGCCACACGCATGGCCGACCGAGCCTTCGACTTCCTGCGCGTGAACGATCGACCGGAGAAACCCCGCGAGCGTGGGATCACCGAGATCCGCGGGCCGTACTACGATCCCATGGGGCCGCGCGAGCTCCGCGACATCCTCGAGACGATGGGGCGGTACGTGGACATCTACAAGTTCTCGGGCGGCTCGTTCGCCCTGATGCCGGAGGAGGCCGTCCGGGAGCTGATCGACACCTGCCACGAGTTCGACGTGGAGGTCTCGACGGGCGGGTTCATCGAGCACGTCCTGATCGCGGACCGCGACAGGGTGGAGGACTACGTCGAGGAGGCGGGCGAACTCGGCTTCGACATCGTCGAGGTGTCCTCGGGCTTCCTCGCCATCGACGTCGACGACATGGTGGCGCTCACCGAGATGGTCCAGGACCACGGCCTGAAGGCGAAGCCCGAGATCAACGTCCAGTTCGGCGCGGGCGGGGCGTCGAGCGTCGAGGAACTGGAGAGCGAGGCCGCGATCGACCCCGCGAGCGCCATCGAGGAGGCCCACCGCCACCTGGAGGCCGGCGCGTACAAGATCATGGTCGAGTCCGAGGGCATCACCGAGCGCGTCCGGGAGTGGCGCACGGACGTGGCGTTCGCGATCGCCAACGAGGTCGGCGTCGAGAACTGCGTCTTCGAGGCCGCCGACCCGGAGGTGTTCGAGTGGTACATCAAGAACTTCGGCCCGAACGTGAACCTGTTCGTCGACAACTCCCAGATCGTCGAGTGCGAGTGCATGCGCTCGGGGCTGTGGGGCAAGAAGTCCACGTGGGGGCGCATCGCCAGCTACTCGCGGGACTGACGGGCGATCCGCCGATCTGCGACATCGACTGGCACAGTAATTACGCCGCCCCTCGTAGTGCCGGCCATGGACTCCACGTCGCGAGCGACCTACGAGGCGCTCCCCGACGCGCTCGACGCGAACAGCCCGGTCAGCGTCACGGCGTTCCCGGACGGGAGCGTCGACAGGCGCTGCCGGGTGCGCGTGGGCGCTGACACCGCGATCGACGACCGCGCCACCTTCGGCGGGCGCATCGAGGCGGGCGCGTCGAAGGCGTTCCGTCTCGATCCGCGGGAGGCCGAGCCCGGCGGTCAGGCCGTCAACATGGCCGTACAGGCCCACGCGCTCTCCGACGACGTGACGCTCTACGGCCACCTCGATCACCCGACGCTCTCGGCGTTTCCGTTCGCCACCGTCTCGATGGGCGACCCCGCGCGCGTCTCCGTCTGCGAGTTCGAGGAGGGCGACGTCGTCCTCTCCGAGGAGTCGCGCGACCTCGCGGACTGGACGTTCGAGGACCTGCGCGCGGTCGCCGATCTCGACGGCGCGTTCGGCGCGGACGTGGTCTGCTGCGGCAACTGGGTGTCGATTCCGGGGATGGACGACGCGCTGCGCGCCGCCGCGGACCACCTCGTGGCCGACGTGTTCGTGCTCGATCCCGGGGACGTCACCGGGAGCAGCGACGGCGCGCTCCTCGACCTCCTCGACGCCCTCGCCGCGCTCGCGTCGGGGTGGACGCGCGTCGTCCTCTGCGCCAACCGCGCCGAGACGAACGCCCTCGCCGCGGCGGTCGGCGCGCGGGACGCCGACCTCGCCGAGGGCCTCGCCGCCGTGCGCGAGCGCGCCGACCTCGCGGGCGTGGTCTGCCACGACGTCGCGGCGGCGACGGCGGCGTCGCCCGACGAGGTGGTCCACGTCGCCAACCTCGACACGGAGGGGACCGTGCGGGAGACCGGCGGCGGCGACCGATTCACCGCCGGGTTCGCCCACGGGCTGGCGGTCGGGTGGGACCTGCGGTCGGCGCTCGCGCTCGGCAACGCGTGCGCCTCCTACTACGTCGAGCGCGGCGAGACCATCACTCGCGACGAGATCCGCCCCTATCTCGGCGAGTACCTCTGACGCCCGCGGACGGCGATCCGTCCGCGTCGATAAACCCTTTCCCTCCCGCCGCCGATCGTCGCACATGACCCTCCCGGAGGACTCCCCGTGAGCTTCGAACTGCTCAGCCACCCGGCCGACGCGCGCTTCCGGGCGACCGGCGCGACGCTCGAGGAGGCGTTCGCCGAGTCGACCCGCGCGTTCGCCGCCATCTCGGAGGGAGGCGGCGACGACTCCCGGCGGTTCGAGATCGAGGTCGAGTCGGAGGACCGCCAGGCGCTCCTGTTCGACTACCTCGCGGAACTCGTCCTCCTGCAGGAGCTAGAGGGGGTGGCGGTGTCGCGCGCGGAGGGCGTCGAGATCGAGGAGCGCGGGGCCGGCGACGGCTACGCGCTCCGGGCGACGGTCCTCGCGGGCCCCATCGGCGAACCGCTGTTCGACGTCAAGAGCCCGACGTACAGCGAGATGCGCGTCGAGCGCGTTCCGACGCGCTCGACGGAACGGGCGAGCGACGCGTCGGGGGACGACGCATCGCGAGCCGCGGATCGATCGTCCGAGTGGGTCCTCGAAGCCACCCTCGACATCTGACCGCTCTCGCGGTACTTTTTGCCCCTCGACCGACTACTAGTCGGTATGGAAATCACCGAAGTCGCCGAAGACGTCTACGAGATCCCGCGCTCCGGCGACATGCGCGTCCCGGCGCGCGTGTACGCCTCCGAGCCGCTGCTCGAGAAGATGCGCGAGGAGGGACAGACCCTGGAGCAGGTGCGCAACGTCGCCACCCTGCCCGGCATCCAGAAGTACTCGGTCGTCCTCCCGGACGGCCACCTGGGCTACGGCTTCCCCATCGGGGGTGTCGCCGCCGTCGACATGGACGGTGGGGCGATCTCCCCCGGCGGGATCGGCTTCGACATCAACTGCGGCGTCCGCGTCCTCCGCACGCCGCTCGACTACGGGGACGTGCGCGGCAGCGAGGAGGACCTCGTCGAGCGCCTCTACGACCTCGTCCCCTGCGGCCTCGGGAAGGGCGGGTACGTCCGGACCGACCGCGACGACGTGGATGGCATCCTCGAACGCGGCATGGAGTGGATGCTGGAGGAGGGCCACGCGACCGAGGCCGACCTCGAGCACTGCGAGGAGGGGGGCCGCCTCCCGGGCGATCCCGACGCGGTCCCCGAGAACGCGAAGAAACGCGGCGTGAAGCAGGTCGGCTCGCTCGGCTCGGGTAACCACTTCCTCGAGGTCCAGCGCGTCACCGACGTGTACGACGACGCTACCGCCGCCGCCTACGGCCTCCGCGAGGACGGGGTCGTCGTGATGATCCACTCGGGGTCCCGCGGGCTCGGCCACCAGGTCTGCCAGGAGTACATCCGCCGATTCGAGCGGGAGTACCCCGACCTCGTCGACTCCCTGCCGGACCGTCAGCTCGTCTACGCGCCCATCGGGGACGACGCGGCCGAGGACTACCGCCGGGCGATGTACGGCGCGGCCAACTTCGCGTGGGCCAACCGGCAGGCGATGACCCAGGCCGTCCGACGGGCGTTCCGCGAGCTGTTCGGGACCGCCGAGGAGAGCGTCGAACTCGTCTATGACGTCTGTCACAACATCGCAAAGGAGGAGACCCACGAGGTCGACGGCGAGCGGAAGGACCTGCTCGTCCACCGCAAGGGCGCGACGCGGGCCTTCCCCGCCGGACACCCGCAGGTCCCCCCCGCCTACCGCGACGCGGGCCAGCCCGTCCTCCTGCCGGGGAGCATGGGCACGCACTCCTACGTCCTCGCGGGCGGCGAGCGCTCGATGGAGCTCTCCTTCGGCTCGACCGCCCACGGCGCGGGCCGCCTGAAGTCGCGCACCCAGGCGAAGAAGGACTACACCGCGGGCGACCTCAAACAGCGCCTCCGGGGCGAGGGCGTCTACGTCAAGGCCCGCTCCGGCGCGACCGTCGCCGAGGAGGCCCCCGGCGCGTACAAGGACGTGGACGAGGTCGTCCGCGTCAGCGACCGCCTCGGCATCGGGACGAAGGTCGCGCGGATGCGCCCCGTGGCGAACATCAAGGGGTAAACTACCCCACCCTACTCCCTCGGCGCTCCGTGCCTCGGTCTCTTCTCACGGGCGCTCCGCGCCGCCTCCTCGCGCAGGAACGATTGCGTACGGCGCGTCGCCGTCGGGCACTGGGTCTTTATTCGCCCGGTACCTACGGCCACCTATGTCCGAACGCGAGACGCGCGACCTGCCCCGGAGCGACGAGGAGTGGCGCGAGGTGCTGACCGACGAGGAGTACCGCGTGCTGCGAGAGCAGGGGACTGAGCCGAAGTTCACCGGCGAGTTCATCGGCAAGGACGACGAGGGCACGTACGTCTGTGCCGGCTGCGGCGCGGCGCTGTTCGACTCGGAGACGAAGTTCGACCGCGAGGGCTCCGGGTGGCCCTCCTTCTACGACGCGGACGAGGACGCGATCGAACTCCGCCGCGACACGAGCCACGGCATGGTCCGAACCGAGGTCGTCTGTGCGAACTGCGGCGGTCACCTCGGGCACGTCTTCGACGACGGGCCCGAACCCACGGGCAAGCGCTTCTGCATCAACTCCGTCGCGCTGGGCTTCGATGACGACGGGGAGGGTGCCGGGAGCGGGGAGGAGGCCGGCGACGCGTGAACGGGAGGGGCACCTACGCCCTCCTCGTCCGCCTGCCGACGGCCGCCACTGGCACGCCGGTTACCTCCTCGGGCACCCCGCCGCGTCGATCGAGGCGGTCATCACGACCGACGGCGAGGACCGGGAGTGCGACTCGCACCTCGCGTTCTCCCCCGAGCGCGCGCCGTTAGAGTGGGGCGATCCGTCGGGCGCACGGGTAGGCGAACGGCCCCCGACGCCGGTTCTCGACGGGCGAACGTTTCTGCGGCTCGCGGTCGGAGCGGCCCGAACCGTCGACTCGGGCGACCGCAACCGCAATGGGTCCGCGCCCCTCGATGCCGCCATGGACGACAGCGACGGCGACGACTTCCCCTTCACGATCGAGATCCCGGTCCGCTACCGCGACCTCGACACGCTGAACCACGTCAACAACTCCGTCTACAGCACCTACCTCGAGCAGGGGCGCATCGAGTACCTCCAGGAGGTCGTCGGCATCGACGCGGGGCCGCAGATGGTGCTCGTGCACGTCGAGGCCGACTACCGCGCGCCGATCCACCTCGGGCAGACGGCCCGGGTGGACGTCCGCGTGAGCGACCTCGGGGCGTCGAGTTTCACCTTCGCCTACCGGGTGCGCACCGACGAGGGCGTCGCGCTCACGGGCGAGACGGTGCAGGTGAGCGTCGACCCCGAGACCGGGGAGCCGCGGCCGCTGCCCGACGACTGGCGGGCGGCGATTCAGGCGTTCGAGTCCCAGAACTGAGCGAGCCCGAGGTCGAGCATGTCGGGGCTCACCCTAGTGAACTCCGCGCGCTCCGCCTCGCCCAGCAGGCCGTTCACCGACCGCGGCGCGTCGGGGAGGTAGCGGCGGTCGAGCAGGACGCGCACGCCCGTCTCGTCGTGGCCGCGGAGGACGCGCCCGAACGCCTGGCGCGCCTTGCGGACGGCGGGGACCTGCACGGCGGTCTCGAACCCGTCGGCGAAGGTCCGATCGTAGGCGTTGGTCACCGCCCGCATCCGGGGCGCGGCGGTGTTCGCGTACGGAACGCCGACGGCCGCGGCGCAGTGGAGGCGGTGGCCGCGGTAGTCGACGCCCTCCGTGACGGTGCCGCGCGCGCTCGTGACCAGCACGCGGTGGATGCCGTCGTCCTGGAAGAACCGCGAGAGCATGGCGTCGGTCTCGGCGCTGTCCGACGAGCGGTCCCGGAGGACGGGCTTCGAGACGTGCTCGCGGAGGTACTCGACCGCCCACTCCGCCTCGCGGTAGGAGGGCAGACAGAGCAGGACGTTGCCCCGCCCCCGGGCGAGGCAGACCAGCGCGCTCGCGTACGCCCGGCGGGTGGGGGTCATCTCGTCGTAGTCGGTGACCGGCGGGCCGCGCTCGCGGTAGGTGAAGGGCGGCAGGTCAACGACCCAGCTCGCCCGGTTCGACTCGGGGAAGGCGAGGCCGTAGCTCGCGGTCTCGACGCGCCGCGGGTCGCGGTCCTCCGATCCCTCGGCGAGCAGGTCGAGGCCGCTGACCCGCCGGTAGACGTCGAAGGGTTCGAGCGTCGCCGACATGAGCACGCCCCCGGCGAGGTCGTCGAAGGTCCGGGCGAGGGGGTCCTGCGGGATGCAGTTGTAGAGCGAGAGCGCGGCGTTGTACGCGCTCGCCCAGTCGGGGAGGGTGGTGTCCTCGACGGCCTTCTCCGCGTACTCCAGTTCGATCTCCCGGAAGTACGTCGCGTGCCCGGCGGTCCCCCAGCGCCACAGGAGGGTGCCGACGGCGTCGCAGACGGGGGTCCGGTCCGTCTGTCCGTCGTTCTCGTGGACGGCGGCGGCGACCCGTCCGACGTCGCGCAGCCGCAACCAGACGTCGTCGGGGAACTCCTCGCCCGCGGCCTCGGTCAGTCGGTCCACCTCGACCGTCTCGGGGTCCCGGAGCGGTAGCTCGTGGTCGTCGTCGGGGAGCGACCCCTCGCGGAACGCGCGCTGCCAGTCGCCGTACTCCTCCCGGAGGTAGTCGGAGACCTCGTCGTCGATGGCGGCCGCGAGCCACTCCAGGAACGACTGTGCGGTCCGAAGGTCCCGCTCGTCGACGCCGGAGAATTCGGACATCGTCCGCCGGGCGTGTCGCCGGTGCGTCTCGGGGTCCGCGCCCGGCGCGCCACCCGTCCCGGAGAGGTACTCGCGGACGAGCGCGACGTCGCGGTGGGCGGTGCGGATCGCGTGCAGCGAGAGCGTCTCCGAGAGGAGGTCGCGCACGCGCTCTTCCAGCATGTGCGCCTCGTCGACCACGAGGAGCGTCCCGTCGTCGAGGACGCCCGCCTTCTCGCGGGTCAGGCGGCGCGTCTTCGGGTCGAACGCGTGGTTGTAGTTGCCGATCAGCACGTCCGCCTCGGCCATCAGCGCCGCCATCGCCTCGTGGGGGCAGGTCCCGCGGCCGACGGCGGCGCGCGCGACCGCCTCCGCGTCGAGGACGTGGCGCTCGCCCGCGGTGAAGTCGAAGCCGACCCACCCCTCGTCGGCGAAGAACCGGGCGTAGAACGGGTCGAAGCGACCCGACTCGTCGGCCAGGGGGTCGGCCTCGTCGGCGTCGACGAGCACGTCGCGGGTGTGGGGCGGCTCCGCCGGGTAGGGCGCGGTCGCGCCCGCCGTCTCCAGGCGCTCGCCGGGGAGGTCCTCGACCAGCCGACAGAGCACCTCGGCGCGCAGCGGGTCGTACCACGGGGCCTCCTCGTCGCGCTCGCCGCGGTGCTCGGGACAGCGCGCCTCGGAGTAGGAGAGCCGATCGCAGCCGTCAGCCCCGCAGACGTTGATACGGCCGTCGAGCGCCCCCGGCGACACGTCGAGGGGCATCTCGGACTCCCGGCTCACGAGCCGCGCCGTCAGTTCGCGCATGTCCGAGGCGGCGTCGTGGACGCCGCGGTCGGTCGGGAGGGCGTCCGTGCGGGCGTAGGGGAGGAGGTCGCGCTTGCCGACGAGCACGAGCCCGGCGAACGGTTCGTCGCGCTCGGCGTTGAGCGTGCGCACCTCGGTGACGAACTGCTTGAGCTGCTGCTTGACGGGCGTGACGGCGAACACGCGCTCGCCGACGCCGTCGCGCACCGCCTGGAGCCCCGCGACGAGCGCGATGAGCGTCTTGCCCGTGCCGCAGGCCCCCTCCAGCAGGAGGTAGCCGCCGTCGCCCATCACTTCGCGCGCCCGCTCGACGCCGTCGACCTGCTGGGGGTAGGGATCGAACGGGAAGAGATCGCCCCAGGCGGCGTCGAGGTCGGACCGCGGGACCGTCCGCTGGTCGGCGTCGTACCCGGGCTCGGCGGAGTCGTTCACGCTGGTGGGTCTACCCGCTCGATCGCATATAAACCGTCGGACCGCGGCTCACTCGTGGGCGACGACGCGGGCCGGCGCGCCGTCCGCACCGGCGAGCGGGAGCGGGAGCGCGTAGACGGTGACGCGTTCGGGGAGCGCCCCGAGGTTCGTCAGGTTCTCGATGATGAGGTGGTCGGCGCGAAACAGCTCGTGGTGGGCGAGGAGGTCCGCCCCCATGGGGTCGACGCTCGGCGTGTCGATGCCGACGTCGCAGCCGAGCTCGGCGCAGCGCTCGGCCGCCGACGGCGAGAGGTGCGGGTAGTCGTAGTAGACGTCCTCGCCCCAGTAGTCGCTCCAGCCGGTGTGAAACAGGAGGAGGTCGGCGTCGGTGTCGGGGACGCACCCCTCCTCGATGGACTCCTTCGGGCCGACGGCGCAGTCCACGAGTCGGGCGTCGAAGCGGAAGCGGTCGACCGGGTACGCGGAGAGTGCCCTTCCCTCCGGTTCGATGTGGCGCGGGGCGTCGATGTGGGTCCCCGTGTGGGTGCTCATCCCGAAGGCCGTCACGCGATAGCCGTCCGCCCCGATCGTCGCGTTCGGCCAGCTCTCGACGATGGGATCGCCGGGGTACGTCGGCATGCCGGACTCGATCGGATGCGTGAGGTCGTACATCACGCGCGTCGCTCCGACCGCCTCCCGACGCTCGCGCTCGCCGCCGTCGGCTCCCCGGAGGGAGGATGGCGTCTCACTCGGAGCCCGTGCGCCGCTCGCCCGTCGGAGAACGCCGCAGATGCGACAGTTCGTAGATGATAGCGCCGCACCGTCTCATCGATATCTCCGTCTGACATAACCGGAACTATCTTCGCCGGGGGACATATAGATGGACGGCTGGATTCCCCTCTCGTCGCGTGTTTTCGTTCGGACGGGGCAAATATCTCGACATCGATCGTTCGATCGTGAGAGCGAGAGGTTTAGAGCGCGTCAGGTGAGCGCGACGAGGCCGACGCCCACCGCCGCGAGGACGCTGGCGGCGAGGCGCTGCGGGAACGCCCCCTCGTCGAGGAGCAGGCCGCCGAGGACGACGGCGACGACGGCCTGCGCGTTGATGATGGGCGAGGCGACGCTCGCGGGAATCGTCTGAAACGCGAGCGCGGTGGTGTGATTCACGACGGCGACGAGCAGTCCCATCGCGACGATCCCCGGATACGCTCGTCGGGGGAGCGCGTCGAAGCGCCGTCGGCCGAGCGGCAACGAGACGGCGAGGATACCGAGCAGACCGAGCCAGACGACCAGCGGGACGGGGAGCGCGAGTTCCTGCAGGAGGACCCGTTTCGTCACGTCGACGACGCCGAACAGCGCCGCACCGAACAGCGCTAGCTGTGCGGGAGGGTAGGTGAGCGCGCGGCGAAACGGCGCGAGGAGCGCGCCGGAGTGGTAGTTAGCCAGGTAGACGCCCGCGGTGGCGACGAGAACGCCGACGACCTGTAGCGGACCGAGGTGCTGGCCGAGCGCGAGCACCTCGATGGGGAGGACGAACAGGGGGACGAGTTTGTTCAGCGGAGCGACGTACGAGACCTCCCCGCGGTTGACGGCGAGCAGGGAGACTGCGACGGCCACGCCGGTGAGCAGCGCCGCCGCGACGAGCGCCCCGAGGGCTTCAGGCGACGTCACCGTCCCGGCGAGCGCCCGCCCGTCCGGCCACGTGATCACCCCGATCGGCAGGTACCACGCCAGCGCCGACCCGTACACGCCAACCATGTACGGCATCGTCGGATACGTGCCGAAGTAGCGCTTGTAGAGGACGAGGTACGCGCCGAACAGGAGGGCGGCGAGGACGGCGTAGAGATGTCCGACGTTCACGTGGTGTGCTTCTCGAGGAGCGTCAAAGGCCGGTCGGTTCGGACCGAGGGGTTCAGGGGCGCGCGCCGCGTAGGCCGTCCATGGCCGACCACGCGACCGACTCGACCGACCCCGAGTCCGCCGAGGAGTCGGGGCTCGTCTCCGATCGCATGAAGCTCGGGGCCGCCGTCGCCACGCTCGGCGTCGTCGTTCCCGGCGTCGCGGACTACGCGCTCACGACCCTCGGCGCTCCGGGCCTCGGGCGGATCGTCTGGGCGCTCGGCTACGGGACGACCGTCGTGGTCCTGTTCGTTCTATTCATCCGTCCGCTCGACATCGGGGGCGATTGAGTAACGCAAAGTTGAAATTCGACACGAAACGAGTGGTACGTAAGAATGCTCACGCTCCCACTGCAGGTCATCGACAGCTTCCTGCTGCAGTACAACATCGGGCAGGTGTTCCTCCTCCTGCTGGTCGTCGGACTGCTGGCTACCCTGCCGATGAAGAGCAAGACGATCGTCGGAGCGCACATCGTGCTGATCGGCCTCCTGCTCGTGCTCACGCCGCTCAGCCTGATGGACAACGACTTCATCTACCGCGCCATCGGCCTCGCGCTCGTGTTCATCGGTCCGATGGTCATGGTCGTCGGGCGATAGCGCCCCACCGCACCCGATCGAACACCCTACCCTATCCCACCTCACCGAACTCCCCCGCCCGATCCGTGCGCCTCCTACGAAACCCCCGCGAAGGCCGCCTCCGCGCCCCGTGGCGACTCCTCCTGCAGACCGGTCTCCTCCTCGCGATCGCCGTCGTCGGCTTCGTCGCCGTCTCGCCGCTCGTCGGCCGGGCGACGCCGATCGCGCTCAACACCCTCGTGATGGCGTTCGCGGTCGGCGTCTCCGTCCCCGTCGCGGCGCGGCTGTTCGACCGCCGGCCGCTCGACGACCTCGGCCTGCACATCGACCGCCAGTGGTGGCTCGACTGCGGGTTCGGCCTCGCGCTCGGCGCGGGGCTCCAGACGCTCGTCTTCGCCGCGCAGGTCGTCTCCGGTCTCGTCGTCGTCACCGATGTCGCGAGCCCCTCCCCGGCGCTGCTCACCGGGTTCGTCTCGTCGCTCGCCATGTTCGTCGCCGTCGGCGTCTACGAGGAGGTACTCTCGCGAGGGTACCAGCTGACGAACGTCGCCGAGGGGCTGCGCGGGTACCTCGGCCACCGGGGGGCCGTCGCGGTCGCCGTCCTCCTCACCTCGGGGCTGTTCGGCGCGCTCCACGCCGCCAACCCCGGCGCGACGGTCGTGAGCGTCCTCGGGGTCTCGCTGGCCGGCGTCTGGCTCGCCCTCGGCTACGTCCTGACCGGCGAACTCGCCATCCCCATCGGGGCGCACGTCTCCTGGAACTTCTTTCTCGGGCCGATCTACGGCTTCCCGGTGAGCGGCAACCGCGTCTCGCCGTCGCTCGTCCGCGTGCAGGAGATCGGCCCCGACGTGCTCACCGGGGGGTCGTTCGGCCCCGAGGCCGGCCTGGTCGGGGTCGCGGCCGTGCTCATCGGGAGCGTCGCCGTCGTCGGCTACGTCGCGGCGCGCGACGGGCGGGTCGCGCTCGCCGCCTCGGTGACCGTCCCCGATGTCCTCCCCAGCAAGTGAAACCGACTTTCCCGGCGCGGAGTCGGTAAGAAATCCGCACTGTCGGACGCTTCGCGTCTCGCGGGCGTCCGGAACCGCCCTCGGTTCCGGAGGGACCGAAGACGCCGGAACGAGCCAGCGACGCCGGTTCTGACGCTCACTCCCCGACCAGTTCTTCGTACTGCGCGCCCGTCTGCTTCAGCGTCGCTGTCGAGTAGAGCCGCTCGTGGTCGAAGGGGAGGTAGTCGGCGGCGAGTTCGTCGATCTTCGCGTCCACCGTCTCGGGGTCGCGCCCGTGGATCATCGTGAAGAGGTTGTACGGCCAGCCGTGCTCGGGCCGGCGCGGGCGGTGGTAGCAGAGCGTGACGTACGGCAGCCCGCCGACGCGCCCGCCGCGGGCGTCGAGTTCGTCGTCGGGCACGTCCCAGACGACCATGCAGTTCGCGTCGAAGCCGGTGACGACGTGGTTGACGACGCACCCGACCCGCTTGACGCAGCCGGCGTCGAGCAGGCGGCGGACGGCGGCGACGACCTCGCCCGTGTCGGCGTCGATGGCGTCCGCGACGTCCGCGTAGGGGGTGAGCGAGAGCGGGAACCCCGACTGGATCTCGAGCAGCAGCCGCCGGTCGAGGTCGGTGAGGTCGGCGGTCGCCTCCTCGGAGATGCGCGTCGCGGTCACCGTCGTCGCCTCCGCCGCTCGCCCGTTCGGGGCGTTTTCCGCCCCGTCGTGGGGGACTTCCCCGTCCGCCGGGACCTCGCGCGCCGCTCGCGCCTCCCGGGCGAATCGGTCCTCGTTGACGACCGGGAACTCGAGGTCGATGTAGTAGTCGGTGAGCATCGGGAGGTTCAACACCGCACAGCCGGTCCGCTCCTCGATCTCCGCGAGGATGCGGTCGCGTGTCGCCCGCGACCCGGCGGTGACGACGAACCACACGTTCCACTCGTGGTCGCGGCGGTAGTTGTGGTTCACCTGGCGGTAGCCGTTGATCACCCCGGCGATCTCCTCGAAGCGGTCCTCCGGCGCTCGCACGGCGGCGAGCGTCGAGCTGCCGATGACCGGCGGGTTGAGGACCGCGCCGAACCGACGGAAGACCCCGCGCTCGCGGAGGCGCTCGACGCGGGCGAGCGCCTCGGTCTCGCTCACGCCGAGCGCCTCGCCGACGGCGCGGAAGGGCCGCGGCTCGACGGGGAAGCCGCTCTGGTAGTCGTCGACGAGCCGCGCGTCGACGGCGTCGAGGTCGGCGCGCCAGTCGTCCTCCAGTGCGCTCATTGGTCGGGGTACGGAGGGCGGGACTTACACGCTGTCGGTTTCCGGGAGGGGCGAGGACGGGACGGCATCACGCGCACACGGCGAGCGGGGGTAGATGGATATGCGTCGGCGACGTACCTCCCGGCGAGCATGTCATCCGCACGTGACGTCCCGGACTGGGTCACGCTCGGTCCGAACGAGCAGGTAGTCTGGAGCGGACACCCGAGTCTCTACCCCGCGGCGCTGTCGCTCGTCGCGGGGGCCGTGCTCTTCCTGCTCGGCCCCGTCTCGTTCGCGCTCCTCCCCGAACCGTGGTCGCTGATCGGGATCGGGCTGCTCCTCGCCGGTATCGCCGTCGCCCTCGTGACGTACTTCCGTCACCGGAGCACGCGGTACGTCATCACGAGCAACGAGGTGTACGAGAAGCGCGGGCTCCTCTCGCGGCAGGTCACCAGCCTCCGCATGGATCGCGTCCAGAATACGACCTACGAGCAGTCGTTCCTGCAGCGGCTGCTCTCCTACGGCGACGTCCACATCGACACCGCAGGCTCCGGCGGGACGGAGATCGTCTTCCACAACGTCACCGACCCGCAGGAGGTGAGTCAGTTGATCTCGCGACAGCTCGACGCCCAGGCCTCGCGGTCGCAGGCCGTCGGTCGCGGTCGCGGTCGCGGTCGCGGTCGTCCGTGACGGCGCGGGGACGATCGCGTCGGGCGGTCGGTCGCTCCCCGCGTCCTGCGCACGGACCTGAATCGGCGTCGAGCCGCGAACGGGACGTTTTTCCCCGGCGCGGTCCGACCCCCTCGCATGGCGAAAGCGACGCGGTCCTTCGGCGACTGGCCGCTGAAGCGGCTGATGACGGAGGTCGTCGGCAGCGGGCACAAGTCCGCGGACGACATGACCCGCGACCAGGCCCGGGAGGCGTTTCGGCGCATCCTCGCGCTCGAACCCGACCCGACCACCCTCGGGGCGTTCTGGCTGGCGAACCGGTGGAAGCGCAACACGCCCGAGGAGCTCGCGGCGTACGTCGACGTGATGGCGGAGGAGTCAGTCGAGTTCGCCGAACCGGACTGCGACCCCGTGGACTGCGGCGCGAACTACGACGGCAAGCACACCTCCGCGCTGCTCGGCGTCGGGGCGGGCCTCGTCGCGGCCGCGGCCGGCACGCCGGTCGTCGTCCACTCCGGCGACCGCGTCCCCACGCAGCGGGCGACGGCGTACCGGCACGTCCTCGACGAGCTCGGCGTCGAGACGGACCGCTCGCCGGCCGAGTCCGCCGACATGACCGACGAGGTGGGGTTCGGCTTCTACTACCAGCCGAACTTCAACCCCGGCGTCGCCGGGCTGGAGGACCGCCGCGACCAGATGGGCGTGCGCACGTTCGTCAACACCATAGAGACGCTGGCGAACCCCGCGCGCGCCGACGTCCATCTCGGGAGCTTCTATCACCTGCCCTACGCCAAGCGGATCATCGACACGTTCGAGGCGAGCGAGCGCTACGATCCCTCGCGGGTCGTCATGTTCCAGGGAATGGAGGGCTACGACGACATCCGACCCGGCTCGACCAAGGTCGCCGTGTGGGACGGCGGGGAGCTGAGCGACTTCGACGTCCGGACCGCGGAGTACGGCATGGACTTCACGGGCGATGACCTCGCCGTGGACGACGTGGCCGCGGACTCCGCGCACATCACCGAGGCGGTGCTCGCCGGCGAGCGGACGGACCGCTTCGCGGACGCGATCGCCGTCAACGCCGCCGTGCGGATCTTCGCCCGCCGGGACGCGGAGACGCTGGAGGAGGGACTGGAGGCGGCGCGCGCGGTCATCGAGGACGGGAGCGCCGAGGCGCGGCTCGAGGATCTGCGCGCGTTCTGAGTTTCGGTCTCGCTCCTCTCAGTCGTCGGTCGCGCCGGACGCCCGCGCCGCGTCGACGCCCGTCCGGTGCTCGTCGCGCCACGTGAAGAGGCTCGCCAGCGCCGGGCCGGTGACGTTGTGCCAGACGGAGAACAGCGCGGGGATGAGCGCCGCCTCGGCCCCGAAGAACGTCGCCGCGAGCGCCGCGGCGAGCCCGCTGTTCTGTAGCCCGACCTCGAAGACGCACGTCCGGACGCGCTCGGTCGGCATCCGTGCGATCCGACCGGCGGCGTAGCCGCCGCCGAGGCCGATCGCGTTGTGCGCGACCACTGCGAGGGCGACGAGGCCGCCCGCCGCGAGGATCGTCTCGACGTTCGCGCCCACCAGCCCGGCGACGATGGCGACGATGACCGCCACGCTCACCGCCGGGAACACGTCGAGGCCGACCTCGGCCGCGCGTGGGGCGAAGCGATCGAGAAGCCAGCGGATCGCGAACCCGAGCAGCACGGGCACGAGCACGATCTGGACGATGCTCAGGAACATGTCGAGGAACGTCACCTGTAGCTGCTCGCCGAGCAGGAGGACGACCCAGGCGGGCATGACCAGCGGCGCGGCGAGCGTCGTGACGGTGGTGATGGCGACCGAGAGCGCCACGTCGCCGTCGCCGAGGTAGGTCATCACGTTCGACGCGGTGCCGCCCGGCGCGGCCCCCACGAGAATGAGCCCGACGCCAACCGCCGGCGGGAGGTCGAGCGCAAGGTACAGGCCGTAGGCGGCGACCGGCATGACGAGCCACTGGGCGAGCGCGCCGACCGCCACGTCCCGCGGGCGCTCGACGAGTCGCCGGAAGTCGACGGGCTGGAGCGTCAGTCCCATCCCGAGCATGATGACGCCGAGCAGCGGCGCGATGTACCGAAGGACCGGCGTGAACGGCGACGGTTCGACGACGGCGACGCCGGAGAACAGGAGCACCCAGATCACGAAGTACGTGCTCGCGAACCGACTGACGCGACGGAGGAGTCCGGTGAGCGACATGGGATCGTCCGTCACTCTCGACCGCACGTATTTGAGCGTGTCTCCTTCGGCCGGAGCCGCCGAGAGGGGGACGCGACGCCCGCCGTCGTCTCCCGCCCGGCGTCCAGTAGGGTTTTGGGGACGGGGGCACTCTCGGGCGTATGCACGAGAAGGCAGACGACGACAACCCGGAGGCCGTTCTCAAGACGAACCGCGGCGACGTCCGACTGGAGCTGTTCGAGGGGCGCGCGCCGCGAACGGTGGAGAACTTCGTCGGCCTCGCCACCGGTTCGCGGGAGTGGGAGGACCCGGAGACCGGCGAGACGCGGACTGATCCGCTCTACCAGGACGTGTCCTTCCACCGCGTCATCGAGGGCTTCATGATCCAGGGGGGCGACCCGACCGGGACCGGCCGTGGCGGTCCGGGCTACCAGTTCGACGACGAGTTCCACGACGAACTGACCCACGACGCGCCGGGGAAACTCTCCATGGCCAACGCCGGGCCGAACACCAACGGCTCGCAGTTCTTCATCACGCTCGACGCCACGCCGCACCTCGACGGCAAGCACTCGGTGTTCGGGCAGGTCGTCGACGGCATGGACGTCGTCCGCGAGATCGGTTCGCTCCCGACCGACGGGCAGGACCGCCCGCAGGAGGAGGCCGTCATCGAGTCCGTCCAGATCTTCCGGTAGGTAACGATCCGCTCGGAGCGCATCCGGAACCCCCACACCGATACCTCCGACACGTCCGACGCTCCCCGTACCTCCGGCGAGGGCTATTGAGAAGACTTATGTTCTATAGATCTAGCTTCTCGGTTAGGAGGCGCGTTTCGTCGCGTCCCGCTCACCATGTCCCGGAACGACTTCGCCGACGGTGATGCGCCGAGCATCGTCGAGGAGTTGCGCGCCCGTCGCGGCGAGCGCACGATGCTCCACCGCGTCGAGCGCCGCGCCGACGCCCCCGACGAGTGCACGCTCTACCCGGCCGACGCGACGGCCGAGGAGATCACCACCGCGTGGATGACCGCGAGCGAGGGGTCGTTCGTCCCGCTGGCGGACGCGCGCTGAGCCGCCCGCTCTGACAACCGTGGTCGCGCGCGGACACCGACAACCCCAATGTCCGGCGCGCGCAACGTCGGGCAATGGCCGAGGACGGACCCGTCGACCCGAGCGAGATCGGGGAGCGAGACGCCCCGCCCGTCGAGGAGAAGCCCTACAAGATCGTCTTCGAGGCGAACAAGTGCATCGCCGCGGGGCGGTGCGCCGAGGTCTCTGCCAACTGGGAGATGGACCTGCTGAGCGGCATCGCCAGGCCCCTGACCTACTTCTTCGGCGAGGACGAACTGGAACACAACGTCCGCGCGGCCGAGGTCTGCCCGGCGAAGAAGGACCGCGGCGTCATCCACGTCGTCGACCGCCGGACGAACGAGGAGATCGCGCCGGACCCGGACGGCGACGGGACGCTCAGCGTCGACTGGTGAGCGTCCGGCGGCGTTTGGGTGGCCTTTTAGGCGCTCCGGCGTCTCTGTCGATTCGCGCGGGAGTGGCTGAGTCTGGCCAAAGGCGGCGGACTTAAGATCCGTTCCCGTAGGGGTTCGGGGGTTCAAATCCTCCCTCCCGCATCCGCGTCGCGAGTACGGTCACGAGCGGCGCGGATAGATCGAGGTGGATTTGAACCCTGCCGGTCGCAGCGCCCGAGCGGGGTGAGGGCGACCGTCCGGTTTCGGTTCAAATCCTCCCTCCCGCATCCGCGTCGCGAGTACGGTCACGAGCGGCGGAACTGAAAGGGGCCGTCGTCTCGGCGACGGCCGCCGACGTAAGCAGCGCGGGACGCAGTCCGAGGACCGCGGCGAGTCGCCCGAGTCGAGACGGCGGGGGCTGTCGAGGCAGCCTCGCTGTCGCTGCCGACGCTCTATACCGTATCCGAACGAGTATTCGACGCCAGCGGCTCGTCCCCTCCTCTCCCACCCACCGCGGTGGTTCGACCAGTCACCGCGAGAGGGCTTTCGCGGGAATCGCAGACCGGACTACCTCTCCGGCATCATCGAACACGAGCGGTCACGCCGACGCGCTGGCCTTTTCCCGTCGCTTCGCCTAGCCGGAGTGATGACCGACGAGCTACCGGAGCGGGCGCGGGGGGCGTTCGACGCCCACGACGCCTACGCCGCGGCGGACGGGGAGTACGTGATCGAGACGATCGCCTTCGACGGGCGCGTCACCGTCGAGGACCTCGGCCCGGAGGAGTCAGACAGGTCCGCCGGGACGGACGACCGGGCGCTTCGCTACGTGCTCACCGTGCGCGCGCCGACCCTCGACGCCGCCGTCGAGGAGGCCGTCGGGCCGAACCTTCGGCGGGGGTGGTTCGAGACGTACGAGATCCGACTCGAGGACGCCCCCGGTGCGGTCCGGGCGGACGTCGAACTGGAGGAGCTGACCGTCGAGGCGGTCGAGGGGGAGGCCGTGGCGACGTTCGTCTTCGAGTTCGAGGACGCCGAGCGTGCGCCCGACGTGGCGAAGGCGCTCGCCGAGTACGCCGAGGGGACCTACGTCGAGGGGATCGTCCCGGGGTACACCTACCGCCCGCCCGTCTCGGAGTTACTCGCGCGCGCCCAGCAGTCCGGCGGGGGCGGGGACGGCGGCGACGCCGGCGGTCCGATGCCGCTCTGATCCCGGCTCCCCCGTCCCGTCCGACCTCAGGCGGTCGCGGTCGGCGCGTCGCCGACGATGAGGTGGCGCACGTCGGACAGCGAGTCGAACTCGGCGATGACGATGACCCGATCGCCGAGCTCGAGCGAGTCGTCGGCGTCGGGGAGGCCCACCGACTCCCCCTTCTTGCCGAATCCGAGGAGGCGCGCGTTCGCGGGGAGTTCGAGTTCCGAGAGGGAGTACCCGCGCATCGGCGCGTCCTCGCTGACGGTGAGTTCGAGGAGCTGGACGTTCTGGGCCACGTCGGCGATGGCGCGGACGCTCCCGCCCATGAGGGCGTTCTTCGCCGCGATGGCCCCGAGGCGTTCGGGGTAGATCACCTCGTCCACGTCCGAGGCGTACTTCCCGAGGACGTACTCGCGGTAGTCGCTGTCCACGCGCAGCACGGTCCGACAGCCGTGGGCCGACGCGATCATGCAGGCGATGAGGTTCACCGTCACGTCCCCCGAGAGCGCGCCGAGGGCGTCCACGTCCTCCAGTCCGACAGCCAGCAGGTCGTTCTCGTTCGAGCCGTCGCCCTCGACGACGTCGAACCCCTCGGATCGGACGCGGTCGATGGTCGCCGGGTTCACCTCGATGACCGTCACGTCGTGACCCTCCTCCTCTAACACGCGGGCGGTCCGGCGACCGACCCGCCCAGCACCTACGATAACAAACCGCATGGTCCCGTGTATGAGAACACGCTACAATAACCTTACCCCTCCCGGTGGTTCCTGCCGACCGGCGACAGGTTCAGGGGTCGCGTGGGAGTACCGGGGGTATGGTCGCAGATCCGGGCGATGGCGAGGACGCGGTCCGAGTGTGGCTGGTCGAGCGGACCTACTCCGACGACGAGCAGAACCTCATCATCCTCACCTACGCGACGCCCGACGGGTCGCGCGAGTTCCGCAAGGAGCGCGCGCTGACGAGTTTCACCGGCGATCACCGCGAGACGCGCGCCGCCCTCGACGTGGCGCTCGACGACACCGCGACGGTCGCCGACCCGGAGACGCGCGAGCGCTACGCCGCGGAGGTGCGGCGGATGGCGGATCGACACGCGCCGACCGACGCCGTTTGACCCACGCCGCCCGAGACGCATCGTGGAGGATAAGCCGACGGGGGATCAGAGGAGGCTATGGACCAGCAGGCGGCCGTCGAGGCGTTAGAGCGCCTCGGCCTCTCTACGTACGAGGCGAAGGTGTTCATCGCGCTCGTCTCGCTCGGCGTCGGGTCGGCGAGCGACGTCGCCCGCGTCGTGGACGTTCCGCGCTCGCAGGTGTACGGCGCGGCCGACCGCCTCGAACGTCGCGGGCTCGTCGCGAGCCGTCAGTCCTCGCCGATCCAGTACCGCGCAGTCGATCTGGAGGAGGCGCGCACACAGCTGCGCGGTCGGTTCGAGCGCGACCTCGACACGGCGTTCGACCACCTCGAGCGCGTCCGCGAGGAGGTCGAACCGACCGAGGAGCGCGACGGCGTCTGGACGGTCGAGGGGTTCGACACCGTCTCGACGCGCATCGAACGGCTCGTCGCGGAGGCGCGGTCGAGCGTGCTCCTCGCGACCGGCGACCCCTCGCTCGCCGACGAGCGACTCGTCGCGGCGCTCGCCGAGGCGGCCGACCGGGGCGTCGCCGTCTCCGCCGTGAGCGCCTCGCGGGACGTGCTCGACCGGTTCGAGGGGTCGGTCACCACGGCCCACGTGCCCGACCTGCGCGACTGGGAGGGGCAGGGCGGGCGACTGCTCATCGTCGACGGCCGGGCGATCCTGCTCAGCGTCGGCGGGACGGGCGAGACGAGCGCGCCGGAGGAGATGGCCATCTGGAGCGCCGACACGGCGTTCGCGACCGTCCTGATCCAGATCATCGAGGGACGGCTCGGCACGTTCGTCGAGTGACGACCGGTCGCCCAGCGTGGACCGTGTCGGCGAGCATCGCCTCGACCTCGTCGACGCCGAACCGCGTGTCGGAGAGACCCCGCTCGTCGATGACCCGGTGCGTGCACGCGGTGTCGCCGGTGGTCGGGCGGGGCGGGGCACCGCAACGCCCCCGGGAGCGACACCACAAAGGGGTTCCCGCCCCTACGAGCGGTATGGTTTCGGTCATCGACGTGGTCGGCCTGCTGTTCGTCCTCGGGGTGAACGCGGCGGCCGCCGCCCTCCTGACGCGCTTCTTCCGCGTCCGCCTCGACACCCAGTGGGGCCCCATCGTCTTCACGCTCCTCATCACGCCGGTCGTGCTGGTCCTCGCGACGCTCTTTCTCAGCGGCGTCCTCGGCCTCGGGTTCAACCTCGGCTCGACGAACGCCGTCGTCGCCGTCGCCGTCGTCCTCCCGCTCGCGCTCGGGGCCGCCTTCGACTACTTCTGGATGCCAGCCCCCGACGAGGTCGAGCTACCGGCCGAGTACGCCCGCGAGGACAGCCCGCGACGGTGACGACGCCCGCGAATCGCGTCGCGGTTCGAACGACACAAGTGCGGCCGACGCCTCCCTCCAGGCGAACGAGGCATCCCCATGATTCGCACCCACCTCCTCGAGATCGTGGAAGTGACGCTCCTGTCGTTTCTACTCTCCGGCACACTGTGGAACACCGCCGTCGGCGCCGGGGCGATCGCTCCCCCCGACGCCGCCGTCGCCGTCGCGCTCACGACGCTGCTCGGTGCCGCATTCTTCACCGCCGACAACGTCCGCGGGCCGCGGACGATCGATCCGCGCTAGTCCGCGCTGATTTGGCTAGTTTTCCCGGGCGCTCCCCTCTCCCGCGTCCAGGATCCGCTCGACGGCCGACTCGACGCTCTCCAGGACCTCCTCGGGCGGCCGCTCGCCGTCGACGCGGACGAACCGCTCGGGCTCGTACCCGATGAGTCGCTCGTAGTTCTCCTGTACCGCGGCGAGGTAGCCCGCGTGTTCGAACTTGTCGTTCGCGCCCGCCCGCTCCGCGCCCACCCGGGGGTCAACGTCGAGGTAGATCGTCGCGTCGGGCGGCCGGGTGAAGGGGCCGTGGATCCCGCGGATGTACTCGACGGGCCGCTCGACGACGCCGGAGAGCGCCGCGCCCTGGTAGGCGTAGCGCGAGTCGGAGTAGCGATCCGAGACGACGAGTCGCCCCTCGTCAAGCGCCGGCCGGACGACGCGCGAGAGGTGGTCGGCGTGGTCCGCCGTGAAGAGGAACAGGTCGGCGAGGGGGTCGGCGTCGTCGTCGGCGAGCGAGCGGCGGACGGCCTCGCCGTACCATGACGTCGTCGGCTCGCGGGTGAACACCGCGTCGGGGTAGACGTCGCGCAGCGCCTCCCACGCGGTGGTCTTGCCGGAGCCGTCGATCCCCTCCAGCGTGATGAGCATACCCCGAGTTTCCGGCGAGGGGTCTTGAGTTGCCGGACTTCTACCGGCGGCGCACT
The DNA here is from genome assembly GCF_029338575.1 of Halomarina halobia. Lineage (GTDB taxonomy): Archaea > Halobacteriota > Halobacteria > Halobacteriales > Haloarculaceae > Halomarina > Halomarina halobia. Next base: position 2,793,763 of record NZ_CP119992.1, read on the forward strand.
AGCTTTACGTTCTCGCGGGACGACAGGTACGGTATGAACGTCCTCGTCGTCGGCGGAACCGGCTTCATCGGGACGGCGCTCTGTCGCGAACTCGTGGAGCGCGGTCACGACGTCACCACGCTGTCGCGCTCGCCCGACGATCCCGACCTCCCCGCGGAGGTCGAGACGTACGCGGGCGACGTCACCGACTACGACTCGATCGAGGGGGCCTTCGAGGGGCGGGACGCCGTCGTCTACCTCGTCGCGCTCTCGCCGCTGTTCCGGCCCGACGGGGGGAACGAGGCGCACTTCGAGGTGCACCTCGGCGGCGCGGAGAACGTGGTGGAGGCGATGCGGGCCCACGACGTGCCCCGGCTCGTGCACGTGAGCGCGCTCGACGCCGATCCGGCGGGCGAGACGGCCTACCTGCGGGCGAAGGGGCGGGCGGAGGAGGTCGTCCGCGACGCGGGGCTCGACTACGCGATCTTCCGCCCCTCGGTCGTCTTCGGGGACGGCGGCGAGTTCGTCCCGTTCACGAAGAAGCTCGCGCCGCGCCCGGCCGCGCCGCTGCCCGGCGGGGGAAAGACGCGGTTCCAGCCGATCTGGGTGGGCGACCTCGTCCCGATGCTGGCGGACGCCGTCGAGGACGACGAGCGCGCCGGGGAGACCTACGAGGTGGGCGGTCCGGAGGTGCTCACGCTGAAGGAGGTGGCGAAGCTCGCCCACCGCGCGGACGGCCACTCGTTCACCGCGATCCCGATCCCGATGGCGCTCGCGGACGTCGGCCTCTCCGTGCTCGGGGCCGTGGGCGGGCCGATGGGTCCCGATCAGGCGCGCTCGCTGCGCATGGACAACACCGTCGCGGACAACGACGTGACCGCCTTCGGCGTGCGCGAGGCCGACCTCACCACCCTCGCCGAGTACCTGGGCGTCGAGGGGCGCGGGGAGCCGGCGTAACCAGCGATTTAGTTCCCGTAACGGATTCATTCTCCGTAGCAAGACTTATAATTCTGGTGAGTCTCTTCCCGATGATATGAAACTGGCCATGGTGGGCTTCGGGCAGGCCGGAGGGAAGATCCTCGACAAGTTCCTGGAGTACGACCGTCGGAACGGCTCGGACATCGTCCGGGCGGCGCTGGCGGTGAACACGGCGAAGGCGGACCTGGTGGGCCTGGAGAACGTGCCCGAGGAGAACCGCGTGCTCATCGGGCAGTCCCGGGTGAAGGGCCACGGCGTCGGTGCCGACAACGAACTCGGCTCGGAGGTCGCCGAGGAGGACATCGACGAACTCGTGGCGGCGATGGACGACGTGCCTGCCCACGAGGTGGACGCCTTCCTGATCATCGCGGGCCTCGGCGGCGGGAGCGGCTCCGGCGGCGGCCCGGTCCTCGCGCGCCACCTCAAGCGCATCTACACCGAACCCGTGTACGCCCTCGGCATCCTCCCGAGCGCGGACGAGGGGGTATCTACACGCTCAACGCGGCGCGCTCGTTCGAGACCTACGTCCGCGAGTGCGACCACCTGCTCGTCTTCGACAACGACGCCTGGCGGCGCTCCGGCGAGTCGGTCCAGGCGGGTTACGACGGCATCAACGAGGAGATCGTCACCCGCTTCGGTCTGCTGTTCGGCGCGGGCGAGGTCGAGCGGGGCGGCGAGGTCGCGGAGTCGGTGGTAGATTCGAGCGAGATCATCAACACGCTCGCGGGCGGCGGCGTCTCCACCGTCGGCTACGCCTCGGAGACGATCGAGCGACAGGACGCCGGCCTGCTCTCGCGCCTGCGCGGAAACGGCGCGAGCGACGACCTCGACGCCGCGAAGACGACGAACCGCATCACCAGCCTCGTGCGCAAGGCGGCGCTCGGCCGGCTCACGCTCCCCTGCGAGATCGAGGGCACCGAGCGCGCCCTGCTCGTCCTGAGCGGCCCCTCTCACTATCTCAACCGGAAGGGCATCGAGCGCGGCCGAAAGTGGCTCGAGGAGCAGACCGGGAGCATGGAGGTCCGCGGCGGGGACTACCCCATCCGCGACGCCGACTTCGTCGCCGCGGTGGTCCTGCTCGCGGGTGTGACGAACGTCCCGCGGATAAAGGAGCTCCAGCGGGTCGCCATCGAGACCCGCGAGAACATCGAGGAGATCCGCGCGGGGAGCGACGCCAACCTCCAGGAACTCATCGCCGACGAGGAGGACGAACTCGAACCGCTCTTCTGACTCCGGCCCGATTCTCCCCCGAATGCGCGTCGTCGTCCCGTACCGAGTCCGCGACCCGAAGACCCGCCTCGCGCCCGTCCTCGACCCCGAGGAGCGCGTCGCGTTCAGCCGCGCCATGCTCGACGACGTGCTCGCGGCCGTCTGGGGGGCCGGACGCGTCCCGGAGGTCCTCGCGACCGAGCCACTCGACGCGGATCTCCCCGACCCCGTCGCCGTCGACGCCCGCCCGCTCACCGACGCCGTGAACGCCGTCCTCGACGCCGCCGGGGAACCCGTGGCGGTCGTCGCGGCCGACCTCGCGCTGGCGACGCCCGCCGCCCTCGCGCGCCTGTTCGACGCCGCCGGGGAGGTGGTCCTCGCACCTGGTCGCGGCGGCGGGACCAACGCCCTCCTCGCCCGACACCCCCAGTTCCGCGTCGACTACCACGGCGCGTCCTATCGCGACCACCTCTCCGCCTGCGAGACGATCGGGGCGCACCCCGTCACGGTAGACTCCTACCGGCTCGGAACGGACGTGGACGAACCCGCGGACCTCGTGGAGGTCCTCCTGCACGGCGAGGGTGTCGCGGGCGAGTGGCTCCGCGACCGGGGGTTCGTCCTCGCGGTCGACGGGGGACGCGTCGGCGTGCGCCGCGAGGGCGAGTGACAGGCTTTTTGCCGTCGGCGGGCGAGGTCCGGTCGTGATCCCCGACGCGGACGAGTACGGCATCGACCTCGCCGTCGACGACGACGCCGTCGAGCGCCTGCTCGCGGCGACGCCCGCCGACGTCGACCCCGCCCCCGAGCTCTCGTTCGCGCGGAACGTCTTCCTCCCGCTCACCACCGCCTGCCGGTACACCTGCACCTACTGCACCTACTACGACCCGCCGGGGCGGGCCTCGCTCATGCGCCCCGAGGAGGTCCGGGAGGTCTGTCGGACGGGCGCGGACGCGGGCTGCACGGAGGCGCTGTTCACCTTCGGCGACGACCCTGACGACCGGTACACCGAGATACACGACCAGCTAGCGGAGTGGGGTCACGACTCGATCCACTCCTACCTCCGCGAGGCGTGCGAGATCGCCCTGGAGGAGGGGCTCCTCCCGCACTCGAACCCCGGCGATCAGACGCGAGAGCAGATGGGGCTCGTCGCGGACGTGAACGCGAGCATGGGCGTCATGCTGGAGACCACGGCCGAGGTGCGAGCGCACGCCGGCCCCCGCGGGAAGTCCCCCGGCCAGCGGCTCGACACCATCCGCACTGCGGGCGAACTCGGGGTGCCGTTCACCACCGGGATCCTGGTCGGCATCGGCGAGACGTGGCGCGACCGGGCCGAGTCGCTGCTCGCGATCCGCGCGATGCACGAGCGCTACGGCCACGTCCAGGAGGTCATCGTCCAGCCCGTCGTGGGGAACGAGCGCTGGCGCGGCGATACGCCCGCCCTCGACGCGCTCCGCCGCGCCGTCGCGATGGCCCGCGTCGCGCTCCCCGAGGAGGTGGGCGTGCAGGTCCCGCCGAACCTCGCGCCCGTCCGCGACCTGCTCGACTGCGGGATCGACGACCTCGGCGGGGTGTCGCCGGTCACCGACGACTACATCAACCCCGAGTACGCCTGGCCAGCCCTCCGGGAACTCGAGTCGATCGCCGACGAGGCCGGCGTCCCCTCCGGGAGCGCCTCCCCGTCTACGAGCGGTTCGTGCCGGGGTGGCTCTCGCCGCGCGTCCGCCGTGCGATCGAGGCCGAGGGGGCGGCGGGGCGTCGGTACCGGGCGGTGCTGTCGGACTGAGCGACGGAGGCCGGGGCGGCGATCGATGGCCGATCCGCCTTCCGGGGATATAAATCGGTGACGCGAGAAACCCGACGGGAACACGATGGTCGACGCGATAATCGCCCTCCGCCTCGTCGCCGGGCTGCTGCTCATCCTCGCCAACGGGTTCTTCGTCGCGATCGAGTTCGCGCTGACGCGCGTCCGGCAGTACGCGGCGGAGGAGTTCGAGGGACCGGGGTTGCGCAGGGCGTGGGAGATGACCGGGCGCCTCGAGATCTACCTGACGGCGTGTCAGGTGGGCATCACGGCGTCGAGCATCGCGGTCGGCATCGTCGCCGAACCGGCGCTCGTCGCGCTGTTCGAGCCCCTGTTCGAGGCGACGGGCCTCAGATCGGCCGTTCCGGGCTCGACGCACATCATCGCGGCGGGCCTCGCGTTCTTCCTCATCAACCTCCTCCACCTCACCCACGGCGAGCAGACGCCGACGTACCTCGGCGTCGAGCGGACCAAACAGGTCGCCCGCTACGGCGCGACCCCGCTCTACTACTTCACGATGGCCATCTACCCGCTCATCCTGCTCGGCGACCGGGTGGCGAAGGCGACCCTCCGACTCGTGGGCGTCGAGCTCACCCGCTCGTGGGTCGAGACGGAGGCCGACGCCGCCGAGTCGCGGGCCGAACTCCGGAACGAACTCGGCGCCGTCCTCGAGGACGGCGACCTCTCGCAGGAGCGCCGCGAGGAGGTCCTCGCCGCCTTCGACATCGAGCGGATGACCGTCCGCGACGAGATGATACCGCGGGGGGAGATCGCGGCGCTCTCGACGGCGGCGACCCCCGCCGAGAACTTCGAGACCATCGCGGCGAACCCCCACACCCGCTTTCCGCTGGTCGGCGACTCGCTCGAGGACTTCCGCGGGATCGTCTACATCCCCGCGGTCACCCGCGAGTTCGACGCGCTGCGCGACGGCGAGACCGACCTCGAGGCGGTCGCGGCCGAGCCGATGACGCTCGAACCGGACGTCTCGATCAGCGAGGCCGTAGACCGGTTCCAGGCGGAGCGCCAGGAGCTCGCGCTCGTCGTCGAGGGCGGCGAGGTCGTCGGCCTGCTCACCGCGACCGACGCGCTGGAGGCGGTCATGGGCGAACTCGAGGACCCCACCGACGACCGCAGGCGGGTCGCCTGAGGTCGAACTTCAGTCGTCGGCCGGCGCTGGTCGCCCCGCCGTGAGCGGCGTCCCGTCGGCCTTCGGCCCGAGCATCGGGCCGATCGGGCCCTCGTCGGGATCGACGACCCGCCGCTCGCGGTAGTCGGTCGAGCGCTCGACGGGGACGCGCCCGATCGCGGTGATCATCTCCACGTAGTCGCGCACGGAGCGGAACTCGCCGTACTCGCCGCCGGCGCGCTTCGTGATCTCCTCCGAGAGGATCGTCCCCATGAAGTCGTTCGCGCCGCAGGAGAGGAGCTTCAACCCGAACGCGTCCCCGTACTTCACCCACGAGGACTGGATGTTCGGCACGTTGTCGAGGTAGAGCCGCGAGACGGCGATCATCAGTTCGTCCTCCTCGCGGGTCGCGCCGTCGGTCACCATCCCCTTCTCCGTGAGCGGGGTGTTCCGGTGGACGAACGAGAGCGGGACGAACTCGGTGATCGCGCCGGTGCGCTCCTGCAGGTCGCGAACCCGATCGAGGTGCAGGACGCGGTGCATCTCGTTCTCGACGTGGCCGTACATGATCGTCGCGGTCATGTCGAGGCCCACCGAGGCGGCGGCCTCCATCGCCGCCTCCCACTCCGCGGAGTCGATCTTCTGGGGGCAGATGACGTCGCGTACCTCGTCGACGAGGATCTCGGCGGCCGTCCCCGGAACGGACGCCAGCCCGGCGTCCGTCAGTTCGCGGTAGACCGACTCGTAGGACCAGTCGGTGCCCCGGCGCGCGTGGGCGGCCTCCTCCGGCGTCATCGAGTGGACGTGGACGCCGTCGACGTTCATCGCCTCGATCTGCTCGACGTAGGTCCCCGGATCGACCCGGTAGGCGCTCGCCGGCTTGTAGTTCGGGCCGCCGTTCGCCGCGAGGATCTCCAGGTGCTCGTCGTTCAGCGCGAGCGCCGGGTGGAGCCCCGACACGGACGTCACCTCGTAGACGCCGCGGGCGACGGCGTCTCTCACGATGCGGCGGGACTCCTCGGGCGTCTTCGAGAAGCCGTCCGTCCCGCCGGCCCCGTCGCGCTCCGCTCGCGGGTCGCCTTGCTCACGGCTCGCATCGCTCGCCGTTCGCTTACCCGAGACGCTCCCGTCGATCGCGTCTCGCGCCCGCTCCCCGCTCGCGCGTTCCGCAGGGCGCTCGAACTCGCCCGCCGGGTCCTTGAAGTTACAGAACAGACAGCCCGTGTTGCAGGCGGTGGTGACGTTGTTGTTGAGGTTGACGACGAACGTCACCTCCTCGCCGACGACCTCGGCGCGCCGTCGGTCCGCGGCCTCGAGCACCTGCTCCTTCCGGACGGGGTCGATCCCCTCGAACCCGGTGCCGGTCGTGAGGAGCTCCACCCCGTCGGCGACGGTCAGGCGCTCGCCCGAGCGCGCCTTCGCCAGCGCGTTCTCGAACGACTGGTCCGTCTCCGGCAGGTACTCGAAGTCGAATCGACCGCGCGGGACGTTCGTCGGGAGGCGGTTCATTGGCGGTAGGTGCGTGCCGATCGCTATAATGACTGTGGGTGACGGGCCCGCGGTCCCGACGATGATCGCACCGGGTAGTACCGCTTTCCGTGAGGAATCATTATATTCTTCTGGTGCCTCCTGGCCAGTCGACCATGGCTGCAGAGAGCATACCCGGCGAGAAGGCGGTAACGGCGTTGAAAGACGGGTTCCGGGGGCTGGTGCTTCGCCCGGACGACCCGGGATACGACGAGGCGCGGGCCGTCTGGAACGGGATGATCGACCGACGTCCGGCGCTCGTCGCGCAGTGTGCGGGCGTGGCGGACGTGATCGACGCGGTGAACTTCGCGCGCGAGCAGGACGTGCTCGTCGCGGTCAAGGGCGCGGGGCACAACATCGCCGGCAACGCCGTCTGCGACGACGGCCTGGTGATCGACCTCTCGCCGATGCACGCGGTGCGGGTGGATCCGGAGGCGAGGACGGCGCGCGTCGAACCGGGCGCGATACTCGCCGACGTCGACCACGAGACCCAGGCGTTCGGCCTCGCGACGCCGGTGGGCTACAACTCCACGACGGGGATCGCCGGACTCACGCTCGGGGGCGGCTTCGGCTGGCTCTCGCGGAAGTACGGCATGACGGTCGACAACCTCCGTTCGGTGGACGTCGTAACCGCCGACGGCCAACTCCGTCACGCCAGCGAGACCGAGAACGGGGACCTGTTCTGGGGCGTCCGCGGCGGCGGCGGCAACTTCGGCGTCGTCACCTCCTTCGAGTTCGACCTCCATCCGGTCGGCCCGGAGGTGCTGTCGGGACTTCTCATCCACCCGCTCGCGGACGCGGCCGACGTCCTGCGGGAGTACCGCGAGGTCGCCGCCGAAGCGCCCGACGAGGCCGCGGTGTGGTTCGTGCTCCGACACGCCCCGCCGCTTCCGTTCATCCCCGAGGAGTGGCACGGGCGGAAGGTGCTCATTCTGGCGGCGTTCTACGCCGGCGACGTGGACGCGGGCGAGGGGGCGCTCCGGCCGTTCCGCGAGATCGGCGACCCCATCGTGGACGTCGTCTCGCCTCACCAGTACGCCGCCTGGCAGCAGGCGTTCGACGCGCTGCTCACCGAGGGCGCGCGCAACTACTGGAAGTCCCACAACTTCGTCGAGATCACCGACGGGATGATCGAGAACTTCGTCGAGTACGCGGCGTCGATGCCGACGCCGCTCTCCGAGATCGCCTGCGCGCAACTGGGCGGCGCGATCAACCGCGTCCCGGTGGAGGCGACCGCCTACCCGCACCGCGACGCCGAGTTCGTCATGAACCTCCACACCCGGTGGGAGGACCCGGCGCGGGACGAGGAGTGCATCGCGTGGGCTCGCGAACTCTACGACGCGATGACGCCCCACGCCACCGGCGGCGTCTACGTCAACTTCGTCCCGGAGGAGGTGGGCGAGGAGCGCGCCGCCTACCGCGAGAACTACGACCGGATGATCGAACTCAAGAACGAGTACGACCCCGAGAACCTGTTCCGGATGAACCAGAACGTCGAGCCGACGGTCTGACACGCGGGTGCCCCTGTCGGTCCCGGTTCCTCCGTCCCCGTCCTTCCGGCCGGCGCGTCGTCCCGACGGTCTCGACGCGTCCGCTGACCGTCGGTGTTCGATGCACGTTTTCGGTGATACTACCTCGTCCGGTGATAGAGATATACGCGAACGTGGACAAAACCGGCGGTCGGCGCGGGTCGGCATGGAAACCGCTTTGTACCGCCCGTCGGGACCCCCACTCGATGACGAGCGTCAAGGAGTTCCGGGTGGAGGAGGCGGCGACCCCGGAGCGGCTCGGCCGCGGCGCGTTCCGGTTCACCGACGACTACTCCGTGTTCGACTGGGGGAAGATGCCCGACGAGATCCCGGGCAAGGGGGCGGCGCTCTGTGCCATGGGCGCGGCCAACTTCGAACTGCTGGAGGAGCGCGGGATCCCCACGCACTATCGGGGCGTGGTGGCCGGGGGGGAGGTCGGTCCCCTCGCCGAGGCCGCTCGACCGCCCCGCGAGATGGCGATCGACCTCACGCAGGTTCCGGCCCTCCCCCACGAGGGCCGGGACTACGACTACGACGCCTTCCACGCTGCGGCGGGCGGGAACTACCTGATCCCGCTCGAGATCGTCTTCCGCAACACGGTCCCCGTCGGCTCCAGCCTCCGCTCGCGGGGCGCCCCGGCCGACTTCGGCCTGGACCGGGGCTCGTGGCCCGACGAGCCGGTGGCCCTCCCCGAGCCGGTCGTGGAGTTCTCGACGAAGTACGAGGAGTCGGACCGCTACCTCTCACGGGAGGAGGCCGACCGCATCGCCGGGCGGGCGAGCGTCGCCGACCTCGAATCGATCGCGCGCGAGGTGAACGCGCTCGTGACCGAGCGCGCCGCGGAGGCGGGGTTGACCCACGAGGACGGCAAGATCGAGTGCCTCTACTTCGACGGCGAGGTGCGCGTCGCCGACGTGGTCGGCACGTTCGACGAGAACCGCTTCTCCTACGCCGGCCAGCAGGTCTCGAAGGAGGTCGTCCGCCAGTACCACAGACGGGAGCAACCGGAGTGGGTCGAAGCGGTGGCCCGCGCGAAGGAGGAGGCGAAGGCCCGGGACGTCGCCGACTGGCGGACGCTCTGTGCGCGCGACCCCGAACCGCTCCCCGAGGGCGTCCTCCGGGTGGCGAGCGACCTCTACCGCGCCGGCGCGAACGCCTACCTCGGGCGCGACCTGTTCGACGCGCCCCCGCTCGCGGAGGCGGTCGAGGCGGCGCGGGAGCTGTAGCGGCTCAAGCGACGGTTTGACCCCCGGTGTGCCTGCCGTCTCCTTCGCCGCCGCCGGCGTGCTCCGTCTGACCTACAGCATCTGTCGACGGCTCAGTCGTCGTCCGACCCGGCCTCGACCCCGGCGGTCGCCCCCTCGCCCTCACGGTCGCGCTTGTTCGCGTCGACCGGCGTCTCCGGGTTGGCCGCCTGCGCCTCCGCGGGGAGGCCGAGCTGGTGCTCCCCGTCGGCCCCCTCCCGGAGGTGGGTGCGTCCGTGGTAGACGGCGAGCGCGCCGTCGAGGTGGAGCTTCACGGCCTCGACCAGCGCCTCGGCCTCCAGGGGCTGTCCGCGGGCCTCGAGTTCCTCGACGGTCGCGCCGTCGGGGACGTCGAAGGCGCGCTGGGCGATGACCGGTCCCTGATCGAGGTCGGTCGTGACGTAGTGGGCGGTGACGCCCGCGATGCGGACGCCCTCCTCGCGGGCCTGTCGGTACGCCTCCGCGCCGGGGAAGGCGGGCAGGAGCGACGGGTGGACGTTGATGATGCGCCCCTCGTAGCGGAAGACGACGTTCGGCCCCAGGATGCGCATGTAGCGCGCAAGCACCACGAGGTCCACGTCGTGCTCGTCGAGCACGTCGATGAGCCACTCCTCGTCGGGCACGCCCGCCCCGTCGCCGACGTCGTAGAAGGGGATGCCCGCCGCCTCGGCGACCGGCGCGAGGTCGTCGTGGTTGCCGACGACGACGCTCAACTCGGCGTCGATCCCCCCGGCGTCGCGTGCCGCGATCAGCGCCTCCAGGCAGTGGGACTCCTTCGTGACGAGCACGGCGATGCGGCGCGTCTCGCGGTCGCTCGGGAAGCGCACGCGGATCTCCTGGCCCAGCTCCTCCCCGAGGTCGTGCAGCGCCTCCCGGAGCGTCTCGGGCTTGACGACCATGTCGCTCGTGTCCACGTGGAGGGTCATCCGGAAGACCCCGTCCTGGACCGCCTGGTCCAGGTCCTCGACGTTGACGCCGCGCTCGAACAGCAGCGTCGTCACCCGCGCGATGATGCCCTTCTTGTCGCTCCCGATGACCGTGACCTCGGTGAGGTCGCTCGTCATCGGTACTCCTCCGTCGCTCGACCGGCGGACTCGCCCATGTTCCCCCGAACGCTCCCGGACGGTGAAAAACGCGACGTTCCGCGCAAACGTCGGATCGCGCGTCGATACCCACGTTCGTGTATAGCAGAACGACAACACAAGGGTTTTGATGCACGACCGCGGTCATTCGACCGATGACCGCCTACACGGCGACCGTCACGGTCAGGCTGAAGCGGGGCGTTCTCGACCCGGAGGCCGAGACGACGAAGCGCGCGCTCTCTCGCCTCGGGTTCGAACTGGAGGGGCTCCGGTCGACCGACCGGTACGAGGTCGACCTCGACGCCGAGAGCGCGGACGCGGCCGCCGCTCGCGCCGAGGAGATGGCGGAGCGTCTGCTCGCGAACCCGACCATCCACGACTACGAGGTCAGCGTCGAGGAGCGATGATCTCCATCCTCCAGTTCGGCGGGTCGAACTGCGACCGCGACGCCGAGCGCGCGCTCGAGCACCTCGGGATGGACGCCGAGCGCGTCTGGTACGAGGACGGCCTGCCCGAGAACGCCGACGGGATCCTCCTGCCCGGCGGTTTCTCCTACGGCGACTACCTCCGCGCCGGGGCGATGGCCGCCCGCGCGCCCGTGATGGACGAGGTGCGCGCCCGCGCCGAGGCGAGCGTCCCCGTCCTCGGCGTCTGCAACGGCGCGCAGATCGGCTGCGAGTCGGGGCTGACCCCCGGCGCGTTCACCACCAACGCCAGCGCGCGCTTCCAGTGCGAGCGCGTCCACCTCCGCGTCGAGAACGCCGACACGCCCTGGACCCGCGCCTACGACGAGGGCGAGGTGCTCTCGATCCCCATCGCCCACGGCGAGGGGCGCTTCGAGATCGACGAGGCGGCGTACGACCGACTCGTCGAGGAGGACCGCGTCCTGTTTCGCTACTGCGACGCCGACGGCGAGGTCACCGACGCGGCGAACCCCAACGGCTCCAGGGGGAACGTCGCGGGCGTCCTCGGCGAGCGCGACACCGTCGCCGTGCTGATGCCCCACCCCGAGCGCGCCACGCTCCCGGATCTCGGCGGGACCGACGGGCAGGGCATCCTGCGCGGGTTCGAGGACGGCGCGTAGGCGTCGACTGCGCCCTCGGCCTCGCCCTCGTCCGATCTCGACGGTAGCGCTAATACCCCGTGCGTCGGAACGTACGAGCGGACCCTCGATGAGGTGCGTCCGAGGCGCTATTCGAGGTCAGGTCACCGGATGAAACGAACACAGTCGGTCGTGCTCGCCGTGGTCGCCAGCACGTTCTTCGTCGGCTTCGGCGGCGGGGTGGTCTTCCCGATCCTGCCGAATCTGGGGGCGGTCCTCGGTATCTCCCCGTTCCTCGTCGGGCTCATCCTGAGCGCCAATCGGTTCACGCGGATCGTCGCGAACGCCCCCGCCGGGTCGGTCATCGATCGGATCGGCACCCGCGCCCCCCTCATCGCGGGGCTGTTCGTCGAGGCCGTCGCGACGCTCGGCTACGTGGTCGCGCTCGGCTCGCCGCTCCCGGAGGCGTGGTTCCTGGGCGCGCGGGTGATCTGGGGGATCGGGAGCGCGATCGTGTTCGCCACCGCCTACACGATCGCGGCGGACGTGAGCGACGGGGACTCGAGGGGGACGAGCATGGGCGTCGTCCGCGGGGGCATCACGTTGGGGTTTCCGGCCGGACTGGTCCTGGGGGGCGTCGTGAGCGACCTCTACAGTATCTCGACCGCGTTCGTCGTCGCCGCGGGGTTCGCGCTCCTGGCGAGCCTCATCGCGTACGCGATGGTGCCGGAGACCCACGTCTCCGCGTCCCGCACTGCGGTCCGTCCGTGGGAGTTCGACACCAGCGTTCCGACGGTGGCGGTCGGGTTCGTGAACTTCGGCCTGTTCTTCGCGTACCTGGGCGCGCTGTTCGCCACCCTCGTGCTGTTCGTCGACGCCCACGACATCGGCGTCTGGGGGTACGGTCCCCAGGGGATGTCCGGGCTGTTGATGGCCGTCACGGTCGTCGCCGCCTCGGGGTTCATGCTCGGCGGCGGCAAGGCGAGCGACGTCCACGGGTCGCGCGTTCCGGTCCTCTTCGCGTTTCTCGGCGTGTCGTTCGTCGGGTTCGTCACGTTAGCGTCGGCCGAGTCCCTCGGGGTCCTGCTCGTCGCGTGCCTGTTCATCGGCGCGGGGCAGGGCGGCACGAGCGGACCGCTCATGGCGCTGCTGGCCGACCTGACCCCCGACAGGCGGATGGGTCGCGCGATGGGGACGAACAACGTCCTCGGCGACCTCGGCGGGGGACTCGGGCCGATGGTGACGCTCCCGCTGATCGACGCCGTCGGCTTCGCGCCGATCTACGCCGCCTGCGCGGTCCTCCCGCTCCTCGGCGGCCTCGTCCTCCTCGGCGGTATCTACGTCCAGACCGGCAGCGTCAACCCGAAGACGGACCGCGCGGACGACGACTGATCCCGCTCTCCGCACCGACCGCGGCCTGTACGGGGCGTCGACGCGGTTCGACGAGGCCGACGCGCTCGCCTCCCCTTACCCGGACGGCGCTCACCCGTCCCGACGGACGCGGAGGACGAGGCGGTCCCGCCTGGCGATCGCCTCCGACGCGTCGAGGCCGTCGTGCTCCGCCAGCGTGACCGCTTCCTCGCACTGGGCGAGCGCCGCGGACGGATCGCCCAGTTCGACGAGCGCCGCGGCGAGGTGGAGGTGCGTCTCGACGACGTCCGGCACCGCGCCGATGGCGGTGAACGCGGCGAGCGCCGCCTCGTGGCGCTCGCGGGCGACGTCGTACCCGCCCCGGTCGGCCGCGAGCAGACCCAGTTCGACGAGCGTCCGGGCCTCGCCGTACCGGTGGCCGCTGTCGCGACAGCGCGTGAGGGCCGAGCGGAGGCGCTCGCGGGCGGTCTCGAACGCGCCGCGCTCGCGGGCGAGCCGACCGAGCAGGCGGAGGGCCTCCGCCTCGCCGCGGACCTCGCCGCTCTCGCGGTAGCGCTCCAGGCCGCGCTCCGCGTACTCGGCCGCGGTCTCGTCGTCCCCCCGGCGGTGGGCGACGCGTCCGAGGTTGAGGAGGCTCTGGGCCTCGCCGATGCCGTCGCCGATGTCGCGGCGGTGCTCCAGGCTCCGCCGGTAGTACGACTCGGCGGACGCGAGGTCGCCGCGCCGCCGGTCCACGTCGCCGAGCTTGTTCAGGCAGTGGGCGATCCCCTGCGTGTCGCCCACCTCGCGGTAGGCGTCGAGGCCGCGCTCGTGGTACTCGACCGCGCCGTCGTACTCGCCGCGGAGCTGGGCGACGTGACCGAGGTTGTGCAGGCAGTTCGCCTCCCCGAGGCGGTCGCCGATGTCGCGGTAGGTGTCGAGCGCCTGCGTGAGGCTGCGCTCGGAGGCGTCGAGGTCGCCGCGCGTCCGTCGGAGGTTCCCGAGGTTGTTCAGCGTGTCAGCCTCGGTCCGGCGGTCGCCCGCGGCGCGGTAGTGATCGAGGCACGACCGGTAGTGATCGGCGGCCGCGTCGAGGTCGCCCAGCGAGTCGAGGATGGTCGCGAGGTTGAACTGCGCGTCCGCCTCCGCCCGCCGGTCGTCCATCGCGCGGTAGCGCTCGAGACAGTCGCGCAGGTAGGCCTCCGCCTCGCCGAGGTCGCCGCGGGACCAGGCGACGATGCCGAGGTTGTTGATCGCGTCGGCCTCGCCCTGCTCGTCGCCGAGCGCGCGGTAGCCGGCGAGCCCCCGCTCGTAGAACGACTCGGCCTCGTCGAACTCGCTGCGCCTGAGCGCGACGGTCCCGCGGAACTTCAGGCTGCGCGCGTGGAGGGTCGCGGCCTCGACGTCGTCGTCGAGGCCGTCGGCGAGCGAGGCGAGGTATTCGAACTCGCGCTCCGCGTCGTCGAGGCGACCGGCGCGAAGCGACATCTCGCCGCGCCACTGGGTGCAGCGCACCGCGAGTTCGGGCGAGCAGGCCGCCGGCAGGTCGATGCGCGAGTAGGCGCTCGACCCGTACAGCGGGGCGAGTCCCGGTCGGGAGAGGCCGAGCGCGAACACGCGCTCCACGGTCGCGTCCGCCCACCCCCCCGGATCGGCGGAGACGTCCTTGATCGCGGGCGCTGCGCCGTGGAACTCCCACTCGATGCGCGCCCGGCGCGTCTCGTCGTCGGCGAGCGACAGCAGTGCGGTCACGACGCGGCCGAAGCGGCGTTCGGCGGCGCGCTCGCCCTCGCGGTCCGCCAGGTGACGGAGGAACAGCGCCGACCAGGACTCGTGGACCGACCGGTACGGCGCGTCGCCCCCGTCCTCGCCGTCGCGCTCGAAGACGACCCGGCCGTCGAGGAGGGCGATCGCGTCCGCGATCGCGTCGTGGTCGTCCTCGGCGAGCGCGTGTACCAGGTCGGGGTAGACGCCGACGTCGGCCGCGTTGAGGAGGTTGACGAGCGCGCCGACGTCGAGTGCGCGCTCGCCCGCCTCGCGGAGGCGCTCGTAGGTCCGGCTGACGTCCTCAGTGAGCGTCGTCGGCGTCGCGCTGCCGTAGGAGGCGAGCGGGTCGACCGACAGCGCGAGGCGGTGGAGCACGACGAGCAGGTCGGCGGGGTCCCCCTGGCCGCTCCCGTCGAGGCCCGAGAGCAGGTCGTCCACGGCGAGGTCGACGCGCCGGCCCGTCGTCGCCTCGAAGTGCCGGACGAACCGCTCGCACTCCGCGGCGGCGAAGCCGGGCATGCGGACGCGTTCGATCGCCTCGTTCCGGTAGGCGGCGACGCGAGCGTCCGGCGGCAGGGCCGAGGGGTCCTCCCACTCGCGCTCGCGCGCGTCGACGAGGAACGTCACCGAGGGGTCGTCGCGGTACTCGGCCATCACGCCGAAGACGGCCGCCGCCTCCTCTCGGAGCGCGTCCTCGACGACCACGAGCGCGCGACCGTCGGTTCCGCGCAGGTACGCGCGGAGCGCGTCGATCGAGGCGAACGCCTCGCCCGTGCCGCGCTTGCGGTAGAGGACGGGCCCGTCGCCCGCCTCGAACCAGCGGTAGGCGACCGTCTTGCAGACGGTGCTCTTGCCCGACCCCGGCGGACCGACGAGCGCGCGGTCGCCGCCCGACCGCAGGTCGGAGAGCAGGTCGTCCGCGAGCGAGCGCCGCTCCCCGTCGCGCGTGTAGGTCCGGTCCGCCGCGTAGCCCGCCGCCACCTCCGCGAGGTCGAGGCCGGTGCGCCAACTCGTCGTCGGCGAGGCGGGCGAGCGCGCGGCGAAGTACTCGTCGGTGAGTTCGACGAACCCCTCGCGCTCGAGGACGCGGCGGTCGTCGCGCGGCGATCGGGCCGACCCGTCGTCGAAGGCGGCGAGTCGGCGCGCTCCGGGGGCGAGCGAGCGGGCGTCGTCCGTGACGTCGGTCGCCGCGTCGCGGACGCGCTCGACGTAGTCCGTGGCCCAGTCGAGGGCGGCGTCGGCGTCGTTGCGGTAGACGCCGTCCCTCGCGTCGCCGTCGTAGGTGACGCAGGCGACCGCCCGCGTCCCGTCGCGCCGTTCGACGACGAGGAGAGTACACGGCGGGGCGCGCTCCGCGCGGGCGATGGTCGCTCCGCCGTCGGCCAGTTCGCGGAGGGTGTCGGGAAAACGGCGGCACAGCGTCTCGTGTAGATCGGGGCCGACGACGAGGTCGAGCGCGAGCGAGCCGTCGGCGACCCGCTCCTGGCATCCCCCCAGCAGGCGGGGGTCGGCCACGACCGGGACGACGGCGGTGAGGCGGCGCGCCGACTCGACGCACTCGCGGAGCATCGGCGGCAGTTCGTACGGCGTGACGGTGTCGAGCGGCACCCGCTCGCCGCCGACGAGCGCGTCGGGCCCCACGTCGCAGTCGTTCGGCAGCGACGCGAGCAGGTCCGACGAGCCGAGGACGACGCCGACCGTCTCGAGGAGGTCGCCGTACGCCTCGGCGGCGAGTCGCCCGGCGACGGAGGCCTCGTATCCGCCGCCGGTCCGCTCGACCAGCCCCGCGTATTCGAGTTCGCGCAGCGCCCGGTCGACGGTCGACCGGGAACAGTCGAGCGCCTCGACGAGGTCCCGCTTCCTCCGTGGTTCGCCGCGGAGGTGATCGAGGAAGTCGCCCCGACGCCGCAGCAACCGCACGAACTCGTCGTCCGCGTTGCTATCGGCCATCCGTCTAGGCCGTCCGGATGGATCTACTTAAGTGTACAGTCCTCACGCGGTGCGCGGTACCGTCGGTCACCCCGCGTCACCGCGTCAGCGGCAGTCCGTAGCTCCGCTCGCGGTCGACGACGGCCTCCCAGGTCGCCCGACACTCGCAGGACACCTGCTCGAAGACGGTCGGGTCCTGCCGGAGGTCGAAGTCCTTGACGGCGGTCTGGACGCGGTCGTCGCACTCCCCGCAGTTGTGCGGGCCGCGGTCGCTCCCGTGGCCGACGGGGTCGGAGACGACGATCCCGTCCACGTCCGCGGTGTCCCGGAGGACCTCGGCGACCGACCAGAGCCACGGCGGGCGGTACCCGCCGGCGTGGTACAGCTCCTCGACCATGGTGTAGCGCTGGACGTTCGTGGGGTTCATCGAGACGGTGTGACAGCCGTCGACCGCGGCGCAGCGCCGGATCGAGCGCTTCATGTCCTCGATGGCCTCGCACTCGGTGAGGAAGGGGGGTTTCAGCAGGAGGTACGCCTTCACGCCCGCGCTCGCGGTCCCGGGATCGGCGTCCGAATCGGGGTCCGCGTCGGCGTCGGAGCCGCTCGCGGCCTCCGCCTCGGCGCAGGCCGCCTCGAAGTCGGCGAAGTCGAAGTACTTGTTCACACAGTCGTGGCGGACGCGGTCGGTGGCGGTCTCGAGACCGATGGCGACGTCAGTGTCCAGGCCGCGGTCGGTGAAGTCGCGCAGCTTCTCGCGGTCGACGAAGTCGGGCAGGGACTCGAGGACGATCCGCTCCCGGTCCGCGAACGTCTCGGCGACGGCCGACCGCGTCTCCGCGGGCACCTCGCGCTCGTCGAGGAACGACCCGGAGGTGTAGATCTTGACGAGCGCCGACGGTTCGTCGGCGTTCTCGCGCTCGTGCTCCAGACAGGCCTCGACCTGTGCCATCAGGTCCTCGTGGGCGACGGTGCCGCCCTCGACGGACTCCGCGACGTAGCCGCACATCGTACAGCCCCCGGCGCGCGCCCAGCGGCAGCCACCCGTGTTGAGGATGATCGTGAGCGACTGGTAGACTCCGCTCGGCGTGTTGTCCTCGTCGAGCCAGACGCGGGTCGGCTCGCGCGGGTCGTAGGTGCGCCGGTTGCGCGATCGGATCTCGCGCATCACCGCGTTGTGCGCGTCCATCCCGCGACCCCGCTCGTAGACCTCGGGGTTCGGTGTACTCATCACCCCTCGCTATCCGACGCGCCCGTAAAACCTCCGCGGTCGGCGGGGAGCGGGACGATCCGCGTCAGCGCGCTCCACGCGGCCGCCCCGAGCGCCGCGCCCGCGGCGTTGGCGAGCGCGTCCGCGGGGTCGAACGCGCGCAGCGGGAGGAACGCCTGCACCGCCTCGATCCCCGCGCCGTAGGCCGCGGTCAGCGCGACGGCGAGCGCCAGCGTCCGGGGCGTTCGCGCCGCGAGCGCGTAGGCGACCAGGAGGGCCATCGCGGCGTACGCGAGCGCGTGGAGCCACTTGTCGAGTCCGACCAGCCCGAGGGGACCGATCGGCGGGAGTCCGCCGGAGGGCGGATCGACCGTGCTCGCCACGAGCACGTATCCCGCCCAGAGGACGACGAGCGCGCGGCGGACCCGCCGCGAGGCGAGTGGGAGGCGCGGGGCCATGCCCGGACGTGCGTCTACCGACCGATAAGTGGGTCGGAACCGTCCCGACGAGGATCACTGTCGTGGCGGCGGGGTGGTGCCGTCGCACCACCGGGGGCGTCCGTGGGGACGGATTCGACGAGGGGGCGGCGGTCCGCGGTCGCGGCCGGTCATCGGTAGTCGCGCTTCCCGTGGTCGGCGCGCGACGGCTGCGTCCGCCCGTGGCACGCCAGCTCGTGGGCGTTCATTCGACGGGCGAGGTCGTCGGGGGCGTCCGTGAGGACGTACGTATCGCACTGTGCGCACTTGTCGACGTAGACTGCGCTCTTCGTGTCTGTCATGATCGTCTGTTTCGGGGGTGAGTGACGGTGGACGGGGTAGATGCGTCACTCACCGATCGCGTTCGAACGTTGGCCGTCTACGGGGGTAACGGGAGCGCCTGCTGGTGCAGGCGGCACGCGTCGCCCGATCCGACCGTCTCTCGGCGGTAGCGGCACTTTCTCTGCGTTCCGCCGAGACCGGTACGCCGGCGGGACGTGCGCGGACGACCATGCGGGTTACTGGCAAGATATTTCACCCTGGGTCGCCAGGATCGACCGATGCGGACGCGGGAGTACCCGGTGCTCGCCGACGAGGACTGCGAGCTGATAGCGCGGCTGGCGATCGGGACGAGCGACGGCACCGCTCGCGTCCTCGGGTACCTCCTCCTACGGGACCGACAGCCGGCGTTCGCCGCCGCTCCGGCGACGCGCCTCGAGATCCAGATCGGAACGGGGGAGAGCCGGAACGCGGTGTCCGCGGCGTTGAACGCCCTCGACGAACGCGATCTCGTCATCGCCTCGACCGTCGAGCGGGACGGGCGGGGGCGGCCACCGAAGGCGTGGCGACCGCGCGCGGACGTTCCCGCCACCGTGGAGCGCGTCTACTCCCACCACGCGGCGGATCTCCTGACTCAGGCGGCCGCCGTCGCCGCCGAGACGGGGGCCGAAGACGTACGGCCCGGAGACGGATCCGAACAGTCGGGGGGAGACGGTTCCCTCACGGTCGGGTTGAACTGGCGTCCGAACGTCCTCCACGCGCCGCTGTTCGCCGCCGTCGAGGGGGGCGACTACGAGGACCGAGGGATGACCGTCGGGATCCGGTCGTTCGAGGGCTCCGGGCGCGCCCTCGACGCGCTGCGCGCCGGCGAGGCGGACGTGGTCGTCGCGGGCGCGGCGACCACGGTTCGAACGCGCGCCGGCGGTGCGCCGCTCGTGCCGCTCGCGCCGCTGTTCCAGCGGGCGATGGCGGTGCTCTACACGACGAGGGACGCCTTCGGCGGTCCGCTCGACGGCGTCGAACGGTTGCGCGGGCGTCGCATCGGGATGCCGAGGAGTTCGGAGACGGGATTGCTCGTCAGGCTGTTCCTCTCGCAGTCGGGCCTGCTCGACGAGACGACCGTCGTCGACGTCGGCGGCGAGGAGCGCGCGGCGCTCCGCTCGCGCCGCGCGGACGTCGTGACCGGGACGTTCGCCGACCCGCGGACCCTCGAAGCCGACGGCACGACGGTCGACGTCCTCCCGATCGCCGACCACTTCCCGATATACGGACCGACGCTCGTGACGACGGAGGGGACGCTCCGCGAGCGGTACGACGACCTCGAACGGTTCCTCGCGGGCACGCTCGCCGGTCGCGAGACGGTCCTCGCGGACCCGGGCGAGGCCGTCAGGGCGGTCGTCGGGTCGTCCGCGTCCCCGGACGCGCTCGAGCGCGGCCGTCGCGACCTGACCGACGCCGTCTCCGAGTTCGGGTCGAGCAAGGCCGTTCGAAACCGCGGGTGGGGGTGGCACACGGTCGAGGAGTGGCGGCGGTTGAACACGGCGCTCGGACACGCCGGCCTCCTCGACGTCCCATGATCTCGGTCGAGGACCTCGCGGTGTCGTACGGTGACGTGACGGCGATCGAGGACGTCACCCTCGACGTCGCCGCCGGTCGGTTCGTCACGGTCATCGGGCCGTCGGGCTGCGGGAAGACCACGCTCCTGCGGACGATCGGCGGGCTCGAATCCCCGACGACCGGCGGCGTCCGGGTCGCGGGGGAACCGCCGGAGCGGGCCCAGCGGCGGGGCAACGTCGGGTTCGTGTTCCAGCAGCACACGCTCCTGCCGTGGAAGACCGCGCTCGAGAACGTCACGTTCCTCCGGCGGCTCGCGGGGAAGCCCTCGAAGCCGGACGCCGCGCGCGAGTTGCTCGACCGCGTCGGGCTCGCGGGGTTCGAGGGGGCGTACCCGGCGACGCTGTCGGGCGGGATGCGCCAGCGAGTCGCCATCGCCCGCGCGCTCCACCTCGGAGCGGACGTGCTGCTGATGGACGAGCCGTTCGGCGAACTCGACGAACTCACCCGGGAGACGATGGGCATCGAGGTCAGCCGCGTCTGGCGCGAGGAGGCGAAGACGGTCGTGTTCGTGACCCACAGCATCCCCGAGGCGGTCCTCCTCGGCGATCGGTGCGTCGTCGTCCGGGGGAGCCCCGGGCGCGTGGTCGAGACGTTCGACGTCGACCTCCCCCGACCGCGCGATCGATCGGTGCTCGAATCGCCGGCGTTCCAGCGCCGGGTAGCGGCCGTCCGCGCCGCGCTCACCGACGACCGATGAGCGTCGCCGACCGGGTCCCCGCCGCCGACCTGACGCTCCCGGTCGTCGCGCTCGGGGTCGGCGTCCTGCTGTGGTGGGTCGCGTCCGCGGCGCTCGCGCTCCCGCAGTATCTCCTCCCGTCGCCGGGAAGCGTCGGCGCGCGGCTCGTCGACAGCCCGGAACTGTACGCGGTCAACGCGTGGATTACCCTGCGGCGCGTCCTCGTCGGCGGCGCGGCGGGCGTCGCGAGCGGGGCCGTCCTGGCGGTGCTCGTCGCGCACGCGCCGCTGTTGCGCCGGACCCTGGTTCCGTACCTGGTGGCGGCTCGCGTCCTGCCGAAGATCGCCGTCGCGCCGGTGTTGCTCATCTACCTAGGAACGGGATCGGCGACGGGTATCGCGTTCGTGGCGCTCGTCGCCTTCTTCCCGATGGTCGTGAGCACGGTCGCCGGGCTAGAGAGCGTCCCGGTGGGGCAGCTCGACCTGTTCGCGTCGGTCGACGCCGGTCCGTTCGCGACGTTCGTCCACCTGCGCCTCCCGCACGCGCTCCCCGACGCCTTCGCGGGCGTGAAGCAGTCGACGACGCTGTCGGTCGTCGGCGCGATCGTCGCCGAGTGGGTCGTCTCGACCGACGGGCTCGGCGCGCTGATCCTGGTCGCGCTCGAGAACGTCCGGACGGACATCACGCTCGCGGCGCTGATCGTTCTGATCCTGGAGGGGCTCGCGCTCTACGGGGTCGTCGTCGCCGTCGAGCGGCGCGTGCTGTGGGATCACCGCGATCGCGATCGCCGCTCGATCCAGCCGGGGACGAGGTAGAACGCGAGCCCGAGCGCGACGAGCACGGACAGCGCGGCGTACGTCCGCGCGGTCTGCAGGTTCGCGGCCGTGACGAACACACGGTATCCCAGCCCGGCGGTGAGGGTGACGAACTCCGCGACCACGGTCCCGATGACCGCCAGCGCCGCGGCGAGTTTGACGCCTGCGAAGACGCTCGGCGCGGCCGCGGGAACGCGGATCCGGAGGAAGGTCCGCCGGGGGGAGGCCGCGACGGACCGGGCCAGGTCGAGGTACTCCCGGGGGACGGCGCGCAGGCCGCCGGCGGAGGCGACGGCGACCGGGAACTGCGTCATCGTCGTCACCAGCAGCGCCCGGGGGAGTATCCCGCGTCCGAACCAGAGAAACAGCAGCGGCGCGACGGCGACGAGCGGCGCGATGCGGAGCCCGACGACGTACGGGCGCGCGACCGCTTCGACGGTCCGGGAGGTCGTCATCCCGAACGCGACGACGAGGCCGACGCACACGCCGCCGGCGAGTCCGAGCGCCGCCGTGACGCCGGTGACGAGCGCGTCCCCGAGCAGCGTCGGCCAGGCGTCGACGAGCGCCGCGCCGACGTCGAGCGGCGAGGGGAGGACGACCGTCGGGACGGCGAACAGGACCGTCGCGAGTTGCCACGCGACGAGCAGGAGCGCGAGCAGGGCGAGCGCGGGTCGATACTGACGAACGCGGGCTCGGACGCGGCGCGCGCCGTTCGGTCGCGACCGGTTACCGCCCTCGCCCTGCTCGCGCCGGTGTCCGGTCATGCCTCACGAGTTCGAGACCGCCTCGGCGTACGAGGAGACGTACTCGTACTCCGCGTCGATGTACTCGTTGGTCCACACCTCGTCCGGGTCGACGCGCCCGCCGAGCAGGTCCGCGTCGTCCAGCGCCTCGTGCATCGTCCGCCACGGCTCCGGCGCGCTCCGCCCCCACCCCTTCGATCGAACCGTCTCCGAGAGCATGAACCCGGAGCTCATCAGCCGCCACTTGTCCCGCTGCTGCTCCCGGGACTCGCCCAGCACCGGCACCGCGTCGACGAGGTGGTCGGTCGCCGCCTCGGGGTGTCGATGCGCCCACGCGGCCCCCCGGGCCGTGGCCCGGAGGAACGCGCGGACCGTCCCGGGGTGCTCGTCGGCGAACGTCCCACTCGTGGCGAGGACGTGTCCGTAGGAGGGGATCGCGGACGCGACGCGGACGGAGTCGGTCGCGTACCCCTGGTGTCGCGCGTCGACGACGTCGCCGAACACGCCGCCCGCGACGTCGATCTCCCCGGAGAGCAACTGCTGGACCGTGTCGTACCCCGTGTCGACCATCTCGACGCTGTCCAGGACGCCCTCGCGTTCGAGCAGGAGCGTGGAGAGCAGCCCGACCATCCCCGGCCCGGTGCCGAGGGTCTTCCCCGCGAGCTGCCCGACGGCCGAGAACTCCGCCCCGAAGTTCTCGCGGACGGTGAACAGCACCACTGGACTCCGTTGCATCACGACGCCGACCGAGAGCGGCGAGACGTCGCGGCTGTTGACGTTGAGGACCTGGTCGGCGCTCGTCACGGCGAACGCCGCGTTCCCGAGGCCGGCCTGTTTGGCCGCGAAGTCCGATCCCTGCCCGCTCTCGATCTTCGACACCGAGAGCCCCTGCTCTTCGTAGAACCCCTCCGCCTTCGCGGCGTAGTACGGGACGTGGAGGCCGCTCGGCTTCCAGTTCAGCAGTAGCGAGACGTCGGTCGCGCTCGGACGGTCCGAGGCGGTCGCCGTCCGATCGTTCGAGCCGCCCGTCGTCAGCTCGCCCACGCACCCGGCACCCACCGCGAGTCCCGCCGCCGAGAGAAACGCCCGCCGTGACTGTCCCATGACTGACGTTAGCTATCCACGCCGGGTGATAAAAAATACGGTCGTTTATTTATGTAGGAGTCCCCCGAACCGGTGGCCTCGATCAGTCGACCGACAGTCCGCCCTCCCCGCTCGCGCCGGTGAACTCGAGTTCGATCTCGAGTTCGCCCTCCTGCTGGCTGACGAACTCGACCTCGACCTCGATCGGTTCCCTGTACTCGAACGGGACCTCCCAGTCCGCGCTCGAGATGGTGAGTCGCGTGTCCGCCTCGATCTGGTCGGCGAGTTCCCGGAGGAACGTCGCCGTGGCCTGACGCGACAGATGGACCTCGCGCTCGAAGTACCCCTCGGTGATGACGGTTCGCCCGTCCCGTTTCTCGCCCGGCAGATTGGCCATGTCGGTAGTTAGCGCGGGACGTGATAATGGCTGTGCGGCGCGCCGCGCACGGGCACCCGTCGCCGAGATAGATTCTTGTGAATCGGTGTACATGCACAGGGCATGTCGCTGTTCGACGTTCTCGGGAGCAAGGCGCGCCTACAGATCCTCCAGGAGGTCTCATCGGGTCCGCGGTACGTCTCGGAACTGGCCGAACGGGTCGGCATGGACGGCAAGACGGCGGTCCATCACCTCGCCGTGCTCGAGGAGGCCGGTCTCGTCACGAGCTACCGGGCCGGTCGCCGCAAGTACTACCGGCTCGTCAAGGCCGTCGAACTCCGGGCGGAACCCCGTCCGGACCGCACGTTCGTCCTCCACGCGCGTGAGACGGGGCGGCGCGACGACGCCGAGCACGGCGACGCGGAGTACGGGTTTTCGGTGAACGACGACGCGTAGCGCACCGCGACGTACCACACAGTACCGTCGGTCCCGCGCGGGCACTCCCGGCGTCGAATCGGACGCGCCGCCGGCCGACCCGCCCGACGTCGGCGTTCGTGTATTCGCGTTCAACGTATTCGAGTACCTAGTTACCAAGGTACATACCGGTGGACTTCGATTCGGTGTGCATGGTCGAGGAAGCAATCGAGTCGTTCGTGTCGGCCCAGGGGCTCTCGGGGGCGATCATCGTTCTGGCCGTCGGGGCGATCGTGCTGACGGTGGCCGTCGAGAAGCTGATCAGCTACCTGACCCGCGCGGCCCTCGGGTTGAACGTGTCGCTCTTCGCGCTCGCCATCGTCTTCACCGGGTTCGAGTTCGACGACACGATCCTCGCGCTCGTCTTGAGCGCCGGGGACCTGGAGGGGGTCGCGCTCGGAACGGCGCTGGGCACCGCGCTGGCCATCGTCGGCGTGACGCTCGCGCTCACCGCGATCGTCAGGCCGTTCCCGGTCGAACTCCCCGCCGACTATCTCGCGCTCTTCGCGCTGTCCCCGTTCCTCCTCGTCCCGTTCGTCCTCCTGGAAACGCTCACGTTCGTCCACGGGGTCGTCCTCGTCGGGCTGTTCGTCGCGATGTTCGGGTACCTCATCTACCGCGAGTACCAGCGCGACCGACCCGTGTTCCGCGATTCGGAGATCGGGAAGACGCTACGGGCCGACGGGGGCGTCCGCGTCTCCCGCTCGGTGTCGCCGATCCTCGAGGATCGACTCGTCGGCGACCGGCCCGCCGCGGGCTGGCTGTGGCTCGCGCTCGCGGTCGTGGCGCTCGCCGGCGTCGTCTTCGGTGCGATGCTGCTGGAGGCGGGCTCCGAGGTCGTCGTCGAGGACCTCGCCATCGAGGAGACCGTGTTCGGCGCGACCGTCCTCACGGTGATCCTCACGTTCGAGGACGTCCTCCTCACCCTCGAGCCCGTCCGCCGGGGAATCCCCGAGATCGGCGTCGGCAACGTCATCGGCAGCGTGCTCTTCTCGGTGACCGGAAACGTCGGCATCATCATGCTGATCAGCGATCTCGAGATCTCGCGATCGGTGCTCACGTTTCACCTCCCCGCGGTCATCGTCGTGACGGCCCTCGCCGCCTACTTCCTCCACCGGGGACGACTGAAGCGGTGGCACGGATACCTGCTCGGCGGGTTCTACGTCGTCTACTGGCTCGTCGCGATCTTCGTGATCAGCGAGGTGCCGATCTCCGGTTGAGCGCCCGGACGACGGTTCCCCGAGGCTCCGCGTACTCGCCCTCGACGACGCGGATTCACGTGACGAGGTTCGCCCCCCAGTAGGCGGCGTACACCGCCAACAGCGTCGCACCGCCGACTCGACTGACCCGGCCGCGGGCGAGCATCCCCGCGACGAGCGCGAGCGATACCAGGAAGAACGGCCAGTGGACCGCGAGCACCGCGCCGCCCGTGTCGATGGGCCGGACCAGCGCGATGACGCCCGCGTTCGCCGTCACGAAGAACAGCGTGCTCCCCACGACGTTCCCGACGCCGAGGTGCGGTCGGCCCCGGCGAACCGGCTCGACGGTGAGAAACAGTTCCTCGAGCGACGCGACGAAGCTCATCACGGTCGCGCCGAAGGCGAGGCCGGTGATCCCGAGAACGCCGAGCATGACCTGCGCGCCCGACACCGCGAGTTCGGAGCCGACGGTCATGCCGCCCACCGCGAGCAGCGCGACGCCGAGCCGGTATCGCCCCTCGTGTCGGGCCCTGAGGTCGTCGAGCCACCGGATATCGAGGTCGAGGTCGAGGTCGAGGAGGTCGTCGTCGGCCGCCTCGGTTCCACCGTCGAGCGCCTGCTCCTCGAACGCCTCGACCTCCTCGGCGCTCAGATACCGCGTGTTCGCCCGCCGTTCGAGTCCGTACACGGCGACGAGCAGCGGGAGGTAGCCGACCGTGAGCAGGACGCCGTCGAACCGCGTGAGCGTCCCGTCGAGCGCGAGGACGAGCAACAGCGCCGGCGCGCCGAGCATCATCAGGAGGTACGACCGCGGCGCGTCCGTCTCGAACGGCGTGAGGACCCCCGCGACCCCGACGGCCGCTCCGAGGACGAACAGCGCCTCGCCGAAGACCGTTCCGAGCGCGAGGCCCGGAAGGCCGTCGAGGACCGCCACGAAGCCCAGGACAGCGTTCTCGAGGTCGGTCCCCGCCAGGAGCACCGTCAGGAAGAACCCGGAGACGCCGAGCGCGAGCGCGCTCTCCGCGACCGCCTCGATGAACGTCTCGACGCTCCCGATGACCAGCCCGACGCCGATCAGGAAGGACAGGACGCCGACGATCGCGGGAGGCACGTCGAGCGGCATGACTGGAGCAGTCACGCGATACCGGTATATACCATTCGGCGACCGCCGCGCGCTCCCCGTAACCGCCTCGTCGGTCGGGGCGGTCGCCGGAACTCGGCGACCCGAGGCATGCGGGCTGTGACCTACGAACACGCTTATGGTTCGACGGAGTGTATCCGCGTCCACGCTGACTATGAACGTCCCGAGCGCGGTGGACACGCTGCGACGGCCGGAGTACACGGGGGAGAACCGCTGCGTTCCCTGCACCGCTCTGAACGTGCTCATCGCCGGCGCGCTCGCCGCGGTCGTCGCCGTCGTGAGCCGCCCCGCGTACGGGGCCGTCGTCTTCGCCGCCGCGGCGCTCGTCGTCTACCTCCGCGGGTATCTCGTGCCGGGAACGCCGACGATCACGCGGCGCTACTTCCCGCCGTGGCTGCTCCGACTGTTCGGGAAGGATCCCATCGCGGGGGTCTCGAACGCCGGGGACGCGGCGGAAGCGGGGGCCGGGGATCGGGCCGCCGAACCGCTGCTCGCCGCCGGCGTCCTGACCGATGCCGACGGGGGCGGGATCGACCTCGCGCCGGCGTTCCGCGAGGAGTGGGCCGAGCGGACGAACACGGTTCTCGAACGGGGCGTCGAACCCGACGACGTGCGCGCGATGTTCGACGCGGACACCGTCTCCAGCCCCGGCGAACGGTCGTTCGTCGTGGACGGGAACAAGTCGGTCCGGTGGGAGTCGACCGCGGCCCTCGCCGCGGACGTCGCCGCGGCGGAAGTGCTCCGAGAGCACGTCGACTGGGCCGGGTTCGATCGGGAGCGACGCCAGTCCGTCCTGCTGGGGCTGCGCCTGTTCCTCCGGCGCTGCCCGACGTGCGACGGCCCGCTGTCCGTGACCGAGGAGCGCGTCGATCCCTGCTGTCAGAAGCCCCACCTCGTGGCGGAGTCCGCCTGTCGGGACTGCGGGGCGGCGCTCGCCGACGCCGCCGTCGTGGACCGGGAGGGCGTCGACTCCGTCCGGACGACCCTCCTCCGCTGAGCGACGCGCCGGTCGCCCAGCGTCTCCGCGAGGACCGGGCGCGTGCGCCAGACGGGCTATCGCCGGGGGACACGGATGACTAAGTACGTCCCTGACGATAGTGAACGCATGACGTCCGACCAGCAACTCCCGAACATCAAGGTGGGGCGGGACGCCGCGCGCGACGACGAGTGGGAGGGGGAGGAGGAGGAGACCGCCACGGTGGAGTACCTCAACTACCGGGTGCTCGAGCGACGCGGCTGGGAGGTGGAGGACGACGACCTCTTCGAGAAGGCGGCCGCGGCCGACCTGGACGACGCCGACCACGGGACGCTCGAGGTCGGCGAGTATCGGTACATCCTCGACGCCGCCGAGGACGCCGGCTACGCCTGGCCGTTCGAGTGCCGGGCCGCCTCGTGTGCGAACTGCTGCGCCTTCCTCGTGGAGGGCGAGATCGAGATGGACATGAACCTCTTTCTGACCGACGAGGAGGTCGAGGAGATGGGACTCCGGTTGACCTGCGTGGGGACGCCCGGGTCGGACGAGATCAAACTCGTCTACAACGTCAGGAGCCACGACTACCTTCAGACGGTCGTCGGAAAACGCGAAGTCTGAGTAGGACGTCAGGACAGCCGTTCGATGGCCTCCTCGAGTCGTTCGTCGGGAGTCATGTTCATCACTAGCTGGTCCTCCTGATGGCGCTCGGCGTGCGTGAGATCGATGTCCTCGCCGTGGACGGCGTCGAGGATCGCCGCGAGCAGCAGCGCGTGGGTGTCGAGGCGGTTCTCGAGTTCGTTTATGTTGTTGAACGCCTTCTCCGCGAACCCCATGAGCGAGTCGGAGAACTCCGCGATGTTCTCCTCGCTCTGTTTGATCTTCCGCTCGTTCAGGCTGATCCGCGCGAAGTTGTCCACCTCCTCGAGCGTCCGCTCGAGTTCCGCGATCTCCCGCTCGAGCGACGCGACGCGCCGATCGATCAACTGCTCGATCAGGGCCTCCATCGTGACTTCGTCCGCCTCGGACTCCGTCGCGAGGTCCGCCGTGGACTCGTCGGCCGCCACTTCCGGTGTGCGCCTCCGGGGGATGGGTGTAGTCATGTGCTCACAGGCAGCACGGTACGACAAATAATTTTGGATCGAGATGGAGAACATCTTGAACGTAGTCGGGAAGCTACTCGATAAAATAGGGCTGAGAGCCGTCGTCAGGCCGCCATCGAGAAGATGAGGAGCCTGTCGTCGCGCTTCCCCCGGCGGAGCCAGCCGCTGCCGCCGACCTGGATGGCGATGTACTGCTTCTCGGTGCCGGGGTCGTACCAGCTCATGGGGCTGGCGGAGAGCGGTGCGTCGCCGCAGTCGAACTCCCAGACGCGCTCGCCCGTCTCGCCGTCGTAGGCGATCAGGTCGCCGTTCTGCGTGCCGGCGAACACGAGGCCGGTCGCGGTCGCCATCGAACCGCCCCAGAGGTAGGTGTCGCTGTCGATCCAGTCGCGCCAGACGCGCTCGCCCGTCGCCGGATCGATCGCGACGATGGAGGCGATGTGGCCGTTGTACTCGTCGGGCATCGCCTCGGTCTCGTCCTCGAGGATGCCGCCCCAGTACTTCTTGCCCTCCTCGAACTCCTCGAACCGCCACCACGCCTCCTGGGCGTTGTTGTGCATCTTGTAGTAGATGAGACGGGTCTCGGGGCTGTAGGCCGGGGGTTGCCAGTCGTTGCCGCCCATCCCGCCGGGCATGAACGTCCCGCGCCTGCCCTCGTCGATGTGCGGGATCATCCGGAACATGTTGAGCTGCTGGACGCCCGGCTCGCTCCGTTCGATGAGTTCGCCGGTCTCGGCGTCGACCGTGTACGCCCAGCCCGTCTTCCCGGCGTCGACGACGACGTCCTTGGTCTGGTTGCGGTGGGCGATCTCGAGGTCCCTGATGAACACGCGGGGACAGGCCGAGTCGTAGTCCCAGACGTCGTGGGGCGACTCCTGGTGGAACCAGAGCCGTTCGCCGGTCTCGGCGTCGAGACACAGCGTGCCGCAGGTGTTGCGGTTCGGGCCCGGTCGGACCGACCCGTCGAAGTCGGGGCCGGGGTTACCGATCGGCAGGTACAGCCGGTTTCGCTCCTCGTCCAGCGTGGCCGTCATCCAGTTGGTGCCGGCCGCCTGGTTGATGCTCTCCCCGACCCACTCCTCCTCCGGGCAGGTGTGGGTGAACCACAGTTGCTCGCCCGTCTCGGCGTCGAGGGCGGTGTGGAATCCGCGCACGCCGTACTCGCCGCCCGCGCTGCCCGTGTACAGCGTCCCGTCGTGGACGATGGGTGCCCACGTCGCGGAGTAGCCCCGCTCGTGGTCGGCGGTGCTGGTGTACCACACCTCCTCGCCGGTGTAGCGGTCGAGCGCGACGACCCCCGAGTCGAGGGTGCACATGAATATCTTGTCCTTCCACACGGCGACGCCGCGGTTGTTGTCGTCACAGCAGAGCACCACGTCCGACGGGACGGCGTACGTGTAGCTCCACAGCACGTCGCCCGCGCGCGGATCGATGGCCTTCACGTGGTTCGGCCCGTTCGACTGGTACATCACGGGCGGATCGCCCGGTATCACCAGCGGCGTCCCCTCCATGCTCGACCCGGAACCGACCCGCATCTCGTGCTCCAGTTCGAGGTCGTCGACGTTCTCGGGCGTGATGACGTCGGCTGTCGTGTAGCGGTGCTGTTCGTAGTTACCGCCGTACATCAACCAACACTCCGCGTTCTCGCCGGAGTTGCTCAGCATCTCCTGGGTGACGTCCTCCCGCGGGATGCGGTCGATGTCGTGCTGGTGGGTGACCGACTTCTCGGGTGCGCCGAGCACCCGATAGCCGTTATCAGTCTCTCGAACGACGGTGTCCTGTGCGGCCTGTACGGCCCTGTCTTCCTCTATTGACATTCTCGATTACCTCGCTTCGCTCGGTGCGCGCATCTCCTCCGTAATGTGATACATGTCGCTGCAGATGTCCTCCTGGTTGACGATCAGGATCGCGGCGCTGGCGGTCAGCGCCGCGGACAGCTGGCTGTCCGTGATCGCCGCTTCGGTCGCGTCAGCGACCTCGAGCGCGGCCATCGTCAACAGGTATAGCCCCCCCAGCATCGCCTTGATGTCCCAGAACCCGTCGTCGAGGATCCGTTCGGTGATCAGGACTCTCTTCTGCCAGAGGTGGACGTCGAGCGTCCGGATCCACAGCAGCGCGCCGCCCATCGCCCGCTGGTGCAGCGGCGGGACGAACTCGACGTTGAACTCGACGCCCTCGGGGATCTCCGCGGTCGGGACCCACCGCGAGAGGCGAGTGTTGTTGTTGACGATGTCCATGACCAGAACGGTCTGCTCCCGGTCGTCGAATCCGATCTCGGCGAGCGCCGAGGTCAGCTCGTCCGCGCCGATCAGCTCGTGGGCGGTATCCCGGATGTACTCCGGTTCGAACCGCGACGCGTTGGCGTCGACGCTCTCGAAGAAGTCCACCTCCTGGAGGTGATCGTACACCCGCCATCCGGGTTCGACGAGCTCCCGATACAGCACCTCCGGCTCCCTCTCACCCCGTGGAATCCCTCGCTCGCGTACCTCGGGAAGGCGGTCGATCTGCGCCGCCAGATCCGACAGGGCGGACCGGAGGAGGTCGACGTCGAGCCGTCCTTCCAGGTCGCTACGGATGGCCTCGCCCAGGCTGGCGAACTCCGGGGTGGTATCCGCGTCGACCGCCGTCTTCATCTCCGAGAGCGTCAGCGTCTCGCCGCCGACCGCGTCGCTTATCCCGAGTGTCCTCGCCAGCCGTTCCTGATCTTCCGTAGTGATGTGAGGTGTGCTTACATTGGCCATTGAACCACCGCTACAATCCGTGTTCCCCGATATGAAATAATTTGTCGTATCGTTCGAAATTTTTTGGTAAATAAATATATTATAAATTTCCGTATGAGTGGTCGCGGACTGACAATCCTTCCGGGAGGAGAGGGGGCGAGCGTCGATCGTTCGGAGGCGGAAAGCCACCCGCGAGTTTATGGGGTCCGCGGGGGATGTTGTCGAAACGCGGATGCTATGGAGCTAACGGTCAGGCGGTTGGGGCGACAGGGCGGCGGCGACGGACTAGCCGTACTCAGCCGGGAGGCGATGGACGAACTGGGGCTCGGAAGCGGTGACTACGTCGTCGTCAGCGGCCCCTCCGGGGACCACGCGGTCGCGCAGGTACTGCCGTCGGACGACGCCGACCCGCGAACCATCCGCCTCGACGAGCGGCTTCGGCGGACGGCGCGCGCCGACCCCGAGGCCACCGTCTCCGTGGAGCGAACCGAGGTCGAATCGGCCGACCGGGTCACGGTCGCCCTGCCGGAGGAGATCGGCGTCGAGGGGGGTCTCAAGCTGACCCTGCGGGACGAACTCGTCGGACAGGCGCTTATCGCCGGCCAGACGATACCGGTCACGCTCCGGCTCGAATCGCCCTCGGGGCCCGCGGAGCGAAGCGTCCCCGTGCGGGTCGCCGAAACGAGGCCGAGCGACCGGGTCGTGGTCCGGGACTGGACGAAGATCCTCGTGTCCCCCGACCCCGCCGAGGGGCTCTCGATCGATCCGTCGGAGTACCCGGCGACGAACGACGCGAGGGCCACCTACGAGGACATCGGCGGGCTGGAGGACGAACTCGAGCAGGTCCGCGAGATGATCGAACTGCCCATGCGCCACCCCGAACTGTTCCGCGTCCTCGGGATCGAGCCGCCGAGGGGCGTCCTCCTGCACGGGCCGCCCGGCACCGGCAAGACGCTGCTGGCGAGGGCCGTCGCCAACGAGATCGACGCGTACTTCACCACGATCTCGGGGCCGGAGATCGCGTCGAAGTACTACGGCGAGAGCGAGGAGCGCCTCCGGGATGTGTTCGAGGAGGCGCGGGAGAACGAGCCGGCGATCGTCCTCCTCGACGACCTCGACTCGCTCGCGCCGGAACGGGGCGGAGACGGCGACGCCGGCCGCCGGATCGTCGCGCAGTTGCTCTCGCTGATGGACGGCCTCGAGGAGCGCGGACGGGTCACCGTCGTCGGAACGACTAACCGTCCGAACGCCATCGACCCCGCGCTGCGTCGTCCAGGTCGATTCGACCGCGAGATCGAAATCGGCGTCCCCGACCGCGACGGCCGCGAGGAGATCCTCCGAATTCACGCCCGCGGGATGCCTCTCGCCGAGGACGTGGACCTCGAGGCGATGGCCGAACTCACCCACGGGTTCGTCGGGGCCGATCTGGAGAGCCTCGCGACGGAGAGCGCGATGTACGCGCTGCGCCGAGTTCGCGAGGGGTTCGACGTCGACGGGGAACTCGAGGCCGACCTGCTGGCGTCGCTCTCCGTGACCGCGGACGACGTGCGGGAAGCGTTGCGAAACGTCGAGCCGTCGGCACTGCGGGAGGTGTTCGTCGAGGTGCCGGACGTAACGTGGGAGGACGTCGGCGGGCTCACGGAGGCGAAAGAACGCCTCCGCGAGACCGTCCAGTGGCCCCTCGAGTACCCCGAGGCGTTCGAGCGCGTGGCGCTCGAGCCGGCCACCGGCGTGCTGCTGTACGGGCCGCCGGGGACGGGCAAGACCCTCCTCGCCAAGGCGGTCGCCAACGAGTCCCGGAGCAACTTCATCTCCGTCAAGGGCCCCGAACTGCTGGACAAGTACGTCGGCGAGTCCGAGCGGGGCGTCCGCGACGTCTTCGAGAAGGCCCGGTCGAACGCGCCGACGGTGGTGTTCTTCGACGAGATCGACGCGATCGCGGGCCAGCGCGGGCGCAACGCGAGCGACTCGGGCGTCGGCGAGCGCGTCGTCTCCCAGCTGCTCACCGAACTCGATGGGCTCGAGGAACTCGAGGACGTCGTCGTGATCGCCGCGACCAACCGCCCCGACCTCCTCGACGACGCGTTGCTGCGCCCGGGGCGGCTCGACCGGCACGTCGAGGTGGGCGAGCCGGACGAGGCGGCCCGCCGCGCCGTCTTCGAGATCCACACGCGCGAGCAGCCGCTGGCCGAGGACGTCGATCTCGACGCGCTCGCGGCGCGAACCGAGGGCTACGTCGGCGCGGACGTCGCGGCCGTCTGCCGCGAGGCCGCGACGGCGGCCGTGCAGTCGTTCGTCAGATCGGGCGCGACCGCGGTCGAGGAGATCTTCGTGACGGCGGACCACTTCGAGCGGGCGCTCGACGAGGTCGGGTCGGGTGCATCGGGCGGCGACCCGGTCGGCCGCGGCGACGGCCTCGACGGATAGCGCGTCTCGACGGATAGCGAGTACGGATCGTCGAGATGCGGCGCGCCTCGTGGATTAGCACGGTGGGGTTCGGCCCCGCCGCCGCGAGGTACCCCGCGCCGCCGGCGTGGTCCAGGTGGAGGTGCGTCGTGACGACGGCCTCGACGGCGTCACGGTCGATAGTGAGCTCGGAGAGGGGCGTCTTCGACGCGCTCGCGGTTCGTTCCGATCTCCGTGGCGTCGGCGTCGGGGCCAAACAGCTTCGCCCGACTCCGCGAGAGCGGCGGATCGGGCGTCGGTCCCGCTGCGGGTTACGGCTCGGCGACGACGACGACGTACCGCCCCCGCTCGCGTTCGAGTTCGGTGACGGTCGTGACGGTGAACCCGGCCTCGGCGACGCGCTCGCGCCAGTAGGTCGCCGGGTCGGCCGAGCCGTCGTGCGTGATGGGCAGTTCGAGCACGCCGAGCGTGCCGTCGTCGGCGCACGCGCGGTGCGCCTCGGCCAGCGCCCGCCGCGCGGCGGGAGCCGGAAGGTCGTGGAGCACCCGACAGGCGGTCACGACGTCGACCGAGCCGTCCGCGACGGGGAGGCGGGCCGCGTCGCCGCGGACGACCGCCGCGTCGAGGCCGTCACGCGCCGCGTTCCGCGCGGCGAGGGCCGGTCCGTTGCCGAGGATGACCCGGTCGTCGAACACGTCCAGCCCCACGACGGTCGCGTCCGGATCGAGCGCGGGGGCCATCCCGACCAGCGAGCGCCCCGTCCCGCATCCGACGTCCAGCACGCGGTCGGCCGAGTCGAGCGGGAGTTCGGCCGCGAACGCCTCGTACTTCCCCCGATCGAGCCGCCACGGCGGCGGCCGAGCGAGCTTGGACGCCGCCCGCCAGCCCGTGCCGGCCCCCCAGAGCGCGAGGGCGGCGGCGAGCAGGCGACGGAGTCGGGACCGGGAGCCGGCGGCGAGGGACGCGCCGACGGCGACGGCGAGCGCGCCGAGGCCGATCGCCCGCAGCCGCCGTCGCCAGTGGTAGACGCCGAAGTAGTAGGGCATGGGTCGCCGGTTCGCCCGCCCGCACCTTAGCGTTCGCGACGAGCGCGGTTCACCGGGCGGGTGACGACCGCACCGCCGGGCGATGCCCGTTCGACGGCCCGACGCGGGACGCCGGTCCGCGCTGATCTACTCGCCTGACAGCGGTTCGCCCCGTTTCGTCACCTTCGTCGCGGGGAGGCCGGCCCGATCTGCGTGTTCGTGGACGGCGTCCTCGTCCTCCGCGCGGTAGTGGCAGAACGTCCCCACGACGCGCTCGTCGTCGTCGGTCAGCACCTCCGATTCGACCCACCGGATCTCCACGCCCTCGTCTCGGAGTTCCGACAGCGCCTCCCCCGACGCGTCCGCCGCGTCGGCCAACTCGGCCCGCGTGATCGGCTCGTCGAGTTCGCGCAGGATGAGGTAGTCGTCCGTGGTTTGGTCAGACATGGCTCACTCGTTGGGACTACGGTGAGCCCCGTATACTTTACGCGTAATTCGGGGCGGATCTTTGTTCACGCGGGCCGCGGACGGAGGCCGCAACCGTCGCGTCGCGGCCGGGCGGTAGCGGGAGGAGGTGGAGGCGGGGGCGGAGCGTGCGGCGGGGTCACCACTCGGTGAGCCACTCCGGCGAGAGTCGGGCGCGACAGCCGACGCAGTAGACGGTGGAGACGTCGTTCTCGGCGTCGCAGTGCGGACAGGCCACGCTCACGTCGCGGGACCACCACGCGATCGACGGGGGAGCCGCGTCGGCCGCGCCGTCCTCGATGCGGTCCGCGCCGCCGGCGGGACGCAGAACCGTCCGGCAGCCCCAGCCGACCGCGAACAGGAGGGCGGCCGCGGACAGGACGACGAACGCGGTCGACGGCGTCATCCCTCCGTCACCCTCCGCCCTCGGCCGATGCGGTCGGCGTACCGACCGATGACGTCGGCGTCGCCGTCGAGGTACTCGTTCGTCCACGCCGCGTCGGGATCGATCGGCCCGTCGAGCAGGTCGGTCGCGGAGAGCATCGTCCCCAGCCGACGCCACCGATCGCCGTCGTGGGCACCCCAGCCGGCCGTCCGGACGTGGTCGGTGAACTGTAGCTTCTCGGCGGCGACCTCGAACTTGCGCGTCTCGATGGGTCGGCGGCGTTCGAGCGTCGCGTTGCGAGCGACGAGGGCTTCGATCGCCGCCTCCGGATCGTCGGTCGCCGCCGCCCAGCCCCGCGCCGTCGCCCGCAGGAACGAGCGAACGGCGTCGGCGTTCTCGGACGCGAACGTCCGGTTCGTCGCGAGCGTCATCCCGTAGACGCCCAGGTAGTCGCCGACGTGGAGTTCGTCGGCCGCGCGGTCGTACTCGCGTTCGAGTTCGACCCCGTTCGTGACGACGCCGACCGCGGCGTCGACCGTCCCGTCGAGGAGCTTGTGCTGGACGCGGTGGTGCGTGTTCGGATCCACCGGCAGCAGTTCCACGCGGTCGCGGACGCCGACGTTCTCGAAGAGCTGCGCCGCGAGGATGCGCGTCTTCGTCGCCGAGGGGGCGACGGTCCGACCGGCCAGCTGTTCGGGACGTTCGAGGGGTTCGCCGAAGACGTCCCTGAGGGTGTAGATGGCCGCCGGCGTCTTCTTCGTCACCGCGGCCACGGCGAGCGGTTCGAACCCCTCGCTCTGCTTGGCGAGGACGGCGCTCGCCCCGGCGAGCGCGACGTCCGCACGGCCGCGGGCGGCCTGCTCGGCCGCGAACGGCGACCCGTGTCCCTCGACGAACGCCACGTCGATCCCCTCTTCCTCGTAGAACCCCCGCGACCGGGCGAGGAAGTACGGGGCCTGAAACCCGTTGGGCTCCCAGTTGAG
Source organism: Halomarina halobia (assembly GCF_029338575.1). Classification (GTDB taxonomy): domain Archaea; phylum Halobacteriota; class Halobacteria; order Halobacteriales; family Haloarculaceae; genus Halomarina; species Halomarina halobia. Next base: position 2,830,469 of record NZ_CP119992.1, read on the forward strand.
CTGGAAGGTGACGGTCTTCACGGTTCGACCTCCGGGCGGAACGTCCCCTCCGGGACGTGGTCGACGCCGAGCGCGTCCGCGCCGGCGACCTCCAGCAGGTGGTCGAACAGCCGCTCCATCCCCTCGATCGTCTCCGTGTTCCAGTCCCGAACGACCATGTCCCGCCACCCGTCGCGGACCGCGCGGACGACGGCCGGGTCGTCGTACGTCATCAGCGTCTCGCCGATCTCCTCCCAGAGGTCGTCCTCGGCGACGAGTCGATCGACGACGTCGCGGTAGGCTCCCCTGAAGCGCCGCACCGTCTCTGGGTGCTCCGCGAGGAACGACTCGCTCGTCAGGAACGTCGAGATCGGGAGCCGGTCGTCGGTCCCCGAGAGGCGCTGGACCAGCTCGGCCATCGGCAGCACTTCCCGGTACGGCCCGCGCTCGGTTATCTCGGGGACGATGGGCCAGAACTGGAGGATCGCGTCGACCTCGCCGTCGTACAGCAGCTCCGTCAGGCCGACCTTGGAGCCGGCCTCGACCGGCGTGGCCTCGACGTCGGGGTCGAAGCCGTGGTACTCCCGGCAGGCGGCCCGCGTCAGGATCCAGTTCTTGTCGAGCCGGCGGACGACGCCGATTCGGTGGTCCGGAAGGTCGGTCAGCCCCTCGATGTCGGTGTCGTCGAGGGCGACGAGCCCGCCGACGGTCCGGCCGTAGGGGTGGATCGCGACGATGGCGGCCCCCTCGCTTCGCTCGCGGGCCGTCGAGATGTAGTCGATGTCGATGAGGTCGGCGTCGCCGTCCTGGAGGCGGGCCTCGACGGTCTCCATGCCGCCCTCGAGCTCGTCGGAGACGAGTCGCACGTCGAGGTGAAACCCGTGTTCGCGGTCCAGCCCGAGCCGCTTGATGGCGTAGAGCATGTACCGCGGGCTGCCGTTGTGCTCGAAGCGGGCGCGCATCACCGGCAGGTCCGCCGGGTCGTCGTGGACGGCGTCGAGCGCCGCCTGCTGGTCGGCGATGCTCATCGCGCTGGCCCCACGATGGCGTCGACGTCGGCGCTCCCGTCGAGGAGTTGTCGGCGCTTCATCCACTCGAGGTGCGCCCCGAGTTCCGCCCGGTCGGCCGGTTCGGGCGGCTCGTAGGTCGGCACCTCGATGCTCGCGAGCAGCGCCCGGCGGTCGACGCCCTCGAACAGGTCGGGCGCGACGTCGGCGTCCGCGTCGAGCATGGCGAGGTACTCCTCGCGGAAGGCGTCGGGGTCGGCGTTGATCTCCCGAACCGCCCGCTCGTACGCTCGCATGAACGCGTCGAGCGCCTCGCCGTCCAGCCCGTCCGCGGCGACGATGCCCACGTGGTTCTCGAACCGGAGGACGGCCCTGAACCCGAGGTGCTCGGCGAGCGTGCTCTGGGGCTCCAGCAGGGAGACCGCCTCCACCTCGCCGTCGCGGAGCGCCCGTAGTCGGTCGGTCGGCATCCCGTGGTGTTCGAGCGCGACCGCCTCGGGGGGCACGTGTTCCTCGAGCGCCCGGATGACGGTGTACTCCTGGCCGGTCCGGCGGTTCACGCCCACGGGCACGCCAGCGAGGTCGGCCGGCCCCTCGACGTCGCTCTCCGGCCGGACGTAGACGGTGTACGGCTGGTCGGCGAACGTCCCAGCGGCGACGACGCGACCGTCGCCCATGTCCCACGTCCGCTTTATCGACTCCCACTTGCAAACCGGATAGAGGTCGATCCCGTGGTCGCCGGTCAGCGTCTCCTCCGCCGGGATGTACTTCCAGTCGACGCTCTCGCGGTCGCGCTCTACGACCTCCACGTCGAGTCCCTCGTCCGCGAAGTACCCTCGCTCGCTCGCCACGCGCTGGGGGAGCATGAACGAGAACGGGAGGTGGAACAGACGAAGCTTGCCATTGTTTGGCATGCCTAGTAGGGTAAAATCATAGCCACATAAAAATAATGCAAGATTATTTATAAGCGGTCGCTGATAGGCTCACGACGGGTAGTGCCATGGATCACGTTAGCGAGAACGACCGCAACCTGACCGAGGTCGCCGAGGGCGTCTATCTGGCCGATCTCGCGGGGAGCGAACGGGCGTCGATGAAGTTCTGGCGGGTCGAACCGGGCGCGACGCTCCCCTCGCACCGCCACCACAACGAACAGATCGGCTTCGTTATCAGCGGGACGCTGACCGCGATCCTCGAGGACGGGAAGCGCCCGCTCGAACCGGGGGATTCGTACGCGTTTTCGAGCGAGGAGCTCCACGGAGCGGAGAACCGCGGCGACGAACCGGCCGTCGGGATCGGCGTCCTCAGCCCGCCGCGCGACGAGCCGCGGTGGGCGACGAAGCGCCCGGAACGGACGCCGCCCGCGGGACCGAACGACTGACGGCCGTCACTCCTCGATCCGTTCGGACGGGACCGTCCCGTCCGCGTTCCACCCCCGCGCCTCGTAGTAGGCGTCGAGCGCCGCCTCGAAGTCGGGGAGGTCGTAGGGGAGCGCGTCGTCCGCCCGGTCGAACCCGCGGCGGTTGTTGAAGTGCCGCTCGAGTTCGACGATCCGAGCGCCGACGGCGAGCAGATCCTCGGACTCCGCGTCGAGCAGCCCCGCCAGGCGTTCCGGCGTCACCACGTCGCGCGAGAACCGACAGACGATAGCCGAATCGAGCACCGCGTTGTGGTTCTCCTTCTCGACTAACCGCGACGGCTTCCCGTCGAAGCCCTCCCGGTCGAGCGCCGCCTCGGGGGAGACGAGCGGATACTCGTGGACGTACATGCTCCCGTAGAGGTGATCGGCGCCGCGGTTCGCGGTGGCGAACGAGAGGCCCTGGCCGTTGAGCGTCCGGCCGTCGTGGGCGGCGAACTCCATGCCCTTGACCGTCCAGTTCTCGACGCCTAATTCGTCCGCACAGCGGTCGATCCCCTCCGCGAGCAGGTCGCCGACGCCCTCCCGGTAGGCGATGTCCTCGACGAGTCGGTGGACGAGATCGGCGTTCCCGAACTCGTCCTCGCTCGCCAGGTAGGCCGCGACGACGTCCCCGCAGGAGATGGTGTCCACGCCGAGCTGATCGCACAGCTCGTTCGACCGCATGACGGCGGTCAGGTCGTCGATCCCCGCGTTCGAGCCGAAGGCCATCACCGTCTCGTACTCCGGTCCCTCCGTCTCGAGGCCGCTCGCCTCGTCGCGCGTCGGCAGCTTGCACGCGAACGCGCACGCGGAGCAGGTGCCCTTCCTGTACTTGTGCTCCTCCACCCGATCCCCGCTGATCCCCTCGACCCCCTCGAACGAGAGTTCCGAGAAGTACCGCGTCGGGAGCGCCCCGACCTGATCGGCGTACGTCGTCAGTCCCGCCGTCCCCTGACGCTTCATGACGCTGTCGGAGGTGGCGGCCTCGCGATGGATCTCCGTCGCGACGGCGGGAAGGTCGAGCGAACGTTCGACGCTCCCGTCGAAGGTGAGGAACTTGACGTTCTTCGATCCGAGGACCGCGCCGAGGCCGCCGCGGCCGAACGCCCGCGACTCGCTGGTCATGATCGAGGCGAACCGCACCCGGTTCTCGCCGGCCGGACCGACGACGGCGGTGTGCTCGGGGCCGAGGTCCCGGCGTTCGGCCACGTGCTCGGTGACCTCCGAGACGACGGCCCCCGCCAACTCGGGGACGGCCTCGACCTCGACGCCCTCGTCGGTGACGTGGATCCCCACGAGCTCGTCGCTCGTCCCCGTGACCTCCACGACCGCGTAGCCCGTCGCGGCGAAGTTCCGCGAGAGGAACCCCCCGGCGTTCGAGGAGAGCAGCCCGTCGGTCAGCGGCGAGAGCCCCGTACACGACATCCGGCCCGTGAAACTCGTCCGGGAGGTCTGCATCGGCCCGGTCGCGAAGAACAGTCGATTGTCGGGGCCGAAGGGATCGGCGTCGAACGGGATCCGGTCGTGGGCGAGGCGGGTGCCGACGCCGCGGCCACCGACGTACGCCGCGAGCACGTCGTCGATCGCCGTCGCCTCGGTCGTCCCCGCCCCCACGTCCACGGTCAGTAGTCGGCCCCGGGCGTGTAGCATCAGGGTCGAGAGAGCGACCGCCGACCCCATAAAGCTGTGCTAGATATTCACCGCCACGGATCGGTCCCTCTCGCCCGGGGAAAGTACTTTACGTCGACGCGCGGGCCTCTCCGCATGGACGCCGTCGATCACATCAACGTCGACGTCGACGACCTCGGGGCGTGTTTCCGGTTCTACCGCGACGTGCTCGATCTCGATCTGCTCCGGCCGCCCGAGGACTTCCGGGGGGCACACGCGATGTTCCGGGCCGGCGACACCGTGGTGACGCTGGCGGAGACGGGGCGCGCGGAGAACTGGGACGAGGCGGGCCTCGATCACCCCCTCGACAAGGCGCACGTCGCGTTCGCGACCGACCGCGAGGCGTACGAGGCGCTGATCGCGGAACTCGACGGGCAGTTCCCCAGGCAGGGCCCCTACGACTGGGGGGAGTTCGAGGGGTTCTACTTCCTCGATCCGGACGGCAATCTGCTCGAGGTGGTCACCTACCAGTCGCCGCCCGCGGGCGAGGAGCGCGAACTCCTCACCCACGACGACGTCGAGTGAACGCGGCGCGCCGCACACCGCCCGTGCGCCGTTCGGGTGGTCGATCGCTCCCGTCTCCGGGGCCGCGGCCGTCCACCCCCCGTCGGCCTGGGACGCGATCTGCGCGTCGGGACGGACGATCCCCGCCGTTCGGCCGTCGCCACCGGTCGCCCGGAGGGTGCGCGCAATCGATCTCGATTACGATCGCGCCGTGAAGGCGCTCCGCAGGGGGTAACGGACCGCCGAGGGCGCTTCGATCCCCGACCCCGGTGGGCCAGATCCCGTCCGCCGGGGTCGCGGCAACCGGGCGCGAGCGCGCCGACGCGGTCACTTTCGATCGAGAATTTCCGCGACGACGTCCGAAGACGTCTACCGCCACCCCTCCGAGGATCGTCGGCGCGAATACGCCGCCGTCGGTCTATCGCGTCCGCATCCGAACGGGTCCGGTGCGGAGTATCTCCCCGTCCTCGTGCGTACCGGGGGTGTCCCGGAGCGGTAAACCGAATTCGGTTACACCCCTCTGGGAACAACTAACACCGTTCGCGCCTATTGTAACGATAGAGGTTAATCATGACTGAACTCGGCGGCTTCCAAGACCACGTGGCGCGCGTCGACCTGTCCTCGGGCGACGTGAACTACGAGAGCATAGACGAGGAGGACGCGAAGAACTTCATCGGGGCGCGCGGCCTCGGCGTGAAGTACGTCTTCGACCAGGGGCCGGACGTGGACCCGCTCGGGCCGGACAACCTGCTCGCGTTCACGAACGGTCCCCTCACGGGAACGCAGGTGGTGATGAGCGGGCGCATCGCCGTCTGCACGAAATCACCGCTCACCGGCACCGTAACCGACTCCCACCACGGGGGCTGGTCCGGTGCGCGCCTGAAGTGGGCCGGCTTCGACGGCCTGCTGTTCGAGGGGCAGTCCGAGGAGCCCGTCTACGCCGTCGTCGAGAACGGCGAGGTCGAACTCCGGGACGCGTCGCACCTCTGGGGCAAGGGCGTCCACGAGACCCGCGATCAGATCGAGGAGGAGGTCGAGGGGTCCTACGGCAAGAACCTCTCGATCATGGCCATCGGTCCGGGCGGCGAGAACCTGGTGCGCTACGCCTGCATCGTGAACGAGGACGACCGCGCCTCCGGACGCGGCGGCACGGGCTGCGTGATGGGCTCGAAGAACCTGAAGGCCGTCGTGGTGAAGTCCACGACGAAGATGCCGAAGCCGGCGGACCCGGAGACCTTCCGCAAGGGCCACCAGCAGGCCATGCAGGTCATCCAGGAGTCGGAGGTCACCGCGCCCAACGAGGGCGGCCTCTCGCTGTACGGGACGAACGTCCTCATGAACGTCACCGAGGAGATGGACGGCCTCCCGGTGAAAAACGGGAGGTACACCTCGACGCACAGCTACGAGGATGCCGAGGGCGTCGATATCGACGCCGAACGCATCTCGGGCGAGAACGTCCGCGAGAACATCCTCGTGGACGAGCCGACCTGCCACTCCTGTCCGGTCGCCTGCAAGAAGGAGGTCGAGGTCTCCACCAGCCACAAGGGCGAGGACATGAACGTCCGGATGGAGTCCTACGAGTACGAGTCGGCGTACGCGCTCGGCCCGAACTCCGGACACGACGACCGCGACCGGATCGCGGTCATGATCGACCGATGTAACGACCTCGGGATGGACACCATCGAGACGGGGAACATCCTCGCCATGGCGATGGAGATGACCGAGGAGGGCAAGTTCGACGAGCTCGGCGAGGGGATCGACTGGGGCGACGTCGAGGAGATGATCGACCTCATCGACGCCATCGGCCACCGCGACGGCGACCTCGCCGACCACCTCGCGGGCGGCGCGAACCACCTCTCCGAGGAGTTCGGCGCGCGGGAGAACTCCCTCGACGTGAAGGGCCAGACCATCCCGGCGTACGACCCGCGCTGCATGAAGGGCATGGGCATCGGCTACGCCACCTCGAACCGCGGGGCCTGCCACCTGCGCGGCTACACGCCCGCCGCCGAGATCCTCGGCATCCCCGAGAAGGTCGACCCCTACGAGTGGCGCGGCAAGGGCGAACTCTGCGCCACCTTCCAGGACATGCACGCCATCAGCGACTCCTTCGACATCTGCAAGTTCAACGCCTTCGCGGAGGGCGTCGAGGAGTACGTCCTGCAGTACAACGGCATGACCGGCCTCGACGTGAGCGAGGAGGACCTCATGCAGGCCGGCGAGCGCGTCTACAACCTCGAGCGGTACTACAACAACCTCAACGGGTTCGACGCGGACGACGACTCCCTGCCCGCGCGCTTCCTCGAGGGCGGCATCCCCGGTCAGGGCGCGAGCGAGGGGCAGTACTGCGAACTCGAGGAGATGAAGGAGGAGTACTACGACCACCGCGGCTGGGTCGACGGCGTGGTCAGCGAGGAGAAACTCGAGGAGCTCGGCATCGACTTCGGCCCCGGCACGGGCGTCAGCCTGAGCGACAGCAGCCCCGCCCCGGCGGACGACTAGAACCCACCTTTTTTGGCGGGTCCTCGGCGCGGCTCGCGCCTCGACCCCCGCCGAAAAACCTGCATTGTTGGACGCGAAGCGTCCAACAGGCTTCCAGAACCACCCGGCGGTTCTGGAAGGACCAAAAAAGCCGCTCCTCGCTCGCTGCCGCTCGCTGGGAGCGGTGAACCTCTCGCTTCGCTCCGGGATGCTGGTCGTACCTCTAGCAGAGCCGCCGGACCGTCGTTTTTCCTCGCGTGCTCGTCGGCTCGCGAATCGTCGGTAACGACCTATCGGTACGGGAACGGACCTTGCCCGAGCAACCGTCCGTTCCCGTATGGACGTTCGGCTGCCCGAAGCTACGGAGAATCCCGAAGAGGTCATCCGTCGCGCCGCCAGGAACAACTACACAAGCGCGTTCAACGTAACCACGTCCGCCTCTTCGCCTCGACGCCGTCGACCGTCGTCTTCGTCTCCTCGACGGACGCTCATCGGGCACCTGCTCGACCACGTCACTTCGGGCCGTTCGAGCACCCACACGCGACGTTCGCAGTCGAGGGCACCGGGCATGTACGGCGCAACTGACCCGCCACGTCAACTTCGATGTCCAGTCGATGCGGTCCGTCGCGTTCGACGACGTAGCCCCCGCCCCCGTCACTCCTCGTATAAATAGTGTTACCCTCTTCCCAGTATCTTGGACGCTGGTCGCCGGTTCAAGCCTCCCGGTGCGCTAGGACGGAGTGTGCGAGACGATCCCCGCTCGGGGCGGACTCGGATCGCGAGAGCGCCGACCGGTCGCCGACGAACGGGCGTAACACCACACAGGAACACGCACATGGCACGAACTCACACCCGACGGAACTGGCTGAAGACGATCGGCGCTGCGGGCGTCGGCGCGAGCGTCGTCTCGCTCGCCGGCTGCACGTCCGATCAAGGATCGAACGGTGACGGAAACGGCGGCGGCGACGGCGGCGATGGGAACGGCGGTGGCGGAAGCGGTAGCGATGGCAACGGCGGGGGCGGCGGGACGCAGACGGTCGAGATGACCGACGAGCTCACCTTCGAACCGAAGGAGATCGAGGTGAGCGCCGGCACGACGGTCGTCTGGGAGAACGTCGGCTCGGTCGGACACACGGTCACCGCGTACGAGGATGAGATTCCCGAGGACGCGGCGTACTTCGCGAGCGGCGACTTCGACTCCGAGCAGGCCGCCGAGGACGGCTACCCCGATCAGGGGAACATCACCGAGGGCGGCACCTACGAGCACACCTTCGAGACGTCCGGCACCTACGAGTACTACTGCATCCCCCACGAGATGAACGGGATGGTCGGCACCGTGACGGTGAGCTGAGATGGGTGCCGAAGACGACGCGGAGGCGGACGCCCCGGCGGACTCCGGCCCCGTGCCGGCGACGCATCCGGAGGACTTCGCCCGGGAGCACGAGGCGAAGCTCCGCTCGGTGCTCGCCGACGTTCGGAGCGAGACCCCGGATCTCGAGGACGCAGACGACCTCTCGCTCGAACTCGCCGGGCTGAACCTGGGCCGGCGCGACTTCGTGAAGGCCGGGATGGCGGTCGGCGCGGCGGGCGCGCTCGCCGGGTGCGCCGGCCTCCCCGGCGGGGGAAACGCCGACGATTCGAACGGGAGCGCCCCCGGGCACGCGGTGGCACCCGGCGAACACGACGAGTACTACGGGTTCTGGAGCGCCGGTCACTCCGGCGAGATCCGCATCGTCGGCGTGCCGTCGATGCGCGAACTCATGCGCATCCCGGTGTTCAACTACGAGGCGGCCCGGGGCTACGGCTACGACGACGGGACGAGGCGGATGCTCGAGGACGCGGGCGGGTACACCTGGGGGGACTCCCACCACCCGAACCTCTCGGAGACTGACGGGAAGTACGACGGGAAGTACCTGTTCGTCAACGACAAGGCGAACGGCCGCGTCGCCCGCGTGAACCGGAGGTACTTCGAGACGGACGCGATCACGAACGTCCCGAACGTCCAGGCGGTGCACGGCTGCTGCGTCCAGAGCCCGGACACGGACTACCTCTTCGCGAACAGCGAGTTCCGCGTTCCGCTGCCCAACGACGGCCGGGACGTGAACGACCCTGGGAAGTACGCCTCCGTGTTCACCGCCCTCGACCCCGAGTCGATGGATGTGCTCTGGCAGGTCGAGGTCGACGGCAACCTCGACATCGTCGACACCGACAAGGACGGCCGCTGGGCCATCGCGTCCGCGTACAACGACGAGGAGGGCGTCGAGGTCGAGGGGATGACCCGTGACGACCGCGACTACGTCAAGGCCTTCGACGTCCCCGCGATCCAGGGGGCGGTCGACGCGGGCGAGTTCGAGGAGGTGAACGGCGTGCCCGTGGTCGACGGCACCCGGGAGTCGGCGCTGAACGAGGGGGACGACCCCATCGTCCGGTACATCCCGACGCCGAAGAGCCCGCACTGCGTGGAGGTGACCCCCGACGGGACCTACGCGATGGTCGCCGGGAAGCTCTCCCCGACGGTCTCGATCATCGATATCGAGAGGCTCGCCTCGGAGCCCGACCCCGCGAAGACCATCGTCGGGCAGCCGAAGGTCGGCCTCGGCCCGCTGCACACGACCTTCGACGACCGCGGACAGGCGTACACGTCGCTGTTCATCGACTCGCAGGTCGTCAAGTGGGACATCGAGACGGCGGTGAACTCGCCGAAGGGATCCGAGGACGCCATCCTCGGGAAGATCGACGTCCACTACAACCCGGGACACATCCAGGCCGTACAGGCGATGTCGACCGAGCCGACCGGCGACTGGCTGGTCGCACTGAACAAGCTCTCGAAGGACCGATTCCTGCCGGTCGGGCCGATCCACCCGGACAACGACCAGCTCATCTACATCGGCGAGGACGCCGCCGACGAGACCGGCGGGATGGAACTGGTCGCCGACGAGCCGGTCTATCCGGAACCCCACGACGCCATCTTCGCCCACAGGGACAAGATCGAGCCCGCGACCGTCTGGGATCCGGCCGACTACGAGGGCGAGAAGGAGTACGTCACCGAGGACAAGGCGCGGATCGATCGGGTCGACGACTCGACGGTCCACGTCTATGCGTCCTCGAAGCGCAGCGAGTACGGCCCCCGCGAGTTCAGCGTGCGGGAGGGCGACGAGGTCACCCTCACCGTCACGAACGTCGAGGGGAGCCGCGACATCATCCACGGTCTCGCCATCCCGGAGTACGACGTGAACCTGGCGCTCGCGCCCAAGGACACCCGCGAGGTGACGTTCACGGCCGACAGGCCGGGCGTGTACTGGATCTACTGTACGTACTTCTGCAGCGCGCTCCACCTCGAGATGCGCTCGCGGATGATCGTCGAACCCCGGTCGTAACCGCCGATGAGACTGCCGTCACGCGCCGAATTCCTCCAACTCCGGCGGCTCCTGCCCGTCGTCGCGGCCGCCCTGCTGCTCGTCGCGCTCGCGTTCCCGATGTGGACCATCGAGATGCACGCCGCGCAGTACCCGGGCGAGCCGCTCTACCTGCACCTGTACGCCTACCCGCACATCGGCGGCGACTACGTCGAGATCCACCGGCTGAACAAGTACATCGGGTTCTACTACCCCGATCCGGTGTACTGGACGCCGAACTACGAGGTCCACTCGAGGGCCGTCGACGTCCCCGAGTGGTCGCTCGGGCCGGTCGCGTTCGTGGCCGTCGCGGCGGCGGGCGCGTTCGTCGCCGTCGCCCCGACCGTGACGAAGCTCGAGCGCGGGCTCAGGAGGCAGTTCGTCGGCTCGACCGTCGTGTTCACCGCGATGCTCGCGGACATCCAGTATCGGCTCTACCAGGCCGGCCACTCGCTTGACCCCGACGCGCCGGTGATGGGCGTCGACCCCTTCACGCCGCCCCTGCTCGGGCGGTACGAGGTGGCGAACATCACCAGCTACTCGGGGCTCGGCACGGGCGCGTACCTGACCGCGCTGGCGATCGCCCTGCTCGTCGCGGCGTACGCCTGCCGGGACACCGACGCCACGATCCGCGAGGTGCCGGAGCTCGCGAGACGGGCGCGGGGGCGGGTCAGTCGGCGGATCGGAGAGGTGACGCGGTCGAGGCGGGCGACGAACCGACCCCCTCCGGAGGAGGACGCCGATGGGTGACGACGTCGAGCGGGGGTTCGTCCTGCTCGCCGTCGCGGTCGTCGTCGCGGTCGTCGTCGCGTCGCTCGCCGCGCCGGGGAGTGCGTCCCCGGATGACGCGCTCGCGTTCGACCCCGGCGTCCCCGCGGAGTACGCGTTCGACGAGCCCGCGACGCCCGGAGTCGCGTCCGTCGACGGACGGGAGTTCGACTCCGCGCAGGCGGCGGTGGACGCGGCCGAACCGGGCGACACGGTCCGCCTGGCCGGGCGGTTCGACGGGCGGATCGCGGTGACCACCCCGAACGTCACCCTGACGAGCGCGCCCGGGCGGCTCGCGCTCGTCGACGGGGGCGAGACCGGCGACGTGCTCACGATCGAGGCCGACGGCGTGACCGTCGATCGCGTGTGGGTTCGCAACTCCGGCCGCGACACCGCCGGCAATGACGCCGGGATCTGGGTGAACGGGACGAACGCGACGATCCGCGACAGCCGCGTGACCGCCGTCACGTTCGGCGTCTGGGTCGACGGCGTGGACGACGCCACGATCGCGAACAACACTATCGTCGGTCGGGAGGCGGTCCGTCCGCTCTCCTACCGCGGCAACGGCATCCAGCTCTGGAAGACCGACGGGACGTTCGTCGCGGACAACCGCATCACGGACGTCCGCGACGGCATCTACTACTCGTGGTCGTCGCACGTCCTCGCGCGCGGGAACGCGATGTGGGACCTCCGGTACGGCGTCCACTACATGTATTCGGACGACAACCGCCTCGTGAACAACACGGCGTTCGACAACGACGTCGGCTACGCGCTGATGGTCTCCGAGCGCCTCGAACTCGTCGACAACGTCGCGTTCAACAACTCGGGGACGAGCGGGCACGGCATCCTCCTCAAGTCGATCGACCACACCGAGATCCGCGACAACCACCTGGTCGGGAACCGGAGGGGGTTGTACGTCTACAACTCCCTCGACAACACCATCGCGGGGAACCTGGTGCTCGGGAACGGCGTCGGGGTCCACCTGACGGCGGGGAGCGTCGAGGAGCGCGTCCACGGGAACAGCTTCGTCAACAACGACCGGGCGGTGCTCGCCGTCGTCGGCGAACTGGTGACGTGGAACGCGACCGACCGGGGCAACTACTGGTCCGACGCCCGCCGCGCGGACGTGGACCGCGACGGCGTGAACGAGGTGCGACACCGCCCGGCGGGGCTCGCGGAGCACCTCGTCCAGCGCCACCCGCAGGCCGCCGTCTTCGCCGCCAGCCCGGCGTTCGACGCCGTTCGGACGGCCGAGAGTTCCTTTCCGGTCGTCGAGACGCCGGGCGTGATCGACTACTATCCGCTCGCGGACCCGCCACACGACGACTGGAGGCGATACTATGCACGCGATTGACGTTACGGACGTGACGAAGACGTACGGCGACGTGACGGCGCTCGACGGCCTGTCGCTCGCCGTCGAATCGGGGACGACGTTCGGTCTCCTCGGGACCAACGGGGCCGGCAAGTCCACGCTGTTCAAGCTCCTCGTGGGACACGTTCGTCCCGATTCGGGCGCGGTCGCCGTCGCCGGACGGGACGTGACGACGGCCGGGGCGGCCATCCGGCGCTCCGTCGGGTACCTGCCGGAGCGCGCCGGCTTCCCGTCGGCGCTCACCGGCCGCGAGGTGCTCGCGTTCCACGCCCGGATACGAGGGCTCGCGGAACCGTCCGCACGCATCGACGAGGCGCTCGAAACCGTCGGCCTGTCCGACGCGGCCGACCGCCGGGTCGGCGGCTACTCCAACGGGATGACCCGCCGGCTCGGGCTGGCGACGGCGCTGCTCTCGCGGCCGCGCATCCTCCTCCTCGACGAACCCACTGCCGGCCTGGACCCGCGGGGCGTGGCGTCGTTCCACTCGATCGTTCGGCAGCTCGATCGGGACGACGACCTGACGGTCGTCCTCTCCTCGCACGTGCTCCCGGAGGTCGAGCGGCTCTGCGACGCCGTGGCGATCCTCCACGACGGACGCCTGCGCGCGAGCGGATCGGTCGCCGGGTTGAAGCGGCACGTGAGCGACGACGTGCGCGTTCGCGTCCGCCTCCGCGACCCGGGGGCGACGGAGGACGCGCTCTCCGCGATCGCCCCCCGCGAGGCGACGGTGCGATCGACGGACGACGCGATCGCCGTCGACTGTTCGGCGTCGGCGGTCCCGGGGGTGCTGGCCGACCTCGCCGCGGCGGTACCCGTAGAGGGGTACGAGGTCCGCGAGCCGGGACTCGAGCGCGTCTTCGAGCGCGCGCTGTCGGATCCCGCGGAGGTGTCGGCGTGACCCGCGACGCTCCCCCGGAGACCGACGGCGGGGTCGCGACCGCCCACGAGGCCCCGCCGGAGGCGGCCGACGCGAGCGTCGGTGGCCTCGGGCGACAGGTCGCCGCCGTGGCCCGCCTGGAGTATCGCCTCTCGATCCGTAGCCGATGGGCGTTCGCGCTCACGGCGCTGTTCGGTCTGCTCGCGGTGTCGATCGTCGGTTTCGGCGGGTCGAGCCTCGGTCCCGTCCGCGCCGACGCCGTGATCGTCAGCCTCGCCTCGCTGGCGACGTACCTGCTCCCGCTCGCCGCGCTGGTCTACGGGTTCGACGCCGTCGTCGGTAGCGAGGAGGCCGGCTGGCTCGACATCGTGTTCGCGCTGCCGATCCCCCGCGAGCGGGTCGTCGTCGGCACGTACCTGGGACGCGCGGTCACGCTCGCGGGTGCGACGGCCATCGGGTTCGGCCTCGGCGGGGCCGCGCTGTTCGTCCGGGCCGGCGGGATCGCACCGTCGCTGTATGCGACGTTCCTGCTCGGGGCGATCGCGCTGGGGCTCTCGTTCCTCGCGATCGGCGTGCTCGTCTCGACGCTCGCCGCCGAGCGGACCCGCGCGCTCGGCGCGGCGCTGCTCGTCTGGGTCTGGTTCGTCTTCGGCCACGATCTCGCCGCGCTCGGCCTCGTGGCCGGAGTCGATCTCCCCGACCCCGTCCTCTCCGCGCTGGTGCTCTCCGATCCGGCGGCCGTCTTCCGCGTGCTCGTCCTCTCGGGCGTTGATTCGACCGGCGGCGGCCTGGCGGCAGTCGTCGCGAACACGACGCTGTCGGGGCCGGCGCTCGCGCTGGCCGCGCTCGCGTGGGTCGTCGCGCCAGTGGCGGTCGCGGCGGTAGCGATCCGATGGCGGGGGTTCTGACCGTGCGTGCACACGCTCCGCTACCGTCCGGCGGGTGCTCGGGGGACGCGCCCGGCGGCCGCCGTGCCGTCCTCCGGGCGCTCGGTGCCGTCGGCGCGACGGCGCTCGTCGGCTGCACCGGCGCGGGCGAGCGGTCGGCCCCCGATCCCCCCGAACCGATCGATCTGTCGGGCGGCAAGACCGACGACGTCGGCGGCATGGTGATCGGCGAGCACTTCGGTCCGAACGGTCAGATCTTCTGCTGGAACCGCGGCCCTCCGGGCCGCGACGGTCCCGCGTGGTTTATGTCGCTGACCGCGGGGCTGTTTCCGTACTACTTCGAGCGCGAGCGCCGCGACTGGAAGGCGCTCGCCGTCTACGTCACCGACTGCTCGACCGTTGAGTACTCGCTCGCGAGACGGGACGGCGTACCTTCCGAGTCTCACCGCGGCGGACATCCTCTCGCCCGCGCGTAGGGTGACGTACGTCGCGGGGAGCGCCGTGCTGGGCGGGATGGGCGAGGCGCTCGTCCCGTTTCCCGATCCGAGCGACGCCGACTCGTTCGTCGATGAGCACGGTGGGCGGACGGTCGGGTTCGACGATGTCGCGCGGGCGTGGCTGGCGGACTACGTGCGGGGCTGATCGCCGGCGGAACCCTCTCCCCGCCGCCCCGGAGCGCGGAGGGTTCTTGCGCGTCGCGCCCCAACCGCGGGCCATGTCAGCGCCCGCCACCGACCGGCCCGCGAAGTCCCCCGAGGAGGTCCGTGAACTGTACGACGAGCAGGCCCCTCGCTTCGAGCGCTTCGGCTGGATCGAGGAGCGCCTCGTGGGGCGCTACCGCGAGCGACTGTTCTCCCGGGCGCGGGGGCGCACCCTCGACGTGGCCTGCGGGACGGGGCCGAACTTCCCGCACTTCCCCGAGGGCGTCGCGCTCACGGCGGTCGACCTCAGCGAGGGGATGCTCGCGGCGGCCGAGCGCCGGACGGCCGAACTGGGTCTGGACGCGGACCTCCGCGTGGCTGACGCCGAGGACCTCCCCTTCGAGGACGACAGCTTCGACACCGTCGCCTCCGCGCTCTCGACGTGCACGTTTCCCGATCCCGTCGCGGTCCTCCGCGAGATGGACCGGGTCTGCGCGCCCGACGGCGAGATCCTCCTGTTCGAGCACGGGCGCAGCGACGTCGCCGCCGTCGCCCGCCTGCAGGACTGGCTGGCCCCGCGGCACTTCCGACGGATGGCCTGTCGGTGGAACCAGGAGCCGACCGACCTCGTCGCCGAGGCGGGCCTCTCCGTGGAGCGGGTCCGTCGGAACGTCCTCGGGATCTTCACGAGCATGGTCGTCGCGCCGAGCGGCGACTGAGCCGCCGCCGCGGTCAGTCCTCCTTCCCGACGACGACCGCCTCGCGGATCTCGAGGGCCGTCTCGAACTCCCCGCGCCGGCCGAGTTCGCTCCCGACGCGGCGGAGGTGCTCGGTGTGCGCGCGCTCGACGGCGTTCGTCTCCCGGCGTTCGAGTCGCAGGCGCGCGCTCACCTCCTCCCAGTGGCCCGCCTCGACGAAGAAGACGCACGACTCCTCGTCCTCGTGGACGAGTTCGTACCGGCGGCGGTACTCCCCGAGGCGGGGGCCGAGGTCGTCCTGGACGTGCTCGACGAGGTCCGGCAGCAACTGCGGGCCGACGCTCGCCTTCGCGGCGGCCAGCAGGAGCGCGTTGCCGTCGATCGGGTTCACGCTACCCCCCGGCGCGCATCGCCTTGCGGTCGAAGTCCTCGATCAGTTCCTCCAGTGCGGCCTCCCCGCCCTCGAAGACGACGGTCACCTCGGTGAGGCGGATCGACCCGGCGACGTCGACCGTCTCCGCGGAGAGGTCGGCCCGCCAGTCCGCCGCCTCGACGGCCCCGTCGTCGACGCGCTCCCCGCCGAGGTTCTCGAGGTACTGGACGGCGAGGCGCTTCGAGATGCCGCGGTAGGACTTCTCTCGGCGCATCTATCCCCCCGCGACCGGCGGGAACACCGACATCGAGTCCCCGTCCTCGAGCGTCGTCTCCGGACCGTCCATGTGAAGCACCTCGCGGCCGTTCTTGAGGACGCTCAGCTGGGGGCGGATGTCGCCCTCGTCGTCGAGCAGGAGGCCCTCCAGTCCGTCGAACTCCGATTCGAGCGCGCCGAGCACCTCGCCGACCGTCGCGCCCTCCTCGTACTCCCGACGGATGGTCTTCGATCCGACCGCCTCCCGGAAGTTCGCGAAGAATCGCAACTCGAGTTCCATGGTCCTACCAGTCGTCCGGGCGTGATAAAGCCACGCGGACGGTGCGCGTCACCCCACTACCATGCTCAGCACCATCGCGGCGACGAACAGGGCGACGATACCGGCGAGGACGAGCCCCCACGGCGTCTGCGCGTTCCGCCGCTCGTTCCACCCGATCCGGTAGACGCCCGCGATCCCGCCGACGGCGACGAGCAGGACGACGACGCTGTACAGGAGGTCGAGTACCGACGACATGTTCCCCAGTACCGGGCGGACCGTACTAAGTGTGTACATTACTGTCACACACTCGACGTGATAAGGTATATCACGGTCGGTCGCGAGGTGGGGGATAGGAATGCGGATGGAACTCCGGGTGTGCAAGCACTGCTACGAGGGCGAACACGGTAACCCGCAGAAGACGGCGGTGACGCGCGACATGGTCCGGTGTGCGGAGCGGGTCCGGGAGTACAAGGACCTCATCGAGCTCGACGCCCTGTACGTCACGAAGGTCCGCGACGGCGACCCGGGCGGCGCGGAGGCGCTGCCGGTCATCGTCGCCGGTATCGAGAACGACCAGATCTCGCTGTCCGACACGCAGCTCGTCATGGAGGACGACGAGGGGAACATGCTCGTCTACCCCGAGCCGAAGGACATCCTCGAGGTCCTCACGCGGAACGTCGATCAGATCAGCGCCCACACCCGTCAGGACGTCACCGTCGAACTCTCCCGGGAGGGTGCGGAGCTGCTGACGTGACGGAGCGGGCGGGGAGCGCGGGGCGAAGCGTCACCGCGCTCGCCCTCAGTCGTCGCCCGAGCCGTCCGTCGCGGCGGCGCGCCCGCGCTCGCGCACCTGGCGCTCGTAGCGCGAGCGCAGCACGTTCCCGTACACCGACAGCACCAGCCCGAGGAACAGCACGAGGATACCGACGTTGATGCCGATCGTGAGGAAGACGTTCGTCGGACCCCCGCCGACCGTCAGCGTCCCCGGCACCGGGTATCCCGAGTCGTAGATGCTCCCGAGGAGCACGCCCACGATGCCGCCGACGACGGCCAGTCCGCCGAGGTTGACCGCCCAGTTCCAGGAAGGGCGCAGCCGGAGCCGCTCGATACCGGTGCCCTCGTGCTCGCCGTCGTGGTCGGCGTGCGGGATGTCGCTCTTCGGGATGAACGCCTTCAGTTCGACCGGGTAGAACGCCGGGTGAAAGCCGTGCTCGAAGATGTGGAACATGACCCCCATCAGCATCACGACCCCCAGCAGGCCGTGGAACCCGACGAAGGCCATCGCCGCCGTCTTCGTCTGGAAGAACTGCATCAGCGCGGGCTTGCTCCAGATGAGCAGCCCGGAGATCATCAGCAGCACCAGCTCGACGGTGAAGATGAACACGACGCCCTTGCCGACGTACGACAGCAGCGGCACCTCGTCCGCGGTGTAGCCCGCGAACTGCCGGGCGTGCGGGTGGCGCTCGTCCGCCCGTCCGAGGAGGAACTTCACGTCCTGGACGAACGCCCGCGTGTCGTTTCGCAGGTCCGGGAGGACCTCGCGGAAGTTGCTCCGCCGTCCGGGGCCGATGATCATGAACGTGACCCAGAAGACGGTGAGCGCGATGAGCGCGAACCCGGCGATGCGGTGGAGCGCGAGGACGCCGGTGTTCCCGCCCATCAGGGCGAGCAGCCACCACAGCTCGTCGTTGAACATGACGGCGTACCCGCTGAAGAACAGGAGGAAGACGTCGAGCGCCAGCAGCGAGTGGAACACCGTCGTCGTCTTGGTGAACTTCCCGTGGTCGAGGCTCGTCACCGCGACTCACCCCCGTCGCCGTCGGATGGGCCGGTGCCGTCGACGCCGTCACTGACGCCGGTGCCGCCGTCGGTGGCGACGCCGTCGGCGTCCCGGCGGTCGTACGGCTCGCGCATCCGGGTCGCGAGCCGCTGGAAGATGCCCCAGTGGACGAACACCATGAACAGGATGAACACTCCCATCAGGACGTCCACGGCGTGGGTGATCTTGATGAGCGCGGCGAGCCACGGGGACGCGTTGCCCGCGGTCCAGTCCGCCCCGACGCCGCCGCCCTCGACCGTGGGCCGGACGCGGAACAGCTGTTCGTAGAAGAGGTCCGCGCTCCCCGTGACGTACCAGACGGCCGCGACGGCGACCGCGAGGCCGACGAACGCGCTGACGGCCACCGCCAGCGCTTCGCGTCCGCGGCTCATCGCTCGAACACCCGCGCGTCTTCCTTCCCGAAGACGATCTCCATCGCCTGCTGGTTGAACGCCGGTGCGGATCCCCGCCGGTCGAGTTCGCCCGCGATGTCGTCCGCGGTTCCGACGAGGATGGCGTCGGTCGCGCACTCCTCGGCGCAGGCCGGCCCCTTGCCGATCCCCTGGCGCTCCTCGCACATCGTGCACTTGTCCATCGTGCCGCCGGTGCCGAAGATCCGCGCGCTCCCGTCGTTGGACTCGGGGAACTGCGGCGCGCCGAACGGACACGCCGAGAGGCAGTACTGACAGCCCACGCAGAG
Source organism: Halomarina halobia (assembly GCF_029338575.1). GTDB lineage: Archaea > Halobacteriota > Halobacteria > Halobacteriales > Haloarculaceae > Halomarina > Halomarina halobia. Next base: position 2,849,566 of record NZ_CP119992.1, read on the forward strand.
GTCGTCGCTGACCTGCACGAACCCCCCCTCGTCCCGCTGGAGGGCGTCGGTCGGACAGACCGACACGCAGGGGGCGTTCTCGCAGTGGTAACACTGCATCGGGATGCTGGTCTCGCCCGGGAACGAGCGCTCGTTGAGCGCCTTCCCGCTCGCGGCGTTGAACTCCTCCGAGTGCTGGCCCTCGAACATCGTGGCGATAGAGATGCGCTGTTCATCCGGGGGCAACTCCCACGTCCGCTTGCACGCGACGACGCAGCCGCCGCAGTCGATGCAGGCCTCCACGTCGGGGAAGATGCGCGCCCCCTCGCCCGTGCTCATCACGCCCTGGCTCATCCGGTCGCCATCGATGGGATCGTTGGTAGACATGTTAATGACGGATTATTGAACTGTGTTGTGGTCGCGGACGTCGAAGTCCTTCTGGAGGCCGATCCCGTCGCGGTCCTGCGGGAACGCGAGGTCGACGTCCATGTTCAGTTCTCGCAACAGCTCCGGCGTCGCCCGCCTGACCTTGACAAGCGCCGCCTTCGTCTCCTGCATCTGCGTCTCCGCGTCGTACCCGCGCGAGGTGATGATGTTGACGCTGTCGCCGATGGCGTAGGGGACCGTCCCGTCCGGGTAGCGCTCCTCCAGGCTCTTGCCGTGGTAGACGCCGCCCCAGTGGAAGGGGAGGAACACCTCGTCCTCCCGCGGCCGGTGGGTCACCCGCGCCTTCACGAGGACCGATCCGCGGTCGGTCGTCGAGACGACGACGAAGTCGCCGCCGTCGACGCCCAACTGCTCGGCGCGCTCGGGGTGGATCTCGGCGTACATGTGCGGCTGGAGGTCGGCGAGGAAGACGTTCGACCGCGACTCCGAGCCGCCGCCCTGGTGCTCGACCTGCCGGCCGGTCGTCATGACGAGGTCCATCCCCTGCTCCTGGGCGGCCTTCGTCGCCTCTCGCTGGATGGCGGCGTTGTTCTGATCCAGCCGGAAGAAGTTCGTCTGCTCCCCGTTCGCGGGCCACCCCTCGACGAGGTCGGGGCGGGGACTCTCGATCGGCTCCCGGTGGATCGGCACGGTGTCGAGGAAGTTCCACGCGACGCCGCGCGCCCGCCCCCGCCCCGTCGGCGGGTCGGGCTGCTTGTAGTCGTACTGCTCGTACTCGGCGGGATCGATGTCCGACGCCGCGCCCTCGGGTCTGAGTTCCCCCGCCTCGTCGAGTTCCTTGAGCCGCCGTGCGGTGTCGTACACCGACCTGTCGGGGCTGAGCGCGTACTCGTAGGGGACCGACAGGGCGTCGGGCTTGGTGATGTCCTGGGGCCACGTCGTCGTCCAGCCGGGATACTCGGGGACGCCGCGGACCGTCCCGCTGAAGTCGGTGTCCCAGTCGGGTTCGTAGGGCGCGCGCAGCATGTCGAGGCCCGCTTCGCCGTCCTGTTCGACGGTGCGCGCCAGGGGGTACGTCCGCTGCTCCGGCACCTCGCCGCTCTCCGCCATCTCCCGCCACTCGTCGGGCGTCGGGGCCTTCGTCCCCCAGCGCGCCCGGAAGTCCTGGCCGCCCTCGCGCGGGTCGAGGTCGTCGCGCCAGATGATCGGCGTTCCGGGGTGCCCCTCGCCCCAGCACGGCCACGGCAGACACCAGTAGTCGCCGCTGACCGGCAGCCCCGGCTTCTCTGCCCTGGTCGTCTCGGTGCTGAACGCGTAGTCGTGCTCGTAGTGCTGCTGGAGGCGCTCGGGCGACTGCTGGTACCCGATGGTCCGCACGCCGAGGTTGATCTCCCGGAGGCAGTCCTCGTAGGTGGTCTTGCCGTTGAACAGTCCGGGACCGGACCCCCAGTCGAAGTGCTCGGGGAAGCCGAGGGTCGCGGCGAACTCCTGGATGATCTGCATGTCCGTCTTGGCGCTGTGGGACGGCGGACGGACCGGGTTGCGCCACTGGACGGCGCGGTGGGAGTTGGTGAGCGTTCCGTGGTGCTCGTACTGGCTCGAACAGGGCAGCAGGATGACGCCGTCCTCGCGCTCCGCCATGACCGACGCGAGCGACGGGAACATGTCGACGATGACCAGCAGGTCGAGGTTCTCCATCGCCTTCTTCTGCTTGTCCATCTCGCTGATGGAGTTCGCCGAGTGGCCGTGGAACACCGCGGCCTTCACCGGGTTCGGCTGGTAGAGCGGCGACTCGTTCAACCGCTCCCCCCTGGGGAGCGCCGCCTCGAACCAGCGCGCGACGGTCAGCCCCTTCTGGAACATCATCGACCGGTTGCTGAACTCCCGGCCGTCGTTCTCGAACGTCGACGTCGCCTCGCCGGCCTGGCGTTCCCACTTCCCCTTCGGCATCAGGTCGTAGCGGTCGTACAGCTGGCCGAAGCTGACGCTGCCGCTGGTCCAGGGGCTCTCGTTCCAGACGTCGGCCCAGTACATCCAGGAGCCGGGGGCGGTCACCGAGTAGTATCCCGGAAGGATGTGGCTGTTGGGGCCGAGGTCCGTCGCGCCCTGCACGTTCGAGTGGCCGCGCATGACCTGCATCCCGCCGCCGGCGCGGGCGATCCCGCCGGTCGCCAGCCCGGTGAGCGCGTACGAGCGGATGTTCTGGGTCCCGTTGTTGTGCTGGGTGCCGCCCATCGCCCACTCGATCTGGACGTTCGGCTTGTTCTCGATGATCAGGTCGCCGATCGTCCTGATGTCCGCCTCGTCGATCCAGGTGATGTCGGCGACCGTCTCCAGGTCGTACTCGTCGAGTTCGGCCTCGACGTCCGGCCACCCGATCACCCGCTCGGTGAGCATCTGCCGGTCGAGTTCGCCCTGTTCGCGCAGGTAGCGCAGCAGCCCCATCATCAGGGCGACGTCGGTTCCGGGTCGGATGCGGAAGAAGTGGTCCGCGTGCGCCGAGGTCTTGGTGTACCGGGCGTCGACGGAGACGATCGTTCCGCCGCGGCGCTGGCCCTCGAGGATGTGTTGCATCGCGATCGGGTGGGCCTCGGCGGGGTTCTGCCCGATGATGAGGTCGAGGTCGAAGTGCCGGTAGTCGTTCATCGGGTTGGTCATCGCCCCGTAGCCCCAGGTGTTGGCCAGTCCGGAGACGGTCGTCGAGTGGCAGATACGCGCCTGGTGGTCGACGTTCGTCGTCCCCCAGAAGGCGGCGAGCTTGCGGAACGCGTAGGCCTCCTCGTTGCAGTGGTGGGCGCTCCCGAGCCACATCACGCTGTCCGGGCCGTACTCCTCGCGGATGCGCCCGAATTCGTCGCCGATCTGCTTCCACGCCTCGTTCCACGAGATCTTCCGCCACTCGCCGCCCTCGAGGCGCATCGGGTGCTTCAGTCGCTTCTCCGAGTGCTCGCTCTCGTAGATCGCTGCGCCCTTGGAGCAGAGCGACCCGTTGTTGATCGGGTTCTCGAACCACGGCTCCTGTCCGACGAACGCGTTCCCCTTCCGCTCGCCCTTGAAGCCGCAGCCGACGGCGCAGAAGTTACAGACCGTCTTGACGAGCTCCGCGTCGTCGTCCGTCGCGTCGACGCCGTCGTCGCCGTCCTGTGCGAGCGCCTGCCCCGCCGCTCCCCCGCCGAGGGCGAGCGCACCCGCGAGCGCGCTCGCCTTCATGAACGACCGGCGGTCGAGGTCGAGCGAAACCGGTTCGGCGCTCATATGTCAACCCTCACAACCATGCTAATTCCTATCACCGACCGACGGGTCACGTTTTCATAAACGTTGTTCTCGATATCCTATTAGTAGGATCAAAACACAGAGGAAATAACAGTATGTCGGTTGTCACCGGGTCGCAACTCATTTGGCGATCCGACTCCCGTTGACGGACGGATGAACGTCGGAGCCTTCGTCTGTTCGTGTGCGGGCACGTGCGACATCGACCTCGAGGCGGCCCGCGAGGGGGTCACCGGGGTCGACGTGGTCGCGAGTTCGCGGCTGCTGTGCCGGGACGGCCGCCCGGCGATGCGGTCGGTCATCGAGGAGTACGACCTCGATCAGCTCATCGTCACCACGCCGGAGCCGAGTTGCCAGGGCCGCATCCGCGAACTCGCCGAGGAGTCGGGCCTCCACCCGGAGGCGACCGCCTTCGTCGATCACCGGGAGGGTGCCGGATGGGTGCACGACCGGGCCGCCGCGACGGAGAAGACCGCTCGGCTCCTCAACGCTCGACGCGCCGGTCTCGCGGAGGAGGCGACGACGCGCTCGGTCTCCCGGGAGGCGGGCGAGCGCGTCGCGGTCGTCGGGGACGCGGCGGCGGCCGCCGCGCTCGCGTCGGACGCCGACGTGACGCTGATCGCCGACGGCGGCGAGTTCGCGGACGCCGACGTCGACCTCGACGACGTGACCGTCGAGCGCGGTCGGGTCGTCGCCGTCGAGGGGGAGTTCGGCGCGTTCGAGGTGCACCTGCGCGCGCGGGTGACCGAGGAGTGCATCTCCTGCATGAAGTGCGTCCGCGAGGGACCGGACGGGTCGGTGACCGCCCGGCCCGTCGACATCGCCCCCGACGCCCCGGGGGGCGAGTGGGCGACCCGCTGTCCGACCGACGCCATCGACCTCGACGGCGTCGAGCGCACCCTCGAGTTCGATCAGGTCGTCTACCCCGGCGGGCCGGCGATGTCGGTCGCCGGCCGCCTCGGCTACTACGCCGGCCCCGTGGACGCCGGGACGGTCGCCGCCGTCGAGTCGCTGCTCGGGGGGGTCGAGAAACCGCAGTACCTCGACCTCGAGATGGACGTCTGCGCCGCCGGCGCGTCGAGCCAGGAGGGGTGCACCGCCTGCACGGACGCCTGTCCCCACGACGCCGTCGGCCGCCCGACGCCCGACTCGGTCTCGTTCGATCCGGTGGCCTGCGAGGGCTGTGGCGCGTGCACGAGCGCCTGCCCGACCGGCGCGACGCGGCTCCGCGAGCCGTCGAACCGTCGGCTCGCCCGCGAGGTCGAGGCGCTGCTCGACCCCGGCGAGGAGGACGGCGGCTGGCTGTCGTCGCTCTCCCGCGGGCGCGAGGCGGGCATCGAGACGCCGGTGATCGCGTTCGTCTGCTCGGAACGGGCCGCGCGCACCCTCCGGGAGTACGGCCGCCGCGCCGCCCGCGAGGGCCTGTGCTACCCGCCGCTGCTCCCCGTGTCGGTCCCCTGCGCCGACACCGTCGGGGAGGCGCACGTCCTCCACGCGCTCGCGGCCGGGGCGGACGGCGTCGCGCTCGTCGGCTGCGGCGAGTCGTGTCTCCACTCCGGCCCCGACCCGAAGGCGGCGCTCGTCGAGCGCCTCAATCGGGCGACGGGGGACCTGGGACTGGGCGAGCGCGTCACCTTCCTCGCGCCCGATCCCGACGACTTCGACGGGTTCGCGGAGGCCGCGACCGCGTTCGTCGAGGGGCTCGACGCCTCGCCCGTTCCGGCGGGCGAGCACGAGGCGACCGGCGGGTCGGACCGCGCCGCGGTCCGACCCGCGTTCGACACGCACGACTGGGCGCTCGAGAGCGTCCGCGCCGTCCTCGACCGCGTCGACCCCGAGCGGACGGTGATCCGGGGTCTGGAGTCGTTCGGCCGCATGACGGTGAGCGACGACTGCACGTTCACGCCCACCTGCTCCAACCTCTGTCCGGCCGACGCCATCCGGCGCACCGAGACGGCCCTCGAGTTCGACCACGAGCGGTGCGTGAACTGCGGGCTCTGCGAGGAGGGCTGCATCGAGGACGCCATCTCGATGGAACCGGGACTCGACCTCGACCTGCTCCCGGAGCGGCGCGACGGCGACCCGTGGGCGACGGTCGCCGAGGGCGAACTACTGGAGTGTCGCCGCTGTGGCGCGCCGTTCGCGAGCGCCGCCAGCGCGGCGAAGATAGAGGAACAGGTCGGCGACCTCGTGACCGGCGTCGCGCCCGACGCCGAGGGGAGCATCTTCGAGTACTGCGGCGACTGCCGCGCCGCGCTCGTGTTCGACTGGTAATCATGAACGACGACGTCATCTACGACGCGCGCATCGAACTGATCGACTTCCTCGTCGAGGTGTTCTGGGACGTCCCGACCGAGGAATTCCTGGGGACGCTCCTCGCTGGCGAGATCAGAACGCCCGAGGAGTCCGTAAACGAGGGGCTCGACCGGGGGTTCGAGCACCTCCGGGCGTTCGTCGCGGCGAACGAGGGGGCGGACCCCGACGCCGTTCGCGAGCGCGTCCGCGCGGAGTACAGCCGCGCGTTCGTCGGACCGCGCCCGCCGGTGCTCCCCCACGAGTCCTACTACCGCGAGGATTCGGACTTCCTCGGGTCGGGGCTCGCGGCGGTGGAGTCGAGCTACGCCGCCGCCGGGTGGTCGCCCCCCGAGGACTACCCCGAGGAGAGCGACTTCGTCGCGGTCGAACTCGCCTTCCTCCGGGCGCTCGTGGACCGACAGCGCCGCGGCGACGGGGACGCCTTCGGCTACGAGCGCGTGTTCCTGGAAGAGCACCTCGGGCGGTGGGTCGGGGCATTCGCCGCCGACCTCCGCGAGGAGACGGACTGCGACCTCTTTCTCGCCGCGGGGGAGATCCTCGAGGGGCTCGTCGAGTTCGAGGACGAGATCGTCTCCCAGCAGGTCAGGTCGTAGTTCGCCGGCCGGTTCCGCCTCCCTACTCGTCGTCGTCCTCGGCTTCGGCCTCGTCCCCGTCCGACTCGGGATCGACGCAGCCGCAGTTCACCTCGTGGGGCCCGACGTTGTGGTCCCAGATCCCCTGTCCCCTGTACGAGTTCGCGCCGAGGGTCGGTCGCCACCCGCTGTCGCCGTGTGTCATAGCGTGGCAGTCGACCGGCGTGCGCTTATACTTTTTCCCGCCCGCGGCGCCCCGGGCGAAATCACGCCTCGCCCCCCTCGAGGAAGACCGACGCGAACAGGTCGACGTAGAGGCCGAGGAGCACCGCGGGGTCGAGTCCCACCTCCTCGGCGCGCTCCTCGAGGAGCGCCCGGAGTTCGGGCGACGGGTCGTAGGCGACCGTCCCGTCCGCGACGTCGAACTCGACCTCCGTCGCGCCGGAGACGAGGTACTCTACCTCCAGAAGCGCCTGCTCGGCCTTCACCTCGAACGCCTCCTCGGGGGCCACGTGCCGACGGTCGCCCCACTCGGCCGCGGCCGCGCGGAACCGCTCGCTCGGCTCGAACGAGAGGGTCACGGCGGCCTCCGGTCGTCCCACGCCGCGTCGGCGCACCGTCTCGACGCCCGCCGCGGGCGGTGTCGACGCGCCGGCATCACCGCGGCGGGAACTCCTCGGGTCCGGACCCGGACTCGGTCGCCTCGCCGTAGAGCGAGAGGAACAGGAAGGCGACGACGAGCAACACGAGCAGGCCGACGACGCCCGAGACGACCGGGTGACCGACGTACCCGCCGCCGAGTTGGGCGATCGGGTCCATGCGGTTCCAGACGTTCAGTACCGTCAGCCCGAGCCACGCGATGACCAGGAGGACGGCGAAGGGCACGATACGCAACCCGTTGTCGGTGAGCGCGGTTCTGATGCTCATTGCTATCACACGTCGGGACGACGGGTGCCGTCGGTAAAAATTATTCCGCCAGCTCCCACCCGGCCTCCTCGGCGGCCGTCGGAAGCGGGACGAACTCCCACCCGGCGGTCGTCGCGACGGACTCCTCGGACGGCAGGCCGACGAGGACCATCCGCTCCGCGTAGAACATGGAGGACGGATCGACGGCGGCGAGGCGCTCGGCCGCGTCGGTCCCCGTGCCGTTGAAGAAGTCCGCGTCGACGCCGTGGGTGCGCTGGAACGTGTTGATGACGTGCGCGGGGACGTCGCCGACGATGCCGACGTAGTCGCTCCACGTCTCCGCGTCGGCGACCGCCAGGCGCGGCTCGGCGAGCCGTCGGAGCGCCTCGTACGTGAACGCGAGCGTCATCCCGACGGGATCGCCGCTCCCGCCGTGGCCCGCCCACCCCGACCGCTCGTCGTCGGCCGACCGCTCGCGCTCCGCCGTCCGCTCGGCCGTCGCCCCGCCCGCGCCCCCGCGCTCGACGGGGACGCCGACGGGCCGGTCGTCGTTCGACCGGGGGACGCGAGGGACCGGCCCGTCGCCCCCGACTTCGTTCTCGGGGTCGCCGCGATCGCGTCCCCCCTCGCCGGTTTCGGTCGCCTCCGGAGACGCGGCGGCGTCCGGCTCGTCCGCCGGATCGCCCTCCCCGCGCCAGAACCAGTCGCCCCGGTTGCGCTCGTCGCGCTCGTCGCGGTCGTCGTCGGTGTCGAGGTCGTCGAGGTCGAATCTGTCGGTCATGGGTCAGTCAGCGGGTCGTCGAGCGGCGTCGCGTCGTCCGCCGTCTCGAGGAGGTCGAGGCGGGCGAGCGTCGCCCGCGTCGGCAGGCCGTTCTCGCCCCAGCCGCGCGCCGCGTAGTAGGCGTCGAGGAGGTGCTCGAACGCCGCCGGGTCGATGGCCCGCGCCTCGTCGCCGTCGAGGGGCTCCCGGAGCGGTTCGGGCAGCCGGTCGTCCGCCCGGTCGAACCCCTCCCTGGCGTTGAACAGGCGCGCGAGGTTCCAGACGCGCTCGCCGAGGCGGGCGAGCTCCTCCCGCGTGTAGTCGAGGCCCACGGCCTCGAGCCACTCCGCGCCGAGGTCGTCGAGCGTTTCGGCGACGAAGTCGTCGCCGACGAGGCTCCAGCGGACCGATCGGGCGTCTTGCGCGCTCACGACGGCACGAACGCGCTCCGCGTCGGTCCACGTCCCCGCCGCGAACGCCTCCTCCTCGATGGGGCGGGCCCGACGGTGGCAGGCCCCACGGTCGCTCGTCGCGTAGGCGAGGGCCATCGCCGGGGCGACCCGGGGGTCGTAGGCGGGCAGTTCCATCGACTTGACGGTGGGGACGAGGTCGTCGCCACCGTAGGTCGCCACCGCCGCGGCCACCCCGTCCGCGAGCGCGTCGCCGAGCGGCGTCGACCGGGTCGCGATCTCGCGGACGAGTTCACGGGCCGCCCCGGGGTCGCCGAACGCGAGGTCGCGGTCGATCAGCCCCCGCTCGGCCGCGCGGATCGCCCACGCGACTGCGCTGCCGGCGCTGATGACGTCCAGTCCGAGGCGGTCGCAGGTCGCGCCGAGCGCCGCCACGGCGTCGACGTCGTCGATGCCGAGGCCCGCCCCGAGGCTCATCGGCGTCGCCCCCCGGGGGACGCTCTCCCCGTCGTCGGTCTCGACGCGGAACCCGCCCGGAACGCCGCGGTCGGGGTGCTCGCGGCCGACGGCGCGCTCGCGGATCGGCTCGACGCCGATCCCCTCCGCCCCCTCGAAGCGCCCGGTCTGCCAGCCGCGGGTGGCGAGCGCCCCCACCTCGTTGGCGAAGTCGAGGCTCTCCACCGTCTCGCCCGCCGCCTGCCACCGCCCGACGTCGCTCTCCTCGTAGGCGCGCTCGTAGCGTTCGCGGAGATCGGCGTGGCCCTCGGGCGGGTCGCCGCGCGCGACGATCGCCTTCAGGCGCTTCGCGCCCATCACCGCGCCCGCGCCGCCGCGGCCGGCGTGGTGGTCGCCGCCGTCCGTGGCGACGGTGGCGTACGCGACGCGCGATTCCCCCGCCGGGCCGACGCAGGCGACCGCCCCGTCGTAGGCCGTGTCGGTCGCCTCGACGTCCGCGCCCCCGAGAGCCGCGGCGGATCGGAGTCGCGCGTCGCCGTCCTCGACGACGAGCGTCGTCCGCTCGTCCGCGCGGCCGACGACCAGGAGCGCGAGGCAGTCGGACAGCGCCCCGGCCAGCGCGTCCGGGAACGCGCCGCCGCCGTAGGAGTCGAGGAAGGTCCCCGTGAGCGGCGACTTCGTGACGGCGGCGTAGCGCGACTCCCCGGGGAGGTACCCCGACAGCGGCCCGAGCGCGAACGCGAGCAGGTTGGCCGGACCGAGCGGGTCGGTCCCCGGGGCGAGTTCCTCATAGAGGTAGCGCGCGCCGAGGCCCTTCCCGCCGAGGAAGCGGCGTCGCCACTCCTCGGGGACGCGCTCGCGCTCGACGGTCCCGCACGTGAGGTCGACTCGGAGGATCGAATCGCGGTGGCGACCGGTCATTCGAGTCGGGGTAGGACCGTCGCGGGGAAAAGTGTAGCCGCGTCCGGCATCAGTCCTTGAACACGTCGCTCATGCGGATGCCGTCCTCGACGATGCGGTAGTTGCGCTCCTGGTCGAGACGGGACGCGAGCTCCTCGTGCTCGTAGAGCTGGGCGATCAGGTCGGCCTGGAGGTTGCGCCACGCGATGGCGTAGATGGGCGACTGTCCCCACGCCCGGAGCTCGGGGATGAACTCGTCGTACCGCCGCGCGCGCTCCTCCAGGTGCTCGACAACGTCCATCGCGAACCCTGCCGCCTCCGCGTCGTCGTCGGCCTCCCGGATCGCGCGGTTGACGCGGTCCTCGAGCCCCTCGACCGCCCGCCGCATGTCCGCGGCCGCGGTGCCGTCGTCGTCGGGGAGCACGTCGATGATCGGCTGCGGGACGCCGAGCGAGATCTCGTCCATGGTGAGCGATGCCGCGCGGACGGTAAAAAGGCTCCCCGTCGGGGCGAATTACCGCCGCGCCGCGACTTTCCACCCGATCAGCCCCAGCGCGACGCCCGCGAGAACGACGAGCAGCCCCGTCGTCGGGAGGACGCCGAGTACCAGCAGCCCGAACGCGAGGAAGACGGCGGCCGCGGCCGCCTCGACGGCCCGCTCGGGGAGCCAGCGCTCGACGCGCTCGCCGACGAGCGCGTCGACCCCCGTCCGGAGGGCGAGGGCGGCGACCACGCCGACGAACACCGACAGCGGCGCGTCGGGGAACGTCGCCGCGAGGTCGATCGTCAGCAGCTGCGTCTTGTCGCCGAACTCGGCGACCAGGACGAAGGCGAAGCTGGCGAGGACGCCGCCGTGGGCCCCGACCCGGCGGAGCAGGCCGTCGGGGAGGAGCCGTCCGGTGAGCCCCACGTCGAGTCCGCCGCCGGTCAGGGCGGGCTCGCTTCCCCACCGCCGGTCCGCCGGTACGCGCTCCGCGCGGTCCAGAGGCCGAAGGCGAGAAATAGCCCGCCCGTCAGCGGTGCGATCAGGTCCCCCGGGAGCGCCCGGACGAGCCACGCGCCGAGGGCGACCTCGAGCGCGCTCCAGAGCGCGAACGCACCCATCGCGCCCAGGAAGACCGTCTTCGCGTCGTAGCGCGAGGCGAGCGTGACGACGACGAGCTGACCCTTGTCCCCGACGGTCGCGAGCAGGTTGACGAGGAAGGCGGCGACGAGCGGGCCGTACGCGGCGTACTGTGAGACGACGGCGTCGACGCCGCCGGGCTGTGCCACCGTCACGCCGGGCCACCGACCGTGGCGGTCGCTCGTTGCATCCGTGGTCGTCGTAGGATCAGACGCGGGTAAAGTCTGTCCGTGGCGGCACCGGATTCCGCCACCGCCACCGTCAGCGGTCGCGCTCCTCGACGTGGCGCACCTCGACGGCGACGCCGCGGGTGCTCCGTATCATCTCGTCGCCGCTCATGGCCGCCCGTCCGACGGCGAACGCCCGCGGGCCGGAGACGACCACCTCGTCGCCCACGCGGATCGACTCGCTCGCGTCGAGTACGCCCGGCGCGAGGACGCTTCCCTGTGGGACGAACCCGTCGATCTCGACGCGCTTCGTGGGCGCGTCGCTCTCCGCCCAGCGCCGCCCGCCGGCCAGCGTGAGCGCCAGCGTGCCGTACTGCGGGACGAGCGTCGCCAGTTGCTCGCCCTCCCGATTGATCCTCAGGGAGGGCCACCGCCCGCCGGTTCGTATGTGATCGAACAGCGCGTCGCCCGCGGCAGTCTCTGCGTCCGCGCCCGCCTCGCCGAACTGGTAGTCCGCGATCGCGCGTACCGTGTTGTGCTCGCGGGTGCGTTTGCGATAGGCCGACTCGCCGTCGAGCGCGGACCGGAGGGCCGCAAGCGACTCGTCGGTCGTGGGGTGGTCCTCGACGGTGAACTCGAACTCGACGCCCGCGCGCTCGGCGGCCCGCTCGACGATGTCGACGTAGCCGCCGGGCGGGACGTGGGCGACGCGGTAGGGGTAGTCGTTGCGTTCGAGGTAGCGCGCGAGCACCGACGCGACGAACTCGATCTCCGTCTCGGTCCAGCGTCCGGTCACCACGGAGTCGTAGTGCTGGGCGGGGTAGGTGAGTTCGAGTTCCTGCGGAACGACGCCGATCGGCGAGGTCATCGACACCTTGTGCGCCCGGTAGCCGATCGCCTCGTGGAACTGCCCGTGGCTCTGTGACTCGCCGTAGGGCTTCCTCGCCGAGCAGGGCACGAGCACGAGCGGCCTCTGGAAGCGGTTGCGGTAGCGCGTGGTCACGCGGTCGGCGAACCGCTGGATCTCGACGCGCCGGAGCGAGTCGTCGCTGGCGGCGAGCAGTTCCGCCCGCCGGACGACCGGCGTGCGCTCCTCGACGTAGCCGTACTGCCCGTCGAGGCGGCGGAACGTCGCGGTCAGCCACGCCCCGTGGCGGGCCTGTCCCTCGACGTAGTCCCGGAGGCGGCCGGCGCGGATCCGCTCGCGCACCGTCGCCAGCGCCGCCCGGAGCGCGTTCACGTTGTGCTCGGCGCAGTCCTCGCGGGTGAACGACCCGCGCGGCGTCCGACACGCGGGACAGGCGCAGGGGAGTTCAGTTAGATCTTCGAGGAACGCCTCGCCGTCGGTCGTCTGGTAGAACCCCTCCAGCCCGCGGACGTAGGCACGGTTCGAGTCGACGAGGTCCGCGCCCGCGTAGCAGAGCGTGGCGACGTTCGCCGGCGTGGCGACGCCCGAGAGCAGCAGCGCGGTGTCCGGCGGGATCGCCCCGCGCACGTCGACCATCGCCTCGACGAACGCCCGGGCGTGGCCGCGCAGTCCGGGGGCTTCGGAGAGGACGTAGGCGTCCGCGCCGTGGTCGCCCGCGGTCTCCCGCGAGATCACGGCCGCGCTCGGGAAGTCGACGTCCGGGTAGTCGACGGCGAAGGCCTCCTGCACCTCCGGCGCGGTCCCGGCAGGGAAGGCGCGGTGGGGGAGGACGGTGAGGACGGCCTCGTCGCCCTCGGGCCGCTCGCGGTCCTCGGGCCAGAGGCTCCCGGCGTCCTCCACGTAGCCGTCCGCGAGCGCGGGCGTCCGCACCGACTCGGCGAGGCGCAGTTCGCCCAGCCGAGCGGGGCCGTCGCGCTCGTGGACCTCGAAGTAGTCGGTCATTGCCGGCACTCCGGCGTCGGCGTTGAACTATCTTGTCTTGTTCGTCCGCGATCCGCCGGCTCGCGGGCTACCGTTCGCTCTCCCGGCCGACCAGCGATCTCACGTCTACCCCCTCAGGCAGCCGCGCCAGCGCGCTCTCGGGCCACTCCCAGTGGGCGACGGTGAACGACGCCCCGGGGTTCGACTCGGCGAGCGCGCACACCCCGTCTGCGGCCCGCTCGCAGGCCTCTCGCGTCGGGGTCTCCGGCACCTCGGCGGTGAACGGGTAGGTGTCCGAGAGGTGGCGCGGGAACGGGCCAAACGGCGGGACGAGCCGCCAGCTGGCGTCGTAGCGGTCGTCGTCGCCCCCCTCCGTGAGGAGGACATCGCCCTCGACCGCGAGCCGCGCGAGGCGCTCGTGGTGGCGCAGGACCTCCGGACGGCGGGCCGACTCGGCGGAGACGTGGAAGAACGCGTCCTTCACGGCGGGGTCCGTGCGTTCGAGCTGCTCGGCGTGGTCGAGGAGGGCGCGGTAGCCGTCGAGCATCGCCGGGTGGCCGCGGGCGCGGGCGTCCACCAGTTCGAGCAGGTTCCCCCGGCGGATCGCCTCCTTCACGCGTCGCAGCTCCTCGAACGTGACGTGGAGGTTGTGCCGGGCGAGCAGTCGCTCGCGCGCGTCGTCGTCGCACGAGGCGACCTCCTCGGGGTCGTGCGCCACGCAGACGGGACACGAGCAGGGGAAGTACTCGAGGTCGTCCAGGTGCTCGGTGCCGCGGACGGTGAGGTAGCGGTCGTCGCGGGCGTAGAGCGCGTAGGCGGCGGAGTCGAACAGGTCGCAGCCCATCGCCACGGCGAGCGCGAACATCATGGGGTGGCCCGCGCCGAAGAGGTGGACCGGCGCGTCGAGCCCGAGGCCGCGCTTGGCGGCGGCGACGACGCACACCACGTCGTCGTAGCGGTAGCTGTTCAGGAGGGGGACGACCGCCCCGATGGGGAACACGTCGAGGCCGGTCCCGTAGGCGTCCCGCGCGGCCGCCTCGCGGAGGTCGAGGTGCGTCGATCCCTGCACGGGCGCGGTGACGAGCATGTCGCCCACGTCGACCGTCCCCGCGAGTTCGAGGCGCTCCTGCGTGGTGGCGAGTTCCGCCTCGGCGCGCTCGCGGGAGACGTCGGGCGGCGTCGGGATGTCGACCGGCGTGCCGACGTCGCTCCCGACGTCGCGCTGGAAGCGGAGGATCTCCTCGGTCGTGGTGTCGATCTCGCCGTACTCCGCGAGCTGGAACGAGCCGGAGTCGGTCATGATCGCCCCCGAGAAGTCATAGAGGTCGTGGAGGCCGCGGGAGAGCGCCTCCTCGCGGAGGTCGTCGCTCCCGGCGAGAATGTAGCCGTTCGTGATGAGGATCTCCGCGCCGAAGTCCGCCTCCAGCTCGGCCGGCTCGATCGTCCGGATGTGCGGGTTGATGACCGGGAGGAGCGCGGGCGTCTCGACGGTGACGCCGGCGCGCGGGACGCGCAGCTCGCCGATGCGTCCCCCGGCGTCGAAGGCCCGAAGCTCGAAGCAGTCGCGCATTGGGCGAGGTTCCGCGAGCGCGTCACTAAGGGTTGCGTTCCGCCGCTCGCCCCGCGCGTTCCTCTCGCCCCGTCGCTAACTATCCGTCCGCCCCGAACGTTTCGTAGTAGAGCACGGCGAGCACCGCCCGGCCGTCGCGCACGTCGCCGTCGCGGACGGCCTCGCGTAGCGTCCCGTACTCCATCGTGGTCGGCCGGATGGACTCGTCGAAGTCGAGCTCCTGCCCGGCGGCGCGCTCGCAGCCGTGCGCGACGAAGTAGTGGTGGACCGAGTCCGCGACGCCGTTCGCGGGCTCGACGGTCACGAGCGGCGCGACGCGCTCCGCCTCGTAACCCGTCTCCTCGCGGAGTTCGCGCCGGGCGGCGGCCGCGAGGCTCTCGTCTCCCGGCTCGACCGTCCCGACTGGGAGGCCGCGGTTGACGCGCCTGACCGCCTGTCGCCACTCGTCGATGACGACCACGTCGCCCGCCGGGGTGAACGGGAGGACGACGACCGCCTCGGGTTCGCTCAGGTAGTCGAAGTCCGTCTCCGTGCCGTCGGGGAGCCGCACGTCCTCGTGTCGGACGTCGAACCCCGGGCAGGTGTAGGCCACGCGCCCGTCGAGCGTCTCCCAGGCCAGCGCCCGCGACTCGTCGTCGGTCATGTGCGAGTTCGGGAGGGGGGTCACAAAAGCCCCTCGTCCGTCAGTCGACGACGAAGTACCGGTCCGCGTGCCGCGCGCAGCCGGGGTTGAACGCCGCGCCGCAGGCCGGGCAGACGTGGTCGCATCCGAGGTACGCCGCGACGGTCAGCGTCGTCCGGCACGCGCCGCAGAGCACCGCCGGCTCGTCGAACCGCTCGGGGGGCCAGCGCGCCGCCTCGTGATCGGCCAGCGCGTCGTGGCAGGCGCGACAGGGGTAGTAGACGCCGCAGCAGCGGAACGCGACGGCGATCACGTCGCGCTCGCTCGCGTAGTGCGCGCAGCGGGTCTCACCGTCCGTCGAGACGCCGCAGAGCGGGACGTCGAACCGCGGGTCGAGCGCCTCGGTGCCCTCCATGGACCGTTCTACTCCGGCATCGCGTAAAAGATCTCGTTCCGGTGACGGCGCATCCGCGACCGCGCCGCCGCGAGTTCAGGACAGTCCGTAGAGCTCCCGGTAGGTCGGGTCGGGGACCCGGTCGGCGGAGCACCGCGGCGTCGGCGACGCGGGCGCCGACGCGGGCGACACCCAGTCGTACACCCGTTCGATCGCCGCCTCCGAGGCGCGGGCGCCCTCGTGGTCGGTCGGGAGCGCGAGGTTCTCGCGCGCGCCGGCGAGCGCGGGGCTCTCCCGACAGCCCCAGAAGAGGTCGTCGTTCGTCCCGCGGATCGTGTAGTACGCCACGTCGCCGGGCGTCTCGTCGGCGTTGAGCGCCCGCAGCGGGTGGTCCGCGTGCCGTTCGTAGTCGTCGCGCAGGACGCGGCAGACGGCGAGCGATCCCCCGGTCATCCCGAACTGACAGCAGAGCGTGCCGAGGCGCAGGCCGTGGTTCGCCCCCGCGAGCCCGACGAACGTCTCGACGTGCTCGTGGGCGTCGTAGGACCGCAGCCACCAGCGCGCGCCGGTCACGCCCAGGCTGTGAGCGACGACGGCGACCTCGTCGGTCCCCGCGTACGCTCGTACGCGCGAGACGAACGCCCGTAGCTGCTCGATCATCGCCCGGTGTCCGGTCGTCGTCTCGGAGAACGTGATCGCCCACAGCTCGTCCCCGCGGTAGCCGTTGTCGAGGAAGTGCTCGGCGTGCGGATCCCAGTCGCAGGCGTCCCGCCCGTTCCCGTGGACGAAGACGACGGGCGTGCGCGACGCGCCGGGGGCCGTCCCGAAGTACTCGTGACCGCCCCACCCGCCGTAGCGTCCCTCGGCGTCCCAGGGGAGTCGCTCGTCGTCGGTGCGATCGTAGTCGCAGTTCGTTCGACACCCGCCCCCGTCGAGGTACGCGGCGAACCCCCGGTACAGCGTCCTCGAACGGAAGGGGAGCCCCTCGATCGCGGTTCCCGCGTCGGGGCGATCGACCGCCGATACCCGCGGCTGCTCGGTGTCGCTGTCGTGTGCCTCGTGTGCCATATCCGCGGTCGCCACTTCCCGGCGACAGATGTTATATGTTCTGGAATGGGGCCAGATATCGGGTGAACGTTCGTTTATTACTTCTATCTACGGTGTATTCGTACGATAATCAACGACCGTATTCGAGACGTGAACAGGCGACGCTCGAACCGCGCCGCATCACGGGTTTCGCGGAGGTCGCGGGGATCGGGGCGCTACTCGCGCTCGCCTCGGAGCGAGATCCGCGAGAGGTCCGCGTCGAGGGCGCCGACGTGCTCGTTGAACGCCTCGACGAACGCGGGCACGTCGTCGACGTACGTCCGGAGGTCGGGCGCGGACGGCGGTTCGTACTGCGAGAGCAGGTACGTCCCGCCCTCGCCGCCGACGCGCAGATAGGACGCCCGGTTCCCGTCCCGCTTCAGCTCCCACCGCGTCCCGGCGACCGTCGTCGAGAACGTGCCGTAGTCGGTACCGTCGTACCGGGATAACTCGCCGGCCATGGCGTCCCCGACCGCGCGGACGCGTTCGACGACGCGGTCGCGTTCCGCGACGACCGCGTCGGTCGACGCGACCTCGGGGAAGTCGGTCGAGACCCCATCGAGCACCCCGTCGAGCGACGCCACGTGCCGGTTGAACGCCTCGACGAACGCGTCGTAGTCCGCCATCGCCGTCGCGAGCGCGTCCGGCTCCGGGGGGCGCTTCGTCGAGACGACGTACGTCTCCCGGCCCGAGGCCTCGAACCGGAGGTACTCGACGTCCCCCGCCTCGTACTTGAGCGTCCAGGTTCCGGCGTCCGTCCGGAACGCCGCCCGGCCGTAGTCGCCCCCCTGCAACAGGGCGAGTTCGCGCGCGATCGTCCCCGCGTGTGCCGTCACCCGCGAGACGAGTTCGTCCCGCCGTCCGGCGATCCTGTCGGCCTCCGCGACCTCCGCGTCCGTTCCCTTCGTCATCCGTTTCGGTAGGGCGACGGACGGCATAACCCCTCTGACGCCGCCGGAGTCCACTCGAATCCCGCGTGAGGGTCGCGAGCGAGTAGGCGGGCCGTCGGTCCGACGTGCGGATCCCGGGACGGCCAGGTGCTGCCGCTCGCGGCCGGGAACACGCCTCGCGAATCGTGACTGTTGGGGAACAGATTATACCGCTCGGCTCCGAGTTCTCCTCCCCGTCCGGGCTCCCGGCTGGAGACGGACGGGGACGACCATGAGCACGACAGAAGCCGTCCTGGACCGACACCTCGAGGCGTTCGGCGCGCAGGACATGGAGGCGATCCTGGCGGACTACGGCGACGACGCCGTCGTCATCACGCACGCCGGGATCTACCGAGGTATCGACGAGATCGAGGAGCTGTTCGAGGGACTGTTCGAGGAGTTCTCCGACCCCGACGTCAGCTTCTCCCTCGACGAGCGGATCGTCGAGGACGAGTACGCCTTCATCGTCTGGCAGGCGGAGACGCCCGACAACGCGTACGAGTTCGCGACCGACACCTTCGTCATCGACGACGGGAGGATCGAACTCCAGACGTTCGCCGGGAAGATCACGCCCAAGCGGTGAACCGTCGGGGTCACGCGTGCACGTTCGGGGGGTATCGCCGCGCCCAGCGTCGGACTCCCGATGCGGCGCGCGGGTCACTCGACGGCGTATCGTAGCCAGAGGAGGTCGTCCTCTCGCCGCTCGACGTCGAGAAGGGAGAGCGACGCCGTGGGGGCGCTCTCCGACGGGTCGGGTCCGCGAACGAACGACCGCGGCGACGTGCCGCCGACGAGGTACGGGTGGACGAGGACGCTCACCTCGTCCACGAGTCCGGCGCGGAGGAGCACGCCGTTCAGCGTCCCGCCGCTGTCGGTCAGGACCGTCTCCACGTCGTACCGGGCGGCCAGTTCGGCCAGGGCATCGCGGAGGTCGACGTGATCGTCGCCCGCCTCGACGTAATCGACCCCGACGAGGCCGAGGTACTCCACGTACTCGTCGGGCGTCGCCGAGGAGATCAACGCGACCATCTCCCCCCAGTACGGCTGCTCGTCGAGGGCCTCCCAGTTGCGGACCCGTCCCTCGCTGTCGGGGACCGCGAGCAACGGCGCGTCCGTCTCGGACGCGCCGTCCAGCGGCCTCTGGGCCTCTACCGCCACCGCGTCGTCGCGTTCGTCGTAGACCGCGTCGGACTCCTCGAACAGCGTCTCGCTCCCGACGAGGTGCGCGTCGACGTCCCACGCCGACGCGACCTCGTAGAAGCGGTCGATCTCCGGCGAGAAGCCGTCGATCCGTCCGTCGACGCTCGCGGCGTTGTGGATGATGACTCGTGGTAGCATTCGGTTTCGTCCCCTCGGTACTCGTCGCCGATAGCGGATAAGCTACCGGCAGTCAGTCGCCGGTGTCCCCCCGCCCGCTCGTCCCGCGGACCGTCTCGCCGCGCACCGCCTCGCGCTCCACGCCCTCGAACTCGAGCGCGAAGTCCGGCCCGAACGCCGACGCCGGGGTCTGGAACCCCGGCGCAACCTCGCCCGCCGCCGTGCGCCGAGCGGCTTCGACGGCGGTCTCGGCGGTCAGGTCGTACGTGTCGGGGGTCCGCAGGCGGGCCGTGACGCGGTTGCCCTCGTCGTCCTCGACCTCGCCCCACACCCTGACCACGCTCCGCGCGCGCTCCTCCGCGGTCGGACCGGAGATCGTCGCGTCGGCGAGGCGCTTCAGCGCGCCCTGGACGGGCTTCGCCCCGAGCACGGGGGCGAGCGTCCCCGCGCGCCGGAGCGCTCCGGTGGCGAACGCCGGGACCGTGGCGTAGACCTCGACGTTCGGGATCCCGGTCGCGTAGTAGGCCGTCGAAACGTCGCCCCAGGGGACGGTGACGGCCGGTTTCGGCCCCTCCCCGAAGTCGATCCGACGCGTCCGCCAGGCCGCCGGGATGGTGCGGACAGCGCCCCCCTCGCGGATCGCGCCGGGCCTCGACAGCCCCTCGACGATCGACTTCACGGTCCCGGGGGAGTACGTCCCGAGGCCGTCGATCCCGAGCGCGAGGCGGGTCGCCGACGGCAACTCGGATTCGAGGATCGCCGCCAGACAGTCCGTCGGGACGACGTCGAACCCGACCGCTGGGAGCAGGGTCACGTCGGCGCGCTCCGCGTCCCTGTCGCGCTCGGCGAGGGCCTCGAGCACGTCGATCTCGCCAGCGATGTCGAGGTAGTCCGTTCCGGCCGCCAGACACGCCTCGACGAGCGGCGCGGCGGTCGCGGAGAACGGACCGGCGCAGTTCAACACCGCGTCGACGTCCGCGACCCGCTCCTCGACGACGTTCGGGTGCTCCAGGCTGAACACCCGGTGGTCGAGTCCGAGCGTCGTCGCCTGCCGCTCGAGCGGCTCCGCGCGCCGCCCGGCGAGCACCGGCGAGAGCCCCCGATCGACGGCGGTCCGCGCGATCAGCGACCCGGTGTAGCCGTACGAACCGTAGATGAGCAACTCCTCGTCCATGCGATCGCGTTGTCTCGTTGCGGACAAAAATACGGGGGCTGCGGGATTCGATGCGGGAGAAGTGGGCCGGCGCAGATTTGAACTCGTGAAGACGTTCCTGCTCGCCTCGTTCCACTCGGCTGCGCGGGCTGCGACTTCCCTGCTCAAATCTTCACGTCTCCCACACACCCGCACTCACGGTGTTCCTCGCACACGCTTCGCGGTGCTCGGCAGGGTGAGTGCGGGAGAAGTGGGCCGGCGCAGATTTGAACTGCGGTTACGGCCACCCGAAGGCCGAAGGATACCAAGCTACCCCACCGGCCCGCAGGTGAACCGAGGGCCAGGGCAGTGTTAATCCTTCCGTCTTCACACCGGTACCGCGACGCCGTGGCACGCCTCCCGGCCTCCGTCCCTCGAGCGTGCCGGTCTGCCGCGCGGACTCAGTACCGCGCGTACCCCCCGGTGTCGAGGTAGTTGTGCGCCACGGTGATGGCGTGGTCGGCGTGCAGGCGCTTGGGGCCGAGTCGCACCCGCGCGGCCGCCGTCTCGGCGAGCAGGGCGGCCTCCCTTTCGGCGAAGTCGCGGTGGTCGGAGAGGACGAAGACGGGATCCTCGGGAGGTTCGACGTCCACGACGGGGTTGCCCTCCTCGTGGAGTTCGACGACGGTCCCCTCGCGGACGGCGTCGTCGAGCGTCGCCGCGAACCCCTTTCGCGAGAGGTAGACGCCGGGGGAGGTCTCGACCTCCGCGTGGCCGATCGCCTCGTCCCGCCGTTCGAGGGCCTTCCTGATCAGCGCCGCCGTCGACCGCTCGTCGGGGTTCAGTCGGCGGAGTTCGCTCCCCTCGAAGCGCAGCGTGAACTCGTCGCGGAGGACGAGCCGGCAGCGCACGTCCTCGCGTATCGCGTGCGAGAGGAAGAACGTCGAGTTCACGCACCGACAGAGCACGTCGAGCCGGCCCGCCCCGCCCGTGAGGTCGTCGAGCGAGAAGTCGGGGTCGGCAGGCGCGTCGTGACCGATGACGATGAACTGGCGCATACGCCCCCGCGGTCGCCCGGCGGCATACGTCCGTCGCTCCGTGGCGTTCGACCCGTCGCGGGTCGTCCCGCGACGGAACTCCCCGAAGTGATCGATCCCATACCAGTCCGAACGTCGAACGGTGCGTTTATCTTTCATTCGGGACAGCGTCGAGCAATGACCGACGCCCGGGCCGCGGCCGACCTCCTGCGGGAGCGACCGGACCTCGAACCGGCGGTTCGCGCCGCGCTCGCCGTCGACGCCGACCGCGAGCGCGAGCCGTGGACGTTCGACGACGTCGCCGTCGACTCGGGGGCGTTCGGCGAACTCGTCGCGCGCGGCGTCGTCGAGCGCCGCGACGGGGGGTATCGGGTCGTCGCCCCCGACGCGGTCCGCGCGGCCCTCGACGGCGACGCGGGCGAACCGACGGTCGCCGCCCCCGGAGTGTCGGCGTCGCCGGTCGCGTCCCACCCGTTCGCCGACGTGGACGCGACCGCGATCCTGACCCTCGCGGGGACGCTCGCGTTCCTCGCGCTCTTCCGACTCGTCTCGTTCCCGTTCGTGTTCCGCGAGCGCGTCGTCCTCTCGGGGAACGACGCGTACTACTACCGCCACTGGACCGACCAGTTGCTCGCGCAGTCGGGCGGCGCGCTCGACCTCTCGGTCCTCTCCGCGCTCCCGCCCGCCGTCGCGGCGGGCGAACCGCTACTCGTCGCCGCGCTCTGGTCCGCGAGCGCGCTCGCCGGCGGCGCGTCGGGGATCGTCCTCGCCGTCTATCCCGTCGTCGCGGCCGTCGCGACCGGGCTGTTCACGTATCTGCTGGCCCGCCGCACGAGCGACGACCGCCGCGTCGCGCTCGCGGCGGTCGCTCTGCTGGCGGTCGTCCCGGCCCACGCGCTCCGGACCGGACTCGGCTTCGCGGACCACCACGCGTTCGACTACGTCTGGCTCGCGCTCACCGCGTGGGCGGTCGTCGCGCTGGTCGACCGGGATTCCCGCGGGTTCGCGATCGATCGGTCGACCCTCGTCGCCGCCGTCGCGCTCGGCGTCGGCGTCGCCGGGCAGACTCTCGCGTGGGACAACGGCCCCGTCCTGCTCGTCCCCGTCGGCCTGGCGGTCGCCCTCGCGGTCCCGGTCGCCGTCCGCGAGGGTCGCTCGCCGGCCGCGCTTGGTGCGCCCGTCGTCGCCGGACTCGCCCTCGCGGCCGGCCTCTCGCACCTCGCGCACGCCGGCCTCGGCTGGCACACGGACACGGTCGCGTACGCGCCGTCGCTCCTCCTCGCGGGCGTCGTCGTCGCGCTCGTCGTCGGTGAGGCGTTCGCGCGCCTCGCGCCGTCGGTTTCGAACCCCGCCCTCCCGATCGCGCCGGCCGTCCTCGGGGCCGAGGTCGTCGCCGTCGTCGGCGTCGTCCTCGTCGTCCGGTCGCGCTTCCCCGGGTTCTGGTCGGACCTCGGACGCGGGCTCGGCACGCTGTTCGCGGAGCGGGCCATCGCGGAGGTGCAGTCGCTGTTCGCCTCGGGGTCGGCCGGCTGGCTCCTGCTGTTCGGGTTCGCGCTCGTGCTCGCCCTCCCCTACCTCGCGTGGGGGCTGTGGCGAGGGTGGCGCGGGGCGCTCGGGTGGCTCGTCGTCGGGACGTACGGCGGGTACTTCCTCGCGCTCGCCGCCGTCCAGACGCGCTTCGCCGGCGAGCTCTCCCCGTTCGTCGCCGTCTTCGCCGGCCTCGGGTTCGTCCACCTCGCCGAGCGCGTCGACCTCGCGGCGCGACCGGTCCCCCTCCGCGACCCGCCGGAGCGGACCGACGACCGCGAGCCGTCGCCGCGCCTCCCCGACCGACGGCGACTCGGCGCGCTCGCGCTCCTCTTCCTGCTCGTCGGCGGCCTCGGGATGATCCAGGTGCCGGTGAAGACCTCGCTCGTCACCGTCCCGGACGGGCAGTACCGGACCGCGACGGCCATCGACGCCCACGCAGAGGAGCGGGGGCTCGCGTACCCCGAGAGCTACGTGCTCTCCGAGTGGGGGCGAAACCGCGTCTACAACTACTTCGTCGGCGGCGAGGCGGCGTCGTACGGCTACGCCCGGGCGAACTACGACGCCTTCGTCGAGTCGACGACGCCCGGCCCGTGGTACGAGCGGTTCCGCGGTCGGGTCGGTTACGTCGTCGTCGAGGACGACGCGCGCCCCTCGAACGTAATCGGCGCGCGCCTGCACGAACGCTATGGCAGCCGAGCGGACGGCGTCGCCGGCCTCGCCCACTACCGGGCGATCTACGCCAGCCCCGGCGGCGAGTACGTGGCGTTCGCCGTGGTGCCCGGCGCGACGATCGTCGGCCCGGCGTCTGGCGAGTCGGTGACGGTCGAGACGGGCGTCGAGATCGACGGCGCGTCGTTCGCCTACGAGCGGCGCGCGGCGGTCGAGGGCGGGACGTTCCGGGTGACGGTGGCCTACCCGGGAACCTACTCGGTCGGCGGCGAGACGGTGTACGTCTCGGAGGCGGCGGTCGAGGAGGGGAGGACCGTGCGCGTCGGCGCGTGAGCGCCGTCGCCCGGAATCGTGACAAAAGCTAACATTCTCTGGTGCAGATGGGGGCGTATGCCCGACGCACCGGAGCGAGGCGACGATCGAGAGGCGGACGCGGCGTCCGCGAGGGGGTGTCCGAAGTGCGGTCGCACCGAGGCGAGCGTGGAGGAGGTAACGACGACGAGCCCCGGGTTCTCGGCGCTCGCCGACGTGGAGAGCCACGTCTTCACCGTGGTCACGTGCGACAGGTGCGGGTACTGCGAGTTCTACCGGCGATCGGCCGACACGGTCCGCCGCCTGTTCTACGGGGAGGGGCATCCCGATCCGGACCGAGAGACGGCGGCCAGGCGATCCGACGGTTCCGTACACTACTGCAGCATGTGCGGCATCGACGTCGGGGCGGACGCCGGGGCGTGTCCCGGGTGCGGGCGGACGTTCGTTTGACGCGCCCGCCGTTACCAGGTCAGCCCCTCGTAGGTGATCCCGTCGCGGCGCTCGACGATGCGGCGGCCGTCGATCACGACCGGGTCGGCCATCGCGTCGAACTCCTCGTCGAGGGCGGCGAACTCGTCCCAGTCGGTGACGACGAGCGCGCCGTGTGCGCCCGCCAGGGCCTCGGCCGCCGAGTCGACGTACTCGACGTCGGGGTACAGGTCGCGCATGTGTTCCGCGGCGGTCGTCGGGTCGTAGGCGACGATCTCGGCACCGCGCTCCGCGAGCCCCTCGATGACGAGTTTGGCGCGCGAGCCACGGATGTCGTCGGTGCCGGGCTTGAACGCGAGGCCGAGGACGGCGACGCGCTTCCCGGCGACGTCGGCGTGACCGTCGAGGAGTTCGAGCATGCGCCGGGGTTGTCGGTCGTTGACGCCGACGACGGCGTCGAGCAGCTCCGGCTCGTAGCCCGCGGACCGCGCGGCCGCCCGGAGCGCGTCGGTGTCCTTGGGGAAGCACGAGCCGCCCCAGCCGACGCCCGAGCGGAGGAAGGCCGCGCCGATGCGGTCGTCCAGCCCGATGGCCTCCGCGACCTCGTAGGAGTCCACGCCGAACCCCTTGCAGATGTTCCCGAGTTCGTTGATGATACTCACCTTCGAGGCGAGGAAGACGTTGTTCGCGTACTTGATCATCTCCGCCTCGCGGCGGCCCGTCCGGACGATCGGGATCTCGCGGTCGCCCACGAGCGGCGCGTAGAGTTCCTCGAGCAGCGAGAGCGACCGCTCGTCGCCGGCGGTGCCGAAGACGATCTTGTCGGGGTTCAGGAAGTCCTCGACGGCGGTTCCCTCGCGCTGGAATTCTGGATTCACCGCGACGTCGATCTCCTCTCCGACGGTCCTCCCGCTGGTCTCCTCGAGCAGGGGGGCGAGGCGCTCGTCGGTCGTCCCGGGGACGACGGTGCTCTTGATTACGACCAGGTGGAAGCCGTCCTTCTCCGCGAGCGCCTCGCCGATGTCGCGGACGCCGGCCTCCATGATCGAGAGGTCGATGCTCCCGTCCTCGCGGGAGGGCGTGGGGAGCGCGACCATCGTGAGGTCCGTATCGCGGAGGGCCGCGTGTTCGGTCGTCGCCCGCAGGCGGTCGCCGGCGTGCTCCGAGAGCAGTTCCGGGAGTCCGGGCTCGTGGATCGGCGGCTCGCCGGCGTTCAACCGCTCGACGACCCCGTCGTCGATGTCGATGGCGACCACGTCGTGTCCGAGGTCGGCGAAGCAGGCGGCGACGGACGAGCCGACGTAGCCGCTGCCGACGACTGAGACGTTCATCACCCGTCCCGTCCACGCGCGAGCACTTCAGCGGTTCGGCTGCCCGTCCGGGAGGGTCACCGCCCGCGAACTATCACGGGTCCTCTGGTCCCCTATCAGGGCCGCTTTCGGCCGCGTCGCACCCGCAACGCCGCGATGCAGGGCGAGGAGGAGGACGTCAGGCTCCAGCGCGACCCGAACGTCCCCCCTCCGGGCCGCACGAACTCGCAGGCGTCGAAGAGGAGGACCTCGACTGGCTTGCGACCCAGACCGTCGAGACGCAGGCGCGCCCGCCGCGTTGCAACCCACGGCCCGTCACCGCGGAGGACGCGCGGCGTCCTGGAGGACGCTCCACGACAGGTAGGGGCGCTGACGTCCGAGCTATTCCTCCGACGCTCCCGTGCCTCGCCCGAGTTCCAGACCCATCGGCTCGATCCCGGCGCCGGTGCGACCCGCCGCGCGCCCCAGGTAGAGCGCGGAGTTGACGAGGCCGACGTGGCTGAACGCCTGGGGGTAGTTGCCGACCTGCACCCCCCCGTCCTCGTCGATCACCTCGGCCAGCAGGCCGAGCGGGTTCGCGTAGTCGAGCACGCCGAGGAACACCTCCCGCGCCTCCTCGACGCGCCCGGAGAGCGCGAGCGCGTCGACCAGCCAGAACGAGCACAGCACGAACGTCCCCTCCTCCCCCGGCAGGCCGTCGTCGCCGTCGTACCGCCGGACCAGCCCCTCCTCGGTCGTCAACCCCGTCCGGATCGCCTCGACGGTGCGCTGGACGCGCTCGTCGTCGAACGGGAGGAACCCGACGAACGGGACGAGAAGCGCCGTCGCGTCGAGCGCGTCGTCGTCGAACGCCCGGACGAACGCCCCGCGCTCCTCGCTGTAGCCGCGTTCGAGGACGGCCTCCCTGATCTCGTTCCGCACTGCGCGCCAGCGGTCGAGCGGCGCGTCGAACCCGTGCTCCTCGGCGATGGCGATGCCGCGGTCGAGCGCGACCCAGCACATCAGCTTCGAGAACACGAAGTGACGGGGGCCGCCCCTGACCTCCCAGATCCCCGCGTCGGGCTCCCGCCAGACCTCGGGGACGTAGTCGACGATGGCCCGGACGGCGTCCCAGTCGTCCCGATCGAGGGTGCCGTCGTCGCTGACGGTCTCGTAGACGGCGAGCACGAGTTCGCCGTAGATGTCGAGCTGTCGCTGGTGGATCGCGCCGTTCCCGACGCGGACGGGCGAGGAGCCACGGTAGCCCGAGAGGTGCTCGAGTTCCCGCTCCTCGAGATCGGGGTCGCCGTGGAGGCCGTACAGCGGCTGTATCCGCTCGGGGTCCTCGGCGCGACAGCGGTCGAGGAACCACTCGAAGTAGGACCTCGCCTCCGCCCCGTGGTGGAGGTTCGAGAGCGCCTGGATCGTGAACGCCGCGTCGCGGATCCAGTTGTACCGGTAGTCCCAGTTGCGGACCCCGCCGACGTCCTCCGGGAGGGACGTGGTCGGGGCGGCGGCGATGGCACCGGTCTCGCGGTGGGTCAACAGCTTGAGCACCAGGCCGGACCGGACGACCTGGTCGTGCCACGGGCCGCCGAAGACGCACTCGGACTCGGTACAGGAGTGTGC
Organism: Halomarina halobia; assembly: GCF_029338575.1. Taxonomy (GTDB): domain Archaea; phylum Halobacteriota; class Halobacteria; order Halobacteriales; family Haloarculaceae; genus Halomarina; species Halomarina halobia. The sequence goes on from NZ_CP119992.1 coordinate 2,876,606, forward strand.
CCACCCGCGCCAGAAGGAGACGGTGTCGTCGAGGAGTCGCCCCGCCGTCCCGTCCGCGACCGGTTCGGCGTCGCCGTACCGGAGCACGAACCACTCGGCGTCGCCCTCGGTCAGCGTGACGGTCGCGGTCGCCTCGCCGTCGCTCACGTCGAACGGCCGGTCGGTCGTCAGGAACGCGGACTCCTCGCCGCCCGCCGCGAGGAGTCCGTCGTCCCGCGCCTCGACGGTCGTCTCCGCCCGGGCGTAGTCGAACCGGGGCTCGAACGCGACCTCGACCTCGGTCCGACCGCGCTCGCAGGTCACCCGGCGACACATCGTGGGTGGTCGGATCCGCTCGCCCCCGTCCTCGACGATCGGCATGAAGTCGGTCACCGCGAGGTCGCCCATCGCGGTCCGGAACTCGGTCCGGAGGACGTTCGTCCGGTCGAGGTAGCGCTGGGTGGACTCGTAGGCGGCGGCCGGTCGGACGCCGAAGCGGCCGCCCCGCTCGGCGTCGAGGAGGCGCGCGAAGACGCTCGGCGATTCGAGGTGCGGGAGGGGACACCAGTCGACCGAGCCGTCGACGCTCACCAGCGCGCACGTCTCGAGGTTCCCGACGAGGCCGTAGGCTTCGAGCGGCGGATACTCGCTCACGTTACGCGTCACACGCCTCGGACCACGCGCCCCGTGATCATCAACGTGGAGGGCTCGTGCGTACCGCGCGACAGAGCGCCCGCCGAGGATCGGGAGTCGTCATCGCGTCCGGCGTTCCGCCACCTCCTCGCGGAGGTCGGGGACGACCTCGTACCCGGCGGCGAGGGCGACGAACGCCTTCTCCACCTCCGTGCTCCTCGTCGGGCACGCCGACGCCGGCGGCAGCGACCGACAGTGCGCGTCCTTTAGACCGTCCTGACACTCGACGGATGGTATCGATTTCGGGTGACGAACCTATTTGTCCGCGGGCGATGACGGGCGAGGTATGCAAGCTGTCGTACTCGCCGCCGGGAAGGGGACCCGGCTCCGCCCGCTCACCGACGACACGCCGAAGGCGATGGTGGAGATCGACGGGAAGCCGATCCTCACCCACTGTCTCGAACGGCTCGTGGAGCTCGGGGCGGACGACCTCTTCATCGTCGTCGGCTACCTGAAGGAGAAGATCATCGAACACTACGGGGACAGCTTCGACGGCATCCCCATCACCTACTGTCACCAGCGCGAGGCGCTCGGGCTGGCCCACGCCCTCCTGACCGTCGAGGAGCACATCGACGACGACTTCATGCTCATCCTGGGGGACAACATCTTCGAGGCCAACCTGACCGACGTGGTTCGGCGGCAGGCCGAGGATCGTGCCGACGCGGCGTTCCTCGTCGAGGAGGTGCCCTACGAGCAGGCCTCGCGGTACGGGGTGTGCAACACGAACGACTACGGCGAGATCGTCGCCGTCGTCGAGAAGCCCGCGGACCCCCCGACGAACCTCGTCATGACCGGTTTCTACACCTTCACCCCTGCGATCTTCCACGCCTGCCACCTCGTCCAGCCCTCCGACCGCGGGGAGTACGAACTGAGCGACGCGGTCAACCTCCTCATCCAGAGCGGGCGCACCATCGACGCGATCCGCATGGACGGCTGGCGCATCGACGTGGGCTACCCAGAGGACCGCGACGAGGCCGAGCGCCGCCTCCGCGAGGGCGCGCCGACCGAGGCCGACGAGTCGGTCGCCACGGAGGAGTAGGGCGGGTAGAGCGCGCCGACGGTCGAACGCCCGCGCGGACCGTCTCCCCCTTCGAGCGACTCGGCGACCCGCTAGCCGACAGACGTATCAGTGGCCGCGTGCCGCCGCCGGTCCGCCGCCCCTCGTTCGTCACCCGTCGGATGCGAGGCGTCGGTCCCTCCGCCGTCGTCCGGTCCGAGGCGCGTGAGCCGACGGCAGCGCCGACTTACTCTCCTGTGAGAACTTCTCCGATTCGATAGTATGGCCGGAGGATTCATCTCCAGACCGCTCTTTCCCACACTATCAGGTGTGGCTGAATGAACACTCACCCAAACATTCTACTACTCGTTCTCGATAGCGTTCGGGCGAGGAACACGAGCATCCACGGGCACCGGAACGACACGACGCCGTTCCTGCTCGACTTCGCCGGGGAGTCGACGGTGTACTCGCAGGCGCGCGCGCCGAGCATCCACAGCGTCGCGAGCCACGCGAGCCTCTTCAACGGGTATCACGTCGAGGAGCACGGCGTCACCGAGCACGAGTCGCGGCTCGACCCCGCGGCGACGGTCTGGCACCGCCTGGAGACGGAGTTCGGCTACCGGACGGGGATCTTCTCGCCGAACCTGGTGGTGATGGAGACGTCGAACCTGAGCGAGCCGTTCGGGACGCGCGTCGGGCTGAAGCGCTCGCTCGACCGGCGACTGTACGACGCCGGGCTGAGCCCGAGCGACTTCGACGACCACGTCTCCGCCGGCGAGTACCTGCGAGCGAGCCTGCGGAACGGCCAGCCCGTCCGGTCGGTCCTCAACGGCCTCTACTACCGCTACGGCTCCCACGCCGACTCGGCCCACGACCCCGAGACGGAGTCGGCGTCGGTCTACCTCGATCACTTCCTGGAGTGGGCGGAGGAGCGGTCGGGACCGTGGGCGGCGTGCGTCAACCTCATGGACGCCCACTACCCCTACGTCCCCCGCGAGGAACACGACCGGTGGGGCGGGCCGAACCTCCGGCGGATCCAGGAGGACATCACGGGGACGCAGTCGCGGCAGTTCCTCACGGGCCGGCCGTGGGGCGAACTCGCCGCCCTCGAATCGCTCTACGACGGCTGCATCCACCAGATCGATGCCGCGCTCCGGTCGTTCGTTCGGGACCTCAAGGAGGCGGGCCTGTACGAGGACACGCTGCTCGTGATCACGAGCGATCACGGCGAGGGGTTCGGCGAGCGGAGCCTCGTCACCCCCCGCGTCAGGCACGTCGATCACAGCTGGGGGATCGGCGAGGAGCTGACGCACGTCCCGCTGGTCGTGAAGGCCCCGAACCAGCACCGGGGCCGCCGGGTCGACGCGCCGGTCAGCCTCACTGACTTCCGGGCCGTGGCCGAGGGCTACGTCGAGGGCTACGCGGACGGCGATCCGTTCTCGGACCTGGGCCGCGACGAGGTCGTCGCCTCCACGTTCCGCGTCCCCGCGCCGGGCGACGTCCTGCCCGACTCCGTCGAGCGGGCCGACTACGTCGGCCCCTGGCGGGCGGTGTACCAGGCGAACGACGGCGTCGTCTACAAGTACGTCACGCACGGCCCCGACCGGGCGACCGTCCGCATCCTCGACGCCCAGACGGCGTACCGCGCCGAGCGCGACGAGCCGGGGATCGTCGACGAGATCTTCGGGCGGATGGAGAACCGGGAGGTCGCGGACGGCAGCCGCGACCTGACCCGCGACGTCGAGGCGCAGCTCGAGGACCTCGGCTACATGCGCTGACGCGTCCGCTCCGCTCTGCTCTTCCCCCACTCTTGCCCACCGGACGACGAGCGACGGCACCGGGAGGGCGACTCCGATTCGGTCCGTCGGTTCGACGGCCGCGGTCGCTCGACTTGCTTCGACGGGTTCGACGGGTTCGCTGACGTCGCTGACTCCGACGGCGTCGGCGTCGGTCGGCTCGGCGACCGCGGCGACGTGACCTCCGCCCGGGGCGTACCGGCCTCGAGCGAGAGGGGACGCTCTCACGGGGAAGACGTAGAGCGCCCGGTGAACGTTCTCGTATAAGTACTTTCTCTAAACACAAAACTTATCCAGCGGAGGTAGTTTCATACTGCCGATGGTCGGGGCGTGGCGGTACAGGCTGGCCAGCGTCGGTGTCGTCGCCGGAGTGACGGCGCTCGCCGTCGTCCTCGCGAACCACCCGGCGGCCCAGGGGTTCGTCACCTCGCTTCCGTTCCTGTCCCGACTCCCGGCGACGACGGTGCGCGGCGCGGCCCTCCTCCCGGCGATCGTCACCGCCGTGGGCGTGGTCTCGCTCGCGTCGCTCCCGCTCTTCCGGCCGAAGCGCCGACGGACCCTCGACGCCGTCGCCCTGACCCACCGGCGACTGCTGGTGGCGTTCGCGGGCCTCGCGGCCGTCGGGTACTTCGACTACACGTACCGCCTGCCCCGGACGACGCTCCTGCTGACGGTGGTGACGCTCGCCGTCGCGCTGCCCGTCTGGTTCGTCTGGGCGCGGCCGCGGCCGAGCGGCGACGGCGACTGCGCCGTCGTCGTCGGGGACGACCCGGACGGGATGGCGGCGATCCTCGCGGCGACCGAACTGGAGGTCGTGGGCTACGTCTCCCCCCCGGCGCAGTTCCACGACGGCTCCCCCGTCCGGCCGTCGTTCGCGACCGACGGCGGGGTGGCGGTCGACGCGGGACGGAGCGCGCTGGCCGACCTGCCCTGCCTCGGGGCGCTGTCGGACCTGGAGTCGGTGTTCGCCGGCTACGACGTGGACACCGCGCTGCTCGCGTTCGCGCGGCCCGACCGGGAGCAGTTCTTCGGCACGCTCGACGCCTGCGACCGGTTCGGCGTTGGCGCGAAGGTCCACCGCGAGCACGCCGAGAGCGTGCTGGTGGCCGGTCGCGGCGGCGGGGAGCTGGTGGACGTGGACCTCGAGCCGTGGGACTGGCAGGACCGGATGCTGAAGCGGCTGTTCGACGTCGCGTTCGCGACCGTGGGGTTAGTGGCGTTGCTGCCCGTGATCGCGGTGATCGCGGCGGCGGTGACGCTCGACAGCGAGGGACCGGTGCTCTACTCCCAGGAGCGGACGGCGGAGTTCGGGGGGACGTTCACCGTCTACAAGTTCCGGAGCATGGTGCAAGACGCGGAGGCCGAGACCGGCGCGGTGGTCAGCGCCGAGGACGACGGCGGGGTCGATCCGCGAGTGACCCGCGTCGGGGCGTTCATCCGGCGGACGCACCTGGACGAGATCCCGCAACTGTGGTCGATCCTGCTCGGGGACATGAGCGTGGTGGGACCGCGGCCCGAACGCCCGGAGTTGGACACGGGTATCGAGTCGGACGTCGAGGAGTGGCGGCGGCGGTGGTTCGTGAAACCGGGATTGACGGGATTGGCGCAGATTAGCGGCGTGACTGGTTTCGATCCGCCTGAGAAATTACGTTATGATATCGAATATGTCCAGAAACAGTCCTTCTGGTTCGATTTGAAGATCACTATCCGACAGATATGGTATGTAACTTACGATTAACTTGTGGAAGTGTCTCCTCGACGGTTGGATACTCTATCGGTTCCACCGAGTTCCATTGTCTTACTATGAACAGTACCAAGCAAGCTCCAAAATAAGACGGTCACTGGTGGCAGTCCCATTGGATATGCGGTCATATTTCCGATAACGATTGCGATAGTCACTAGGATGAGTGCGAACGAATAGGGATTAGATTCTGCCGTATAAGTCAAGATACCGAAGCGAATAGACGATAAATAAACGGAGAGTATACCTAGGACTCCGAATGGGCCTGCTTGTATTAGTAGATTAAGATAATAATTTTCGGTGATGATGTCCGACGCAATAGAAGATGCGACCAATGTTCCGTATACCGGCTGTTGACGGTACACCTCTATGGCGGCTCGCCAAGCCTCAAAACGACCTGCCAGATGCGGAATATTCTCAAAACCTCCTTTAAAAAGGCTGGCTAATTGACCAAATCTGCTGCTTATTTTGCCTCCTAATATCGTGTCTACAATTATAATAGGGCCCGCGAATATCGGGAACCATATGGTATTTTTTAGCAGAAATCTAATTTGGAATAAACATAGTGTCACTGGTATCATGAACATTACTAGTCCTGTCCGTGACCCCGATAACAGGATACCACCAATTGCAAAACTAAGGTAAAGGCCGTATCGCTGCGCATCCTGACGATTGAAAGTGGATATTGTGGCCAAGACTAATGCACAGAGTGCCATTAGTATCCCATAATGGTTCGGATTAAGTAATAATCCTGTAGCACGACCGTAGTAGAACCAAGTTTGTCGATGGCCTTCTAATCGATGATGAGGGAGATTGTTAACGAATCCGTAGAATTCGAGGTACTGTAATATAGCGTAGCTTGTGTGTGTGAGCACAATGAGCGCAATTACTGATGTTACGAGCCGCCGTCGGGTAGTAGTATTACGACACATGACTGCCGTTACTGGGAAGAACAACATCCACTGGAGATGGCGCAATCCGGGTGTAATGGCTCCAATTGGATATCGTCCAAGTACTATGGCGATAAGCGGATATAGGAGGACAACAGAGACAAACAAAGCGATACTTATAAGCAATGAACGTGACGCTTTCGCAAACGATAGTCTATATTCATGGAATAATTCTAAAACAAAAACTATAATGAGTAACCCAAACCATAAATCGAGTAGACTGATGAAATGTCCGGTTTCAGTCATCTCAAACCGGAGCCAAGGGTTAAACGTCGCGTAACCAGTTATGAGTATAAGGAATGCAAGATCTAGACGTAGCCAGACTAGCATCACCCATATTAGCGTGAGTCCTCCGATCCCAACGAAGAACGCTATTTTCATCGGAGTCATTAGCAACCAGCAGTAGGTAGTACATTCATAAAATAGATACCCTTCACGAAGAGTTTATGTTATGGTAGGTGATATCCCGCAATATGGGTAGTGTACCATCGCTTTCGATTTTTATACCAACGCTACGAGGTGGTGGGGTAAAACGTGTCGTCCTAAACCTGGTTGAGGAGTTTGGACGACGAGGGTATATGGTTGACCTTGTGGTCTCTCGCGCTGAAGGTGAGTTTGTTACTGATGTTCCGGACACAGCGTCGTTGGTATCGTTTGATGCGCAAGGAAAGCTTGGTACTATTTCTGCATTGCGCTCGTATCTATCCACGACGAAGCCGGATATTCTCTTCTCTGCACACACCCACGCTAATGTCTTAGCACTTCTTGCCAGCTTATTTGTTCCCCAACCGCCGAGAACGATCATTAGCGAACACAGCCTCGTTCGAGATCGTCAGACGTATCTTGATTACGACATCCTGGATCGAGCAACTGCAGCTTTGGCGAGTATTCTTTATCCACACGCCGATGGCTTGATTGCCGTTTCCAAGGAAGTCGCACATGACTGTATGAATTTCTTTAATGTTCCTGAACAGGATATATCAATTATTCATAATCCGGTAGATATAGCGCGGATTCAGGAGCAGGCGAAAACACCAGTTGACCATCCATGGTTCATGGCTGATGCCCCACCAGTTATTCTAGGAGTTGGCCGGCTAGTCCGCCGGAAGGACTTTGAAACACTTCTTCGTGCATTTAAGAGGCTGACTGAGACGCGTGAGGCTCGTTTAGTCGTACTTGGAGAGGGCGAGTGTCGTGATGCCTTGGAACAGTTAGCTGGCAGACTCGGTATCCAATCTCTTACCTCTTTTCCCGGATGGGCCTCTAACCCATTTAAATTCATGTATCAAGCAGACGTAATCGCTGTTAGTTCGCGGTCTGAGGGATTTGGTAATGTGCTAGTTGAGGCTATGGCTTGTGGATCGTCTGTCGTTTCAACAGCGTGCCCTGGTGGTCCATGTGAAATACTTGATGACGGTTCATACGGTCATTTAGTTCCAGTTGGTGATTTCAAGGCACTCGCCCAGGCGATCGAGGATTCTATTGTTTCTCCTCTTCCAGAAAAAACGCTTAGTGATCGCGCTACGGACTTCTCCGTTCAAAGGATCGCTGACGAGTACGAAGCAAGACTATTTAACGAAAACGACCGATATTTTGAGGGGGCCGGACTGTAAATGGATGTTTGACAAATATGCCAATCGTATCCGTAATAATTCCAGTCTATAACGATGCTGACGTACTTGGCCGCGCTATAGAGTCTGTTCTTGCACAGACTCTCGAAGATTTCGAAATGATCGTTGTTGATGATGCTTCCTCAGATGAACCAGAGTCAGTGCTCTCGAAGTATACTGATTACAGAATCCGTTATTTAGTCCACGAGCAGAATCTTGGTGGGAGCGCAGCACGCAATACTGGGATTAAGGCAGCATCCGGTGATTATATCGCGTTTCTTGATGCAGATGATGAATGGTTCCCAAACAAACTCGCCAAACAGATTCAGGTACTTGCGGATCAATCCAATGAATTCGTGGGGATTTGCTGTGACTTTGAACATAACCGTGGATATCTAATAGCTGAAGCTGTTGACCAATTTCTAACGAAAAGTGATCGCGGAGGTGAAGAAAGACATCTCGGTGAGCGAATTCTTGCCCGACAAATCGCTCTTGGTGGTGCTTCATCAATACTCCTCACCCGAGATGCTGCAATGTCAATCGATGGATTCGATGAATCGTTCCAACGCCATCAAGACTGGGAGTTTATGATCAGATTGTCGAAATTTGGAAGGATATGTTATCTGAATGAGGAATTGTTTAGGAAACATGAAACCGATCCTCCAGACCCGGAAACAGTTGAACGGTCAAAAAAGGTGTTCTTTGAGAAGTTTAAGACGGATATCGACAAGGCGGAGGAAAATGGATATCCCGTCCGTGCACGCCACCGTCTTGAACTCGCGAAGTGCTTTATTTCCGATGGCCAATTCTACGAAGGTACTAAGAGATTGAATGTAAAGGATATAAATTCGATCCAAGCATTTTTTGAGCTTGGATATTCCACTCTCCGCGGTCTAAGGAGGTATCGTCGGGGGAATACAGTCTAATTCAACTTTCAATCAAGTAATGAATCATACAGGTGTCGGAATTTGCATTGAGAGTGGATGAGGCTGTATTCTTCTATATCAGTAGTCATCTCTAAGCAATTAGGACACGTTAGAATTTGTTCAATAGCGTGGACAAGACCGTCAATATCGCCGGGCTTCACGAGATAACCCGTATTTCCGTTGTCGACTTGGTCCGGGATGCCTGCGATCTCCGTCGAGACAACCGGAAGTTGAGCAGCTAATGCTTCTGTTATGACTCTTGGTGTCCCTTCGCGGTACGATGGAAGGACAAATATATCCGCAGCTTGCATAATCTGAGGGATGTCCTCACGATAACCTAGTAATTTGACCACGTTATCGAGTCCTCGATTCTCTATCGTCTCCACCAGGCGGCTGTTCAACGAACCTTTCCCTACAATAAGCAGCTTGATATCGTGGTGCATCTGAAGACGTTCGACGGCTTCTACTAGATCAAATAGACCTTTCCCTTCCTCAAGTCTTCCCGCATACAAGAGTGTAATTGATGTACTCATAACATCAGATGCTGGGGAGGCTGTCTGGAACTGTTCTACTTCTACACCGTGCTGAATGAGCTCATACTGTTCCAGCTTTCCAATATTTCGCTCGAGATATGTATCGCGTATACGTTCTGATTTTACGACGAGCTTATCAGCTAATGGAGCAGCAGCTCGCTCGAGAATCAGTATACATGCGTTTAATATCCTATTTCGATCCTCTGTAATCGGGTCTCCGTGTATCTCATGAATCACAATGTCAGTTCTAGCGAGGGCGGCGGCGAACCGACCGATTATCCCTGCCTCAGTACTGTGGGTGTGGAGAACATCAATATTCTCTCGACTGAGATAGTACCAGACAGATACTACTGCGAAGCAAGATGTTAGTGGATTATAGTGTCGCATTAGACTGAAAACGACACTCGTGACACCTAAAGACTTGACTGATTTAATCCGCTTTTGGTCGTGTTTGGCTCCTACCCCGAGTCGTAAGTCGTATTTTTCGGCGCTTGACGAGAGTGCATCAAGTTCGATTTCCGTTGTGCGTTCAGCACCACCATCAAGGAAACGAGTAATGAGGTGGAGGACACGGTATTGCATTTGTGGTCTCTAGGACGTGTACATGTGGTGTAGTATCACTATTGTGGATTGTAGCTCTATTGCAACAATGCTTATTCGCTACATTTAATATCGTCCTCAAGAACAATCATGAAGATGGATCGGACTGTAGTCATTGGTCTTGACGGATTCCATAAGGACCTTCTCCCGTATACTCCGACGATCCAAGACCGCTACCTGAAGAATGGTACCGAACTTGAAAGTACCTCTCCTCCAGTAACTGCACCTGCTTGGGCCTCATTCCAGACTGGGAAGACTCAGGGTAAACATGGTATATATGACTTCGTGACCTTTGATGAAAACTTTGAGAGGACTATTCTTGACGGACGATCGTTACGCTCTATGACTTTCTATGAGTCATTAGCACAAACTGGACTCAAATGCTACTTACAGAACCTTCCATTCGCGCTCCCTCCCCGTCTTGAGGGTGATATTATGCCATCTTGGCTTGACGATGATGATGTAGGGCCTCATCCCTCCGATCTTGCTTCAGAATTGGACGTGGACCCCCCAATATATCCGGAATTCGACGGGAACCGTGAAGAAAATATATCTGAGATGTCTGCGTGTTTTGCCCGTAATCGTGATCTGTTCCTGTCGATTATGGAGCACAGAGTCCATGATTTCCTATTCCACCTAGTCAGCGTCACTGATTGGTTACAGCATATTGCCTACTTGGACCTCATTGATGGTAGAGAAACCGCGATTACTGAGGCCGCAACTGGCCTCCTCAGAGATGTCGATGAGTATGTGGCAATCCTTGAGAACAGGCTTGATGAGACAGACAATCTCATTCTTATCAGCGATCATGGATTTAAACGTTACGAGGGATCGATTTATATTAATGATTGGCTAGCTGAGGAGGACTACCTAAAACGAGATTCAAGCGGAATTCACCTATCTGTAAAATCTGATAACAGTGGATCATCAATTAATGCTGGGACCATTGGACGATGGATCCGGCATAATCCAGTGGTTCATGACCTTATTCGACCAGCGAAACAATTAGTCGAGCACATAATCGGAGTAGAATTCATTACAGATACTGGTGTAGATATGTCTCGGACACGTGCTTATTGCCGTTCCAAAGATGAACATGCTATTCGAATAGCCGATAATGTAGATGATCGGGAAGGCCTCGCAATAGAAATACAGAATCAGCTGAACCAGTTAGAAGGCATATCGGCTACATTAGGTAGCGATCTCTATGAAGGGCCATATGTTGATGCGGCGGGGGATGTCATTGTCTCAGGATTAACTCATCACCCGCAGCGAGGTCCAGTTGGAGAAGTGTTCTCCCCGATTCCGATCGCTCATCACTCAAAAACAGGTATTCTGGTTGGTCTCGGCCCAGCATTTACGTTACCACCTACCGAGGCGAGACTGATTGACATAGCGCCAACATTACTATATCTTAATCGATGTGCGATTCCAAGAGATTGTGATGGGGAAGCTCTTGTTGACTGGCTTTGGGCTGATCATGATCTTAGCTATCACGACTCGACGGAGTGGACCCCCCCCTCTAATGATAGTTCTAATAACCCCCGTGACATTGTGGAAAATCGTCTTGAACAACTGGGGTATTTGTAACATGGACCGACAATCTAAATGCCTAATACCATACTTATTAAATGGACTACAATTCTAAGCGAGAAAAATATTGGGACCGATCAGCTGAAACCAACTCCCGATATAGCGCTAGTGGTATCCGAGCATACCCAGAACCGATCAACCGATATCGTAAGGAGGCACTTTTCAGTACAATTAATACGGTACTTAAAGCACAGTCGATAGAACTCCCCGACTTGCGCATACTCGATGCTGGATGTGGCACCGGAGCGTATGCGGAGTTCTACGCCAATGCTGGAGTTGATCTCCACGGTGTTGATATCTCCAGTAAATCTCTCACGGCTATCCGAGCGGCGAGAATACCCGGAACGTACACACAAGCACGGCTTGATAATCTACCCTACTCTGACGAGACGTTTGATCTTGTCCATTGTTTCAGTGTCCTATACCACATACTTGATGATAATGAATGGATTAACAGTCTTGCCGAACTTCAGCGAGTTACCCGACCAGGAGGATGGCTATTGCTCCGAATTGAGTGGGTTGATAAATCGCGGCGTCCTGCCTCGCATGTAAAACACCGCCCCCGGAATAAATACCTCAATCAACTAGTCGAAGAGGGTCCATTTAGCCTTGAACATGTTGAGCACTTTGCTGATGTCCCAATGTTTGAGCAGTTAACCGCAAAATTACCGGGGCTTGACATCACTGGCGCCCGATTATTCATACTGTTTTCGCTACTCGCCATTAACCTTGATCTCTTTCATGAGAATCCTGACCAACGCATCCTTCTACTTAGAAAGCACCCCTAATTTGGGCGAATATTTCTCTATCTTGCTGCTCAATCCCAAGTCCATACAACAGCACTCCGAACACTATTATGCCTACAATTCCACCTGTCGCGATTGCCGTAAGACCTTCTAAGAAAGCGGCAGTACTGCGTATCGCAATCAAGGCGCCGATATTTGCTAAGATTGGCTTGGCAAGCGTAATAGAGTATGGAAAGATACCCTCATAATACCAGAGTTCGATAATCCTAGCCATATTCATGAGAATGTAGGATATAACAGTTGCAATAGCGGCTCCCTGAATCCCGAATCGCGGGATAAGGACATAATTGAGAGTGACATTTACTATTCCGAATGTCCATTGGTTAACGAATAGAATCCATTGGTGGTCTGACATCATTAGTACGTAAGCGCTACCGGCCGCAATACTATCTATCAGATAGGCGAGGATAAATAGCATTAACACTGTACCTCCCGCGACGTATTTGACGCCAAATAGAGCAAGAATATCGGTGCGGAATATACCGATAACGGCGCCGATTAGGACGGTTGTAGAGAAGGACCATCTGACGATGACGTGATGGAGTATCTGAAGTGTTTGTCTGTCATCGTTGGCAAATAACTCTCCAGCGACCGCTGGGAATAGTTGGTTAATACCTGTAAGCGGTAGAGATAGTACCCCGGCAAGGAGTACTGGCACATTATAGATCCCAACTGCATTGGCCCCCAGTAGAATCCCGAGCATTAGAACATCTACCCGGCTGTAAAGAAACGTTCCGATATCTCGAAATGCGAGTGGAACCGCGGTCCGATAAAATTTATTTACACCTGTACGTGAGATTGTAAATGACGGCTGTAGTAAATCGTGAGACGTGGCGATGGCAACTGCCACTACCATTGCGATCGCGGCTGCAACAACAAGTGTGGCAACCAGACCGATAATTGAATAACCTACCACGAGACCAATGCCGACTGTTAAGACTCGTAGTACCGGTGGAATTACTTGTCGGGCTATTATGTGTTCATCAATATGACCTGATCCTCTTAGGCTCTCTCGCGCTACATTCCCGACTGAATTAAACGGTAACACTAATGCGAAGACACGAAGAACATCCTCGAAGAGAGAACTATTTAACGTGAGCGAGCTAATTACAGGTGCACTTATATAGATCCCCAAAGCGATTACTAAACTAGTACTTACCCCCGTTACATAACCCAGACCAAGGATATAGGACCGATTCTCGCTGTCTTCCTTGAAATCTGGCATGTACCGAAGCACAGATTTACTCGAACCGAGGTCAGCGAACACTTCTATGATGGTAATAAGCGTCCACGCGTAGGCGTACGCACCGTATGCTGCAGTGGTTGTACTACGCGTAAGTAAGAGATTCAATAGAAACCCCATGGCGGTGCTTATTCCTTTTCCTACGGCGAACAGCCCCACCCCTCGACCAATGGATGATAGATGGGAGATAATTGTGTCTTCGTTATTCATTTAATGCAATATTCATTTCTCCTATGGGGTTTTTCTGATGCTCTACTCACCTATTTGGGAGGCACTAGAAAACTAAACCTACCGATCAGTGGCACCCTTTCATGATAAATGGTATCGTTCAGTGAAACAAGTTCGCCCGTTATATGCCCCGAATATTACTTTTCAGAATCCGACTTGCCACCCTCGCGTTCCGTCCGAACTGACTCCCCACAGTTCATTCCTCCTCCCGACACAACCCCCACCACTCCCCCGAAACCGTCATGTGCCCTCCGCTAATCGCTCACAACGACCATGGCTCCGGAACGCGAGTACGACGTGATCGTCCTCGGCGTGGGTGGGATGGGCAGCGCCGCCGTCTACCACCTGGCGCGCCGCGGCGTCGACGTCCTCGGCATCGAGCGGTTCGACGTCCCGCACGCGAACGGGTCGTCCCACGGCATCACGCGCATCATCAGGCGGGCGTACTACGAGCACCCGTCGTACATCCCGCTGATCGAGCGGGCGTATGACCTCTGGGACGACCTGGCCGAGGAGACCGGCCGGCCGGTCGTCCACCGGACCGGGTCGGTCGACGCGGCCCCGGCGGGCGATGTCGTCTTCGAGGGGTCGCTGCGCTCCTGCGAGGAGTACGACATCCCCCACGAGGTGCTGACGGGCGCGGAGCTGGCCGAGCGGTTCCCCGGCTACCGGCTGCCGGAGGACTACCGGGCGCTCTACCAGCCCGACGGGGGGTTCGTCGTCCCGGAGCAGGCCATCGTCGGGCACGTGGAGGCTGCGCAGGCCGCGGGGGCCGAGGTGCGCGCCCGCGAGCGCGTCGCGGACTGGGCGGAGACGGCCGACGGCGGCGTCCGCGTCGAGACCGACCGGGGGACGTACCGCGCCGACCGGCTGGTCCTCGCCGCGGGCGCGTGGAACGACAAGTTCGCCGACGAGCTGTCGGGGCTCGCAGTCCCCGAGCGGCAGGTGCTCGCGTGGTTCCAGCCGGAGACGCCCGCGACGTTCCGCCCGGAGAACTTTCCCGTCTGGAACGTGAGCGTCCCGGAGGGGCGATTCTACGGCCTACCGGTCTACGACGTGCCGGGGTTCAAGCTCGGGAAGTACCACCACCGCGACGAGGAGGTCGACCCGGACGACTGGAACCGCGACCTCGAACCGGAGGACGAGCGCCTCCTTCGGGAGTTCACGGCGAAGTACTTCCCCGACGCCGCCGGGCCGACCATGCGCCTCGCCACGTGCATGTTCACCAACTCCCCGGACGAGCACTTCATCCTCGACACGCTCTCCGACCACCCGCAGGTGGCCGTCGGCGCGGGCTTCTCCGGCCACGGCTTCAAGTTCGCGAGCGTGATCGGCGAGATTCTGGCCGACCTCGCGCTGGACGGGGAGACCGACCACCCGATCGATATGTTCGCGCTCGATCGGTTCAACTGATCGAGCGCGGATCAGACGCGCCGCGACCCGACTCGCCGCGATCCGACTCAACGCGACCCGGCCCGTTCCGCTCGGTCCGCTGCGTTCCGCGTCGGTGCCCGCGCCCGCCGCGGGCTAATCAATGCCTCGATAACCTGCGACGAAGGTACTTGCGGCGATCTCCTGATGGGTGTACCATGTCAGGCCCACTCACGGAGGTCGACCCGGAGGTGCGGGCGGCCGTCGCCCGCGAGCGCGAGCGCCAGGAGTCGACGCTCGGGATGATCGCCTCGGAGAATCACGTCTCCCCGGCGGTTCTCGAAGCGCAGGGGACCGCGCTCACGAACAAGTACGCCGAGGGCTACCCCGGCGAGCGCTACTACGGCGGGTGCGAGCACGTGGACGAGGTCGAGCGGCTGGCGATCGATCGAGCGAAGGAGCTGTGGGGCGCGGAGCACGTGAACGTCCAGCCGCACTCGGGGACGCAGGCGAACATGGCGGTCTACTTCGCGATGCTCGAGCCCGGGGACAAGATCCTCTCGCTCGATCTCACCCACGGCGGCCACCTCAGCCACGGGCACGCGGTGAACTTCTCGGGGCAGCTGTACGAGGTCGAGCAGTACGAGGTGGATCCCGAGACCGGCTACCTCGACTACGCCGACCTGGCCGCGACCGCCCGCGAGTTCGACCCCGACGTGATCGTCTCGGGGTCCTCGGCCTACCCGCGGGCGTTCGAGTGGGAGACGATCCAGGAGACCGCCGAGGGGGTCGGAGCCTACCACCTGGCGGACATGGCCCACGTCACGGGGCTGGTCGCCGCCGGCGTCCACCCCTCGCCCGTCGGGATCGCCGACTTCGTCACGGGGAGCACGCACAAGACGATCCGGGCGGGCCGCGGCGGCATCGTCCTGTGCGACGAGGAGCACGCCGACGCCATCGACTCAGCGGTCTTTCCGGGCGGGCAGGGCGGCCCGCTCATGCACAATGTCGCGGGCAAGGCCGTCGGGTTCGAGGAGGCGCTCGAACCCGAATTCGCCGACTACGCACGGCAGGTCGTCGACAACGCGAAGACGCTCGCCGAGCTCTTCCGCGAGCGCGGCCTCTCGCTCGTCTCCGGCGGGACGGACAAGCACCTCCTCCTCGTCGACCTGCGCGAGTCACACCCCGACACTGCGGGCGGGGACGCCGAGTCCGCGCTGGAGGACGTGGGAATCGTCCTGAACAAGAACACGGTGCCCGGCGAGACCCGCTCGCCGTTCAACCCCTCGGGCGTCCGCGTCGGCACCCCCGGCGTGACGACCCGCGGGTTCGGGACGGACGAGATGGAGACGGTCGGCGGGTCGATCGTCGACGTGCTTGACGCCCCGGACGACGACGCGGTTCGCGAGCGCGTCGGACGCGAGGTCGACCGGCTCTGCGAGGCGTTCCCGGTGTATCGAAACTGAGCGTCGGGCGCGCCGGTGCCCCGGCGTTCGGCGGTCCGGTCGGGTCGAAGACGAGCCCCGCGCCCGTCCGGGGCGCGACCGGGGAGGGTCGTTCAGTTCCCCGTTCTAGTCGTCGTCCTCGGCCACCGCGCCGATCGACGTCCTCGAGGTCGTCTCGCTGTCGAGGAACACGGGTCTGATGTCGCCGAACGTCCAGATCATCGCCACGACCGCCACGAGGGTGATCGCGGCGAAGGGGCCGCCGGTGATGATGGCGGCCGCCTGGAGCGCGTCGACGCCGCCGATGACCATCAGCAGCGAGGCGAGCGCCCCCATGAAGCCGCCCCAGATGACGCGGTTGATCGTCGAGGGGTGGCGTTCGCCGCCGGTCGTGAGCATCCCCAGCGCGAGCGTCGAGGAGTCCGCCGACGTGACGAAGAACGTCGTCACGAGCAGCAGGAACAGCACCGTCAACACCCCGCCCCCGGGCAGCGCCTCGAACAGCGGGTAGCCCGCGCCGGCCTCGCCGTACTCGCCGATGGCGGCGAGGATGTCGGCGGCACCGGTGCTCTGGAGGAAGAGGGACGTGCCGCCCATCGTCGCGAACCAGGGGATGGTGACGCCCGTCGACGCGAGCACGCCCGTGACGGTCACCTGCCGGACGGTCCGCCCCCGCGAGATGCGCGCGATGAACAGCCCGACGAACGGTGCCCACGAGAACCACCACGCCCAGTAGAAGACGGTCCAGCCGCCGACCCACGAGACGTCGTTGGCGGCGTTCATGTAGAAGCTCATCTGGACGAACTGGTTTACGTACCGCCCGGTGGCCTCCAGTCCGGTGGTCGTGATGTACACCGTCGGTCCGAGGACGAACGTCGCGACGGTGACGACGGCGAACAGCGCCATGTTGAAGTTCGACACCCGTCGGATGCCCCTGTCGACGCCGACGGCGACCGAGAGGGTGAACGCGACCGTCAGGCCGGTGATGACCAGCACGGTCCCGAGGTCGCCGACGCTCGCCCCGGTCGTGTACTCGATGCCGGTGAGAAATTGGCTGCCCACCAGCCCGAGCGTCGTGGCGATGCCGCCGATGGTGGCGAACACCGCGAGGACGTCGACCAGCTTCGCCCAGACGCCGTCGAGGCCGTCGAGCCCCACGAGCGGGGCGATGACCGTCGAGACGCGCATCGGCGCGCCGTGACGGTAAGCGTAGTACGCCACGGGGATGCCGATGATGCAGTACGCGGACCACGCCGAGATGCCCCAGTGGAAGAACGTGTACTGGATGGCCCCGATGGCCGCGGCGGGCGACTGCGCCTCGAGCCCGCCGAACAGCGGCGGGACGCTGTCGAAGTGGTAGATGGCCTCCGCCGGTCCCCAGAACACGATGCCGGCGGCGATCCCCGCCGAGTAGAGCATCGCGAAGTACGCGAGGTAACTGTACTCCGGTTCGTCGTCCGGCGCGCCGAGTTTGATGTTCCCCCACGGTCCGAACGTGAGAAACAGCACGAACAGGACGAGGACGAACATCGCGATGAGGTAGAACCAGCCGAGGTTCGTCCACAGGAACGTGTTGATCCCCGACAGCGTCTTCGCCGACGCCGACGGCCGGAGGACGAACGCCGCGACCGCGAGCAGCGAGACCGTCACCCCGACGCCGAAGACGACCGGATCGAGCTCGTCGACGAACCGCCCGAACGCGCCTCGATCGCCCCTCATGGCGTCCCTCCCGGCTCGCCGCACGTCTCTACCGCACTGTTCCGCCGGCGCACCCGGTGTCTCGACGCGCGCCCTCGCTCCGCTCCGACCCTCCTCTCGGACGACATCGGGTGGCCCGTCCGTTCTCTGCCACGTAGTAGCATGGTATGGGCCTCCATGTGGCAGTCTCTATCATCCACGGTAAAGCCTGAGGTTAATCAGGAGCGGTGTTTTTGTGCGCGATCGGTCGAACCGACCGCGGGGTCCGCCGTCGCGGGCGACCCTCTACGCCGTCGTCGTCGCCGTCACCGTCGCCCCGAACCGGGACGCCGCTCAGGCGTTGATGTGTTTGACCTCGTAGCCGTGGCTCCGTATCGAGCGGATGATGTTGCGGGCGTGGCCCGCGCCGCTGGTCTCGATACGGAAGACGAGGTAGGCCTCGCCGACGTCGAGTTCGGGGGCGTCGCGCTCGTGGCGGATGGACTGGATGTTGGCGTTGTGGTCGGCGATGAGCCTCGATATCTCCGCCATCTTCCCCGGCCGGTCGTCGATGCGGACGCGGAGGCGGAGCAACTGCTCGCGGTCGGTGAGCGCGTGGACGAGCACCGTCTGGAGCATCGTCATGTCGAGGTTGCCCCCGCAGAGCAGCGGCATGACCGTCTCGCCCTCGACGTCGAGGCCGTCGCTCAGGAGCGCGGCGACCGACGCCGCGCCCGCCCCCTCGACGACCTGCTTCGCCCGCTCTAAGAGCAGGAGTACGGCGCGAGCGATCTCGCCGTCCGTGACGGTGACGACTTCGTCCACGTGCTCCTCGATGAGCGAGAGCGTGAGCTCGGAGATCCCGCCGGTCGCGATGCCGTCGGCGATCGTGTTCACCGAGTCGAGCGTGACGGGTCCGCCCTTCTCCAGGCTGTCCGCGACCGTCGCCGCGCCCTCGGCCTGGACGCCCACGATCCGCGTCTCGGGGGAGAGCTCGGCGAACGCCGTCGCGATCCCGGAGACGAGTCCGCCGCCCCCGACGGGGACGATCACCGTGTCGACCCCCGGGAGGTCCTCGTGCATCTCGATCCCGAGGGTCCCCTGCCCCGCGACGATGGCGGGGTCGTCGTAGGCGTGGACGAAGGTCGCGTCCGAGTCGGCCACCAGCTCCCGGGCGTGGGCCATCGCCTCCTGGAAGTCACGCCCGACGAGTTCCACCGTCGCGCCGTAGCCCCGGGTGGCGTCGACCTTCGTCTGCGGGGCCGCCCGGGGCATGACGATGGTCGATTCGACGCCGAGGCGGGTCGCCGCGAGCGCGACTCCCTGGGCGTGGTTGCCCGCGCTGGCCGCCACGAACCGCTCCGCCCCGTCGGACTCGACGCACTGTCTGATCTTGTTGTACGCGCCGCGCGTCTTGAACGACCCCGTCCACTGCAGGTGCTCCATCTTGAGGTGGATCTCGCCGCCCGTCAGCCGATCGAGCGACGTGCTCCGCTCGACGGGCGTGCGCTTCACCACCGTCTCGTCGTCGAGTCGCTCCAGCGCCGCCTCGACGTCGGCGAACGTGACCGTCCCCCGCGGGTTCTCGCTCATGGCTCCCCCTTCGATCTCATCGAAGTAGCTTCTCCCGGTCCGGGTCGAACAGCGGTTCGTCCCGCACGGTCGCGCCGTAGCGCTCGCCCTCGTACCGGATCTCGACCGAGCGACCGGGTTCGGCGTACGCCGCCGGCAGGTAGCCGTAGACGATCCCCGCGTCGATCGTGTAGCCGTAGTCGGCGCGCGCGGCGTACCCGAGGGTCTCCTCGCCGTCCGTGATCGGCCGCCCGGCGTCGACCACCGCGCCCGGATCGCCGAGCGTCATCGGCGCGAGCTTCCGGTCGATGCCCCGATCGCGCGCCGCGAGCAGGGCGTCCTTCCCGACGAAGTCGGTGTCGAGGTCGACCGCGAACCCCAGTCCGGCCTCGTACGGGTCGTACTCCGGCGTGAGGTCCGACCCCCAGAGCCGGAAGCCCTTCTCCATGCTCATCGAGTTCAGCGCGGCGTCGCCCATCGCGAGGACGCCGTGGTCCTCGCCGGCCGCCCAGACGGTCTCCCAGAGCCCCGCGCCGTACTCCATCGGGGCGTACAGCTCCCAGCCGAGTTCGCCCACGTAGGAGACGCGCAGCATGGTGACCGGTACGCTCCCGACGTACGTCTCCTGCACCGAGAAGAACGGGAACGCGTCGTTCGAGAGGTCCGCCTCGGTGACGGGCCCGAGGGTCGCGCGGGCGTTCGGCCCCCAGACGCCGAGCCCGCAGTAGCCCGAGGTCCGGTCGACGACCGTCACCGAGCCGTCGTCGGGGGCGCGCTCGCGGATCCAGCGGCCCTGCTCGGTGCCCGACGCCCCGCCGCCGGTCAGCAGGAGGAACCGGTCGTCCGCCAGCCGGGAGACCGTCAGGTCGGCGAGGACGCCCCCGGCCTCGTTCAGCATGGTCGTGTACCGGACGCGCCCCGGCGACACGTCGACGTCGTTGGAGAGCAGCCCCTGGAGGTAGTCGCGCGCCCCGTCGCCGGTCACCTCGATGACGGTGAACGACGTCAGGTCGTACAGCCCGACGCGGTCGCGGACGGCCCGGTGCTCGATCCCGTGGGCCGGCGACCAGCCCCGTCCAAGCCAGCCCGACCGATCGGGCACGTCGTACTCGGGGCCGAGCGCCTCGTTCGCCTCGTACCACTGCGCCGACTCCCAGCCGCCGCTGTCGTAGAACTCCGCGCCCAGCTCCCGCTGGTGGGGGTGGTAGGGGCTCCGCCGGAGGCCGCGCTGGCCCCGCGGCTGCTCTCGCGGGTGGACGAGCTGGTAGACCTCGCGGTACTGCTGGCCGCCGCGGTCGCGGACGTACGACCGCGCGCCGGCGTGGGGCTGGAACCGATCGACGTGCGCCCCGGTCACGTCCACGCGCTCGCCGGCGAGCCGCGGGACGCCCCGCTCCATCCACTCGGCGACGACCTCCCCCGCGCCGCCGGACTGGGTGACCCAGATCGCGAGCGCCCACCAGAGGCCGTCCACCTCCTCGGTCTCCCCCAGGATGGGCATGCCGTCGGGCGTGAACGAGAACATCCCGTTGATCCGCGAGGTGAACTCGCAGTCCCCGAGCGCGGGGACGAGTTCGCGCGCCGCGTCGTGGGCAGACCGGTCGTGGTCGGGGTGGGTGTTCTCGTAGAAGTGCTCCGCGGTGAACTCGCGGATCGAGGGCATCTCGGGGGCCTCCTCGGGGGCGAGGATGTCCTCCGGGTCGACCAGCAGCGGCGCGTGGTTGTACGAGCCGACGCCGTAGCGCTCCCCGTGCTGGCGGAAGTACAGCGAGTAGTCCTGGTGGCGCAGGATCGGCTGTTCGATCTCGCGGGTCGCCCCGGCCAGCGTGTCCAGCTCGTCGGAGACGAGGTACTGGTGGGCGCAGGGGACGAGCGGGACGTCCACGCCGACCATGTCGCCGAACAGCGGCCCCCAGATGTTCGTGGCGACCAGCACCTCGTCGGCGGCGACGCGCCCCCGGTCGGTGACGACCGCGCGCACCGCGCCGTCCTCGACCTCGACGTCGGTGACCGTCGTGTGGCCGTAGAACTCCGCCCCCCGCTCGCTGGCGCGCTCCGCCATCGTCGCGGAGACGTCGACCGCGTGGGCCTTCCCGTCCGTCGGGACGTAGTACCCCCCGCGGATCACCGACTCGTCGATCTGGGGGACGCGCTCGGCGACCGCCTCCGGCGAGAGCAGTTCGCCCCCCTCGATCCCGTAGGCCATCCCCCGCTCGCGCTTTCGCTTCAGGTACGCCCAGCGCTCCGGGCTGTAGGCGACCTCGATGCCGCCGCACGTGCGAAAGCCGTCGAGGTCGGCGTACAGCTCCCGGGTGTACGCGGCCATCCTCGTCATCAGCTCGTTCCCGGCCGTCTGGAACACCAGCCCGGGGGCGTGGGAGGTCGAGCCGCCGGTCTCGAACAGCGGCCCCTGATCGACGACGACGACGTCCTCGCGGCCGAGGTCGGTCAGGTGGTAGGCGGCGCTGCACCCGACGCACCCCGCGCCGACGATGACCGTTCCCGCCCTCGACGGCGGCGTGTCCTCTGCTGTCATGTATCGTGATCCGGTCAACCCCGGCATAAGCCTCCGTGTGAGATAGCTAACCCATTCAAGCCCCGCCGTCGAACGGGTCGAGAGGCCCCGTTCCCCTGGTCGGTTCGCGGGGGTCGGTGGGCGACCCTTCTACGGCCCGGTTCGCGGTGTCCAGTCGAGCGATCGCTGACCAGGCAGCCCACGACGGGTAGGACTGAAAGGGGCCTGGCGCTACGCGAACCCCGGCGACGTAAGCACTACAGCGAGCGCTAGCGAGCGAAGCGCGCAACGAACCGTGGGAGCGTAGCGCCAGGGGGCTTTCGGGGCGTATTTGCGGTCTCCACTCCCTCGTCCGAGTTCGCCCCCGTACTTATACGTCTGGGATACTGGCGGTCAAGGCTTTTTAACGAATGTGGTCACCAATAGCACATGACACGGTGGAACAACGGAACCGACGAGGTCGGCACCGTCAGCGCCGACATCACCGAGGAGACGAACGCGCTCCCGGCGAGGTACTTCACCGACCCCGAGGTCCACGAGATGGAGAAGGAGGCGGTGTTCTCCCGGTACTGGATCTACGCGGGGCACGCGAACGCCGTCCCGGAGCCGGGTGACTTCTTCACCCGGACGGTCGGCGACCGGCAGGTCATCGTCGTGCGCGACCGCGACGGCGAGGTGCGGGCGTACTACAACGTCTGCGCCCACCGCGGGTCGAAGATGGTCGACGACACCCCGATGACCGACCCGGGCAACATGCGGCGGATCAAGTGCCCGTACCACCTCTGGACGTACGACCTGGACGGGACGCTCGCGAGCACGCCGAAGAGCTTCGAGGAGGCGAGTCTCAACCCCGACCTCGAGGACGACGAGGTGCGGAAGCTCGACCCCGAGCGAAACGGGCTGATGGAGGTACACACCGACTCGATCGGCCCGCTGGTGTTCGTCAACTTCGACGACGATCCGATGGCGCTCGCGGAGCAGGCGGGGAAGATGAAGGACGAACTGGAGGCGCTGCCGCTCGAGGAGTACGAACTCGCCCGCCGGTACGTCTCGGAGGTGGAGTGCAACTGGAAGACCTTCGGCGGCAACTACTCCGAGTGCGATCACTGCCAGTCCAATCACCAGGACTGGATCAAGGGGATCCGACTCGACGAGTCCGAACTCGAGGTCGACGACTACCACTGGGTCCTCCACTACACCCACGAGGAGGACGTGGACGACGAGCTACGCATCCACGAGGAACACGAGGCCAAGTTCTACTACCTCTGGCCGAACTTCACCGTCAACATGTACGGGACCGCCGACGGCTACGGCACCTACATCATCGATCCCATCGACGAGGGGCGGTTCCAGCTCATCGCCGACTACTACTTCCGGGACGCCGACCTGAGCGAGGAGGAGGAGGAGTTCGTCCGGACGAGCCGGCAGCTCCAGGAGGAGGACTTCGAGCTGGTCGAACGCCAGTACGCGGGGCTGAAGATGGGCGCGATGGCGCAGGCGCAGCTCGGGCCGAACGAGCACACGCTCCACAAGTTCCACCGCCTCGCCCAGGAGGCGTACGACGCGTGAGCGGCCCGTCCGTCCGATCATGAGCGAACGGAGATCCGCGGCGTTCGTCGTCGCCTGCCCCGACTGCGAGGAGCGGCGGGCGACGGACGACGCGAACGAGACCGTCGCCTTCTACCGGCGCCACCGCGCCGCGACCGGCCACGACGTCGTGTGGGAGCGCGCCGCGTTCGACGGCGACGACGCCCTCCCGGACGGCGACCTCGCGGCGATCGTCGACGAACTCGACGGACGCCACGAGGACGGCGTCCCTATCGGGGTCGTCGCCGCGGCGCTGGGCGCGCGGGGCGTCTCGATGGGCGAGACGCTGGAGCGGATCCGGGCGCTGCGGATGCGCGGGGGGCTCTACGAGCCGCGGGACGATCACCTCCGCGCGACCTGACCGCCGGTGCCCCCGGTCACTCCTCTTTGAGCGTCGCCTCGATGAGCCTTGCCGTCCCGCGGCGGATGCGCCCGCCGACCGCCGTGGGCGAGATGTCGAGCGCCTCGGCGAGGTCCTCGAGCGACGTCTCGCGGGGCTCGCTGAAGTACCCCCGTTCGTACGCCATCAGCAGCGTGACCCGCTGTGCCTCCGTCAACCCCGTGACGCCGCCGATGGTCCACTCCTCCTGCCGGTAGAGCTGTCTCAGCTCGAACGCGATGCCCTCGGCCTCGCAGTACTCCCACAGCGGCGCGAGCGCCTCCCGGTCGGGGAGTTGCAGCCGAACGGCCCACCCGACGCTGTCGCTCTCGGCCTCGAGCATGAGGCCGCCGACCTCCGCGGTCCTCGGCGAGAGTAGCTTCGTCCCCTCCGGGTGGCACAACCTGTAGATGCGCGTCGATCCCGACGCCGAGACCAGCGTCGCCGAGTCGACGGTGTGGTCCTCCTCGAGCGACGCTTCGAACGCTCGCAGCGCGTCCTCCTCCCCCTCGACCAGGAAGAAGAACATCCCCGTCTCGGGGTCCGTTCCCGAGTGAGGGACGACCTGCACGGCCACGTCCGAGACGGCCCTGATGGTGGGGGCGAGCGCCATGTCGGGGTGGGCGACGTACACCTCGGCGATGACGTTCACGGCCGTTCGCCCCGCGGGGTGCCTCCGGCCGACGCGGCCGGAGGCGATCTCGATCGCGCGCCCGCCGCTCGCCCGGTCGTCGAGGGTGCCCTCCCCGCGGTTCCCCGACCGACGGCGCACCGGACCTCGCGTGGTGTGTGCATGTATGACAAAGAGATGTCGAACATCGGTTGTAAGGGTTGTGCCGGCGCGGTCGACGCGCGGGCGAGGGGTCCGCCGGGATTCCCGTCGAACCGGACGACGCCTCTCCTCCGGTGGATCTCTCCTCAGCGCCCGCTCTGGTACCGGTTCAGGAGCGTCTCGTCGAGCGCCGTCGCCGCGGGGTCGTGTCCCGCGAGCCACACGCGGTCGGACGCCGGGTCGTAGGTCACGACATCCCGGTCCGCGAGCGCCGGGACGTGCGTCTCGTAGAGGTCGAAGTACCGTTCCAGTACGTCGGTCTCCGGGATCTCGGGGAGCGGTCGGCCGCGCTCTCTCACCGACACCTCGTCGGCGAGGTCCGCGAGCGTCACCGAGACGTGCTCCCGGACGGTGGAGAGTACGAACCGCTGGACGGGGTGGAGCGCCGTCTCGAGGTGGGCGTCGCCGTCGGCATCATCGGGTACCGTCACGGCGACGGATCCCCGGTGACGGCCGCGCGGTCACGGGGGTCGCCGTCGGCGTCGGCCGGGACGCGACGACCGTCGAGCGAACCGCCGTCGGTGTCGACCCGGATGGTCGGGCGAACCCCTCGCTCCCGTTCGGAAGTCGGTGTCACGCGGCTCATCGTCCCGAAGTCGAGGGAGGGGGATATAACCGGGGGAGCTAGTCACGCTAGCCCCGACGGACCACGGGATCGGCGGATCACCGGACGTGGTCGGCTCCTCGACGGCCGACGGGTCAGCGGTCAGCGATCAGCGTCCGTCCGCCTCGAAGAGCGCGGTCATGACGGCGTCGAGGCCCTTGCGGAGGTGTTTGTGGAAGGTGGGGGCGGTGATGCCCATGGCGGCGGCGACCTCCTCGGCGGTACTCTCTCTGGACCACTCGAAGTAGCCGGCGCGGTAGGCCGCCTCCAGCGCGTCGCGCTGGCGCTCGGTCAGCCGTTCCCCGAGTCGTTGCCTCTCGTCGGGACGGTTCGCCGGGTCCGACCGGTCGACCTCCCGCTTGCGCCGTAGCTCCGTCTCCGGGAACGCGGTCTTGACCTGCTCGACCAGCGCCCGGACGTCGGTGTGCGGGGAGACTTCGCAGACGAAGTCGGCGACGCCGTCCTCCACGACGATCGACCGGACGGTCGCGCCGTACTCCGCGAGCGCGAGCGTGATGAACGACTCGACCAGCTGGAACTGGAGGAGCGCGCCGTCCTCCTCCTCGCGGATCACCCGACACTCGCTGATGGTCGGTTCGTCGGCGGCGGCCTCGACCACGACGCGCGGATCGACGCCGGAGATGAACTCGTAGGCGAGCAGCGTGCCGTCGGACGCCGGGACGAGGCTCTGCAGCTCGCCGCGGTAGCCGTACTCCGCCGAGAGGCCGATGAGGAACGATCGTCGGTCGGTGCTGCGGAATTCGAGCTCCACGACGGTGTCCGAGAGGAGCTGGCGCTTGTTCTCGATGGTGTGGTACGCGTAGCCGATGACGGTACCCAGTTCGCGGAGGATCTTCAGTTCGTACTCGCCGAACGCGTCCTCGCGGTCGGCGGTGAGACCGACGACGCCGTAGACGATCCGACCGTAGGTGAGGGGCACGACGACGACGCGGTGCCCCCGCGCGTCGGCCGGGAGCCAGTCGAGCGGCCGCGAGCGGGAGTCGCCCGCGGGGAGCACCTGCGGTTCCCGCGTCCGAACGGCGCGGCCCGTCGCGCCGTCCTTCAACGCTACGACGTCCGCGGTGGCGGTCCCGCCGTCCTCGGCGATCCCGGCCCCCGACTGCGCGCGGACGACTGCCTCGTCGCGCTCCGGGCGGTAATCGGCGATGCTGGCGGTCTCGTACAGCTCCGAGTTCACGAGCCGGTCGCAGAGCGGCTGGTACGCCTCCTCGCGGGTCGACGCCTGCAGGAGGACGTCGAGCGTCGCCCTCACGCAGTTACCGACGCGCTCTACGTGTTCGAGTTGCGCGCACCGACGCCGGAGCTTCCGCTCGGTCGCTTCGAGGGCGACCTGTGCGGTGACGTCGTACGCGACGTCCATCACGCCCTCGACCGCCCCGTCGCGTCCCCGGATCGGCGCGGCGACGAGTCGGTAGGTCCGATCCTCGTCGCCGTCCGGTAGCGTCACCCGACGCTCGACGAGTTCCCCCGTCTCGCGGGCGGCCTCCTTCGGTTCGCGGAGGCGATCCGCGACGTCGGTCGCGTAGAGCTCGTCGTCGCGTTTCCCCACCATCTCCGACTCGGGCAGGTCGCCGACGAGCGGGCGGTACACCCGGACGTACCGCAGTTCCGCGTCGGTTCGACTCGCGCCGACCGCCCCGTTACCGACGACGTGGCGTAGGTGTTGGTCGTTCGGACACGTTTCCCCCCTGTCGTTTGTGCTCCCCGGCATCGTTCCTGGATCTGTCCCCTCGCGAACGCGCGGCGAGGGTGATCGACGGACCGCGTCTACGGGGTGATTCCGCGGAGTCGTATATAGGTGGTACGATGTGGCTTCATATGTGATACCGTCACGGCACGAGAGGTCGGGGTCGCGTTCGGGAGCGAGCCGGGGGCCGTCTCAGTCCTCGGGGGGTCGGTGGGGAGCGTAGGCGAGCAGGTGGGCTTCGTCGAGGGCGGTCTGTGCGGGGCCGTAGCCGTCGAGCGCGACCAGGTCCCGCTCCTGATCGTAGGTGAGCACGCCGACGGCCGCGAGCGCCGGAACGTGCACGTCGTAGAGCTCGTGGTAGTGTTCGCAGACGACCGCCGGTGGTATCTCGGAAAGCGGGCGGTCGTGCTCGCGGACGGCCACCTCGTCGGCGAGGTCCGCCAGCGCCAGCGAGACGTGCTCGCGCAGCACGACCATCACGTAGTACCGCGTCGGGTAGATGTCGGCCGGGTCCTCGTCGCGCCCTGCGGTGTCGGTGGCCGTCATCGCCCTCCGGTGCCGACGTCGCCGCGCTCGTCCGCCCGCGCCAGCAGCAGGTACGGCCGCAGCTGGTCGGCCGCCGGCTCGCGTTCGACGGTCCGCGCGGCCGCGTCGTAGCTGACGACGCCCGCCGCGTCGAGTTTCGGGAGGTGGACGTGGTGGAGCGCGATGGCGACCGCTTCGGGAGTCGCTCCGTCCCGGCCCTCGGTCAGTCGCTCCGCGAGCCGACCGACCTCGATACGCGGTTCGTGACGGTCCAGGTACGTCAGGACGCGTCGGCGTCGGCCGTCGCTGAGCAGTCCGAACACGGTGTCGACCGGTAGCGCGCGCTCGACCGTTCTCGCCTCCGATGGACTGCCGGGTACCCCGCTCATGCTTATCTGCTCATCGAGTAAGGATCGGAATAAATGGGGAAGCTAGTCTAACTAGCTCTCGGAAAGCGACTCATGACGGTTCGTCCGCCTCGAAGAGCGCGGTCATGACGGCGTCGAGGCCCTTGCGGAGGTGTTTGTGGAAGGTGGGGGCGGTGATGCCCATGGCGGCGGCGACCTCCTCGGCGGTACTCTCTCTGGACCACTCGAAGTAGCCGGCGCGGTAGGCCGCCTCCAGCGCGTCGCGCTGGCGCTCGGTCAGCTGCTCGGCGAGCTGTCGCGCCTCCGGCGGCCGGTCGTCGGTCACCGCTCCCGTCCGCTCGCGCTTGCGCACGACCTCCGTCTCCGGGGACGCGGTCGTCACGTGCTCGACGAACGCGCGGACGTCCGTGTGCGGGGAGACTTCGCAGACGAGATCCATGACGCCGTCCTCGACCACGAGCGACCGAACGTTCGCCCCGTACTCGGCGATCGGGAGGGACAGGAACCCGGCGACCAGCCGACACTGCACGAGTGCCGCCTGGTCGGCGACGTCCTCGCTGACGACGCGACACTCGCGGACGTCGGAGGTCTCGGCCATCGAGTCGAGGACGATCCGAGGATCGACGTCGCGCACCTCGACGTAGGCGAGCAGCGTGTCGTCCGGGGCGGGCACGAGGCTGCGAAGCTCGAAGCGTCCGCCGTGCTCCGCGTTCACGGCGACGGCGTGCAGACGGGTGTCCGTGCTGCGGAACTCGACCTCGACGACGGTGTCCGAGAGGAGCAGCTGTCGGTTCTCGATGGCGCGGTAGGCGTACCCCACGATGGCACCGATCTCCGCCAGGACGAGCCGTTCGTACTCCTCGAAGGCGCTCGTGCGAGCGGTATAGACGCCCAACAGGCCGTAGACGGTCTCGCCGTGGAAGAGCGGGACGACGATCCCGGCGGCGAGGTCCCGGAACCGATCCGCCGGGAGGGACGTCGCGGAGAGGTGGCCGGCCAGGTCGGTGACGACCTGCGCCTCCCTCGTACGGACGGCGCGCGCCACGGGCCCGTCGGCGTCCGTCGGGTCGGCGGTAAACGAGCCGAGGTCCCCCGCCTCGACGCCGGAGAGCGCTCGGAGGGCGACCTCGTCGCTCGCCGGGTGATAGTCGCCGAGCCAGGCGACGTCGTACGCGTCCGTCTCGACGAGCCGATCGCAGACGGGTTCGTACACCTCCTCCCGCGTCGAGGCGTCGAGCAGTATACCGGTCACCGGTCGCACGGCGTCGATGATGCGCTTTACGCGCTCGAGGCGCTCGAACCGCTCCTCGAGCACCCGCTCCTTCGACGTCGGCTCGGCCCGCTCCGCCGCGACGACGACGAGCCCCGTGACCGCTCCGTCGGTCGTCGTCGGGGCGACGCTCTGATGGACGACGCACGAGTCGCCCGACGCCCGCTCGACGGGCACCTCGCCGCGCCACGTCTCGCCCGCGAGCGCCGTCCGCCGGGCTTCCTCCGCGTACCCCGCGGCGTGCTCCGACACCACGAACCGATACGGACGACCGACGACCTCGCTCGCCCGATACCCGGTGAGCCGCTCGAACGCGCGGTTGGCGTACTCGATGGTCCCGTCCGCGTCGAGGACGACGACCGCGTGCCCCGCCTGTTCGACTATCCCCCTGAATTCGACGTCTTCTGCCATGACTCTCGCGTCCACACGCGCACCGACGCCGCGTCGGTTGCTAACAGTTGTGTGCGCTGCTGTAGATCGCGACCGCGTATTAATCGTGCCGATCGCCATACTCGAAAACCGAGAGACGCCGCGGTACTGACTGGTCCGGGACGGAGTGCGTTCCGCCCCGGCGTCGAGGATTCGACCCCTACTCCCGCAGGAGGTCCCGGACGCTCGCCTCGACGGACTCCCGCGGTTCCCAGCCGAGGACGCTGCGGGCCGCTCCGGTGTCGACCTCGAAGGAGTCGACGAGCGTCTCTCCGCTCCTGGGGTTCTCGACGAGCTTCACCTCGGGGTCGAGACCGCGCTCCTCCAGCGCGATCTCCCGGACGAGTTCGGCCACCTCGATGACGCCGGGGTCCTCGTCGGTCGCGATCTCGAACTTCTCGACGCCGGTCTCGTCGTCCGCGCGCAGGTCCACCAGTCGCTCGGCGCTACGGACGAACGCCCGCGCCACGTCCTTCACGTGGACGAAGTTACGCGACTGCGTCCCGGGTTCGTACACCGTCAGGTCCTCGCCGTCGAGCGCGCGGTTCACGAAGAAGTTGATGACCGTCCCCTTCGACACCGTCCGGCCGTCGACCTCGTGTTCGCCGTAGAGGTTGGCGACCATGAACTGGTGGGACGGGAACGCGCCGTCGGCGTACCACTCGATGGCGGTCTCGTTGAGGACCTTCGTGCGGCCGTACCAGTTGAGCGGGTCGCGCGGGAGGTCGATCGTGATGGGGAACTCGTCGGGGTCGCCGATGACCGCCATGGAGAACGGAAACCCGAGCGCCGCGCCGGTCTTGCGGCAGAACCAGGCGACGTTCTCGGTCCCCTGGACGTTCACCTCGTAGGCGAGGTCGGGGTGGTCGTCGCAGTCGTCCACGCCGCTGAGCGCCGCGAGGTGCAGGACGACGTCCGCGCCCGAGAGCGCGTCCTCGAGTTCCTCGCGGTGGCGAACGTCGACGTGCTCCACCGGCACGTCGCCGATCCGGCGGACCTCCCCGAGGTAGAAGTTGTCAAGGGCGGTCACCTCCCAGTCGGGGTGGACCTGCGATAGTTCGTAGACGACGCGGCTGCCGATGTAGCCCGCCGCACCGGTGACGGCGACGTGCGGTGAATCGCTCTGGGATGTCATCGTGGGTAGATAGTGACAGTCAGGGTTTGAATGCCTTTGCCAGGTCGCGGACGCCCTCGCGGAGCGTCCACTCCGTCCCGTAGCCCGTCTCGGCGATGCGGTCGAAGTTCACGTGGTAGGACGGGCCGGGGTGTTCGTCCTCGAGGTACGTCACGTCCACGGGGCCGACCTCCTCGGCGACGACCTCCGCGATCTCGCTGATCCGGTAGTTGTCCTCGTTCGACCCGACGTTGTAGACGAGGTGCTCCCAGCGGTCGGGTTCGAGGGCGGCGTGGGCGTACGCCGCCGCCGCGTCCCGGACGTGGATGAAGGGTCGCCAGTTCGATCCGTCGCCGTAGACCGTGAGGGGCCGACCGGTGAGCGCCCGGAAGACGAACGTGTTCACCACGAGATTGAACCGGACGCCGGGGGCGTCGCCGTAGTTGGTCGCCATCCGCAGCGCGACGCCGTCGAGGCCGAACTCCTCGCAGGCGTCGCGCAGCAGTCCCTCGCACTGGTACTTCGTCTCGGCGTAGGGGTTGATCGGATCGGGTTCGACCGTCTCGTCCAGGTCCGTGCTCGTCGCGCGGCCGTAGAGGTTACACGAGGAGGCGACGACGACGTTCCCGACGCCGAGTTTCCCCGCCGCGGTGAGGACGTTCTCCGTCCCGTCGAGGTTGGTCTCGAAGGTCTCCTCGCGGCGGTCGTGGGTGCTCGACGCGCCGGTGATGGCCGCGAGGTTGACGACGGCGTCGCAGCCGCGCATCGCGCTCTCGACGTTGCCGTACTCGCGCACGTCGCCGAGGCGGAAGTCGATGCCGTCGGTCAGCGCGCCCTTCAACGCGCGCGGCGATCCCGTGGAGGTGTCGTCCATGACCACGACCCGGTCGACGCGCTCGTCGCCGTCCAGCAGCGGGACCAGCACGCTGCCGATGTACCCGAGGCCGCCGGTGACGAGGACGTCCATGCCTCACTCCTCCAGGACGTCGGGGAGGAAGCGGTCCTCGTGGGACGTGATGGCGTCGGAGTAGCGCGTGAGCGTCTCGAGGATGTCGCGGACGCCACCCTCGAAGTTCTGGCGCTGCTCGCCGATGAGGCTCATGTACCGGTCGTTCGCCATCTCCATCTGGTGCGTCTCGTCCTCGTCGCGCGGGTTCTCGACGTGCGTGACCTCGACGTCGAGGTCGAACTCGTCGCCCACCGACGCGATGGTCTCGGCCATCCCCACGATGCTGATGGGCCGGGTGACCTGGTTGTAGACGACGTGTTCGTCGGGGCGCTCGGCGTGGTCGGTGAGCGCCAGCCGCGTGAGCCCCTCGACCGCGTCCTCGAGCGAGACGAACGGCTTTCGCTGCTCGCCCTTCCCGTACACCGTGAGCGGGTAGCCGGCGACGGCCTGCGCGCAGAAGCGGTGTGCGACGACGCCGAAGTAGTAGTCGAAGTCGAAGCGCGTCTTCAGGCGGTCGTCGGCGCGCGTCTCCTCGGTCTCCGTCCCGTAGACGATGGCCGTCCGCACGTCGGAGATGGGCAGGCCGAACTGCCGGTGGGCGAGCCGCAGGTTCGCCGCGTCGTGGCTCTTCGTGAGGTGGTACCACGACCCAGCCATTGCCGGGTAGGGGACCTCGTCGCTCTGCCCCTCGTTCTCCATCACGGCGCCGCCCTCCGGGATGGGGAAGTCCGGCGCGCCGTAGACGCCGGTCGTCGTCGTCTCGATGAGGTGGGTGTCGGGGAGGTCGTTCTCGTGCAGGCCGAACGCGAGGTTCCGGGTCGCCTGCATGTTGTTGTGCTGCGTGAAGTTCGCCCGCTCGCCGTTGATCTGGGAGTACGGCGCGCTGGGTTGGGCGGCGGCGTGGACGACCGCGCGCGGCTCGTGCACCCGAAGCAGCTGATCGACGAACCCGCGGTCGGTCAGGTCGCCCTCGACGAACGAGAGGTTGCGCACGCCGTGGACCTCGCGGGCGGCCTCGAGGCGCTCCTCGATGCTCGAGATGGGGGTCGCGCTGGTCGCGCCCACGGACTCCACCCACTCGCGCCGCGAGAAGTTGTCCACGATAATGACGCGCTCGTCGGACCGCTCGGCGATGCGGAGAGCCGTCGGCCAACCGACGTAGCCGTCACCCCCCGTCACGATGATGCTCATTAGTTACTCACCAGGCGAGTAACTGGCTGCGAGCTACAAATATCTTCCTGCCCGGCCGCGGGGAGGAACGCTTACCACCCTCCGGGAGTATCACGACTCTATGAGATTCATCGACGAGGAAGGGCGGGTCTTCGGGCGCGTCAACGTCGTCGACGCGCTCGTGGTGGCGCTCGTCGCGAGCGTGCTCGTCGCCGGCGTCGCGCTCGTCTCGGGGGCGGACGAACCGGAAGCGTCCGCAAACGGCACGGACGCCGCGACGTACGCCACCGTGTCGTTCGGCTCGCAACCCGACTACCTCGCGGCCGCCGTGGAGTCGAACGACACGGTCGCCGTCGGCGACGCGACCGCCCGGATCACCGACGTGTACGCCGCTCCCGGCCAGGGCGGCACCGCCGTCTACGCGCGGCTCGCGTTCCCCGACGCCACGCGCGACGCGGGAGCGCGCGCGGCCGGCGAGGAGGCCCTCCGTCTCGGCTCGGAACTCCCCGTCACGACCCCGACCTATCGGCTCTCGAGCCGGATCGTCGCGCTCGACGGCGGGCCGACGCTCCCCGTCGAGGACCGATCGGTCGTCGTCGAGGCGACCACCCACCCGGCGGTCGCCGAGGCGATCGACGCGGGCGACGTATCCCGCGTCGCCGGCCGGCCGGTCGCTCGCGTCGAGACCGTCGAATCGGTCGCGGGGAACTCCTCCAACTCGACCGTTCGTCTCCGCCTCTCGCTGCGCACCCTCGCCCGCGACGACGTCGCCTACTTCGGTGACGCGCCGGTTCGACTCGGCGCGCGGATCCGCTTCGAGTCCGACGCGTACGCCGTGACCGGCACCGTCGTCGCCCTCCCCGACGCAGACGCGGACGTATGACCGGGGATCCCGTCTCGTCGTCCGTGCTCCTCCGGCGGCTCGACCGCGTCCGACGGACCGTCGCCCGCTGGTGGGCCGGGAGCTCGCTGGTCCGCCTCGCCGACCGCACGGGATCGACCGTCGGCCGCTGGATTCGAGGGTCGCGGCTCCACCGCTGGCTCACCGCCGAACCCGATCCGCAGGTGATCGTCGTCGACCTCCGGGAGACGTACACTGTCGGTCCGGTCGTCGCGGCGCTTGACCGGGTCGGCGGGTGGCTCGCACCGCGGTGGCGCGCCTCCCGACCGAGGCGCGCGCTCGCGGCGGGAGTCGAGACGTTCGCCGCCGCACCCGTTCGGCTCGCCGGCCTGTTCGCCGTCGTCGCGATCTGCGCCAGCCTCGTGCGGACGCTCGCCGGCGCTCCGACCGAGATCGCGGTTGGGGCGCACCTCCTCGCGCTCGCCCCGGCGCTCGTCGGCGTCCGCGAGCGCCGCTCCTGGGCCGACCTTCGCGAGAGTCGCGTCGGCCGCGCGCTCTCGGCCGCGCTCGCTCCGCCCGACCCCGACGGCTAGCCCAGCCTGGTCGCCCGCCTGCCGAACCCCCTCGCCAGCGTCCCCTCCTCGATCCTGAGGACCGTCGGACGGCCGTGCGGGCAGGCGTACGGCCGGGCGCACTCGCCGAGGCGGTCGAGCAGGTCCCTCGCCTCCTCCCGCGAGAGGGCGTCGCCCGCCTTCAGCGACGGGTGACAGGCGAGGTCGGCCAGCAGCGCATCGCGCGGGTCGTCCGGCCGCTCGCCCGTCAGGAGCGTGTCGAGGGTGTCCTTCAACGCTCGAGGGTCCGCTACCCGGCCGAGCGGCGCGGGAACGCCGGTCACCCGGTAGGTGCCGCCGCCGAACTCCTCGACGCGGAAGCCCGCGGCGGAGAGCGTCTCGCGGTGGGCGTCGAGCAGGCTCGCCTCCCGCGGCGAGAGCGAGAGCGTCGCCGGCGGGTCGAGCGCGGCGGTCGGCACCTCGCCCTCGACCGCCTCGCGCAGTCGCTCGTAGCTCACCCGCTCGTGGGCGGCGTGCTGGTCGACCACGAGCAGGTCGTCGTCTGCCTCGCAGAGCAGGTAGAGGCCGCGGAACTGCCCGATGACGGTCAGCTCGTCGAAGCGCGACTCGGCGGGGGCGAGCGCCGTCTCCGTGTCGAAGCTCACCGACGCCGCCCGCGAGAGGTCGGCCGTCGAGAGCGCCTCGCGGACGGCCCGTTCGACGGTCCGGGCGACGCGCTCCGGGTCGCGGAACCGCACCTCGGCCTTCGCCGGGTGGACGTTCTGGTCAACCCGGTCGGGCGGCACCTCGACGTCGACCGCCGCGATGGGCGCGCGGCTCCCCGGCAGGAGGCTCCCGTAACCGTCGAGGACGGCGCTGCGGAGGTCGCCGTCGCGGACCGGACGGCCGTTGACCGACAGGTAGACGTGCTCGGGGGAGGCGCGCGTCACGGAGGGGTAACACGCCACGCCCTCGACGCGGACGGCCGGGGCGTCGCTCCTTCCCTCGCCATCACCCCCGTCGGCCCTATCGTCCCTCCCGCCCCCACCGCCGTCGTCGCCGTCGTCGCTCGCCTCGTCACCTCCGCCCTCGACGGCGGCGAGTTCCGTGCTCTGTCCCGCCACGGTGCGGTCGTAGACGGCGAGCAGCGCGTCGACGCGCTCGCCCGTTCCCGGCGCGGAGAGGACGGTCCGCTCGTCGTGCGTGAGCCGGAAGCGGACGTCCGGGTGGGCGAGCGCGTAGCGCGAGACGGCGTCGCTGATGCGGGCGAACTCGCGCTTGGGCGTCCCCAGCGACTCGCGGCGCGCCGGCACGCGATCGAAGAGGTCGCGCACCTCGACCGTGGTCCCGACGGCGTGGCCCGCTGCCTCGACGCCCGTCCCGCCCTCGCCGACGGTGACGCGCGTGCCGCTCGCCCCCTCGCCCGCGGCCCGCGTCGTCACTGCGAGGTCGGCGACGGACGCGATGCTCGGCAGGGCCTCGCCGCGGAAGCCGAGCGTCCGTACGCGCTCCACGTCGTCGACGCCCGAGATCTTGCTCGTGGTGTGGCGCTCGACGGCGAGCACGGCGTCCTCGCGGCTCATCCCGTGGCCGTCGTCGGTGACGCGGATCAGGTCGAGTCCGGCGTTCTCGACTGCCACCTCGACGCTTCCCGCGCCCGCGTCGAGGCTGTTCTCGACGAGTTCCTTCACGACCGATGCGGGCCGGGTCACCACCTCGCCGGCGGCGATGCGCGCGACGGTCGCCTCGTCGAGTCGTTCAATCGTCGCCATCGAGCCTCCGTTGCAGGTCGTGCAGGTAGGTCAGCGCTTCGAGCGGGGTCATGTCTGCGATGTGTAGTCCGCCTATCTCGGCTTCGAGCGCGGATGTGCCTTGCGGCTGTGGCGGTTCGGCCCCCTCGCCGGCCGCGTCTCCGGTCGCGCCGTCGGCCGGATCGTCGGGTGCCTCGTCGCTCGCACTGCCGGCGTCGCTCCCGACGCCGGAGCCGTTGGCGCGCGCGCGTCCGTCGCGCGCCGCCGAGTCGCGATTCGGGCCCGCCCCTTCGCGGTCCTCTTCGCCGGCGAACGCCGCGAGCGTGATCGCCCCGTCGCCGCCGTCTCCCGGCTCCTCGTCGCCCGGGAGGCCGTCCGCGAGGAGCGCGCGCGAGCGCTCGATGACCGTCGGTGGGACGCCCGCCAGCCGGGCGACCTCGACGCCGTAGGAGGCCTCCGCCGCCCCCTCGACGACCGAGTGGAGGAACGTCACCTCCTCGCCGTCGCGCTCGACGGTGAAGTGGAGGTTCGCTACGCCCTCGCGGTCGGCGGCGATCCGGGTCAGCTCGTGGTAGTGGGTGGCGAACAGCGTCGTCGCGCCGACCGCGTCGTGGACGAACTCCGTCACCGCCCACGCGATGGCGCGCCCGTCGGCCGTGCTCGTCCCCCGACCGACCTCGTCGAGCAGGACGAGCGAGTCCTCGGTGGCGTGGTGGAGGATCTCCCTGAGCTCGGCCATCTCGCGCATGAACGTCGAGTGGCCGCCCGCGATGTCGTCGCTCGCGCCGACGCGGGTGAACACGGCGTCCGTCACGGGGAGGCGCGCCCGCCGGGCGGGGACGAAGCTCCCCACCTGCGAGAGCACGACGATCAGCGCCACCTGCCGCATGTAGGTGGACTTCCCGCTCATGTTCGGGCCGGTGATGACCGCGACCCGCCGGTCGCGCAGGTCGGCGTCGTTCGGGACGAACGCCTCCTCGGTCGTCTCGACGACGGGATGGCGGCCCCCCTCGACGTGGATCCCCTCCGCGCCGAACTCGGGGCGGACGTAGTTCCGCGCGACGGCCACGTGCGCGAGGGCTGCGAGCACGTCGAGCTCCGCGAGCACGCCGGCGACGCGCTGGACGCGCGCTGCCTCCTCGGCCACCTCCGCGCGCACCTCGGCGAACAGGCGGTACTCGCGGGCGTCGGCGCGCTCGGCCGCGCCCAGGATCTCGTCCTCGCGGCGCTTCAGCTCCGGCGTGTAGAACCGCTCCGCGTTCTTCAGCGTCTGCCGGCGCGTGTAGTCGTCGGGGACGCGGTCGAGGTTGGGGTTCGTCACCTCGATGTAGTAGCCGTGGACCTCGTTGTAGCCGACCTTCAGCGAGTCGATGCCGGTGCGCTCGCGCTCGTCGGCCTCCAGGTCGGCGACCCACTCGCGGCCGTCGCGCTCCGTCGCCCGCAACTCGTCTAAGTCCTCGTCGAACCCCTCGCGGATGACGCCTCCCTCGGTGATCTCGATGGGCGGCTCGGGGTGGATCGCGCGGCCGATCAGTCCCCGCACGTCCTCGAGCTCGTCGAGCGCCGCGCGGCGCTCGACGAGCGGGTCGCTCTCCGCGTCGGCGAGGGCGGCCTTCACCTCGGGCACCGCGTCGAGGGTGTCCTTCAGCGCGCGCAGGTCCCGGGCGTTCGCCCGCCCCCGGGAGACGCGCGTGATGAGCCGCTCGACGTCGTAGACGTCCCTGAGCAACTCGCGGACCTCCTCGCGGACGAGCGACAGCCCCGCGAGTTCCTCGACGGCGTCGTGGCGCGCCTCGATCCGCTCGCGGTCGACGAGCGGCCGCCTGAGCCAGTGGGTGAGCTCCCGCCGCCCCAGCGCGCAGGAGGTCTCGTCGACGACGCCCAGCAGGGTGTGATCGTCGCCCCCCTCGCGGTTCTCGAACACCTCGAGCGAGCGGAGCGCGGTCGTGTCGAGTCGCATCCCCTCGCGCGGATCGTAGCGCGCGATCCGCGTGAGGTACGCCAGTCCCCCCGCTTCGACGCCCTGGGTGTACTCCGCGTAGGCGAGCAGTGCCCCCGCCGCGCGCACCTCCGCCGCGTCGCGGAGGGCCTCGCTCGCGCCGTACGCCTCGACGCGTTCGCGGGCGGCCTCGACCTCGAACGCCGACTCGCGGAAGGGCGTTCGCATCCCGTCCACCTCGAAGTCGTGCCCGAGGTCGGGCGCGGCGATGACCTCCGCGGGAGCGAAGCGGTCGAGTTCGTCCTGCACGACGGTCGGCGACGCGCTCGTAACGCGGAACTCGCCGGTCGAGACGTCGATGAACGCGACGCTCGCGCGGTCGCTCTCGGTCGAACCCGCCAGCGCGGCGACGTAGGTGTTCCCGCCCGCTGCGAGGAGTTCGTCCTCCAGCACGGTGCCCGGCGTGACGATGCGCGTCACCGCCCGCTCGACGACGCCCGACGCCTCCGAGGGGTCCTCGATCTGGTCCGCGATCGCCACCCGGTAGCCCGCGTCGAGCAGCGCCTCGACGTAGGGGGCGACGTTGTCGATGGGGACGCCCGCCATCGGGTAGGTGCCCGTCGAGTCCTCGCGCTTGGTGAGCGTTATCTCGCAGACGCGAGCGGCCTCCTCCGCGGCGTCGCAGAACAGCTCGTAGAAATCACCGACCTGAAACAGGACGAGCGCGTCGGCGTACTCCTCGGTGAGCGCGAAGTACTGCGACATCATCGGCGTCAACTCGTCGCGGTTCGCCGCCATCTTCGCGGGCGGCCCGGTGACCGATTCCATGTCCGGACACGGGCGACGGAGGTACAAGTGTTGTGCGTCTCGGGTGCTCGCCCGACGGCCCGATCTGCGTTCCTCTCAGCGCAGCCACGTCGTCAGGATCGTCCGCGTCAGCCCGAGCGCGTACCCGAGCCTCGGCTTCTTGGTCGTGCCCGCCTGGCGCTCCTCGACGGTGATGGGGACCTCCCGGATGCGGAGGCCGTTCTTCCGGGCCTCGATGATGAGTTCCGGCGCGCTGAACCGCTCCTCGGTCAGCGTGAGCCGCTCCAAGTCCGAACCGCGGATCGCGCGGAACCCGTTTGTGCAGTCGGTGATGTCCGCGTCGGTCAGCGTGTTGACGAGGACGGTGAACGCCCGGACCCCCGCGCGTCGAACCGTGCCGTTCCCCGACTTGTCGACGCCCTTGTGCCGTGAACCCATCACGTAGTCGGCCTCGCCGTCGACGATGGGACGAACCAGCCGCTCCAGTTCCTCGACGGGATGCTGTCCGTCGCCGTCCATCGTGACGACGATGTCCGTGTCCGCCTGCGCCGCGATCTCGAAGCCGGTCTTCAGCGCGCCGCCCTGTCCCTGATTGACGGGGTGTTCGACGACCATCGCGCCCTCGATGCGGGCGCGCGAGGCCGTCGCGTCGGCGGACCCATCGGAGACGACGACCGGAACGACGTAGTGGTCGAGCACTACCTCCGGGAGCGACTGGACGACCGTTCTGATGCTCTTCTCCTCGTTGTACGCCGGGATGACGACGTGGATAGTGGGTTGGTTACCGCCGTCCGTGTACGTCGTTCGCTCGGCGGCCATCTTGTCGATCGAGAGCTGCCGGGTTAGCTCGCCGAGCTTTCCGCGCGTCTCCCTGAGCGTTCCGAGAAGGTAGAGACAGAACGCGATGAAGCCGAGGTTTCCGACGAGCAGCATGGTGACGACCCGATTCTCGATGTCCAGGGCGGCCCCGACGACGTCGTACACCGTCGGGAAGAACCCGACGAGGAAGATGCCGAGCGCGATCGTACCGGCGATGTACAGGTCGATCTTCACGAAGCGCCGCCGATACCGCAGAACGCCCCACAGTAACACGAGGCTGGCCACCGCCAACAGGAACAGGGACTGAGTCGATACCGTCACCATTTCGATTCACCCATCGCTACTCTACTCCCGATATTCAGACCCATTATCATTCCATTTCAACTCATCTAATATAATGCTTATCTAGAGCTGAAATATAGTAAGAAAACTGTTTATGTACGGGTGCGTTATCATTCGACTGACAGCCAGAGGTGCGTCTCCAGGTAGGCGTTCTCGACCGACGGATCCTGCGGCGGGGGCCCGCGGTAGAGCAGGAAGACCAGTCGCAGTCGTCCCGTCGTCGAGGGCGCGTACGTGACCGTTCCGCGCGTCGCCTCGTCGTGCGCCAGCGAGACGTCGAACCGATCGACCTCGCGGGTCGCCGTGACGGTCGTCTCGTTCCCGTCGCTCCGAACGCGCTGCAGTTGGACGACGAGCGTGTACCTCGTGCGCTCGTGTTCGTGGTTCTCGACGCCGACGATCACCGATCCGCGCTCCCCGCGAGTGAGGTTGGTGTCGTAACCGTCGGCGACGAGTTCGCCGTCCTCGCCCTCCGTCAGGAGGTAGAGCTCGGAGTACTGATCGCTCTGTTTCGGCGACACGAGCGCGTACGTGACCCCCGACATGGCGATGAGCACGCTCAGCGCGAGCAGGACGTTCAACGCTCGATCGGTTCGCGTGTCCGCCCGCAGCGGGCCTGCCCGGAGCGATCCGTACCACTCCCGGTACGGGACGGCGAACCGTTCCTCGGGGGGCAGTCGAGCGCGCCGCCTCGCGGCGACCGCCGTCGCGGCGATCGTGACGGCGCTGACGACGAGGAGGATCGGGACGAGTCGCACCCCGAGGGGGGTGAAGTTGAGCACGAGCGCGAGCATCGGGACGACCGCCACGCTCGTCCCGATCGAGAGCGCGACGCGCGCGACGCCGGTGATGCCGTCGCCGTCCTCCGCCGACTCCGGGGCGCGCTCGGGAAAGAGCGCGGCCACGAGGGCGTAGCCGGGAACGAACAGCACGAACGCGAGCGCGAGAACGACGCGTATCGGGGTCTCGCTGAGCACCGGGGCGACGGCGAAGACGTCGGCGAGGAGCGTCAGTCCGACGACCGCGACCAGATCCGCCGGGAGTTCGCGGATCGGACGCGGGACGAGCAACCTGAGGGACATTGTATTATGTCTATCGTGCTTGGATAAAAACGCCCCTGTCAGTCCGCGGTCGGTTCCTCGTTCGTCGCGTCGAAGCGACCGGCGTCGTCGAGGACGCGCTCGGCGATGGCCGTAGAGAGGCGGCCGGGGGCGAACGCGGCCCGCTCGTACGCCCGGGTGAGGGATCGAAGCGAGTCCGCCTCGTCGTCGGAGACGTGGTCCGCGCTCTCGGCGTAGAACTCCCAGTGCGTGCGTCCCTCGTCGACGTCGGCGCGCCGTGCAAGGCGTTCGCGGACCGCGAGGTACGCGGCGACGACTCCCTCGTTGGTCTCGCCGCGGTCGATCAGTTCGCGGGCGCGTTCGAGCGAGTGATCCGTCCCCTCCACCTCCCCGATCGGCTCGCCGGGCTCCTCGTCGCGCTCCTCGATCGCCTCGTTCACGCTCGGCCGCTCCCGATCGGACTCCTCGCGCCGCCGCCGCACGGCGTACCAGGCTCCGAGGCCGAGCGCGGCGATCAGGCCGGCCGCGACCGGCGCGAGGTCGGCGAGCCAGTCCTCGGCGGTGCCCCGTTCGATCCGCGCCCTCGCCTCGGCGGTCTCGAGGTTCTTCCCGCTCCCGTCAAAGAGCGCGCCGAGGACGAGCGTCGCGTCGTCGCGCTGGGACTCGGAGATCGGGACCGTCCCGGAGAACGTGCCGTTCTCGTCGGTCCGAACCTCGGTCGTCGCGGTGCCGTTGATGCCGAGCAGGACCGTCTCGTTCGCGACTGAGCGGCCGTCACCGGACGTCAGTCGGCCGTCGACGGCGACCGCGCTCTCGTTCACCCGCGAGGCGTTGATGACGAGCGAGGTGTTCGTCGGCTCGACGGCGAGCGTCGTCGTCGCGTTCCCCGGCGCGATCGCGCGTCCGGGGCGTGAGGCCGTCGCGACGACCGGCTGGTCGCCCGCCGGGACGTCGGCCGGCAGGCGAACCGTCGTCGCGAACGACCCGTCGTCCGCCGGCATCCCCTGAGCGACGACCTCGTCCCCGATCCTGATCGCAACGGGGACGCGGACGCCGCGGTCCTCGACGCTGACGCGCCCGGCGACGGTGACGTTCGTGCCGAGCGAGGCGGTATCGGGCCGCCGCTGGACGGTGACGTTCGGCTCGACCTGCTCGACCGAGATCGGGATCGAGTCCGTGGAGTTGAAGTACGGCGACCCTCGCTTCGGCAGGTACTCGATGCGCACGTCGCTCGCGTTCGACGGGATCTGCGTGGGTCGGTACTCTATCTCGAAGGCCCCGTCACCGTCGGTCGTCGTGTCGTAGGTCCGGTTGCCGACGCGCAGTCGGATCTCCTCGTCCGCGACCGCGGTCCCGTTCTCGGCCGAGAGGTCGCCGCTGATCGCGAGGGGGTCGGTGAACGACGCCTCGTCGCCGTCGCCTTCCACGTCGAGGGTCGTCCCGACGAACGACGTCTCGCGGACCTCCTCCTGGCGCTCCGTGATGTTCTCGGCGACGTTCGTCGTCGCGCGCGACGTCGTCGAGAAGTTCTGACCGGTCTGCGATCCGAGCCGGTCGTAGCCCTCGGTCGCCTGCCCGGCGTTCTCGTTCACGTTCTCACTGATCCGCTGGAGTTTCCGCGCTAGCTGCCGCGCGCGCGTCTCGTTACCCTCCTCTCGCGCCTCGCGGTACTGCTCCAGCGTCCGGTTGTACTGCGAGGCGCCCTGGGTGACCTCGCGCTGGTTCTCCCTCGTGCGCTCGTACGTCCGGGTCGTGTTCGTCTCGCCCGAGACCTCGATGAGTCGACTGAGTTCGCTGTCGTACTGGTCGCCGAGGAGCCGCTCCGCGCTCTCGTACTCCCCCTCGCTGAGTCGGACGGAGCTCTCGGCGAGGCGATCGGAGAGCGAGTTCACGAGGTATCGCTCGACCTCGCTCATGTCGCCGTCCCCACTCGCTTCGTTCGGGTTCTCGTGTCGCGTCGTCTGCGTCGAGTTGTCGGCCTCGTCCTGCTGTAGCGGGGCGGTCGCCGCGCCCGGGCCGGCGGCTCCGGCCGCCGTGGCGAGGACGAGCACTGCACACAACGCGAGCGTCAGTCGGGTCACTACGGTTCACTCCGCGCCCACGGCAAATGTATTTTATTCCCGAGTTCACCAGTAGATTCAAACATTGGTAGTTAGTTGTAATTACATGGAATTCACTCGACGGTACTGGGCGGCCGTCGCGCTCGCGGCCGTCCTCGCGGCGTTCGCCGTCGTCTCAGGCCGCGTCTGGCCGCTCGTCGTCGGCGTCCTGATCTGTGCCTGGGCGATCGCCCAGCAGGTCGCGTTCGTCCTCGCGGTCGGTCGCCTCGACGACGCGCTGACCGTCGAACAGTCGATCGACGCGGACGTCGTGACCGACGCCCCCGTGACCGTCTCGCTCGCCGCCCGTACCGACCGCGAGACTCGCCTCGACGTTCGCGTCGAGGCCGATCCCCCGGTGACGGCCGACGCCGACCCCGACCGGGACGTACGCCTCCCGTCGGGAACGACCGAGGCTGAGACGGCGTTCGACGTCGCGTTTCCGGTCGCAGGCCGCGCGACGTTCGACGCGCCGACGGTCACTGCGACCGGTTCCGCCGGGCTGTTCCGGACCTCGTTCGCCCACGGCGAGCCCGTGACCGTCGAGGTCGGGTCGCGCACCCCGGAGGAGATCCACGTCGGACGCGGGAGCGCGGACGTCGGCGTCGCCTACGGCGAGCACCCGGGACTCCGTTTCAGCGCCGGGACCGAACCGGCGGGCGTCCGGGGTTACGTTCCGGGCGACGCGGCCCGCCGGATCGACTGGAAGGCGACGGCGCGCCTCCACCAGCTACAGGTCCGGGAGTTCGAGAGCGAGACGACGCTGTCGACCGTGTTGCTGTTCGACCACGGCTCCTCGACCGGCGAGGGGCTCGCCGGCGAGACGAAACTCGACTACCTGCGGGCGGTCGCCCACAGCATCGTGGACTACGCGGTGCGGGCGGACGACCCGGTCGGCTGTTACACGGTCGACGATCGGGGGATCACCTCCCGCCTGTCGCCGGGGACGAGACGGGAGTACGTCGAGACGATAGAGCGGCGGCTCGACGAACTCACCGCCGCGGGTGATGGCTCGTCGACCGCGACGGCCGTCCGTCCGCTCTCCGCCCGGCGCGTCCCCGTCCTCGACGGCGCGTTCGGACGGACGATCGAGGCGTACCTGTCCTCGGGGGTCGTGGAGACGGCCGACCGGCCGCTGGTCGCCGCCGCGGGAACCCTCCGATCGCGACT
The DNA here is from genome assembly GCF_029338575.1 of Halomarina halobia. Taxonomy (GTDB): domain Archaea; phylum Halobacteriota; class Halobacteria; order Halobacteriales; family Haloarculaceae; genus Halomarina; species Halomarina halobia. The sequence goes on from NZ_CP119992.1 coordinate 2,921,196, forward strand.
CGGCGGCGGTCGCGTCTTCGTCCTGACCGACGACGCCGATCGGTCGGCCGTCCTCGACACCGTCCGATCGCTCGTCGGCGGGGGCATCGAGGTGGTGGTCGTCCTCGCGCCGACCGTCCTCTTCGGTCGGCGGACGATGGACCGGATCGACGCGACCTACCGCGAGTACGTCGAGTTCGAGCGGTTCCGCCGCGAGCTCGATCGGCTACACGACGTCACCGCGTTCGAGGTCGCGCCGGGCGATCGACTGCGAACCGTCCTGTCGGCCGCCCCGAGCCGGCGAGGTGGAGCCCGTGCGTGACCGGTTTCCCCCGCGCGATCGGTGGTCCGCGCTCGGCCTCGCGGGGATCGCGACGACGGCGGTCGGGCTCTCGGTCGCCGCCCCCGTCGGACTGTTCGCCGGCGCGGCGCTGTGCGCGACCTGGTTCCTGACCCGGTTCGGCGCGGTGGCGTTCGGGGCCGTCCTCGCCGGCGCGCTCGTCCCCGGGACGGTCCCGCCGGGGCCGTCCGGGGTGCTCGTGATCCTCGGCCTCGCCGGCGCGCTGGCGGGCGAGCTCCGCGACGCGGCCGCGCCGGCCGAGGCACTCGTCGCCTTCGGGGCGCTCGCGCTCGTCGCCGCGGGCGTTCCGACGCTCGCCGCGCAGTTCCCGCTCTGGCAGACCGCCTCAGGGACCGCCGTCGTCGTCGCGATCGTCGCCTACGCGCTCTACCGCTACGAACTGGTGCGCCTCCGACTCGTCGAGGTGGACGCGTGAGCGTCGAGGCGGACGGGGCGACCGACGCGCGGGGCGGCGATCCGACCGACGCGGCGGACGCGGAGGAACTCGCCGTGCGGGTCGAACTCCTCGCCGCCGAGAACCGGCGGCTCCGCGAGGCCTACCGCGACGCGATGCGGACGCGGTACCGACAGACCGCGATCGCGTTCGGCGCGATCGGAGCGCTCGCCCTCCTCGGCGGGGCGTTCTTCCCCGGGTCGCGGACGGTCCTCTACGCGCTCGGCGGAACCGGCGTCTTCGCCGGCGTGCTCACCTACTTCCTCACGCCCGAGCGGTTCATCCCCGCGCGGATCGGCGAGGCGGTCTATCGGACGCTGGCCGACGACGTGGCGACGATCGTCGGCGAACTCGAACTCTCGAACGAGCGGGTGTACGTTCCCCGCTCCGGCGACGCCCGGTTGTTCGTCCCGCAGTTCGCGAGCTACGACGTCCCCGCCGACGAGGACCTCGACACCGCGTTCGTGCTCGCCGGGCGGGGGGAGGAGCGCGGCCTCGCGCTGACGCCCACGGGACTCCCGCTGGCGGAGTTCTTCGAGGACACGCTCGACCGCTCGCCCGGCGACGCGGCCTCGCTCGCGCCCCGGCTCGCCTCGGCGCTCGTCGATCAGTTCGAACTGGTCGAGCGCGCCGAGGCGGACGTCGACGCGCGCCGGGGTCGCGTCAGCGTCGGGGTCGCCGGCCCGGCGTACGACCCGGTCGACAGCTTCGACAACCCGATCGCCTCGCTCGTCGCCGTCGCCGTCGCGCGGACGCTCCAGCGGCCGATCTCCCTCTCCGTCGTCGAACCGGACGACGAGCGGTACGACGCGCTCGTCGTCTGTTCGTGGGAGGCGGCGGAGGACGAGGCGGCGGGCGACGGTTCGCCGTCGAACGCGGAGGCGGGGACGAACGCGGACGCGGAGACGGACGGCGCGCGCTGACCGTCGGGCGGCCGTCGCTCACTCCATCGGTTCGACGACCCGCTCCCCGGCGTCGAGCCCGTTGTGGCGGTCGAGCGAGACGCTCCCGGGGGGATCGACCCGTTCGAGGAGGTCGGCGACGACGTCGCTCTCCGTCGCCTCGCTCAGCTCGGCGTCGGTGTGGAGGATGAGCCGGTGGGCGATCACCTGGTGGGCGAGGCCCTTCACGTCGTCCGGGATGACGTACGACCGATCCCGGAGCAACGCGCGCGCCTTCGACGCGTTGAGCAGTGCGAGCGACGCGCGGGGGGAGGTCCCGTGCCGGACGTCGGGGTGGTCGCGGCTGGCGGCGATCAGGTCGAGGACGTACTCCTTGACGGGGGGCGCGACGTAGACGTCGTCGAGGCGTTCGCGGTACGACCGCAGCTCGTCGGGCGACGTGATCGCCTCCACGACCTCGGGGCCGAGCGTCGGCTGCTCGTCGAACTCGTCCAGGATCTGTCGCTCCTCGTCGCGCTCGGGGAGGTCCATGACGAGTCGTTGCTGGAAGCGGTCGCGCTGGGCCTCCGGGAGTTCGAACGTGCCGACCATCTCGATGGGGTTCTGCGTCGCCACCACGAGGAACGGATCCGGAAGCTCGAGCGTGTCCCCCTCGATCGTCACGCTCCGCTCCTGCATCGCCTCGAGGAGCGCGCTCTGGGACTTCGGCGTCGCGCGGTTGATCTCGTCGGCGATGAGGACGTTCGCGAACACCGGTCCCCGGTGGAGTTCGAACTCCCCGGTCGCCTCCCGGTAGATGTGCGTTCCGGTGATGTCGGCCGGGAGGATGTCGGGGGTCATCTGGATGCGGTTGACGTCGAGGCCGCTCGCCCGGGCGAAGAGGTTCGCGACGGTCGTCTTCGCGACGCCGGGCACCCCCTCCAGCAGGACGTGACTGCGGGTGAGGAGTGCGATCGCCAGCCCCTCGACGACGTCAGTGTTCCCGACGAGGACCCTCCCGACTTCCGACTGGAGCTCCGAGTAGAACTCCGCGGGATCGCGCGTGTTCATCCCTTCGGGGTTAATTTCGAGAGGACTTAAACCTTATATAAACTGAACGGAAACCTTCTCGAGTAGGAGAGTTATCCGTCGCGTCGTTCGACGACGGCGTCCGCGACCCGTTCGACGCGCCGTTCGTCCCACTCGGGGTGAGCGTCCGCGAGGTACGCGACAACCTCGCCGCGGTCGAGTCGTATCGAGGCGGGGTCCGGCCGCGAGCGCGCCAGCCCCAGTTCGGCCGCGAGGTCGGCGACGACGCCCCGTCCTCGCAGCGTCGGCCACCGCGCCCACGCGCCGACGAGGCCGACGAGCAGCGTTCCGAGGGCGACCTGGAGCGCCGCCGACTCGCGCAGCGCGAGGACCGCGACCGCGAGCGGCGGGAACCGCTCCGCGTGCGAGAAGTCGAGCGCGACGCGGTCATGCTCCGCGAGGAGCGCCGCGACGAAGGCCCGGTTTCCGGGGCGGTCGAGCATCGCGTTGATGAGCGCGCTCGCGTCGCTCACGACGATCACGCGCCCGTCGCCGATGCGCTCGCTCGTCGCGACGGGGTGACTCTCCATCGGCTCGCCCTCGTCCGGTCTCTCGTTCCCGTTCGCGTCGAGGTAGCCGTACCCGGAACTGGAGACGAGCACCGTCGCGCCGTTCGGCCGCAGCACGGTTCCGTAGTTGAGGGTGAGGTTCTCCGTCCCGACCGCGGATTCGTTCGAGACGTTCGTCGCGACGGGGAGCGCGGGCGAGCGGTAGTGGTGTTGCTCGTCGCGAAGCGTCCGGCCGTCGACCCGCGTGCTCGCGTTCAGCGAGGCGAGCAGGTCGTTCCCGTGCGGGCCGAAGTCCTCGGCGACCACGAGCGTCCCGCCGCGCTCGACGAACGTGCGGAGCCGCGCGCTCTCGTTCGTCTCGTAGGGCTCGTCGGGCGAGAGCACGATCGCGACGGTCCCGTTGGCCCGGAGTCGGTCGTACTCGGTCGTCGAGCGGACGACCGTCGGCTGCGCGTCGGCCTCCTCCGAGAGCGTCCTCAGCTCGCTCGCGCCGTTCCACCCGAAGTTGTAGAGTCCGAACGACGCGCCCGAGGTACCCGCGGCGGTCCCCACGCCGAGCAGGACGACGAGGGCGAACGCGAGCAGCGCCGCGCGCGGCGGATCTATGTCGAGGTCCACCGTCAGACCACCCCCTGCGGGAGGAGCGCGAGCACCCGCCGCACGACCAGGTACGCGAACGCGACGAGGCCGAGGACGACGAACCAGCGCAGGCGGCGTCGCCACGCCGTCGTCGCGTTCACCGGCGCGGTCACCTCGATGAGCACGAGAAAGCCGAGATACGAGAGGACGAACACCAGATCGAGCGCCAGCGCGCCGAGCGCCGCGAGGACTACGATGACGCAGAGCGTCCACGCGAGGTGCCCCGAGACGAATCTCATCCGTCGAGCCGTAGCCATACCTTTTCATCAGGCGCATCCAATACGAATCTATCGGGGGGCGACCGGCGGGACGGCGAGTCGGACCGACTTTACGACTCCCGCGCGCAGGGCCGACCATGTGGCCCTGGGGACACCTCGCGCTCGGATACCTCTGCTATCACGTCTACGCCCGTCGGTCGGGCGAGGCGGTGGACGCGAGCGCCGTCGCCGCGCTGGCGCTCGGGACGCAACTGCCCGACCTCGTCGACAAACCCCTCGCGTGGTCGCTCGGGGTCCTGCCCGGGGGCCGGTCGCTCGCCCATTCGCTCCTCTTCGGGGTCGGCCTCGCGCTGGCCGCCGTCGCCCTCGCCCGCCGGTTCGACCGCCGCGACCTCGCCGCGCCGCTGCTCGTCGGGTACGCCTCGCACCTCCTGGGCGACAGCGTGGCACCGATCATCGAGGGGGCGTTCCACGAACTCGCGTTCCTCGCCTGGCCGCTGCTCGCCCTCCCCGAACCGTCCACCGAACCGAGTTTCGGCGCGCACGTGGCCACGATCGGGCCGTCCCCGATGCTCGTCGTCGAGTTCGCGCTGGTGGGACTCGCCGCGGTCGCGTGGCTCCGCGACGGCAAACCCGGCTGGGGTGCCCTCCTCACCGTCCTTCGTCGTACCGCCTCGGCGTCGAGTCGATAGCGGGGACGAGCCGACCCCCCTCGAGCACGAGCGCCCGGTCGAACCGACGCGTGAACTGGGGGTCGTGGCTGATGACGACGAGCGCGGTGTCCAGGCGCTCGTGCGTTCTGAACAGCAGTTCGATGACCGCCTCGGTCGTCTCGGGGTCGAGCTGGCCGGTCGGTTCGTCGGCGAGGACGACCGACGGCCGGTTGGCCAGCGCGCGGGCGAGCGCGACGCGCTGTCGCTCCCCGCCGCTGAGCGACGGCGGGTACTGCTCCGAGACGTCCTCGATGCCGAGGTCGGCGAACAGCTCGTCGAGCCAGGCGTCGTCGACGTTCCCGGCGTGCTCCTGGGGGACGCGCGCGTTCTCCCGGGCGGTGAGGTCGTCGAGTAGCTGGAAGTCCTGGAAGACGAACCCGATGACGTCGCGCCGCAGTCGGGCGCGCTCGGCCTCGCTCGCGGCCGAGACGTCCCGCCCGTCGACGACGACCGACCCCGAATCCGGCGTCGCGAGGAGTCCGAGGACGTTGAACAGGGTCGTCTTCCCCGACCCGCTCTTCCCCCGGACGAGCAGCGACGCGTCCCGGGGGACCGAGAGCGAGAGGCCGTCGAGCACCGCCGTCCCGCCGCGCCGGACGACGAGGTCGGCCGCGGTGATGATGGGTTCGCCCACGGGTACTCACTCCCCCGTCACGGTGCTAAAGGGTTCGGCTCGCAGCCCTCCCGACCGGCGACGGCGTGGAGCGGGTCGGGTCCGCTGACGGCGTACACCACGTCGCCCCGGGCGAGCCAGCGATCGTAGGCCGATTCGTCCATCGGCAACATCCGCGGGAACGCCTGCGCGCCGACGGTCGTCCACGAGCGCTGGGCGATCACCGTGCAGTTCGGCGGGGGGGCGTCACCGCGGAGCCACTCGGCGACCGCGCGGTCGGTCGCGGACGTTCCGGTGTACTTCAGCGCGACGTACACCACGTGGTTGTCGCCGGCCCAGCGGTGTGGGACGCGCTCCGCGGCGAACGTCGCGGCCTCGAACTCCGCCGGGTAGGTGATCGCCTGGTAGGGCTTCGTCCGGTGTTCGGTGTAGGGAAACGGGGCCGTGGCGAGGAGCGAGACGACGAACAGCGCCGCGACGGCGACGCCGACCGCACGCCGCCGGTTGGCCGTCGCCCGGGCGACCGTCACGCCTGCGAGGACGAGCGCCGCGAGGTGCATGAACGTCTGCGAGCGCGTGACCATCCCCTGGTAGTCGACGGTCATCCCGGCGGTGAGTCCGATGCCCAAGACGGCGAGCGGGGCGAGGAGGAGCGCGAGCGTCGGGTTCTCGGGCGTCCGGGCGGCCCGCGGGAGCCCGCGGGCCGCCAGCGCGACGACGACGACCAGCGGGGCCATGAACGCGAGCAGCAGCGGGGGCGTCGGGACCGACCCCGGGTAGACCGGCCGCAGCGCGTTGAGGACGAACACGCCGACGCCGCCGACCGCGACGACCGACGGGGCGGCGCGCCGGAGCCGGTCGCTCCCCGTCGTCAGCCAGAGGGCGAGCGCGACGACGAGGATCCCCCAGGCGAGCGAGAGTCCCGGGGAGTCCGTGAACCGGCCGATCTCGGCGAGCCCCGCGACCTCGTAGTAGCCGATCGCGTAGGCCCAGAACCCGACGAGGAGGGCGGCGGCGGCCCCGAGAGCCGCGGCGTTCGCAGCACCGCGAGCGCGAGGAACGTCGCGAGCACCAGCCCGCCGATCACCGCGCTCAGGTTGTGGGTGAACGGGAGGAGCGCCGCGAGCGCGAGCGCGACGCCCCACCACGCGCGACGACCCGTCGAGAGGGCGCGAGCGAGCGCGAGCGCCAGCAGGGCGACGAAGGCCAGCCCCTGCACCTCGGCGTTCACGGTCGTGGTCCGCCAGAGGTAGAGCCCCTCGACGGCGAGCCCGCAGCCGGCGGCGGCCGCCGCGACGCGCCGGTGCGGGCGGGGCACCCCGACCGATCGGGCGAGGTCGCGCGCGAGCGCGGCGGCGACCAGCGGCGGTACCGCGCCGAGGACCGCGACCTGGACCTGGACGACGTAACGGGGCGGCACGCCGGTGACCGCCGAGAGCGCCGCAAGCAGCGACGTGAAGACGTACTCGTCCGGCGCGGGGACGAAGTCGCCGGTCGCGGCAGGTGGCCGGCCGCGAGCGCGGCGCGGGCCTTCCCCGCGAACACGAACCCGTCGGGGTTGAACGGCAGCGGGCTGAACGCGAGCGGCACGAGTCGGACCCCGACGGCGAGGCAACACACCGCGACCAGCAGCAGCCCGTCCTCGCGGTTCATCCGTCCCCCCCGAGCAGTTCGGCGGGCGTCGCGCGCGCGAACCGGCGGGCGACGACGGCGGCGCTCGCGACGGCCAGCGCGAGCGCGACCAGCGCCGTCCCGCCGAGGACGACCGGGTCGGTGACGACCGTGAACCCGACGCCGAAGACGGTGAGCGCGCCGAGCGCGCCCACCAGCGCCACCAGCGACACGCCCGCGGCGACCGCGAACAGGCTCGCCGGGATCGCGAGCACGAGCGCGTCGCGAAGCACCAGCCGGAGGAGGCGACGCGGGGACATGCCGGTCGCCCGCCGGACGCCGACCGACCGCCGTCTGGCGTGGACCGCCCCGGCGAACGCCGCGGTCGTGCTCCCGATGGACATGAACGCGCCCTGCGCGACGATCGTCCCGAGGACGACCCAGAGGTTGCCGAAGCTCCGCTCGACGATGCTCCCGGCGTCGCTCCCGGCGCTGTACCCGCTACTCGCCAGGGCTCCCGCGAGCCGCCGGTCGCCGGTCACCTCGTACCGCTGCTCGGCGACGACGGCGTCGCCGACCCGCAGCGACACCGCGTAGGTCCCCGGCGGCTGACGCGACAGCGGAGCCTCGAACGTCGTTCGCTCGCCCGGCGCGAGTCGGACCTCGCGCGCCCGCGTCCGCTCCGGACCCTCCACCCGGACGCTCCGGGTCACCGGCCGGTCCCACGGGTTGACGAGTCGGACCCGTGCCGTCGCCGACCCGAACGCCTCGGTCGATGGGGAGACCCGCAGCGTCGCGACCGGCTCCCGCGTCGCGTTCTCGGAGACGGTGACGCGGCGGCTGGCGGTCGCCCCGTCCACGTCGGCGGCGAGGCGGTACGTCCCCGGCGCGTCGGGGGCCGCGAGGGTCGCGCTCCCGTTTCCGTCGGTCGGCGCTCGGTCGCCGTCGAGGGCGACGGTGGCGTTCGAGGCCGGCTCTCCCGCCGCCGTCCGGACGCCGACGGTGAACGTCGCGCCGGGAGGAAGCCGCTCGGGGACCCCTTCGATGCGCGGCGACTCCTCGTCGACGACGGCGAGTCGGGTCCGCCGGTCGGCGGCGGTGAGGTTCCACGTCCCCGGCGGCGGCGAGGGGAGCGCGACGGTCACGGTCGTCCGCTCGCCAGGGTCGAGCGTCACGGTCCTCGATCGCTCGGCCGATCCGGCGGCGACCTCGACGGTCCGGGTCGCCGTGTCGTCGCCGACGTTCTGCAGCGAGACGTTGACCGGGACGGGCTCGCCCGCCCGGACCCGGTCGGGGGCCGTCACGTCGAGCGCGACGATCCCGCTCGCGTTCGCGAACGCGGCCGACGGGTCGGAACCCACGCGGATCAGGTTGACCGTCCCGCTCGGGAGGTCGCGCAGGTATCGCGCGGTGTCGAGCGGGACGAGCAACTGGTCGTCTCCCAGCCCCTCGCCGGAGTAGACGCCGGTCACCGTGACGGTCGTCAGGCCGGTCGCCGTGCTGCCGCCGAGGAGGATCGACTCGCCGACGCGCACGTCGAGCCGGTCGGCCAGCGACTCGCCGACGATCGCCTCCCCCGGTCCGTTCGGCGGCCGCCCCTCGACTAGCCGTCCGTCCGACACCGCGGCGTACGCGGTGTAGTTCACCCCCCTGCCGAACACCGGCTCCCCGTCCACCATCGTGAACAGGAGGATCTCGGGGCTCGCCTCGACGCCCTCGGATCGGAGCACCGTCGCGTGGCGCTGGTCGACGTGGCTCGCGACCGGGTGGATCGCGTCCGGCTCGGTGATCGTCCCGCCCGTCGCGCCGATCGCGGTGAACGTCGCGCCGACCGTCCCGACGAGGACGACGAACGCGACGAAGACGGCGAGCGAGCCCGCGGTCGGGAGGAACGCCCGCGGGGAGAGGAGCCGGAGCGAGAGCGCGCCGCCAGAGCGCGCCGCCCCTCCCGACGCGCCGTCCGGGAGCACGGAGCCGCGCAGGGTGGACCGCGCCGCCAGGTAGCCGGCGACCGCCCCGACGACCGCGACGCCGACGACCAGTCCGGCGACGAGCAGGCCGGCCGTCGGCCCGAGCGCGAGGTCGAGCGCGACCGGGTAGCCGAGGGTGAGCGTGAGGTTGACGAGCGCGTTGGGCACGACGACGCCGAGCGCGTACCCGATCGTCCCCCCGACGGCCGCGAGCAGGCCGGCGCGCGCGGCGAACAGGCGGGCGAGGCGACCGGGCGACGCGCCGGTCGCGTAGAGCGCGCGGAGGTCGTCGCGGCGGTCCCGGACCGACATCCGCGTGATGCTGCTGATCAGGATGCCCACGACGACCGTCCCCCGCGGCGGCGACGGAGAGCGGGACGAGGAGCTGTCGGGCCCCGACGACGAAGAACGCGAGCGCCCCCCGGAGCGGGACGCCCGAGGTCGGAACGCCCCCGTCGGCGGTGCGCAGCGCGACGGTCCGGGTCACCCCCAGTCGCTCGACGGTCTCGACGTCGGTCACGTACCACTGCGGGGAGACGATCGACCGCCCGGCGCGCGGGCGAACGGTCAGCGTCGCCGCCCCGCGCTCGCCGACCAGGCGCTGCCGGGTCAGGTTCTCGGTCGGGCCGAGCGCGCCGTCCGCGGGCGGGTCGGGCAGCCCCTCGACGCTCGCGTTCGCGGGGACGCCGACGACCGTCACCCGCTCGCCCGAGTCGAGCCGCGCCGCCGCGAGCGGGAGGGCCGTCCCGTCCCCGGGCGAACCGTCGAACTCGGCGACGAGGCTCGACTCGTGCTGGTCGGCGAGCGCGACGGTCTGGGAACTCACGCCCGTCAACACTACCACCGTCGCCACGAGGAACGCCACCGTCACGGCGATGACGACGACGGCGAGCCGATCCCGCCGCGACCATCGGACGAGGAGTTCCCGGCGGTAGCTCACGTGCCTCTTCCTCGCATTTGAATGCGATACGAAACGGTGAAACATAAACTGTGGAGGTAGGGAGAAAAAGGTGGGACGTACGGGCGCGAACGGACGACGCGCGTCCAAAACTCCGGGGAAAGCCCGCGATCGACGCTGTGGGGGCTACTCCACGGTGACGCTCTTCGCCAGGTTGCGGGGTTTGTCGATGGATCGGCCGAGCATCGCGGCAGTGTGGTAGGCGACGAGCTGGAGCTGGACGTTCGCCAGCACGGCGGCCGTCCGGGGTTCGCTGGTGGGGATCCGGAGGACGTGGTCGGCGTAGCGCTCGACGTCGGACTGGCCGTCGGTGACGGCGATGACCGGCGCGTCCCGCGCCTCGACCTCCTTTACGTTCCCGATGGTCTTGCGCGCGAGTTCGCCGTCGCCGGTGACGACCGCGAAGACGGGCGTGTCCTCGGTGACGAGCGCGAGCGGGCCGTGCTTTAGTTCGCCCGCGGCGAAGCCCTCGGCGTGCTCGTAGGTGATCTCCTTGAACTTGAGCGCCCCCTCCAGCGCGACCGGGTAGCACAGCCCCCGGCCGATGAAGAAGAACGCCTCCGAATCGACGTACTCCTCGGCGACCTCCCTGGCCGTCGAGCTGTCGAGGACGGCCTGGACGTTCCCGGGGAGGTCGCGCAGCGCGGCGATGGCGTCGCGCTGCTCGCCGTCGGTCGTCAGCGCGAGCATGGTGAGCGCGACGACCTGCGCGGCGAACGTCTTGGTGGCGGCGACGCCGATCTCGGGACCGGCGCGGACGTAGAGCGTCTGGTCGCACTCCCGGGAGACGGTCGAGCCGACGACGTTCGTGACCGCGAGCGTCCGCGCGCCGCGGCGGCGGGCCTCCCGGAGCGCGCTCAGGGTGTCGGCCGTCTCGCCGCTCTGGGTGACGCCGACGACGAGGTCCTCGCCGATGGGCGGCGGCGAGGTGGCGTACTCGCTCGCGAGGAACGCCTGCGCGGGGATGCCCGAGCGCTGGAGGAGGTGCGCGCCGCACAGCGCGGCGTGGTAGGAGGTGCCACAGGCGACGAACTGGACGCGCTCGGGGTCGAAGTCGACGTCCAGGGAGACGCGTCCCTCCATCTCGTTGACCCGCCCGCGGAGGCACTGCCTGAGCGCGCGGGGCTGCTCGTGGATCTCTTTCAGCATGTAGTGCTCGTAGCCGCTCTTGCCCGTCTCCTCGGGGTCCCAGTCGACGGCGTGGACCCGCTTGTCCACGAGCGCGCCCGCGCCGTCGGTGACGCGCCACCCGTCGGCGTCGATGACGGCGAACTCGCCGTCCTCGAGGTAGACGACGCGGTCGGTGAACTCACGGAAGGCGGGGACGTCGCTCGCGAGGAAGTGCGCGTCGTCGGCGATGCCGAGGACGAGCGGCGAGTCGTTGCGCGCGGCGAACACGCGGTCGACGCCCGCGACGACGACGGCGATGGCGTAGCTCCCGTCGAGCTGATCGACGGCCGCCCGGATCGCCGTCTCGGGGTCGTCGCCCGCCATGAGGCGCTCCTCGATGAGGTGGGGGACGACCTCGGTGTCGGTGTCGCTCTCGAACTCGTGGCCCGCGTCCGTCAGACGGTCGCGCAGTTCCTGGTAGTTCTCGATGATGCCGTTGTGGACGACGGCCACCTCGCCCGTGCAGTCGCGGTGGGGGTGGGCGTTCTCGTCGGTCGGCGGGCCGTGGGTCGACCAGCGCGTGTGTCCGACGCCGACGCTCCCGGTGAGGTCCTCGTCCGCGTCGTCGAGGGCGGCGCGCAGCGCGTCGAGTTCGCCCGCGCGCTTCTCCACCCGCACCTCGCTTCCGGAGAGGGCGACGCCCGCGGAGTCGTACCCGCGGTACTCCAGCTTCGAGAGGCCGTGGACGAGCGTGTCGAGCGTCGCGCCGCCGCGCCCGGCGCACCCGATGATGCCACACATTATCGGATCACCCGCGCGTTCGCCTCGATCCGGCCCTCAGCGACGACGCCGGTGCCGAGCCGAGCGTGCGGCCCGACCAGCGCGCCGGGGACGCACGTGACGCCGCCGCCGGCGCGGACGCGGTCGGCGAAGACCGCCCCGAGGCGCTCGTGGAACACCGAGTCGCCGACGTGCACGTCTGCCGGGCCGCCGGGGACGGTCGTCCCCGCCCCCAGGTGGACGTCCTGTCCCGTCACGCAGTCGAGCAGCGTCGTTCCGGGACCGACGCGCGTGTCCGTGTCGAGGACCGAGCGCGCGAGCGTCGCGTTCGCGCCGACGGTGGTGTTGCGCCCGAGCGCGACGTTCGGGCCGATGACCGCGCCGGCGGCCACCTCGCAGTCGGGGCCGACGACGACCGGCGGCTGGAGGTTGGCGTCCTCGTTGACGCGGGCGGTGTCGGCCACCCAGACCTCGGGGGTGTGCTGGTGGCCGTCGACGATGCCGTGGCGCAGCACCTCGCTCGCGACGGTGAGCAGGTCCCACGGGTAGGTCGCGTCGACCCACAGGCCGTCGGTGCGGACGGCGCGCACGTCCGCCTCCTCGATGAGCCGCTCGACGCCGTTAGTGAGGGGGAGCGCGCCGTTCTCGTACTCGGCGTCGGCGAGCGCGTCGAACACCGAGCGGTCGAAGACGTACACCCCGGCGTTGATGAGGCGGTAGTCGTCGTCGCTCGGCTTTTCGACGAGCGCCGTGATGCGGTCCGTCTCCGAGTCCAGCGTGACCGCACCGTACCGTCGGGCGTGGGGGTGTTCGAGCACGCCGAGCGTCGCCGCGTCCTCGGGATCGGCCGCCTCGACGACAGACCGGGCCAGCCCGGCGTCGATAACCCGGTCGCCGTTGACGACGAGGAACGACCCCTCGACGACGCGCGCGGTCTGCTGGAGGGCGTGGCCGCTTCCGAGCTGCTTCGACTGAATGACGTACTCGATGGGGACGTCGCGGTAGCTCGGCCCGAAGTGATCCTGGACGCGGTCGCGCTTGAAACCGACGACGAGGACGATCCGCTCGATACCCGCGTCGATGAGCGCGTCGAGTACGTATTCGAGGATGGGACGGTTCGCAGCGGGGAGCATCGGTTTGGGGCGGTTGTGGGTGAGCGGGTGGAGCCGACTCCCCTCACCAGCCGCCAGTACGACGCCGGTGTCGATGTCCATGGTCAACCAGCGTCCTACGCCGCCGTCAAAGTTCTGTTCTCTGCCCCCCGCGACGCCACTCGTCACCCGCTGCTCGACGCCGCGGGACGCGAGACGCGCCTAGAGTTCCTCCAGGGCGGCGTAGAACACCGCCGCGAGCGCGAGGTGCTGGCGCATCGAACGCTCGAGCCGACGGACGGCGTCGGCGCGCTCGCTCACTCGATACTCCTTCGTGCGGACCATCTCCCGCGGGGCGAGCACGCCCGACTCGGCGAGTTCGTGGAGCCGGGGGTAGACGGTCCCTGGGCTCAACTGCGTGTCGAACAGGTGGGCGAGATCGCCCATCAGCGCCTTTCCGTGGGTCTTCGATCCCCTGACGCCGATGAGTACCAGGAGTAACTCGTCGAGGTTGTCCTTCACGAGCGTCTCGTCGAAGGCGAACGAGGCGTCCTGGAACAGGTCGTCGAGGACGCTCCGGATCAACCGCCGAGTGCGCGCCTCGGGACCGCGCGTCGACGCCTCGGCCGCGACCGTGACCGTCCGGTCGTCGGCCGCCTGGGTCAGGAGTTCGTCGTACAGTTCGTCGATAGTCACGGAACGTGACCGGTCTCTCTCGTTACCGCCTCCCTGCATGCAACCGCTCGTACGTCACGGGCCATCAATTATAAATTATCGGTAGATTCATAGATTATTGATAGTACTTTATTTATTGATGATAAAAACGTATAAGATGATGTGGGAGTAAGTGGTTGGTACGGTGACGGACGAACAGCCTGTCGAAGAGATCCTGGATACGATCGGCGATCGCAAGGCGCGACTCGTGCTCGCGGAGATCAGTCGGCAGCCGCGCTCGGCCAAGGAGCTGAGTGAACTCTGCGGCCTCTCGCTGCCGACGATCTACCGACGCCTCGACATGTTGAAGGAACACGACCTGATCGTCGGGTTAACCACGATCGTCGAGGGCGGCAACCACTACGAGCGCTACCAGTGTAACTTCAACAGCACGCTCATCTCGCTCGAGGACAGCGAGTACGACGTCAAGATCTACCGCGAGGAGAACCTGCCGGATCGGTTCTCCGAGCTGTGGGACGACCTCCAGCGAGCGTGACGATGCGACCGAGACGCCGACCCGGAGGGGCCCCGTGATCGACTCGCTGCTCACGCTCGCCCTGATGGGGATGCGGCTGGTCCTGTTCGCCCTCTCGCTCGGGCTCACGCTCATCAGTTTTCAGGCCTACTCCCAGCGCAAGAGCACCGCCCTCCAGTACGCGTTCATCGGGTTCGCGTTCATCAGCATGGGCGCGGCGCTCACGAGCCTGGGTTCGCAGGTCGGCTCGTGGGAGCGCGCCTTCGGGATCGTCGAGACGATCCCCTTCATCGTCGGTTTCAGCATGCTCTACGTCTCGCTCTACCGGTGAGGACTAGACGAGCATCACCGCCCCGCCGATCACCGCGAGCGTTCCGAGGCCGACGCAGACGCCCCAGAACGCTACGCGTTCGACGATCCGCATCAGCGCGTCGATGGTGAGGTAGCCGACGACGGCGCTCGCCGACAGCGCGATCAGCGCCGTCGCCGGATCGAGCGCGGGGACGCCCTCGTCGAGGACGACGAGCGCGCCCGCGCCGAGCGCCGCCGGGATCGACAGCAGAAACGAGAGGCGAAACGACGCGGGGCCGTCGTGACCGCGCAGCAGGAGCGCCCCCGTCGTGCCCCCCGATCGGGAGACGCCGGGGAGGATCGCGAGTCCCTGCATCGCGCCGACGAGGAGCGCGTCGGCGAGCGTGAGCGTCTCCCGCGTCCCGAACGCGCCCGCCGCAGCGCGCTGGAGGAGTCCGGTCGCGACGAGGAGGACGCCGACGAGCGCGACGAACGCGCCGCCGGTCAGCGCCGAGACGGCCTCCCCGACGGTCGCGTAGACGGCGACGCCGACCGCGCCGGAGGCGAGCGTCGCCACCGCCAGGAAGGTCACCTCGGG
This sequence comes from Halomarina halobia, assembly GCF_029338575.1. Classification (GTDB taxonomy): domain Archaea; phylum Halobacteriota; class Halobacteria; order Halobacteriales; family Haloarculaceae; genus Halomarina; species Halomarina halobia. Next base: position 2,936,229 of record NZ_CP119992.1, read on the forward strand.
CGTGCGTTCGAAGGCGTTCGCCGGCCGCCACGCCGGGAGCGACCGGACGACTTCGGCCACCTCGCGGCGGTAGTACGCCGTCGCGGACAGCGCCGTCCCGGCGTGGAGAAAGAGGGAGAACCGGGTGGCGGCTCCGACAGGAAGTCCCTCGACGACGGTCAGGTAGAGCGTTATCTGTCCCTCGCTGGAGATCGGGAGCCACTCGAAGATCCCCTGCAGGAGGCCGACGATCAGCGCGAGCGCCAGCGAGTCGTCCATACCCTCCCGGGTGCGGTGACGGACAAAACAGATTCGATGTCCGCGTTCCGACTGTTCTCGTCCCCGTGAGTGTTGTTCCCTGTGTGAGCAGGCGATAGGTACATGCGTGGAGAGTCCTCCGTGCCCCCATGGATACGCGAGTCGCGAGTACCGAACCCGCCCTCACTGCCTCCACACGTCCTCGTCCCGTATCCGACCCGACGGACGGCCCCCCCAGATGACCCGGGTCGACGCACGACGCGCTCGGGAACTCCTCGACCTGGGACGGGACCTCGGACCGGCCGCACCCGTGAGCGACATCGTCGACGTGCTCACCGTCGGCGTCGGCGCGAAGCCGATGGCGGGCGTCGCGACCTGTTTCACGGCCGCCGGGACGCCCGCGTGGGACGACGTCGCCCCGGACGCCCGGCTCACGTACGGCGCGCTGGGCGACCGACTGGACGCCGTGGGCCTCGACTGGCACCTCACGCCGATCGAGCGCCTCCCCAGGGACGGGGAGGTCACCTGGTACGAACTGCTGGTGAGCGGCGACCGCCGGACGCTGTCGCGCTTTCTCGACGATGCGGGCGTGCAGCCGAGCGACCGAACCGAGCGCGAGTACGGCGAGGCGCTCGGCTATCCCGACTCGGCCGTCGAGTGGTTCGTCTCTACCTCGGTCGCCGCGACGGACGACTCCGTCTTCGACGTCATCGCAGAGCGGTACGTCGGCGACGACGCCGTCACCCTCGCCGCGTCGGTCCCCTACGTCCCAGCGCCGACCGTGCGGGGGGCGCGCGACGCCATCGACGACGGGCGGGCGCTCACCGAGGCGCTCGGTCGGCTCGACGAGTCGGCCGACCGCGACGAGTTCGCGGAACTGCTCCTCGGCGAGCGGGTCCGCGAGACGCTCGCCACGTACGATCAGCACCGCGCATGGCGCGACCCCCTCTCGCGGGCCATGGGGTGACCGGGGGATCGACCGCCCCCGCGACTCTCCCGCGACCCGCACTGTCTGCGTACTGATGACACACAACATATAACGTCGCGTCACCCGAACCGGGGGGTATGTCGTTCGACGAGGTTGAACCCGTTCACAAGTGTAGCTGTGGGGCTACGTTCGACACCGCAGAGGAGCTCAGAGAACACGCTCGTAAGGAACACGGCGCCGTCGTCTGACGGTTTCGGAAACTTCCTTCTCCAACAAGGGTAAGCCTCGTTCGCCCCTGAGGGTCCTATGACGCCCGGCTACGGACTCGGCTTCCGATCGCTCGACGCGGAGGTGGAGACGTCCCTGCCGGTCGAGGGATCCCTCCCGGCGTGGCTCTCCGGGAGCCTCGTCCGGAACGGTCCGGCGCTGTTCGAGGTGGGCGGCCGTCCGGTCGCCCACTGGTTCGACGGCCTCGCGATGCTCCGCCGCTTCGCCTTCGACGGCGGCCGCGTCGACTATCGAAACCGCTTCCTCCGCTCCGGAGCGTACCGTACCGCCCGCGACGGGCACCTCGTGCCCGGGTTCGCCGACGTCGGCTCCGGGGACTCGGCGCTCGCCCGCTTCGCTACGCTGCTCGTCACCGCCGTGACCGACAGCGTGGACGTCCCGCTCCCGCGGGTCTCGCGGTGCCCCGCGCGGCGTCCCGCCGACAACGCGAACGTCATCGTCGAGCGGATCGGCGGCGAGTACGTCGCGCTAACCGAGGCCCCTTACCGCGTGGCGGTCGACCCGGAGACGCTCGCGACGCTCGGCACGGTCCGGCCGAACCTCCCGCGGGGGCACCTCACCTGCGCCCACCTCCACCACGACCGCGAGACGGGCGAGGTCGTCGGGTACGATACCCGCTTCGGTCACCCCTCCAGGTACCTCGTCCACGCGACGGCCGCGAGCGGGGAGCGCAGGCTCCTCGCCTCCCTCGCCGTGCGCGACCCGTCGTACATGCACAGCTTCGCGCTCACGCCGAACTACGTCGTCCTGACCGAGTTCCCGCTCGTCGTCGACCCGCTCGACCTCCTCCGCCCCGACCGACGGGACGCGTTCATCGACGCCTACCGGTGGGAACCGGAGCGCGGGACCCGCGTCACCGTCCTCGACCGGCGCACGGGCGGGGTCGTCGCTCGCCCCGTCGCCGACCCCCTGTTCGGGTTCCACCACGTCAACGCGTTCGAGCGCGGCGACGAACTCGTCTGCGACCTCGTCACGTTCCCCGACCCCTCGCCCGTCGAGGGGATGTACCTCGACGTCCTCCGCGGCGAGGCGTACGAGGCCCCCGGCGGCGCGCTGACGCGCCTGCGGATCGAACTCCGCGCCCGGGGGACGCCGCCGATCTCCATGGAGACGCGCTACGACGGCGGGATCACCCTGCCGCGGCTCTCCCCCCGCGTCCGCGGGCGCGAACACCGCTACGTCTACGGACAGGGGACCCACGAACGCGTGACGGACTTCGCCCACGAGGTGGTGAAGGTGGACGCGACGACGGGCGAGACGCGCCGCTTCTCCCGCGACGGCTGGTACTTCGGCGAACCCGTGTTCGTGCCGGCCCCCCGCCCGGCGGCGGAGGACGAGGGCGTCGCGCTCACCGTCGCGCTCGACGTCGACGCGGGCCACTCGTGGCTGGTCGTCCTCGACGGCGAGGCGTTCGAGGAGCGGGCGCGGGCGGCGCTCCCGCACGCCGTGCCGTTCGACTTCCACGGACAGTTCTTTCCCGAACTCGGATCGGGGCGCTGACGGGGCGCGAAACCGCGCCTCACCACGCAGGGGGAAGGATTTCGCCCCCAGATCCCGCCGTATCGGCAACAACTGTTATATCCCACCCGCGTGGTATTGTTGCGTGCAATGAAATGTCGTAGTAATCCGGCGTTCGGTCGACGGCCGCGGCGGCCGCGTGCGGGGTGGTCGGCGTGATCGGCGCACTCCCCGCGGTCGCGTCGGCGACCGTCCTGCCGCTTCAGTTCAGCGGTGAGTTCCTGTACTGGGCGCTCGTCTTCTTCGTACTGGCCATCGTCGCCGGGTTGGCGGGGTTCAGGGGGGTCGCGGGGCTCTCGATGGAGATCGCCCGCATCCTCGTGCTGGTGTTCCTCGTGCTGGCGATCATCGCGCTGATACTGTGACCGACGGCGCGGCCGGGAAACGGACGCTCCGCCCCGCCCCGCCTCGGCCGGCTTGACGGGCGGGACGACCTCGTAGTCGAGGAACCGTACGCGAACCTCGATCGGTTGTCCGGTCCGCTCGGCGAGCGTCGGGGCGAGGTCCCGATACTCGCGCTCGCCCGTCCGTCCGAGGGTGACCGCCACCGTCTCCGGACGGCTGAACAGGCCGACGTCGTTGTACTGGGTGCTGACGCCGAGGGGTTGAAGCTCGGCGTACCGCTGGCCGTCGACGGTGCCAGCGACCTCGCTCGCCACGGCGTACTCGTACGCGATGGGCTGGGAGGTCATCCCGGCGGTGACGGCCCCGACGACGAACGACACCACGGCGACGACGTACGCCGCGCTGCGGAGGTCGAGGTCGAGCTCGCCGGTCAGCCGGCACCAGCACCTCCAGCCGTCGCATTCGTCACCAGCTCTCGACGGACCGTGAAAACCGTCGTCGCCGCTCCGCGACGGATCCGAAGGCCCAAAGGTCGGGGGCGGCGTTCGTCCGTGCAATGAACGTCATCGAGGTCGCCGAGGGGGCGCTCGCGACCGGTACCGTCTGCGATCCCTGTCTCGGTCGACTCGTCGCCGACCGGAGCTTCGGACTGACCAACGAGGAGCGGGGCGACGCCCTGCGCGTCGCCCGCGCACTCGCCGCGGACGAACCCTACGATCCCCCGGACGCCGAGGACTGCTGGGTGTGCGAGGGCGAGTGCTCCCGGTACGACGAGTACGCGGAGCGCGCGGCGGCCGCGCTCGACGGCTGGGACTTCCGCACCTATCAGGTGGGAACGCGCGTCCCACCCCTGTTAGAGGAGAACGATCGCTTCCTCCGGGAGGACGCGGGGCTCCCCGAGAACGCGGGCGAGGGGATGAACGGCGAGTTCAACCGCGAGGTGGGAAAGCGCGTCGGCGCGGCCACCGGCGCCGAGGTCGACCTCGGACGGCCGGACGTGCTCGTGCTGATCGACCTCGCCACCGACGAGATCGAGGTGCAGGTAAACTCCGCGTTCGTCTACGGCCGCTACCGGAAGCTCGAACGCGACATCCCCCAGACGCGCTGGCCGTGTTCCGACTGCGGGGCGTCGGGGCTGCGCCGCGGGGCACCCTGCGAGACGTGCGACGGGACGGGCTACCGCTACGGGACGAGCGTCGAGCAGCTCACCGCGCCGGTCGTCCTCGAGGCGATGGACGGGAGCGAGGCGGTCTTCCACGGCGCGGGCCGCGAGGACGTGGACGCGCTCATGCTGGGCGGGGGCCGCCCGTTCGTTATCGAGGTGAAGGAGCCGCGGCGGCGCGCCGTCGACGTCGAGTGCCTCGAGCGCGAGATCAACGAGTTCGCCGACGGCCGCGCCGAGGTCGAGGGACTCCGCCTCGCGACCCACGACATGGTAGAGCGCGTGAAGGGCCTCGACGCGGCGAAGACCTACCGCGCGACCGTCGAGTTCTCCGAACCCGTGACCGCGGCGGACCTGCGCGCGGCGTTCGACGAACTCGAGGGGACCACGGTCGACCAGCGCACGCCCCACCGGGTGAGCCACCGTCGCGCCGACGTCGTGCGTACCCGGACGGTCTACGAGATCGACGGCGAACTGACGGACGAGCGCCGCGCGACCGTCGACATCCGCGGCGAGGGGGGGCTCTACGTGAAGGAACTCGTCTCCGGCGACGATGGCCGCACGGAGCCGAGCCTCGCCGGGCTCCTCGGCGTCGAGGTGGCGGTGACCGCCCTCGACGTGCTCCGCGTCGAGGGCGAGGACGAACCGTTCGAACGCCCCGAATTCTTCCGCGACCCGCCCGCCGAGTGATCCCCGCCCCGCCCAGTGGCGTTCGGACGAACGGTTGCCGGCGGATCGGCCGTCGAGGGGGTGAAGGGGGCCGGACGCCTTCGAGACGGTCTCATCGGGTCACTCGACCGGGTCACGCTCGTTTCGACAGTGCTACCGACACCCCCGGCCACAATCATTATAGACATCGAGTGACAATACCGTGGTAGGGTGTAGCATCATGTGTCACCACTTCACCGAGGAGTTCGCGTACCACTACGAACGCGAGGCGCGGCGCGAGCTGGACCGAACCCGGGAGATCGACGAGGCGGACCCCGAGGTCGAGCGGGTTCCGGTCGAAGCGGACGACTGAGCGCGATTTTTCGCCGGCCGCGCAGCCGTCCGATCAGCCGCGCCGACGGGCTCACCACCGATCGACCGTCCGGAGGTGGTCCCAGAGGTCGGAGAGCGTGACGACGTCGATCTCGCCGGCCTGCTCCTTCCGGTGGACGTACTCCACCAGCCGCTGGAACTTCCCGGCGTCTAAGTGGTGAAAGATGGGGATCGACAGCGAGCGGTGCTCGGCCGCCAGGTCGACCAGTTCCTTCGCCCCTCGAGGTCGCCGTCCACGTCGCTCCCGCCGACGCGCATCGGGTTGGTCAGCGTGTAGTTGAGCGGCGAACTACCGCCGCACGCGAGGTCGAAGTGTTCGGCGGTGACGTCGAGCGTCCGACCGTCGTGCGCGCCGAACGGGGTGACGAGGAAGTTCGTCCCCTTGGTGATGTCGATCTCGTCGAAGAACGCGGTCATCTCCTCGACGTTGGCCCGTATGTCCCCGTTCGAGAGCTCCGCGAGGTTCTGGTGGGCGGTCGTGTGGTTGCACAGGTCCCACCCCGCGTCCTGCATCCTGTGGAGGTGCGGGACGGTGAGCCGCCCCGGACGGCCGATCTCCCGCTTGACCACGGCCTCGATGCCCGGATAGCCGTACTCGTCGAGGGCTTTGAAGTAGTCCGTGTAGTGGTGGCGGTGGCAGTCGTCGAACCGGAAGATCACCTTCCCACGGTCGGGTTTGGGGTGCGCCCGGATGTCGTCGAGCCAGAAGCGGATCGGCCGGTCGTCGCCCGCGTACATATTGACCGTCAGTTTCGTGACGGCAGAGAGGTCCGGCGAGCCCTTCGTCCGCGTCGGCGCGACGTCGTAGCGCTGCCACCGGAGGTCGTAGTTCGCGGCGTACGGGTGCGTGAACTCGACCCGGTTGTCGGCGTCAGGCGCGTGCGCGGCGAGCGCGAACGTCGGCTGGGTCTGCGGCGTATCGAAGTAGGCCGCAAACGAGAGGGCCGCGTCGGAGAGGTCGATCGGGTCGTCGCTGAAGTCCCCCGCGAGCGTCACCTGGTGACGCCCCTCGTAGCGGAGCGACTGCGGGTCCTCGAAGTAGACGTCCCCGTCGCCGGTGACCGTCCCCGCCCCGGACCAGCGCGACAGGTCGCCCATGTCGTCGACGAGGCGGCCGCCGGGGAAGTACCGGCCCTGGTACTCCGGGGTGACCGTTCCCGGCTCGGGCGTCGGCGTCTCCGTCTCCTTCGTACCGTTCGCTTCCGATTCGGTGGCCGTCCCGTTCGGCGCGTTCGCGGGTCCGGATCGGTTCGATCCGGGATCGAACGGGCTGGTGCAGCCGGCTCCCAGCGCGAGCGCCCCCGTCGCGAGGAACGCCCGCCGAGTCGTAAACCGTCTCTCCGAGGTCATGTATTATACGAGAACGCGATATATAATCGTAATCGAGTGTCTATCAAAAAGTTAGCTCAGGAGTATCGCGAGTTCCGGTCGGCGTGACGGTCATTAACCCGTCTCCGTGAGGCGAACCGACGGCTTTGTGAACCCGTCCGTTCGCCGGTAAGTCGAGGATAACGCCCCGGAGCGGGGGATCGCCGGGGCGACACGCCTTTGTGGCTGGGTGACGCTCGGGCGGATATGTACTTCGGCGCGGACGAGGCGGGCAAGGGGCCGGTGCTCGGTCCCATGGTGGCCGCCTGCGTCGTCGCCCCCGAGGCGGCGCTCCCGGACGGGATCGACGACTCGAAGCGCCTCGCGCCCGTCCGCCGGGAGGCGCTCGCCGCCTCCCTCCGCGCCCACCCCGACGTGACACTCGGCGTCGCACGGATCCCGGTCGCGCGCATCGACGCCCCCGGGACGGACATGAACTCGCTCACGGTCGCCGCCCACGCCGAGGCCATCGCCGACGCGGGCGTCCCGGGGCGGGGGCTCTCGGGGTTCGTCGACGCGGGCGACGTCGACGCCGCGCGGTTCGGCCGCCGTGTCGCCGCGGCCCTCGACGCGCCGGTCGAGGTCCGCCCCGAACACCGCGCCGACGAGACCTACCCCCACGTCGCGGCGGCGAGCGTCGTCGCCAAGGTCGAGCGGGACGCCCGCGTCGCCCGGATCGCCGAGGAGTACGGCGAGGTGGGCAGCGGCTACCCGAGCGACCCGACGACGCGGGCGTTTCTGCGCGAGTACGTCCGCGAGCACGGGGCGCTCCCGGCGTGCGCCCGCTCGTCGTGGAAGACCTGCGACGACGTGCTGGCGGCGGCCGAGCAGTCGTCGCTCGACGCGTTTTGACCCGACTATTCGACAGCAGGTCGGGGAGCGTTCTCGTACTTGATCATCTTCTCGGGCTTGTCGGCGATCGTCTCGTAGATGCGCTGGAGCGTCTCCTCGGCCCCCAGGAGGTTGTGATCCTCGAGGAACGTCCGACCCTCGTCGGTTAACCCGTAGAACTTCCACGGATACCCCTGACGGCGCTCGTCGTCCGGGAGGGCGACCTCCCTGACGATACCGGCGTCGATCAGCCTCTGAATGTGCTTGTAGACCGTCGCGTCGCTCACGCTCGGATTCAGCTGCTCGAGTTCGTACATCGACGGGAGCTGTTCGGGGTGCTGGAGGATGTCGTTGACCAGCGCGAACCGCGTCCGCTGGGTCACGAAGTGAACGAGTTCGCGGGCGTCCGTGCCTTCGGGCGTTCCTCCGTCGACACCCATACCGCCTGTGCGAGGTGCCGCGACAAGTAACTCACCCTGAGGTAATTCACCCTGGGGTAAACAGAAGGTTCCTGAATCGGTAACCGATGAGGACCTCGTTGACGCCGTGGAGAACCTGCCGTAACGCTGTATCTGGGCACTGCTCGGTACCTCCTCGATACGGTGACGGATGAGAGGGAGCTCAGGTGAGCACAGCCAGAGACGACCTCGTATCACTCCCCCAGCACCAGGTTCCGGAGCACGTCGCCGTACGCCGGGCGGGTGATCAGCACGCCGATGAGGACGCCGACGATGGTGATGACGGCGAACCCCTGCAGGTCGCCGAGCGAGAGCACCGCGAGCGGCGACATGGCGACGATGGTGGTCGCCGCGGCCGCGCCGATGACCCAGAAGGCCCGGCGGAACCGCGAGCGGAACACCTTGGTCGTCCGGACGTCGCCCCGCTGGAGGATCTCGTCGGCGATGATGACCAGGTCGTCCACGCCGGTCCCGATCACGGCGATGAACCCGGCGATGTGCGAGAGGTCGAGCGCCAGGCCGACCGCCGCGGCGAACCCGAGGAGGATGTACACCTCGGCCGCGGCCGTCAGGATGAGCGGGACGGCCACGCTCGGCTTCCGGTAGCGGTAGGCGACGACGCCAGCGACGGTGACCCAGGCGATGAGGCCGGTCACCAGCGAGAACGCCTTGAACTCCTCGGCGAGGCTCGGCTGGAGGAAGTACGTCGTCCCCGAGTCGATGTCGAGGCGCGCCGGCAGCGCCCCCGCCTCGAGGTTCAGGCGCAGTTCCTGGGCCTCCGAGACGTTCCGGGCGCTCGTCTGGAAGGCGGGGTCCTTCACGAAGTCGCCGTCCTCGATGCTCCGGGCGAGGCTCGGTCCCATCGAGGCGGAGTAGACGACCTCGCCGTCGACGACCGTCAGGAGGCAGTACCCCGGATCGTTCGGGTTCTGATCGTAGCTGCAGCGGGCGACGCCCGGGCCGGTGAACCCGAACCGCTGCATCGCGTCCGCGAAGTTCCGGGCGGCGTCCTCCTCGAGCGAGACCGGGACGACCGGTCGCCCCTGATCGTCGCGCGTGACCGGCTGCACGCCCGCGAGGTCGTCCTGCGTGAGCAGCGAGACGCGGCGGTAGTCGCCCCCGGCGCTCCCGTTCGTGGCGTTGGTCCCGTTCGTCGCGTTCCCGCCGCCGTCACCCTGTGCGGGGAAGACGGCGACGATCTCGACGCGCCCGCGGTCGCCGATGAGGTCGATGAGTTGAGAGCGGTTCACGCCCGGCGCCTCGACGAGGACGAACGACTCGCCGTCGGCGGAGGTGACGACGCTCGCGCCCCCGCCGGCGAACCCGGCCGACCCCTGTATCTTCCGCTCGATGACCTCGGCGGCCGTCTGCATCGTCTCCCGGGTGACGCCCTGGCGGATGTCGCTCTCCTCGACTTGGTAGCCGGCTCGCTGGAGCGCCTGCGCGAACTCGGCCCTCGTGACGTTCTCCGTGAACACCTCGACGGTGCCGCCGTCGGTCCCGTTCGCGTTCGCGCGCACCTGCACGTCGATCGGCGAGACGTCGAGTTCGGCGGCGATCCGTCGCTGGGCGTCGCGCTGCTCCTGCGGGTCGACGTCCACTCCCTCGGCGGTCAGTCCCACCAGCGGCGCGCGCAGGCGCGTTCCGCCGGCGAGTTCGAGCCCGTAGTCGAGGTTGGTCGGTCCCCCGCCGGTCGCTGCCGTCTCGTTCGTCCCGTTCGACGCGGCCGCGGCCCCGCCGTCCCCCTGGGGAACGAACAGCGCGACGCTGCTGGCGACGAGTATGACGACCAGCAGGAGGATGCGCCAGTTGTCCCGTACCCGGCTCATCTGGCGATCCCCTCGTACTTGTAGTAGCGGAGCAGGCTCACGTTGAGCAGGTAGGTGTTCACGAGATCGACGGTGAGACCGAAGACGAGGATCAGCCCGATCTCCGGCAGGAGCGGTATCCCGAGCACGAGCGGCGAGGCGACGACGGTCATCACCACCATCGCGGCGATCGAGGTGAGCGTCATCGTCACCCCCGTCCGCATGGCGCGGTAGGTCGACTCGTAGAAGCCGCCGCTGCGCCGGAGGACGTGGTTGTTCAGCAGGATGTCGGAGTCGACGCTGTACCCGATGAGCATGAGGAGGGCGGCGACCGTCCCGAGCGAGAGTTCGATGCCGAAGAGGTTCATCAGGGCGATGGGGACGACGATGTCGGAGAACGCGCTCGCGACGACCGCGATGGAGGGGACGATCGTCCGAAAGAGGACGAACACGAGGACGCTCATCCCGAGGAACGCCGCGCCGACGCCGAGCAGCGCCTGTCGCTGCGCGTCCGCGCCGAACGTCGGCGAGCGCGACTGCGAGGCGAGCACGTCGTACCCGGCGCCGTTCGCCGCGCCCGTTATCTCGCGCACCTGGCTGTCCTTGGTCGCCTGGAAGGTGACGATGTACTGGTCGCTGTCGCCGAGTCCGACCGCCTGCACGGACTCGACGGGGTAGGGCACGCGCTCCTCGAACGTCGCGCGGACCTCCTGTGGGGAGTCGTTCGTCTGGATCTGCACTTCCGTGCCGCCGGTGAAGTCGACGCCGAGCGCCACGGGTGTCCCGGTGGTCGCGTACCACCCGGCGATGATCAGAAGCGCGACCGCCAGCAGGGCCACGGGGACGGCCGCGAGCTGGCGGTTCGTGTACCGGGTGTAATCGACCTCCGGTACCTCGAAACGAACCATATCGACGGTCTGCGGGGGTCTCGAATAAGGGTTCTCATTCATCAACGAGCCACCGGGCGCGACGGCGGCCCGCCGTCAATCCGCGAGCCGGTAGGCCGTGACGCCCTCGCGGGTGTCCACGACGACGCGACAGCCGGCGAGGTCGAAGGAGGTCCGCCCCCACTCCCGGCGTGAGCCGTCGGGTCGCCTGGCGAACAGTTGCTCCAGCGCGTCCGGATCGACGGCCTCGTAGAGGCGCTGTTCGAGCGCCGTCGCGTCGATCCCCGCACGGCGGCGACCGTCCGCACGATCCGCTCGTCGAGCGGCCGGCGAACGACGGCCGCCGCGTCCTCTCCCGCGCTCATGCGTCTCCCGGGAGCGACTGGCGGACGGCACGGCCCGTCGGGGGCGTCGAGGTGCGGTCCGACCGGTATCGTCGTGAGCGGTGCGTCGTCATCGGTGCTAATCGTCGAGGAGCATCGAGAACAGCTTACGCTCCGCGGAGCGGAGGTGCTTGTTGAACGTCGGCTGTGAGATGTCGAGCGACGCCGCGACCTCCTGGCCCGTCCGGTCGCGGGGCCACTCGAAGAAGCCGCTCGCGTAGGCGGTCCGGACCACCTCGTACTGGCGATCGGTGAGGCGCTCGGTCACGCCCGCGCGAACGTCGCGCTCGGACTGGACCGAGGAGGTCTGGTTGCGTCGGGCGACGAGGTCGGTGTTCGGGTGCGTGGCCTGTATGGACTCCACGAACTCACGCACGTCGGCGTCGTACGGCAGTTCGATGACCGCCCGGATCCCGTTCGCGTCCGCGGCGAGCTCCCGCGTGATCGCACCGTAGTCGGTGAGCGTCGAGGCGATGGTGGTCCCGGTGAGACGCAGTTCGCACCGGATCCCCTCGTCGCGCTCGGCGATGACGTCGGCGCGCTCGACGGTGACGAACTCGTCGGCGAGCGACGACAGCGCCTCGGCGTCCGCGTCCTCGGCCGTGAGGAAGACGAGCGACGCGCCGCCGGACTCGTTGACGATGTCGTCGACGACGAGCCGCGTCCCGAGATGGGTGGCGAGCGTCCGCAGGAAGAGGTCCGGTTCGTCGATCGAGAGTTCGAGCTCGGTGACGCGATCGGCCAGCAACGTCCGCTGGGTCTCGACGGTGTTGATGGCGTTGGCGATCGTCTCGCCCGCCTCGCTCAACACCGTCCGGGTCATCTCGTCGAACGCCCCTGTTCGTCGGCGTAGACGGCGAGCGTCCCGTAGAGGACGTCGCCGTGGACGAGCGGCACCGCGAGCATCGAGAGGTAGTCGTTCGTGAGCGCGGCCCGCCGCCACGGCTCGGCACGGAAGCCGCTCGTCACCTGGGAGACGACGGCCGGTTCTCGCGTCACCGTCGCCCGCGCGGCGGGCTCCGTCGGCTCGTCGAGCGAGAGCGAGACGGTGTCGAGGTACCCCCGCTCGTGTCCGGCCCACACGCGCGGCTCGAGCGCCGTTCCCTCGGCACCGGGCGTACCGATCCAGGCGAACGCGAAGTTGTCCGCGGTCGCGAGCCGGTCGCAGACGGCCCGCTCG